>CAWCAC010000004.1:0-10891 GCA_963793415.1 uncultured Solirubrobacterales bacterium | reverse complement strand
GGCTTCAGCGGGAGTCGTCAAGGATCGAGTAGGGCTGCCGAGTCAGAGAGGGCAACCTGTCATCCGATCAGTCTGGATTCACCTCGATGCCGTTCACCTTGTCGTCGCTGACCCTTCCCCCGATCTCCCGCATCCGGGTCGGCCTGTTGACGGTCCTGCTTGTCGCTCTGGCCCTCGCCGCGACCGCCTCGCCCGCCGCCGCGAAGCGGGTTCCCCTCAGCGGTCAGGTGCTGGTCTCGCCCACGGCGGCGAAGAAGAACGTGCTGCTGGCGACGCTGCTCACACCGAAGTCGCAGAAGCGGCTCGGCACCAAGCAGCCGATCGCGCTGCTCAAGGCGAAGCGGACGAAGAAGGTCCGCGCTCCGCTCGCCGGCGGCGGCCTCGGTTGGATCACGCCGCCTGAGATCCGCACCGGCGATGCCGTCTTCGCCAAGGTCAAGACCAAGCGGCCCAAGCGCGGCAAGAAGGCCAAGGCCGGCAAGCGGGCGAAGCCGCTCAAGGTCGGCAAGCTCAAGGTCCTCGCCCGCGACTCCGCCTTCACCAACGACCAGCTCGCCCAGATGATCACCTGGCTTGCCGGGCAGATCAAGCTCATCTCCCTGCGCGTCGACGATCTCGCGAGCAGCACCGACAGCAGGCTTGACGACCTCGAGGCGCGCGTCACCTCGCTCGAGAACAGCCTCGCCACCCTGCAGGCCACGCTGGCCGGACTGCAGACGGCGCTCACCGACCTCGACAAACTCCTCGGCGACCGGATCGACGAGGTCGAGGGCACGTTGCGGACGGAGCTCGAGGCGCTGCGGACGACCGTCACCGCCCTGACGACGCAGATCTCCGATCTCGACTCGGTCGTCGACGGCCTCACCTCGGCCACCGGCCTGCTCACGAGTCGGCTCGACACCCTTGACGGCGTTGTCGCGGGCCTGAGCACGGACATCGGCGCCCTGACCTCGGGCCTTGCCGCGCTGCAGCTCACCGTCGATGACCTCGGTACCGATCTGCTCGGGGCGCTGAGCTCGATCTCGGGGCTGGATACCGATCTGCAGACGCTGCAGACACAGGTCGACGGGATCGGAACGGGCCTGACCGGCGCCCTCTCGAGCATCACGAGCCTGACCAATCAGATCGGGCTGCTCGACGGCACCGTCACCGGCCTGCAGGCGGATGTCCTCGGCAACACGTCCGACATCTCGGGCCTGCAAACGACCGTCGCCGGCCTCGAGACGGACGTCACCTCGCTGACAACCGACCTGACCGCGCTCACCGGGACGGTCACGGGCCTCGATACCGATCTCGGCACCGTCGAGGGTCAGGTCGCCGGACTGCAGAGCACCGTGGACCTGATCTGTGCGGTCCCGCTGCTCGCCGGCGTCTGCCCGCCCTAGGGTCTCAGCGAATCCAACGAGTAATCCGCGGACTCCGGGGTAGTCTCGTCCCATGAGCGAAAGCGACGACGAACTCTTCGGCCAAGAACACGTTGAGGCCTACCAGCAGACCGACGGCGGACGCGGTTACCACTGGCGCGGCACGACGATCCTGCTGCTGACGACGATCGGCCGCAACTCGGGCGAGCCGCGAACGACGCCGCTGATCCACCGCACCGACGGCGACCGCTTTGTCGTGATCGCCTCCAAGGGCGGCGCGCCCGATCACCCGGACTGGTTCAAGAACCTCTCCGCCGACCCCCGGGTCGAGATCCAGGTCGAGGACGAGAAGTTCCCGGTCAAGACCTCGGTCGCCGAGGGCGAGGAGCGCGAGCGGCTCTGGAAGCTGATGACCGAGGTCTGGCCCGACTACGACAGCTACGCCGAGAACACCGACCGCGAGATCCCGGTCGTCGTGCTCGAGCGCAGCTGAGGCTTCGCCCGTTTACCAGAGCAGCCGTTGAGCAGGACGTTCAACCGCGCGCTGCATCGGCGCCCCACTCATCGCCGAGCGGTGTCAGCAGTTCCGCCTCATCGACAAGCAGCTTGACGCTGCCCGCCAGCGATGCCCCGTCCTCGACCGGGACCACGCGAGCAACCGGGCGGCCGCGCTTGGTGACCGTGAGCTCGGCCCCGCTCTCGCCCACCTCGTCGAGGAGGGCGAGACACTGGGCCTTGAACTTGCTCGCGGGGATTTCCCTCATGACCATGGTCAGGTTACTGCGGCCACGAACGGTCAGCCGAGGCCGTCACCCATCCCAGACTCCCCTTGCCGCTGTTCGGCTAACCGGGGCTGCGGACGGGTAGGCCCTCCACCCGCTCGAAGTGGCGGCGATTGCCCGTCAGGACCGTGAGCCCCTCGGCGACCGCTGCTGCCGCGATCAGGGCATCGGGCAGTGGCACGGACGCCGAGCGGCTGATCGCACCCCCAAGCTCTGCCGCGGCACCATCGACGGCGTGCTCGGTGAACGGAGCGAGCATCGTCCGGACCGCCTCGTGCTGACGCTCCGGGCCTGCGAACAACTCGGCCCGCGTGATCGCCGAGTAGTGGATCTCGCCGACATCCAGACTCAGGCTCCGAACGCCCCGAAGGTGATCGACGAACACGTCGGTATCGACCAGGACCCGGGCCACGTCAGCCGACCGCCGGCCGCGTCGACCAATCGGCCCGGTCGGGAACCTCGGCATCCGGAGCCGCGCCGAAGGTCTGCTCAAGGCTCATCCCTGGGTCAAGCCCTTCGCGATCGAGGAAATCGTCAACCGCGTCGCGGATCAGCTCGGCGAGGCTCTCGCCGCGGGTGCGCCTGAGCGAATCCAGCCTGCGGCGCTGCTCCTCCGTGAGATAGATCTGCGTTCTCAATGCCGCCATATACAGCATCACTGTACAGCATACCCCGCGGCCTACAAACAAGAACGGGCGACCCGAAGGCCGCCCGTTCCACAACTCGTATCGCCGGGAGCGCCCCTACTCGGCGTCGGGGTCCTCGACCTCGAACGGGGAGTCGGCGGCGGAGATCTGTTCGAGCTCCTGCTCCGCCTCCCTGTTGATCGCGGCCGCTGCTGCCTCCTTGGCAGCAGCCGCGCCGCGGCCGTTGGTTTCGGCGCTCGGCACGAAGCCGGCGGCGGCGGCGAGCACGTCGCCGGCGGTCGTCTGGCTGGTGTCGATCTTGACGCCGGGGCCCATCGTCGAGGTCAGGGTGACGCTGATCAGGTAGCGGCCCTTGGCTGCCGCGGGCTTCGCCTTGACGATCTCGTCGATCACCGTGGCGTAGTTCTCGAGCAGCGCCTGCTCGTCGAAGGAGGCCTTGCCGATCGAGAGGTGGACGACCGCCTGGCGATCGGTCCGGTACTCGACCTTGCCCGACTTCGACTCGCTGACGGCCTTGGCGACGTCCTCGGTCACGGTGCCGACCTTCGGGTTCGGCATCAGGCCCTGGGGCCCGAGCACGCGTCCGAGGCGGCCGACCTTCGGCATCTGGTCCGGGGTCGCGATCGCGACGTCGAAGTCGGTCCAGCCGGCCTCGACCCGCTCGGCGAGATCGTCGGATCCGACGAAGTCGGCGCCGGCCTCGGAGGCCTCGCGCGCCTTGTCGCCCTCGGCGAAGACGGCGACGGTGACGTCGCCGCCGGTGCCGTGCGGGAGCGCGAGGGTGCCGCGCAGCTGCTCGTCGGCGTGGCGGACGTTGACGCCGAGCCGGATGTGGAGCTCGACGGTCTCGTCGAACTTCGCCGTCGACAGGCGCTTCAGCAGCGCCACGGCCTCGGCGGGCTCGTAGTGGTGGTTTCGATCGACCTGCTCGAGCGCAGATCGGAAGCGCTTACCGCGTGCCATCAGAGTCCCTCCACTTCCACGCCCATCGAGCGGGCGGTGCCGGCGATGATCTTGGTCGCGGCATCGAGGTCGTTCGCGTTCAGGTCGGGCATCTTGCGCTCGGCGATCGCGCGGGCCTGGTCGACGGTGATCTTGCCGACCTTGTCCGTGTGCGGGACCGCGGAGCCCTTGGCGATGCCGGCGGCCTCCTTGATCAGGATCGCGGCCGGAGGCGTCTTCGTGATGAAGGTGAAGCTCCGGTCCTCGAAGACCGTGATCTCGACCGGGATGATCGTTCCGGAGTCCTGCTGGGTCTGGGCGTTGAACGCCTTGCAGAAGTCCATGATGTTGACCCCGTGCTGGCCGAGCGCAGGGCCGACCGGCGGCGCCGGGTTAGCGGCGCCCGCGGGGATCTGGAGCTTGATGAGTGTGAGGACTTTCTTTGCCATGTCTGGATGCCTCTCTAGACCTTCTTGACCTGGTCGTAGCCGACCTCGACCGGGGTCTCCCGGCCGAAGATCGAGACCAGGACCTTGAGCTTGGCCGCGTCGTCGTTGATCTCGGCGATCTCGCCGCTGAAGTCGGAGAGCGGGCCGGAGATGACCTTGACGGTCTCGCCGATCTCGTACTGGGCCCGCTGCTTGGGCCGCTCCTGAGCCGCGGGGCCGCCGGTGACGGCGGCGCCGCCGGGGGCTGCGGCTGCTGCGGCTGCGGCCGGGACCTCCTTGTGCAGGAGGTTGTCGACCTCGGCCGGGGACAGCGGCAGCGGCTTGTTGCGCGAGCCGACGAAGCCGGTCACACCCGGGGTGTTCTTGACCAGGCCCCAGGCGTCGTCGGTCATCTCCATCTGCACGAGCACGTAGCCCGGCATCGTGCGCTTCTCGACGCTGACCTTCTTGCCGTCCTTGATCTCGGACACCTCTTCGGTCGGGACGACGACCTGGCGGACCTTGCGGCCCTGGCCCATCGTCTGGACCCGGTGCTCGAGGTTGTGCTTGACCTTGTTCTCGTGACCCGAGTAGGTGTTGATCACGTACCAGCGGAACATCTCTAAAAGCTTCTCTCGTTCGGTTTCGGTGTGTTTGAAGTGGGGTGCATTGCTGTCGGAAGTCTGGGGAGCCGGTTCATCCGGGGCCGGGTCAGGTGATCAGCCGATCGACGAGCCAGCTGAAGATCGCGTCGAGGACGCCGAGGTAGGCCGCGGCGACGGCGACGAAGAGGACGGTCACGGCCGAGGCCTGGACGAGCGTGTCGCGATCCGGCCACTGGACCTTGCGCAGCTCGGCGAGGACGGAGGAGAAGAAGGTCATCACGCGGCCGCGCTCCTTGGCGGGGGCGCGCTTCTCCTCCTTGGGGGCGCGACGGGCGGCGCTCTCGCGGGCCTTGCGCTCGCGCTCCTTCGCCTCGATCCGCTCCTGGCGCTTGGCCGCGCGGCGGTCCTCCTTGGAGCGGACGTCGCTGGCGGAGGCGGACTCGGCCGGGCCCTCGCTCGGGCCCGCGTCGGGAGCGATCCGATCGGCCTCGGCGGCGCCGGCCTCGAGCGTCAGCCTCGACGATCGCCTCGTCGCCGGACTCCGGCACCTGCGTGTCGTGCTGGGCCTTCGCCTGCGTCTCGCGGGCGCGGTCCTCCAGCTGCTGCTGGCGCCTCTTGGCCGCTTCGGCCTTGCGCTGTGCCCTGCTCTTGGCCACTTACCGTCAGCTCTTCCTGTTCGTCGGCGCCGGGACGCTCTCGCGCCTCAGCGCGTCTCCTTGTGCGCGGTATGGCGGCCGCACCACTTGCAGTACTTGGCCATCTCGACCCGGTCGGGGTTGTTCCGACGGGACTTGTTCGTCTGATAGTTGCGCCGCTTGCACTCCTCGCACGCGAGGGTGACGGCAATCCGTACGTCTCCAGCCATGGCTCAGTCTGAAATCTCGTTCTGTGGGTGGTGGATGTGGGGTTCGCCGGCGGTCCGTGCCGCTCTCGGCTGCCTCGCTCCCGACCGGCCGACCGCGCCCCTTCTCACGTGGGAGGGACGAGCGGTACTGAATGGCCTCGAGCACGAGGTCCGCGAAGGATTGCACAGGTCCGCCGCGCGGGGGCGGACCGGGACCTCAGTCCGGGCGGTGCGAGACGACGTTGACCAGCGTGCCGCTCGGCTCCCGCAGCATGAAGCGGCGCACGCCCCACTCCTCGTCACGAAGCGGGTAGGCGATCTCGAAGCCCGCCTCCACGGCTTTCGCGTGGACGGCGTCGACATCGGCGACGTCGACCGAGATGCCCGGTGCGGCCGGGTCGTCGTTGCTGATGATGCTCACCTGAGCCGAGGGGTTCGCCGGCGAGACGGCGGTCACGACCCAGCCGAGGTCCATCGCCACCTCGAAGCCGAGCAGGTCGACGAAGAAGTCCCGCGTCGCCTCCGGTTGTTCTGACTTGATGTTGGGAACAGCCCTTTGAATCGTCATACGTGTCTTCTAGCGAATCCGCCACCGATGCCCGATCATCGGACCGATGCAGCCCCGAATCCTGATCGTCGCCCCGAACCTGCTCTACGGCGACCCGAACCCGCGCTCGATCCGCGCCCGGCGGCTGGCGCGAGGGTTCGTGGAGGGCGGCGCCGAAGTCGAGGTCCTGACCTGGTGGTCGGGGCTCGAGCCGGCGCCGGCGGTGCTCGAGGGGGCGCGGCTGACCGCGGTCCATGCCCCGATCTCGTTCGCGGGCGCCGGCGAAGGCGACGGGGCTCGGCGCCTGGGCCGAGGCGGCGCTGAGCGAGCTCGGCGGCCGGCCGGTCTGCGACTGGCCCGGCCTCGTCTACGCGATCGGCGTCCCCGTCGGAGCGATCGTCGCCGGCGAGCGGCTCGCGGACCTGTTCGGTGCCGAGCTCGTCGCCGACCTCGGCGACCCCTGGGAGACCCCGGGCGAGGTCGAGCGGGCCGAGCGCGTGCGGGCCCTCGGCCGGGCCGCGGCGCTGGTGACGACGACACCGGAGCTGGCGACCGACCTCGGCGCCGACCTCCCCGAAGATGCCGAGACGCTGATCGCGCCCAACGGCGGCGAGCTGCGGCGGCGAGCTGCGGCGGCCCCCGGTCCGCCCCTCTTCCTCCACCTCGGCGCGATCAACCCCGGCCGTGTCGACCCCGGTCCGTCGTACGCCGCCCTGTCCGGGCTGGAGAACGAGGGGCGGCTCGAGTTCCGCTCCCACACGACCGGCTTCTGGCCCGGCCTCGACGAGCTCCCCCACCCGCACCTGCCGCTGCTCCCGCACGACCAGGCCCTCGACCTGCTCGCCCGCTCCAGCGCCGAGCTGATCCTCGGCAACACGAACCGGGCCCAGCTCCCGAGCAAGGCCTTCGAGCTCGCCTGCACCGAGACCTGGGCCCTGTGCGTCTGCGAGCTCGACGACGATCCGGTCCTCGAGCTGCTCGGCGACGCGGGGCAGCGGCCACGCGGTGCGCGGCCGCCGCCAACGACGAGGCCTCGATCCGCGCCGCCGCCGAGGAGATCCTCGCCCGCGAGTCGCGCGGCGAGCGGCCCGAGCCGGCCCCGGCCCTGACCTGGGCGGCACGCGTCGAGGAGATCCGGGCGTTACTCGGACGGGTGCTCGACTAGACCCGTCCGGCCCGGCCAAGACCGCCGGGTCAGCCGACGCCGCGGACCCGCTCGCAGTTCTTGGCGACCCGGTCCTCGGGGTCGCCGTGGACGATGTCGCGGCCGCGGCCGCACTCGATCCGGTCCCGGAAGCCGTCGGCGGCGCGGACCTCGTCGCCGCCGCGGCCGCCGTCGACCGTGTCCCTGCCGGGGCCCGGATAGAAGCGGTCGCTGCCGGCGCCCCCGATCAGCTCGTCGGCGCCGCGGCCGCCGGCCAGGCAGTCGCCGCTGCCACGACCGACGAGGCGATCGGGACCGCCGAGCCCGGTCAGCGCGTCGAAGCCGGCGCCACCGATCAGCGCGTTCGGGCCGTCGTCGCCGAGCTGGGTCGAGACCTGGCAGGGCCCTCGGTCCGCGGGCGGCGGTGGAGGCGGCGGGGGTGGGTCGTCGCCGCAGACCGTCGGCGTCGGGCCCTCGATCCGCGCGACCTCGCCGGAGCCGAGGCTGGCCACGTAGAGGCGGCCGCAGGAGTCCTCGCCGAAGCTCGACGGGCTGCCGACCGGAAGGTTCTCGTCGCGGTTGCCGGTGGCTCCGCCCGGCGCTCCGTCTCCCGGCAGCAGCGTGTGGATCCGGCCCTCGCAGATGTCGGCGTAGAAGTAGCGGCCCTCGTAGGCGGGGTTGCCGGGGTCGCGGGAGACGTAGCCGCCGGTGATCGAGCAACCACCGTCGTCGTGCGAGTACTCGAAGACCGGGCCGGTGCGCCCGCCGGAGTTGCAGAAGGCCGACTCCTGCGCCGGGGTCGGGTTCGGCACCCCGGGGATCACGCCCTCGTAGAGATGGTTGCCCTCGCACGCATCCCAGCCGAAGTTGGCGCCGCTGCCGCCGCCGTCGGACCTGCCTGACGAGGTTGATCTCCTCCCAGGCGCCCTGGCCGACGTCGCCGATCACCAGATCGCCGTTGAGCCGGTCGAAGGAGAAGCGCCAGGGGTTGCGGACGCCGGAGGCCCAGATCTCGTCGCGGCCGGCGACGCCGACGAACGGGTTGTCGGGCGGGATCGTGTAGCCGGCGGCGCCGGGCGTCGCCGGATCGGGATCGATCCGCAGGATCTTCGCGAGCAGCACCTCGAGGTTCTGGCCGTTGCCGTCGGGATCGCCGCCACCGCCGCCGTCGCCGGTGCCGATGTAGAGGTAGCCGTCGGGACCGATCTGCAGCTGGCCGCCGTTGTGGTTGCCGAAGTCACGGTGCTGGACCGTGATGATCGGCCGCTGCGTCGAGCGCACCGCGGCGTTGCCGGCGGCGTTGGCCCTGAACTCGGCGACCTTGATGTCGCCGGTGTCGATGTCGCTGTAGTAGACGTAGAAGCGCTTGTTGGTCGCGTAGCCGGGGTCGAAAGCCATCGAGAGCAGCCCCTGCTCGCCCCCGGATGCCACCTGCCCGGTGATGTCGAGGAACTGACGCCGGACGCCGTGGTCGAGCAACGCGATCGTGCCCGCCTTCTCGACGACGAAGAGCCGCTCGGGATCGGCCGGGTCGGAGGTGACGAAGACGGGCGAGGCGAACTCGCCGACCGGGTCGAGCTCGAGCGCCGAGGCGGAGCCGGGGGCGATCAGCAGCGCCGCCGAGACGGCGACGACCAGCGCCGCGAGCAGGCCGCGCGCCCTCATGCCGATGCTCCCCGTCTCGCCCATCACTTCAAGCGTAGGGACACGCCATACCCGGCTTCGATGCGGTCGCCACGACCGGCGGACTCAAACACCCGTCCAACAACCCCCAGGCCGATCTAGGTGCCAGCCCCTATGCCGATCTAGGGATCGTGGGGGGAACGGCGAAAGCCAAGACCTGTTCCTCTTGGGCGGTGGCGCAGCCCGACCGGTAGCAAGGAGCGGGCCGGGCGAACGAAGTCAGGCCATCGGGGGACTGCCTTCGGCGTCACCGCCCATTCAACTTCCCTGGGCCGGGCCGGCAGCGGCGCCGACTAGATGCTCTCGAGGTCGATGTCCTCGAGCGAGGGGTCGCGGCCGATCAGCGCGACGTTGGCGACGTCGAGCTCACGGGTGACACCACGGAAGTCGACCACGAGTCGCGTCGATTCCGCGATCGCCGCGTGGTCGACCTCCGGGATGAGCGGTGACGATGCAGGCGAACTCGGCGTCGCTCTCGCGCGGATCGGTCGAGCTGAGCCCGAACTTCTCGCAGCGCCGGGACGTGAGGGTCGAAGTAGGAGACGTCGGCGCCGAGGTCCCGAAGCCGCGCGATGATCTTCAGCGCCGGCGCCTCGCGGATGTCTCCGACGCCGCCCTTGTAGGCGACCCCGACGACGCAGATGCGCGAGCCCTGCAGCGGCGCGCCGCCGAGTTCAGCGCGCTCGCGATCTTGCGCACGCACCAGTCCGGCTGCTGCTGGTTGACCTTGCCGGCGAGCTCGATGAACTCGGTGTAGAAGTCGTGCTCGCGCGCCTTGAAGGCGAGGTAGAAGGGATCGACCGGGAGGCAGTGGCCGCCCATCCCCGGTCCCGGCTCGAAGCGCATGAAGCCGAACGGCTTCGTCGAGGCGGCGTCGATCACCTCCCAGATGTCGATCTCCATCCGGTCGCAGAGCTGGGCGAGCTCGTTGACGAGGGCGATGTTGACCGAGCGGAAGATGTTCTCGAGCAGCTTCGTCAGCTCCGCCGCCTCCGGGGTCGAGACCTGGACCACCTCGTCGGTCACATGGCCGTAGACCTCGGCCGCGCGGTCGGCGCAGGCCTCGGTCAGCCCGCCGACCACCTTCGGGGTGTTCTCGACCGTGTAGTCGGTCCGGCCCGGATCGATCCGCTCCGGTGAGAAGGCGAGGTTGAAGTCGATGCCCGCCTCGAGGCCGGACTCCTCGAGGATCGGCGCCACCCGCTCGCGAGTCGTGCCGGGGTAGGTCGTCGACTCGAGCACGACCAGCTGGCCCTCGCGAGAGCACGGCGCTGAGCCGGTTCGCGCCACGTCGATCAGATAGGAGAGATCCGGCTCGCGCTGGTTCGAGAGCGGCGTCGGCACGCAGATCACGATCGCTTCGCAATCGACGAGGTCGGCGTAGTCGCCGGTGAACCTCGAAGTCGCCGGCGACGCCGCCGAGCCGCTCGTCGCTGATGTCCTCGACCGGGCTGCGGCCGGCCTGCAGCCGCGCGACCCGCCGCCGGTTCGCATCGAGCCCGACGACCTCGCATCCCGCCTCGGCGAACGACGACCGCCAGCGGCAGGCCGACGTAACCCAGCCCGACGACTCCGACCTTCATTGGTACTCCCATCCGCTAGACACCAGACACGGTCACCCCATCCAGCCTCGCGAGGGTTCGAGTCGTAGCAGCGGCGCGCGGAGAGGCCCGTTACTTCGCCACCCAGTCGCGGCTCTTCTGACCCCCGACCTGGGCCCGGAGCTTCACCTTGCCCTTGCGCAGCTTGACCGGCTGCGTGAAGCACGTCACCAGCCTTCACCCTGAGCCGAGCTGACGTCTCTCTTCTTGCCCTTCTGATGAACCGTCAGGGTGCCGGTCTGCGGCGCGATCCCCAGAGGACATCCTTCTTGTTGGACCTGCGATCAGCGACGAATGGGAATCG
>CAWCAC010000003.1:0-3259 GCA_963793415.1 uncultured Solirubrobacterales bacterium | reverse complement strand
ACTACGATCGCGGTCGATGACGACTTCGGGGACGGCCCCCTGGGAGCTGGGCTCGCGCGCTCGTGCGCCGCTGACACTCGCGGCCCTCGCCTGCCTGCTGATCGTCGGGCTGCTAAGCGGCGCCGCGGCCTCCGCGGCCACGCCCTCGCCACCGCTCCCGGGCGGGCGCTACGTAGGTGAGACCGAGAAGCGGATCGACCGCTCGATCAAGATCAAGGTGCGGGGCGCCGGGAGCCGTTCGGCCATCAGCGGCCACGTGCGCTACCGCTGCGGCGGGATCAGGGCGCCCTTCCAGAGCGCCGACGGCAGCTTCGTCGCCAAGCAGCGCAGCCGTGGCGGCAGGCTGCTGTTCAAGGCGGCCGGCAGCTTCGAGGGGATGAGCGCCGTCGTCGGCGAGGTCAAGCGCCTGGCGAGGAGCCTGAGAAAGCCCGGTTGCGGCCCGGCTGCCTTCGGCGCGGCGCTCAAGAATGCACCGCCGATCGAGTCGAAGACGATCAGCTACGGGCCGTTCCACACCGAGCCGAGCGGCGGGCACGGTGGGCACGGAGGAAGCGGCGGCCACAACGTCCCGCTCGGCGATCTCGAGAAGCCCTGCACCGACTGCCACCTCGTCGGGATCCTGCCCGACCTCCGGGAGGCCGACGGCTCGCGGGCGAACTTCGACACCGAGTCGATGCTGCACCACGTCGTCTTCTCGAACACGAACGCGGCCGACGCGACCTGCACGAACCGCAACCAGCGGATCTTCGGGGCCGGCAACGAGCGCAACCCGATCCTGATCCCGCGCGGCTACGGCCTGCCGGTCGCCGCCGACGATGACTGGCGCCTGATCACCCACATCATGAACATGGGCATGCACGCGAAGCCGTTGACGATCGCGGTCACCTTCTACTACGTCGAGGGCGATGCGCTCACCGACGTGACGCCGTTCTGGTTCGACATCGACAACTGCGGTAACTCCGAGTACATGACCCCCGCCGGCAGGCACACCGCGACCTGGGACTACGAGGTCCCGGCCCGGCTCGACGGCGAGATCGTCTCGCTCGGCGGGCACCTGCACGACCACGGCGAGCAGATCAAGCTCGTCAACACGACCCGCGACGAGACGATCTGCGGCGGCATGGCCGGATACGACACCGATCCCTCCTACATGGGCCACATCGAGAGCGTCGGCGGCTGCATCGGGCGGCCGGTCGCCCGGCTGCGGGCCGGGGAGTCGGTACGGCTGCTGTCCCGCTACACCGCCCCCGAGCCGATCCACGACGTGATGGGGATCATGTTCGGGTACCTGGCGCCGTCGGGCTGATCACGGCGAGCCCGGCGACGGCGACCGCGGGCTCGGGGAGAATCTAGGCATGGCCAACGAGTTCCAACGCGCGGTGCTCCTCGCCCCCGACCTGGTCGCGCGGGCCGCGCGCTCGACGGTCTCCAGCGACGAGGCCAGATGGATGCTCGGCCAGCCACGTCGGGTGCGCAGCTCCTACGTCGCCGAGGTGCTCGAGCACGAGCCCGGCGTCGCCCAGGACCGCGCGCAGCAGATCTGGATGCTGGGGCAGCCGGATCAGGTCCGGCAGAGCTACCTCGACGAGGTGCTCCGCAGGGCGCCCGAGCCGCCCTCAGTTCAGGTCGTCTGGATGCTCGGCCGGCCGGAGGCGGTGCGCAGGAGCTACATCGAGCAGGTGATCGGCGCGCCCGAGGGGGCCCTGAGGCCGGAGGTCCAGTGGATGCTGAGGCAGCCGGCCGACGTTCGCGAGAGCTACCTCCGCGAGGTGGTCGAGGCCGGCGGCTGACCGGCGCTGCGGCGGCGGCGAGGTCACCGGGCGCTGCTAGCTTGCGCGTGTGTCCAGCGGGATCCCAGCGGCGCGGTCCAGGCCCGAGCGGACGGGCGGTGAAGCCGTGCCCACCGACCGGCCCGCTGTCTTCCACATCACCCACCACAAGGCCGGCTCGCAGTGGATTCTCGCGATCCTGCGGCGGGTGGCCCGGCCGCTGGTCGCCAACCCCGACGGTCGCAACGACTACCTGCGGGGGGCGCCGCTCGAGCAGGGCCGCATCTACCCCACCGTCTACCTCAGCAGGCCCGAGTTCGAGCAGCTCGACCTGCCCGAGCGGTGGCTGCGGTTCATCGTCATCCGCGACTTCCGCGATGCGCTCGTCTCCGCCTACTGGAGCCTGAAGCTGAGCCATCCCGAGGGCAGCGGCTCGGTCTCGGAGACCCGCGCGGCGCTACAGGGGATGAACCTCCACGACGGCCTCAGCTACCTGATCCCCCGCTGGCAGTCCGAGGCGGACCTGGTCGCCTCCTGGGTCGGCTGCGAGGAGGAGATCATCCGCTACGAGGACCTCGTCGGCGACGACGTCGGCATCCTCGTGCCGCTGATCTGCGACCGGCTCGGGCTCTCCCGATCCCCCGAGCGGGTCCGCAAGGTCGTCGAGTCCGCCCGCTTCGAGCAGCTCACCAAGGGGCGCCCGCGGGGAGCCGAGGACGTCAACGCCCACCAGCGCAAGGGCGTTGCCGGAGATTGGCGCAACTACATCGTCGGCCCGGTCGCCGACGCCTTCAAGGAGCGCTACGGGCAGCTGCTGATCGACACCGGCTATGAGTCCGACCTCGACTGGTAGGTGCATGTGAGACGTCCCCGCGCGAGCGCATGAACGCAGCCGAATCTCCCCCGACAGCCGCCGGCGACCCGGCGCCGACGATCTTCCACATCACCCACCCGAAGGCCGGCTCGCAGTGGATCCACGGCATCCTCCGCCGGCTCGAGGGCGATCGCGTCGTCAGGACGAAGACCGGCGTCGGGCACGTGCTCGATCAGCCCCTCGAGCCGGGCCGGATCTACCCAGCCGTCTACCTCGACCGGCGCCGCTTCGAGCAGCTGGAGATCCCGGCGGACTCGCGCCGCTTCGTGGTCATCCGCGACCTCAGGGACGTGCTCGTCTCCGGCTACTGGAGCTGGAAGGTCTCCCACCCGCTGCTGAACGAGGCGCTGGCCGAGAACCGGGCGGTGCTGAACGAGATGAACCTCCACGACGGCCTGATGTGGATGGTCGGGCGCTGGGGCGAGCAGGCAAGGATCGTCGGCTCGTGGCTCGAGTCAGGGGTCGAGGTGATCCGCTTCGAGGACCTGGTCGCCGACGACGTCGGCATCCTCGTGCCGCTGCTCTGCGACCGGCTCGAGCTACCGCAGCCCCGCGAGCGGGTCGCCGAAGTGATCGAGTCGGCCCGCTTCGAGCGCCGCACCAAGGGACGGCAGCG
>CAWCAC010000002.1:1992500-3191312 GCA_963793415.1 uncultured Solirubrobacterales bacterium | reverse complement strand
GCGCCGACGGCCCGCTCAAGTTGCCGGCCGCGGCCGCCGATAGACGACCCAGCAGGAGGCGACCGTGTGGGCGGCCGTCAGGGACAACAAGGGAGCAGGGACAGGGATGGGGATTCGTTGCGCGGGCGTCGTCAGGACGGCTCTGATCATGGTCGTCGTGGCTGGATGTCTGGGGGCGCCGGCACCGGCTGCCGCCGCGGCTCCCGCCAACGACAACTTCTCCGCGGCGACGGCGCTGCCCGCCGCCGGCGGCGCCTCGACCCACTCCAACGTCGATGCCTCGGCTGAGGCCGGGGAGCCGGATCACGCTGCCTCCACCTACGGCGCGGTGCATTCGGTCTGGTTCAACTGGACTCCGACTGCTTCCGGGGCGGCCGCGATCGACACCTGCAACAGCGCCTTCAACACGCGGATGGCCGTCTACACGGGCGATGCGGTCGGCAGCCTGACCCAGGTGGCCGCGAACGAGGACTCGGCCGGGTCGGTCTGCCCGGGCACGAAGTTCGCCGAGCTCGGCTTCGAGGCAACGGCCGGCACGACCTACCGGATCGCGGTCGACACGTCGGGCGATCTCGCCGGCGACGGCTCGGGACCTCCGCTCGGCGAGATCAAGCTCAACCTCGCGGCGCCGGCTGCGCCACCGGCGCCGGAGGACCCCGACACGAACCCGGGCACGCCAGTCACCGACCGCCCCTTCACGTTCACGATGAGGCGGCTGAAGCCCGATTGCCGCGAGGTCGCCGGCACCGCCGACGACTGCCCGCGCAAGAACAGGAGCCTCCGCTTCACTTCGCTGCGACGGGCGCGGAGCTACGTCGCGGCGCTGCAGGCGCAGGGCGCCGACATCCTGCTCAGGGAGAACCCCAAGCCGAGCAGTGGCCTCGACGGCGACACACTCGACGCAATCCGCGAGGACGGTGTCGGCGGCGAGATCCTCTCGCAGCGGATCCAGCCCGGCGAGTCCGTGACCACGACCGCCTCGAGTCCGCGGATCCTCAAGCTCGGCTACTACGAGCCGGCCGAGGACAAGAAGATCGAGGACGCAATCCGTGAGGCGCTCGAGAAGGCCGGCAAGAAGAAGAAGAACGTCAAGTCGAAGTGCGACTTCATCGCCACCGACGCACCGCCGGACAAGATCGAGACCGAGCTCGCGAAGCTCGTCGGCAGCACCTACCTGACGCAGCAGCGGGCGGGTGAGATCCTCGCCTCCCGCGGCTGTGGCTACGAGGTGACGAAGTACACGGAGGCCCCGGGAAGCCCGGTCGACTTCGTCAAGGACGTCGTCGGCGTCGATCGTGGGCGCGACCTGATCCAGCTCCACGTCGCCCTTCCCGTCGCCCAGGACTTCCTGCTCGTCGTTCGCGAGGATCCGGCCCGGATCGGGGTCGACAGCCTCGGCCCCGGCACCGACGGCGCCCTGACCGAGAGCGGCAGCCAACTCAACGAGCTGACGGTGCAGGTTGTCGAGCGCAGTACGGGGCGGCTCGTCTCCGGCGTCGACGTCAGCTTCATCGGTAAGGACGGCACGCCGCAGACGAAGGCCTCCGACGCCCTCGGCGAGGTCTCCTTCGAGTCGCAGCTGCGGCGGGCGGACAACTACGCGATCACCGCACGCCTGACCGCGGGCGGCCTGACGATGGTCGGCTTTCGCTCGATCGCGGTCAAGGACCGCAAGGGCGGCACACTGACGACGATGAGCGGTCGCTCGCTGACCGCCAACGGCAAGGGCGAGTACCGCGGGACCGCGGCTGACCTGGCCCGTTCGCGCTCACTTCCGCTCGTGCCCGCCAATCTCGGGACCGGGCTGAGCGGGCCGCCGACGCGGGCTCCGAAGATCGAGCAGGGCCTGGTCGCGTCACCGACTGCGAACGGGCTCGTCGCCGGCAGGCAGAACGTTGTCTCGATTGCCGATGACACCAATTTCACGGTGGGCGCCGCGCCTGGGCTGCTTGCACTCGGAGGCGGGCTGCCCACCTCGATGGGCCGTGAGACGGGGCCGCGGGCCTTTCCGAATCCATTCGCCCAGGTGGCGAACCTCCTCAACGGCATCGTCACGGGGCTGAAGCGGGTGCTGACGGGTGACTCGAAGGGCACCGGCACCGCTGCTGAGCGCCTCACCCCGGCCCAGGAGCAGGCGATCGCACAGACCGCCGACCGCCTGACCGCGAACGGGGCCAAGCCGCCGGCTGCCGGGCTGATCTCGGACAAGGGCCTGGGCTTGATCTCCAAGGACGGCGGCAACTTCGTCGCGAAGTCATCCGGAACGATTGTCCCGCTCAGCGGACTCGCCCTCCGCGATGCCTCCGGCAAGCTGATCGGCCAGGCCGGTGGCAACGTGATCGGACCGGTGGCCTCAACCTGATCGGCCAGGCTGGTGGCAACGTGATCTCGACCGGCGGCCTCAACGGCGATCAGACCCCCGTCTCGGGCGGCCGGATCATCAGCGACAACGGCGGCGGCTGAGGCGAGGCCCGGGGCCCCGGTCGCCGGGCCTCGGCGCAGGGCTCAGTAGCCGCGCTGCTGCTGGTAGCCGCGGCCGCCGAACCAGGAGCTGAGGTCGAGCGCGAAAGCGAGGGCGACGAAGAACCACTCGATGCCCGTGACCTCGTTGGCGCCTGCGGTCCACATCGCCGCGTAGGCGAGCGTCGTCCACGGCAGCAGGAAGAAGCCGAGGAACGGGATCCACCAGTCCTCGTAGGCTCTGCTCAGCAGGTTGGAGAAGATCCAGATGAAGAACAGCGCCAGGCGCGGCGAGATCAGCGCAAAGAGAACGACCAGACAGCCCATCGCCGTGCACCCTATCCCGACCGGCGGCCGCTTGCGTCGCCGCCGGGCCGGGTCGGCGGCATGGTGGGCCGCGGCGGCCCTGCTGGTCGCGCCGGCCGGTGCAGCCGCTCACGGCACTCACCCAAGCGTCTCCGGCGAGCCGCCGGAAACCGAGGTCACCCGGGCGCCCACGAGCCCCCGCTTCGAGCCCCAGGGTTCGTTCCGGTTTCGCGCCCGCGCCGCCGGCCCGGAGGTCAGCTTCAGCTGCCGGCTCGACTCCAATCGATGGCGCGCCTGCAGCTCGCCGACCGGCCCCCTGCGGCTCGGGCGTGGCACCCACCGCTTCCAGGTCCGGGCCGTCGATTCGACCGGTGTCGCCGATCCGACGCCGGCATCCGCCCGGGTCAGGGTGCTCGAGCGCCGGGTCGAGTTCGGTGAGAGCGTCGAGGGCCGCAAGCTCGTCGCCGTCCGCTTCGGCGAGGCCGGAGCGAAGCGCAAGGCGCTCGTGGTCGGCGAGATCCACGGCGACGAGCCCGAGGGCCGCGAGATCGTCGAGCGCCTGCGGCAGCGCTACGCGAGCGTGCACGGGGTCGAGGTCTGGAGTGTCAGCAGCATCAACCCGGACGGCCACTCGTGGCACAGCCGGAAGAACGCCCACGGAGTCGACCTGAACCGGAACTTCTCGGTCGGCTGGAGCGGGGCGGAGCCGCCCTCGAGCGGGTACTACGCCGGACCACGTCCGTTCTCCGAGCCCGAGGCCCGCGCGATCCGGCGGTTGACGACGCGGATCCGGCCGCGCGTATCGATCTACTGGCACCAGCCCTGGAACCGGGTGCTGGTCCCCTGTCACGGCAAGGCGCCGATCGAGCGCCGCTACGCCCGGATCGCCGGCGAACGTACGAGCTGTCGCGGCAACGACGCTCCCGGGACCGCGATCGACTGGCAGAACGCGAAGCTTCCGGGTCTCGCCTTCGTGGTCGAACTCGGAGCCGGAGAGCTCGGCAACGGTGAGCTCCGGCGCCACGCTCGCGCGGCGGCCGCCGTCGCGCGCGGCTAGGCGAAGCCGGCCACGGCCGCCGCAGATGGTCACGGACAGCACTTCGACGCGGCGACCGGCCCGGCCCTGGGTTTGACTTTCAGTCGGTATTCCTTACATTCGGTCCTTGTCCTTACACCGATCGAGAGGTAAGAAATGCCTGTGGCCAAGATGACGAGCAAGGGCCAGGTGACGATCCCGCAGGAGGTGCGCAGGGCACTCGGGCTCGAGCCCGGGGACCGGGTCGATTTCCGGATCCGCGAGGGCACGGCTGAGATCAAGCGGCAGGGGAGCCTCGCCGACCTGAGCGGGACCGTGCCGGTCCCCGACGATGTCCGCGGCAAGAGCTGGGACGAGATCCGGGCGCTGGCGATGCGGCGACGAGCGAAGGACTGGGAAGCGAAGGCGCGCCGGCTTGCTGATTGACACGAACGTTCTGATCCGGCTCTTGACGCAGGACCCGCCCGACCAGGCCGCTAGGGCCGAGGCCCTCGTTGCTGCCGCCGATCCGGACAGCCTGATCCTGACCGAGATGATCCTCGCCGAGTGCGCCTACGTGCTCGAGTCGGCCTATCGGCTGCCGCGGGACGAGGTGGCGGCGAAGCTGCGCGAGGCGATCGACACCCGGCAGGTCCGGGTGGCGTACCCGGAACTGCTCGAGACGACGATCTCGATCTACGCTCGTCACGGGCTCGACTTCGCTGACTCCTACCTCTGCGCGCTCGACATCCTCAGCGACGCGGGGCCGGTGCTGTCGTTCGATCGCGGGCTCGACGAAGTGCCGGGCATCGAGCGCGCGGCGCCGTAGACGCCGACGTGCAGCCGGCCGCGCGGCTGGCGCGGTCGGCGGCGATTCCCTACACTGCCGCGTCCCGAAGCCGAAGACCACCGGCGGAGCGATAGCTCCATAACCGCGGACGATGCAGATCGGATGCGAGGCCGGTGCAGGTGGAGCACACGGACAGACCGTCCCGAGCCCGCCTGCGTGCGGGTTTTTCTTTTGCCCTCGAACGGACTCCGGCCCGGGATCGAACTTCACCAATCTGGAAAACCACAAGGGACTGAGAGCCTGAGATGGACAAACAGCAGAAGGAAGCGGCAGTCAAGGAGATCGGCGAGGAGCTCGAGGCTTCGAAGGCCGTCTTCGTCGTCGACTACCGCGGGATCTCCGTCCCGCAGGCAGCCGAGCTGCGCAGCAAGCTGCGCGAGGCCGACGCCAGCTTCAGCGTCGTCAAGAACCGCCTCGCCAAGCGGGTCACCGCCGACTCCGGCTCGGAGGCGCTCGACGAGCACCTGAACGGGCCGACCGCGCTGACCTACGTCAAGGGCGACCCCGTCGTCGCGGCCAAGGCGATCACCGACTTCATCAAGGCGAACGAGACGATCTCCTACAAGGGCGGTCTGATGGAGGGCAAGCCCCTCGATCCGGACCAGTTCAAGGCGATCTCCCGCCTGCCCGGCGTCGACGTGCTCCGCGGCCAGCTGGTCGCGATGACGGCCGCCCCGCTGACCGGCCTGGTCCGCTCGCTGAACGGCCTCGTTCAGGGTCTCGCGACGCAACTCGGCCAGATCGCCGAGCAGGGCCTGGTCACCGGCGAGGCGCCGGCGGCCGAACCCGAGCCCGCCGCCGAGGAGGAGACCAAAGCCGAGGAGGCTCCGGCCGAGGGCGAGGCTCCTGCCGAGGAGTCGGCTGCCGAGGAGGCCCCCGCCGCCGAGGCAGAAGCCGACGCCGGCCCCGAGGCCGACGCCTCAGACACTTCCGACCAACCTGAAGAAACCGACAAGGGCGAGGAGGACGACGCAGCCGGCGAGGCCGCGTCGGAGGAATCCGAAGCCGACGAAACCAAGGAGGACTGAACCTTGCCTACGACCGAAGAGTGGATTGAGGAACTGAAGGGCATCTCCGTGCTCGAACTCTCCGAGCGCATCAAGGCGCTCGAGGAGGAGTTCGGCGTCTCGGCGACCGCCGTTGCAGCGGCGGCCCCGGCCGCCGGCGGCGGTGGCGGCGATGAGGCCGCCGACGAGGGTGACGGCACCGTCGACGTGGTGCTGACCGCCGCGGGCGACAAGAAGATCCAGGTGATCAAGGCCGTCCGCGCCGCGACCGGCCTCGGTCTCAAGGAGGCCAAGGCGCTCGTCGACGAGGCTCCGAAGCCGATCAAGGAGGGCATCGAGCGCGAGGAGGCCGACAAGCTCAAGGCCGAGATCGAGGAGGCCGGCGGCTCCGTCGAGGTCAAGTAGACCCGCTGAATACCGGCGGTTTCGCCGGTCCGCACCTAACGCCCGGCGCTTGCCGGGCGTTCTCGCGGTCGGCGGCCTGCCTGCTGGACGCCCGCGGCCTTCGGGCCAAGGACGATTTCGAAGCGGCGCCGCTCCTCCGGGGGCGGCGCCGCTTCTTCGTTGACGACGCGGCAGGGGTTGAGCGAGGCCGAAAACGGGAACAGAGGTCCATGAAGACCAAGGCCAAGTTGACGATCGCCTGCGTGACGCTGCTCGTCCTGCCGGCCGTAGCTCTCGGCGGCGAGCGCCCACCGGGCGACACGAGCTACCGGGCCGGCACCAACGTGCTGACGACGACGAGCGGCGGTCGCCAGGTGGATGTCGGCGTCGCCATATATGAGTGCCGCAACCGGGCCGCGTTCAAGCTCGAGGGCCTCAAGGTATCCCGCCGCGGCACCTACTCGTTCCGCGGCCGCGCCAAGAACGTCGCCGGCGACCCCTACCGCATCGCCGTCAGGGGCAGGTTCAAGAACGCCCGCAGGGCGCGGCAGAAGACGACGATCAAGAAGAAGCGCTGTGAGGCCTTCGAGCGGGTCACGCTGAAGCGGACGCGGTAGCGGCAGGCGGGCTACCGTCGCGAACCTTCTCGATCGTTTGGGTGGGGTAGGCTGCCGCGACCTTGAGTTCGGTTCGACCCTTCCGCCGCGGGGCATCGAGGTGACGTTATGGGGGCCGATGCCTGGTTCACCCTGTTCGTCGTCGTCGCGACCCTGATCCTGCTCGCCCGCGAGGTGGCGCCACCCGCCGCGGTCGTGCTCGCGGCGACGGTGACGCTGCTGGTCGCGGGCGTGATCGACGAAGAGCAGGCCTTCGCCGGGTTCAGCAACTCGGCGCCGCTCACCGTCGCTGCCCTCTACGTTCTCGCCCGGGCCGTCGAGAAGACCGGCGTGCTCGGCCCGATGGTCAGCAACCTGCTCGGCAACCCCCGGGAAGTGGGCAGGATCGCGCTGGCGCGGCTGCTCGTCCCGACCGGCGGAGCCTCGGCATTCCTCAACAACACCCCGCTCGTCGGCATGCTGATCCCGGAGATCACGAGCTGGGCGGCAGCGCGTGGCACCTCCGCTTCACGGTTTCTGCTGCCGGTCTCCTATGCCGCGATCCTTGGCGGGACGCTGACGGTGATCGGGACGTCGACCAACCTCGTCGTCTCGGGCCTGCTGGTCGAGTCGGGGGCCGAGCCGATCGGAATGTTCGAGATCACGCCGCTCGGCGCCTGCGTCGCGTTCGTCGGCCTGACTGCGGTGATCGCTCTCGCCCCGCTGCTCCTACCGGAGCGCCGCAGCGTCGAGCGCTTCACCGACGAGATCCGGGAGTTCTCGGTGCAGATGATGGTCGAGCGCGACGGCAAGCTCGATGGCGCCACCGTCACCGAAGCAGGGTTCCGGCAGCTGGAAGACGTCTATCTGGCCGAGATCCAGCGCGACGACCTTCTGATCACACCGGTCGAGCCCGACCGGACCTTGCGCGGCGGCGACCGCCTCGTCTTCGTCGGCCGCTCCGATCTCGTTGTCGATCTGCAGCGGACGGCCGGTCTGAGCTCCGTCGAACAGGACCACATGCAGGCGATCGACTCCCCCCAGCACACGTTCTTCGAAGCTGTGATCGGCCCGGGCAGCCCGCTGGTCGGGCGGACCCTGGCCGAGGCCGACTTCCGTCGCAACTATGAGGGCGTCGTCCTGGCGATCCACCGAGCCGGCGAGCGGGTCCGCACCGCGCTCGGCCACGAGCGGCTCGAACCCGGCGACACGCTGCTGCTGCTCGCGGACCCCGACTTCCGCCGCCGTAATCGGGAGGGACGCCACTTCCTGCTCGTCGCCCGGATCGGCGGGCCGTCGCCGGCCGCCTCGAAGAAGGCGCCGCTGGTTGCGCTGCTCACCGTCGCGGTCGTCCTGCTCGCGGCGCTCGACGTGCTCCCGATCCTCCAGGGTGCCCTCGTCGCCGCCGGGATCCTGATCGGGACCCGGGTGCTCAGCTTCACCGAGGCCCGCAACTCGATCGACCTCGACGTGATCGTGCTGATCGCCGCCGCGTTCGGCCTCGGCGCAGCGATCGAGTCAACCGGGCTGGCGGCCGAGATCGCGAACGCGCTGGTCGGCACCTTCGACGGCCTCGGAGACGCCGGAATCATCCTCGGGATCATCGTTGCCACCACCCTGCTGACGGAGGTGATCACGAACAACGCGGCGGCGGCCGTGCTGCTGCCGATCGCGATCGCAGTCGCTGCGGCTGCCGGCCTCGACGAGCGCTCGATCGCGATCGCACTCGCGGTCGCGGCGTCCTCGTCGTTCCTGACCCCGATGGGCTACCAGACGAACACCATGGTCTACGGCCCGGGCGGCTACCGGTTCACCGACTACCTGCGGCTGGGCGTGCCGATCAACCTCCTCGTCGTCGCGGTCATCGTCACCTTCACGACGCTCACTGCCTGAGCGACCTCCTCGAACCGGCGCCCCGCCGGCCCCGGTTGCCTACGCTCGAAGGGCGATGGCCGTTCTGCATCGCCCTGGTCCTGCTCCGATCCTCGTCACCTTCGTGATCGCGCTGGCGCTGCTCGCCGCCCCGGGACCGGCGGCTGCCGCCGGGATCGACGGCGTCCTCGTCGACACGATCGGCGGCACCCAGCCTCAGGGCAAGAACATCGTCGTCGAGATCCGCGCCGGCGCCGCCGAGATCGTCTCGATCGTCGCCCGCGGCAACATCCGCCAGGGCGGCCGGGCCTTCCGACTGCGCCGGGCGACGGCGACCGTCGCGCCCGGGCGACAGGCGACCCTGGAGCTGCGGCCGCGCAAGGCACGGCAGGAGCGCAGGATCAAGCGCGCGCTCAGGGCCGGCAAGACGCTCGAGGCAACGATCCGGATCCGCTTCCAGGACATCCTCGGCAACGTCGGGCGCCGGACGCGCACGATCACGCTCACCTGAGCCGAATCGGGCCGCGGTCAGGAAATCGTCCCCTTTTCCGCCGCGATGCGGGTACAATCCCCGACCCGGGGCCGAGGAGAGCCCCCTCCCAGTCGCGTGCCTGAACACGCACGAACTCGTGTGCTATCTTTGGCGGTCGCGCGCGGGACCGGCCTTTCAGCCTGCCTTCCTAGCGCGCCGATTCGCCCACCCTTCGAGTCACTCCCAGGAGTTGCCTGTTGCCTCGTTCTGTTGCTGCCCCGACCCGCCGCTCTTTCTCCCGCCTCGAGAACCCTCTCGATCTCCCAAATCTCATCGATATCCAGCGCCGCTCGTTCGCGGCGCTGACTGATACTGAGAAGGGCCTGCTGCGCGAGACGATCAACGACGTTTCCCCGATCACCGACTACACGGGGAACCTCGGCATCGTCTTCGGCAAGTTCCGCTTCGACGATCCCGTCAACTCGATCCACGAGTGCCGCGAGAAGGACGTCACCTACTCGCGCCCGCTCAACGTCGACGTCGCCTTCCAGAACCGGGAGACCGGTGAGATCCGCGAGCAGACCGTGTTCATGGGCGACTTCCCGTGGATGACCGATCGCGGCACGTTCATCATCAACGGCACCGAGCGCGTCGTCGTCACCCAGCTCGTCCGCTCGCCGGGCGCCTACGTGATGGCCCCCAAGGACCGCGAGAAGCAGGTCTTCATCGCCAACCTGATGCCGGCCCGCGGCTCCTGGCTCGAGCTCGAGATCGACAAGAAGGGCCGCGTCTACGCCCGTATCGACCGCAAGCGCAAGCTGCCGGTCACCGTCCTGCTGCGCGCGATGGGCTACGTCACCGACGAGCAGATCCTCGACCTGTTCGACAACTCGGTCTACATCCGTCACACGATCGCCTCCGACACCGAGCAGACGAAGACCGAGGAAGGCGCCCTGATCGAGCTGTTCAAGAAGCAGCGGCCGGGCGAGCCGCCTTCGGTTGACGCCGCCACGGCGCTGCTCGACCAGCTGTTCTTCGATCCGAAGCGCTACGACCTGACCACGGTCGGCCGTTACAAGCTCAACGCGCGCCTCGACCTCGACATCGACATCGACAACCGGACCCTGACCAAGGACGACATCGTCGCCCTGATCAAGGAGCTCGTCTCGCTGCCGAAGCTGCTCGGCATCCCCGAGGAGATCGACGAGGAGAACCCGATCAAGGACTACGCCGCCGAGGCGCAGACCTACCCGCGCGATCCCGTCGAGGACCACCTCGACGAGTACGAGCACTTCGGCAACCGCCGTCTCCGCACGGTCGGCGAGCTGATCCAGGAGGCATTCCGGATCGGCCTCTACCGGATGGAGCGCGTCGTCCGCGAGCGTCTCACGACCGAGGACGCGGACGCGATCACGCCGCAGACGATCATCAACATCCGCCCGGTCGTCGCGGCGCTGAAGGAGTTCTTCGGCTCCTCGCAGCTGTCGCAGTTCCTCGACCAGACGAACTCGCTCGCAGCGCTGACCCATCGCCGTCGCCTCTCGGCGCTCGGCGCCGGCGGCCTGACCCGCGAGCGCGCCCCGATCGAGGTCCGCGACGTGCACCCGACCCACTACGGCCGGATGTGCCCGATCGAGACCCCCGAGGGCCCGAACATCGGCCTGATCGGCTCGCTCTCCTCCTACGCGGAGATCAGCGAGTTCGGCTTCGTCACGACTCCCTACCGGGTCGTCGAGAACGGTGTCGTCACCGACGAGATCGTCCACCTCGACGCCACCCAGGAAGAGGAGAAGGTGATCGCCCAGGCGAACGCCGACGTCGATCCGAAGACGCACAAGATCCAGGGCCCGATCGTCCTCTGCCGCGCCCGCGACGGCGAGGTCCAGGCGGTGCCGCCCAAGGACATCGACCTGATGGACGTCTCGCCGACCCAGATCTGGTCGGTCGGCACGGCGCTGATCCCGTTCCTCGAGCACGACGACGCCAACCGCGCCCTGATGGGGGCGAACATGCAGCGTCAGGCCGTCCCGCTCCTGAAGAGCGAGGCGCCGCTGATCGGAACCGGCATGGAGCGCCGCGCCGCGATCGACTCCGGTGACGTGATCGTCGCCGAGGAGTCCGGCAAGGTGACCGAGCTCGACGCGTCCCGGATCGTCGTCACACGCGGCAGTCACAAGGACACCTACGAGCTCGAGAAGTTCATGCGCTCGAACCAGGGCACGCTGATGCACCAGCGGCCGATCGTCAACGTCGGCGACGACGTCAAGGCCGGCGACGTGCTGGCCGACGGCGCCTCGACCGCTGAGGGCGAGATCGCGCTCGGCAAGAACTGCCTGGTCGCCTTCATGTCCTGGGAGGGCTACAACTTCGAGGACGCGATCATCCTCTCCGAGCGCCTGGTCAAGGACGACGAGCTCACCTCGATCCACATCGAGGAGTACGAGATCGACGCCCGCACGACCAAGCTCGGCGACGAGGAGATCACCCGGGACATCCCGAACCGCTCCGAGGACTCGCTCCGCAACCTCGACGAGCGCGGCATCGTCCGCGTCGGCGCCGAGGTCAACGCGGGCGACCTGCTGGTCGGCAAGGTGACGCCGAAGGGCGAGACCGAGCTGACCGCCGAGGAGAAGCTGATCCGCGCGATCTTCAAGGAGAAGGCGCGCGAGGTCCGCGACACCTCGCTCAAGGTCCCGCACGGCGAGGAGGGCGTCGTCATCGACGTGATCACCTTCAACCGTGACAACGGCGACGACCTGCCGCCCGGGGTCAACGACCTCGTCCGCGTCTTCGTCGCCGTCAAGCGCAAGATCCAGGAGGGCGACAAGCTCGCCGGCCGTCACGGCAACAAGGGCGTGATCTCCAAGATCGTGCCCGTCGAGGACATGCCGCATCTCGAAGACGGCACCGCCGTCGACGTGATCCTCAACCCGCTCGGCGTGCCGAGCCGGATGAACATCGGCCAGATCCTCGAGACACATCTCGGCTGGGTCGCGGCCAACGGCTGGTACGACGACGGCACCGACTCCTACAAGGAGCGGGACAAGATCGGCGAGCACGCCCGCGTCAACGTGGCGACGCCCGTCTTCGACGGGGCCACCGTCAACGACGTCGACGAGGCGCTGGTCAAGTGGCAGGAGCGCACGTTCGAGCAGCGGGGGATCAACCTCGGGCTCGACATGAAGGCACGCGAGGGGGCCCGTTCGGCCGGCCGCGCGAAGCTCTACTCCGGCCGCACCGGCGAGCCCTTCGAGGGCGACGTCACCGTCGGCTACATGTACATCCTCAAGCTCCATCACCTCGTCGACGACAAGATCCACGCGCGGAGCACCGGCCCCTACTCGCTCGTCACCCAGCAGCCGCTGGGCGGTAAGGCGCAGTTCGGCGGCCAGCGCTTCGGCGAGATGGAGGTCTGGGCGCTGGAGGCGTACGGAGCCGCGTACACGCTGCAGGAGATGCTCACCGTCAAGTCCGACGACACCGTCGGGCGCGTCAAGGCCTACGAGGCCATCGTCAAGGGCGAGAACATCCCCGAGCCCTCGATCCCCGAGTCGTTCAAGGTGCTGCTCAAGGAGATGCAGGCCCTGTCGCTGGACGCCAACCTCGTCACCGAGGAGGGCGCCGTCGGGATGGAGGAGGAAGAGGACGAGCTGCTTCGCGCTGCGGAGGAGCTGGGCATCGACCTCTCGGGAGTCCGCGCCGAAGGCGGCGAGGCGGCCGACGAGGCCACGACCAAGTCCGATGGCAACGGGGCGGAGCCGGCCGGGGAAGCCGACGCCGAGCCGGAGGAGGCGGAGGCGAAGTAACGCCTCCGTCCCAACCGGACCTCATCAGCCCCGCCACAAGCGCACAGGCGCAGATCAAGTAAAGGACGCATCACATGGACATCAACAACTTCGACGCCATCGAGATCGGACTCACCTCTCCGAAGAAGATCCGCAGCTGGTCCTCGGGTGAGGTGACCAAGCCGGAGACCATCAACTACCGCACCTTGAAGCCGGAGAAGGAGGGTCTCTTCTGCGAGAAGATCTTCGGCCCGACCAAGGACTGGGAGTGCTACTGCGGTAAGTACAAGCGGGTCCGCTACAAGGGAATCGTCTGTGAGCGCTGCGGCGTCGAGGTGACGCGCAGCAAGGTCCGCCGTGAGCGCATGGCGCACATCGACCTCGCCGCACCGGTCTCCCACATCTGGTTCTTCAAGGGCGTTCCCTCGCGGATCGGCTACCTGATCGACATGGCTCCGAAGGAGCTCGAGAAGGTCCTCTACTTCGCTGCCTCGATCGTCACCCACATCGACGAGGAAGCTCGTACGAAGGACATGACGAAGCTCGAGAAGGAAGTCAACAAGGTCCTCGACGCCTACAAGGGCGAGAAGGAGGAGCGGATCCAGGAGCTGAGCGAGTCGCTCGAGCGCCGCGTCTCCTACATCCAGTCCGGCGAGACGCCGGCCAAGTTCTCCCCCGACGACGAGCTCTGGGCCGAGAGCGTCGGCTCCGTCAAGAAGCTGAACAAGGACGACAAGGGCAAGCTCGAGCGCGAGACCCGCAAGGAGCTCAACGCCGAGATCGCCGACACCGAGGCCTACATCGACGATGCGATCGATCGCATGGAAGAGACCTGGAAGACCTTCCAGGAGATGAAGGTCAAGGACGTGATCGCCGACGAGGCCATGTTCCGCGAGCTCAAGGACCGCTTCGGCAGCCAGTTCGGCTGGGGCGAGTACTTCCGCGGCGGCATGGGCGCGGAGTGGATCCGCGACCTGCTCGGCCAGATCGACCTCGCCGCCGAGTGCGAGGAGCTGGAGCAGATCATCAACACCTCCAAGGGCCAGAAGCAGGCCCGCGCGGTCAAGCGCCTGAAGGTGGCGAGCTCGTTCCTCAACTCCGACAACAAGCCGGAGTGGATGGTCCTCGACGTCGTCCCGGTGATCCCGCCGGAGCTGCGCCCGATGGTCCAGCTCGACGGCGGCCGTTTCGCGACCTCCGACCTCAACGACCTCTACCGGCGCGTGATCAACCGCAACAACCGCCTCAAGCGGCTGCTCGACCTCGGCGCCCCCGAGATCATCGTCAACAACGAGAAGCGGATGCTGCAGGAGGCCGTCGACGCCCTGTTCGACAACGGCCGCCGCGGCCGCCCGGTCACGGGTCCCGGCAACCGCGCGCTCAAGTCCCTGAGCGACATGCTCAAGGGCAAGCAGGGCCGGTTCCGCCAGAACCTGCTCGGCAAGCGCGTCGACTACTCGGGTCGTTCGGTGATCGTCTCCGGTCCGAACCTGAAGCTGTACCAGTGCGGCCTGCCGAAGCTGATGGCCCTGGAGCTGTTCAAGCCGTTCATCATGAGCCGGCTCGTCGAGCGCAAGGCCGTCCAGAACATCAAGGCGGCCAAGAAGATGGTCGACTCGATGATCCCGGAGGTCTGGGACGTGCTCGAGGAGGTCATCCAGGAGCACCCGGTGCTGCTCAACCGCGCGCCGACGCTGCACCGCCTCGGCATCCAGGCGTTCGAGCCGCAGCTCGTCGAGGGCAAGGCGATCCAGGTCCACCCGCTCGTCTGCTCGGCCTTCAACGCCGACTTCGACGGCGACCAGATGGCTGTCCACGTCCCGCTCAGCGCCGAGGCGCAGGCCGAGGCGCGGATCCTGATGCTCTCCTCGAACAACATCCTCAGCCCCGCGCACGGCGCGCCGCTGGCGACCCCGACCCAGGACATGGTCCTCGGGATCTACTACATCACCTACGGGCCGACCGGCGAGGAGCTGACCGAGTTCGACGAGGCGCTGAAGACCGGCAAGTGGGACGAGAAGGCGAACGGGCCGCGCCCGCGCACCTTCCGCTCCGCGCAGGAGGCCGAGCTGGCCTACGAGAACGGTCTGGTCAAGCTGCACGACTACGCCGAGTACCGGCGTCCCGAGCATGAGCACTTCCTGACCACGGTCGGGCGGATCATCTTCAACGACCGCGTCGAGCGGGCGTTGGCCGAGGCGCTCGAGGACGAGTGGGATCCGGAGAAGTTCGACTTCGTCAACCACTCGCTGAAGAAGAAGGACGTCAACAAGATGGTCGCCGACCTCGTCGAGGCGTACGGTGCCCCTGCGGTCTCGCAGGTGCTCGACGCCTACAAGGAGCTCGGCTTCCACTTCTCGACTCAGGCCGGGATCACGGTCTCCAAGAACGACGTGATCTCGCCCCCGAACAAGGAGGAGATCCTCGACGGGTACGAGAAGCAGGCGGCCGACATCCTCGGGCAGTACAACGACGGCTGGATCACGGCCGAGGAGCGCAAGGACCAGGTCACGCGGATCTGGGACAAGGCGACCGAGGAAGTTGCCCAGGCGATGGAGGACAACCTCGACGAGTTGAACCCCATCTTCATGATGGCCGACTCCGGGGCCCGTGGCTCGTTCAAGCAGATCCGTCAGCTCGCCGGAATGCGAGGCCTGATGGCCAACCCGAAGGGCGAGATCATCGAGCGCCCGATCAAGGCCAACTTCATGGAGGGCCTTGACGTGCTCGAGTACTTCATCTCGACCCACGGCGCCCGCAAGGGCCTCGCGGATACGGCCCTCCGTACCGCGGACTCGGGCTACCTGACCCGCCGTCTCGTCGACGTCGCGCAGGACGTGATCATCAACACGGACGACTGCAAGACGAAGGACTTCATCGAGATGCCGGTGTACCGCGCGGACGGGTCGTTCAACCCGAACCTCGAGGGACGCCGCGCTGCGAAGAAGGCCGAGACCAAGCGCGGTCGCGAGCTGTTCAAGCGCAACCAGACGATCGACAAGCCCGAGGTCGCTGCCCTCGCCGAGGCCTTCACGGCCGAGGACGAGCAGATGATCCCGGTGCGCTCGCCGCTCAAGTGCGAGCTCGAGACCGGCGTCTGCCAGGCCTGTTACGGCCGCGCGATGGCCACCGGAAGCGACGCCGAGCTCGGCGACGCGGTCGGGATCATCGCGGCGCAGTCGATCGGCGAGCCCGGCACCCAGCTGACGATGCGGACCTTCCACACCGGTGGTGTGGCCGGCCTCGACATCACGCAGGGCCTGCCGCGGATCGTCGAGCTGTTCGAGGCGCGTAAGCCGAAGGGCCTGGCCCAGCTGGCGCTCGAGGACGGCAAGGTCGCGATCGAGGAGACCGACAAGGGCATCAAGCTCGTGATCACCGACGGTCAGGGCGAGGAGCACGGCTACTCGTTCCCGCCCCGCACGGTGATGCTGGTCGAGCACAACGGCAAGGTCGAGAAGGGCGAGCAGCTCAACGAGGGCTCGCTCTACCCGGCTGAGATCCTCGAGATCCGCGGCCGGACCGACACCGAGCAGTACCTCGTCGCCGAGGTGCAGAAGGTGTACCGCGCCCAGGGCGTCGACATCAACGACAAGCACATCGAGCTGATCGTTCGCCAGATGCTGAAGAAGGTCCGCGTCGACTCGAAGGGCTCGACCGAGCTGCTTCCGGGTCAGCTCGAGGACCGCGTCAAGCTCCAGCAGCTGAACAAGAAGGTCAAGGCCGACGGCGGTACCCCCGCCAAGGGCGAGGAAGTGATCCTCGGGATCACCAAGGCCTCGCTCGCGACCGAGTCCTTCCTCTCGGCCGCGTCCTTCCAGGAGACGACCAAGGTGCTGACCGACGCTGCCCTCGAGGGCAAGCGGGATCGCCTCGTCGGCCTCAAGGAGAACGTGATCATCGGCAAGCTGATCCCGGCCGCGACCGGCCTGCGTCACTACCGCACGATCGAGATCGAGCCGGTCGAGCCGCCGCAGCGGCCCGACGAGGCGCTCGACGACGCGGAACTGGCTGCAGAGCTCGGGCTCGAGAGCGAGATGGAGGCGCCGAAGGGCGCCGACGTCGAGGGCTTCGGCTCCTCCTTCGCGGAGGAGCTGGCCGAGATCGACTCCTCGATCGAGCCCGCGGAGGCCGAGAAGGAGGAGTAGGGCCGCTCAGGCTCCACTCACACGAGTTCCGAGAGGGCGGTTCCGGGTTCCGGGGCCGCCCTCTCTCGTTGGCGCCCCGGGTGCGGCCCGGCGTCGGGCTCGGGACGGCCCGGCGCGGTGTCAGCCGGAGCGCCGGCGCCCCTCGGGCACGTAGCCGAGGGGCGCCGGGTTCCGGTCGTCAGTCGTGCCTACTGGCCGGCGGTCTCGCAGGCCTTCAGGGCCTGGTCCTGGATGTCGCCCGCGGTCGTGTTCTCCTTGACGACCAGCTCGCAGACCTCCTGCGTGGCGGCCTGGATCTCGGCCGGGTCGTTGCTCGTGGCCGCCTCCTCGCAGATGCCCTCGATCTGGCTCTTGAGCTCATCGGAAAGCGGCACGCCCTGTGCCTCGATCGCCTGCTGGCAGGCCTGGGTGATCTCATCGGAAGAGGCGCCCTCGGTGCCGGTGGCGGTGCTGGTGTCTTCGGTGGTCGTTTCGGTCGTCGACGTCTCGGTCGTCGACTCCGTCGTGCTGCTCGTGCTGTCGTCGTCCCCGCAGCCCGAGGCGATCAACGCTGCGGACAGCGCCATCGCCAGGATCAGGATTAGCTTCTTGCTCATGCCTGTGTTCTCGCTTTCTCCCGCCCCCTCGGGTGGCGGATTCAGTGGCTGCCCAGAGCCGCAAAGACCGCTGGTCCTCCCTGCCTGAGCCGCGCCTAACCTACCGCTACAGGTAGGTGAGCGCGTCTGGGATCGAAGTCTCGCCGCCGACGACCTCGAAGACCTTGTCGGCGACCGTCTCGGTCCGCAGGCAGCCGGCAAGGACGGCGGCGACGTCCTCCCTGGGGATCTCGCCGCGCTCGACCGAAGGACCGGCCTCGACGAGGCCGGTTCCCTGATCGTCGGTGAGCATCCCGGGACGCACGATCACGTAGGTCAGGCCACTGGAGATCACGGCCTCGTCGGCCTTGCCCTTGGCCCGCAGGTAGACGTCGAAGACGTCGTCGCCGGGATGGTCGGGGTTCGCTCCCATCGAGCTGACGATGACGTATCGCTCGATTCCGAGCTTGCGGCCGGCGTCGGCGAGCTTCGCCGCCGCCTCGTAGTCGACCGACTGCTTGCGCTCGGGGCCGCTGCCCGGGCCGGCTCCGGCGGCGAAGACGATCGCGTCGGCGCTCGAGATTGCGTCGGCCAGCTCTTCGGCTGAGGCCTGCTCGAGATCGACGATCACGGGGGAGCCGCCGGCGTCCTCGATATCGCCGGACTGGTCCGGGTTGCGGATCAGCGAGACGACCTCGTCGCCGCGCTCGCTGAGCATCCTCGTCAGGTGCAGGGCGATCTTCCCGTGTCCCCCGGCAATTGCGACGCGCATCTGAATCTCCTTTTCGGTTCTGGTCGGGCTTGGTGGTTCAGAGCCCGCCTTGCCCGGTTCGACTGCATATATATGGTGCCCGGCTCATGAACGGACGGGCCAGCGCCGATCTTCCGATCCTCGCCGTCGATGTCGACGGCGTCATCTCGCTGTTCGGATTCGAGGGCCAGCCGCCCCGCGAGAAGGGGCGGTTCCACCTGATCGACGGAATGCCGCACGTGATCTCGAACCGGGCCGGCGACTGCCTACGGCGACTGCTGCCCCATTACGAGCTGGTCTGGGCGACGGGCTGGGAGGACCGCGCCAACGACTACCTGCCGAACCTGCTCGGGCTGCCGGTCCTGCCGGTCCTGCACTTCGGCCCCGATGCCCGCTTCGGGACCGCGCACTGGAAGCTCGGGCCGATCGGCGAGTACGCGAAGGGCAGGCCTCTGGCCTGGATCGACGATTCGCTCAACGACGCCTGCCGGGAGTGGGCGGAGGCGCGGCCTGAGCCGACGCTGCTGGTCGAGACGGAGTCCGTCCACGGGATCGAGGACGGGCACGTCGAGACCCTGATCCGGTGGACGACCGATGGGTACACTCCGCGGTGATGGACGGAGGCGTAGGCACGATGATCTTCATGGGTCTGGTCTTGAAGATTCCGATCGTCGCCGCCTGCTGGCTTCTGTGGTGGGCGATCCGATCGGAGCCCGAGCCCGCCGAGGCTCCCGAAGACGACGGCGGTCAGCGGCGCCGCTACCGGCGCCAGCCGAAGCGGCCGAGCGGCCCGCGTCGCGGCGGACCGCATGCGCCTGACTCGGTCCCGCTTCCATGCCCGGAGGACGACGGCACTCTCGTCACGCGGCGCCCGCTCGGCAGGCCGGTCACGGCTCGCCACAGCAACGGCGAACGCCGCTGATTTCGGGCTGAAGACCCGCATCCGGAGCGGATTCGCGCAGAAGCGGCCGGGTCGCTACACTGCGCCGCCGTGCCAACCACCAGTCAGCTAGTTCGCAAGGGCCGCAAGAGCCCCCGCAAGAAGGTCGCGACTCCGGGCCTCAAGTCCGGACAGGGCCGCAAGCAGCGGATCGCAGCGCCACAGCGCCGCGGCGTCTGCACGCGCGTCTACACCGCGACCCCGAAGAAGCCGAACTCGGCGCTTCGCAAGGTTGCCCGCGTGCGGCTGACGAACGGCATGGAAGTCACCTCTTACATCCCCGGCGAGGGACACAACCTCCAGGAGCACTCGGTCGTGCTCGTCCGCGGCGGCCGCGTCAAGGACCTCCCGGGCGTTCGCTACAAGGTCGTGCGCGGCACGCTCGACGCCTCCGGCGTCGCCGACCGCAAGCAGTCGCGCTCGCAGTACGGCGTCAAGGCCTCCTGAGCACACTCTTCTAATGCGTCGTAATCGTGCAGCTACCCGGCCCCTCGCGCCGGACTCCCAGTACCGCAGCCGCCTCGTCCAGCAGGTCATCAACAAGGTGATGCTGCACGGCAAGAAGTCCACCGCCGAGCGGATCGTCTACGACGCGCTGGCGATCGTCGGCGAGCGCACCGGTCGCAACCCGACCGAAGTCCTCGACGACGCGATCGAGGCCCTCACCCCTTCACTCGAGGTCCGCTCCCGCCGCGTCGGCGGTGCGACCTACCAGGTGCCCGTCGAGGTGCCCGCCCGTCGCGCCCGCACCCTGGCGGTGCGCTGGCTCGTCGGTTTCGCCCGCAGCCGCGGCGAGAAGTCGATGTCGGAGCGTCTTGCGCGCGAGATCATGGACGCCACCCAGCAGCAGGGCGGCGCCTACAAGCGCAAGGACGACATCTACCGCATGGCGCAGGCGAACAAAGCCTTCGCCCACTACCGCTGGTAGTTGGCGGACTGAGACGCCGCTGCTCGGCGTCCGGCTCCGCTCACGTGGCTTCGCCACTATCGCGTCGCCGTCCTTGATCAGCGACGTCTCAGCCTCGCCCCGGGCCGCCACTCAGCGTCCCTGCGAGCGGGCGGAGGGCGAGGGTGGTCTTGATCGCTTTGACCAGGTCGGTGGGGCGGAGGTCGGTGTCCTTGCCGCTGAAGCGGAGGACCAGGTAGCCGAGGGCCTCGAGGGTGGCGTCGCGGACCGGGTCGTTGCGGCGGTCGACGGCGGTGCGGTGCCAGGGGTCGCCGTCGATCTCGACGACCAGCTTCCGGCGTCGCCAGAGCCAGTCGACCTCGTAGCCGCCGACGCGGGCGTTGACCTCGGGCGGCTCGATCTCCGGATCGGCCGCGATCAAGGCCCAGGCGTCGGATTCGAGCCCGGAGCGGAAGCGGGCCGGCGCCGGGGCGTGGAGCTCGAGGACGCGGCGGGCGCGCGCGAACCCCCGGCGACCCTGACCGAGGCCGAGGTTCGAGAGGAGGGTGGAGGGTGTGAAGAGCTCGTGGCGCTCGCCGGCGCGCAGCGCCTTGGTCAAAGTGGCGTCGCCGACCATCGAGGCGAGATCGAAAAATGTGCGTGAGGCGGAGGTCGCCGGGACGCCGGCGCGAACGCAGCGCTCCGCCGCGGTGGGTTGCAGTGAGGGGCGATGGAGGCGGATGCCGTCCCGGCGCTCCCGGCTCCTGGGAGCGGTCACGTCGATCACGACCGGATCCACCTCGAGGAGTCCCAAGAGCGCCGCGGCACTGAGGTGGCTGAGAACCGCATCCGGCCCGCAGGAGAGAACCGCCGCCAGCCACCGACCGTGCCGGGAGAGCGGCGTAGCGCTGACCGCGAACACTCCACGGTGCAGTCGGGTGAAGGCGGCCGGCCGCGACCCATCGGTCGATCCGGTTGCTCCTGGCACCGAGGCCGAGACGCAGCTGGAAGCGGGTGATCACCCCGTGCGCTGGGGAGCGGCCTCGGCCAAGACCCGGCCCCACCTCCCGGCAAGTCGTCTCGCCGTTAACCCCCGGTTTTCGAGGCTATAACGGCCCACTTCCTCCATCGGCCGAGTTTCCAGCCCGAAGGCGCACCCGTGGGACACGAAACATCACGAAGGACGACCGCCACCGCCACGAAGCCCCAACCCCGCCGGCGGACAGGCCGCACCCGTCCGCATCCTCAAACACCGTTTCCCTCTCAGCTCAGGCCACGCCGGCGTCGAAGCGCCTCCGGTAGCAACGAGGGGATGGAACCGGAGCGCGCCCTTCGCCCGGGTCCGGGCCGGACCGTCTACCGCCGGGAGGGCCGGGGAGCGGGCGGGGCCGCGGTGCGCGAGACGTTGGTGCCGGAGTCGTCGCTCGCGGCAGGCGCGGGCGCCGGGGCGGCGACCGGCTCGGCGGCAGCGGTGCGGCCTCGCCGGCCGGCGCGGAGCTGGTCCGAGGTCAGTGTCGCGAAGGCGCCGCCGGCGAGAGCGAGCGTGACGGCGCCGACCGCCTCCAGCCAGAAGCCCTCCTGGGGTTCGGCGCGGGCGCTGGCGAAGCCGCGGATCGGGTCCTCGAGGTCGCCGAGCTTGCCGGCGTCGGGGAGGTCGACGACGAGAAAGAGGAGCAGCGCGATCCCGCCCGCGGCGGCGACCGCATAGGCGGCGGGACGGGCGCCGGTGATCACGGCGACGAGCATCGCCGCGATCGCGAACAGGCCGAGGATCAGCATCGCGTAGTCGTGGCGTTCGGCGGTGCTGACCTCACGCAACGCCTCACCGCCCGGGGGCGTGAACTCGAACGCGGTCATGAACTCGCTCGCGATCAGGATCGCGGCGGCGAAGGCGATCAGGACCGGGAGCACGATCTCGGCCCTGGGTAGGCGGTTCATGCGCCCGCGCCCTCGGCGCCGGTCGCGCCGCGGCGGCCCCGGAACCGGCGGCGCTTGCCTTTGCCGGACCCCTCGCTCTCCTCGCTGCCGCTCGGGTCGCTTGGCGCCTTGCGGCGAGCGCGGGCGGGGGCCTCGCGTTTGATCTCTCCGGCGAGCAGCAAGGAGGTGAGCGCGAGCCCGGCTCCGGCGAAGATCTGCATCCAGTAGCCGCCGAGCAACTTCGCCTCGACCCCGGTGAAGTCGCGGTTGAGGTCGCCTTCGTCGAGACCTGCGGGGCGGTCGACGAAGATCGCGACGGCGATCGCAACGATTCCGAGCAGGACGACGAGTCGGCAGAGCTGCCAGCGCCGGGTGCGAACGGCGATCACGAGGGCGAGGATCGCGATCAGGGCGACCGGGATCATCAGGTAGCTGTGAGCCGAGCCGAGCTCCTCGCGTTCCACCTCCGGCGCCGGCGCGACCGACTGGATCCCGGGCGCGTAGGCATCGGCACCGATCGAGATCCCGCGATAGTCGACGAACTGGGAGAGGCCGAGCAGCACGGCGCAGCCGATCGCCGCCAGCAGCAGGCCGCGGATCGGTGTCATGAAGCGTGAGACGGCGGCGATCCAGGCGGTGATCTTGCTGCGCACCTTCGCGGTCGGCCCCGCCAGCGCCTTGACGACGACAGCGACGACGCCGACGACTCCGGCGATGACCGCGCCGAGGATCGCGAGCACCTGGGTGAAGGCTTTCTCGACGGTGTTCGGCGGCTTGCGCTCGCCCTTCGCTCGCTTCGGCTTCGCGCTGTCGGCCGATGAGTCGTCCTTCTTGCGCGACGGCAGCGCCTTCGCCAGCGTCGCCTTGGCGCCGGCGCCACTTCGCTTGCGGCGCGATCGACGGCCTTCGTCGCCGCGCTCGCTCCGCTTACGCCGCTCGCGCCGGGGCCGCCGCTTCTCGTCGGCGTCGGTCTCGGCCTTCGGCGCCGCCCCCCGCTTCCGCTCGGCCGGCGGCTTCGGCTTGCGCTCGGCCCTGGGCCTGCGGGACCGCTTCGGCTTCTCGGCCTTCTCCGGCTTCGCGTCGCCGTCCTCCGTTTCCGCGCCCCCGGCCTCCGGCTTGGCGACCTCCTCGGACTTCGGCTTTCCGGCCTTCGCCTCGCGCTCTTTCTTGGCGCGTGCCTTCGACGCTGCCTTCTCGCGCTTCTCGGCGGCCTTTGCGAGACGGCGGCGGTCGCGCTCCGCGGCCTTGGCCTGGCGCACGTGGTCGCGCTCCGCGGCCTTGCGCTCGCGCTTCGACTTGCGGGAGGAGGCTGCGTTCGACTCCTCGGCCGTGTCCTCAGGCTCCTCGACGGAATCGCCGTCGCCGGCGTCGTCGCTGCCTCTGTCGTTGGGGTTAGTGGTCGCCATCTCTCCTCGGGGGCCCGGAGCCCGGGACCGATCACCCCAGCTACCCCTCTCCACCCGATCTGAACTTTACGCACTGGCCGCGGACGGGCCCGTGATGACGCTCGCGGGGCGGTCGCGGACGACCATCCGGAGGGCCTCGAAATCGGCCGCGGAATCGTGCTTGAGGGTCGCTGATGCTCTGCTAACATCCCGCGTCGCTCGCGGCTGCTACCTCAGCGTGCGCGGGCTAGCTCCACCGATGGAGAGCCGCAGAACATAGGCAACACCGGGTCGCCCAAGAGCATCGAGACGCGCTCTGGCCCGCAAGGGCCTTTTTTCTGCCCGGATTCCGATCGGCCCCTTCGGCCCCTGAGCAAGGTCACCAATCAACCCCTGGAACGACTGACGCGACTTACTGATGGCACGCAACTTCCCCCTAGATCGCACCCGCAACATCGGGATCATGGCTCACATCGACGCCGGTAAGACGACGACGACCGAGCGCATCCTCTACTACACCGGCCGCACCCACAAGATCGGTGAGGTCCACGAGGGCGCCGCCGTCATGGACTGGATGGAGCAGGAGCAGGAGCGCGGGATCACGATCACCTCCGCCGCGACCGCATGCGAGTGGAAGGACCACCGCATCAACATCATCGACACGCCGGGCCACGTCGACTTCACCGTCGAGGTCGAGCGCTCACTGCGCGTCCTCGACGGCGCCATCGCCGTCTTCGACTCCGTCGCCGGCGTCGAGCCACAGTCCGAGACCGTCTGGCGCCAGGCCGACAAGTACAACGTGCCGCGCATCGCCTTCATCAACAAGATGGATCGCACCGGCGCCGACTTCGAGATGTCGGTTCGCACGATCCGCGAGCGCCTCGGCGCCAACCCGCTTCCGATCCAGCTGCCGATCGGGTCCGAGGACCAGCTCAAGGGCGTCGTCGACCTGATCGAGAACAAGGCGCTGGTCTGGCAGGGCGACGACCTCGGCGTCGAGTTCGAGGTTCAGGACGTTCCCGCCGACATGGAGGACGCCGTCCACGAGGCCCGCACCCATCTGATCGAGGCCTGCGCCGACTACGACGACGAGCTCATGGAGATGTACCTCGACGAGCAGGAGATCCCGCACGAGCGGATCGCCAAGTCGCTGCACGCGGCGACGATGGACCTCAAGGTCACTCCCGTCCTCTGCGGCTCCGCTTTCAAGAACAAGGGCGTCCAGCCACTGCTCGACGCGATCGTCGAGCTGCTCCCGTCGCCGCTCGAGGTCGAGCCGGTCGCCGGTCTGATCCCGGCCAGGAAGGGCGAGGAGGAGCCGACCCCGGCAACCCGCCCGGCCGACGACTCGGGCCCGTTCGCGGCGCTCGCCTTCAAGGTCATGTCCGACCCCTTCGTCGGCAAGCTCACCTACTTCCGCGTCTACTCCGGCACGCTCGAGGCCGGCAGTCGCGTGCTCAACTCGACCAACGGCAAGACCGAGCGCATCGGCCGCCTGCTGATGATGCACGCGAACACGCGTGAGGAGATCGAGGCCTGCTACTCCGGCGACATCCTCGCCGGCGTCGGCCTCAAGCAGACGTCGACCGGTGACACGCTCGCCGCCCCCGACGCGCCGATCATCCTCGAGCAGATCGTCTTCCCGGAGCCGGTCATCGCCGTCGCGATCGAGCCGAAGACGAAGGTCGACCAGGAGAAGCTGGCGACCGCGCTGCAGCGCCTCTCCGAAGAGGACCCGACGTTCCGCGTCGAGTCCGACGAGGAGACCGGCCAGACCGTCATCAACGGCATGGGCGAGCTCCACCTCGAGGTGCTCGTCGACCGGATGATGCGCGAGTTCAGCGTCGAGGCCACCGTCGGCAAGCCCCAGGTCGCCTACCGCGAGACGATCCGCAAGGAGGCCAGCAAGGTCCGCGGCAAGTTCGTCCGTCAGACGGGCGGCTCGGGCCAGTACGGCGACGTCGTCATCAACGCGATCCCGAACCCGGGCGAGGGATTCGAGTTCGACTCGAAGATCAAGGGTGGGGCGATCCCGACCGAGTTCATCCCCTCGATCGAGAAGGGCATCATCGAAGCACTTTCCTCCGGCATCAAGGCCGGCTACCCGATGGTCGACGTCAAGGTTGAGCTGATCGACGGCTCCGCCCACGATGTCGACTCTTCGGAGATGTCGTTCAAGATCGCCGGTTCGATGGCAATCCAGGAGGCTGCGAAGCGGGCCAACCCGGTCCTGCTCGAGCCCGTCATGGAGGTCGAGGTCGTGACGCCCGAGGAGTACCTCGGCGACGTGATCGGCGACATCTCACGGCGGCGCGGCAAGCTCGAGGGGCAGGAGCCCCGAGGCAACGCCCTGGTTGTCAGCGCGACCGTCCCGCTCAGCGAGATGTTCGGCTACGTCGGCGATCTGCGTTCGGCCACTCAGGGCCGGGCGGCGTACACGATGCAGTTCTCGCGGTACGAGGAAGTGCCCGCAAGCATCGCCCAGGAGATCGTCGAGGCGAAGTCCGGAACACCGGCAGGAGCGAACGCATAGGCACGTCGCACGCGAACGTGCCATATTTTCGGGGTTGCCCGGACCAGTCCGGTTCCGTTGTGCGCCCTCTTAGAACCAAGAACCGTAGATAACGAGCAAGACGTAAAAGACCTAATCGATCGAGACACCCCGTCTCGAGAGAGGAAAAGCGAGAAAGAGAAATGTCGAAGGAGAAGTTCGAGCGCGATAAGCCACATGTCAACGTCGGCACCATCGGTCACATCGACCATGGCAAGACGACGCTGACCGCTGCCATCACGACGGTCCTCGCCGAGGCCCAGGGTGGCGAGGCCAAGAGCTTCGAGGAGATCGACAACGCTCCCGAGGAGAAGGAGCGCGGCATCACGATCGCGACCTCGCACGTCGAGTACGAGACCGACAACCGGCACTACGCCCACGTCGATTGCCCCGGTCACGCCGACTACGTCAAGAACATGATCACCGGCGCCGCCCAGATGGACGGCGCGATCCTCGTGGTCTCGGCCGCCGACGGCCCGATGCCGCAGACGCGTGAGCACATCCTGCTCGCCCGTCAGGTGAACGTGCCCTACGTGGTCGTATTCCTCAACAAGACCGACATGGTCGACGACGAGGAGCTGATCGAGCTGGTCGAGGAAGAGGTCAAGGACCTGCTCGACGAGTACGACTTCCCCGGCCAGGACACGCCGATTGTCCGCGGCTCGGCCCTGAAGGCGCTCGAGGGTGACGAGGACGCGAAGAACGCGATCCTCGAGCTCGCGAAGACGCTCGACGAGTACATCCCCGAGCCCGAGCGCGATCTCGACAAGCCGTTCCTGATGCCGGTCGAGGACATCTTCTCGATCACCGGCCGCGGCACCGTCGCGACCGGCCGCATCGAGCAGGGCATCGTCAACACCGGCGACGAGGTCGAGATCGTGGGCATCCACGAGAAGACCGAGACCACCGTCATCACCGGCGTCGAGATGTTCCGCAAGATCCTCGACGAGGGTCAGGCCGGCGACAACATCGGCGCCCTGCTCCGCGGCACCAAGCGCGAGGACATCGAGCGCGGCCAGGTGCTCTGCAAGCCGGGCTCGATCACGCCGCACACCAAGTTCAAGGCCGAGGTCTACTGCCTGAAGAAGGAGGAGGGTGGCCGTCACACGCCGTTCTTCTCGGGCTACCGCCCGCAGTTCTACTTCCGGACCACGGATGTGACCGGAGTCGCCAACCTGCCCGAGGGCACGGAGATGGTGATGCCGGGTGACAACGTCGAGATGACGATCGAGCTGATTCAGCCGATCGCCATGGACCAGGGTCTGCGCTTCGCCATCCGCGAGGGTGGCCGGACCGTCGGCTCGGGGGTCGTTACCGAAGTCATCGAGTAACGACCAGGGGCCGGCCGCCCACCTGGGTGGCCGGTCCTCTTCGTCTCCCGCCCCAGACTCAGATCGGGGCATACGCACAAGGGAGGCGGAGGAAACAAGACATACGACCGGAGCGCGGCTCCCTCGGACCGACCGAACCGGGCTCAACAAGGGGCCAAGGCGGCCGGAATGGAACGCCGCGCCCTGATTACCCCGCACAAACGGGCCCGCCAACCGGCCGGCTCAGACGCACGAGAGACAGAAGAAAGCAGAGAAGCCACAGGTGTCAGCGATCACCGCAACCAAGATCAGGATCCGGCTCAAGGCGTACGACCACGACGCCATCGACCGGGCCGCCGGCGAGATCGTCGAGACGGCGCAGCGCACCGGCGCGACCGTCTCCGGACCCGTGCCCCTGCCGACTTCCAAGAACGTCTACTGCGTGATCCGCTCGCCGTTCAAGGACAAGGACTCCCGCGAGCACTTCGAGATCCGCACGCACAAGCGGCTGATCGACATCCATGACCCGACCCCGAAGACGATCGACGAGCTGCAGCGGATCGAGAACCTGCCCGCCGGCGTCGACGTGGAGATCCGCCTCTAAGGCCTGAGTGAACGACGTGCCCGCAATCCTTGGAAAGAAAATCGGGATGACCCGGATCTTCACCGAAGACGGTGAGGCCGTTCCGGTGACCGTGATCGAGGCCGGCCCCTGCCGCGTGACCGCGGTCCGCGACGCCGAGGCCGACGGCTACGCCGCGGTCCAGCTCGCCTGGGGCGAGGTCGCCGAGCGCAAGCTCAGCAAGGCCGAGCTCGGCCACCTGAAGGCGGTCGACGCCCCGGCGATGAAGCACCTGGTCGAGTTCCGCGACCTCGAGCGCGCCAGCACTGTCGGTGACGAAGTCACCGTCGCCGAGTTCGAGGAGGGCCAGAAGGTCAAGGTCTCCGCGACCGCGATCGGCAAGGGCTTCCAGGGCACGGTCAAGCGCCACAACTTCGGCCGCGGCCCGGTCAGCCACGGCTCCCACAACGTTCGCGCCCCCGGCTCGATCGGCGCCTCCGCCGATCCGGCTCGCGTTTTCAAGGGCATGAAGATGCCGGGCCGCATGGGCGGCAAGCGCGCCACCCAGAAGGGCCTCGAGATCTTCCGGATCGACGCCGACCGCAACCTGCTGATGGTTCGCGGCGCGGTCCCGGGCCCGAAGAGCGGAATCGTGGAGGTGCGTACCGATGGCTGATGCAAAGACAGGTATCAAGGCCACCACGATCGGCAAGCAGGCGAAGACCAGCGTGCCCGAGGCCGTCTTCTCCGAGCCCTTCAACGAGTCGCTGATCCACGAGACGGTTGTCGCCGAGATGAACGCCCGCCGCCAGGGCACGCACTCGAGCCTGACCCGGGGCGAGGTCGCGATGACAGGCGCCAAGGCCTGGAAGCAGAAGGGCACCGGCCGCGCTCGCGTCGGCGCGCTGAGCGTCGGCCACCGCCGCGGCGGTGGTCCCGCCTTCGGCCCCAAGCCGCGCCATTACATCTCCAAGGTCAACCGCAAGGCCCGCCGCAAGGCGCTGCGCTCAGCCCTCAGCGTGCACGCCGATCGCGGCTCGCTCGCGGTGCTCCCCGCCGGGACCTTCGATGAGCCGAAGACCTCGAAGGCCGCCGAGGTGCTGGCCAAGTGGGGCGGCGCAATGCCGACCCTGGTCGTGATCGGGGCCGACGAGGCCGCCGCCGCCAAGAGCTTCCGCAACATCGAGCGAGTCGCCGTCGTCGGCGCCGAGGGCGTCGGAGTCGCCGAGATCATCGGAGCCCGCTCCGTCGTGATCAGCGAGGACGCGCTCGCCGTGCTCGAGGCCCGCGCCGCCGCCGTCTCCCGTGGCAACGGCGGCTCCGCCGATGCCGAGGCGCCCGCCCCCGCGACGACCGCAACCGAGGGCGACTCGGACGAGTCCGACGCCGCCGGTGAGGAGGAGTGATGGACGTCCGTCACGTCATCGTCGAGCCCGTGATCTCGGAGAAGTCCTACGCCCTGATGGCGGAGGGCCGCTACACCTTCCGGGTCGCCGACAGGGCCCACAAGACCCAGATCCGCCACGCCGTCGAGGAGATCTTCGGCGTCGAAGTCGTCAACGTCCGCACCTCCCGGGTGCGCTCGAAGCCGAAGCGCCGGGGCGTCCACAGCGGCCGCACCCGCGCCTGGAAGAAGGCGATCGTCGAACTCGCTCCGGGTGACCGGATCGAGCTCTTCGAGGGCGCAGCCACCGAGTAGGAACCGAGCCAGGAACTTCACACACCATGCCGATTCGCAAGACAAAGCCCACCAGCCCAGGTCGCCGCTTCGCGACCTTCCAGGACCGCGCCGAGGTCACGACCTCGCGTCCCCACAAGAAGCTGACCCGCGGCAAGAAGTCGACCGGTGGCCGCAACGCCAACGGCCGCGTCACCGCCCGCCATCGCGGCGGCGGAGCCAAGCGCCGTTACCGGGTGATCGACTTCAAGCGGACCAAGGACGGGATCCCCGCCAAGGTCGCGACGATCGAGTACGACCCGAACCGGACCACCTACATCGCCCTGATCAACTACGCCGACGGCGAGAAGCGCTACATCCTCGCCCCGGCCGGCGTCACCGTCGGCGACGCGATCGAGTCCGGGCCCGGCGCCGACATCCGCGCCGGCAACGCGCTGCCGCTGCGCAACATCCCGACCGGCACCGTCGTCCACAACGTCGAGCTCAAGCCGGGCCAGGGTGGTCGCATGGGCCGCGCCGCCGGCACCTCGATCCAGGTCGTCGCCAAGGACGGCGACCGGGTCACGCTCCGTCTTCCTTCCTCGGAGATGCGGCTGGTCGAGGCCGACTGCCGCGCCACGATCGGAACGCTTTCCAACGCCGAGCACCAGAACGTCGTCGTCGGCAAGGCCGGTCGCTCCCGCCACAAGGGAATCCGCCCGCAGAGCCGCGGCATCGCGATGAACCCGGTCGACCACCCGCACGGCGGTGGCGAGGCCCACAAGGGCCCCGGCGGCCACCCGAAGACGCCGTGGGGCAAGCCGACTCTCGGCTACCGGACGCGGAAGAAGAACAAGCAGTCGAGCGCGATGATCGTCCGTGGTCGCCGTCGCGGCAAGAAGAAGGGACGCTGAGGCGCTAGATGAGCCGATCGAGCAAAAAGGGCCCGTACATCGAGGAACGCCTGCTGGCGCGGGTCGAGTCGATGAACTCCTCGGGCAGCAAGCAGATGATCAAGACCTGGTCGCGCCGTTCGACGATCTTCCCCGAGATGGTCGGGCACACGATCGCCGTCCACGACGGCCGCAAGCACGTCCCCGTCTTCGTCAGCGAGTCGATGGTCGGGCACAAGCTCGGCGAGTTCGCTCCCACCCGCACCTTCCGCGCCCACTCCGGCACCAAGAAGGGCGAGTAACCACGATGGCCGCCACCGAGACCGACACCCCGCTGGTCCGCGCCTCCGCGCGCTACGTCCGGATCGCGCCCCGCAAGGTGCGCGTCGTCGCCGATCAGATTCGCGGCAAGGACCTCGAGGAGGCCCTGGCACTGCTCCGCTTCAGCCCGCGCGGCGCGGCGGAGACGGTCCGCAAGGTCCTCGAGTCGGCGGCCGCCAACGCCGAGAACAACTTCGACCTCGACCCCGAGGAGATGAAGATCGCCCAGATCTCCGTCGACGAGGGCCCGACGATGCGCCGCTACCGCCCCCGCGCCCGCGGTCGCGCGACGCGCATCGAGAAGCGCACGTGCCACATCAACGTGGCGCTGACCCCTACTGAAGACGACGACTAGGAGCGCCTGAAATGGGACAGAAGATCAACCCCGAGGGCTTCCGAGTCGGCTACATCCACGACTGGAAGTCGAACTGGTTCGACGAGCGGAACTTCTCCGACGCCCTGATCGAGGACGTCAAGATCCGCGAGCACATCGAGAACAAGCTCAGCCACGCCGGGCTCTCGGACATCGAGATCCGCAAGCAGCGCGGCGAGGTGACCGTCGACATCCACACGGCCCGTCCCGGCATCGTGATCGGCAAGTCCGGTTCCGAGGTCGACGCGCTGCGCAAGGAGCTGCACGCCGTCACCGGCAAGCCGGTCCGCGTCAACATCAAGGAGATCAAGCGCCCCGAGCTCGACGCGAAGCTGGTCGCGCAGTCGATCGCCGAGCAGCTCGAGAACCGCGTCGCCTTCCGCCGCGCGATGAAGCGCGCCCTCACCTCCGCGATGCGCTCCGGCGCCCAGGGCGTCAAGGTCCAGGTCTCCGGCCGCCTCGGCGGCGCCGAGATGGCGCGGACCGAGGGCTACTCGGACGGTCGCGTCCCGCTCCACACCCTTCGCGCCGACATCGACTACGGCTTCGTCGAGGCCAAGACCACGACCGGCCGGATCGGCATCAAGTGCTGGATCAACAAGGGCGAAGTCATGCCCGAGGGCTACGGCGGCGCCAACGCCGACGAGGAGCTGACCCAGGGACGTCGTCCCGCGGGCGGCCCCGGCGGTCGCGGTGGACGTCCCGGTGGTCAGGGTGGACCCGGCGGCGGCCCGGGCGGTCGCTCCGGCGGTCCCGGCGGTCGCTCCGGCGGCCCCGGTGGCGGCGGCGGGCGTGGCCCGCGTCGCGACAACCGCGGCGGCGGTGGCCGAGGCGGCCCCGGCGGTCGTGGCGGTGGCCAGGGCGGTCCCGTGCCCGGTGGCGCCGGCCGCAAGCCGCGCGACAAGCAGCCGCAGCAGGCCCCGCCTGCCCAGTCGGCGCCCCAGCCTCCCGCCCCCGATACACCTGCTCCCGCCGCGCCCGCGGCCGACGCTCCGGCGCCGACGCCGGCCGCGCCGCAGCCCCCCGCAGCCGAGGGTGGTGAGTCCTGATGCTGAGCCCGAAGCGGGTCAAGCACCGCAAGCAGTTCCGGGGCAAGATGCGCGGCAACTCGCGCGGCGGCACCGAGGTCCATTTCGGCGAGTACGGGCTGAAGACGCTCGAGCGCGGCTGGATCACGAACCGTCAGATCGAGGCCGCTCGTGTCGCGATGACGCGCAAGATCAAGCGCGGCGGCAAGGTCTGGATCAACATCTTCCCGGACAAGCCCTACACCAAGAAGCCGGCCGAGACCCGGATGGGCAAGGGCAAGGGCAACCCCGAAGGCTGGGTCGCCGTGGTCAAGCCCGGTCGCGTCATGTTCGAGCTCTCGGGAGTTCCCGAGGAGCTCGCCCGCGAGGCGATGGAGCTGGCCGGACACAAGCTGCCCGTCAAGACGAAGTTCGTGACGAAGGACAACTGATGAAGGCATCCGAAGCACACGCGCTCGGCGACAACGAGCTGGTCGAGAAGCTCAAGGACGCGAGGCAGGAGGCGTTCAACCTGCGCCTCAAGCACGCGACCGGTGAGCTCGAGGGCACGTCCCGCCTGCCGTACGCACGCCGCGAGGTTGCCCGCCTGCTGACGATCGCCCGCGAGCGCGGCATCGACCTCGAGAAGGAACTGAAGAGCTAATGAGCGAAGAAGAAAAGGACGAGGCCGCCGAGAACGAGGCCACGGAGGCTCCCGCCGAGGAGACCCCGGCCCCTGCCGAGGAGGCCCCCGAGGCCCCGGCGCCCGCAGCTGCGGCTCCCGCCGACGACGCCGAGCCGGCCGAAGCTCTTTCCCCGAAGGAGCGGCGCCGCCGTGCCCGCAGCGTTCACAGCGGCGAGGCCGGCCCGCAGCGAACCGGCGAGGAGCGCGCCGCCGAGCGGATCGCCGCTCGCAAGGCCAAGGCCGTCGGCCGGTCCCGCTACCGCGCCCAGCAGCGCGCGAAGAAGACGGAGAAGGGCACCGGCACGCCGCCGGCCGAGCCCGAGGAGGGCACCAAGAAGGTCCGTCAGGGCATCGTCACCTCGGCCAAGGCCGACAAGACGATCACCGTCGCGATTCAGAGCGCCCGCCGCCATCCCTCCTACGAGAAGATCGTGCGCCGCTCGAAGTCGCTGCACGCGCACGACGAGCGCAACGAGGCCGGCGAGGGCGACACCGTCCGCGTGATCGAGACCCGCCCGATGTCGAAGACCAAGCGCTGGCGTCTGGTCGAAGTCGTGGAGAAGGCCAAGTGATCCAGCAGGAATCCCGACTCAAGGTCGCCGACAACTCCGGCGCGAGGGAGATCCTCTGCATCCGCGTCAAGGGCGGACACCACCGCCGCTACGCGAGCGTCGGTGACGTGATCACCGCGACGGTCAAGCACGCGACCCCGAACGCCGGCGTCAAGAAGGGCGAGGTCGTCCAGGCGGTCGTCGTCCGCACGGTCAAGAAGCTGGGCCGCCCCGACGGCACCTACATCTCCTTCGACGAGAACGCGGCCGTGCTGATCGACCCGCAGAACAACCCGCGCGGGACCCGCATCTTCGGCCCCGTCGCCCGCGAGCTCCGCGACCGCAACTTCATGAAGATCATCAGCCTCGCGCCGGAGGTCCTGTAGTCGTGGCCAAGAACATGCGCATCCGCACCGACGACACGGTCGTGATCGTGTCCGGCAAGGACAAGGGCAAGAGCGGCCGCGTGATCCGCACGGACCCGTCGCGCCGCAAGGTCTTCGTCGAGGGGCTTAACATCATCAAGCGGCACCAGCGGCCGCGCTCGATGGACTCGACCAAGGCCGGCGCCGCCGGCGGCATCATCGAGAAGGAGGGTCCGATCGACGTCTCCAATGTCGCGCTGCTGGACCCGTCCGACAACAAGCCGACCAAGGTCGGAGTGAAGACCGCCGACGACGGCAAGCGCGTCCGCTTCGGCAAGCGCACCGGCAAGACGATCGACTGAACCTGAGAAACATGGAAGCTGCAACCGACACACCCGAGACCCAGAGCCAGGCGGCCCCGCCGCCGCGTCTGCGCGAGAAGTACGAGAGCCAGGTCCTGCCTGCGCTGACCTCGAAGTTCGGCTATTCGACGCCGATGAAGGCGCCGCGGATCCTCAAGGTCACCGTCAACATGGGCGTCGGCGAGGCGAGCCGCGTCTCCGGCGTGATGGAGGACGCCGTCGAGGAGCTGGCGACGATCACCGGCCAGCGCCCGAACATCCGCCGCGCGAAGAAGTCGATCGCCGCCTTCAAGATCCGCGACGAGATGCCGGTCGGCTGCGCCGTGACCCTGCGCAAGGCGCGGATGTGGGAGTTCCTCGACCGCCTCGTCTCGATCGCGACCCCGCGGATCCGCGACTTCCGCGGCTACAACCCGCGCGCCTTCGACGGCCGGGGCAACTACAACCTCGGCATCCGCGAGCAGATCATCTTCCCCGAGATCGACTACGACTCGGTCAAGGAGACCCGCGGTCTCGACATCGCGATCTCGACCACGGCCGACACCGACGAGGAGGCGTTCGAGCTGCTGCTCGGGCTCGGCTTCCCGTTTGCCCAGGAGGGTCGTCCCGGTGGCGCCTCCGCCGATGAGGAAGAGACTGCCGCCGAGGAAGCTCGCAAGGAAGAGGCCCGTCTGCGGGCCGAGGCCGAGCAGGCCGCCCTGGAACAGCTGAAAGAGGAGAACCCCGAGGCCTACGCCAAGCCGGAGCCGTCCGAGGACGAAGAGGGCGCCGAGGACAGCAGCGGCGAGGAAGAAGAGTAGGAGCGTCTGAAATGGCCAAGACTTCACAGCGTGTAAAGCAGGAAAAGGGGTCCAAGTTCAAGACCCGGAACTACAACCGCTGCCGTAAGTGCGGCCGGTCCCGTGCCGTGTACCGCAAGTTCGGCCTCTGCCGTATCTGCCTGCGCGAGCAGGCCCACAAGGGCTACATCCCCGGCATGACCAAGTCGAGCTGGTAGCGAGGAACCGAAGAGAACATGCTTACCGACCCAATCGCCGATTACCTGACGCGGATCCGCAACGCACTGCGGGCCGACCTCCCCGAGGTCGAGATTCCGTCATCCCGCCTGAAGAAGGAGATGTCGCGGATCCTCGTCGAGCAGGGCTACATCACGGGCTTCGACCTCGAGCCGACCGCGGTCGGCGAGTCGATCAAGATCCGGCTCAAGTACACCGAGGATCGCGACCCAGTGATCAGCGGCCTGAAGCGGATCTCCCGTCCCGGCCGCCGCCGCTACGTCGGCGGTGACCGCGTGCCCAAGGTTCAGGGCGGCATGGGTACGGCGATCATCTCGACCTCGACCGGCGTGATGACCGGCCACGAGGCGCGCGAGAAGGGCGTCGGCGGAGAGGTGGTCGCTTACGTCTGGTGACCCGGACGCAAGCGAGAGACAAACAGGAATTTTCATGAGTCGAATCGGAAATCAGCCAGTCACGATCCCGGATGGAGTCACCGTCTCCGTCGGGCCCGGCCGTGTCACGGTCAACGGCCCGAAGGGCGAGCTCAGCCAGGCGATCGATCCGGCGATGACGGTCGAGGTCGACGACGGCGTGCTCAAGGTGACGCGGCCGACCGATCGCGGTCCGCACCGCGCCCTGCACGGGCTCACGCGGAGCCTGATCGCGAACATGGTCGAGGGCGTCACCAACGGCTTCGAGAAGCGGCTCGCAATCCAGGGCGTCGGCTACCGGGCGAAGGCGCAGGGCAAGGGCCTCGAGCTCTCGCTCGGCTTCTCGCACCCGGTCAACATGCCGGCGCCGGAGGGGATCGAGTTCGAGGTCCCGCAGCCGACCGAGATCATCATCCGCGGCATCGACAAACAGCTGGTCGGCGAGACGGCCGCCCAGATCCGCCGTCACCGGCCGCCGGAGCCCTACAAGGGCAAGGGCGTCCGCTACGCCGACGAACAGGTCCGTCGCAAGGTGGGCAAGCGCGCCTAGCCCCCCGGGTTAGAGCCGCCGCGCACCGCACCACACAGGAGTTTCACCAATGGCAGTCAAGACACCAGATCAGAGAAGGCTTCGCCGGCGCCGCCGCGTTCGCGCCAAGGTGCGCGGCACCGCGGCTCGCCCGCGGCTGAGCGTGTTTCGCTCCAACCGCGGCCTCTCGGCGCAGCTGATCGACGACGATGCCGGCAAGACGCTGGCGCACGTGAACTGGATCGAAGCCGATCTGCGCGACCTGAAGGCGGGCGAGCAGGCGGCGAAGGCCGGAGAGCTCCTCGCCGAGCGCGCCAAGGCTGCCGGCGTCGAGGTCTGCATCTTCGACCGTGGCGGCTACCGCTACCACGGCAACGTCGCCCGCCTGGCCGACGCCGCTCGGGAGGGCGGTCTGAAGTTCTGAGGCCGGCCGGTCGCGGAGCAGCAGCTAACTTGAGAAGGATCCGATGAGCACCACCAGCTACGAAAAAGTCAGCGCCCAGGGTCTCGACCTGCAGGAGCGCGTGATCGAGATCAACCGCGTCGCCAAGGTCGTCAAGGGCGGCCGCCGCTTCTCGTTCACCGCCCTCGTCGCGGTCGGCGACGAGCGCAGCGTGGTCGGCATCGGCTACGGCAAGGCCCGGGAGGTTCCGCTCGCGATCCAGAAGGCCGTCGAGAACGCCCGCAAGGACCTGATCCAGGTTCCCCAGTACGGGCAGACGCTTCCCCACTTCGTGATCGGCAACTTCGGTGCCGGCCACGTCGTCCTGCGCCCCGCCTCCGAGGGTACGGGCGTGATCGCCGGCGGCGGCGTTCGCGCCGTGCTCGAGCTGGCCGGCTACCGCGACGTCCTGACCAAGTCGATCGGGACCAACAACCCGATCAACCAGGTCAAGGCGACGATGGCCGGGCTCAAGGCCCTGCGCAAGCCTGAGGACGTCGCCGCCCTGCGCGGCATCTCGATCGGCAAGGTGCTCGGTCTGAGCAAGAAGCCGAAGACCGACGAGGAGGCCGAGGCCGCGGACGCCGAGAACGCGAAGGCTGTCGATGCCGTCGCCGTCGCCACCGAGGAGGCGCCCCCGACCGACGACGCCGCCGATCTGCAGCCCGAGGTCGCCCTGGCCGAGGACGCCGCCGGCGAGTACGACGAGGATGCCGCCAAGGACGAGGCCGCCAAGAGCTCGAGCCCCGAGGAGACTTCGAATGGCTGACCTGAAGATCAAGCAGGTCCGCTCCGCCAACGGTGCCAGCCCGCGTCAGCGCGACACGCTGCGCACCCTGCGCCTGGGCCGGATCGGGTCGGAGACGACCCGCACCGACACGCCTGAGCTGCAGGGGCTGATCCGCAAGATCGAGCATCTCGTCGTGATCGAGGGGGCCGGCTGATGGCCCGCATCGAACCCGAAGAGGTTGGTCTCGACAACCTGAAGCCGAAGCCCGGCACGCGCAAGGCGACCAAGCGCCTCGGCCGTGGCAAGGGCTCCGGTCAGGGCAAGACCGCGGGTCGCGGCCACAAGGGCTACGGCTCCCGCGCCGGCAGCAAGCGCAAGGCCGGATACGAGGGTGGCCAGAACCCGATCCACATGCGGATGCGCAAGCTGCGCGGGCCGAACCGGAAGATGTCGATGCCGTTCGAGCAGTTCCGGACGCACACCCAGCCCGTCAACGTCGCGACGCTCGAGGAGCGCTTCGACGCAGGTGCAGAGGTGACGCCCGAGACGCTTCAGGCTGCCGGACTCGCGACCCGCAAGCACCCGGTCAAGATCCTCGGCAACGGCGACATCTCGAAGAAGCTGACCGTCCGGGCCCACGCCTTCAGCGCGACCGCGCGCGAGAAGATCGAGGCCGCCGGCGGGACGGCTGAGACGATCGACTAGGACCAGCCGCCGATGCTCCGCACGATCGGCAACTCCTTTGCGATCCCCGAGATCAGGCGCAAGCTTGCCTTCACGGCGGCGATGCTCGCGCTCTACCGGCTCGGGGCCTTCATCCCGGCGCCCGGCGTCGACGTAAGCGCGCTCGACTCGATCCAGGAGAACTTCGCCGGCGGCAACATCCTCGGCTTCCTCAACCTGTTCAGCGGCGGCGCCCTGAGCCAGCTTTCGCTGTTTGCGCTCGGGATCATGCCGTACATCACGGCCTCGATCATCCTGCAGCTGCTGACGGTCGTGGTCCCCTCCCTGGAGCGCCTCCAGAAGGAGGGAGAGGTCGGCCAGCAGAAGATCACGCAGTACACGCGCTATCTCACCGTCGCCCTCGCGTTCGCCCAGTCGCTCGGCTACGTGTTCCTGTTCGAGTCGTTCGGCGGCTCCGGTCAGAGCGTCGTCGGCGGCGAGCTCACCTTCCCGAAACTGATGCTGATCGTGATCTCACTGACCGCCGGCTGCACGGTGCTGATGTGGCTCGGCGAGCTGATCACGCAGCGCGGAATCGGCAACGGCATCTCGCTGATGATCTTCGCCTCGATCGTCTCCGGGCTCCCGAGCGGCCTGCAGGCCTGGTGGACGAACCCGGATCAGGTCTTCGTCGTGATGATGCCGTTCATCGCGCTCGCTGTGATCGTCGGCATCGTCTACGTCCAGGAAGGACAGCGACGGATCCCGGTCCAGTACGCGAAGCGCCAGGTCGGCCGCAAGATGACCACGGGCGGGTCGACCTACCTGCCGCTGCGCGTGAACATGGCGGGCGTGATCCCGGTCATCTTCGCCGCCTCGCTGATGGCCTTCCCGCCGACCGTCGGGCAGCTGCTCAACACCCCGTGGGCGCTTGACTTCGCCGCCTTCTTCAGCCCGCAGAGCTGGGCCTACATAGTCGGCGAGGTCCTCCTGATCATCGTCTTCACGTACTTCTATACGGCCGTCACCTTCAACCCGGTCGACCAGGCCGACAACCTGAAGAAGTACGGCGGCTTCATCCCCGGGGTGAGACCGGGACGGCCTACCGCCGAATATCTGGATCGCATCCTCACCCGGCTGACCTTCGCCGGCGCCCTCTACCTGGGCGCCGTCGCGGCCCTGCCGACGATCCTGATCTCGCAGACGTCCGCCAACTTCTTCTTCGGCGGCACCTCGATCCTGATCGTCGTCGGCGTCGCCCTCGACACCGTCAAGCAGCTCGAGGCGCAGTTGATGATGCGCAATTACGAAGGCTTCATGAAGTAGGTGGCCCGCGGCGGGCCGGGAACGCCGATGGCGGCGTCCCCGCTCGCTCACGTGGCTCCGCCACTATCGCTCGCGGCTCCTTGCCCTCGACGCTCCCGGCCTCGCCGGGGGCCACCTACGGGTTTGGGGTGGGGGAAGTCAGAGTGGTCGCCCGTCCGAGGTGGGGCTGAGGGGGCGGCCCTGCCCGTCCGAGATGGGCGTTGGGGGTGCCGGCCGCCCGTCCGAGGTGGGGATTGAGGGTGTCGGCCGTGGATTGCAGTGAGGGAAGCGGTGCGGTCTGTGGTCGGTCACACGGGGCGCGTGTCTCGTTGCGGTTTCGGGGTGGATTCCCGGTGAGGCCGCGGAAGCGATCCACATTGACCTCGCTATGCGACGCCGATGTGGATCGCGTCGCGCGGGGCCCGGGCAACAGCTACGCAACCGTGACGCCCACGCGGCTCGCGTGACAAAGGGCGACCCGGCCCCGCCGCGGCGCGGCCGGCACCCTCCTCCACCTCACCCTCACCGCAAATACGCGGCCTGAGCCTGCGAGGGACGCCCCTCGGACGGTCACGCGCCGCCACTCACCCCCAGTACTCCCGCCCCTCGCACCCGCCCGCACCACCCGCATGTCAACCCTCCCACCGCCCATCCGTGGTTTCTCCGCACCGGGCTGCGCCGCCACCTACTAACCTGCCGCGTCTATGTCCGAGCTGAACTTGATCCTTCTCGGTCCCCCGGGGTCGGGCAAGGGGACGCAAGGTGAGCGCCTCCAGGAGGACTTCCACCTGCCCTACTACGCGACCGGGGACATTCTCCGGGCGGCTGTCCAGGGTGGGACTGACCTCGGCCGTACGGCGAAGCAGTTCATGGATGAGGGCGGGCTGGTCCCCGATGAGGTGATCATCGGCGTGATCGGCGAGCGGGTCGAGAGCCCGGAATCCGCCGACGGCTTCATCCTCGACGGGTTCCCTCGCACGATCGGCCAGGCCGAGGCCCTCGGCGAGGAGATGGACAAGCTCGGACGCTCGATCACTGCCGTCGTCCTGATCGACACCGACGACGAGGAGGTTCAGCGCCGTCTCGGCGGGCGTCGCACCTGCGCCAAGAACGGCCACATCTTCCACGTCGAGTTCGACCCGCCCAAGAACGAGGGGGTCTGTGACGTTTGCGGCTCGCGGCTGATCGTCCGCGACGACGACAAGCCCGAGGTGATCGCCAAGCGACTCGACACCTACCACTCGCAGACGGAGCCGCTCGTGGCCTACTACGAGGAGCGCAACCTGCTCAAGCGCGTCGACGGCTCGCAGTCGCCCGACGACGTCGGCGACCGGATCCGCGCGCTGCTCGCGACCCTGCGGCTCGAGGAAGAGCTCTAGACCAGGCCCCGCCGACGTGTACCGCGGAACGATCACACCGAAGACTCCAGAGCAGATCGAGAAGATGGCCGCAGCCGGCCTGATCCTCGCGCGCTGCCACGGGATGCTCCGCAAGAGCGCCCGCCCCGGCGTCACCACGGGCCACCTCGACGAGATCGCCGAGAAGTTCATCCGCTCGCAGGGCGCGACGCCGGCCTTCAAGGGCTACCGCGGCTTCCCCGGCTCGATCTGTGCCTCGCCCAACTCGATGGTCGTGCACGGGATCCCGGGCGCCTACGAGCTCAAGCGCGGCGACGTCCTCTCGATCGACATCGGCGTCGTCAAGGACGGCTGGGTGGCGGACGCCGCGCAGACCTACGGCATCGGCACGATCGGCGAGCCGGCCCAGCACCTGCTCGAGGTGACGAAGCAGTCGCTGTTCGACGGGATCGCCGAGGCAAAGGCCGGCAACACGCTCGGCGACGTCTCGGCGGCGATCCAGCGCACTGTCGAGAAGGAGCGCTTGCACGTGATCAAGAGCCTTGTCGGCCACGGCATCGGCCAGGAGATGCACGAGGACCCGCAGATCCCGAATTACGGCGAGCCGGGAACCGGCCCTGAGCTCGAGGAGGGCATGACCCTCGCGATCGAGCCGATGGTCAACATCGGCACCGACGAGATCCGGATGGGATCGGACCACTGGGCCGTGTACTCGGCCGACGGCTCGCTCGCCGCCCACTTCGAGTTCACGATCGCCGTCGGCGTCGACGGCCCCCGCATCCTCACCCCCTGGCACGAGGCCTAGCGGGCGAGAACATCGCGGGGGGCGACGGCTCAGCCGTCGTTGTTCGGTTTCCCGTCGATCTCCTTGCCGAGGTCATCTGCGGCTTCGTCGGCCGAGTTCGCCGCATCGTCGGCGGCCTGACCGGCCTCGTCGGTCGCGTCGTCGGCGGCGTTCGAGAGATCCTCACCGGCCTCGTCGGCCGCGTTCTCGATGTCCTCGCTGGCGCCGTTGTCGTCGCCGCATCCGGTCGCGGCTGCGCCCGACAGAGCCAGCAGCCCGGCCGTCAGCAGCGCCGCCGCCTTCCGCTTCCCGTTCGTGATCTCCAGCATTGCCTGCCTCCTTGATTGGTGGGTAGCACCAGACATTCCCGATGCCGGGCCGCCCAATCGCGGTCGGACAAGGATTGGAGGGGGCCGGAGGCCGTTGCTCAGTGCTTTTCGCGCAGCTTGAAGTGGCCGCCGAGCAGCTGAGTCAGCGTGACCAGCTTGTAGCCGCGCTTCTTGAGGATGTGGATGATCTGCGGCACCGCCGCCGCGGTCTGGGAGCGGTTGCCGCCGCCGTCATGCATGAGCACGATCGATCCCTTGCCGCCGGATGTCGCGCTCGAGATGATCGACCCCGAGCTGAGCCCAGTCCAGTCGCGCGTGTCGACGTCCCAGTTGACGACCGACATCCCGTTCTGCGCCGCGGCGCTGATCGTGCCGCTGTTGTAGGCGCCGCCGGGCGGCCGGAAGTGGCACGGCTCGAATCCGGTGACCTGGCGGATCGCGGAGCTCGTGGCCGACATGCTCGAGCCGCTCGGCAGCGTCTCGTGCGCCCACGAGTGGTTGCCGATCTCATGGCCGTGGGCGACGATCTTGCGGAGCAGGCCCGCGTCGGCCCCGTGAACCAGGTTGCCGATGTCGAAGAAGGTGCCCTTGACGTTGGCGTGGTCGAGCGCGGAGAGGATCTGGCTCGTGTAGGCGCTCGGGCCATCGTCGAAGGTGAGCGCGATCTTCTTCTCGTCGCGCGGGCCGTTGGTGATGATCCCGTGCTTGCCGGGGGTGCATCCGGAGCGCACGACCTTGAAGATCCGGCCCTTGTTGCGGCCGTCCTCTGGCGCGCGCGAATGGCAGACGACGGCGGCCATCTCGTCCTTCCTCGGCCGCTCGGGGCCGCAGCCCTCGCCGATCCAGGCCGAGGCCGCGTAATAGCGGAAGCGCCCGTGGTCGAAGCCCGCCTTGCGCAGTGGGAACTCGACCTTGATCGAGTTGGCCGAGGTCCGCTCGAGCTTCGCCGAGACACCGTGAAGCTTGCGCGCGTTGCCGCCCTCGCGGAAGCGGGAGACGCCGAGGTCGATGCGGTGGCGCTCGACCTTGCCGCCGACGCAGATCAGGCGCCGCTCGACCGCGGAGCCGTCGGCGACGAGGCACATGTGGCGCTCGTCGGAGCCGACCGCGCTCGGGTAGCGCTTCAGGTCACGCAGGGGAGGGAGGGGGTTGGCGACCGTGAAGCGAACCGCGAGCTTGAGCTTGTGCTGCTCGATGCCGACCCGCTTGAGCGCGACCGGGCCCGCGCCCGGCTCGGCGACCCGCGGCTGCGGCGGCGGTGAGAACTCGGCCCGGCCAGCGCCCGCCGTGTCGTCGCCGGCGCGGCCCCGCGCCTTCCGCGAGAGCACCCCGGGGACCCTGGTCCGCTTCCAGTTCGTGCTCTCGGGCTCGAGCTTCGTCAACAGCCTCCAGGTCGGGTCGTCGATACGCCCGTCGGGCTCGAGGCCGGCATCCGTCTGGAAGCTGCGGACGGCGCGCTCGGTGCGACCGTCGAAGCTGCCGTTCGGCTGGACCTTGCGGCCGGCCGCGATCAGCAACTCCTGTGCGAGCAGGACGAGGTCGCCGGCATCGCCGCGGCCGAGCGGCGCGTAGCGGCGCTTCGCCTCGTAGCCCGGGACGCCCTTGACGTCGGGCCGGCCGACGATCCGCCACTCCTTGCCGTCCGTCTCCTGCCACGACCACCAGCTGACCCCGGCGGCGCCGAACTCGTTCGCGTAGCGGCGGAAGTCGAGCAGCTCGCGCTTGCCCGGGTCCTGCCAGGTCTGTCCGAGCGGGAAGATCGGGCGCGCGTAGGCCCGGTTCCAGAGGTAGGTGTGCTCGAAAGCCTCGCGGACGGAGTCGCCGATCGCGCGCCAGTAGATCTGAGGGACGTTGAACTCGGCGCCGCCGGCGCCGAGGAAGACCGAGTAGGGGAAGGTCGGGTGGTAGTCGGCATAGGGGAAGCTGCTGAGCGCGAGCGGATAGCGCGGGCCGACGAGGCGGCGGAGCTTGTGGACGTACCGGTAGGCCTGTTCGTATCGGCCCTCGTAGCTGCTCTCGGCGTCGATCACGATGCAGTCGGCTCCTGCATCCGCGGCCTTCGCGGTGACCCGCGCCTCGCGGCCCGGATCGTCGCCGTAGACGAACGGCCAGGCGCAGGCCTCGATGCCGCGTTCGTGGAGGGCGGCGACCAGCTCGGGGCTGAACTGATCCCAGTAGCTGCCGGCGTCGGAGCTCTTCACGTAGACCGTGTCGAGGCCCTTGCGGTCGGCGTGGCGGGCGACGGCCTCGGGCGATCCACCCGAGGCCGAGACGTACCAGATCCAGGAGCCGTTGCCGTCGAGCGGGCTCGCCTGCGCCGGGGGCGCCCAGGCCAGGGCGATCGCGACCGCGGCCAAGGCCGCGGCCGAGAGCAGGGCGGCCGCAATGCGGTGCCGCGAGATGGGTCGTTGGCTCATTGGCTCCCCAGGAACGGTGCCTCGAATCGGCGGTACGAGGCGTGTACGTGCATTGTCGACCAACGAGGCCGTGAGCGATAGGTGGTTTTCCCCTACGCTCGGGCGATGGCCGCGTGGTGGGAGAGAGCCGTCATATACGAGATCTACCCGCGCTCCTTCCAGGACTCCGACGGCGACGGGATCGGGGACCTCACAGGGGTCGAGTCGCGGCTCGACCACTTCGTCGACCTGGGCGTCGATGCGATCTGGCTGACGCCGATCTACCCGTCCCCCGGAGCCGACTGCGGCTACGACGTCAGCGACCACGCCGCCGTCGCCGGCGAGTACGGGGGCGAGCAGGCCTTCGGCAGCCTGATCGCCGCTGCTCACCAGCGCGGGATCAAGGTGCTCCTCGACGTGGTCGCCTCGCACACCTCGATCGAGCATCCCTGGTTCCGCGACCATCCCGAGCGCTACGTGTGGGCCGACGGTGACGGCCCTCCCAACAACTGGATCGCCTCGTTCGGCGGGCCGGCATGGTCACGGGACGAGCGGTCCGGGCGCTGGTACCTGCACTCGTTCTTCCCCGAGCAGCCCGACCTCGACTGGCGGCGGGCGGACGTGCGCGAGGCGATGGGGGAGATGATCAGCGGCTGGGTCGCGCGCGGCGCGGACGGCTTCCGGATCGACGCCGTCGACCGGCTCGTCAAGGACGCCGGCTTCCGCGACGACCCTCCCGGCCGCCAGCCCTTCCCGCTGCCCGTCCATCCCGACCAGCAGAGCCTCGATCTGATCCGCTCCCGCGACGACCGCGAGATCGGACTGGCATTGGCGGCGCTGCGCGAGGCCGCCGGCGACGTGCCGCTGATCGGCGAGGTCTACCTACCGGGCGACCGGCTCGCCCGCTACCTGGAGCACCTCGACCGGGTCTTCGCCTTTGACCTGCTGCACGCGCCGTGGCAGGCGTCGGCGCTCGCCGATGTCCTCGACCGCGCCGCGACCGAGCCCGGACTCGCCTGGGTCACCTCCAACCACGACTTTTCCCGCGTCGCCACTCGCTGGGGTCCGGACGCCGTTCGCAATGCGGCGATGCTGTTGCTGACGCTGCCGGGCTGCGCCTTCCTCTACCAGGGGGAGGAACTCGGGATGGTCGACGGGCCCGGCGCCACTGGGCCGGAGATCGACCGCTTCGGCCGCGATTCCTTCCGGCACCCGATGCCCTGGGAACCCGGCCCGGCCGGCGGCTTCACGAGCGGCGAGCCCTGGCTGCCGGCGACCGGAGCTCCGGGTGGGACGGCGACCGAGCAGCTCGGTGACCCCGGCTCGGTCCTGTCGTTGTTCCGCAGCCTGATCGCGGTGCGCCGGGAGCTCGAGGGCCCGGTCGGGTCGATCGCCGAGGACGGGGGCCTGCTCTCGTTCGAGCGCGGCGGCCGTCATGCGATCGTGCTCAACCTCGACGACGAGCCCCGCGCGCATCCGCGCCTCAGAGAGGGTCGGGTGCGGCTCGCCACCGAGCCCGGCGCGGTCTCGGCAGCCGGTCTGCTGGCGCCCCACTCGGGGGCCATTACGTCCAGTTGACGAAGTGGTTGCGGTCCCCACGTTTAGGTATTAGAAAGCCGGGGTAGTGAGTGGTCGGCCGACGCAATGCGCCGGCCGCGACTGAGTTGAGAGGAGAGAGGATCAAGCCAGCGCGCCCCCAGCTGGATGCGGAGCAACCGAGGCGCTCCCGAGGGCCGGTAGCGGCCCTGCTGGCCGTGTTCGTCGCGGCCTCGCTCCTGCTCGGCGCCTGTGGCGGCGACGACGACTCCGGCGGCCCGGTCGAGCTGAGCTGGTTCATCTTCAACGAGCCGAGCGGCGTCCTGCCGAAGATCGCGAAGAAGTGCTCGGATCAGTCGAACGGTGAGTACACGATCAAGTTCGAGTACCTGCCCTCCGACGCCGACCAGCAGCGCGAGCAGCTGGTGCGACGGCTCGGCGCCGAGGACGACTCGATCGACATCATCGGCATGGATGTGATCTGGAGCGGCGAGTTCGCCAACGCCGGCTGGGTCGAGGAATGGACGGGCGAGAACGAGAAGGCTGCGACCCAGGCCGTCTTCCCGAGCGTTGCCGAGACGGCCCGCTTCGAGGACAAGCTCTGGGCGGCGCCGATCTGGTCGAACACGCAGCTGCTCTGGTACCTGAAGAACCGTACGCCGAAGCCGCCGGAGACGTGGGACGAGATGTTCAAGCAGGCCGAGGAGCTCGGCAAGGACAACCTGATCCAGGTGCAGGCGAACCGCTACGAGGGCCTCGTCGTCTGGTTCAACTCGATGGTCGAGTCGGCCGGCACCAGCGTCGTCGAGCCCGACGACGCGCAGACGGTCGCGCTCGACCCGAAGAAGACCGCCGAAGCGCTGAGCCCGATGGTCGAGCTCGCGGACTCGCCCTATGCGGACCCGGCGATGTCGACCTCGACCGAAGACACGGCCCGGCTCGCATTCGAAGGGGGCAGCGCGGCCTTCATGATCAACTACCCCTTCGTCTACCCGAGCGCGAAGGAGAACGCGCCGCAGATCTTCAAGCAGATGGCCGCGGCTCCCTACCCGCGGGTCAACCCGGAGCTGCCCTCGGCACCGCCGCTCGGCGGCATCAACCTCGGCGTCTCCTCCTACTCGACCCACAAGCAGCAGTCGTTCGACGCGATCAAGTGCCTGATCGAACCGCAGAACCAGCTCGAGATCGCGACCGCCGGCGGCTTGCCCCCGGTCAACGAGAACCTCTATGACGAGAAGGAGATCGAGGACGTCTACCCCGGATTCTCCGACGTCGTCCGCGCCTCGATCGAGAACGCCGCACCGCGCGCGGTGACGCCCGCGTACCAGGACGTCTCGCTGGCGATCCAGCGCACGATCCACCCACTCGACTCGATCCCGTTTGAGCCGAGCGCGATTTCCGACAAGGTCGACGAGCTGCGCGAGAACGTGCAGACCGCGCTCAACGTGGAGGGACTGCTCTGATGGAAGCGGCGAGCGCGGGCGACGGACCGGCGGCTGTCTCGGCAACAACCCGGGACCAGCAGAGCACCGACAAGAAGCCGAAGAAGCCGGTCACCGATCGCGCCCGCTCGGAGCGCAAGCTCGCCTGGATGCTCTGCGCGCCCGCGGTGATCGCGATGCTGCTCGTCACCGCCTATCCGATCATCTACGCCTTTGTCCTTTCGTTGCAGCGCGTCGACCTGCGCTTCCCCGACGAGGGCGGCTTCGTCGGGCTCGCCAACTACGGCGACGTGCTCACCTCGAGCCTCTGGTGGCAGGACGTCGCCAACACGGTCGGCCTGACGGTGGTCTCGGTCGCGATCGAGTTCGTGCTCGGGATGGCGATCGCGCTGCTCATGCACCGGGCGATCTTCGGTCGCGGGACCGTGCGTACGTCGGTCCTGATCCCGTACGGGATCGTCACCGTCGTCGCCGCCTTCTCCTGGCAGTTCGCGTTCCAGCCCGACACCGGATGGGTCAACCAGCTGCCGTTCGTCGCCGACGACAAGGACTGGTTCGGCGAGCGGTTCAGCGCCTTCTTCGTGATCATTCTCGCCGAGGTCTGGAAGACGACGCCGTTCATCGCGCTGCTCCTGCTCGCCGGGCTGACGACGATCGACGGCGGCCTCTATGAGGCGGCGAAGGTGGACGGCGCCAGCCCGATCCAGCGCTTCTTCAGGATCACGTTGCCGCTGTTGAAGCCGGCGATCCTCGTCGCGCTGCTGTTCCGCACGCTTGACGCGTTCCGCGTCTTCGACTCGATCTTCATCATGACCCGGGGCTCTGTCGACACCGAGTCGGTGTCGATTCTCGGCTACAACCAGCTCATATCCAGGCTCAACCTGGGCATGGGCTCAGCGGTGTCGGTGCTGATCTTCCTGATGGTGCTGTTGATCGCGTTCCTGTTCGTCAAGGGCTTCGGGACCTCGGTGCCCGGCCGGGAGGAGGACCGCTGATGACCGATGATCAGACAACCTCCCAGGCGAAGGTCTTCCAGCTGCTGGGGATCGTCGTCGTCATCTTCTACGCGCTGTTCCCGGTGCTGTGGATCATCTCGCTGTCGCTGAAGACGCCGGCGACGGTCACGATCCAGGAGGGCGAGGGGTTCTGGGACACGCTGATCCCGAGCGACGCGACGCTGAAGAACTACGAAGCCCTGTTCGAGGGCGGACTCGACGGCCCCTTCCTGAAGCCGCTGATCAACTCGATCGGTATCGCCCTGATCGCGACGCTGATCGCGATCGTGCTGGCCTCGTTCTGCGCCTACGCGATCGCGCGGCTCGAGTTCCCCGGCAAGACCGCGGTCCTCGCCGGCGCCCTGGCGATCGCGATGTTCCCGCCGATCTCGACGGTCGGCCCGCTCTTCGACATGTGGCGGACGCTCGGGCTCTACGACACCTGGCCCGGCCTGATCATCCCCTACCTGAGCTTCTCGCTGCCACTCGCGATCTACACGCTCGTCGCCTTCTTCAGAGAGATCCCGTGGGACCTCGAACAAGCGGCCCAGGTCGATGGGGCGACGCCGTTCCAGGCTTTCCGCAAGGTGATCGTGCCGCTGGCGGCGCCGGGCATGTTCACGGCCGCGATCCTGGTCTTCATCTTCGCCTGGAACGACTTCCTCTTCGCGATCTCGCTGACCAGCTCGGACGCCTCGCGCACCGTCCCGGCAGCGCTTGCATTCTTCACGGGCGAGTCCCAGTTCACGCAGCCGTTCGGCAACATCGCCGCCGCGGCCGTGATCGTGACGATCCCGATCATCGTCTTCGTATTGATCTTCCAGCGACGCATCGTTGCGGGCCTGACGGCCGGCGCGGTCAAGGGATAGGAGGTAGGCCACCGACATGGCTGACATCACGCTCGAAAAGGTGACCAAGCGGTTCGCAGACGGGACCGAGGCGGTCAAGGACCTCGATCTCGAGATCGCCGACGGCGAGTTCCTGATCCTCGTCGGCCCGTCCGGCTGCGGCAAGTCCACAGCCCTGCGGATGATCGCCGGGCTCGAGGACATCTCCGACGGCGAGCTGAAGATCGGCGGCAACCTGGTCAACGACCGCGCCCCCAAGGATCGCGACGTCGCGATGGTCTTCCAGAACTACGCCCTCTACCCCCACATGACCGTGCGCGAGAACATGGAGTTCCCGCTGAAGATGGCGAAGGTCGACCAGTCCGAGATCGACGAGAAGGTCGAGCACGCGGCGAAGATCCTCGACCTGACCGAACACCTGGACCGCAAGCCGGCGAACATGTCCGGCGGCCAGCGCCAGCGGGTCGCGATGGGCCGGGCGATCGTCCGCGACCCGGCGGCCTTCCTGATGGACGAGCCGCTCTCCAACCTCGACGCGAAGCTGCGAGTGCAGATGCGGACCGAGGTCTCGCGGATCCAGAACAACCTCGGGACGACGACCGTGTACGTGACCCACGACCAGACCGAGGCGATGACGCTCGGCGACCGCGTTGCGGTGATGCGCAAGGGCGTGCTGCAGCAGGTCGGCTCGCCCCAGGAGCTCTACGACGAGCCGCGCAACCTGTTCGTGGCCGGCTTCATCGGCTCGCCGGCGATGAACTTCATGCCGGTCGAGGTCGCGAACGGAAAGGCGAAGCTGCCGTTCGCTGAGGTCGAGTTGCCGAGCGAGACCAGGCAGGCGCTCGAGCAGGCGGGCGCGAAGCGGTTGCTGGCCGGGATCCGGCCCGAGCACTTCGAGGACGCGAAGCTGGCCGGCGATAACGCCGGGCCGACCTTCACGGTCAAGGTCGACATCCTCGAGTCGATGGGGTCGGAGCTCTACGCCTACTTCGACGTCGAGTCGGATGCCGACGTCGGTCGCGCCGAGCAGCTCGACGAGCTTGCCGCCGACGTCGGCACCGAGATGGGTGCCGGCGAGGGCGAGCTGCAGATCGTCGCCCGGCTCGACGCGGCCAGCGAGGCCCGCAAGGGCCAGGAGCTCGAGCTGTGGATGGACGCGGAGCGCCTCCACTTCTTCGATGTCGACAGTGGCGACCGGATCGCCGGCAAGAACGCCGAGCCGCAGGGCCAGGCTGTCGATCCGCAAGAAGGCGGTCTCTGACCAAGCAGGCGCCGCGTCAGAGGACGCCGTCAGGCCAACGCAGCGCGCAGCTTCTCGTAGACCTCTTCGCTCCAGTCGTGGGTGCGGAGCAGCTGGTAGCGGAGGTTGGCGATCCGCAGGTAGGCATCGGCATCGGTGCAGGAGCCGATCAGGCCGCTCTCGCGCAGCGCCTCGACGACGGGCTCGAACTCGTCCCGCCACCAGGCCTCGGCGATCTCGCCCCGATCCATCGGCCGCTCCAGCGCCTGCATGAGCCGGAAGCCCCACGCCTCGACGCCCTCGGCGAGCTGGGCGTAGCCGGCCTCGGGATCGGTGAAGGTGATCCGCTCGAGCGCTGCGGGCGGCAGCGGCACCCGCTCGAGGAAGAGCCGCTCGTGGCTCTTGGCGGGAAGCTCGGCGAGCGTCAGCTGCTCGCCAGGGTGGACGCGGGTGAGGATCTCCGTCACGTAGGCCTCGATCACGTCGAGCCGCATGAAGCAGGCGACCGAGACCCGGTGGTGGCCGTCCTCGACGAAGTGGAGGCCGCCGACCCGGTAGACCTCGATCGGCGGCATCCCCTTGCCCTGGCGCTGGGCGGCGTTGATCCGCTCCCAGCGGCGCCTGACCCGCGGGCTGCGGGGCCTGAACTCGCTGTCGAACTCGCCGGAGCGGTCGACGGTGCCGACGATCGAGTCGAGGCGGATCGTCTGCAGGCCGAGACGCCGCTCACCGGTGCGGCCGAGCGCCTGTAGGACCCCCTCGAGCGGCAACAGGACCGAGACGTCGCCAGCTTGGCCGCGGAAGCGCGAAACGACGCGGCTCATCGCCGCTCCTCGCCGCGCCCTGCTGAAGTCGCTCTGCGCGTCCTGGCTCGTGAAGCCCGTGTCGGCCACACCGCGATGGTTGCACGACTCGACCCCTCCTGAACGAGTTGCTACTATGCCCAACTCGGCTCCAGGGCCGTCCCTGCCTGCCTGCTGTCCGATTCATGGGACGAGCGAGGCCACCTAGTCAGATACGAGTTGGAGAGCCATGAAGGTTCGTGCGTCCGTAAAACCCATGTGTGAACGTTGCCAGGTGATCCGGCGGCGCGGCCGCGTGCTCGTGATCTGCTCCAACCCGCGACACAAGCAGCGGCAGGGCTAGGCGCGATGGCTCGTATCTCAGGCATCAACCTGCCGCTCAACAAGCGGGTCGTGATCGGTCTCACCTACATCCACGGCATTGGCCGCTCGACGGCCGAGAAGATCGTCGATGTGGCCGGGGTCGATCCCAACACGCGCGTCGGCGACCTCACCGACGACGAGGTGATGAAGCTCCGCGAGAACGTCGACAAGTTCCAGGTCGAGGGCGATCTTCGCCGCGAGCGCTCGCAGAACATCAAGCGCCTGATGGAGATCGGCTCCTACCGGGGCCTGCGCCATCGTCGCGGCCTCCCGGTCCGCGGCCAGCGCACGAAGACCAATGCCCGAGGCCGTAAGGGCCCGCGCCGGATGAGCATCGCCGGCAAGAGGAAGGCCCCGACCCCCAAGTGATGAACCCGACCGAAAGCTTCAGGACCAACTAGATGCCACAGCCCAAGAAGGGTCGCACCAAGCGCCGAGTGAAGAAGAACGTTCCGTTCGGCCAGGCCCACATCAAGACCAGCTTCAACAACACGATCGTGACGCTCACGGACCCCCAGGGCAACGTGATCGCGTGGGAGTCCGCCGGATCCGCCGGGTTCAAGGGCTCGCGCAAGTCGACGCCGTTCGCCGCCCAGGTGACAGCCGACAACGCCGCCCGCAAGGGCATGGAGCACGGGCTCGAGCGCGTCGAGGTGCTCGCCAAGGGCGCCGGCTCCGGTCGCGAGACGGCGATCCGGGCCCTGCAGGCCGCCGGCCTGCAGGTGACCACGGTCAAGGACGTTTCCCCGCAGGCCCACAACGGCTGCCGCCCGAAGAAGCGGCGCCGGGTCTAGGAGGGCCGCAGGATGGCTAGAGACACTTCACCGCAGTGCAAGCAGTGCCGCCGCGAGGGCCAGAAGCTGTTCCTCAAGGGAGAGCGCTGCCTGACCGACAAGTGTGGCGTCGAGCGCCGCTCCTACCCGCCGGGAGAGCATGGCCGTGGCCGCATGCGCGCCTCCGAGTACCGCAACCAGCTGCGCGAGAAGCAGAAGGCGCGCCGCTACTACCAGGTGCTCGAGAAGCAGTTCCGCAGCTACTACGACAAGGCTTCGCGCCAGGACGGCGTCACCGGTGAGAACCTCCTGCGCCTGCTCGAGCGCCGCTTCGACAACGTCCTCGTACGGCTTGGGTTTGCGGCTTCGCGGCGGCAGGCCCGTCAGCTGATCACGCACGGCCACTGGCAGATCAACGGCCGCCGCGTCGACATCCCGAGCTACCAGGTCAGGCCCGAGGACATCATCTCGATCAAGTCCGGAACCTCCGCAGAGACGACGGTCCGGGTCGCCACTGAACTTATCTCCACCGTGCCCCCCTGGCTGCAGGCCGATCACGACGCACTGACCGCCAAGGTCCTGCGTCTTCCCGAGAGGGACGAGATCGACTCGCCGGTCGAGGAACAGCTCATCGTCGAGCTGTACTCCAAGTAGGGCAACCGAAAACCGCCGAAGGAAGGACCGCGCCATGACCACCCTGCCCGAATTTCAGGAGCCGAACATCTCGTCCGAGGACAGCGACGAGATCAAGGGATCGTTCGTTATCGAGCCCCTCGACAAGGGCTTCGGCTACACCTACGGCAACAGCCTGCGCCGTGTGCTGCTCTCCTCGCTTGGAGGCGCCGCGATCAAGTCGGTTCGGATCGAGGGCGTCGCCCACGAGTTCTCGAACATCGACGGCGTCAAGGAGGACGTGACCGACATCATCCTCAACCTCAAGGATGTCGTCGTCAAGATGCACACCGAGGCCGACGAGGTCGAGGTACCGCTCGTCGCCAACGGCCCCGGCGAGGTCACCGCCGGTGACATCGACCTGCCGGCCGGCGTCGAGATCCTCAACGCCGATGCGCCGATCGCGACGCTCGAGAAGAAGACGAAGCTCGAGATGTACCTGACGGTCGGCAAGGGCCGCGGCTACTCGCCCGCCGAGGACAACAAGGCCGACGATCAGCCGATCGGCGTGATTCCGATCGACTCGATCTTCTCGCCGATCCGCCGTGCCGCCTACAGCGTCGACAGCTCCCGCGTCGGTCAGCGCACCGACTTCGACAAGCTGACGCTGGAGATCGAGACCGACGGCTCCCTGGAGCCCGGTTCAGCTCTCCGTGAGGCAGCCGAGCTGATGATCAAGAGCCTGGCGATCTTCACCGACGCCGACCGGCTCGAGGAGCTGACGCAGACGAACGGCGCCGCCGCTGGCGGCGAGGTCGCCGCTGCGAGCGAGGGCGACGATCGCCTGATCGAGGAGCTCGAGATCGGCGTCCGCGCCTACAACTGCCTGAAGCGGGCCGGCGTGCAGACGATCGGCGATCTGACCACGAAGTCCTACTCGGAGCTGACCGCGATCCCGAACTTCGGCGAGCGGTCGATCGAGGAAGTCGTCGAGGCCCTGACGTCGCTCGGCCTGTCACTGCGCGAGGAGTGATGGTCCGGTGCGTCACCGCCGCAACAGGCACAAGCTCAGCCGCGACGCTTCGCACCGCAAGGCGCTGCTTCGCAACCTCAGCAAGCAGCTGATCGAGCACGAGCGCATCCAGACCTCCCAGGCCAAGGCCAAGGCGGTCAAGCCCGAGGTCGAGAAGCTGATCACGCTGGCGAAGCGGGGAGACCTGCACGCCCGCCGGCAGCTGCTCGGCAAGCTCGGGCAGGACAAGTTCGCAGTCCACAAGCTCGTCGAGGAGATCGCCCCGCGCTACGCGGAGCGGCCCGGCGGATACACGCGGATCGTCAAGCTCGGCCCGCGCCGCTCGGACTCGACGGAGATGGTCTTCCTCGAACTGGTCTAGGTGTCACGGGGCGCGCCGCGCCTCGAGCCGCGCTGCCAGCCGCGCGACGACCCAGTACGGCTGTCTGGTGATCTGCCTCCAGGTGAACCGCAGGACCTCGAATCCGAGGTCTTGCAGCTCAGTCTGCTTGCGCCGGTCGCGCTCGAACGCTCGCCTGCCCGAATGGAATGCATAGCCGTCGATCTCGACGACCAAGCGGTGGTCGGGCCAGAGGAAGTCGACCTCCCAGTCGCCGACCGTGACGTTGCGGAGCGGGGAGCCGAGCTCGGCCTCGCGAATCAGAGCACGCATCCGGCGCTCCCCCTCGCTGCGAGAGAAGCCCGGCGCGTGTTCGGTCCTGAGAAGGAAGCCGAGCGGCTTCCAACCACGATGTCCCGGGGCAGCCTCCTGAAGGCGCTCCAGATCCAGGTCTCGCAGCAGACGGCCCGCGCGCAGCTCGTCCAGCGCCCGTTCGAGCTCATCCGGTTGTCCGCTCGTCGCGAAGTCGAGCAGCGAACGGGCCGGAGCAGTGAGGGGGATGCGGTCGATGGCGCAGAGGTCCGCGGGGAAGGGGGAGGCCTGGTGGACATCCACGCCGGCGTGGTCACGGCGGTGCTTCGGCGCGCACACATGGCAGGGTCCGGGTTCAGCCGGAAGGGCTCCCCACAGCTCCAGGGCCGAGCGGCCGAACAGCACGGCCCCGTCCCCGGTGGCCAGCACGGCGGCGAGAAGCCGGCCACGAGGCGTGAGCGCCGCTCTTGCCACGAGATAGACGCCCCGGTGAACGGGCGTCAGCAAGCCCCCCGCCGCCTGCCTCGAGACAGCGCTCCGCGAGACGCCGAGAATCCCCAGTTGTCCGGAGGTGATCAGCCCCTGCTGCAGGTCCGCTACGGCTGCCAGGGCGGCCGTGCCGTGCAAGCCGCAACAAACGTGAAGCACGTCGACCGGGGCGACGCGCCCTTCACGAAAGTCCCGCCGAGCGGCAGGAACGTTGATCGTGCTGAGGCCTGCGACCCGTACTTCACGTTTGTCGCCCATATCTGGTGTCCAGAGGTCCCGGCGGCCCTGATCTCGCCCCCCTCGCTGCTGCACACCCCGATTCCGCGCCCTCGGTGGCGGCGCCGCTCCCGCACGCGCGGCGGGCGCCCCGGCGCGGCAGCCGGCGCGCGATACTCCGGCGCCGATGCGCACCTACCGGCTCGACATCGCCTATGACGGGACCCGGTTTCGCGGCTGGGCGCGTCAGCCTGGTCAGCGGACCGTGCAGGAGGAGATCGAAGGGGCGCTTGGCAAGCTGTTCGGGACACCAACGCCCGTCACGGTCGCTGGCAGGACCGATGCCGGCGTCCACGCGTCCGCCCAGGTCGCCAGCTTCAGCGCCGAGAAGGCGCCGCCCGAGAGTCTGCGGCGAGCGCTGAACGCGCTGACCCCGGAGGACATCGCGATCACGCAGGCCGAGCCTGCCCCGGACAGCTTCGACGCGCGCCGTGCCGCGCTGTCCCGCCGCTACCGATACCGCCTGCAGCTGAGTGAGGTGCCCGATCCCTTCGAGCGGCGCTACGCGCTGCACTGGCCGTATCCGCTCGATCACGCCCTGCTCGAGGCCTGCGCGGGTCAGATCCAGGGAACGCACGACTTCACCGCCTTCACCCCAACCGAGACCGAGCACGTGCGCTTCGAGCGCAACATTCTCGAGGCCGGATGGGGAACGGATCCCCGCGCTGAGGAGATCCTTAGCTTCGAGGTGGAAGCTGATGCATTCATGCGCAACATGGTTCGAGCACTCGTGGGCACGATGCTCGAGATCGGCTCCGGCCGGCGCGACCCGGAAACGCTCGCTCTCCTCCTTACGGGCAGACCGCGGGCCGAAGCCGGCGAGACGGCACCCGCCCACGGCCTATTTCTGATCGGAGTCCGCTACTGATGCGGACCCGCTTGCCGATCTCGCATCTCGCAGTGTCGGTGCTGCTGCTCGGCTCGGCCCTGCTGGCGCTGGGCTGCGGAGAGGACTCCGACTACGAGACGGTCGACGCCGCGACCCCCGAGTTCGCGACCACCGGGCCGATCCTGACCATGAGCCAGTGGCGCCAGCGCGTCGGCGCGGTCTGCCGGCAGGCGATGATCGAGGTGAGCGCCGTTTCGACGGATCTCGTCAAGCAGATCCAGGCGGACCCCAGCGCTCTCGACGAGGCATCGATCAGCCGCGCGGCGTTCGAGGTGAGCCGCCCGGTGATCGAACAGCAACTCAGCAACCTGGCGGAGTTGCGGCCGCCGCCGTCGGTCGAGGAGGACTACCGGGAGTTCGTCTCGACGCTGGCGATGGAGCTGGACTGGAGCGGCCGGATCGCGCACATGATCGGCGAGGAGGGCGTCGAGGATGAGCTGCGCTCCGCCGACCAGAGCCTGGCCGCCGCCGCAGCCGAGGTGAGCAGCTTCGTCCAGGCGCAGCGCCTGCGCGGCTGCTTGCCGTCGCTGAAGTCCAAGTAGCCCGGCCGCGCGCTCGCGCGCCGCGGTGGCTCAGCCCCGGCGGGGCAGCACGTTCGCCGGGCCCTCGAGCCAGACGCGGACCGCGTCGCCCTCGTGCCAGGAAGGCCAGCTCATGCGGCGCGCTCTGATCCGTGTCCCCGAAGGCAGCTCGACCTCGAGCAGCTGATCGTGTCCGAAGTAGGTTCGACCGCAGATCCGGCCGGCGAGCGTGCCCGAGGCCGTTGCGGGCCGCGCCGCTGAGATCCCGACGGCCTCCGGCCGGACGAGTACGTCGACCGCGCCGTCGAGCCCGGCGCCGGTCGGGAACTGGCCGAGCTCGCACTCGACATGGCCCTCGCTGACCGTGCCCGGAAGGACGTCGATGTCGCCGAGGAACCCCGCCACCCAGTGGCTCGCGGGGGAGGTGTAGACCTCTTCGGGCGAGCCGATCTGCTCGAGCCTGCCGCTGTTCATGACGGCGACGGTGTCGGCGAGGCTGAGCGCCTCCTCCTGATCGTGGGTGACGAACAGCGTCGTCACCCCGGCGTCGTTGAGGATCTTGCGGACCTCCGAGCGGAGCCGCTCGCGCAGGCTCGCGTCGAGGTTCGAGAAGGGCTCGTCGAGGAGCAGCAGGTCGGGGCCGGGGGCGAGGGCGCGGGCGAGCGCGACACGCTGCTGCTCGCCGCCGGAGAGCTGGTGCACCGAGCGCTCGCCGTAGCCGCCGAGGCCGACGAGCTCGAGCGCCTCCTCGGCGCGCTTGCGATCGCCGCCTCGGCCGAGCGCGTAGGCGACGTTGCGGGCGACGTCGAGGTGAGGGAAGAGGGCGTAGTCCTGGAACACCATCCCGATCCGTCGGCGCTCGGGCGGGACCATCTCGGTTTCGCTGTTCAGGGTCCTCTCGCCGACGACGATCGTTCCCGCGTCGGGCTTCTCGAGGCCCGCGATCATTCTCAGGGTCGTCGTCTTGCCGCAGCCGCTCGGGCCGAGCAACGCGACGATGCCGCCGGGTGGCGCCTCGAGGTCGAGCCCGTCGACGGCCGCCTTGGCGCCGAAGCTCTTGCGCAACCCGCTCAGGGTGACCGCGCGGGGCTCGCCGGTTGCGACCGCGTTCACGGCGACGGCTCCGATCTCCCGGTCAGCCACCACAGCGGCGGCGCCGCGACCGCGAGCAACAGCAGGGCGGGGATCGCCACGGCCTCGAAGAACCCGGCCGTCGTCTGCCGCCAGATGTCGATCGCCAGCGTCTCGAAGCCGATCGGCGCGAGCAGCAGGGTCGCCGGCAGCTCCTTCAACGCGTGCAGGAAGACGAGGGCGGTGCCGGCGGCGATGCCGCCGGCGACGAGCGGCGTCGTCACGGTCCGGAAGACCTCGATCGGCCTGCGCCCCATGCTCCGTGCCGCCTCCTCCACGCGCGGCGGCACCTGCAGCAGCGAGGTGCTGACGGCGCCGACGGCGAGCGGCAGATAGTGGATCGTGAGCGCGAAGATCAGCATGCCTAGCGTCTGGTAGAGCGGCAGCGCGACGCGGGTGCCGAAGAAGACGAGTGCGATTGCGACGACGATTCCCGGCAGCGCGTAGCCGGCGTAGCCGAAGCGCTCGATCAGGCTGCTGAGCGGGGAGGGGTAGCGGACGGCAAGCACTGCGATGACGATCGCGAAGACAGCCGCGAGCGCGGCGGCACCTCCGGCCGCCAGCAACGAGTTGCCCGCGTCGGTGACCAGGGCGGAGGTGTCCACCTCTCCGATCCCCTGGGTCGCCCAGTAGACGAGGACACCGACGGGCAGCATTAGCGCGATCAGGGTGACCAGCGCGCAGAAGCCGATCGCCGGCGCCTTCCAGCGGCCGAGGGGCACCGGCGGCGCCGGCCGGATCGAGCCCGGTCCGACACGGTGGTAGCGAAGCGAGCCGCGGATCCAGGCATAGGCGGCGAGCAGCGCAACGACCAGCAGCACGAGCAGGAACGAGAGCGCGGCGGCGCCGGTCCGGTCGAAGCTCGCCTGGCTCTCGATGTAGATGTCGCGCGTGAACGAGTCGAAGCGCATGATCGAGACGGCTCCGAAGTCGCTGATCACGTAAAGCGCGACGAGCAGGGCGCCGGCGCTGATCGCCGGCAGCAACTGCGGCAGGATCACCGAGGTGAAGGTCTGTCGCCGGGTCCGTCCCATCGAGCGGGCGGCGTCCTCGATCTGCGGGTCGAGCCGGGCGAGGGCGGCGCGGACGCTGAGCAGGACGAGCGGGTAGGTGAAGAGGCTGAGCGCGAGCCAGGCGCCGAAGAACCCGTAGATCGAGGGAAGCCGATCGACGCCGAGCACGTCACGTGCGAGCCCGGCCGGGCCGAGAGCCGAGACGAGCAGGTAGGCGCCGATGTAGCTCGGGATCACGAGCGGCAGTGCCGTCACCGTTGCCCAGAGGCGGCGCCCGGGGAGGTCGGTCCTGGTCACGAGCCAGGCAAGCGGGACGCCGACCGCGACTGCGGTGGCCGAGACGGCAGCGGTCAGCCCGATCGTCCGCAGTGCCAGCTCGACCGTGCGCGAGTTGTCGATCGAGTCCCAGGCCGCCTGCGGATCGCCGGCGATCACGATCACCAGGTACACGGCGGGAAGCGAGGCCGCGGCTCCCGCGAGCAGTCCGAGCAGCAGCAATCCGAGCGGCGGCCGGCGAGCGCCGAAGACCCTCCCGAGACCCGATCTCGCTGCCGCCGAGCCGGCCCCGGGCCCGGACGCCGGCGGTACGGTCGCAGGGACCGCGGGCGACATCAGAGCGCTCCCGTCTCCCGCATCATCTCGATCGTGCCCTCGATGTCGTTGAGCTCGCCGAGATCGACGTCGGGGGCCGGGATCTCCTCGAGCGGCGTCAGCTCGGTGTCGGCCTCGACCCCGGCGGCGAGCGGGTACTCCTTCGAGCTCTCGGCGAAGTACTCCTGCGCGGGCTCCGAGAGCATGAACTCGATGAAGTCGAAGGCCTCGTCCTTGCGGTCGGAGGATGCGAGGACGCCGGCGCCGGCGACGTTTACGAGCGAGCCGAGGTCGTCGGGCGGGAAGTAGGCCTTGACGGGGTAGTCAGGGCCCTCCTCGGCGATCGCCTCGGCCACGTAGTAGTGGTTGATCAGTCCGACGTCGATCTCGCCCGAGGCGATCGCGTCGCGGACCGGGACGTTCGACTCGTAGGACTGGACGCCGTTGGCGACCATGCCCTCGAGCCACTCCCGGGCGACGTCGTCACCCTCCTCGGCGCGGAGCGCCGTGACGTAGCTGATCAGCGAGGCGTTGGTGGGCGCCCAGCCGACGCGGCCCTCCCACTGCGGCTCGGTCAGCTCGAGCGGCGAATCCGGCAGCTCCGACTCGTCGACCTCGGGCCCGTAGGCGATGATCCGCGAGCGCGCCGTGGTCCCGACCCAGTATCCGTCCGGGGAGCGGTACTGCTCCGGCACCAGCTTCAGGATCCGCTCCGGCAGCGGCTCGAGCAGGCCGGCGGCGGCGACCGCGTCGAGCGAGCCGGCGTCCTGGGCGAAGAAGACGTCGGCGGGCGAGTTGTCGCCCTCCTCGATCAGCGTCGCCGCGAGCGGGGCGCTGTCGCCGAAGCGGACCTGCACGTCGCGGTCGACCTCGGCCTCGTACATGTCGATCGCGGGGCCGATCAGGGCGCCGATGCGTCCGGAGTAGACCGTGATGCCCTCGGTCTCGGGCTCGTCGGCGCTGTCGCCACCTTCCGAGCTGCCACCGCCACAGGCGACGAGACCGAGGGCGAGCAGGAAAAGGGCAGCGGCAACTGCGAGGACCGCGGCCGATCGGCCGGTAGCACCGTGATTAGGCATACCTAATACTTACATCATGGAGCCCGGCGCAGGCCTGACGGGTGAGAGCGCCCGGTTCGCCCGGGTCGCTGTCGCGGGCGCCTTCGCCCTCGCGGCGCTGAGCCTGCTGTTGCCGTTCGAACCGGTCTTCGACGCCTGGTCATGGCTGATCTGGGGAAGGGAGGTCGCGGGATTCGACCTCGACACCTCCGCCGGCGCCTCCTGGAAGCCGCTTCCGGTCCTCCTGACGACGCCGATCTCGCTGGCCGGCGACGCGGCTCCGGCTCTTTGGCTGCTGATCGCCCGCGCCGGCTGGCTCGCCGCCGTCGCCCTCGCCGCAAGGCTCGCCTGGCGCCTCGCCCGCGACGCCGGCGCGCGCGGGCGCGCGCCGCTGCTCGCCGGCGGCATCGCCGCCGCCGCTCTGGTCCTGCTCGGGGACGGATTCACGCCGTGGATCAGGCAGTTCGCAGGGGGGCTCTCCGAGCCGCTGCTCGTCGCGCTGCTGCTCGGGGCGATCGAGGCGCACCTGGTGCGGGCGCGGTGGGTGGCATTCGGCCTGTTGGTGGCGGCCGCGCTGCTGCGGCCGGAGGCCTGGCCGTTCCTGCTCGGCTACGGCGTCTGGATCTGGCGCGCGGGCGGCGCCCGCGTCTCGATTGCCCTCGGCCTCGCGGCCGTCCCGCTGTTCTGGCTCGGACCGGACCTGATCGGATCCGGCAACGCGATCTCGGGCGCCGAGCGCGCCGCCCGCGCCGACGACGAGGGGCCGCTCACCAACGGCCTCGAGGCCCTGTGGCGCGCCGGGACCCTGGCGCCGGCGGCGTTGCTCGCCGCGCTCGCCGTCTGGTTCGTCGCCGTGCGCCGGGGCCGGCGCGAGCCGGCCGAGGGAGAGCGGGAGATCGCCGTCCTGGCCGCGTTCGCCCTCGCGTGGGTGGCGATCGTCTTCGCCATGTCCCTGTTCGGCTTCGCCGGCCTGCCGCGCTTCTCGGCGCCGGCAGGAGCCGTCCTCTGCGTGCTCGGTGCCGTCGCCCTGGTTTTGCTCATGGAGCGCGGCGGCGCCCCCCGCCTGGCGGCCGCCGTCGCCGTCCTCGCGCTCGTCGTGCAGGGGGGTTTCCGGGCCGTCGGCCTCGGCAGCGCGGTCGGCGACGCCGTCGCGATCCACCGCAGCGTCGAGGGGATGCGCGAGGTGGTCGACACACTCGGGCCGGAGCCGTTCGCGCGCTGCGGTGCGGTCACGACCTCGGATCTCGACTCGCAGCCGGCGCTCGCGTGGGAGCTCGAGCGGCATGTCTCCGAGGTCTCGCTGCGGCGCGCATCGGTCCCGGCCCAGGGCATCGTCCTGCTCGGTCCCGACGCGCCGGCTGACGTCGTGGGTGCCGCCCGGGACGCCGGTGGGTCGCCGACCTTCGAGGACGGAGACTGGAGCGCCTACCTGATCGCTTGCGCGCCGCCGACGACGTCGCGCCCGGCGGCTGGCGCCACGCGGGCCGCTGCCGGCACCGACGGCGTTCGCAGGTAGGGCTGAACGCGCTCGCCGGCGACTGCCGCGGCGCCGGCACGGGTGCCGCCCTCGTGGTAGTCGCTGTCCGCGTTGACCGCCCAGAGGTCGTGGTCGGCGCCGTCGCAGAGGTTCTCGACCGCGTAGATCGCGGTCAGCATCGAGTGGTCGACGTTGTTGTAGCGGTGCAGGCCGTTGCGGCCGACCTGCTGCAGCCAGGGCATCCGCGCGAGCCAGGCGCGCATCGCGGCGATCCGCTGGCCGTAGCGCTCACCGTAGATCGGATACGCCGCCGGGACCCGGACGACGTGGCCGTCGAGCACGGAGCTGCGGCGGACGAGGCCGATCGCGTCGATCTCGCGCACCGCCCGGTCGACCATCGACGCATCGGAGTCGGTCCACAGGCCCTCGCCGGCGAAGCAGAAGTACTCGAGACCGAGGCAGGCGCGGCCCGGCTCGGGGACCATCGCCTCGCTCCAGGCGCCGAAGTTCTGGACCCGGCCGACGGCGACGTTGGGATCGTGGACGTAGATCCAGTTGTCTGGGAACGGGCTCGGCCCGTCGACGACGAGGGCGACGGTGAGAAAGTCGCGATGGCGCAGCTCGGCGGCGGCCGCGCGGGCGCGAGCGGGGGCGCCCGGGATCAGCGAGGTGAGCGAGCCGAGCGGCGCCGAGGAGATCACGGCGGCTGCCTCGAACCACTCGTCCCCGGCCTCGACGAGGGCGGGGGTCTCGCCCGAGGGCGGGCGGATCGACGTCACCGGCGCACCGGTTCGGATCTCGCCACCGGCGGCCTCGATCCGCTCCCGCATCGCTTCCCAGAGCTGACCGGGCCCCAGCCGCGGGTAGAGGAACTCGTCGATCAGGCTGTGGTGACCGCGATCGCCGCGGCCGATCGCGGCCCGGGCGACCTCCCCGACCGAGAGGCTGCGGATCCGCTGCGCCGCCCAGTCGGCGCTGATCCGGTCGGTCGCGACTCCCCAGACCTTCTCGGTGTAGGAGCGGAAGAAGTTCTCGAACAGGCGCCGGCCGAACCGAGCCGTCACCCACTCCTCGAAGTTCGCCGCCTTGCGCTGCGGGCGGGCGCGTGCCGCCAGGTAGGAGCTCCAGATCCGCACCAGCTCGCCGGCGCCGACATTGCGGATCAGGTCGGCGGGCCGCAGCGGGTACTCGATGAAGCGGCCCTGCCAGCGGATCCGCGAGCGCCGCGGCCGCAGCAGCAGCTCGTCGCCGAGCAACTCGTGCCAGAGGAGCTCGATCTCGGGCCGCTTGGTGAAGAAGCGGTGGCCGCCGAGGTCGAATCGGTAGCCGTTGCGCTCGACGGTCCGCGCGAGGCCGCCGAGCTCGGGCCCGGCCTCGAGCACGAGCACGTCGACGCCACGCTCGGCAAGCTGCAGGGCGGCGGTTAGCCCGGCGGGGCCGCCGCCGACGACGACGACGGGTGCGTTGGGTGTGGCCCGGTCCTGCAAGAATCGCGCATCCTATTAGGTATGCCTAACTCGCCTCCCCGAACCCCTGCCCAGGCCCAGCCCGCGATCGCCGTCGTGGTTCCCGCCACCGACCGGCCGGCGACGCTGCCGCGCTGCCTGGCCGCGATCGAGAGCGCGCGCTCGCCGGGCGATGGGCTCGTGGTTGTCGAGAGCCCCGAGGGCCTCGGCCCGGCCGCGGCCCGGAACCGCGGAGCGCGCTCGGCGAGCGCCGACGGTGCGGAGATCGTGCTCTTCGTCGACAGCGACGTCGAGGTCCACCCGGACGCGCTGGACCGGGTCCGGGCGGCGTTCGCCTCCGATCCCGGGCTCGCCGCCGTCTTCGGCAGCTACGACGAGAGCCCGGCCGAACCGGGCGTGGTCTCACGCTTTCGCAACCTCCTCCACGCCTCGGTGCACGAGTCGGGCGCGGGGGAGGCGAGCACGTTCTGGGCCGGGCTCGGCGCCGTCCGCGCGGACGTGCTCGCCGAGTCCGGCGGCTTCGACGAGAAGCTGTTCGCGAGGCCGGCGGTCGAGGACGTCGAACTCGGCGCCCGGATCGATCGCGCCGGCCACAGGATCGTCAACGAGCCGGCGATCCGCGGCAAGCACCTGAAGCGTTGGACCGCGGCCTCGATGGCCCGCACCGACGCGCTCTCGAGGGCCGAGCCGTGGACCCGGCTCGCGCTCGCGGGGCGGGCGCCGGCCGACACCCTCAACCTGGCGCGGCGTCGCCGGATCGGCGCTGCGCTGGCGCTGCTCGTCGCCGGCCTCGCCGCCGCCCGCCGGCCCCGCGCCACGGCGCTGGCGGCGCTCGCCCTGATCGTCGCCGAGGCGCCGCTTTTCTCGCTACTGCACCGGTCGGGCGGCCTGCGGCTTGCCGGTGCCGGACTGCCCCTGCTCGTCCTCCACCACCTGAGCGCCGCCGTCGGCGCCCTCGTGGGCCTGTTCCGGCACCTCAGGGACCCGATCGACCCAGTCGGGCCGGCGCCGTCGGAGCGAGGATGAGCGAGGCGATCCGGATCGGTCTGGTCGGCTGTGGCCGGCTGGCCGAGGACGGCTACGTGCCCGCGTCCTCCCGCGCCCAGGGGGTCGAGATCGTCGCCGTCTGCGACCCGGATGCAACCCGGCGCGGAATCGTCGGCGACGCTCTCGGTCTGCCGCCGCAGTCCCGCCATGAGACTGCCCGGGGCCTGATCGAACGCTCCAGCCCCGACGCGATCGTGATCGCCAGCCCGGCACCGACCCACGTCGAGGCTGCGAGCGTCGCTGCCGCGGCCGGCCTTCCGGCGCTGGTCGAGAAGCCGCCCGCGCCGGACGGCGCCGGGGCGCGCGAGCTGCTCGCGCTCGACCCGGAACCCCGGATCGCCTTCAACCGCCGCTTCTCGCTCGGCCGTGCGCTCGCCTCGGCCCGAATCGCGGCGAGCCCCCCGGCCCTCGTCGAGGGGCTTCTGCACTACCGGCGCCGGTCCTGGAACCCGGTCGGAGATCTCGGCGACGCCTGGCTCGACCTCGGCCCGCACCTGCTCGACCTCGCGCTGCTCGCCGGTGCCGGCGCCGGGCCGACCGGGCTCGAGGTGGTCGGCGCCCGGATCGAGACGAGCTCGGCCGAGGTCGAGCTCGCGGCGCCGGGGTGCCGGGTCGTGCTCAGCTGCGCGACCGATCGCCCGCACCGGGAGCGGCTGCGGATCGCGGCAGAGGACGGCCACACGATCCTCGACGAGCGCGACGGCGGCCTCCGCGGCCTGATCCCGATCCCGGGGCGGACGCACCCGCTCGTCGCCTCGCTCGCCGATCAGCTCGAATCGTTCGCGCTGCTCGTCCGCGGCGGCGAGCCGGTGGGCCCGAGCCCGGCGACGGCCGCCGAGGGACTGGCGGTGATGGAGCTGATCGACGCTGCCCGCGAGCGCGCTGCGACGGTGGGAGCGCCGGCCCCGTGATCTGCGTGCTGCAGTTCGACGCCGCGAGCGTCTCGCTGATCGACCGGATGCTCGGCACCGGCGATCTGCCCAACCTGGCCGCGGCGATCGGGCGCGGCCGCCGGGTCGAGCTCGAGACGCCCGCCGTCGACTTCGCCGCGGGCGCCTTCTACAGCCTCTACTCGGGGGTGCCGATGGGCGGGCACGGAATCTTCTATCCGTTCCAGTGGTCCGCCGGCGAGGGCCGCGCCCGCTATGCGACCGCGTTTCCGGCGCCGCCCCCGGTCTGGGAGCGGCTCGCCGGCAGCGGCCTGCGCACGCTCGCGATCGATCCCTACGAGAGCCGCCCGCCGGCGTCGGCGGCCGGCGCCGACGGGGTCTTCGTCTGCGGCTGGGGCTTCACGGACCGGGTCGTGCTGCCGCGCTGGTCGCATCCCCGCGGAACCGCTCGGCCGCTCGAACGGCGCTTCGGCAGGGGCCCGGAGGCGACCGAGGTCTTCGGCGCCCCGAGCCCGGCCCACCTGCTCGACCTGCGCGAGCGGCTGCTCGGGGCGCCGGCCCGGATCGCGGCGCTGGCCCGCGACCAGCTCGCGGCCTCGCGCTTCGACCTCGCCTGGCTCACGTTCAGCGCCGCCCATCTCGCCGGCCACGCCTTCTGGGACCTCTCGCAGCTCGACGCCGAGGCGCTCGAGCCCCGCGTTCGCGAGACGATCGCCGGCGCCCTGCCGGAGATCTACTCCGAGGTGGACCGGGCGATCGGCTCCGTGATCGAGGCGCTCCCCGAAGGCTCCGACGTGATCGTCGCCTCTGCGGTTGGGATGGAGGAGAACACCTCGCGGGCCGATCTGTTGCCGCAGATGCTGGGAGCGGTCCTGAGCGGTGAGCCGCTGCGAGAGGACGACGCTCCGGGCGGTGCGATCTGGAAGCTGCGCAGCGCGATCCCCGGCGACGTCCGTGCCCTTGTCGCGGCGGCGATCCCGCGCCCGCTGGCGCTCGAGCTGACCTCACGGCTCGAGCTCCGCGGGCACGACTGGAACAGCACCCGCGCCTTCGCCCACCCGGCCGACAACCAGGGCTACGTGCGCTTCAACCTGGGTGGGCGCGAGCGGCATGGGATCGTCGCGCCCGGCGCCGAGGCGGACGAGCTCGCGGCCGTGATCGCCGAGGGGCTGAGCAGCTTCCGGCTCGCGGACGGCAGTCCGGCCGTGGCCGGCATCGCCCGCGTCGCCGAGATGCCCGAGTACGCGGGCGCGCACGCCGACCGGCTGCCGGACCTCGTCGTGCGCTGGAGCGAGGCCCCGGCGGGCCTCGGCGAGCGCCTCGTCTCCGATCGGTTCGGGGCCGCCGTCAGGCACGGCGCCGGCTCCGGCCGCTCGGGCAACCATCCGGCGGGCGGCGCCTGGGCCGTGCTCACGCCGGGCTCGGGCGCCACCTGGCAGGACCCGGGTCGGCCGGCGCGGATCGAGGACGTCGCCGCGACCGTCTGCGGCCTCCTCGGCATCGACGGCGAACGCACCGCCGGGATGGCCGGCGCCTCGCTGCTCGGCTAGCCCGCCCCGCTCAGGGGTCCGGCTACGCCCGCGATCCGCTCGCGCGCATAGCCGGCGGCGGTCGCCGCCTGGCCGGCGAGGGTGAGGGCGCCGACGCTCGGCCCGAGGTCGAAGCAGCGCCGCACGAGCCGGCGCCGAAAGCCGGGCGCGGTCGGCGCGGCGCCGCGGCGGGCGAACAGGTGGGCGGCTCCGCGGCCGTACCGGTACTGGCGCCGCAGCAGCTCGGCCACGCCTCCCGCTTGCTCGTGGACGACGACGGCGCTGGGCTCGTAGACGGGCGGGAAGCCGGCGTCGACGAGCCGGTTGCAGAAGTCGCGGTCCTCGCCGGCCGCGAGCGGAAAGCCCTCGTCGAAGCGGACCCGCTCGAGCAGCTCCCGGGAGCAGCCGAGGTTGCAGGCCGGCGCGAAGCCGAGCGCGTCGCCCGGGCCGCGATCCGGATCGAGCTGCAGGGCGTCGATCACCGCCTGAGAGGCTCTGACGGCCGCGCCTGCGCCCTGCGGCGCCAGCGACCGTCCCGCGGCGCATCCCGCCCGGCGGGTCGCCGCAGCGAGCGTCTCCGCCCAAGCGGCGTCCGGAACGCAGTCGTCGTCGACGAACAGCACGATCTCGCCGGAGGCGCGCCCGATCCCCTCGTTGCGCGCGGCCGCGGGCCCGTTCCCACGGCTGTCCTCGACGACCACGGTCTCGACCGCGGCCGTGCCGCGATCGAGCGCCTCCAGGCAGCGCCGCAGGCCCTCGGGCCGGTTCCGGGTCGGGATCACGACGGAGATCGATGGGGAGCTCGGCTCCATCCCGAGACAAGCTAGTGGGCCGATCCCGGACCTTCCCTTGCTCTCGGCGCCGGTGATCTAGATTCCGGGGCGTGCGGGTCCTGCTCACCAACGACGACGGAATCGCGGCCGAGGGGTTGCAGTCGCTGCGCCGCGCCCTGCTCGAGGTCGAGGGGATCGAGCTCGACGTGATCGCGCCCGACTCGAACCGCAGCGCCACCGCCCGCTCGATCACGACCCGCTCGCCGCTGTGGGTCAAGGAGGTCAAGTTCGAGGACGGCACCAGCGGCTACGCGACCGAGGGCACGCCGGTGGACTGCGTCCGCTTCGCCGACCTCGGCCTGCTCGGCGACAAGCCGGACCTGATCGTCTCGGGGATCAACCACGGCTCCAACCTCGGCGACGACGTCACCTACTCGGGCACCGTGGCGGCGGCCCTCGAGGGAATCGTCCTCGGCCTGCCCGCGATCGCGGTCAGCCAGCAGTCGCCGGCTCGGGAGATGGATTTCCGCGCGGGAAGGCAGTTCGACTTCAGCGTCGCCGCGCCGTTCGCGGCCGGACTCGTCCGGCGGGTGATCGAGCACGGGATGCCGGAGGGGACGCTGATCAACGTCAACGTGCCCGGCGGCGAGCCCGAGGGCGTCGAGGTGACGCGGCTCGGCAAGCGCCTCTACGACGACGAGCTGAAGCTGGTCGAGGAGAGCGAGCAGGACGGCCGCAAGCGCTACGAGATCTACGGGTTCGAGCCCAGCTTCGAGGACCACGAGGGCACCGACCTCGCGGCGATCCACAGGGGCCGGATCGCGGTGACGCCGATCCACTTCGACCTGACCGACCATGGCGGCCTCGAGGAGCTCGGGAGCTGGGGGCTGGAGGGCCTGCTGGGCTGATGGCCGCGACCGACCCGTCCGACCGCGTCGACGAGCTCCGCGCCGGGATCGTCAAGCACGATCACGCCTACTACGTCGAGGACGAGCCGGCGATCAGCGACGCCGACTACGACCTCCTGCTGAACGAGCTGCGGGCGCTCGAGGCCGAGAACCCGGAGCTGCTGACCCCGGACTCGCCGACGCAGCGGGTCGGCGGCGAGCCGCTCGACAAGTTCGACCAGTACGAGCACGCGGAGCCGATGCTCTCGCTCGCCAACGCCCGTAACGCCGAGGAGCTGGCGGCCTGGGAGGCGCGGATCCGCAACCTGCTGAAGCGCTTCGACATCACCGCCGAGGAGATCTCCTACGTGACCGAGCCGAAGATCGACGGTCTCGCGATCTCGCTCACCTACGAGGACGGTGTCTTCATCCGCGGCCTGACCCGTGGAAACGGCCGGATCGGCGAGGACGTGACCTCGAACCTGCGCACGATCCGCTCGATCCCGCTGCGGATCGCGGATGCGCCGAAGCTGATCGAGGTCCGCGGCGAGGTCTACTTCCCGCGCTCGGGCTTCGACCGCCTCAACGAACAGCGTGTCGAGGCCGGCGAGGCGACCTTCGCCAACCCGCGCAACGCGGCGGCCGGCACCCTGCGGCAGCTCGACCCGCAGCTCGCCGCCTCACGCCCGCTGCAGATCTGGGCCTACGGGATCGGCTTCCGCGACGGCGTCGAGCACGCCTCCCACAGTGAGGAGCTCGAGTGGTTGCGCGAGCGCGGCTTCCGGGTCAACGGGGACATCGCCCGGCACGAGACCGGGGAGGAGGTGATCGCGCGCTGCGAGTGGTGGCAGGAGCGCCGCGAGGGGCTCGACTTCGAGATCGACGGGGTCGTCGTCAAGGTCGACGAGCGGGCGCTGTGGCGTGAGCTCGGCGTGGCCGGGCGCGAGCCGCGCTGGGCGATCGCCTGGAAGTTCCCGCCGACGACCGTGACGACGAAGCTGAACAAGATCGTCTGGAACGTCGGCCGCACGGGGCACCTGGTCCCGTTCGCGATGCTGGAGCCGGTCCACGTCGGCGGCGTCACGGTCTCGACCGCGACGCTGCACAACGAGGAGGACCTGCTGCGCAAGGACGTGCGCGAGGGCGACGAGGTCGTCGTCACCCGGGCCGGGGACGTGATCCCGAGGGTGGTTTCCCCGGTGATCCAGGCGCGCAAGGGCAAGCGGCTGCGGAAGCCGAGGCCGCCGAAAGAGTGCCCGATCTGCGGCACGCCGACGGTCAAGGAGGAGGGCTCGGTCTGGACGATCTGCCCGAACCGGACCGGCTGCCCGGGGCAGACCTTCCAGCACGTCAAGCACTTCGTCGCCCGCGGGACGATGGACATCGACGGGCTCGGCGAGAAGCAGGCGATGCGGTTCCTCGAGGACGGCCTGATCCGCGACGCCGCCGACATCTACGACCTGACCGCGGAGCGGTTGACGGAACTCGAGGGCTTCGGCGAGGTCTCGGCCGAGAACCTGATCGCCGCGATCGAGGAGTCGAAGTCACGCCCGTTCCCGCGGGTGCTGTTCGCGCTCGGGCTGGCCGGTGTCGGCTCGGTCACGGCGGAGGCCCTCGCCACCCACTTCGGATCGATCGAGGACCTGATCGCGGCTCAGCCGGAGGCGATCGAGGAGGTCGACGGCGTCGGCCCGATCCTCGCCGAGCAGATCGCCGAGCAGCTCGCCGACGAGCGCGTGATCGAGCTGATCTCGCGGTTGCGCGAGCGCGGCCTCCGCTTCGAGCTCGATCCCTCCGAGCGGCGCCGGGAGGGCGGCCCGCTCGAGGGCAAGACCTTCGTCCTGACCGGAACCCTGCCGGAGCTGACCCGCGACGAGGCGACCGCGATGATCAAGCGCGCCGGCGGCAAGGTCACCGGCTCGGTCTCGAAGAAGACTGACTACGTCGTCGCCGGCGAGAGCCCGGGCTCGAAGCTCGAGAAGGCCGAGAAGTTCGAGACGACGATCCTCAACGAGCCCGGGCTACGGGAGCTGCTCGGGGACTGAGGGCCGGGTGGGCCCTCGGGGGTTTGGGCTGGGGCGTGGTCCAGGGCGCGTGTTGTTTCGGGTTGTGGCTGCAGAGCTCAGGCCGGGCTGAGATTGCAGTGAGGGAAGGGGTGCGGTCTGTGGTCGGTCACACGCGGCGCGTGTTTCGTTGCGGTTTCGGGGTGGATTCCCGGTGAGGCCGCGGAAGCGATCCACATTGCCCTCGCTATGCGACGCCGATGTGGATCGCGTCGCGCGGGGCCCGGTTAACGGCTACGAGACCGTGACCCCCACGCGCCTCGCGTGACAAAGGACGGCCCGGCCCCGCCTCAGGACGGCCGGAACTCCCTTCCACCTCACCCTCTCTGCAAATACCCGGCCGGAGCCCTCGAAGGCCACCCTCGGACGGCCCCGCCTACACCGGTCGCGCGACCGCGCGCCAGCAGGCTCGCGCGACGCGGTCGAGGTCACGGTCGCTGAGGGCAGCCTCGCGCGCGGCCAGGCGGACGGCGGGAGCGAGGCCGATCTCGTAGAGGACCTCGAGCGGCAGTGGCTCCAGGGCGCGCGCCATCTCGGGCTCGGAGGCGGCGAGGACGAGCGGGTCGTCGTTGCGGGACATTGAGGCCTCGTGGGCGACGGCGGCGTAGGGGGAGCCGTCGACCTGGATCAGGAAGCGGGCCTCGTTGACGTCGGCGGCGAGGTGACGGTAGACCCCCTTCCACAGGGCCTGGAAGCGCTCGGCGGGTGGATCGCTCGCCTCGACCGCGGCGACTGCGGCGACCCCGAGCCGTTCCTTCGACTCGAGGTAGGCGGCGATCACGAGCTCGTCTTTGGAGCCGTAGTGGACGTAGGCGGTGCCGGTCGCGACGTCCGCCTCGCGCGCCACGGCGCCCATCGATGCTCCATGGAAGCCGCGACGAGCGACCAGCGACCGCATCGCCGCGCGGACCGCGGCCGCCCGGTCGGGCCTGGCCTTGGTCTTGGCCGGCGCGGTCGCGCTCATCGCAACGGTCAGGCCGGGGCGGGCGCCGCGACTTCGAGCGTCTCGCCGGTCTCCTTCTCGGAGACCCGCCAGAGCTTCTCGATCGCTGAATCCATCCCGACGCGGCGGATGATCGGCTTGCGAACGGGCGGGCCGCTGTTGACCCAGAGCGGTCCGTAGAACTCGCCGCCCCTGGCCTCGGGGTCGGTGGCCGCCCGCAGCTGCGAGAGCGCGCCCGTCGGGGGAGCCATGCCGCTGCGCAGAGTTGCCTTGTGGAAGAAGCCGCCCCAGAAGTCGCCCTCGTTCTCGCGCGTCGTCCGCGCCTGCAGGTCGGTGTTGGAGAGGCCCGGATGGGCGATCAGGCTGGCGGCGGCGACTCCGGCCTTCTCGAACTCGCGCTGCAGGCCGATCCCGAAGTGGAAGTTCGCGAGCTTCGACTGGCCGTACGCCTTCCAGGGCCCGTACTTGCCGTCGAGATGCGGGTTCGACGGGTTGATGGCCCGACCCATGTGGTGGGCGGTGCTGGTCACGGTCACCACGCGCGGCGCCTGCCCGGCGAGGACGGCGGGCAGCAGCCGCGCGGTCAGCACCCAGTGACCGAGGTGATTGACCCCGAGCTGCATCTCGAAGCCGTCCGCGGTGCGCCGCTCCGGCTGAGCCATGAGGCCGGCGTTGTTGATCAGCAGGTCGATACGGTCGTGCTTGGCGAGCACCGTCGAGGCGGCCTCGCGGACCGACTCGAGCGAGCCGAGATCGAGCGGCACGATCTCGAGCGAGGCGTCCGGGAGGCCGGCGCGGATGTCCGCTTCGGCCGCCGTCGCCTTGTCCTGGTCGCGAGCGGCGATGATCACATGAGCTCCGTTGCGGGCGAGCTCGCGGGCGGTCTCGAGCCCGAGGCCGCCGTTTGCACCGGTCACGAGGGCCGTGCGGCCGCTCTGGTCGGGGATATCAGCTGCTGTCCACGCCATGTCCTGTCTCCTCCATGCTCGTCTGCTGAGTGAATGTTCATTCATACTAGCGAGATCCCAAGACGATACGTTCCGACTTTCGTCCGCGCGAATCTGGACGCGGGTTGACGGGGGCTGAGCCTCTGTTAGTGTCAAAAACTACGAGCCCCGAGGAGAGGTGCAGGCCATGTGCTTGGCCATTCCGGGTCAGATCCTCGAGATCGTCGACCCGGACACGCGAGTTGCCAAGGTCGACGTCGCAGGCGTCCGGCGCAACGTGAACATCGGGCTTCTGGACTCCGAGCCGGGCGGAGTCGGCGTCGGCGACTGGGTCCTGATCCACGTCGGCTTCGCGCTCTCCAAGGTGGACGAGGAGGAGGCTCTGGCGACGCGCAAGATGCTCGAGGGGATGGGGGCCGACTACGAGGCCGAGCTCGAGGAGCTGAAGGCGAGCGTGATCGAGTAATGGCCCCCGCGTCGCAGCCGGCCGATCTCGGGAGCTGCGACGTCGAGGATGGCTGCATCACCTGTGGCGACGTCGCCGTGCCGCTCCGGGTCGTCTCGATCGACACCGACCGCGGGCTCGGGCTCTGTGAGGACGAGCAGGGCAGACGCGAGACGGTCGAGATCGCCCTCGTGCAGCCGGTCGCGGTCGGCGACGAGTTGCTCGTCCACGCCGGCACCGCGATCGCTCACGCCGCGACGGTCGAGGAATCGCGATGAAGTACGTCGACGAGTACCGCGACCCCGAGCTCGGCAGGGCCCTGGCAGGCAAGATCCTCGGCCTCGTCGAGCCGGGCCGCGACTACAAGCTGATGGAGGTCTGCGGCGGCCACACCCACTCGATCTACCGCTACGGGATCGATGACCTGCTCCCAGAGAACGTCGAGCTCGTGCACGGGCCCGGCTGCCCTGTCTGCGTGATCCCGATGGGCCGCGTCGACGACGGCATCGCGATCGCCCGCAACGACGAGGTGATCTTCACCTGCTTCGGCGACATGATGCGAGTGCCGGGCTCGGAGCAGAGCTTCGGCGAGGCGAAGGCCGACGGTGCCGACATCCGCATGGTCTATTCGCCGCTCGACGCGCTGCGTATTGCGAAGACGAACCCGGACCGCACCGTCGTCTTCTTCGCGATCGGGTTCGAGACGACAGCGCCCTCGACCGCCCTGACCCTGAAGCGCGCGCGAGCCGAGAACATCACCAACTTCCTCTGCGTCTGCAACCACGTGACGATCGTGCCGCCGCTGCGGGCGTTGCTCGAGTCGCCGGACCTGCGGCTCGACGGCTTCATCGGACCCGGCCACGTCTCGACGGTGGTCGGCGCCCGCCCCTTCGAGTTCATCCCCGCCGACTACGGCAAGCCGCTGGTCACCTCCGGCTTCGAGCCGCTCGACATCCTCCAGAGCATCGAGATGATCCTGCGGCAGCTGGCCGAGCGCCGCTGCGAGGTCGAGAACCAGTACGGCCGCGTCGTTCCCTACGACGGCAACCCGGCCGCGCTGAAGGTGATGTCGGAGGTCTTCGAGCTGCGGCCGCACTTCGAGTGGCGCGGCCTCGGATTCATCTCCCAGAGTGCTCTGCGGCTGTCACCGGACTATGCGGAGTTCGACGCCGAGCAGGTCTACGAGACGCCGGGCGTCCGCGTCGCCGACCCGAAGGCGTGTCAGTGCGGCGAGGTGCTGAAGGGCGTGATCAAGCCCTGGGAGTGCAAGGTCTTCGGCACCGCCTGCACGCCCGAGCACGCGATCGGCACCTGCATGGTCTCGCCCGAAGGCGCCTGCGCGGCCTACTACAACTACGGCCGGTTCGCGCGCGAGCGGGAGGTGGTCTGAGTGAGCTCGCCGCCGCCCGGGCCGAGCACACGCGCCGAGGATCCGGTCAGCGACCGCGAGCAGCGGATCCTCGAGATCATCGAGACGACCCGGGCGAAGCGCCCGAAGTTCAAGTCCGAGCGGGTGACGATGGCCCACGGCGCCGGCGGCAAGGCGACACAGTCGCTGATCGAGGGGCTGCTCGTGCCGGCCTTCGATCCGGAGGGCACCGGCCTCGCCGAGATGGCCGACGCGGGCTTCGTCCGGCTGCCGGCGGCCGACCGGGGCGCAGCCGGCGCCCCCGGACGCGAAGCGGAGGAGGTGCCGGGGGTATCCCTCTGCGTCACGACCGACAGCTTCGTCGTCAAGCCGATCCGTTTCCCGGGCGGCTCGATCGGCGAGCTCGCCGTCAACGGCACCGTCAACGACCTCGCCGTCGCCGGCGCCAGGCCGCTGGCGATCACGGTCGGGCTGATCCTCGAGGAGGGCCTGCCGGCCGAGGAGTTGAAGGCCGAGGTCGAGGCGATCGCGGCGGCGGCTGAGGCCGCGGGCGTCGAAGTTGTCGCCGGTGACACCAAGGTTGTCGAGCGCGGCCACGCCGACCGCATGTACGTCAACACGACCGGCGTCGGCGTCGTCGATCCGCGGGCAGCGCTGAGCCCGGGTGCCCTGCGCCCCGGCGACGCGGTACTCGTCTCCGGCCCGATCGGCGAGCACGGGACGGCGATCATGCTCGCCCGCAACGAGTTCGAGCTAGACGCCGACATCGTCTCCGACACGCAGCCGCTGTGGACGGCCGCGGAGGCGCTGCTGGAGGCGGCCGGGGCCGATCTGCGGTGCATGCGCGACGCGACCCGCGGCGGCGTCGCCACCGTGCTCAACGAGCTCGCTCGCGCCAGCGGCGTCGCGATCGTCGCCCGCGAGGGCGACGTCCCTGTCCGGCCCGATGTCGCCGGGGCGGCCGAGATCCTCGGGATCGACCCGATGTACGTCGCCAACGAGGGCCGCCTCGTCGCTTTCGTCGCGCCCGAGTCCGCCGACGCCGCGCTCGCGGCCCTGCAAGCGGTTCCCGGGTCGGAGGGCGCCGCCCTGATCGGCGAGGTCAAGACCGAGCCGCCGGGGATGGTCCTGGTCGAGACCGCCTTCGGCGGCAAGCGCGTCATGGACCTTCTCGCCGGCGACCCCCTGCCGAGGATCTGCTGAATGAGCTTCCTGCCCCGAAAAACACCGACGCGGACACCCGGGCCCGAACCGCCCGGATAGGAGAGTTGACATGGCAGCGACGGAGTTCATCCCCGACCAACAGGCGACTGAGGCGGTGGAGGCACACGTGATCTGGATGACCACGGGCCTCTCCTGCGACGGGGACTCCGTTGCGATGACCTCGGCCGTCAATCCGAGCCTCGAGGACATCATCACCCAGGCGATCCCGGGGATGCCGAAGGTGCTCGTCCACAACCCGGTGCTCGCCTACGAGAACGGCCAGGAGTTCATCGAGTGGTGGTTCCGGGCCGAGCGCGGCGAGCTCGATCCGTTCGTGCTCTGCGTCGAGGGCTCGATCCCGAACGAGAACCTGTCGGGCGAAGGCCACTTCGCGGCGATCGGCAACGACCCAGAGACCGGGCAGCCGATCACGACCAGCGACTGGCTCGACCGGCTCGCGCCGAAGGCTGCGGCGGTCGTCGCGATCGGGACCTGCGCGACCTACGGCGGCATCCCGGCGATGAAGAACAACCCGACCGGGGCGATGGGCGTCGCCGACCACCTCGGCTGGAACTGGAAGTCGGCGGCCGGCCTGCCCGTGGTCAACATCCCCGGCTGCCCGGCGCAGCCGGACAACATGACCGAGGTCCTGCTGTACCTCGCCCTGCATCTCGCCGGCCGCGCGCCGGCGCCGGAGCTGGACGAGGCGCTGCGGCCAAAGTGGTTGTTCGGGCGCACGGTGCGGGAGGGCTGCAACCGCGCCGGTTACACCGAGCAGGGCAACTTCGCGACCACCTACGGCGACGACCCGCGCTGCCTCGTCAAGCTCGGCTGCAAGGGCCCGGTCGTCAAGTGCAACGTGCCGATCCGGGGCTGGGTCGACGGCTACGGAGGCTGCCCGAACGTGGGCGGCATCTGCATGGCCTGCACGATGCCCGGCTTCCCCGACAAGTACATGCCGTTCATGGAGGAGGACCCCTACGGGAAGGCGGCCGCGCGGATCGCGTCGTTCACCTACGGGCCGGTCCTCAAGTACTTCCGCGAGCGCAACATCAAGAAGAAGTACGACCACGAGCCGGAGTGGCGCAAGCCGGGGAACACCCTGCTGAGCGGCTATCGGTCCCGTTCGTCCAGCTACTCGCCACCGGGGTCCTGACCGGCGGCGGCGAGACGGCGGACGACTACACGGAGCAGGGATCAGGAGGAGAGAAGAGAGATGGCCACCACAGAGACACCGCGCCCCGATCAGAACGTGATGGTGAAGGAGATGTCGTGGGATCCGATCACCCGGATCGTCGGCAGCCTCGGGATCCACACCGAGATCGACTTCAGCAACCAGACCGTCAACAAGTGCTACTCGCACGTCGATGATCTTCAGGGGGTTCGACATCTTCATGAAGGGCATCGACCCTCGTGACGCGCACTTCATCACGAGCCGGATCTGCGGCATCTGCGGCGACAATCACTGCACCTGCAGCTGCCTCAACCAGAACATGGCGTACGGGGTGAAGCCGCCGCCGCTCGGCGACCTCGCCTTCAACCTGGCCGAGACCGCGGACTACATGTTCGACCACGCGATCTACAACGACTGCATGTGCAACGTCGACTTCTGCGAGCAGATGGTCAAGGAGACGAACCCGTCGCTGCTGCAGAAGGCGGAGCAGACCTCGGCCCCGCACTCGGACATCCACGGCTACCGGACGATCGCCGACATCATGCGCGGCACTGAACCCGTTCACGGGGGACTTCTACCTGGAGACCCTGCAGGTGGCGCGCTACACGCGCGAGATGTACTGCCTGTTCGGAGGCCGGCACACGCACCCGTCGACGATCCTGCCAGGCGGCTGCAGCGCGCAGATCACCCACCAGACGCTGACCGACTACTACGTGCGGCTGATGCGGTACTTCGAGTACTGCAAGCGGACGGTGCCGATGCACGACGACCTGTACGACTTCTTCCTGCAGGAGCTGCCGGGTTACGACATGGTCGGCTACCGGGACACGAATCTGGTCTGCTGGGGCTCGTTCGACGATCCCGACTACGTCGACTACTCGTACGCGAACATGAACGATTGGGGCAACAAGCGCTACATCACGCCGGGTCTCGTCTTCGACGGTGAGCTGATCACGACGGACCTGGTCGAGATCAACCTCGCGCATCCGGATCCTGCTCGGCTCCTCCTACTTCGACGACTGGACGGAGAGCCAGGCGCCGTTCGTGACCAAGGACCCGCTCGGCAACGACGTCGATCCGCGCCACCCCTGGAACAAGGTGACGCTGCCGAAGCCGCAGAAGCGCGACTTCGCCGACAAGTACAGCTGGGTTGTGAGCCCGCGCATGTACGACAAGCGCAACGACGCCTACGTCGCCTGCGACACCGGCGGCGGCCCGTTCGCGCGCCAGTGGGTGACGGCGAAGGCCGGCCTCGTCGACTTCGGCTACTGCAAGGCGACGGGCCACAGCATCCAGATGGTTCTGCCGAAGACCGCCCGACTCGCCCGAGATGGAGCTCGAGTGGAAGGTGCCGGAGAAGTCGAACGCGATCGAGCGCGACCGGGCCCGGACCTACCACCAGGCCTACTCGGCGCTGGTCGGGCTGCACTGCCTCGAGCGCGCCTTTGCGGAGGTGCGGGCGGGCCGGACCAAGTCGTGGGCCGACTTCACGGTTCCCGACAGCGCCGTCAGCTGCGGCTTCCACGAGGCGGCGCGCGGCGTGCTCTCGCCACCACATGGTGATCGAGGAGGGCAAGATCGCCAACTATCAGCCCTACCCGCCGACGCCGTGGAACGCCAGCGTGCGCGACACGTTCGGCACTCCGGGCCCGTACGAGGACGCGGTCGCAGAACACGCCGATCTTCGAGGAGAACGGCCCGGAGAACTTCAAGGGCGTCGACATCATGCGCGCTGTGCGCTCGTTCGATCCTTGCCTGCCGTGCGGAGTGCACATGTACAACGGCGCCGGCCGGGTCCGGAAGGTGATGCACACGCCGACCGGGATGAGCTGAGCAGTTGGAAGCCGGAGCCGCAGATCACGCCGGCGGTCACGGCCCGCCGCCGGAGGCGCTCGTCGAGCGCTTCCGTCAGCTCAGCGACGAGCTCGAAGGGATTGCCGACCCGGTTGCCCGGGCGCGGACGGAGGAGCTGATCGGGATCGTCCTCGACCTCTACGGCGAGGGACTGACCCGCATCTTCGAGACGCTCGAGGCCGCCGGTGAGGCGACCGCGCCGGCCCGCGAGGCGCTCGCCTCCGACGGCGTCGTCGCCAGCCTGATGCTGATCCACGACCTCTATCCGGTGCCGCTCGACCAACGTGTCGAGGAGGCGCTCGACAGCGTCCGGCCCTACATGGAGTCGCACGGCGGCAACGTCGAGCTGCTCGGGGTCGGGGTGGACGGGGTGGCGCGGATCCGGCTTGCGGGCAGCTGCGACGGCTGCCCCGCGTCGTCGGCGACCCTCGAGCTCGCGATCCAGCAGGCGCTCGACGAGCACGCTCCGGATCTGGAGGGGATCGTGGTGGAGGGCGCCGACGCCGCTGTGACGACTGGACTCGGGGAGGGGGCAACCGAGCTTCCCGTGCTCCAGTCCGCCGGCGGCAACGGGAACGGGAGCGGCAACGGCGCCTCGCCGTCGGTCGCGACCGGGGCGGGCGCCGAGGGCCTGCCGTCCTGGTTCCCCGCATCGGGCCTCGCCGACCTCGAGGAGGGCGCGCTGCGGACCACCGCGGTGGCCGGCCGTGAGCTGTTGGTCGCGAACGTCGAAGGCTCGCTGCTCGCCTACATCGACCGCTGCAAGGACTGCGGCGACGCGCTCGGGGGGAGCACCCTCGTCGAAGGGGTGCTCTGCTGCTCCGGCTGCGGCCGTCGTTACTACCTGCCACGGGCCGGTCGCTCGCTCGACGACGACAGCCTGCAGCTCGATCCCGTGCCCCTGCTCGCCTCCAACGGCGCGATCCGGATCGCGCTGCCCGGATGAGCTCGCCGCAGGATCGCGCGGCGCTGGTCGGCACCCTGCGGGGGCTGAGTGGCCGCGGCAGGCGCGGATCGCCGCCACCGACCACGCAGGCGTTGCCGGGGGCCGGTGCCGCGGCTGCGAGCGACGAGCACTGCGAGCTCTGCGGCGCCGGACTGCCCGCCGATCACCGCCATCTGCTCGAGCTCGACCAGCGCCGGATGATCTGCGCCTGCGAGACCTGCTGGTCGATGCGCTCGGGCGAGGCCGCCTACCGCCCGGCCGGCGTCCGCGTCGCCTGGTTCGACGACTTCGAGATGCCGGATGCCGCCTGGGCCTCTTTCGGAGTCCCGATCGGACTCGCCTTCTTCATGCGCACGACCGCGACGACTGACGGGGCCAGCGGCTCGCGCGTGGTCGCCTTCTACCCGAGCCCGGCCGGCGCGACGGAGTCGGAGATCGACGCCGACGCCTTCTCGCGGCTGCAGGACCTGAACCCGGCGCTGGCGAGTCTCGAGCCCGACTGCGAGGCGCTCGTCGTCGACCGCATCTGCGACCCGCACCGGTTCGTGATCGCGCCGATCGACGAGTGCTACAAGCTCGTCGGCATGATCAAGGTGAGTTGGGAGGGGATCTCCGGCGGCTCCGGCCCGGCGCGGGCGATCGAGCGCTTCTTCGCCGAGCTCGAGCGACGCAGCCCGAGGGGTCTCGGGTCGGCCGACCCGCCGGCGGTGAGCGCCGATGGCTGACCCGGCCCCGCGGCCCGATCCCGCCTTCACCGTGCTCGGCGCCGAGCCGGTGCCGCGCAGCTCGGCGCCGACGCTGCGGTTCCGGCTCGGCGTCGAGGACGACTCCGGCGTTCCGGTCCAGTTCATCGTGCTCTCGGTCCTGGTCACGATCGAGCCCGGCCGGCGCGACTACGCGCCCGCCGACCGCGAGCGGCTGGTCGAGCTGTTCGGCGAGCCCGAGCGCTGGGGATCGACCACCGGATCGTTCCGCTGGACGCAGGTCTCGACCGTCGTCGGGCCGTTCGAGCGCAGCGGCCTGATCGACGTCGACGTCGAGTGCACCTACGACCACGAGGTCGCGGTGACCAAGTACTTCGGCGGGATCGGCAATGGCGCCTACCCGCTGCAGATGCACTTCAACGGCACCGTCTACTACCTCGGCGAGCAGGGCAGCCTGCAGGTGATGCCGCTCGCCTGGGACCGCTCGGCGCGCTTCGATCTGCCCGTCGCGACATGGCGGCGGATGATCGACGGCCACTATCCGGGCGGCGCCTGGCTGAGGGTCGAGGAGGAGACCCTGCACGAGCTGAGCCGACTCAAGGCGGCGACCGGCGCGCCGACCACCGACGCCGCGATCCGCGCCCTGATCGCCCAGAGCCGAACCGGGACGCAGGGGGCAGGCCCGTGAACGAGACCGCCGAGCGGCTCGCCGACTCGCTCCTGTTCGAGGGCTACGCGCTGTACCCCTACACGGCAGGAGCGGTCAAGAACGCGACGCCGACGCCGTTCGGGATCGTCTACCCGCCGGCCTACGCCGCGCAGCGGACGACGACCTTCGACCACGTGCAGATCGAGTGCGTGGCGCTGACCCGGGCCGCGGCTCGGGTCGAGGTCGCGACGGTCTTCCTGCAGGCCTCCGGCAGTCGCCACGCTGCTGTGAGGCGCCGGGTCGAGCTGGCCGCGACCGTCGCTGAGCTCGTCTCAGCCCCTCGCTCCGTGAGCTTCGCCTTCGAGCCTGAGGCGGAGCTCGGCGTGACCACGGGCGAGCGCCTCGAGGCCGGCGGCGAGGTCGTCGGCGGGCGCCTCGTCGTCTCCGCCGATCCGCTCGAGGACGGCAGCTATCGGATCCGTGCCCGGGCCGAGAACGAGACTCCGCTGCCGCACGCCGTCGCCGGAGAGATGGACCGGGCGGCCGCGCTGCGATGCTCGCTGCTCTCGACCCACGTACTGATCGGGATCGCCGGCGGCTCCGAGGCCGGCCGCTTCGTCTCGCCGCTCGAGAACGACGGGGAGGTCGGGGCCCGCGTGCAGGCATGCGAGAACGTCAACTCCTGGCCGGTGCTCGCGGCGGCAGACGACAGTGCCGTGCTCGGGGCGGCGATCCTGCTTCCCGACCATCCCCGGATCGCGGCGCAGAGCAACGCGAACATGTTCGACAACACCGAGATCGAGGAGGCGCTGACGCTCCACGTCCAGGTCTTGAGCGACGCCGAGCGGGCCGAGATCGAGGCCGCGGGAGATCCCGCGGTGACGGAGATGATCGAGCGGGTCGAGGCGACGACGCCGGAGGAGTTGCTGAGCATGCACGGCGTCATGGGTCCGACCGCTCCGGAGCGGTCGGAGCCGGACTTCCCCGAGTGGAGGGAGCCCGGCGTCGCCGCCGATCCCGGCGCGGAGCGCTCGCAGCCGCCGACCGGCTTCGATCCGGCGGACGTTCCCGGCGAGCGCAGCGTCGTCGTTGCCGGTCGCCGCTTCGAGCGCGGCGGCAAGGTCGTCCTCCGTCCCGGGACCGACGGCGATCCCTACGACAAGATGCTCGACGGCCAGCCCGCGACGATCCGCCGCATCTACCTCGACTACGACGGCCGTGCCTATCTCGGCGTCACCGTCGACGCCGATCCGATGTCGGAGATACTGCGGGACGCAGGCCGTTACCTGTTCTTCTTTGCGGACGAGGTCGAGGAGGCCTGATGGAACCGAAGCCCGACCCCCAGTCGCGAAAGCGGATCCTCGTCGCCGGGATCGGCAACGCCTGGATGAAGGACGATGCGTTCGGCGGCAAGGTCGCCGAGCGGCTCGAGGGGACGCTGCCGGACGAGGCCGCGGTCTTCGACTTCGGGACCGGGGGCCTCGACCTCGCCTACGAGGTGATGCGCGGTTACGACGCTCTGATCCTGATCGACGTCAGCCGTCAGGGCGGCGAGCCGGGGACCCTGTACGTGATGGACGCCGAGCCCGACGATCTCGAGCCGATCGCCGACGGCGAGATGCTGAGCCCGCACGGCATGGACCCCGAGACCGTGCTGCGCTTCGTCAAGGCGGTCGGGGGCTGGCCGGGGCGGGTCCGGATCGTCGCCTGCGAGCCGGCCACGGTCGAGGAGATGGGGCTCGAGATGTCGGCCGAGGTCACCGGCGCGGTCGAGCGCGCGGCGCGGGTGGTGCGTGAGACGGTCGCCGAACTGCTCACCGACGAGGCCTACGCCGATGCATGAGCTCTCCGTCGCATCGGCGATCGTCGACACCGCGATTCGGCACGCGCGCGGGCGCCCCGTCAGCGTCGTCTATCTCCGCGTCGGGGCACTGCGCCAGGTCGTCGAGGAGTCGCTCAGCTTCTACTTCGACGTCGTCACCCGCGACACGCTCTGCGAGCAGGCCCGGCTCGAGATCGAACCGGTCGCGGCGCTGATGCGCTGCCGCTCCTGCGGTCAGGAGTGGGACCCCGCTCCGCGCCCGGCCCTCGACGAGGATGAGCTGATCGTGCTGCCCCGCTTCCGCTGCCCGGCCTGCAGCGCCGCGGGCGCCGAGGTGCTGGCGGGGAACGAGCTGCTGGTGGACTCGATAGACGTGCAGGATGATTCCGGTGAGGCGCCGCCGCCCGTGGCTGCCCCGGGATCGCGATCGACAGGAGGCTGAATGCACCAGACCAAGGTCAAGGTCGCCGAGGACGCGCTCGACGCGAACACGACGATCGCCAATGCCAACCGGGACGACTTCGAGCGCGCCGGTGTCTCCGTCGTCAACCTGATGAGCGCCCCGGGCGCCGGCAAGACGACGCTGCTCGAGCGGGTCCTCGAGAGGCGAGGCGATGTCCGCGTCGGGGTTCTCGAGGGCGACGTCCAGGGTTCGCTCGACGCCGACCGGCTCTCGGCCCTGCACGTGCCCGTCGTCCAGGTCAATACCGCCTCCGGCTTCGGTGGCGAGTGCCACCTCGACGCGAACATGGTCCGCGCCGGGCTCGGGGACCTGTCCCTCGACGAGCTCGACCTGCTCGTCGTCGAGAACGTCGGCAACCTCGTCTGCCCGGCCGAGTTCAGGATCGGCGAGCACGCGAAGGCGATGATCTGCTCGGTCACCGAGGGCGAGGACAAGCCGCTCAAGTACCCGCTCATGTTCCGTTCCTGCGAGCTCGTCGTGATCAACAAGACCGACCTGCTCCCGCACCTCGACTTCGACGTCGATCGTCTCGTCGCCAACGTCGACCGGATCAACCCCGAAGCCGAGGTGATGCAGCTCAGCGCCCGGACCGGCGAGGGCGTCGATCGCTTCCGGGAGTGGCTGCTCGGGTTGCCGGCGCGGCGCGCCGCTGACGATGCCGCCCATGCGGCGCTCCACTAATCGGATTGGGCGGAGGCAGCGGAGCGGACGATGAGACCGGCGGCCGCCTCACAGCAGCTCGACACCGGCGACGACGCCGGGACATTCGAGCGGGCGATCGCCGCTCGGGTCGAGGCCGGCTCGGCCTTCTTCGGCGCCGAGACGGCGACGACCGCCCGTTGCTGCCACCGGATGGCGGAGCGCTTCGCGGCGGGCGGCCGCCTGATCGCGCTCGGCGCCGACCCCGCCGGCCGCTCGGACGCGCGCCACGTCGCGGTCGAGTTCGTGCACCCGGTGATCGTCGGCAAGCGGGCGCTCCCGGCGATCGCGCTGAGCGGCGAGGGCGGCCCGCTCGACCGCCAGCTCGCCGGCCTCGTCTCCGAGACCGACATCGTGATCGGCTTCGGGCTCGATCGCGAGACCGGCCCCGAGGCGAGGCTCGGGCGCGCCCTCGCCGACGCGGCCTCGAGCGGTGCGATGACGATCGCCTACGGCGGTGAGGGGCCGGCCGCGGGATCCGACGGAGCCTGGAGCTTCTCGGTTCCGAGCCCGGATGCGGCGATCCGGCAGGAGCTGATCGAGACCCACTACCACGTGCTCTGGGAACTGGTCCACGTCTTCTTCGACCATCGCGGGTTGCTGGAGGGCCGCAGCGACTCGCGAGTGCACGACACCGGCGACTCGAGCTTCCTCTACCCGTTCCTCTCCGAGAGCGAGAGCGACCTCGGCGCCGTGCTGGCCGATGTCGAGGCCTCGGTGTCGATGAAGTCCGAGGAGATCTCCGAGCTGAGAGGCCGGACCCTGCGCGAGAGCGAGCCCGCGCTACGGGCCGGGGCGGCGGCGATGCGGGCCGCGTTCGAGTCCGGCGGCAGGCTGCTCGCGTTCGGCAACGGCGGCTCGGCGACCGATGCGATGGACGTCGTCGCCGACTTCCGCCTGCCCCGGCCCGGCGGGCGCCCCCCGCGCCCGGCGCTCGACCTGACCGAGGACACCGCGATCATCACTGCCGTCGCCAACGACGTCGGCGTCGCCGAGATCTTCCAGCGGCAGCTGATCGCGCATGGGCGTCGCGGCGACGTGGCACTGGCGTTCTCGACCAGCGGCGGCTCCGAGAACGTGCTGAGGGGGCTGGCCGAGGCCCGGAGCCGAGGCCTGACGACGATCGCGATGCTCGGCTACGACGGGGGCAGGATCGCGGCCGAGGGCCTCGCCGACCACGTGATCGTCAGCCGCTCGCAGAACATCCCGCGGATCCAGGAGGCGCAGGCGAGTGCCTATCACCTGCTCCGGGAGCTGGTCGAGCTGGGATGAGCACGGTCCTCGACAGCAGTCGCCGGATCTCGATCCGGGTCGAGGGGATCGTCCAGGGCGTCGGCTTCCGGCCGTACGTCTACAAGCTCGCGGGCTCACTCGGGCTCGCCGGCTTCATCCGCAACGACGAGCGCGGCGTTCTGATCGAGGCCGAGGGGCCGGCCGCCGTGCTCGACGAGTTCTGCGCGCGACTACCGGCCGAGGCGCCGCCGCTGGCCCGGGTCGAGGGCCTGCTGACCGAGCCGATCGAGGCCCGCGGGGGCTCCGGCTTCGCGATCGCCGAGAGCGATGCGCGGGGGAGGGCAGGCACGCAGATCGGTCCCGACGTCGCGACCTGCACGGACTGCCTGGCCGAGCTCGCCGATCCCGCCGACAGGCGCTTCCGCTATCCGTTCACGAACTGCACCAACTGCGGCCCCCGTTTCACGATCGTCACCGGCGTCCCCTACGACCGGCCCCTGACGACGATGGCGGGCTTCGAGCTCTGTGCCGCCTGCCGGCGCGAGTACGAGGACCCCGGCGACCGCCGCTTCCACGCGCAGGCCAATGCCTGCCCAGAGTGCGGGCCGCGGCTACGACTGCTCGATCGGGACGGCGGCGAGCTCGCGGCCGGGGTCGCCGGCGGCGAAGCGGATGCCGTCCGGGCGACGGCCGCGGCGCTCAGGGACGGCTTGATCGTCGCCGTCAAGGGGCTCGGCGGCTACCACCTCGCCTGCCGGGCCGATGCCGAGGCCGCCGTCGCCGAGCTGCGCGGCCGCAAGCACCGCGAGGACAAGCCGTTCGCGGTCATGTGCCGCGACGCCGAGGCGGCGCAGCGCCTGGTCGTGCTGAGCGAGGACGAGCGGGCCCTGCTCGAAGGTCCGGAGCGGCCGATCGTGATCGCCAGGCGCCGGCCGGGCGCTGCCGTCGCCGGATCGGTCGCGCCGGGCAACCCGGATCTCGGCGTGCTGTTGCCGTACACGCCGCTCCACCACCTGCTCTGCGCCGAGGCCGGCTTCGATCTGGTCATGACCTCCGGCAACGTCAGCGACGAGCCGATCGCCTTCGCCGACAGCGAGGCGCTCGAGCGGCTCGCCCCGATCGCCGACCGCTTCTGCGTCCACGACCGGCCGATCCGGACCCGCACCGACGACTCGGTCCTGCGTGCGCTCGACGCCGAGATCCGTCCCGAGCCGCTGATCATCCGCCGCTCGCGCGGGCACGTGCCGGGCGCGCTACGACTGCCGCTCGCGGCGTCGGAGCCGATCCTGGCCTGCGGCGCCGAGCTCAAGAGCACCTTCTGCATCGTCCGCGGCGATCGCGCCTTCGTCTCGCACCACATCGGCGATCTCAAGAACTACGAGACGCTCGTCTCCTTCCGCGAGGGAGTTGCGCACTTCGAGCGCCTGCTCGAGCTCGACCCGGCGGTCGTCGCGCACGATCTGCATCCCGACTACCTGTCGACGGGATACGCGGGTTCGCGCCCGGACGCGACCCTGATCGGCATCCAGCACCACCATGCCCACCTCGCCGCTGCGACCGCCGAGCACGGCGAGCTCGGCACGGTCGCCGGCGCGATCTACGACGGCACCGGCCTCGGGCCCGACGGCACGGTCTGGGGCGGGGAGCTGCTCGTCGGTGGCCTCGGCGGCTACGAGCGCGCCGGCTTCCTCTTCCCGGTCCGGCTGCCGGGCGGCGACGCAGCGGTGCGGCAACCGTGGCGGATGGCCTGCGCGTGGCTGACGGCGCTCGGGGACGGAGAGGCGCCGCCGCGCCCGCCCGGCCCGCTCGCCGCCCTGGTCGAGCCCGGCGACTGGGAGGCCGTCGCCGGGATGTGCAGGACCGGACTCGCCTCGCCGCTGACAACGAGCGCCGGCAGGCTCTTCGATGCCGCCGCGGCTCTCTGCGGGATCCGTAGCGAGGTCAACTACGAGGGCCAGGCCGCGATCGAGCTCGAGGCCGCGGCCACCCGCGCCGGCGCCGCGACCGGCCCTGCCTATCCAATGCCACTGATCGACGAGAGCCCCGGACCGCTGCTGCTCGACGCGCGCGCCACGATCGCGGCACTCGTGGCGGATCTCGACCGCCCCGGCAGCACGGTCGAGCTCGCCGCCGCCCGCTTCCACGCCGCCTTCGCGGCGGCGACCGTCGAGGCGCTGGCGCGGGTCGCGGCAGCACGCGGCCTCGGCTCGGTCGCGCTCTCGGGAGGCGTCTTCCAGAACAGGCTGCTGCTTGGCTCGACCGCCGCCGGCCTGCGGCAGCGCGGCCTCCGCGTGCTGATCCCGCGCCTGCTGCCGCTCAACGACGGGGGCATCTCCTACGGCCAGGCGGCGATCGCCGCGGCGGCCCTGGCCGGCGGAGGGCCGTGATGGACTTCCAGTTCCTGTTCGAGCCCGTCGAGCACCTCGACGAGGCGCTGACCGACCTGTTCACGGGGGCGCCGCTGCTCGTCGCGCTCGGGCTCGCGTTCGTGCTCGGCCTCCGTCACGCCTCCGACCCCGACCATCTGATTGCGGTCACATCGCTGCTCGCCCGCGAGGACAGCGACGTCCGCTCGGCGGCGAAGATCGGCGCCTGGTGGGGCATCGGCCACGCGACCACCCTCGTCCTGATCGGTGTGCCGCTGATCGCCTTCAAGTCCGAGCTGCCGGGCTGGCTCGAGCTCGGGGCCGAGACCGGCGTCGGGTTGATCATCCTCGCGCTCGCCGCCCGGGTGCTGTGGAAGTGGGCGCACGGCGACTATCGGGCCGGCCCGCACGTGCACGCCTCCGACACCGCCGATCCAGGTCAGGGCCCAGGCGTCCACCACCACCTCCACAAGGGCGACGCCCATCCGCACAGCCACCCCGAGGCGGAGGCGGCGCGGACGCCTCGGCAGGCTTTTCTGATCGGGGTCCTGCACGGGCTCGCCGGGACCGGCGCGATCGTCGTCCTGCTGATCGCGGCCGTGCCCGGCAGGCTCGAGGCAACGGCTGCGCTCGCCGTCTTCGCGCCGATGTCGATCATCTCGATGTCGGCGATGACCGCGGCCTTCGCGTGGCTGTTCACGCGGCCCGTGGTCGCCCCCCTCTACCGGGCCGTGCTGATTCCCCTGATCGGGTCGTTCGGCCTGCTCTTCGGGCTCTGGTACGCGGGAATCGTTGTCTGAGGACTCCGATATCGAACGGCTGCTGGCAATGCCCGTGTCCGAGGGCCGCGCTGAGAAGCCGTTCGGGGCGATGACAGTCGCCCAGGTCGAGGCTCGCGCCGCCGAGCTTGCCGCCGCCGCCGAGGTGCCGGCGCTGGCCACCCGGATGGCGCCCGTCGCCTCGGCGTGGCGCGGGCTGGCGGACGCGATGAAGCGTGAGGGGGCGGCGACGGTCGCAGAGCTCGACCGGGAATCGCTGCCGGCGCGAAGCGGGCGGCTTTGGCTGGCGCCTCCCGGCGGCTCCCTGCTCTGAGGGGCTCTATGGCACCACGGCTTCGGGCCGGCCGCCGGTCGATGCGCCCTCCGAGTAGGGTGGGGGGCCGCATCCTTGATCGGGAAGGAACGCGTTGGGGGCCCTAGATTCGATGAGGACGCAGATCCGCGGCACCCACGCACGCGTACGGGTTCTCGCCCTCGCGACGGTCGCCCTTGCGGCTGCGTCGTCGACCGGCTGTGGGGACGACGAAACAGTGGCGACGACGTCCGCCGAGGAGGCTCCGCACTTCTCCTACTCCGGCGCCGAGGGCCCGGCGAAGTGGGGCAGCATCGACGACAGCTACGCGCTCTGCGGGGAGGGAGACGAGCAATCGCCGATCGACCTCTCGGCGGCGAAGAAGGGCTCGCCGGCACCCGTCAGCTTCGACTACCGCGAGGCCGAGATCGAGCTCGACAACAACGGCCACTCGGTCGAGGCATTTGTCGAGCCGGGCTCGACGGTCGAGGTCGACGGCACCGGCTACGAGCTCGAGCGGTTCCACTTTCACGCTTCGAGCGAGCACCTCGTCGACGGCAAGTCGTTTCCGCTCGAGTTCCACTTCGTCAACGAGGCCGACGACGGCGGCGTCGTCGTGTTCGGCGTGTTCGCCGAGCGGGGCCGCGAGAACCCGGCCTTCGAAGAGCTGACCGAGGATCTCCCCTCCGAGGACGGTGAGGTGGAGCGAGTTGCGGGGACCGTCAACCTCGAGGCCCTGTTGCCGGACGATCCCGGGAACGCCGATCGCTGGAGCTATCCCGGCTCGCTGACCACGCCACCGTGCAGTCAAGGCATCGACTGGTTCGTGTTCACGGATCCGATCGAGATGTCCTCGGAGCAGATCGCCGCCTACACCGACGTCTACGCGCACAACTATCGCCCCGTCCAGTCGCTGGACGGTCGCACCGTGATCGTCGGGGACTGAGTCGACCGGCTCAGGCGTCGGGTCAGGCGTCGGCGAGGACCAGATCGGTCCAGCCGTCCGCGATCCGCTCGGGCGATAGGCGGCCGCGCGGCCGGTACCACTGCGGCATGTGGTTGACCATCCCGAGTAGGGCCAGGCGGCGCAGGTCGGGGTCGGCGACGCCGGCGGCGGCGAGCGCCTCGCCGAGCAGCAGCTCGAAGTCCTTGCGGGCAGCGCGGACCGAGCTCCAGCCCTCGCCGTGGTCGACGACGTGGCGGACCTGGGTGAAGACGAGCAGGTGGTGGCGATGCTCGGCGACGTGCCCGACCCAGAGCCGGACCAGGGCCCGCAGGCGCTTACCCGGATCGCCGTCCGCCGGGAGCTCGCGCGCGGCCTCGAGCAGCGGCTCGGTGAGCTGGTCGCAGATCGCGATCAGCAGGTCCTCCTTGCCGCGGAAGTAGTGATAGATCGCACCGGTCGCGACCTCGAGGCTCTCGGCCAGCTCCGCGACCGACGTCTCCGCGTAGCCGCGTTCGGCGAAGGTCCGGGCCGCCGCCGCGACGAGATCGTCGCGGCGCCGGTCCCAGCGGCGTTGGAGGGCGGGGCGGCTCGGCCGGGTGCTCGCGGACGTGGTCGAGGGCATCGCCGCAGATCCTAGAGCACCGACCGAACGATCATTCGGAGTTTGAATGATCCTTCGGTATATTGGCCGCTCGATGACCGCGCCCGAAACGCCCTCGCTGAGCTCGCTCTCGCCCCTGTTGATCGCCAACCGCGGCGAGATCGCCGTGCGCGTTGCCCGCACCGCGCACGACCTCGGCCTGCGCACGGTCGCCGTCTTCACCGAGGCGGATCGCGGCGCCCTCCATGTCGATTCCGCCGATTCCGCGGTCCGGATCGACAGCTACCTCGGCGGCGACGAGCTGATCGCGGCCGCCGCCCGGGCCGGTGCCAAGGCCGTGCATCCGGGATACGGCTTCCTCAGCGAGAACGCGGCTTTCGCCGCCCGGGTGCGAGAGGCCGGTCTCGTCTGGGTCGGCCCCGCGCCGGAGACGATCACGCTGATGGGGGACAAGGGCAGGGCGAAGCTGCTCGCCGAGCGCTCGCGCGTGCCCGTCGTTCCCGGCACGGCCGGCGAGCAGGCCGATGCGGATGCGATCGCCGCGCTCGCAAACGAGCACGGCTTCCCGATCGTGATCAAGGCTCTGGCCGGCGGCGGCGGTAAAGGCATGCGCGTGGTTCGCAAGCAGGCCGAGCTCGAGGATGGGCTCGCCGCTGCCCGGCGTGAGGCCGAGGCAGCGTTCGGGGACGGCCGCGTGCTGGCCGAGCGGTACCTGGAGCGCCCTCGCCACATCGAGGTTCAGGTCCTCGGCGACTCGCACGGCACGGTCGTTCATCTCGGCGAGCGCGAGTGCTCGTTGCAGCGGCGCCATCAGAAGGTGATCGAGGAGGCTCCCTCGCCGGCGGTGAACTCGGAGATGCGCGAGCAGCTCGGCAAGGCCGCCGTCGATCTCGCCCGCGCCTGCGACTACGTCGGCGCCGGCACGGTCGAGTTCATCGTCCCCGCCGACAGCTCGGGCTTCTACTTCCTCGAGATGAACACCCGCCTGCAGGTGGAGCATCCCGTGACCGAGATGGTCTGGGGGATCGACCTCGTCGAGCAGCAGCTGCGCGTCGCGGCGGGCGAGCCGCTGTCGTTCGCGCAGGAGGGGCTCAGCGCCGGTGGCCACGCCGTCGAGGCCCGTCTCTACTCGGAAGACCCCGCGGCCGGCTTCCTGCCCGCAGTCGGCACCGTGCGGCGGCTGACGCTTCCCGAGGGTCCCGGCGTCCGGGTCGACCTCGGGATCTCGGCCGGCGCCGTGATCGGGACCGATTACGACCCGATGCTGGCGAAGCTGATCGCTCACGGGCCCGACCGGCCGACCGCGATCGCCCGGCTGGACCGGGCCCTCGGCGACCTGGAACTGCTCGGGGTTGCCCACAACGCCGCCTTCAGCCGCGAGCTGCTCGCTCGCCCGGACGTCCTCGACGGACGGCTCGACACAGGGCTGCTCGAGCGGGCGCTGGCCGAGGAGGCGCTCGATCTCGAGCCGCCCGAGGACCTGACGGTCGCCGCCGCGTTCGCCGCCTGGCTCGAGGACACGGCCGGCACGGCGCTGGCCCCGGGCCCGTGGCGGCGGCGCTTCGAGGACGCCGGCGAGGTTCGGATCGGGCCTGGTTGGTTCGAACTGGACGGCCGGCGCCGCGAGGCGCGGGCGCGGGCAGGAGCCGACGGCCGGATCGCCGTCGAGCTGGACGGCGTCGAGCGCAGCTACGCGGTCGCGCGCGAGGGCGATGCGATCTGGGTCGGCCGCGAGGGCCGCGTGCTGAAGCTGGTTCCACGGGCTGATCTGATCGCGGAGCACACCGCCGAAGGCTCGCTCGAGGCGCCGATGCCGGGCAAGGTGCTCTCGATCTCCGTCACCAACGGCGACGAGGTCGGCGCCGGCGAAGTCCTGATGATCCTCGAGTCGATGAAGATGGAGCTGCAGATCACGGCGCCGGAGGCGGGCGTCGTCGAGGGTCTCGAACTGGCGCCCGGCGACCAGGTCGGGCCTGGGCAGATCCTGGTCGCGGTCGTGCCCGACCGGGACCAGGGCGACGGAACGGAGGGAGAGCGATGAGCGACCGCGGCGGACACGAGCAGCTGATCGCCGACCTCGGGGAGCGCCTCGAGCGCGCCCGGGGCGGTGGCGGGCCGAAGGCGATGGAGCGGCACGTCTCGCGCGGCAAGCTTCCCGCCCGCGAGCGGGTCGAGGTCCTCTGCGATCCCGGCGCTCCCTTCCTCGAGCTGGCGCCGCTTGCGGCCGAGGAGATGTACGGCGGCGAAGCGCCGGCCGCGGGCGTCTATGCGGGGATCGGCGTGGTCGAGGGCCGCCGCTGCGTGATCGTCGCCAACGACGCGACCGTCAAGGGCGGCACCTACTACCCGATCACGGTCAAGAAGCACCTCCGTGCCCAGGAGGTCGCCCTCGACAACGAGCTCCCGTGCATCTACCTCGTCGACTCCGGCGGCGCCTTCCTGCCGATGCAGGACGAGGTCTTCCCCGACCGCGAGCACTTCGGCCGGATCTTCTTCAACCAGGCGACGATGTCGGAGCGCGGGATCCCGCAGATCAGCGCCGTGATGGGTTCCTGCACGGCGGGAGGTGCCTACGTCCCGGCGATGAGTGACGAGACGGTGATCGTCCGCGGGCAGGGCACGATCTTCCTCGGCGGGCCGCCGCTGGTGAAGGCGGCGACCGGCGAGGTCGTGACCGCCGAGGAGCTCGGCGGCGGTGAGGTCCACGCGCGCCTCTCGGGCGTCGTCGACCACCTCGCCGACGACGATCACCACGCGCTCGCGATCGTTCGCTCGATCGCGGCGACGCTGCCCCCGCAGCCCGGCCCGGAGTGGGAGCGCCGCGATCCGCGGCCACCGCGCCTCGACCCGGACGGGCTGCTCGACGTCGTCCCACTCGACCCGCGCACGCCCTACGACGTGCGCGAGGTGCTGCGGCGGATAGTCGACGACTCCGAGCTCGACGAGTTCAAGGCCCTGTATGGGACGACGGTGGTCTGCGCCTTCGCCCACATCGACGGCCACCGGGTCGGGGTCATCGCCAACAACGGGATTCTCTTCAGCGAGTCGTCGTTGAAGGCGGCCCACTTCATCGAGCTCTGCGACCGCCGCAAGATCCCGCTCGTCTTCGTCCAGAACATCAGCGGCTTCATGGTCGGCCGCGACTACGAGGCCGGCGGCATCGCCAAGGACGGGGCCAAGCTCGTCACCGCCGTCTCCTGTGCCCGGGTCCCGAAGCTGACCGTCGTGATCGGTGGCTCCTACGGGGCCGGCAACTACGGCATGTGCGGGCGCGCCTACTCGCCGCGGTTCCTGTTCATGTGGCCGAACGCGCGGATCAGCGTGATGGGCGGCGAGCAGGCCGCGACGGTGCTGGCGACGATCCGCCGCGACCGCGCCGACGCAACCGGCGAGGAGTGGCCGACGGAGGAGGAAGAGGCGTTCAAGGCGGGCCTGCGCGAGCAGTTCGAGCAACAGGGCAACCCGATCTACTCGACGGCCCGGCTCTGGGACGACGGCGTCATCGATCCGCGCGACACCCGCGAGGTCTTGGCCAAGGCCCTCGCCGCCTGCGCCCCCGCGCGGTTGCGCGACGTCGGTTACGGGGTCTTTCGGATGTAGTCGCAGCTCTGTTCGCGCCGTCCGGACGCTCTGAGGCGATCTGCATACCGTATGGAGCAGTAAATCGCCTCAGAGTTCCTTACCCGCTCACGGAGCTGCTGCTGACCGCCGAGCAGAGCGAGCGCAGGCGCCTGGCCGGAGAAGGCCTTCGGGTCAGGGCCGGTACTTGCTGATCGCGACGACCATCTCGTCCTGGACGTCGTGGGCGGCGTCGAGGTTGGAGACGCCGTTCATCAGCAGCGAGAAGGCGACGAGGTCGTCGCCGGCCTTGCAGTAGCCGGACAGGGCAGAGACGCCGGTGATCGTCCCGGTCTTGCCGCGGCAGCGGCCGGCGGCGCTGGTGCCCTCCATGCGGCCGTCGAGGGTGCCCTGCTTTCCGGCCCGTGGCAGCGAGCCGTAGAAGGCCTTCGCGTCGCTCTCCTTGCGCATCGCGACCAGCAGCCGGACCACGTCGCGCGGGCTCGAGCGGTTGTTGGCGGTCAGGCCGGAGCCGTCCTTGGCGTCGACCCTCGAGCCATGCTGGCGGGCGAAGGTCTCGACCGCGCGGGTACCGCGCCTGGTCGTGCCCTTGCCGCCCTGGGCCGCGATCCCCTTCAGCAGCATCTCGGCGAAGAAGTTGTTCGACGGGATGTTCGTCGCCTCGATCAGGGCCGCGATCGTCGGCGACTCGTAGGCCGCGATCGGGTCCGTTGCCGCGATTTTCTTCGGTGTCTGGCCGACCCGGACCTTGCCCTTGATGCGGACGCCGCGCTTGCGGAGCTTCTTCTCGAAGGCGCGGCCCGCTTCTTTGGCCGGATCCCCCGAATAGGTCGAGCCGCCGAAGACGAGGCCGGAGAGCGGCGCTATGTAGGGGCTCGGCCCATAGCCGGAGTCAGCGACGCCGCGCAGCCGGTCGAAGATCGTGTCGTCGGCGATCAGGTCGCCCTTGACCTTGCGGATCCCGGTGTCCTCGACCTCGCGGGCGAGCTCGCGGACCCCGGCGGCCCCGAGCGACGGATCGCCGCCGCCGACGAGGTAGAGGTTGCCGCGCAGGGTCCCTCGTTGCTCGCGACCCTTGCGGCGTACCACCGTCTCGAGCCGGGCCTTGCCGCCCCCGAGTCGCTGCAGCGCGGTGGCGGTGGTGAAGAGCTTCGTGTTAGAAGCCAGCCTGCGGCGTTTGCCTTCGTTGTGGTCGAAGAGCACGCTCTTGCCGCCGGCGCCGATGTCGTAGACGTAGAAGCCGCTCGGCCCCGGCGCCCGGCGCGCGAGCGCGCTCAGCTTGCGAGCCAGCTTCGAGCGGCTGTAGCCGCCGCTCGCCTGGGCCGAGGCACGTTGCAGCGATGGGGCGGAGGAGCCCGGCAGGTCGGGTCCCGGCAGGCGGTTCTGAGCCGCGCCCGTCGCGGGCACCAGAAGGCAGCCCAGGGCGGCGACGACCGCGATCAGTCCCACGCGCGTACGCACTGCCGTGATGCTAGATGACCCGATGCTCGCGACTCCCAGTCCGGCGACGAAATGCGGTCAACTACCAGATGACACGGCGTTTTGCCCGGGTTGGCTGGCTGGCAAGCCTGATACTTTGGCCTTGCGATGAGCGAGGTCGTCAAGCTCGATCCCGCTGCCCGTCGTGCCTCGGGGGGCCGGCGGAAGAAGCGGTCGAAGACTGCCCTCGTTCTCGGGGGCGGAGGGTTCACGGGTGCCGTCTACGAGATTGGCGCCCTCCGCGCTTTCGATCTCCTCGCCGTCAATCGCACGGTCAACGAGTTCGACGTCTACGTCGGCACCAGCGCCGGCTCCTTCGTCGCCTCCGCCGTCGCCAACGGCGTCACGCCCGAGGAGATGATGCGGGTCCTGAACAAGAACCTGCCCTCGCCGCTTCAGGACATGGACCAGGACATGCTGTTGCGACCCAACTACAAGGGCTTCGTCAGCTCCGCGGCGCTGGCGCCGCTGCGTTTGCTGGGGCTGGCGCGCCAGATCGCGTCGACGCTCCGGGACGCGTCGCTGATCGACGTCGCCCAGGGACTTGCCGCGAGTCTGCCGAACGGCCTCTACACGGGCGACGGCATCGAGGACTACGTCGCCGAGATGCTCAGCGACCCCGACCGCACCGACGACTTCCGGATGCTCGAGCGCGAGCTCTACCTGACCGCGACCGACCTCGACACCACCGACCGGCTCGTGCTCGGCGAGGGCGACTGGCGCGACGTGCCGATCTCCCGCGCGGTGGCCGCGTCGACGGCGCTGCCGCTGGTCTACTCGCCGGTCGAGGTCAAGGGCCGGGAGCTGATCGACGGTGGCATCCGCTCGACCACGAACGTCGACATCGCCGTCGAAAAGGGCGCCAAGTTCATCGTCGTCGTCAACCCGATCGTCCCCTTTATCAACGACTTCACCAAGCGAGTGCCGACGATCTTCGGCTCGCGCGTCCGACGCGTCTCCGACATGGGCTTCGTCGCGATCGCCAACCAGGCGATGCGGATGATCGCCCACGACCGCCTGCACCGCGCGGTCGAGGAGTGGGAGATCCGTTACCCCGGCGTCGACATCCTCCTGATCGAGCCCGAGTTCGACGACGAGGTCATGTTCGGCACCTCGATCATGGACTACTCGGCGCGCCTGCAGATCGCCAAGCACGGCTTCGAGTCGGTCACCCTTCGCCTCGCTCGCGACTACGACCGCTACCGGACGATCGCCGAGCGACACGGCATCGAGATCTCCGCCCGCCGGATCAAGCACGTACTCGACCAGGTCGAGCGCGAGCGTGACCAGGCCCCCGCCTGGCGCCGAGTCTTCGAGCAGACAACCGGCGCTCTGCTCAGACAAAGCGGCAGCAACGCGTCCTAGAGGGACGGCGGCGCCTACTTCTTGCGCTTCCGCGATCGACCCCGCGGCCGTTCGCGGCCGCGGCCTCAGCCCTTGACCTTGACCGTTGCCTGCATCACGCTCGCGTGGAGCGTGCAGACGAAGTCGTAGGCGCCCTTCTTTTTGAACTTGGGCGTGAACTTGATCCCGATCGAGCCGGTGGCCGAGGTGAAGTCCTTCTTTTTGACGCCCTTGGGGCCCTTGGTCAGGGTCGCGTTATGCGGGTTGCCGTTCGTCTCGAGCCACTTGAACTTGACCTTGTCGCCCTTCTTGACCGTGACGTCGGTGGGGGCGAAGTAGTCGTCGCCGACCTTGATCGTCTTGGAGCCGCCGGAAGTGCCGGCGACGGGGCCTCCGGCGCTGCCGGCTGCCGGAAGCGCCACCGCGGCCGCGCCGGTAAGCGCGGTCGCGGTGAGCAGGGCTGTGAGCTTGCGTGACCTCATCGGATTCCTCCTGGTCACGGGCATGTCGGGCCTGGCGTGACGTCAATCGGCTTGTAGTCCTCGAACATGGGGTGCGGGTGCTGGGTCCAGCTGCACTCCTGGTCCTCGGCCGGGTTTGTCGAGGCGTACGCGAGTAGCTCGAGGATCTGCTGGTCCGTCAAGCCGATGCTGGTCCCGGTACCCGAGTCGGTCGGCGCCGGGCAGCTCGGATACAGCCACGAATCCGGCTCCTCGGAGCTCGGATCGAAGGTCGAGCTGACGTTGCTCTGGAAGCAGTTGCCGCTGCCGGAGCCGTCGTTGAAGAAGTCGACGGCATTCTTGTCCGCGCCGCCTCGACCGTTCAGGTTGTTCACGAACTGGTTGTCGGTGCTGATCGCGTCGTCATCTTCGTTGAAGGGATCGGAGAACAGCGCCGAGCCCCACTTGAAGTGGCCGAAGATGTTGTTGTTCTGAACCGTCCAGCCGGTGGCTCCGAACAGCGCGATACCGACACCCGTCGGGTAGTTGATCGGCTGACCATTGATCTCACCCAGACCACCGTTGCCGATGCCCTCGACGCCGGAATTCGGCAGGAAGTAGTTGAAGTTGTTCCAGAAGATGTCGTTGTTCTGGATCAACCCGTCGCTCGCGGGTTCGAATGGTTCCGAGTCCAGCGTGTTCGGCACGATCCCGATGCCGTTGTTGTAGAAGTCGGAGTTCTCGATCGTCACGTAGTGCGAGTTCGTGCCGGAGTAGCCGAGCACGTTGCGGTGACCGTCGAGCTTCGTCAGGATCGTCCGCTTCGGATCGCTCTGGATCGGCGTGGCGCCGATGTAGAACGCCGAGTCGCCGTGGCCCTCGCCCATCGACTTGGTGATCTTGCCGCCTGCGCAGCCGAACGCGTAGAGGCCGTAGGAGCGGTTGTCCTTCGCCACCAGGTTCTTCATCAGGTAGTCGGCGCAGTCGATCTTTGCGCCGGATCCGGCGTCGGAGTCCCACAGGAAGAAGCCGTTCGTCGCGTAGTTCTTGGCCGTCATGTTCTGGAGCGTGACGCCCTTGACGTCGATGCCCTCGACGCCGTTCTGCGCGAGGCTGCCGTCCGGCGTCTTCGCGTTCTTGCCGTCGAGGACGACCTTCGAGGCCTTGTCGCTGGTGCCCTTGATCGTCAGGCCGTCGTACTTGTGGCCGGAGAAGACGACGCCTTCCTTGTAGGTGCCGGGCTCGACCTTGATCGTCGAGTTCTTCTTCTTGACCTTCTTGACGGCCTTCGAGATCGTCGGGTACTTGCATCCGCGCTCACACACGGTGAAGGTCTTCTTGTTCTTCTTCTTGCCCTTTCCCGCGACTGCTGCCGGGCTGTCGGCTGCGGCGGTTGCCGGTATCGAGGCGCCAACTGCCGCGATGGCGATCAGGGCGAGAACGCTTACAAGGACCTTCTTCATGCTTCCCCAGTTCTTCGTTGTGTCGGGCGCGCGAGCGGTTGCGCGTCACCCCAGTACAAACCCGCGCTGTTGGGAGGGTTCGCCGGCCGACGCTACCAGGGCTGCCGAGCGTCCTGACCGTGCTTACTACTTGTTCGACTGAACCAGCGACCACGCTCGGGCGCGCGCCCGCAGCGAACCGCTACCTCTTGGCGCGCGGCCAGATCTTGAACTTGAACTCGAACGGGCGGGTCGTGTTGTTGAACTTGTCGGTCGCCGTCAGGCGGGCCTTGTACTTGCCCGGCTTTGCCTCGAAGCTGCGCTTGCGGCGGACGCCGAAGCGGACGCTGTTGACCCCGATATGGCCGTCTTTCCACTGGGTGTAGCCGGCGTACTTGGGCTTCTTGCCGGGCCGCAGGGCGTAGTAGTCGGCGCTGACGCGGGCGGGCTCATCGAGGTTGTAGTGCAGCGCGGTGCCCTTCTTGCCAAACGAGATCGCGTTGATGCCGAGCCCCTGGACATTCGGCGGCGTCAGGTCGACGGCGGGCTCGGGGACGGGGTCGGGCTCGGCGGTCGGGTTCCCGGGCGTGTTGCTGACCGTGACCGTGCCGCGGACCGTCGAGTGCAGCTTGCAGTGGAACTCGAAGACGCCGGGCTTGTCGAACTCGACCTCGAACTGGTCGCCGACCTGATGGTCGGGGAAGTTCGTGTCCGGGTCGGAGTCGACGTCGAGCGCGTTGTTGCTGGTCCCCGTGATCGAGTGCATCGTGTCGGGCCCGATCCAGTACCAGTTGACGTGCTCGCCGAGATCGAGCTCGAGCTCGGTGTCGGACCACTGGTAGTTGCTGATCGAGATGCGGCGGTTCGCGGCATCGGCTGTGACCGGCACGAGCAGTAGGGCGACGAGCGCGCCCGCGGCAAGCGCGAGCAGCGCGGCGGGCAGCCGCCGCGACGTCATCCGTCGACCAGGTACCACCCGTTCATCCCTCCATGGAGGTGGCTGAACACGTGGCAGTGGTAGAACCAGCGACCGGGGTTGTCCTCGGTGTACTCGGCGACGTAGGTGTCGCCCGGACCGAGAACCACGTTGTCGATCACCTGGCCGCTCGGGTCCTCCCAGCGATGCCCGTGGATGTGGAAGGTGTGGAAGTCGTTGTCGATTCCGCAGACGTACCAGGCGACGCGGTCCCCGACGTTTGCCTTGAAGGTCGGTGTGTTGCCTGGGTATGCCTTGCCGTTGACGCAGTAGAAGACGCTGCTGAGGCCGGTGGCGACGGGCTGCCAGTTGTGGAAGAAGCAGAAGAACTCCTTGTCCGGCCTCGGCGCCCCGGCCGGCCGGACCAGCATCGGCCCGAACAGCCCCTTGTAGACGGGGACCGGGTCGGCGGGCCCGTGGTCGTGGTAGAGCCAAAAGCCCTCGGTGCCCTCGGTCGCCTCCCAGATGTACTGGAACTCCTCGCCGGGCTGGACGAAGCCACTCGGATCCGTGTACTTGCCTTTGTAGGCCCCGTCCATCTCGACCGAGTAGCGGATCCCGTGCGGGTGGATCGTCGTCGCCGTCGAGGTCTCGTTACGGAAGTTGACGACGACTGTCTGGCCGACTGTGGCGTCGATCAGCGGCCCCGGGACCGTTGGCTCCTTCGTCAGCGGCTGGCCGAAGTCCTGTGTGTAGGCGCGGTAGCCGAAAGCGGTGAACTTGCTCTTCTGCTTGATCTTCTTGCCGGTCATCTGGTCGCGGCCGCTGGGTACCGCGTCCCATTTCATCGACTCGGCCTTGATCCAGTACTCGATGCGCGCGCCGTTCGCCCGCTGCGCAGCGAGCGCCGCCTGATCGGCGCCGGCGCCGGTTCCGTCAGCCGAGGCGACCGCGCCGCCGCCGGCGGCGGCGCGGACCTTGGGCGGGACCTCGATCTGCTTGTTCAGCGCCTCGAGGTCCGCCTCGCGGTCGCTGTAGATCTCTTGGCCGCCGAGCGTGCAGAGCAGCAGCCCGCCGCCACCGGCGGCGAGGAACTGCCTGCGATCGACCCCCCGGCCGTTCAAGGGAGTCCTAGCCCTTGACCTTGACGGTCGTCTGCATCACGCTCGCGTGAAGTGTGCAGATGAAGTCGTAGGTGCCCTTTTTCTTGAACTTGGGCGTGAACTTGATCCCGATCGAGCCGGTGCTCGACTTGAAATCCTTCTTCTTGACGCCCTTGGGGCCCTTGGTCAGGGTCGCGTTATGCGGGTTGCCGTTGGTCTCGAGCCACTTGAACTTGACCTTCTGACCCTTCTTGATCTTGACGTCGGCGGGGGCGAAGTAATCGTCGCCGACCTTGATCGTCTTCGCGGCGCCGGAAGTGCCGGCGACGGGGCCGCCGGCGCTGCCGGTTGCGGGGAGGGCCACCGCGACCGCGCCGGTGAGCGCGGTTGCGGTGAGCAGGGCTGCGAGCTTGCGTGGCCTGATCTGCATCAGGGGCCTCACGCGCAGTCCGGGCCGGGCGTTACTTCGCGCGGCTCGAAGTCCTCGAACGGCGGGTGGGCGTGCTCGGTCCAGCTGCACTGCATGTTCGCGGGCGGGTTGGCCGTCACGTAGACGATCAGCTCGCCGACCTGGTCGGTGACGCCGTCGCTGGTGCCGGTGCCCGACGACCCGGGTGCCGGGCAGTTCGGGTAGAGGAACGAGTTCGGCTCGTCACCACTCGGATCGAACGTCGAGCTGGAGTTGCCCTGGAAGCAGTTGCCGCTTCCCGAGCCGTCGCTCCAGAAGTCGACGGCGTTCGTGTCGGTGCCGCCGCGCCCGTTCGAGTTGTCGATGAACTCGTTGTCCTCGCTGATCGCGTCGCCGCCCTCGTTGAACGGGTCCGAGAACAATGCAGATCCCCACTTGAAGTGGCCGAAGATCTCGTTGTTCTGGACGGTCCAGCCGCTGGCGCCGAACAGAGCCACGCCGATGCCGGTCGGGTAGTTCAGCGTCAGGTCGCCGATCTGACCGAGTCCGCCGGAGACGGTCTGCACGTCAGAGCTCGGCAGGTAGTAGTTGAAGTTGTTCCAGAAGATGTTGTTGTTCTCGATCAACCCATCACTGGTCGGCTCGAACGGCTCAGAGTCGAGCGTGTTCGGGACGAGGCCGATTCCGTTGTTGTACCAATCGGAATTCTTGATCGTGACGTACCGGGAATTGGTGCCGGAGTAGCCGAGCACGTTCTCGTGTGCGTCGAGCTTGGTCAGGATCGTGCGCTTCGGATCGTCCTGAATCGGTGTGCCGCCGATGTAGAACGCCGAGTCGCCGTGGCCGCGGCCCATCGATTCCGTGATCTTGCCGCCGGCGCAGCCGAAGGCGTAGAGACCGTACGAACGGTTGTTGAGCGCCACCAGGTTCTTCATCAGGTAGTCGGCGCAGTCGATCTTCGTCGCCGGCGCGGGCTCGGAATCACGCAGGAAGAAGCCGTTCGTCGCGTAGTTCTTCGCAGTCATGTTCTCGAGCGTGACGCCGTTGACGTCGATGCCCTCGACGCCGTTCTGCGCGAGGCTGCCGTCCGGCGTCTTCGCGTTCTTGCCGTCGAGCACGACCTTGCTTGCGTTGTCCTTGGTGCCCTTGATCGTCAGGCCGTCGTACTTGTGACCGGAGAAGACGACGCCCTCCTTGTAGGTGCCGGGCTTGACCTTGATCGTCGAGTTCTTCTTCTTGACCTTCTTGACGGCCTTGGAGATCGTCTTGTACTTGCATCCGCGCTCACACACGGTGAAGGTCTTCTTGTTCTTCTTCTTGCCCTTTCCCGCGACTGCTGCCGGGCTGTCGGCTGCGGCGGTTGCCGGTATCGAGGCGCCAACTGCCGCGATGGCGATCAGGGCGAGAACGCTTACAAGGACCTTCTTCATGCTTCCCCAGTTCTTTTGTGTTCGGGCGCGCGCAAGGTTGTGCGACACCGAGTAGAACCCCGACTTGACCGCAGGGTTGCGGTCGAAATTACCAGACCTTTAGCGGAGGACTACTTGCGGGGTTGACGATCCGTCAAGCGGAGACCGCCCGCGAGTCGGTGGGGAGGCTCAGCTGCCGCAGTCCGGGCCGGGCTCGACCATGTAAGGCTCGTAGTCCTCGAACGGCGGATGCGGGTGCTCGGTCCACGAGCACTGCTGGTTCTCCGGCGGGTCCGCGAGCACGTAGCTGATCAGGTCGGCGGTCTGATCGTCGTCGCCGAAGATCGTGCCGGTGCCCGATGCCGGCGGCGGCGGTGCCGGGCAGCCCGGGTACAGGAACGAGTTCGGGTGCGTGCCGCTGGGGTCGAACGTCGAGCTGACGTTGCCCGAGAAGCAGTTCCCCTCGCCGGAGCCGTCGACGAAGAAGTCGACCGCGTTGGTGTCGGTCCCGTCGCGGCCCATCTGGTTGTTGAGGTAGCGGTTGCCGGCGCTGAGCGCGTCGCCGCCCTCGTTGCCGACTGGGTCCGAGAAGCCGCCGACGCCCCACTTGAAGTGGCCGAAGATGTTGTTGTTCTTGACCGTCCAGTTCTCGACGCCGAACATCACGATCCCGATTCCGGTCGGGAAGTTGATCGTCACGTCGCCGATCTGGCCGAGCCCGTTCGAGATCGTCTCGACCGGGGTGTTCGGCAGGTAGTAGTTGAGGTTGTTCCAGAAGATGTTGTTGTTCCGGATGACGCCGCCGTCCGACGGCTCGTATGGCTCCGAGTCGAGCGTGTTCGGGGTCAGCCCGATCCCGTTGTTGAAGAAGTCGTTGTGGTGGATGTCGATGTAGCGCGAGTTCGTGCCCGAGAACGCCTGGTTGTTGAGGTAGGCGATGTTGTGGTCGAGCTCCATCTCGACCGGGTCCTTCTGCGGCGGGGTCGCGCCCACGTAGTAGGCGGAGTCGCCGGTCCCGGTGCTCTCGTTCTCGGTCATCCGGCCGCCGACGCAGCCGAAGGCGAACACGTTGTAGGCGCGGTTGAAGGCCGTGTACGTGTTCTTGACGAGGTAGTTGCGGCAGTCGAGCGTCTTGTCGCCGTCACCCGCGTCGGAGTCGCGGAAGAAGATCCCGTTCGTCGCGTAGTTCTGCGCGGTCAGGTTCTTGACGGTGACGTTCTTGACGTCGATCCCCTCGATCGCGTTCTGGGCCAGGCCCTCCGGGCTCTTCGCGTTCTTGCCCTCGAAGACGGTCTTGGTCGGGTCGCTCTTCGTGCCTGTGATCGTCAGGCCGTTGTAGCGGCTGCCCTTGAGGATCACGCCCTCCTTGTAGGTGCCGGGCTTGACCTTGATTGTCGAGTTCTTCTTCTTGACCTTCTTGACGGCCTTGGTGACCGTCGGGTACTTGCAGCCGCGCTCGCAGACGACGAAAGTCTTCTTGTTCTTCTTGCCCGCCGTCGCGGTGCCCGGCAGGGCAGCGGCGACCGCGGCGATTACAAGGAGAGCGACGACGCTTGCAAGAACCCTCTTCATGTTTCCCCGATTCTGCTTCTGCGGCGCCCGCGGGCGCGACTTGGACGAGCTACCCGCTGGGCGGATGGCGGGAAAGTATCAGACCGCACCAGCGCGCAAGGGGCGCCCGATCAGCCTGCGTAGAGCTCCTCGATCTCGCCCTCGTACTTGTCGGCGACGATGTTGCGCTTGACCTTCAGGGTCGGGGTCAGCTCGCCGCCCTCCTGCGAGAGGTCGGCCGGCAGGATCTTGATCTTCTTGACCTGCTCGACGCGGGCGAACTTCTCGTTGATCGCATCGACGTGGGCCATGATCGAGGCCTTGACGTCGGCGTTCGAGGCGAGCGCCGCCGGGTCCTCGGGGAGGCCATGCTCGGAGGCGTACTTGACCGCCTCCTCTGGGTCGAGCGTGACCAGCGCCACGAGGAACGGCCGCCGGTCGCCGATCACGACGCACTGGCTGACCAGCGCGTGCTGCTTGATCTCGGCCTCGAGGTTCGCCGGCGTGATGTTCTTGCCCCCCGCGGTGATGATGATGTCCTTCTTGCGACCGGTGATCCTCAGATAGCCGTCCGAGTCGATGTCGCCGATGTCGCCGGTGTGCAGCCAGCCGTCGACGATCGTCTCGGCGGTCGCGTCGGCGTTCTTGTAGTAGCCCTTGAAGATGTTCGGGCCGCTGATCAGGATCTCGCCGTCCGAGGCGATCTTGATCTCGCAGTCGTCGAAGGCGCGCCCGACGGTTCCGAACTTGAACGCCTCCGGCGTCGAGATCGTCGCCGCGGTCGAGGTCTCGGTCATCCCGTAACCCTCGAGGATGAGGACGCCGGCCGCGTCGAAGAAGCGGAGGATGTCGGGGTTGATCGGCGCGGCGCCGGTCACGCACTGGGTGATGTTGCCGCCGAACAGGCCGCGGATCTTCGAGAGCACCTGCTTGTCGGCGAACTCGTACTGCTTCTGCAGGAGGAAGCCTGGCTTGCGGCCGGAGCGCTCGAGCTCGCGGACCTTCTTGCCGACCCCGATCGCCCACCAGAAGATGCGCTCCTTGAGGCCGCCCTCCTTGGCGATCGCGCTGGTTGCGGTCGTGTAGATCTTCTCGAAGATGCGCGGCACCGACGGGAAGTAGTGCGGCCGCACCTCGGAGAGGTTCGGGACGATCTTGAGGGGGTCGCGCTCCCAGTAGGCGATGACGCCGCCGATGTCGAAGCTGCCGAGCTGGATCAGCAGCGCGAACGAGTGCGCGAGCGGCAGGAACAGGTAGGCGACCTGGCCCGACTCGAGCACCGTCGCCTTTGCGGTCATGTCGAGCATTGCGCGGTAGTTGCCGTGGCTGATCACGCAGCCCTTCGGCGGACCGGTCGTACCCGACGTGTAGATGAACGTGCAGATGTCGTCGGAGCCGACCGAGGAGTAGCGCTGCTCCCACTCGGATGCGTCGCGGCCGTCGCCGCGGGCGGCGAGGTCGGAGAACGAGGTCGCGCCCTCGGCCTCGCCCTCCATGATGATCACGTGCTCGAGCTTGGGCAGCTGCGAGCGCACCGCTTCGATCTTCGCGAGCTGCTCCGCGTCCTCGACGATCACGGCCTTCGCGTCCGAGTTCTCGAGCACGTACTGGCACTCTTCGGGCGAGTTCGTCTGGTAGATCGGAACGACCGTGGCGCCGGCGGTGAGCGCCGCGAAGTCGGCGTAGGTCCACTCGGGGCGGGTGTTGGCCAGGATCGAGACCTTGTCGCCGCGCTCGATGCCGAGGTCGATCAGGCCGAGCGAGAGCCGCCGGACCGTGGCGCCGACGTCCTCGAAGCTGCGGGTGACCCAGGTGCCGGAGCCATCCTTGAACTTGATCGCAGGAGCTGACCCGTACTTTTCCACCGCGCGTGGGAGCAGGTCGGCAACGGTGGCGCTGCCGGTCCCCCTCTCCGCACCTGCTGCGGGGGTGATCGCGGCCTCCATGGTCTCTCCTCTCGTCCTGGTCCGGCCGGGCTGGCCCGGCCTCCGTCATCGACTCCGCGAGGAGCCGCCGGACGAGTCTATGGGTCGCTGCTCGTGGGCGAGGGTCAGACGGCCCGCTTCATCGTCTGCGGCTGCAGCTGCCGCAGCGACGTCGCGAACAGCGTCTTGTCAATGCGCCCGTGCAGGATCGGGATCCCCATCTGAATGCACTTGGCGATCACCTCCTGACGCTGCATGTGGACTTCTTCGGCCAGCTCCGTCGGGGTCAGGTGATTAGCCAAGGGGCTCCTCCTCGGGTTGGGTGTCCCCAGTCCCGCGAGTTGTATCGCTTGTGCCTGATGTGTCAAGCGGGCCCGTTTCCCCAAGGCGGCGAAAAGCTCGCAGTTTGCGGCGATCCGGGGCCCAATTGCGGACGGATTGCCGACCGGCGGGGCCCGGCTCAGATCGGGTTCGGGACCTCGATGAACTCGTGCTCGACGCCGAATCGCTCGGCGATTGCGTCGCCGAGCCGGCGGATGCCGAGCGTCTCGGTCGCGTGGTGGCCGGCGGCGATGAAGTGGATGCCGCCCTCGCGGGCGTCGGCGGTGACGTGCTCGGCCGGCTCGCCGGTGATCAGGGCGTCGGCCCCCAGCTCGATCGCCTCATGGACGTAGGAGGCGCCCGCGCCCGTGATCACGGCCACGGTCGAGACCGTCTCCGGACCGGCGCCGAGCAGCTGCGGCTCGCGCCCCAGCAGGGTGCTGACAGAGCCGAGCAGCTGTTCGATCCCAACCGGGTCCCGGCGCCGGCCGACGATTCCGATCGGCGTCCCCTTGGCCTCGGCGAACGTGTCTGACCGCTCGAAGCCGAGGGCCTCGCAGAGCAGCGCGTTGTTGCCGATCTCGGGATGCGCATCGAGCGGCAGGTGGTAGCCGGCGACGTTGAGGCCGGCCCCGAGCGCGGCCCTGAGCCGGGCGGCCATCTGCTCGCTGAGCGCGCGCGGGTGGAAGTCCCAGAAGAGCCCGTGGTGGGCGATCAGCAGGTCGGCGCCGGCGTCGATCGAGCGTTCGATCAGCTCCAGGTTCGCCGAGACCCCGCTGACGACGCTGCCGATCTCGAGGGTGCCCGGCACCTGCAGGCCGTTCGGTCCGTAGTCGGTGAACCGCCCGATCTCGAGCAGCTCGTCACAGAAGGCGATCACCTGGTTGCGGTCGGCCATCGGCCCGATGATCCCACGCGTCGGCGGGCCGAAGCCCGCCCGCCAATACGATTGGGGGCATGAGCGACGCTGCCGCCGATCCTGTGACGCCCGATTCGGGCGGCTTCGTCGCGTCGCTGATGGACACCGACCTGTATTCGATCGGCGCCTACTTCTGCGACCAGAATCCGGACCTCGTCGACGAAGTCGTCCAACGGGGCGCCGAGATCGAGCAGCAGGGCTTGCAGGTATGGGCCGGGCGCGAGGAGATCGACATCGAGGAGGCCTTCGGGATGCTCCTCACCGGACTCGCGGTCCGTTACTACAAGGCCGTCACGGGCTGACCCGATGGAGCGCCGCTGGCTGCCGATAACGGTCCTCGGGCTGCTCGCGATCGGGCTGTTCGCGGGGATCATCTCGCTCTCGATCGGGGAGGAGGGCCCGCAGTCGATCCAGATCACGGGAACAGGCGAGGTGCAGGAGCTGATCGGGGGGATCCGGCAGCTCGACGACCGCCTCGGCGACGAGGAGGCCGCGATCACGATGACCCTGTTCCAGGACGTGCAGTGCCCGCGCTGCGCCGACTTCCAGGCGGAAGTGATCGATCCGCTGATCGAACAGCGCGTCCGCACCGGCGAGGCCCAGATCAACTTCAGGAACTTCCCGCTCGGTCTCAAGCCGGTGACGCTCGGCGCGATCGGGGTCGAGGCCGCCGCCGAGCAGGACAAGGGCTGGCAGTACGCGGCGCTGTTCATGCGCAACCTCGGCCAGGTGCCGGAGCAGGGCGTCGACCAGGAGTACCTCGAGCAGGTCGCGGCGGTCGTCCCAAAGCTGGACACCGCCGCCTGGGAGGAGGCCTACGTAGCCGGTCCCGCCGAGCAGAGCGCTCAGGAGGACGTCGATCTGGCGACCGAGCTGCGGCTTCCGGCCGATCCAATCCTGATCGTCGAGGGGGCGGTGGGCTCGGAGACGCTCGAAGGGGTTCCCACGCTCGACGAGGTCAACGCCGCGATCGATCGCGTCGGCTGAGCCGGTCCCGAGGCGACCGCGGCGGCGCCCGGACGAGCCCCGAGTCCTGCCATACTGCGCGCGTCTCGGGGCGTGGCGCAGCCTGGTAGCGCGCACCGTTCGGGTCGGTGAGGTCCCCGGTTCGAATCCGGGCGCCCCGATATGCAGACAGCCGCCGGCGGACCGACCCGCGCCGGCCGGCGATCGCCGCGTGGACTATCCGTAGTCTTCCGCGATCCTGTCCGGGCGCCGCCCGATTGCAGGCCCGCTGTTCCGCGCATAGCGTGCGGGCATGAGCGAGATCTCGAGATCTTCGGCACGGCCCCGTTCCGGCCGGACCGATCCACTTGCCGCCCCGGTCGGCGACCTCGCCAGCAGGCCCGTGGTCGGCTGCGCGCCCGAGCAGACGCTGCTCGACGCGGCGGCGAACCTCAGCGCCAACGGCGTCCACGCCCTCGTCGTGCGCCCCTCCGACGCCGCCGGCTCCACACCCTTCGCCGTGTTCAGCGACCAGGATCTGCTCGAGGCCGTCGCCCTCGGCCGCGACCCGGGCGCCGAGGAGGTCGGCGCCGTTGCCGCCACCGAGCCGGCCGTGATCGACGCCGACGCGACCGTCCGCGAGGCGGCGGCTGCGATGCGCGAGCACGAGGTCAGCCACCTGTTCGTCGTCGATCCTGCGACCGGCGCCCCGGTCGGAGTGCTCTCCAGCCTCGACGTCGCCAGGGCGCTCGTGCGGTCGGGCCGACCCCTGCCGCTGCCGGGCCGAATCGTGCTCGGGCACGACGGCGGCCCCGGCGGCGACGACGCCGCGGCGCTCGCCGGCCTGCTCGCCGGCGTCGACGGCGAAGTGCATGCCGTGATTGCGATCCCGTACCCGCCGAGGCGGGTGGGCGAGCCTCCGATCGAGCCCGATCCCGGTCCCGGCAACTGGGAGCAGATCAAGAGCGACCTCGAGGCGAAGGCGACCGCTGTGCTCGAGCGGCGGGCGCTGGCTCCTCTGCACGCTGCCAAGAGCTACGGCGAGGTCCTGATCGGCGACTCGGCGCCTGCTGCTCTGACTGCGATCGGCGAGGCGGAGCAGCCCGACTGCATCGTCGTCGGCTCGAGTCGCCGCGGCCGGCTCGGCGCGGTGCTGATCGGCAGCACCGGCGAGAAGCTCGCTCATGGCTCGGCGGCGCCCGTCGCGATCGCCCCGCGCGGTTACTCGGACGCCGCCCCCGATCGGATCGCGACCGTCGCCGTCGGCTTCGACGGCGGCGGGGAGGCGGACCATGCGCTCGAGCTCGCTGCCTCGATCGCGCGCCGTCACGGCGCTTCGGTACGCGTCATCGGTGTGCTCGAGACCACGATCGGCGAGGGCGAGATCATCGCCGAGGCCTTCGACGCCCTCTCCGGCAGGCCGGTCGTCGATCGCCGCAAGGAAGAGCTCGAGACGCGCATGTCCGAGGCGATCGCAGCTCACGCCGAGGATCTCGCCGTCGCCGTCGAGATCGAGCGCGGGCGCGTGGCTGACCGGCTGAGCGATTGCTGCGGCCACGACGCGGACTTGCTCGTGGTCGGCTCGCGCGGCTACGGCCCGTTCGCCCGCGTCCTGCTCGGCAGCACGTCCTCCCGCCTCGCCGGCAGGGCGCCGTGTCCGCTGCTGGTCGCGACACGGCGCAGTCACTAGGCCGGTTCCACGCCGCCGCTCGCCTGCGGCGGCTCTTTGCCCGGCGCGGCGCGCCCCGCTAGTGCGACTGGCCGGTTGCCGCTGCGAGCACGGTCCAGCGTTTGCGCTTCTCGCGGTACTCGGCCGGCAGCACGATGTTGAGACCCTCGGCGACGTCGAGCCAGTGCAGGGCGCGCGTGTACTCGCCGTCGCGGGCGTCGATGTCGGCGCCGACTAGGGCGATGCCGATCGCCTCGGCGTGGTCGGACTCGCGACGGGACTCGGGCTCGAGGTCGCGCAGCTCGCCGACGTCGTCGGTCGGGTCGTGACGGCGGGCCAGGTAAGGAGCGAGCAGGCGTCCGGCGACCTTCGCCGGCGGCCACCAGAGCGGGGCGTGCTGGTCGGTGCCCTGATCGCCGCTGTCGGCGTCGGGCGCGGCCGAGCGCAGGAAATGCGGGCCTTCGGGCGTCATCAGAGCGGCTCGCAGGATCGGCCGGAAGACGAGGCGCTCGTCGGCGACGGGATGTCCGATCTCGGCGGCGATCCCGGCGGCGGCCACGTCGGCCTGCTCGGCCGCGAGACCGCCCTGCTTGATTGGGAACCAGGTCGCGTCGCCGACCGCCCAGACGCGCTCGGCACCCGGCACTCGCATCGCCCTGTCGGTCGGGATGAATCCGTGTGCGTTCTGCGGCAGCCCGGGGATCTCGGGCACGTCCAGCTCGGGAATCGTGACCCGGTAGGTGGGCTCGACCTCGCGCCCGCCGTCGGCCGGGACACCGCCCGTGCTCGAGAACTCGATCCCGTGCATCTCGAGCAGATCCGCGACCTGCGCGGAGGCGGCGGCGCCGAAGCACTGAAGGGGAGTGTGTTCGGGCGTCTGGAAGGCGACGCGGGCGGCGGTTTCGCTCAGTCGCTGCGCCGCCTGCAGGGCCAGCTCGTAAAGCGGTAGCGGCCAGCTCGGGCCCGCGGGGACCTCGAACAGCAGCGTTCCCCCGTTCTCCGCGGCCTCCTCGATCACGGCGCGCAGCGCCTTCGCCTGTCCGGCCCCGGCGAAGATCAACGCCTGCGGGGCGCCCGCTGCGACCTGCTTGCTCTCGGCGGCAGGCGTGTGCCGTCGCGCTCCGGGCGAGAGGATCAACGCGTCATAGGGGAGCTCGGTGCCGTGCTCGGTCAGTAGGCGCTGCTCTGCCGGCCAGATCTCGGCGAGGCGGTCGCGATGACGAGAGGCGTGGACGTCCTCGCAGAAGTCGTCGATCGGGAGCTCGGGGGCGGCCTCGGCACCGAACGGCTCGGTGACCGAGAGCGCGACCAGGCGGAAGGCGGTGTCGTCGGAGAGCAGCTCGATGTTCACGTTGGGGTCGGCCTCGCGCAACGCGAGGATCGCCTCGAGCCCGCCGACGCCACCGCCGACTACGACTACGCGAAAGTCCTCAGCGGCCATTGCAGCCGGCGCGCTGTCCGCGCTCTTCGTGCTCGTGCGCCTTGGCGGCGAGCGTGTGGCCGAGCAGGTCGCCGATCCGCTCCTTCGGAAGGAAGGCGGAGGCGCCGGCGGCCAGCGCCCGCGCCTTGATCAGCGGGTCGTCACGCATCGCCAGAACGACGATCGAGAGACTCGGGTAGCCGGCGCGGATGTGCGAGAGCAGGGTGCGGCCGGGGAGCGGTCCGTGCGGCCACATGCTCGCCAGGTTCTGGTCGAGCAGCAGCAGCCCCAGGGGGCGGCCGGCGAGCAACTCGAGCGCAGCCGGGCCGGTCGAGACGCAGCCGGCGACCTCGAAGCCCCGCCGCGACTCGATCATGTCGACGAGCGCCGCGCTGACGGCCGGGTGCGGATCGGCGATCCCAACGTTCATCGGTCCGTTTCCCAGTTCCACACGCTCGAATCTAGGCGTGACGCTCGATGTCTTCGTCCGTCCCGGGCCGTAGCCGCGGTCCGGAGAAATACGGTTCTGCGGCCGCCCGATTCACGATCCGGCCGCCGGAGGCGTGGTGCGATCCCGTACATTCTGTGCCGATGTCACCAACGACGGCAGGGAGTCGCCGCCTCGACGAGGAGACGCTGCGCGAACTCTTCGACGTAGGGCGAGGCCTGGTATCGGACCTCGAACTCGAGCATGTGCTGCGCCGCGTGCTCGAAGCGGCGGTTCAGATTACCGGCGCCCGCTACGCCGCCCTCGGGGTGCTGGACCGCGAGCGCAGCGGCCTCGAGCGCTTCATCCACCTCGGCATCGACGAGCAGACCCGCGAGCGGATCGGCGATCTGCCCAGTGGTCGCGGCATCCTCGGGCTGCTGATCAGCGAGCCCCGTCCGGTCCGTCTGCACGACGTCTCCGAGCACGCGGACTCCTACGGCTTCCCGCCGAACCACCCGCCGATGAGCACCTTCCTCGGCGTTCCGATCCGGATCCTCGAGCGGCAGTGGGGGAACCTGTACCTGACCGAGAAGGAGAACGGCGCCGACTTCACCGAGGAGGACGAGCGCGCCGTGATCTCGCTCGCCGAATGGGCCGCGATTGCGATCGGCAACGCGCGGTCGGTAGCGACCGAGCGCCTGCGACTGGCGATGGACGCCGCCGAGCAGGAGCGGCGCCAGTGGGCCCGCGAGCTGCATGACGCGACGCTGCAGGGCCTCGCCGCCGTGCGGCTGATGCTCGCAACGGGCCGTCGGGACAGCGACAAGCTCGAGTCCGCCATCGATCGCTCGATCGAGCAGATCGACCACGAGATCGCCTCGCTGCGCGATCTGATCACCGACCTGCGCCCCGACTCGCTGCAGGAGCTCGGGATCGTCCCGGCCCTTGGGGCGCTGGCGAGCAGGATCGAGTCCCGCGGCCAGGGCGTGCAGATCCCCGTCGAGGTTCCGGCCGGCCCCGACATCCGCTTGGCGCCGGCCCAGGAGATCGCCGTCTACAGAGTCGTCCAGGAGGCGATCACGAACGCGATCCGCCACGGCGGCGCGGCGCGCATCGCCGTTTCGCTGTCCCGGGACAAGAGCGACTTCGTCACGCGGATCAGCGACGACGGGGCCGGCTTCGTGCCGGCGCGAGCCGAGCTCGGCTTCGGGATCGTCGGCATGCGTGAGCGCGCGGAGCTCGCTGAGGGGCATCTCGAGATCGACTCGACGCCGGGGGAGGGCGCGGTGGTGACGCTGACGCTGCCGCTCGGGCCCGTGCCGGAACCGGAGCCGGTCGTTCCGGACTGAACTCGGCTCGGTTCAGCTGCCCGCGCGGGCGCGGACCGGGGGAGGCGCGGAGTTGACCATGTCGTGCTCGAGCGCGTAGGCGACGAGATCCTTGCGGGTCTGCAGCCGGAGCTTCTGCTGGATGTGCGCCCGGTGCGATTCGACCGTGCGGATGCTCAGGTAGAGCTCCTCGCCGATCTCGCGGTTGGTCAGGCCGAGCGCGATCAGGCGCAGGACCTCGGCCTCGCGGTCGCTGAGGCCGTCGGGGGGCCACTCGGGCGGTTGCTCGGCCGCGAGCCGGGCTCCAATCGAAGGCTGGACGTAGCGCTCGCCGCGGGCGGCGGCGGTCACGGCCTCGACGAGGTCGGTGTCGGCTGCATCCTTGAGTAGGTAGCCGCTGGCACCGCCACGCAGGGCGTCGCGCGCGTATGCCGTCTCGGTCTGCATCGTCAGCACGACGATCCGGGTCTCCGGAGAGGCCTCGCGCATCTCGTTCATCGAATCGAGGCTCGAGAGTCCACCCATGTTGATGTCGAGGACGAGCACGGCCGGTTTGTAGGCCTTGAGCTTGCGGATCGCGCCGTCGACGCTGTCGGCCTCGGCGACGATCTCCATGCCGGCCTCGGACTCGAGGATCATCCGCAGACCGCTGCGCACGACGGCATGGTCGTCGGCGATCAGGACGCTGGTCTTTTCCGCTGCTTCAGCCATTCCGCGTCACATTAGCTAGGCCCCCGCAGCAGTCCGCACGGGGAGTGCCGCGGCCCCTTAGGGGATAACTACTGATCGAGAATCGCGCAGCGCCACGTCCGCCGAAGGCCGGCTCTGGGTCAGCCTGCTCGCATGACTTCCCTCGAGCTCGCCCGCTGGCAATTCGGCATCACAACCATCTACCACTTCCTCTTCGTGCCGCTGACGATCGGCCTCGCGATCGCCGTCGCCTACTTCCAGACCCGCTGGTACAAGACCGGCGACGAGCGCTGGCTGCGCGCGACCCGCTTCTGGGGCAAGCTGATGCTCGTCTCGTTCGCGATGGGCGTCGTCACCGGGATCGTCCAGGAGTTCCAGTTCGGCATGAACTGGTCCGACTACTCGCGCTTCGTCGGCGACATCTTCGGCGCCCCGCTCGCGATGGAGGGCCTCGCCGCCTTCTTCGTCGAGTCGACCTTCCTCGGCCTTTGGATCTTCGGCTGGGGCCGGCTTCCGAAGAAGGTCCACCTGGCGACGATCTGGCTCGTCGCCGGCTCGACCGCGCTGTCGGCCTACTTCATCCTCGCCGCGAACTCGTGGATGCAGCATCCGGTCGGCTACGAGATGGTTGACGGCAAGGCCGAGCTGACCTCGATCTGGGCCGTGCTCACGAACAACACCGCCCTGTACGCGTTCGCGCACACGATCTTCGCTGCCCTGATCACCTCCGGAATGGTCATCATCGCCGTCTCCGCCTGGCACCTGCGCAAGGGCAACGAGCCCGAGGTGCACAAGCGCACGATTGCCTACGCGCTTCCCGTTGTCACGATCGCCTCGATCCTGACGATGGCCGTCGGCCACTTCAACGGGATGCTGATGAGCGACCAGCAGCCGATGAAGATGGCGGCAGCCGACGCCGTCTTCGAGACCGGCGACAGCGTCGGCATGTCGCTGTTCGCGACCGGCGACCTCGAGGGCAACCCGGAGGGCCTGAACCGCAATATCGAGGTCCCGGGCATGCTCTCGCTGCTCGCCACCGGCAGCTTCAACGGCGAGGTCGAGGGCATCAACAGCCTGAACGAGCGCTACCAGGAGGAGTTCGGTCCCGGCGAGTACGCGCCGATCGTGGCCGTCGCCTACTGGAGCTGGCGCGTGATGATCGGCGCCGGCACGCTGATGCTGCTGATCGCGGCACTCGGCTGGTACCTGCATCGCAAGGGCAAGCTGGAGAGCTCGAAGCGGTTCCTGCAGGTCGCCGTGCTCGCCGCCGCCCTGCCCTTCATCGCCAACACCTTCGGCTGGATCTTCACCGAGATGGGCCGCCAGCCCTGGGTGGTGTTCGGGATGCTGAAGACGAGCGACGCGAACTCGCCCGCGGTCTCCTCGGCCGAGGTCTGGATCACGCTGGTCGGCTTCACGCTCCTGTACGGCGTCCTCGCCGTCTTCGCCGGCCGGATCTTCCTCAAGATCGCCCGTAAGGGGACCCCCGACGCACCCGAGCCCGACGACGGCGGCAAGCCCGACCTCGTGCTCGCCTACTGACCCGGACTGACCTGAAAGGGGTTCGAAATGGATGACGTCACAACACTTCAGCTCGTCTGGTTTCTGCTGATCTCCGTTCTCTGGCTGGGCTACTTCGTGCTCGAGGGCTTCGACTTCGGCGTCGGGATGCTGATCCCGGCGGTCGCGAAGACGGACGGCGAGCGGCGCAGCGTCCTGCACTCGATCGGCCCCGTCTGGGACGGCAACGAGGTCTGGCTGCTGGTCGCCGGTGGCGCCACTTTCGCCGCCTTCCCGGAGTGGTACGCGACCCTCTTCTCGGGCTTCTATCTGGCCCTCTTCCTGATCCTCGTGGCACTGATCGTGCGCGGTGTCTCGTTCGAGTTCTGGGGCAAGAGCGACAGCCCGCGCTGGCGCCGCGGCTGGGAGTGGGCGCTCGCGATCGGCAGCTTCCTGCCCGCCCTGCTCTGGGGCGTCGGCTGGGCGAACATCGTCGCCGGCGTGCCGATCGACGCGACTGGAGAGTTCACCGGGACCCTCTTCACCCTGCTCAATCCATACGCCCTGCTCGGCGGGCTGGTGACCTTGACCCTGTTCGCCTGCCACGGCGCCTCCTTCCTGGCGCTGCGCACGACCGGGGAGGTGGCCGGGAGGGCCCGAACCTGGGCGAAGCTGACAGCGCCCGTCGCAACCGTGCTCGGGGCCGGCTTCGTCGCCTGGACGATCGCCGAGATGAGCGACAGCACCGGCAACACGATTGCCGCGGTGATCGGCGTGCTCGCCGTCGCGGCCCTGGTCGCGATGACGGTCCTCGTCCGCCGCAGGGCGGCCTGGGGTTTCGGCGCCGGCGTCGCCGCGATCGTCCTGCTCTTCACCTCGCTGTTCGTCGACCTGTTCCCGAACGCGATGGTTTCGAGCACCGACTCCGCCTACACGCTGACGCTGTCGGCGGCATCCTCCTCCGACTACACGCTGACCGTGATGACGGTCGTCGCGGCGCTGCTCGTGCCCGTCGTCCTGCTCTACCAGGGCTGGACGTACTGGGTCTTCAGGCACCGGGTCGGCCCCGAGGACTTCGGTGAGGTGCGGAGTCCGCTCGACCTGATCGACCAGAAGCTGAACAAGGACGACGATCCCGATCCGGATCCGCCGCGGCCACCCGACCCGGCGCCGGTAGTCGGCCCCTGACGTCGTGCGCGGCCTGCAGGGAAGGCTGACGCGCTCGGGGACCGCGGCCCGGCGGCAGGTGGTGCTCACGGTCCTGATCGGGCTCGCGGGCACCGCTCTGATCGTCGCCCAGGCGACGCTGCTTGCCTCGGTGATCGCCGGAGCCTTCATCGACGGCGAGGCGCCCTCGGCGCTGACCGGCGCGCTGGTTGCCCTGGCAGCGGTCTCGATCGGGCGCGGGCTCGTCGGGTTCGGGTTCGAGTGGACCGGCCGGGTCGGCGCCGCGAACGTGATGGAGTCGCTGCGGGGCCGGCTCGCCGAGCAGCTGCTGCTGCGCCGCCCCTTCGACCCCGAGCGCCGCGGCGGCGCCCTCGCCGCCGCCGGCGTCCAGGGCGTCGAAGCGCTCGAGGCCTACTACGCCAAGTACCTCCCGTACGCGGTGCTCGCCGCGCTCGCACCACCGGTGATCCTGCTCTGGATCCTGCCGCGGGACTGGGAGGCGGCGCTGATCCTCGGCATCACCTTCCCGCTGATCCCGGTCTTCATGGTCCTGGTCGGCAAGCTCAGCCAGCGCAGCATCGACAAGCGCTGGCAGACGCTCGCCGGACTCAGCGCCCGCTTCCTCGACCTCGTGCGCGGGCTCGAGACGCTGCGCGCCCTCGGCCGTGCCCGCGATCAGGAGCGGGCGATCGGCGCCGCCTCCGACGGCTACCGGGTCGAGACGATGGCGACCCTCCGCGTCGCCTTCCTCTCGGCGCTCGTGCTCGAGCTGCTGGCGATGATCGGGACGGCGGTCGTTGCCGCGACGGTCGGTGTCCAGCTCGCGAGTGGGAGCCTCGGCTTCGAGGCCGGGCTGACGGTGTTGCTGCTCGCCCCCGAGATCTATATGCCGCTGCGTCAGGTCGGCGCCCAGTACCACGCGGCCAACGACGGTCTCAGCGCGGCGGAGACGATCTTCGAGGTGCTCGACGCCGAGCCGACGGTGTCGGTACCGGCGGCGCCGAAGCCGGCCCCCGACCCGCGCCGCGAGCCGCTGGTGCTCGAGGACGTCAGCTTCCGCTACCCGGGCCGGCCTGAGCCCGTGCTCGACGGCCTAGACCTGCGGATCGAGCCCGGAACCGTCGTCGCGATCACCGGCCCGAGCGGCTCCGGCAAGTCGACGCTGGCCTCGCTGCTGCTGCGGCTCACCGAGACCCGCGAGGGCGAGCTCCGCTGCGGCGACGTCGCGCTCGCCGACACCGATCCCGCCGACTGGCGCGAGCGGGTCGCATGGGTGCCACAGCGACCGACGATCTTCGCCGGGACGCTGGCCGAGAACGTCGCCCTGCACGATCCGTCGGCGCCGGAGACGCACGTGCTCGCCGCGCTGCGCGCAGCCGGGGGCCTCGAGCTCGTGGGCGAGCTGCCCGGGGGTCTCGACGCCCGCGTCGGTGAAGGCGGCCGGCGCTTGTCGGCAGGCCAGTCCCAGCGGGTCGCGCTGGCCCGGGCCTTCCTCCGCAACCCTTCGTTCGTCGTCCTCGACGAGCCCACCGCCCACCTCGACGAGGAGACCGCCGCCTCGGTCGGCGAGGCGATCGCCGAGCTGCTCAAGAAGCGCACCGGCCTGCTGATCGCCCATCGCCCGCGCCTCGTCGAGCAGGTCAGCGCCGCGATCCCGGGGACCCGCGTGCTCGAGCTCGACGGTGGCCGGCTCCATCCCGGCCCCGGCTTCGCCGCCGGCGCGGGCGAGGCGCCCCGATCGCTGGAGCCGGTGCTGTGAGCACGCTACGGCCGCTGCTCTCGATCGCCGCCGAGGGCGGACACCGCGCGCGGATGGCGCTGGCGGCGGTGCTCGGCGCGATCGCGGTGCTGGCCGCGGTCGGCCTGCTGACGACGTCCGGCTACCTGATCAGCCGCGCGGCCCAGCAGCCGGAGATCCTGATGCTCGCGCTCGCGATCGTCGGCGTCCGCTTCTTCGGCCTCGTCCGCGCCCTCGCTCGCTACGCCGAGCGGCTCGTCTCCCACGACGTCGCCCTGCGCGAGATCGGCAGGCTGCGCCGGCGCTTCTTCGCGGCGCTGGTGCCGCTCGTGCCGAGCGGTCTCGGCGGACACCGCCGGGGCGAGCTCCTGAGTCGCTTCGTCTCCGACGTCGACCGGCTCCAGGACGTCTGGCTGCGGGCCCTGCTGCCGCCGATGATCGCGGTCCTTGCAGGCGCCGGCGCCCTGATCGTCGCCCTCCTCCTCTACCCGCCGGCGGCGCTGGTGCTGGCGATCTCGCTTGTACTCGGCGGGGTCGTCGTGCCCTGGATCTCGCAGCGCGCCGCCCGCGCGGCCGGCCGCAACCAGGCGGCGGCGCGAGCCGAGCTCAGCGCCGACCTGGTCGAGATCTCGGCTGGAGCAGGGGAGCTGGCGCTCGCCGGCCGCGAGGCCGACTGGATCGTGAAGATGCGCGCATCCGGGGCTCGCCTCGCCTCGATCCAGCGCCGCGACGCGCTCGCGGCGGGCCTCGGCGGCGGCCTGCAGCTGACCCTTCTTGCCGCGACGGCCGTGGCAATGACAGCGGTCGCCCTTCCCGCCGTCTCGGACGGGGCGCTGGCCGGGGTACTGCTCGCCGCGGTGGCACTGCTCGGCATCGCCGCGCAGGAGGCCGTTGCGCCGTTGCCTGCGGCCGCGGCCAGCATCGACGCCTGTTCGGTGGCAGCGACGAGGGTCGACGAGGTGGTCGCGTCGAAGCCCGCGATCAGCGAGCCCGAGGTGCCGTCGCCGGTTCCTGCGGCCGGCCCGATCGAGCTCCGCGACGTCAGCTTCTCCTACCCGGACGGCACTGCCGTACTCGATCGGATCTCGCTGACTCTGCGCGCCGGCGAAGCGGTATCCCTCGGCGGGCCCAGCGGCGGCGGCAAGACTACGCTCGCCGAGCTGCTGGTCCGCTTCAACGCCCCGACGGGCGGCGGGATCTCGATCGGTGGGACGCCCTACGAGCGGCTCGACTCAGACGAGCTGCGCACGGTCGTGATGCTCGCCGGACAGGATGCCTACGCATTCGCGGTCTCGCTGCGCGAGAACCTGATGCTCGGTGACCCGGCTGCCGACGACGCCCGGCTCGAGTGGGCGCTCTCACGAGTCGGGCTCGGAGCCTGGCTCGAGGGACTGCCCGACGGCCTCGACACCCAACTCGGCGAGCTCGGCGCGACCGTCTCCGGTGGCCAGCGGCAGCGGCTCGGTGTCGCTCGGGCCCTGCTCACACCAGCGTCGTTTCTGATCTTCGACGAGCCCACGGCCCACCTCGATCCGGCTTCCGGCGAGGCACTGCTCGAGGTGCTGGCCGAGGAGGCGCGGCGCAACTCCCGCGGCGTCCTCGTGATCAGCCACGAGCAGGCTGCCGGGGCCGGCTTCGACCACAGGCTCTGGCTCGAGGACGGCCGGCTCAGCCGCCGTTGAGCGGCACGTCGCCGATCCATCCTCGCGGCCCCGGGCCGCGGGATCCGGCACGGTCGCCGGGGTTGGCGAGCTCGCACTTCTCCAGCGACAGGCAGCCGCAGCCGATGCAGCCGGTCAGACCCTCGCGCAGGCGCTCGAGCTCGGCGATCCGCTCGTCGATCCGCGACGTCCAGGAGGCGCTCAGCTTCGACCAGTCGGCCGCCTTCGGCGTCCGGTTGCCCGGCAGCTTGTCGAGCTCGCCCCTGATCTCTTCAAGGCTGAGCCCGATCCGCTGCGCGAAGACGATGAAGGCGACACGGCGGATCGTCGGCCGCCGGAAGCGGCGATGGCCGCCGATGTTCCGCTCCGACTCGATCAGTCCGCGCTCCTCGTAGTAGCGCAGGGCCGAGGTTGCGACGCCGCTGCGCTCGGCGAGCTCGCCGATTGTCAACTCCTTCGGGGGCCCTGTGATCGTGCTCATCGCCGGCAGGCTCGCAGACGACGGGCTTGACTTCAAGCCCGCTTGAAGTTGCATCATGTGCGGGCCCGCGCGCGCAGCCGGATTGCCGCACACCGTGCCGGGTATAGATTCCCAAGCCCACGATTTCCCAGACAAAGGAGCGAAGCAATGGCCTACTCCGTGCCCGACCTTCCCTACGACTACGACGCGCTCGAGCCTCACATCGACGAGGAGACGATGCGGATCCACCACGACAAGCACCACCAGGCCTACGTCGACAAGGCGAACGCCGCCCTCGAGGGCAGCGAGTGGGCCGACAAGGACGTCGAGGAAGTCCTCAAGGATCTCGACAGCTTGCCCGCCGACAAGCAGGGCCCGGTCCGCAACAACGCCGGCGGTCACGCCAACCACTCGTTCTTCTGGCAGATCATGAGCCCGGACGGCGGTGGCGAGCCCGGTGGCGCCCTGGCGGATGCGATCAACGACAAGTTCGGCAGCTTCGACTCCTTCAAGGAGGAGTTCAAGAACGCCGGCATCGGCCAGTTCGGCTCCGGCTGGGCGTGGCTGGTCCACGACGGCTCGGGCCTCGCCGTGACCTCGACCGCGAACCAGGACTCGCCGATCTCGGCCGGTCAGACGCCGCTGCTCGGCGCTGATGTCTGGGAGCACGCCTACTACCTCAAGTACCAGAACAAGCGCCCCGACTACCTGGACGCGTTCTGGAACGTCGTCAACTGGGACGAGGTGTCCTCGCGCTTCGAGGCCGCCGGCGGCTGAGCCGCCCCGGGTCGCGCCGAGGCGCGATCCCGAGAGGATTTCGAGGGCCCGCGCGGCACGCCGTGCGGGCCCTCGTTGCGTTCGCGGGGCGGGTCCGCACCGCCGGGGGTGCTCGCGGGTTCTAGATTGAGACGATGCGACTCGCGCTTCCAGCAGCCCTGACGGCCGCAGCCGCGGCCGCCCTCGCGGCGATCGCGATGGCCGGCCCGGCCCCCGCGGTCGCGCCGCCGCCGCCTGAGGCGAGGGCCGCAACGAACACGAGCAGCGGCGGCTATTGCCTCGGCCGCAAGGTGACGATCCGCGGTCGCAACGGTGCCGACCGGATCAAGGGCACGAAGCGCGCCGACGTGATCGACGGCCGTGGCGGTGCCGACCGGATCAAGGGCCGTGGTGGCGCCGACCTGATCTGCGGCGCCGGCGGCAACGACCGGCTGTTCGGCAACGACGACAGCGACCAGCTCGACGGCGGCCCCGGCCGCGACAGGCTCGAGGGCGGTCCCGGGGGTCGCGACTACCTGATCGGCGGCCCCGGCGACGACGAGATCGCGGGCAACGGCGGCGCGCTCGACCTGGTCTCCTTCCTCGACGCTGCCGACGGTGTCACGGTCTCGCTGCCGGCCGGAACGGCGAGCGGCGATGGCACCGACGCGCTCTCGGGTGTCGAGGCGGTCTATGGATCGGAGGGGCCCGACGTGCTCGTCGGCGACGGGGCGGTCAACTACCTGAGCGGCTCAGGTGGCGACGACGTGCTCGCGGGTCTCGACGGGAACGACTACCTGAGCGGTGGCAAGGGGACCGACACCGCCTCCGGCGGCGCCGGTCAGGACACCTGCGTCGGCGCCGAGGTGACCGACTCCTGCGAGGACTGAGCCGCGGGGGCGGGCGCGGGACGCGCCTCGTCGGGCAGGTGCGCCAAGGTCGTCCCCTGACGGGGCGGAACGAACGAGATCGCGCGCTCGGCCATCGCGGTGATCGTCAGCGACGGGTTGACGCCTGGGTTCGCAGGCATCGCCGAGCCGTCGCAGATCAGCAGGTTCTCGTAACCGTGGACGCGCTGGCGGGAGTCGATGACTCCGTCTGAGGCATCGGCTGAGATCACGGCTCCGCCGAGGAAGTGGGCCGTGGTCGGGATGTTGAAGAGCGACTCCATGATGCTGCCGGTCGGGACGCCGTCGACCTTGCCGGCCATCCAGCGGGTGACGTCCGCGGCGACCGGGATGTAGCGGGGGTTCGGCCGCTCCGGGTCCTCCTGGGTCTGAAGCCGGACGCCGGACCCGAACGGCTTGCGCTTGGGCACGAGCTGCAGGGCGTTGTCGAGCGTCTGCATGACGAGCAGGATCACGGTCCGCTGCGACCAGTTGCGGGGGCTGAGGATCTTCAGCAGCTGGCCCGGCCGGCGCAGTGCTCCGACCAGCCACTGGACGATCCGCGCGGGCGGCCCGCCCTCGCCGGTCATGACCGTGTAGAGGCCGCCCATCGCGTCTCCCGCGCGCCCGTAGGTGACGACCTCGATGTGCGTATCGGGGTCCGGGTAGATCGATGACGTGATCGCGATCGACTTGGCGAAGTCGCGCGCGTCGTCGGGCGCCGTCACCGCCATCACCGACTCGCTGTTGGTGCGAACGAGGTGGCCGAGACGATCGCTGAGCCGAGGCAGATCGCCGTTCTCCTTGCAGTTGCGGAGCAACCGGTTGGTGCCGAGCGCGCCGGCGGCGACGACGACCGCCCGGGCGGTCAGAGTGCGGCGCTGCTTCCGCAGCCACGCTCCCGAGCGCTCGCTCTCGATCGCGTAGCCGCCGCTTCCGTCCCCGGGGGCCAGCGGCCGGATCGAGGTCACCTGACGCTCCGGCATCACCTCGACGCCGAGCTTCTCGGCGAACCAGAGGTAGTTCTTCGGCAGGTTGTTCTTGGCGTTGTGGCGGCAGCCGACCATGCAGGAGCCACACTTGATGCAGCCGCGGCGGGCGGGCCCCTCGCCGCCGAAGTAGGGGTCGGGCACCTCGCGGCCGGGCTGGCCGAGGAAGACGCCGACTCGCGTCGGCTTCCACGTTTCAGCGACGCCGATCTTCTCCGCGTACTCGCGCAGCAGCTCGTCGGCCGGACCGACGTCGTCGTAGGTGGTGACCCCGAGCATCCGCTCGGCGGTGTCGTAGTGCGGCTTCAGCTCCGCGCCCCAGTCGTCGCTGAGCTCGCGCCACTGCTCGTGGCGGTAGAAGCCCTCGCGCGCCCGGTAGAGGGTGTTGGCATAGCCGAGGCTGCCCCCGCCGACGCCGGAGCCACTGACGACGAACACGTCTTTGAACAGCGTCATCCGGAGGACGCCGCGCATCCCGGCGATCGGGGCGAAGAAGTAGCGCCGCATGTTCCAGGCGGTCTCGGCGTGGTCGGAGTCGGAGAAGCGGCTGCCGCACTCCAACATCCCGACCCGGTAGCCCTTCTCGGCGAGGCGGAGAGCGCTGACCGAGCCGCCGAAGCCCGACCCGATCACGAGGTAGTCGTAGTCGTAGGCGCCTTCCGCGCCCGTCCCCGATGGTGGCCCGTGGGAGCTCACCGCCTGAACACTATCGAGGCATGGCTCCGACTGGCTGGCTGGCCAAAGTGCCGGGAACCGGCGCATCACGGCCATCTCTGTAGCTACGGTGAATGTCTCGTGCGGTTGGCCGAGGGGGCCGACCGAATCACCTGGAGGTTTTACGGCAGTGGGCAGTGACGGCAGGTTCAAGAGGGCGTTCTCGCGTCCGCGCGGTTTCGTACTCGGAGCGCTCGTCGCGGTTGCGATGCTGGCGATCCCGGCGCTGGCCGTGGCGCACCTCGAGCGGCCTTCCTACTGGCCTGACCCGGCTCCCGACACCTCGATCAAGCCCGCAGCCGGCGGCGAGGTCCCGAATGCGCGCTCGCTCTCCAGCGCGGTCAGCGGCAAGGGAGCGGGGCAGGTCCGCGTCGTCTGCAAGGGCAAGGACGGCAAGAAGTCGCTGAAGCTGGCGAAGCGGTCGATCTCGAAGGCCCGCAAGAAGGGCTTTCGCCTGCGCCCGAGCCAGCCGGTGACCGTCTTCAGCAAGAAGAAGGCGAAGAAGTACCGGAAGATGAACAAGGCCTTGGCGCAGAAGTGCAGGTTCGATTCCGTCCAGGACGCGGTCGATGCCTCCGGCAACAACGACCGTGTCGTGATCATGCCGGGCCGCTACACCGAGCCCGAGTCGCGCGAGGCCCCGGTCAACGACCCGAGGTGCAACCCGTCGATGCTGCAGGAGGACCAGAGCGGCGCGCTGACGCCGAGCTACGAGTACCAGGCCACCTGCTCGAACGACCAGAACCTGATCTACGTTCAGGGTCGCGTCGTCGAGGGCGAACCGCTGCCGTCTCCGGACCCCGATCGGCACGGGATCCCCGAGCAGGAGCTCGGCGAGTGCGTGCGCTGCAACCTGCAGATCGAGGGCTCCGGCCCCAGGCCCGAGGACGTGATCCTCGACGCGGGAAAGAACTACAACAACCCGATGCGCCCTGGCGCCCGCCCCGGCGGTGAGACCTCGTCATCGGAGTGCCTGAGCTCGCCCGACGGCCCCGAGAACCCCTGCTACGCCAAGCACGTCGTCCTCCGAACCGACCGCTCCGACGGATTCGTCGGCCGGAACTTCCTCATGCGCGGAGCGAAGGAGCACGGCTTCTACACCGAGGAGACCGACGGCATCCTGCTCGATCGCGTGAAGTTCTTCTGGAACGCCGACTACGGCCACCTGAGCTTTACCACCGACCACAACATGGTCAAGAACTGCGACGGCTACGGGTCCGGCGACGCCGTCGTCTACCCGGGCGCCTCGCCGCAGACGGGCGAGTATCGGGACGAGGAGTTCTACCCGGAGGAGCGCTACAACTCGACGATCAAGAAGTGCGACTTGCACGGATCGGCGATGGGTTACTCCGGCTCGATGGGGAACTCCGTCCGGGTCACGCAGAACCACTTCTACGGCAATGCCAACGGCCTCACGACGGACACGCTCTCCGCTCCCGGCCACCCGGGTTTCCCGGCTGATGGGATGAAGATCGACAGGAACTGGTTCTACGCGAACAACCTCGACGTCTACGTCGACGACCCGCCCTTCGAGGCGCTCGTCCCGCAGCCCGTCGGCACCGGCTTCTTCTGGGCCGGCCACAACAACGGACGCTTCGAGGACAACTGGGTCTTCGACAACTGGCGTCAGGGCACGATGCTGATCGGCGTCCCTGACGCGCTCGCGGGCGAGGCCGAGGGCGCGATCGACGAGACGATCCACTGCCCGACCGCGACCGGCGACATGACTACATCGATCTCGACGTCCTGCGACAACCACTACTCGGGCAACCACATGGGCGAGGTGCCGCCCGACTTCGAGCCGCACCCCGGCCTGACCAAGTTCGGCAACGAGACGAGTCTCGAGGACGGCGGTCCGACCGCGCCCAACGGCGTCGACTTCTGGTGGGACGAGAACACCGTCAACACCGGCAACTGCTGGTTCGACAACATCGGCGCCGACGGCACCGAGGGCAGCGTCACCGGCGACCCGGCGACGCTGCCGAGCAACTGCACGACGAGCATCGGCGGCCCGGCCTATTCGGGCAAGGCCCCGATTCTGCTCGCCTGTTACGCGCAGTGGGAGACCAAGGAGATGGACGGCCCCGGCTGCAGCTGGTGGGACACGCCGCCGCAGCCCGACTCGGCCGCCGCCCGGGCAGAGCTGAAGGCTGCGAAGCAGCAGGAGAAGGACCTCGCCGACAGCGAGGAGGGCCGGAAGATCGAGGACTGGGTGGATGAGCTCGCCGGCGAACTCTCATACGGCCCGACGCACTGAGCTGAGGGCCACCGCGCTCGCGGGCGTCGTCGCTCTGGCGGCGCTCGCGGGGTGCGGCGGCTCCGCCGACCCCGCCGACGAGGCCCGGGCCGACGCCTCGCGCGCCGAAGCCGTGATCGACATCTCCGGCACCGAGCCGGTCGGCGAGATGACGGCGGGCTCGGTCGCCCAGTTGGTCGAGTGCCGCGACTGGAACGGCGCCGACGCCGACCAGCAGCTCGCGACGATCGAGGACGTCCGCAGCCAGATCAACCTGGCCGACTCCGGGATCGAGGCGCCGGCGCTCACCGACGAGGAGGCGCAGGACCTCTTCGACAACGCCTGCAGGCCGAGCTGGGCGGCGGGGTTCCGGCTCTACAAGCTTTATTCGCGGGCGGCGGGGTTTGTGACCCTGAACCGGGTGTTGGACGAGTAGACCCGGGGGCGTTATGCGGCCCGTTGAAGGACCGGGCGCTGGGCGGGCGGGTCCTGTCGTTGCAGTGGGGAATCCCACGCTGCGGTGCGGTGGCTCCTCGCGTGGGACCCCACAGCAACGCCACCCGCCCGAGTGGCGTGGCCGGGGAGGGGGACGAGGGGTCGGCCGGTGGGTCTCTCGGAGAGTTGAGAGACGAGGGACGGGGGCGACCGATGACGCCGAGTGACGGTCTCCCGGACCGTCAGATCAGAACTTGACCTGAACCGGCTCGCGCTCGGCTGCGGTCTCGATCTCGAAGAACTCTCGGGCGCTGAAGCCGCCTTGGTTGGCGATGATCGAGTTCGGGAAGATCTGGATCTTCGTGTTGTAGGACTGGACGTTCGAGTTGTAGATCCGGCGGGAGGCCTGAATCTCGTCCTCGATCTCGTTCAGGTCGCGCTGCAGCTGCTGGAAGTTCTCGGTCGCGCGCAGGTTCGGGTACTGCTCGGCTACCGCGCGGAGATCGGTGAGGGCGCCCGAGAGCTTCGCCTCGGCCTCCTGGGTGGCTTCGACCGAGCCGGCCTTCATCGCGTCTGCGCGGGCGGCGGTGACGTTCTGGAACGTCTGCTGCTCGTGCGTGGCGTAGCCCTTGACGGTCTCGACCAGGTTCGGGACTAGATCGTGACGGCGCTTGAGCTGGACGTCGATGCCGCTCCAGGCCTCGTCGACCTTGTTGCGGGCCCCGACCATCGAGTTCCGGATCGAGATGTATATGGCGGCGCCGATCACGAGAACGGCGATGACGATGATCGCGATAACCATGCGCGTGATCGTACTCGGTCGGACGTCTTTGCGTGCGGAAAATCCCGGTCGTCGCTGAGCTGCGATCGGGGCGCGGCTTCGGTGTCCGGAGGGGCCTCAGACTCAGGTCCGGGCCGTGCCTGACCCCCTGCTTAATCTGAACTCAATGGAAGCGGCGGAAATCCCGCGTGGAATGGCGGTTTCAGGGCGTCGGTTCCCCTTTGACAGCGCCTCATGGCCCTCGGTAGTTTCGATCTGGCCTGGGGACGCCTAGGCGGAAGGCACCGATCAAGGGTAGGAGAGTTGCAGGCCTCATCGGCATTCGGGAGGGTGGTCGCTTTGGCGGCCTTGGTCGCAGCGGCGGTCGTCATCTTCCTGCTCCTGTCCGGCGGCGATTCCCCCTATCGGGTCACCGCTCACTTCGAGAACGCCTCGCAGCTGGTCAAGGGCAACGAGGTCGTGATCGGGGGTACCTCGGTCGGGCTCGTCGATGAGATCGAACTCGGGGACAACGGCGAGGCTCTCGTCACCTTCCACCTCGACGAGAGCCACGCGCCGCTGCCGGAAGGCACCAAGGCCACTGTCCGCTCCTTCTCGCTCTCGGGCATCGCCAACCGACAGATCCAGCTCACACTGCCGCCCGAGGGCGCCGACCCCGCCGAGATTCCCGACGGCGGCGAGCTGACCCAGGCCGACACCGTCTCCGAGGTCGACCTCGATCAGATTTTCAACACGCTCGACGACAAGACCGTCGCGGACCTGAAGAAGGTGATCAGGGGCTTCGAGGTCTCGACCGACGGCGTCGGTGAACAGGCCAACAAGGGCTTCGTCTACCTCAATCCCTTCCTCTCGACCTCCCGGCGCCTGTTCGCGGAGCTGACCCTCGACGAGCGCGCGCTCGAGCAGCTGATCGTCGACGGCTCCCAGCTCTCGGGCGCCGTCGCGGCGAAGCGCGACGACGTCGCGGCGCTGGTCACCAACCTGAACGAGACGATGGGCGCGATCGGCCGCCAGCGCTCGGCGCTCGCGTCCGCCGTCTCCGACCTGCCGGCGTTCATGCGCAACTTCAACACGACCTCGGTCAACCTGAGAGCGACCCTCGACGACCTCGACCCGCTCGTCGACGCATCGAAGCCCGTCGCCGTCAGGCTGCGGCCCTTCTTCAGCGAGTTCCGTGCCGCCTCCGCCAACCTCGTGCCGACGATCCGCGACCTGGACCAGGTGATCAAGGCCCCCGGCAAGGACAACGACCTGGTCGAGCTGACCAGGCTGCAGAACCCGCTGACCAAGATCGCGATCGGCCCCGTCAAGCGCAACGGCGCGACCCGGCGCGGCGCCTTTCCCGAATCGACCCAGAGCCTGCAGGACTCGCTCAAGCAGCTCGCCTTCTTCCGCGCCTATACGCCGGAGCTGACCGGTTGGTTCGATGACTTCGGGCACTCGGGCATCGTCGACGCCAACGGCGGCATCGGCCGCATCGGCACCACCTTCAACACCTTCTCGCTCAGCCCGAATGCGCTTCCTGACGGCGGCGGGCTGGTCCCGGACCTGCCGCTGCCGATCCCGGACCTGCCGCTGCCCGACATCGGCGGGCCCGTGCAGACACCGCGGCAGCAGATTGCCGGTCTCGATATCGGCAACCTCGAACGCTGTCCCGGCTCGAACGAGCGACCGGCGCCCGACGGCTCGAACCCGTTCACCGACGGCGGCACCCTCGACTGCGACCCCGACCAGATTCCGCCGGGGAACTGACGATGCGACGGATCGTGCTCATGCTCATCCTTCTCGTCGGCACCGGCGCCGCCTTCGCGACAACGGCCACCGGCGACGATTCGCACACCTACTTCATCGAGCTCGACAATGCCTTCGGACTGGTCAATGGGTCGGAGGTCAAGGTCGCCGGCGTCACCGCCGGCACCGTCGAGCAGCTCTACATCAACTCCGACAAGCGGGCGGTGCTGAAGGTGACCCTCTCGGGCCCGCTCAGCCAGCTCGGCGAGGACACGGTCTGCTCGTCCGAGCCCCAGTCGCTGATCGCCGAGTACTTCATCGACTGTGCCCCCAAGGGCGACCCGCTGAGCGAGAGCGAGGGCGATGACGACGCCCGCGTCGAGGACCCGGACATCCCCGTCGATCAGACCCGGCAGACGGTTCAGAACGACCTGGTGCAGAGCGCGCTGAGGGCACCGTTCAAGGAGCGGCTGACGCTGATCATCAACGAGTTCGGAACGGCGCTCGCGGGCAACCCCGAGAACCTCAACGCCGCGATCCGCCGCGGCGCCCCGGCCCTGACTGCCACCCGCAAGGTGACCCGCGTCCTCGCCGACCAGAACGAGATCATCCGCGACCTCAACGCGAACTCGGACGAGATCATCGGCCAGCTCAACGCGCGCAGCGCCGACGTCGTCCGCTTCATCCAGAACGCCCGGGCGACGGCCGACGCCTCGGCCGAGCGCCGCGACGACCTCTCGCAGAACTTCGCCAAGCTCGACGACTTCCTCGCCGAGCTGAAGCCGACGATGACCGAGCTCAACGACCTGGCGGTCACGCAGACGCCGCTGCTCCAGGACCTCCGCCTCAGCGCCCCCGGTCTAACCGAGCTCTCCCGCAACCTGCCCGAGTTCAACAGCGCCGGCACCAAGTCGCTGAAGACCCTCGGCAAGGCCTCGGTGGTCGGCGAGCGCGCCCTGCGCAAGGGCGACGACGAGATCAAGCAGCTCGCGAACTCGTCGAAGAAGGCGTTCTCCGTCGCCGACAACCTCGCCAAGTTCCTGCGCGACATCGACGACCCGCGGCGGGCGATCGAGATCGACGCTCGTGCGGAGGCGAGCACCGGCCGGACCAGCAGCGAGCCCGGGACCAAGAACACGATGGGCTACACCGGGCTCGAGGGCCTCCTCAACTACGTCTACTACCAGGCCGGGGCGGTCTCGCAGTACGACGCGATCAGCCACCTGTTGCACTTCTCGATCTTCGAGGTCGAGTCCGGTCCGTGCGCGAGCTACAACGCCGGCCCGACGCTGCCCTCCAAGGACGGGGGCGAGACGACCGACCCCGCGCAGGCCAACCGCTGCGTCGCGATCCTCGGCGACGACCAGCCAGGGATCAACACCTTCCCCGAGGTCGAGCCCTACGACCCCTCGGTCTGCCCCGACGGCTCCGACGACCTGGAGATCTGCGATCCGGCCGGGGCGACGACTGCCCGCGCGGAGACAGGGGGCGCCCGCCCGACTGCCGCGAACGGGACCGGTGCAGGCACCGAGGACGCCGGCACCGGAACGACCGACGACCCGACCGTGCCCACCCCCGCCGACCCGGGCACCCCCGCCGACCCGGGCGCCGACACCCCCGGTGACGTCGGCGAGGGGCTGCCGGGCCTCGGCGACATCCTCGGCCTGCCCAAGAACGGCAAGGGGCAGGACGGGCTCGGCGGGGCGCTCGGTGGCCTCGGGCTCCGCAGCCAGAGCGGCGGCTCGGGCGACACATCCGCCGCCGCAGGCGACCTCCTCGGATTCCTCCTCGCCGACTGACCGATGAGCTGCACGCACGACATCCGCGCAGATGCCGCCCCGACGGGGGAGGAGGCGCTGCGATGACCGACAGGAAGAAGGCGACCAAGAAGAAGTCGGGGCACGGCCCGCTGCAGGCGCTCGCCTCCTCGCCGACGATGGTCGGCGCGATCACGACCCTGATCGTGATCGTCGCGGTCTTCCTCGCCTACAACGCGAACAACGGCCTGCCGTTCGTGCCGACCTACAGGGTCAACGTCGACATCCCGAACGCGGCGCGGCTCGTCCGCAACAACGAAGTCCGGATCGGCGGCCACCGCGTCGGCGTGATCGAGTCGATCACGCCCGTGCGGCGCGACCCCGGCCAGCAGGAAGAGACGATCAGCGACTCGGAGACGTCGATCGACAGCGACACCTCGGTCGATCCGGCCGGCGACGTCGTCGCCCGGCTCGGGCTGAAGCTGGACGAGGACGTGGCCCCGCTGCCGGAGAACTCGATCTTCCGCGTCCGCTACAAGTCCTCGTTCGGGCTCAAGTACCTCGACATCACCCGTGGCGACGGCCCGGGCGTGCCCCAGGGCTTCACCTTCGACGGCACCGACGACAACGACGATCCCGACGACGACGACGGGCAGATCCTCTCGCTCGACGAGGTCAAGCTCAACCAGGGCGCCGAGAACGGCACCTTCATCGACCAGACCGAGTTCGATGACATCGGCAACACGTTCGACCAGCGCACCCGCAATGCGGGCCGCCAGAACCTGATCGGCTACGGCGACGCGCTCGCCGGCCGCGGCGGCTCGCTCAACCTCGCGATCGAGTCGCTGAACCCACTGTTCACGAACCTGAAGCCCGTCGCCGAGGCGCTGACCGACGACGACACCCAGTTCGAGCGCTTCTTCCCGGCGCTCGGCAACTTCGCCCGGATCGTCGCGCCGGTCGCGAACGATCAGGCGGACCTGTTCACGAACATGGCGATCACCTTCGGGGCGATCAGCGCCGACACCGAGGCGCTCAAGGACACGATCTCCGGAGGCCCGCCGACCCTGCAGACCGGGATCGACGTGCTGCCGGAACAGCAGACGTTCCTGGCCGAGTTCACGGAGCTCTCGGAGGAGCTGAAGCCGGGCGTGCGTCAGCTGCGGCTCGCGCTCCCCGACCTCAACGACGCGGTCTCGATCGGGACCCCGGTCCTGCGCCGCACACCGCCGATGAACAAGGACCTGCGCAAGGTCTTCGTGCAACTCGAGCAGCTCGTCGAGCAGCCGACCACGCTGATCACCCTGCAGCGGCTCAAGGAGACCTTCGGCAAGGCGGACAAGATCGCCGAGTACGTGGTCCCGGCCCAGACGGTCTGCAACTACTGGAACTACTGGTTCACGATGCTTCCCGAGCACCTGACCGAGGAGGACTCGACCGGCTACACGCAGCGTGTCTCGCTGATCGCTACGCCGCCGGGCCCGATCACCGTCAGCGCCCTCGGAACCCCGCTGACGATCCCGGGCGAGGTCGAGACCGGCCTCTCGATCGGCGGCTACTCGGGCCTGCAGGCAAACGGCAAGGCCGGCCCGGTCCCGAACCCGGCCGAGGCCGGCGTCTTCAAGCCGCGTGAGCTGCCGATCCTGCACGGCAACCCGACCGGCCCGACCGGTCAGAACGGCTCCGACTGCCAGTCCGGCCAGACCGGCTACCTGCTCGGCAGGCTGCCGGTCGCCGGTCAGCCCGAGAGCAACCCGGCCGTCGGCATGCCGGACCTGCCGGGCGACCGTGGCATCACCGACGCCTTCTACATGCAGAACGGCGAGCGGATCTTCGTCGACACCCGGGTCGAGGCGAGGCAGCCCTGATGCGCTCGAGTGAGAAGAAGCGGATCCCGAACGCGGCGCTCGGCCTGATCGTGGCGGCGGTGGTGGCGGTCGCCTCCTACTTCGCCTTCACCAAGGACCTGCCGTTCACCGGGGGCACCGAGTACAAGGCGGTGTTCGCGTCGGCCCAGAACCTGCGCGTCAACTCGCCGGTGCGGATCGCCGGTGTCGAGGCCGGCAAGGTGACCAAGGTCGAGCCGCTCGCTCCCGACGAGGCCGAGGCCGCGCTCGCCGAGCAGCAGACCCCGGCCGGCACCTCGGTCACCGACGAGGCCGATCTCAGCCAGGGCGGCGCGGTCGTGACGATGGAGTTCGAGGATGCGGCGCTGCCGCTGAAGGAGGACGCGACCTTCAAGCTGCGGCCGCGCCTGTTCCTCGAAGGCAACCTCTTCGTCGAGGTGCGGCCAGGAAGTCCCGGGGCGCCGGTCATGGACCCCGAGGGGGCGCCGTTCCCGCCGACGCAGACGTCGAACTCGGTCCAGCTCGACCAGATCCTCACCAACAGCTTCCAGGCCGACACCCGCCGCGACCTCCAGGTCTTCCTCGACGAGTTCGGAACGGCCCTGATCGAGGGCGGCGGCGGCGAGTCGTTCCGCCAGCTCGCCAAGACCTCTGCGGGGTCGTTCAAGTACACGGCTCAGGTCAACGACGCGGTGCTCGGCGAGAACCCGCACGATCTCTCGGGCCTGATCAAGAACCTCGACGTGGTCGTCGCCGCGCTCGGTCAGAACGAGCAGTCGCTCCAGGACCTGATCGTCAACCTGCGGATCGTCTCCGGCAGCTTTGCGGCGGAGAGCGACAACCTCGAGCAGGCAATCATCGAGCTGCCGCAAGTGCTCGACGCGGCCAAGCCGGCGTTCGCGAACCTGAACGCGGCCTTCCCGCCGGTGCGGGCCTTCGCGCGGGAGGCGCTGCCCGGAGTCCGCTCGACGCCGGCGATGCTCGAGGCGGCGACGCCCCTGCTCGAGCAGGTGCGGCTGCTCTCCCGGCCCTCCGAGCTTCGCGGCCTCGCCAACGACCTGGTCCCGGCGGTGCCCGCGCTCGCCAACCTCTCGCGGCAGACGCCGCCGTTCCTCGAGCAGGCCCGCTCGCTCTCGAGCTGCTTCAACCAGGTGATCATTCCCTGGTCGACGGACGAGGTCGAGGGCGGCCCCGGCTACACCCACCCGGCCGTCGGCGAGGTCTACAAGGAGACCGCCTACGGGCTCGCGGGCATCTCCGGCGAGAGCCGCTCACAGGACGCCAACGGCCAGTACATCCGCGTCGCCGGCGGCGGCGGCACGAACACGGTGACGACGCTCGGCGAGACCGGCGAGACGCTCGCCGGCGTGACGCAGCTGCCGATCGACGGCGCGATGCCCTCCCAGGACGCCTCGGCGAAGACGCCCTACAGGCCCGAGGAGCCGTGCGAGAACCAGGACACGCCTGATCTGCGCTCGGTCGTCGGCCCGGGCCCGGCGAACAGCAGCGCTCCGGACACGGGCGGGACCGCGGCGAGCGGCGAGGCCGGCGAGATCGTCGACTCCTCGAACGCGATCATCGATCAGCTCGCCGCGATTGCCCGTGCGACCAAGTCCGACGAGAAGACGAAGCCGCTCGAGAACGACCTCAACAAGAGCGTCAAGAACTTCTACCGGGAGTTCGGGGACTGATGGGCACGGCGATCAAGAAGCACGCCCGCGACTTCGCGGCCATCGCCGCGCTGGTCGTCGCCGGACTGGTCGTCTCCTACGTGATCGTCCAGGAGCAGCGCCTGCGGATCCCGATCCTCGAGCAGCGGCCCTTCGAGCTCAAGGCCGAGTTCGAGACCGCCCAGGCGGTCGTGCCCGGGCAGGGCCAGACGATCCGGGTCGCCGGCGTGCAGGTCGGCGACGTCGATGGCGTCGAGCTCGTCGACGGCAAGGCCGTCGTCAGCTTCGGCCTCGACCGCGACTACCTGCCCGTCTACAAGGACGCGACGATCCTGCTGCGACCGACGACGGGCCTCAAGGACATGTTCTTCCAGCTCGATCCTGGGACCCGGAGCGCCGGCGAGGTCGAGGAGGGCGGCACGATCCCGCTCGCGAACACCGCCCCCGACGTCAACCTCGACGAGATCCTCGACGCCCTCGACACCGACACGCAGTCCTATCTGCGTCTGTTGATCAGCGGTGCCGGCAAGGGCCTCGACGGGCGCGGCGAGGACCTCGGCAAGGTGCTGGGCTCGCTGGGGCCGATCAACCGGGACTTCCGCGCGCTCAACTCCGAGGTCGCCAAGCGCAAGGACAACCTGCGCCGCCTGATCACGAACTTCAACCAGCTGACGCTGGCGGTCGGCAAGGCCGATGAGGACCTCACGCGCCTCGTCTCCAGCTCGGCGACGGCGCTTGGGGCGATCGCCGAGCAGGACCCGAGCGTGAGACGGGCGATCGCGCTGCTCCCGAGCACGCTCGAGCAGTCGAAGATCGCGCTCACCAACGTCGCCTCGTTCGCGAGCGAGCTCGGCCCAGCGTTCGACGAGCTGCGGCCGTTCGCGCGAAACCTCGACGAGGTCAACGCCTCGACCACGAAGCTCGCCGACGAGGTCACGGGCCCGATCCAGAACCAGATCCGGCCGTTCGTGCGCGCGGCTCGCGAGCCGATCCCGAATCTGACCAAGGCCGCCAAGCGCCTCGGCAAGGCATCGCCGCCGCTGACCACCGTCGGGGCGAAGATCAACCGGCTCGGGAACATGGCGGCCTACAACCCCGGCGGCGCCGAGCCGCCGGGAACCTCCGGCCGCGACGAGGGCTACCTGTTCTGGGCCGCCTGGCTCGGCCACAACGCGAACACGATCTTCTCGGCCGGCGACGCCAACGGATTCTTCCGGCGCATCTACCTGACGATGGGCTGCGACGAGGCCCTCTCGCTGCTCGGCGCGAGCCCGTTGGCGCCGGCACTCACCGGCCTCGCGCCCCTGTTCGATCCCGGCGGACCCTTCGACGGAACTTGCTGAGGTGAGCGACTAGCCATGCAGAAATCGGCACCATCGATCGGAAAGATCCTGATTGCGGCGGGGTTCACGCTCTCCTGCTTCGGCCTGATCCTGTTCCTCTGGGTCGCCTTCGGCGGGCCCGTACCGCTGAAGCCGAAGAGCTACCGGGTGACCGCCTACTTCCCCGAGGCGGTGGCGCTGGCGCTCGAGTCCGACGTCCGGATCGGCGGCGTCTCGGTCGGCAAGGTCAAGTCGATCGAGCTGGCTCCGCCCGAGGATCGGCTCGACGGCCAGGACCTGACCGCGGCGGAGCTCGAGATCAACCCTGAGTTCGCGCCGATCTCCTCCGACGCGCGGGCGATCCTGCGCCAGAAGACGCTGCTCGGCGAGACCTATGTCGAGCTCACCTCCGGCACGAGGCCGGACGGGGGCGGAGAGGAAGGCGTCCCGATCTCGCTCGGGGCGGCAGCCAACAATTCCGACGCCGAGACGGAGGGGGTTGAGGCGATCCCAGAGGACGGCAGCCTCGGGATCAGCCAGACGGAGAACCAGACCCAGATCGACGAGATCTTCAACGCGCTCGACGAGCAGACCCGGGCCTCCTTTCAGCGCTGGCAGCAGAACGCGGCCGTCGCGATCCAGGGCCGGGGCCAGGACCTGAACGACTCGTTCGGCAACCTCGGGCCGTTCCTCGACGACGCCTCCGACGTGCTCGCCGTCCTGCGCCGCCAGAAGACGGAGCTCAAGGGCCTCGTCCGCGACACCGGCACCGTCTTCGATGCGCTCAGCGAGAACGACCAGGCGCTGGCGGGCGTGATCACGAACTCCAACGACACCTTCGACGCGCTTGCCTCGGAGGAGCGGGCCCTGCGCGAGACGTTCCAGATCTTCCCGACCTTCGAGCAGGAGACGCAGGCCACCCTAAACCGCCTCGACGCCTTCCAGGAGAACACCCTGCCGCTGATCCTCGACCTGCAGCCCGTCGCCAGGGACATCAGCCCGACGCTGCGTAGCGTCCGCAAGCTGTCGCCGAACCTGAGCTCGCTGTTCACCGATCTCGACGACCTCGTGCGGGCATCGAAGCGGGGGCTGCCCAACCTGGCCAAGTTCGTCGACGGCGCGACGCCGCTGCTCGATGCGCTCGACCCGTTCCTGGCGAACCTGAACCCGGTCGTCAGCTACCTCGACTTCTACAAGTCCTCGATCACCGACTTCCTCTCCTCGCCGCCGGCGGCGCTCTCGGGCACGCTGACGCCGCAGAACGGCCAGCCGGCCGCCCGGCACACGCTGCGCCAGCTCGGGTACATCACCGAGGAAACGCTCTCGATCTATCCGAACCGGCCGCCCACGAACCGCGGCAACGGCTACATCAGGCCCTTCGACCGGATCCTCAACGAGGGCCGCGCCGGCTCGCTCGGCGGCTTCCCGAGCTTCGACTGCGACAACACCGGCGGCCAGCGCATTGCCGGGGACGGCAAGAGCCCCCCGGTCGGCGCCAACTTCGCCCCGTGCTTCCTCGATCCGGACTTCCCGGACGAGTTCGGCGGCGGCCGCGCCCCGCAGGTCACCAAGGACGGCAATCCCTAGCATTCGGCACGTGCGCCGTGGGGAGTCGAGACCGGGGTCTGCAGCGTGAGCTACTTCGCTGACGCCGACGACGTCTACGCCTCGCTTGGCAAGATGATCGAGGAGGCAATCGCCGACGAGGAACTCGGCCCGAAGTTCAGTCGCGCCGATACGGTGATCCGCTGGGTCTACACCGATCCCGACGCGCAGATCACGGTTGAGCTCCGCGAGGGCCGGCCGAGGCACGTCGAGTACGGGCCGAGCGAGCTCGAGCCCGAGGTGACGATGACGATGTCTGCCGACGTCGGCCATCGTTTCTGGCTCGGCGATCTCAACGTCGCGGTGGCGCTGACCCGCGGGCAGATCAAGGCGTCCGGACCGGTGGACAAGATCCTCCGCCTCGTGCCGATCGCCACCCGCTCCTTCCCGCGCTACCGCAGCCTGCTCGCCGAGCAGGGTCGTTCCGAGGCGCTGCCTCCGGCGGCGGCCGGCGCGACTCCCGTATGAGCGCATCCGAGGACCGCGAGGCCTGGATCGCGGCCGTCAAGGCGGTCGCCGCCGAACGCGATCTCCGCTACGAGGAGATCGGCGGCATCAACCCGCGCGACGCCCCGCCGGCGCTCTGTCCTGGCGGCAGCAACCGCCTCACCGGCGAGCTCGTCGAGGGCTTCTGGGGAGCCAGCTGCGACGGCCTCGAGCGCGAAGCCGGCGGTTTCCTGCACAAGACGGTTCTGCCCGACGGGATCCTGGTCAAGGCGCACATGCCCGACCTGACGAGTGTCGTGCCCGCGTTCGACGTCGAGTCGATCGAGGCCCGGCCCGAGGATCAGCTTCGCAAGCACACCGCGCGCCGCGTCGAGTTCGAGAGCATCCAGTTCAACGAGCGCTTCCTCGCCACGGTCCCGGCCAACCACGATCCGATCGCGCTGCGCGAGCTCTTCAGTCCCGGCTTCCTGGCCTGGGCAACGACGATCGACCGCGAGGTCGACTTCGGCGCCAACCATGACCAGCTCTACTTCATGTGGAGGATGCGCGAGCGGAGCCGGGACGAGCTCGAGCTGGCCCTGCTCAACGCCGGCAAGCTGTTCTCGCGGATCGAGCGGGAGCTCGAGGAGGACAACGTCGCCACTTACCCGGCCGGGCCGTGGCACGCCGGGCTGGAGCCGTTCCCGCCGTCGGCTGCAGCGCCTTCTTAGGCCGCCTCAGTCGTCGTAGCCCGGATCGTCCGGAAGCAGGACGTCGAAGGAGTCGCGGGAGCCGACGACGCGAGGCAGGATCGGCTTCACCTCGCGCCTGGGGGCGGCCGCGATCACGTCGTCGGCGGAGGCGAACCGCTCGAGCTCCTCGAGGTGGCGAACCGTGGGGAAGGAGAGGTCGATCTCGTCGCGCTCGTCGGCGCGCAGCGCCTCCTCGGGTCCGAACCAGCGCGCCTCGTCCATTTCGACGCGGTCGGGCTCGGGGGCGCTGTGGGCGGGAGCGAGAGCGACGTAGAAGCGGGTGTCGAACCGAACCGGGACCTCGACCGGCGTGATCCAGCGCGACCACGGCAAGAGCGTCTCGGGGCCGATCTCGATGCCCGCCTCCTCGCCGAGCTCACGGGCGCCGCAGACCCGGTGCGCCCACTCGTCTCCGTCGCTCCCGGCGGGGGCGGCGCCGGTCTCGCGATCGGCGTCGTCGACGACGCCGCCGGCGAAGACCCAGACTCCGGGCATGAAGCGGGCGGCCTCACCACGCTTGAGCAACAGGAGTTGGAGCCCCCGATCGTTGTGACGGCCCCCTCTCCTGAGCAGGATCACGGTGGCGGCGGGACGCGGTTCGGCGGGAGCATTGCTGGGCGGTGAGCCTTCGATGCGGGGACTCTATCCGTGGCCCGACGGTCGGCGCGGGGGCACCGCAACAGGGCTGCGGCGGACCCGCGGCGTCGCCGGGCGGGGGTCGATAGGCTGCCGCCTCAGATGACTGACACCGATACCGCCACCCAGCTCTGGATCTGCACCTCCTGCGGTTACGTCTACGACCCCGAGGAGGGCGACCCCGACGGCGGCATCCCCGCCGGCACCGCCTTCGACCAGATTCCCGACACCTGGTTCTGCCCGGTGTGTGGAGCCCGCAAAGCAGACTTCGAACCCTACGAGGAGTAGGCGGCCGGGACGGGAGCGCCCTGCCCGGCGTCCCCGTTCGCGCGGCCCTCTTGTTTCGGGCTGTGGCTGCCGGGTTCAGACGGGGCTGAGATTGCAGTGAGGGAAGGGGTGCGGTCTGTGGTTGGTCACACGGGGCGCGTGTTTCGTTGCGGTTTCAGGGTGGATTCCCGGTGAGGCCGCGGAAGCGATCCACATTGCCCTCGCTATGCGACGCCGATGTGGATCGCGTCGCGCGGGGTCCGAGCAACAGCTACGAGACCGTGACGCCCACGCACCCCACGGGACAAAGGACGGCCCGGCCCCGCCTCAGCGCGGCCGGCGCCTCCTCCACCTCACCCTCACTGCAAATACCCGGCCTGAGCCCGTGTCGCCCGCCCTCGGACGGCCCCGCACCGGGTCCCTTACTCGTCCAGCGCCTTCTCCCGCCCGCGTCGGCGCATCAGCATCGTCAGCCATGCGACCAGGGCGATCAGGGCGATGATCGGGAGGACGATTGCGGCTCCGACCAGCATCACGCCGGCGACCTTGGTCAGCGCGTCGAGGGCGTCGTCGGCGGCGTCGCCGAGGCTCCAGTTGCCGTCGTCGTCGCCGTTCGGGGTTCCCTCGATCTGAAGGCTGACCGCTGACAGGCGCGCCCGCTGGGCGATGTTGTCGAAGGCGGCCTCAGCCCGCGAGATCTCACCGCGTACGTCGTCGAGCTGAGCCTGGATCGCGTCCGCCTCGGTCTCGGTGTCGGCATCGGCAAGCGCCTCGAGGAGCTGCTCGCGCTCGGCCCGGGCGTCCTTGAGGGCGTCCTCGGCGGAGACGAACGGCTTCGTGATGTCGACGGATGCCTCGTTCAGGGACGAGACCGTCGCCAGGTCCGTGAGCCGGTCGAGGGTCGAGTCGAGCTCGCGGGTCGGGATCGAGAGCTCGAGCGAGGCCGTGGCGCGGTCGCGCTGTTCGCTCAGGTCGGAGCTGAGCACGACGCCGCCGACGGACTCCGTGATCTGGATCGCCTCGTCGGAGACCTCGCGCACCTTCGACGTGTCCGTCTTCAGCTGCAGGTAGGCGCTGCGGTCCTGCTGTCGCTTCTCCTGCCCGGGGGCGATGCCGGAAGCGCGCTCGGCTGGGTAGGCCGAGTCGGCACTCGACTCCGAGCTACTGACGCCGGCACCGGCGCCGGACTCGAGCGAATCCAGCGCGATCTCGGGCGGCGCCTTCTCCGCTGTCCCCGGGACCGGGATATCGCTCCCGCCCGTGTCCGGCTCGGCCGTCGTCTCGGTCAGCTCGATGCTGGAGGCATCCATCGTCGCTCCGTCGTCGCTGCCGCCGTCCTGCGTCACGCCGACGCCGACGGCGGCCACGACCAGCAGGGTCGCCAGGGCGCCGGCCGGCGCCAGCATCGAGCGGCCGCGCAAGGAGCCGATCCAGCTGCCGAGGGCCGAGCCGGCGCTGGAACGCGGGCGGCCGGCGAAGCCGCCGGCGACCAGCCGGTCCAGCTCCGCCGCCCACTCGTCGTCCGGCTCGGGGCGCTGCTCGCGAACGTCGGCGACCAGCGTCGCGATCGGCGCCATCTCCTCGTCGACCGGGAGCCCGGCCAGCGCCCGTTCGAGGGCGTCGAGCTCGCGCTCGACCTCGGGGTCGGTGGTGTCCTCAGACCGCTTCATCGCAGGCCCTCCTCAGCTTCTCGATCGTCCTGTGGATTCGCGTGCCGGCGTTCGACTCGGAGACGCCGATCACGCTCGCGATCTCGGCGTTGCCGAGGCCGGCGAAGAACTTGAGCCCGATCAGCTCGCGCTCGCGTGCGTCGAGCCCGGCCATCGCGTTACGCAGCGCCGCCCGGCGCAGGGCCCCCTCGGCCTCCGCCTCGAGCGGCGTCGCGTCGACGTCCTCGGGGTCGGCGGCGAGCTCGGCGGTGCGCTTGCGGCGGCGGAGCTCGTCGAGCGCGGCGTTGCGGGCGATCCCGAAGAGCCAGGCCCGTCGCGTGCCGCGGCCCGGGTCCCACTTGGCCCGCTTCCGGTACGCGCGCTCGAAAGCGAGCGCGGTCACATCCTCGGCCGCCGCCCTATCGCGGAGTAGGCCCGCGACGTATGCATAGACGTCGTCGCGGCTCGATCGGTAGAGCGCCTCGAACGCGACGGCAGCCTTGTCGGGCTCGGCCGCCGCTCGTGTTGCGGGCGCAGTAAGCGTCTCCTGCATGCCCCTACTACGCCGCCGCCGACCTCCCATCACAGGGAATTATCGGACGGGGGTCAGGGCAGCCTGAGGGCGCGGCGGATCATCCCGTCCCAGACGCGGTCCGGGAGCAGCCGCGACATGTACTTGATCGCGTAGGCGTCGCGGCCGACGAGGTAGCGGGCCCTCGGCCGCCGCACCGTCAGCGCCTTGTGGATCACGCGGGCGGCTTCCTCGGGCGGGATCCCGCGGGCGCCCATCTCGTTGCTCATCCGGACGGTCGCGTCCATCGCCTTGCCGTAGAGCTTCTCGGCTTCCGGTGGCATCGAGTCGCGGGCGTCGTCGGCGATCGCCTTGCCGCTCGTCCAGATCTCGGTGGCGATGCTGCCGGGCTCGATCGCGATCGTGCGGATCCCCCACGGCCGCAGTTCGGTCCGTAGGCAGTCACTGAACGCCTCGAGCGCGTACTTCGAGCCGGCGTAGGGCCCGAGGAACGGGGTCGCCACGAGCCCGCCGACCGAGGTGACGTTGACGATCCGGCCCCGCGTCTCCCGCAGCATCGGCAGCATCGCCTGCGTGACGGCGAGCTGGCCGACCAGGTTGACCTCGAACTGGCGCCGCAGAGCGTCGAGCTCGATGAACTCGAGCGGCCCCGTGTGGGCGGAGCCGGCGTTGTTGACGAGGGCGTCGATGCCACGGCCGCGGGTGACGTCGCGGATCGTGGTGACGGCCGCGGCGATCGCCTCCGGATCGGTGATGTCGAGCAGGATCGGCTCGAGCTCACCCTGCGCCTCCGTCCGAAGCCCCTCACCGTCGGAGGCCCGGCGGACGCCGGCGATCACGGTGTAACCGCTGCGGGCGAGCAGCAGCGCCGTTGCCTTGCCGATTCCGGTCGAGGCGCCCGTGACGAGCGCCGCGCGCGTGCTCACGCGGCCCGCGCGGGGGGCAGCGAGGCCGGGTCCCCGGTCTCGTTCCGGCCCGCGGGCGCGGACGCGACGCCGAGCCTCCCGGGACGCTCGCTCGGATAGGCCGACGCCCAGGCCGCCTCGATCGAGGCGGCCGTGATCGCGACGAGACGGACGAGGTCCTGCTTGGTGATCGCCAGCGGCGGCATCAGCACGATCGTGTCCCCGAGCGGGCGCACGATCGCCCCGCGGCCGCGCGCCTCGAGCGTGACCCGATGGCCGAGACGCAGCGAGGGGTCGTGCTCGCCGAGATCGATCCCGACCATGAACCCGCGGCCGCGAACCTCGGCGACCTCGTCCATCGCGGCGACGGGTGCGAGCACGTCGTGGAGCAGGCGCATCTTCGGCTGCAGGCGCAGCAGCGTCGACTCCTGCTCGAAGACGTCGAGGCTGGCGATCGCAGCCGCGCAGGCGAGCGGGTTGCCGGTGAAGGTGTGGCCGTGGAAGAAGGTCCTGTACTCCTCTTGCGCACCGAGGAAGCCCTCGTAGATGCGCTCGCTCGTCAGCGTCGCCGCGAGCGGCATGTAGCCGTTCGTCAGCCCCTTGCCGAGGCAGAGGAAGTCAGGTACGACCCGCTCCTGCTCGCAGGCGAACATCGTCCCGGTGCGCCCGAACCCGGTCGCAACCTCGTCGCAGATCAGCAGCACCTCGTGCTCGTCGCAGAGATCGCGGACCGCGCGGAGGAAGCCCGGCGGCTGCGGGATGATCCCGGCGGCGCCCTGGACCAGCGGCTCGACGATCACGGCCGCGATCTCCTCACCGTGGAAGTTGAGGATCGCGCGCAGGCCCTCGACGTCTCCGGGGTCGATCTGGTGCGTGCCGAACAGCAACGGCTCGTAGACGGAGTGGAAGAGGTCGATGCCGCCGACCGAGACGGATCCGACCGTGTCGCCGTGGTAGGCCTCGGTCAAGTTGACGAAGCCGGTCCGCCGCACGTGCTGACCGCCGCGCTGGTGCCAGTACTGGAAGGCCATCTTCAGGGCGATCTCAACCGCGGTCGAGCCGGAGTCCGAGTAGAAGACGCGCGAGAGCCCGGGGGGCGCGAGATCGCTGAGCCGCGCCGCGAGCTCGGCGCCGGGCGCGTGCGTGAGTCCGAGCATCGTCGAGTGCGCGACGCGGTCGAGCTGGTCGCGGACCGCCTGGTCGATCACGGGGTGGCGATGCCCGTGGACGTTGCACCACAGCGATGAGGTGCCGTCGATGTAGTGGTTCCCGTCCTCGTCGATCAGGTCGGTGCCCTCCGCGGAGGCGACAACGATCGGATCCTCCTCGGTCCACCCGCGCTGCTGGGTGAACGGGTGCCACACGTGGCGCTGGTCGAGCTCAGCGATCTGCGACATCTTCACGACCAATCTAGGTCCAGCCTCGGCGGAAGCCGGGACCCCGCGAGGCCGCAATTTGCGGGGCGGGGCGGGCCGCGTCCCGCGGCGGGACGGGCTCAGGCGATCGCGAGCCGCGGCCAGGAGCCGGGATCGGCGAGGTCGATCTCGGGCAGGGTCTCGACCGCGACGCGTCCGAGCTCGGCGATCGTCGCCCGGTTCGAGAGCTCGAGCTCGCCCGGCTCGCCCGGCCAGCGGCTGAGCACGACGGCTGCGACCTCGAGCCCGGCGGCTCGCGCCGCCTCGAGCGTCAGCAGCGTGTGGTTGATCGTGCCCAGCGCCGGCGGCGCCACGATCACGACCGGCATTCCGAGCTCGTCGGCGAAGTCGCGGACGAGGTATGAGGACGTCAGCGGCACCAGCAGCCCGCCGACTCCCTCGCAGATCAGCAGCTCGGCCTCGGCGGCCGCAGCGCGCGCCGCGGTGAGGAGCCGGGCGGGATCGACCTCGATGTCCGCGAGCTCGGCCGCGAGGTGCGGCGAGAGCGGCGGCCCGAACCGGTACGGCGCGATCTCCTCGTCGGTCTGGGCGCTGCCCGAGGCGCGGCGAAGCAGCGCGTGATCGCTCTCGCCTCCCTCGTCGAGCCCGGAGACGGCGGGCTTGAAGACGGCGACCCGCCTGCCGTCCTCGGCGGCGGCGTGCGCGAGGACCGCCGCGACGACGCTCTTGCCGACCTCGGTTCCGGTCCCCGTTACGAACAGGCCTGCCGTCAATGGCCCGAGGGGGCGCGTTCGGCGGCCGGCCGATCGCGGCCCGGCTTCCTGGCGGTGATCGAGATCTCGCCCTCGGGGTCGGCCTCCGACGCGTCGAGGCGCTCGAGGTCGAGCTCGATCGCGTAGTCGCCGTCGGCCGACACGGCGTGGACGGCTTCGGCGATCGTCCGCGCAGCGGCCCGGAGCTCGGCCGGGCGGTGGGTCGCGATCACGGTCAGCCGCAGGCGCGACGTGCCCTCGGGGACCGTCGGCGGGCGGATCGCCTGAGCGAAGACGCCGGCATCGAGGGCGCGGGCGCAGGCGGCAACGGCCCGGGCCGGGTCGCCGATCATGACCGGCACGATCTGGGTCCTCGACTCGCCGAGCTCGAGGCCGGACTCGCGCAGGACCTTGCGCAGCACGGCCGCGTTCTCCTGGACGGCGGCGACGCGTTCCGGCTCGGCCTCGATCAGGGCGAGCGCGGCCTCGGCGGCAGCGGCGCAGGCGGGAGGGAGGCCGGTCGAGAAGATCAGTGGCCGGGCACTATTGACGAGCAGCTCGCGCAGCTCGAAGGAACAGCTCACGTAGGCGCCGTAGCTGCCGAGCGCCTTGCCGAGCGTGCCGGTGACAACGTCGACCTCACCCTCGAGCCCGGCTGCGGCCACGGTCCCCCGGCCGCCGGGTCCGTAGGTGCCGACGGCGTGGGCCTCGTCGACCATCAGCCGCGCTCCATGCTTGCGGGCCAGCTCGAGCAGCCAGCCCAGCGGCGCGACATCGCCGTCCATCGAGAAGATGCCGTCGGTGACTATCAGCGCCGCCCGTCCCGCCGCCTGCTCGAGGCCCCAGGCGAGGTGCTCGACATCACGGTGGCGATAGACGAACTTCTCGGCCCCGGCGAGTCGGCAGCCGTCGATGATGCTGGCGTGGTTGAGTTCGTCCGAGAAGACGACCTCGCCCTTGCCCGCGAGCGTGCCGATCACGCCGGCGTTGGCGAGGTACCCCGACCCGAACAGCAGCGCTGCCTGCTGCTCGTGAAAGGCGGCGAGCCGGTGCTCGAGGCGCTCGTGCGCGGCCATGTTGCCCGAGACCAGGCGAGATGCGCCGGAGCCGGCGCCCTCGTCGCGATATGACTCGGCGCCGGCGAGGCGCACCGCCGCGTGGCCGGCGAGCCCCAGGTAATTGTTCGAGCAGAGCAGCAGCACGTCACGGCCGTCGAGCTCGACATGCGGCCCCTGAGCGCCCTCGACGACCCGCATCCGCCGGTACAGACCGGCCTCGCGCAGCTCCTCGAGTCGCTCGGCGGCCGAGGCCCTCACGCCGCGCGGGTCTCCGTCGTCTCGGTGCCGTCGACCCCCGGAGCGGAAGCGCGCGCGGGCTTCGGGTAGCTCGGCGGCTTGCCGTTCTTCTTGACGACCCGGAGCTGGGTCGAGGGATCCCAGAAACGGGCCTCGGCCTGGCTGTCGATCAGGTCGTCGAGCGGCGTCCGCGGAGTCTCGCCCTCGAGCCAGCCGTCACGGTTGTCGGGGCGGGGGTTGGCGCCGTTGTCGTCCTGGCGGGCCACGTTGAGCCCGTGCTCCTCGAACATCGCCCGGTCGTCGGCGGGCTCAGCACCCAGCGTCGTCAGGAAGTTGCCCATCATCACGCCGTTGAGGCCGGCCCGGACGGCGAGCGGCTGCAGGTCACCGAGGTTCTCGACACGGCCGCCGCAGAGCCGGAACAGGGCCCCGGGGATGATCAGCCGAAAGATCGCGACCCATTTGACGACCTCCCAGGGATCCATCATCTCGCGGTCGCCGAACTTGGTTCCGGAGCGCGGGTTGAGCAGGTTGATCGGGACCGAGGTCGGGTTGATCTCGGAGAGTTCGAACGCCATCTCGACCCGCTGGTATTCGGTCTCGCCGAGGTTGAGGATGCCGCCGACGCAGGTCTCGAGGCCGGCCTCGCGGACCGCTTCGATCGTCCGGATCCGGCCCTCGTAGCGGACGGTCGTGGTGACCTCGTCGTAGTAGGAGCGTGAGGTCTCGACGTTGTGGTGGACGCGCTGAATGCCGGCGTCGGCGAGGCGCTTGGCGCGCTCGGTCGAGATGTGGCCGATCGAGGCGCAGCGCTTCAGGTTGGTCTGCTCGGCGACGAGCTTGGCCCCCTCGACGATCTTCTCGAAGTCCCGCTTCGACAGCCCCTGGCCCTGGGTCACCATGCAGAAGCGGTGCGCGCCCGCCGCCTCGGCGGCCTTCGCGTGCTCGAGGATCTGCTCCGGCTCCATCATCGCGTGCATCGGCGTGTCCGCCTCCGCGTAGCGGCTTTGGGCACAGAACCCGCAGTCCTCGGCGCAGCCGCCCGACTTCGCGTTGACGAGCGAGCACATGTCGGTCGAGTCGCCGAAGTTCTCCGTCCTCACCTGCCAGGCGCGCTCGACGATCTCGCCGATCTCGTCGTGGTCGGTCACGGCGCCGAGCTCGAGCGCCTCTTCGAAGCTGATCAGGGACGACATTGGGGTTCCTCCGGTCTCCGGTCGGTACCCCAGGGAGGCTAGGTCTGCGGCCGGACGGCTCTGGGCGGTGCTCAGCCGTCTTCGCCTGCGCCGGACGCGGACTCGGAGCCGGTTCCACTGGCATCGGCCCCGGGCTCTGCGGCGGCCGCGTCCGGCGCCTTCCTACGGTCCGACTTGCCGTCCGTCTGGCACGCCTTCAAGGCGTGGGCGTAGAAGTTCATGTACCGGTGCCAGTTGTCGTTCCAGTACGACGTCTCGTGGCCGCCCTGACCCTCGTAGGTCCGGACCTCAGCGCCGCCCGCCTCGAGCGACTCGATCAGCGACTCGTCGGCGTCGAGGAACGGATCCTCGTCACCGAAGTCGACCCAGACGCGCTTGCCGGCGAGCGGCGAGGCCGGCGGAGCGACGGCCTCGATCACGTTGTGGCGGCTGAAGTCGCCGTCGTCGTCGAAGGCGCCGGGAGCGGTGTCCGAGGCGCTCTCCCAGATCGCAGGGGAGTGGCCGCCGACCGCGCAGAACAGGTCGGGGTCGAGGCGGGCGATGTCATAGGCACCGAAGCCGCCCATCGAGATGCCGCCGATCGCAACCCGCTCGGGCTCGATCTCGAAGCGCTCGACCAGCTCGGGGATCAGCTCCTCGCTCACGTATGAGCCCCACTCGCCGCTGTCGCGGTCGTGCCAGTAGGAGTCGGGATCGCCCTCCGGAAAGGCGACGACCGGCGCCTTGCCCCCCTCACGCCCGAGCGCCTCGAACATCGGCTCGACCAGATAGCTGGTCTCGTCCTCGCCGCGACCGTGCAGGAAGACGAGCAATGAGCGGCGCCCGTCCTGGGCTCCGGGCGGGATCACGACCTCGACGGGCATCTCCCTGCCGAGCAGCTTCGAGTCGACCGAGAAGTCGGTCACCCGGGAGCCATCGGTGGCCGACGGGCCACGCTCATCGTCGACCAGATCGCGAAGCGCGACGGCGACGACGATGACGAGCGCCGCGGCGAGAATGCGAAGCGCCAGGGCTTTGCGCGAGTGCCGGGGGGCGGCCGATTCCATCTCCTAAGACTTGCAGCACCAGCCTCCGGATCCGCGAGCGGGGAACCGGCGCTCGGACCATGGTTGCTGGGTTACAGTCGCCCGATGCTGCGCGTAACGCCGAGGTCCAAGCGCCTCGCGTCAGGGGGGATGGGCCTTCTCGTCGGCCTCCTGCTGATGCTCGTCCTCCCATCCGGGGCCTCCGCCTACCAGCCCTCGACCGCCGACCGCTTCTCGATCGTGCACGGTTGCTACGCCTTGCAGTCGGCGGCCACGGGCAAGTACGTGGCCAAGTCGGGGGGCGCCTACGACGCGAGCGCCGGCGGCCTCGGCGGAGCCGAGCCGTTCCGGATGCAGGCGACTGACCTCGGCCGCTACCTCTTCTACGACAGCGACGAGGAGTTCATGGCCGTCGACGGCCAGGGCGTCTCCGCCGACCCGAAGCCCTCGAACGCGGCCGACTGGACCGTGAAGAAGCCCGGGGCCACGTTCGAGGTGGTCAATACCTGGGAGAAGCGCGAGCTCGGGGCGAACGGCGACGAGCTGACCGCGACCGGCTCGGTCCCCGGCGACGCCGGCGAGTTCAACTTCGTCGCGGCGGAGGGTTGCCCCAAGTACCCCGAGATCTCGACCAACGTCATCGGTGCGCCGACGCAGACCTATCCCCGTTTCAAGGAGGCGACCGGACAGATCGAGGGCCATATGCACCACATGGCCTTCCGCTTCCTCGGCGGCGCCCACTGCGGTCGCCCCTGGCACCGGTTCGGGGTCGCCTATGCGCTGCAGGACTGCGCCGACCACGAGCCGAACGGCTGCGCCGCCGTGCTCGAGAACGTTCTCTACGGCGAGCCCGCCCGCTGTCACGACACGACCGGCTGGCCCGAGTTCACCGACTGGCCGGATCCGAAGTCGCTGACCCACGAGCAGTCGTACTACAAGTGGATCGAACGATCGTGGCGTTCGGGGCTGCGCGTGTTCGTGAACCTGATGGTCCAGAACCGGGCTCTCTGCGAGATCTATCCGATCAACAGGAACAAGAACCCGACCTGTGACGACACGAAGACCGTCGAGCTCGAGCTCGACGAGGCCTATCGGCTTCAGGACTACATCGACGCCCAGTCCGGTGGGCCCGGCGAGGGCTTCTACCGAATCGTCACGGACCCGTTCGAGGCCCGCGAGGTGATCAACGAGGGCAAGCTCGCCGTCGTCCTCGGCATGGAGGTCTCCGAGCCCTTCACCTGCCGGATGTTCGCCGGCGTCCCCACCTGCGATCAGGACACGATCCGCAAGCAGATCGACCATCTCTACGACCGCGGTGTGCGGCAGATGGAGATCACGAACAAGTTCGACAACGCTCTCACCGGCGTCGCCGGCGACGACGGCTCGACCGGCACGCTGGTCAACTTCGGCAACTTCTACGCGACCGGCAGGTTCTGGGATCTCGAGACCTGCCAGGGACCGCCCGAGGAGCACGACCACTCGCCGACCGCCGTCGAGGTCCACAACGACGACTCGATCGCGGGCAACGTGATCAAGCAGTTCATGCCCAGCGGCGTCCTGCCCGTCTATCCCCAGGGCCCGCTCTGCAACACGCTCGGCCTGACCGAGCTCGGTGAGTTCACGATCCGCCGGATGGCGCAGAAGGGAATGATCTTCGACCCCGACCACATGAGCGTCAAGGGCCGCGACGCCGCGCTCAACCTGGTCGAGTCGCTCGACTACTCGGGCATGATCTCCTCACACAGCTGGAGCACCCCCGCGGCGCTGCCGCGGATCTACAAGCTCGGCGGCATCGTCACCCCGTACGCGGGCGACTCCGAAGGCTTCGTCGACAAGTGGAAGGACGCCCGTACCGCCTACCGGGGCCGCCAGTACTTCGGGATCGGATACGGCGCCGACCAGAACGGGTTCGGCGGCCAGGGCGGCCCGCGCGGCGCCGACGTCTCCAACCCGGTGGCTTATCCGTTCGAGTCCGCCGACGGCAACCAGACGATCCACCAGCAGCGCTCCGGCAAGCAGGTCTACGACATCAACACCGACGGCGTCGCCCACTACGGGCTCTACCCGGACTGGATCGAGGACCTGCGCCAGATCCAGGGCAACCAGATCATCCGCGACATGAACCGCGGCGCCGAGGCCTACCTGCAGATGTGGGAGCGGGCGGAAGGGGTGGCTGAGGTCAGGTGCAAGACCTGGAAGGGCAGGTTCAGCCACAAGGGTCTCAGCACCGGCGCCCTCGAGGTCGGCGCCGACACGAAGGAGACGCTCTACTCCGCCGGTCAGCCCGTCTCCCGCGAGCGCACCTGGAAGTGGTGCACCCGCTTCAAGAAGGGCGGCGACCCCCGCAAGCTCGACAAGAAGAGAGCCGTCAACGCGGTCTTCGGTACCGGCGGCACGCTCGAGCTGATCGGCAGCTCGCTGCCCAAGAACACGGCGAGCGGGGTCGGCCGTGGTGACAGCGTCAAGGCCCTGAAGGGCAAGGGCCGCAAGGTCACCGGCGGGCTCTACGTCGAGAAGAGCCCGAACGGCAACGCCTACGTCTGGGGCGCGAAGAGGGGCCGCGTCAGGTGGACCGGCCTGGCGAGCGCGGAGATTGCCGGCTCGAACGCCTCGCTGAGGGGCTACGCGAAGCGGCTTGGGTTGTAGGGCGGGCGCTGGCGGTGTCGCGGCGCGTGGCCCTCCGAGGGGCGTCCTTCGCAGGCTCAGGCCGGGTAATTGCAGCGAGGGTGAGGTGGAGGAGGGTGCCGGCCGCCCTGAGGCGGGGCCGGGTCGTCCTTTGTCACGCGAGCCGTGTGGGCGTGACGGTCTCGTAACGGTTGCTCGGCCCCCGCGCGACGCGATCCACATCGGCGTCGTATAGCGACGTCAATGTGGATCGCTTCCTCGGCCTCACCGGGAATCCGCCCCGAAACCGCGACGAAACACGCGCGCCGTGTGACCAACCACAGACCGCACCCCCTCCCTCACTGCAATCTCAGCCCGGTCTGAACCCTGCGGCCACAGCGCGAAACAACCCGCGCCCTCTACAACGCCCCGGACCCCGAACCTTGGAGCAGGCTGCCGTCCACGTGCCCTTGGGGCGCGCTCGGCGTCAGTAGGAAGTAGTAAGTTCCACTTCCTACTTTGGCCGCCCTCAGATCCCGCATAGACACTGGCTCGGCGCAGTACGCCGAGAACCGGGAGAAGATGCTCGAGCGCATCGGCAAGATGGCCGCTGAGCAGGAGAAGGCGCGGCTCGGCGGCGGCGAGAAGAAGATCGCCCGCCACCACGAGCGCGGCCGGATGCTCCCCCGCGAGCGGATCGAGATGCTGATCGACCGCGACTCGCCGTTCCTCGAGCTGGCGCCGCTCGCCGGTTACGGCTCCGAGTACGAGGTCGGGGCCTCCCAGGTCGCCGGGATCGGGGTGGTCGAGGGCGTCGAGTGCATGGTCACCGCATCCGACCCGACGGTCCGGGGTGGCACCTCGAACCCCTACACACTGCGCAAGGGCTTGCGCATGCAGGAGATCGCCAGGGCGAACCGCCTGCCCGCTGTCGGCTTCATCGAGTCCGGCGGCGCCGACCTGCCCCGGCAGAAGGAGATCTTCATCCCTGGCGGCGCCACCTTCAAGAACCTGACCCAGCAGTCCGCAGCCGGGGTTCCGACCGTCGCCCTCGTCACCGGCAACTCGACCGCGGGCGGCGCCTACATGCCCGGCATGTCCGACTACACGGTGATGGTCCGCGAGCAGGCCCTGATCTTCCTCGGCGGGCCGCCGCTCGTGAAGATGGCGACCGGGGAGGAGGCGGAGGAGGAAGCGCTTGGGGGCGCCGAGATGCACTCGCGCGTGTCCGGGGTCAGCGAGTTCATGGCCAACGACGAGGTCGACCTCTGCCGAATCGGCCGCGAGATCGTCCGCAACCTGAACTGGCGCAAGCTCGGGCCCGACCCTCGCGGCACCGGTGCCGACCCGCTCTACGACCCCGAGGAACTGCTCGGCATCGCCTCCCACGACCTGAAGATCCCGTTCGAGGCGCGCGAGGTGATCGCTCGCGTGGTCGACGGCTCCCGATTCGACGAGTTCAAGCCCGGCTACGGCGCCCAGATCGTCACCGGCTGGGCCGAGCTGCACGGCTACCCGGTCGCGATCCTCGCCAACAACGGAGTGCTCTTCAACGAGGACGCCGAAAAGGCCGCCCACTTCATCCAGCTCGCCGATCAGGTCGACACGCCGCTGCTGTTCATGCAGAACACGACCGGCTACATCGTCGGCACCGACTACGAGCAACGCGGCATCGTCAAGGCCGGGGCGAAGATGATCAACGCCGTCGCCAACGCCGGCGTGCCGAAGCTGACGCTGATGATGGGCGGCTCCTACGGGGCCGGCAACTACGGCATGTGCGGCCGCAGCTTCGATCCGCGCTTCATCTTCGCCTGGCCCAACTACAAGACCGCCGTGATGGGTCCGAAGCAGCTTGCCGGCGTGATGGAGATCGTGATGCGCGCCGGCGCCGAGCGCCGCGGGATCGAGGTCGACGAGGAGCAGCTGGCGGCAGGTACCAAGGCCGTCGAGGAGCAGATCGAGAGCGAGTCGGACGCCTTCGTCTCCTCCGGGGAGCTCTGGGACGACGGGATGATCGATCCGCGCGACACACGCACGGCGCTGGGAATCGCTCTCTCGGTCTGTCACAACAACGACGTCGCCGGCTCGAGGCAGTTCGGCGTCTTCCGGATGTAGCCGGAGAACAACGCGATGCCCGAGACGAAGCCGATCCGCAAGCTGCTCGTCGCCAACCGCGGCGAGATTGCGCGGCGCGTGTTCGCCGCCTGCCGGCGGATGGGCATCGCGACGGTCGCGGTCTACTCCGAGCCGGATGCACGGGCGCCGTTCGCGCTCGAGGCCGACGAGGCCGTAGCGCTCGGCGGCACGACCGCGGCCGAGTCCTACCTGCGCAGCGACGCGATCGTCGAAGCCGCCCTGCGCGCCGGCGCCGACGCAGTCCATCCCGGCTACGGCTTCCTCGCCGAGAACGCGGGCTTCGCCCAGGCCGTCGGCGACGCCGGCCTGACCTGGATCGGGCCGCCACCGTCGGCGATCGAGGCGATGGGCTCGAAGGTCGGGGCGCGGGCGATGATGGAGGCCGCCGGCGTTCCGATCCTTCCCGGGGCCGAGTTGCCGGCCGGGGCCGACCCTGCGGTGGAGGCGCAGCGGATCGGCTATCCGCTGCTGGTCAAGGCCTCCGCCGGCGGCGGCGGCAAGGGCATGCGCGCGGTCGCGGATGCGGCAGGCCTGCCCGGAGCGGTCGAGGGCGCGCGCCGTGAGGCCGAGAGCGCCTTTGGCGACGGCACGATCTTCCTCGAGCGGATGCTCGAACGGCCCAGGCACGTCGAGATCCAGGTTTTCGCCGACGCCCACGGCAACACGGTCAGCCTCGGCGAGCGCGAGTGCTCGATCCAGCGCCGCCATCAGAAGGTCGTCGAGGAGTCGCCGTCGCCGGTCGTCGACCCGGAGCTCCGGGCGCGGATGGGGGACGCGGCCGTGAGTGCCGCCGAGGCCGTCGATTACGTCGGCGCGGGCACCGTCGAGTTCCTGCTCGGCGCCGACGGCGACTTCTACTTCCTCGAGATGAACACCCGCCTGCAGGTCGAGCACCCGGTCACCGAAATGGTTACCGGCGTCGACCTCGTCCGCCTGCAGCTGCTCGTCGCCCAGGGCGAGCCCCTGCCACCCGAGCTGCACGCGGTCGAGCCGCGGGGCCACGCGATCGAGGTCCGACTCTACGCGGAGGACGCCGCCGCCGACTACCTGCCGCAGACGGGAACGGTGCGGGAGCTCGTCTTCGGTGGCGATCGAGAGGGCGAGCGGGCCGCGGTCTTCGCCGCCCCCGATGGAGCGCCCGTCGCGCGCGGCTTGCGGATCGACTCGGGATTCGAGAGCGGCGATGTCGTCTCACCCCACTACGACCCGATGCTCGCGAAGCTGATCTCGTGGGCGCCGACGCGCACGGAGGCGGCGGGGCTGCTGGCCTCGGCGATCCGCGGCTCCTCTGTCGATGGCCTGATCACGAACCGCGACTTCCTCGTCAACATCCTCGAGCACTCGGCCTTCCTCGCGGGCGAGACCGATACAGGCTTCCTCGAACGTCACGACGCGCTCGCCGAGCCGCTCGTCACCGGCGAGGAACTCCGCCTCGCCGCAGCCGCGGCGGCGCTCTGCTCGCGCGACGACGACGGCTCGGGGCCGCTCGGCTTCGCGCCGGCCGGCTGGCGCAACAACCCGTCCGGCGGCGTACGTCGCGACTACGAGACGCCCGACGGCCCGATCGAGGTCCGCTATCGGCTCGACCGCGGTGGCCTCGGGGCCGAGGTCACGCTCGACGGCGAGAGCCTCGGCCCGCTCGGCGTCGGCGCGGATCCGGTCACCGCCGGCCCCGGCGGCGACGGAACGATAGAGCTGCTCACCGACGGCGTTCGCAGGCGGTTTCAGCTCCGCCGGCGGGACGGTGCCGCCTACGTCTCGACGCCGGCCGGAACCGTCGCCCTCGGCGAGCTGCCCCGCTACCCGGATGAGGACGAGGCCGCCGCCGAAGGTGCGCTCGTGGCCCCGATGCCGGGCAAGGTGATCCGGCTCGCGGCCCAGGAAGGGGCGGAGGTCGCGCGCGGAGACGTGATTGCGGTGCTCGAGGCGATGAAGATGGAGCACGAGCTGACGGCCTCGGCAAGCGGGACGCTCGCCGAGCTCCGGGTTGCTGAGGGCGATCAGGTCGAGTCCGGGGCCGTGATCGGCGTGATCGAGGCCGCCGCCGGGTCCGACGAGACCACCTGACGCTTCGCTTAAGTGAAGCGACGGCCCGGTCGGTCGGAAGCTTTCACCCACGAAAGAGCTTTCGTCTATATTCCGATCCTTGGGGGCGGTGTTTGCTCCCCTTTAACCGCCCCCATTCTTGAGGGGCCCGGCCCTCGCCGAGCATTTCGACGGGGGCCGTGTCCTTTCCGGGCCGGATCCGCCGGCCGGGCTCAGCTTCCTGCCAGGGCGCCGAAGTAGACCTGCCAGGCGAGCGCACTCTTGGCGAGCAGGCTCAAGATCAGGTAGACGCGCTCGCAGAACAACGGATCGGCCCAGCGGCCGCGGCCGCGGTAGGTGAGCCACATGTTCACGGCGAACGAGTTGAAGAGCAGGAAGAGCGTGACGAAGATCGCGATCACGAAGCCCGGCGCGCCCGAGCCCTGCTCCTGTGAAACCCCGAGTTGGAGGGCGATCGCGATCCAGGGCACGGCTCCGGCGATGCAGCCGTACACGAACGGCCGCCAATCGACCGTCTCACGGTCGAGGTTGGCCCGCTCCATCGCCAGCCCGAAGAGGATCATCGCCGCGTTGACGCCGAACAGGGCCAGCAGCGCCGTGCCCTCGCGGATTCCGGTCAGCATCGCGATCAGCACGATCATCAGCGAAGCGCTGATCGAGTACTCCCACCAGCGGGCGGGATTGATCCCCCGCACGACGCGCTGCTCGTACCAGCGTCTGGCCCACGTGCCGACCGAGAGGTGATCGACGGCCGCGAGCAGCAGGAACAGGGCGACGGCGATCTCGACCCGGAGGTCGAACAGGAGGGTCGGCCCACCATAGTCGCCGGCTCCGGGCGGTCCCGTCAGGTAGCTGATCGTCACCGGCAGGCTGACGCTGGTCGCGAGCAGCAGGATCAGCAGCGCCTGCGCCGCGTGGACCCCGCCCACGGCCAGGTTCCAGTTGCGCAGCTTCCGGAGCCCGCTCTCATCTTTCGAGACACCCATCTCCGACCTACGCTAGCGAGCGGCTCGCGCCGCCTCCCACAAGTAGATGCAGGCGAGCGTCCGGTTCGGCCGCCAGCGCTCGGCGATCGCGACGCTCTCGTCGGGGCTCGGAGGCTCCTCCATCCCGAGCGCGACCTGGATCCCCCTGCGCAGCCCGAGGTCGCCGCCCGAGAACACGTCGGGGCGGCCGAGATTGAACATCAGGAACATCTCGGCCGACCACCGTCCCAGCCCCCGCAGCGCGGTCAGCTGCGCGATGACCTCGTCGTCGGAGGCGTCGGCCAGCGTTTCCGGCTCGAGCTCGCCGGCGACGATCGCCTCGCCGATACCGACCACGTAGGAGGCCTTGCGGCCGCTCAGCCCGCAGCCGCGGAGCACGTTCTCGGCGCCGATCACCTGCTCGGGGGCTGGCGCCTCGCCGCCGTAGGCATCGCAGACCCGGCTCCAGACGGTTGCCGCCGCGGCGGTGCTGACCTGCTGCCCGACGATGATCCGGGCTAGATCGGAGAAGTGGCTGCCGCCGCGGATCCGCTCCGCGATCGAGCGGGCGCCGAAGCGGTCGACGAGCGCCGCCATGGTCGAATCGGACGCGGCGAGGGCCTCTGCCTCGGGGCTCAGCGGCCCCGCCACACCGGATCGCGTTTCTCAGCGAAGGCGCGGATGCCCTCGCGGAAGTCCTCGGAGGAGAAGCAGGAACGGCGCAGCTCGACCAGTTCCTCTTCCTGACGCGGGCTCAGCCGCGGGAAGCGCGCCAACGTCTCGATCGCGTGCTTGTTGCCGGTCATCGCGAGCGGCGCGTTGGCCGCGATCGCCTCGGCCCGGTCGAGCGAGACGGCCTCGATCTCGGCGGCCGGATGGACCTCGTGCACGAGCCCGATCTGCTCGGCACGGACGCCGTCGATGTTGCGGCCGACGAGGAACAACTCCTTCGTGCGCGGGATCCCGATCGTGTCGATGAAGCGCTCGAGGCCGGTGTGCCCGTAGACCAGGCCGAGCTTCGCCGGGGGCATCCCGAGCTTCGCCTCGGCGGCGCAGATCCGCAGATCGCAGCGCACCGCGAGCTCGAGGCCGCCCCCGAGGCAGTGACCGTTGATCGCCGCGAGGACCGGATAGGGGTGGGCGCTGATCGCTTCCATCGCCGCGGTGAAGGGGTGGGCGACGAGGGCCTCGGCGTCGGTCTCGAAGCTGTCGTCGGGAATGCCGCCGATGTCGTATCCGGCCGAGAACGCCTTGCCCTCGCCCGTGAGCAGGATGCAGCGGACGTCGATGCCGTGGTCGAGCTGGGGGAGGAGCTCGGAGATCGCGTCAAGGACGGCGTGAGAGAGCGGGTTCCGCTTCTCGGGGTTGGTCATCGTGATCCGCGCGACTGCTTCGCGGGGGAAGTCGAGTCGAAGTGCTCCGTCAGCGAGCGTCCGAGGTTCGGTCGGGGTCACCCGGCAAGGCTATCGGCGGCTGCCTCCGCCCGGGCGCCCCGGCCGCGTTCAGCGTTGCCGGCGCAGGATCAGGCCGGCAATGAGCACGATGCCGACCAGTAGCTGCGCCCCGAGGATGACCCTGGTCGGGTCGCGCGCGGGCTCCCAGCGCACTCGGCCATCCTCGATCACGTAGGCACCGACCGGCCGGGCCCGGATACCGAAGCCGCTGCCGCCGCCCGCTTGGCCCGACTCGGGGTCTTCGCCGCCGCCGCCCCCAGCCGCGCCGGAGATCGCGGCGGCCGGGATCACGGTGGCGCCGTCCCGTTCGTAGGGCTCACCGAACACGCGCCTCACCGTGATCGCGTCGCGGGCGCGGTTGACTGCATTCTCGGAATCCATCGACCCTCTTTCCGTTGTGTGTCGGGACACTATGCGGATGCGGTCGACGTGCTGTCGAGGGGCGTGTAACGTCTCGCACGCACGACCTTCAGTCAGAGCCCCCGAATCCCAGGAGAGGTACCAGTGGAGCCCACAGCAGCCCCTGACAAGACCGCCGAGACGAACGGCAAGCCCGACGGCAAGACGATCGAGGTCCACAACCCCGCGACCGGGGATCTGATCGGCACAGTCGCCGCCTGCAGTCCCGCCGATGTCGCCGCGATGGTCGACCGCGCACGTGCCGCCCAGCCCGCCTGGGAGGCCCTCGGCTTCGACGGCCGCGGTCGCATCCTGCGCCGGATGCAGAAGTGGACGCTCGACAACGCCGACCGGATCATCGACACGATCGTCAAGGAGAACGGCAAGACCTACGAGGACGCGCAGTTGGCAGAGGTCTCCTACGCCGCTTCCGCTTTCGGCTTCTGGGCCAAGAACGCTCCCAAGTACCTCGCGGATGAGAAGGTCAAGTCGGCTTCTCCGTTCGTGCTCGGCCGCAAGCTCGTCGTCCGCTACGCCCCGATCGGCGTCGTCGGCGTGATCGGCCCGTGGAACTACCCGCTGACGAACAGCTTCGGAGACTGCATCCCGGCGCTTGCCGCCGGCAACTCGGTCGTCCTGAAGCCGGCGACCCTGACCCCGATGACGTCGCTTTTGATGCGCGAGGGGCTGCTCGAGTGCGGCGTCCCGGAGGACGTCTTCCAGGTGGCTGTGGGCGAGGGCTCGGCGATCGGCAACTCGCTGATCGACGCGGTCGACTTCATCATGTTCACCGGTTCCACCGAGGTCGGCAAGAAGGTCATGGCTCGCGCCGGCGAGACGCTGACCGGGGTCGCCATGGAGCTCGGCGGCAAGGACCCGATGATCGTCCTCCGCGACGCCAACCTCGAGCGCGCCGCCAACGCCGCGGTCCACTACTCGATGCAGAACGGCGGCCAGACCTGCATCTCGGTCGAGCGCGTCTATGTCGAGGAGCCCGTCTACGACGCCTTCGTCACCAAGGTCACCGAGAAGATGGCGGCCCTCCGTCAGGGCGTGCCCGGTGGTATCGCCTCCGTCGATGTCGGCGCGATGACCTCGCCCTCGCAGACCGATCTCGTCGAGGAGCACGTCAACGACGCGGTCGCCAAGGGCGCCCGCGCGGTCGTCGGTGGCAAGCGCGGCAACGGGCCGGGCGACTTCTTCGAGCCGACCCTGCTGCTCGACGTCGACCATACGATGGAGGCGATGACCGAGGAGACCTTCGGTCCGACGCTGCCGGTGATGAAGGTCGCCGACGCCGAGGAGGCGATCCGGCTCTCGAACGACTCCCCGTACGGTTTGCAGGCCTCGGTCTGGACGAAGGACACCGAGAACGGCGAGCGCATCGCCCGCCGGCTCGAGTCCGGCGTCGTCTGCATCAACGACGCACAGCTCAACTACGTAGCGCTCGAGCTGCCGATGGGTGGCTGGAAGGCGTCCGGAGTCGGTTCGCGCCACGGCGCCAACGGGATCCGCAAGTACACGAAGCAGCAGACCCTGCTGGTCACGCGATTCGCGCCGACCAACAAGGACATCCACATGCTGCCCTACGACAAGCCGGCCGTGACGAAGCTCCTCGGCCGCACCTTCCGGCTGCTCTGGGGTCGCGGCAAGCGCGACTGATGCCGGCGGCCGAGCGGGTCGCGGTCGTCGCGGCCCGCAACGAGGCCGACCGGATCGAGGCGACGATCACGGCCCTTAGGCAGGCGCTGCCGGGGATCGCGGTCATCGTCGCCGACGACGCCTCCGACGACGGCACGGCGCGGATCGCGCTCGCGGCCGGCGCCGAGGTCGTGACCCGCAACCGCCCTCACGGCAAGGGCGGCAACATGACCGCGGCCTGTGAGGCGGCATTGACCGGGCGCCGCTCCGATGCTGTCGTCCTGCTCTGCGACGGCGACCTCGGCGAGAGCGCCGCCGGGCTCGAGCCGCTCGTCGCTGCGATCGAGGCGAACGAGTGCGACCTCGCGATCGCCTCCTTCTCGCGCAAGGTGGGCGGCGGCATCGGCGCCGCCAAGGGCTTCGCCCGCTGGGCGATCCGCTCCGCCTGCGGCTACGAGGCGGGCGAACCGATCTCCGGGCAGCGCGCAATGCGTGCCGTCACCCTGCGGGCTGTCCTCCCGTTCGCGCCCCGCTACGGAATGGAGACCGGGATGACGATCGACGCGGTCCGCGCCGGCTGCCGGATCGCCGAGATCGACCTCGACCTCACCCATCGCGCGACCGGCAAGACCCTCGCCGGCTTCCGCCACCGGGGCCGCCAGCTCCGCGACATCGCCCAGGCCTGGGCGGCGCGGCGCCGGGGGTAGGGGCGGGGCTGGACCGGGGGCTTGGGCCGGGTCCCGGCGCGTGGCCGTCCGAGGGGCGTCCTTCGAGGGCTCAGGCCGGGTACTTGCAGAGAGGGTGAGGTGGAGGAGGGTGCCGGCCGTCCTGAGGCGGGGCCGAGCCGTCTTTGTCACGTGAGGCTCGCGGGCGTCACGGTCTCGTGGCTGTTTTCCAAGGGCGCTTTCGCGAGGGGACGATTTACCGGAACTATTCCGGCAAACCGTCCCCTCGTCCGTGTCTCACCGGGAATCCACCCTGAAACCGCACCGAGACACGCGCGCCGTGTGACCAACCACAGGCCGCACCCCTTCCCTCACTGCAATCTCGGTCCGGACTGAACCCTGCGGCCACAACCCGAAACAACACGCGCCCCCGACCACACCCCGCGCGCGCCCCATCCCCCCACACCCCGGATAGGCTCAGCACGGATGATCCTCGCGATCGATCAGGGCACCACCGGCAGCACCTGCCTCGTCTTCGACGGTGACGGGGCGATCGCGGGGCGGGCCTACTCGGAGTTCCGCCAGCACTTCCCGCGTCCGGGTTGGGTCGAGCACGATGCCAGCGAGATCTGGGAGGTGACCAAGCGGGTCGGGCGCGAGGCGCTCGCGGATGCAGGGATCGACGGGTCCGAGCTCGATGCGGTCGGGATCACCAATCAGCGTGAGACGGTCGTGGCCTGGGATCCGCGCAGCGGCGAGCCGGTCCACCGGGCGCTCGTCTGGCAGGACCGACGCACGGCAGCGCGGTGCGATGAGCTCAAGGCGGCCGGCCATGAAGCGCTGGTGCGAGAGCGGACGGGCCTCGTCCTCGACCCCTACTTCTCCGGCACGAAGATCGAGTGGCTGCTGCAGAACACTGAAGGCAAGGCCGACGGCGCCCTGTTCGGAACGATGGACTCGTGGCTCGTCTACAAACTCTGCGGCGAGCACGTGACCGACTACTCGAACGCGTCGCGAACGCTTCTGTTCGATATCCACGAGCTCGCCTGGGACCCCGAGCTCTGCGAGCTGCTCGGCGTCGATCCGGCGACGCTGCCGGCGCCGATGCCCTCGGCCCACGTCTACGGGACGACGACCGTGTTCGGGGGCGAGGTGCCGGTTGCCGGTATCGCCGGCGACCAGCAGGCGGCGCTGTTCGGCCAGGCCTGCCACAAGGCGGGCGACGCGAAGAACACCTACGGCACCGGCAGCTTCGTGCTGCTCAACTCCGGGACGAACGCGCCCGCACCGCAGGACGGACTGCTGACCACCGTCGCCTGGGGCGTAGACGGCGAGGTGGACTACGCGCTCGAGGCGGCGGTCTTCGTCACCGGCGCCGCCGTCCAATGGCTGCGCGACGGGCTCGGCTTGATCGCCGAGGCATCCGAGACGGAGGCAATGGCCGCCTCGCTCGACTCCAACGACGGGGTCTACTTCGTGCCCGCCCTGACCGGCCTCGGCTCGCCATGGTGGGATCCGTATGCGCGCGGCACGATCGTCGGGCTCACTCGCGGCACCGGCCGTGAGCACTTCGCCCGCGCCGCGCTCGAGTCGATCGCCTACCAGACGCTGGACGCGGTCCGCGCCCAGGAAGCAGCCTCGGGAGAGCGGCTCGTCGCCCTTCGCGCCGACGGCGGGGCGGTCGGCAACGAGTGGTTGATGCAGTTCCAGGCGGACGTGCTCGGCGCCCCGGTGATCGTGCCCGAGATCTCGGAGACGACTGCCCTCGGCGCCGCCTATCTCGCCGGGATTGCGTCCGGCGTCTGGACGATCGAGGGCGTTCGCGAGATGTGGCGTGAGCGGGCGGCCTACGAGCCGGCGATGGGTGAGGATGAGCGGGTGGCGCTGCACGAGCGCTGGCTCGACGCTGTCGGGCGCTCCCGCGGCTGGGCCGAGGGCGAGCAGGCCTGAACGGGGCGCGGGCTCAGCGGCCGGCTCGGCCGTACAGCGCCCGCAGCCAGAAGTCGGCGATCGCGGCAACGACCTCGTCGGTGCCCCTGTCGCCTGTCGAGACGAAGACGTAGAGGGTCCGCTCCGCACCCCAGATCATCTGCTCTGCGGTCGGGATCGGATCGAGCGCCGCGTCGATGCTGCCGGCGGCCTGCTCGCGCTCGATGTGGTCGGCGGTCGCGGTCACGAAGCGACTCACCATCCCGCGCCAGAACTCACGCATCTCGCTGTCGTAGGTGGACACCTCGGTCACCGTGCGCAGCAGCACCTCGTTCGCGGCCCAGTGGTGCGCGACGGCGCCGACCGCCTCGCGGACGAGGTCGTCGGGCGACCCCTCGCCGTGCCACCAGCGATCCGCCTCGCGATAGAGCTCCTCGACGATCCCGGCGGCGGCGTCCATCAGCAGGTCGCGCTTGTCGCGGTAGTAGAAGTAGAAGGCGCTCCGGGAGAGACCCGCCGCCTCGGAAACGCTCTCGATCCGCAGATCGCGGAACGACGTAGCATCGAGCTGCGAGACCATCCCTTCGCGCAGGCTTGCCTTCACCTCGTCCCGGCGGCTTTCGCTTCCGGACATCTTCTGCACCATCCTGACGTTGCTGACAGACCCCCCAAGGCCTGCGGGCAGTCTAGGCAGAGACGGCGGGCCGGCTGCGGGTTCCCCCGTTCGGGATGCGGGTTCCCCCGGGCATCCGCACCACTACGCTTGCGGCCGTGAGCACCCATCTTCTGACCGGGTTTCCCGGTTTCATCGGCCGCCGCCTCGTCTCCGAGCTGCTCGACCGCGACCCCGATACAAGCGTCGTCGCCCTCGTCGAGCCGCGCATGGTCTCGTCGGCCGAGGTCGCCGCGGCGGAGATCGACGGTGAGCGGATCGAGCTCGTCGCCGGGGACATCTCCCAGCTCCGGCTCGGCCTCTCCGACGAGGACTACTCGAGGCTCACCGCCGCGGTGACCGTGGTTGATCACCTGGCTGCGATCTACGACCTCGCGGTCCCGATCGACATCGCCCAGCGGGTCAACGTCGACGGGACCGGCAACGTCCTCGCCTTCTGTCGGGACTGCGAGCGGCTCGAGCGGCTCAACTACGTCAGCACGGCCTACGTTGCCGGCGACCGCACGGGCGTCGTTTACGAGCACGAGCTCGCGCTCGGCCAGGGCTTCAAGAACCACTACGAGTCGACCAAGTTCCAGGCCGAGGTCTGGGTCCGCGAAGAGATGGACCAGATCCCGACGACGATCTATCGCCCCGCGATCGTGGTCGGCGATTCAAGGACGGGGGAGACGCAGAAGTTCGACGGCCCCTACTACGTGCTGCGCTTCATCGAGGCGTCGACGAGCCGTCACATGCCCGTTGCCAACATCGGCCGCGGCGCCGCCCCGTTCAACGTCGTCCCGGTCGACTTCATCGTCGACTCGATCGTGGCGCTGTCGTCCGAGCAGGCGGCGGTCGGCGAGACCGTCCACCTCTGCGACCCGAGCCCGCTCAGTGCCAACGACATGTTCGGGACGCTCTGTCGTCTGTACGCCGGCACCGAGCCCGCCTTGACCGTGCCCGCGGCGCCGGTCGCCGCAGCGCTCCGCTCGAAGACGATGCGCCGCTTCTACGGCGGCGTGCCGCGGGAGACGATCCGCTACATGAACCACCCCGTCCGCTACGACACCCGGCGCGCCACCGAGCTGCTCACGGCCGCCGGTCTCTCGTGCCCGGGCTTCGCGGCCTACGCGCCGAAGTTGGTCGAGTTCTACAAGGCGAACGCCGAGAACCCGGCTCTGGTCCCGAACACGTAACCCGCTCCGGCCCCGGGGGTAATCCAAGGCGCGCCCCGCTCGTTCGGGGCGATCTTCGTATGACCGAGCTCAGGCCACAGAACTACACGGACGATCGCCCGGCGGAGCACTTCACGCGCTTCCACGAGCGGGCGCGGAACCACGATCCCGACTGGGTATACGACCTCGTCCGGATCATCCTCACCCCGATCCTCCTCGGCTTCTACCGGACCCGCGCGATCGAGACCGACAACGTCCCCTCCTCGGGCCCGGTGATCCTCGCCGCGAACCACTTCTCGAACATGGACCACTTCCTCGCCGGCGTCTGGCTGCGGCGCAAGATCCGCTTCCTGGCCAAGTCGCAGCTGTTCGGTAACCCGGTCGGGGACTTCATCTTCAGCCACGGTGGCGTCTTCCCGATCCGCAGGGGCCATCGCGACGAAGAGGCCTTCAAGACCCTGCACGCGGCGCTCGAGCGCGGAGGCTGCGTGATGATCTACATCGAGGGCGGGCGCTCCCGGACCGGCACGCTCGGCGAGCCGAAGCCGGGCGTCGGTCGTGCCGCGCTCGAGTCCGGCGTGCCGGTGGTCCCGGTCGCCCTGCACGGCTCGCAGCGGATCCGCAGCTGGAGGAAGCTGCAGTTCTTCCCCAAGGTGACCGTGCGTTACGGCGAGCCGATCAGCTTCGACGTCGTCCCCGAGCCGACCCGCGAGCAGCAGATGGCCTGCGCGGCGGAGGTATTCGAGCACGTCCGGCACATGTACGCCGAGCTCGAGCAGGAGGGCCGCAGCTCGGTGATCAAGCGGCTCGGCCGCCCGGCGGGCAGCGCCTAGCTACTCGTAGCGCTTGGCCAGGGCGGCGAACGCCTCGGCGTCGTGTCCGGGCACGACGACGGCATCCGGGAACCGCTCCGCGTAACGCTGCAGCTCGCGCTGGGAGCGCTTCCACTGGTGCATGTCTTCGGGCCGGCCGGGCTCGTTCTCGCCCCGCAGCTGAGCCGTGGTGTAAACGGCGTCGCCGGCGATTACGAAGTCGCGCGTCGCCAGCCGCGCGATCACCGACATGTGACCGAGCGTGTGTCCAGGCGTGAACGCGAGACGGATCGAGCCGTCGCCGAACAGGTCGAAGGTGCGCCCGAAGCTGGCGTAGGAGTCGATCAGCGGACCGTCGAAGTCGAGCGTCCGGTAGTCGAACAGGTAGTCGAAGTGCGCACGCCTGTAGCCGTGGGTGGTGGGGCGGGAGACGGTGGTCGCCGCCTCCCACTCGCGGGCCGCGACCACGAAGGTCGCATTCGGGAACTCGGCGATGCCGGAGGTGTGGTCGAAGTGGAGGTGGGTCATGACGACCGTCTTGATGCTCTTCGGGTCGATGCCCCGGGCGCGGAGCTGCGTCGACAGGTCGCCGTCCGGCAGGCGAAACCTCGAGCTCGCGGCGAAGACGCGGCCCAGGTTGGCGGCCGGTTTCGCGTCGACCGAGGGATGGAGTGCGGTGTCGACCAGCACCGGCCCCGCCTTCGGGTGCTCGATCAGGAAAGCGGGGAACGGGACCCAGGTCCAGCGCGAGCGGGGAACGCCGACGCCGAGCGCCCTCGCGTTCGCTATGCGACCGTGGTTGTCCGTCTCCAGGAGCGCCGGCGGGGTCTGGCCCTCGCCGCCTCGATAAGGCTCGACCGTGACCGTGCAGCCGGCCGGGCCGCCGCCTGGAAGCACGTCGGTGAGCGGCTTCGTCTGTGCCTTCATGCTCATCGTGCGCTCAGGCTAGCGCCGCTCCGGCACTGGGCCGGAGGAGCGGCGCCCTCTGACGCGGCGCCTGCACGCACCCGCTCGGGGCTCATGTTGCTTCGCCACACCGCGCCCCTCGCGTGCACGCGCAGGCTTGGTCAGAGGACGCCTTCGGCCCGGTTGTCAGGCGGTGAGTGAGGTCGCCTTCTCGGGCTCCAGCGCGAGCTCGAGGACCTCGCCGATCGTGATCACGGGGTGGAACGTCATCTCCTCCCGCACCTCCTGTGGCACGTCCTCGAGGTCGGCCCGGTTGCGCTCGGGGATGATCACGTCGGTGAGCCCGGCCGCGTGCGCGGCGAGCACCTTCTGCTTGAGCCCCCCGATCGGCAGCACCCGTCCCTGCAGTGTGATCTCGCCGGTCATCCCGACCGTGTGCCTGACCGGGCGACCGCTGAGCAGCGACGCCAGGGCGGTCGTCATCGTGATCCCGGCGCTGGGCCCGTCCTTGGGAATCGCCCCGGCGGGGACGTGCAGGTGGAACTCGGTCCCCTCGAACGCCTCGTCGGTGACCGCGATCGCGTCTGCGTGGGAGCGCAGGTAGGAGAGGGCGATGTTCGCCGACTCCTTCATCACGTCCCCGAGCTGGCCGGTGACCTGGAGCCCGGCGCCGTGGCCCGAGCGACCCGGCATCGAGCTCGCCTCGATGAACAGCACGTCACCGCCGGCGCCCGACACGGAGAGGCCGGTCGCAACGCCCGGGATCGCCGTGCGCTCGGCCGCCTCCTGGTGGAAGCGTCGGCGTCCGAGCGCCTCGCGCATCGCATCGGCGTCGATCGCCACGGGCGCCTCGGCCTTGCCGGAGGCGATCCTCGTAGCCGTCTTCCGCAACAGCTTGCCGAGCTCCCGCTCGAGGCTGCGGACGCCGGCCTCGCGCGTGTACTCGGTGATCGTCGCCCGCAGGGTCTCGTCCTCGATCGCCACCTCGTCGGCGAGCAGGCCGTTGCGCTCGAGCTGCCGCGGCCACAGATAGCCCTTCGCGATCGCGACCTTCTCGTCGGTCGTGTAGCCGTCGAAGCGGACCACCTCCATGCGGTCGAGAAGCGGGCCGGGGATGCCCTCGGCCATGTTCGCGGTGGCGATGAACATCACCTGGCTCAGATCAAGTTCCACGTCCAGGTAGTGGTCGCGGAACGAGTGGTTCTGGGCCGGGTCGAGCACCTCGAGCAAGGCCGCGCTCGGGTCGCCCCGCCAGTCGGCGCCGACCTTGTCGACCTCGTCGAGCATGATCACGGGGTTCATCGTGCCGGCGTCCCGCAGGGCCCGCACCAGGCGGCCTGGAAGCGCGCCGATGTAGGTACGGCGATGACCGCGGATCTCGGCCTCGTCGCGGACGCCGCCCAGGGACATCCGCACGAACTCGCGCCCGGTCGCGCGTGCGATCGACTCCCCGATCGAGGTCTTGCCGGTGCCGGGAGGACCGATCAGGGTCAGGATCGCGCCGCTCTCGCGGTCGTTGGCGACGCCGCGGTCGAGCCGCAGCTTTCGGACGGCGATGTGCTCTGTGATCCGCTCCTTGACGTCGTCGAGGCCGGCGTGATCGGCGTCGAGGACCTCGCGGGCGCGCTCGGGGTCGAGCACCTCCTCGGAGCGTTCCTTCCACGGCACGGCGAGCAGCCAGTCGAGGTAGGTGCGGATCATCGAGGACTCGCCACTCTGCTCGCCGGCCCGCTCCAGCCGCGCGAGCTCGCGCTCGGCCTGCTCGCGAACCTCGTCGGGCATCCCGGCATCCTCGATCTTGGCGCGGTAGTCCTCGCCGGCCGAGCCCTCGTCCTCGCCGAGCTCCTTGCGGATCGACTCCATCTGCTTGCGCAGGAAATACTCGCGCTGCTGCGCCTCGGCGCCGTCCCGAACGTCGTCGCGGATGCGCTTGCGGACCTGCAGCTCGGCGAGGCGCTCCCGCTGCATCTCGAGTGCCTTCGCGAGGCGTTCGGCGACGGGCAGCGTCTCGAGCAGCTTGCGCTTTTGCTCGAACGTGAGGTCGGGGGAGTAGGCGGACGTATCGGCGAGCTCGCCGGGGCCGTCGATCGAGCGCAGGAAGGCGCGGATCCGCTCGTCGGCGCCGCGCAGCTCGAGGATCTCCTCGACGATTGCGCGGTACTCGCGCTCGAGTCCGCGGATCTGCTCCTCCTCGGCCGGCCCCGGATCAGGATCGGCGTGCGGAGCGGCGTCGACGCGGAGGCGCCCGTCGGCGCCGGTCGTAGCGGCGCCGGGGATCGCGCGGCTGATGCCGCGGACGGTCGCAGCATGGGTGCCGCCCGGCAGCAGACCGCTCTCGATCACCTCGGCGATCGTCCCGACCTCGCCGTACTCGTCCTCGCTGCGCGGCACGACGAGCACGCGGTCTTCGTCGGCGGTGTCGGCGGCGATGGTCACGGTCATGCCGGGGAAGAGAACCGTCTCGTCAAGGGGGATCAGGAGAAGCTCGTTCATGTCTGTTGCGCTCCGTTCGTGTGTGGCTCGGTGCTCGCCGGCCGGGCACCGGCCGCGAATGCATATACATCATAACGATTAGCGTTGATAAGCTTCTCGCGATGAACGTCAAGGTCACGATCAGGCGCCAGGAGCCGGCAGCCGGCGTTGCCGGCGACTGTGGACAGGAGGGCTGCGGCCTGCTGCTCACCCGTCTGGCCCGGGCCGCGAATCGCTCGCTGGCGGTTGCGCTCGACGATCTTGGCCTTCGCGCTGTCCAGTTCGGCGTCCTCCACCGGCTCGCCGAAGGAGGGCCTGCGGCTCAGGGCGACCTCGCCTCCAGTCTCCGGGTGCACGCGAGCAACCTCGTCCGCGTCCTCGACGAGATGGAGGCCGAGGGACTCGTCAGCCGCGAGCGCGATCCCGGCGACCGGCGCCGGCAGTTGGTCGTCCTGACCGCGGCCGGAGCTGCGGTGCTCCGCCGGGCGGAGGCGATCGCGATGGAGACAGAGCGCGAGCTGCTGGCGCCGCTGACGCCGGCCGAGCGCCGGCAGCTACGCGGCCTGCTCGACCGGATGGCGACTCACGCCTGCGAGCGCAGCTGCTGACAAAGCCCGCTCAGGACGCGCGCAAGAAGGTGAGCACGGCGAGCACGCGCCGGTGGTCGTCGGGCGCCGGCGCCAGCCCGAGCTTCGCGAAGATGTTGGTGACGTGCTTCTCGACGGCACGGTCGGTGACCACGAGCTGCTCGGCAATCGCGCGGTTCGTGCGACCCTCCGCCATCAGCGCCAGGACCTCGCCCTCGCGTGCGGTGAGCTCGGCAAGCGGGTCATCACGGCGCTGGCGACCCAGCATGTGCGAGACGACCTCCGGGTCGAGCGCCGAGCCGCCCTCGCCGACTCGCCGTACGGCGCCGGCGAAGCGGTCGAGATCGGCGACGCGATCCTTGAGCAGGTAGCCGGCCCCTTCTGCGTTGTCGGCGAGAAGCTCGAGCGCGTACTCCTCCTCGAGGTACTGGGAGAGGACGAGGACCCCCGTGTCGGGGAGCCGACGGCGGATCTCGAGCGCCGCCCGCAAACCGTCGTCGGTGCCGGTCGGCGGCATCCGGATGTCGACGAGTGCGACGTCGGGCTTGTGCGCGGAGACCTTGCGGACCAGATCCTCGGCGTCGCCTGCCTGCCCGACGACCTCGAAGCCGGCCTCCTCGAGCAGCCGCACGATTCCCTCGCGCAACAGCACCGAGTCCTCGCCGATCACCACTTGCATCGGTACCGCTCCGTCGTCCTCGGGCACCTTGCTGCCCGCCCGGGCCTGCTTTGCCTCGCCTGTCACTCGATAACCCTCACTTTCGGGGTTGCCGGCGGGTTGTTCTCGACCCCTGCCGCCGGCCTGGTCATCGGCGACCCGGACGCTAGCAACCACCCGGGCTGCCTCAAAACGGCAGCGTGAAGCGGAAGGCGCTGCCGTCGCCCTCGGCTGCCGGCTCGACCCAGATCTGGCCGCCGTGCGCGTCAACGAGGCGGCGGCAGACCGCGAGCCCGATCCCGTCGCCGCCGCTGCCCCCGCCGCGCTCGAACATCCCGAAGATCCGGCGTGCGTCCTCCGGGTCGACTCCGACGCCGTTGTCGCGGACCGTCACCACCCACTCGTGGCTGTCGCGCAGGGCCGAGACCTCGATCGCGGGTGGCGCCTCGGCCCGGAACTTGACCGCGTTGCCGATCAGGTTCTGGAGGAGGCGCCGCAGCTGTCGCTCGTCGCCGGCGACCTCGGGCAGCTCGCCGACCGCGAGGTGGGCGCCCGCCGCCTCCAGGCTCGGGCGCAGGTCGTCGGCCACTGCCGCGACGACCCGGGCGAGAGGCACGGTATCCCTCCGGATCTCCCCTGAGCGCGCGTAGGAGAGGACCCCGTCGATCAGCTCGCGAGCGCGCTCAGCGCTGGCTCGCATCGACCGCAGCGCCTCCTCGGATGGAGGCTCGGAGGCGTGGCGCTCGAGCAGCGTCAGCTGCATCGCGATCGCGGTGATCGGGTCGCGGAGATCGTGTGCGACGACCCCGGCATAGCTGCGCAGCTCGCCCTCCATCCGCCGCTGGGCAGTGACGTCGGAGAGGAAGACCGAGAGCCCGTCGCCGAGCTTGGCGATCCGCTGCACGAACGTGCCGAGCATGTAGCCGTCGCCGAATGGGGTGTCGTAGGTCACCTCATCGATCCAGGGCTCGCCGGTGTCGCAGACCCGCGCGTAGGCGGTGAAGGCGCGGCTGCCCCGCATTCGCGGCAGCGCCTCGAGCAGCGTGTAGCGGTCGGGGGTGCCGGCGGGGAGCCGGAAGCCGCGCAGCATCGACGGATTGCCGTAGCCGAAGTCGAAGTCGACAACGGTCCCGTCGGGTTCGCGGATCGCCCACAGCAGCCCGACCGCGTCAGGAAAGCCGTCGAGCAGTGCGCGGAACTCGGTCGCGCCCCGCTCGCCGAGCAGTGCGACGAGCTTGGCGTCCTCCCCCCAGGGCTCCGGGAGGAACTCTGCACCGGGTCTGGCCACGCAGAAGAGGATAGGCCGGGATAGGCTCCGCGCGTGCCCGATTCTCGCGACCCCGGGGCCCGCGGCCCCTCGAAGATCTTCGCCCCCGGCCTGCTCGAAGGACAGGTGATCCTGATCTCAGGGGCAGGGTCCGGGATAGGCCGCGAGACCGCTCACGAGCTGGCCCGGCTCGGCGCCACGGTTGCCGGTTGCGGCCGGCGGATCGAGCCGCTCGAGGAGACGGGCGAGCTGCTGCTGGACGAGCCCGGGGCCTTCGAGGCGTTCGCCTGCGACATCCGCGACGAGGCGGCGGTCGGCGAGATGGCCGCGCGCATCTGCGAGAGCCACGGCCGCATCGACACCCTCGTCAACAACGCCGGCGGCCAGTTCCTGAGCCCGGCGGAGGACATCTCGGCGAAGGGCTTCAGGACCGTGACCGAGCTCAACGTCCAGGGCACCTGGAACATGACCCATGCCGTCGCCAACGCCTGCTGGATCGGCGAGGGTCAGGAGGGCGGCAAGGTGATCTCGATCACCCTCTCGCCGCACAACGGGATGCCCGGCATGGTCCACTCGGGCGCGGCCAGGGCCGCGGTCGAGAACATGATGAAGACGCTCTCGATCGAGTGGGCCCGCTTCGGGATCCGCTGCGTCGCCGTCGCCCCCGGTCAGATCGCGACGGAGACCCTGAAGACCAAGTATCCACGTCAGATGGTCGACACGATGGCATCGACGATCCCGCTCGGCCGCCTCGGAGAGCCCGAGGAGATCGCCTGGCTGATCACCTACCTCGCATCCCCGGCCGGCGACTTCTTCAGCGGCACGACGGTCACCATCGACGGCGCCCGCGACAACTTCTTCGGAGCCTGGCCGCCGCCGCAGGCCCAAGAGGACGGCAAGCCGTTGGCAGAGGAGCGGAAGCCGAAGCGGGGGAGCTGAGTCCAGGGGCCGGGCTCGGGGGAGCCTGGGGGTCGTCCAGGGCCCGTGTTGTTTCGGGCTGTGGCTGCCGGGTTCAAACCGGGCCGAGATTGCAGTGAGGGAAGGGGTGCGGTCTGTGGTTGGTCACACGGTGCGCGTGTCTCGTTGCGGTTTCGGGGTGGATTCCCGGTGAGGCCGCGGAAGCGATCCACATTGACGTCGCTATACGACGCCGATGTGGATAGCGTCGCGCGGGGGCCGAGCAACCGTTACGAGACCGTCACGCCCACACGGCTCGCGTGACAAAGGACGACCCGGCCCCGCCTCCCGACGGCCGGCACCGTGCTCCACCTCACCCTCACTGCAAATCCGCGGCCTGAGCTCTCGAAGCCCACCCTCGGACGATCCCTCGTCACGTCAACCCGGGCTCAGCCGCTGGGCTCGAGTGATCGGTCACGTCAGGGGAGGTCTGGAACGACCGCCTCCCGTGCGAGCAGCCGGTAGCCCGCGACGCTGGGGTGGTCGCCGTCGATCGTCAGTCCCGGGGCCATCTTTCCGGGCTCGGCGGGATCCTCGAGGGTGTCGTGGAAGGGCAGCAGCGGCACGCCTTCGGAGGCCGCGATCCGTGCGATCTCCCCGTTCAGCTCCTTGATCGCCTCGTCGGCGCCCGGGTGGCCGTTGTTCCAGGGCAGCACGTCGGCGATCGCGACATCAAGCCCCGCGTCGAGCCCGGTGCGGACCATGCCCCGGAGGTTGGCGGCGGCCGCGTCGACCGTGGCGCCCCGGGCGATGTCGTTGATCCCGCCCTGCACGATCAGGACGTCGGCGCCCTCGGCGCAGCTCGGGAGCCGCAGCGCGATCTCGTCGGTGCGTTCGCCGAAGACGCCGCAGTTGTCGAAGCGCAGGCGCCGGTCCTCGCGGGCGGCCCAGTACTCGAACTGACTGCGCTCGTCCAGCGCCGAGCCGATCGCGCGCCGCACCTCGGCGTCGGGATCCCAAAGCGGCGACCCCGCCGTGATCGAGTCGCCGAGCGCCGCCACCCGAACTTCCTCACCCTGGGATCCGCCGATCTCGGTCGCCCCCGCCGCGGACGTCGTCTCACTCGTCGAAGTCTCGTCGCCGCCACAGCCCACGACGGACGCCAACGCGAGCGCTACAGCAACTGTGAGGGCGCGTAATTCCAAGCAGATCAAGGACGCAGGGCGGGCGGGAGGCGAGCGTAGCGGAGCTACGTGAGCCGACCCGCCGGCCCGAGGACGCCGAGATGCGCCGGAAGTACGCGCCTCAGGAGTACATGCCGGTGAATTGGCCGCCTGTGACATTCACGACCTGCCCGTGGACGAAGTTGCCGAGGTCGCTGCAGAGGAAGAGCACCGGCCCCGCTGCCTCGCGCGGCTGCGCGGCGCGGCCGAGCGGGATCATCATCATTCCCATCTCTCGCATCTGCTTGGGGATCCCGAGCGCGGTCTTCTCGCCGGTCTTGGTCTCGAGCTCCTCTCCCTTCTCGCGCTCCTGTGTCATCCGCGTCTCGACGAAGCCGAAAGCGACCGCGTTGACGTTGATCTTGAACTGACCCCACTCCTTGGCCATCGTCTTGGTCAGACCGGTGACCCCCGCCTTGCCGGCCGAGTAGTTGGCCTGGCCGGCGTTGCCCATCGTGCCCGAGACCGAGGAGATGTTGACGATCTTGCGGAACACCTCGCGGCCCTCGTTGCGCTCGACCTTGGCCGCCTCGCGCCAGTGCGGCGCCAGCGCCCGGATCACCCGGAACGGCACCACGGTGTGGATCTCGAGCATCGCCTGGAACTGCTCGTCGCTCATCTGGTGGATGACGCCGTCCCAGGTGTAGCCGGCGTTGTTGACGACGCAGTCGACGGTCCCGAACGCGTCGTGGGCGGCGGCGACGAGCTCGTCGCAGGCACCGGTCTCGGTCAGGTCGCCGGCCCAGACGGCGGTTTCGCCGTCGATCTCGGTCGCAGTCTGCTCGGCGACCTCGCGGTCGATGTCGTTGATCAGGACTCGCGCCCCGTGCTCGGCGAAAAGCTCCGCCGTCGCTCGGCCAATGCCGCGGGCCGAGCCCGTGATGATCGCCGACTTGCCTTCCAGAAGTCCCATTCTGCGCTCCGTTTCGCGTTCGCTTTGCCCTCTGAGGTTCCCGTCCCCGGCTGGGGCGAGGACTCTATTCAGCCGTGCCGTCCCGCACCATCACGTACAGCGGGGGCCCGCCGTGGGGGACGCGCTCACTGGCGGTGACGCGGAAGCCGCGGCGAGCGTAGAAGGCGACGTTGTCGGTGCCGTGCGTGTCGAGCGCCGCCGATGCGCCGATCGCATCCAGCTTGGCGAGGTCGTGGTCGAGCAGGCGGCCGCCGAGCCCCTGACGCATGTGGTCGGGATCGGTCGCGATCGTGTCGAGGTACCAGTGGCCGCCCTCAGGGCGCAGCCGCGCCAGCAACTCGTCCGAGGCCCGCAGCGCCTCGGCTCGTTCGCCGAACTTCGCGTAGGCCGCATCGTCGCGGCGAGATCCGAAGGAGGCTCCGTTCGGGTGCGAGGGTGGTGGGCACCAGAGGGTCACGCACACGCAGCCGATCGTCGAAGCCCGTCCGAGCGGCAGGAACCGCTCGCGGATGTCCGCCTCGACCGTCTCCTGCAGCCGCTGCTCGCGCGTGGTCTCGTCCGGCAGCGCCCAGGCGCCCCATGGCTCGTGCCAGGCAAACGAGCGGGCAACGACCGCCGCTGCCGCCTCGGCCTCCGGCTCGGTCAGAGGGCGTGGCGGTTGCCGCCCGCCGCTCATCCCTGGGCTTCTGCGAGCCCGGCGCGGAGGAGCTCGGTCAGCCGGCGCAGCGCGGCCTCGTCGTGGTCGAGGAAGAGCGAGGGCTCGGTCAGCTCGAGCTCGAGGATCATCGGCCTGCCGTCGTCGCCGCGAAGCAGGTCGACGCGGGCGTAAAGCGGCGGCCCGACCTCGCGCGTGAAGCGCTCGATAACGGCCTCAGCGAGCTCGAGCTCCTCCACCGAAGCCGCGCGAGGTGCCATCTCCTCCATCCGGAACAGCCCTTTCTCCAGCTCCTGGCCGCGCTCCAGCAGCGGCCCCTTCCGCATCGAATGCGACGGCTGTCCTCCGAGCAGGATCACCGCGGTCTCGGCCTCCGTCTCGACCGAGGCCAGGAACGGCTGGACGATGATCTCGCGACCGGCCTCGAGCAGGTCGGTCGCGTGCCCCTGGGCGCGCTCGCGGTCGGCCGCATCGCCGGCGAGGTAGCGGGCCGTGTCCTTGGAACCGGCTGAGACGGCGGGCTTGACGACGAACTCGCCCCCGTCGGGGAGCCGCAGCTCGCCGCCGGGCTCGATGAAGCTGGTCGGCACGACCGGGAAGCCCCAGTCGGCGAGCGTCTCGAGGTAGCGCTTGGAGATGTTCCAGGCGACGATTCCGGGCCGGTTGCGCAGGCGGTCGCCGATCGCGCCCGTCCAGGCCTCGAACTCGCGCGGATGGTCCTGATAGTCCCAGGTCGAACGGATCAGGACCAGGCGGAAGCGGTCCCAGTCGACGGCCGGGTCGTCCCAGACGACCGCCTCCGTCTCGATGCCCGCCTCGCGACAGGCGGCCAGCAGCAGGCGTCCCTCGGGATCGAGCTCGGCGACCTCCGAGCAGGTCGCAAGCGCGAGCGGCCCGAGGCTGGGCTCGGAACTCATCAGAGCCCGAGTCCGCGCCCGACGATCTCCTTCATGATCTCGTCCGTGCCGCCGCCGATCGGGCCGAGTCGCGCATCGCGGAGCGCGCGCTCGACGTGGTACTCGCGCATGTAGCCGTATCCGCCGTGGATCTGGACGGCCTCATCCGCGACCTCGACCACTGCCCTCTGGGTGAAGAGCTTCGCCAGGGTGACCTCGCGCAGCGCGTCCTGGCCCCCGTGGAAGAGGCGCAGCGCGTTGTAGGTCATCGCCCGCCCGGTCTCCAGCTTCAGCGCCATCTCGGCGACCTTGTGCCGGATCACCTGGAACTTGCCGATCGGGCGCCCGAAGGCCTCGCGCTCCTTCGCGTAGGAGAGCGTGCGATCGATGCACCACTGCATGCCGCCGACGGCGCCGAGCGCCATCAGCAGCCGCTCCCACTGGAAGTTGGCCATGATCAGGTAGAAGCCGCCGTTCTCCTCTCCGAGCAGGTTCTCCTCGGGGACCTCGACATCGGTGAACGAGAGCTCGCCGGTGTCGGAGGCGTGCCAGCCCATCTTCTCCAGCTTCGAGACGACCTCGTAGCCCTCCATCTCGCGTTCGAGGACGAGGAAGCTGAGGCCCTGATGGCCGCCGTCCGGCGTCGTCTTCACCGCGCAGACGAGGAAGTCGGCACGGGCGCCGTTGGTGATGAAGGTCTTGGCGCCGTTGACGATCCAGCCGCCGTCGACCTTCTCGGCCCGGGTGCGGATCGAGGCGACGTCGGAGCCGGCGCCCGGCTCGGTGATCCCGAGCGCGGCGATCTTCTCTCCGGCGATCGCAGGCCGCAGCCAGCGCTCGTGCTGCTCCGGCGTGCCGAACTTCCAGATCGGCGGCGTCGCGATGCCGGTGTGAGCGCCGAGGCCGGCGCCGACTCCGCCGCTGATCCCAGCCGCGGCGATCTCCTCGGCCCAGACGGCGTCGTGCAGGTAATCGCCACCTTGGCCGCCGAGCGACTCCGGGTACTTGAGCCCGAGGAAGCCGAGCTCGCCGGCGCGTGTGTAGAGCTCGCGCGGGAATTCGCGCGCCTCTTCCCACTCGTCCTGGTTGGGCACGATCTCGGTCTCGACCCAGCGGCGGATCGTCGAGCGCAGCTCGTCGTGCTCGCTGCTGAAGGGCGGCAGCAGTCGTCGCTCGCCCGTGTCCTTGACGACGCTCACGCCCGGGACGCTATCGGCCTAGACGGTCCTGGGCGAGCCGCGCAGCAGATCCTGGATCCGCCCCAGCAGCGTGCCGGCGTCGAACGGCTTGTCGATGAATGCGGTGCCGCCGGCGGTCGGGCCGAGATCGGACGGGGGAGCCTGATCGCTGTAGCCCGACATGAAGAGGACGTGGAGCCCGGGCCGCATCGCCACCGCGCGGCGGGCGAGGTCGTCGCCACGCATTCCTGGCATGACGATGTCGCTGAGCAGCAGGTCGACCTTGCGGCTGGAGTCGTCGAGCAGGTCGAGAGCCTCCGGACCGCCGCCGGCCGAGGTGACCGCGTAGCCGGCGCTGGCGAGGATCCGCTCGGCGACGCGACGCACGGCCGGATCGTCCTCGGCGATCAGGATCGCCTCGCCGCGGCCGGCGGGCACCGCCTCGGCGGGCGCCGTCGGGTGCGCCGGGCCGCGGTCGGTGGCGGGCAGGTGGATCTCGATGCTGGTCCCGGCGCCGGGCTCGGAGTCGAGGTTGATCATGCCGCCCGTCTGCGAGACGATCGTGTAGACGGTCGCGAGGCCGAGGCCGGTGCCCTGGCCCGAGGACTTGGTCGTGAACATCGGCTCGAAGGCGCGCGCGGCGACCTCGCTGTCCATGCCGACGCCGGTGTCGGAGACGAGCAGCCGCACGAAGCGGCCCGGCGAGACCCCCGGCTCGGCCATCGTCTCGCGCTCGGAGAGCTCGACGTTCTCGGTCTCGAAGGTCAGCGTGCCGCCCTCGGGCATCGCATCGCGGGCGTTGACGGCGAGATTGATCAGGACCTGCTCGGCGCGGGCCGGGTCCTCCGCGATCGGCCAGAGATCGGCCTGGAGTCGCCGCTCCACCCGGATGTGCTCGCCGATCGTCGAGCGCAGGAACCCGTCGAGGCCGGTGATCAGCTCGTTGAGGACGAAGACCGACTGCTGTCCCGTCTCGCGCCGGGCCAGGATCATCAGCTGCCGGACGAGGCCGACGCCACGCTCGGCGGCACGGCGGATCTCCTCGATGTCGGCGTGGGCCGCGGAGTCGGGAGGCACCCCGCCGGAGGCGAAGCGGGCGTAGTTGATGATCACCCCGAGGATGTTGTTGAAGTCGTGTGCGATGCCGCCGGCGAGTTGGCCGATCACCTGTAGCGGCGACTCAACATCGGCGGAGCCGGTCGGCCGGATCGGCACCGGCGGGTCGCCGGGCTCGCCCGGCGCCTCCCCCTCGACGCTCACTCGAGCAGACCCCAACGCATCGCAGTCGCAACCGCGGCCGCGCGGTCGGAGACATCGAGCTTCTCGTAGAGGTTGTGCAGGTGCGTCTTGATCGTCGCCTCGGAGAGGTGAAGCTCGTTGCCGATCTTCTGTGCGGTGCGCCCCTCGGCGAGAAGCCGCAGGACCTCATTCTCGCGGACGGTCAGGGCCGGGCGATCAGTCGTCTCGCGCAGCTGGATCTCCGACGCGATCCCCGCCGCGAACTGCGGCGCGATCACGGTCTCGCCGCGAGCCGCGGCGATGATCGAGTCGCAGAGCTCGAGGTTGTCCGACGCCTTCGAGACGTAGCCGGCAGCGCCGGAGGCGAGAGCGCGGTAGGCGGCGGTCGAGTCCTCGTAGCCGGTCAGCAGGATCACCCGCGTCGCGAGCCCCTCTCGCTTGACCGCGCCGACGATCTTGAGGCCGTCCAGCCCGGGCATGCGAACGTCGACGATCGCCACGTCGGGCTGCTCGCCGGTGATCCGCTCGAGCGCGTCACGTCCGTCTTCGCAGGTGGCGATCAGGTCGAGCTCGGGGCGTTCCTTGATCGCGCGCTCGAGTCCCTGCCGGTAGACCGGGTGGTCGTCGGCGATCAGCACCGTGAGTCGTTTGCCCCGGTCGGTCATCGGCGGCTGATTCTGGCATGCATCGCCCTCGGGTTCCCGGGGTTCTCGACGGCCTCCGGAGGGTCCCTCCGATCGGTTGAGACAAGCCTCCACCGATCGGATGAGCGATCTTCAACCATCGCTCAATCCAGACGAAGGATGGGAGCGCCCCGACCGCTCGCCGACTATGGGTGCAGACACGGTTGTCCCCCCGGCAAGGAGGCCGAAGCGTGGGCGAGATGCCCTACCCAGACAAACCGCTTTCAGCCTCCCTGCAAAAAGCGGGAGACGGAACGGCGGAAAGGGCGCCGCACAGGCGGCGCCCTTTCCATTCCTTTTCCGAGCAGCCCGAACCCACCCGCTTCCAGCTCGACCGGCCCGCCGCGATCGAGGCGATCGCCGGCCTCTGGGGCCTGTCCCCGCAGGAGCCTGCATCTTGGAGGCTCGACCGCTTCGGCTCCGACCTGGCCACCTCGGTCGAGGTCCTCGCCGGCGTCGTCTTCTCCCGGCACCGTCGTCTGATCGGCGGCGGCCCCCCGGTCGAGATCCGCGTCTTCCCGGTCGTCTCCGACGGCCACTCCCAGCCGGCGCTGATCGCCGTCTCCGGCCTCGGCGGGCCGATGGTCTGCCGCGGAATCGAGGACCTGGCCGATGAGCTGCCCGATCCCTGGGGCGCCTCCCCGGACACCCTCCTCGACGCGCTCGAGTACCTGCTCGCGCTCGCCGCCGGACTGATCGACGGGTCCGAGGCGAGCCCGCCCGCCGCCCGGGGCGCTGCCGTGCCGCCGCCGGCCCCGCTCGTCCGGCCGATTGGCTGAGCGCCGACAGGCCGATCGGTGGGGCGCAGCCTCAACCCGCGATTCAGCTCGAAGTGCGATGTGGAGCCGTCCCCGCGGGCGCGATCCTAGGCACAGAAGCTTCCGAGCAAGGATGCTCAGAAATACCACCGCCGGTGCGCATGGAGGTGCTGACGGCGGCGGAATGATCGGAGGGGCGCGGCGATTGCTGCGTCCCTCCTTTTTCCCCCGGCAGCGCCTACTCGATCAGGCCCCAGCGCATCGCCCGGGCGACTGCTGCTGCGCGGTCGGAGACCTCGAGCTTCTCGTAGACGTGGTGGAGGTGGGTCTTGACCGTCGCGTCGCTGAGATGCAGCTGCGCGGCGACGTCGGAGACCGAGTTCCCGTCCGAGGTCAGCTTCAGGACCTCGCGCTCGCGCTCGGTCAGCGTCGGTCTGTCGCCGCTTTCTCGTAGTCGGATCTCGGCGACCAGACCCGACTGGAAACGGTCCCCGATCACGGTTTCGCCCCGGGCGACGGCCGCGATCGCGTCGCAGATGCGGTTCACCTCAGTGTCCTTGGAGAGGTAGGCGCCGGCGCCAAGGGCCATCGCCTCGTAGGCGGGCCGGCTGTCCTCGAACCCTGTCAGCAGCATCACCCTGGTCGAAAGCCCGTCCCGATGGACGGCGTTGAGGACCTCGAGGCCTCCGAGCTCCGGCATCTGCACGTCGAGCACTGCCACGTCTGGGCCCAGCTCGCGGATCAGTTCGAGGGCAGCTGTGCCGTTGCCCGCCTGATCGAGGATCTCGATCTCCGGGCGCCGCTTCAGGGTCTCGATCAGGCCCCTGCGGAAGATCGGATGGTCGTCTGCGACCACCACTTTGATCCGGTCCGACATCCGTGCCACGACCTCCTTCTATCAGGGGGCGGGGGTACGCGCCCGGGAACGATCGGGAATCTCATCCATTCGTCGAGTCCTCAGCCAGCCGAACGGTTGAGGCCGGGCCCACTGGGAGATGAAACGAGCGGTGGATACGGCCCGCGGGCACTCATACCGAAGTCATACCTGAAGGGAAAAGGTGGAGCGAGTGGGGGGGTCCATGGATGGACCGACAGCACCTCCGGCGAGCTCCGCCGTTCTTCTCAAGACGGCAAGGAGGCCGGATCGTGGGCACGGACGCCCGGGACTACGAGCCTCGGCGGCCGGGCACCAGGCCCGGCCGCGAGGCGACAGAAGCGGACCGCGGCGGCGGCGGCGCAATCGCGCGCGAGCCCGCGACCCTGGTCCCGCCGAAGCGGCTGCGACCCCGGCCCGCGTCGACCCCCCTGCCGGCTGCGACCCCTGCCCCGACGGCTGCCGGGGCGACCGAGTACGGCCGCTCCGCCCTCACCACCCTGCGCCGCCGCGCCCTCACCGCCTTCGCCCTGCTCGCAGCCCTGGCCGCGCTCGCGATCGAGGTCGCTCCCTCGCTCGCCGAGGTCTCGGCCGGGTCCTTCGACGAGACCGGCACCCTCGACGGCGTCGTCAAGGCTCGCGACGGCTCCTTCAGCAGCGCCGGCAGCCCCTGGCAGGCCGTCGGCTACAACGACTACCGGCTCACCGCGGCCCCCGGCGGCTACGTCTGCGACACCTCCTACGGCGAGCTCTCCGACGGCGAGCTCGACGCCCGCATGGATCGCGCCGCCGCCGCGGGCGCGACCGTGATCAGGACCTGGTTCTTCCAGTCCTTCTGGGATCCCGAGGCCGACGGCTCCGGCGACTTCTCCGCCTTCGACCGCGTGCTCAGCGCCGCCGCCGAGCGCGGCCTGCGGGTCGTGCCGGTGATCGCCAACCACTGGGGCGACTGCGAAGCGGGCACCCAGACCAAGGACCTCGACTTCTACGCCGGCGGCTACCGGGAGCCGTTCGCCGGCGACGCGCTGTCCTACCTCGACTACGCCGGTGAGCTCGCGAGCCGCTACGCGGGCTCGCCGGCGGTGGCCTACTGGCAGCTCGTAAACGAGCCCGAGGCCTCGAGCGGGGGAGCCTGCGATGAGACCGCGGCCGCCGAGGCGCTGGGCGGCTTCGCCGCCGCCGCGGCGGAGACGATCCGCGCCGCCGATCCCCACCACCTGATCAGCCTCGGCACGATCGGTGGGGGCCAATGCGGCTCAGCCGGCGGCGACTACCTGGCCGTTCACGCGGCCCTCGACGTCTGCGAGATCCACGTCTACGACGGCTCCGAGACGGGCACCAGCCCGACGACGACGCTGCCCGGCGACTCGACCAACGGCGTCGCCGCGCGGATCTCGGCCTGCGAGGGAGCCGGCAAGCCGATCGTCGCGGGCGAGCTCGGCTTCGCCGCCGACCTCGACTCCTCCGGCAAACCCTCCGGCGTCGTCAGCGCCGAGAGCCTCGACAACCGGGCCCGCTTCCTCGCCGCCCGGGTCGCGGCGATGGACGAGCTCGGCCTCGACGGCTTCATGGTCTGGCAGCTCGACTCCCGCGCACCCCTCAGCGACGAGGCCGACACCTACGCGGTCGGTCCCTGCGACCCGATCGAGGGCGTGATCGCGCAGGCCGGGGGCGGGGGCGGGGAGTTGGCCTCCGAGGGTTGCGAGCCGGCCGAGGGGCCGGTGGAGAGCTGAGCGGTTACGGCGGCGCCGCCGCAGGCCAGCCGATCGGTTGGCGTTTCCTCATCCGTTCGGTTGATCCGGCGTTCGCTTCGTCCACCATCGCCTCAGATGATCGGCCCCGGGCCGACTGCTGCCGATGGGTCTCCCGTGGATCGAAGCCGCGACAGGGACTCGTGCCGCTGCGGCTCGTGGCGGCGCCTTGCCGATCAGTCCGGCATCGCGCTGCCGGTCACCCTGATGGTGATCACGATCGCCTTCGCGCTTGCGAGCGTCGGCTCGATCGCCGCGATGTCGAGTCTCCGCAACACGACCAGGGACGAGAGCTCAAAGGAGGCAGTGGCCGTTGCGGAGGCGGGTCTCGACCAGGCGCTGCTGCGACAGAACAAGATCCTCACCGCGGACGGTTTCCCCTGCCTGGTGCTGGGTGCGGCACAGGATCTGATCCCCGGCTATCCGCTGCCGAACGGATGGTGTCCACGGCAGACGGGGACCGTCAGCGAGGGCACCTACACCTACCAGGTGAAGCCGGCGACGGTGCTCGGCGTCCTCGGCGGCGAGAACAAGATCACGATCGTCTCCCAGGGCACGGTCGGCGAGACGACGCGGCGGGTGACGGTGGACGCCTACATGTCGACCGGCGCCCCAGCCTTCGCGGAGGCGAACGTGATCGGGCTCGACCGGTTCGAGTTCACGGGCAACGCGGTCGTCACCTCGAGCGCCGCGACCAACGCCGACATGGTGCTGGGCGGCAACGCGATGGTCTGCGGCGACGCGAAGCACGGCGAGGGCCGCGGCCTGATCACCTCCGGCAACGCCGGTCTCTGCTCGGGCTTCGGGTCCTCGGCGACGCGGATCGCCCTCTCGCCGCCGGACCCGGGCAACGTCTTCAGCGACAACGACAACAGCCGCTTCTTCAGCCAGGACACCAGGGTCGGCAGCGTCTCTTGGAGCCCGACGAACCGGACGCTGACACTGTCCGGCAACTCGGCCCTGACACTGGGCGGCGCCAACTATGGGATCTGCCGCCTGCTGATGTCCGGCAACAGCAACCTCTACATCGCCTCGGGAGCGGTGACGCGACTGTGGTTCGACTCGCCCGAGAACTGCGGCCTTGCCGCGGGTGAGAAGCAGCTCTCGATGACCGGTAACAGCCAGATCTCGGTCACGAGCGGCGCCGCCGGCGACGCCGGGCTGATGTTCGTCGGCTCGAGTACCGTCCCCTCGACGATCGAACTCGCCGGCAACGGCCGCGCCAACGAGCTGATGCTCTACGCGCCACGATCGGACGTCCTGATCAGCGGCAACGGCAACTACGTCGGGGCGATCGCCGGTCGCACCCTAGTCAACAGCGGCAACGGCACGATCAGAGGCGACTCGAGCGTGCTCGACTTCGAGATCGGCGTCCAGACCGCCTACCGGCCGGAGCGGTTCGTCGAGTGCGTCGGCGCGCTCGGCTCGAACCCGGTAGCGGGGTGCTGACCCCCGGCGGCGCTACAGCTTCATCAGAGGCGGGCGAGCCCCCCGGCATTCCGCCGGGAACCGCGATGCCCACCGATCAGAAACACCACATACCCATACCCATCCCGGTGATCCGGCCCGCCCCCACGGGCCGGATCGCTTTCTGCGCTGAGTCGGCGCCACCGCAGACCCGCGGCCATCCGATCGGATGAGGCGCTCCCGATCGGTCGTTCATCCGCGCCCCCGATTCGGGGGCTGTGCCGTTCCGGAGAGGCTCGGCCGGCTGTACGGCATGGAGGCCGGTGGATGGGCATGGACGCCCCGCACGACGATCCCCGCGCGGGCACTGGATCCGCGTGGGGCACGGAGGTACGACGGGATCGCTTCGAGCGGCCCGTCCGCGCGCGCGTGCCCAGGGCCCGGCCGGTCAGGCTGAAGGAGCCTGCGCCTAGACCCCGTAGGAGCGGCCGATTACGTCCAGCATGATCTCGTCGGAGCCGGCGCCGATCCTGTTCAGCCGCGTGTCGCGGTAGGCGCGCTCGACTCCGTACTCCTTCATGTACCCGTAGCCGCCGTGGATCTGGATGCACTCGTCGGCGACCTCGCAGGCGATCCGCGACGCGTAGAGCTTCGCCATCGTGATCTCGCGCACCGGGTACTCGCCGTTGTTGAAGCGCCACGCCGTCGAGTATGTGAGCTGCTTGGCGGCTTCGATCTTCATCGCCATCTCGGCGAACTTGTGCCGGATCACCTGGAACTTCCCGATTGGACGGCCGAAGGCCTCACGCTCCTTCGCGTACTCGAGCGTCTGCTCGAAGCAGCGCTCGGCGCCAGCGACGGAGCCGACCGCGCCGACCAGTCGCTCGCCCTGGAGCTCCCAGCTGATGTGGTAGAAGCCCTTGCCCTCCTGGCCCAGCAGGTTCGCCGCCGGGACTCGTACGTCCTCGAAGGCGAGCTCGGCCGTGTCGGAGGCGTGCATGCCCATCTTCTCGAGCTTGCGCGAGACCGAGAACCCGGGGACGTTGTTGCCCTCGTCATCCTTGAGGTCGACGATGAACAGGCTGATCCCGTCGTGACGTGCGCCCGGGTCCGTCTTCGTGACGAGCACGATGAAATCGGCGCGGGCGCCGTTCGTGATGAACATCTTGCTGCCGTTGATCACGTACTCGTCGCCGTCGCGGATCGCCGTCGTGCGGATTCCGGCGACGTCGGAGCCGGCGCCGGGCTCGGTGATCCCGAGCGATCCGATCTTCTCCCCCTTGATCCCGGGCACCAGGTAGCGCTGCTTCTGTTCCTCGGTGCCGAGCATCTCGATCGGTGGCAGGACCATGTCCGTGTGGACCGCAAGGCCCATACCGAGACCTCCCGAAGCCGAGTAGGAGAGGCACTCGGCCCGGACCAGCGAGTAGTAGTAGTCGCCGCCCTGGCCCCCGTACTCCTCGGGGAAGCAGAGGCCGATGAAGCCGAGCTCGCCCATCCGCTGCAGGGCCGAATCGGGCCAGAGGGTCTCCTCCCACTCGTCGGCGTGAGGCCGCAGCTCCTTCAGCACCCACGACTTCATCGACTCGCGCAGGTCGTCGTGCTCGTCGGTGAAGATCATGTGCTTGCGGGTCGCGCCGAAGTCGGGCTTGACGACCTGCTCGGAACCGTTGGCGACGGTGGTGGACACGTGTGCTCCTCTCGTGGCTTTCGCGGCTGCCTGGCGCAGCATCAGGGGATCGCCGCGGCGACCCGGAAAGTAGACAGTATCACTTCCTACTTCAAGCCATTTCGTGCCTGAAGGGCCCCGAGCCAGGCGAAATCGCCACAAACGCCCCCGAGTTGGCTAGTGTGGCCGCTTAAGCCGTTTCTGCAGGGGAAATACGCGATGTACGACAACTCAAACGCGCGCCCGTTGCTGTGCGTGCTCGACGACGAACCGACAGCCGAGGTACCGCCCGGCTCGCGACTCCCAGGGACGGTTCAGTCCCTGCAGTGGTTCCGCGACCCGGTTCGGTTCATGAAGCGCAACCGCGCCCGGCACGGCAAGACCTTCTCGGTCAAGCTCGGCCCGCTCAGCCGCTGCTCGTTCGTCGCCGACGCGCCGCTCGCATGGGCAGTGCTGACCGGCGACCCGGCCTTGATGAGGATGGGCTCGACGAACGGGATCTTCCGGCCCGTGCTCGGGGATCGCTCACTCTTCCTCCTCGACGGCGAGCAGCACAAGCACCACCAGTCGCTGATCCGGCCCGCCTTCTACCGGCCGGCGATCAGGCGCTACGGCGATCACGTCCGCGAGCTGGCCGCGCGTGAGGTCGCAACCTGGCCGGTCGGCACCGTCTTTGCGGCTCAGGAGCGGATGCGCGGGGTGACGATGCAGGTGATCTTCAGGGCCGTGCTCGGGATCGTCGACCCGCGGCGGGACGAGCAGGTCCGGGAGCTGATCCACAGACTGCTCGACCACGTCCAGAACCCGATCGCGGTGCTGCCGCAGTTCCAGGTCGAGCTCGGCGGGCACTCGCCGTTCGCGAAGCTGATGGCGATCGTCGCCGAGATCGACTCGCTGCTCTACGACGAGATCGGAGCCCGCCGTTGGGACCCCTCGCGCCCCGACCGCGACGACATCCTCTCGATGCTGGTCGGGCCCCGTGTGCACGAGCCCGGCTACATGAGCGATCGCGAGATCCGCGACGAGCTGCTGACCCTGTTGATCGCCGGCCACGAGACGACTGCAACGGCGCTCTCGTGGACGTTCGAGCGGCTGCTCCGCCATCCCGACGCAGTCGCCGCGTGCCGGGCCGAGATCGAGGCAGGCCCGGACGATGCCTACATCGACGCCGTCGTGCGGGAGAGCCTGCGACAGCGGCCCGTGCTGCCGATCACAGCTCGCAAGCTGACTGCGCCGGTCGCGCTCGGGGGGTGGACGTTCCCGAAGGGCTGGACGCTGATGCCGTGCATGTACCTGATCCACAACGACCCCGACGTATACCCCGAGCCCGAGCGGTTCCGGCCTGAGCGGTTCCTCGAGGGCGACGGGCCCTCGAGCCGGGTCTGGCTGCCGTTCGGCGCCGGCCCGCGTCACTGCATCGGGTCGGCGCTGGCGATGATGGCCGTCAAGGTGATCCTGCGGACGGTGCTCGAGCGGGCCGAGGTCGAGGCCGACCGCGCCGAGGCAGAGGGGATCGTGCGCCGCAACTTCACCCTCGGGCCCTCGCGGGGCGCGCGGATCATCGTCAGGCGCAGGCTCGAGCCCCGGGTCCGCGTCGGGTCCGGCGACGCGGGCGGCCCGCTGCTCTGAGCGGCCGAGTGGGGCGGGCGAGGCCGATTGCTCGTAATTCCGTCCGCGGCCCGGTGAAAGCCGCCGTTCACGGGCTCTTCCTGGTTCGTGGCCGTTCTAGACTGGCTGCAGGATTCGCGCAGTCGACCGATAGTCAAGGAGGACCGTCGGTGAACGAGACGAAGGCAGACTGATGGGGTTGTTCCCGGTGGGGGAATACGAAAAGGACTCCCGGGTCCCCGGACTCGGAGGAACGCCGGCGCAGGGGCTGCACACCGAGACGACTCCGATCGTCCGGGCGCAGGCGGCGTTTCTGTTCTGCGGCGCGATCGTCGGCATCCTCGGCGTCGTCCTCCCGCACCCGTCGTCGTTCCTGACGACGGAGCTCTTGATCCTCAACGGGATCTCCTGGATCACCGCGATCACCGCCTGGGTGCTGGCGCCGAAGGTCCCGACCTCCTGGCTGCGCTGGATGCCGGGGTTCGGCACCTTGCTGATCACCGCCTCGGTCATCTTCAGCCGCGACCCGACCAGCGCTTACGCGCTCCTCTACCTCTTCCCCTGCGTCTACGTCTACTACTTCCTGACGCGGTTCGACGCCGCCCTCCACATCGCCTTCGCGGCGCTCAACTATCTCTTCGCGATCTTCGTCATCAGCGGCATGTCGGGCGCTCCGGACGTCGAGAGCGGCAACGTCTTCCACCACTTCGTGATCACGGTCGGCTCGCTGATCGTCGTCGGAACGATGCTCGCCTATCTACGGGCGCGGGTCGAGAACCTGATGTCCGAGATCCTCGAGTCGGCCCGGACCGACGTCCAGACCGGCCTGCTCAACGGGCGCGGCCTCGCCGAGCAGCTCGGCAGCGAGCTCGAGCGGGCCCGGATGGGCGCGCACCGCGTCAGCCTCCTCAACGTCCAGGTGACCGGGCTGATGGACTACCGCGGCAAGCGCGGCGACCGCGCCGCCGACTCGATCACCTCCGAGATCGCGCAGATCCTCGACGACTCGACCCGGCGCATCGACGTCGTCGCCAGGACCGGTGCCGCCGAGTTCTCGATCGGGCTGCCGGAGACCGATGAGAACACCGCCTTTCTGCTCGCCGAGCAGGTCCTCGCGCGGCTGCGTCGCGCCTACCGCGAGTGGGACATACCCCTGTCGACGAGCGTCGGCGTCGCCGCTTTTCCCAAGCACGCTGCGAGCGCCGAAGCGCTGCGCCAGTCCGCGGGAGCGGCCTGCGAGGCGGCCCGGGCGCTCGGCGGCGATCGCGCCGTCGTCTACAGCGTCGAGCTCGAGGACGTGCTCTCCGGCGACCCCTCGCGCGGCTTGACCGAGCGGCGCACCCACCTCAGCACCGTCCTCAGCCTCGCCGAGGTCCTCGACCTCCGCGATGCCCGCACCGCCGCCCACTCGCTCAACGTCTCCCGCTACTGCGAGTTGATCGGCAACGAGCTCGGCCTGCCGGCGCAGCGCGTCCAGCGCCTACGCCTGGCCGGAATGCTGCACGACATCGGCAAGGTCGGGATCCCCGACGCGATCCTCGACAAGCCCGGACCGCTCTCGCCCGGCGAGTGGGACCAGGTCCGCCGCCACCCCGAGATGGCTGCGCGGATCCTCGGCGCGCGCGAGCTGACCGACATTCGCGAGTGGGTGCTCGCCCGCCACGAGCAGCCCGACGGCCACGGCTACCCCCGCGGCCTCTCCGCCGATGCGATCCCGCTCGAGGCGAAGATCCTCGCGGTCGCCGAGTCCTACGACGCGATCACGAGCGAACGGCCCTACCGGCCGGCCCGCTCGAACGAGGAGGCGCTGGCCGAGATCGGGCGCTACGCGGGCAGTCAGTTCGACGGCGCCGTCGTCGACGCCCTCGTCCGGGTGCTCGATCGCGGCGAGCTCGGCAACCGCATGCAGTCGGGCGACCTGCAGGGCTTCTGAGCCCGGGCCGCCTCCGAGCAGCGGCCTAGCGGCCCTTCCATTCGGGTGCGCGCTTCTCGACGAAGGCGCGTGCGCCTTCCTGCGCGTCCTCTGAGGTCAGCACCGGCCCCGCGATTTCGCCCTGGTTGCCCCATGCCTCGGCGGCAGGCCACTCCAGGGTCTCCCGGAGCACGCGCTTGGAGGCGACGATCGCCAGCGGCGCGTTGGCTGCGATCCGCTCGGCGAGCGCGACCCCCTCGTCGAGCGCGTCACCGGGACGGGTCACGTGATTGACGAGGCCGAGATGGGCGGCGCGGTCTGCATCGATCGGCTCGCCGGTCAGCGCCAGCTCCATCGCGATCGCCGGCGGGATCCGCTTCGGCAACTCGAGCAGCGCCCCGGCCGCGGCGATCAACCCGCGCTTGACCTCGGGGATCCCGAAGCGGGAGCCGGAGGCGGCGACGACCATGTCGCAGGCGAGCATCAGCTCGAAGCCGCCGGCCAGCGCGCCGCCCTCGACGGCGGCGATCAGCGGCTTCACGGGAGGCTTGTTGGCGACTCCGAAGACGCCGCGGCTGCCTACGTAGGGGACGTCGCCGCGCTGGAATGCGGCGAGATCCATGCCGGAGGAGAAGAAGCCGTCGGCGCCGGTGATCACGGCGGCCTGCAGGGCGTCGCTCTCCTCGAGCTCGTCCATCGCGGTCGCGATCGCATCCGCGGTCTCGAAGTCGAGGGCGTTCTTGACCTCGGGCCGGTCGATCGTCAGGACGAGGACTGCGCCGCGGCGCTCGGTACGAAGCTTTTCGGTCATGGCGCGACCCTAATCGATCCCCGAGCCGGGGCCGCTCGCAGGGATCTCGCATAGTCTCGCCGCGATGAGCCACCGCAGGCAGGTGCTGGTGATCGCTTCGGCGGCGAGCTTTCTCGTCTACCTCGACGTGACCGTCGTCAACATCGCCTTTCCGGACATCGAGGCGGAGTTCGCGGACACGTCCCGCGAAACCCTCGCCTGGATTCTCGCGGCGTACAACATCACCTTCGCCGCTCTGCTCGTCCCGGGCGGGAGGATCAGCGACCGTTTCGGCCGCAAGCGCCTGTTCGGGATCGGGATCGTCGTCTTCGCGCTCGCCTCCGCCGGCTGTGCGGCGGCCGGCGATGCGGGAGTGCTGATCGCCTTTCGCGTCCTGCAGGCTGTCGGCGGCGCGATGCTGGTCCCCGCCTCGCAGGGTCTGGTCCTGGAGGCGTTCCCGCAGGAGCAGCGGACCACCGCGATCTCGCTCTGGGTCGCGGCAGGAGCCGTGGCGGTCGCACTCGGGCCGCCGCTCGGCGGACTGCTGGTCGAGTTCGCGAGCTGGCACTGGGTGTTCCTGATCAATCTCCCGATCGCCGCCGGGGTGCTGGCGCTCGGGTGGGGACGACTGCGCGAGTCGCGGGACGAGTCGACCACGCGGCTCCCGGACCCGGTCGGGATCGGGCTCTCTGCGGCTGCTGTGGGCGCGCTCGTCCTCGCGCTCGTCCAGGGTGACCAGTGGGGCTGGACCAGCACCGCGACGCTCGGCTCCTTCGCGGCCTTCGCGGTGTTGACGCCTCTGTTCGTGCTGCGCACGCGCCGGGCCCTGGTCCCGGCGCTCGACCTCGACCTGTTCTCGTCGCGCGCCTTCTCGCTCGCCAACGTCGCCTCACTGGCGATGGGCATCGCCTTCTACGGCCTGATCTTCGCGATCGTCCTGTTCATGACGACGGTCTGGGGTTACAGCGCGATCGAGGCGGGCCTCGCCCTGGCGCCGGCCCCGCTGGTCGCAGCGCTCGCGGCCGGTATCGGCGGCCGCACGGCCGAGGGGGCGAGCCTGCTGCGCCGGGCCTCGGCCGGAATCTTGCTGTTCGTGGCCGGCTCCGCTTGGATGGCGACGGAGCTCGAGGTCGCGAGGCCGAATACGTCGCCGCCCTGCTGCCCGGCACCGATCCTGCGTCGGCGCCGGTGCCGGGCTCGCGGTCTCGCTGCTCTCGAGCGCGGCGCTGCAGGCGATCCCGGCGGCCACGCTTCGCCGCCGGTGGCGCCGTCAACTCGGCGACCCGCCAGGTCGGAGCGGCGCTCGGCGTCGCGATCGTCGTCGCCGTGGTCGGGACGCCGGCGCCTGCCGACGCCGTCGCTGCGTTCGATGCCGGCTGGGTCGCGATCGGGCTGGCGGCGCTCGCGGCCCTTCCGTTCACGCTCGCGATCGGCGCCGAGGCGCTGACCGTCGCGGACCAGCCAAAGTGAGCAGCATCACTTCCTACTTCCTGCGTTGGTAGGGTCACCGCGATGGCCGGCGAGGGCGCATACGAGCAGCTTCTGTACTCGGTCGACGACGGTGTCGCGACACTGACACTGAACCGCCCGGAGCAGCGCAACGCGCTCTCGACTCAGCTTCTTACCGAGCTCGTCGACGCGGTCAAGCTCGCCCGTGACTCCGACGAGGTGAGAGCGGTGGTCCTGACCGGCTCGGGCGAGAAGGTCTTCTGCGCGGGGGCCGATCTCGGCGGCTTCGCGGCCGACGTGCCGCTCGTCGAGAAGCACTACGCCAACGATCTCTTCCTCGAGTTCTTCCGGTTGATGCCGAGGCTCGGGAAGCCGACCCTCTGCGCCGCCAACGGGCACGTGCTCGCCGGCGGCCTCGGCCTCGCCCTGTGCTGCGATCTGCTGATCGCCAAGGAGGGAATCACCTTCGGGACGCCGGAGATCAACATCGGCGCCTTCCCCTACATGATCATGGCGATCATCTACCGCAACGTTCCCCGCAAGAAGGTGAACGAGATGCTCCTGCTCGGCGAGCGCATCCCGGCGCAGGAGGCGGTCGAGCTCGGCCTCGCCAACAAGGTCGTGGCGGCGGACGAGTTCGACGCCGCCGTCGCCGAGTGGGCCACGAAGCTGGCCTCGAAGTCGCCGCTGCTGATGAAGCTCGGCCACGACGCGATGTACCGACAGCAGGACATGGCGCTCGACGACGCGCTCGAGTACCTGCGCAGCCAGCTCACGCTCACCTTCTCGACCGAGGACATCCTCGAGGGCGTCAGCGCCTTCTTCGAGAAGCGGGAGCCGGAGTGGAAGGGGCGCTGACCGAGCACGAGGCCCGCGTCGTCTGGGAGGGCGGCAAGCAGGACCTGCGGGCGCATCGGATCGAGGTCGGCGGCATCACCGTCGCCGGGTCCTGCTCGCCGCAGTGGGGCGGCGATCCGGCCAAAGCCGATCCGGAGGCGATGTTCGTCGCGGCGCTTTCTTCCTGTCACATGCTCTGGTTCCTGTCGCTCGCGCGTGAGCGGCGCCTGAGAGTCGTCTCCTACGAGGACCGGGCCGTCGGCCGGCTCGACCACGGGAGCTTCAGTTTCACGCGCGTCGAGCTGCGGCCCGCGGTCGAGTTCCGCGACGCGCCCGCCGACGAGGTCCTCGAAGAGCTTCACCGCGAGGCACACCGGCGCTGCTATATCGCCAACTCGGTCAGCTGCCCGGTCACGGTCGAGCCGCACACCGCCGAGACGAGCGAGGGGATCGAATGAGCGACGAGCAGGGTCGCCTCAAGATCAGCGAGCTCGCGACCGAGGCCGGGGTGCCCGTCGCGACCGTTCGCCATTACCTCCGCGAGGGGCTGCTCCCCGAGGGCGAGAAGACCTCGCGCAACATGGCCTACTACCCGACGGAGCTGGTCGAGCGGATCCGGCTGATCAAGCAGCTCCAGGAGGAGCGGTTCATGCCGCTGCGGGTGATCAAGGAGCTGCTCGACCGCGACGGCGGCGACCCGGAGCTCCTGCGGTCGCGGATCGAGACCTCCGAGCGCGTCTTCGAGCTCGCCCTCGCGGGCGAGCTCGAGCGGATCCCGGAGGCCGAGCTCGCCGCCCGATCCGGGGTTCCGGAGGAAGTGATCCGGGCGCTCGCCGACGTCGGCGTGATCGGTCCCGAGGAGAACGGGTACTCCGACAGCGACGCACACATCGTCGATGCGATTGCGCGGTTCAGGGCCGGCGGCTACGACGAACGGATGGGGTTCACCGTCCACGAGGCTGCCCGCTTCCTCGAACCGCTCGAGCAGCTCGCCGAGCGCGAGGTGACGATGCTCTCCGAGAAGCTGGTCGGCCCGCACGAAGCCGATCGCGCCGTCGAGCTGTTCGAGGCCGGCGTCAGCCCGCTGCGCGCCTTGATCGCCGCGATGCACGACAAGGTCCTGGTCCGCGAGATCGAGCGTCGCCGTCCCCGTGCAGCAGGCGAGAGCGGGGAGGACGAAGCTTGACCCGGGACCGGGCGCTCGATCTCGGCGCCCGGGCCGGCGCCGTCCTGCTCGTCGCCGGCGCGATCGGCACCCTGCTCGCCTCCGGCCCCTACCTGTCGCTCTCGGAGGGGATCGAGGCCTGGCTCGTCGTCTACGCGCTTGGCCTCCTCGGGCTTCTGCTGTTCGCCCCCTTCGCACTGCACCGCCGGATCGCCGCGTCCGAGCAGGACCGGGACCGGCGCTGGGAACTGGCGATCGTCGCCTGGGGCGGAGTGGCGCTCGCCGCGGCGCTCGTGTTCGGGCTGCTGCTCTGGGTGGGGCCCGGGACCACGGAACCGCTCGGCGCGCTGGCGATGATGGGCCTGCTCGAGTGCGGGCTGGTCGTCGCAGCGGTGCTGACGCTGATCCTGACGACCGGCTGAGGCGACGACGTCGCCCCTTTTCGGCAGGGCTGGACCGCTGATCGAGCCGCTTCTCCAGTAGATTGACTGGTCAGTCAGCCAGCCGGATGCCGGCCGGCTGGGCCCGAACCTCGACGGAAGAGGGGGAGATGCGGGCAGCCGCCGTACAGCTCAATTCGACCGACGACCCGGACCGCAACCTCGAGGCAGCCGCCCGGCTTGTAGCCGAGGCCGCCGCGGCGGGAGCCGACCTGGTCGTGCTCCCCGAGAAGTGGAACCTGCTCGGATCGGGCGAGCTGCTCGCCGAACGGGCGGAGCCGATCGAGGGTGATGCGGCGATCGAGGCCGCCCGGGGCTGGGCTCGCGAGCATGGGCTGACCCTCGTCGCCGGCTCGGTCGGGGAGCGCCTCGAGGATTCCGACCGGATTGCGAACACGTCGGTGATGATCGGCCCTGAGGGAGAGATCGTCGCCCGCTACCGCAAGATCCACATGTTCGACGTCGACGTCGGCGGCGTCTCCTACCGCGAGTCCGAGCACGAGCGCGCCGGCTCCGAGCCCGTCGTCGCTGACGCGGCCGAGCTTGGCGCCCGAATCGGGCTCAGCATTTGTTACGACCTCCGCTTTCCCGAGCTCTACCGGGTGCTCGCGCTCGAAGGCGCATCGATCGTGACGATCCCGAGCGCCTTCACCGCGGTCACGGGCGAACCTCACTGGGAGGTCCTGATCCGCGCCCGCGCGATCGAGAACCAGCTCTTCGTGATCGCCGCCGGGCAGACCGGTGCGGCGCCGCCCCACTACGACTCGTGGGGCCACTCGATGATCGCCGACCCCTGGGGCCGCTTGCTCGCGGTCGTCGAGCAGGGCGAGGGCCTCGCCGTCGCAGACCTCGACATGGACGTCCTCACCGACGTCCGCAATCGCCTCCCGTCCCTCGCCAACCGCCGCCCGGCGGCATACGGTTGGCCCGAACAGACCAGGACCGAATCACATGCCTGAGACCGAGACCCCGAGACCCGCTGCCGTCGACAAGCGCCGCGCGATTCTCGACGCCGCGATCCGCGTCTTCGCCCGCCAGGGCTACCACGCGACCCGCGTCGCCGACATCGCCGACGAGGCCGGCGTCGCCTATGGCCTCGTCTATCACTACTTCCGCAGCAAGGAAGCGGTGATGACGGAGCTGTTCACCGAACGCTGGTCGCTGCTGTTGGCCGCGGGCGAGCAGGTCAAGGAGGGCTCCGGCACCCCCCGCGAGAAGCTCTCCGCGATCGCTGGCTTCATCATCGAGTCCTACCGCCACGACCCCGACCTGATGAAGGTGATCATCATCGAGGTGACGCGCGCGGCGAACTCGTTCGGTCGCACCCACCTGCCGGAGATCCGCCAGGCGTACGACCAGGTGGCGCAGATCGTCGCCGCCGCTCAGGCTGACGGGGCCTTCCGCACCGACATCGACGCCGACTTCGTCGGCATGGCCTACTACGGCGCCGTCGAGCAGGTGCTGAGCGGCTGGGTCTTCGAGCTCAAGCCGACCTCGGACGAGGAGTTCGCGGAGGCGCAGACGATGATCGTCGAGCTGATCTGCGGCGGGCTCGAGCGCCGCGATTGAGGTTGACGCGATCCTGCAAGCATCCTCCCGCCCCGGTCGCGATAAGGTCGCACCTCCCCGAGCCCGAGAACGCCGCCGATTCGGGCGACCGATGGCGGGTATGAGGTAGATCCCATGGATAACGACGTAGTCCGAAAGCTGATCTGGTCCGGCATGCTCGCCGGCACCGGCGCGCTCGCGAGCATGGCCGCCTACCGCCTCTCTGCCTTCCTCTGGCGCCGGATCTTCGACGAGGACCCGCCCGAGTAATGGCTGGCACACCCGGCACCGGCGGGCAGCCACCTTCGACGCCCCCGACCGAGAAGGACCGGGGCGTCGGCGAGCTCGTCCTCGACGTCTCCGAACGCGTCTCGATTCTCGTCCGCGAGGAGATCGAGCTCGCCAAGACGGAGGTCACCGAGAAGGTCACCGAGCTGCTCAAGGGCTCGGTCGTTGGCCTCGCCGCGGGCATCTTCGTGCTCTGCGCGCTGTTCATGCTGATGTTCGCCGGCGGCTGGCTGATCAACGACATCCTCGGCATCGAGAGCTCGATCTGGATCGGCTTCACGATCGAAGCGATCCTCTTCCTGATCGTCGCCGGGATCGCCGCCCTCGTTGCCAAGAAGCTCGTCGAGAAGGGCTCCTCGCCCGCGCCGACGATGGCGATCGCCGAGGTCATGGTGACCAAGGAGACCCTTTCCTCGCCGACTCCGACCGCGACCGAGGCGGCCGAGGAAGCGAAGGCCCACGCCGACCCGGTCGCTTACACCGGCATCGGCGTCAAGCCCGACGACAAGCCGGAGGTAAAGCCGTGAGCGGAGCACCGATGTCCCCGACTCCGGCGCCCCGCCCCGGCGCCCCGGGCCGCAGCTCGGCGCAGATCCGCGCCGACATCGAGGCCCAGCAGCAGCACCTCGCCACCTCGGTCGAGGCGCTGCGCAGCAAGGTCACCGAGCTGACCGACTGGCGCCAGCAGGTCAGCGATCACCGCGAGCAGATCGTCACCGGCGCCGCCGTCGCAGGCTTCGTCGTCGGCGGCCTGATCGCTCTCAGAGCCTTCCGCCGCCGCCGCTAGCAGCCGGCCTCCGGCGGACCGGGAGCGCCGATCGCGGCGTCCCCGCTCGCTCACGTGGCTCCGCCACTGTCGCTCACGGCTCCTTGCGCTCGACGCTCCCGGCCTCGGCGGAGGCCGGCTGCTGGTTCACTATCCGTCCAGCGGCGTTTCTGGACTTAGGTGGGCGGGCATCTATGGGGGATGCAGGCTTCCCAGGTCCCCGCGGCGCTCGTCGCCAAGATCATGCTGGTCGCGTGCGGTGTGCTCGCGGCGATCTACGCGGTCTGGCTGATCCGCGACGTCGTCGGGCTGACCCTGATCGCGATCCTCTTCGCGCTCGCGGTCGCACCGGCCGTCGACTGGCTCGACAAGCGGCGGGTGCCGCGCTGGCTGGCGATCCTGCTCGTCTACCTCGGGATCGGAGCTGCGATCTTCGGCGTCGGCCTGCTGATCGTGCCGCCGGTGATCGAGGGCGTCGATGACGTCTCCTCGGACCTGCCCGGCTACGTAGACGACCTGCGGGAGAACGAGACCTTCCGCGACTTCGACGACGAGTACGACATCACCGGCTCGCTCGAGCAACAGGCGACGGAGCTGCCGAGCCGGCTCGGAGACGCGGCCGGCACCCTTCGCGACGTCACCGTCGGGGTCTTCTCGAGCGTCGTCCAGCTCTTCTCGATCCTGGTCATCTCCTTCTTCCTGCTGATCGAGGGTCGCCGGATCCTCGAGTTCGGCTACGCCCGACTGCCCGCGCATCGGTCTCAGCGGTTCAGGCGCATCGCCGGCGACATCTCCGACGCCGTCTCCGGCTACGTGTTCGGGAACTTCGTGATCAGCGTCCTCGCGGGCTCGATCACCTACATAACACTGACGCTGATGGACGTCCCATTCGCGATCCCGCTGGCGATCACCTTCGCCTTCTTCGATCTGATCCCGTTGGTCGGGGCGACGATCGGCGGCATCCTCGTCGGCATCGTCGTCGCGCTCAGCGTGGCATTCCCGATCGGCCTGATCATCTGGCTGGCGGTCTTGCTCCTCTACCAGCAGGTGGAGAACAACCTGATCCAGCCGTACGTATACGGCCAGGCCGTTCAGATCCACCCGCTGATCGTGATCATCGCGATCCTGATCGGGGCCTCGCTGCTCGGCATCCTCGGCGCCCTGATCGCGATCCCAACTGCGGCCGCCCTCCAGGCCGCCGTCCGCGACTGGTGGACGTTCCGCGGCGAGCGCCTCGCGGCCGAGGCGAAGGAGACGGCCGGCGGCGTCGTGAGGCCGGAGCCGGGCGAGCTCAGCTCCCCCTAGGCCTGGCGGTCCGCTAGGCCCGGTGGTGGGCCTACGGCAGCATCGCGCGCGGCACGCCGCCGATGCCGAGCAGCCCGGGGCCGGTGTGGGCGCCGATCACGGGCCCCACCTCTGAGATGAAGATCGGGTCGGTGCCGAAGACCTCGCGGCCGGCGCCGGCGAGACGCTCGGCGTTCTCGGGATCGCGGATGTGCTGGACGACCCAGCCGTCGTCGCCCGCCTCCTTCAGCTCGCGCGCGTACTCGACGAGCCGTTCGAAGACCCGCCGCCGCGTCCGCACGCGCTCGACCGGGGTGATCTCCTCCTCGAGCGTCAGGATCGGCTTGATCTGGAGCGCCGAACCAAGCCAGGCGCGGGCGGCGCCGATCCGCCCGCCCTTGCGCAGGTATTCGAGCGTGTCGATTGCGAACCACATCCGCAGCTTCCCTCGGGTCGACTCGGCCGCGGCGAGCACCTCGGCGGCACTGCCGCCCTGCTCGGCTGCCTTCGCGGCACCGAGCACCGTCATGCCCATGCCTCCGCATGCCGAGCGGCTGTCGTAGACCTCGATCGCGGCCGGGTCAGCCCCCTCGTCGATCAGCTGGCGCCGCGCCTGGCTCGCCGACTCGAAGGTCCCGGAGATGCCGGCGGCGAGGTGGATCGAGACGATCTCCCGCCCCGCCTCGAGGTGGGGCCGGTAGGCGCTGAGGAAGTCGCCGACCGAAGGCTGCGAGGTCGTAGCCCCGTCGTCGGACTCGCGCAGGCGCTCGAAGAAGCCGGCGTAATCGCCGATCTGCATCTCCGGCTGCTGCTCGCCGCCGAGGCTGACGTAAAGGGAGACGCGATCGATGTTGTGTCGCTCGATCAACGCGTCCGGCAGGTAGGCGGTGCTGTCGCAGACGACGGCTGTACGGGAGGGGGCCACCGCGGCCTTTGTATCACCCAAGGCGGGAAGCCGCGGATGGGTCCAGCCGGCGTCGGGCAGGCCGCGGGGCGCCCTTCGCCGCCCTCTAGCATCCCCGGGCCATGGCGAAGACGCTGATCACGGGTGCGACGGGCTTCATCGGCTCGCACCTCGCACACGCCCTGGCGGAGCGGGGCGACGAGCTGCGCTTGCTGATCCGCAGCTCGACCACCGGCGCCCACCTGTCGGCGCTCGAGTTCGAGCGGATCAACGGCGACATCACCGACCGCCGCGCCGTCCGCAGGGCGGTGGACGGGGTCGATCGCGTCTTCCACGTCGCCGGCATGACCTCGATGCGACGCGGCCTCGCCGAGCGCGTGATCGCGACCAACGTCGTCGGTACCAGGGTTCTCTGCGAGGAAGCCCGGGACGCCGGTGTCGAGCGCGTCGTTCACACCTCTTCGGCCGCCGCGCTCGGGCCGGCCCCCGCCGGCGGCCGCGCCGACGAGAGCCAGCAGTTCTCGGCCGCGGCTCGCGGCATTCCCTACGTGCACTCCAAGCACGAGGCAGAGGGGGAGGCGCTGCGGGTGGCCGCGCACGGCCTCGATGTCGTCATCGTCAACCCGACCTTCGTGCTTGGCCCCGAGGACCCCGCGGGGACCTCGATGGCCCTGGTCCGGCGCTTCGTGCAGCGCGCGATTCCCGCTTACGTGGACGGAGGGATCAACATCTCCGACGTCCGCGACGTCGCCGCGGGGATGGTGCTCGCCGACGAGATCGGGGAGCCGGGCGAGCGATACATCCTCGCCGGCCGCAACTTCACCCTGCAACGCCTGTTCGCCGACCTCGCGAGGTTCTCGGGCGTGCCGGCGCCACCGGTCAAGTTGCCGGCCGAGCTGGCCGTTGCCGGCGCCGAGCTGGTTGAGCGGATCGGGCTCCCGATTCCGATCTCCTCCGACGAGGCGCGCTCGGCCTCGCTGTGGTGGACCTACAGCGGCGCCAAGGCCAAGCGCGAGCTCGGCTACACGGCGCGTCCCCACGAGGAGACTCTCGCCGACGCGGTCAGCTGGCAGATCGAGGCGCTCGGCGACGCAATCAACCGCGAGCCGGGGCTCGCCGAGCGCGCCCTGTTCGGGGCCGCCGCCGCTGCGCGCGCCGCCGGCCGACTGGTGCCGCGATGAGCGACGAGCGCGTCTTCTACCGCTGCCGCACGCCGACCAACGTGCTCTGCCCGTGCGGCAGTGTCGCCCGCAAGCTCGACAAGCTCGACCTCGCCTACCGGGTCGAGCGCGTGCCGTACCGCCGCAGTGACCGCCCCGAGATCGCCGAGCTCACCGGGCAGAACCGGGTGCCGCTGCTGATCGACGGCGAGGAAGTGATCCACGACTCGAAGCGGATCGTCGAGTACCTCGAGTGGCGATACGGCCGGCCGGAGCAGGAGCCCAGGGAGCCCGCCGGCGACGAGCGCGCTTGACGCTGCTATACAATCTGAAGCGATGACGACTTCCGAGACCCCCCAGTCAGCGATCAACATCACGGACACCGCCGCCGGCAAGCTCAAGGAGCTGCTCGCGGGGCAGCAGGACACCGATCAGGTGCTCCGCGTCGCCGTCAAGGGCGGCGGCTGCTCGGGCTTCCAGTACTCACTGGCCCTCGACAAGGCCAAGGAGGACGACCATGTCTTCGAGCACAACGGCGTCTCCGTAGTCGTCGACAAGCTCTCGATGCAGTTCGTCTTCGGTTCCGAGGTCGACTACGTCGAAGGTCTCCAGGGCGCCGGCTTCGCAGTCAACAACCCGAACGTCGTCGCTGCCTGCGGTTGCGGTTCGAGCTTCCAGGTCAAGGACGACGCCGAACAGGCGCCGGCCGGCGCCACCGCTTAGCGGGCCCGCTTCTCTGCTCAGCTCCGGCGTTTTCGGTCTGCCGCGGTACGCGGCGTGGCGCGGTGTGGCTGTGTGGCGTGGGGGCTGGCGCGTCGCCGTCCGAGGGCGGCCTTCGAGGGTCCAGGCCGGGTATTTGCAGTGAGGGTGAGGTGGAGGAGGGTGCCGGCCGTCCCGAGGCGGGGCCGGGCCGTCCTTTGTCACGCGGGCCGCGCGGGCGTCACGGGTTCGTGACGGTTCTCATGGCCGCGGTCGACGCGATCCACATCGGCGTCGCATAGCGAGGTCAATGTGGATCGCGGCCTCGGCCTCACCGGGAATCCACCCCGAAACCGCAACGAAACACGCGCCCCGTGTGACCAACCCCAGGCCGCAACCCTTCCCTCACTGCAATCTCAGCCCGGTCTGAACCCTGCGGCCACAGCCCGAAACAACACGCGCCCTCGGCCACGCCTCAGGCCGCGCCCTCACCCACCGCGAGCCCTGTCGGCCCGCGCGGCAGCTGCGCTCAGCTGTTCTCGATCCGCATCGGCGGTGACTGGTATGGAGGCTGGTCAGCACCCTGGGACTGCGCCTCGGCAGCGGCGACCTCGCCCTCGGGCTGCTCGACTCCGAGCATCTGGGCCAGCTCGCCGGACTCGAACATCTCCTCGACGATGTCGCAGCCGCCGAGCAGCTCGCCGTTGACGTAGAGCTGCGGGAAGGTCTCCCAGTCGGAGATCTCGGCCGTCACCTCGCGCAGCGGCTGCAGAACGGGGAGCACGTCGATGGCGCCGTACTCGACACCGACCTGCTCGAGGATCCCGACCGTCCGCTGTGAGAACCCGCAGCGTGGCGCCTCGGGGGTGCCCTTCATGAACAGCAGCACCTGGTTCTGCTCGATCGCCTGCTCGACCTGCGCTCGAAGCTCGGGGTTGGCTGCCATGCGTGTCTGCCTCCTGCGTGGTGTGGGTCCGATCGTCGGCCCGGCGAGTCGCCGGCCTGCTCCACTCAGGGTAACCACACGCGATCCCGGGGGACCGGGTCCGGGCCCGGGCTTCGCTCAGCCCGGAACCGAGGTGCTGAGCGAGAGGGCATGGATCGTGCCGTCGTCGAAGCGCGCCTTGACGGCGGCCTTGACCATCCGGTGTTGGTTGATCCGGCTCTGTCCCTCGAACTGCGGCGCCTTGACGACCGCACGCAGGTGGTCGCCACCGCCCTCGTCGAGGACCTCCACCTCCGCGCCCGGGAGCGCGGCCTCGATCATCGACTTGAGCTCTGCTAGGTCAGCGGGCATCGGCCGATCCTAGATCAACCGCCGCGGTCAGCCGATCCGCCCGCCGCCCGGGCCCGGCGCGTCGAACAACGGCACCGGGGCACCGAGCGCGTAGCCCTGGCCGAGGTCGACTCCGAGCTCGGCCAGGCGATGACGGACGGCCTCCGACTCGACGCCCTCGCCAACCGTCTTCAGCCCGAGCTCGCGGGCGATCGTCACCAACGACCTGACGATGCCTTCGTCCGTAGAGGAGCGATCGACGCCGCGGACGAACTGCATGTCGATCTTGATCTCGGAGAACTCCAGGTTCTGCAGGTAGATAAGCGAGCCGAAGCCGGTGCCGACGTCATCGAGGGCGAGTGAGCAACCGAGCTCGGCGACCCGATCCGAGAACGAGCGCAGGATCTCGAGCGAGGGAGTCGCGCCCGTCTCGGTGATCTCGAACATCAACCGCGTGCGGTCGACGTCCGGATAGCGGCCGAAAGCGCGGGCGGCGATCTCGGTCAACTCGGGATCGGCGACGGAAGCGGCGGCGACGTTGACGTTGATGGCCCGGCCCGCCGCCACGGCCTCGACAGCTCGCTCGACGACCCAGCGGTCGATCGAGCGGATCAGGCCGAAGCGCTCCGCCGTCGGAATGAAGTCACCGGCGGGGACCAGAGCCCCGTCCTCACCGACCATCCGCACGAGCAACTCCTCCGCCTGCCGCTCGCCGGTGCCGAGGTCGACGATCGGCTGTGCGAAGGCGAGGAGGCGCTCCTGTTCGACGGCCTCCCGCACCTTCGTCACCCACTCGACGCGTTGGTCGGCGGGGCCGGCCGAGAAGATCACCCGGTCGCGGCCCTGCCTCTTGGCCTCGTACAGCGCCACGTCCGCGGCGACGATCAGGTCGGCGGCCGAGCGGACTCCGCGGATCATCGCGATCCCGGCGCTCGCGGTCAGGGCCAGTCGCGCCTGGCGGCGGCGGATGTAGCCGCCGAGGGCGGCCACGAGCCGCTCTGCCTCGGCTTCGTCGAGACCCGGCATGTAGAGCGCGAACTCGTCGCTGCTGAGCCGGGCAAGGAGCTGGCCCGGCGAGAGCATGTCCTCGAGCGAGCCCGCGATCTCGACCAGCACGGCGTCGCCCGCCGCATGGCCGAGGGCGTCGTTGAGCAGCTTCATCCGGTCGATGTCGAGGACCGCGATCGCGCCGCCGGTCTGCGGCTCGGCTGCGATCCGCTCGTCGACCCGCTCCTCGAAGCGGCGCCGGTTGAGCAGGCCGGTCAGGTGGTCGTGATCCGCCAGGTGCCGCAAACGTGCCTCCGCCTGCTTCTGCGAGGTGATATCCAGCATCAGGCCTTCGACGACGATGCTGCCGTCCTCGTTGCGCCCGATCGAGGCACGGTCACGCACCCAGACGATGCGGCCGTTCCGGTGGCGCATCCGGTACTCGACGTCCAGCTGCCGCCGTTCGACGCCGCAGCGCTCCTCCTCGGCAATGACCCACTCGAGGTCGGCGGGGTGGACCTGGCGCTCCCACCAGGCCGGATCGGAGACGCACTCCTCCGGGGCGAAGCCGAATATCTCCTCGACCTGGGGCGAGACGAACTGCCACCTGCCCTCCGCGCCGAGCCCCGCCGTGTAGGTGATCGCCGGCAGGTTCTCGATCATCGTCCGCAGGCGCCACTCGGCGGTCGTGATCGAGGTGACGAAGGCGTCGCGCTCGATCGCGATCCCGAGGATCGCCGAGAGCGAGTTGAGGTGGCTGGTCTCGCTGCTCGAGAACGAGAGGCCGGGCCTGGCGAGGCCTGTGATCGCGCCGAGGACTCCTTCGGTGCCGGAGACGACCGCGACGACACCCGATTGGGTGCCTGGCTCGATCGCGTCCGGCGCGACCATCGGATCGGGGATGGTGTGGTCGCCGAGCACGATTTGGGGGCCGGTGCCGCCGAGCGCGTCGGCGAGCCGCGAGCCGAGCGCCGGCCGGATCCGCGTGCCGACGGCCGACCTGCCGTGACGGGGACCGAGCGCGCGCCGCAGGATCAGCTGGCCGGTGTCCCCGTCCAGCTCCCAGATCTCCCCGGACTCGAAGCCGCTGTACTCGGCGGCCGAGCGAAGCACGCGGGTCAGCAGCTCGCCGATGCCGCCATGGCCGATCGCCGTCCGCGCCAGCTCGCTCATCGCCGCCCGCCTGCGGGTCTCGGTGGCGAGTTCCTGCTCGCGTCCGCCACGCAGGCGAGGATCGGTCAGGTGCATCGCGAACAGCTCCGGGCCGGCGGCCCAGCTCAGGGTCATCCCGGCCTCCACCTCCTCGCCGCGGCTCGTCGTTACCGCGACCTCGATCTCGCGCCTGGCAGCCTCCCCCCAGGAGCTGCCGCGCGTCCCGATCACGCCTTGCAGCGCGCCGTGCAGTCGCGGAGGAAAGATCAGCATGAGCAGGTCGCGACCAACGGCCTCGCCGCGGCTGTAGCCGAGCAGGCGCTCCGCCGCGGGGCTCCACTCGACGATCGAGCGATCGGCGTCGAAGAGCACGACTGCGTCCGGTGCCGAGCGCAGGATCGCGGCGACCGTGCGCGGATCCGACACCTGCTTGTCGGCCCGGCCGCCGACATCTCCAGAGGCGCCCCCGGTGGCAGTGGATCCGCCGCCACCGGATTTCCCGACGTCGATCGGACCCGTCCGCGGGAGCCCGAGGTCCGCGAGCATCTCCTCGTCGCGATCCGGGTTGAGGCGCCTCGCGTGTTCCGGGTCGCCTGGCCGGTCGAATCTCGGGAACAACCTCCCCCTCTTCCTTCCTTGGTCGAGTGCGCCTCGCTTCACCGAGGCGCTGGCAACCTAATCGGCAGGAAGGGCGTCGCGGTTTAGCGCTGCGGCCCGCGGGCGGCTTCGACCATCTCTGCGATCGAGGTCAGCTTCACCCGCGGACGGCCGAGCGGTTCGCCCAGCCCGGTTTCGAGTGCGTCGATCGCGCGCCAGCCGTCGTACTCGACGAAGTCACAGCCGCGCTCGGCGAGCAGCCCGGGCAGGTCGTCCTCGCTCGCCTCACGCTCGGGCAGTCCGCCTGTTTCGGCATCCTCGATCAGCGCCGCGATCGTCTCGGCCGCGTCCTTCTTGTTGGTGCCGATCACGCCGCTCGGGCCGCGCTTGATCCAGCCGACCACGTAGTGGCCGGGGACCTGGTGCTCGTTGTCGTCGACGACGCGACCCAGCTTGTTGAGGATGACGCCGTTACGGGGGTCGTGAGGAACGCCGTCGATCGGGGTGCCCAGGTAGCCGATCGAGCGCAGCACCATCCCGCACTCGACGGTTTCGCGCTCGCCGGTGTCGCGGGCGCGGACGGCGCCGGCCTCGTCGAGGCTGAGCTCGTTGACGCCGAGCACGATCCGCTCGACCTTGCCGTCGCCCTGGATCTCGACCGGGCTGCGGAGGAAGCGGAGCTCGACGCGTTTCGGCTTGCCCTCGCTCTCACGCGCGGCGAACTCGGTGAAGCTCTCCATGTTCTTCTTGTTGGTGGCGTCGGCCTGCTCGGACTCGAGAAAGGCGGCGCTGGCCTCGTCGAGCGCGACCTGGCCGGGGTCGACGACGATGTCCGCCTGGGTCAGCTCGCCGAGCTCGCGCACCTCGGGATTGGTGAAGGCGGCCTGCGCCGGCCCGCGGCGGCCGAGCACGAGCACGTCCGTCACCGACGAGTCCGCGAGGGCGTCGATCGAGTGATCGGCGGTATCGGTGCACTCGAGCTCATCCCGCGGCAGCACCAGCATCCGGGCGACGTCGGCGGCGACGTTGCCGTTGCCGATAACGACGACGCGCTCGCAGCCGAGGTCGAAATCGCGGTCGGCGTAGTCGGGGTGGCCGTTGTACCAGGCGACGAACTCCGTGGCCGCGTGCGAGCCGGCCAGCTCCTCGCCCGGGATCCCGAGCTTGCGGTCGGCGCCGGCGCCGTAGGCCCAGATCACCGCGTGGTACATCGAGGCGAGCTCCTCCGCGGAGACGTCGGCGCCGACGGTGACGTTGCCGAAGAACCGGTAGGCCTCGTGCCCGGCCGTCTTCTCGTAGCGGCGAATCACGTTCTTGATCTTCGGGTGGTCGGGGGCGACGCCGAAACGGACGAGTCCGAAAGGGGTGGGGAGGCGGTCGATCATGTCGACCTCGAAGTCGATCTCGGGGTGGGCGAACAACGCCTCGGCCGCGTAGAAGCCGGCCGGGCCGGAGCCGACGATCGCGATCCGGAGCGGATCCGCCTTCGCTGGGGTCTCCGCCACGGTCAGGCTGGTGCCGGCTCGGTGCGGGACGTGGCGGCGCCGTCGAGCGCATCCAGCGCGTGGCCCACCGACATCGAGATGCAGCTGAAGATCGGGATGTCGCGGAGTGTCCAGGCGCTCGACTCAGTCGTGCGCAGCTCCTGGACGAGGTCGAGAAAATCGCCGGGCTCGTCGCACTCGAAGGAGACGACGAACTCCTGGTCGTCGATCCCGAACGAGTAGGCGGTGTTGATCGTGATCTGCGGGTAACGGCGGCCGGTCTCGATGTGGCCGCGCATGATCCGCATCCGCTCCTCGGCGTCGAGCGCGTACCACTCGCGCTTCTTCTCCATCGGGTAGATGAAGGCGTATTTGCGCTCGGAGACGAGCAGCTCCTCGCGGGCGTTCGACTCCGAGTACGGGGACGGCTTGGTCATCGCCAGGTACGAGTAGGGGATCGTCGACCACTGCGCGAGGCCGGACTGGGCGAGCACGACGTGGAAGGTGTGGATGTCGCTCAGAATCGCGCTCTGACTGACGATCAGCAGGTCGGTGTCCCCCCGGGTCCCTACGGTCGAGTAGGCACGAAGTGGCTTGTCGGTTGCGAAGTCCTCGCAGGCGGCGAGGAACTCGCGTTTATCCTGGGCGCGCTGCTCGGTGTCACGGCGCTGCCAGGCGGGATCGATCTTGAGAAAGGTGAACTTGATGAAGGTCCGCTCGGCCATCGCCTCGATCCTAGCGCTCGGTGTCCTCGCGGCGGTCTCTCTCGGGCCCCCCGTTGCCGCCCAGGCGCAGGCCCCCGAGGCGTCCTCGCGGGTGACGATCGTGCTGCTGCCGCGCGGCGTCGACCCGTCCGGGATCGCGGGGATCTCGCCGCAGTTCGCGACCGGGCTGCTCAGCGCCGGGCTCGGCTCGGTGCCGGCCGACCAGACCTATCTCGACATCGGCCAGGGCAACCGGCTCTTCGACTCCCTCTACCCTGATCCGGCGCCGCCTCTGTACGTGCTCGGGTCGCACGTGCCTCGTGGCCAGTGGGAGCGGGCGCTCGAGCGCGCCGCCGGCGCCCCGGCCGAGATCGTCCCGGGCCTGCTCGGCGATGAGCTCGCCGCCGCCGGCGTCCCCGTCACCGCCGGCTCGAAGACCGGCGAGCCGGCGCTCCTGGGCGTCGACTCCGAGGGCCGCGTCGCTCGCGACCCCGGCTGCGACGACGGCAGCTGTCCGGGGTTGACGATCCTCGATGCCGAGCCCGAGGAGGTGCCGGGGCTGATCGCCGCCCAGGACCCCGGCGACATCCTGATCGCGCTCGAGCGGCCGCCGCCCGTCGGCCGGCTGCTCTCGATCGGGATCGCCGGCGACGGCTTCGAGGGAATCCTCACCTCCCCCGCGACCAGGCTCGACGGCTATGTGCTCAGCACCGACCTGGCGCCGACGATCCTCGATCGCTACGAGATCGAAGTGCCGGAAGAGATGAGCGGCCGCCTGATCGGCTCGAAGCCCGAGGGTGAGGCGGCCGCCGTCGCCGACCTCGACGACCGGCTCGAGGACGTCACCCCGCGCCGCCATCCGGTGCTCGGCGTCAACGTGATGATCTGGGTGGCTCTGACAGCGCTGGCGGCGCTGCTGTTCGGTGGCCGTGGCGCCCGGATCGCGCTCCCCGCGATCGCCTCGACGGTCGCCTGGGTCCCGGCGCTGCTGTTGGTCGGAGCGCTGCTCACGCCGAGCGTGCTCGCCGAGCGGCTGATCGTCGGCGCCGGCGGACCGGCGCTGGCTCTGCTCTCGCTCTGGGGCTTCGGCCGGGTATTGGACCGGGCGCGGGCGATGTACGCAGCGTTCGCGCTTGCCGCAGCGGCCTCGGTCCTGCTGACCGCGATCGACATCCTCGCCGGCTCGCCACTGACGGCACTCTCGCTGATCGGCCCCAACCCCGGCCTCGGTGTCCGCTTCTTCGGCATCGGCAACGAGCTCGAGGCAACGATCGGCGTCCTGCTCGCGCTCGGGTCGGGCGCCGCAGTCACTGCGATCCGCCCGGCGGACCCGCTCCGCTCGGTCACGATCGCTACGGCGGTCGCGGCGCTGGCCGCGGTGCTCGTCTTCGCGCCGGGACGCTTCGGCGCCGACGTCGGGGCCGCGATCACCTTCCCGGCTGCGGCCGCCGGCGTCGCCCTGGCCGCGTATGGCCTCGGCCGCAAGCGCCTCGCGCTCTTCATCGCCGCGCCGATTCTCGCGCTCGCCGCCCTGATCGCCGTCGACCTCGCGATCGGGGGCGACGCGCACCTTTCGCGCTCGGTGCTCGACGCCGGTGGGCTCGATCAGCTCGGCGACGTGTTGGAGCGGCGGGTTCGGCTCAGCGCCTCGAGCTTCAGCCGCTTCTTCGACTCGCTGTTCTTCTCGATAGCGCTCGGGATCATGATCGTCGGGGTCATCTGCCGGAAGTGGATCCTCGCCTGGCTCGAGCCCTTCCCCGCGGCTCGCGCCGGCTTCATCGGCGCCGTCGTCGCCTCGGTGATCGGCGCCCTCGCCAACGACTCGGGGTCGCTGCTGTTGATGATCGGGACCGCGTACCTCGCCGCATTCGCCGGAATGGCTTTCTCCGCCCAATACTTCACATCCGATAGTAAGTCCCGGTAGAGTGGTCCCGTCCACATGCGCATTGCTCTCGTCACGCCATATTCGTGGACGTATGAGGGAGGCGTAAACCGGCATACGCAGGCGCTCGCCGAGCACCTGATCGCCAGGCGGCACGAGGTTCGGGTCCTCGCACCCTGGGACCCGCCGGATCGTCTCAGCCGTACGCTCCATCGCGGTGCTCCGCCGCGCGTTCGCCCCCAGCCCGATTACCTGATCCCGATCGGTCGCACGGCCGGCTTCCACGCCAACGGCGCCGTCTCGAACCTGTCCGTCTTCCCCGACGGGATCACGACGATGCGACGCGAGCTGCGCACCGGCAACTTCGACGTCGTCCACGTCCAGGAACCGCCCGGCCCGATCATTTCCTGGGACGCCTGCTCATTCCGCGGCGCCCCGGTCGTCGGCACCTTCCACGCCTACTCGACCAAGCCCGGGCCAAACCGGCTCGCCAACTTCTTCGGCGCACAGCGCAAGTTCAACCAGCTGCACGAGCGGATCGCCGTTTCCGAGGCGGCCGCCTGGACCGGCCGCCGCTGGTACGGAGGCAGCTACGAGATCGTCCCGAACGGGGTCGACCTGGAGCTCGGAGCCGGTGCGCTGCCGCTCGAGGCCGGTGGGCCGGGCGAGCAGCTCGAGGTCCTGTTCGTCGGCCGCGCCGAGGAGCGCAAGGGCCTGCCCGTCCTGCTCCGCGCCTTCGAGGCACTCGCCGAGCACATTCCCTGTCGCCTGACTGCGGTCGGAGTCACCAAGGAAGAGGTCGAGCGCCACCTGCCCGACCCCGCGATCCTCGAGCGGATCGACGCCCGCGGCCGCGTCACGCAGGCCGAGCTCTGGGCGGCCTACCGCGAGGCCGACGTGCTCTGCGCGCCCTCGCTCTCGGGCGAGAGCTTCGGCATGGTCCTGACCGAGGCGTTTGCCGCCGGCACGCCGGTGATCGCCTCCGCGATCGCCGGCTACTCGGACGTCGTCAGCGACGGGGTCGACGGCATCCTCGTCCCCGCCGGCGACCCGCAGCGGCTCGCCGAGGAACTGCTCGCCCTTCACTACGAGCCCTACCGGCTCGAAGAGATGGCCCAGGCCGCCCGCGCCTCGGCCGCTCGTTACGCCTGGCCGCGGATCGCGGCTCGCGTCGAGACGATCTACGAGCGGGCGCTGAGCGCGCCACAGCCGAACGGCGCCGCCGAGCGACTCGCCCGCGTCACCGGAATGATCCCCGCCGACGGCAGTGAGCGGGTTCCGGCGGAGCGTCTGGCTTCGCTGGATCCGCCGGTCGGCAAGGTCTCTCGCGGTCGCCGGGTCGCCCGCCGTGCCGGCCTCCTCGCAGCCGGAGCGGTCGGCGCCGGGCTCACGTACCTGGCGGCGCAGAAGATCGGCTTCGACAACGTCGTCCACAGCGCCGTCAAGTCCGACCTCGCCTGGGTCTTGATCGCGACCCTGCTGATGGGCCTGTCGATGTTCTTCCGCTCGGCGACGTGGTTCGTCACGGCCCGCTCGGCGATGCCGAAGGCGACGCTGCGCCGCCGCGACTTCACCTCGGCGACGATGATCGGCGTGTTGATGTCAGCGACCCTGCCGGCGCGTCTCGGCGAGCCTGCCCGCGCGATGATCATGGCGCGCCGGATCGGCCGCGTCCGCGAGTCGTTCCCGATCCTGCTCGGCACGCTCGTCTCCCAGACCGTTCTCAACATCCTCGCGCTGATCGTGCTCGGCGCGATCATCGTCGCCTCCAGCGACCTCTTCAGCCGCAGCTCTGAGCACCTGTTCGTCGTCAGCCTGGCCCCGGCGCTGTTGCTCGTCGCGATCCTGATCGCGCCCGCCCTGGTCCGTCGCTCGGGCTCGGGTCGCGTCGCCCGCCTGGCGGCGCTGGCGCGCGAGTCGCTGCTCAAGGTGCGCTCGGGGCTCGCCGTCTTCAAGGATCCGCGCCGCGGCCCGATCGCGGCTTCAGCGCAGCTCACCGCCTGGGCGATCCAGGTCGCCGCCTGCTTCGCGCTGGGCGTCGCCATGGGCCTCGACCCGCTGATGGGGATCGGCGGCGCCGCCGCGGTCCTGTTCGCGGTCAACGTCACCGCCGTCGTCCCGGCGACGCCGTCCAACATCGGCGTCTTCCAGCTCGCCGTGGTCAGCGTCCTGACGACCGGCTACGGGGTTGCCGCCGCCGACGCGCTCGCCTACGGGGTGATCCTGCAGGCCGTGGAGATCGCGACGGCGGTCGTGCTCGGGGTGCCGGCGCTGGTCCGCGAGGGCATGACCTGGTCGGACGTGAGGATGCGGACGATGAGCGCGGCGCCCGTGCGGCTGCAGCCGGCGAGCGTCCGCGAGGAAGGCATCAGGGACGGCGTCGCCGGTTGAGTGGCGCGGCGCGACGCGCCGATCGGGTGCGGGGCTTCACGCGGTCGTTATCCTGGGTTTCACCATCCAGAGCGGCTGAGGGACCCGGTCCGCTGACGCCGCCGCAACCGGAGGGGCTTTCCGAAGCCGAGAAGGTGCGACTGCCGGGATCGATGGAGGTGGATTAGAAGAAATGACCGATAGCCGGGACATCCTTGCCGCAACGCGCGAGCGCATCGTCGTCTTCGACGGAGGCATGGGCGCGACGCTGGAGCCGATGGAGCTGACCTCCGAGGACTACGGCGGCCTTCAGGGCAAGTGCCACGAGGCGCTCGTGCTCAACCGCCCCGACGTGATCGAGGCGGTCCATTCGTCGATGCTGGAAGCGGGGGCCGTGGTGCTCGAGACGGACTCCTTCCAGGGCTCCCGGCTGAAGCTGGAGGAGTGGGGGCTGGGCGAGCACACGATCGAGATCAATCGCAAGGCCGCCGAGATCGCTCGCAAGGCCGCCGGGCCGGACCGCTTCGTCGCCGGCTCGATCGGGCCGACCGGCTTTCTGCCCGCGTCCGACGATCCGACGCTCGGCAACATCTCCTTCGCAAAGCTGGTCGAGGTCTTCGACGAGCAGGCCGGCGCGCTCGTCGAGGGCGGCGCCGACCTGATCATCATCGAGACCGCGCAGGACATTCTCGAGGTGCGGGCGGCGATCGTCGGCGCCCGCGAGGCCTTCAAGCGGGTCGGCCGCGAGGTCCCGATCCAGGTCTCGGTCTCGCTCTTGCCGAACGGCGGCAAGATGCTGCTCGGCACCGACATCCAGGCCGTGCTTGCGATTCTCGAGGGGATGAGGGTCGACATCGTCGGCCTCAACTGCTCGACCGGCCCCGAGGACATGCGCGATGCGATCCGCTACCTCGGCGAGGCGAGCCCGAGGCCCGTCCACTGCATCCCGAACGCCGGCCTGCCGATCCAGGGCCCGGACGGCGAGACGATCTTCCCCGAGACACCCGAGCAGATCGCGAAGGTGCTCGGCGAGTTCGTCGAGCGCCACGGCGTCGGCCTGGTCGGCGGCTGCTGCGGCACCACGCCCGAGCACATCGCCGCGATCGCCGAACGCGTCAAGGACGTCCGGCCCGGCGAGCGCCCTGCCGCCGGCCCGCCGCGCGTGGCGTCGATGATGACCGCGTACGACCTGGTCCAGGAGCCTGCGCCGACTCTGGTCGGCGAGCGGGTCAACTCGCAGGGCTCGCGCAAGGCGAAGGAGCTGCTGCTTGCCGACGACTACGACGGCCTCGTCGTCGTCGCCGAGGATCAGGTCAACGGCGGCGCCCACGTGCTCGACCTCTGCGTGGCGCTGACCGAGCGGCAGGACGAGGACGTGCAGATGGCCGAGGTCGTCAAGCGCGTCGCCCTGACGCAGCCGGCGCCGCTGCAGATCGACTCGACCGAGCCTGAGGTGATCGAGGCCGCGCTCGAGCAGAATCCAGGCCGGGCGATCGTCAACTCCGTCAACCTCGAGGCCGGCCGCGACAAGCTCGACACCGTCGTGCCACTCGCGATCCGCCACGGAGCTGCCCTGATCGCGTTGACGATCGACGAGGTCGGGATGGCGAAGACGGCCGAGCGCAAGCTCGAGATCGCAAAGCGGATCAAGGAGTACGCCTGTGACGAGCACGGACTCGATCCGGAGCTGCTGATCTTCGACGCGCTCACCTTCACGCTGACGACCGGCGAGGACGAGTGGAAGCCGAGCGCAGTCGCGACGATCGAGGGCATCAGCCTGATCAAGAAGGAGCTGCCCGGCGTCAAGACCTCGCTCGGGGTATCGAACGTCTCCTTCGGCATCGGCCAGCCCGCCCGCGCCGTTCTCAACTCGACCTTCCTACACCACTGCGTCGAGGCCGGGCTCGACCTGGCGATGGTCAACCCGAACCACATCACCCCCTACGGCGAGATCCCCGAGAACGAGCGCGAGCTCGCCGACGATCTCGTCTTCAACCGTCGCGACGATGCGCTCGAGCGGTTCATCGAGCACTTCGAGTCGAAGGGGCCGGCGGAGGAGGCGGAAGCCGAGGACCCGACCAGTGAGATGGAGCCCGAGGAGGCCTTGCACTGGCACATCCTGCGCCGCAAGAAGGACGGGGTGGAGGAGTGGATCGACGCCTCCGTCGAGAAGATCGGCGCCGTCCCGACCCTTAACCAGGTGCTGCTGCCGGCGATGAAGGAAGTCGGCGACAAGTTCGGCGCCGGCGAGCTGATCCTGCCGTTCGTGCTGCAGTCGGCGGAGGTGATGAAGCGCGCCGTGGCCCGGCTCGAGAACTACCTCGACCGGATCGAGGGACACACGAAGGGCAAGGTCGTGATCGCGACCGTGTTCGGCGACGTGCACGACATCGGTAAGAGCCTCGTCAACACGATTCTCACCAACAACGGCTACACGGTCTACGACCTCGGCAAGCAGGTCCCGATCGACCAGATCATCGACGCGGCCGTCGAGCACGACGCCGACGCGATCGGCCTCTCGGCCCTGCTCGTCTCGACCTCGAAGCAGATGCCCGCCTGCATCGGCGAGCTGCACGAGCGCGGGCACGGGTTCCCGGTCCTGCTTGGCGGCGCCGCGATCAACCGCGACTTCGGCCGGCGGGCGCTGTACCCGAGGGGCAAGGAGTCGGACGAGGTCTACGAGCCCGGCGTCTTCTACTGCAAGGACGCCTTCCAGGGGCTCGACACGATGGACGCGATCGTCGACGGCGAGGCGCGCGAGGCGCTCGTCGCGAAGATCCGCGACGAGGCCGAGACGCTGCGAAACAAGCCGGTCGTCGTCGACGACTCACCGCCGACGACCGACGACAGCGTCCGCTCCGCCGCCCGCACCGACGCGCCGATCCCCGAGCCACCGTTCTGGGGAGTGCGCGAGGTTCCCGTCGATCTCGACGAGGTCTTCCCCTACCTCGACCGCCACGTGCTGTTCAAGCTCCATTGGGGCGGTCGCGGCAAGAAGGGCGAGGCCTGGCGACAGATCGTCGAGGGCCACGACGGCGAGGAGGGCTTCGCGCCGAAGCTCGACCGCATGTGGGCCGAGCAGGACTACCTGCATCCGAAGGTCAAGGTCGGCTACTTCCCGTGCAACGCGGACGGCAACGAGCTGGTGATCTTCGATCCCGCCGATCACGACCGCGAGATCGAGAGGTTCACGTTCCCGCGCCAGCCGCGCCACGACCGGATCTGCCTGACCGACTTCTACCGGCCGCTGGAGGAGGGGGGACCGCGCGACGTCGTCGCCCTCCAGGGCGTCACTGTCGGCGACGAGGTGACGAAGCGGATCGAGGCGCTCGAACAGGAGGGCGAGTTCGCCGAGCAGCTGTTCACGCACGGCCTCGGCGTGCAGGCCGCCGAGGGACTGGCCGAGTGGAACCACGCCCGTGTCCGCTCCGAGCTCGAGCTCGAGCAAGGGCAGGGCCGCCGCTACTCGTGGGGCTACCCGGCTTGTCCGGACCAGTCCGAGCACACGAAACTGTGGAAGCTGCTCGAGCTCGAGGGGATCGGCATGGGGCTCTCCGACGGCTATGCGGTCTCGCCCGAGCAGTCGACTGTCGCGATCATTGCCCACCATCCGCAGGCCGTCTACTTCGGGATGAAGTCCGGCTTCATCCCGGCCGAGCCGAAGACCGACGAGCTGATCGCCGGCACCGATCGCGGCGGCGAGCTGCCGCCGGATGCGGAGTTCGAGGGCGACGGCACGATCGAGGCCGAAGCCGGCGAGGCCGAGAAGGCCGGCGATCCGGCCACTCAGGCGCGGGGCGACGCGACCCCCGCCTGAGCTCACCCGGCGCAGCCTCGCTGTCTTCAGATAACGCGGTCTGGGCTCACTCCCGTGGATACCGTTAACGTGCGCGTGAGGTGAGGCAAACTTACGAGCAGGTCACGGACCGTGACTGAAGATTTTGTTACGACCGTCGTCGACCTCCCCGGAGGGCCGCTGCGAATGCTGCAGCCCGAGGAGTCGGCAGGGCTGCCGGACGCGGGCGCGGTCGAGTGGGCCCCGGTCGCCCCGTACTGGTCGGTGCTGTGGCGGAGCGGGGTGGCCCTTGCCCAGGAGTTGACTTGGCTCGAACTGCGCGGCCTCAACATCGTCGAGCTCGGCTGCGGGCTCGCGGTGCCGAGCATCGTCGCCGCCCGCGCCGGCGCCCGGGTGCTCGCCACCGACCATGATCCGGAAGCCGTCGAGCTGGCCGCTCGTAATGCCGCCGAGAACGGCGCCACGCTGCGCACGGCAACCTTCGACTTCACGGAACCGGAGGACCTGGGCGAGCACGGGCCCTTCGATCTGGTCCTCGCCGCCGACCTCCTCTACGAGGAGGAGAACGTCGACCCGCTGCTGTCGCTGTTGCCGCAGCTTGCAGCGGGGGCACTGGTGGCGACGCCTAATCGGGCGGGGACGCGGCGCTTTTTGACCGTGGCTCGGGCGCGGTGGACGGTTGAGTCGTGGCAGCGCGGCGTCGTCAGCGTTCACCGACCCCGCTTCGCAGGCCGATGATCAATTGTCAGGACGTGAGGGGTGCTCGTATGCGTCCGGGAAGTCGAGCAGCATCCGTGCGAGCTCGGCCGGCATCTCGACCTGGGGGCAGTGGCCGCAGTCGGGGATGATCTCGATGTCGGCATAGGGCACGGTCCGGAGCACCCGCTCGGCGCCGGTCGTGTAGACCATCCGGTCGCGCTCGCCCCAGACCAGCAGCAGCGGGCAGTCGATCCGCTCGAGCCGGAACGGGTTGGTCAGCTCGGGTAGCAGCCGGCGACCGATGTCGAGGATCTCGAGACCGCGCGAGACCGAGGGGATGTGGTCGGTGAACGCCGCCACCGCTTTCGCGTTGGCGCGGCCGGCGCTCGAGAAGGCGAGGTTCGAGTAGACGCGCCCGACGACTTCGCGGACGATCAGCTCGGGGACCGGAACGGGGGAGAGCTCGAGCAGCCGGATCAGGCGCTGGCTCTCGATCACCGGAAACCAGCGCGCCATGTCGAGCCCGGCCGGCGCGATCGGGACGACCCCGGCGACGGGAAGCTCGTCGCGCTCGGCGGCGCGGATCGAGAGGCAGCCGCCGAGCGAGTTGCCGGCCACGAAGACCGGCGCCCCGCCATGGGCGGCGCTCAGGTCGGCGATCGCGTGCTCGACCATCGCGTCCCACTGCTCGAGCAGCCCGCGATCGCCGGCGAGGCCGGCGGAGGCGCCGAAGCCGGCGAGATCGATCGCTGCCGCCGCGCGGCCGACGGTCGCGAGCTCCTCCAGTAGCGGCCCCCAGGTATCGGCGCTGTCTGCGAACCCATGGACGAGCAGGAACGGTGTCCCCTCGCCTTCCACGGACAGACGCCGGGTTTCGATCCCGCCCAGCTCGACGCGCTCGGCGCGGGCGATTAGATTCTCGGGCGTCGGGGTAGCACTCACGAACCGACACCCCCGGTCGACCGACATCGGGTCCCACAACCGTCGATCACAAGGAGACCGTTTCCATGACTGACCACAACGTCCTTTCCGATGGCAACCGCGAGAAGCGCGATGAGATCGTCGCCATGCTCAAGAAGGCCTACTGGATGGAGATCGAGACCGTGATGAGCTACGTCGCGAACTCTGTCAACCCCGACGGCGTCCGCGCCGCCGAGATCAAGGAGTCGCTCGAGGCCGACATCCAGGAGGAGCTCGGCCACGCGCAGCAGTTCGCAGCCCGGATCAAGGAGCTGTACGGCGTCGTGCCTGGGTCGTCCGAGTTCCAGGCCGAGCAGGACTTCCTCCAGCCCCCTGCAGAGCAGACCGACCTCACGCACGTGATCAAGGGCGTGATCGCCGCCGAGCGCGGCGCGATCGAGCACTACTCGAGGCTGATCGACCTCGCCTCCGAGGTCGATCCCGTGACCGAGGACATGGTGATCGCGATCCTCCGCGACGAACAGGGCCACATGCGCGAGTTCGAGGGCTTCCTGCGCGAGTACGAGGCCGAGGGCCGCGCCTGAGCGGCTGCGGTTGCAGGAATCCCTGCGAACCGGCACGAAGGTTCCGCAAGGCTCATATGAAGGTTTGCTAACGTAGCGATCGATGCAGCAACCGCCCGCGCAGGAGCACGACCCCACCGGCAGCCGCCAGGAGCCTCCGATCGAGCTGGAGCTCGGCGACGGGTCCCGGCTCGTCCTCGACTCCGCCGAGTCTTCGCCGATCGTCTGCCGCGTCGAGGGCATGCACCACGAGCGCATCTGTCTCGAGGACGCGATGCAGCTCACCGGCCAGCCGTTCGCCGGCTTCCGCCTGCTGCGCTGATCCCCTCCCCTGAGCTCTGCGACCGGCGCCGCCGCGAGGGCGGGGCGCCGGACCCGGTCAGAGCCCGAGCCTGTTCCGCAACCCACGGGCGTTGAGCAGCCTGAACAGCCGGTTGACGAATCCGCGCTTGCGGTTCGTGTACGGGAACCATGTGAGCTCGTTCTTCAGCGTCGGCCCCTTCGGGCTGACGATCGACGAGCTGCGTACGAACTTCTGGATTCCGTAGGCGCCGTGCCGGTAGCCGATGCCCGACGTCTTCCAGCCGCCCATCGGGACCTCGACCGCGAAGTAGTTGGCGAGCGCGTCGTTGACGTTGCAGGAGCCCACCTCGATCCGCTTCGCGATCCGCTCGGCCCGCTCGACGTCGCCGGAGAAGACCGATGCCGAGAGGCCGTAGCTCGTCTCGTTCGCGAGCCTGACCGCCTCTTCTTCGTCCTTGACCTTCATCACCGGGATCACCGGGCCGAAGGTCTCCTCGCGCATCACCTTCATCGAGTGGTCGGCGTCGGCGATCACCGTCGGCTCGTACCAGTCGCCGGCGCCCTCACGGGCTCGCCCGCCGGTCATGATCCGGGCTCCCGCGGCGCGCGCGTCCTCGACGTGGTCGGTGACGATCGCGAGCTGGTTCGGCGAGGTCATCGCGCCGACCTCGGCGCTGTGTCCCTTGCCGTCGTCGCCTTGGCGGACCTCGTCGCGGACCTTGGCGGAGAGGCGGTCGACGAACTCGTCGTAGATCGGTTCCTCGACGTAGACGCGCTCGAGCGAGATGCAGATCTGACCGGTGTTGGCGAGCCCGCCCCAGGCGGTGCCGTTGACGGCGCGCTCGATGTCGGCGTCGGCGAGCACGATCGCCGGGTCCTTGCCGCCGAGTTCGAGGCTGACCGGGGTCAGCGTGTCGGCGGCGCGGCGCATCACGACCTTGCCGGTCCGCTCGGAGCCGGTGAACTGGATGTAGTCGACCTCGTCGATCAGGGCGCCGCCGGTCTCGCCAAGCCCGTTGACGTAGTCGAGCACGTCGGGGCCGCCGATCTCGTGCTTCCAGGCGTCGATGATCCGCATCGTCGTCAGCGGCGTGAACTCCGAGGCCTTGAGGACCCCGGCCGAGCCGGCAGTCAGCGCCGCGATCAGATCCTCGAGGCCGAGGATCACCGGGAAGTTCCAGGGGCTGATCGCGCCGACCACGCCGAACGGTCGGAAGGCGACCGTGAGGCGCTTGACCTTGGTCATCGGCGTCCGCCCCTTGATGATCTGGTCGGCCAGGTATGAGGCCCCATTCTCGCCGTAGAAGTTGATCACGCCGGCGACGTAGGGGCCCTCGAGCTCGGCGTCGGAGCGGACCTTGCCGGTCTCCTCCTTGAGCAGGTCGGCGACCTCGTCGCTGTTGTCCAGGAGCCAGTCACGCAGGCGGCCGAGCCATTGGTAGCGGCCCTCGATTCCCAGCGCCTCCCAGGAGGGCTGGTTGCCGCGCACCCGCGCGACGATCTCGGCGACGCGCTCCGGGCTGTCGATCCCGACCTCGCGGATCAGGGAGCCGTCGGTCGGGCGTCGTACCTCGATCGTCCCCGGCGCGTTCGTGTCGCCCGCGCCTGAGCCGTTGCCGAGGCCGGTCACCGGCGTCTCGCTCGTCTTCGCTTCCATCGATCCCTCTCCCGGTCGTCGTCCAGCTGCAGGTCGGACTCTATCCCGACTGGCTGCACAGCCAAACAGATCCCGCCCGGGTGGGCGCGGGGACGGGGCCCTACCTGGGCTCGAGGACCGCGACGCGACCGTCGTTGATGTTCGCGAACCAGAGCCGGCCCTGGCTGTCCTCGCCGAAGCTCGAGATCCCACTCTCGTTGCCGAGCCCGGCCGAGCGGTCGTCGCGGGCGCCGGCGGTGTCCGGGATCAGCGAGCGGATCTCCCCGTTCACGTAGACCGGCTGATCGAAGCTGGCGACGGTCTCGGCACGAAAGCCGCCGCGGCCGTCTCCGATCCGGGCGCTGCCGTTGCCGGCCGCCGCCGCATCCGTCTCCGCGCCGGCCTGTCCGCCGCGCGCGAGCGCGATCAGAGCGACCGCCGCGAGCGCGACGACGAGCGCCGTGACCGCCGGCGCGATCGCCCCTTTGCGAGCCTGGCCCATCCGATTCAGCGTAGCGATGCGCGGGATCAGCGTCGTTGCCTCGGCGGCCTCGGCGAGGTCCCGGCCGGTGTGTGGCGAGCGCGGGCTCAGTCCGCCGAGTCGAGCCTGTAGACAGGCCCGCTGATCGAGACCGCATAGACGTGACCGGCCTGGTCCTCGCCGAAGCTCGAGAGGTTCTCGACCTGAAGGCCGAGCGCAGCGTCGTCGACGGCCGGCGAGCCGGGCTCGGCGGCGAAGCTGCGCAGCTCACCGGCGCAGAAGTCGCCGTACACGTAGCGCCCCGCCAGCGCCGGGAGATCGGGGTCGCGGACGACGTAGCCGCCGGTGACTGAGCAGTCATCGCCCTCGTTGGCGTAGGTGAGCACGGGAGCGATCGCGTCCGGGGCGTCCTGGTCGTCGTTGAACGGCGCTTCGCCCTCGAGTGCGGACCAGCCGAAGTTGGCGCCACTGGCGTCGTCGGCCGCGGTCAGGTCGACCTCCTCGAACGCGTCCTGGCCGACGTCGCCGATCGCGAGGTCGCCCGTCTCGCGGTCGAAGGAGAAGCGCCACGGGTTGCGGAGCCCATAGGAGTAGATCTCCGGTCGCGCGCCGGGGATCCCGGCGAACGGGTTGTCCGCTGGGATCCCATACGGCGTCGAGCCGCTCGGCTCCGGGTCGATCCGGAGGATCTTCCCGAGCAGTGTTCCGAGGTCCTGGCCGTTGCGCTCCGGATCGCCACCACCGCCTCCGTCGCCCATCCCGATGTAGAGGAGTCCGTCCGAGTCGAACTGGAGTTGACCGCCGTTGTGGTTCTCGAACGGCTGCTCGATCCTGAGCAGCTCGCGAGCCGAGGCCGGGTCGGCGGTGGCGCCGCTGTCGGTGGAGCGGTACTCGACGATCCGGGTGTCGCCGCCGGTGTCGGTGTAGTCGACGTAGAGCAGGCCGGAGCGCTCGAAGTCGGGGGCGAACGCCACCGACAGCAGCCCGCGCTCGCCGCCGGCGCCGACCTGACTCGCGATGTCGAGGAAGTTCGAGGTCGATCCATCGGCGGCGGCGCGGACGATGCGCCCGCCCTGCTCGACCACGTAGAGGTCGTCCGATCCGGGGGGCTGGGCCACGTACACGGGAGCATCGAAGCTGCCGATCTCGGTCAACGCGACGCCGCCCCCGCCCGAGCCGGATCCCTCGCCCGTCGTCTCGTTGCCGTCATCGCCGCAGCCGGCAGCGAGCAGCGCGGCGGCCGTCACGGCCGCGAGGGTCAGGAGTATCCGAAGGGCGCGGGCACGATGCCCGCGATCAGCCGCCTTGGGTGACGACCTTGCCTGCGTCGTTGACTCGGGCTTGCGGGGGAACATCGGTGATCTTGACGACGAACTCTCCCTTGACCTCGTCGCCGGTCGAGGTCACCGCGTTGGCCTTGCCGTCCAGGCCCGCCTCGACGATGTAGCTGAGAGTGTAGGAACCGGCCAGCACCGGCGTCAGCCGCCAGACGACGGTCTTCTCCTCGCCTGGCTCGAGCGGGCCGAAGCCGAAGGTGTTGGTCTGCGCGCGGAAGCCCGCCGACAGGCCCTTGGGCGGGGGCTCGCCCTTGAGGCTGGGGTACTTGTTCTCCAGCACCCATACCGGTCGGTTCGGGTTGGCGAGGCCGGGCTGGTCGGAGCGGATGTTGAAGGAGCCGTCGGCGAGCCCGTCGTCGGTGAAGACCGTGAAGACGAGTTCCGGCAGTGGCTCGTCGCCGGTGTTCTCCACCCCGAGCACGAGGTCGGAGGTCTCGGCGAGCCGCTGCTTGGTCGGGAACTCGGAGGCCGTGACCTCGACCTCGAAGTCGCCGGTCGGCTCGTTTGCGTCTTGCGGCTCGCTGCTGCCACCGCAGGCGGCGAAAGCGAGCGCCGAAGCGATCAGTAACAGCGGAAGTACGAGTTGACGAGGCACGGGCAGCTGTGTGGCGCTGGGTCTCTCCCCCAAAGCGGGGATGAACATACCACGCACCGGTGCGGCTCAATACGGACCTGTCGGGGGCCCGAGCTGGGTGCTCGCGCGTCGCATCGCCGATAGGGGGTGGCGCATGACCGGCCAATGAACTAGATTTCTCTCTCGCTGGGCCGGACAGGGGCCGGGCTGGAGGAGACAATGGTCAGATCAGTAGCCGATAGGGCATTCCTACCCGCGAAAAGCCTCTTCGAGCAGGTCGGGAACATGATGATCCTGACCGGTAAGACCCTGACCGCGACGGTCCGCCCGCCCTACCCCTACGGCGGCGAGTTCGTCTCCCAGTTCCTCTTCGCTCTGCAGCTCTGCTGGTTCCCGATGCTGATCAGCACCGTCGCCTTCGGCTTCGGCGCCCCCGGCCTTCAGGCCGCCAACTTCCTCTCCCTGTTCGGGGCCCTCGACCGCCTCGGCGGCTTCTTCATCCTCGCGACCGTGCGCGAGTTCGCCCCGTTCGTGACCGCGGTCGTCGTCGCCGGCGTCGCCGGCACCGCGATCACCGCCGACCTCGGCGCCCGCAAGATCCGCGAGGAGCTCGACGCGCTGATGGTGCTGGGCGTCGATCCGATCAAGAACCTCGTCGTGCCGCGCTTCCTCAGCCTGATGATCATCACCGCGCTGCTCAACATCTACGCGCTTTTGTTCGGGATCACCGGCGGCATCTTCGCCGAGCTCGCCTACGGCCAGCCGCTCGGAGGGTTCTTCGCGACGCTCTTCAACAACGCCTCGGTCACCGACCTCTGGGGCTCGGTGCTGAAGACGACCCTGTTCGGCGCGATCATCGCGATCGTCTGCTCCTACAAGGGGATGAATGCATCCGGAGGCGCCCAGGGCGTCGGCACCGCCGTCAACGAGGCGGTCGTGATCGCCTTCATGGGCGTCTTCGCCTTCAACTACGTCTTCACCCAGACCTTGCTCGCCACCCACCCCGAGATCTCGACCATCAAGTGAGCGGCCCCGTGACACTGCGCATCTCGGCGTCCTCGTCGGCTTACGTGCTGGCGCACGCCGCGCCTCCTGCGTCCTTGATCTGCTTGGCCAGGGAACCGCTTGGGCGGGTCGTGGCATGAGCGGCTGGCTCACAGTCCCGCGCGACTGGTTCGCCTCGCTCGGCGAGATCGCCCGCTTCTGCGTGCGGGTCATGGGCCTGGTCTACTCGGGCCGCGTCTTCCAGTTCTTCGGCGAGAGCCTGCGCCAGGCCGGCATCCTGATTCTCGGCTCGACGATCGTGATCTGGGGCCTCGTCTTCATCCTCGGCCTCACCTGCGGGATCGAGGGCGCCTACTTCAACCGCTCGGTCGGCGCCCCCGCCTACGCGGGCGTGTTCGCTGCCTGGTGCGATCTGCGCGAGGTGATCCCCTACGCGTTCGGCTACATGATGGCCGCCAAGGTCGGCACCGGGATCGTCGCCGAGCTCGGCGCGATGCGGATCTCCGACGAGATCGACGCGCTCGAGGTGATGGGCATTCCGCCGGTCACGTTCCTCGCCGCGACCCGCCTGCTCGCCGCCTGGATGACGCTCCCGTTCATGTACCTGGCCGCGATCGGCGTCGGTTTCTTCGCCTCATGGCTGGCGGTGGTTCAACAGATTGGCGAGGTCTCATCCGGCGGGTATCTGCTCATCTTCTGGATGTTCCAGAACCCACCCGACCTCGTCTTCAGCGTGATCAAAGCCATGGCGATGGCGACGGTGATCGTGCTCGTCGGCTGCTACTACGGCTATACGGCCTCGGGCGGACCGGTGGGGGTGGGGACCGCAACCGCGAAATCGATGGCGCTCAACATCGTCTTAGTCCACATCATCGGGATGATGGGGACCCTGGTCTTCTGGGGTGCCAACCCGAGAGCACCGATAGGCGGCTAGCTGCCCAGCCAGTCGTCCGATCTGAACCGAGGAGGAAGAAGACCGAATGGAAGCCCCAGAGGACCGCGGCGAGGAGCGCCGCGACTACGAGGAAAGCGGAGAGTACGAGGTGCCGGAAGCGGCCCCCGCCGGTGACCTTCCCCTCAGCCACGACCCCGATGCGGCCGCGCCCGAGCTGGGCCGCCTGAACAAGGACTACACGATCCCCGGCGTCGAGCCCGAGGACACCGACCCCTACCGCTGGCACACCGGCCAGAAGCGCGATCACGGCGGCGAGGATGCGATCGAGGTCATCGACCTCGTCAAGCAGTTCGGCCGCACGCGGATCCAGAACGGCCTCAACCTCGGCCTTCCCGACAACGAGGTCTCGATGGTGCTGGGACCGTCGGGAACCGGCAAGTCGGTGCTGATCAAGCTGATCGTCGGCCTGCTCTACCCGGACGCCGGCGACATCCTCGTCCACGGCGAGTCGGTCCCGAACATGACCGACGACGAACTCTTCGAGATGCGCAAGAAGTTCGGCCTCCTGTTCCAGGACGGGGCGCTGTTCGGCTCGATGAACATCTACGACAACACGGCCTTCCCGCTGCGCCAGCACACGGACAAGTCCGAGGACGAGATCGCCGAGATCGTCAACCGGCGACTGCGCGAGGTCGGCCTGGCCGAGGCGCACTACAAGATGCCGAACGAGCTCTCGGGCGGCATGCGCAAGCGCGCCGGCTTCGCCCGGGCGCTGGTGCTCGATCCGGCGATCGTCTTCTTCGACGAGCCCGACTCCGGACTCGACCCGGTCCGCACGGCGTTGCTCTGCGAGCTGATCCGCGAGATCCACGAGGAGAACGGCGGCTGCTACCTGGTGATCAGCCACGACCTCGGCACCGCGCGCCGGATCGCTGACTTCATCGCGGTGCTCTGGAAGGGCCGGATCGTCGAGAGCGGCCCGAGCGAGGAGCTGTTCAACTCGCCGAACGACTTCGTCCGCCAGTTCCTCAACGCGGAAGTAGTCGGCCCCCTAACAATGGACTGATCTGGCGGTCTGAGAGGCCGCCACTCGGCGTCATCGGTCGCCCGGCATAGCGCTGCTATAGCCGGGCTCCCTCTTCCTTGATTGGCGACCTCTCAGGCTCGCCAGATCGCGGCGGCCGGCCTCGCCGTTGGGCGGCGGTTGAGGGTTGAAGGGGAGGGGGGCTATTCGGCCTCGGCTTTGGCGGCTTCGAGCTCGGCTTTGACGGTGGCGCGCTGGTCGCTCCAGGCGAGGCGCTGCTCGAGGTAGGGGATCGCTTCCTCGGGCCGGCCGGACTCGCGCAGGGCGACGCCGAGGTTGTAGAGCGCGTAGGCGTAGTTGATGTCGTCGCTGTCGGTCGGGTAGGAGGCGACGGCCTGCTGGAGGAGCGGCACGGCGCCTGCCGCGTCGCCTGCCTGCAGGAGCTCGTAGCCCTGAGCGTTGAGCTCGAAGCCGCGGGCAGGGTCGATCGACGCCGCTGAGGTATCGGAGGGGTTGTTGGGGACTTCGGTCGTGTCCGTCGCCGTGTCCGCTGTCGTCGCCGGCTCGACGGCGCCCTTGTCGCTCTTCTTCCTGGCCGGCTTGTCCTCTTGCGCTGCCGAAGAGGCCTGCCGTGTTCCCCCCGCGCTGCTGTCGTCGCCGCCCCCGCCGAGCAGGGCGGCGGCGATCGCGGCGACCGCGAGGACGGCGACGAGGCCGGCGGCGAAACCGAGCGTGCGAGCCGACGGTCGCCTCTCGGCCGGCTCGATCGTCCGCGGCCCCGTGGGCGTCGGCTCGTCCACCGGGAGCGGCTCGTCGTCCGCCGGCGCGGCTGGTGCCGGGGGAGGGGTCGGCGGCTGCGCGGCACTGGGCCGCTCGCGCAGTACCTCGGTCGGCGCCCGCTGGGTCGTCCTCTCGGCCGCTGGCGGCGACCGCAGGCCGGCGATCGAGGCGAGCGCGACGCGGGCGTTCGCCGGCCGGCAGGACGCATCCGGATGGCGAAGCTTGCGGGCGAGGTCTCGCAACGGACCGTTCATGGCTCCGCACTCGGTCAGCAGGACGCCGAGGGCATAGAGGTCGGCCTCGGGGCTCGGTGGGGTGCCGTCGCGGACCTCGGGCGCCATGTACTTGACCGTCCCGATCACCTCGTTCGTCGCCGTGATGCTCGAGGTGCCGATGATCCGGGCAATCCCGAAGTCGGTCAGGCGGATGCGACCGTCATCCTGGTAGAGCACGTTCGCGGGCTTGACGTCGCGGTGGACGATGCCCTGGTCGTGGATCGCTGCGAGGACGCCGAGCAGCGTCCGCGCCAACTCGACCTCGTCAACGGACTCCGGGGCGCGCTCGAGGCGCCTGCTCAGCGTCTCGCCGTCGATGAACTCCATGACCAGGTACGGGCGGTCTTCGATGAAGCCGAGGTCGTGGACGCCGACGAGGTTGGGGTGAGAGAGCCGCGCGGCGATCTGCGCCTCGCGTTCGAAGCGCTCAACGAAGCCGGGCTCGTCGAAGCGGGTCTCGGCAATCACCTTGATCGCGACGTCGCGGCCGAGGCGGAGGTCACGGGCGCGCCAGACGGTCGCCATGCCACCCCTGCCGACGGGCTCCTCGAGCCGGTATCGGTCGTCGATCTCGGTGCCGCGGGAAGCAACCATCACCCTCACATGCCCGCCGTGAGGCCCCTCTAATCCACGACTTGAGCTACTCGAAGTACTTGGCGTGAAGTCTTCGGATCGTGTTCGCGGTGCGCGTCGTGCCGATTCCGAGCAGTCGGTCGACTGCCTTCATGTCGAGCGCGGCGTCGGCGAGGCCGGTGGCAGGCAGCCAGTGCAGCTCGCGGCCGCGGGGAGTCAACACGTCGCCGTCGGGCGTCAGCTCGCGCAGCTTCTTCGCCTCTGCCTTCGAGATCTCGTTCTCGAACAGGACGATCTGAGGCTTGCCCCGAGAGGCGGCGAGCTGGTCCTCCGTGAACGGCTCGAGCTGCGCCAGGGCCGCGATTTCCGCCGCGTCGCGGAGGAACGCTTTCGACTCCCAGCCGAACCGTTGCTCGATCGATGCCTCGATCGCGGCAGCGATCGTCTTCTCCTTGCGGCGCGTCGAGTCCTCGAAGACTACGTTCCCGGAGGCGATGAACGGCGCCGCGTTCGCGATCCCGTCGGTTGCCTCGAACGTGGCCGCGAGCTCGGCGCCCGAGGCACGGCGGCCACCCAGGTTGATCCCCCGCAGGAACGCGGCGTAGCGTCGTGACATGCGTACTCCCTTTCCGGATCGGCCCGGATTCATTCGCGGTGCTGCGGGACGGCGTGCCCGCCGTCCCTCCAGCCTAAGCTTCCCCGCGTGAGGAGATTCCTGGGCAGGGTCAGCGAGTGGTCGGTGACCCATCCGACTCAGACGATCGCGGGGGTCGTCGCGCTCGTCGCGATCGTCGGCGTGATCGGCGCCCTGCGCCTGACGCCGGACGCCGGGACCGACAAGCTCGTCGACAACGGCTCGAGCGCGTTCGAGGCGACCGAGGAGGCCCAGGACCGGTTCGGCGACGAGGCGATCGTCGTCCTCGCTCACTCCGACCTCCAGGACCTGGTCCTGACCGAGCAGCTCGGACAGCTGCTCAAGCTCGAGGCCTGCCTGTCGGGCAACGCGCCCCCCGATGACGCCGGCTTCCCCGGCGTGTGCCAGGAGATCGCGGAGCTCGGTGCGACCCGGGTCGTGTTCGGCCCGGCGACCTTCCTCAACCAGGCCGCCACCCAGGCCGGCTCGTTCCTGGAGGAGCAGTACACCGCGACGACGCGTGAGGCTGAGGCTTCAGCGGCGGCGGCGGCCAGGCAGGCTGCCAAACAGGGCCTCGGCGTTGCCGAGCAGCAAGCGGCCGCGGAGCAGGCCCAGCAGGCCGTGATCACCGACAAGCTGGCCGAGTTCCAGGACCTGATCCTCGGGCTGCAGGACTTCGGCCTGCCCTCGCTCGACAATCCCCAGTTCATCAGTGCGATCGTCTTCGACTCGCGGCTCCCGTCCGGCACGCCGAAATCCCGGTTCGGGTACCTGTTTCCCTCCTCGGAGGGCGCGCTGATCTCGACCCGGCTGGAACCCGGGATCGATGACGAGACCCGGCGCGAGGCGATCGGCCTGATTCGCGAGGCCGTCGACGATCCCGCCTTCGCGCTCGAGGGCGGCAACTACGAGGTCAGCGGCGTCCCGGTCGTCGTCGAGGGGCTTGCCGACGAGCTCGGCGGAGAGATCGTGCTGCTGCTCGGCGTTGCCCTGATCGTGATGGCGCTGACCCTGATCGCGGCGTTCGGTCCACCCCTACGCCTGCTGCCGCTGTTCGTCGCGCTCGGCGGCTCGGCGATGGCCTTCGGCCTGCTCTCGATCATCGGGGGCACGCTGACGATGGCGTCCGTCGCCGTGCTCCCGGTCGTCATCGGCCTCGGCGTCGACTACGCGATCCAGCTCCAGGCCCGCTACCGCGAAGCGGCGGAGGCCGGCGAGCGGCCTGCCGCGGCAGCGGTGATCGCGGCTGTCCGCGGCGGCCCGGTGATCGCCACCGCGGCTCTCGCGACGACGGTCGGCTTTCTTTCGCTCGTTCTCTCCCCGATCCCGATGGTCCGCGAGTTCGCCTTCGCCCTCGTGATCGGGATCATCTCGGCGCTGGCGATCTCCTTGACGGCCGGCCTCGCTGCCCTCTCCTCGGCCGATCCAGCTCGGTCTCCGCGGCGCCGCCGGCCCACCGTTGCAGTTCCCGACGCGCTCGAGGGAGCCGCGGCGTCCTTCGCGACCGCCGGGGCCCGCGCCCGGCGGCTCGGCGTCTCGATCCGCGCGCGCAGCTCCTCGTTCGGCCGTTCCGCTCTCGCGATGGCGATCGCGGCGCCGGGCCGCGTGCTCGCGACGGCGGCGGCACTCGCCGTGCTCGGCTGGGGCGTCGGCACCCAGACCGAGGTCGTTTCCGACGTCCGCGAGCTCGTGCCCTCGGACCTGCCGGCGCTGGAGTCGGTCGACGAGCTCCAGGACGTGACCGGAGTCTCCGGCGAGGTCGAGGTGATCGTCCGCGGTGACGACGTGACGACGCCGGAGGCGATCACCTGGATGCGAGACTTCAAGCAGCGCGTTCTCGACGAGCACGGCTTCACCGGGGAGTTCCCCGACTGCCGCGCCGACGGCACCGAGCTCTGCCCCGGTCCGGCCCTGCCCGATCTGATCAGGACCGACCAGGCGCCCTCGCAGGAGCGGATCGACAGCGTCCTCGACGTCGTCCCCGAGTACTTCCTGCAGGCGATCCTCTCGCGACCTGAGGGTGAGGACGAGATCGCCAACATCTCCTTCCTGATCCCGGTCATGCCGCTCGACGAGCAGAAGGCGCTGATCGATGAGATCCGTGCCGACATCGACCCGCCGGCGGGTCTGACGGCGGAGGTCGTCGGCCTGCCCGTGCTCGCCGCCGATGCCAACTCCGAGCTGTCGGGATCGCGCTACTGGTTGACGCTGGTGAGCCTGCTCGCCGTCACGCTCGTGCTGCTCGCCGTCTACCGCTCCCCGCGACGAGCGCTCCTGCCGTTGATCCCGATCGCGCTCGCGACCGGATGGTCGGCGCTGATCCTGGCGGCGCTGCAGATTCCGCTCAACCCGATGTCGGCGACGCTCGGGGTGCTCGTGATCGCTGTCGCGACCGAGTTCAGCGTGATCCTCTCGGCCCGGTATCACGAGGAGCGCGCCGCGGGTCACAGTCTCGGCGAGGCGCTGCGGCGAACCTACGAGCGGACCGGGACCGCGGTGCTCGCCTCCGGCGTCACCTCGATCGCCGGCTTCGGCGTGCTCGTCGTCAGCGGGATCACGATGCTCCGCGACTTCGGCTTCGTGACGATCATCGATCTCAGCGTCGCGCTCGCCGGCGTGATGATCGTGCTGCCGGCGACCCTGGTCTGGGCCGAGGGCGGCTATCGGCCTTTCCCGGCGCTGCTGCGTCGCCTGCGACCGCGCCGCCGTGGCTCGCCCCGGGCCTCCGAGACAGAGAACCCGGCCTGAGCCAGGCGCATGGAGCGCGGCAAGGGAGACGGAGGGTGGTGGCCCGAGCCGGAGGGTGAGGAGGGGGAAGAGCACCCCGAACAGGAGTCTCCGACCGAACCCGAGCCGCCGCCGCGCGCGCCCCGGGGACTCGAGTCCCGCGATCGGCCGAAGGCCGCTTCGCGTTACTCGCTGTTCGTCGGACTCGCCTTCGCCGTTCTCGTGATCGTCGCGATCCTCAACGCGACCGGGTCCGAGGAGGGCGGCATCCTCGGTGCGTCGTTCGACGACGCCCGCGGCGTACCGATCGCGGAGTTTGCTGTTCCCGACGTGCTCTCCGGCGTCGAGGCGGACGCCAACGTCGCCCAGGACGATTGCGAGAGCTCGCGCAACCCATGTCCCTCCGACGAGGTCCGGGTGCCCGCGTGTGAGATCGAGGACTCCGACGCGATCCGCATCTGCGATCTCTTCGACAAGCCTCTCGCGATCTCGTTCTGGTTCACGCGCGGCGGCGACTGCATTCCCACCCAGGACGCGTTCGACGCGGTTGCGGCGAGGCGCTCCGAAGACGTCAACTTCCTCTCGATCGACGTGCTCGACGACGCCACCGAGGTCGCCGGCATCGTTCGCGAGCACGGCTGGCAGGTGCCGGTCGGACACGACCGCGACGGCGCGGTCTCGAACCTGTTCGGTGTCGGGGTCTGCCCGACGATCGTGCTGGCTTACCCGGGCGGGATCATCCACGGAGCTGCGATCGAGCCCGGCAACTTCACCGAGGACGACATCGACCGGTTCGTCGACGACCTGCTCGAGGCGTCGGCAGCACGGGAGCGCGGCAACGGAACGTGAGCGAACCGGAGCTCCACCGCGGTTTCATCGACGACGGTGTCAGCGAGGAGTTCCCTGGGCTGGCGCTGCGCTGGGCCGAGGTCGGGCGCGGCTCGGGTCGCAGCAACGCCGCGCTCAAGGAGAGGCTTTCGATCCTCTCCAACCGCTTCGCCGGACCGCAGGCGATCCAGCTCCGCCAGCAGCCGATCCCGTGGGCCTACCGGGTCTTCTACCGCCACATCGGGCTCGACCCCGACGAGCAGCCGACTCCGATCGAGGCGATCGCGCTGGAGCGGCTGCAGCGCGGCGGCTTCGTCAGCCGGAGCCTGCTCGACGACGCGCTGACGATCGCGATCATGGAGTCCGGCGTGGCGCTGCAGGCTTTCGACGCGGAGAAGGTGCGGGCACCGCTTGGGATCAGGCCGAGCCGCCCGGGCGAGGCGCTAGACGGCCGTCCCGGCGCTCTCCCCGTCGGCACTCTGGTGATCGCCGACGCGCTCGAGCCCGTCGGCCTCCTGTTCGGCGCGATCGGATCGGGACGGGGAGTGAGCCGCAAGACGCAACGGATGTTCGTGATCTCGATCCAGGTTGCGGGCGTGCCCGAGATCGCCGTCGAGGAGGCGATGTGGCTTCTGCTGGAAGGGCTCGAGAGCGCCTGAGGGGGCCCGGGCCCGGCGCGCCGCGCGGGTTTGGCGGTGGCGGGTGGGAGGGTTACAATGGCACCGTCGACGACCGAAGGGGCCGGAGAGTGCCGGAGCTTCAAGAAGAGGCCACACGGGAGGTCAGCATGACCGCGGATCGCGCCCAGAGCGCCGCTCCGCCCATGCCGCCCCGCGGCCCCGCTCGCGCACGGCCGGTCGAGACGAAGCCCGCCCGTGACGAGCTCCGCCGCCAGATCGCGCGGCTCGAGCGCGAGCTCGGCGAGCTCTTCGCCACCGCTTTCCCGCGCCGTGAGTTCAACTGGACGGTCGGTGCCGCCGGCGGCCCGCGCCTGCTCGGCATCGGTGAGCTCGAGGTGATCCGCGACCGGCTCGCGGACCGGCTCTCCGAGGCACGCCGGGAGCTCGCCGTGCGCGTCGACGCCGAGGAGTCGAACCGGGCGCTGGTCGAGCGGATGATCGCCGACCCCGAGGACTACCGCTGGGTCAAGGTCTCGAACGAGGACGTCGGCGAGCGTGGCTGCAAGCACTGGCACTCGCGGCCGAAGCTCGGCTTCATCGGCATGCTGCTCGGTTGGTGGCGGGTCAAGCTCTCCTCCGGCTGTCCCTTAGCCTCCGGGCGCCGCCTCGCGGCGCCCGCCCCGAACTGACCTCGATCCCCGACCCGGAGCTGACCTTGGCCTCCAAGTCGAGCAAGCGCCGTCGCCGCAAGCGGCGTCAGGCGCACCAGACGCCGACCACCGCTGCCGACGCCGAACGGGCCGCGGAGGAGAGCCCACCGCCGGCCCTCGCAGCGCCCGCGCGGCCGCGACGCGGAGAACGCAACATCGACGACGAACGCCCGCCGGCGCCCTGGGGCAGCTTCCCGCTGGTCGAGCTCACCGTCCTGATCGGAATCGTGATGCTGGTCCTCGGCTTCCTCGTAGTCGACGGACAGCGTGGCGTGATCCTCGTGGTCACAGGGCTGGCGCTTGCCTCGATCGGGGGACTCGAGGTCGCTATCCGCGAGCACTTCGCCGGCTTCCGCTCCCACACCCTGATCCTCGCGGGCGTTCCTGCTGCGGTCGTCCTCGCACTCCTCTTCTACGCGGGTCCCGACGGTCTCTCGTCCGGGATCCGCGCGCTGATCGGCCTGGCCATCTACGCCGCCGCGGCGTTCGCACTCGTACGAATCTTCCGCAGCCGCTCGGGCGGCCGCTCGTTCCGGTTCAGCGGCTTCGGCGGCCGCTGAACCCGCCGCCGTTCGGGCAGCACGCAGCACCAACGAGAAGCGGCCCGGATCTTGGGATCCGGGCCGCGCTCAGTCTGTGGACAGGGGCGAGTACCCGCCGCCCCTGGTTCCTCTCCTAGTGCGTCAGTGCTTGCACACCGACTTGACCTCGAGTGCGCCGGCGAGCATCTCTCGCTGGCGCAGGGTCAGGCGTCCGATCTGGCGGTTTTCGCTTACCGCCAGCGGCACCAGGAATTTGCGCGTCCTGGTGCGCCCCCACCGGCTCTGGCTTCGCAGGAGCTCGGAGACGGACATCGTCTCCGCTTCCCACGGGCAAGAGCGGACCACATCATGAGCCTCCACATCGCCGGCGCGGACGGCCCGCTTCAACGCTGCTCGGGCAAGACGAACACGGTTCGCCTGCTCCAGCGCTTCGAGGTGTTGCGGGACGACTACGGGCGCAGCCGTAGAGGCAGCTTCCATTCTCACTCCTCCTTGTGAGTCAAACGGGTATTGGACTGTCGGCGACCGCGCGCACGGGTCGGCTGTCTGCCTGGTGAGCGGGAAACTCGCGGTGGTGCTCCGCTCCGTTCCCGCAACCTGCCCCGGTGCGTTCGGTGTGTCGGCAACCCTAATCGCAACCGCGCCGGGGGTGGAGCGTCGGACGGAAGAACCGCCCCGGTTCGTTCGCTAAGAGCAGGCTTTTTACACGGCGTTCACGCCGATTTCGCCTTGTGCCTATGTGGACAAGGGAAAACTACCCTTGTAGGGGTAGCTCCCCGCGTATCAATGGATCGCAAACATCGGAAAAAAGCTTACGTACTGTTGGAGACAGCCATTGCTGCGGCGGCCTCCGCGGCGGCCCACACTCAGAGGCGCGGCAGGTCCGGGAAGTCGGCGGCGACGCGCTCGATGATCTCGAGCGCGCGGTCGAGATGCTCGCGCTCGTGGGTCGCCATCAGGCTCGTGCGCAGCAGCGCGCCCGAGGGAGGAACCGCCGGATGGATGGCGACGTTCGTATAGATCCCGGCGTCGTAGAGCGCCTTCCAGAGGGCGACGGCGAGCATGTCGTCGCCGACGATCACCGGCACGATCGGGGTCAGCGCCTGGCTGCCGTCGGGCATCCGGGTCGGCTCGACGACTCGCAGCCCGATCTCGGTCAGCCCGCGGTGCAGGTAGGCGGCGTTGTCGAGCAGGCGCTCGAGCAGGACGGGCCCGTCGGCGCTGCGGATGATCCGCAGGGCCTCGAGCGCTGCTCCGACTGCGGCCGGTACCGCGGCGGCGCTGAACAGGAACGAGCGCGCCGCGATCCGCAGGTACTCGATCACCTCCGAGGGACCGGCGATGAAGCCGCCGCAGGAGGCGAAGCTCTTCGAGAAGGTGCCCATCCGCAGGTCGACGTCGTCCTCGACTCCGAACAGCTCGGAGGCGCCGGCGCCGCGGGCGCCGATCGCGCCGGCCCCGTGTGCCTCGTCGACCATCAGCCGCGCGCCGTAGCGCTTGCAGAGCTCGACGACCGGCGGCAGGTCGCAGATGTCGCCCTCCATCGAGAAGACGCCGTCGACGACGACGAGGACGCCGCCGCCGTCGGAGGCGGAGCGCTCGAGCATCTTCTCGAGCTTGTCGAGGTTGCCGTGGCGGAAGGGGCGCAGCTTTGCGCCCGAGAGCTTGCAGCCGTCGAGGATCGAGGCGTGGTCGCCCGAGTCGCAGATGACCGTGTCGCCCGGGCCGAGGATCGTGCCGATGCAGCCGACGTTGGCCTGGTAGCCGGTGGTGAAGACGAGCGCGGACTCGGTGCCCATCCACTCCGCGAGCTCGCGCTCGAGGTCGACGTGGAGCTGGATCGTGCCGTTGAGCAGGCGCGAGCCGGTCAGCGCCGTGCCGTACTGCTCGAGAGCGGCGGCGGCCGCATCCTTGACGCGGGCGTCGCCGGTGAGCCCGAGGTAGTTGTTCGAGCCGAGCATGATCGTCTCGCGGCCCTCCATCTCGACGACGGGCCCCGCCTGCGAGGTGAGGAGCCGGAAGTAGGGGAGCATGTCCGCCTGCTTCGGCCAGTTCGAGCTGCTCGAGCCGGTCGTGGCTGCGGGCCTTCTCGAATACGTCGTGGGCGATGCGGGGGCTCGAGTCAGTTTCCATCGGCTCCTGATTCTCCCAGAGAGCCGAAAGCGTCATCGCTGCCCCCTACACTCGCTCAGGTGCCGGAAGACGTAGTCGAAGCTGAAGCGATCGAAGAGCCGATCGGCGAGGGCGGCGCCGAGGACGACGTCGTGCGCCCGCTGCCCGCCCGCCGCAAGGCCTCCGAGCTCGACGCCTGGCGGGGCGAGGTGAAGACCGTGGCGATGGCCGCCGCCGGCGGGATCGCGGCCGGAGCCGCAACGGTCGCGGCGGTCAGCGCGGTACGGGCACGTGCCGAGCGCAAGAAGCCGACCCGGGTCCTGCGTCGCGGCGGCAAGGCGGAGCGCGTCCTCGCGAGCCGCTCCTTCCTGATCGACGTTCACGTCCTCGACCGCTGATGGCCGCCGGGGGGCGGTCGGTCGGCGACGGCCTCTTCGTCGATGTCAGTCCCGCCTGGCCGTTCCGCCTCGCACGGAGGACGGGCCCGGACGGGGTCTCCCGGGTGCGCGAGGGCATCTACGAGCGCTTCACCCACGTCGAAGGCCGCCCGGTCCTGATCCGCGCCTGGGAGCGGCCCCGCGACGACACCGTCCGGATCGCGGCGATGCCCGCGGAGCCCGCCTGGCTGATGGCGGGCAGGGCCGCAGTCGAGGCATCGGCGCGCCGCCGCCGGCCGGCGTCACCGCCGCGAGGGCCGCAGTGGCGCAAGCCGCGGCGTATCCCGGCCGAGGCGATGCGGGCGAACGACGAGCATCTGCGGGTCGCGATCGGGCGCACCAGGCATGCGCTCGGTCTCGACGACGACCTGACGGACTTCTACGACCGCTTTCCGGAACGACCCCCTGCTCGGGCCCGCGATCCGGCAGGTGCCCTGGCTGCGCGCCCGCCGCGCGACCTGGCCCTGGGAGGCGCTTGCCTGGGCGATAACCGAGCAGCTGATCGAGGCTGAGCGCGCGCACGTGATCCAGCGCCGGATCGTCGCCCGCTGGGGCGCCGCCTGCCTGCCGCCCGATCGCGAGCGGCCCCTGCGCGACGTCCCCGGCCCCGAGGTGATCGCGGCCCGCTCGCCGGCCGAGCTCGCAGCGTTCGACCTCGCCCCGAAGCGGGCGGTTGCGATGATCAAGATCGCCCAGCAGATCGCGGCCGGTCGCATCGACCCGGCCCTGCCCGAGCACGACAAGCGGCTGACGGCGATCAGCGAGATCGGGCCCTGGACGGTCCAGGTGCTCGGCCAGAAGGGCCGCGGAGACCCCGACTCGCTCCCGGCCGGCGACCTCGCCTACCTGAAGCTCGTTCCCCGCCTGACCGGCATGGACCGCCGCGCAACCGTGGCCGAGGTCGAGGAGTTCTACGCCCGCTTCGCGCCCTATCGCGGTTGGGCCGGGCCTGTTCACGCTCGTCGCCGGCCGTCCCGCCGGCGGCAACGTCGGCCGTCCGATCCGCTACCACCCGCCGAGACCGGAGCTGGAGGACGCGGCCTAGAGTCTGCGGTCCCGGCCTTTGGCGGCCTGTGGCCTGCGCCGTCCGAGGGCGGGGACGAGGGTCCGGCCGCTCAGTTTGCAGTGAGGGAGGGGAGATGAGGCCGCGCCGAGGCGTGTCGGCGCGTCCGGGGTTTCGAAGTCGAGCCCTGTTGACGTACGAATTTCGCGCGCGTATGAGGTCGACGTCCCGTCCGCGATCAGGCTATCTCGGCTCATTTCCACCCCCGAAGCTTCGGGGGATCGATGCGCCTCGTCTCGAGTTGCCGCCTTACGCTCGGGCCCGATACTACCTCACGGATTTCGGGCGCTATACGACCGCACTTCCCAGATCCGGCCACGAACCTGGGTCGCCACCCGCTTCCACACCCCCCTCCACTGCAACGCTCGCCTGCAGCCCGGTCCGAACCCTCGGCCTCCGAGGTCGCGGGCGGCCCGAGCCTCGGCGGCGCCGCCCCGCTTCCGGCCTACTCCGGGATCTCTCCCGGCAGCAGGTCGTTGGTCAGTAGCTCGGCGGTGCCGAGCCGCTGGGTGATCTGGCCCTGGTCGGCCATGAAGCCGGCGAATCCGATCCAGTCGCCCGGGTCCATCCAGCCGTAGGGCTTGCCGGCCGGTGGCTCGAAGAAGGGAAGGGTCTTCTCGACCTGGGCCAGGGTCAGCTTCTCGTCGAGCTCGGGCGAGGCGGCGAGGAGCGCGTCGGTCGCGGCCTGTGGGTCCGCTTCCGCGTCGGCTGTGCCGCGTTCCAGCGCGGCGATGAACAGGCGGATCGACTCGGGGTCCTCGGCGACGCGGTCGCCGTTGGCGACGAGCACGAGCTCGTTGTAGGTCGGAATGCCGAGCTGGTCGACCGGCGTGACCAGTGGATCCTTGCCGTCCTCGGCCAGCTGCACGCCCTCGACGTTGAGAAAGCCGCCGAACATCGCGTCGGCGCTGCCGCTCAGCAGCGGCGGCAGCAGGTTGAGCCCGACGTCGGTCTGATCGACGTCGGCGGGATCGACGCCGCTGTCGCGGAGGATCGTCTCGAGATAGGCCGTCTGGTACGGGATCCCGGCCGTGACGACGCGCTTGCCGTCGAGGTCGGCCGGATTCTTGATCCCGGACTCGGGCAGCGAGATCAGCGAGGTCAGCGGACGCTGGACCAGCGCCGCCACGGCAACCACGTCGAGGCCCTGGTCGCGGGCCAGCATCACCTCCGGCTCGTAGGAGATCGCGAGGTCGGCGCGGCCGGCGGCGACCTGCTTGATCGGCGCCGACGGGTCCGCGGGCACCTGCGGCTTCACGTCGAGCCCGGCGTCGGCGAAGTAGCCGTTCTCGAGCGCCGTGTAGATCCCGGCGTGGTCGGGGTTGACGTAGAAGTCGAGCGCCAGGCTGAACTCGTCCGGCCCGGCGTTCTCGTCCTCGGACTTCTCGCCACAGCCGGCTCCGAAGACGGCCAGGGCGGCGAACAGCAGCACCGCGATCGCGGCAACGAGTCGCCTGTCGCGCCGTCGCACCTATGGGTCGATCTCTCAATTCGTCCTCCAGTCGCTTTCTCTGAGTCTCCACGCTCACTCCGGACCGCCGCGTGCGGTCGTCGCTCGACGGCCACCAGGCGACGCGCCGCTCGATCAGGCCGATCAGGGCAAAGAGGGCGATCGCCATCAGCGAGAGCACGAAGATCGCGGCGAACAGCCGTGCAACCTCGAGCTGGGCGTTGTCGACGAGCATCAGGTGGCCGAGCCCGGAGTCGGATCCGGCCCACTCGCCGAAGACGGCGCCGATCACCGCGATCGCGGCCGCGATCTTGGCGCCGCTGAAGAAGTACGGCAGTGAGGCCGGCAGCTCGAGCCGGGTCAGGATCTGGCGACGGCTGGCCCCCAGCGACCGCATCATCTTGCGCTGCGCGGGCTCGACCGAGCCGAGCCCGTCGAGCGTGTTGACGGTGATCGGGAAGAAGCAGATCAACGCGATGATCGCGACCTTCGGCCCGATCCCGAACCCGAACCAGACCACGAGGATCGGTGCGATGACGATGATCGGGACGGTCTGGCTGGCGACGATCACCGGGTAGAAGGCGCGCCGCAGGAGCGGCGAGAGATGAAGCACGACCGCGAAGGCGACGCCGACGGCGATCGCCAGCGCGAATCCGAGCAGGACCTCGCGCAGCGTCACCCAGGCGTTGTCCGCGAGCAGGTCGACGTTGTCGCCGAGCGAGGTCGCGACCTCGGTCGGCGCCGGGACGAGGAACGGCTCGATTCCAAGCGCGTCGGCGATCAGGTCCCACTTCGCGGCGACCTGCCAGGCGACGAGCAGGAGCACGAGCAGCGCCAGCGGCGCGAGCACGTTGACGGCGCGCGCTCTCACGCGGGCACCGCTCCCCCGGAGCCGAGCGCGTGCAGGGCCTGCTCGCGTGCCGCCACGAAGCCCGGGGCGGTGACCGCGGCGGCTCGATCGCGCCGGCCCTCGGGCGTGGGGTCGGGGGCGGAGCCCTCCCAGACCGGGCGCCCCGGCCGCGGCGAGAGCACGATCACGCGGTCGGCGAGGAACAGCGCCTCCTCGACGTCGTGGGTGACGAGCAGGACCGTCCGCGGCTCGTCCTCGAGAACCGTCCTCAGCCACGACTGCAGGTCGGCGCGGGTGATCGCGTCGAGGGCGGCGAACGGCTCGTCGAGCAGCAGCACCGGCTTGCCGGTGAGCAGGGTCCGCGCGAAGGCGACGCGCTGGCGCATCCCGCCCGAGAGCTCCGCCGGGCGGGCCCGCTCGAACCCGGCGAGGCCGACCCGCTCGAACATCGGCTGCGCCTGCTCGCGGGCCTCGCGGGCGCGAGGCGCCGGCGAGCCGGCGCGCCAGCGCGGCGTTGTCGATCGCCCGCAGCCAGGGCAGCAGCAGATCGGCCTGCGGCATGTAGGCGCAGGCCTCGAGGCGCTCGGCCGGTGTCCGAAGCGCCGGCCACGTCGATCTCGCCGGCGCGCTGCTCCGCGAGCCCGGCGATCAGCTCGAGCAGCGTCGACTTGCCGCAGCCGGAGGGCCCGACGAGGGCGACGACCTCGTCGGCGGCGACGGTGAGGTCGATCCCCTCGAGGACGGTGAGCTCGCCGAAGCCGTGCTCGAGCCCGCTGACCGTGACTCTCGGATCCTCGGGGGCTGCCACTTTCGCCGTCGTCTCCCTTCGCGCGCATTACCGCACAGGTTCTGAGGGTCAGCGCCGGGGTTTCACGGACCGGCAGTAGCCGGACCGGTCGAGGGGGCGCTATCTCAGCCCGCTTGCCCGCGAGCACCCCTGTTGCGAGCGGGAGTCTAGATCAGTGAGCTCAGGCCTCGGCCGTGTGGGTGCTACCGGCGATCACGTCGACGAACTCCTCGAGGTGCTTGGTCGTCCAGCACTCGAAGGCCCGGGTCACGTGGGGCTCGTAGGTAGCCATCACCGAATCGCCGTAGTTCCAGTACAGGCGCGGCTCGGGGTTGAGCCAGAAGGTGCGGCCGGCGCGCTCGGTGATCCGCGCGAAGACCTCCGGATGCGGGTCGCGGCCGTTGGTGCGGGCGTCGCCGAGCACGATCACGGTCGAGCGCGGATCGAGGTCGCCGGAGATCTCGGTCAGGAACTCATTCCAGACGCGGCCGTAGTCGGTGTAGCCGGAGACGTCGGCGACGCCGCCGTCGCGGCTGATCTTCTCCGAGATCTTGCGGAAGTCGCGCTCCTTCTCGAACGTCTCGGTGACCTCGCTGATCCGCTCGATGAAGACGAAGCTGCGCAGCTTCCGGAACGAGTCGTGCAGGGCGTGCAGGACGCTGAGGAAGAACATGCTCGCCGAGGTGACCGAGGTCGAGACGTCGCAGAGCACATAGATCTCGGGCCGGCGTGGTCGCTTCGGCCGGTAGCGCAGGTGCATCGGCACGCCGCCGGTCTCGAGCGAGGTGCGCATCGTCCTGCGGACGTCGACGACGCGGCCCCGCCTCCGGCCTCGTTGGTCGTGCCCGAGGGTCGCGAGCCGCCGCTTGAGCTGGGTGACGGCGCGGTGGATCGCGGCGAGGTCCTGGGTCGGACTCGTCGGCAGCGCCCGGTCGAGCTCGGCGAGCGGGCGCGAAGGGGGCAGCTTCTCGGTCCGTTCGATCAGGGCCCGCTCGAGCTCCCGGCGCAGGTGGCCCTCGAACTCGCGCAGGCCGTCGCGATCGAGCGGCGGCGGCCGCTCCTCGTCGATCTCGGCCTCGGCCGGTGGCTGCGGCGGGCTCTGTCCCGGCTGCAGCCCGAGCGCGCGGCGGATCCTCTGGACGTCGACCCCGACCACGCCCGAGCCCTCGCCCTGGCGCCCAAAGCCTGCGACCGCGAGCCGCGCGAGATCGCGCATCGCCGGCTCGTCGCCTTCGGCGATCGCCTGGCGGACGAGTTCGCGCAGCGCGTCGAGGTCGAGCCGCTCTCCGCCATCGCCGAGCTCGGCGTTCTCGCCGACGCCGCGCTCGAGTGCCTCGGCCTCGGCAGCCCTGAAGAAGAAGCGGTCGAAGATCAGCTCGAAGATGCGGCGGTCCTCCTGGGACTTGGCCAGGGTCGCCGCCATCGCCTCGCGGAAGTCCTCACGGCGCTCCCAGGGGATCGTCGAGAGCGCCTCGAACGCGTCGAGGATCTCGGAGGTGCCGATCGCGACGCCCTCGTTGCGGAGGTCCTCGCAGAAGCTGAGGATCCGCGGAGCGAAGCCGTCGGGAAGATGGCTCTGGGGTCCGGGCGCGTCGGCGGGCCGCCGATCGCCGGGGATCCCCGCGCTCATGACCCCGGCTCGGCCCCGGACGACAGCGCACCCGCGAGCCGCGTCCCGACGCGCTCGGCGACGAGGTCGAGGTCGGTGCGGTGCTTGACGATCACGCTCATCGTCTTGCGGAAGGTCTCGGCGTCGATCTCGTCGGCACCGAGCAGCAGCAGCGCCCGCGCCCAGTCGATCGACTCGGCGATCGACGGCGGCTTCTTGAGGTCGAGCTCGCGGACCATCTGCACCACCTCGACGAGCCGGCGGCCGAGCGTCTCGTCGAGCTCCGGCGTGTGCAGGCGGACGATCTCGAGCTCGCGGTCGATGTCCGGGTAGTCGAGCCACAGGTACAGGCAGCGGCGCTTCAGCGCCTCGGTCAGCTCGCGCGAGTTGTTCGAGGTGAGCAGCACGATCGGGTGCGTGCGGGCCTCGATCACCCCGAGCTCGGGGATCGAGATCTGGAAGTCGGAGAGGACCTCGAGCAGCATCGCCTCGAACTCCTGATCGGTCTTGTCGATCTCGTCGATCAGCAACACGACCGGATCGGTCGAGGCGATCGCGGTCAGCAGCGGCCGCGTCAGCAGGAACTCCTCGGCGAAGATCTCGTCGAACGAGGAGGACCCCGAGGCCTCCTCGGAGGTGGCCGCTTCGGCCTGGATCCGCAGCAGCTGCTTGCGGTAGTTCCACTCGTAGAGGGCCTTCGCTTCGTCGAGGCCCTCGTAGCACTGCAGCCGGATCAGCTCGCGCCCGGTAGAACGGGCGAGCGCCTTCGCGAGCTCCGTCTTGCCGACTCCGGCCGGCCCCTCGACTAGCACGGGCTTGCCGAGCTGCTGGGCGAGGTGGGAGACCAGCGCCGCCGAGGAGTCCGCCAGATAGCCGACCGCTTCGAGCGCGGCGCGGGTCTGCTCGACGGTTTCCGGAGCGTCGGCCGGGGGGCCGGGGGAGGGGGTGACGGCATCGGACATCGCCGGGGTGATGATAATGGCGGGGTGGAGATCTTCAGCGGAGCCCTGAAGCTGGCGAGCCTGCTTCCCGATTCCTCCGCCTACTACGGAATCCTTATGGGGGTCGGCTTTCTGCTCGGCATCTACGCCCATGCGGCGAAGATGCCGAAGCTCGTCGCCTTCTCGATCCTGCTCATCTTCTTCACCACACTGCTGACCCTGATCGCGGCCCGCACCTACCAGGGCTCGCCCGGCGCCGAGCTTCCTTGAACCCGGGTAGGGTCGTCTCTTCGCCCCGCTCGTCCCGGGGCCGCACGGAGCTGAGATAGATGCAGGAGGACCAGCAAGCAGAATCGGTCGACCGGCAGGAGGAGGAGCAGGCTCCGGCCCCCTCCGGCGACGGGCCCGCGCCCGAGGTCGCGGTCGAGGCCGCGCGCGGCGCCGCCGACGGCGTCGGCTCCGCGATCGAGGAGGCGCGGCGCAGCGGAATCGACGCGCTCGCCGAGGACGTTCGCCGGATCTCGGCTGAGGCGCGGGAGGCCTCGCTGCGCGCGTCGAAGGCCGAGGCGCTGGCCCGCAAGGCCGTCGAGGAGCGGAACATGGCGCTGCGCGAGGCCGAGGAGTCCCGCGCCGTCGCCGAGGAGGCCGAGGAGGCCGCCGTCGCCGCGGCCAGAGCCGCGGCGGAGCGCTACGAGTTGCGCCTCCACGAGACCCGCGACCGGCTTCGCCAGCAGGCCGAGCAGAAGCTCAGGAATGCGGCCGCCAAGCTTCAGAAGCAGGCCGCCGAGCGCATCGCCAAGCAGGTCGAGGCCGCGACCGAGAAGGAGCGCGAGGCGCTCGCCGGGAAGGCGGCCGAGCTCGAGGAGCAGGCCGAGACCCAGCGACGGCTCGTCGCCGAGGAGGTCGAGCGCCGCACCGAGGAAGCCGATCGCCGCGCCGACGGCGAGCGTCGCCTTCGCGAGGACGTCGAACGGAAGCTGAACGTGGCCGAGCAGAAGCTGACCCGGCTCGCCGACCAGGTCGCCGCCGACGCTGAGGAACGCGCCCGCCGCCAGGCTGCCGAGCGGCTCGCGGCCGAGGCCGAGAAGCTGGAGGCGGAGGCGGCGGTGGAGGCCGAGCGGGCCCGTCAGCGGGCCGAGCGCGAGGCCGAGGAGCAGCTCAAGCGCCGTCTCGCCGAGGAGCAGCGCCGGCTTCGTGCCGACGCCGAGGAGCGCGCCGCCGCCGAGGCTGAGAAGCGCTCAGAGGAGATCGAGCGCCAGATCCGGACCGAGATGGAGCGTGAGGCCGCGAAGGCGGCGGCCGAGGCTGAAGAGCTCGTGCGGAAGCGCCACGAGGAGGTCGAGGCCGAGATCAAGCGACGGACCGAGGAAGAGGCCCGGGCCGCCGCTGAGCGCGCGAAGCGCGAGTTCCTCGACTGAGCGGGGCCGACTCGAGCCCCTCGAGCGCCGCCTCGAACATCGGTGGCAGCTGCTCGATGTCGGGCAGGTTGTCCGGGTCGGCGTGCAGCGCCACGTGCAGCCCGCCGCCGTAGGTCAGGACCCCAATCGCCAGCGCGTGCGATCCGGCGATCTTTGCTGCGTTCTGCCGACCGTATAGGTACGTAGATCGCCTCAGAGTCCTTGGTTCGCCGCGGCTGGGGCCGGCGGGCGGCGCGCCCGGCGGGCCGGTGCTCCGTCGCCCGGCTCAGCCACGCGGCAGCATGCCGCCGCCGCTGCGCATCCGGCGGACCGCCCGCATCTCCTCGAGCGCCGGCTCGACGGTCGGCCGCGACGAGGACTCGACCATCCGGGTCGGGATCTCGGTCTCGGTGGCGCCGTCGGGCTCCGCCTCGACTGAGAAGGCGCGGGCGGTCTCGCGGGAGCGCACGGCCTCGACCAGGGCGCCGTCACGGAACAGCGCCGCGGCGTGGTCGTCGAGCGCAATGCCGCCGGGGATAGTGCCGGCGGCGACGAGCTCCATGTAGGCGCTACGGCGGGCGGGGTCCTGCGAGTAGTGGACGCAGTGGCTGCCCGTGAGCAGGCCCAGTCCCGGGTTGGCGACCGGTGTGCCGACGCCGCGCGAGACGCCCCACTCGAACCAGCACATCGAGCCGGCGCTGTAGCCACAGAGGACCGTGCCCTGGGCGTGCGCCTCCCGCATCACCTCGTCGAGCCCGTGCTCGCGCCAGAGCGCGATCAGGTTGACCATGTTGCCGCCGGCGACGTAGATCAGGTCCTGCGCCAGCAGCTGCTCGCGCAGGTCGATGTTGCCGTCGACGAGCCGAAACAGCGAGATCGACGTGACCTTGCCCGCGCGCCGGTCGATCGCGCCGTGGAACGAGGAGATCAGCCCCTGCGGATCGCCGCTCGCTGTCGGCAGCAGGCAGACGTCGGGGTGCTCCTTGCCGGTCAGGCCCAGCACGTAGTCGTGGAGCGCCTCGTTCTCAGGCCGCATCGCCCATTCGGCGCCGCCGATCGCGACGATCGGCCCGCTCATCCGCTCACGCTCACACCGTCACGCTACCGCGCTCAGGTCGGCGTCCTCTCCTGCCGGAGGCTCGCCCAGATAGCGCACGGGCAGCGCCGTCTCGACGACCTCCTCGCCGCCGTCGCCGACGCACCAGGCTCCGGCCTTCGGCCGCGAACTGACCGCCTCGACCATCCGTGGCCCGCGGAAGTGCAGCGCCGCGCCGTCGGCGGCCGCGTAGCCGGGGCACATGCCGCGCTGCAGGTGCGCGTAGTACGCCTCCTTGCGGCCGGGCTCGTCGCCGTAGTGGACGCAGTTGCTCCACGGCAGCAGGCCGAGGCCCTTGAAGCGTCTCACCTCGCCGTGGAAGGAGGTGACGCCCTCCGAGTACCAGCAGAGCGAGCCGGCGCTGAGCCCGCAGAGGACGACGCCGGCCTCCCACGCCTCCCGCAGGATCGTGTCGACCCCGTGCGCGCGCCAGGCGCCGAGCATGCTGATCACGCTGCCGCCGCCGACGTAGATCAGGTCCTGCGAGAGCAGGAACTCGCGCAGGTCCTCGCCGCCCCGGTCGCGCCGGAACAGCGACAGGTGCGAGGGCTCGCAGCGCTCGGGGCTGAAGGCCCGGTAGAAGCGGACTATGTAGTGGTCGGCGTCGCCGCTCGCCGTCGGCACGAAGCAGACCCGCGGGCGCTCTCGGCCGGTCAGCGACAGCACGTGGTCGTCGAGCAGCGTGTTCCCGGACTCCATCGAGAACCCGCCACCGCCGAAGCTGACGATCTGGCGCGTCTCTCCGGCCCAGGTCCGGGGAAACGGCACCACGTTGGCCTCTCCTCCTGTTGCGTCCATCTCTTCCTGCACCTCCTCCTGTTGCTGTGCGTTGCCCGATCAGCGCGGCAGCGTTGGTTCGATCAGCCGGTATGCCTTGATCCCCAGCCCGAGTCGCTCGCGGTCCTCCCCCGAGGACGGGTCGAGCCCGCAGAGTTCCTTGATCCGCTCGAGTCGGTGCGCGACCGTGTGGCGATGCGCGTAGACGGCCTCGGCGGTTGCACGCATGTTGCAGTCGTTGGCCAGATAGGCCTCGAGCGTGTTGAGCAGGTCCGTGTGGTAATCGCGGTCGTGGCCGACGAGCGATTCGACCGTGTCCTCGTAGAAGCGGACCACCTCGGCCGGGTTCGAGGCGAGGGCGCGGAACAGGAGCCGGTAGACGCCGCTGGGGATGCCGCCCTCGAGCTGCTCGGCGAGGCGCGGGTCGCGGCCGATCACGTCCAGCATCAGCTCCGCCTCCTCGAGCGCACGGCCGCAGTCGGCCGGATCCGTGAAAGGCGATGAGGCTGCCGCGGGCCCGTGAGGGCGGAGGCGGCTGACGATCTCCTGGGCGCGTGAACTCGCCGTGGCGCCGGCGCCGGAGCCCTCGTCGGCGGGCAGCAGCGCGAAGACCCGGTCACCGAACGGCTCGGCGATCGCGGTGCCGGCGACCGAGGTCACGATCGCTGCCATGTAGCGGGGCTTGCCGCCGCTCGCCGCGGCCGCGATCGCGACTCCTCCCACGCTCAGGTCGGTGCCGAGGCGCCGGCCACGGCGCACGATCTCATCGCCGGAGACGATGCCGGCGCGCATCTCCTCGATCAGGCTGCCGCGGAGCTCTTCGGCGAGCTGGTCGCGCGCCTCGACCACGGCGAGCTCGGTCAGCGTCGTCAGCGCGGCGAGCCGAAGCACCTCCTCGCGATCCACGAACTGCGCCGAGGGGTCGGCGCCAGCCAGCGCGATCACGCGGCCGAGGTCGCTTTCACTCGCCGGGATCGGCACGGCGATGTCGATGCCGTCGGGCAAGGTGCCGTTGCGGCCGGCGAGCGCTTCACCCGTCCATGAGACGAGGGCTGTCACATCACCGGCGTCCTCGGGCCAGACGGCGGACATGCCGTGGCCGGGGAGCACGATCGCTACCGGCCCGCCGACCTCGTGCGAGGCCAGCTCCGCGATCCCCTCGAGCCCGTCACCGCCGATTACCGCGGCGAGCATCTGTTCGTGGAGATCGCGCATGCCCTTCTCGCGCCTTTCCTCCGGGTCGGGGTAGGTGGACGGAGGCCCGGGGCGCGGGCCGGCCCCCGATGGGGCCGGCCCGGCTCGCGGGATTTGAGAGACCGCCGCGTCAGGCGGAGGGAATCTCGGTTCCTTCGTGTGCCTGGAGCACGTCCTCGCCTTCCTCGCCGGTTCGGATGCGAATCGCTTCCTCGACCGGGATGACGAAGATCTTGCCGTCACCGACAGATCCCGTACGGGCGTGCTTGAGGACCGTCTCGACGACGAGATCCTTCTCGGAGTCGTCGACCACGCACTCGATCTTGAGCTTCGGCCGTACGTTGACGGTCAGGCTCGCTCCTCGATAGTGCTCGACGACGCCCTTCTGGCGTCCCGATCCCTTGACTTCGGAGATCGAGAGGGACGGGATGCCCCGCTCGAGCAGCTCCTGACGGATCGGCTCGAACGCCTCGTGGCGGATGAATGCCTCTACCTTCTTCATTAGCGCACCTCCTCTCTAACTATCCGTCGGCTGCGTTGCCGCGGCCGTGGAGGGTGTCGCAACGGGAGTCCCCGCAACGTTCGGTTCGAACCTACCGACCGGATACTCCTCCTGGGGGATGAATGACTCCGGGTACCCGTACATCCCGTGAGACGAGATGTCGAGGCCGGCGAGCTCTTCCTCCTGGGTGACCCGGATCCCGATCGTCGCCTTGATCAAGGCGAAGGTCGCGTAGGACAGCACGAACACCAACACGAACGTTGCTGCCACTCCGAGTGCCTGGACGCCGAGCTGACCGAGCGAGGCGCTGAGCGGCACGTCACCGGTGATCGAGTACCAGACGCCGGGTGCGGCGCCGTCGAGGATCAGCCGGGCGGACCCGAACAGACCGATCGAGATCGTGCCCCAGATGCCGGCCAGGCCGTGCGCCGAAAGCGCGCCGACCGGGTCGTCGAGGTGCTTCTCGATCGCCAGGACGCCGTAGACGACGACGATGCCTGCGATCGCCCCGATCACCGGTGCGAACTGGAACTCGACGTAGCCGGACGGAGCGGTGATCGCGACCAGTCCTGCGATGGCGCCGTTGCCGGCCATGCCGACGTCGAGCGTCTTCGTCTTCAGGTACACGGTCAGCATCGCGAACAGAGCACCTGCCGCGGCCGCGAGCTGGGTGTTGAGCGCGACCTGCGCGAACAGCTCACCGCCGCCGGTCCCGAACGTCGAACCCGCGTTGAACCCGTACCAGCCGACCCACAGGATCAGCACGCCGAGGCCGGCGATCGGCATCGAGTGGCCCGGGATCGCCCGGGGCTTGCCGTCCGCTCCGTACTTGCCGATGCGCGGGCCGAGGAGGAGCAGCGCCGCGAGGCCGCCGACGGCACCGGTCAGGTGCACGACGGTCGAGCCGGCGAAGTCCATGACCGGCTTGCCGCCGACGTCGGACAGCAGACCGCCGCCGTAGACGCCGTGGGCGACGAGCGGGTAGATCACCGCCGCGAAGATGGCCGCGTAGATCACGTAGGCGCTGAACTTGATCCGCTCGAGCGTGGTGCCCCAGACGATCGCCAGCGAGACGCAGCAGAACAACATGCCGAACAGCATCAGCGCGGTGTCCGCGCCGCCGATCTGAACTCCGCCAATGTCCTGGTTGAACTGGAACAGGAATCCGTCGGTGCCGAAGAAGTCGTTGCCGAATCCTGCGATCCCGTAACCGACGGCCCACCACGCGATTGTCGCGATGCCGAGGTTGACGAGGATCTTGGCGACGCCTGCTCCTGCGTTCTTCTGTCTCGAGAAGCCGATCTCGAGGAAGAGGAATCCAGCCTGCATGAACAGCACGAGCACGCAGGAGACCATCACCCACGTCGTGTCGAGCTGTGTTTTGAGCGCCCCGGGCCCTGGTACTGCGGCCGCCGCGAGCCCCGGCAATGCCAGGGATGCGACCAACGCAATCAGTGCCGCGAGGCCAAGCCTCTTGGTCATTGTCGAATTTCCTCCTAAGCCGCCGGGCAAGCCCGGCGGTCGCGGTTTACGGACCTGATCAGTGTCAGCCCGGGGCCGCAGCCCGTGTTTGTACCGGGGTCGAAAATTCCCCGGACGGGCTTGTACGCAGTGGCGATGGGACCGGGTTCGTCAGCGGAGAATGGCTTGAACAAGCCAGTCACGAGATGTACGACCGGGCCGCCCCGGGGCGCCGCCGGGAGCCGGCTCAGACGATCAGACCCGTGCCTGGGGCGCTGCCTGGGCGTCTGCGGAGGCGGCTGCGGCGGCCGCGGGCGGGTCGTCACCGACGGTCAGCTCCTCGCGCTCGTGCGCGATTTCGATCGCCGCCGGGTCGCCGCCGAGCTCGGCCCATGTGCGCCGAGCCTGGACGTGGAGATCGTCGAGGAAGCCGTCGGTGTGGAGCGGGTCGTGATGGAACAGCAGCGTCCGCTTGGCGCCGACGCGCTTCGCGAAGGTGAGGGTGTCGGTGACCCTGGAGTGCCCCCAGCCCTCGTGGCCCGGGTACTCCTCGTCGGTGTACTGGCAGTCGTGGATCAGCAGGTCGGCGTCGTGGGCGAGGTTGTAGCCCGAGATCCACTCCGGCTCGAGCGCGTCGAGATCGGCGCCGAGAGCCGGCTCGTGGTCGGAGATGTAGCAGAGGCTCGTGTCGCCGTCGGTGATCCGGTAGCCGAGCGTCGGCCCGCGATGGGTGACCGCCTCGGCCCGGATCGTGGCGCTGCCGATCTGCCACTCGCTGGCCGGTGCGTCGTTGAAGGAGACATCGCACGGGAGCTCCCGGACCTCGACCGGGGAGAGCGGGGCGGAGATGTAGCGGGCGATCCGCGCCTCGAGGCTCGCCTCGGGCGAGGACGGTCCCCAGATCCGGATCGTCGACTCGGCCCGGAAGCAGGGCGGGAAGAACATCAGGCCCTGGATGTGGTCGAGATGCAGGTGGGTGAGCAGGATGTTGATCGACGGCATGTCCGGCGGCAGCGAGAAGCCGAGCGTGCGGATCCCGGTCCCGGCGTCGATGATCAGGGTCTCGCCGCTGGACAGGGTGAGCTCGACGCATGAGGTGTTGCCGCCGTAACGGTTCATCTCCGGTCCCGGCGCCGGCACGGACCCGCGGGCTCCCCAGACCTTGACCCTCATCCGACCGCCTCGTGCTGGCCGGTGCTCAGCTCGCGCGCCTCGTCGGGGTCGAGCGGCCAGAAGAAGATGATCGCCCCCGAGGCCCCGTGCTCGGCACTGACGATCGGCATGCCGCTGGCGGCGATCTCGTGATGTTCGCCGTCGGTCGAGCGGATCGTGAAGTTCTCGTGCGAGGGCCGGCCATCGCGGAGGGCGACCGTCAGCGGCAGCTCGTCGACCGGGATCGGCGCGCCCTTCGGGTCGAACGGCCCGAACGACTTGATCCAGGTCTCCGGGTCCATGCGGCCGGTTTCCTCGAAGGGGACGCCGAGTAGGGCGCCCGCCGCCTCGTTGTAGAACAGCATCGCTCCCTCGCGGGAGACGAGGAAGGCCGGCGTGGCGATGCTCGTGAGCAGGTTCCTCGCGAGGATCAGCTCGAGCGGTCTCTGTTGGCTCGGGGGGCTTGGCATCGGGGGTGCCGATTCATTCTTCCACCACTTGCGCCGATCGTCACCAGGGCCGTTAATGTGGGGCGCGTCCATGCGCGGGAACGCAGGCAGGAAGAGGATCGCGGCTGTGGCCGCAGCGGTCGCAGCGGCGCTGCTCGCAGCGGCACCCCCGGCCGTCGCCCAGACCCCCGGTGCGCCGGTTCTGCCAATCCTCGGGAACCCCGTTTCCGGGGGTGGTCAGCCGGCCTTCGTCGGCAGGCCCGCAAGCCCCGACCCGTTCCCCGCACCGAGCGTCTCCGGGCACCCGTTCATGGCTCCGAACGGCAGCTCGAACCTCCACAATGACGCCTTCCAGAGCGACACCTACACGACCGCTGGGCCGCTGGGCCGCGATCCGGAGGTGAGTTCGACCCTGTTCGCGCGCGAGTGCGCGTCCGTCGCCTTCGACGGCCGCGGCCGCATCGTCACTGTCTGCGTCGGCCTCGACCGGCCGGTCCTGGCGCTACTCGATCCGGTCAGCCTCGAGACGATCGATGCCTTCGACCTCCCGCCCCGGCAAGCCGACGGCGGCAACCCGTTCACCGACTTCTCCGGCGGCGGCTACTTCTACCTCGACCATCGCGATCGTGCCGTCCTGCCGACGACGGACGGCCGCCTGCTCACGATCGCCGTCCGCGGGGACTCGCTCGAGCGGGTCTCCGACGTCGACCTGACGCCCGCCGTCGGCAACGACAAGGTGATCTCGGCGCTGCCCGACTGGAAGAACAGGATCTGGTTCGCGTCGAAGGCCGGCGTCGTCGGCTGGAGCGACCGCCGGGGGACCCTCCGCTCACTCGACCTCGGCGAGACGATCTCGAACTCGTTTGCGGTCGGGCAGGGGGCGGGGGTCTTCATCGTCACCGACGCCGCGCTCTACAGGCTCGAGGCGGGGCCGGCGGGCCCCGAGGTGGTCTGGCGCAAGGGCTACGGAAACACCGGCGTCCAGAAGCCGGGTCAGACCAGCCCCGGGTCGGGGACGACGCCGACGCTGCTCCAGCGTCGCTACGTGGCGATCGCCGACAACTCGGATCCACTCCAGGTCGTGGTCATGGATCGATCGCGGAGGCCCGATCGCAGGCGGGTCGTCTGCCGGGTCCCGGTCTTCGAGAAGGGCGCCGGCTCGACCGACCAGTCGCTGATTGGGATCGGCCGCTCGATCGCGGTCGAGAACAATTTCGGCTATTCGGGGATCACGAGCGTCGAGCTTGGCCGGACGACGACGCCGGGCATCGAGCGGATCGACATCAAGCCGACCCGCAAGCAGGTCGGCGACCCCGGGCGCAACTGCCGGCAGCGCTGGAGCAGCGAAGAGATCGCGCCATCCGTCGTGCCTAAGCTCTCGCTAGCCAACGGTCTTCTCTACACCTACACGAAGCCGCCACTCGCCAGCGGCGACGACCCCTGGTACTTGACGGCGATCGATTTCGACAGCGGGCGGACCCGCTTCAAGCAGCTTGCCGGGTACGGCCTCGGCTTCAACAACAACTACGCGCCGGTCACGCTCGGGCCAGACGGCAGCGCCTACGTCGGCGTGCTCGGCGGCCTCGTCCGGATCGCGGATTCGCGCTGAGCGGTGAGCTACGTGAGCCGCAGGCTCCTGCCCGATCCGGACAACGGCACTCAAGAGCAGGTCATCCAGGGCCGATAATCGTCCGGATGGGCTTGCTGTCCAAACAAGGCGACGTGCTCGAGAGCCAGCTGCAGGAGGCGCGCAAGCGGATCGCCGAGCTCGAGGCGGAGCTCTCACGCTCCTCGACGCGCGATCAGCTGACCGAGTCGCTGCTGACGCTGCACGCCTTCCGAGCCCAGCTCGAGCTCGATGTCCAGCGCGCCCATCGCTACCGCCGTCCGCTCAGCGTCGCGATCATCGACATCGACGGCTTCCGCAGCATCAACCTCAACCACGGCTACGGAGCCGGAGATCAGGTACTCGTCGCCGTCGCCGGCGTGATCGCGCAGATGACGCGGGCGCACGATCTCGCCTGCCGGATGGGCGGCGACGAGTTCGCCGTGCTGCTGCCCGAGACCGGCTCCCATGACGCGCACCAGGCCGTCGAGCGGATCCTGATCGGGCTCGAGGATGTCGCCGCCGGGCCCGTCCGCGGAATCAGCGTTTCGATCGGCGTCGCGGCTCTGCGCCCCAAGCAGAGCCCCGAGCAACTGCTCGCCTCGGCCAACAAGGCGCTCGAGCAGGCCCGCGCCAGCGGCGGCGGCCGGGCGGCGATCGCCTCCGGCGGCGACGACGGCGAGGAGGTCGCGCCCGACCCCGGACACGGCGACGTGGTCGCCGCGCTCGCCTCCGCGCTGCAGGAGCGGGATCAGTACACGGGCGAGCATTCGGAGTCGGTCGTCGACGTGGCCGGCAGGGTCGGTGAGGCGCTGGCGCTGGACGAAGAGCAGATCTCGAAGCTGCGGACGGCGGCCCTCCTGCACGACATCGGCAAGGTCGGAGTGCCCGACGAGATCCTCCACAAGCCCGGCCCTCTGGACGAGCGGGAGTGGGACGTGATGCGTGAGCATCCGGTGATCGGCGAACGGATCCTTCGTGCGATCCCCGGCCTCGGCAGCGTGGCCAAGATCGTCCGGCACGAGCATGAGCGCTGGGATGGGAGGGGCTATCCGGACGGGCTCGCAGGCGAGGAGATCCCAATCGGCGCCCGCATCATCCTCGTCTGCGACGCCTACCACGCGATGACCTCGGATCGCCCCTACCGGGCCGCCCTTTCGCACACCGAGGCCGTCGCCGAACTGACCCGAAACGCCGGCACCCAGTTCGACCCGAACGTCTCCGAAGCGCTCATCGGGTACCTGTACGGGCGGCGACAGGCGGGGATCACGGGGCTCTAGCCTCGCCGTCAGCGTGGTTGGCGGGCGGGCGCGGGGGAAGGGCCCGCCTCCGTCCGCCGGCAGACCGTTGTTGGTCTGCCGCGAGAGTTGCTGAGGCCGGCTACCTGAGTGTCGGCAGGCCCTTCCCCCGCGCCCGCCTCTCGGAAGTGGCCAGCAGCCCGGCAGCTAGGACCGAAGGCGTTCTCTGACCAAGCGTGACGTCGCACGCGAGGGGCGCGGTGTAGCGGAGCTACATGAGCCCCGAGCGGGTGGCGTCGTGCGCCGCGTCAGAGGCCGCCGTCAGGCTTCCATCTTGCCGATCTTGAAGATCTTCGTCCCGCAGTCCGGGCAGGTGCCCTGGATCGCTGGACGTCCGTTCTTCATCGTGATCTGCTGGGGGTCCTTGATCTCGACCTTCTTGCGTTCCTTGACGCAGTAACCCTCGGCCATGACCCTCTCCTTCCGGGCGCATAACGCCTCATCTGTGCCGGTGATCGTGCCGTAAAGCACAAGCACCATTGCCGCGACTGTATTGCAGGTCGCGGACGAGTCAGGCAGGCGGCGGCGAAAAGGCCGGGGAGCTACCTATGGCAGCATCTCGCGGACGATGGCAGCCCGGCTCAGGCAGATCGCCGACTCGCAGCGCTTCCAGCACACGATCCTGGTCGTGATCGGGATCAACGCGGTGACGCTCGGCCTGCAGACCTACGACACGATCGACGAGCGGATCGGCGGCCTGCTGCTCGCGATCGACGGGATCTGCCTGGCGATCTTCTGCGCCGAGATCCTGATCAGGATCGGCGCCTACGGTCGCCGGCCGCAGGACTTCTTCAAGAGCGGCTGGAACGTCTTCGACTTCGTCGTCGTCGGCGCCGTCTTCCTCCCCGGCGTGCGCGAGAACGTGACGCTGCTGCGACTCGTCCGGGTGTTCCGTGTCCTGCGGGTCGTCTCCGTGATGCCGGACCTGCGCGTGTTGATCCGGGGCATGGTCTCGAGCATCGCCCCGATCGCGAGCCTCGGCCTGTTCGCCGTCCTGATCATGTACGTCTACGGCATGGTCGGGTGGGCTCTCTTCCACGAGGGCGACCCCGAGAACTGGGCGACGATCGGCGACGCGATCCTGACCCTGTTCGTGGTCATGACCCTCGAGAGCTGGCCGGACATCATGGGATCGGCGATGGAGGTGAGCTCGTGGGCCTGGGTCTACTTCGTCTCCTACGTGCTCGTCGCCTCGTTTCTGATCATCAACGTCGTCATCGCGATCATCATCAGCGCCGTCGAGGAGGCCCGCGACGAGGAGCGCCACGAGGCCGCAATCGAGGCCGCGGAGGCGGCTGCGGGAGACGGCGACGTCAACGCCGACTTCCACGACCCGGCGAGGATCCGTGAGCGGATCGCCGACCTGCGCCTGGCGCTCGACGAGCTCGAGGCCGAGACGGGCGTCGTGCCCGCAGCGGGGCGAAAGCCGGCACGCTCGCGGCCGATGTCGAAGGCGCAGCTCCGGCCGTAGTTGGGAGCGCCCGCGAGCGGCCGCCGGCTCAGCCCGTGTCGCCGGTGCCGGTGGTCGAGTCGGTTGTACCTGTGCCGCCGGACTCGAGGTCGGAGATCTGCTGGCGCAGATCCTCGATGTCGTCCTCGATCACCTTGACCTGGTCTGCCGTGTCGGAATCTGAGGACTCGAGCGTGCTGACCTGGCCTTCGAGCGTGTCGAGTCGATCGTTGATCGAGTCGACGCTGGTCTGCAGATCTCCCGCCGCACCCGCCTCTTCGGCGACTCCGGTCAGCTCCTGCTCGACTTGGTCGAGGTCGGACTTGCTGGCGGAGTTGTCACGGGCATCGACCGCCATCACCAGAGCCACGATCGCCGCTGCGATCGCGAGCACCAGCAGAGCGGCTCCGGCGTAGGTGCGCGTTCCAAGCTTGCGGTCGATCTGGGCGATCCAGGCGCGGAGGCCCTCGAGCTCCGTGACTGGCTCGGGGCCGGTTACGGGGTGCTCACCGGTGCCGGGTGCTCCGGTGGGCGCTCCCGGCTGCGGACCGGTCTCGCCCGGGGCAGGGGGCTGCGGCTGCGAGCCGGTTTCGGGTGGCTTCGGCGGGGTCGCTTCCATCGATCAGCTGTTGTCCGGGCGCGGAAGCGCGACGGCGCCGTCGTCGGGCTCGACGGCGAGCCCCTTCTCGACCCAGGCCTCGAGGCCGCCACCGAGGTTGTATGCCTCGAACCCGGACGCGCGGAAGGCGTCGGTTGCCATCGCCGAGCGGGCGCCCGAGCGGCACCCGAAGATGATCGGCCGCTCACGATCGAGCTCGCCCGCCCGAGCGGGAAGCGCGTCAAGCGGGATGTGCACGGCTCCGGGGATCCGGCCGGCCTCCCATTCGAAGTCCTGGCGGACGTCGACGAGTTGCACGTCGCCCGACTCGATCATCTCGGCGGCGCGTTCGGGCTCGAGCTCTGTGCTCTCTGCGGTGGTCTCTTCGCTCATGCCTGCGAGGATAGACGGACTGGGGGGAAGCCGACGTCGCTCTGGACCGCCTGCGTAGGATTTGTCTCAGACACCCTCGCGGGCCCGTGTCGTGCAGGCCGGCTCCGCTCCACGCACCCCACCAAGGACTTCCCGAAGGAGGCAGAAATGCCCGAAGCAGTGATCGTCGACACCATTCGCACCCCGATCGGCCGCGCGTTCAAGGGCTCGCTCGCCCAACTCCGGCCCGACGAGACCGGCGCGTTCGTGATCGACCAGCTCCTCGAGCGCAACCCGGACGTCGATCCCACCCTGATCGAGGACGTGATCTGCGGCGTCGGCATGCCGCAGGGCCTGCAGGGCTTCAACCTCGCCCGCATCCTCGTCCTGCTCTCGAACCTTCCTGAGACGACGACCGGAGTCACCGTGAGCCGCTTCTGCGCCTCCTCGCTCGACTCGGTCCGGCATGCCGCCAACGCGATCAAGAACGGTGAGGGCGATGCCTACATCGCCGCCGGCGTCGAGTTCGTCAGCCGCTTCAACGAGGCGACCGACCCGGCCCGGGCCGCTGATCGGAACGAGAAGCTGACCGGTGGCACCGACGGCTACCCCAACGTCTACATCGACATGGGCGACACCGCCGTCAACGTCGCCAAGAAGTACGGTGTCTCGCGCGACGACATGGACGACTACGCGCTGCGCTCCCAGCACCTCGCGGTCGCCTCGCAGGAGTCCGGGTTCTTCGATCGCGAGATCGTCCCGGTCACGCTCCCCGACGGCACCGTCGTCTCCTCCGACGACGGCCCGCGGGCCGACAAGGGCGACATGCGCGAGAAGCTCGGCAGCCTGCCCGAGGCGTTCGAGGGCGGCGGTGGGGTCACCGCCGGCAACTCGTGCCCGCTCAACGACGGTGCCGCCGCAGCGCTGATCATGAGCGACACCAAGGCCAAGGAACTCGGGCTGACCCCGAGGGCGCGGATCGTCACCGCCGCCACCGAAGGCAACAACCCCGAGTACATGGGAGTCGCACCGATCGGCGCCGTCAAGAAGGTCCTCGACCGGGCCGGGATGACGATCGGCGACGTCGACGTCGTCGAGCTCAACGAGGCGTTCGCCGCCCAGGTGATTCCGATCATGGCCGAGTGCGACATCCCGCTCGAGAAGCTGAACACGCACGGTGGCGCGATCGCGCTGGGTCATCCGTTCGGGATGACGGGCGTGCGGATCATGGGGACACTGCTCAACGTGATGGAGACGGACGATCACTCGGTCGGGATCGAGACGATGTGCGTTGCCGGGGGGCAGGGCGAGGCGATGGTGGTTGAGCGGCTGTCTTAGGCGGCCGTTGAAGGGACGGTCTAAGGACTAAGGCCTCGACGGCGGGGCCTGTCGGCGCCCACCCCGCCGCCACCCGCCGGCGAACGACGTTGAGGGTCAGGGTTCGGCCGCCGGGCTGGGGTTAGCTGGGATCGGCCGCCGGCTGAGGTTGAGCAGGTAGGTTCGGGTTGTGGATCTGGCTGCGACTGTCTTCAGCTCCGGGTGGGCTGCGGGGGTCAACTCTTATCTGACGGTCGTGGTGTTGTCGTTGCTTGGCCGCTCGGGCACGATCGGGGTGCCTGAGCAGCTCGAGTCCGATCGGGTGCTGTACATCGCTCTCGCGCTGTTTTGTGTCGAGTTCGTTACCGACAAGATTCCGTATGTGGATACGGCTTGGGACTCGATCCACACGGTGATCAGGCCGCTGATCGGCAGCTGGCTCGGGTTCTCGTTCACCGACGATGCCGGGGTGTCGAGCTTCGACGACGCGCTCGGCGGCGGCACGGCCGGGTTGACGGCGCTCGCCAGCCATGGGGTCAAGGCCGGGTTGCGGCTCGGCATCAACACCTCGCCCGAGCCGGTCACGAACATCATCGCCAGCCTCGGCGAGGACTCGCTCGTGCTCGTCGTCGCCTACTTCGCGATCGAGAACCCGGAGCTCGCCGCGGCGATCGCATTCGTCCTGCTCGTCGCCGGGATCGCGCTGGTGATCTTCCTCTGGCGCCGGATCCGGGCCGCCTGGCGGCGCTACCGCGAGTGGCGCCAGGAGCGGCGGCGCCCGCCTCCTTGATCTGCGGTTCAGCCCGTGGTGCGGGCGACGGCGCGACTGGTCGCGTCGCCGATCGCCGCGTACTCCCAGCGCGGCTCGGCGCCGATCATGCCGGCGAGCACCTCGCCGCTCTCGACCGCGACATCGATCCCGACGGCAGGCATCGACGCTGCGGCGAGGCGGGCGCGTGCGGCTTCGATCACCGGCCCGGCGATCGCTGCGGCCGCACGGTCGGCCCGCTCGCGATGCCGCGGGTCCCCGAGCGGAGCGCCGAAGACGGCGAGCGCTCCGTCGCCCGGAAACGACATCAGCGTCCCGAGCTCCGACTCGATCGCCGCGGCGATCTCGGCGAGCAGGCCGTTGAGGAAGACGAGTGCGTCATCCGGATGGGAGGCGACAAGACCGCGGAACCCGCTGACGTCGCAGGAGAGCACGCTGACGTCGAGGCGGCGGCCGGCGAGCAGGTCTTCGTCGGTCGCGAGCACGCGGTCGGCGACCACGGTCGGGAGGAAGGCGAGCAGCTGCTCGCGGCTAGGACGCGCGGGCGAGCTCATCGGAGCGGCCCGAGGGCGTCGACCCGGTCGGCGATCTCCTCGGCGAGGGCGATCGAGGAGGTGGCGGCCGGTGAGGGAGCGTTGCGGATGTGGACGGCGCGGTCGGTGCTATCGACGATGAAGTCGTCGATCAGCGATCCGTCACGGCCGACGGCCTGCGCGCGGACGCCGCTGTAGCCCGTGCGCTCGACGTCGGCGGCCGTCAGCTCGGGCACGTAGCGCCGGCACTCGGCGACGAACGCCCGCAGGCTGATCGCGTGCACGATCTCGGCGGCGCCGGTCCGCCAGAAGCGGCGGAACAGCCGCCAGGTCCCGGGCCAGGCGAGGCTCTCCCGGAGGTCGGCCGGCCGCACCCGCCGCAGCTCGTAGGCGTCGCGGGCGCCGGCGAACAGGGCGGTCGGCCCGAGCAGCACCTCGCCGGCGTGGTTGCGCGTCAGGTGCATGCCGAGGAAGGGAAGGTCCGGGTCGGGCACGGGATAGATGTTCGCGCGTACGAGGTGCGAGCGCTCCTGCCGCAGCCGCAGGTAGGCGCCGCGGAACGGGACGATCCGCGGGTCGGGACTGCCGCCCGATGCGCGCGCCAGCCGATCCGCCCACGGCCCCGCGCAGGCGACCACGCGCCCCGCCTCGGTGCTGCCGGCGGTGTGCGTTATTCGGGTCACGCCCGCGGGTGCGGACTCGAGCCCGCTGACCTCGCAGCCGTAGCTGACCGAGCCACCGGCGCGCTCGAGGTCCGCGGCGAAGGCAATGGCGACCTCGGCGAAGTCGACGACGCCGGTGGCGGGGGAGTGGAGGGCCGAGATCCCGGCCGCGTGGGGCTCGAGCTCGCGCAGTCGCTCGGGCCCGGTGCGCTCCAGGCCGGGTACCCCGTTGGCGCGGCCGCGGCGCTCGAGCTCGTCGAGGCGGGGCAGCTCGCCCGGCCGTGTAGCGACGATCACCTTGCCTTCGCGCCGGGCCTCGATTCCGCGATCGGCACAGTAGGCGTAGAGCGCGGCGGCGCCCTCGACGCAGAGCCTCGCCTTCAAGGACCCGGGGCGGTAGTAGATACCGGAGTGGATCACCCCGCTCGAGTGGCCACTCTGATGCCGCGCTGGGCCGGCTTCGCGCTCGAACACCGCGACCCGCGCTCCCGGGTGACGCAGGGCCAGCGCCCGCGCCACCGCGAGGCCGACGATCCCCGCGCCGACGACAGCGAAGTCGGTGCTCTCGGGCGGCGTCTGAAGAGCGCTCATCGCCGTGACGCTACTGCGGATGCGCCGGTGGCTGATTGAATGGGCGGATGGCGGGCGGGCTCCCCTTGAAACCTCCGATCAAGCCGCAGCTGGCGCGTACGCGGAAGACGATGCCGGAGGAGGAGGGCTTCGCCTACGAGCCCAAGTACGACGGCTTCAGGGCGATCGTCTTCGTCGACGGCGACGACGTCTACGTGCAGTCGCGGGGCAGCAAGCCGCTGCTCCGCTACTTCCCCGAGCTCGAGTTCCCGGAGGGTCGCTACGTGATCGACGGCGAGCTCGTGATCCTCGGCGAGGACGGGGCCGAGGTCTTCAGCCTCCTGCAGGGCCGGATCCACCCGGCCGAGTCGCGGATCAATCGGCTCGCCGAGGAGACCCCGGCCCGTTACCGCGCCTTCGACATCCTCGCGCTCGGCGACGAGGAGTTGCTCGGCAGACCGTTCGCCGAGCGCCGAGCCGCCCTTGTCGAGCTGATCAGGGGGCTCGACGGCGCCGTCGAGGGGGGTCCCGGGGGATGGAGCGCCGGCTCGATCGAGCTGACCCCGTTGACGCTCGAAGCAGCCGCGGCCAAGCCCTGGCTGGCCGGCGGCGAGGGCGTGATCGCCAAGGAGCTCGACGCGCCCTACCGGCCGGGCGACCGCAAGGGGATGGCCAAGATCAAGCGCCTGCGGACGATCGACGCAGTGATCGCCGGCTGGCGCCCCGGCAAGGAGGCGAACACGGTCGGCTCATTGATCCTCGGCCTCTACGACGGCGACGATCTGCGCATCGTCGGTCACACCTCGGGTCTGAAGGCGAAGGAGAAGCGCGAGCTGGTGAAAAAGCTCGAGCCCTACGCGAGCGGTGAGCGCGGCTCGGCCGACCCGAGTCGATGGGACAGCGAGCGCGAGCTGGAGTGGGTCAGCCTGCGGCCGGAGCTGGTCCTCGAGGTGACCTTCGACCATGTCGCCGACGGGCGGATTCGCCACGGCTCGAAGATCTTGCGCTGGCGCGAAGACAAGGACCCGAGAGACTGCAAGATCGACCAGCTCGACCAGTAGCGGGCGTCCTCTGACGCTGCGCCTGAGCGCACCGACTCGGGGCTTGTGTGGCTCCGCCACACCGCGCCACTCGCCGGCACGCTCATGCTTGGTCAGAGAACGCCGTTACCCGATGCCGTTGAGCTCGTCTACGACCCCGAGCACGTCGCCCTCCTCGTAGAAGTCGACGGCGATGATGTTCGGCTGCAGGCCGCGGATCTCCTCGCACATCGCGATCCGGTCGAGCAGGAACTTCCGCGCGTTGACGATCTTCGCGTTCGTCGGTTGCGGGGCGGGCGAGGTGTCGACCCAGTGGTTGAGGAGGAAGAAGGAAGCGTCGGAGCGGCCGCGATTCGGCCGGCATGAGCTCGGCTCCTCGAGCTGGGCGGGCCGGGTGAACCGATACGGGGTCTCCTGCGTGATCTGGAACTGGCGCCGGTACCAGGATGGCTCGCCGCCCTGCTGCTCCGCCATCACGATCAGCCGCTGGTCGGAGTCGATCAGCTCGCGCAGGGTCGGCCACGGCGGCCCGTTGTCGCCCCGATAGACGTAGGGGAGCAGGCCCGCCTTCTCGATCGCAGCGCTCGTCGCATCAGGGCTCGTCGCGTCCTCCAGCGAGAGGATCAGCACCTCGCCGGGGTTGCTGATCAGGAAGTCGCGGATCTCGCGCAGGCCGTCGCTGAAGCGGATCGCGCCGACCTCGCAGAACGCGTGGCAGAGGAAGATCTCGGTGTCGCCGCCGCCCCCGTAGCCGATCTGGCGGCGCAGGGCCTCGGCGGCAGCGACGCCCTCGGCGCCGAGCCCGGCCTCGATCTTCTGGCGCGAGCCGAGGTCGGACTCGAGATCGGTCGCGACTCCCTGCTGGGTCTCGACCCCGTAGTGGGGATCGATCAGCAGCGCCCGGATTCCGTTGTTGAGTTGCTGGGTGATGCCGTTCTCCTGCTGGGCGAAGAACCAGTTCCTGTAGGTCGCCGCCGACATCGAGTTGTGGGTGCCTGCGAAGACGACCTCGTCGAGGGGCTTGTCGCAGAGCTCGACCGAGCCGTTGCAGGTGTCGACTCGCAGCGGCGGTTGCTCCTTGTCGTTGGTCCCGACGCCGACCGCGACGAAGGCCCCGATCAGGACCAGGGCGACGACCCCGATCCGGGCCAGGGCGCCGCCGCTCAGATCCTCCTCGGCCCGGGCGGCCTCGCTGGCGTCGTCCTCGCGGACGGCGCCGGCGGCGAGCCTCATCAGTTCCGCCGCCCCCACGTAGACGACGAAGGCGCCGATCGCGAGCACGACCAGGTCGATCGTGAGGTCGCGGTTGGTGATCACCCAGATCCCGGCCAGGACGAGCAGCACAGCGCGGGCCGCCCTCCGCGCCGTCGTCGACGGCGCCGCCGAGATGCGCGCCCAGCCCCGAGCCGCGAGGGCGGCGACGTCGACCGGCTCACGAGTCGTGCTCAGCCCGGCGGTCAGCACGAGGCCCGAGCCGGCGATCACCAGCAGCCAGGTGAGCAGGTCGCCGAGGAAGGCTTCGTAGCCGGCGCGCGCGACAATCTCGACGGTTCCGTCGAGCCGGCCGACGACGATCGCCCGGCCGACGAACCAGACCACCACCGCGATCAGAGAACCGGCGACGAGCGCCCAGCCGAGCCGGCGCAGGCCCCTGAGTCGCGTTGGGGCGAGTGCTACGGCGCCGGCCGCCGCCAGCAGTGCGACCGCGAGGCAGATCCAGGCGAGCGCGTCGAGATCCTGCTGCAGCTGCAGCGCGTCGATCACGATCGGCGGCGCCGGATCGTCGTCGGCGAAGAGGTCGACGTCGAGCTTTCGTGAGATCTCTTCGGCAAGCTGGGGCGCGGCCGTGACGAGGCCGGAGCGGATCAAGGTGCCGACGTTCTCGAGCGTCACGGTCATCGTGTCGTCGCTGCCGAGCACGACCGTCCGATGGACGTCCTCGACGCCCTTGGCGAGCACGTCCTGGAGAGCGGCAGAGCGGACCAGACCCTCGGAGACCGACTGGATCACAGGCCGCGCTGCGACTGCGTTCGGGACACCGTCGACTGCGGCGTCGGTGATCGCGTTGGCGACGAGGGCCTGGGCCTCGGCGTCGTCGAGAATGCTGATCGACCGGTTCGCGAACGAGCGCGAGTCGAACAAGGTCTGCTCGACGTAGACCGCGAGCATTCCGAGCACAATCGCGAAGGCGCTGAGGCCGGCGAGCGCTCTCGACAGTGCTCTCTTCTTCCCCGGCGTCACGTGTGGATCCTATGCGCGCGCGATTCGTCCGGCCGGTGCCGTGTGATGCGGTGCATGAGCGAGCTCCAGACGATGCGATTCGATCTCGACGGGCCGATCGCGCGGATCACGCTCGATCGGCCCGAGCGCGGCAACGGGATCACGCTCGAGATGCCCGCGGAGCTCGCAGGTTGCGTCGAGCGGGCGAACCTCGACCCCTCCATTCACGTGATCGCGCTCGCGGGCGCCGGCAGCGGGTTCTGCGGCGGTTACGACCTGGTCGCGTCGGCCGAGCGGCTCGAGCCCGAGGGCGTGTCGGCGGGCGCGTCCCTGGCCGGCAACGAGCTGCCGCCGGGGTCGCCGGTCGACCCCGCTGAGGTTGCCGCCAACCACGATCCCGGCGGGACATGGGACCCGGTCACCGACTACCAGATGATGTCCCGCAACCTGCGCGGCTTCATGTCCCTGTTCCGCTCGGACAAGCCTGTCGTCTGCAAGGTGCACGGGTTCTGCGTCGCGGGCGGCACCGACATGGCGCTCTGCTCCGACCTGATCGTCGCCGAGGACAGGGCCAAGATCGGCTACCCGCCGGCCCGGGTCTGGGGTGTCCCGACATCGATGCTCTGGGCGCACCGGATCGGCCTCGAGCGCGCTCGCCGGCTGTTGTTGACCGGTGACTCGATCACCGGAACGACGGCAGCCGAGTGGGGGCTGGTCAGCGCGGCGGTCCCGGCCGACGAGCTCGACGGGTGCTTCGAGGACCTGCTCGGGCGCATCGCGCGGGTGCCGGTCAACCAGCTCGTCATGCACAAGCTGGCGATCAACGGCGCCCTCTACTCGCAGGGCCTGCACGACACGCAGGTGATGAGCGTCTTCTTCGACGGCATCGCCCGCCACACGGCCGAGGGGTTCGCCTTTCAGCAGCGCGCCGCGGAGGCCGGTTTCCGGCAGGCGGTCCGCGAGCGGGACGAGCCGTTCGGCGACTTCGGGTTGGAGCCGTTTCGCGGACCTTAATCTCGGGGACATAGATATCCGCGGATGCAGGAAGCCGATTTCGCCGACACACTCGAGCAGCTGAGCAGCTCGGCCTGGGCCTACGCCGCCCTCGCCGGCGCCCTCGAGGTCGGGCTGCTCGATCGGCTGCGCGATCCGGTCGATCGCGTCGAGGCAGCGGCTTCCTGCGGCGTCGAGCCGGAACTGGCCGACGACATGATCGAGGCGCTGCTCGCGATCGGCGTGGTCGAGGCGGACGGCCCGCGCCTGACTCCAACGCCGGCCTTCGAGACGCTGAGCTCGCCCCGGGTCGTCCGCGTACTGCGCTCGGGCATCCGTGGCGATCACCTCCAGATCCAGGACCTGCTGGCGCGGATCCGAGAGGGCGAGACCTCGACCGGGTGGACGCTCGAAGACCCGGTGGCCCTCACGGCCCAGGGCGAGACGGGGACCCTGATCGGGTCGTTCGTCGAGGCACTGCTGCCGAAGCTCGACGGTCTCGCTGAGCGGATGGGCCGGGTCGGCGGTCGCATCCTCGATGTCGGCGCCGGCGTCGGCGTAGTCTCCACCGAGCTTTGCCGGCTCTGGCCCGAGGCCGAGGCGGTCGGGCTCGAGCCGCACCGGACCGCTCGCGAGCTCGGGCGCTCGCGGATCGCGGCGGCGGGCCTCTCGGGACGGATCGCGCTGCGCGACGAGCGCGTCGAGCAGCTCGGCGAGATCGCTGCCTATGACCTCGCCTTCCTGCCGCAGCCCTTCCTCGGCCGCGAGTGTCTCGAGGCGGGCTTGCCGCGCGTCCATCGGGCGCTGCGACCGGGCGGGTGGCTGATCGTGCTTGCGCACGAGATGCCGGACACGGACCCGGTCGCCGCCGCCGCTCGCCGCTTCCGCGCTCGCGTCTGGGGCGGCGGCGTCATCGGCCGCGGCGAGCTGACGGCGATCCTCGGCGAGAGCGGCTTCGGCGCGATCCGCTCCGACTACCCGATCGGCTGTTTTCGCGCGATCTGTGCGCGGCGCCTGAGCGACGTCGCTGGGATACTGCCCGGCGATGTCGAGCCCGAACAAGCGGATCACCCCGGAGCTCTTTCGCGGCCTGCTTGAGGAGCTCGGCACGAGCTACCCGTCCGAGATGGGGATCGAGCCGCTCGAGATCACCGAGACCTACTCGCTCGGGCGGATCGTCGTCTCCGACCGGCATCTCCATCCCGGCGGTCTCGTCCACGGCGGCGCCTGGGTCGGCCTCGGCGACACCGTCGCCGCCTGGCAGACGTTCAAGCATCTACCCGAGGGCCACAACTTCACCTCGATCGAGATGAAGCTGAACGCGATCGCGCCGGCCTTCCCCGGCGACGAGGTCTTCGCTCGCGCCGAGACCCTGCACAGCGGCCGGTCCACCCACGTGATCGAGGTGCGGATGACGCGCGAGGAGAAGCTGCTCGCCAATCTGATCGTGACCCAGCTCGTGCTGACGCCCACGGGGTGAGCAGGTGACGGTGCCGATGCTGCCGCGGCTACGGGTCCACCGAATCCCCTTCTCGACCAATGTCGAGCGCATCGCGCTCGCCGCCGGCATCAAGGGCGTCGCGGTCGAGTGGGTCGACCACGACCCTGCCGACCGTTCGACGCTGATCGAGCTCAGCGGCCAGGAGCTGACCCCTGTCGCCGAGTTCGGCGCCGAGGTCGTCTTCGACTCGCCCCGGATCCTCGAGCGGCTCGATCGAGAGTTCCCCGAGCCGCCCCTCTACCCGGCCGATCCGGCGCCCCGAGCCTGGGCCGAGCTCTTCGTCGAGTGGTTCAACGAGGTCTGGAAGCGGGCGCCGAACGCGCTCGACGCCGACCGCCTCGAGCCGGCCGAGACGGCGGCACACGTGTCCGCGATCGAGGCGGCCACCGAGCGCTTCGAGGCGATCCTGACCGCGTCCGAGTGGCTCGGCGGCGCCGGTCCAGGGATCGCCGACGTGATTGCCTGGCCGTTCCTCCGCTACGCCGTCGATGAGCCCGCGCCGGGCGACACCGAGCCCTTCCACGCGATCCTCCACGAGCGGCTCAGCCCCGGCCGGCACCCGGCCCTGGACGAGTGGGTCGAGCGCGTGCGGAGGCTGGCGCGGGCGTGAGGTGTGGGGGGCTGGGCGGTGTCGCGGTGTGGGGCCGTCCGAGGGGCGTCCTTCGAGGGCTCGGGCCGGGTATTGCAGAGAGGGTGAGGTGGAGGAGGGTGCCGGCCGTCCTGAGGCGGGGCCGGGGCGTGCTTGATTACGCGGGCCGCGTGGGCGTCACGGTCTCGTAGCTGTTGCCCGGGGCCCCGCGCGACGCGATCCACATCGGCGTCGCATAGCGAGGGCAATGTGGATCGCGGCCTCGGCCTCCCCGGGAATCCACCCCGAAACCGAAACGAAACACGCGCCCCGTGTCACCAACCACAGACCGCCCCCCATCCCTCACTGCCATCTCAGCCCGGCCTGAGCTCTGCAGCCACAACCCGAGACAGCACGCGCCCTGGACCACGCCGGCGCCGCCCACCCGCGTCCTCCCCGGCCCCGATAGCGTGGCGCCTGCCGGCACTGCGGACGACGGAGGAGCGAGATGAGCGAGCAGACCAAGTACATCCTCGGCGAGGAGCGGATTCCCACCCACTGGGTCAACCTGATGCCAGATCTTCCCGGCGAGCCGCATCCGCCTCTGAGCCCGGCGACGATGGAGCCGGCCGGTCCCCCCGACCTCGCCCCGATCTTCCCGATGGCGCTGATCGAGCAGGAGGTCTCGGCCGAGCCGACGATCGAGATCCCTGAGGAGGTGCGTGAGATCTACGCGCTCTGGCGGCCGACGCCGCTGTTCCGGGCGCGCCGGCTCGAGAAGGCGCTCGACACCCCGGCCCACATCTACTACAAGTACGAAGGCGTCTCGCCGGCCGGTTCGCACAAGCCGAACTCGGCGATCCCGCAGGCCTATTACAACCGTGAGGCCGGGATCCGCAAGCTCGTCACCGAGACCGGCGCCGGTCAGTGGGGCAGCTCGCTCGCCCTCGCCTGCAAGCTGTTCGGCCTCGAGTGTGAGGTCTTCATGGTCGGCGTCTCCTATGACCAGAAGCCCTACCGGCGGGCGATGATCGAGACCTGGGACGCGACGGTCCACCGCAGCCCCTCCGACCTGACCGAGGCGGGCCGCTCGCAGGCCTCCCATCCGAGCGGAAGCCTCGGGATCGCGATCTCGGAGGCGGTCGAGATCGCAGCGGGCGCTGAGGACACGAACTACTCGCTCGGGTCGGTCCTCAACCACGTCTGCCTGCATCAGACCGTGATCGGCCAGGAGTGCATCGAGCAGCTCGAGCTGGCGGGCGAGTACCCGGATGTCGTGATCGGCTGCGTCGGCGGCGGCTCGAACTTCGCCGGCGTCGCCTTCCCGTTCCTGCGCCGCAAGCTGCAGGAGGGCGGCGACACCCGGTTCATCGGCGTCGAGCCGGCGGCGTGCCCGACGCTGACCAAGGGCGAGTACCGCTACGACTTCGGCGACACGGTCGGGATGACACCGCTGATGCCGATGTACACGCTCGGCCACGACTTCGTCCCGCCCGAGCTGCACTCGGGCGGGCTCCGCTATCACGGCGACTCGCCGCTGGTCAGCGCCCTGGTCAAGGCCGGCGCCGTCGAGGCCCAGGCGGTCGCGCAGACGAGCGCCTTTGCCGCCGCGGTCCAGTTCGCCGGTGTCGAGGGGATCCTGCCGGCGCCGGAACCCTCACACGCGATCCGCACCGCGATCGACGAGGCCCTGGACGCGAAGGAGAAGGGCGAGGAGCGGGTGATCCTGTTCAACCTCTGCGGCCACGGCCACTTCGACATGTCCGCCTACGACGCCTACCACCGAGGCGAGCTCACCGACCTCGAGTTCTCGGAGTCCGACATGGAGTCGGCCCTCGCGAACCTGCCCGAGACGCCTTCGATCGCCTAAGCGTCTGCCGCGGGCACGCGGTGGATTTCGAAGAGGTTCGTGCCGAGCTGCTGGTCGGCCAGCCCGGCAGTGATCGCGACGAGGTCGCCGGGCTCGGCGACGCCCATCTCCCGTGCGATGTTGGCCGAGTCGTCGAGGAGATGGCGCAAGCCGCCCTGCTCATGGTGCAGGTGGCAGCGGACTCCGAACAGAAGGTTGAGGCGACGCACCGTCTCGAGGCGCTCGGAGACGGCGATGATCGGAACCCGAGGCCGCAGGGCCGAGACGAGGCGCGCCGTGCGGCCGCTGTTGGTCGGGACGACGATCGCCTTGACGTCGAGGCGGTGCGAGGCGGCGACGGCGCTCTGCGCGACGGCGCCGGCGACGTCGCCCGGCTGGGCGGCGACGCGCTCGCGCATCCAGTGCTCGTAGGGGAGGTCGCGCTCGGTCTCGCCCGCAATCCGGTCCATCATCCGCACGGCCTCGAGTGGGTAGGCCCCGACGGCGGTCTCCTCGCTCAGCATCACCGCGTCGGAGCCGTCGTAGATCGCGTTGGCGACGTCGGTCACCTCTGCTCTCGTCGGTCGGTCGCTGTCGACCATCGAGGCCAGCATCTGGGTTGCCGTGATCGACGGCTTCGACATGCTTCCGGCGAGCCGGATCAGCCGCTTCTGGGTCGGCGGCATCTCCTCGATCGGCAGCTCGATCCCGAGGTCGCCGCGGGCGACCATGATCCCGCTCGTCGCGGCTTCGACGATCTCCTCGGTGTGCTCGAGCGCCTGCGGCTTCTCGATCTTGGCAATAAGCGGGATGTCGGCGCCGCGACTGCGGATCCGCTCGTTGATCGGATGCAGGTCGTCGGCATTGCGGACGAACGAGACGGCGAGCAGGTCGACCTCGTGCTCGATCGCGAACTCGACCCAGCCCATGTCGGTGTCTCCGGCCGCCGGCATCCCGGTGACGGCACCCGGCAGGTTGATGCCCTGGTGGGAGGCAACCGAGCCTCCGGTCTCGACGTCGCAGCGGACGTGGCGATCGCCGACCTCGACCGCCCGCAGGCGGATGCGCCCGTCGGCGAGGAAGATCGGGTCGCCCTGCTTGACCGCGTTCGGGAGCTTCTCGAAAGAGACGGGTAGGCGCTCCTCGGTCCCGATGCACTCGTCCGTCGTCAGCTCGAGCTCGGTGCCGCTGCGTATCCGGACAACGTCGTTGTGGACCTCGGCGAGGCGCAGCTTCGGACCGGGGAGGTCCCCGAGCACACCGACCCATTTGCCCGTCTCCTCGGATGCGGCGCGGATCCGCACGATGTTCTCGGCGTGATCGTCCGCGGCCCCGTGCGAGAAGTTGAGCCGGAAGACGTCGGCGCCGGCGCGAATCATCGCGGCGAGCATCTCGGGCTCGCGGGAGGCCGGCCCGACCGTGGCAACGACCTTCGTGCGGCGCTCCGGGGCGTCGAGCTCGGCAGCGTACGCGGGTTCTCGATCTGGGCTCACTTGAACCTCCGTTCTGCGAAGTCGGTCACGCGGCGCACGATCCGATGGGTCGGCTCGGGCATCGGAGACCCATCCGGGGTCGCGCTCGCGGGCTCGGCGTCGGGGTCGGCCTCGAGATTCTGGATGAAGGGGAGTCGCCACAGCGCACTGGCGCTGACCAGCCCCGCGGCAACCGAGGCCAGGCAGAGGAACCACTGCCCGGCCGAGAGCAGCTCGAGCTCGAAGAAGTCGCGGACCGGAGCCGCCGCCAGGACGAGCGCGTAGAGCGCTCCGAGCAGGGTCACCATTGCGAGCATGTAGCCCTGGATCGCGATGTGCTCGCGGCCGGGCCCGCGCTCGAGCAGCAGGATGAAGGCGAGACCGAGCACGATCAGGGTCGTCGTCGCCGCGGTCCGGCCCTCCTCGAGCGTGCCGCCGAAGACCGAGTCGACGAGGAAGAACGAGAGCAGCGAGCCGGCAGCGATGCCGGCGCCCGCCGGCAGGCCGAAGGCGGTCAGGGCCTGCAGCAGCCTGCCGCGGTAGAGCGGCCCTTCACTGGGCGCGAGCGCCAGCACGAAGGAGGGAATGCCGATCGTCAGCAGGGCCGCGATCGTCAGGTGCCTCGGTAGGAACGGGAACGCGAACCCGAACAGGGCAGCGGCGAGGATCAGGAAGCCCGCGTAAAAGGACTTCGTCATGTAGAGGCGCCCGAGGCGGTGGATGTTGCGGGCGATCCGTCGGCCCTCCGCTACCGCGCGCGGCAGCATCGCGAACTGGTCGCGAAGCAGGACGATGTCGGCGATCCCCTTGGTGATCTGGCTGCCCGAGCCCATCGCCACGGCAAGACGGGCCTGCTTGAGGGCCGGCACGTCGTTGACTCCGTCGCCGATCATCGCGGTGAAGCGGCCGGAGTCGGAGAGTGCGCCGACCAGAGCCTTTTTCTGATCGGGCGTGATCCGGCAGAAGATCGTGTTGCTCGTCGCCGCCTCGGCCAGCCCGCGCGGGTCTTCGGGGAGCCGCGAACCCTCGATCACCCCGGCATCGGATGGGACGCCGAGCGAGTAGGCCACGGCGGTGACGGTCTCGCGCGCGTCGCCAGAGATCAGCTTCAGGTCGACCTCCTGCTCGCGCATGAACTCGATCGTCTCGCGGGCGTCGGGCCGGATCGTCTCCTCGAGCACGACCAGGGCGCGCGCTTCGAGACGAGGCGGTGGCTCGGCCGCGGGGTCCTTCGGAAGCCCGGACGGCGCCTCGCCGAAGGCGATCACGCGGCGCCCCTCGGCGGTCTGCTCGGCGAGCTTGCGCTCGAGCTCGTCCGGGAGCGTCATCGCGCCGGCCCCGATCAGGACGTCGGGCGCGCCGATCACGTACGAGCGCGAAGCGCCGCCGCCGTTCATGGTCAGCCCGCTCCACTTCCACTTTGACGAGAACGGGACCTCGTCGCTGACCGCGGCCGCGTCGGCAGGGAAGGCGTCGGCGATCGTCTCGAGTGTGCGATTGCGCTCGCCTGCCGAGGCGGCGAAGCGTCCGAGCGCGCGCTCCGCTTCCTCACCGGCGCCACCGGCGGTCGCGACCTCGATCAGCCGCAGGGTCCCGTCGGTGAGCGTGCCGGTCTTGTCGACGCAGATCGTGTCGACGGCGGCGAGCGCCTCGGTCGCCGCCATCTGCTGGACGAGGGTGTCCTGACGGGCGAGGCGCACCGCTGCGACGGCGAGCGTCACGCTCATCAGCAGCACCAGGCCCTCGGGCACGAGTGTGATCAGGCCCGCGGTGGCGGTCTGCGCGGCCTCGGTGAACTCGACGCTGCGCAGGCTGAGCGCGCCGAGCATCACGATCGCCATCGGCACGAGCACGATCGAAGTCGCCCGCAGGACGAGATTGACCTCCTCCTGGAGTGGCGAGGGCGGATGCCGGAACGCCTTCGCCTCGCCGGCGAGCTTGTGCGCGTAGCTGTCCTCGCGAACGGCGTCGATCACGTAGTAGCCGGAGCCCGAGAGGCAGAACGAGCCCGACAGCATCCGGTCGCCACGATCTTTCTGGATCCCGTCCGCCTCGCCGGTCAGCAGCGACTCGTCCAAGGTCAGGCCACGCGATGCCGAGACCTCACCGTCGGCGATCAGCTGGTCGCCGGGCTCGACGCGGACGGTGTCGCCGGGGACGACCCCCTCGGCGCGGACGTCGACGAGCTCGCCGTCGCGTACGACCTTCGCCTTCGGCGCGACCAGCAGCGCGAGGTTGTCCAGTACCTCCTTCGCCTTCAGCTCCTGGCGGATGCCGATCCCCGAGTTGACGATCGCAATCAGGCCGAAGAGCGCGTCGGCGAATAGGCCGAGGCTGAGCACGAGCACGAAGAAGACGAGGATGATCGCGTTGAAGAGGGTGAAGACGTTGGCGAAGACGATCGACTTGATCGAGCGCCCGTTGTCCTCGAGCGGCTCGCCGAGCTCACGCAGGCGCCGGGCCGCGTCCGATGACGTCAGCCCGAGCGGGGCGGTTGCCGCGGTTTCCTGCACGCTCGCCATCTATACAGAATGAACGGCGGCCCGCTGTAGCGGGGGAGGGGAAACCGGCCGTTGCCGGCCTCCGGACCGGTCACTGAGGCCAGAAGCCCTCGTGCTTGACGACCTCATCCTCGATCCCGCCCTCGCCCCTGATCGAGCAGAGGATCAGCTCGACGTCCGCGCCGGTGTCGTTGTGGACCGACCGGATCGCTTCCGGGCTGATCCGGATGGCGTCTCCCTCGCTCGCCTCGAAGACGTCGTCTCCGACCTTGACGGTGAGGGTGCCGCGGGTGACGAGGATCACCTCCTCCTGCGTCTTGTGGCTGTGCCCGTAGCTGCCGCGGCCGCCGGTGCCGGCCGGCATGCGGCGCCACGTCAACGCGATCTGCTCGCAGCCGAGGCCGCCGCCGTAGGACCGCATCTCACCGAAGCCCGGGTAGTCCGCCATCCAGTCGTCCGCGTCGGCTCGCGCAAGTAGGGAGTAGCCGGCCATGCGAAAGAGAATAGGCTCCGCCGCGATGGCACTCAAGCTCGGAATCAATCTCGGTTACTTCGGAATCGGCCCGCAGGGCGACGAGGCGGCACAGCTCGTCCGCAAGGCGGAGGAGGTCGGCTTCGAGTCGGTCTGGGCGGCGGAGTCGTACGGCTCCGACGTCGTCTCCGTCCTCTCCTGGCTGATCCCTCAGACGACGACGATCAAGCTCGGCGCCGCGATCCTCCAGGTGCCGGCCCGCCCGCCCGCAGCTGCGGCGATGGCCGGCGCCACGCTCGACTACCTCTCGGGCGGGCGCTTCATCTTCGGCTTCGGCCCGTCGGGCCCGCAGGTCTCGGAGGGCTGGTACGGCGTCCCCTATCCGAAGCCTTGGGGTCGCACCCGCGAGTACATCGAGATCGTCCGCGAGATCATCGCCCGCGAGGGCCCGCTCGACCACCAGGGCGAGCACTTCCAGATCCCCGTCCGCGGCGAGGGGACGATGAACCAGGGCAAGGCCCTGAAGCTCAACTTCCATCCGATCCGCAACGAGATCCCGGTCTTCGTCGGCGCGATCGGATCGAAGTCCGTCGAGCTCGCCGCCGAGATCTGCGACGGCTGGATCCCCGCCTTCTCCGACCCCGAGCGGATCGAGGAGGTCTGGGCCGACGACCTCGCCGCAGGCTTCGAGAAGGGCGGCCGCAGTCGCTCCGACCTCGAGGTCAGCCCGACGATCCAGGTGGCGATCGACGGCGATCTCGACGCCGCCCGCGCCATGGTCAGGGCGGCGCTGGTGCTGTACCTGGGTGGCATGGGCTCGAAACAGAAGAACTTCTACGTCGACCTGAGCGAGCGCTTCGGGTTCGGCGACGAGGCGCGAAATGTCCAGTCGCTGTACCTCGAGGGCAAGCGCGAGGAGGCCTACAGCGCGATCCCGGAGGAGCTGGTCACGATGACCTCGCTGATCGGCTCCGAGGAGGAGGTCGGCCAGCGCCTGCAGAAGATCGAGGCCGTCGGCGTCGACCGGCTTATCGTCTCGGTCGCGCACTTCGACCCGGCCGAGCGCCTGCATGCCGTCGAGCGGCTCGCGAGCCTCGCCGGCGCGCAGCCGCCCACCTGAGGCGTTCTCTGATCAAGCATGAGCGTGCCGGTGAGGGGCGCGGCGTGGCGGAGCCACATAAGCCCTGAGTCGGTGCGCTCAGGCGCAGCATCAGAGGGCGCCCTCTACATTTAGCGGCCTATGCCCGACCTCTCTGAAGGCGCTGTATTCGCGGGCCATCGGATCGAGGGCGTGGCCGGACGCGGCGGTATGGGCACCGTCTACAGGGCGACCCATCTCGCGCTCGACCACGTCGTCGCGTTGAAGGTGATCGCGCCCGACCTGGTCACCGACGACTCGTTCAGGGAGCGGTTCAGGTCTGAGTCGCGGATCGCCGTCTCGCTGCGGCACCCGAATGTGGTCCCGATCCACCACGCCGGCGAGGAGGACGGCCTGCTGTTCGTGACGATGGATCTGATCGAGGGGCCGGACCTCCGCAAGTTGCTGATCGCCCGCGGCCCACTCGACGGAGAGCACGCCGTCGCGATCCTCGAACAGGTTGCGTCGGCGCTCGACGTCGCGCACTCGCGCGGCCTCGTCCACCGCGACATCAAGCCGGGCAACATCCTGATCGACGAGCACGCCGCCGCCGACCGCGTATTTCTGACCGACTTCGGCCTGACCAAGCGGATGGACCAGGCGAGCGGCGCGACCGCGCTGACCAGCACCGGCGCCTTTGTCGGCACCCTCGACTACGTCGCCCCCGAGCAGATCCGCGGCGACGACCTCGACGCCCGCACCGACGTCTACGCGCTCGCCTGCGTCCTCTACGAGATGCTGACCGGCAAGGCGCCGTTCGCGGAACGCGAGGAGAAGGTGGCGAAGATGTACGCCCACCTCCAGGACTCGCCCGAGCCGCTGACCGGCCCCAACGCGATCTTCAACGCCGTCGTCGAGCGCGGCATGGCGAAGGACCCGGACGACCGCTACCCCTCCGCCGGGGACCTCGCCCGCGCCGCCGCCGCGGCGCTCGAGGGCACGGCGGTCGAGACGGAGGAGCGCAACGTCGGGATCGGCCCGGCAGCCCCAACCGCTGCACACGCGACTCCGGTCGAGACCGTAGAGACGCTTCCCCCGCTGGAGCCGACGGTGGAGTCGGAGCCGCCGTCCGAGGACACAGCGGTCAGCGAGCCCCAGGTCACCGAGCCCTCGTCACGGCCGGAGCCGGAGCCCGAGCCGACTGCGGTCGAGTCGGCGGCGACCGGAGTCACGCAGGCGCAGCCCGCCGCTACCAGCCGCGGTCGCGAGCCCTCCGGGACGCGCTCGCGCACGCCCCTGCTGATCGGCGGCGGAGTCCTCGTCGGCATCGTCGTCGCGGCCGTGATCGCACTCGGAGGCGGGGGAGGCGGCGACGACGGCGGTGGCGAGGCGACGACCGCGAGCCAGGCGGCCGGCGGTGGCACGGCCGAGGACTTCGCGCCGAAGGTGGTGAAGGGCGGCATCGACGGCGGCACGCTGCCTGTCGGGGTCGCCGCGGACGGTGACGATGTCTACATCGCCGACCGCAGCGGACAGCAGCTGATCAAGGGCAGTGCAGACTCGATGCAACCGACGGGCGAAGCCGCCTCGATGCCGGGCGAGCCCGAGGACGTGGCGGTCGTCGGCGATTCCGTCTTTGCGACCGTGCCGGACGCCAACCAGGTGATCCGGCTCAACCGCGACCTGGGCGAGCAGACCGAAATCGACCTGCCGGTGGACAGCGCGCCCTCGGGGATGACGGCCGCCAACGGCGCAATCTGGGTCGCCGGGCTTGGGTCAGGCGACATCTACAAGATCGATCCGGAATCGAGTGAGCTGGAGGAGATCAAGCTCGGTGCACAGGCGCCGTTCGGGATAGCCGTGACGGACGAGGGCCTCTGGGTCACGGCACGGGAAGGGGACGCCGTGATCCGCGCCAACACCGACGGCAGCGAGCCGGAGTCGATCGACGTCGGCGACAACCCGAAGGGCGTTGCGGTCGCCGGCGGCGCCGTCTACGTCGCGAACACCGACAGCGGGTCGGTCACGGTGCTGAAGGAGAGCGGTGAGGTGATCGACACCGTCGAGGTCGGCGGCCTGCCGCGGGCCGTCGACGTGTTCGGCGATCACGTCTGGGTGTCGAACGGCGATGTCGAGGCCAACGCGAGCGCTGAGACCCCGGACGGGTGGGTCACCGCCTTCGACGCCGGCACCGCCGACGTCGCCGAGAAGAAGATCGAGGTCGGGGGCTCGCCCGAGGGCATCGGCGTCAGCGACGATCTCGTCTGGGTCGCGACCGGCACCGGGCTCGAGGCCCGCGCGATCGAGCCTTAACGACCGGAGGCCCCGCCGGAGCGGGGCCTCTCGGGCCGTGCGGATCCGCCGCGGGCTACTTGACCTTGCCCTCGAGCAGCATCCAGCAGCCGTCGTCGCTGTCGGGGGCGACAAAGCCGGCGCCGGCGACGAGCGGCGGCGCGTGCAGGAGGGTGTTGGGCCCTCCCGAGCTGCAGCGCAGCGTGCTCGTCTCCTTGGTCCGGATCGCGAGACGCGCGTTCTTGGGGATCTCCATGCCGACCTTGAACTTCTCGACGTTGTACTCGCCGGTGTCGTAGTTCTCGTCGGTCTGGCCCTCGTAGGAGATCTTCGGTCCGTTGTCGACCAGCTTCGAGCTGCCGTCGTCACGCGTCTTGACGATCTGGAGCTTGAACGAGCCTGCCTCGCCGGCGATCAGCTCGACGCTCTTGAGCTTGCCGGCCTTGGGCGACTCCTCGCCGCCGGGGTTCCCGTAGGCCTCTCCCATGACCCAGGTGCACTTCTCGCCCTCAAAGCCGTTGCACTCGTGTGCGGTACCGGCGTTGGAGGGCTGTACGGACGGGTCGAGGTCCGAGCCGAACGAGGTCGCGGCCTTGGCGGAGCCTGCGCCGATCGTCACCGCGACGAGAGCGACAGCGACGATCAGCAGCGCGATCAGCGAGGTACGCGTGCCCGTGGCGCTGCGGGTTACATGGATGGACGGTGTGGATGAGCGGATCATGTCTGGTGTTCCTTTCTGGAGGTGAGCCCGGCGGCTGCCGGGTACTCATCCAAGATCGCCTGCTTGGGCCCGCTTTCCAATGACCGCCGGGCGTGAGCCGGCTCCCCCGGGGTGTGAGCCGTGCGACACCCCGGTGTCGGGGTCTGGTGACGCGACCGCCTCGGCTCGGTTAGGCTCCCGCACCGCCCATGAGGATTGGCGTTCCGAAAGAGCCCGTAGACGGGGAGAAGCGCGTCGCGCTGATCCCCGCAACCGTGAAGAGCCTGGTCGACAAGGGGATCGACGTCGTGGTCGAATCCGGTGCCGGCGCCGAGGCCGGCCACCCCGATCCCGAGTACGGCGAGGCGGGGGCCACGCTCGGCTCCTCCTCCGACGCCTACGGCGCCGACATCGTCCTCCGCGTGACGACGCCGACGGTCGAGGAGATCGGCCGGGTTGGCAACGGCAAGGTCCTGGTCGGCTTCCTCTCGCCGCTGACTTCCGGTGAGACGACGAAGGCCCTCGCGGACGGCGGTGTGACCAGCTTCGCGATCGAGTCGATCCCGCGGATCACGCGGGCCCAGGCGATGGACGGCCTCTCCTCGCAGGCCAACGTCGGCGGCTACGCGTCCGCCTTGCTCGCCGCCCGCGAGTGCGGACGCTTCTTCCCGATGATGACCACGGCCGCCGGCACCGTCTCGCCGGCCCGGGTGATGGTGCTCGGCGCGGGAGTTGCCGGCCTGCAGGCGATCGCAACCGCGAAGCGCCTCGGCGCCGTCGTCAGCGGCTTCGACATCCGCCGCGCCGCCTGGGAGCAGATCGCCTCGCTCGGCGGCCGGCCCCTGGAGCTCGACTTCATCCCCGACGCCGAGGACGAGGGCGGCTACGCCCGCCCCTTGACCGAGGAGGAGAACGAGCAGGTCCGCGAGGCGCTGGCCGAGAACGCCGCCAAGCAGGACGTGATCATCACCACCGCTCAGATCCCGGGCCGCAAGGCGCCGATCCTGCTGACCGAGAAGGCGGTCGAGAACATGTCGCCGGGCTCGGTGATCATCGACCTGGCCGGCGATTCGGGCGGCAACTGCGAGCTGACCCGAGGCGGCGAGACCGTCGAGGCGCACGGGGTCAAGATCATCGCTCCCCGCAACCTCACCTCCGACATGGCCGCGCACGCCTCGCAGCTCTACGCGAAGAACCTCGAGAACTTCATCGACCTGATCACCGACGAGGGCGCGCTCGCGATCGACTTCGGCGACGAGGTCGTTGCGGGTGCCTGCATCACGCACGAGGGCTCGGTCCGCAACGAGCGCGCGGCCGACGTCGCCGGCGTCAGCGCCGCGCCGGTTCAGAAGGCGTCCGAGCCGGAGCCCGCCCCCGCCGGCGATGAGGCCGGGACCGACGCCGACAGCGCCGAGGAGGCCGAGTAGTCATGGATCTGATCACCGAGCTGACGATCTTCGTCCTCGCCGCCTTCGTCGGCTTCGAGGTGATCTCGAAGGTCCCCGCGACCCTGCACACGCCGCTGATGTCGCAGACCAACGCGATTCACGGCATCGTCGTGCTCGGCGGCCTGCTCGTGATCGGTTACTCGGACTCGCTGCTGACCGACGTGATCGGCTGGATCGCGATCTTCTTCGGCACGGTCAACGTGGTCGGCGGCTTCCTCGTCACCGACCGGATGCTTGGCATGTTCGTGCGCAAGCCGAAGCCGGCCGCTGACGCCGACAAGAAGGTCGAGGGCAAGTAGATGACCCTCGGGGCGCTCGCACTCGACTCCGACCTGGTCCAGGTCGCCTACATCGTCGCCTTCGTCCTCTTCATCGTCGGCATCCGTCAGGGCACCTCGCCGAAGACGGCGCGCCGCGGCAACATGATCGCCGCCGTCGGCATGGCGGTGGCGGTGGTTGCGACGCTCTGCACCGACGTGATCGGCAACTGGGGAATCATCCTCACCGCGATCGCGGCCGGCACTGCCGTCGGCTGGATCGCCTCCGCCCGGGTCGCGATGACCGACATGCCGCAGATGGTCGCGCTCTACAACGGCCTCGGCGGCGGCGCGGTCGCGCTGATCGCGTGGTCGGAGTTCCGCCACGGCCAGGACTACGGGTTCGAGCTAGAGGTCTTCATCCCGATCCTGTTCTCGATGGTGGTCGGCTCGATCTCGTTCTGGGGATCGAACATCGCCTTCGGCAAGCTCCAGGACGTTCTCCCTCAGCGACCGATCAAGGTCCCGGGCCAGAGCTTCATCAACGGGCTCCTGCTGCTTGCGATCGTCGTCGGCTGTGTCGTCCTCGCGATCGACCACGAGGACCCCTCGCAGGCGATCTTCATCGGCTGCCTGCTCGGCGCCGCGGTACTCGGCAACCTCTTCGTCCTGCCGATCGGCGGCGCCGACATGCCGGTTGTGATCTCGCTGCTCAACGCCTTCACCGGGCTCGCGGCGGCGGCCGCGGGCATTGCCCTCGACAACACGGCTCTGATCGTCGGCGGCACGCTCGTCGGATCCTCGGGAACGATCCTCACGCTCGACATGGCGAACGCGATGAACAGGTCGGTCTCGAACATCCTCTTCGCCGGCTTCGGCGGCGCGCCCGCCGCCGCAGGAGGCGGCGCCGCCGAGGAGCGACCGCACCGCTCGATCACCGCCCAGGACGCGGCGATCGCGCTCGGGTACGCGGACAGCGTCGTGATCGTCCCCGGCTACGGCCTTGCCGTCGCCCAGGCCCAGCACGCCGTCAAGGAGATGGTCGACGAGCTCGAGAGTCGCGGCGTCCAGGTCCGCTACGCAATCCACCCGGTCGCCGGCCGCATGCCCGGGCACATGAACGTCCTGTTGGCCGAGGCCGACGTCGACTACGAGAAGCTGGTCGAGATGGAGGACATCAACCCGGACATGCCACGCACCGACGTCGCCGTGGTGATCGGCGCCAACGACGTCACCAACCCCGCCGCCAAGGAAGACCCGGACAGCCCGATCGCGGGGATGCCGATCATCGAGTGCCACGAGGCGCAGCAGGTGATCGTGATCAAGCGGTCGATGAGCCCGGGTTTCGCCGGCATCGACAACGACCTCTTCTATCTCGACAAGACCGCGATGCTCTTCGGCGACGCCAAGGGCGCCGCGCAGGAGATCGCCTCCGAGATCACCAAGCTCTAGGCCCGCTGCGTCGGGCGCACCTGCGAGCCCTCGAGCTCCGCGGGCGGCACCGGGCGGCCGATGTGGAATCCCTGTGCCATATCGACGCCGAGTTCGCTGACCACGGCGAGCGTGGTCGCGTCGCGCACGTACTCCGCGATCGTCCGCCTGCCGGTCTGGCGGGCAACGTGAACGAGGGCCTCGACAACGGATCTGTCCTGGATGTCGTCGGCGACTCCGGCGATGAACTCGCCGTCGATCTTGAGGAACGCCGAGGGCAGGTACTTGAGGTGGGTGAGGCTGCCGAAGCCGGTGCCGAAGTCGTCGAGCGCCATCGCCGCGCCGATCCGCTCGACCCGCCGGGCGAAGTGCCGCGCGTCGTCGAGCTTCGCGAACGCCGTCGACTCGGTCACCTCGAACACGAGCCGACGTGCGTTGACTCCGGTTCGCTCGAGATGTCGATCGACTTCGTCGAGCAAGCCCGTGCCGCTGAGCGAGCGAGCGGAGACGTTGAGCGCCACCGTGCATCCATCGGGAAGCGCGCCGGAGGCGATCGTCTCGATCACGGCTCGTGCCACCCAGCGGTCGATTGCGAGCATCATCCCGTAGCGGTCGGCGATGTAGAGGAACTCGCCCGGCATGACCGGGTCCCCGTTCGGCTGGTCGTACAGGCGCAAAAGCGCTTCGAACATCCGCAGCTCCGGGTCGTGCAGATCGACGATCGGCTGGAAGTGGAGACGAAAGCGGTCCTCGTCGAGGGCGGCCCGGATCCGATGCGACCAGCGCAGGCGCAGCGAGGCCTGCAACCGGTCGCCCGCCGCGGCGTCATAGAGCACGACCGAGTCGCGACCCGCGTCCTTCGCCGCGTACATCGCGACGTCGGCGGCCGCCAGCAGGGTCTCCTCCGTCTCGGACTCGAGCTGACCCGTACAGACGACACCCGCCGACGCCGAGACCCTCAGGGCGCGTGAGTCTGCCGCGGTCACGCGGACGCCGCGCACCGCCTCCAACAGCTCGCCGGCGATGCTGACGCCCGTCTGCTCGTCGGCCCCTGCGAGCACACAGGCGAACTCGTCGCCGCCGAGCCGAGCGACCACGTCGGTATCGCGGAGCCGCCCTCGCAGGGCCTCCGCGACGGCGCGGAGGACGCGGTCGCCAATCGCCGTGTCCGAGCGAATCGTTGATGTACTTGAAGTGATCGAGATCGAGCAGCACGACCGCGAAGGCCCGCCCGTAGCGGTCCCGCTCGGCGATGCGGCGGCGCACGTCGACGCTGAACTCACGCCGGTTCGCGAGCCCGGTGAGGACGTCGTGCGAGGAGAGGAAGAGCAACTCCTGCTCCTGGCGCTTGCGCTCGGTGATGTCCTGCACCTGACTGACGAAGTAGCGCGGCTCTCCTTCGGCGTCGCGAACGAGCGAGACGGAGAGCAGCGCCGAGATCGTCGTCCCGTCGGCGTGGAGGTAGCGCTTCTCGATCTCGTAGGTCCGGATCTCGTCCGCGAGCGTACGTTGCATCAGCGCGAGGTCTGCCTCGAGGTCGTCCGGGTGCGTGATCTCCTGGAATCTGCGCGCGAGCAGCTCGCGCTCGGTGTAGCCGGTCATCTCGCAGAGGGCTCGGTTGACCCGGATCCAGGACCCGTCGAGTCCGACCAGCGCGAGCCCGATCGGCGCATTGTCGAAGGCGGAGCGGAAGCGCTCCTCGGCCTCGAGCGCGCGTCTCGCCTGCTCGCGGGCGTCCTCCTCGGCTCGGCGGCGAAGGGCGACGTCGCGATTCACCTGGGAGGCACCAACGACGAACAGGTACTGGATCGCCCCAGCGTCGCCAGCCCCATCAGGACGAGTGCAAAGCCGGTTCCCCACCAGTCGTGGTCAAACCCGTAGTCGGCGACTAGTGCTGAGAGGATCGGTACCGTCAGCCCGATCGGCATCGCCTCCCGCGCCGCCCGGTCGCCGGCGCCGTTGTGGGCATACCAGGAACCGGGTCGGTGGTCGGGGCGCAGGGCGAAGACGGCGATGCAGAGAACGCCGAGCCCCGATGCCGTGTGTAGTGCGATGCCGGTGACCTCGGCGGGCGTATACAGCGAATCGACGCCAATCAGGTACCCGAGCAGGGCCGCGCTGACGACCGTCAGCGCGAGTACGAGCGCCGTCGAGCAGAGGATCTCTGCCCAGCCGCGCCGGAGCGCGCCGACGCGAGCGCAATCCCGAGCAGGAAGAAGGCGATCGCCGTCTGCGGCGCCGGCAGCATGCCGCGCGCGTCGGTGGTCTCGTCGGCGCTGAAGAGGAGCTCGCCCGACGCAGAGGTGTCGACCAGATACTCGAACAGCGTCACCGCCGCGATCGCGAGCATCAGGCCGAGCAGCGCGAATCGCAGCGAGCGGGCGCCGGGGCGCGCACCGGCGAACGTCTCGATCAGGACGACGACGCCGCAGCAAACGAACATCACTGCGGTGTTCGGGACCATGCTCGGCAAGCTCGGCGAAATCCGCACGAGCGCCTCGAGCCCGGAGGCCCATCCGAGCAGGACGACGACGCCGAAGGCGAGCGCCAGCGCACCCCCGACGCGGGCTACGCCGAGGATCGATCGAGCCGTGCTGTCGGCTTCTCCCGTCGCCACCTGAGCGGAGGATCGGGCCTCGGACCGGATCGGTCATGGGTGGAAATCCGTAATCAGGCGTGACAGTTCCGGAATCCAACCGACCGCGTATCTACGCTTTCCGGTATGACGGTCGGATCCAGAAAGCTGGCCGGCGGAACGGCCGCAAGCCTCGCGGAGATGCGCGAGTGGATCGGCTGGCGCGTCGACGATGTCAACGGCCATTCGCTCGGCCGTCTTCAGGATGTCGTGCCCGACGCCGACGGCCGCCCGGGCTGGCTCGCGATCAACGAGTTCCGCTTCGGCGAGGGCAGGCGCTTCATGGCGCCGGCGCGCGAGGCGACCGGCACGCGCGGCCGTGTCTGGCTGCCGCTCGAGCGCGACCTCGTCCGTGGCTCCGCCGGTCTCGGCTCGGCTCGCCACACGCCCCAGGCCGAACGCCGGCTGCGCGAGTACTACGGGCTGGCGCTCGAGGACGCGGCCTAGAGTCGCCCTCGTCCGAGCAGCCGCCCTCGCCCGGCGGCGTGCATGAAACCGCCGCGAACTGACGCCCGGGATGCGGAGCCCGTCGAGATTGCTGGACGCGTGTCCAGGAATCCGACAGGCGCCGAGGGCGCGCCGGCTACTTCTCGCGCTCGTGGCGGTTTGAGCTGCGCACCTTCGGCGTCAGCCAGCCAATTGCCGCACCCAGCAGGATCGCGATGATCAGCGCGAAGAACAGCGGCATCTGCGTCTCCGCGAAGAGGAACGTGACCCGCGTCTCGTCGGTGTTCTGGATCACGAAGATGAAAGCCAGGAAAGCGAATAGGCAGGCCAGATAGAAGCGCCAACCGCGCCCGTCCTTGCTGCCACCCTTCGCCCGCTCGATCTCGTCCCGCTCGCTCATGGCCCCGACCCTATTGAACCCGGGCGTCGGAGTCGGTCCGCTTCCGCGCGGGATCCGGCGCAGGGGGTGTCCCAGACGCGCGCCGGCCGCGCCTAGCTTCGGTCCGTGGATGCGATGCGGCCGAGCATGCGAGGCGAGCGCGGGCAGGCGACCCCTGAGTACGTCGGCATCGTGCTCGTCCTCGCGGCGCTGTTCGCGGCGATCGTCGCCTTCACCCCGATCGCGGGGGAGGGTGCACGGATCGGCCGCGCCGTCGCCGAGCGCCTCGTCTGCGTGGTTCGGGGCTCGGGCGACTGCAGCCTGCTCGCCGACGGGCTCGAGATGGCGTACGGGCCCGAGCTGGCCCTGCTCGCGAAGCTGCACGCGCCGGAGGTCCGCTTCGAGGACGCGGACTTCGTCTCGCTGCCGGTCGACCCTAGGGACTGTCGCGAACGCCGCTGCGCCGACACCAGCGCCCGCGGCGCGCTCGGCGAGTCCTTCGAGGGCGAGCCCGCGACGACCTTCGTGCGGATCGTCGACTGTCGCGACGGCGCCGAGCCGCCGGCCGACGCCGACTGCTCCGGCGCCGCTCGCCGGGAATCTCTACCTGCAGTACTGGCTCTACTACCCGGACTCCGCGACCCGCTCCCTGCGCCGGCTCGGCTTCCACGAGGACGACTGGGAGTCCTACCAGGTGCGGATCGGCCCCGACGGCGTCGTCTCTGCCCGCGCCAGCTCGCATGGGAGCTACAACTACGAGGCCGGCGGCCTCTCCGACATCGGCCGCACGGAGATCCTCGGCCTGATCACGATCGACACGCGACGGCCGGGGTGGGGCCCCGAGAACGGCTACCTGTGGGTCTCCGACGGCTCGCACGCCGGCCGCGCCGCCGGCGACGACGGCTACTTCCGGTCGGTGCCGCGCGAGCGGCTGCGGCTGGTGCCGATCGAACCCGGCATCGACGCGCTCGACGGGCTCCGTTTCGACCCGGCGGTTGCGCCGCCCTGGCTCAAGGAGGTGTTCCGCAACCCGGAGGCGATCGGGACCTGACGGCGATCGCCCGTAGCGCCCGCGGACCCGAAAGCTTGCCGAAAGCATCGCCCGGGTAGGGTCGTCCTATCGCCGTCCCTCAGCAGGCAACTGACAAGGACTCGATCGCCGCGCGGCTGGCGGATGCTCGCTCCCGCACCCTGATGCTGATCGAGCCGCTCAGCGAGGAGCAGCTCAACACCGTCTTCACGGAGATCCTCAGCCCGCTCGCCTGGGACCTCGGCCACATCGCCAACTTCGAGGAGCTCTGGCTGGTCCAGCGGGTCGGCGGCCGCGAGCCGCTCGACGGCGCTCTCGGCAGCTTCTACGACGCGATCGAGAATCCACGGCGGATCCGCAACGAGCTGCCGCTGCTTCGCGGTGAGCAGCTGCGGCGCTACATGGACGAGGTCCGGGAGCGGACGCTCGACGTCCTCGCCGGCGCCGACCTCGAGGACGAGTCCGAGCCATTGCTCGCGGGCGGCTTCATCTACGAGATGCTGATCGCACACGAGCACCAGCACAACGAGACGATGCTGCAGTTGCTGCAGTTCGTCGACGGGTACCCGCGGCCGGGCCTCGATCGGCCCGGCGCGCCGGCCGCGGCGGCCGACGGGCCCGAGATGGTCGCCGTCGAGGGCGGGCCTTACGAGATCGGAGCTTCTCCCTCGGGCTTCGCCTACGACAACGAGCGGCCCCGCCATGAGGTCGAGCTCGACCCGTTCCTGATCGACCGCACGGCGGTCACCAACGGCGCCTTCGCCGCCTACATCGAGGACGCGGGCGCGCAGCCGCCGATGTTCTGGGAGCGGGACGGCGAGGGTGGCTGGCTCGACGCACGCTTCGGGCTCCGCGAGCCGGTTGACGCGGCGCTGCCCGTGGTCGGTGTGAGCTGGAGCCAGGCGGCGGACTTCGCGGCCTGGTCCGGCAAGCGGCTGCCGACCGAGTTCGAGTGGGAGGCGGCCTCCGAGGGCGCCGACCGCGCCCGCGCCAACCTCGACGGGCTCGCCTACGGGCCGCTGCCGGCCGGCGCGATCGCGGGCAGCGCCTCCCTCTGCGGTGCCGAGCAGATGTTCGGCGATGTCTGGGAGTGGACCGCGAGCGGCTTCGAGGCGTACCCCGGCTTCCGGGCGTTCCCATACCCCGAGTACTCCGAGGTCTTCTTCGGCGGCGACTACAGGGTCCTGCGGGGCGGCTCCTGGGCGACTCGCCGCGACGTCGTCCGCCGCAGCTTCCGCAACTGGGACCACCCCTACCGCGCCCAGATCTTCTCCGGCTTCCGCTGCGCCGCCGACGCGAGCGACCGCTCGACGTCGCCGACCCGGGAGAAGATCCGGATCGAGGTCCGCCTCGCCGACGGCGCCGGTACCTCCGAGAACCTCGCCCGCGACGCCCGCGCCGGGCTGGCTGCGGAGTTCAAGCAGCTGCCGCCGAAGTACTTCTACGACGAGGAGGGCTCGCAGCTGTTCGAGCAGATCACGGAGCTGGCCGAGTACTACCCGACCCGCACCGAGCGATCGATCCTCGCCCGGCAGTCGGCGGCGATCGTCGCCGCGGCCGATCCACAGTGCCTCGTCGAGCTCGGCTCGGGCTCGGCCTCGAAGACGCGCACGCTGCTCGACGCGATGCAACAGGCGCGGCTCGCTCCACACCTACGTGCCGGTCGACATCTCCGAGAGAGATCACCAGGGCGACCGCGGCCGAGCTCGTCGAGGAGTACCCCGAGCTGCGCGTGCACGGCGTCATCTGCGACTTCGAGAATCACCTGGAGCGGCTTCCGGGGTGGGGCCAGCGCCGCATGTTCGCCTTCCTCGGCGGCACGATCGGCAACTTCGACGGCGAGCAGCGGATCGCGTTCCTGTCCCGGATCGGCTCGCTGCTCGGATCCGCGGACACGCTGCTGCTCGGCACCGACCTGGTCAAGGACACGGCGACGGCTCGAGGCCGCCTACAACGACGCCTCCGGCGTCACCGCCCGCTTCAACAAGAACGTGCTCAGCGTCCTCAACCGCGAGCTCGGCGCCGACTTCGATCTCGATCGGCTTCGAGCACTTCGCCTTCTACGACGCCGAGCGCGAGCGGATTGACATAAGGCTACGTTCGCTCGCCGACCAGAGCGTCAGCGTCCGCGAGCTCGGCATGGAGGTCCCGTTCCGCGCCGGCGAGGAGATGCGGACCGAGCTCTCCTGCAAGTTCACGAGGGAGAGCCTCGAGCGCTCCTACGCGGCCGCGGGCCTCGAGATGGTCGAGTTCTGGACCGACCCGGAGCAGCTGTTCGCCCTCAGCCTGGCGCGGCCGGCCTGACGGCACCGGTCCGTATAGGGTCTCGCCCGTGAGCTCGGCGCGGGCGGCCGACATCGAGGTAGGGGAAGACGGACACGGCGCTGCCGCCGTCGTCTTCGACGGCGTCTCAAAGACCTACCGCGGCGCCAGGGCGCCGGCCGTCAACGACCTCTCGCTGGAGGTGGCTGCGGGCGAGATCTGCGTCCTCGTCGGCCCCCGCTCGGCGGCGGACCCGCGGTCGGATCGTCCGGCGACATCACGTCGCGGCGCCTCGGTCCGGATCGCGACCCGGCGAAGCTGCGGCGCGAGATCGGCTACGTGATCCAGCAGATCGGCCTCTTCCCGCACCGGACGATCGGCGAGAACATCGCCACGGTCCCGCGCCTGCTGGGCTGGCCCGAGGAGCGTCGTCGCGCCCGCGTCGAGGAGCTGATGCAGCTGATCTCGCTCGATCCGGAGATCGCCGACCGCTATCCGGCCCAGCTCTCGGGCGGTCAGCAGCAGCGCGTCGGCGTCGCCCGAGCCCTCGCCGCGGACCCGCCGGTGATGCTGATGGACGAGCCCTTCGGCGCGATCGACCCGATCGCCCGTGAGCGGCTCCAGAACGAGTTCCTGCGCCTCCAGGCCGAGATCCGCAAGACGATCCTCTTCGTCACCCACGACATCGACGAGGCGAGGCGATCGGGACCGTCGCGGCCGCCACGAGGGCGGCCGCGACCCCGTTCGGCTCAAGTAATCGCCCGATCTGTCGAAAAGAACGGACGTGGGCGTAGTACTTGCAAAGCGTCGCTGCGCCGCCGCCGGGCTCATCCTGCTGATCCTCGCGGCGGCCGGCCTGGTTCAGTCGATCTCGGCCGAATCGGCAGGCGCGGCCGTGCGCACCTCCGCCGCCGAGTACGGCCAGGCCGAGCGGGTCAAGACACTGCCGATCAGCGGTCAGGCCTGGGCAGACACACGCTCGGTCATGAGCCTTCCGGCAGCACGGGTCGGCGAGCTCGTCGAGGGCGATCGGCTCGAGGCCGCCGGAGAGTTCGAGGTCACCGTCTGCCTGAAGCCGAACGCCCTCCATCCCGGCAACGGCCAGCCGTGCATCGGTCGGGTCTACGACTACAGCCCCTACGTCAAGGCACGGCTCGTGATCGCGCCGACGGAAGGGGCGACCGCCCCCGAGCAGACGAAGACGATCAGCCGGACGATCACGCTCCAGTGCCGGCAGAACCCGCCGGTGAGGAACCACCACTGCGTCGTCTCCGTCCCCTGGAGCTCGTTCAAGGTCACCGATCCCGAGGCGCTTCCCTGTGCTTCGGGCGCCTGCACGGTGAACATGCTCGCCACCGCCTACCACCCCGATGCGAGGTCCGACGATCTCGTCGTGGTCGGGTCCAGCGACGACAACAAGAAGATCCACCAGGGCCTCGCTCAGATCAGCGCCGTTCGTCACCGTCCCGGGGATGACAAGCCGCTCGACAGCTGGCGTGGAGGACGGGTGACCAAGCAGCTGAAGATCAGCGACGTCAATGATCACATCACCCGCACCGTCGTCTACTCGGCCAAGGTCAGCCGCCTCGACACGGGCGACCAGCTCGTCATCGACGCGCTGCCGAAGATCGAGATCGGCGGCTACCCCTACAACGTCTTCACCCGCACCGAGGTCGTACTCGCCAAGAGCCGTCATTCGGTCAAGCCGTTCGGGAAGCTGACGGAGACGACGGCGCGCGCCTCGGCCTCGAACGGCTTCAACTGCACACAGGGAAGCAGCGCCCACGCGCGGGTCTGCGGCGAGCACAAGACCGGCGTCCTCAGCATCAAGAAGAACGCGAAGGGGCCCTTCTACGTCAACGTCGTCATGGGCCAGGCCGCGATTGGCACGGCGCCGCAGACCGACCGCTGGCGGCCGGGGGACACGAGCCGGGTCTCGCAAGGGGGCTACGTCAAGGTCGAGCGCTACGAGGGCGCGGGCTCGTGCAACACCTGCTCGACCGGTTGGGTCGGCTTCAGCGAGAACAGCCGCCCGACCGCGGGGCGGGCGGCGACCCTCGTCGACCAGCTCAGGCCGTTCGGCCTGACCAGCGGCGCCTACAACTGCGGCGGCCGCAGCAACGGCGACTACGTCTGCCTGTGGCGGGCTCGCGGGCGGTTCGGACGGTCGCCGGAGTTCGAGTGCGACACCCGCGCATTCTGGAACAACAACACCGAGCGATTCGCGATCACCGCCTGCAAGGACGCGCTCGCTGCGCAGCTGTGGAACGAGCTGACGCTACTGAGGCTTGCGGTCCACCCCTCGTTCGCCGGCGCCTGCGAGGAGCGCAAGAGCGGCGACTACCGCTGCAAGTGGTTCGGGGACCTCGCGGTCGGTCCGCTCGAGGGCCAGGGCTGCAAGGGCTTCGCCGTCTACAAGCTGCCCGAGCACGACTGGGCGATCGATCCCTGCAAGCCGAAGGGCGGCGGTCCGATCAACGATCGAGCCGGCGCCGCGACGTCCTGATCAGGCGGCGGTCGCGGCGCGGACCGAGTAGACGCCGAGGTCCTTCGGCGCGCCCTTGGCTCGGAACATGAGCTTGCGCTTGGTCCGGAACCGCTCCGGGTCGAGGCGGTCCCGCACGGGGCCGGAGACGAGCAGTTCGCCGCCCTTCGCTGCTTGAGCGACGCGGGCGGCGATGTTGACGTCGACGCCGACGTAGTCGCGGCCGACCCGCCGCGGCATCCCGTGGTGGGCGCCGACGCGCATCCGTGGCCTCATCCCCTCGACCTCGACGGCGGCGATCTCGGACTGCGCCGCGAGCGCGCCCTCGACCGCGTCCTCGGGCTCGAGGAAGGTCATCATCGCGCCGTCGCCGAGCCGTTTGACGACGCGGCCCCGGTGCAGCTCGATCGCCGGCGTCACCGCCGAGTCGACGGCGCGGAGTAGCGCGGTGGCGGCGCCGTCTCCCGCCGCAAGCGCCCAGTCCGAGAAGCCGACGAGGTCGGTGAAGACGATCGTCAACTCGACCTCGCCGCGCTCGCTCCAGCCACCGGAGGCGAGCGCCTCGTAGACCTGGAGCGCCCCGAGCCCGAGCTCGCGCAGGGCACTGGGCCGATCGGCGCTGATCTCGGCCAAGCGGCGCCCGAGCTGTTGCGAGGCGCCCTCACCGCTGGTCGAGAGCGAGTCCCCGAAGGAGCTGTCACCCGGGAGGATCCGGCGCACGGTGCGGGCGAGGCCGGCGAGGCGGTCACCGCGCGTGTCCTCCTCGAACGGGACGACCTCGACGGCGTCTCCCTCGCCCGGCTCCTGTGGCTGTTCCTCGGGAGCCGGGGTGGGTTGCTCGGACTCGGCGCTCACCTCGGTCCGAGGGCCTCGATCAGATCGACGACGCCGTCGGGCCCGGTGATCGGCGTCAGGATCGGCAGGGTGATGCCTCCCGCGACGTACCGCTCGAGACGCTCGCGCATCTCGGCGGGCTCGCCGAGGATGAAGATGTCCTCGATCAGCCCCCAGGGGGCCGCAGCGAGGGCAGCTTCGCGCTCCTTCGCGTTCCAGGCCGCGACCATCTCATCGATCGCCTCGCCGTGGCCCAGCCAGCGGAAGAACCGCTCGTAGACCGGCACCGTCGCGTATGAGGCGAACATCAACCGAGCCAGGCCCTCGACCTGTTCGCGCGGCCCCGGGATGCAGAAGAAGCGGCAGAGCAACTCGAACCCCTCGGGGGCGTCGGCGAGCGGCTCGACGACTTTCGGCAGCCCGCTCAGCGGGAGAAAGTTGGTGAAGGCACCGTCGGCCTTCTCCGCCGCCATCGCCAGCATCTTGCCGCGCAGCGCAGCGACGATGATCGGGATCTCGCCGCTCGGCGGCCGCTCGAGCCGGAAGCCGCCGGGCCCGCGGTCGCCGGCGAGCACCGGGCGCAGGTAGTCGATCGTCTCCGAGACCTTGGAGAGCGGCTTCTCGAAAGGGATCCCATTCCAGCGCTCGACGATCACGTTCGACGAGGAGCCGATCCCGAGGGCGAAGCGACCGTCGCTGGCGTCGGCGAGCGCCGAGGCCTCCATCGCCAACAGCGCCGGCCCGCGCTGGAAGACGCCGACGACGCCGGTGCCGAGGCGCATCGTCGTGGTCCACGAGGCGGCGAGCGCGAGCGGTGTGAAGCCGTCCGCCTGCTGCGTCTCACCCGACCAGACGTCGGTGTAGCCGGCCGCCTCGGCCGCCTTGATCGCATCTTCGTGGGCGCTCAGCGACAGGCCCGGGAGGGGAACGGTGAGGCCCCAGCGTCGAGTTGGCTCCGGCATCGCGGCGACCCTACCCGAGACGGCGTCGAGGCAACGCTCTTTCCCGGAGCCACTCGAGCTGCGGGCGTTTGTGCGCCGGTGCTATAGGCTCGGCCGCGGTATGGACTCCTCGAAGCTCTCGCGCTCGGAGATCATCGGCGTGGTCGCAGGCCTGCTGCTCGTCGTCACGCTCATCTTCGTGCCCTGGTACGACCTCTCACAGAACCCCGAGCGGGACGCGGGCAACGGTTTCATCTGCGGGGTCGACGAGTACTCATGTACCGGCTGGGAGACCTTCCCGATTCTGCGCTGGCTGCTGCTCGCCGCGGCGGCGGCGCCGCTGATCCTTGCCTGGATCGTGGTCCGCGGCCACAAGCTCTCCTGGGCTCCGGGCGAGATGACGATGGTCGTCGGCTTCACCGCCTTCATCCTGATCGTCTACAACGGGATCATCGACAAGCCCGGCTCGCAGATCGCAGAGATCGGCGTCACCGTCACGATCGGTTACTGGCTTGCGATCATCGCCGCGCTCGGCATCTCGGGAGCCGGCATCTCGCGAGCCACGGATGCCCAGAAGGGCAACCTGCGAAAAACCCCCGGCACCGTCTGAAGGTCCCTCCGGGACCGCATCGGCGCGTCCCTCCAGATAGGTTCCACACATGGGAGTCATCTCAAAAGACCCGCGTTCGACGAGCAAGCCGGACCGCAACCTCGCCCTCGAGCTCGTCCGCGTCACCGAGGCCGCCGCGCTCGCTGCCGCCCGCTGGGTCGGCCGGGGCGACAAGGAGGCCGCGGACGGTGCCGCCGTCGACGCGATGCGTCTGCTGATGGACACGGTGCCGATGGACGGCATCGTCGTGATCGGCGAGGGCGAGAAGGACGAGGCCCCGATGCTCTTCAACGGGGAGGAGATCGGCGACGGCAGTCCGCCGCGCGTCGACATCGCGGTCGACCCGCTCGAGGGCACGACGCTCTGCGCGAAGGGGATGCCGTCTGCCCTCACCGTGGTCGCCCTCTCCGAGCGCGGCTCGATGTTCGACCCCGGGCCCTGCGTCTACATGGAGAAGATGGTCGGCGGGCCTGAGATTGCCGACTGTCTGAGCTTGACCGAGCCGGTCGGCGACGTCGTCAAGCGTATCGCCGACCGCCGCGGCGTCAGCCCGACCGAGGTGACCACCGTGATCCTCGACCGCGAGCGCCACACCGAAGGCGTGCGCCAGATCCGCGAGGCCGGAAGCCGCATCCGCTTCATCTCCGACGGCGACGTCGCCGGTGCCCTGCTCGCGGTCACGCCGGGAACGGGCGTCGACCTGCTCTGGGGGATCGGCGGCACGCCCGAGGGCGTGCTCTCGGCCGCCGCGATCAAGTGCCTCGGCGGCCAGATCCTCGGCCGCCTCTGGCCTCGTACCGACGAGGAGCGCAAGGAGGCCGAGGACGCCGGCTACGAGATCGAGCGCGTCCTCACCGTCGATGACCTCGTCTCCGGCAACGATGCGTTCTTCGCCGCAACGGGCGTCACCGATGGAGATCTTCTGCAGGGGGTTCGTTATCTCGGCAGCGGCCAGGCGACCACCGAGTCGCTGGTCATGCGCTCGAGGTCCGGCACCGTTCGCAAGGTCGCCGCGACCCACGACCGCGCCAAGCTGCGCGAGGTGACCGGCGGGCTCTACGGCTGATGCTTCGGCGTCATCGTTGGAGCGATCCGGTTCAGCGGCTGCCGCGGCGGGTAGCCGTCAGAGCATGATCCTGATCGCCGGCGCGACCGGTTACATCGGCAACAAACTCGCCCACTCGATGCTCGAGGAGGGCGACGCGGTCCGCTGCATCGCGCGCGATCCGAGCCGTGCGACCGATCTCGAGCGGGCCGGGGCGAAGATCGTCAAGGCCGACGTGCTCGAGCCCGCGACCCTGCCGCCGGCGCTCGCGGGCGTCGACACGGCCTATTACCTCGTGCACTCGATGGGCCGCGGCGGCGACGGCGACTTCGAGCAGCGCGACCACGACGCGGCGACGAACTTCGCCGATGCCGCCACGCGGGCCGGGGTGCAGCGCATCGTCTACCTCGGCGGCCTCGGCAACGAGTCCTCCAAGCACCTGCGGTCGCGCCACAACACCGCGATCGCGCTGCAGGAGTCCGGCATCCCCGTCACGTACTTCCGTGCCGCCGCCGTGCTCGGCGCCGGCAGCGAGTCGTTCCGGACCGTCTACTACCTCGTCAAGCGGCTTCCGTTCATGCTCACCCCGAGCTGGACGGCGAACCGGACCCAGCCGATCGCGATCGCCGACGTGCTCGCCTACCTGAGGGCGGCGCCGCGGACCGCGGGCGCCGAGGGCCGCACGATCGAGATCGGCGGGCCCGAGATCACGACCTACGCCGGGATGATGGACGCGATGGCGAAGGCGCTCGGCGTCCGCAAGCGGTACCGGATCTCGGTACCCGTCCTGACACCGACGCTGAGCTCGCACTGGATCGGGCTTGTGACCCCGGTCGACGCCGGCGTCGCCAAGCCGCTGGTCGAGGGGCTGGCAACGGACACCGTCGTCGAGGACGACTCGGGCATGAAGCTGTTCGAGATCGAGCGCACGCCGGTCGAGACCGCGATGCAGGCGGCGATCGAGGAGATGCGCGGCTAGGCGCGTGGCTCAGGGGAGCCGGGAGGTTGCGGCCTGCTCTTGCTCCTCACGCAGCGAACCGACCCGCGACTCGGGCAGCTCGAGACTGGTCAGCGAGCGCAGGAAGCCGTGCGTGACCAGAACGTGGATCCGGAGCTGCGTCTGGTTGTAGATCCAGGCGCCGATCCGCGTGAAGACGCCGCTGAAGCGCAGCCCCGGGTAGAAGTTCGCGACCTCCGCGGTGACGAGGACGGCCTCGCGGTCGGGCGGCAGCTCGGGGCGCTCGAGCCGGCGGATCGTGATCCGCAGATAGCCGCGGCCGCGGCCGGCGGGGGAGACGAGCAGGCCGCGCTCGATCGGCCAGGTGACCTGACCGAGGCCGCGAGGCGTCACGTACTCGGGCTTGCGGAACCGCAGCAGCGGCAGCCGCCCTCCAAGCATCACCGTGCGGGCGCTGTTGGAGTAGCGGACCTTGAGCAGCCCGAGGGAGAAGCGCTCGATGTAGGCCCAGTAGGCGCGGGCGAGGCGCTCCAGGTACTCCGCCTTCCAGCTGCGCTCGAGGAAGTCGGCCGGCACGTCGAGCTCGGCTGCCTGGACGCTGCGGACCGGGCCGAAGGCGCCGGCGGGGCCGCCGGCGGGGTCGGGCAGGACCCGGATCTCTGCGTCGAGCTCCTCCACGTCAGCCCTCCGGCGTGTGCAGCGGTGGGTCCGGGCGCCTCTCGGCGCCGCTGCCGGGAGCCGCCTCCGGGGGCGGCGCAGGGTGGTCGGCGTCGGGCCGGTGCGTTGGCAGCGCGACCGGCTCGGTCGCGGGGAAGTCTGCGGTCATGCCACGTAGCTTGCCCGTGTCGTGAAGTTCGTAACGCAGGGCGTTGATGACGGCGCCGGCCAGGATCGCCAGGGCAAGCGTGTAGAACCAGATCAACGCCACGAGCACGAAGCTGACCGTGCGCCCGAACTCGCCGATCGTCGAGAGGTTGACGAGGTAGATCGGGAAGGCGACGCTCGCCAGCGCCCCGGTGATCGCCACAAACAGCGCTCCCGGCCAGACGCCGCGCCAGGGCAGGTGCCCCTTGGGCACGGCCCAGAAGATCAGACAGAGCATCAGGAAGCTGATCGCAAGCCCGCCCGAGATCAGGACGAGATTGGCGAGCCAGTCGATGTCGGAGAGGCCGAACGGGAGATCCTCGACCCCGGCAATGACCAGCGTCTCGAGCAGCGGCACGACGACGCTGGCTGTCAAGAAGACGGCGACGACGGCGAGCATGATCAGCGAGAACCGCTTCTGCTCGAGCCAGCCGCGGCACTCGACGTGATAGATCCGGCAGAAGGCGGTGTCCATCGCGCCCCAGAAAGAGGCGCCGATCCAGAGGCCGGCGACCGCGGCGACGATTCCGATCTCGGTCGAACCGTCCTTGACGCGGTTGAGCGCGTCGGCGAGCGTGTCCTGCTCGGTCTCCGGGAACAGCTGCTGGAGGTCGTTGAGGACCGAGGCCTCGACGTCGGCGCTCTGCAGGATCTTGCCGGAGACGAACAGCACCAGCAGGGCAAACGGGAACAGCGAGAGCAGCAGGTTGTAGGCGACCATCGCCGCCATGCCGGTGATGTTCTCCTGGTAGGCCCGACGCCAGAACGCGACGAGCGAGCGTCGCAGGCGGCCGGTCACCGACGTTCGACCGCGTCGCGCAGCGTCGCCGCCGCGCGTCCCGCCACCCGGAGCCCGAGCGTTGCGGCTCCGCTCGCCAGTGAGAGCCCGGCCTTGGCCAGGTCCTCGAGCTCCTGCTCGCGCGAGCGTCCGCCGACCCGCTCCGGTGGCGGCTCGGGGGCGGCCTCCGTCTCCGGTTCCCCGGGCGCGTCCGCTGGCGCCTCGGCGCGCCTCGGGCTGCGCACGGAGGGTCGGGTCCGCGGCAGGTTCCCGAGGATTCCCGGGCCGTGCTCTTCGTCGGCGGAAGAAGCCGGGTGCGGGCCGCTCATAGCTCTATTTCAGCGTCTCTCGCGGACAAACGCGTTCACATCCCAAGGATCGCACCGAAGAAGCTTCGAAGACTGCGGTAAACCGCCGTAACTCCCGGCGCCGGGGCGTGTTTGTAGAGCACTGGCGCCCGCGAAGCTGAGCGGAGCGGGCGACGGGCGAGCAATCGGGCCCCGGCACCCGTGAAAACTCGCTCCCGAGGCCGCCGGGAATTCTTGACTTCAGAAAATATAGTGACTATCATGCCCACACCGGCACGTTTGAAGGCAGGCGAATACGGCGATACCGACAGGGCGGGCCCGAACCCGCTCTTTTCTGCGCCAAGACTCAACTTCTTTGGTGCGCCGCCCGATAATCGAAGTGCCGATCCCCTTAGAGCCGAGGCCAGGCCTCCTCGGCGAGGACAACCGATCACCAGAAATGGAGCGCGAAGACGCGAATGCTTGTAGCTGAGCTTCAGGAACTCGAAGAGGTAAAGAACCTGCTGGCCAAGGGTCAGCAGGTCGGCGTGCTCACCTTCGGCGAGATCGCAACTGCGGTCGCCGAGGTTGACGTCGACGAAGGAGACATCGAGGAGCTGTACGGGCATCTCGAGCGCTCGGGGATCGAGCTCGTCGAGGATGTCGACCCCGCGCAGACGTCTGCGCCGGAGCGGGACGACGGCAAGCGCGGCAAGCGCCGGCGCCAGACGATCGACCTGAAGCCGGACATGACGACCGACTCCCTGCAGCTGTTCCTCAAGGACATCGGCAAGGTCCGGCTGCTGACCGCAGCCGAGGAGGTCGAGCTCGCGAAGCGGATCGAGCGCGGTGACCTCGCTGCCAAGGAGAAGATGGTCGAGTCCAACCTGCGGCTCGTCGTCTCGATCGCCAAGAACTACCGCAACCAGGGACTGCCGTTCCTCGACCTGATCCAGGAAGGGACGCTCGGCCTCGTCCGCGCCGCGGAGAAGTTCGATTACCGCAAGGGATTCAAGTTCTCCACGTACGCGACCTGGTGGATCCGCCAGGCGATCGCCCGTGCGCTCGCCGACAAGGCCCGGACGATCCGGATCCCGGTCCACGTCGTCGAGAAGCTCAACAAGATCGGCCGTGCCGAGCGCAAGCTCGTGACCGAGCTCGGTCGCGAGCCGACGCCCGAGGAGATCGCCGAAGTCACCGGCATCGAGCCGGACGAGGTCGACTCGATCAAGCGCTCCGCCCAGGCGCCGGTCTCGCTCGAGAAGCCGGTCGGCGACGAGGAGGAGTCCGAGTTCGGCCAGTTCATCGCCGACGAGAAGGCCGAGTCCCCGTTCGACCGCGCCGCGGACCTGCTGACCAAGGAGGCCCTGCGCGAGGCGCTCGAGAACCTCTCCTACCGGGAGCGGCGTGTGCTCGAGCTTCGCTACGGCCTCGGCGGCGAGCATCCGCGGACGCTGGACGAGGTCGGTCGTACGTTCAACGTGACTCGTGAGCGGATTCGGCAGATCGAGAATCAGTCGCTGAAGAAGTTGCAGACGCTGGCTGAGGCGCAGAAGCTTCGCGAGGTTGCTTAGTCGCTGAACCCTGGGGCGCCGCCGGGGAGGCACCCGGCTCCGTCCGCCGGCGTCGGCGTGAGTTGGTTTCCGCCGAGGGTTTGGGGCCGGCTACCTGAGTGTCGCCGGGTGCCTGCCCGGCGCCGCCCTCGTGGTTGGTGGACTGTTTTGAGTCGGTTGGGCGTCCCTTTGGGGGCGTCCAGCTGCGTTAAGGGGGGAGTGGGGCGGGTCGATAGGTGGGTCGATGGCTTTTGATGTCGATGCTTGTTTGCGGTATGTGGTGGAGCGGGAGGGGTCTGATCTTCATTTGAAGGCGGAGGCTCCTCCGATGACTCGGATCCATGGGGCGCTCGAGCCGATCGAGGGGTGCGGGAAGCTGCGGGCGGAGGACACGGAGGCTGCTTTCGCGAGGCTGGCGGGGGAGGCCGGGCGGGTTCGCGAGGAGTTTGCGGACGACGGCGAGGCGGATTTCTCCTACGAGCTGGCGGGCGTGTCGCGGTTCCGGGTCAACGCGTTCCGGCAGCGCGGGGCGGTCTCGGTCGTCTGCCGGGCGATCCCCTTCAGCGTCCGTACGATCGAGGACCTCGGGCTGCCGCCGGTGATCCGCGACCTCGCCGACGAGCAGCGCGGGATCATCCTCCTGACCGGGACCACCGGCTCGGGAAAGTCGACGACGCTCGCGGCGATGATCGACCACATCAACTCGAACTACGCCCATCACGTGATCACGCTCGAGGACCCGATCGAGTACCTGCACCGCGACAAGAGGTCGATCATCAACCAGCGTGAGGTCGGCGCCGACACGAAGAGCTTCGCCCGGGCGATGAAACGGGTGCTCCGCCAGGATCCCGACGTGATCCTCGTCGGCGAGATGCGGGACGAGGAGACGGTGCGGACGGCGCTGAGTGCCGCCGAGACCGGTCACCTCGTGCTCTCCACCCTGCATACCCTGGACGCGACCGAGACGATCAACCGGATCATCGACTTCTTCCCGCCGCACCTGCAGCAGCAGGCCCGGGTGATGCTGGCGGCGACGCTCAAGGGCGCCGTCTCCCAGCGCCTGGTGCCGACCGCCGACGGCAGCGGCCGGGTCGCGGCGAGCGAGATCCTCGTCGTCACCGGACGGGTGCAGGACCTGATCCTCAACCCGGAGGAGACCGGCAAGATCAGCCAGGTGATCGCCGAGGGCGAGTACTACGGGATGCAGACCTTCGACCAGTCGCTGCTGGGCCTTGTGAGCAGCGGGCGGGTCGCGGAGGAGACGGCAATGGAGTACGCGTCCAGCCCACACGACTTCAAGCTGATGCTCACCTCCGCGGGCCGCAGCGCCAGCGACCTGAGTCAGCTGGCCACCGCGCCCGGCAGCGCCTGAAACTGCAGCAACGGTCTATTACTTCAGTTCCTGAAGCGTTGCGCTATCTTTTCTGTAGCTGCACGTCCACGCGGGCCCCGACGAGGGGTCGCACCGAGGTGGACCCGACACCGATATGAACGATCCGAACTGTCCAGTCTGCGCCTGTGCCGAGATCATCTCGGGCAAGTGGACCCTGCTGGTGATCCGCGACCTCGCCGACGGCAGCCGCCGCTTCTGCGAGCTCGAGCGCTCGCTCGAAGGGATCAGCCCCCGAACGCTGTCGTTGCGCCTGCGCTCACTCGAGGAGCAGGGCGTGGTCGAGCGTCATACCTATCCCGAGGTTCCGCCCCGGGTCGAGTACGCGCTCACCGACAAGGGCCGCGATCTGGCGCCGCTGATCGAGGACATGCGCGAGTACGGACGCCGCTGGCTCTGCCTCGATGACGCCGGCAAGGCATCGGTCGTCGAGGAGACCGGCGCCACCGAGCCCATCGGCGCCTAGCGCCCACCTACTGCCGGACGGGCCGTTGGTTAGTGTCCCCCGCCCCGGGGCGGGGCACCGTTCACAACGCAGGAGGATCAGCAGATGTCGGTAGAGCAGACCCTTTCCAAGCTGAGGGAGACGGAGACGACCGAGTCGTTCTCGCTCCAGAACTCGAAGATGCTCAAAGTCGAGCTGTCGAGCGCGACGATCCAGGCGAAGCTGGGCTCGATGGTTGCCCACCAGGGTGACGTCAAGTTCGAGCACGCCGGCTCCGGCGGCGCGATGAAGTTCATGAAGAAGGCGATGACCGGCGAGGGCGTCGACCTGATGAAGGTCTCGGGCTCCGGCGAGGTCTTTCTCGCGGACCTCGCCCAGGACATCCAGCTGCTGCGCCTCGAGAACGAGTCGATCACGGCCAACGGTGCCAACGTGCTCGCCTTCGAGGATGGGATCGACTGGGACATAAAGCGGGTAGAGGGCGTCTCCGGGATGCTCGGCGGCGGCCTCTACAACATGCACCTGCAGGGCACCGGCTACGTCGCGATCATCTCCGACGGCCCCCCGCTGCTGATCGAGGTCGACGGCGAGTCGACCTTCGCGGACCCGCAGGCGGCGATCACCTGGTCGAGCGGGCTGACCTCCTCGGTCAAGGCCGACGTCAACATGAAGACGCTGATCGGGCGCGGGTCCGGCGAGACCGTGCAGCTGTCGTTTGCCGGCCAGGGCTGGGTCCTGATCCAGCCTTCGGAGGGCCAGGTCGCGCCGACCGGGACGAGTGGCTCCAGCGGCAGCGGTGGAGGGATCGGGAAGCTCCTGGGAGGCTGAGCTTCGCAAAGGGGTTCTCTGACCAAGCATGGCGCCGCACGCGAGGGGCGCGGTGTGGCGGAGCCACATAAGCCCCGAGTGGGTGGTGCCAGGCGCCGCGTCAGAGGACTCCGTCATAACTCGCAAGGGATCTTGCAGACAAGGAAGAGGGAGGGCGCGGGCGAAGACCGCATTCGTGCGCGATCTTCATCTACGACACACACTGACAGCGCTGGCCCGCGACGCATCGGCGGTCTTCGCCGATATCGTCGAGAGCGGCCAGGAGATTCCCTACGAGATCGCTGAGCCCGGTGATGGGTTCGCGTTCTGCCAGTACCGGCCGCTGACCGCGAAGTTCGTTCGCGACAACGCGACCGAGCTGCGCGAGCTCGACAGCTTCCGGGAAGCAGCCGAGACGATGCGCCGCAGCGACCTCGCCGCCGCCTACCTCGAGGAGGCCGGGATCGCGCCGCCCGCCGACTCGGTCGAGCGCTCGACGCTCGCCGTCACCTACTTCCTCGCCCGCATGTGGGACGGCTGCTCCGACTTCGCGATCGACGACGACCGCTTCGCCGCCGCCATCGACGAGGTCGAGGAGTGCAGCGAGCCCGAGGCCGGGGAGGTCGAGGCCGTGGTGCCGCTCGTCGGCTTCACCGCCGACGCGACCCGGATCGACCTCAAGGGCGCCTCGATCGTCCGCGCCGACACTGTCGATGCGCCGCCCGAGGCCGGCAAGAGCGACCGGCCCGCCGGCGCCGGCTGGGAGCCGACCTTCCTGATCAGCGCGCGAATCGCGCTCGACGACGACGGTGGCCTCTCGGGGGCCGGCGACCGCGTCGCCAAGACCTTCGAACGCGTCGTCACGGCGCTTCGTCTCTACAAGGGCGGCGGCGTCGGCCTCGGCCCGCACGGCTGGGTCCGCGTCGCCGGCGACCGCTGGCGCCGGATTGCGACGGGGGCCGCGCGCCCGCGCCCGGGCGGCTACCGCCTCTCCGAAGACGAGCTCCCCGGCCTGATCGACCTCGCTCGCACCGTCTCCGTGCACCCGAAGCGGGTCACGCGCCTGCGTCGTGCCCTGCTCCGGTTCGAGAGCGGTCTCGACCGCCGCGGTGCGATCGACGCGCTCAACGACCACCTGCTCGGTCTCCGCTTCCTGCTCGAGGGCGAGGGCCCAGCGGGCGTCGGCCTGCCGATGCGCGCCGCCGCTCTTGCCGCCGACGGCGAGCAGCGGATCGCGACCAAGGAGCTCGTCGAGCAGGCGATCTCGCTCGAGCGTGAGCTCTGGAGCGGCGAGCCCGCCGGCTCCGGCCCCGCTTCCCCGTCGGAGGTCGCATCCGGGATCGAGGACCTGCTGCGCACGATCCTGCGTCGCGGCGTCAGCGGCGAGCTCGGCAGCGACCTACGCGCCGCTGCCGACGAGATGCTGCTCGCAGACGGCTTCAACGTCGGCGAGAGCCCGGCCTCGCTCGGCGAGACGACCGAGTGGGAGACCGTCGCCGAGGCCGAGTCCGAGCCCGAGGAGGTCGAAGTGGAGTTCGAGCGTCTGCGCGAGCCGATCGAGGCCGACACGGGCGTGACCGAGTTGATCGGCACGGGCGAGCACGAGGCCGGCTCCGACGAGGTCTTCGACGACGCGATCGCATCGGCCGAGGCGTTCGAGCGCTTTGAGCGCGATCCCGAGCCGCTGATCCAGGCCTCGCGTCCCAACCGGCCCGAGCCGCTGCCGCTGCCGCGTCAGCTGGAGCGACCCGAGGCGGAAGAGCCGGAGGCGACTCCGGAGCCCGTCGCGGCGTCCGAGCCCGAGCCCGAGCCCGAGCCCGCGGCCGCGGCGATGGCCGAGGACGAGAGCGATGAGTTCAGCCCGCCGAACTGGCTCGAGGAAGTCAGCGAGGAGAAGTCGGTGACGATGGCCTTCCCGGCGCGCCCCGAGGGTGCCAACCACATCGACGAGCTGAGCAAGCCGCCGATGGAGCGCGAGGAGGTCCGGGCGCGTGTCCAGTACCTCTTCCCACGCACCGAGACCAACTGGAGTGTCGGCGGCGACGAGCCCCGCAGGGCGCAGGCGGGCTGAGCCTCAGCGCTTCGACCGGGCGGGCTCCGCCCGGTCGAACAGGTACTCGTTGATGTGGAAGAGGCCGCGGAGGTCGTGGACGTCCTCGGTCAGGTACGGGACCTCGATCACGGTCGCTGATCCGAGCTCCTCCGCCAGTGTCGCGATGTTGCGCGCATCGCGATCGGCCAGCGCCCGGTAGTCCTCGAAGTTGTCGGCGACGCGGCCGCCAAGTTCGTCGTCGGCGAGCGCGTCCCCGAGCTGCTCGGCGAGATCCTCGGGCGGTGCGGCGTGCCTGCCCTCGGCGTGGACCTTGTTGACGATCACGCCGCCGAACGGGAGGTGCGACTCGATCAGCTTGCGGTGGAAGTAGACGGCCTCGTTGATCGGCTCCCCGGCCGGCCCGCAGACGACCAGGAAAGAGGTCCGATCGTCGGCGAGCAGCTCGTTGACCTTCTTCGCGCGTTCGCGGAAGCCGCCGACCATCCCTGACATCGCGGTGAAGAACTCGGACAGATCCTGGATCAGATCGAGGCCCGTGATCCGCTTGAGGACGCCGAAGACGACCGATGAGCCGCGGCCGAGAACGCGCATGCCGAAGCCGGTCGGCCGGATGAACAGCTGCAGCGAGCGGCCCTCGATGAACTGGGTCAGCCGCCGCGGAGCGTCGAGAAAGTCGAGCGCGTTGCGGCTCGGTGGGGTGTCGAGAACGAGCAGGTCGTAGCGGCCCTGCTCGTGGATCTCGTACAGCTTCTCCATCGCCATGTACTCCTGGGAGCCGGCGAGCGCATTGGAGATCTGGCGGTAGATCCGGTTCTCGAGGATCCGGTCGCGCGTCTCGGCGTCGGGCGCGTGCTTGCGGACGACCTCGTCGAAGGTTGCCTTCGCGTCGAGCATCATCGCCCAGAGCTCGCCCTCGCCGGGATCGATCCCGGCCTCGGTGAACAGGGCCGGATCGACCTGGCGCTCGGTGTTGCCGAGCTCGCTCAGCCCGAGCGAGTCGGCGAGGCGCTTCGCCGGGTCGATCGTGAGCACGGCGACCTTCTTTCCGCGGGCTGCCATCCCGGCCGCGATCGCCGCCGACGTGGTCGTCTTGCCGACGCCGCCCGAGCCCGCACAGATGCAGATCTCGCGGTCCTCGAGGATGTCCTCGATCGATTTCAAAGCTCGCCCATCTCCGTCGCCAGCTGGTCGAGCTCGGCGACGCCGAGCCGCGGCGTGAAGAAGAAGGGGAGCTCGTCGACGTTGGTCCGCGCCAGCTCCTGCAGGCGGGCGAGCTGCTCCCGGTGTGCGTGGGCGCGCCGGCTCTCGTCGATCGCCGCACCGAGCGCGGTTGCGACCGCGCCCTCGGAGTCGGGCAGGGCCCCGCTGATCGTCTCGACCTCGGCCGGCTCGAAGCGCTCGGGGTAGAGCCCGTTCATGTAGAGGCGGTCGACCGAGATCCCGATCGAGTCGATCAGCTCGGCCTCGAGCGACGCGGACTCGTTGACGGGCATCTCCTCGGGCAGGGCGACGATCAGCACCCCGGCCTCCTTCGGGTTCGTGATCGTCTTGTTGATCGTCGTCGCCTGCGTCGCCATCGGGCCGACGCGGGCGATCTCGGCAAAGGTCTTTGGGCTCTGCATCAGGCCGATGCCGTGCCCGGTCGCCGGAGCGTCGACGATGACGAGGTCGTAGGGCTCGGCGCTGCGCGTCTTCCGCTTCGGCTGCGCAAGCTCCCAGATCTTCCCGATCGTGACCATCTCCTTCAGTCCCGGGGTGGCGGCGGCGAGATAGGAGAAGATCTTGCTGCGGTAGAGGAGGTCGCCCATCGCCCTGACCGGCAGCTGCAGCTCCAGGTACTCGCGCATCGAGGCGTCGGGGTCGATCGAGATCGCGTACAGGTTCTGCCGCAGCTCGACCTCGTTGAAGCCGATGTCGGCGTGACCGAACATGCGCGCCGCCGACTCCTGCGCCGCGACCTCGCAGACGATCGTGCGCTTGCCGGCGCGCGCCGCCGCGATCCCGAGCGCAAGCGCGATCGTCGTCTTGCCGACGCCGCCCTTGCCGGTCACGAAAAGAATCCGCTTATCGAGCAGCTCCGCGATCGCCGCATTCTCCCATTCGCCGACGGTCCGGGAGGCGGGCGCCGTCGTGCAGCGCGCCCGGCATCCGGAGGAGGAATGCAGGAAAGCCCGGGCAGCGAGCGAAAAGGGCCGACGAGATGGGCTTGTTCAACAGGAAAAAGACCGATGCAGGGCGCGAGGGAGATTCACCCGACGCGCGCCACTCCGAGACCGCGACCGCCGACGCCGACGAGCGTGCCACCGCGGTGATGGGCACCGAGCCCGAGCCGGCCGCCGCCCACGTCGAGGAGCGCCCGGCGCCGCCGGTCGCAGCCGAGCCCGAGCCCGAGCCGGCTCCGGTCGCCGAGAGCACCGAGCCGGCTCCGGTCGCCGAGACGCCCGTCATCCCCGAGCCTGAGCAGCATGCGCCGGCCGCCGAGGAGGAGAAGCCCTCCCCCGAGGCCGCCGCCGCTCCCCAAGCCGAACCAACTTTGGAGGCCGATTCGATGACTCCGCCCGAGCCCGAGGACGCAGAGCCCGTGGTCGCGCGGGCAGAGAGCCCCAGCCACGAGGAGCCCGACACGGGCACGCTCGAGAAGGAGGAACTCCGCCGCGCCGTCCAGGGGACCGCGAAGAAGGATCGTTCCGACGAAGCCTGGAGCGGCGACGTCGACGAGGGTCGCGTCTCCGCCGAGGACCTGATCGCGCCGACGATGAAGAAGCGGCACCCGTACGCGCCCGAGCAGCTCGACGAGCCCGACGCCGAGCGCCGGATGAAGGTCTACGCCTTCGCCAACCAGAAGGGCGGCGTCGCCAAGACGACGACGACGCTGAACCTTGCCGTTGCGCTCTCGGAGTCCGGCCACAACGTCCTCTGCGTCGACCTCGACCCGCAGGGCAACCTGACCATGAGCCAGGGCATCGATCCCGACGAGGTCGAGAAGTCGCTCTACGACGTGCTCGTCAACAAGATGCCGATCAGCGAGATCATCCAGCACCGCGAGATCGACATAGCGGTCGCCTCGATCGACCTGGCCGGTGCCGAGATCGCGATGAGCACGCAGATCGGCCGCGAGCGGTCGCTGCAGAAGGCTCTCGCGGAGGTTTCCGACGTTTACGACTTCGTCTGCATCGACACGCCGCCGAGCCTCGGACTGCTGACGATCAACGCTCTGACGGCCGCCGACAAGGTGATCGTCCCCGTCCAGTGCGAGTATCTGTCGATGCGTGGGCTGGTCCAGCTCCAGAACACGCTCGAGATGATCCGCGAGAACCTCAATCCGAACGTCCAGATCGAGGGCATCCTGCCGACGATGCTGGACTCGCGGACGGTGCACGCGAAGGAGGCCGTCGAGATCCTCGAGGAGAACTTCGGCGACCTCGTCTTCAACACCCGGATCAAGAAGGCGATCAAGTTCGCGGAAGCCCCCGTCAAGGGCAGCTCGGTGCTCAAGTACGATTCGCACAGCAACGCCGCCAAGTACTACCGAGACCTTGCGGAGGAGGTCCTGACTCATGGCCAGGCGACCTAAGCGGGCGAGCATGCGCGAGGGACCCCTCGCCGACCTGTTCCGTTCGACCGAAGCTCCAGACGATCCCCCCGAGCCGCCGGCGCGACCCGAGCCGCGGCGCCAGCGCGAGGAGCGCCCCGCTCCCGAACCCGAGCCGCAGGCCGCAGCTCCCGAGCCGGAGCCGGAGCCCGAGCCGGTAGCCGAGCCCGCGCCCCCGGCGCCGGCCGAGCCCGCGCCGGCCCCCTCGCCTCCCCGGCGCGAGCCCAAGGACAGGCTCCGCGACGTCTTCAGCCACAGCCATCCCGATCGCGAGGACCGCGAGGCCGCCTACGGCCGCGGCGAGCCCTCGGGCCGCATCTCGGCGATGGACACGCCCGAGATCCACGACCCGGTGATCCGCGTCGTCGGTGTCGGCGGCGGCGGTGTCAACGCCGTCAATCGGATGGTCGAGGCCGGCATCTCCGGTGTCGAGTTCATGGCCGTCAACACCGACCTTCAGTCGCTGCAGTCGAGCGCCGCCGACGTCACCGTCCACATCGGTGGCGGCGTCACCCGCGGTCTCGGCTCCGGCTCGGACCCCGAGCTCGGCTACCGGGCCGCGTTCGAGGAGCAGGACCGGATCAAGCGGATGCTGAAGGGCTCCGACATGATCTTCGTCGCCGCCGGAGCGGGCGGGGGCACCGGCACGGGCGCCGCGCCGGTAATCGCACGTCTCGCTCGCGACGTCGGCGCGCTCACGGTCGGCATCGTCACGAAGCCGTTCTCGTTCGAGGGCTCGCGCCGCGCCAAGCAGGCCGAGAAGGGCGTCGAGGCGCTGGCCGAGGAGGTCGACACCCTGATCGTCGTCCCCAACGACCGGCTGCTCTCGGTGCTCGAGCGCAATACGTCGATGGTGGAGGCGTTCCGTGTTGCCGATGACGTCCTGCGCCAGGGCGTTCAGGGCATCAGCGACCTGATCACGCTCCCGGCCCTGATCAACCTCGACTTCGCCGATGTCCGCACGACGATGCGCGACGCCGGCCCGGCCCTGCTCGGCATCGGCATGGGGACCGGCGACTCGCGGGCGGCGTTCGCCTCCGAGCGCGCGATCTCCTCGCCCCTGCTCGAGACCTCGATCGAGGGGGCCCGCTCGATCCTGCTCTCGATCACCGGTGGCCCCGACCTCTCCCTGATCGAGATCTCGGAGGCGGCCCGCGTGATCCAGGAAGCCGCTCACCCCGAGGCGCACATCATCTTCGGCGCCAACGTCGACGAGACCCTGCACGAGCAGATCTGGGTGACCGTGATCGCGACCCGCTTCGACGCCCGCGGCCGCCGTGCCGACGGGACCTCGACCGGCGTCCAGCGCTCGACGGCGCGGCCCTCGGCCCGCCGCGGAACGAGCGGCGACAAGACCGGCGCCAAGCGCGTGCCGGGTTACCAGCGCGAGCCGGGCGAGCTCGGCATCGACGTCCCCGAGTTCATCCCGAACTAGCGGCGACGCCGTGGGCTCGGGCCTCCGGGGCGGGGAGGGCAACCGGGGCGCCGTAGCCGCGGGACACCCCGAGACGGCTGAGGCGGGCGCCTGGGCGCTCAGAGAGGGTGGCAACGCCGTAGACGCCGCCGTCGCGGCCGTGCTCGCGTCGGTGGTCGCGGAGAGCCCACTGACGGGCCTCGGAGCGGGCGGCTACATGCTGGTCCACGACGCGGCCGGCGAGACCGTGCTGCTCGACTTCTTCGTTGCCGCTCCGGGGCTGGGCGGCAACGAGCGCGGGGCGGAGCTGATCCCGATCGACGTCGACTTCGGCGACACGATCCAGGTCTTCAACATCGGCGCCGCCTCCTGCGGCGTCCCGGGCGTCCCCGCAGGTCTCGCCGAGGCCTGCGAGCGGTTCGGGACGATGCCGCTGGCCGAGCTGGCCCGCCCGGCCGTGGGGCTGGCCCGCGACGGCGTCGTCGTCAACTCGCAGCAGGCCTATCTCTACGCGCTGCTGGCGCCGATCCTCATGCACGAGCCGACCGGCGCCGAGATGTACGCCCCGGGCGGACGGGTGCTCGAGGCCGGCGACCGCTTCTCGTCGACGGAGCTCGCCGATGCGATCGAGCGCTTCGGGGCGGAGGGCGCGAGGCCGTTCTACGAGGGTGAGATAGCCGAGCGGATCTGCGCCTGGGTGCTCGAACGCGGCGGCCTGCTCTCGCCCGCCGACCTCGCCGGCTATGCGCCGATCTCGCGCGAGCCGGTCCGCGCCCGCTACCTCGGCCGCGAGGTCCGTAGCAACGCGCCGCCGTCGCCGGGCGGGCTGCTGATCGCCTTCGTGCTGACGATGCTGGACCGGCTCGGCAGATCGGACCCGGTCGCGCTCGTCGCCGCGATGGAGCGGGCCCAGGAGGCGCGCGACGAACGCTTCCTCGACGGTCTGTACGAGGAGGGCTTCGCCGCCGAGTTCCTCGGCGAGGCGCGGCTGGAGGCTGCGTTCGAGCTGCTGCTTGCCCCTCCCGCCGGCCCGGGCGCCGCCGGTCCCGACGAGCGCCTCGGCTCGACCACCCACGTCACCAGCGTCGACGCCGACGGCGTCTGCGCCGCCGTCACCTGCTCGAACGGGACTGGATCCGGGCTGATCGTGCCCGGCACCGGGGTCCACGTCAACAACATGCTCGGCGAGCAGGACCTGAACCCGCTCGGATTCCACTCGACGCCGCCCGGTCGCCGGATGCCCTCGATGATGTCGCCGACCCTGACCCTCCGCGACGGCGAGGTCGAGCTCGTGCTCGGCAGCGCCGGCTCGAACCGGATCCGCTCCGCGATCCTGCAGACGATGATCCGCGTCCTCGCCGACGGGCTCCCCGCCGCGGCAGCCGTCGCGGCGCCGCGCCTCCACTTCGAGCAGGGCGTCGTCCACGCCGAGCCCGGCGTCGAGACGGCGGGCCTCGTCGCCGCCGGCCGCGACGTCCGTCGCTGGCGCGCCCCCAACCTCTACTTCGGCGGCGTCAACGCCGTCGTCCGCGACCCCGGGACCGGAGCCCTCGACGCCGCCGGCGACCCGAGGAGGGGCGGGGCGGCGGTGATCGTCTAGCCGAAGGGTGGGGTTGCTCGGTGGCGCGGGGCCGTCCGAGGGCCGGGACCAGGGTCCAGGCGGCGGATAGCAGTGAGGGAAGGAACTGGGGGCAGGGTGTGTAGCGGTACTGCCCAGGTTTCGAGGGCGTGACGCCGGAGGTACGGGGGCGCGTGCGCTTGAGGTGACCTTCCGCCCGACCAACCGCATCATTTGCACTCCCACGGAATGCAAACCATGCACCTCGACCCTCGGCGCCACCAGGCTCCCAGCCGACTCCTCCATCAACCTCCCATCGCTGCAACGCCCGCCTGCAGCCCGGCCGGAACCCGCCCCGTCCCGGGTCGGCGCCTGGACCCGCCCGCCGCCCGGCAGCCTGCCTCAGCGCTCCGCCGGACCCAGGCCGCTGATCGGGCCGTGGCCGTTGCTGCGGGCGAGGTCGGCGACCTCGCGGGAGCGCTTGACCTGATCGCGGAGGCTCTCGAGGATCTTCTCCAGCATCTGCAGGCGGGCCGGCTCGGCGGAGGTCTCGAGCAGCTTCTGTTTCGCCTCGACCGGGATCTCGACGCGGGCGGCGATCTCGTAGGCGGAGTCGGCGTCGCCGCCGAGGTCGGCGTCGCTGCCGACCGCTTCCAGCAGCTGCTCGAACGCCTCGCGCGCGGGGCCGGGGTCGGTCGCCCCGGCGGCCTCGTCCTCGAGCCGCTCGATCTCGGCGAGCGGGAACTCGGGGCCCTCGACGCGGCCGTGCACCGTGAAGCGGTACTCGCCCTCGACGAGGATGTTCATGCGGCCATCGTCGAACTCCTCGAGCACCTCGACCACGTTGGCGGCGCAGCCGAGTTCGCGGACGCCGTCGTCGGTGCGCAGGAGGACGCCGAACGGGGCCTCCTCGTCGATGCAGTGGCGGATCATCGCCTTGTAGCGGTCCTCGAAGATGTGGAGCGGGATCTGCTCGCTAGGGAGCAGCACGAGCGGGAGCTCGAAGACCGGGATCTGTGCGCGCCTGGGCTCCACCCGGCCTGACTATATGGGCACGGCTGGCCGCGGCAGGCGGGGGAGCGCGCCGTCGCCCGGATCCCTGCACAATGGCCGCGATGGCCGCCGACGCCGATTCCGTCGCCGAGGAGGAGCCCGAGCGCCTCTCCGAGGCCGAGCGCGAGCGGCTCGACGAGCTGCTCGGGCGGCTGATCGAGGGCGGGGCGGATCCCGGCGAGGTGAAGCGCGCCGCGGCCGAGGGGCGACTGCCGCTGTTGGCGATCGAGCGCGTGCTCGACGGCGGCCAGGGGCACTACTCCGGGAACGAGATCGCGGAGCGGATCGGTGTCCCACGCGAGATTCTCGATACGCAGTGGAAGGCGCTGGGGATGGTCGTCGGCGACCCCGACGAGAAGAACCGGAACGACGCCGATCTCGAGGCGGCGAAGCGGGTCAAGGCACTGCTCGACACCGGTGTCTCACCGCTCGCCCTCGAGGAGACCACCCGAGTGATGGCGATGGCGCTGGCCCAGGTCGCCGCCTCGAACCGGGCAATGGTGACTGAGCTCGTGCTCGCTGAGACCGAGGGCGTCGGTGCGGCTACCAGCGACCTCGCCGCCCAGATCGACGCGGCCGAGCAGCTCGAGGCGGTCACCCGCCGGCTGATCCCGCTCGTCGGCCCGACCCTCGAGCACATGTACAAGCTGCAGCTCCGCGAGCAGCTCCGCCATGCCGTCGTCAACGTCGAGGCACGCGGCGGCGGTCGCGCTCCCGGCGTCGACGAGGTCGCGATCGCCTTCGCCGACCTGGTCGGCTTCACGCGGCTCGGCGAGGAGCTGCCGCCGGAGGAGTTCGGCGAGATCACTCAGCGCTTCTCCGGGCTCGCATCCGAGGCGACCTCGGGGCCGGTGCGGCTCGTGAAGATGATCGGTGACGCGGCGATGTTCTCCTCGCCCGACCCGGCGGCGCTCGCCGACACGGTGCTGGAGCTGCTCGACCTCGTCGCCGAGCAGGACGACGAGCTGCCTGGAGTGCGCGCCGGGATGAGCTGGGGGCCGGCCGTCTCGCGGGCCGGTGACTTCTACGGCCGACCGGTCAACCTCGCAAGCCGGCTGACCGGGGTCGCCCGGCCCGGCAGTCTGCTCGCCGCCGCCGACGCCCTGACGCCGCTCGAGGAGTCCTTCCAGATCTCCGACGCGGGCCACAAGCGGCTCAAGGGCATCGACGGCGCCGTCCACATCTATCGGGTCCGCGACCGGGAGGAGGAGGGCGAGGACGCCGCCGATGCAGGCGGGCCCGGCGAACGAGATGGGGAGGAGAGCGAGGAGGTCAGCTCAGGGCGGCGAGGACCTCGGCGGCGGCGCTCTCGCCGGAGCGGACGGCCCCGTCCATGAACCCCGCCCAGCGGGAAGCGGTCTCGGTCCCGGCCCAGTGAATCGGCCCGACCGGCTCCGTCAGGGCCGGCCCGACCTCGACCCAGGCGCCGTCCTTCATCAGGAACGTCGGTCCGCCGGCGCTCCACGGCTCCGCGGCCCAGTCCTGCTCGAAGTAGTCGAGCGGCTCGAGCGCCGCGTCCCCGAACAGCCGGGCGTAGCCCGCCAGCGTGCGCTGGCGACGCTGCGCCCGCCCCAGTTGCGTGTGCTCGTCGGCGTCGGCTCCGCCGACGAACCCGAGCATCACCCCGGGACTGCCGTCGGGCGGCGAGTTGTCGAAGGTGAGCGTTGCCGGGCCCGTGTCGCTGAGAGCCTCGCCGGAGAGACCGGCGTCGCGCCAGAACGGGCGCTCGTAGACGGCGACCGCCTTGATCAGCCGTCCGAACGGGACGCGCCGGCTGATCTCGGCGTGGCCGCCCTCGAGCTCCGGCTCGAACCCGATCCGTCCGCGCAGCGGCACCGGGACCGCGACGATCACCCGCCGGGCGCCGATCTCGTCCGAGCCGGTGCCGACGCGGACCCCGCCGGGCGCGGCTGCGATCGAGCTCACCGGGCTGCCGAGGCGCAGGTCCGGGCCGAGATCGTCGGCCAGCGCCAGGGCGACGCGCTGCGAGCCGCCGTCGATTCGCCACTGCTGGGCGCCGTCCTCGACGTCGAGCAGGACGTCGAGCCCGCCGGCGGCCCGCAGGTAGAAGAGGGCGTGCAGCAGCGACAGATCCTCGGGCTCGGCGCCCCAGATCGTGCGGCCGGCGACCCGCATCATCTTGCGGGCCTTTCGCGTCCGCATCCCGTGCGCGAGCCAGTCGCCGAGGGTCTGGTTGTCGAGGCCCTCGGCGCCGGGCGTCAGCCACGGCCGCTCGGTGTCGACCTTGCGGGCGAGCCGCTCGAGCCGCAGCTGGGCGAGCGCGATGTCGGCGAGCACGAGCGGCCCGACCCTCGGGATCGTGCCCTTGTAGTGACGCGTCCGGCCCTCGAGCTCGAGCACGCTGCGGCCGCTGTCGAAGGTCGGGAAGGTGCCGATGCCGAGCTCCTCGAGCAGGGCCAGCACCCGGTCCTGGGTCGGACCGACCCACTGTCCGCCGACCTCGACGACCCGTCCGTCGCCGATCGGCGCGTTGAGCAGCCGCCCCCCGACCCGCTCGCGTGCCTCGAGCACGGCAATCGAGGCGCCCGCCTCGCGCAGTCTGCGAGCCGCAACGAGGCCGGCCAGCCCGGCCCCGACAACGGCCACGTCGACGCCGGCGGCCGGCTCGCCTGCCGCGTAGCTGTTGTCCGGGTCGGGAGCCATCACGGCGGATTCTCGCGCCTCGGAGTCTTCGCCGCCGCCGGCTCCGTTCAGCACGCGTTAAGCGCGCCCGGCCACGATCGTCGCCGATGCTGTTGCTGATGCTGTTCGCGTTCGTGGCGGGCGCCGGGACGGCGCTCTCGCCCTGCGTGTTGCCGATCCTCCCCGTCGTGCTCGGCGCCGGGGTCACGGGTGGCAACCGCCGGCCGCTCGGCGTCGTCACGGGACTGGTGCTCGCCTTCGCCTTCTCGGCGGTGGCCCTCGTCTACCTGATCGACGCGGTCGGCCTCCCGAACGAGATCCAGCGCACGATCGCGATCGTCGTCCTGCTCGGCTTCGGCATCGCCCTGCTGATCCCGCCCGTCGCCGACCGGCTCGAGGCGCTGATCTCGCGAGTTGTCGGCACGCCGCGGATGTCGAAGGGGGAGGGCTTCGGCTCGGGCCTGCTGCTCGGAGGCGCGCTCGGTCTCGCCTACTTCCCCTGCGCAGGCCCGATCCTCGCCGGCGTGATCACGGTCTCAGCCGCCCAGGACTTCACCGTCGGCAGGCTCGCCGTCGTGCTCGCCTACGCGATCGGGTCGGGCGCGGTCCTCTACCTCGTGATGAGGCTCGGGCGGCGTTTCACGGATCGCCTCGCGCCGGTCCGTGGTCGCGTCCAGGCCGCCGTCGGCGCGGTCATGGTGATCGTCGCTGTGGCGATGGCCGCCGACCTCGATCAGCGCTTCCAGAGCACGATCGCCGACGACCTCCCGGCCTTCCTCGTCAATCCGACCGAATCGCTCGAGGAGAGCGACGCCGTCGCCTCGCAACTGCAGGAGGTGCGCGGCGGCGAGCCGCACTCGCTCGCCGGCGAGGGAGGCGGCGAGGAGGCCGACGCCGGTCGGGCGCTGCCGGTGCTGGGCTCCGCCGGTGAGTTCACCGACACCCAGCAGTGGTTCAACACCCCGGGCGGCGAGCCGCTCTCGATCGCGGATCTCAACGCCGAGGGCAAAGTCGTGCTGATCGACTTCTGGACCTACACCTGCATCAACTGCCTGCGGACGCTGCCCTACATCGAGGCATGGAGCGAGGAGTACCGCGACGACGGGCTCGTCGTAGTCGGTGTCCACTCGCCTGAGTTTCCGTTCGAGCGCGAGGCCGACAACGTCTCCCGCGCGATCGATCAGAACGGGCTCACCTACCCGGTCGTCCAGGACAACGAGCTCGGCACCTGGGACTCGTTCCAGAACCAGTACTGGCCGGCCAAGTACCTGATCGACACCGACGGGCGCGTTCGCTACACGCACTTCGGCGAGGGCGACTACGAGCAGACCGAGCGGGCGATCCGCTCGCTGCTCGCCGAGAGCGGCAGTGGCGGGCTGGGCCGTAAGGCGAAGGCCTCGGCCGAGGCCGCCGATCCGGGGCTGGCGACGCCGGAGACCTATCTCGGCTCGGCCCGCGGGCAGGGCTGGGTCAACGGCAGGCCGCCGAGCGGGACCCTGCCGACCGGCGAGACCGACTTCGGCGACGTCGGAAATCGCATCGTCGGGGCGCTGCCGCCGAACGGATTCGCCTACCAGGGTCGCTGGGACGTCGAGCCGGACGGGGCGACGGCGCTGGACGGCGGCCGCATCGACGTCCGCTTCCAAGCTGCGGAGGTGTTCCTGGTGATGGGCTCACCCGACCGCGATCGCGAGGTCCGGGTCCTGCTCGACGGCCGGCCGATCACGGCGAAGGATGCGGGCAGCGACGTCGACGACGGCGTGGTGACCGTCGGCCAGGAGCGCCTCTACCGGCTCGTCGACCTCGGACGTGCCGAGGACCGCGTCCTCAGCCTCGAGTTCGAGGACGGCCTCTCCGGCTACGCGTTCACGTTCGGCTGATGGCGGCTGCCCGCTGCCCAAGAAAAAAAGGGGGTGCGGAGCCGGCGGCCGAGCGTGACTAGTCGCGCAGCTCCTTGATCCGGTAGACGCGCTCGCCCTTCGGAGTCTTGATCTTCACGTCCTTGCCGACCGGGCTGTTCATCAGCGCCTGGCCGACCGGGGACTCGGCGGAGATCCGGCCGGCGGTGACGTCGGCCTCGGTCGAGCCGACGATCGTCCACTCGCGCTCGTCGCCGGTAGCGACTTCCTCGACGAGCGCCGTGCGCCCGAAGGCGAAGATCGGCGCCTTGGCGTCGGTCTCGACGACGACGGCACCGCGCAGCTTCGCGCGAAGCCGCTTGATCCGCGTCTCGAGATGCGCCTGATCGTCCTTGGCGATGTGGTACTCGGCGTTCTCCTTCAGGTCCCCGAGCTCGCGTGCGGCCTTGATCCGCTCCGCCATCTCGGTTCTCCCAGGGCCTTCGAGCTCGGCGATCTCGGCCTCGAGGGCGGCAAGGCCCTCCGGCGTGATCGGTTCTCCATTGACGTCGGTCATGGGACAAAGGTGCCAGATCGGGTCGGTCCCCGCGGAGCGCCCCCCACCGGACTATCTTTCTGGCCGTGCTCAGGTTTCCCGCAAAGCTGGCCCCACTCGCAGTGCTTGTCGTGCTCACCGCCGCATCGGCGGGCCTCGTCGCCTGCGGCGATTCGGAGGAGTCGACGGTGACTGAGACTTCGACGGTGACCACCGACTCGTCGACGACGTCGACGAGTACGGAGCAGACGTCGACCGGTTCGACCACGGGCGCCGACGGCGCGACGCCGCCGGCCGACATCGAGGTCGACGAGTCGGCCGCGTTCGTCTCGCCGACCGGCAACATCGGCTGCTTCATCGACAAGAGCGCCGTTCGTTGCGACATCGGCGAGCGCGACTGGAAGCCGCCCAAGCCCCCCGCCGACTGCCAGCTCGACTACGGCCAGGGCATCAGCCTGACGGCGGGCGGCAGCGCCGAGCTCGTCTGCGCCGGCGACACGGTGCTCGGCTCGGGAGGCGAGGAGCTCGCCTACGGCCAGTCGATCTCGGCCGGGCTGCTGCGCTGCGAGAGCGCCGAGGACGGGATCAGCTGCCGCGACATCGAGACCGGCCGCGGCTTCCAGATCTCCCGTGAGAGTTACGAGATCTTTTGAGTCGGCGTCCTCTGACGCTGCGCCTGAGCGCACCCGCTCGGGGCTTATGTGGCTCCGCCACACCGCGCCCCTCGCGTGCACGCTCATGCTCGGTCAGAGAACGCCTGGTTTCTGAGCCGAGAGGACGAGGTTGTAGAAGAGCTCGGGGGGTAGGCGCGGCTCGAGCAGCGAAGTGTCGACGCGCTGTAGGGCGAGATAGCTGCGGAACGCGAACCGCCGCCAGGCCATCGGGACGCTGTCGGGCTCGGCCGTCGCCTCGACGGTCCGCAGGCCCCAGCCGTACATGTTCGCGACCAGTTCCTCACCACGGACGTAGACGTCGTCGAAGCCGGCGCCGGTGAAGAAGGCCGAGAGCGAGCCGGGGTCGAAGGCGTGGACGTCGACCTCGCCCTCGAGCTTGTGTCCGGCCTCCTCCTCGGGCGTTTCGCCGTAGACCGCGGGCGCCTTCTCGGCCCGCAGCGCCGCCCGCCAGAGTGGGGCGGCGAGCGCTCCGACGCGCTTCGGGATCGCGGCCAGGCGGTCGCCGTAGGCGCTCGGCTCACCGCAGAACGCCACCGTGCCGCCTGGCCGGAGCACCCGCAGGAACTCGGAGGCGGCGCGGTCGAGGTCGGGAATATGGTGGAGAACGGCATGGCCGAGCACGAGGTCGAAGCTCTCGTCCTCGAACGGGAGGCTCTCGGCCTCAGTCCGGCAGGTGGAGACGGTCAGCCCGAGCTCCTCGGCGTTTGCCTCCAGCGTCTGCAGCATGCCCGGCGAGATGTCAGTGCAGGTCGCCGTGCGGATCGCGCCGGCGGCGAGCAGGTTGAGCGAGAAGTAGCCCGTCCCCGCGCCGATCTCGAGCGCGTCGCCGAAGACAGGCTCGGCGCCGTTCAACGCCTTGCGCAGCTTGCCCGTGACCTGTTCGCGGCCGACCTCGCCGAAGTCGATCCCCCATTTGGCGTCGTAGCTCGCCGCTGCCACGTCGTGGTAGCGCGTGTTGACGTCCTTGATGTGCTCCGCAGAGGCGTCAGCAGCCGCCGGCATCCGCGGGACTGTACCGTCCCGGCGCACGATGGAAGCGCGCTACCTGCAGCAGGATCAGCCCGACGGCGTGCCGCCCCTGGAGCTGACCGGGGAGCGGACGCTGCCCGACGTTCCCGAGGAGAACTACTGGTATCGCCGCCATCTCGCCGTCTACCGCTGGATCGCCGACCGCGTCGGCGGCATGGACGTCACCGACCTCGCCTGTGGCGAGGGCTACGGCTCGGCGACGCTCGCCGAGCACGCTGCGGACGTGATCGGCGTCGACGCCAATCCCGAGGCTCATGCCCACGCCGCCGCCCGTTACCGGCGCTCGAACCTGCACTTCGAGCGCGACCTGGTCGAGAACGTCAAAGGGCCGCGTGACGCGATCGTCTTCCTGCAGACGATCGAGCACATCGATGAGGTCGACAAGCTGCTCGACGCGATCGTGGCTGCAGCGCCGATCGCCTACATCTCGACGCCGAACCGGCTCACCCTGGCGCCGGAGGGGGCCGACAAGTCGGACAACCCGTGGCACATCCGCGAGTACACGGCGGCCGAGTACCGGGCGCTGCTGGAGCCGCACTTCGGCTCGGTCGAGATCCTCGGCCTCGATCACGTCGGCAAGCTGCGGATCCACGAGCTCGCCCTGAAGCTGGGCTGGGACCGGGTCCACAAAACGCTGCGGATCACCGATCTCTTCTACGACCGCTTCACGCCCTCGATCTCCGAGAGCGACTTCGAGCTGCGACCCGGCGATCTCGACTCGGCGCTGGACTTCGTGGCGATCTGCCGGAGGTAGCGGGGCCGTGGGGCGCCCCGATCACGTCGGCGACATCGCCCTCGTCCTCCACAGCCACATGCCTTACGTCGAGGGCTTCGGGACCTATCCGTTCGGCGAGGAATGGCTGTTCGACGCGGCTCTGCGCTCGTACCTGCCGGTGCTCGCCGTCGCCGAGAACCTGACGATGACGATCACCCCGGTTCTCGGCGACCAGCTCGAGGCGCCGGGGATGGCGGATCGGCTGCTCGAGTTCACGCGCCGCTACCGGGTCGGCTCGGCCGATCTCGACGCCGGCGAGATGGAGACCGAGGAGCTGCGCGCGGCCTGCGCGGCCGAGGCCGGCCGCTACGGTGCTGCGCTCACCGAGCTCGAGCGGCTCGGCGGCGACGTCCTCGGCGCCTTCGCCTCGGCAGCCGCGGAGGGTCGGGTCGAGCTGATCCCCTCGAGCGCGACGCACGCGATCCTGCCGCTGCTAGCGACCCGCGAGGGCGTCCTGCTCCAGGTCGAGACGGGCCTGCGATCGCATCGGCGCCGGTTCGGCCCGAGCACCGGCTTCTGGCTGCCCGAGTGCGCCTACGACCCCGGCCTCGAGGCGCTGCTCGGCGAGGCGGGGGTCGAGTGGGCGCCGCTCGACCAGAGCGAGCACGAGTCGTCAGAGCAGGCGATGGTCCCAATCGCGCTCGGCGGGCTGACCGCCTTCCCGATCGACTGGGAAGCGGTGCTCTGGCTGTGGTCGCTGCAGGGCTACCCGTCGGACCCGAACTACGCAGACTTTCACCGCAAGTCGCTGCGCGGCACCCGCCCGTGGTCGATCGGCGGCGACGCCTATGACCCCGGGGCGGCGGCGGCACGAGCCCGCCGGCAGGCTGAGGAGTTTGCGGTGGCGGTGGCGGCGCGGCTGGCGAGCCACCTCAGGCGCGCCGGTGCGCCCGGCCTGCTCACCTTCGCGATCGACACCGAGCTGCTCGGCCACTGGTGGTGGGAGGGGCCGATCTGGCTCGAGGCCGTGCTCGAGCGGCTGCCGGAGCACGGCGTCCGCGCGGTCAAGCTCGGCGATGCGCAAGCGGATCATCGGCCCGAGCCGCGCGGCGCCAGGCGCTCGAGCTGGGGCGAGCACAAGGACCTCCGGACCTGGGACTCGCGTCCGGTCGCCGAGTTCGTCCGCGGCGCCCGGCGGCTCGAGCTGCGGATCCTGCGCGAGGTCGGCGCCGGCCGGCTGCGCGGAGCCGCACTCGAGCGCGCCGCTCGCGAGCTGCTCGCTGTCCAGGCCAGCGACTGGGCCTTCCTCGACTACCGCAAGCAGGCGGGCGACTACCCGTACACGCGCGTCCTCAGCCACAGCCAAGCCCTGTTCGAGGCCATAAACTCCCCCGCGGGCGCCGATCCGGCCCTGAGAAACCTCGCACCGGATCTCGCCCTCGCACCACTGCAAGAGCCTTAGACCCTTTTCCGCCGCCCACGCGCCGACGAATCCATGCCTCGCGTCCTGATCCTCTCCTGGGAGTACCCGCCTCTGATCGAGGGTGGCCTCGCCCGTCATGTCCGCAAGCTCTCGGAGGCGCTGGTCGAGCGTGGCGTCGAGGTCCACGTGCTGACCCGCGGCGGCGAGGAGTCGCCGCGCGAGGAGGAGATGCGTGGCGTGCGCATCCACCGCGTTCTCGAGCCGACGCGGCCCCGGGACCTCGGCGAGTTCGTCGCCTGGGTCGAGCGGATGAACGCCGACATGCTCGCCGCCGGCGTCGAGATCGGCGACCGCTTCGACTTCGACCTCGTCCACTGCCACGACTGGCTCGTCGCCGGCGCCGGCGACCACCTCGCCCGTCGCTTCGGAGCGCCGCTGGTAACGACGATCCACGCGACCGAGCACGGCCGCCACCAGGGCTGGGTCGACAAGCATCCGCAGTCATACATTCACGGCGTCGAGCGCTGGATCACGAACCGCTCCGACCGCGTGATCGCCTGCAGCTATTACATGCGCGAGCAGATCTCCGACATCTTCGACGTGCCCGAGAAGCGGGTGAGCGTGATCCCGAACGGGATCGATCCCGAGGACCTTCCGCAGGCCGATGAGGCCGAGCTGGCGCGGCTGCGAGCCGAGTTCGCGGCAGCCGGACGAGAAGCTGGTGCTGCTGATCGGCCGGCTCGTCTACGAGAAGGGCTTTCAGTTCGCGCTCGAGGCGATGCCGGCGCTGATCGAGCGGGTTCCTGGCACGCGGTTCCTGGTCGCCGGCTCCGGCACGCACGAGGAGGAGCTGCGGCGCCAGGCCAACGAGCTCGGCCTGATGGACCACGGCACCTTCCTCGGCTGGATCGGCGACGACGTACTGCACTCGCTCTACCGGATCGCCGACGTCTGCGTGGTTCCCTCGCTGTACGAGCCGTTCGGGCTCGTCGCGCTCGAGGCGATGGCCTCCGACTGCCCCTGCATCGTCGCCGACACCGGCGGCCTGCGCGAGGTCGTCCCCGACGGCGGCCAGGTCGGCCTCCGCTTCCGCTCCCGCGACCCCGAGGCCCTTGCCGACGTCGCCTGCAAGGTCCTCTCCGACGAGGCCCTCCGCAGCGAGCTGATCAGCGAGGCCCGCGAACACGTCCGCGGCTTCGACTGGCTCGACGTAGCCGGCCAGACCGAGGCGGTGTACGACTCTCTGCTCGAACGCAGCCGGGTCTAGCGGGCCACGCGAGCGAATCGGCTCGCGCGCGGAGCGCGTACGCGGCAACTCCGCTGCGTTCTGCCGCTCGTATGGGTATGCAAATCGCGGTGAAGTTCCCGGCGCGAGCGCCTGGACGGGTGTTGGCTCTAGCGGGGCCCGCGGGACCGTAGCCGGCGGGCTCGACGGGGTCGGTCCAGCGCAGGTGCTCGGGAGCTTCTCGCATGCGGATCACGCGGGCCGGGGTGCCGGCGGCGACGGCGTTGGCCGGGATGTCGCGGGTGACGACGGAGTTGGCGCCGATGATCGAGTTGTCGCCGACGCGGACGCCGCGGAGGACCTGGGCGTTGTAGCCGATCCAGACGTTGTTGCCGACCTCGACGTCGCGCATGTAGATGCCCTGGCGCCGGATCGGCGCCTCGGTGTCGGCGACGTTGTGGTCGAAGTCGATGAACATCGCGCGGTCGGCGATCACGCACTGCTCGCCGATCCGGACGCGCCGGTAGGCGCTGATCGTGCAGTCCTGGCCGATCACGGTCTTGGCGCCGATCTCGACCTCACCCTCGTGGCAGCGGATCTTGGTGCCGTGACCGATCCAGACGAAGCGCCCGAACCTGACCGTGGCTCGCTTGCCGATCTGCAGCTGCATGCGCGGGCCGAGGAACAGCATCCCGTCGGTCTGCCAGCGTCGGCCGGCGACGGTGAACAGGCGGCGAGCGAAGAAGCGCAGCGCCAGGCGCGCGTACTTCGGGGTCAGCATCCGCTGCCGGGCTGCAAACCGGAGCGCCGCCAGCGGACCCCGCTTCGGCGCGATCCGCTCGAGCCCGTCGGCGGCGGGGGACGGGTCCGGGGGCGCCGGCGCGGGGCCGTCGTTCTCAGGGATGTCCGAGGACTCGCGACTCGCGGGTGGGGCGCCCATCCGGCTGAATCTTAGGAGGGGGCACCGTGCAATCATCCGCCGCCCGATGGCCTCCGCGGCAACAGCCGACCTCGTCGACCGCCTTCTCGCGGGCGACAAGCGCGCTCTCGCCCGCGCGATCTCGCTGGTCGAGAACGGCGACCCTGAGGGCTCCGAGCTCGTCGGCGCCGTCTTCCCGCGCACCGGCGGCGCCCGGATCATGGGCTTCACCGGCCCTCCAGGCGTCGGCAAGAGCACCCTGCTCGGCGCGCTGACCAAGGAGCTGCGCGCGGCAGATCGCAAGGTCGGGGTGCTCTCGATCGACCCCTCGAGCCCGTTCACCCGCGGCGCCCTGCTCGGCGACCGGATCCGGCTCTCCGAGCACTTCCTCGACCCCGAGGTCTTCATCCGCTCGATGGCGAGCCGCGGCGCCCTCGGCGGGCTCGCCGAGGCGTCACTGCAGGCGGCGCTGCTGATGGACGCCGCCGGCAAGGACGACGTCCTGATCGAGACGGTCGGCGTCGGCCAGGCCGAGATCGACATCGTCGATCATGCCGACACCGTCGTCCTGGCGCTGATGCCGGGCTCCGGCGACTCGATCCAGGCGCTCAAGGCCGGCGTGATGGAGATCCCCGACGTGATCGTCGTCAACAAGGCCGACCACCCGCTCACCGACACGATGGTGCGCGAGGTGCGCACCGCGCTGTCGCTAGGCCCGCAGCAGGGCTGGAAGGTCCCGATCGTCAAGACCGAGGCCTCGAAGGGGATCGGGGTGCCCGAGCTGCTCGAGCAGATCGACGCCCACCGCGCCTTCATCGTCGAAGAGGGGACGCTCGAGGAGCGCCGCGCCCGCAACCTCCGCAACGAGGTTCTCGCGCTGGCCGCCGCCCGGATGAAGCGGGAGCTCGAGCAGCTCGCCGCCGAGGATCCCGAGGTAGCGGCGCTGCTCGACCGCGTCGTCAGCCGCGAGATCGACCCCGCGAACGCCGCCCGTGAGTTGCTGGAGCGCCGCGTTGGCGGTTGAGTACCCAGTCGGCCTCGAGCAGGCGCAGACGTGGGCCGGCCACAAGCTGGATGACATCTCAGGCTCGACCGCGGGCCGCGTCGAGAGCGTCTTCGTCGACTCCGGCAAGCGGCGAGCCTGCCTGGCTCGTGATCCGGATCGGGCGCCTCGGGCACCGCTCGGCGGTTCCCTTCGGTCTCGTCGCCGCCGGAGGCGGGCACGTCTGGGTGCCCTTCGACAGGGAGACGATCAAGAGCGCCCCCGAAGTCGACCCCGCCGTCGGTCTCGGGCCGGCACAGGAGGCCGCGCTCTGCTCCCACTTCGGCGTCGTTCCCGGCAGCGGTCGCCTCGCTGAGCTGGAGGGCCGCGAAGAGGCGCTCAGCTCGGTTCCGGCTCCCTAGCGCCCGGCTCGCCGCCCTCGGTCTCGTCTTCGGTCTCGTCGCGGCTTCGCCTTCGTCCGCGGGGGCGATCTCGTCGGTGTAGGTGCGCTCGAGCGAGCGGGTCGCCTGCTCGATCGCGGCGAGGACGTCGTCGAGATCGCTGAGCTGCGCGCTGATCACGTCGGCGGGGACGGTCACGGCTTCATCTGCCGCAGAGTCCGCAGGTGCGGGTGCCGGTGCGTTGGGTGGCGGGGCGCCGGCGGCGGCTGCCGCCGCGGGGTCAGGCGTCGGCGCGGGTGGGGGTGGGGGTGGGGGTGGGTGGGGTCCGGAAGGGGCGCGGCATCCAGGCCGGGCGAGGCCACCGCCGGCGCGGCGGCGGCACCCTGTTCGAGCGCTTCCATGGCGGCGATCAGATGACGGATCGTGCGCTCGTGCTGGCCGAACGCGAGCCACAGCGCGGCGACGTCGCGGCGCAGTTCCTCAACTTCCGAGCGCCGGACCTCGAGTTCTGCGTGCACGTCCTTGGTCCGGTAGCCGAGCAGGCCCCGGCGAAGCGTCGGCGCGGGATCAGCCGGCTTCGCCACCGGGCGGCCCGGCTCCTCCTGCTCCTCGGGTTCTCCCAGCTCGGGATCCTCGCCGCTCACCGCAGCGAGGTTACCCGCGTCCGCTCAGGGAGCGCCCTTGACGATGAGCTGGGCGGTGACCTGGCAGAAGTTGTTCGCCGCGATCGGGTCGTTGGTCTTGTAGTAGGAGGAGATCACGACCGAGGCGTTGGTCAGCGATCCGGGCGGGACGCTGCCGCCGGACTTCGGCTCGGCTGAGATCGTGCCCTCGATCATGCCGTTGTTCGGCAGGCCGAGCTCGCCGGTCTGACCGGGATCGATGTTGAGGCGCTCGAGTCGCGAGGCGCCGTTGAGGCCGGCACCCTGCAGCGTTGTCAGCGTCGCCGCCGTACGGCGGGTGTTCGCAGCCGGATTCGTCAGGGTCAGCTTGCGATCGCCCGGATAGACGGTTCCGTTCGTGGTCGGGCAGGTGAGCGTCAGCGTCCCGAGGCCCGGCAGCGCCTTGCTGACCGTGGTGTGGCCGGCGGCGTCGTCGGAGTCCCGCCACGAGATCGTCATGCTCAAGGCGCGCTCGTTGCTGACCCCGGCGGGTCCCCGCGCTCCCTGCGGTCCTTGGGGGCCCTGGGGGCCGGTCTTGCCCCGCTTGCCCCGCGGGCCGGGAGGGCCTTGGGGGCCGGGAGGGCCGCGGCGCCCGCGCTGCTTCTTGCTGAGCTCGGCGGATCCGGCGACGCTGCCGTCCTTCTCGGAGCCACCACCGGCCCCGAAGGCGACGACCGCGACCGCCGCGACCATGCAGAAGATGCCGATGAGCGCGAGCGCGATCGATCCGCGGCTGTGGCTGTCGAAGAGGTCTCTCATCGAGCTTCCGTTACGAAGGTAGCGTTTACGTAGCACCGCTCGGCGCCCGTGGTGCGGAAGTTCCAGTACCAGGAGAGTTCGAACGTGGTCGCCGGCGGCTGCGCCGTGCCCTCGTCCCAGGGCTCGGTCGTGATGATCCCGCGCATGCTGCCCGTGCTCTCCGGGTCGTACTGGAGGGCGGGGGCGGTGCTGAAGCTCTCGTAGAAGTCGGGCTGGTTGCCGCGGTCGAGGCGCGCGGTGCGGACGACCGTGATCCTGCGGGCGTCAGCGTCATCCTCGTTGCCGCCGTGGCGCGCCGTCCACATCGTCGTCGCCCACTTCTCCGGCTTGACGTTGCCGGGCGTGCCGCGGGTGTTGTAGATCGGCGTGAACGAGATCAACTGGTCGCCCGTGTACTTGTTCGCCTCAGTCGGCGGGGTGCAGCGCAGGACGCCGGATCCGATCCCGGGAGCGGTGAACTTCTGGCTCTCGAATCCCTGCCAGGCGCCATTCTGCCAGCCGATGTTGACGAACTGCTTGGTCAGCGCCGGGGGCGCGGCGGCGCCGGCGGGGCCGAGCTTGCCGGTCGGGCCGGTCGGCCCCTGCGCGCCGCGCGGTCCCTTCAGGCCGCGAGGGCCGGCGGGGCCGACCGGGCCGCGCGGCCCCTCGATCACTCTCGTGCTCTTCTCGGTCAGGTCGAGTCGGGGCGCGTCGGACGCGCCCGCCCCGGCGGCGCCGCCGGACAGGAGCAGTCCCGCGAGCACGAGGCCCGCGGCAAGCAGGGGGGCGCCTACTCGAACTCGAGTACCGCGGTCTTGCTCTTGTCGCCGCATTCGCGTGGCTGTGGCGCTTTGCCCGTTACGTAGACCGAGTAGTCCCCGGGCCTGAGCTCGCGCTTCAGCTTGTTGTTGAGGTATGCCTGACCGATCAGCTTGCGCTGCCCCTTGGGCAGCTCAGCCTCGCCGTAGACGACGCCGTCGCTGTCGCTGAGTGTGCTGTGAAGCTGCTTGATCGGCGCCCAGGCGCTCTTCGGCTCGACCCCGAGCGAGACGTAGCCGCCGCGGTTGTAGTCGGCGGCGAGGCCCTGGGGCTTGTTGAAGAACTTGATCGGAAGCTTGGTAAGGCAGTTCTTGAGCTTCACCGTGCTCGAGGTCTCGCTCTCGCCGCAGCGCAGGACCTCGCCCTTGACGACGACCGTATAGGGCCCGGGCTGGAGTCCCTGGCGCAGCTTGATTGCGGCCTTGTCGCCCCATTCGAGCCAGCTCTTCTCCTTGCTCTTGCCGAGGTAGAAGCCGCTGAAGGTGTATAGCTCGAGATGCCAGCGCTTGACGTTGCCGGTCCGGTTCAGGACCTGGATCCGGAGCTTCTTCTGGTACTGGCTGGCGAACGGGCGCGGGAACTTGCTGACGGCCTGGACGTCGGCGCGGATTCCTCCGCATCCGGCCACGGCAACGTCGGGGCCGGGACCCGAGGGGGAACCGCCGACTTTTCCGCTGAGGATCAGGGCGAGAGCCAGCAGCACCACCGCGAGGATGAACCCGCCGGCCACCGGCACCCGCATCACTCGCGTCGCCATCTCGTCTTCTTCGTCCTTTCGTGCGCGGGCCTTGAGCTCGGCCCCTGAAGGCTTGCATCCAAGCTTGCATCCAAGATAACGCCCGAACCGGTCATTCGATGCGGTGAAACCGCATGAGATTCGCGTTTTGGCGCGGTTGGTGGTAGCTTTTCGCGGGCCGGCCGGTGTTCCGCCGGTTGCTGGAGGACCGTTCGAACATGATCACCGCCGAACTCCGCGGGGGAAATAGGCCGTCACTGAACGAGGCTTTGGGCTGGATCGGCTCCAAGGTCGACGACATCTATGGCGCAAGCGTCGGCCGTCTCGAGGACGTCTGGATCGATCCGGGGACGGGCGCGCCCAAGTGGCTCTTGGTCAAAGAAGGCCGCTTCGGTGGCCGTACGACCCTGATTCCGTTCGAGGACGCCACCGCCGGAGCGGGCCACGTCTGGATCCCCTACGAACGCGACGTCGTCCGTGAGGCGCCGGCCGTGGCGCCGGGCGCTCCGCTGACCCAGTCGGTCGAGAGCACGCTCCGCTCCCATTACACGGCGAACAAGCCCGCCAGCCCGGCCCATCGCGGTCGCGGCCAGGCCCCCGCCGCCGCTCCCGCCGCTGCGCCGCCGCCCCCTACGCCTCAGCCACCCGCCTACCGCGAGCAGGCGCCGCAGTACCAGATCGCGGACGATCAGCAGAGCCAGTACCAGCACGATCCGCATCAGCCTCTGCCGCCGCTACCGCCCTCGCCGCCGCCGGTGCCGCCCGCCCGGCCGTCGCGCAGCGGCCACGAGGGCCAGGCCACTCCCGCCCGCCCGCAGTACGTACCCCAGGCTCAGCATCAGTACCGGCCGCCACAGGCCCTCCCGGGGCACTCGGCCGCGCAGGCCGCGCCACCGACCCGTTACGCGCCTCCGGCGCCGCGGACGCCGCACCCCGGACCGCCGCCCGGACGCGCCGCCCGTCAGGTGCCCCAGCCCCCGCCGGCCTACACGCCCGCGCCTTATGGCCAGGGCCAGCCGCCTCATTACGCCTACGGCCCGCCACAGCCGCGCTCGCCGGCCCAGGGCCTGCCGCCACAGTCGCCGCGTCAGGTCGCGCCGGCGACGACGCCCCCCTCCCCGGCGCCGATTCCCCCGGGCGCCCACGCCGCTGACGACCCTCCGGTCGCGATCCCGATCATCCATGCGCTCGATCAGCCGTACAGGATCGAGGTCCAGTTGGAGGGTGAGCTGCGGATCAGTGGCGAGCTCAAGGGCTTCTCGATCAAACCGTCCCGGCCGGCCCCCGCCGGCCCTGAGTCCGGTCCGTGAAGCTCGGCCGCAACCCGACACAGGATGCCGTGTTCCAGCAACCGACAGCTGCTGAATCATCGGCGCCGCCCCGATTGCGGCCCGCCAACGGAATCAGAGAGAAGCGTGAGCTATGACCCCTGACGCACGCACACCGCACCGGCTCCACAGCGCCGCCCGCCCGGGCCTCTCGCAGGCGCGAGGCTGGATCGGCAAGCGAGCGACCAGCGCGCTCGGCTCAGGCGTCGGCCGGATCGAGGACATCTGGGTCGACGCCGAGACGGGCGAGCCGGCCTGGCTGCTGATCAGGGAAGGGCGATTCAGTGGTGGCAGCCACAAGCTCGTTCCGTTTGCGGGGGCGACCGAGGGCGGTGGGCCGATCTGGCTCCCGTTCGAGCGCGAAGTGATCCACAGCGCTCCCACGATCGGTGCCGATCAGCTGCTCACGGCCGAGCTTGCTCAGCAGCTCGAGGCCCACTACGGCATTGGCCGCAGCCGCCCCAAGCTCAGGCGCCGCGATCGCCGCTGAGCGGCCCGCGCAGAAGCTGCCTGTCGACTGAAGAGGAGGAGCCGGGGCGGGGCGGGCTCAGCCGCCGCTGCCCGAAGGCGGCGTCGTACTCAGTGGCGGCGCCGAGCCGACGTTGCCACCCTGATCCGTGGTCGTCGAGCTCGAGCTGCTGCTCGAGGTGGAGCCGCTGCTCGTTTCGCCCGAGCTGTCGGTCGTGCTCGTCGTCGGCTCGACGACGCGGACGAGCGCGTAACGGTCGTTCTGGGCGACCGGCTCGAGGAACGGCACGTCGCCGTCGAGCGCGCCCGGATAGCGGTCGAGAATCAGGTCGGCATCGTCGTTGGCGACGAGCATGAACTCGACCTCACCCTCGGGGTCCTCGAGGACCGACTGCCACTCTACGTCGCCGCGGTCGACGCGGTCGAAGAACTGCTCCGGATGGCCGTTGATCGCGATCACCCCGTATGTGCGGGAGTTGTCGGTGAGGATCTCGTTGTCGGGGATCTGCTGGTCACGGATGAATTGGGCGATCTCGCGCTCGGGCGCGACGCCGACCTGGTAGCCGCCTCGGGACGTGGTGCCCTCCTGGTCCTCGCCGGTCGAGACCGCGCGGGTGAAGGCCTGCTCGAGGTTCTGATGCGGGTAGGACTCCATCTGCCACCAGGCAGTTGCCAGCCCGATCACGCTGAGCGCGACGGTCATCACCCAGACCAGCCCCCTCGAGTCCGGCGAGCGTAGGTACAGATAGGCCATGCCGGCGATGCCTGCCATCATCCCGGGTAGCGCGTCGCGCAGCTCGATCACGTCGACGGAGCCCTCGATTGCAGCTCCTACGAGCTGGTAGCCCATGTTCAGCAGGATCAGCAGCGCGAATCCGATCGAGACGACATCGCGGTTGCCGCCGAACCCGAACAGCAGCAGTGGAGCCGCGAGCAGCGTGGCGGGGAAGATCAGCTCGATCCGCAGCACGTTGCCGATTGCATCGAGCAGGTCGAAGCCCGGCGCAGAGCTGGTCACCGCGTTCACCGGGGTCGTCTCGCTGGCAAGCGAGACCCACTCGAATGGGTTGCCGAGCACGATTGCGTTGAAGAAGATCCAAATCCCTAGCGCGTAGGCGATCGGTGCCAGGAACGCGATCGTCGATCCTTCGATCTCGTCGGGATCGCGCTCGCGGCTGTTCAGCGACCAGGCGATGATCAGCGCGATCAGCAGCGACCAGGCGATGAACTCGTAGTCGGTGAGCGAGGCGAGCGCGAACGCCAGCCCGGCGCCGATCAGGTATCTGGCGGAGCCGTTGCGACCCCACCCGACCAGGCAGAAGAGGCCGAATCCGGCAAAGAACAGGTAGGCGGCATCGCCGGTTCCGTTCATCGAGTAGTAGGCGAACATTGGATTCAGCCCGACCAGCAGCACGATCAGCAGGCGCCCTCCCCGCGCCATGTCGGCGATCGCGAACATCCTGTTCACCGTCGTCAGCGTCAGCGCCCCGAATATCCCGGCAGAAAGGGGCAATGCGAGTCCCGACGTGACGAGCTCGCGGATTGCAGCGAAGGGCAGCAGGATGAAGGTGCCGATCGGCGGCATCGAGAAGCCGATCGCTGCCAGCTTCGGCGGGTCGTTGTACCAGACCATAAAGGCCCTCGTGAGACGGTCGAGCGCGTCGAAGCTGACCACGTGCAGGTCGGCGACGATCTTGTAGCCGACCAGCGTGTAGAAGAGCGTGAAGAGGATCAGGATCCCCCACGTCTCGAGCTTCGAGACGGGGAACGCGACCGGTTCCTCGCGGCTGGTGACTACCGGTGCTGGGCCCGTTTCGATCCCGGATCGGTCCTGAAGTGCTGCTGCGGATTCCATCGTCTTGCCTTCCGGGTCCTACTCGCTCCCCTGGTCGAGACCGTGTTCGGTCTTCTCCCAGTAGAAGGGCTTGGTGAAGAGCTGGTAGAAGCCCTTCCAGGCGCCAATCGACATCAGGCCCCAGTAGATCGGGCTGAAGAGCGCGTAGCGGACGAGCCCGAAGAGGCCGCGCTGCAGCGAGCCGGCGACGGCGAGGTACATGAAGACGAAGTTGCCGACGAACAGCTGCAACGACGCCACGTAGTAGACGAAGCCCGGGAACAGCTGCTCGATGATGCCGGCCTCGGTGAACAGCCACAGCGTCGTCAGCGCCCAGAAGATCGGGTTGAGGACGAAGATGATCGTGCCGCCGACGATGAACTGGAACGACCACCAGGCGCCGAAACCGATCTCGCGCATGAGACCGAATGGATGGCGCATGTGAACGAGGTAGGTTTGGAAGTACCCCTTGACCCAGCGTGAGCGCTGGTTGATCCAGTTGCCGAGCTGCGAGTTCGCCTCCTCGAGCGTCGTCGAGTTGAGCATCACCGTCCTGTAGCCGGCCTTGTGCAGGCGCAGGCCGAGGTCGGCGTCCTCGGTCACGTTGAACGGATCCCAGGCGCCGAGCTCGATCAGCGCCTCACGGTTGAAGTGGTTGGAGGTGCCGCCGAGCGGGATCGGAGCGCCGGACGCGTCGAGCCCGGGCAGCAGCAGGTCGAACCAGAGCGCGTACTCGGTCGCGAAGAACCTGGTCAGCAGGTTCTGGTCGGTGTTGAAGTAGTTGAGCTTGCTCTGCACGCAGACGACGTTGTCCTCGGAGCGCTCCCAGGCGAGCAGGACCTTCTTGAGCTGGTCGGGGTCGGGCTGGTCCTCGGCGTCGTAGATGACGACGAACTTGCCCGTCGCCTGCTGGATGCCGTAGTTGCAGGCCTTCGGCTTCGTCTTCGGCTGCGAGTCGGGGACGATCAGCAGGCGGAAGTAGGGAGGCAGGTTCGCGTCGAGGATCGCCTCGACCGTCTCGTCGTCCTCCTCCTCGCAGAGCAGCATGATCTCGAGCTTCGACTTCGGGTAGTCGAGCCGGGTCAGGTTCTCGGCCAGTCGCCCCACCACTGCGGCTTCCCTGAACAGCGGCACGAGGATCGTGTATCGCGGCAGCTCGCGGTCGTCGATGCTGGCGACCTCGGCGTCGGTGAAGTCGAACTCACGGCGGCGCCCGAAGGCGTCGTAGAACAGCTTGAACTTGTACAGCGACGAGAGCATGTAGATCGTGACGCAGATGAAGACGAGCACGATCCCGGTGTTGAGCGGCTCGAGGATGAAGCCGATCACGACGAGGACGAGGAAGACGATCAAGAAGACGCGCTGCCAGGTCGAGAGCACACGGTTGGCACAGTCCTCGGGGAAGCGGGTGAGCAGCTCGGTCCGGGCCGCGCGGACGTGCTCCTCGAGATGGATCTCGCGCAGCATCGCCTCGAGGTCGCTGCGGGTGACCATGTAGGTGCGGATCCGCAGGTCGGTGAGCTCGCGGATAGCCTCGTAGGTCTCGTCGTCGAGGGGGTCGGTGATCGCGATGTAGAGCGCCGTCTCGTCGACGGCGAGCGGCACGCAGCGTCCCTCGCGCTGCAGCGCCTCGGGGATGATCTCGAGCGCCTCGGGCGAAGGGTCGAGGCCGTCGAGGTCGACGAGCGGCACGCGGAGCTGGTCGGCGAGCGCCGCGGCGAGGTCCTCCTCGCCGAGCCGCATCTCGTAATAGAGGATCTCTCCGAGGCGGCTCCCGGTCTCCTCTTGGCGGTCGAGCGCGGCGCGCAGCTCCTCCTCCGAGATCAGCCCGCGCTGCAGGAGGATGTCGCCGAGGCGCCCGGGCGCGGCGACGCTCTCGCTCTCGAGAGCGGCGAGGTGCATCGCCTCGTCGCTGTCCATCTCGCCGGCGAACGGCTCGTAATGGCCGAGACCGCCCCAGACCCGCTCGATCGCGCGGTCGATCTGATTCGGTGGCGCCAGCACCATGGTCAGCTCGTCGTTGGTGAGAGCGAAGGCGACGTTCGCGGCCATCGCGTCGCTAGGGTCCGCCATCGCCAGGGTCAGCAGCCCGTCCTCGTAGGAGACCGGGATCATTCGGAAGTGCCTGCAGACCTGCTCGGGCAGGAGCTGGGCCGCGGCCGCGTTGACCGGGTCGCCCGTCGGCAGCGTCGGATCGGGCTCCAGCGAGATCGTCGGGATGCCGGTCAGGGTCGAGTACTCATACGGGGAGTGGCTGGGATTGAGCTGGTGATCCATAGGGCGAGACGATCCTTAGCCGGCCGCGAAAGTGAACAGGACGTACCCGACGGCAAGCACGATCAGGGGGCCGAGGACGAAGCCGACGAAGAAGAGGACGAGGCCGACCATCATCAGCAGGACGAACAGGACGTTGAGCAGGGCGCGGCCCATCAGGCCCTCTCCTCCGCGTCGCTGTCCTCGGCCTCGGGCTCGACAGGCTCGGCCGGCTCACCGGGGGTGACCTCGGGCAGCTCGGGCTCGGGCGCGGCCGGCACGTCGGTGAAGTCGACGATCACCTCGCCGTCAGGACCGAGCTCGACCTGCATCGGGCGACCGAGCCTGAAGAGCTCGCTGCCGATCTGGTAGTCGGCGACCATGCCGATCTCGACCTTGGCGCGCTGATGGCCGAAGCGCCGGACGCGGACGTCGCGAACCGTGTCGAGGCGGGTGACCGCCTCCTCGAAGTGGCGCAGCTCGATCAGATCCGCGAACGGGCCGGCGTCGAGGATCGTGACACTTGCGAGCTCGAGATCCTCGATCGTGCTGCCGTTGGTCGCGGCCGGGGGCGGCGGCTCGTAGTAGGACTCGGGCGCGGCCGGCATCGGCGGCGGCGGGGGGTAGGACCCGTAGCCCGGATCGGGCGGCTGATAGGCGGGCGGCGGCTCGGCGGAGTGGTCGTAGGGGGCGCGGGGCGGAGGCGCGTAGTACAGAGAGGGATCGCCCGCGGGCGGGGCGGTTGGGTCGGCGCCGGCCTGCTCGTCGCGGCCGAGGCGCTCGACGCTTCCCTGGAGCGCGTCGAGCCGGTTGCGAAGCTCGTCGAGGTCGGGGTCGCGCTCATCGTCGCCCGAAGTTTCACGCCCGTCACTCATCGCTTGATTATGCGGTAGAGGGAAGACATCTCCCTGCTCAACCGCCCCCTGTAGTGGTTTCCGTCGTCGTCGTCGTTTGGTCGCTGGTAGTCGTCGCCGACTCGTCGGTCGTCGTCGTGGTCCCGTCGCTGGTCGTCGTCGCGTCGGTCGTGGTCGTCGTCGAGTCGGTCGTGGTGTCCGTGCTCTCGGCGTCGGGGTCGGTGATCTTCGCGATCTGGAGCTGGCGCAGGGCGTCGGGCACCGGGATCAGCTCGAGCTGGTTGGCGATGTCCTCGGAGAGCTCGAGCGTGCGCTTGATGTAGGCCTGGACCTCGGGACGGCGCAGGCTGCGGTTCGTCGTGTAGAGCCGCAGCGTGCTCTCCAGCGGGTAGAGCTCGCTGGAGATCGTCTCGTCAGAAGGGAAGACGCAGCGATCGCCGGTCTGCCCGTCGATCTCGAGCGGCCGCAGCTTCTCCTCCCAGAGCTCGTAGAAGGAGAACGGGAAGATGCCGACGGCGCCGGGAGGGACGAGGCGGCCGGAGCGATCGAGGCGACGCTGTGTGCGGTCGGCGCGAGCCTGGGTCTTCTTGACCAGCTTTGCGGCCTTCCTGTAGGCCTTCTCGGCGATGTTGTGGAACTTCTTGGCCCGCGCGAAGCGCTCCTCGGCGGCCGCCTGGCGCTCCTCGTCCTGGGCCTTGACAGCTGCGTCGAGCTCCTCGCCGGCGGCGTCGAACTCCTTGTTCGCGATCTTCAGCTCCTTCGACCGCTTCTTCTGCTGGCGGTAGTACTTCTCGAGCCGCTTGCTGGTCTTCTGCAGCGAGCGCGTCGCATCGGCGTAGTTGGCGGCGTCGGCGCGGCCCGCGACGTAGTTCTTGACCTGCACGTCGCGTGGGAAGGGCTGGTAGTCGGAGCGGAAGTTGGCGAGCGTCGGCTCCGGCACCCCGAGCACGCGGGAGCCGAAGTACTCGAAGTCCTTGGTGCCCGCCTCGGGGCCGGTCGGGCGGATTCGCAGCACGGAGAAGTTGGGGTTGAGCTGGCTCCACGTCGTCACCGGGGAGCCGGCCCCGAACATCGCCCGCAGCTGCGCCAGGTTGACGCAGTCGGCGCCGACGTCGGCCTCGTTCTGCGTCGCGACGACGATCGCGTCGTAGGCAACCTGGAAGTCGACGACCTTGAGACCGTTGACGCCGCAGGCCTCAAGCTCGGCGTCGGTGATCCGCCGCGAGGCGACCGTGATGTCGATCTCGCCGTCGCAGAGCGCCTGGAAGCTGTCGTCCACTGCCTCGGTGCTTGACTGGACGCGGACGCCGATCCCGGCGCGGGTTGCGTAGTTCGTGAACTTGCGGTCGCTCGCGGAGATCAGGTCTCGGTCCGTCTCGCCCGAGGTCTCGACGACGCCGGCGGGCCGCGGCGGCAGGTCCCTCTTCGGCTCGGTCGGCATCGTCGTCGAGCCCTGGGTGAGCTCGCCGGCGCTGTTGTCGCCGCTGGTCGAGTCGCTCTCGAGATCGCCGCATGCGGCGAGGGCGATCGATGCGATCAGGACGGCGAGCGCAGTCAGGATGCGGCGGCCGGTCATGGCGTCAGGTCCGTGGTCCCGTATTCGATCGTGCCGCCGGTCGTGCCGCCGGTCGTGCCGGGGATGCTCCCGGGCGTGGTGCTACTGGTGTCGAAAGTCTCCTCACCCTCCTTCGGAGGATCGAAGAAGACCGGGCCGGCCTTGACCGCCTGGAAGTTGTTGAGGCGGATGTCCTGGAGTAGGTTGAGAGGCAGGATTCCGGCCCAGTTCGCGTTGCGCTGCGCGTACAACGTCGGCGCCGCGGAGCGGTCGACGACGATCGCCCCGTAGCGGCGCAGCGCGTTGATGATCGTCTCCGCGGTGCGACGCTCCACCTTGTTGCGGACGAAGGTGTCGGTGAGGCGCTTCTCGGCGCCGCGCCTGAGCCGGATGCGGGCGCCCTCGGGCAGAGACTCGGTCAGGCCGTTGCCGTCGGTGCGGGAGGCGGGCTGGACGTAGCGGCGGGCCGCGGCGCCCGGGACCGAGATTGCGAGCGCGTGATCGATGCGGCCGTCGCGCACCTCCTCCGGCGTGATCAGACCGGCGAACAGCGGCAGGCCGGAGCCGCGGGCGCTGACCTCGCCGGGCTGCTGGAAGCCGGGCCCGTCGAGGGCCCAGGCCTTGACGTAGTGGTAGGAGATCGATCCGTCGGCCTCGCAGCGGGCGCGCCAGAAGTCGTAGGCGGTGTTGGTGGTTCTGTCGATCACCGTCATCCAGCCGTCGTAGCGCGGGTCCGGGCAGGCATCGGGCGGGATCACGACCGAGCTCAGCGCGTCGGGGCCGCAGTCGAACTGGCGGCAGATCGCGATGCGCTCGATCGCTCCGTCCTGGATGTTGCTGAAGACGGGCAGGGTCCAGCGGGTCACGTTGACCGTCAGGCCGGTCTTGATCTCGCGCCTCTCCTGGCGGATCTCTCCGTTCGCCTGCTGGACCTGGGCAACGCGGATTCGCGCGAGCCGCATCCACTTGCGTGACTTCGGATCGAGCGGCTCGTTCTCGACCGAGGTGTTCCAGGGACTGTCGGCCGAGAACGGCCGGCTCAGGATCGCCTCGTCGTTGCCGGGAGGCACCGGGTTGGGAGTCAGGCCAGGCGTCACCCCGGTGCCGACCGCGGAGCTCGGCGTGACCGTGGTCGTGGTCGTCAGCGGCAGGCCCGTCTGCGGGTCCGTGGTGGTGACGGTGGTCGTGCCGGTCGTCGCACCGGGCGCGGCGGCGGTCGTCGTCGGCGTCGCCGAGGCCGGCTCGGGCGAGGCACCGGAGACGGCGAAGTCGGCGCCCGGGATCGCCGAGGCCGCGTCGCTGCTCGCGTCCGCCTCCGTCTCGGTGGTGCTGTCGGTTATGCCTGTCGTCGTACCCTCGGCCGCCGCCTCGGCCTCGGCCGAGGTGACCGTCGTCGTCGCTGTCGTCGTCGTCTCGGGGTTGTCGTCGCCACAGGCGGCGAGCACGAGGCAGGCGAGCAGGAACGCGACCGCGATCGCAGTGCGCTTCCCCGAGCTGGAGATTGAAGTTGCTGCCATTACTGAACGGTTCCCGGCATGGGCCTGGTCAGGCGCTGGGCCGCTGGCCCCAGAATCCCCCAGACCCGGCCTGACTGTCTCGATGCTACCGCTAGGCGAGCGCGGCACTAAGGCTCCTAGGCGGCGAGAGCGCCCCGTCGGAGGGTCTCGTGACGACTGCGGAGCTTGGTGATCTCCGACTCCGTGCGCCCGGTGGCCTCCTCGGCGATCTGGTTGGACGTCGCGGCAAGTGCGCGGACGAAGGCGTCGAACTGAGCACTGATCCGTTCTGCGTCCTCGAGCCCGCCGGTGAGCGCGCGGGCCCGGTCGACGATCCCGTCGGAGAGCTCGCCGATCTGATCCTGGCGCTCGGCGACCATGCCGTCGGCGGCCCGACGGCAGTCGTCCAGGTAGCGACCGGCCTCGGACTCGACCGCCCGCCAGCGCTCGCGGATGCCCTGTTCCGCGTCCTGCTTGATCTGTGCGGCTTCGCGCTCGACCGCGCCGATCATCGTCGTCACTAGCGTGTCGGCGCGACGCTTGGCGTGCTCCAGATACTCGCGAGCCTCGCGCTCGGCGCGGCTCATCTGCTCGTCGAAGCCGGCGGCGCCGTGGGCGGCGCGGCGGCTCGGAAGGCGCATCGGAGATCCGCTCGTGGCCCGCGAGGATCTCTGGGCCGGCTGCCGGCTCAGGCGTGCCGGGATCGGCGATCGCGTCGACCTGGCTCGTGAATCGACGCGTGGCCCTGTCGAGGCCTGCGATCGCGGCGTCGATCTCCGCCCGGCTCCACCCGTCGCTTTCGCCGGTTGGGGCCGATGAGTCCGATCGATTCGGGCTGTCCGGCATGGGTACTCCTTCTGACGTGGTTGTCCCGGGCTCGTGTGGAACGGCAACCGAGCCGGACGCGGGTCAGTCTAGGTACCGCTCCGGCGGCATTCCGGCGCGAACAGCGGTACTTGCGGCTTGGTGCCGGGAGCTCGTTTCGGGAGCTTCCCGGGAAAAAGCCGCTAACTCGGGAAAGCGGTCCAGGGAACCCTGGCGTCCTCGGGACTGCCGGGGCCGTAGATCTCGTCGAGGATGCCGCGCGTGTCGCCGAGGCCCATCTGGTTCTGGAGGTGCTCGCGCACCTGACCGCGGGTGCGGCCCGCGGCCGCCATCTGGATCCCGACGAGCCGGGCGTCGTCGACGCCCTGCCAGTTGTCGCCCCCGGCGGGACCGGTAGGGGCGGGCGGCGCCGAAGGCCGGGCCGGGGCCTGGGCCTGCGCCGGGAAGGCGGGCGGAGCGCCGCCGGCCGGTACGCCGGCAGCGGCCGGCGGCGCGGCCGGGGCCTGCGGCGGCGCGGGCGCCTGCGGCGGCGCCGGCTGAGGTGGGGGTGGGGCCTGGTGCTGAGGCGCCGGTGGCGGCACGTAGGGCTGGTAGGTCTCGAGTGGCTCGGTGTGCGCGGGCGGCAGTGGTGCGGTCACGGTCTCCGGCTGCGGCGGTGTTGCGTAGCTCTGGACCTGCTCGTCGTGGAAGGACGGCGGCTCGAACTCGTGCGCGGTGCTCTCCGACTCGCGGGCGAGGCGCTCCGCGGCATCGCCGAGGGCGCGCACGAGGTTCTCGAACCCGGCTCGCACGGGTGCTGCATCGTCGAGGCGGCCGACGACGGCTTCGGCCTTGGCCATGATCTCGTCGCTGAGCTCGGCGATCCGGCGCTGACGCTCGTTGACGAGGTCGTCGGCGCGGCGCCGCGAGAAGTCGAGGTACCGGCGGGCCTCCTCGCGGGCCTCGGCCCGCAGCTGGGTCGCCTCGCGCTCGACCGCGTCGAGGATCGACGATACCCGGCGCGAGACCTCCGGTGCGATCCCGGCCTGCGCGGAGAGCGGGTCGGGAACCTGGCCTTCGTTCTCGGAGCGGGATGTGGGGTCGGTCATGGCTGGCGCGGGGACGGGGGAAGGCCCGCCTGGCCAGCCTAACCGAACCCGCGCCGTTTCCACAGAGCTCGGCTCCGGGTTACAAGTGCCCGTGCAGGCGATTCCGGCGCCCTGGATCGCCGGGCCGTCGCTCAGCAGCCGAGCTGGCGGGCAATCACCATCTGTTGGACCTCGTCGGTGCCCTCGCCGATCGTGAGGATCTTGGCGTCGCGGTAAAAGCGGCAGACGGGGTATTCCTCGATGAAGCCATAGCCGCCGTGGATCTGGACCGCCTCCTCCGTGGCGCGGACGGCGAGCCGGCCCGTCTTCAGCTTTGCCTGGGCCGCGGTCAGGGTGAAGGACTCGCCGCGGTCCTTGAGGATCGCCGCCTTGTACGTGAGCAGGCGCGCCGCCTCGATCTCGGTCGCGAGGTCGGCCAGCTTCGCCTGGATCGTCTGGAACTTCGAGATCGAGCGGCCGAAGGCCTGACGCTCCTTTGCGTAGGCAAGCGCCTCGTCGAGCGCGCCCTGGGCGAGCCCGACGCCCATCGCGGCGACGCCGATCCGGCCGCCGTCGAGGATCTGCAGGAACTGTTTGAAGCCCATCCCGCGCGGCCCGAGCAGATTCTGCTCGGGCACAACGCAGCTCTCGAACGCGAGCGGGCGGGTGTCGGAGGCGTTCCAGCCCATCTTCCGGTACGGCTCGCCGGGCTCGAAGCCGGGGGTGCCGTTGGGGACGATCAGATTCGAGATCTCCTTGTTGCCGTTCGCATCCTCGCCGGTCACGGCGGTGATCGAGACGCAGGCGGAGATATCGGTGCCGGCGTTGGTGATGAACTGCTTCGCCCCGTCGATCGTCCAGCCGTCGGAGCCGAGCTCGGCCCGGGTGCGGACGTTGCCGGCGTCGGATCCAGCCTCGGGCTCGGTCAGGCCGAAGGCGGCGAGCTTGCGGCCGGAGCAGAGCTCGGGTAGCCAGTCGCGCTTCTGCTCGTCGTCGCCGAACAGATATATGGGCATCGTCCCGAGCGAGGTGTGGGCGGCCATCGTGATCGCGACCGAGGAATCGATCCGGGTCAGCTCCTCGACGGCGAGCGCGTAGGTGAGCGTGTCGGCCCCGCCGCCCCCGTACTCCTCGGGAAAGGGGATGCCCATCAGTCCGAGCTCGCCCATCTTTGCGACGAGCTCGTAGGGAAAGGCGTGGTCACGGTCGAGCTGCTCGGCGACCGGCGCGACCTCGCCGCGGGCGAAGTCCCGGACCGTGTCGCGCAGCAGGCGCTGCTCATCGCTGAGGTCGAAGTCCATGGCGCGGGATTGTGTCAGTCGGCGGCCAGCCGGCGTGCGAGCTCGACCAGCAGCCGCACCCCGTAGCCGCTCGGGCCCTTGCCGACGTAGGGGCGGCCGACGTCCCACGAGGTGCCGGCGATGTCGAGGTGCACCCACGGCTTCTCCTCGACGAACTGCCCCAGGTAGGCGGCGGCGGTGAGTGGCCCGGCCTTGCGCTTCGGGGAGGAGTTGGTCAGGTCGGCGTAGGTGCCCTTCATCAGCTCCAGGTACTCGTCGTGCATCGGCAGCCGCCAGACGAGCTCGCCGACGATCTCGCCGGCCGCGGCCACGTCCTCGGCGAGCTCGTCGTCAGTGCCGGCGAGGCCGGCGTAGGTCGAGCCGAGCGCGACGACGACGGCGCCCGTCAGCGTCGCCAGGTCGATCATTCGGTCGGCGCCGTTGCGGGCGGCCCAGGTGAGCGCGTCGGCGAGGATCAGGCGGCCCTCGGCGTCGGTGTTGTTGACCTCGACGGTGCGGCCGTTGAGCTGGGTGATGACGTCGCCGGGCCGGGTCGCGGCGCCGTCGGGCATGTTCTCGACGGCCGGCACGACGCAGAGCAGGTTGAGCGGGATGCCCAGCTCGGCGATCGCCGCCGTCGCCTCGAGCGCGGCGGCGCCGCCCGACATGTCCATCTTCATGTCGGGCATCGATCCGGCCGGCTTCAGCGAGATCCCGCCGGTGTCGAAGGTGACCGCCTTGCCGACGACGGCGAGCGTCTCGCCGTCGCGGGCCGCGCCCGGAGGCGTGTAGCGCAGCACGATCATCAGCGGCCCCTTCGGCGAGCCGGCGCCGACCGACTCGAGTCCGCCCATGCCAAGCTCGGCGATCGTCGCTGCGTCGAAGATCTCGGCCTCGACGTGCTCGTTGCTGGAGGCGATCGCCCACGCCCGCTCGGCGAGGTAGTCGGGGTCGGCGATGTTGGCCGGGAGGCTCTGCAGGTCCCGCGCGCGGTTGGCGCCCTCGGCCGCGGCGACGGCGATGCGGACGTACTCAGGCGCCCGCTCGCCCTCGACGCCGTGCAGCAGCAGCCGCCCAGGTCCCTTCGCGGCGTCGGGGTCCGCCTTGCTCTTGAGCCGGTCGAAGCGGTAGCCGGTGAGGATCGTGGCTCCGGCGATCGCGGCGGCGATCGCGGGCTCGCCGGTCGGGACGTCCCAGCCCAGGCTCTCGATCTCGTAGCGTTGCGCCTGACGCAGCCCGAGGCTCGCGGCGACGCGGGCCCGCTCCTTGTCGAATCCTTCGCGCTCGCCGAGCCCGACGACCAGAACCCGCTCGGGGCCGGCCTCGGGGCGCAGCACCGTCAGCTTCTTGGCGGCCGCGCGGACATCTCCGGCACCGGCCGCTTCGGCGAGTGGCTCAGGCAACTCGTCGCCCTCGAACAGGCCGAGGCAGAGGAGCCCGGCTTCGGTCTCCGCGGCGGGCTTGCTGTCGACGGAGACCTGCACGGGCGCGGGAGTATAGGTCCGGCCTGTACCTTTTCCGCACTCTCTTCCGCACCCACAGGTAACCCAGGAGGGCCCTTCCCATATGTCTCAGTCCGTGATCCTCTCCACCGCCCGTACCCCGTTCGGCAAGATGGGCGGCAGCCTCTCTTCGGTCGAAGCGACCGACCTCGGCGGCCACGCCATCGCCTCTGCGCTCGAGCGCTCCAGCGTCGATCCCGAGCAGGTCGGGCATGTCGTCTACGGCCAGGTGCTGCAGGCCGGCCAGGGTCAGATCCCCTCACGCCAGGCCCAGATCAAGGCCGGGATCCCGAAGGAGGTCCCCTCCGAGACCGTCAACAAAGTCTGTGCCTCGAGCATGCGCGCCGTCGGCCTCCTCGACCAGGCGGTCCGCGCCGGCGACACCGAGATCGGTGTCGGCGGCGGCATGGAGTCGATGTCGAACGCTCCCTACCTGCTGCCGGGCGCCCGCTCCGGCTTCCGGATGGGCGACGTCAAGGCGCTCGATGCGATGACCCACGACGGGCTCACGAACCCCTTCAGCGGCAAGCAGATGATCAACGAGGCCTCCGAGGTCGGCAACGAGCTCGAGGTCACGCGCCCCGACCTCGACCGGTTCGCCGCTCGCTCGCACCAGCTCGCGGCGCAGGCAACCGAGAAGCACCTGCTCGGCGAGGAGATCGTCCCGATCATGGTCCGCCACCGCAAGTCCGAGATCGAGGTCGGCGCTGACGAGGCGATCCGCCCTGACACGACGCAGGAGCGGCTCGCGGGCCTGCCCGCGATCGGCGGTCCTGACGCGACCCACACCGCCGGCAACTCGCCGGGCGTCAACGACGGCGCCAGCGCCGTCGTCGTCTCCTCCGCCGACTGGGCCGAGGCGAACGGCAAGCAGCCGCTGGCCCGGATCGTCGGCTACGGGATGATCGGCGACGACTACGCCTACCTCGCCAGGACCCCGGCCAAGGCGGCGATGATTGCGCTCGAGAAGATCGGCAAGACACCGGCCGACGTCGATCTCTGGGAGATCAACGAGGCCTTCGCGTCGGTCGCCCTCAACTCGATCCGGATGCTCGGCATCGAGGAGGACAAGGTCAACGTCAACGGTGGCGCGATCGCCCTCGGCCACCCGATCGGCGCCTCCGGCGGTCGCATCATCGGCGCCCTCGTGCACGAGCTGCAGCGGCGCGGCGGCGGCCTCGGCTGCGCCGCGATCTGCTCCGGCGGCGGGCAGGGCGACGCCATTCTCATTGAGGTGTAGGTACTCCGACTAGGCTCGTAGCGATGTCCGTCGCTGCCGCCTTCTTCGACTTGGACCGCACCCTGATGGCGGGGTCGTCCGGCATGCACTTCGGGCGGGCCGCTTACCGGTCGGGGATGGTCTCGAAGCGGCAGATGGCGGGCTGGGCCGTCGACCACCTGCGCTTCCGGCTCAAGGGCTCGACCGACGCCGATACCGAGGAGCTCGTGCGCCAGGCGGAGGACCTGCTGCGCGGCGTCCCCGAGCGGCAGCTACGGCGGCTCGTCCCGGACCTGCTCGCCGGGATCCTGCCGCGGATCTACCCGCAGATGCTGGAGGAAGTCCGCGCCCACCAGGACGCGGGCCGGCCAACCTTCATCGTCAGCGCCGCCGGCGACGACATCGTCCGCCTGCTCGCCGGCGTCCTCGACATGGACGGCGGCATCGGCACCCGTTACGAGCTCGACGCGGACGGGATCTACACCGGGCTGATGGATGGCGGGCTGACGTACGGCGAGGGCAAGGTCGCGCCGATCCGGGACTTCGCCGACGAGCACGACATCGATCTCGAGCAGAGCTGGGCCTACTCCGACTCAGTCTCGGACCTGCCGATGCTGAGACTGGTCGGTAACCCGGTGGCGGTCAATCCGGACGCCGAGCTCGCAGCGCTCGCCCGGACCGAGGGCTGGCGCGTGATGCGCTTCGAGAAGCTCGGCCGGCGACTGGCCGTCGCCGGCACCGTGCTCGCTGCTGGGGCGCTCGGCGGCAGCGGCACCTGGCTGGCGGCTCGGCGGCGGCCCGAGCGCCGCTACAACCTTCCGCGTCGCTCGCGGCGACCGCGGCAGCGACGCGGCTCCTGACCGACCGGATCGCGGCCGGGCAATAGGATCGGGCCGATGGAGGAGACCGAGCTCGCATTCGCAGGCATCGCCCGGCAGGCCGAGTTGCTGCGTGCGGGCGAGGTGACGTCGGCGCAGCTGGTCGAGCTCTACCTGACGCGGATCGAGCGGATCAACCCCCGTCTCAACGCCTTCACCGACGTCTTCGCCGAGCGCGCTCGCGAGGCGGCGGCGACCGCCGACGCGCGGATCGCAGCCGGCGAGCAGGCGCCGCTGCTCGGCGTCCCGGTCGCGCTCAAGGACGAGCTCGAGATCGAGGGCCTCGTCGCCCGACACGGGACCCGCGCCTACTCGCAGCCCTCGACGACGGATTCCGCCCAGTGGCGGCGGCTGCGCGACGCGGGCGCGGTCCTGCTCGGGCGCACGACGCTGCCCGAGCTTGCGATCGTCGGCTTCACCGAGACCGAGGCCTGGGGCGAGACGCGCAACCCCTGGGGAACCGAGCACACGACCGGTGGCTCGAGCGGCGGATCGGCAGCCGCGGTCGCGGCCGGCCTGGTCGGCGCCGCCTCGGCCTCCGACGGCGGTGGCTCGATCAGGATCCCGGCCGCCAACTGCGGGCTGTTCGGGCTGAAGCCGCAGCGGGGCAGGGTCAGCCAGGCGCCGTTGTCCCAGCACTGGCTCGGGCTGACCTCGTCCGGCTGCGTCTCTCGGCGGGTCGCCGACACAGCGCTCTGGCTCGACGTCGTCGCCGGGCCCGAGCCCGGTGACGCGGACGTTGCCGAGCCGATCGACGGGACCTTCAGCGAGGCCGCTGCGCGCGAGCCGGGCCAGCTTCGCGTCTGCTGGAGCACGACCGCCGCCCGCGCAATCCTGCCGCCGCTGACCGACCCCGACGTCGAGGGTGCGGTCGAGCGGATCGCCGGCGTACTCGGCGGTCTCGGGCACTCGGTCGAGCAGCGCGACCCGGCCTGGGGGATGGTCGGCAGCGACTTCTCGAACGTCTACCTGAAGGGGATCGAAACCGACTACGACGCGGTCCCGCACCCTGAGCGGCTCGAGCCGCGCACGCGCGGCTTCAAGCGGCTGGCCCGGCTCGTGCCTCAGCGCCTGCTCGAGCGGTCGCTGGCCCAGCAAGAGGTCCACGCGAAGCGGATCGACCGGATCTTCGAGCACTGCGACGTGCTGATGACGCCCGCCGTTGCGGTGCCGCCGGTGCTGATCGGCCAATGGGCCGACCAGGGCGCGCTGCGGACGCTGCTCGGCATGAGTCGCGTCTATCCCCATACGCCCGTCTGGAACTACCTGGGCCGACCCGCGGCCGCCGTGCCGGCCGGATTCACCTCGACCGGACTGCCGCTTGTCCGTGCAGCTGATCGCGCCGCCGAACCGCGAGGATCTGCTGCTCTCGCTCGGATCGCAGCTCGAGAGCGAGCTCGGCTGGCCCTCGCAGCAGCCGCCGCTCGCGGCCTAGCGCCGGTCCGCCTACCGGCGCGGCCCGCACAGGCCGGGGCTAGGCTGCCGCCGATGGGGAAGAGGCTTCTGATCGCGCTCGCCGCGACGTTCTCGGTACTCGCCGGCTCAGCGGCGGTGGCGCTGCCCGCGCAGGCGAGGACCGAGATGATCCCCTCGTTCGATGGCACGAAGCTGAAGGTCAACTTCTTCCCGACGGACTCCGCCGCCGGCAAGCGCGCGCCGACGGTGCTGTTCGGCCCCGGCTGGGGGTCGGCGGGATCGACCGATCCCGAGGGGGCCACCGACACGACCGTAGGCGCCGTCGGGGTCGGGCCGTTGCGCGCCGCCGGCTACAACGTCCTCACCTGGGACCCGCGCGGCTTCGGCGAGTCCGAGGGCACCGTCCAGGTCGACAGCCCCGACGCCGAGGGCCGCGACGTCAAGCGGCTGATCTCGTACGTGGCTGCCCAGCCCGAGGCGAAGCTCGACGGCAAGCGCGATCCGCGCGTCGGCATGACCGGCGCCTCCTACGGCGGCGGCATCCAGCTCGTCACCGCGGGGATCGACAGGCGCCTCGACGTGATCGTCCCCGACATCGCCTGGCACTCGCTGACGACCAGCCTCTACAAGGACTCGACCTTCAAGGCGGGCTGGGGCTCGATCCTCTACTCGCTCGGCAAGGTCGTCGGCAACCTCGACCCCCACATCGACAGCGCCTATCTCTCGGGACAGACCACCGGCAAGATCTCGGTCGAGGACGAGAGGTGGTTCGCGTCACGCGGGCCCGGTGACCTCGTCAGGAAGATCCGGATCCCGACGATGCTCGTCCAAGGCACCGTCGACACTCTGTTCACGCTCGACGAGGCGATCACGAACTACCGAATCCTGCGCGGCTCCGGCGTGCCGCTGAAGATGCTCTGGTTCTGCGGCGGGCACGGCTCCTGTCTGACCGACCCCGGTGACACCGACCGGATCGAGAACGAGACGATCGAGTGGCTCGACCGCTGGCTCTCGCGCGACCGCTCGGTCAGGACCGGTCCGGGCTTCGATTGGATCAACCAGGACGGCGAGCGCTTCACCGCAAAGCGCTACCCGAAGCGCCACCGCACGATCTCGGCGACCGGCAAGGGCTCGCTGCCGCTCCTGCAGGCGGGCGGCTCCGGGCCCTCGAAGCCGGGCCCCGGCGCCGTCGGCGCGATCGCCGGGGTGACGAACGGGACGCGGGCGGCCAACGCCGTCGACGTGGAGGTGCCCGGCGGCGGCCGCGACCGCCAACTGGTCGGCATCCCGAAGCTCGGGCTCACCTACTCGGGGAACGGCAGCCCGGGCGAGACTCGCGTCTTTGCTCAGCTCGTCGACGACGAGACCGACATCGTCCTCGGCAACCAGGTGACGCCGATCCCGTTGCGCCTCGACGGTCGCCGGCATCGGGTCTCCCGCCCGCTCGAGGCGATCGCCCACACGCTTCGGCCCGGTTCCAGCATCACCCTCCAGATCACTCCGAGCGCGACCAACTACGGCCTGCAGCGGGCGACCGGCCTCGTCGATCTCGAGCAGGTCGACCTGAAGCTGCCCGTCGTCAAGGGCAGCGGCGGCTAGCACCAGCCGCCCGACCGCCGGGGGCCTACGACCTGCTCAGTAGCCGACGACGCCCGACTTCCGCGCCTTGCGGAAGCCGACGCGGGTGACGACGCCGGCGCCGACGTCGAAGGCGAGCCGGGATGCGGGCACCTTGTTGCCGCTCAGCGTGTGCGGCGCGTAGGTGGCGCTGCCGCCGCCCTCGGAGGTCATCCAGCCCGTGTAGATGCGCTGCTCCTGGCCGACCATCCGTGCCGAGAAGGCGTGCGCGGTGAACCCCGCCCGGCGTCCCCCGGGCGGCACGTCGGCTGCCGCGACCTCGAGCTCGACCCCTGCCGGTCCGGCGCTGCTCGCGCGTGCCGCGACCAGCATCGGCAGGCCGTCCGCGTCGCGCCATCCGAGCAGGGCGTGGGGGAGGCGCTGACCGTAGGCGAGGGCCTTGCCGGAGTCGACGCGCGGTGAGGTGCCGTTACCGGGCTGCTTCTGCGGCGCCGGCGGCTCGGCCGGGAGCGGCGCCCCGATCACTTCGGGCTCGCCCGCGCAGGCGAGGTTGTCCCAGCGCAGGATCCGCTCGATCTGCATCTCGATACCGATCCGCTCCCAGTAGTAGACGTCCATCAGCTTCGCCCGCCAGCCGCTCTCGCGGGGGCCGAGGAAGCGCTCCCACTGCGGCGTGATCGATTCGAGCCAGGCCCGGTCAGGACGGTCGGGGACCGTGGCCCGGCCCTGGACGAGGACGTAGTCCGAGCTCGTCGAGTGCCCGTGCTCGCGCGCGTGGAAGGCAACTGCGATCGCCGGGTCGGCGCGGAGCCGGACCACCTTCTTCCAGAGGCCGAGCGAGGTCGTGACGGTGAGCGTGCCGCGCTCGCGGTCGCGAAGACCGATCGGCGACATCGGGGTGATCACGACGCCCTTCGCCGGCGTCAGATAGGCAACCGCGGCGGCGGCGTCTCCGTTGAGGATCTCATCGATCCGCTCGTCCCACTGAACCGCCATGGCGCCGGACTCTATCCGGGGTGGGGCGGCGTGGTCCAGGGCGCGTGTTGTTTCGCGCTGTGGCCGCAGGGTTCAAACCGGGCTGAGATTGCAGTGAGGGAAGGGGTGCGGTCTGTGGTCGGTCACACGCGGCGCGTGTTTCGTCGCGGTTTCGGGGTGGATTCCCGGTGGGGCCGCGGAAGCGATCCACATTGACGTCGCTATACGACGCCGATGTGGATAGCGTCGCGCGGGGGCCGAGCAACCGTTACGAGACCGTCACGCCCACACGGCTCGCGTGACAAAGGACGACCCGGCCCCGCCTCAGGGCGGCCGGCACCCTCCTCCACCTCACCCTCGCTGCAATTACCCGGCCTGAGCCTGCGAAGGACGCCCCTCGGAGGGCCACGCGCCACGCGCCGCCGCCGCCGCCCTCAGCCGCCGCCGGCAGCCTCCGTCGTCGCTCCGAGCGGGAAGCCGTCAGCCTCGGCGCGGAACTCGCCGAGCAGGCGGGAGAGCGATTCCATCGTCGTCGGCTCCATCGGCTCGGTCGCGAAAAGCTCGGCGTTGAGGAGCGCGGTCGCCCGTTCGGCCCTGTCCCGGCCGCGCTGGGTGATCGAAGCGAGGACCGTGCGACGGTCGCTCTCGTGCGGGGCGCGAGCGACCAGGCCCTCGCGCTCGAGGCCGTCGATCAGATTGGTCACGCTGGTGCGATGGACCTGCAGTCGGGCGCCGATCTTGCCCATCGGCAGCGAGCCGCGCCGGGTCAGGTAGAGCAGCATCAGGGCCTCGTAGCGGGGGAACGTGAGGCCGAACGGCTCGAGCAACGCGTTCAGCCGCGCGGAGAGGATCTGCTCCGCACGCATGATCGAGGTGATCGCGCTCATCGCTCGGGCCGGCTCCCGTCCCCAGAGGTCGTTCCAGTGGCGCTCCGCCTCGGCGACGGGGTCGAATCGGAGGGGCTCGTTCATGCTGCGGGCATCTTACGATGGAGCCCGATATTCTGGCTTCCACCTATTTTCAGCGGGCGCCGGGATACCGTGTGCCGGTCATAGATCCGAGGAGTGAGATGAGCGACGTCGAGGGCGCAGAGGCCGAGACCACGAACACCGAGAAGTGGCTCGCGGAGGAGTACCCGTACGAGACCGAGCGCAGCGTTCCCTTCGAGACGCTTTCGGGCCATCCGATCAAGCCGCTCTACACGCAGGACGACCTCGACGCCTCCGGCCACGACCGTGAGCGCGACGAAGGCAACCCCGGCTCCTACCCCTTTACCCGCGGCGTCTACCCCTCGATGCACCGCGGTCGCCTGTGGACGATGCGCCAGTTCGCCGGGTTCGGCACCGTCGACGAGACCAACGAGCGCTTCCGGTACCTGCTCGAGCATGGCCAGACCGGGCTTTCGACCGCCTTCGATATGCCGACCCTGATGGGGCTCGACTCCGACCACGACCGCTCGCTCGGGGAGGTCGGGGTGGAGGGGGTCGCGCTCGATTCGGTCGACGACATGGAGACGCTGTTCAGCGGCATCCCGGTCGACCAGGTGACGACCTCGATGACGATCAACGGGCCGGCCCCGATCCTGCTCGCCTACTACGTGGTCAACGCCGAGGAGCAGGGAATCGGGCCGGAGAAGCTCGGCGGCACGATCCAGACCGACATCCTCAAGGAGTACATCGCCCAGAAGGAGTGGTGCTTCCCGATCCGGCCGGCGATGCGCCTGGTCACCGACATGGTCGAGTACTGCGCCGCCGAGATGCCGCGCTGGCACCCGATCTCGATCTCCGGCTACCACATCCGCGAGGCCGGATCGACCGCCCAGCAGGAGCTCGCCTTCACGCTCAAGAACGGGCTCACCTACGTCGAGGACGCGGTCGCGCGCGGGCTCGACGTCGATAGCTTCGCGCCGCGGCTCAGCTTCTTCTTCAACGCCCACATCGACTTCTTCGAGGAGATCGCCAAGTACCGCGCCGCCCGCCGGATCTGGGCCCGCGAGATGCGCGAGACCTTCGGCGCCAAGAAGCCCGAGTCCTGGCGGATGCGCTTCCACACGCAGACAGCGGGCGTCAGCCTCACCGCCCAGCAGCCGCTCGTCAACATCATCCGCACCACGGTCGAGGCCCTCGCCGGCGTCCTCGGCGGCACCCAGTCGCTGCACACCAACTCCTACGACGAGGCGCTGGCGTTGCCGACCGAGGACGCGGTCCGGATTGCGCTGCGCACCCAGCAGGTGATCGCACACGAGACCGGCGTCACCAACACGGTCGACCCGCTCGGTGGCTCCTACTTCGTCGAGAAGCTGACCGACGAGATGGAGGCGGCCGCCTACTCCTACTTCGAGCGCATCGACGAGCTCGGCGGCATGGTCGCCGCGATCGAGGAGAACTTCCCGCAGCGCGAGATCGCCGACGCCGCCTTCGAGTACCAGTCGGCGCTGCAGCGCAAGGAGAAGGTGATGGTCGGCGTCAACGAGTTCGTGCACGAAGACGACGAGCAGATCCCGATCCTGCGGGTCGACCCCGAGCACGAGCGCAAGCAGGTCGGCCGGGTCGCGGCGACCCGTGCGAGTCGGGACGGCGCCCGCCATGAGCGCAGTCTCGAGGCGCTGAAGAAGGCCGCCGCCGACCCCTCCGCCAATCTCATGCACCCGATCCTCGAGTGCTCGCGGGCGCGGGCGACGGTGGGGGAGATCATCGCCGCGCTGCAGACCGAGTTCGGCACCTACACCGAGAGCCCGGTCTACTAGTCCCCGGTTCGGGCCGGCGGCAGCCGTGCCGTCGCGCGTCGCCGCCGAACTCCTGCCGACGACGCGCTCCGGGCGCGATTCCGCAACGGATCTTGCAGCGCCCGGCAGGACGCTAACCGACCGCTAACAGTTCCCTTAGGGTGCCGCGCTCGTGACCCGCACCAGCTCAATCACCCCTGTCCTCCGCGCGCTGGCAGCGCTTGCGGCCATCGCCGTGCTCGGCACGCTGTTCGCCGCAGCGGCAAACGGCACCACGACCGAGCGCAAGAGTGCCGTCGCCGCGGCCAAGCCCGTCTACGACGGCGTCTACAAGCGCAAGGTCTCGGCCAAGAACAAGCGCTGGGCCCGTCGCGTCGCCGAGTGCGAGTCCGGTCGCGATCCGAATGCGCGTGGGGCCGGCGGCCTCTACCGCGGCGCCTTCCAGTTCCACCGTTCGACCTGGCAGAGCGCGCCGCGCTCGCCCGGCGGCGACCCGATCCGCTTCAGCTACCGGACGCAGTCCTACGTCGCCGTGCGCCTGAAGATGCGCGACGGTGCAGGGCACTGGCCCAACTGCGGCTGAGACCGCGCCCGGCCGTGCGGCTACGGCTAGCATTGCGGCCGTGAGCGAGCAGAAGATCAGAGTCGTGGTCGCCAAGCCCGGCCTCGACGGTCACGACCGCGGCGCCAAGATCATCGCCCGCGCCCTCCGCGACGCCGGCATGGAGGTGATCTACACGGGTCTGCACCAGACACCCGAGCAGATCGCGGCGACGGTGATCCAGGAGGACGCCCACGCGGTCGGCCTCTCGATCCTCTCCGGCGCGCACATGACGCTCGTCCCCAAGGTTGTCGACATGCTGCGCGAGCAGGGTGCCGAGGACGTGCTCGTCACCGTCGGCGGCACGATTCCCGCCGACGACATCCCCGAGCTCAAGGAGCGGGGCGTGGCCGAGGTCTTCACCCCCGGTGCCTCGACCGACGACATCGTCAACTTCCTGCGCTCCTCGCTGCAGACGCCGGCCTGAGCGACGTGGCGGGCCGGTCCCGCAGCTATCCGCACCGGCCGGCGCTGATCCCGCTGCTCGTCGCCGCCGCGCTCTGCAGCGGCTTCCTCGCCACTCACGCCGCCGCCGCGCCCACCGCTGATCAACCGGTCGCTCCCGGCCAGGTTCTTCTGCCGCCACCCGACGACCGCGTCTATCTCGCGGCCAACCCTGGCTTCGGCCCGACCGAGGACCGCGTCAGCGCAGCGCGGGTCCGGGCGTTCGAGCGCCTCTCCGGCCGCCGCATCGCCTGGGCCTACTTCTCCAACAACTGGTTCGACGGCATCGACTTCCCGGCCGCGAAGATCGACTCGATCTACCGCGCGGGCCGGATCCCGTTCGTGCGCTTGATGGCGCGCTCGAGCTGGCGCGAGCGCGCCCCCGATCGCCGCTACACGCTGCAGAGCATCATCGACGGCCGCTGGGACGGGCGCAGCCGCCGCTCGCAGGGCCTGCGCTCTTGGTGCCGGCAGGCGGCCGCCCTCGACCGTCCTTTGCTGGCCGAGTTCGGGACCGAGGTCAACGGGGACTGGTTCCCCTGGAGCGGGCGCTGGAACGGTGCGGGCCGCAAGGCAGGCTACGGCGATCCCCGCGAGGCGGACGGCCCCGAGCGCTTCCGCGACGCCTACCGGCACATCATCACGCTCTGCCGCAAGCAGGGCGCCGGCAACGTGACCTGGTTCTTCCATCCGGACGCCGACTCCGAGCCCGCTCACCTCTGGAACCGGGCGGCGGCCTACTACCCGGGGCCCGCCTACATTGACTGGCTCGGACTCTCCTTCTACGGCTCGCTCAGCAATCGCTGGCGGACCGAGCAGCTGCGCGCCGGCCTCGACCGCGCGCTGCCGCGGCTGGCGAAGCTCGCCAAGGCCGGCCAGAAGCCACTGGCGCTGCTCGAGTGGGGGACGCGCGAGGAGGCGCGGCGACCGCGCAGCAAGGCCCGCTGGATCAGGACCGCCGCCCGCGATCTCCGCGACCGCTATCCGAAGCTTGACGCGATCGCCTGGTGGCACGGAGCCTACGAAGACGCGGGCGAACACGTCGACCTGCGGATCGACTCCTCGCCCCACGCGCTCGAGGCGTACCGGCGGCTCGTCGCCGGCGAGGGCTTCGCCACCCGCCCCTTTTTCGGGGAACGGCAGGCGGGGGCGGCCGACCGCTTTCCGCAACCGCGATAGGTCCCGCCAACCGGGGTCGCTACCCGTCCTGCGGCCGTAGTCTTCGCCGCGCAAACTGGATTGGACCGCGCAGTTCGCGCTCGCGGTACGCAACCGATTGACTGGTCAGTCAGCCAGCGTCAAACCCGGTAACCTGCGTCGCCGCTAAGTCCCAAGATGAACCCTTTTTCGGAGGCACCCCTCTTGAAGATCTGTTGTTTGGTCAAAGAGGTTCCGGACGCCGCAGTACAGAAGCGGATCGACCCCGGAACCAAGCGCCTGGATCGCTCAGGCGAGAAGAACCTGAATCCCTTCGACACGCACGGCATCGAGGCCGCCATGCAGATTCGCGAAGGTGGCACCGTCGAAGTCGACGAGATCGTCGCCGTCACGATGGGCCCCGATTCGGCTCAGCGCGCTCTGCACAAGGCAGTCGCTCTCGGCGCCGATCGTTCGGTGCACCTCAGCGACGACGCCCTCTCGGGCTCCGACGTCTGCGCCACCGGCTACGCGCTGGCGAAGGTGCTCGAGTCCGAGTCGCCCGACCTGGTCCTGCTGGGCCAGCAGTCGGATGACGGCGAGTGCTACACGATCGGCGCAGTCGTCGCCGACCACCTGAAGATGCCCTCGCTCACCCAGGTGATCGAGATGGACATCAGCGAGGGATCGCTGCGTTGCCAGCGTCAGGCCGAGTACGGATACGACACCGTCGACATCCAGCTCCCGGCCGTGATCAGCGTCGGTGACGCGATCAACGAGCCGCGCTACCCGTCGCTGAAGGCGATCATGGGCGCGAAGAAGAAGCCGCTCGACTCCAAGTCCACCGGCGACGTCGGCATCGAGGCCGACAAGGTCGGCGAGGCCGGCTCCCAGACCCAGGTCCTCGCGATCAACCCGCCTGCCGAGAAGCAGGCCGGCGAGATCATCGAGGACGAGGACACGAACGAGACGGTCGAGAAGATCGTCGCCTGGCTCGATGAAAGGAAGCTGATCTGATGAGCGGCATTCTCGTTTACGCCCTCCACTCCGACGAGGGCGAGTTCAACAACAACTCACTCGGCGCGATCTCCGAGGCCGCGAAGCTGGCCGGCGAGGTCGGCGGCGAGGCTGCCGCGCTCGTCGTCGGCGAGATGGACGACGCCGCCTGTGCCGGTCTCGGCAAGTACGGCGCCGCCAAGGTCTACCGCGCCAAGTCGGTGCCGGAGGGGCTCGCCCAGCCGATCGTCGACGCGATGGCCAAGGTGATCACCGAGAACGACATCTCCTACGCCCTGTTCGGCGGCGGACTGCTCGGTTTCGAGATCGGGGCCGGCCTCACCGCCCGCCTCGGCGCCGGTGTGACGATGGAGGTCACCGCGGTCAAGGCCGACGGCGGCAAGCTCGTCGCCGAGCGCCCGGTCCTGCAGGACTCGGCTGTGGTCGACGTCGGCTACGTCTCCGAGCCCGGTGTGATCATCGGTCGCCTCAACGCTTTCGACGTCAAGGAGGCCGGCTCCGGTGACGCCGAGGTGATCGACATCGACGTCGAGCTCTCCGAGTTCTCGACGAAGGCGACGATGGTCACCCGCGGCGAGTCCGGCGACACCGGCGGTGTCGACATCGCCGATGCCGACATCCTCGTCGGCAGCGGCCGTGGTTTCGGCGGCGAGGAGAACCTCGCCGTCGCCCGCGACCTCGCCGGCGCTCTCGGCGGCGAGGTTGCCGCCACCCGCGCGATCGTCGATGCGGGCTGGATCCCGTACGCCACCCAGATCGGTCAGACCGGCAAGACGGTCGCACCGAAGCTGTACCTCGCGGCCGGCATCTCCGGCGCGATCCAGCACAAGGTCGGCATGATGAACAGCGAGAACATCGTCGCGATCAACAAGGATCAGAACGCGCCGATCTTCGAGTACTGCGACCTCGGCGTCGTCGGGGACCTGCACAAGATCCTCCCGAAGCTGACCGAGGCAATCAAGGCCAAGAAGGGCGGCTGAGCCGTCCTCAACCATTGACCCGGTTTTGAGCGGCGGGCCCTCCGGCACGGCCCGCCGCTCACCGCGGTCTCCCTGATCAAAGGACGAAAGGACCCCTCCCGTGACCTCTCACGCACCCTCAGAGTTTCCGCCCCCGTTCGACCCGAACGACTACATCGGGGCTCCCATCGATGCCCCTGACGAGCGTCTCGAAGCGGGCATCGTGATCGTCGGCGGCGGCCCCGCCGGGCTCGCCTGCGCCAACCGCGTCATGCAGCTGCTCGAGGACGAGCCGGAGCTGACCGAGAAGCTCGGGGAGATCCCGGTCGCGGTGCTGGAGAAGGGCAAGGTCTGTGGCGCCCACAACCTCAGCGGCGCCAACGTCGTCCCGACCGCTCTCAAGGAGCTGTTCCCGGACGAGGGCCCCGAGGACTGGCCGATCTACCAGGAGGTGACCGACGACGCGGTCTACCTGCTGACCAAGAAGCGGGCGCTGCCGCTGGTGCCGATGCCCCCGAACTTCAAGAACCACGGCAACTACACGCTCTCGGTCTCGCGCCTCTCGCGCTTCCTCGCCGAGCGCGCGGAGGAGGCCGGCGCCTACATCCTCACTGAGACCGTCGCCGACAAGCTCCTGGTCGAGGACCGGATCGTCAAGGGCGTCCGCTCCGGCGACAAGGGCCGTGACCGCGAGGGCAACGAGCTCGGCAACTTCGAGCCCGGCTCCGACCTGATGGCGAAGGCGACCGTCCTCGCCGAGGGCACGCTCGGTCACCTGACCCTGGCCGCCGAGGACTACTACGACCTGCAGGGCTCCGAGCCGCGCCGCTGGGAGCTCGGCGTCAAGGAGATCTGGGAGGTCCCGAAGCCGCTGACCAAGGTCATCCACACGATGGGCTGGCCGCTGCGCAAGGGCGCCAAGTGGAACGAGTTCGGCGGCTCCTTCATCTACCCGATGGGCGAGGACAAGCTCTGCATCGGCATGGTGATCGGCCTCGACTACACCGACGCCACCGTCTCCTGTCACGACCTCCTGCAGCAGCTGAAGACGCACCCCTTCGTCAAGGACCTGCTCGACGGCGGCAAGCGCGTCGGCTGGGGCGCGAAGACGATTCCTTCGGGCGGCTACTTCGCGATGCCGAAGCACTTCGCCGTGCCCGGCATGACGATCTGCGGCGACGGCGCCACGATGGTCAACGTGCCGACGCTGAAGGGCATCCACTACGCGATGCACTCCGGCATCTACGCGGCCGAGGCGATCGTCGAGGCGCTCAAGCAGGACTCGGAGACCGTCGACTTCTCCGCCTACGACCGCAAGGTCCGCAGCTCGCTGATCGACAAGGACCTCTACAAGTCGCGCAACATGCGCCAGCCGTTCGACAAGGGCTTCTTCGTCGGCGGCGCGATCGCCTCAGCGATGACCGTCACCGGAGGCAACTTCCCCGGCGGCCACTGGGACCAGGAGGACGACGCCGAGCACGAGATGTCGATCGGCAAGGGTGCCGACGACTACCCGGCGCCCGACAACGAGCTCACCTTCAACAAGCTCGATTCGGTCTTCCTCTCGGGCAACGCGACGCGCGACGACGCTCCAAACCACGTCAAGATCCAGACCCACGTGCCGAAGGAGGTCGCCCAGACCTGGGTCTCGATGTGCCCGGCGCAGGTCTACGAGATCCCCGAGGACCAGCTCGAGAGCGGCGCCGACGTCGTCGACGTCCACGTCACCGCCTCGAACTGCGTCCAGTGCGGCGCGATCACCGCCAAGGGCGGCCGCCTGACGATGCCCGAGGGTGGCGACGGCCCCCTCTATCAGGAGACCTAGGCGACGAAAGCCTCGACCTCTTCGGCGAGCCGCTTCGGCTCGTCGAGGGGGACGAAACAGTAGGCGCCAGGCACGATCACAAGGCGGGAATCCTTGAACACCCGCTCGAGCCGGCGGCCGAGGTCGAGGGTGAAGAACGGATCCGCGTCGCCCCAGACGAGCAGGACGGGAAGGTCGAGCTCCGATGCCTTGGCGGCTGCATCGAGCGTGTACTTCGGGTCGATCGCGCTCGCGAACTTGAAACTGTCGCGGCGGATCTCCTTGTCCTCGACCGAGGGCCGGCGGAACGAGTCGAGAATCTCGTCGGGGATCGGGTTCCTGGCGAGGCGGCCGTAGCCGAGCTTGGACCTCTGCACCGCGCGGATCCCGAAGGTGCGGTGCAGGAGCGTGCTGAAGCCGGGGATCTTCAGCGCCTTGACGAGTGTCTTGAAGTCGTCGGGCGGGAACTGCTCGAGCGCGTCGCAGTTGGTCAGCACGAGCCGGCTGACCAGCCCGGGGTGCTCGGTGACGAGGATCTGGCTGACGGCGCCGCCCGCATCGTTGGCGACGACGGTGAGGTCCTCGAGCGCCAGCGTCCCGATCAGGTCGGCGACAATCGCGGCGGCGCCGAGGGGGGAGAGGTCGGCGTCCTCGCGCAGCGGGATCCGCTGCGAGCCCCAGGGCAGGTCGGGGACGATCACCCGGTGACCGGCGGCGAGCAGCGTCGCCGTCTCGGTCCAGAGGTCGCCGTTGGCGCCCCAGCCGTGCACGAACAGCAGCGCCGCGCCGCTGCCCGCCTCACGGATGCTGATCTCGCCGGCGTCGACCCTGACCGTGCGCCGCTCCAGGCGGGGCGTGGTTGCCGTTCCATCTGTGCTCGTGCCCATCATCCGTTCCTCCGCGATAGCGTTCTTACATACAACATGTTTGAAAGATACATACATTCTGTACGCCAAGCCGTCCGACCTGAGCCGGGCTGCCTGCGATGAGCCCGGAAGAGGCACGGCGGACCCAGGCCGAGCGCCGCGAGGCGACGCGCGAGGCGCTGATCGTCGCCGGCCGGCATCTCTTCGCCGAGCGCGGCTACGCCGACGTATCGAGCGAGGAGCTGGTCGCTGCGGCGGGCGTCACCAGAGGCGCCCTCTATCACCACTTCGATGGCAAGCTCGGCCTGTTCGAGGCGGTCTACCTCGCGGTCGAGGACGAGCTCGTCGCCCGCTTTCCGCTCGAGCGGCTGGCCGGTGACGACCCGCTCGCGAACCTGAAGCTGGCGGTCGGGGAGGTGCTCGAGCTCGGCCTCGACCCCGAGATCCACCAGATCGCCCTCGTCGACGCCCCCGCCGTGCTCGGCTGGGAGAAGTGGCACGAGATCGAGCTCCGCTACGGGCTCGGGCTGATCCTCGCCAGCCTCACAGCCGCATCCGAGGCCGCGCAGATCAGGAGGGAGCTGCCGGTCGCCGAACTCGCAAACGTCCTGCTCGGGGCGCTGCTCGAGGGCGCTCACTACGTTGCCCGCGCTCCCGATCGGGACGCTGCGCTCGACTCGACGCGAGCTGCGCTCGAGGCGTTGCTCGACGGGCTTCGTCGCTGAGCGGGCCGGCGTCTGCAGCCGGTCGTGCGCGGGTCAGACGTGGCTGTGGCGGACAGAGGTCGCGGCGGCCTCGGCGAGCCCGCGCAGCGTCTCGACCTCTGCCTCGATCGCGTCGCGGAGGACGTCGAGGTCGGCGACCGAGTCGTGGTCGGCGTTGAGGCACATGTAGGCGGTCCCGTTGTAGCTGAGGATCGCGAGGCCGACAGCGTGCGAGGCGGCGAGCGGCACCAGCGGCCAGATCTCCTCGACCTCGCAGCCCATCGCGTAGAGAGGCGTCTGCGGGCCGGGCACGTTCGTGATCGTCACGTTGAAGAGCCGGGTCGCGAACAGCGAGCGGGCGAGGAAGCTGTGCAGGGCCGGCGGCGCCAGCGCCGCGAAGTCGATCAGGCCGCGCGAGCCGATCCCCTGGTTCGAAGCCTTCAGCCCCTCGACCTCCTCCATCTGCGCGTGGTAGCGCGCCAGCGGCGCGGTCTCAGCGACCGGCAGGTGAACGAAGAGCGAGGTGATCTGGTTCCCGAGCGAGAGCCGGTCGGCGGCGGGGCGGATGTTGACCGGGACCATCGCTCGCAGCCCTGCTGCGGGCGGCTCCTCGCCCCGGGAGATCAGCAGCTGGCGCAGGCCGGCGGTTGCTGCCGCGAGGATGACGTCGTTGACGGTGCCGCCGAGCACGGCCCGGATGCCCTTCAGCGTCTCCATCTCGACGGCGACGATCGCCAGTCGCCGGTGTGCCCCGATCGGCTCGTTGAGGCTGATCGACGGGGCGGCGACGACCTCGTCGCGGAGGATCAGCTCGGCGGCCGCCCGGGCTTCGCGGAAGCCGTCGGCGATGCGGTGGGGGTCGGTCGCGGCACCGACGGCCGAGCCGGCGACGCTGACTCCGTGCGCCGCGGCGCCGATCGCCCTGGCCGTGAGTCGCAGCGAGGCGCCGGCGAGGCGGAACGGGAAAGAGACGGCCTCCTCGCCTGCATCTCGGTCGGGGGCCTGCTCGGCGATCGGCTGCGGCTCGGCTTCGGCGAAGCGCTCGCGGACGGGATCGAGCAGGACCTTGGCGGCATCGACCGAGCCGACGCCGTCGACGAGACAGTGGTGAGTCTTGGTGATCATCGCCCAGCGGCCGTCACCGAGGCCGGCGACGATCATCTCCCACAGCGGCCGCCGCCGGTCGAGCCGGACCGAGAAGTACTCGCCGGCCCACTCGCGCAGCTCGTCGATCCCGGCCGGTGCCGGGATCGCCTCGACGCGGACGTGATTGGCGATGTCGAAGGCGGGATCGGGCTCCCAGGACTGCCATCGCAGACCGCCCGTCCGAGGCTCGGAGAGGCGCTGCGTGTAGCGAGGCAGGCGGCCCAGCCGCGAGACGATCTCGGTCCGCACCTCGTCGATCGAGGGGATCGCGCCGTCCGGGTGCGGCTCGAGGACCATGACGCCGCCGATGTGCATGTGGGCGCTCTCGTCGGCCTCCTCGAGCTCGAGGAATGTCGCGTCGAGGGCGCTCAGCTTCTCGCTCTTCTCCGTACTCATGCACCCAACCTAGGCACGGGCCCATGACCGTTCTTCCGAGGTGCTCACGGATCGGCTCCGGGCGAACTACGGTCTTTCCGCAGCCTCGGCCCGATACCGTCGCAGTCGCCGTGTCCGGACTGACCGCCGTCCCGATCTCGCCGCTCCCGCCGGAACGGTTCCGCTCAGTTCTCGGCGAGCACTACGCCGCCGTCGAGGAGGCAATCACCGATGCGCGCGAGCTGCTCGACGGACGCGTCGTCTGGCACCTCAACTCGACCGAGGTTGGCGGCGGTGTCGCCGAGCTGCTGCACTCGCTGCTGGCCTATGCGCGTGGAGCCGGTGCCGACATGCGCTGGATGGTCGTCGGCGGCGATCCGGAGTTCTTCAGGATCACCAAGAGCCTCCACAACCGCCTGCACGGCGCCGATGGCGTCGGTCCGCCCCTGAGCGAGGGCGAGCATGCCAAGTACCTCGAGGTCTGTCGGGAGAACGCCGAGGCGCTCGCCGAGCTGGTCCAGCCCGGCGACGTCGTCTATCTCCACGACCCGCAGACAGCCGGCATGTGCGAGCGGATCGCGGCACTCCCCGACGTGACCGTGATCTGGCGCTGTCACATCGGCGCCGACCGCGCCGATGCAGGGGTCAGGGACACGTGGGACTTCCTGCGCCCGCTGATCCAGCCCGCCGACTGCTGGGTCTTCTCGCGCCCGGGCTATGAGTGGGACGGCCTCGATCCCGACCGGGTCGCCTACATCGCGCCCTCGATCGACGCCTTCTCGCCCAAGAACGAGGATCTCGACGACGGTGCCGTGCGCGCAATCCTCGACCGGATCGGGTTGAGCCCGAACGGCGGCCAGCCGGCGGCCTTCAGTCGCCAGGACGGGACCGTCGCCCGGGTCGATCGCCGCGCGAACATCGTCCAGGACGAGCCCCTGCCGTTCGACGATCTGGTTCTCACCCAGGTCTCGCGCTGGGACCGGCTCAAGGATCCAGTCGGCGTCCTCGAGGGCTTCGCCCGCTCGAAGAGCGCCGGGTTCGCCCATTTGCTGTTGGTCGGACCCGAGTCATCCGGCGTCTCCGACGATCCCGAGGGGGCGGAGGTCTACGAGGACGTGGTCGAGGCTCGCGCGGCGCTCGACCCGGAGGTCCGGCGCCGCGTCCGTCTCGTCTCGCTTCCGATGGAGGACGTTGACGAGAACGCTGCGATGGTCAACGCGATCCAGCGCCGTTCGACCGTGATCGCTCAAAAAAGCCTCGCCGAGGGCTTTGGGCTGACTGCGACCGAGGCGATGTGGAAGGCAAAGCCAGTGATCGCGGGCGCGATCGGCGGCCTCCAGGATCAGATCGTCGACGGCGTCACCGGCAGGCTGATCGACGATCCGCGCGACCTCGACGCCTTCGCGGCCGCGATCGACGAGCTCCTCGGCGACCCCGAACTGGCCGCCCGGATGGGTGCTGCGGGCCGCGAGCGAGTCACGGACCACTTTCTCGGCACACGGCACCTGATCGAGTACGTGCACCTGCTCAGCAGCATGCTGAAGCCGCGTTCCTGAGCGCTCAGCCGCGAAGGAAGGAGCGGATCCGCCGTGCCTCGGGCGAGCCCGGGTCGTAGAGGGAGGAGACGTGCCCGGCGTCAGGGGTCAGGTAGAACTCGGAGCCGGGGAACAACGCCGCGGTCTGCCGTCCCTCCCGTGGCGAGGTGACGTTGTCGAGCTCTCCGGAGACGACCAGGACCGGCACGTCGGGCGGCGCGGCGCCGGGATCGGCCGGCGGCTCGAAGTAGGGGCTCGGGCCGGGCCAGACCAGGCACGACAGGTAGCCCCAGCCGGGCGTCAACGCGATCTCCTTCGGGGTGAACGGGTCGAAGCGGTCGGCGGGGTAGGCGGCGATCTCGGCCTGGAGCTGTCGCCGCCGCTCGGCCTCCGCCGCGGTCCTGTCCCAGAGCATCGGGTAGTCGTTGCAGCTGACCGCGAGCTCCATTCCCTTCGAGTAGCCGAAGGCGTTGCCGGTCCCGATCCGCCGCGGTCGCGTCAGGCGCCTGTACGGGCGCTCGCGGCCGTCGAGGTAGGCGCGAATCGCACGATCGATCCGCAGGTAGCTGGCCGGCGGCGAGTAGCCGGCGTTGGCGATTCGGGTCAGCAGCGGACCGACGCCGCGCTCCCGCTTCCGCAACAGGCCCGCGATCCGGGCGAGGCGCTTCGGGGCCCCGGCCGGGCATGCAGCCGAGCGGCTGCAGGCGATCTGCAGTCCCTTGATCCCGGTCCGCCAGGTGCTCGGATACCAGCCGCTCTCGCCCCGGACCGGATAGGCGCTGTCGAGGACGATCCGCCGCAGGTGCTCACCGTGCCGGAAGGCATACGACTGCGCGAGATAGGTGCCGTACGAGTCGCCGTAGAGCAGGATCCGCCTGTAGCCGAGCGCCTCGCGGACCGAGTCGAGGTCGTCGGCGGCGGCCGAGGTCCGGTAGGACCCGTAGGTGTCGCCGAGCTGCTCGGCGCAGTCGGCGAGCGCGATGTCCTCGGGCCCGACGCCGCGCTGCAGGTCGGGGCAGTCGATCGCGCCCGAGCCGGCGGTGCCGCGCTCGTCGACCAGCAGCAGGTCGCGGCGCTCGAGCAGGTCGCCGAACAGGTCGATGTAGCCGCGGGCGCTGCCGACGGAGCCGTATCCCGGACCACCTTCGACAGCGAGCAACGCCCCCTTCGAGGGCAGGGAGCGATCGCTGCGGGGCAGCACCGCGAAACGCAGCGAGAGCGAGCCAAGCGAGGGATCGGCCCGTTCGAGCGGGACGTCGAGACGACCGCAGCGGAGTCGCGGTGGAGCCTTCTTGCCACAGTGCCCGAGCTGTTCGATGTCGATCCGCGGGCCGTGCCTGTCCACGCCGGAGCCTGCCGCCGTACTGGTGCCGGGCACGGCGACGCCGGCCGCACACAGACAGAGCGCAACTGCCGTCGCTGTTGCAGCTCGCCAATTCATCAATCGGAAAGCTTGGCAGCCCCGGCGCTCTGGGCAAAGGCGGTCAGGAGCCTGTGCCCGACCGCAGGCCTGGGCTCCCGTCGTCGCCATCGCGCGCCGTGCGCGAGGCGGAGCGGATTCGCAACAGCCGAACGGCGCCGGCAGCGGCCAGCAGCACCGCGAGCGCGAAGAGGAGCAGCGCCAGATCGGGAATCGAGAGCGACAGCACCCGCCATCCGAGCGTGCCGAGCACGGCCGGCAGCAGAGCAAGCAGGCCGATCAGGAGTGCCAGCGCCGGGATCAGGATCTGCAGCACGCGTCGCGGACCGCGCTGCGGGAGGCGTGGAGCCGAGCGGGCCGCACCGACCAATCCGGTCAGGGCGCATGCCAGCAACAGCCCAGCGATCAGGTCGAACCAGACGTAGTAGTCGTGCATGCTCATCCCCTCCGCGGGCGTCGATCCGATCAGGCGGCTCGCGGCGTTGGCGGAGATCCGGTCGACTGCGCCGTCGGCCCCGGGCAGTGGAACCTCGGGCGAGGCGTTGAGCAGCAGCGTGATCCCTTCGTCCCGGGCAGGGAACAGGACCATCATCGAACCCGAATCGGGCGACCCGCCGGGGTGGAACACCGCCGGCTCGTCGCCGAACGGCGCACCGCCGACGAAGAGCCCGTAGCCGTAGGCGACCTCGCCGGGCTTCGCCCACGGACCGACCTCGGCCCTTGCGGCCGGCCGCATCATCGTCTCGACCCCCGCGCGTGAGAGCACGCGACGACCCGCGAGGGCGCCCCCGCCGAGGTACATGCGCATGTACCGCGCCATGTCGGGAGCCGTCGAGATCACGCCCCCCGCCGGCACGAGCCCGGTGGTGAAAGAGAGGTGTGGCCGGGTGATCCCAAACCAGTACCGATGCCCTTCGCCAAGCCCGGCGTCGAGGGCGGGAGCAAGCTCGAGGAACGTATGCCGCATCCCCAGCGGCTCGAGGATCCGGTTTGTCACCCAATCCTCGAAACTCTGCCCGGAGGCTGACTCCACGATCGCGCCGAGCAGAACGTAGTTGCCGTTCGCGTAGTTCCATTCCTCGCCGGGTTCCGAGACCAGCGTGGTTCCCCGCAGCTCCTTTGCCGTCTCCTCGATCGAGTTGTCGGAGAGGTAGCGGAGACCCTCGCCCCCTGCTGTCTCGCCGATGCCGCTCGTCTGGTCGAGCAGCATCTCGACCGTGATTAGGCCGGTCGCGGTCTCGGGCTCGACGCTGAACCGGGGGAGGTAGTCGCTGACCGGCGCGTCGAGCTCGATCGCGCCCTGCTCGCTCAGCTGCATCACGGCCAGCGCCGTGAACGACTTGCTGATCGACGCCGTCACGAATGGCGTCTGCGGAGCCACAGCTTCGCCGCTGCCCCCGATCGTTCCGAATGTCGCGACGGACGTGCCCTTCCCGGGCCTGACCAGGGCCAGCGCGGCTCCGGGCACACCGTTGTCATCGAGATCCCGTGCGACCTCGGACTCGATCTCCTCGCTGAGAGCGTCCGCGCGAGCAAGTTCAGCCGATGTCGGCGGACAGAGCAGCAGCGCCGCGGCGATCGCGGCGGCGTAGATGAGCCTCAACCGGGGGATGAGACGCCGATCGGATCCGAGAAAGCGCGCGGAACGACGATCGCCGGGCACTGCACCTCGCGGACCAGCTTCGCGGAGACGTCGCCCAGCAGGACGCGGCGCAGCGGGCCGTAGCCGCGCGAGCCGACGATCAGCAGGTCGAGGCCAGCGCTCGCTTCGGCGAGGGCGATCGCGGGCTCGCCGACGAGAATCTCGGTCGTCGTCCCCGGTGCTGCGACCGCCTGCTCGCCCGCTTCCAGGACCGCCTCCAGCTCGCTGCGCACGGTCTCTTCGTAGCCGAGGTCGGGAGCGATCTGTGCCAGCGCCGGCGCCGGCGGCGCGAGCACGGCGAGGAGCTTCAGCGGCACGCCGACCGCCTGCGAGAGAAATGACGCGAAGGCCAGCGCCACGCCGGACTCCTCGCGTCCGTCGAAGCCGACCCCGATCCGTTCGACCGTGTGCGAGTCGGTCGCGTAGCCGCGCGGGGCGATCGCGACCGGCAAGGCCGAGCCGGCGAGCAGCCGATCGCCGACCGAGCCGGGCAGGATCCGTCCGATCCGGCTGCGCTCGGTCGAGCCGATCACGACGACCCCGGCACCGACGTCCTCGGCGAGCTCGGCCAGCGCCCGCGGCGGCGAGGAGCTCATCGGCCGGTGCGCCGTATACGGACGCGACCCGACCTGCGCGTCGACTCGCTCGAAGATCCGCGCATAGTGCTCGTTCAGCGCCTGTTCATAGGCGGCGACGCCGTAGGGGACGGCCTCGTAGGGGAGCACGGCGGCGATGTGCAACGAGCCGCCGTCTGCGGCCAACTCGAGGCCGAGCTCGATCGCGTCTGCGCTCGGCTCACGGTCGTCGGCGCCGACGAGGACTGTCAGAGGCATGCTCGCTCCTTCGTTCGCGGGATCCGGCGCCGGTGCGCCGGACCGCGAACGCTAGTCGCGCTCAGCCTGCGCCGCTGCCTCCCGCCGGCGAGTCGGGCGCCGCCAGCGTCGGATCGTCGGTGCCGATCAGCTTGGCGACGGCCTCGGCCTCGGCGCCCTCGAGCAGCCCGGGCGGCATCTGCCCGTTGCCGGCGCCGTTGGCGATCGCGTTGCGTACCCGCTCGGTGTCGTAGGCCTCGTCGTCGAGGTTGGGGCCGACGTCGCCGCCAGTGCCGGCGACGGTCAGCGTGTGGCAGGTGCTGCAGTTCTCCGAGAACAGGGAGACCGCCTCGGGATCGGCCTGGGCGCTTGCCACGGCAGCGTCGCCCGTCGGCGCACCCTCGTCGTCGTCGCCGCTCGCGACGAACACGATCACGACGACTATCAGGGCGGCGGCCAGCGCGATCAGACCGAGCGCGGCGGTCTTCGACGGGCTTTCCACATCAGCGTCCGTACCCGCTCTGGACCTCCTCAATCAGGTCGGCGGCCGTGCCGCTTGCGCGCCTCTCTAACATCGGTGGGGATGAAGACTGAGATTCACCCCAACTACGGACTCGCCCACGTCCGCTGCTCCTGCGGCAACGAGTTCTACACCCGCTCCACGAAGTCCGAGATTCACGTCGAACTCTGCTCGGAGTGCCATCCCTTCTACACCGGCAAGCAGAAGCTCGTCGATACCGGCGGTCGCGTTGAGCGCTTCAAGCGCCGCGCCGCCCAGAAGAAGGGCTGACGCCCGGGCCCCGGCCGCACGCGGCCTGGGCGGACATGACTAGCGAGGATCCGGCTTGGCCTCGATCGGCCAGGCGTTGCTGCGCTCGCCCGCGATCCTGGCGACCATGCTCGCCGCTCCGCGCAGCTTGACGCGCTTGGTCACGACATCGCCGGCGGCGACGTCGACGCGGGCGACGGTCTTGCTGCGCCCTCCCTGCTTGACGACCAGCTGGAGCCTGCCGGCCTCGGGCACCCGCGTCCAGGTCGAGACCCGCTTGCGGCTGACCCGATCGGCGACGAACGGCACGCGCACCGACCGGTAGGAGTCCTTGCGGGTGTCGTCGGCGAAGAGGATGCCCGTGGCCCAGCCCTTGCGCGGCGGCCCGGTGACGTCGGCGCTGTCACGTACCTGAAACAGCAGCGCGACCTCGACGCGCTCCTTCCAGAGCAAGCGCAGCGCGTCGGCGATGTTGCGCGCCTGGCGGCGCTCGGAGGGCGCCTCGTAGAACCGGGTCGGCGTCGGCGGGTTCGTCTCCCACCAGAACTCAGTCGCCCATGCGTCCCTGCGCAGTCCGGCCGGATAGACGGTGCCCTGCCTCTCGGCGGCTCGGAGGATGCGGTGGATCTCGCCCATCTCGACGATGCCGGCGTTGTCGCGCTGCCGGGACGGCCGTCGCGGCGGGCGCTCGGGCGTGATCGGGTGGTGTGAGAGGACGTCGAAGCGGGCGGGCTCGGGGCAGGGCGCGGCCCGCAGTTCCTTGCGGTTGCGGAGGCAGAGCAGCTCGCGGATGAACTTGAGCGGCGATACCCGCCGGGCCGGGCCGTCGAGGTCGCCTTCAGGGGCGGTCGCGCCGGCGATCACCGTTGCATCCGGCTGGACGAAGTGGACGGCGTCGTAGACCGCGTTCAGCAGGCGCCTGTAGAGCTCGGGGCTGTAGGACGTGCTGCCGATCCACTGGGGACTGAGGAAGCCGGTCAGATTGGGCTCGTTCCACGGCTCGAACAGATGGACCCGGGGTAGCGGGCCGGTCGTCGGGATGCCGATCCGCGGCGGCGGCTCGTATTGGCCGCTGTAGCGGAGGGCGAGCGCCGCCGCGAACTGGCCGAGCGCGATTGGGTCCGGGTTGCGCGTTTCCGGCGTTCCGGGGTAGTCGCCGGCGGCGACCGCGTCCGGATCCGTCGCCCACTCGGGCGCGGCATGCAGGGTGAACAGCACATCGAGGCCGCGCTCGGAAGCCTCCTTGACGATCAGGTCGAGGCGGCGGAAGTTGTAGGCGCGGTCGTCCGGATTGGTCGGCTGGGCGGGCTCGGTCGCAGCGATGAACCGCCAGGAGATGATGATCCGCATGTAATGGCTGCCGGCTCCGACCGCACGGTCCATCAGGTCGACGCGCTTGGCGCCGTCGGGCGAGTCGAAGTCGGGGTCGGCAAAGCCGATCCCGATCGGCCGATCCGAGACTCCGGCGCGGGCGGCCGGCGCAGTCAGGGCCAGCGCCAGCAGGGTCGCGAGCAGCAGCAGCGTTCCGCTCGCGGCGGAGGCCCATCGCTTGTGCGTTCGCGCTCCCTGCATCCCCTCGTACCGCATTCCACGGTACAGAAGCCGCACCGGTCAGACTGTGGCCTGATGATCGACCAACTCGTCACCCAGATCGAGGACCGCTTCACCGAGCTCGAGCGTGAGATGTCGGATCCGGCCGTGATCTCCGACCGCGAGCGCTACGCCGAGGTCGGGCGCGAATACCGAGCCCTGCAGCCCGCCCGCGAGCTTGCGGCCGAGTACGCGACCCTCGCCGACGACCTCGCCGGCGCCCGCGAGATGATCGCCGAGGACCCCGACGACGCCGAGCTCAAGAGCGTCATAGCCGACGCGCCCGGCCGGCTCGAGGAGCTCGCCGAGGAGATCCGCCTGGCGATGGTCGAGCGCGACCCCAACGACGACAAGAACGTGCTCGTCGAGATCCGCGCCGGGGCCGGGGGAGACGAGGCGGCGCTGTTCGCCGGCGACCTCTACTCGATGTTCACCCGTTACGCCGAGCGCTCCGGCTTCCAGACCGAGGTGCTCTCGCAGAGCGCCGCCGAGGTCGGGGGCTTCAAGGACGTGACGCTCGGGATCAAGGGCGACGGCGCGTACTCGGTCTTCAAGTACGAGGGCGGCACCCACCGCGTCCAGCGCGTGCCAAAGACCGAGTCCCAGGGTCGGATCCATACCTCGACTGCAACGGTCGCCGTGTTGCCGGAGGCGGAGGAGGTCGACGTCGAGATCGACCCCAACGATCTGCAGATCGACGTGTACCGCTCCTCCGGGCCGGGCGGGCAGTCCGTCAACACGACCGACTCCGCGGTGCGGATCACGCACAAGCCGAGCGGCATCGTCGTCTCGATGCAGGACGAGAAGTCGCAGCTCCAGAACAAGGACAAGGCAATGCGGGTGCTGCGGGCGCGGCTGCTCGAGCACGCGATCGCCACCCAGCAGGCCGAGCTCTCGGCCGAGCGCAAGTCGCAGGTCGGGACCGGCGACCGCTCGGAGAAGATCCGCACCTACAACTTCCCGCAGGGGCGGGTCACCGACCACCGGATCAAGCACACCTCCCACAACCTCGAGGAGGTGCTCGGTGGCGGCCTCGGTGAGTTCACCGAAGCGCTTGCTGCCGAGGAGAAGCGGGCCCGCCTCGAGGCCCAGGCGACCGGGGCGAAGTGAGCGAGCCCGGCGGCCCGGCCCCGTCGCCGGTCTCGGCCGGCACGGTGGGTGAGGCGCTCGAGGCCTCCCGCGATGCGTTGCGGGCGGTCGGGGTCGGCGAGCCCGCCCTCGACGCCCAGATCTTGCTCGCGGAGGCGACCGGCCTGAGCCGGGCAGCGCTTGTCGCGCGGCCCGAGCAGCCGGTCGATGCGGCGGCGGCTCGGCGCTTCGCGGCGATGCTGCGCCGGCGCCTGCGCCGGGAGCCGATCGCATACGTGCTCGGGCGTAAGGGGTTCCGGCGGATCGAGCTCGAGGTCGACGCCAGGGTGCTGGTGCCGCGGCCCGAGACCGAGATACTGGTCGAGCTGGCGCTCGAGCTCGAACCACGTACCGTGCTCGACGTCGGCACGGGCTCCGGGGCGATTGCGCTGGCCGTGGCCGACGAGATCCCCGCAGCGGCGGTCACGGCGACCGACGTCTCCGCCGACGCGCTCGACGTCGCCCGGGCCAATGCGGCGCGGCTTGGCCTCGGCGACAGGGTCAAGTTCGATCTCGGCTCGCTGCCGGCCACGGGCAGCTCGTTCGACCTGCTGCTCGCGAACCTGCCCTACGTCGCCGAGGGCGACTGGCTCACGCTCGCGCCCGAGATCACCGATTACGAGCCGCGTGGCGCCCTGCTCGCCGGCGCCGACGGGCTCGACGCGATCCGCGAGCTGGCCGCCTCCTTGCGCCCGGGTGGGGCAGTCGAGGCCTCAGCCGTCGGCCTCGAGATCGGGGCCGGCCAGGGCGGGGAAGTCGCCGGGCTGCTCGCCGCTGTCGGTTACGAACGCGTCGAGGTCCGCGCCGATCTCGCCGGGCTCGAGCGCTGCGTCGTCGGGAGGAGGCCGTGAGCCGGATGATCTCGACTGCGACGGAGGCCGGGGCGGCCGAGGCGAGATCTGCGCTGGAGGCGACGATCGCCGCCGGCGGCGTCGCCCTGTTCCCGGCCGACGGCCTCTACGGGCTCGCCTGCGACCCGGTCAACGCCCGCGCGATCGCGCGCATCCATGAGATCAAGGGCCGCGACGACGGCAAGCCCTCGGCGGTCCTCTACTTCAGCCCGCTGGCGCTGCGCGAGCTGCTCGGCGCGCTGGGTCCGCGTAGCCGCGAAGCACTCGGCGCGCTGCTGCCGGGACCGGTCACGGCGGTCGTCTCGAACCCGCGGCATCGCTACCCGCTCGCCTGCCGCGAGGATCCCGGCCGGCTCGGGATTCGGCTGATCGACGGACCCCTCGCTGGCGCCATCTGCCCGATCTTCCAGACCAGCGCCAACCGCTCGGGGGCGCCGGCCCCCGCCGCCTTCGCCGAAGTCGAGGGGGAGATCCGCGATGCGGTTGATCTGGTGATCGACGGTGGCGCCCTCACCGGCCTGCCCTCGACCGTCGTCGACCTGACCGGGATCGAGGAGGACGGAGGCGGTTGGCGGATCCTGCGCGAAGGTGGCATGCCGGCGGCGGAGTTGGAGCGCCGGCTCGGCAGCGGGCCGGATGATTGAGGCCTAAGGATCCGTGGGGCGTTCGTCCGCGGGCTCGTCTCCAACACCTCGGCCGTCCGGCGCCGCTGTCGTCCCGCACTTAGCGGCTTTTACTCGCGCCGGAGGCGGTGGGGGCCGCTGCTAAATTCGCCCGGGTGCGCGTTGCGATCGGATCCGACCACGCCGGCTACGACCTCAAGCAGGTCGTCGGGCCGATGCTGCGCGAGGCCGGCCACGAGGTGATCGACGTCGGCACTGACTCGGAGGAGTCGGTCGATTACCCGGTCTACGCCTCCCGCGCCGCCCACCTCGTCGCCGACGGCGACGCCGACCGCGGCGTGATCGTCTGCGGCTCCGGGGTCGGCGTCTCGATCGCCGCCAACAAGGTGGACGGGGTCCGGGCCGTCAACGGCCACGATCCCGAGGAGGCCGAGATGAGTCGTCGCCACAACGATGCCAACGTGCTCACCCTGGCCGGGCGCCGGCTCACGCCCGAGCAGGCCGAGGCGATCGTCTCGACCTTCCTGACCACCGACTTCGAGGCCGGCCGGCACGAGCGCCGTGTCGAGGAGATCACCGCCGTCGAGCGCGGCGAAGAGCTTTAGACCCCGACCACCCAAGGAGCCCGACCGTGACCGACCTGCCAGACGACTTCCAGACAGCCCCCTTGGCCGAGGTGGATCCCGAGATCGCCGCCGTGCTCGAGGACGAGCTCGGGCGCCAGCAGGACACGCTGGAGATGATCGCCTCCGAGAACTTCGTCCCGCAGGCCGTACTCGACGCGGCCGGATCGGTGCTGACGAACAAGTACGCCGAGGGCTACCCGGGCAAGCGTTACTACGGCGGTTGCGAGTACGTCGACGTCGCCGAGCAGCTCGCGATCGACCGCGCCAAGCAGCTGTTCGGGGCCGAGCACGCGAACGTGCAGCCGCACGCCGGCGCTCAGGCCAACAACGCCGTCTACCTGGCGCTGCTCGAGCCCGGCGACTCGATCATGGGTCTGGCGCTCGACAACGGCGGCCACCTCACGCACGGAATGAAGCTGAACCTCTCGGGCAAGCTCTTCGACGTCCACCCCTACCACGTCGATCGCGAGTCGCTGCTCGTCGACATGGAGGAGGTCGCGCAGGTCGCCGAGGAGACGAGGCCGAAGCTGATCATCGCCGGCTGGTCCGCCTACTCCCGGCACCTCGACTTCGCCGCCTTCCGCGAGATCGCCGACTCGGTCGGAGCGAAGCTGATGGTCGACATGGCCCACTTCGCCGGCCTCGTCGCCGCCGGTGAGCACCCGAACCCGGTGCCCTACGCCGACGTCGTTACGACGACGATCCACAAGACATTGTGCGGTCCCCGCAGCGGCATGATCCTCTGCACCGAGGAGCTCAAGACGGACATCAATCGCGCCGTCTTCCCGGGCTCGCAGGGCGGGCCGCTGATGCACATCATCGCCGCCAAAGCCGTCGCCCTGAAGATCGCCCGGAGCGAGGAGTTCAAGGCGCGCCAGCGGCAGACCGTCGCCAACGCGCGCGCCTTCGCCGAGGGCCTCATGGCCGGTGGGGTGGACGTGCTGACCGGAGGCACCGACACGCACCTCGTACTCGTCGACCTGCGGCCGAACGGGCTCGATGGCAAGACCGGTGAGGCGCGGCTGGAGGAGATCGGGATCACGGTCAACTTCAACGGAATCCCGTTCGACCCGAACCCGCCGATGAACCCGTCCGGTCTGAGGATCGGTACGCCGGCGCTGACGACGCGGGGGATGGTCGAGGACGACATGCGCGAGATTGCCGAGATCACCGTCGCCGCCCTCTCCGACTCATTCGACGAGCGCAAGGACGAGCTCGCCGGTCGCAGCCGGGCGCTGATGGACCGCTACCCGCTCTATCCACAGCTGAGCGGCGCGACGGTCTCGCGCTGACGCCGGTCTCGCGGTCGGCGGCGTCTCCGTGCGGCCGGATCGGGTGAGCGGATGAAGGTCTGGGTCGATTGCACGGCCGCCGCGCACCCGCTGGTGTTGCGGCCGATCATCGAAGGGCTCGAGGCCCGCGGCCACGTCTGCGAGGTGACGACACGCGCCTACGGTCAGACCGAGGGCCTGCTCGACCTGCTCGGGATCCCCTACACGTCGTTCGGTGAGCACGCCGGCTCCGGCAGTGCCGGCAAGGCGCTGGCGCTCGTCTCCCGCAGCGCCCGGCTGACGCGCTGGGCGCGCGGCCGCGGCTTCGACCTGGCCCTCGCGCACGGCTCCGTCGACCTCGCCGTCGTCGGCACCCTGCTTCGCATCCCGCAGGTGCAGATGCAGGACTACGAGTACGCGGGCCTGCAGCGCAAGCTCGCCTGGCGGTCGGCGCGCCGGGTGATCGTGCCCGACTCGATCCCGCTCGACCGGCTCGAGGCGGCGGGCGCGAGCGAGCGCAAGCTGCTGCGCTATCCCGGCCTCAAGGAGGACTACTACCTCGCCGACCTCGTGCCGGACCCCGCGGTGCTGGCCGAGCTCGGCCTCGACGAGCTCGGCGTCCGGCCCGAACGCAGCGACGACGACCGCGTCCTGGTGATCGTGCGGCCGCCGCCCGAGAGCTCTGCCTACCACCACGAGAACCCCCTCTACGAGCGCCTGCTCGATCGGCTCGTCGCCGACGAGCGCGTGGTCACCGTCCTGATCCCGCGGACCGAGGGCCAGCGGCGGGCGGCCCTCGCTCGCTCGCATCCGGCCCTGATCGTGCCCGAGCAGGCGATCGACGCCCAGAGCCTGATCGCCTTCTCGGACCTCGTCGTCAGCGCCGGCGGCACGATGAACCGCGAGGCGGTGGCGCTCGGGGTTCCGGTACTGACGATCTTCAGCGGCCGCATGGGCGCCGTCGACGAGCAGCTGATCGCCGCCGGCAGGCTGGGCGAGCTCGCCGACCCCGCGGCGCTCGGTTTGCGCAAGCGCGAGGCGGTTCCCGGCCCGCGGGACCCGCGCAGCGCCGATCTGCTCGTCGATGGTGTGATCGGGGCCTTGGAGTAGTCTCGCCGCGGGCCCGCGCTCTGCGGGTCATGCCATGCCAGACACCATCGACGCACTCTTCGCGTTCGTCACGGCCGCTGCGATCGCCTGGCTCCTCGTGCCGGTCGCCGAAACCCTGGCGACAAGGATCGGGGCAATCGACGTCCCGAGTGAGCGCAGCCTGCACACGCAGCCGACCCCGCGCCTGTCCGGCGTGGCGATCTTCGTCGCGGTCTGCGCCTCCTCGGCCGTCTTCCTGCCCTGGGACGAGGAGACGCGGGCGATCCTCGCCGGTGCCGCCCTGATCTCGCTCGTCGGCCTGATCGACGACGTCTTCGACATCGGCGCCTGGTGGAAGCTGCTCGGCCAGACCGTGGCGGCGATCATCCCGGTGCAGGCCGGGGTCACCGTCGCCACCGTCACCGTTCCGTTCCTCGGCGGCCTCGACCTCGGCGGCACCGAGCTCGTGCACCTGCCGCTCGTCGGCGACATCCATCTCGGCGACCTGCTGACGGTGATCGGGATCGTCGCGATGGCGAACGTGATCAACCTGATCGACGGCGTCGACGGCCTCGCTGCCGGCGTCTGCGCGATCAGCGCGCTGACGCTGGCTGCGATCGCGCTCTCGCTCGACCGCAACGCCGCCGGGGTGCTCGCCGCGATCACGGCCGGCGGCGCCCTCGGCTTCCTCCGCCACGGCTTCCCGCCCGCGTCCAGCTTCATGGGGGACACCGGCTCGAACCTGCTCGGCTTCCTGCTGGCGGTGATCGCGGTGCAGGGCGCGCTGAAGACGAACGCGATCGTCGCCCTGGCGTTTCCGCTCGTCGTCCTCGCGGTGCCGATCCTCGACACCAGTTTCGTGATCGCCAAGCGGCTCAAGTACCGCCAGCCGGTGTTCGGCGCCGACCGCTCCCACTTCCACCACCGGATGGCGAACATCGGCTTCAGCCAGCGGCGCACGATCGCCTACCTGTACGGCTGGACCGCGGCGCTCGCGGCACTGGCCCTGGCCCTGCGCTTCGTCCCCTACTCCGACGACCGAGGCGACTTCGACGCCGCCTGGACCGCGGTGATGATCGCCTTCCTGCTGCTCGCCGTCTGGGCCAGCATCCGCCTGCTGGTCGCGCTCGAGATCCTCAAGCTGCGCCGCGTCCGCTTCCGCCAGGTCGAGGCGGCGATCCCGGGCGAGCCGGCCCAGGAGGTCGTCGACGAGGGCGTCGCCCGCGAGCTCGAGTCGGGCGAGTTCGAGACCGTCGACCCCGCCACCGGCACCGTCCAGAAGGTCGACTCGGAGACCGGCGAGTTCGAGGCGGTCGACCCGCCGGCGGGGCGGTAGGGCTGGGCGCTGTCGCAGCGCGTGGCCGTCCGAGGGCGGGGATGAGGGTTGAGGCCGCTGATTTGCAGTGAGGGAGGGGAGATGGGGGCGGCGCGGGGGACAAACGTGAAGGAGGTCTGAGCGGGGGTGGGCGGGCTTCACGTTCCTTGCGCCTGGCGGCACGTTCGTGAAGCGGCCCGCCCATGAAGCGACGCGCTTCACGTTTGTTGCCTACATCTGGTGTCCGCCGTCCCGAGACGCCAGCCAACCCCCTCCGTCCACCTCCCCTCGCTGCAACGCCCGCCTGCAGTCCGGCCCGAACCCTCCCCGTCCCTGGGCCACAACGCCCTGAACCCTCAGCCGTCCCTCGACCCCTCGTCCAATCCCCCGACCTGCAGCAGCCCCCCGGGCTCGGCGTGGTCCATCTGCAGGGTCGTGTGGTCGAGGCCGAAGCGGTCGGCGAGCAGGCCCTCGAGCTCGTGGCGGCGGGCGTGGCAGTCCTCCTCGGTGCCGACGACGACGTGGGCCGAGAGCGCCGGGAAGCCGGAGGTGATCGTCCAGACGTGGAGGTCGTGGACGGACTCGACGCCGGGAGCAGCCGCCATCGCCCGGCCGATCTCGGAGGCATCGAGGCCGGCCGGCGCCTCTTCGAGCAGGATCCGGGCCGAGTCGCGGATGATCGGGATCGCGCTGAAGCCGACCAGCACCGCGATCAGCGCGCCGATGATCGGATCAGCCTGCTCCCAGCCGGTCGTGATGATCACGATCGCGGCCGCGATCGCGCCGACCGAGCCCGCCAGATCGGCGAGCACGTGGCGCATCGCGCCGGCGACGTTGAGGCTCTCGCCGGAGCCGGGGGAGAGGATCCGGAAGGCGACGACGTTGACGATCGCGCCCGCGGTCGCGACGGCGAGCATCCCGACTCCCGCGACCTCCTCCGGGCTCTCGAAGCGACGGATCGCCTCGTAGAGGATCCAGGCCGAGACGACCAGCAGGATGACCCCGTTGGCGAGCGCGGCGAGGATCTCGGCCCGCTGCCAGCCGAAGCTGCGCTGTGGGGTCGGCGGGCGGGCGGCGAGGCCGATCGCGATCAGCGCCAGCAGCAGCGAGACGTTGTCGGAGAGCATGTGGACGGCGTCTGCGAGTAGTGCCAGGCTGCCGGTGATCAGGCCGCCGGCGACCTCGACGAGCATGAACGAGGCGGTCAGCGCGAAGGCGAGCCGGAGCGCCCTGCGGTCACCTTCACGGCGCGCGGAACGGCCGTGATCGTGCCCGTGTCCATGTGAATGTGAGTGCCCCACGATTTGTGCCCATTGTGACCACCTCGGAGGGGCCCCGTTTGGGCGACGGATTTCAGTTATATTCGCGCTCCCCGCAGGCGCCTCCGTCTCCTAGTAAGGCGCGCCCGCTTCCCAGCGGCTGCGGGTCGCACCCACGATCCACATGGACACTCCCCACTTCGACAACCGCGGCGACCGTCCCTCAGCCCGCAAGAGGGCCGCTTCACACAATCGCTTCGCCGGCCGCGACCGTTGTCCTGCCAGGCAGAGCATCGCTGCCTCGGGCAAGTGGAGCCGCGTGTCGCGCAGGCTCGATCTATGTCGATGACGGCATCCCGCATCTCCGCCGCCGACTTCGCGCGCAACCTCGATCTGCTGCTGCTCGCGATCGCACTCCCGATCTTCATCGCCATCGACGCGCCGCTCGCCGGCTACGTCGCGACCGCAGCCGCCTGGCTGATCGGCAGGGCCGGCAAGGCCGCCGCGGACCGCAAGCGCGCAGTCGCGATGGAGTCCGCCAACCGCAACGCCGCCCTCGGTCTGACCGCCGCGGCGATGCTCGGCCGCCTCTGGATCCTCGCCGCGGCGATCCTGATCGTTGGCCTCGCAGTCGACCGTGACGCGGGCCTCGCCGCCGCCGTTCTCGCCGCGGCGCTCGTGACCGCCTTCCTGATCGGCGAGGGCATCGCTCAGCTGATGGAAGGGGAGCGTGAGGCAGCGTGAGCTGGTTCAAGAACCTCAGCACCGGCAAGAAGGTCGGCGTCGTCTTCGGGATCTACGTCCTCGGCCTGATCTTCTTCGGCGTCGTCTTCGGCTCCGACGGCAAGAACGACACGTTCAAGCCGCAGGACGAGTTCCGCCTCGAGCCGTGGATCGATATCTCGATCGCGGGCATCGACATGTCGATCAACAAGGCGGTCATGTACCTGGTGCTCGCCTCGGCCCTGACGATCGGCGTGATGGCCGGCGTCGCGCGCAAGATGCAACAGCGCCCGAACCTGGTCCAGACCGCTGTCGAGGTCGCCTTCAACCTCGTCGACCAGCAGATCAGCAAGGACAACCTCTCCAAGGAACTGGCGATCAAGTGGTTCCCGTTCCTCGCCACGGCCTTCTTCTGGATCCTCTTCTCGAACTTCATCGGCCTGATCCCGTTGCCGACCAATACCGCGCACCCGGTCGACGTCTTCGGGCTCGAGATCCCGTCGTTCGCGCTCTATGCGGCGACCGCCAACCTGGCCGTGCCGCTGACGCTGACCGTGATCGTCTGGTTCTCCTACCACTACGAGGGCATGCGCAAGCACGGCGTCTTTGGCTACTTCGGCACCTGGCTGCCTGCCGGCCTCGAGGAGATGCCGTTCGCGTTCAAAGCGTTCGTCTGGGTGATCGAGGCGATCTCCCACACGGTCCGGCTCGTGTCGCTCTCAGTGCGACTCTTCGCCAACATCCTCGCCGGCCACCTGCTGCTGCTGTTCATGGGTGGCGGGCTCGCCGTGCTGCTCGGCCTCGCCGCGATCGGCTGGCTCACCTTCCCCGCCGCCTTCGCATTCTTCGTCTTCGAGTTCGCGATCGTCTGCGGTCTGCAGGCCTTCATCTTCTCGATCCTGACCGCTATCTACATCGGCGGAGCAACCGCCGATAGTCACTAAGAACAAGGAGTTGGATAACTGATGGACCCCGTAATCCTCGCCCAGGCGTCGACAGACGCCCTGGCCACCGGCATCACCGACGCGGGCAAGGCGATCGCGCTCGGCGTCGGCGCCGGACTCGGCTCGATCGGCGCCGGCATCGGCATCGGCATCATCTTCGGCAAGGAGATCGAGTCGGTCGCCCGTCAGCCCGAGATGGCCAGTGAGCTGCAGAGCATCCGCTGGCTCGGTTTCGCGTTGACCGAGGCCGTCGCGTTCTACACCTTCATCTTCGGCCTGATCGCCTTCTTCCTCTAGGCCGACGTGGAGTTCGTCAGCGACATCACCGGCGTGCTCACGCTCGCCGCGGAGACCACCGGCGAGGAGGAGGGTGGAGCGTTCCTGGTCACGCCTGAGCTCGGGCTGATGATCTGGACCGTTCTCGCCTTTGTGTTCACGATGGTCGTGCTCTCCAAGGTCGCCTTCCCGAAGATCCGGGAGGCGCTCGAGAAGCGCGCCGAGACGATCAACTCCGACCTCGACGCCGCTGCCAAGCAGCGTCAGGAGGCCGACGAGCTGCTCGAGGAGTACCGCGCCCGCCTCAAGGAGGCGCGTGAGCAGGCCGAGGACATCGTCGCCCGCGCCAAGAAGGCCGGCGACAGCGCCAAGAACGAGTCCGTCGAGGAGGGCCGTGCCAAGCGCGAGGAGCTGATCGCGGCCGCCAAGAAGGACATCGAGGCCGAGACGAAGCGCTCGCTCGAGCAGATCCGCAGGGAGATCGCGGAGCTGACCGTGCTCGCCACCGAGCGGGTGACCCGCAAGTCGCTCTCCGGCGACGACCAGAAGCGGCTCGTCGAAGAGGCGCTCAGCGAGGTCGATTTCTCGGCGCTCGCCGGTGGCGCCAAGGCCGACGGGAGCTAGGAGCCGACGATGGAGGAGATCAGCCGCGTCTACAGCGAGGCCCTGTTCGAGGTTGCCCAGGAGAAGGGCAAGCTCGACGAGGTGCACGAGCAGCTCGGCGAGGTCGCGGATGCGCTCGCTGAGAGCCGCGACCTGCAGGTCTTCTTCTTCAGCCCCTACTTCTCGTCATCGGAGAAGCGGGACGGGATCTCGCGCGCGATCGACGGCGCCGAGCCCGAGCTGATCAACTTCCTCGAGCTGCTCGCCGAGAAGCACCGGATGCCGGCCCTGTTCCGGATCCGCAAGCGCTTCGACGAGCTCTGGGCGAAGGAGAACAAGCGGCTCGGGGTGACGGTGACCAGCGCCGTCGAGCTCGATCCGTCGATCGTCGAATCGGTCGGCGCCGAGATCGAGCGCCAGACCGGGCAGACGATCGAGCTGACCAGCGAGGTCGATCCCTCGATCATCGGCGGCCTCAAGCTCCAGGTCGGGAACATGGTTCTCGACGCGAGCATCCTCAACCGGCTCGACAAGCTGCGCAGGGAGGTCGCCCAGGCGGCGTAGGGGGAACCCGACACCGGCTGAGAGCGCACCTCGCAACGAATTTCGAAGCAACAAGGAGACACGAACCAACATGGAAATCAAGCCCGACGAGATCTCCTCGATCCTGCGGCAGCGGATCGAGGGCCTTGAGACCGGCAGCGCCGATCTCTCCGAGGTCGGAACCGTGCTCTCGGTTGCCGACGGAATCGCCCGCGTACACGGCCTCGACAACGTGATGGCCCTGGAGATGCTCGACCTGCCGCACGGCGTCACCGGACTCGCGCTCAACCTCGAGGAGGACAGCGTCGGCGCCGTGCTCTTCGGCGACTGGGACAAGATCGTCGAGGGCGACACGGTCAAGCGCACCAACAACCTCCTGCAGATCCCGGTCGGCGAGGAGATGCTCGGCCGCCTGGTCGATCCGCTCGGCCGGCCGCTCGACGACAAGGGCGACATCAACCCCGCCGAGTACCGCCCGGCCGAGTTCAAGGCTCCGGGTGTCGTCCAGCGCCAGGGCGTCTCCGAGCCGATGCAGACCGGGCTCAAGGCGATCGACTCGATGATCCCGATCGGCCGCGGGCAGCGCGAGCTGATCATCGGCGACCGCCAGACCGGCAAGACCGCGATCGCGATCGACACGATCATCAACAACAAGGACAAGGACGTCGTTTCCGTCTACGTTGCGATCGGCCAGCGCATGGCGACCGTCGTGCAGCTGATGGAGACGCTCAAGGAAGCCGGCGCGATGGACAACACGATCATCGTGGCCGCGCCCGCCGACGAGGCGGCGCCGATCAAGTTCATGGCGCCCTACGCCGGCACGGCGATGGCCGAGTACTTCACCTACCAGGGGAAGCACTCGCTCTGCATCTACGACGACCTCACCAAGCACGCCTACGCGTACCGCCAGATGTCGCTGCTGTTGCGGCGTCCTCCGGGCCGTGAGGCGTACCCCGGCGACGTCTTCTACCTGCACTCGCGGCTGCTCGAGCGCGGCGTCAAGCTCTCCGACGACCTCGGTGGCGGCTCGCTGACGGCGCTGCCGATCATCGAGACGCAGGCCTCCGACGTCTCTGCCTACATCCCGACCAACGTGATCTCGATCACCGACGGGCAGATCTTCCTCGAGTCCGATCTGTTCTTCAGCGGCGTCCGCCCGGCGATCAACGTCGGCATCTCGGTCTCCCGCGTCGGCGGCAACGCGCAGACGAAGGCGATGAAGAAGGTCGCCGGCAAGCTGCGCCTGGAGCTCTCGCAGTACCGCGAGCTCGAGGCGTTCGCGCAGTTCGGCTCCGAGCTCGACGCCGACACGCAGAGGACCCTGGCCCGCGGCGAGCGCCTCGTCGAGGCCCTGAACCAGACCGAGCGCAACCCACTCTCGGTCGCCGATCAGGTCGCCTCGATCTACGCCGGCACCGGCGGCTTCCTGGACCGGATCCAGGCCGAGCGCGTGGCGCCGTTCCTCGAGGACCTGCGGACGCGCCTGCGCTCGGAGCAGTCGGCGCTGATGGACGCGATCAACGACGACGGCCAGCTCGACGACGAGCGCGAGGAGCAGCTCGGCAAGGCGATCGCCGAGATGATCGACGACTTCGGCCCCGACTTCGACGCCGACGGCAACCCGCTCGAGGAGGGCGAGTCCGACCGGGTCAAGTCCGAGGAAGAGCGCGCCGCCGGCCCCAAGTCCGGCGAGTCCGCCGAGGCAGACGCCGAGGAGGTTGCCGCCTAAGACCCTCGCGCAAGCGAGAGGAGGCGACACGCACCAGCCATGGCTACGCAGAAGGACGTCAAGAACCGGATCAACTCCGTCAAGAACATCCGCAAGATCACGCGGGCGATGGAGATGGTCGCGGCAGCCCGGCTGCGGCGTGCGGAGCAGCGGATCGACGAGATGCGCCCCTACGCGCAGTCGATCCGCAAGGTCACCCGGCAGGTCGCCGAGGCGGCCGGCGCCAACGCCAACCGGGTCTCCCTGCTGCATCGCCGCGAGCACGTCAAGCGGGTCGGGATCATCCTCGTCACCGGCGACCGCGGCCTGGCCGGATCGTTCAACACCCAGGTGATCCGGGCCGGTCTCGTGCTCAAGAACGAGATCAAGGCGGAGGAGGGTGCCGAGGTCCTCTTCTACGTCGTCGGCCGCCGCGGCGCCTCGACGCTCAGCTTCCGCGGCGAACAGGTCGAGAGCTCGTTCACCGGCTTCACCGACCGCCCTTCGTTCACCGACGCCCGCGGGATCGGAAGCGAGGTCACCTCGAGCTACATCGACGAGGACCTCGACCGGGTCGAGCTGATCTACAACCGCTACGTCTCGCCGCTGACCCAGTACGTGCGCCGCCACACGCTGCTGCCGCTACAGGAGGCGGAGGTCTACGGCGAGGGCATTCCCGAGGCCGAGGACGAGGGCGATCCCGAGCTGGCCGAGGCGCACAAGCGCTCCGACCTGATCTACGAGCCGGAGCCGGAGGAGGCGCTGTCGCTGCTCTTCTCCGAGTACGTCGACCTCTCGATCTTCCGGGCGCTGCTCGAGTCCGCAGCCTCCGAGCACGGAGCGCGGATGACGGCAATGCGCAACGCGGCCGAGAACGCCGGCGACATGATCGAGCGCCTCACACTTGAAATGAACCGGGTCCGCCAGGCCGAGATCACCCAGGAGATCCTCGAGGTCGTCGGCGGCGCCGAGGCGCTGGGCTCGAGTTAGAGCCAACCCAGAAACTTGAACTGATTTAGGAAAGCGAAGGAGCTGAAATGTCCGAGAACGGAAACGGAACCAACACAGGGACGATCGAGCAGGTGATCGGCGTCGTCGTCGACGCGGTCTTCCCCGAGAAGCTCCCCGAGATCTACTCCGCCCTGACGATCGACGTGCCCGAGGGCGAGGGCCGCCACGCGATCAGCCTGACCTGCGAGGTTCAGCAGCACCTAGGTGACGACCGCGTCCGCGCGGTCGCGATGGACGCGACCGACGGCCTGCGCCGCGGCGACACCGTCGTCGACACCGGCAGCTCGATCACGGTTCCGGTCGGCAAGGACACGCTCGGCCGCATCTTCAACCTGCTCGGCGAGACGATCGACGAGAAGGGCCCGGTTGAGGGCGAGGAGCGCTGGCCGATCCACCGTGCCGCCCCGACCGCCGAGGAGCTGACCCCGACCCAGGAGATCCTCGAGACCGGAATCAAGGTCGTCGACCTGCTCGCCCCGTACGCGAAGGGCGGCAAGGTCGGCCTGTTCGGCGGCGCCGGCGTCGGCAAGACCGTCCTCATCCAGGAGCTGATCAACAACATCGCCACGTCCTACGGCGGACTCTCCGCCTTCTGCGGCGTCGGCGAGCGGACCCGCGAGGGCAACGACCTCTACGTCGAGATGACCGAGTCCGGCGTCATCGACAAGACGATGATGGTCTTCGGTCAGATGAACGAGCCTCCCGGAGCCCGTCTCCGCGTCGCCCTCACCGGCCTGACGATGGCCGAGTACTTCCGTGAGGTCGGCGGCCAGGACGTGCTCCTGTTCATCGACAACATCTTCCGCTTCGTGCAGGCCGGCTCCGAGGTCTCCGCGCTGCTGGGCCGGATGCCTTCGGCCGTCGGCTACCAGCCGACGCTGGAGACCGAGATGGGCCAGCTCCAGGAGCGGATCTCCTCGACCTCGCAGGGATCGGTCACCTCGATCCAGGCCGTCTACGTCCCCGCCGACGACCTCACCGACCCGGCCCCGGCGTCGGTGTTCGCCCACCTCAACGCGACGACGACGCTGTCGCGGTCGATCTCGGAGAAGGGCATCTACCCGGCCGTCGATCCGCTCGACTCGACCTCGACGATCCTCAAGCCGGACATCCTCGGCGAGGAGCACTACCGGACCGCGACCCAGGTCCAGGAGGTCCTGCAGCGCTACAAGGAGCTCCAGGACATCATCGCGATCCTCGGTATCGACGAGCTCTCCGACGAGGACAAGCTGATGGTCAACCGCGCCCGCAAGATCGAGCGCTTCCTGAGCCAGCCGTTCAACGTCGCCGAGCAGTTCACGGGGACCCCGGGCGAGATCGTCCCGGTCGCCGAGACGGTCGAGTCCTTCCGGACCCTGGTCGACGGTGAGCACGACGACATCCCCGAGAGCGCCTTCTACATGAAGGGCTCGATCGAGCAGGTGCTCGCCGCCGCCAAGGGCAAGGGCGAGGACGAGACCGCCGGCGCCGACAGCGAGGCCGCCGAGCAGGAGGAGAAGAAGGAGAAGGAGGAGGCGACCGCCTAGCGGTCGCCCATCGTCCTGAACCCCCGATCCCATGGCTGAGCACGCACGCATCCAGGCCGAGGTTCTGACCCCGGAGGGCAAGCTCTTCAAGGGCGAGCTCTTCCAGGTCTCGGCCCGCACCGTCGTCGGCGAGGTCGGCGTCCGCGCCCGGCACGCCCCGATGCTCGCGCGCCTGGTCCCGAGCGAGCTGCGCCTGTACGAGGACGAGAGCGATTTCGACTCCTCCGGCGGCAAGCACTTCGTCGCCGCCGAGGGCTGGCTCGAGGTCTTCGCCAACAAGGTGACGGTGCTCGTCGCCGAGGCCCACGAGCCCGATCAGCTCGACACGGCGGCCCTGAAGGAGCGCGTCGCCGACGCCGAGCAGCGGATCGGCGACTCCGAGGAGGGAAGCGCTGCCTACGAGACGGCCGAAGCCGACCTCGAGCGCGCCCAGGCCTTCCTCAAGGCCGCCGATTCCGCCTCCGCCTAGCCGGCCGTGTCGGGGCCGGAAAGCCCCGGCTCGCGTCTGCCGCCCCCTAACCTGTCGCGGATGAACGACGCCTCCGACACCGAGGAGCTTCTGCTTGCCGAGAAGCTGATCGGCTATGACAGCTCGAACGACGATGGGATCCGGCTCTGCGCCGGCTTCGTCAAGGGCTGGCTCGAGGCGCGCGACATCCGCACCCGCCAGCTCGAGATCCGCGACCTCCCGATCCTGATCGCCGAGGTCGGTGGCGAGGCCGGGCCGAGCGTGATCCTCCACGGCCACGTCGATGTCGTGCCCGGCCGCGAGGGGCAGTTCGAGCCGCGCGTCGATGGCGATCGGCTGATCGGTCGCGGCGCCTATGACATGAAGGGCGCGGCGGCGGCGATGATGCTCGCCCTCAACGACCTCAAGGACCAGGGGGACGTCCGTGTCTGCCTTGCGATCGTCCCCGACGAGGAGGCCGAGGACGAGGACTACCGGGGGACCGACCTGCTCGTCGACGAGGGCCTGCGCGGCGACTTCGCGATCACCGGCGAGCCGACCGACATGCTGGTCGGCGTTGCCGCCAAGGGCGTGCTCGCGGTTCGTCTCGAGGTCTCGGGGCGCGCCGCCCACGGCTCGACCCCGTGGGAAGGGGACAACGCGATCCTGAAGGCGTTTGCGGTGTTCCGGAAGATCGAGTCGCTACCGTTCAGCCGCGAGTCCTCCGAGTTGTTCGATCGGCCTTCGATCAACCTCGGGCGCATCTGGGGCGGGGACGCGCTCAACAAGGTCCCAGACACCTGCGTGATCGACGTGGATATCCGTTACTTACCCGAACAGGACCAGGACGAGATCCTCGGACAGATCTCCGATCTCGAGGACTGTCGCGTCGTCTCGACCTTCACCCGCCCGCCGGTCGAGGTCGACCGCCGCTCCGGCTTCGTGCGGGCGCTCTGTGCCGCCGCTCAGCCCCATCACGAGGGCGAGGTGACGGGCGTCGGCCGCGACGGCGCCTCCGACGCGATCTCGTTCCTGCGCGCCGGCATCCCGGCCGTCGAATTCGGTCCGGCCGGCTCCGGCCACCACGGCCCCGAGGAGTGGGTCTCGATCTCCTCACTGGCTGCCTACCGCCAGGCGCTCGGCGACTTCGCGCGCAGCGCTCCCGCGGCCGTCGCGATCGAGGCGGCGCGATGAGCGACCGCGAGCGCCCCGGCGACGAGCACGAGGAGGAGTACGAGGAAGACGTCCCCGAGGGCGGCGACGAGCCCGAGCGCGCCGACCGCCACCTCGACACCCACGAGACGTCCGGCCTGGGCCTGACCGAGGAGTTCGCCCGGATCGAGGCCGAGATCGAGGACGGGATCAGCGAGGAGACGGGCGAGGATGACCGCGTGGAGCCCCAGGGCGAGCCCGCGGCCGAGGAGGCCGGCGAGGTCTACGAGGACGACCAGGGTTTCGAGGCAGAGCCGGCGGCGCCCCGGGAGCTTGAGCCTGAGCCCGGCGAGGGCACCGAGGAGTGGGACTCGCCCGCGGCCGCGCATCCGGACACGGCAGAGGAATGGATCACGGCCGAGGAGGCGACCGGCGAGCCCGATCGCTACGGCGAGACCGGCGAGTACGACGCCGTCCCCGACACGGGCGAGTGGGCCGGCGACGAGGTCGCGGCCGGCGCCGCAGCCGCAGCCGACGCCGGCGTTCACGAGTCGCCCGAGCCGATCGAGGACGTGGGCGCGCCGGTCGGCGAGGACGAGCCCGAGCCTGAGCCCGCGCCCGAGGAGGCAGCGGCGTCCGAGGCCGAGGGCCCTGCCGCGGAAGAGCCGCCCTCCGAGGCCCATACCCAGGTCCAGCGCCCCGAGGAGCAGGCGCCGATAGCTGCCGCGGCTGCCGCCGGTGCTGCCGCCTCACGCCCCGAGGCCACCGAGGTAAGGCCACCGGCCACCGACCCGGGCTCGCTTACCCCGATCCCGCCTTCGCGCGGCTCCTCCGGGCCTCCGGCGATCAGCGACGACGAGCTCGATCTCAAGGTCCCGAGCCTGTGGCTGCGCTTCCTCAGCGGATCGGTCCTGATCGTCGCCTCGATCGCGGCATCGGTGGCGATCGCCGGCCTGCTGTTTCTCAGCGACGTGGCCGCCAAACTGCAGCCGATCCCCGGCATCCAGGAGCAGCTGACCGAGGTCGAGAGCGACGACCCACAGACGATCCTGATCATCGGCTCCGACCGGCGCACCGGCGAGGCGATCGACACCGGCGCCCGTTCGGACACGACGATGCTGCTGCGCGTCGATCCCGACGACAAGGTCCTGTCGCTGTTCTCGCTGCCCCGCGACCTCAAGGTCAACATCCCCGGCTACGGCGTCGGCAAGCTCAACGAGGCGTACACGATCGGCGGCGAGAAGAAGACGCTGAAGACGGTCGCCCAGTTCACCGGCCTCGACATCAACCACGTCGTCGAGATCAACTTCAACGGGTTCGCCGACGCTGTCAACGCGATCGGCTGTGTCTACATCGACGTCGACCGCGACTACTTCAACGACAACTCGACGGCGCTGTCGGAGGCGGACACGTACTCGGCCATCGACATCAACTCCGGCTACCAGCGGCTCTGTGGTGAGAAGGCGCTGCAGTACGTCCGCTACCGCCACACCGACACCGACCTCGTCCGCGCGGCCCGCCAGCAGGACTTCCTCCGCGAGGCGCGCCAGAAGGTCGAGCCGCGCGAATTGATTCCGGGGATCGGCGGTACCGGCAACGAGCTGATCGACATCTTCACCGAGTACACGCGCTCCGACATCTCCGAGTCCTCGGACGTGATCGGGATCCTCAAGTCGTTCATCGCGGTTCGCGACAGCCCCGTCAACGAGGTTCACTTCGAAGGCGATATCGGCGACGCGACCAGCACGTACGTCACGTCGACGAGCGACCAGGTCGACAACGCGATCGACCAGTTCCTCAACGGCGCGGGCTCCGAGGGGCAGCGCGGAGGCGACGAGGCGACCAGCAAGCCCGACGGTGACAAGCCGGACGATGAGAAGAGCAAGAAGAAGAAGGACAAGCCGGAGGATCTGCTCGCGAATGCGGACGTGATCCCGACCGACCAGCTCCTCAACACGGAGCCGGGTCAGTTCGAGAAGGACGCGAAGAAGAACAATCGCCGACTCGGGATCCCGACCTTCTACCCGACGGTGCTCGTCCCGGGCTCCGACTTCAGCGACGACTCGCGGACCTACGAGTACGAGAACGAGGACGACAAGAAGGAGGAGGCGTACAAGACAGTCGTTGCCTACACGACCCCCTCGACGCTGACCGAGTACTACGGCTTCATGGGCACCACCTGGGACGACCCGCCGATCCTCCGCAACCCCTCGGAGACCCGCGAGATCGACGGCCGCGAGTTCATGCTCTTCTACGACGGCGATCGCCTGCGCCTGGTCGGCTGGCGGGAGAAGGGGAACTCCTACTGGCTCAACAACACGCTCACCCAGAGCATCGGCGAACAGGAGATGCTCGCGATCGCGAGCACGATGGGCGAGGTCGGATAGCTGCCCTCGGCGGCTAGCCGCCCGCCTCGGCCGGCCTTCTGCAAGCATTCCCGACCCGATGAGCCCCGGCACGGAGACCGATCCGAGCAGCACAAGCACCTCCGAGCCCGTCGGCGTCGTCGGCGTCGGCTGGGTCGGGCTGGTAACGGCCGCCTGCTTCGCCGAGCAGGGCCACGACGTCTGGGCGATGGATGTAGATGCGGCCAAGGTCGAGTCGCTGAGCCGGGGCGCGCTGACGATCCACGAGCCGGACCTGTCCGAGCTCGTCGGCCGCAACGCCGAGCGACTCCACTTCACGACCGACATGTCGGAGCTGCTCGCCAAAGTGCGGCTGCTGTTCTGCTGTGTCGACACGCCACCCACGTATTCCGGCGACGCTGATCTCTCCCGCGTCCGCAAGGTCGTCGAGCAGCTCGACGGCGGCTCCGAGCACGCGCTGGTGATGAAGAGCACGGTCCCGGCGGGGACCGGCAGGTCGATCCGTCGTGACCTGCCGACGCTCTCCTACGTCTCCTGCCCGGAGTTCCTCAAGGAGGGCTCGGCTGTCAACGACTTCCTCAACCCCGATCGGGTCGTGATCGGCTCCGACCCCGGTGACGAGTGGGCGGCGGACCTGGTCGCCGGCCTCTACGAGCCGCTCGGGGGCGAGATCGTCCGCACCGACGTCGCCAGCGCCGAGATGATCAAGCTCGCCTCGAACGCGTTCCTGGCGACGAAGATCAGCTTCATCAACGAGATCGCCAACGTCTGCGAGGAGGTCGGCGCCGACGTCACCGAGGTCGCGCACGGAATGGGCCTCGACGAACGGATCGGCAAGAGCTTCCTCAACGCCGGCATCGGCTACGGCGGAAGTTGCTTCCCAAAGGACGTGACCGCTCTGAAGCAGCTCGCCGGCAACACGGGCTACCACTTCCAGCTGCTCAACTCGGTGATCGAGGTGAACGAGCTGCAGAAGCGGCGGGTGCTCGGCAAGCTCGCCAAGCACCTCGGCTCGCTCGTCGGCAAGCGGATCGCGCTGCTCGGGCTCGCCTTCAAGCCGAACACCGACGACATGCGCGAGGCTTCGAGCCTGGTTCTCGCGGCCCGGCTGCAGGGCGAGGGGGCGGCGGTCGTCGCGTTCGATCCCGTTGCCTCCGCAGGGGCGGCTTCGCTGCTGCCCGCCGTCGAGATGGCGGCGAGCGCGGAAGCGGCCCTCGAAGGCGCCGATGCAGCCGTCCTCGTCACCGAGTGGCCCGAGTTCGGTGAGCTCGACTGGGCCGCGATTGCGCCCTCGATGCGAACGGCGATCATCGTCGACGGACGCAACTACCTCGACCCCTCCGCGGTCCGCGAGGCCGGGTTCACGTACGAGGGCATCGGCCGCGGAAACTGATAGTAAGGGCGTCCCCTTGCTGTCCCGATGCTCGTAGCCCCCGACCCCCCGAAGGAGAGACCTTGCAGGCCCTGATCCTCGTCGGAGGACATGGAACGCGACTGCGGCCGGTGACGCTGACCCTGCCGAAGCCGGTGATCCCGCTCGTCGACAGGCCCTTCCTGCGGCACATGATCGACTGGCTCGCGCGCCACGGCGTCGACGATGTGATTCTCGCCTGCGGCTTCCTTCCCGATGCCCTCCGCGACGAGCTCGGCGACGAAATCCCGGGCGAGGCACGGATCCGCTACGTCGAGGAGCCGGAGCCGCGCGGCACGGCCGGCGCGATCAAGTTCGCCGAGGACCTGCTCGACGACCGCTTCTTCGCTCTCAACGGCGACTCGCTCACCGACCTCGACCTGACGAAGCTGCGCGAACGCCACGAGGCGAGCGGCGCCAGGGCGACGCTCGGTCTCTACCCGGTCGACGACCCGAGCGCCTTCGGCCTCGTCCGCCGCAAGGACGACGGTGAGATCGTCGAGTTCCTCGAGAAGCCGGACCCGGCCGAGATCGACACCGACGAGGTCTCCGCCGGTTGCTACATGCTCGAGAAGGACGTCCTCGATCTCGTGCCGCCGGATCAGGACGTCTCGATCGAGCGCGAGGTGTTCCCGCGGCTCGTCGGTAACGGCCTCTACTCACAGCGGCTCGAGGGCTATTGGGTCGACATCGGGACGCCGCCTCGCTATCTGCAGGCCTGCTGGGACATCCTCGATCGCAAGGTCGAGACCGAGCCCGGCAAGAAGGTCGACAACGACGGCACCTACGTCGACGCCGACGCTGACGTCGACGTCGCCGCCGAGATCGCAGCCGAGGTCTGGGTCGCCGCCGGCGCCGAGATCGCCGCCGGCGCCGAGATCGGCCCCAAGGCCGTGATCGGCCCGGGCGCGAGCATCGGCGAGCGGGCGAGGATCGAGGGGTCGATCCTCTACAAGGACTGCAAGGTCGGCGCCGGCGCCACCGTCAAGGGCGCGATCCTCTCCGCCGGCGTCACCGTCGAGGAGGGCGCGACGGTGCCGGATGGATCCGTGATCGGCGAGGGGGCCACGATCACCGAGTCGGCCTCGCTCGGCAAGGGTGCAAAGCTCGGACCGAGGGAGAAGGCATGAGTGATCTCGAAAAGCGCATCGGAGCGATCGACTCCGGAGATCAGTACGGGGCGACGATGTCGCTGCCGGACCACCTCCGAGACGCTCTGTGGCGCGTTTCCTCGGCGAAGCTGGACGAGATCGAGGCAACAACGGGCCTGATCGTCTGTGGAATGGGCGGCTCGGCGATCGGAGGCGATCTCGCCGCGGCCGCGCTCGGCGGCCGGCTCGGCAAGCCGCTCGACGTCGTGCGTGGCTACGGCGTGCCCTCCTGGACGCCCCCAGACCGCGCGATCTTCTGCTCGAGCTACTCGGGCAATACCGAGGAGACGATGGCCTGTTACGCCGCCGCCGAGGCGGTCGGTGCGACCCGGATCGTCGCCACCACCGGCGGCACCCTCGCCGAGGCCGCGCGCCGCGACGGTGTTCCGGTGATCGGTATGCCGGCGGGGCTGCAGCCCCGTGCGGCGGTCGGCTACACCTTCGCGATCGCGGCCGAGGTCGCCGCAATCGTCGGCTCCGGGCCCGCGATCCGGATGGAGATCGACAGCTCCGCCGCCCACCTCGAGGCGGCGAAGCCGGCGCTGCTCGCCAAGGCGGTCGAGATCGCCGACGCGATCGGCGAGAGCGTCCCGCTCATCTACGGATGCGGGCTGACGATCCCCGTCGCCTACCGCTGGAAGTGCCAGATCAACGAGAACTCGAAGCTGCCCTGTTTCTCACACCAGATCCCCGAGATGGACCACAACGAGATCGTCGGCTGGGAGGGCGGCCCCGACGGCGGCTACTCGGCGATCATGCTGCTCGACGACGACCAGCACCCCCGCGAGCGCCAGCGCTTCGAGCTGACCGCCGAGCTGGTCGGCGCGAAGGCGGCCTCGGTGATCAGCGCCGAGACCGAGGGGGAGACGCGCACCGAGCGCCTGCTCTGGGCGGTGATGCTCGGCGATCTGCTCTCGCTGGAGCTGGCCGCGCGGCGCGGCGCCGACCCGACTCCGGTCGATGTGATCGAGTCGCTCAAAGACCGCCTCGGGCGCCCGTAGGAGGTCGGCGTGCGCGCGATGGTCATGGCCGCCGGACTTGGGACCCGCCTGCGGCCGATCACCTGGGAGATCCCGAAGCCGGTCGTGCCGGTCTGCAACCGCCCGATCGTCGTCCAGCTCGCGCGGCTGCTCGCCCGCCACGGCGCCGACGAGTTGATCGCCAACGTGCACTGGTTCCCCGACACCGTCAAGGGCTGCCTCGGCGACGGCTCCGAACTCGGGATCGGCGTCTCCTACTCCTACGAGGAAGAGCTGCTCGGGACCGCCGGCGGCGTCCGCAACGTCTCCGACTTCCTCACGGCCGAAGGGGACGAGTTCCTCGTCCTCGCCGGCGACGCGCTGACCGACATCGATCTGACGGCGCTGCTCGAGGCGCACCGTCGCAACGGCGGCGTCGCCACGCTGGCCGTCAAGAAGGTCAGCGACGTGAGCCAGTACGGGGTGATCGTCGTCGACGGTGAGGGGCGCGTCCAGGGCTTCCAGGAGAAGCCCGATCCGGCTGAGGCGCTCTCGGACCTCGTCAACTGCATGGTCTACGCGTTCAGCCCGGAGGTCTTCGATTACTTCCCGGGCGACCCCAGCGAGCCGATCGACTTCGCGCTCGACGTCTTCCCCAATCTGCTCGAGCACGACGTGCCATTCCACGTGCACGAGATCGACAGCTACTGGAACGACATCGGCACCCTGCGCGAGTACGTCCAGGGCAACCTCGACGCGCTCTCCGGCGCCGTCTCGATCGACCCGCTCGGCGAGCTGATCGAGGGCGAGACGACCCGCGACGGCGCTGAGATCGCCGGCCCGGTGCTGATCGGCCCCGGCGCCGAGATCGCCGCCGGAGCCTCGCTCAGCGGTCCCGTCGTCGTCGGCCCGGGAGCGCGGATCGGCGCCGATGCGCGGATCGCCGAGGCGATCCTGCTGCCCGGCGCCGAGGTCGCGGCCGGCGCGGTCGTCGCCCGGGGCCTGCTCGGCGGCGCTGCAGCGCTCGCGGCAATGGAGTGGTGAGGGGTCTCCACGCGGTATCGTCGGCTCCTGGCCCGGGGGCCCAGGAGGGGCGTCCGGAGGTGTAGAGAGGTTCCGGATGAACCCAACTTTCGATCGAGACAGCCTGATCCCCTGGCGCGAGGGCTTGAACGTCGTCGCCGTGGTGCTGCTGTTCGGGGCGATCACGGCCGCGCGCTTCTGGTCCGACGCGCCGTCCGAGGGCATCAGCTTCCTCTATGTCGTCCCGATCACGCTGCTGACGCTCCAGTACGGGTTCAACGGCGCGATCGGGGGCACGGGGCTGGCATTCGCGCTGTTCACGATGTGGGACATCAACACCGGCGGCGACGTCGGCGCGGCGGGTTACGCCGTGCGGCTGTTCGTCTACGCGGGTCCGTCCGCCCTGATCGCCTACGTGCTCGAGGGCAGGACTCGAGCTCGCCGCGAGCTCGCCGACAGCGCCTCGCTTCTGGAGGCGATCTCCGACAATCTGCCCGACACGCTCTACGTCAAGGACACCGAGGGCCGCTACGTGTTGATCAACAAGGCGGGCGCGGCGATCACCAGCCACACCCCACAGGAAGTGGTCGGCCACACGGACGCTGAGCTCTTGCCCGCCGCCGCCGCCGAGGCGATCGCCGCGGCCGACCGCGAGCTGGCTGGCGCCAGCGAGCCGATCGAGGTGACCGGCGGGCTCGAGCTCGCGGACGGTCGCCGCGTCTTCCGGGCCCTGCGCGGGCCCCTGTTCTCGACCGACGGCAGCCCGCGCGGCCACTTCGGCCTCGTCCGCGACGTCACCGAGGAGGACCGGCATCAGACCTACCTCCGGATCCAGCACCAGATCTCGGAGCGGCTCGTCGAGGCGCCGCCGCTCGATCAGCTCCCGAACGTGATCCTGACCGAGCTGATCGAGGCCAAGGACGTGCAGTGGGTCGCCTACTGGTCGAAGACGGCAAAACCGGGGCTCTTCCGCTGCCTGGCGATCGCCGGTGACGAAGTCCCGGTCGAGGTCGGGGACGAGCGCGAGATCGGCGGCTGGCGCGAGGGCTTCCACGTCAGTTGGCGCGAGCCCCGGGGGTCGGCGACGGGGCCGACGGCACTGATCCCGGCGCCCCCGGACGGCGTCGCGATGGTCGCCTACCGGAGCCGGGTTCCTGACCCAGAGACGATCGAGGCGGTCTTCAAGCCGACGATGCTGATGGTCTCCAACTACATCGAGCGGACCCTGCTCGCCCAGGAGTCGGAGCGGACCAAGAACGAGTTCTTCGGTCTGATCTCGCACGAGTTGCGGACGCCGCTGACCTCGATCATCGGCTACACCGAACTGCTCGAGGAGATCGAGGCCGAATCGCTGTCGCCGCGGGCGCAGAAGTTCATCGAGGTGATCGACCGCAACGCCCGCCGCGAGCTGCGGCTCGTCCAGGACCTGCTGCTGCTCGTCCGGCTCGAGGGCGGCAGCTTCACGCTTGAGCGCGAGGCCACCGACCTCGCGGCGTTGGTCGGCCAGTCCTGCGAGATCGTCCGACCCCAGGCCGAGGCCCGGGGCGTCGCGGTGAGTGCCGATCTCGAGCCGACCGGCGAGCTCTGGATCGACCCGCAGCGGATCGGGCAGGCGGTCGACAATCTGCTCACCAACGCCGTCAAGTTCAGCAACGCCGACTCGACCGTCCGCGTCACGCTCGCGCTCCGCGACGACGATCGCGCCGTGGTCGAGGTCGAGGACGAGGGGATCGGCGTCCCCGCGGAGGAGGTCGGGCGGCTCTTCGACCGCCTTTTCCGGGCGAGCGGGGCGATCTCGCAGCAGATCCAGGGGACGGGGCTCGGACTGACGATCGTCAAGTCGGTGGTCGAGGCCCACGACGGGTCGGTCGCGGTCGAGAGCGACGAAGGCGTCGGAACGAAGTTCACCATCGAGCTGCCGCTGTTGCGGCCGCCGCGGTCACGGACGGGCATGGATGCCCGAGACAAGGAGGAAAGAGTGTGATGGCAGGTTCCGAGGCGACCAAGATCCTGGTCGCCGATGACGACCCCGACATCCTCGAGCTGGTTGCGTTCCGCCTCGAGCAGGCCGGGCACGAGACGGCGCGCGCCCGAGACGGCGAGGAGGCGCTGCAGCTGGCTCGGGGGGAGACCCCGGCCCTCTGCGTGCTCGACGTGCTGATGCCGAAGCTGAACGGATTCGAGGTGCTCCGGGCCCTGCGCGCCGAGCACGCGACGATGCGGGTCCCGGTGATCATGCTGACCGCCTCGGTGCAGGACCGCGACGTGGCTCGCGGCTTCGAGATCGGCGCCGACGACTACCTGCGCAAGCCGTTCAACCCGCGCGAGCTCCAGGAGCGCGTGGAGGCGCTGCTCAGCCGCAACTGACCCCGGCGACCGCGGTGAGGCCGCGCGAATAGGATCGGCCGATGAGCTCCCGCCGTCGCGTCGTCCGCGTCCCCGCTTCCTCGGGCAATCTCGGCCCCGGGTTCGATGTGCTCGGCGCCGCCCTCGGCATATTCCTCGAGCTCGAGGTCGCTGAGACGGGCGAGTTCTCGATCGACCCGGGGGACGACGGCATCGCCGCCGATCGCAGCAACCTGATCGTGCGCTCGTTCGAGCGCCTGCACAGCGCCGACGGGATCTCCTTCACGGTCCGCAATGAGATTCCGCTCGCGCGCGGTCTCGGCTCGAGCGCAGCGGCGATCCTCGCCGGACTGATGGCCGCCGACCACCTCTTCGAGTTGGCGCTCGGTCGCGAGGAGATTTTCGCGCTCGCCTGCGAGATCGAAGGTCATCCCGACAACGTTGCGGCAGCGCTCTACGGTGGGATCACGGTCTGCTCGCCACCCGGCGCGCGCTTTCGCCAGACGCCGCCGGATCCGGTCACGATCGCGGCCGGCGGCGAGCCGGCGGCGCGGCTCCCGGTGCCTGCCCGGCTGTCGCCCCCCGAGGGCGTCGAGCCGATCGTCGTGATCCCCTCCGAGGAGGTCTCGACGGAGGCGGCGCGAGCGGCGATGCCCGCCGAGGTCCCGCTCGCCGACGCCGCCCACAACGTCGCCGCCGCATCGCACCTGGTGCTCGGGATCGAGCGCTCCGATCTGACCCTGATCGAGCGCGGTCTCGCCGATCGCCTACACCAGCCCTACCGGCGTCCGCTGTATGAGCGCTCGATGGAGGTCGTCGAGGCGGCCCGGGACCTCGGCGCGCTCGGCGCGACGATCTCCGGCGCCGGCCCGACAGTCCTCGTCTGGAGCTACTGGCAGTCGAGCAGCGACATGATCGGCGACCTCGCCGCGGTCGCCGGCGGCTGGGCCGACGTGATCAGGGCCCCGTTCAGCCCGCTCGGCGCCGACGTCGAGATTCCCTGAGGCCCAGCGCCGGCAGCTTCCGGCGCTACAGAGTGCCGACCGGCTCGGTCTCGGCCAGGACCCGCGGCGGCAGCGCCTCGTGGCGCAGCTGCTCGAGCCGGGGCAGGCGCTCGCTCATCCCCAGACGGGTGACGATCTCGGCGGTGAGCGCGATGTAGTCGCAGCCGCGATCGGGCTTGTAGTCGAGGATCGGCACGCCGCGCTCGGCCGACTCGGCGTAGGCGATCGACTGGCGGATGACGGTGTCGAAGACCTTGCCCGGGAAGCGCTCGTCGAGCGCCTCGAGCGTGTGGCGGGCGTGCTTGGTCCGCATGTTGGCGATGTTGAGGACGACCCCGAGCAGCTCGAGGTCGGGATTGAGGGTGTCGCGAGCGAGGTTGAAGATCTCGACCGCCTGCTCGACTCCCTGAAGCGAGAAGTGCTGGGCCTGGGTCGAGAGGATCGCGTGTGTTGAGGCGACAAGGGCATTGACCGTGAGCAGGCCGAGAGTCGGCGGGCAGTCGATCAGGACGACGTCGTAGCGACGCTTGACGTCGCGCAGGGCGTTGCGCATCGTCACCTCGCGGCCGATCTTGCCGGCGAGTACGAGCTCGGCCTCGGCCAGGCCGAGGTTCGCCGGGATCACATCGCCGTGGATCGCGTCGGCGGCGCGGGCCTGCCCGGCGAGGACCTCACCGAGGGTCGGCTGCGCCTCGGGATCGACGTCGAAGTAGTCGGAGAGATTGCCCTGCGGGTCCGCGTCGACCGCGAGCACGTCGAAGCCGATCCGGCTGAGCACGTCCGCGAGGCTGCGAACCGTGGTCGTCTTGCCGGTGCCGCCCTTCTGGGAGAGCACCGCGATCGTCACCGACACGGGACCCCTTCCCTTGCTCCAATCCGGCACGCGAACAGCACGCCGCGACTATAGACGGCACCGCTGCGCGGCCGCGCGGACCCCGCCGGGGGCCGGGGGAGAGGCGTCAGCTCAGGCGGCGGACGTTGAGCGCGCCGCCGAAGGTGCGCACCCGGGCGGCACTGACGATCGGGCCGAGGCGGCCGGCGCGGCCGCTGTCCTCGCATCCCGAGCAGGCCCAGCCCTCGGCCCTGCGCCCCTCAGCCGCGTGCCGGATGACCTGCTCACCGACGAGCGGGTAGCGGTCGCAGCACGAGCAGCGCGCGACCCCGTCGATCGGCTCGCCGGCCGGGGAGTCGTGCAGGGAGGGGGCGATCGGGAAGGCGCCGTCGCGGCTCAGCAGCGTGGCACCTGATGCGGTTGCGGCTTCCATGACGAGGCCTTCGGCGCCGGCCGCCGCGTTCCTGCCCGCCGTCGCGGCTGATCGCGAGGATAGAATCGCCGCGTCGATGCGCCCGGCCACCGCGAACATCCACATCGACGCGCCCCGCGAGCGCGTCTTCGAGCTGATCGCCGATCTCGCCAACCGTCCGTCCTTCTGCGACCACTTCGCGCACGAGTTCCATCTCCAGCGCCTCGATTCGACCGGAGTTGGCGCCGCTGCCCGCTTCCACGTCAAGAAGTTCCCGCACTGGATGGAGACCGAGATCGTCGAGGTCGACGCGCCGCACCGGCTCGTCGAGCGCGGACGCGGCGCCCGCGCCGACCGCCTGGTGGTCGGGACAGCCTGGGAGCTGGTCGAGGGCCCGCACTCGAGCACCGAGATCTCGGTCACCTTCTGGGCCGAGCCGAAGACCCACATCGATCGCGCGATGGGCGGTTCGCGGGTGACGCGCTGGCACGCCCGCCAGTGGAAGAAGGCGCTCAAGCGGCTCCGCGCGATCCTCGAGGACCACGAGCAGATCGAGCCCGTCCAGGTTGCGGGAGCAAGCCGCATCTAGATGGGTGCGAGCTGGTGACATCAGCGATCTAGTCCCAATACACTTCCGCCCTCGATGAGCCGCCGCCTCTCCACATCACTCCTGCTCGCCCTCCTGCTCGCCCTCGCGACGGCGCTGACGGCCTGCGGAGGGGAGCACACGGAGGGGCACGCCGTCGAGGGCCAGCCCCTCGAGCTCGGCAACCTGATCTACAACGTCCAGATCACCCGCTTCCTCAACCCCGACAACGTCGAGGACGCCAACTACCTCGAGGGTCAGGAGCCCGCGGACAGCGATCAGGAGTATCTCGGCGTCTTCATCCGGATCATCAACGAGAGCGACGAGACGGCGACGATCCCCGACTCGTTCGAGATCGTCGACACCAGGGGCGACACCTATCAGTCGCTGCCCACGGAGAGCGCCTTCGCGCTCGAGCCGGGCGCCGAGATCGAGCCCGACGGTGAGTATCCGCCCTTCGACACACCCGCCCGCAGCGGCCCGATCAAGGGCGCGATGCTGCTCTTCCTGCTCGACGAGAGCGCCGTCGAGAACCGGCCGATCGAGCTGCTGATCCCGGGCGACGACGGCGAAGACGGCTCGATCGAACTCGACCTCTAGGGTCCCGGACCGTCGCTCGGATCAGAGCGCGCCGCTGAGGATCTGCGCGGCGATCGGAGCGGCGACGACGCCGCCGTCGCCGTCGGCGTTGACGATCATCACCGCGACGACCAGCTCGGGCTTGTCGGCCGGTGCGAAGGCGCTGAACCAGGCGTCGACTTCCTGCTCGACGTCGCCGGTGTCCGGGTCGGGCTCGGCGCCGGCCTTCGGGCCGAGCTCGGCGGTGCCCGTCTTGCCGGCGACCTGCGCCTCGGGGATCGCGCCGGCGGCGCCGGTTCCCGACTTGACCACCTCGACCATCATCCCCCGCATCTTGTCCGCCGTCTCGGGGGAGACCACCTCGACGTCGCCGGTCTCGGCGGCGAGCTCAGGGTCCTTGACCAGCGAGGTCGGCGAGCGGATGCCGTTGTTGGCGATCGTCTGCGCAACCGAGGCCATCTCGAGCGGTGTCGCCAGGACCTGACCCTGGCCGATTGCGCTGACGCCGACGTCGAGCTCGCTCTTGAGCGGGTCGGGGATCGTGCTCGAGGGCGGCTTCGTCCGTGCAAGCGCCTCCTTGTCGTAGAGGGAGGGAGGCGAGTTGAAGCCGAACTTCTCCGTGTAGTCGACGAACTTGTCGGCGCCCAGCTCGGCGCCGAGCGGCGCGAAGACTGTGTTGCAGGACTTCGCGAAGCTGGTGGTCAGGTTGCCGCCGCAGAGCTCATCGTGGGCGTTGGAGATCTCGTAGCCGCCGACGTTGGTCGAGCTGACCACCGGGAACTCCTCGTCGAGCTCGGTCACCCCCTCCTCGAGGGCCGCGGCGGCGGTGATGATCTTCATCGTCGATCCGGGCGGCTGCGGGGCGGAGAAAGCGACTCCCGAGAGGGCGCGGACGTCGCCGGTCTTCGCGTCGAGGACGGCGACGCCGCCGAACTGACCGCCGAGCGCGTCGGAGGCGAGCTGCTGGATGCCGGGATCGATCGTCGTCCTCAAGGGCTCGCCCGGGATCGGGTCGCTCGCGGCGAGCACGCGGTCTTCGGTGCCGTCGGAGACGGCGAGCAGCTTGCCGCCCGGCGTGCCCGCGAGTTGCTCGTCGAAGGCCTGCTCGAGGCCGCTCAGGCCGGTCAGGGTGCCCTCCGGGAAGCCGGCCGCCTCAAGCTCGGCGGCGCGATCCTGATCGGGCTCGCCGACCTCGCCCGTGACGATGCCACCGGCCCCGTTGGTCGTCCGCGCTGCGGCCGGGCCTTCGGCAAGCGGAGTCTTGTCGGCACCGAGGATCGGCGCCCGCTCCGGTGCCTTCGTCTTGCGGGCCAGCTCCTCGCCGGGCTCGAGGCCGGGGAAGACGAGCGAGGGCTGCCAGTCGACGCCGCCGTCGCTGACCGGGATCCCGACCTCACCCGAGATCGACCCGAAGGAGTCGGTGGTGGCCTCGATCTGGATCGGCACGACCTGCTCGCCGTTCTCGTCGATCGGCCCCCGCGCCTCCCCGACCGTGAGCGTGGCCAGCGTCGACGTCTTACGGGCGTCCCTGTAGGCGGACTCGAACTCCCCGGCCGGGTACTCGGCCTGGGAGTCGGGGGTGAGCTCGGCGTACATCGCGTCGATGTCGTCGGCGGCCCAGGCATCGGCGAAGCGCTTGGCTGCGTCGAGCTCGGCGGAGCCGGCGGCGATCGTCACCCCGACACCGAAGCTGACGACGGCGACGAGCGCCAGCGGCGCGAAGCGCACGAGCATGCGCCGGCGCCGCTGCGCCTGCCGCGCACTGCGGGCCTGGCCGCCGGCCGGCCGTAGGGGGGATTGAGTGCTTGTCGGGCTCATCGGATCCGCTAGCTTGGCCACCGTCACGGCAGGCCGTTGACCGCATGACTACTGACAAGGCTACTTCGACGCCTATCCGCGTTTACCCGCCCGCGCGCAGTGGGTAACCCGTGACGCCAATTGACTGGGCGATCGTCGCCTTCGCGGTGCTGCTGATCCCGCTCGGCTGGCGCCAGGGGCTGCTCGTCGGGGTGCTGACGCTGGCCGGCTTTGCCGCCGGCGCCCTGATCGGCAGCCGGCTCGGCCCGCTGCTGCTGCCGGAGGGCTCCGAGTCCCCGTACGCGCCGGCCACCGCCCTGCTCGGGGGCCTTCTGATTGGAGGCATACTCGCGGTCCTGCTCGAGGGCGTCGGTCAGGCCCTTCGCGACCGCTTCATCGACCGCGGCGCCCGCCATGTCGTCGACGCGATCGGTGGCGTGATCGTGATGACGGCGCTGGCGCTCTCGGTCTCGTGGCTGATCGGCGCCGTCGTCCTCAACGCCCCGGCGATGAAGCGTTACCGCGACGACGTCCAGCGCTCGCAGATCCTGGCGGCGATGTACGACTCGGTGCCGCCGAGTGGGCCGCTGCTGAACGTGCTCAACCGGATCGATCCGACGCCGGCGTTGAAAGGCCCCACCGCCGACGTGGCGCCGCCCGAGAAGGGCATCCTCGCTGAGCCCGAGCTGCAGGCCGCCTCCCAGAGCGCGGTTCACGTGCTCGGCTCGGCCTGCGGGCTCAACGTCTCCGGCTCGGGGTGGACGGCGGCGGACGAGCTCGTCGTCACCAACGCTCACGTCATCGCCGGCGAGGACGACACGCGGGTCGAGACCCGCGACGGCGCCTCGCTCGACGCGTTCGCCGTGCTCTATCGGCCCCGGGACGACCTCGCGATCCTGCGCGTCCCCGGTCTGGCGACAGAGCCCCTCGAGCTCGCGGACGACCCGCGGCCCGGCACGCCGGGCGCGGTGATCGGGTTCCCCGGCGCCGGCGAGTTCTCGGCGTCGGCGGCCCGGCTCGGGACGACGGGCAACGTGACCAGCCAGGACTCCTACGGCGTCGGGCCGATCGAGCGGCTGATGACCTCGTTCCGCGGCGAGGTCGTCTCCGGCAACTCCGGCGGCCCCGTGATCGGAGCCGACGGGGCTGTCCTGACCACGGTCTTCGCCTCGACGCTGGACACTTCGACGCCGCAGGGGCTCGGTGTCCCGAACGAGATCGTCGGTGACAAGCTGGCCTCGATCGGAGCGTCCGATGGCGAGGTCGACACGGGACCCTGCGCATGAGCGATCCGGCTCAGGCGGGCGGCTGCACCTCGGGCCCGCCGAGGGGCTTCGCTAACCTCGAAGAGTGGCTTCCACCTCGGTGGACAACTCCGGACGGGAGGGCGTCGGAGCTGCGGCATCGTCGCCGCCGCCCACCGTCTGTCCCCGCTTCCACGCTGCCGTCGAGCTGATCGGCCGCCGCTGGGTCGGCGCGATCCTGGTCACGCTTCTCGACGGGCCGCTCTACTTCAGCGAGCTCGGCTCGGCCGTCCCGAAGATGTCGGACAGGTTGCTCTCGCAGCGGCTGCGCGAGCTCGAGGCCGAGGGTCTCGTCGCCCGCTGCGTCCACGAAGGCCCACCCGCCCGCGTCTCCTACTCGCTCACCGCCGTCGGCCTCGAGCTCGAGCCGGCAATCCGCGAGCTCGAGGAATGGGCGCGACGCCGCGAGCAGGCGCCGACCCCGGAGATCAAGCACTGAGAGCGCGCGCCGCAGTCGGGCGGCGCCAGGGGCGGTCTCACCAGGCGCGTGGATTCCCGGGCGGAATCCGGTCGGCGACGAGGACCCCGTCGACGACCGGTGCCGGATACGGCAGCGTCGTCGCCCGGTAGAGCTCGCCCTCGGCCGGGGAGAGCCCCTCGAACGCTGCCTCGACGGTGCGCGCGTAGGAACCGAGGATGACCGAACCGGGGGGCGGCTCGACCGCCAGGTTCTGCGACTTTGCCACGTAGGTGAAGACGCCCGCCGCGAAGCCCTCACCGCCGCCGCTCACCGCCGCGCCGACGTCGACGCGGTCGTAGCGGAGCTCGCGCCGATCGAGGGCGACGAGGTCACTCGCGGTGACCTCGATCAGAACCCCGTTCGGCGCCTCGGCGGGAGTCGCTCCGGGCTCGACGTTGAGGCCGAGGACCCACTTCGGCGTCTCTCCGTCCGCTGTCCCAAAGGTCTTCTCGGAGGCGAGATTGTCGCGCGCCTGCGAGAAGCGGCGCCGCCAGCCCGCGAGTCGCGCGCGCCGGATCCCGCCGAGCGGGCGGCCGAGCGTGTACTCGGCGCTGGCCCGGTCGACCAGCGAGCCGTACGCAAACAGGGCAAGCGCGACGCCTCGGCGCGGCGCGGCCGGGCTCATCCCGTCGGGCCCTGACGCAGGGACGCGGCAGCCGGGACTTCCTCGGCGCGCTCGGAGCCTGTCACCTCGGGTGGGTGCGGGCAGAGTCGCAGGCGGGCTGGGCAGTCGTGGCAGAGGGCCCGGTGGGGTCGCGAGGTCGGGGCGAAGTCGCGCTCGCGGATCCGCTCGACGATGCCGGCGATCCTTTCGCGGCCGGCGTCGATCGCATCGGTGTCGAGGGTCTCGACGATCGGCTCGTCGGGCGACCGCAGGAAGACGTAGGCCGTGCGGACGGTCGCCGCTCCGCGAGCGTCGGCGATCGCGCAGGCGTAGAGGTCGCGCTGGATCGCGTACGCCTCGGGCAGCGACCCTCCCTCGGGCAGTGATCTGTCGGTCTTGTAGTCGACCACCGTCGGGAGGCCCTCGTCGTCCTCGGCGAGCAGGTCGATCGTGCCGCGCAGCAGCGTGCCGCCGCCGAGATCGAGGCGGAAGCCGAGCTCGGGTCGGAGCGTCGCGCCGGCGCCTCGCAGGCCGGCCAGAAAGCTCGATGCCAGCCATTGCTCGAGCAGCCCGCCTGCCTCGCCGGCCCGCCCCGGATCGGCGCCCTGCCGGACCAGGGCCGCGGTCACGGCGGCCTCGCCGGGACCACGCCAGCCGGCGAGCGCGCTCGCCTCGAGCAGCTCGTGCACGGCGCGTCCGAAGCCGAGCCGGGCGCGGCCCTCGTCCTGAGCTCCGGCCGGAGTGCCCGGGGCGGACGCCGTGCCCTGCGCGCCGAGCGCCAGCACCTGCTCGGTCAGGAAGCGGTATCCGCAGCGGCTGTACTCGGCCAGGGCGGCGTAGGAGAGGCTGCGGGCGGCGCTGGCGCCGCGCTCGGCCAGCACGGTCAATGGCGGCGTCCCACCGGGTGCCGGCCCCGGTGGCGGCGCCGGCATCCGCATGTCGTAGGCGAGACCCGCGGCGCCCGGGCCGGCAGCCCGGTTGAACGTGACCCGGACCCGGCCGGGCTCGAAGCCGGCATCCGCGAGCTCCGCCCGCGGCTCCGGCGCCGGCAGCTCGACCTCGGTCGTCTCCGTCTCGCCGTCGTCGACGATTTCCCAGGCGGGCAAGAGGCGCTTGATCGTCGAGTGGCTCGCTGCCGGCTCCCGCCGCTCTCCGTCGGCGTCCTTCTCTTTGAAGATTCCGCTCAGCAGCAGGCGCTCGCGGGCGCGGCTGGCGGCGACATAGACGAGCCGGCCGGTCTCCTGCGACTCGGCGATCGCGCCCTCGTCGGCGATCGACGAGTAGCCGTCGACCGTCAGCGTCCCGGCTCCGGCCCGCGCCAGTCGCAGCCCGATCCGCGGGCCCGCGTCCTCACCATCGCCGCCCGCCGGGTCCTCGGGGTCGAACGAGAGCCGCAGGTCGCGCTGCATGCCGCCGACGGTGTGGTCGCGGCCGAGGTCGGCGACGGCGACGCAGTCGAACTCGAGGCCCTTGGCGGCGTGCACGGTCATGATCGTGATCCCGTCGTGGTCCTCGGCCGCGGTCGCCGCCTCGGCCTCGCGGTCGGAGAGGGCCGCCCGGGCCGCCACCCATCCGAGGAAGCCGCGCAGGTCGCGACCCTCGTGCGACTCGTACTCGGCCGCCATCCGGACGAGCTTGAGCAGGTTGGCGCCGCGCCGTCGCCCGTCGCGCATCGAGAGTGCGGCGAGGTCGTAGTCGAAGGCCTCCAGCGTTCCCTCGACGAGCGCGTCGAGGGGCATCTGCGCAGCCCCGGAGCGGAGCTCCGCCAGCGCCCGCGAGAAGGACTCGATCGCCGCGCGGTCGCCGGGGTCGAGCGCGGCGAGCGCCTCCTCCGCCCCGGGGTCAGCCGGCGGCCGATCGCGGTCCTCCACCCCGGACCCGGCGACCATCGCCCGCATCGTCGGCCATACGTGGCGACCCCGCCCGGCGGCTCGACGCAGCAACCACAGCGCATCCGGGGAGACCGCGGCCGCGGGGGATGCGAGCGCCCCGAACACCGCCTCGTCGTCGAGCGGGTTGGCGACGCAGGCGAGCAGGTGCAGCGCGTCGTCGACCTGCTGGGAGGACCAGTAGCCGCGGCCGCCGACGACGTAGGGGTCGAGGCCGGCGAGGTCGAGCGCCTCGGCGTAGGCGTCGACGTTGGTGAAGGCGCGCAGCAGCAGCACCATCGAGCCGCGGGCGATCCCCTCCTCGTCGGCCAGCTGCCGCAGGCGCGCGGCCAAGAATCTGGCCTCGGCGACGCGCTCGGCGCCCTTCTCGGCCGCGGCGGTGGGCAGCTCCGGGCCGTCTTTGCGCCAACCCTCGTACTTGGTCAGCAGCAGCTCCACCGCGGGCTCCGAGCCGGGCGTGATGCCGGCGGCCTCGGGATCGGGCAGGCGGCCGACGCGGAGCTGGTTGAAGTCGTCGAGCAGCACGTCGCCGATCGCGTTGACCGCGGCGACGACCGGCGGCGTCGAGCGGAAGCTGCCGCTGAGCGCGAGCACCGAGGACCGTTCGGCGGCGCGGCGGCGCTCGCTGCGGAAGCTCTCGAGGTCGGCGCCGCGGAAGGCGTAGATCGACTGAAACTCGTCGCCGACCGTGAACAGCCGGCACTGCGGACCGCGTAGAGCCGTGATCAGCCCGATCTGCAGCGGGCTCGTGTCCTGGAATTCGTCGACGAGCAGGTGGTCGAAGCGCTCGCGCTGGGCCCTGGCGACGGCGTCGGAGCCGGAGAGCAGCTGGAGGCTGAGCAGCTGCAGGTCGTCGAAGTCGACTCCGGAGCGCTCCGCCTTGATTGCGGCGTAGCGGCGCCCGTAGGCGAGCAGCAGGGAGCGGATCGCCGCGTACGACGACTGCGCGAGCTCGAGCTCCTCCTCGGTCGCCGGCGTCTCCTCGCGGTCCTTGCCCTCGAAGGCGGTGATCTGGAGCGGCGGCAGGTCGGGGATCGCCTGCCCGTGATTGCGGAGGTCGTCGTAGGCGGCGCGGATCAGACCGCGCAGGCGGCGGCCTCGATAGGCGGCGGCGATCGCCGCAACGTCGTCGTCGGCGGCGGCGAGCTCGGCCAGCGCCTGCTCGAAGGCGACGGAGGCGAGCCGCGAGGCCTCGTCGGCGTCGAGGACGCGAAACCCGGGGTCGAGCCCGGCCGCGACCGGATGGGCGGCGAGCAGGCGCCGGCAGAACCCATGGATCGTTGTGATCGGAGCGCCCTCGCCGGCCCGGGCGGCGGCCTGCAAGCGCAGCCGGCGCTCCTCATCGGTCGCCTCGCGGGCGCGGCGGGCGAGCTCGACTCGGACCCGCCGCCGCATCTCCGCCGCCGCCTTCTCGGTGAAGGTGAAGGCGAGGATCCGATCGGGCTCGACGCCGTCGAGGTCGACCGCATCGCAGTAGCGGTCGACGAGCACCCGGGTCTTGCCCGTGCCGGCGCCCGCCTCGAGGAAGATGTCGCGGCTGCGCGCGTCGATCGCCGCGGCCTGTTCGGAGGTCGGCTCGGGCCGGCCGGCGTCGTCACCCGCGCCGCCGGCGTCAGGCTCGGGCGCGACCGCGCCGACGTCGAAGCTGAGCTGCTCGGAGCCGTCGCTCACGCCGCCGCGCCTTCCTCTTCCTCGTCCTCGTCGGGGTCGACGATGCCGCGCTCCATCCGGCAGACGGAGGCGAGCTTGCACCAGGTCGGGCAGCTGCCCTCGCGCGGGTTGCGCGCGATCGCTCCGGCCCTGATCCCGTCGACGATTCCCTGCGCCTTCTCGACCGCCTCGGCGATCTTCGCCTCGAACTCGTCGTCGTTGAGGAAGTCGTTGCGCACCGCTGCGTCGGTGTTGCCGGGGATCAGCGAGTCCTTGTGCTCGGCAGCGAGCATCCCGCGGGGCCGGTCCTCGCGCTCCTTGAGCCCGGCGAGCGGGTGATAGACGCCGCCGATCGGCTCCAGGCCCATCGCTTTGACGGCCTCCATGTAGAGCGGCAGCTGCAGCTTGCCCTCTCTGATCAGCGCTGCCGCCGCTGTCGCCTTCTTGCTCAGCTTGTAGTCGCGGATCAGGGCCTTGCCGTCGGCGGAGACGTCGACGCGGTCGATCCGCCCGTGCAGGAGGAAGGTGCCGATCGGGACCGCTTCGAAGGCATCGTCTTCGCCCGGCCCGAACGCGGCTTCGAGCAGGTCCGCGCGCGGCTCCATCGGCCCGCCGGTCTCGGCGTCGCGGTGGAGGAAGCGCTCGAGCACCGCGTCGAGTCGGTGCAGGTTGATCCGGGCGTCGGCGGAGCCGGGGTCCCAGGCGCGTTCCTGTGCGGCCTCGCGGAGCCGGCGGCGGCCGAGTTCGCTCCAGGCGCCGAGCGTCTCGGGCGTCGGCCGCCGCCCGGCGGGCGGGTCGCGGTACAGCGCCTCCAGGGCCGAGTGGATGATGCCGCCGGTCTCGAGCGGCTCGGGGTCGGGCTCGATCCGGGTCGGCCGTAGCTCGTTGTTGACGAACCACATGTACGAGCAGAGGTCGTACTGCTCCAGGGTCGAGGCGCCGAACAGCTCGCGCTCGGCGAGCTTTGCGAGGACGAAAGGGTTGTCGAGCGGGCCCGGCGCCCGCGCCCGCTTTGCCCGGGCCCGCGCGGCCGCGACTCCGCCGCCGACCTCGGCGGCTACCCCCTCGTCGATCTCGAGCGCGGCGAGCCGCGACTCGGCCTCGGCGGCGGGCAGCACTGCAAGCGCCCGCCTCAGGTCGCGGGGCGAGCTCGCGCTCTCGGGCTCGACGGCGACATCGGCGAGCCCGGCGACGTGCGAGATCGCCGCCTCGACAGGGTCGTCGGCGAGCTCGGGGTCGGGGGGCGGATCGAGCAGCTCGCGGACCTCGTCGACGAACGGCGAGCGCGCGATCGTGCCGCCCGACTCGTCGGTCGCGGGCCAGCTCAGGTGGAGGCTGCGCTCCGGGCGCGAGATGCAGGAGTAGAAGAGGTAGCGCTCCTCGGCGGCGGCGTCGCGCCGGGCCCTGATCGCGAGCTCGCGCCGGCGCTCGTCGGAGAGCAGCGGGTCGGCTCCGCCCGGACCGGGGAAGCTGCCGTCGGTGAGGCCGGCGACGAACAGGTCGAAGACGCGCGTAGCGCGCAGCCGGTAGGGGCTGAGGATCCGGACCCGGCCCTCGGTCGGCCCGCGCCAGAGCGGCACCCGGACGAGCCTCAGCAGCTCGGCGAGCTCGGCCGCCGACGGCGCGTCGGGCCCGAGCTCGGCTGCCTCGGCGCAGGCCCGCCGGACCTCGGCCGCGGCGCGCAGCTCGAGCGCGGCATTGCCGGCGGGGACGATGCCGCTGCGCCGGTGCGGGTACTCGGCGATGTCGGAGGCGAGCTCGGAGATCACCGAGGCGAGGGCGGTGGCGTCGGCGCGGCCGTCGCGGAGCGCGCTCAGCCCCCAGATCTCTCGCTCGGCTCGCGCCTCCCAGAGCCGGATCGCCTCCTCGACGTCTTCGACCCGGCCGCGGACCACCTCGCGTTCGAACCAGTCGACCGAGGACGGCGCCGCGCGCGCCGGGCCCCTGAGGAAGGCGAGCAGGTCGGAGACGTCAGCCGAGCCCGCGGCCAGCGCCAGCATCCGCAGCAGGGTCGATCCGGTCGCGGTCCGGGCGAGGGGGACGCGTGCCTCGGCCGCGACCGGGACACCGAGCGAGGCCAGGACGCGGGCCAGCAGCGGCGCCTGACGGTCAGGGCTGCGGACGGCGACGGCGATCCGGTCGGGGTCGGTGCCCGCCGCGATCAGGCGGGCGATGCGGCGGCCGATCAGCTCGGCCTCGCCGCGTTCGCCGGCGGAGACGAGCATGCTGAGGGCGCCGTCAGGCGCTACCGGGGCCGCGCCGGGCACGAACAGGTTGCGCTCCAGGTGGAACAGGGTGGCGCTGTCGGTGTGAGAGCTGTCCGGCTCGAGCTCGGCGACGACCGTCCCGCCCAGCTCCTCCCGCAGGTCTCCGAGCAGCTCGCCGCGGGCGTCGAGCGCCGCCCGCGGCTCCCAGGCGATCGCCGCAGTCACGGGCGCGGCGGCCGCGAGCGCGCCGATCAGCTCGATCTGCTCCCGCGAGAGATCGTCGAACCCGTAGAGGAGGACGGGCCGCTGCTCCCAGCGCTCGGCGTCGCTCCGCAGCGCCGCGGTCGCCTCGCTCGCGAAGGTGTGCTCGTCGCCGAGCCCGAGTTGCTCACGGCGCCGCTCGTAGGCGCCGAACAGCGAGACGAGCTCGGTCTCGTAGGCGCCGGCGTCGTCGAGCTCGTCGACGAGCTGTGCGAAGGCCGCGGCGTCGAGCCCGGACGCCTGCAGCTCGGAGATCAGGCCCTCGAGGGCCGGCGCGAAGCCCTCGCTGCGGGCCGAGCGGGCCAGCAGCCGCAGCTCTCTGTCCTCGCGCGCTGCTGCGCGGCAGAGCCAGACCCGCTGCATCCGGCTCAGCGTCCCGCGGGCGCCGAGGCCGTAGACCCTCGCGACCTCTCCGAACAGGCCGGGGAAGCTGGTGACGCTGCCGCCGAGCCCGCTTCCCGGGCGCCCGCAGAGCTCGCGCTCGAAGCGATCGACGTCGTCGCTGGTCGGGACCACGAGCAGCGGGTCGTCCCCGAGCACGGCCGTGAAGCGATCGAGGATCGCTCCCGTGCGTCCCGAGTTCGGGGGTCCGACGATCAATTGCAGGCCCATGCTCCGAGCATAGGTCGCGCTGCGGGCGACGTTCCTGACCCACGGCGGTGGCGCGTGGCGGAAACCCGCTCAGTGCGCGATAGGCGGCGCCGTTTTACCGTCGGGACCCGTGTCTATCTTGGCTGCGCATGGTCCAACGACCCGAGGAGCCATCACGTTGCCGCTCTGCTTCATAGATCCAGCCGATGCGATCCGCGTGGTCGCCGACTCAGTCGGCCGTGAGGCGCGTCGCCAGCTGCTCGGGGAGGCGGTCCGCGCCTGGGTCGACGAGATCCCCGACGACGAGCTCGAGTCGCACTACGTGAAGGCGATCTCCGAGCTCGACGAGCACGACCTCTCGATGCTCGCCGCCTGGCACGCATCGATGGACGTCGGCCATCCGCTCCCGAACCGCGACTTCCTGATCGGTTCGTTCGGCTCGCTCGGCGAGCACCGGCGCGAGGCACTCAAGCTCGCCGCCGGCTTCCGCGGCGAGGAGGCCGTCGACCGCGGCGTCACCGAGGAGCGCGCCCTCGAGACCGTGCTCGAATGGCTTTCAGAAGAGCGCCAGATGGAGCTCGCCGCCGAGGCGATGGAGCTTTACCTCTGGGACAGGATTGGCTCAGACAACTAGCTGCTCAGGTCCCCGGGCCGACGTCTTTCGGGGCGTACCGGTTGTGCAACATCAGGTAATTGCCGTCGGGGTCGGTGAAGTGGGCCATGTGGCAGACGCCTGAGTCCATCGTGTCCATCGCGAAGCTGACGCCCTCGGCTTCGAGCTTCGCCCGGGCGGCCTCGACGTCGTCGACGTGGAGGGCGATCGGCTGGTTGCTCGGCTGGAACTCCTGGCCGAAGGCGTCCATCTGCATGACCGCGATCGTCAGGTTGCCGGTCTCGTACTCGCGCGCCGGCATCTTTCCCCACTGCTTCGAGCGCTCGAGCCCGAGCGTCTCGCCGTAGAACCGGTCGGCCCGGTCGAAGTCGGTCGTCCCGACGCAGACGAAGTCGACGCCGCGCACGTTCACTGCTGCCTCGCTCATCAGAGGTCCTCTCCGTAGATCCGGTAGCGCTTGACGATCTCGCCGCCCATCGCCTCCATTGCCTTGTTCATCGGCTTGTTGACCTCGAGGATCCAGCCCATCTCGCCGCCCTTCTGGGGCGTCGCGGCGGCCATGTCGAAGTGGCGCGCGTAGAGCGCCGCCGCGACCCCCGTGTGCTGGTACTCGGGCTTGACGCCGAGCGCGAAGACGCGGACCGCGTCGACGCGGCGCTTCTCGCGCAGCGCCCGCAGCCAGCCGAACGGGAGCAGGCGCCCGTTCAGCTTCTTCAGCACCTGGTTGAAGTCCGGCAGCGTCAGCGCCACCCCGACGACCTCGCCGGTGTCGACCTTCTCGGCGATCATCGCCCAGTTCTCGTCGAGGACCGGCTTCAGCTCCGCGGCGTAGTACTCGATCTCGGCGTCGGTCAGCGGCACGAAGCCCCAGTTGCGCTCCCAGGCCGCGTTGTAGATCTCCATGAAGCGGGAGATCTCGCCGTGCATGTCGCGTCGGCGCATGCCGCGGATCCTGATCCCGTGCTCGGGCTCGAGCTTGTCCGCGAGCTCGAAGATGACCGGCATCACCTGGTCGCGGCCGCTCACGTGCAGGCTCCACTTGTAGAGGTCCATCGCCTTGACCAGCCCCTGGCCCTCGAGCAGGTCCGCGTAGTAGGGGTGGTGCCAGTTCTCGAGGATCTGCGGTCGCAGCTCGTAGCCCTCGACGAGCAGGCCGCACTCGTCGTTGGTCGAGAAGTCGAGCGGGCCGATCATGTGGTCGCGACCACGATCCCGGAGCCAGGCGCGGGCAGCGTCGAGCAGCGCCGCGGCGACCTCCGGGGCGTCCTCGCACTCGAAGAAGCCGAACATGCCCCAGTCGTTGTCGTGGAACTCGTTGAAGCGGCGGTCGGTCTGGGCGCTGATCCGGCCGACGACCCGATCGCCGCTGCGGGCGAGGAAGTACTCGGCGTCGGCGTGCTGGAAGAAGGGGTTGCGGCGGCGGTCGAGGTGGCGCTTGCGCTCGCTGATCAGCGGCGGCACCCACTGCTCGACGCCCTCGTAGAGGCGGAACGGGAGCATGATGAACTCGCGCAGCTCGCTGCGGCCCTCGACGGGCCTAACGGTGAGATCGCTCATCGGACGGTCATACCTCGAGCGCCGACTCTATCTGCGGGATCGCGGTCTCGTTGTCGACGAACTGGACGGCGCCGAGGCCGAGCGCGCGGGCCGCGTCGCAGTTGACCTCCATGTCGTCGACGAACAGGCATTCCGAGGCGTCGATCCCGTCGAGGCGGGAGACGGTCAGCTCGTAGATCGCCGGATCCGGCTTGCGCATGCCTACGAAGCCGGAGTCGACAACTGTCTCGAAGATCTCGTCGACGGGCAGGAACGGGCGCCACAGCGGCTCCCATTCGCGCACGTTGTTGGTCAGCATCGCCATCCGCAGGCCGCGGTCGCGGAGCGACGCCATCAGCGCGATCATCGGCTCGTTCGGCTTCAGGGCCTCGAAGTAGATCTCGCTGAACCGGTGCAGCTCTGGCCGGTGCCCGAGCAGCGGCTCGAGGTTCGTGCGGAGGATGTCGAGGAACTCGCCCTCGCTGATCCGGCCGCACTCGAGCTCGTACAGCGGGTTGGCGCCGTCGAGCTCGGGCGAGCTGGCGGCGATCGCGGTCCCGAGCTGCTCGGGGGCGATCCCGGAGTGGTCCTGGTAGGCGGCGAAGGCTTCGATCAGAGGTGTGGTCAGCACGCCACCGAAGTCCGAGATGACGGCGCGGAACGGCACGGGCGGCATTGTGCCGCAGCGCCCGCCGCAGCGAAGTCAGGGGCCGGCGGCTAGGCCGCTTTGAAGATCTCGTAGCCGCCGAAGCCCGGGCTACCGCCCATGGTCCAGGCGAAGGCGGCTGCCTCGAGGTCGGCGTCGCCGATCCGCCCGCAGCCACCGGCGAGCCGCTTGCCGCCACCGCGGTCGGCGATGCCGTCGCCCTGGCCGCCCCACAGCTCGAGCGTTGCCCGGGTCTGGCGACCGGCGCCGTCGTACTCGGTCGAGAGCAGCGGCTCCTCGTAGGCCGTGACGCCGCCGTCGGGGGCGATCCGAACGGCGCCGACCGTTTCGGCGGCGTGGTTGGCCGCCTGCGGCTCGCGCAGCGCGAACATCGCGAAGAGCCCGTCGCGCCCGAGCGACCACAGGGTCCGGATCGAGCCCTGGTCGTCCTCGCCCGAGACTGCCCAGGCGACGCCCTCGGCCTCGAACCCGCTCTCGGCGCCGTTTGACGTCAGCGAGGCGCTGACCCCGATCGACTGGACCTCGACCGCGCGGTCGGGGCCGGTCTCGAAGGCGAGCGGCGTCGTCCGTGCAACGAGGCCGAGCACCAGCGTCCCGGACGCTGCCTCGATCCGCAGCGACCCCTCGCCGCGGGTCGCGGTCGCATCGTCGAGCACGGAGGGGCTGGAGCCGCCGGCGGCGGTGACGACGGCGGCGGCGCTGCCGTCGGCGGCGATCGCGACGGAGCCGTAGGAGTCGCCCGCCGGCTCGGCGAACGAGATCAGGCGGCTAAGCACCGGAGCCGCCCTGCTCGCTGCGGTTCTCACCGGCGCCCGGGAGCTCGCGTTCGGAGTCGCTGATCTCGTGCGCAGTCCCGTCGACGTCGTAGGAGCGGCCCGCGTTCGGCGATCCCGGCCGCGGCCCGCCGAATCCGGGCCCGGAGGCTCCAGCTCCGGCTCCCTTGCCGGGGGGCGGTGTGGACCCCGACCTGCGGAAGCTGCGGTCGCCGACCCGGTCGTAGAAGAAGAAGGCAGGGCGGCCTGCCGGATGCCTGCTCGCGAGTCGCTTCATCAGCCCGCGCCAGATCGCGCGGGTAGGGGGCAGCAGGAGCAGGACGCCGAGCAGGTCCGTGATGAACCCGGGGGTGAGAAGCAGGGCGCCGCCGAAGATGATCATCGCTCCGTCGACGATCTCGCGGCCCGGCACCCGCCCGGCGGCCATCTGCTCGTTGAATCGCTGCCAGGTGCCGCGGCCCTGAGATCGGACGAGGGCGGCGCCGATGATGCTGTCGATCAGCAGCAGCGCCAGGGTCGGCCATATCCCGATCAGCCCGCCGAGCTGGACGATCACGAACAGCTCCGCCAGCGGCAGCAGGATGAAGATGCAGAAAAGCAAGATCGCCATCGGTCCTCGTCAATCTAGATGAGGGCCGCTCTCACGCTCGCCGACGCGACCGGGGCGCGGGCCGGGTTCGCTACCTTGGGGCAATGAGCGAAGACATCAAGGTCACCACCGAGGAGGTCTACGAGGCGCTCGAGGAGGTCATCGACCCCGAGCTCGGCCTCGACTTCGTCAACCTCGGCCTCGTCTATGACGTCGAGATCGAGAACGAGGGCGAGGTCTACGTCACCTTCACCCTGACCACGCCCGCCTGCCCGATCGGCCCCCAGGTCTCCGAGCAGATGAAGGAGTTCGTCGGCGACATCGACGGCGTCACCAACGTCTACCCCAAGATGGTCTTCGACCCCGCCTGGTCCCCGGAGATGATGTCCGAGGACGCCAAGTTCGCGCTCGGGTTCTGAGGCCGGGTCAGCAGCGACGTCGCTGCGACAGGAACTCTGACGCGATTTGCGTACCCATACGGTCGGTAGATCGCGGCAAAGGTCGTGGACGAGCGACTGTCGCTTCGCGCGAGGCCAACCCGGAGTCAAGGCCGTGGAGACGAGGAGTCGTGCGCGCCCGAGTAGGATCGCCGGCGTGAGCGTCGTCAAGATCAACGCGATCTCCGTCGAGCGCGATCGCTTCGACGAGTTCGCCGAGCGGTTCGCGGGGCGCGCCGGGCGAGTCGAGCAGAGCGAGGGTTTCGAGTCGTTCGAGCTGCTGCGCCCCAACGACGAGCGCGACGTCTGCCTGGTGATCACCCGGTGGCGCTCGGAGGAGGACTTCCAGCGCTGGGTCTCCAGCGACGACTTCCGTGCCGGACACGCGCAGCACCGCGAGCGCGGGCCGGTCGGTCGCTCGAGCGAGCTGTGGTCGTTCGACGTGCTCGAGAGCCTCTGAGCCCGACCGAGCGAAGCCCCGCGTTGGCCTAGGTGGCGCGGACCCGCCTCGACTTCTCCTGAAGCCTGCGGCTGGCCTCGAGCGGGTCCCAGCCTGGAAGGTGGGTCGTGAGGCGGTCCGGGTTCCCGAAGACGACGCCCTGCGCGAGCTCGGCCCGGAGATCGCGGTCGAGGGCGATTGCAGCGCACTCGAGTCCGCCGGACATCGAGGCGACGATGCCGTGGCCGGTGCGGCTGGAGACGCCGCCGAGGATCAGGCCCTCGACCTCGGTGTGGTGTCCGGGCCGAAGCGGGCCGAACTGGTCGGTCGCGAGCTCGATCCCGTAGCAGGAGCCTCCGGAGGAGAGCGTATAGCGCGTCTGCGTCATCGGGGTCGCGGCCTCCTTCCAGAGGATGTGCTCCCGGAGCGGCCCGAGATGCTGCTCGGCGCGGTCGATCAGCCGCTCGGTGATCTGCTCCTTCGCCTCGCGGTAGGCCGGCTGACGGCTGTACTTCCCGTACTCGGCCTCGTCCTGCACGCCCCACGCCTCGGGGTCCGGGGTCGCCCAGCTCATCAGCTCGATCGTCGAGCATCCCTCGGGCGCGTGGCCGCCGGCGCCCGGGTCCTTGGCGCTCGCCGATGAGATGTAGACGGGCGGGTCTTCGTCGAGCCTGCCCTCCGCGACGGGCTCGTAGTAGGCCTCCTGGTCGTACCGGGAATGGAGCCAGTAGTTGGTCGCCGGCATCCGCTCGGAGATGTCGAAGTCGAGCCCCAGGTAGACGTTGACGAGCGGCGTCGCCATCCGGTACCCGGCGACCTGCTCGCGGGTCTGGGCCGAGACCGCATCGGGTTCGAGCAGCTCACCGAACAGATGCTTGATGTCACCGGTGGCGACGACGCGGCCGGCCGCGACCTGCTCGCCTCCGGCCAGCTCGACGCCGGTCACGCGGTGTCGTCCTTCGCCGGCCTCCTCGGTGAGGATGCGGCTCACCTCGGCGTGGGTCCGCACCCGCCCGCCGTGGGCGTGGATCAACTCGACGAGCTGGCCGACGAGCTCCTGGCCGCCGCCCTTGATGTAGAAGGCGCCGTCCTGCATGTAGTGGTCGATCAGGCCGGCATGCATCAGGACCGGCGTTCGCGAGGGCGGCGTCGCGTAATCGCCGGCCTGCGCGGTCAGCACTCCCCGGGCCTGCTCGCTCAGGTAGTGCTCGTCATAGAGCTCGGTCAGCGTCCGCATGCCCCAGCTGACGAGCGTCGGGGCGAGCCGCGCGTACTCCTCGAAGTCCGTGTCCGGCCCGGGGATGCCGACTCGCCGGAGCTCGGTGATCGAGCGCCGGAGGACGCCGGTGACCTCGCGGATTCCCTCCTCCTCGTAGGGGAAGGTCTCGACCAGGCGGTCGCTGTAGGCGTCCCATCCCACCGGCACCTTGAACTCGAGGTCCGGGAACACGAGCGTGTCGAAGCCGTCGCGGTCGAGCTCGGCGAAGCCGATCCGTTCGTCCAGTCCGAGCCCGCGCAGGAGCCGCGCCATCTCTCCGGTCTTGACGCCGCCGATGTAGTGGAAGCCGACGTCGAAGCGCCACTCGTTCTTGCGCGAGAACGTCTGACTGCAGCCCCCGGCGACGTCGTGCTGTTCGAGCACGAGCACGGCTTTGCCGTTGACGGCCAGGTACGCGGCCGCGGTCAGGCCGGCAAGCCCGGAGCCGATCACGATCACGTCCGGCGCCTCGGGCAGGGGTGGGACGGTCTTGATCCAGCCGCTCGCGGTCGCGGGTTCGTCCGGGCTCTCTCTATAATCAACGGTATGACTAGTCATCAAATTGACTATATCGAAGGAGAAGCCGGAGCCCACCCGTGGCGCTGAGGCAGGCGGTTCTGGTTGCGCTGGCGAGCGGCGAGTCCAGCGGCTACGAGCTCTCGAAGCGCTTCGACCACTCGGTTGCCAACTTCTGGCCCGCTTCCCGGCAGCAGATCTACCGGGAGCTCGACCGGCTCGAGGCCGACGGCCTCGCCACCGCCCGCCGTGTCCGCCAGCAGAAGCGTCCCGACAAGCGCGTCTTCAGCCTGACGCGGGCCGGCAGGGAGGCGATCGACGAGTTCGTGCGAGCCCGGACCGCGCCAACGATGGTCCGCGACGACCTGCTGGTCAAGGTGGCGGGGCTCAACGAGGCCAACCGCGACGATGTTGTCGCCGCGGTCAGAGACCGACTGGCGCACCACGAGGAGAAGCTCGATGCGTACGTGCAGTTGCGCGATGCTTCGCTCGCCGGCGCGAGCGAGAGGGCGTTCCTCGCCGGGGGCCCGGCGACGCCCGGACTCGGGCCCTACCTGACCCTGAAGCGGGGAATCGCCTTCGAGCGAGATTCGATCCGCTGGGCGCGAGAAGTCCTCGATCTGCTCGGCTGAGCGGGGGACGGGGGTGACACCTTCCGTCGCCGAGACGGATACGGTGTCCCCATCGACCTGACGGAGACCCTCGACCCGAACTCGGCCCCGAGCGCCCCGGTCCGCTCGCGCGGAGTTCGCGCCCCCCGCGTTCTCGCTCTTGTTGCCGCCCTCGCCGCCGCGTTGCTGCTCGCGGCCGGCTGCGGCGAGGACGACGACGATCCCGAGACCCTCAGCCTCGTCTCCGATCCGGAGCAGGAAGCCTTCGAGGTCGTCGACCTCGGTCGCAAGGGAGGCAGCGTCGGTGACATCTATGTCTTCGACGGGCCGATGCTCGATCCCGACACGAAGGAGGTCGCCGGTCACGTGTTCGGAACCCAGACCGCGCTGTCGACCGAGTCCGACGTCAGCGTCGTCCAAGCGATGATCACCTACGAGATCGGCGAGGGGAGCCAGATCCTCGTCGGCGGGACCGCCGAGTACCCGGCCGACGGCGGTGGTCTCGTCGAGGGTGAGCAGTACGTGCGCCCGATCCTGGGCGGCACCGGTGACTACGCCGGCGCCGGCGGCACCATGACGACCGTCCGTCAGAGCGACGGCAGCTACGAGCAGACCTTCGAGTTCGGCGACTAGGCGCGGCGGGGTCGGCCCTGCCGCCCGCCGGCCGCCTACTCGTTCAGGCCGTGCGGGTGCAGGTGATCCTCAGCCATTCGCTTGAGGCCGACGCGGTCGATCTTGCCGGTCGGGTTGAGCGGCATCTCGTCGAGGAAGACGATCTCGTCCGGGGCCTTGTAGCCGATCCGCTCGCGGCAGAAGACGATCAGGTCGGCGCGCGAGGGCGCCTCAACGCCTTCCGCCAGCGTCACGTAGGCTCGCACGTCCTCGCCGTGGACCTCGTCGTGGACGCCGACGGCGCCGGCGAGGTCGACCGCGGGGTGCTCGACGAGGGCGCCCTCGACCTCGCAGGGGCTGATGTTGGAGCCGTCGTGGACGATCACCTGCTTCTTGCGGCCGAAGAACCAGAGGTAGCCGTCCTCGTCGGCACGGGCGAGGTCGCCGGAGTCCATCCAGCCGTCGACCAGCACCTCGCCTGTCGCCTCGGGCGCTTCCCAGTAGCCGAGCATGTGGGCGGGCGTACGGATCAGGATCCTGCCGACCTCGCCCGGCTCGAGTGGCCCGTCTCCCTCGTCCCGCAAGTCGACGGCGTAGCCATGGATCGGCTTTCCGATCGAGCCCTGCCGGATCTCGCCCGAGGGCGGGTTCAGCGTCGTCAACCCGACCTCGGTCATCCCGTATCCCTCGACGATCGGAAAGCCCGCCTTCGCCGCGAACTCTCCCAGCAGCTCGGTCGAGACCTTGTCGGCCCCGGCCCTGCAGATCCGCAGCGAGGAGAAGTCGCTCGGCTGCAGGCCGTGATCGTGGACGAGCGCCGAGAGCGCCGCCGGGATCATCGCGAGCACGGTCGGTTGCCGTTCCCGCAGCAGCGGCAGCAGCTCGTGCGCGTCGGTGCTGCGCGCGACCACGACCCTGCCGCCGACCGAGAGCGTCGTCAGCGCCCACAGGAAGGAGCCGATGTGGGACATCGAGGAGCCGGGCAGGAAGACGTCGGAGGAGTCGAGCCCGAAGGCAGCGGCAGCAGCGGCGATCATCCAGCGCAACGACCGGCGCGTGTGGGTGACGCCCTTGGCCGGTCCCGTGCTTCCCGAGGTGAAGAAGATGACCGCGGGCGCCTCGTCGTCGGGCTCGACCTCGGCCGCCGCGAGCGGCTCGGATTCGAGCAGCGTCGCGAAGTCGTGGCGCCAGCCGCCGTCGACTCCGCCCGGTTCCGCGTTGCTCCTCGCCAGCGGCTCCGGGTCGCGGTAGGCGATCGTCCCGAGCTCGGTGGTGGATGCGAGCCTGCTGGCAGCGACGTCCTCGGCTCGCTCGACATGGGCGAGCAGAACCCGGGCGCCGCTGACCTCGAGCGCGTGATCGATCTCCCGGTCCGTGTAGCGGTAGTTGAGCGGCGTCGCGATCAACCCCGCCCGGAAGCAGGCGAGGTAGTGGACGACGAGGTCGACCCGGTTCGGCATCAGCGAGGCGATCCGATCGCCGGGCTCGAGCCCGAGTCCGCGATAGCCCCCCGCGAGGGCGGCGCTGGCCCGATCGAGCTCGCGCCAGCTCAGCGCGCGGACCGCGGAGGAGATCGCGATCTCTTCCGGGGCGGCGTCGAGGCCGATCCGCAGCAGGTCTCCGAGCGGCGGGGCGGGGGAGTCGAGTCGATCTCCTTCGAGCAGCATCGCCGGATCGTATGCGAGCGGATCGGCGAGCGGTCCGGCTGGCCGGGCGCCCGGCTAGCCCTCGAGCGCCGCCAGTTTCCGCTTCAGCGACCGGATCTTCCGCTTCGCGGCCTGCGCCCGGCGGAGAGCCCGCTTGGCGCCGGTCGCGTCCCCTCGCTGCTCGAGCTTCTCGGCCTTCTCGAGCAGCGCGGCGCGGCGCTGCTTCTGCTTGGCGAGTTTGCGCTCGAGCTTGGCGATCCGGGCTTGGGCCGACTCGTAGGAGTCGATCTGCATCTGGGCGATCGTCAGCAGGTTGCCCTCGGCCAGGTTCACCTCGGGCACGTGGTAGTTGGTGCCGCTGGCGACGATCGCGCCGAGGTCGGGACGGTCGTCGCCGGGCAGGCCGACTTTCGAGATGTTGAGCCAGTGGGCACCGTCCCGGCGCTTGCAGCCGGCCTCGTAGAAGTCGGGCTGGGCGCTCCACGGCGCGGCGGTTTCGCCGTCGGTCGGTACGCCGGTCAGGTAGTCGAAGTTGACGAGGGGCAGGAGGGTTCCGTCGCCGCCGTCGAGGCGCCCGGGATCCGTGCACATCGCCTCGTAGGCACCGGCGTCAAAGCGGGCCTCCGGATAGATCCAGTAGCCCGTGTCGAGGCGGGAGAACGCGGCGTTGATCCCGGGGTATGCGCTGTAGGTCGAGAAGGCGATGACGCAGCCGAACTCGCCGGCCGAGGTGCAGGCCGGGACGTTCTCATACATCCCGCCGACGGCCTTCCCGATCGGCACGGGGATGTTGGCCCCGGGGGCGATCGCGCCGATGAACCGCTTCCTCAGCTTCGCATCCCCGTCGACCATCTCGTCGATCAGGCGCGCGGTGTGCGCGGCGCCCTGCGAGTGGCCGAGAAGGATGAAGCCGCGGCCGTCGTTGTGGTTTCTCAGGTAGGCCTTGAACCCGGAGCGGGCGCTCCTGTAGGCGCTCTCGACGGAGTCGTTGTACGAACTCTGATCGCCGTTCGACGTCACCTGCCGGTACATCGGCGCGTAAACGTCGCAGACGGTCGAGAACATGCGGGCCTGCTGGACGACGACGCGCCGGATCGGTGGATCCTTGTCGAGGTTGGAGTTCGGTCCCGGCTGCTCGCTCTGCGTGGGGTAGAGGTAGAAGCAGTCGATCGGTGCGTGCTTGGGTCGCCTGTAGCCGAGCGGCTCCGAGGCCTCGCCGGGGGCGGGGTTGGTCTTGCCGTCGATCGTGCCGGCGCAGAGGTCGTCGGCCTGCCCTGGCTTGCAGATCCAGGTCGTGTCGCCGGCGCCGCTTGCGACCGAGGGCAGGATGGCGGCGGCGGCGATCAGGACGCAGACGGCGAGCGCTGTCCTCAGGCAGGTCGGGACTGTCGACACGTTCTCCTCCTCTTTCGATCCCCAGCCGCGGTTCGCGGCGCGCCCGGGAGGCTACGCACTCGGGGCGCGGCGAGCGGGCGCGAGGAGGTGGCGGCATCCGGCGGGCAATACAGTGGCGAAGTCGAGACCCAGCGAACTGGAGGACCGGAATGGAAAGCGGCGTCACCGAGGCCGGAGCGGAGAGCATGGCCGCCAACGACACCGACGGCGGCGACGGGATCCTCCTCAACCCGCACACCTACGAAGGGGCGGAGCTTGATCCGGCCTCGCGGCGGATCATGCGGGGCGCGATCGAGTGGTTCGAGACGCGCGGCAAGGGGGCGCTGAAGGAGGCCGACCACGAGCGCACCTTCTATCGCGACTTCATCGGCTTCCAGGCCGCCGAGCAGGCCTTCGCGACGCTGCTGACGCCCGAGCGCGACGCCGACGGCGACCCGGACAAGCGCTGGGACACCTACCGGAACTGCCAGTTCAACGAGATCACCGGCTTCTACGGGCTTGCCTACTGGTACACGTGGCAGGTCACGATCCTCGGGCTCGGGCCGATCTTCATGTCGGACAACGACGGGGCTCGTGCGCAGGCTGCGCAGCTCCTGGATCAGGGCGCGATCTTCGCCTTCGGCCTCTCCGAGCAGGCCCACGGGGCAGACATCTACTCGACCGACATGGTGCTGACCGCGGATCCCGAGGTCGAGGGCGGCTTTCGGGCGAGCGGCGCCAAGTACTACATCGGCAACGGCAACGAGGCGGGAATGGTCTCGGTCTTCGGCCGGCGCGACGACATCGAGGGCCCCGACGGCTACGTCTTCTTCGCCGCCGACTCGCAGCACCCGAACTACCGCCTTGTCAAGAACGTCGTCAACTCGCAGAACTACGTCTCGAACTTCGAGCTCGACGACTACGCGGTCGCACCCGAGGACATCCTCCACACCGGTCCCGAGGCGTTCAACGCCGCCCTCAACACGATCAACGTCGGCAAGTTCAACCTCGGCTTCGCCTCGATCGGGATCTGCACGCACGCGATGTTCGAGGCGATCACCCACGCCGAGAACCGGGTCCTGTTCGGCTCGCGCGTGACCGAGTTCCCGCACGTGCGCCGGCTGCTCGCCGACGCCTACGCGCGCCTCGTCGGCATGAAGCTGTTCGCGACGCGGGCGATCGACTACATGCGCTCGGCCTCGTCCGACGACCGCCGCTACCTGCTCTTCAACCCGCTGACGAAGATGAAGGTGACGACCGAGGGCGAGAAGGTGATCGATGACCTCTGGGACGTGATCGCGGCCAAGGGCTTCGAGAAGGACACCTACTTCGAGATGGCGGCGCGCGACATCCGCGGCCTACCGAAGCTCGAGGGCACCGTGCACGTGAACATGGCGCTGGTGCTGAAGTTCATGGCCGGCTACCTGTTCAATCCGGGCGAGTTCGAGCCGGTGCCGCAGCGCCGCGACGCCGCCGACGACACCTTCCTCTTCGACCAGGGGCCGACCCGGGGCCTCTCGAAGATCCAGTTCGAGGCCTGGGAGCCGATCTACGCGCGCTTCGCGCACGTGCCGAACGTCAAGGTCTTCGCCGAGCAGGCTGCGTCGCTGAAGGAGTTGTTGACGACGGCCCCACCCGACGAGCACCAGCAGAAGGATCTCGACTACCTGCTGACGCTCGGCGAGCTGTTCACGCTGATCCCCTACGGGCAGCTGATCCTCGAGCAGGCCGAGCTGGTCGGTCTCGCCGACGACACCCTCGACCAGATCTTCGACGTGCTCGTGCGCGACTTCTCCGCCTACGCGATCGAGCTGCACGGCAAGATCTCGGCGAACCAGGCGCAGCAGGACTGGGCCCTGCGCGCGGTGACCAAGCCCGACACCGACATCGAGCGCTTCGATGCGGTCGTCGGCAAGGTCCGCGCGCTCTCGGGCGCATACGAGATGAGCCCTTAGTTATCTTCGGGGGGATGGGAGCCGGATCTCGGGGGCGATCACGAACCGTTGCGACGCTGGTCGCGGCAGCGGCGCTTGCTGCGGCATCGATCGCCGCGCCCGCATCCGCGTCGGTGCCGGCTCGGTCCGATGGCGACGAGTGCAAGGCCCAGAACGAGGACGTGCTCGACGGGCGTGACATCGGCCGCGCCGAGCGCTCGCTGCTCTGCCTGATCAACGTCCATCGGGTGGCGAACGACGTGCCCGTCCTGACCGCGGACCCGATGCTCACGGTCTCGGCCCGCTTGCACTCGGCCGACATGGTTGAGCGCGGCTTCTACTCGTGGCGGAACCCGGAGGGCCAGGGCCCCGCCGACCGGGCCCGCGAGCAGGGGTACATCGGGCTCGTCGGCGAGAACTACTTCGCGCGGCCGCTGTCCGGCGGGGTCAGCCCGATCCAGTTCTTCCTCGGCTGGTCGCAGGACGAGGGGAACGACGCCGTCCTTCTCGACCACGCCTACGTCGCTGTCGGGACCGGCTTCGCACTCGGTACGCCGCTGGCCGAGAAGGGCGAGCCCGCGGTGCCGGGGGCGACGGTCACGCAGGACCTCGGTACCGAGCCGGCGAGCGGCGACTACACGGCGCTCGACATGCTGATCCCGTCCGCATGCCCGCCGGCGAAGGACGCCCTCCGCAAGGCGAGGCGGAAGCTGAGACAGGCGGTCAAGTCTGGATCGGGCGTCGCCAAGGCCAAGCGGGAGGTACGCACACGCCGCGCCGCCGCGAAGAAGGCTTGCAATCCAGCTAGGTTCTGAGGTCGCGCCGCCGCCGCGCCGCCCAGGACGCTCACAGTCCCCAACGAGAGGAACCCGACGATGGCCGACGTCAACCGCCGCATGCTGCTCGCAACCCGACCCACGGACCGGGTCACGGCCGAGGACTTCACGATCGACGAGGCGCCGATCCCCGAGCCCGGTCCCGGCGAGGCGCTGATCAAGACCATGTACATCTCGCTCGACCCGACCAACCGGGTCTGGATGGTCGCCGACTCGTATCTGCCCAAGGTCGAGCTCGGGACGCCGATGCGCGGCCTCGGGCTCGGTCAGGTGATCGCGTCCAATGACGATCGCTACCCGGTCGGCGATCTTGTCATGGGCACGCTGGGCTGGCAGGAATACGTGACCACCGGCGAGTCCGGGCGCCTCAACGTGATGCCGCGGGGCACCGGCCTGCCGACGACGACGATGCTCGGCGCGCTCGGCATGACCGGCCTCACCGCCTACTGGGGTGTGACCGACGTCTGTCAGGTCAGCGACGGCGACACCTTCGTCGTCGACGGCGCCGCCGGCGCGGTCGGCTCGGTCGCCGGCCAGGTCGCCAAGGCGCTCGGCGCCCGGGTCGTCGGCATCGCCGGCACCGCCGAGAAGTGCGACTGGCTGACCGGCGAGCTCGGCTTCGACGCTGCGGTCTGTTACCGGGACGACGACTGGCGCGAGCAGCTCGCGGCGGCGACCCCGGACGGCGTCGACGCCCAGTTCGAGAACGTCGGCGGCGAGATCATGAACGCCGTCTTCGACCGCCTCAAGATCGGCGGCCGGTTCGCGCTCTGCGGCCTGATCGAGGACTACAACTCGAATGCCGCCTCGGCCGGGCCGGCCAATTTCGGCGCCGTGATCGCGAAGCGGATCAAGATCCAGGGCTTCCTGATCCTCGACTACGGCGGCCGCACGATGGAAGCGCTCGGCGTGATGGTGCCGTGGATGCAGGAGGGCAAGCTCAAGCACGAGGAGACGCTCGTCGAAGGGGACGTGACGAAGGCCCCCGAGACCCTGAACATGCTGTTCGACGGCGAAAACCGCGGCAAGCTGATCCTCAAGGTCGGCGAGCCCGACCTCGAGGTGCCGGCGGCCTGAGTCAGGCCCGGGTGTAGGAGGGCGCGATCGCCGCGTCCTCCTTGGTCTCGGCCTGTTCGGCCTCGATCTCGGCCTCGGCCGCGGCGACCGGCGCCGGCGTCAGCGCCGCAGCGAAGATGACCAGCGCGAAGGCGAGGATCCGCAGCCCGAAGCCGAGCGGATCGGATGGCATCGGCTCACCGAAGACGATCGGGCCGGAGGCGATCGTCAGCGCGTTGGCGGCGACGCTGGTCATCGCGATCACGGGGACGGCCTTGCCGATCTGCAGGCTCTTGGCGGAGACGATCAGGCCGACGATCGAGTAGACGAGGATCAGCAGCGCCAGCGGGCTCAGGAGCAGGAAGATCAAGCTCTCCTCACCGAGCGCGTCGCTCGACGCCTTGATCGCAGTATCCGAGGCCGCCCAGAACAGGCCCGCCGATACTCCGAGCAGCACCCCCGCGCGCGGCCGGTTGCGGCCGAAGACGACGAGCCCGACCGCCCCGGCGCTGATCAGCGCCAGGAAGACGATCAGGGTCGTGGCCTCATAGGAGGAGTGGGCCTCCGAGCCACCGCCTTCGAGCGTCGCCGCGAGGAAGGCGAGCCCGGCGGCCGCGAGCCCGACGCCGATCCATTCCCGGCGGGTCACGTGATGGGCGAAGAGGCGATCGGCGGTGACCGTCAGCAGCACCAGGCCGCCGGCGATCACCGACTGCACCAGTGAGATCGGAGCGAGGGCGAGAGCGGCGACGTGGAAGCCCCAGCCGAGCGTCGCGATCACGATTCCGAGCACGTACCAGCGGTTCTTGAACAGCGCCAGCGAGCTGCGGATCGGCCGGCTCCACTCGACGTCCGGTGAGGCGACGGCGCCGCGGTGCTTGTAGAGGAAGCCGAGGACCGAGGCGAACGCGGTCGCGATCGCGAACAGCAGGCCGATCTGGACGGAGAGTGACATGGGGGAAGCGGGGCAGGGTAGCGCCGCACCCCTAAGCGGGGCTCAGGCCTGTCCGAGCGCCGCCGAGCGGCGCCGGCTCAGGCCGCGCTCGGCCCCGGGCCGTCTTCGTCGGTCAGGGCATCGAGGGGCGATTCCTCGCGCTGGAGCTCCCGTTCGAGCTCGTCGTCGAGGCGGATCGCCCGCATCGCGTGCTCGTCGGGCAGCTTCTCGAGCACCTCCCGGATAACGCCGTGCACGTCGGACTGCTCGTGGCCGAAGTCGTTCAGCAGCGAATGCAGCGCGGTATGCGTGATCTTCAGCTGGGCGGGGGACAGTTCGAGGTGGTAGCGAAACGGCCCCACGCTCGGAGTTTCGTCATTCACAGGCCCATTGTCCGCCCCGACGCGGCGTTGCGCAAGGCCGGCGCCTCAGGCCGGCTCGTCCTCGTCGCCCTCCGCGGCCAGCGCCACCCTCGACGCGCGCGCGTGCTCGGCCGCGTCGCGATCGGCACCAGACGACCGCGAGGCGCGCAGCAGAGCCGCGATCTCGCGCTCCAGCCCGGCGCTGATCGTCTCGACGTCCTCCATCGAGTCGTGGTCGGCGAGCAGGCCGAAATTGATGCCGCCGTCGTAGGACATGATCGCGATCGCCAGCGAATGGTTCTCGGGCAGGAACGCGATCGGGAAGACGTCGAGCAGGCGGCGGCCCATCAGATACAGCGGGAACTGGGGGCCGGGGACGTTGGTCACGATCAGGTTGAAGAGCCTCGTCGAGAAGTTGAGCCGCGAGGCCTGAGCGAGCAACGTCGGCGGTGCGAAGTCGTTGAAGCGCGAGATCACCTCAGCCCCGACCGCCTGCTTGGAGGCCTTGACGTGGTTCATGTCGCGGCGCACCGCGGCCAGCCGCTCGACCGGGTCGCCGTAGGAGACGGGAAGCGGCCCGCGCACGGCGGCGATCTGGTTGCCGAGCTCGCCGTGGGAATCGGGGGCCCGCACCGAGACCGGCACCAGCGCCCGCAGCTCGAGGCCGTCGGTGTTGACGTCGCGCTCGAGCAGCCAGCCGCGCAGCGCACCGGCCGTGACCGCGAGGACCACGTCGTTGACGGTGCCGCCGAGCTCGCGCTTGATCTCCTTGAAGTCGTCGAGCTGGGCCCGCGTCCAGACGAACCGTCGGTGCGGGCCGATGCTCGTGTTGAGCGGCACCTCGGGGGCGGAGTTGACCAAGGCCCAGGCGACATCGCCGACCCCCTCGACGGCCTCGCGGGCGCCGCTCAGGGTCGAGGTCGGGTGCCGGATCGCGGTCTCCAGCCGCCGGGCGAGGCGGATCGGCGTCCGGGCCAGGCCCTCGACGCCGCGGGCTGCGAGCTCGGTCGAGGAAGGTTCCGGCTTCGGTTGCCAGACGTGCTCGGAGGTCGGCGGGTCCGGGTCCTGCTTGAAGTCGAACAGGACCGTGGCGATGTCGACCCCGGATACCCCGTCGACGACCGCGTGGTGAGTCTTCGAGATCAGCGCGAAGCGCTTCCGCTTCAGACCCTGGATCAGCCACAGCTCCCAGAGTGGCTTCGATCGGTCGAGCCGCTGCGAGAAGACGCGGGCGACGCGCCGGCGCAGCTGACCCTCGTCGCCGGGGGCCGGCAGCGCCGCGTGGCGGACGTGGTACTCGATGTTGAAGTGAGCATCGTCGACCCAGAACGGGCGCCCCGTCTCGACCGGCGGGATTGCGAGCTTTTGCCGGTACCGCGGCACGAGATGGAGCCGCGACTCGATGTGCGCGACCAGCTCCTCGTAGGTCGGCGGCTGGCCCTCGAAGATCGCCAGAGCCCCGATGTGCATGTGGCCCGCGCCGGTCTCGTTCGTCAGGAACGAGGCGTCGAGCGCGGTCAGGCGGTCCATGTGGCCGTCCGTCATGCGCCTAACGTACCGGTCCGTGATCGCCGGACACCGCCTGATCGCGGCCCTCGCGGCCGGCCTCTGCCTCGCGTTCGCCGCCGGCTGCGCCGGGGACGACGAGGCGCCGTCCGAGTCCACGACTGCGGCGAGCGTCGCGGGCGGCGGCGGCTTCGACGGCGACCGCGCCTTCGAGGACGCGCGGGCGATGGTCGAACTCGGCCCGCGCCCTTCCGGCTCGGAGGCGAACGCCCGCCAGGCGGAGTTCCTCGCCGCGGAGCTCGGTGCGGCCGGCGTCGAGAACGTCGCAGTAGGCGCGCCGCTGCGCAACGTGACCGGCGTGATCGGAGGCGAGTCGCCCGGGTACGTGGTCCTCGGCGCTCACCACGACACCAAGGACGTGCCCGGCCTCGTCGGTGCCAACGACGGTGCCAGCGGTGTCGCGGTCGTGCTCGAGCTGGCCCGCACGCTGCCGAATCCGCTCCCCGGCCCCTCGCTCGCGATCGCGTTGTTCGACGGCGAGGAAGCACGGGGGAACCGCGACTTCGAGGCGGACGGCACCCGCGGCAGCCGCGAATACGTCGAGCAGGCGAGGGAGGGTGGTGATGAGGCCGCAGGGATCCCGCCCCTCGACGAGATCGAGGCGATGGTCCTGCTCGACATGGTCGGTGACTGCGACCTGCAGATCCCGCGTGAGTTCTCTTCCGACGAGGACCTCTACGCGGCCTTCGCGGATGCCGCCGGAGGTGCCCCGTTCGAGGGCGTGACCAGTTCGATCCTCGACGACCACGTCCCGTTTCAGGAGGCGGGCATCCCGGCCGTCGACCTGATCGACTTCACCTACGGCGGCAACGGCTCGCCGGGTGAGTTCTGGCACACCGATGCCGACACGCTCGACAAGATCTGCCCTGCGAGCCTCGACGCGGTCGGCGAGGCGGCGCTCGAGGCGCTGCCGCAGCTGCCCTGAGCCCGACTCGCGGCTTCCCGCCTCATAGACTGAGCCGATGGCCGACCGCAAGCCGAGCCCCGCGCACGGGGACGATCCACTCGCCACCCGCGTGCTCGGCGGCGGCGTCCGGGCCGGGCGCGCGATCGCCGGCGCCACGGGGGTCGACCGGGCGTTCGACACGGCCGCCGAGGAGGCGATCGTGTCGGCGCTCGACAGCCCCGCCGTCGAGCGCGCGGTGATCCGGCTCGCCGAGGAGGGTCGGCTCGAGGAGGTGCTGATCTCCGCCGCCGCCCATGTCGACGTCGAGGGTCTGGTCACGAAGGCGCTCGACAGCGACGCCTCGGATCGGATCTGGGATGAGATCCTCGCGTCCGACAAGGCGCAGAAGCTGGTCGAGCGGGTCGCCGAGGCGCCTGAGGTCAGGGCCGCGATCGCCCAGCAGGGCTTCGGCCTGATCTCCGACATCGGCCGCCAGGTCAGCCGCCTGACAGAGGGCGTCGACGACCTGCTCGAGCGGATCGCGCACAGGATCGTGCCGGGCCACGGGGACCCTGAGGCGGAAGCGGAAGAGGCAGGCTTCATGACCCGCCTCGTGGCGTTCTCGATCGACGTTGCCCTGATCGTCGGCTTCCTCACGCTCAGCGGTGCGGTGCTCTCAGCGATCCTGCCCTTCGCCTTCGGCGACGGTGACGGGCTGCCCCCATGGGCGTTCGCGATCGTCGTCGTGCTCGGCTTCTTCTTCGGAGCGATCCTGTTCGTCAACTTCTGGTACCTCGTTGGCCAGACCCCGGGAATGCGGTTCCTCGGTATCCGCCTCGTCACCGACGGCGGTGGCGACGTCTCCTATCGGGACGCGGTCAGGCGTGCGTTCATGCTGCCGATCGCGATCGCGGCCGCGGGCCTCGGAGTGCTCGCGATCATGGTCAATTCCAAGCGCCAGGGCTGGCACGACCGCTTCGCCCGTACGGTCGTCATCTACGACGAGAATTCGGCGCCCTGGTCGGGTATGGAGGGTGGCCGCCCCCAGCTGCAGGGCCGCACCCGGCGCCACCGCAGCGATCTCAAGGCCGAGCGGCGCGGCGAGACCCCCGGCGCTGTGGGCGAGGACTCCGGGCCAACCCTTTAGCCTGTGTCCATGCCCGCTGCCACCTCAACGGGGGCGCCCAGCCGGGTGCTCCTCGCTGCACCTCGCGGATACTGCGCCGGCGTCGATCGCGCCGTCCAGACCGTCGAGCACGCGCTCGAGCTCTACGGCCCGCCCGTCTACGTCCGCAAGGAGATCGTGCACAACAAGCACGTCGTCTCCGAGCTCGCCGAGCGGGGCGCGATCTTCGTCGAGGAGGAGACCGAGGTTCCCGAGGGCGCGCTGGTCGTCTTCAGCGCCCACGGCGTTGCCCCCGCGGTCCATGACAACGCCGCGAAGCGGAAGCTGCGCACGATCGACGCGACCTGCCCGCTCGTCACCAAGGTCCACGTCTCCGCCCGCAAGTTCGCCGAGCAGGGCTACACGATCATCCTGATCGGCCACGATGGCCACGAGGAGGTCGAGGGCACGACCGGCGAGGCCCCTGACTCGATCATCCTCGTCGAGACCGCCGAGGACGTCGACAAGGTCGAGGTCCCGGATCCGGACAAGGTCGCCTTCATCACCCAGACCACGCTCTCGGTCGATGAGACGGCCGAGATCATCGCCCGGCTCCGCGAGCGCTACCCCGGAATCGTCTCGAGCAAGTCCGACGACATCTGTTACGCGACCACGAACCGGCAGCTCGCGGTCAAGCAGCTCGCCCGCGAGTGCGATCTCGTGCTCGTGATCGGCTCCAAGAACTCCTCCAACTCGAACCGGCTCGTCGACGTCACCCGTGAGCTCGGCACCGCTTCGCACCTGATCGACAACGCCGGTCAGGTCGAGGAGGAGTGGCTCGAGGGAGTCGAGACGGTCGGCATCACCTCCGGCGCCAGCGCCCCCGAGGAGCTCGTTGCAGCGCTGGTCGAGTTCTTCCGCGAGCGCGGCGCCTCCGACGTCTCCGAGCTCCGCACCGTCGACGAAGACGTCCGCTTCATGTTGCCCAAGGAGATCCGGACGGAGTTGGCGGCGCGGTAGGCGGTCCGGGAGCGCCGATGGCGGCGTCCGCGCTCGCTCACGTGGCTCCGCCACTATCGCTCACGGGGCTCCTTGCCCTCGACGCTCCCGGCCTCGCCCACCGCGCCGCACGGGCCGTGCCGAGTCCGGGCTTGATTTTCTGGCTTGATCTGCCGATGATTAGGGGCGATGGCACCCTTGCATGCCACGCTCGATGCTGAGCTGCAGCGCGTGAAGCTGCTCAGCGGCGGTCCGGAGACGACCCGTGAGGGGGTCGACGAGGCTCAGCGCGATACCGGTATCGGCAGCTGGGAGTGGGACATTCCGAACAACCACGTGACCTGGTCGGATGAGCTCTTCCGGGTCTACGGTCTCGAGCCGGGGGAGACGGAGCCGAGTTACGAGGAGTTCCTCGCCCGTGTCCACCCCGACGATCGCGATGCCGTCGACGAGCGCAATCGCAAGGCGTTCGCCGACCACCAGCCGTTCGAGGACATCAAGCGCTGCGTCAGGCCGGACGGGACCGTCTTCCTGATGCACACCAAGGGCGAGGTGATGACCGATGGGGATGGCAGCCCGATGCGGATGATCGGGGTCTGCACTGCCGTCTCCGAGCCAGCGGCGCTCCCCTAGAGCAACAGCTGGGCGATCGCGGCGAGACCGACGACGACGATCACCGCGCGCAGTGCCGGATCCGGCAGACGGCGGCCGGCCCGGGCCCCGATCAGGCCGCCGAGGGTCGAGCCGACGGCGATCACCAGCACCGCCTCCCAGGCGAGATCGGCGGCGAACAGGAAGACGATGCCGGCCGTCAGGTTGGCGATCCCAGCGAGCACCGCACGGACCGCGTTCAGATCCTTGAGCTCGCCGGGGACGCCGATAGCGAGGATCGCCAGCAGCAGGATCCCCTGACCGGCCCCGAAGTAGCCGCCGTAGACCCCGGTGCCGAAGATGCCCGCAGCGACGGCCGGGCCGCCGTGGGGCGCCGGCGCCCGGCCCTCCTCCTCGGCCTCGCGCCGGGCCGCGACCCAGGCCGAGATCCGCGGCTGCAGCAGGATCAGGACCAGCGAGGCTGCGATCAGGACCGGCACGATCACCTCGAAGGCCTCGGCCGGCAGCGCCAGCAGCAGGATCGCGCCGGCGATCGCGCCGGCGATCGTCAGCGGCGCAAGTCGCGCCAAACGCGGCTTGCTGCCCTCGAGCTCCTCGCGGTAGCCGTAGGCGGCGCTCGCGGCCCCTGGCACGAGCCCGAGGCAGTTGGAGACGTTGGCGACAACGGGCGGATAGCCGACCGCGAGCAGGGCGGGAAACGTGATCAGCGTCCCCGAGCCGATCAGCGCGTTGATCGCGCCCGCGCCGGTGCCGGCGACGAAGACGAGGATGAGGTCGGGGAAGCTCAGCTCGCCCCGAGCTCCTCGAGCCCGCGGTCGACGGTGATCACGGGCTCGTACCCGAGCTCGCGGCGGGCCTTGCCGATCTCGATCGTGACCTCGTTCGCGGTCAGGAAGTAGGCCATCCGGGTGATCGGGGGCGTTCCCGGCAGCGGCAGTAGGCGCCAGATCGTCTCCGAGACGGCCGCCGCGCCGCGCGCCAGCGGCCGCGGGAGATTGCGGTCGGGAGGGGTGAGGCCGCGGGTCGCGAGCAGGCGCGTGACGAAGTCGCGGAAGACGACCGGGTCGCCGTCGGTGATGAAGTAGGCCTCGCCGGCACGTCCGCGTTCGGCGCCGAGCCGGAGCCCGTGGACGACGTTGTCGATGTGTGCGGTCGAGGTCAGGTGCTCACCGTCGCCGACCCACGAGAAGCGGCCGCTCTCGACCGCCGCGGCAAGGCCGGGCAACACCGTCAGGTCGCCGGGCCCCCAGACGAGGCGCGGCCGCACGACGACTGTCTCGAAGCCGGGCTTCGACGCGCGTACTACGAGCTGTTCCGCGCGCGCCTTCGTCGACGAGTAGAGGACCGGGGAGTCGGGCCGCAACGGCTCGCTCTCGTCGATGTCCACGAGCGGCTCCATCGCGAAGTGAGCGGCCTCGGTGCCGACGTGGACGAGCCGCGAGACGCCGGCCGCCTCGCAGGCCCCGAGCACGTTGGCCGTGCCCATCACGTTCGCCGCCTCGAACTCCGCCCGGGTGCCCCACTCAGCCGGCAGCGCCGCTGCGTGGAAGGCGAGGCCGCAGCCCTGCGCGCCCGCCCGGATCGAGGCTGGGTCGGAGAGGTCGCCGCGGACCGGCTCGGCGCCGAGCGCCTCGACCGCGGCGGCGGACGCGTCGGAGCGGACCAGCGCCCGGACCGCGCCACCGTCAGCGATCAGCGCGCGCGTCAGGGCACCGCCGATGAAGCCTGAGGCGCCGGTGACGAAGATCGTGTCGGCCGCCATCGGCTCAGACTACGCCGGGCCGGCCGCGAACGACACCGACCAGACCCGGACCCCGGGCCCGAGATCGAGCCGCACGTCATGCATGCCGTGATGGTCGTAGGAGGCGAGTTCGTAGAGACCCGGAGCGCCGACGTCGATCGAGCGCGGCTGCTCGGCCGCGTCGGCTCGTACCTCGACCGTGCCGGGGCCGTCGAGGGCGGCCCAGACGCCGGCTCCGGCGTACTCGACCTCGAGCGGCTCGCCGGGGTCGCCGGTCCAGAAGCGGTCGTGCGAGCCCCCGGGGAAGACCTCGTCGCTCGGCTTGACGACCTCGACCTGGTCCCCGGGGTCGGGCTCGTGCACACGCGGGGGCAGCTCGCGATCGGAGTCACCGGCCTGCAGCTCCTCGCGGATCGCGTCCTCGGTCTCGGCGAGGCCGCCGATCCCGAAGTGGAACCAGCGCAGCTTGCCGCCTCGCCCCCACAGGAACAGCGAGGGCCAGCCCTTGCATCCGTAGGCGTGCCAGACGTGGTAGCCGGCGTCGGAGACGACCGGGAAGCTGAGACCGAGGCGCTCGACGGCGGCAGCGAAGGCCTCCGGAGATCGCGCCAGCTCCGAGCGCGGCGTGTGCACGCCGACCGTCGTCAGCCCCGCCTTCGCGTAGTCGCGCGCCCACGCGTCGACATGCGGGAGGCTCTGGACGCTGCTCAGCTCGCCGGCCTCGAAGAAGTGGACGACCAGTGGACCCTTCGCCGTCAGCCTCTCGGCCGCCGGGGGCTCTTCTCCTGCCCAGGTCAGGCCCGGGGGAAAGGGCGGCAGGGGTATGTCGTTGCGGGTCGGTCGCACCGGCGGGCATCGTAGACCGACGCCGGGGCCGCGGACGCTGCGGCCGGCACGTCCGGCTCGTCACACGGCGGCGATATGCTCACCGCTCACCCAACAGCAGGCATCGGGCCGCTGGCAGAACACAGGAGTCGCACCGTGGAGAACACCGTCTGGGATCGCATCGAGGCTGCGCGCAGCCGTCGGAACGTGCTCGAGCACCCCTTCTACCAGCGCTGGTCGGCCGGCGAGCTGAGCGCCGAGGAGCTCGCCGAATACTCCGGTCAGTACCGTCGCGCGGTCGAGGCGATCGCCGACCTCTCCGCCTACGTGGCCCGCGAGCTGCCCGAGCATTCCGAGCTCAGGGGCCACGCCCGTGAGGAGGCCGAGCACGTCGCTCTCTGGGACGGGTTCGTCGAGGCAGTCGGCGGCGACACGGATGCGAAGCCGAACGCGGAGACGGCCGAGTGCTTCGAGACCTGGACGCGCGAGGACGGCGCCCTCGCCGCGCTCGCCCGTCTCTACGCGATCGAGAGCGGCCAGCCCGAGATCTCCCGGACCAAGCTCGAAGGGCTGGCGGCCCACTACGACGTGCCGACCGGCACCGGGACCCACTACTTCTCGGTCCATCGCGGCCGCGATGTCGAGCACGCTGCCGAGGGCCGGGAGCTGCTCGAGGAGTTGCTCGCCGCGGGCGGCGAGGACGATCGCGTCGTCGCCGCTGCCGAAGAGGCCTTCGAGGCCAACTGGAAGCTGCTCGACGGCGTCAGCTGAGGGCTCGGGGGGCGCCGGGCTCGGCTCGGTGCCCCAAGGCCATGGGCGGGTCATGATCTAGGCTCCTATCCGTATGAGCCGCAGCGACCGCACCACCGGATCGCCCCGATGAGGCACCCCGGCAAGCTCGGTATCGCCGCCGTCCTGCTGCCGTCGGCTCTCGTCCTGCACGAGACCGTCTACGCGGTTACCGGTCCGGCCCCGGCGGTCTCCCACGGCTATCTCTCCCAGGCACTGCCGCTCGTCGGTGCCGCCGCCGCGTCGCTTGCGATCGCGGCGTTACTGCTGCCGGCCCTCGGCTTCGGTGGACGGGGCGAGCGGACCAGGTTGCGGCCGTTTTCGATCGCCCTTGCCCTGGTCGCCACCTTCGGTGTGCAGGAGTCGATCGAGGCGTTCGCGCTCGGAGGCGGCGTCTCGCAGCTCGCAGCCGCGTTCGCCGCGGCCTGGCTGCTGCTGCCGGCGTCGATTGCGCTCGGCGCCGTCGGCGCTTCCGCAATCGAATGGATCGAGCGGGGCGGCGACGGCCTCGCGCGCCTGCTCGGCGCCCGGCGTCGGCCGGTCGTACGTCGCGCTCGGCGCCTGGTCCGGTCGCATCGTCGTGGTGTCGCGCTCCCCAGGCTCTCTCCACTTGCGTTCGGGCTTGCCCGCAGGCCGCCGCCAGCGGCGGACTGAGCCCACGTAACCAGAGAATTCACCGCTGCCGCGCCGACCGCGCGGCAGCCTCCCCGTCCCGTGACGGGGGAAGGAGCAACAGATGCAGTCAAACACAGCAAAGGCGGCTGTCGCGATCGGCTCGATCGCGGTCGTAGTCGTCCTCTTCGTCGTCCTTTCGGGCGGCAGCGACGACGACAGCACCACGACCACGGCGGCCGAGACGACCACGACGGCCGCTGAGGACACCTCGTCGGGGACCGCGGAGGGGGCCGAGAAGCCGCCGAAGCCCGCCGAGCCGTCGGTGCCTCTGATCAAGACCGCCGGCGGCGAGCCCACCGACGGCGTCACCGAGCTCACCTTCGACAAGGGCGACGAGGTCCGCTTCGAGGTCATCTCCGACATCGAGGAGGAGGTCCACGTGCACGGTTACGACGTCTACGCGGATTTGATCGCCGGTAAGCCCGCCGAGATCGCCTTCCCGGCGTCGATCGACGGCGTCTTCGAAGTCGAGCTCCACGGCACCGCGGCACCGATCGCGGAGATCACAGTCAACCCGTGAGCGGAGTCCTCACGAGAGCGGCGCGGGCCGGCATCCCCGCGATCGCAGCGGCCGTTGCGGTCGTTGCGATCGCGGCTGTCGCGTTCCCGGCCGTCGCCGAGGCGCACGGCCTCGTCGGCCGCAGCGACTTGCCGCTGCCCGGCTGGCTGCTCTCCTGGGGGGCCGCCCTGCTCCTGATCGGCTCGTTCGCAGGCCTGGTCCTGCTCTGGCCGGAGCCGAAGCTCGAGGGCGACACCTGGCGCCCGTCCGGCGCCTTCCTCAACGGCGTCCTCACCCATCCCGCCACCGGGCTTGTTCTCGGCCTCGCCTCGGTTGCACTGCTGTTGCTGACGATCTACTCGGGCCTGCAGGGGACGGTCGCTCCCGACCGGAACTTCTCGATCACCTTCGTCTTCGTCACCTTCTGGCTCGGGTTCGTCGGCCTCAGCGTCCTGTTCGGGGATGTCTTCCGTGCCCTGAGCCCGTGGCGTGCCGCCGCCCGCGCCGTCTCCGGCCTGTTCGCGCTCGTCGCCGGGCGCCGGGCGCCGGCGCCGTTCTCCTATCCGGCGTGGCTTGGGCGCTGGCCCGCCGTCGCCGGCCTCGTCGGCTTCCTCTGGCTCGAACTCGTCTGGGGCCAGAGCGGTTTCGCGGCCTCCGGCGTCACCCCGCACGACGTCGCAATCGCGGCGCTCGTCTACTCGACCATCACCTGGTGCGGGATGGCGCTGTTCGGGATCGAGGAGTGGAACGACAAGGGGGAGACCTTCTCCGTCTACTTCGGGATGTTCGCGAGCATGTCCGTGTTCGAGCTCCGGGACGGGCGGATCGGGCGCCGGCGCGTGCTCGAGGGCACGACCAGGTGGGCGGCGGGCCTGTCCGGCTCACTTGGCCTGCTGATCGTCGCGATCGGTGGGACTACGTTCGACGGCGCCCAGGAGGGCGCGCTCAGCGACGCGATCACGAGCACCTTCGAGTCTTTCGCCGACGGCGGTATGTCCGCCGTCGTTGCCTTGCGCTTGACCAATTCCCTCTACTTCTTTGGATCGCTGCTCGCGGTCGCCACGATCTTCTGGATCGGCATCCGCGGGATGCGAATCGTCAGCACCAAGCGCAGCTCGCGCGAGCTGGCGATGCTCTTCTGCCACTGCTTCATCCCGATCGCGCTCGCCTATCTGGTGGCCCACTACTTCAGCCTCGTCGCCTTCCAGGAGCAGGCCCAGTTCACGTATCTGCTCTCCGATCCGCTCGGGGAAGGCAAGGACTACTTCGGGACGGCCGGCTCGGCGATCGACTACACCGTGATCGGGGCGACCGCGATCCAGTGGATTCAGTTCGGTTCGATCGTGATCGGCCACGCGATCGCCCTGGCGCTCGGCCACGACCGGGCCCTGGCCACCTTCGGTACCTCCCGCGACGCTTGGTGGTCGCAGATCTGGATGCTCGTCGTGATGCTGCTGTTCAGCACGCTCGGCCTCTACCTGCTGACGCAGGCAAACGCATGAGCCCGCGCTGGAGTGATTAGCGATGCTGGTCGCACACGCAGGTCACTGGGCGCTCTGGGTCCTCTACGCGGTCCCCGTGATCGCGGTGCTGGTCGCCGTCGTGCTCGCCTCGGTCCGCGCCCGCGAGGCTGAGGAGCGGGGCGGGGAGGAAGACAGCGAGCGGCCCGCTGACGATGCAGGCGAGGGCGAGTGAGGACGGCATTCGGACTGGCTTAGGATGAGGCCCTTATGTGTATGCAGTGTGCAGCCGGAGCGGCCGCCGCGATTAGCCCGGCGAGCGGGATCCGGGCCTGGCTTTCGTATCGCGCCCCCCGCTGGTTCACGGCCCGGGTCGCGAAGCTCACAACGGCTGCGCTGCTGACGGCCGGTGTGCTCGCCGCGGGGCTGATCGGCGCCTGAGCGGGGCGACTAACCGGTCTCCAGCGAGCGCACGGCCTCGATCAGCCGGGCCTGCTCTTCCGGGGTGATCGCGACGAACCGGAGCACCGCATTGCCGGCGCGGAAGCAGGTGAAGTCGACGGCGCTCTCACAGCGTGTGAACTCGGCCGAGGCCGCCTCCGCGTGCTCGAGGACGACGACAGCACCCTCCGTGTGCTCGTGATCGCCGCCCGAGTGCTCCTCCTCGCCCTCCGGCTCGGCGAAGTTCACGGTCGTCACCGTCGCCCCCGCACTGCCGCTCAGCTGCTCGCCGAGCTCGAGCTGCGCTCCCGCCTCGTTGAGCTGGGTGACGAGGCCCTCGGCGTCGAACTGCTCCTCGCCGCATCCCGAGATCAGGGCTGCGGCAACGAGCGCCGCAGTCGCGGCTGACAGGGCCCGCCCCACCATCGCCTCAGCGACACCCCTCGCAGGTGCCGTGCAGCGTGATCTCGTGTGAGCTGACCTGAAACGAGGCCCTGCGGCTGACGTCGTGGACGGCGCGCTCGAGCGCTTCGTCGGTGAAGGCGACCGTGCGACCGCAGCCGTCGCAGACGATGTGATGGTGATGGTGTCCGTCGGGGTGGACGAGCTCGAAGCGGACCGGCGCGCCGGCGACGGCCACCTTCTGGAGCAGCCCCAGCTCTGACAGGAGGCCGAGCGCCCGGTAGACGCTGGCGGTACCGACGGTTCGGCCGCGCTCCCGGAGCTGGGCTTCGACCTGCTCCGCATCGATGCATCCGCCCTCCGCGGCGAGCAGCTCGATCACGGCGGTGCGCGCGCCGCCGGCCCGGTGGCCCGAGCGGGCGAGCTCGGCGAGCGCGGTCTCGGCCCATTCGCTCGCTCCGGCGTGGATCTGTTCGGCTCCGGTACGCATCGCCCGATCGTAGCGGGGCGGGGGGCTGAATGAGAAATAGTCTCATTTGTGCAAAGATGGGAATCGTTCCCAACAAGCTGCGAGGCCCCGGCACCGATGCAAGCTCGACGAAATCGCACCCTGACCACAACTCTCCTCGCCGTCGGCGCCGCTCTCGCGATCTTTCTGACCGCGTGCGGCGAGGAGTCCGAGACGCGAGGCTCAAGCGATCCCGAGGCGCCGACGATCGTCGCCACCAGCGGGATCGCAGCTGACATCGTCGCCAATGTCGGCGGTGATGATGTCCGCGTGGTCCAGCTCGTGCCCGACGGCGCCAGCCCGCACTCCTACTCGCCGAGCGCTCAGCAACAGCAGGAGCTCGAGGACAGCGACCTGCTCGTCTATTTCGCACCGGCTCTGGAGGAGGCCCTCCCGCTCGAGACCGCGCCGAACGAGTTCGCGATCGCCGACCATGTCGCATCCGAGCGTCGCCTGACGGAGGAGGAGGAGGCGCTGGAGGCGGCGACGGAAGGCGCCGACACCGGGGATGGGCATGCCGAGGACGAGGGGCACGGCGACGCGGACCCGCATGTGTGGATGGACCCGACCCAGATAGGGGCGGCTCTGCCTGCTCTCGCGGGCGCGCTCGGCGAGATCGATCCCGCGCACGCCGGCGACTTCGACGCTCGCGCGCGGGAGTACGCCGGCGAGCTCACGGACCTCGATCGCGAACTCGAAGAGCTAGCGGCCTCGGTGCCGCCCGCGCAGCGGAAGCTGGTCACCTCGCACGACCTGATGGGTTACTTCGCGGATCGCTACGGCTTCGAGTTCGTCGGTGCTCCGTTCGGGATCTCACCTGAGGCCGAGGCCAGCGCCGCCGGCATCGACGAGCTGATCGACGACGTCGAGGCCGCGGGGGTGCCCGCGGTCTTCGCGCAGACCGGGGACGACCCCGAGGTGCTCCGTCAGGTGGCGGAGGAGGCGGACGTGGAAGTCGTCGACGACCTGCTCGTCGAGTCGCTCGGAGAGCAGGCCGACACCTACATCGAGATGATGCGTTACTCGACCGAGCGCATCACAGACGCACTCTCGGAGTAGAGCCCGCATCGACGACCCGCTCAAAGCCCCGCACCTGACCGAGCCCGGACCCGCGCACCCGGGGCAGGCCCTCTGTGCGCACGCTCTCGAGGCCCGCTACGGGGACGTCGTCGCGCTCGACGGGATTGAGCTCGAGATCCCCTACGGGGTCACCGTCGCCGTCCTCGGCCCGAACGGCTCCGGCAAGAGCTCGCTGTTCGCCGCGGCCGTCGGTCTCTTGAAGCCGGCCGCCGGGTCGGTCGGCCTCGGCGAGCGTGGCGTTTCCTGGCTCCCGCAGAGCCTGCAGATAGAGCCGACCTTCCCGGTCACGGTCAGGGACGTCGTCACGATGGGCCGCTGGGGTCCCGGTCGCTGGATCGGCCGGCTTGGTGCCTCCGACCGGGCTCGGATCGATGCCGCTATGGAGACGCTCGGGATCGCCGAGCTCGCCTCACGGCCGTTCAACGCGCTCTCCGGCGGGCAGCGGCAGCGAGCGCTGCTCGCGCAGACGATCGCCCACGACGCCGGACTGATCCTGCTCGACGAGCCGCTCACCGGCGTCGACCGGCCGACCGCCGAGGTGATCGCCGGGCTCGTACGGCGCTGGCGCGACGAGGGCCGCACGGTGATGGTCGCCACGCACGATCTCGAGTCGGCAGCGCGCGACTTCGACCTCGTGATCGCGCTCAACCGCCGGGTCGTCGCCTTCGGGCCGGCGGCCGAGGTCTGCACCGAGCCGATCCTCCGCGAGACCTTCAGCGGCCACGTCACCGTGATCGGCGGCGACGAGATCGTCGACACCTCCCACCATCACCCCGGCGCGGCATGATCGCTGCGGCCGCCGGGGGACAGGCCGTCGCCTTCCTCGGCCCGATCACCGAGCCCTTCGAGTCGGAGTTCATGCGCACGGGCGCGCTCGCGGCGATCATCGTCGGCGTCCTCTGCGGCGCCGTCGGCGTGCTCGTCGTCACCCGCGGCATGGCCCTGCTCGCCGACTCCTTCGCCCACGGCGTCCTCCCGGGCGTCGCGATCGCCGTCCTGATCGCCGGCTCGGAGGCCGAGCCCTCGCAGCTCGCGGTGCTCGCTGGCGGCCTCCTCGGAGGCTTGCTGACCGCTGCCGGCACCGCGCTGATCCTGCGCCGCAGCGGCCTCCGCGAGGACACGGCCGCGGCGGTGATGTTCGTCTTCATGCTCGCGCTCGGTGTCGTCCTGATCTCGCGCGTCTCGAACTTCGCCGTCGATCTGACAGCGTTCCTGTTCGGCGACGTGCTCAGCGTCGACGCCTCGGAGCTGCCGCTGACGGCGGCGCTGGCGGCCGTAGTGCTCGCCGCCTTTGCGCTGCTCTATCGCCCGATCGTGCTGGTCTCCTTCGACCGCCGTCGCGCGGCGGCGATGGGGCTGCCGGTCGAGCGCCTCGAGTTCGCGACGATGCTGCTGCTCGCTGTCGCCGTCGTCGTCGGCTTCCGCGTCGTCGGCGCGCTGCTCGTGCTCGGCCTGCTGATCGCGCCGCCCGCCGCCGCGGCGATGGTGACCCGGAGACTGCCCTCGATGATCGCCGTCTCGGCCGCGCATTGCTGCGGTAAGTGGACCGATCGGGCTGCTCGTCTCCTGGCATTTCAACGTCGCCGCCGGCTCCTCGATCGTGCTCACCGCTGTTGCGATCTCGCTCGTCCTGATCGCAGCCCGGCCCCGCGGCCGGCTCGGCTGACCGGCGAGGCCGGCATTGGAATAGTCTCGCTCCGATGAGCAACGAAGAACGGCCGCACGGGTTCCGCGAGGGCGACAAGGTCTGGGTCGAGGATGGCGACGGCCGCCATCACCCGGGGATCTTCGTCGGCGACAACGAGTCGGCCGGCTGGTTCGGCGGTGGCCCGAGCGCCTACGTCGCCCATCCGGAGGCGAAGAGCGCCGAGGTCGTCTCGGTCTTCCGGATCACGCCCCGCGACGAGTAGCGGTTCGGGGATGCGGGCGCTGGTCATCGAACGGACCGAGGGCCCCGGGGCGCTCGAGCTCCGCGACCTGCCCGAGCCCGAGCCGGCCGAGGGCCATCTGCTGATCGACGTCGAGGCGGCCGGGGTCAGCTTCCCCGACCTGCTGCTGACCCGCGGCGAGTACCAGATGAAGCCCGAGCTTCCGTTCACGCCCGGGGTCGAGTGCGCCGGCACGGTCCGCTGGGCCCCCGAGGACTCCGGCTTCGCGGTCGGCGACCGCGTCATGGCGATCACGATGATCGGCGGCTTCGCCGAGGTCCTGCGGGCGCCGCTGCCGATGTGCTTCCCGGTGCCCGACGGGCTCAGCAGCGAACAGGCCGCAGGCTTCCTCATGAACCACCACACCGCCCACTTCGCCCTGCACCGCCGCGGCCGCCTGCAGGAGGGGGAGACCCTGCTCGTGCACGGCGCGGCCGGCGGCGTCGGCTCGGCCTCGGTCCAGGTCGGCAAGGGGCTCGGCGCCCGCGTAATCGCGGTCGTCTCCAGCGACGAGAAGGCGGCGATCGCGCGCGAGGCCGGCGCCGACGAGGTGCTCGACTCGACCGGCGACTGGGTCGCCGGCGCCAAGGAGATGACCGACGGTCGCGGCGTCGACGTCGTCTTCGACCCGGTCGGCGGCAAGCGCTTCGAGATCACGCCGAAGTGCATGGCGGTCGAGGGCCGGCTGCTGGTGATCGGTTTCGCCGAGGGCGAGATCCCGACGATCGCAGCCAACCGCGTGCTGCTCCGCAACATCGACATCGTCGGCGTCAACTGGGGCGGCTTCATCGCCCAGGACTTCAGCCTGCCCGCGCAGACGAACGAGGCGCTCGCGGAGATGATCGCCTCCGGCGCCGTCGACCCCCTCGTCGGCCGCAGCTACCCGCTCGCCGAAGCCGGCCAGGCGCTGATCGACCTCGACGAGCGCCGAGCGACCGGCAAGCTCGTCGTCAGCATCAGCGGCTGAGCGCACCGCCGAACCCTCGCGCCGCCAACACCGCGAACGTCCCTCAGACCTACCTATAGGGGCATTTGAGGGACGTTCGCCTGGCTCGACTGCGCTCAGGCGCCGCGTCAGACAGCGCCGTCAGTCGCCGAGGACTAGTTCGGCGGCCGTCCGCAAGAGCTCGACGTCCATCGCCTGGATCATCAGCTGGGTGACGACGGACTCGCGCCACTTGGCGAGGTCGTCGGCGATCTTCTCCTTCGGGCCAATCAGCGACATCGCGTCGATCAGCTCGTAGGGGATCAGGGCGGCAGCCTCGTCCTTCTTGCCCTCGAGGTAGAGGTCCTGGATCTCGAGGACCTCCTTCTCGTAGCCCATCCGGATCGGGACGTTGGCGTGAAAGTTCTTGCCCTTGGCGCCCATGCCGCCGAAGTAGAGGGCGTAGAAATGACGCAACTGGTCGGCGCAGGCCTCGGCGTCGTCGCCGACGATCATCGGCACCATGCAGGCGACCTCGAAGTCGTCGGCGCTGCGGCGCGCGCCCTCGCGCGCCCAGCCCTCCTCGAGCGAGGGCGTGTAGATGTCCTCGTGGTCGGGGGAGAAGAGCATCGACATCCAGCCGTCGCAGAGCTCGGCGCAGAGGGCGATGTTCTTCGGCCCCTCGCAGCCAAGGAAGATCGGGATCTCCTCGCGGACGGGATGGATCGAGGACTTGAGCGGCTTGCCGAGCCCGCTCGAGCGCTCGGGATCGTCGAAGGGAAGCGGGTAGTGGGGGCCCTCGTTGGTGACCGGGCCCTGGCGCGCCCAGATGTCTCGCATGATCCCGATGTACTCGCGGGTGCGGGCGAGCGGCTTCGGGAACGGGACGCCATACCAGCCCTCGACGACCTGCGGGCCGGAGACGCCGATCCCGAGCACGAAGCGACCGCCTGAGAGGTGATCCATCGTCATCGCCGCCATCGCTGCGGCGGCGGGCTGACGCGCCGACATCTGCATGATCGCGGTGCCGAGGCGCAGCTTCTCGGTCTTCGATCCCCACCAGGCGAGCGGCGAGATGCAGTCGGAGCCGTAGGCCTCCGAGGTCCACATCGTGTCGTAGCCGAGCTTCTCCGCCTCGGCGACGAGCTCGGCTGCGTTCGGCGGGGGGCCGCCGGCCCAATAGCCGGTGTTGAGCCCGAGCTGAAGATCCTTGGCCATCCGGCCAGGAAACCTATACGGCTAGCCCGGGCCTGCGCGGGCCGCCTCGGCGGCCTCGCGCTCGGCCCGCTCGCAGGGACGCAGCGGCGGCGCGTCGAAGCCGCACTGCAGGTCCGTGTCGAGGTGATCGATGTTGTGTCCCTCCGGGTCCTCGACCCGCTCGAGCACGTCGTTCGAGATCAGCGCGAAGGCGAGCACGCCGCCGGCCGCGGCCAGCGCGGCGGTGACGATCATCGCCATCTGGAAGCCGTCCTCGAGCGCGACCGGATCCTGGAAGTCGTTGCCGCTGAGCCCGACGATCAGCGGCAGCGCCGCGACGGCGGCGAGCTGGGCGGTGCGGGCGACGGCGTTGTTGACCCCGGAGGCGACGCCCGCGTGGCGCGCCTCGGCGGCGGCGAGCACGGTCGCGGTGATCGGTGCGACGACGAGCGCCAGCCCGAGGCCGTAGACGACCACCGCGGGGAGGATGTCGGCGAGATAGGTGTCGCCGGCGCCGATCTGGCTCATCATCAGCATGCCGGCGGCGACCAGCAGCGGGCCGAGCGTGAGCGGCAGTCGCGGCCCGATCCGCTGCGCGAGCGCGCCCGCCCGGGCTGACAGCAGCAGCAAGAGGATCGTCACCGGCAGCGCCGCCATCCCGGCCTCGATCGCCGAGTAGCCGAGCACGACCTGGAGCATGATCACGAGCAGGAAGAAGACGCCGCCGAGCGCTGCGTATACGACGAAGGTGATCGCGTTCGCGGCCGAGAACTGGCGCGAGGAGAAGATGTCGAGCGGCAGCATCGGCTGCTCGGCGCGGCGCTCGGCGACGATGAAGGCGACGGAGGCGGCGAGCCCGATCACGAGCGAGACAAGCACGCCCGCCGACATGCCGCCGTTCTCGGAGGCCTGGATCAGAGCGAACGTGATCCCGGCAAGGGCGAGGGCGGCGAGCGCCGAGCCGCGCAGGTCGAGACGTCCCGTCATCTTCTCGTTGCGGGATTCGGGCAGGTACCGGGGCGCGGCCCAGACGACGAAGGCGCCGATCGGGATGTTGATCAGGAAGATCGCGCGCCAGTCGACCGCGTCGATCAGCCAGCCGCCGACCAGCGGCCCGATCGCGCCGGCAATCCCGCCCAGCGCCGACCAGGCGCCGATCGCCCGCGCCCGGTCCTCGGGGTGAAAGCCGGATTCGATGATCGCGAGGCTGCCCGGCGTCAGCAGCGCCCCGCCGATCCCCTGGAAGACGCGGGCGATGACGAGCACCTCGATGCTCGGAGCGAGCGCGCAGAGGGCGGAGGCGCCGACGAACCAGATCACTCCGATCGTGAACAGCCGCCGCCGGCCGTAGCGGTCGCCGAGCGAGCCGCCGATCAAGATCAGCGCCGCGAGCGTCAGCAGGTAGGCGTTCAACGTCCACTGCAGGCCTGCGACGTCGGCGCCGAGGTCCTCCCCGATCGCCGGCAGCGCCACGTTGACGACCGTCGCCTCGAGGAAGGCGATCCCGGAGCCGAGTACGGTCAGGGCGATCACCCAGCGGCCCGCCGGCGTCCCGAACCTGATCGCTCCTGCCTCAGGCATCCACGCGCCAGCTTAGCCCGGGAACGGTGCGGGCCCGCTCGCGCGAGACCGGCTCCGGTAACGTCTTCCGTAGTCGGCGCGATAGCGTCCCGCGCCGTGGAGGGTCTCCCCGAACACGTTGTACGAAACCGCCAGGCGTGGGATCAGTTGGCCGCCGACTACGTCGCGACCGGTGAGCGCAACTGGGCCGCGGAGGAGCCGACCTGGGGGATCTGGGACGTGCCCGAGTCGCAGCTCGGGATGCTGCCGGAGGACGCTTCCGGCCTCGACTCGATCGAGCTCGGCTGCGGCACCGCGTACGTCTCCGCCTGGCTGGCGCGGCGCGGAGCCCGCGCCGTCGGCATCGACAACTCGGAGCAGCAGCTGGCGACCGCGCGCCGGCTCCAGGCCGAGCACGGGTTTGGGTTCGAGCTGATCCACGGCAACGCTGAGCGGGTGCCGCTCGCCGACGCCTCCTTCGACTTCGCGATCTCCGAGTACGGCGCCAGCATCTGGTGCGAGCCCGAGAAGTGGATCCCCGAGGCTGCGCGGCTGCTGCGGCCGGGGGGCCGGCTCGTGTTCCTGGTCAACTCACCGATCGTGATCCTCTGCGGCCCTGATTCCGAGCAGGAGCCGGCCGGCCGCGAGCTGTTGCGTCCGTACTTCGGGATGCGGCGCGTCGAGTGGCCCGACGACGACTCGGTCGAGTTCCATCTTCCGCACGGCGAGCTGATCGCGCTGCTCCGGGAGTCGGGCTTCGAGATCGAGGAGCTGATCGAGGTCCAGCCCGGCGCCGAAGCGACCACGCGGTATCCGTGGGTGACGCTCGAGTGGGCGCGCAGCTGGCCGACCGAGGAGGTCTGGAAGGTGCGCCGCCGCTGAGCCGCCCGCCCGCAGCCGCAACTTGCGCTGCAGATGCGGGTTTCACTTCCCATCAGGCCCCCGCCCGGATACCGTCGGGCGCGGTACCCGAATCTCATGGAGGAATGGATGACCAGAGCAAGAGGTGGAGTGATCGTCGCCGTTATCGCGGCCGTCGCGCTCGCCGTCCCGGCGCTCGTCTTCGCGGGCGGCACCAACCTGACCGCAAACCTGACCGGCGAGCAGGAGGTCCCGGCGGAATCCGGCGCGCCGAACGGCCAGGGCAGCGTCGACGTGGACCTGAAGCCGAAGCGCAAGGAGGTCTGCTTCGACCTCAGCTTCTCCGGCATCGCCGGCAAGGCGACCAGTTCCGCGATCTTCGCGGGCAAGAAGGGCGAGGACGGCGCCACGAAGGTCCTCTTCTTCGACGAGCCGACCAAGAGCCCGGTCAGCGACTGCGTCAAGGCGAAGAAGAACGTCCTCAAGAAGATCAAGAGGAACCCGCGCCAGTACCACGTCAACGTGGAGAGCAAGAAGTACCCGAACGGCGCAATCCGCGGCCAGCTCAAGAAGGGCTGATCAGCTGAGACGCTGAATCGGAGGGGAGAGCGCACGAGCGAGAGCCCGGTCCACGGCGCGGTGGGCCGGGCGTCGTGCTTTCGTGGCCCCGCGAGTCGGGGTCAGCAGCGCCCGGGTTGAGAGACTGCTCGCATGGGCTCCGCCGAGATCCGCCTCGACGCCTCGCTACTCGCGACGATCGAGTCGGGTGCGGCCGCCGCCGAGGAGCGTGGCGCGCTGGCGCCGGAGACGGTCTCGGCACTGCGCGATGCCGGCCTCTTCGCCGCGCTCGTGCCCGCCTCGCTCGGTGGCGGGGAGGTGTCACCGCTCGAGTTCCGGGAGGCCGTCGAGCGCCTCGCGGCCGCCGACGGCGCCGCCGGTTGGTGCGCGGCGATCGGCGCGACCGCGGGCCTGGCCGCCGCCTACCTGCCGGAATCGGAGGCGCTGCGGCTGTTCGCCACCCCTGATGGACCCCCGCTCATCGCCGCCGGCGTCTTCGCCCCGCGCGGCAAGCTCGATGCGGTCGGCGACGGCTTCGAGCTCAGCGGCCGCTGGCCGCTTGGCAGCGGCGTCAGTCACAGCGACCTGGTCGGGCTCGGGTGCATCGATCCGGACGGCCGGCCGCTGTACGCGGTCGTCGGGCGGGAGCAGGTCGAGATCGTCGAGACCTGGGACTCGCTCGGTCTGCGTGCGACGGCCAGTCATGACGTGGTCGCCGATGGCGTCCCGGTCGCGGCGGGCTGCGTGATCGACCTGATCGCCGGCAGCCCCGTCGCCGGCGAGCCCCTGTATACCTTTCCGCTCTTCGGCCTGCTGTCCGTTGCCGTCGCCTCGGTCTGTACCGGCATCGCCGGTGGAGCGCTCGCCGACGTGATCGAGATGGCAGGGGGCCGGACGCCGGCTGGTAGCTCGCGGCGCTTGGCCGACCGGGCGACGGCCCAGGAGCAGATCGCCATCGCCACCGGAGCCTTGCGGGCCGCCCGAGCGGGGCTCGACGAAGCGGTCGGGCGCGCCTGGATCGCCGCCGAGGCCGGCAACGAGCTCGGACGGGACGAGCGCGCCGGCATCCGACTCGCGGCTACCCACGCGGCGCAGACCTCGGTCGCCGCCGTCGACGCCGCCCACCGGCTTGGCGGCGCGGGAGCGCTCTACCGGCGCAGCCCGCTCGAGCGCCGGCTACGCGACGTCCACACCGCCGCGCAACACATGATCGTCGCACCGGCCACCCTAGAGCTCACCGGCCGCGTACTGCTCGGGCTCGAGCTCAACGCCGCGCAGCTCTGAGGCCCGGGGGGCCTGCGGCTCAGTCGGCGAGCAGCTCGCCGAGGCGCTGCTCGAGCGCGGCGGCGAGAGCGTCGGCGAGCGGTCCCTGGGGAACCCGCTCGACGAGCTCGGCGAGGAAGCCGGCGACGATCAGCTCGGCCGAGTCCTCGGCGCCGAGGCCGCGCGACTGCAGGTAGAAGAGCTGGTCTGGATCGATCTGGGCGACGGCCGCAGCGTGGGTGCAGGCGACGTCGTCGGCCTCGATCTCGAGCCCCGGGATCGCGTCGGCGTGGGCCTTCTTCGAGAGCAGCATGTTGCGGCACTCCTGGAAGGCGTCGGTGCGCTGGGCGCCCTTGTCGACGTTGATCATCCCGCGCCAGACGGCCGTCGAGCGGTCGTCGAGGACGCCGCGGAAGGCGAGGTCGGAGGTCGTGTCCTCGGCCGCGTGCTCCTGTGTCGTGTCGTAGTCGAGGTGCTGGCGGCCGTTGCCGACGTAGGCGCCGGTGACCTTGGCGCTGGCGCCGCGGCCGGCGAGCTTGGTCTCCATCCGGACCTTGCCGTTGGCCGAGCCGAAGCCGAGCGCGACCCACTCGAGGTTTCCGTCGCGCTCGATCTCTGCGCGCTGGCTCGCGAAGACCCAGGAAGCGGGGGAGAGGGCCTGGCCACAGACGTAGCGGAGGTTGGCGCCCGGGCCGACGATCAGCTCGGTGACGCCGTTGAAGAGGCCGTCGTTGCTCTCGTCGGCGGAGAGGTAGCGCTCCCAGATCTCGGCCTCGGCGCCCTCCTCGAGGATCACGAGCGTGCGCCAGTTCAGGGTCCGGCCCTGGGCCTGTTGGATGGCCGTCAGCGAGATCGGTCGCTCGGCTCGCGTATTGGCGGGCACGTAGACGAGCGCGCCGCCGGTCCAGCCGGCCTCGTTGATCGTCACGAAGGGGTCGTCCTGCCCGGAGACGATCGTGCCGAGGCGCTCGCGCAGCAGCTCGGGGAAGCGCGCCGCGGCGGCTTCGAGCGGCATCACCAGCGGCGCATCGGGGTGGCCGTTGCCGGAAGCTGCTGCAACCTCGCTGACGATCGAGGCGTCGATCTGGGTCAGGCCCTCGGCGCCGTCGGGGATCGCGAGAGCGCCGCGATCGGCGTCGGCCGAGCCCTCGGCCGGCTCGGCCGGCTCGTAGGCGCCGAGGTCGAGCCCGGAGAGGTCGGTGAACTCCCAGCCCTTGACCTTCGGACCCGGCAGCGCCAGCCCACGCGCCGTCTCCAGCGCTTGCGCCCGCCGCTCGACGAGCCAGTCGGGGGAGGTTGAGGTCGCGGCCTCCATCAGCCGATAGACCCTTCCATCTGCAGCTCGATCAGGCGGTTGAGCTCGACGGCGTACTCCATCGGTAGCTCCTTGACGACCGGCTCGATGAAGCCGTTGACGATCATCTTCGAGGCCTCTTCCTCGCTCAGCCCGCGGGATTGCAGGTAGAACAGCTGCTCTTCGCCGATCTTCGAGACCGAGGCCTCGTGGCCGACGTTGGCGTCGTTCTCGTCGATCCGGATCGTCGGGTAGGTGTCGGAGCGGCTCTTCTCGTCGAGCAGGAGCGCGTCGCAGACGACCTTCGACTTGACCTCGGAAGCGCCCTTGGCAACCTCGAGCAGGCCGCGGTAGGTCGAGCGGCCGCCGTCCTTGGAGATCGACTTGGCGAAGATCGAGCTGGTCGTCTTCGGCGCCGCGTGGATGATCTTGCCGCCGGCGTCCTGGTGCTGGCCCTTGCCGGCGAAGGCGATCGAGAGGATCTCGCCGTGCGCCTCCTCGCCGAGCAGGTAGATCGACGGGTACTTCATCGTGATCTTCGAACCGAGGTTGCAGTCGACCCACTCGACGGTGGCACGCTCGGCCGCCGTCGCCCGCTTGGTGACGAGGTTGTAGACGTTCTGCGACCAGTTCTGGACCGTCGTGTAGCGGATCCGGGCGCCGGGACGGGCGATCAGCTCGACAACCGCGGAGTGCAGCGAGTCGGTCGAGTAGACCGGCGCCGTGCAGCCCTCGATGTAGTGCACGTCGGAGTCCTCGTCGGCGATGATCAGCGTCCGCTCGAACTGGCCCATGTTCTCGGTGTTGATCCGGAAGTAGGCCTGCAGCGGCATCTCGACCTTGACGCCCTTCGGCACGTAGACGAACGAGCCGCCCGACCATACGGCCGAGTTGAGCGCGGCGAGCATGTTGTCGTTCTCGGGGATCACCGATGCGAAGTGCTCGCGGACGACGTCCTCGTACTCGCGGAGGCCGGTGTCCATGTCGGTGAAGATCACGCCCTCCTTCTCGAGGTCCTCGCGGATCTGGTGGTAGACGACCTCGGACTCGTACTGGGCGCCGACGCCGGCCAGGAACATGCGCTCGGCCTCGGGGATGCCGAGCTTGTCGAACGTGTTCTTGATGTCCTCGGGAACGTCATCCCAGCTGTGCTCGGCTCGCTCGGAGGCGCGCACGAAGTAGTGGATGTCGTCGAAGTCGATCTGATTCAGGTTCGCGCCCCACTGCGGAATCGGGCGCTCGAGGAAGTGGTCGAGCGCCTTGAGCCGGAAGTCGCGCATCCACTGCGGCTCGTCCTTGTACTCGGAGATGTCCTCGACGAGCTGACGGGTCAGGCCCTTGGGCGCCTTGTAGACGTAGCCGGTCTCCGGATCGTTGAACCCGAACTTCTCCTTGTAGTCGGAGCCGATGTCACGGATCGCCTCACGCTCGGCGAGCTTCGGATCGAGCTCGGCGGCCTCGGTGGCCGCGGTCGCGGTCTCTGGTGGGTTCATGGTCAGTCAACCTCCAATTTGATCTCGCCGTCCTCGATCTTGACCTCGAAGGTCTCGACGGGCGTATAGGCCGGCAGTGTCTTCGGCCGGCCGCTGCGCAGGTCGAAGAGGGAGCCGTGGCGGGGACATTCAACGGTACAGGCAGCGGGATCGAACGTTCCCTCGGCCAGCGGGCCGTCGTCGTGTGAGCAGCGATCCTCGATGGCGAACAGCTCGCCGCCGACGTTGAAGATGCCGATCTTGATGCCCTCGAGCTCGACGATTCGAACGTCGCCCTCAGGCAGCTCCTCGGTTTTGCAGATCGCGTGAACGCTCATAAACGGGTCTCCCGCCCAAATCCGAGCGGGAGAGTCGGGATTTTAGCGGGCGCGGCACCGGAGCTCTGCCGCGGCCGCTGCCCGACGTAAGCTCCCGGCCGAGCCCGACCGTGTCCCCGCAGCCTCACATCGAACCGGCCGCCGAGCTCGACGCCGCGCTGACCGCCGAGTTGCCCGGATCGATCGAGGTGGGCGGCGGCACAGTCGTGCTGATCGAAGGCCGTTGCACCGACGCTGCTGATCCGGGCTCGCTGCGCCTCACGCTCGGGAGCCTGAGTACCGCTCCCGATGCCGAGCGGATGCCAAAGCCCGGCTCACTCGGGCCCGGCGATCGCTGGTGGGTGCTGCTGACGATTCCGGCCGAGATGCCGGCCGGCGAGCACGACCTCGTGCTCGAGGCGACGGTCGGCGGCGGCCGTGCGCGGGTGCTGCTCGGCTCGATCGTGCTGAGCGCTTTCGACCCGCGTCTGGCGCCGCCGTCGCCGTCGATCGTCAGCTCCAGCGACGGCCCGCTCGTCTGCATCTGCATGGCAACGCACGAGCCGGACCCGGAGCGGCTCGCCGCCCAGCTCGAGTCGATCCGGGCCCAGGACTGGCCCGACTGGGTCTGCGTGATCAGCGACGACGCCTCCTCACCGGCGCGCTTCGAGCCGATTCGCGAGCTGACCGCAGGGGACGAGCGGTTCGTGGTCTCGCGCTCGTCCGAGCGGCTCGGCTTCTACCGGAACTTCGAGCGGGCGCTGCGGATGGCGCCGGTCGAGGCGCGCTGGGTCGCCCTCGCCGACCAGGACGACAACTGGGACGCCGACAAGATCTCGGCTCTCGCGACGGCGCTCTCCGCTCCGCGGGTGCTGCTCGCCTACAGCGACATGAGGATCCTCGACGAGCACGGCCGGCTGCTCTCGGACACGTACTGGATCCTGCGCCGCAACAGCTGGGACGACGTTGCCTCGATGCTCGTCGCCAACACGGTCACCGGCGCAGCCTCGATGTTCGAGCGCAGCCTGCTCGAGGATGCGCTGCCGTTCCCGCCGCCGATCGGCGAGCCGTACCACGACCACTGGCTGGCGCTCTGCGCGCTCGCGCTCGGCGAGCTCTCCTACGTGAGCCGCCCGACCTACGAGCGGACCCGCCACCTCGAGTCGGTGACGGCCGGAACCCGGCACGCGGAGACGCTGCGGGCGATGCGGGACGGCACGGAGGCTCCGCCACAACGGGCTCCGCGGCGGCTGCGCGAGCGGCTCGCCCAGGGCGCGGGCTGGCGCGCCGTCTACTTCCATCGCTGGCTGCAGCTCGTCTCCTTCGCCCGGATCCTGCTGCTGCGGGGCGGCGGCCGGATCGAGCCTGCGAAGGCGAAGGTGCTGCGGCGCACGGTCGCGGCCGAGCACTCGGCCGCCGCTGCCGTCTGGCTCGGCCTGCGCTCGCTGCGGCCGCTGGCCGGGCGCGACGAGACCCTGGGGCGCGAGCGCGTGCTGCTCGGCGGTGTCGTCTGGAGCCGGCTTGCAGGGACGCGACTGCGGAAGCGGGAGCGGCGGCCCGAAGCCGCTCTAGACCTCGTACCCGAGCTCGGCGAGCTTCGGGCCGATCATCTCGTGCATGGCTCCCTGCTCGGCCTCGCTCAGGTTCTCGCGCCAGAGCCCGGGGGAGGCGGCGCGGACACCCTTGCGCCGGCCGCGCAGGCGGTTGCGCAGCGACCCGAACCTGTTCGTCCGCGTCGCGGCCCGGATCTGGCGCGCGTCGCGCCCGAGCCCGAGCCATGCGTCGAGCCTGCCGAGCTCGCCCTCGGTGTCGGCGAGCAGATCCTCGTAGCGCACCGTGATCGAGTTTCCGGGGCCGAGCTGCCGGCAGGCGCGCTCGGTGGCGGTGACCCGGACCAGCCACAGGTGCGCCTGGCGGCGGACTCCGCGCAAGCGCTGCTCGGGGGTGATCAGCGGTTCGACGCCCTCGGTCCTGGTGCGCCAGCCGCCGGCCGAGTCGGCGTCCATCATCGAGTCGACGACGTCGCGGCCGTCGCGGAGCAGGAAGATCATCCGCGAGTCGGGCAGCAGGTCGGCGACGACCTCGGCCGCATGCGATCCGTTCGGCTCCTTGACGATGATCAGCGGATCGGTGATCCCGTGTGCGATCTCGGCCCGCTGTGACTGAGCGTCGAAACGCTTCAGGACCATCTCCCGCAAGGGCCCGCGCCAGTCGGCTGCGTACTCGTCGCTGAAGAAGTAAGCCGGGTCGCTGCGTCTCAGCTCGTTGAGCACGACCGAGGCGCCGGTCGCCTCGGGCGGCGGCAGCGGATCGCGGAGCGGAGCAATGTGGTGGGCCAGGTAGGACTCGTTGACGGGGATCACGTTGCCGCCACGCGGGCGGAACCTCGAGGGGTCGATCCCGGTCGGGGTGCGCCCGACACCCCAAGGATGGAGCAGCAGGCGCAGGAGCCAGGTGCTGCCGGTGCGGGGCGATCCCATCATCCAGACGAGCCGGCGCTCGACGGAGTTCAGGTCGCGTGCAGGCGGGGGAGTGGGGCCGGGTTGCGGGTTCATCGGGGGGCGAAATCTAGACCGGCGCCCGGTGGGCCGACCCCTTCCTAGACTCCGGGGCATGCTCCGGGTCGTCGCGATCGTGCTCACCTCGGCGCTCGTGGCGCTCTCCGGCTGCGGTGGCGACGGGTCCGATCCGGCATCGGCAAGCGCTCCGGCGGTCCCCGACGACTGTCTGCGCAGCTGGAACACGGAGACGGCTGCGCTGGACTACGGCCGGCACGTCTACACGACCCACCGGGCCGCTCAGGCCCAGGTCCTGCTCGTCGAGCCCTCGCCGGGATCGATCAACATCAAGGGCGATCAGGCCTGCGCGGTGGTCTTCTCGGTCGACCGCAGCGACTACGAGTACGGCGACGTCGGCCTGGTCATCACCAGCTTCGGCTGGGCCTCGATGCGCGAGCTTGCCCGCGGCGACGCCGGCCGCCTCGCCGAGCTCCAGGACGCCGCCTACGCAGCCCCGAACACCCAGCTGTTCCCCGACGGCACGCTCGAGGCCTTGTAGGGGGCTTCAGTTTCCGCGGGAGTGGCCGCGGCGCGAGATACATGGCGCCATGTCCTCCGGCCGCCAGAGGCGGCCGTGCGGGCGTGCGCCCATCGACCCTGGGCGGCGCGGCGCCGCCATAACACCGCATCTCCTCGGGCCGCCGGAGGCGGCCCGGCGGGGATGCGCTGAATGGTGCGGCGCCTACCGGTGACGCCGGCGTGGGGTCTCGGCGTGAACTCCAGCCGTGAGGCCGAGGCCTAGAGGGTCGTCGTCTGGTTTGGCGTGCCCGGTTCGCCTTCGTCTTCCCAGTCGGCGGGCTTGCCGAGGGCGGCGGACTTGACCACCTTGATGCCAAGCATTGCGCACTTCATCCGGGTTGCCGAGATCTCGATGCCGAGCAGCTCGAGCACCTCTTCCTTCGGGATCCGCAGCAGCTCCTCGCGGGTCAGGCCGACGAGCTCGTCCGTGAGCAGCGAGGTCGCCGCGGTAGAGATCGCGCAGCCCTGGCCCTCGAAGGACACAGCCGTGACCTTGCCCGCGTCGTCGAGCTTGATGTAGACGTGCTGCTCATCGCCGCAGAACGGGTTGGTGTCCTCGTGGTCGAGGTCGTAGTCCTCGAGGCGCCCGAAGTTGTGGGGCCGCTTGTAGTGCTCGAGGATCTGGTCGCGATAGAGCTCGTCCATGGCGTCAGTCGACCTCGAAGATGCGGCGTGCGTCGTGCAGGCCTTCGACGAGCCTGTCGATCTCCTCCGTGGAGGTGTAGATCCCGAACGAGGCGCGGGCCGTGGCGGGTACCCCGAGTCGCTCCATCAGCGGCTGGGCGCAGTGGTGGCCGGCCCGGACGGCGACTCCGTGGCGATCGAGGATCTCGGCGACGTCATGGGCGTGGACCCCGTCGAGTTCGAAGGAGACCGGGCCGAGCCGCTCCGGTGAGGCAGGTGGGCCGAATATCTGCAGGCCGGGGACGCGGGCGAGGGCGTCGAGCGCGTAGGTGGCGATCTCGTGCTCATGTGCAAGCGCCACGTCCATGCCGATCCCGTCGAGCCAGCGGATCGCTGAAGCCATGCCGATCGCCTGAGCGATCGCCGGCGTGCCGGCCTCGAAGCGAGCAGGGGGATCGGCGTAGGTCGTGCCTTCCTTCGTGACCTTGCGGATCATCGAGCCGCCGCCGAGGAACGGCGGCATCTCGCGCAGCAGCTCGAGCCGGGCCCAGAGCGCGCCGATTCCGGTCGGGCCGTAGATCTTGTGTCCGGTGATCGCGTAGAAATCGACGTCGAGAGCGCCGACGTCGACCGGCATCTTCGGCGCCGCCTGGGCGCCGTCGACGAGGATCAGCGCGCCCGCGGCGTGGGCGCGCCGGGCGATCTCGGCGATCGGGTTGAGGGTTCCCAGCACGTTCGAGACGTGGGTGATCGCGACGAGCTTCGGGCCACGGGCGAGCGCGGCATCGAGCTCGTCCATGCGGAGCTCGCCGTTCTCGTCGATGTCGACCCAGTCGATCGTCGCGCCGGTCGACTCAGCGAGCTGCTGCCAGGGAACGATGTTGGAGTGATGCTCCATCACGGTCAGCACGATCCGATCGTCGGCGCCGATGTTGGCGGCGCCCCAGGCGCGAGCGACGAGATTGATCGCCTCGGTGGCGTTGCGGACAAAGATCAGCTCGCGCCGATCGGCGGCCCCGAGGTGGTCGGCGACGGTCGCCCGGGCACCCTCGTAGGCAGCGGTCGCCTCGGCCGAGAGTGTGTGTGAGCCGCGGTGGACGTTCGAGTGATGGCGCCGCTCGTAGCGGCTGACCGCCTCGATCGAGGCAAGCGCCCGCTGGGCGCTGGCGCCGGAGTCGAGGTAGGCGACCGGCCGGCCGGCGATCTCGCGCTCGAGCGCCGGGAACGCGGCGCGGACCTTCTCGAGCGAGAACCCCGGAGCCGATGTGGTCGCGGGCTCCACGGCGATCAGGCGGAGGCGCCTGCCGCGACCTCGTCCTTGATCCAGCCGTAGCCCTTCTCCTCGAGCTGCTCGACGAGCTCAGGTCCGCCGCTCTTGACGATCCGGCCCTCGTACATGACGTGCACGCGGTCGGGCTTGACCATGTGGAGGATGCGCTGGTAGTGGGTGATGATCAGGACGCCCATCTCGGGGCCGGCAAAGCGGTTGACGCCCTCGGCCACGGTCTGCAGCGCGTCGATGTCAAGACCGGAGTCGGTCTCGTCCAGGACTGCCATCGAGGGTCGCAGCAGAGCCAGCTGCAGCATCTCCATTCGCTTCTTCTCGCCGCCGGAGAAGCCCTCGTTCAGGTAACGGCCGTTGAAGTCGGCGGGGATGTCCATCATCTCCATCGCCGCGCGCGTCTGCTTCGAGAAGTCCTTGAGCTTGATCTCGGGCTCGCCGCTGGCTTCGCGATGCGCGTTGACGATCATCCTCAGGTACTTGGCGACGGTCACGCCCGGGACCGACACCGGGTACTGGAAGGCCATGAACAGGCCGGCGAGGGAGCGCTCGTCCGGGGCCGCATCGGTGATGTCGTTGCCGCCGAAGACGATCGAGCCGTCGGTCACCTCGAGCGAGGGGTGGCCCATGATCGCGTTGGCGAGGGTCGACTTGCCGGATCCGTTCGGGCCCATCAAGGCGTGAATCTCACCCTTGCCGACCTCGAGATCGAGGCCCTTGAGGATCTTCTTCTCCTCGGCTTGCACGTGCAGGTCGGTGATCTTCAGGTCGGACATGGTCTCCAATCGGCTCTCTGAATCTCGAAGTCTCGTCTCGCGCGGGCGTGGCGCCGGGCGCGCGATCTAAATCCTAGCTGCCGGGTAGGTTATGGGCTGGCGCCAGACCCGCTCAGGCCGTCGCAGCGGGCTCCGCGGTCTCGTGCTCGGAAGCGTCGAACTCGATCAACTCCTCCAGCGTCGTCCCGGCCAGGGCTCGCGCGATGCCGCCGTGCACCCTCGTCCAGAGCAGCTTCGTCGCACAGGCATGATTGCCGTCGGCCTCGTGCGAACAGAGGACGCGCCCCTCGCCGTCGACCTCGAAGCACTCCATCGGAGCGATCCGCCCCTCGAGCGCCTCGACGACCTCGAGCATCTCGATCTGCGAGGCGGGACGACCGAGTCGATAGCCGCCACGGGCTCCCCGCTGCGAGACGATCAATCCTGCAGCCTTCAGCTTCGCGGCGAGGTGCTCCAAGTATGAGAGGGGAAGGGTCTCGGCCTCGGCGAGCTCGGCCAGCGGCACGGGCCGATCGTCGCCGACGCGCCCGAGCGCGACGAGCAGCCGCACTCCGTACTCGGCTTTCGTCGAGAACAGCATCACGCCAAATCCTAGCGAGGAGGTCGGTTATGGCCCGCTTGGAATCGGGCGGATCCGCTTCGATCGCCGGCTGCGTGTGCTCGGCCGTTTCGTGGATGCGGTGCTTGAGCAGGCGCCACGGATTGATCGTCACCCCACTCGCGGCTGCGTGCAGGGCCCGTCCCAGAACCGTCTCGCCGAGCAGCCCTTCCGAGGGCAGCTCGATCAGGAGCTCGAGGTTGCCGTCCTTGCGCTGCGGGGAGGGGTCGTTGGCGGCGAGCCCCTCGAACAGCTCGATCGCGGCCTCGTTCTCCTCGAGGATCACCGCGATGAAGTGCGTGATGCCCTCCTCGCGGGCGCGCTCGACCAGCTGCTCGAGCAGCGCGCTGGCGACGCCGCGCCCCTGCCAGTCGTCGATCACCGTGACGGCGACCTCGGCGATCGCCGGGTCGGGCGAGCGCACGTAGCGGGCCACGCCCGCCGTCCCGCCGGTCTCGGCGTCGAAGGCGACGATCGCCTCGTGGTTGGAGTGGTCGACCTCGGTCAGGTACTTGAGGTCCGTCGGGCTGAGCCGGTTCAGCGGCGCGAAGAAGCGCCGGTAGCGCGACTCCGCGCTGAGCCGGTCGAAGGCGTCCGCGAGCGCCTCCTTGTCGCCCGGCTCGATCGGCCTCATCAACAGCTTCGAGCCGTCGCGGATCTCAACCGTGCTGGCGGTCATCGTCACGGCAGCTTATTCAGCCGCGCGCCCCGTCTAGGGCTCGATCAGCCCGCGGCGGATCGCGTAGCGAACGAGCTCGACGCGGTCGCGCATGCCGAGCTTGTGCATGGCGTTCGAGCGGTGGTTCTCGACCGTCTTCTCCGAGAGGCCCAGGAGCTCGGCGATCTCCTTGTTGGTATGGGCCTCGGCGACGAGCTTGACCACCTCCTCCTCACGCGGCGTCAGTTCCTCGTCACGCCTCTCGCCCCGGTCGAGCACGTCCTTGATCAGGACCTGCTGAGCCTCCGGAGTGAGGAACGGCTCACCCCGCTCTACCGCCCTGATCGCGTCGAGCAGGTCGGTGTCCGCGGCGCGCTTCAGCACGTATCCGGAGGCGCCGGCCTTCAAGGCCTCGAACAGATAGCGCTCTTCTTCGTGCATCGAGAGGATCAGCACGGCGACGTCGGGCGCCTTCTCCTTGATCTCCCGCGTGGCCTGCAGGCCCGAGAGCTGTGGCATCTTCACGTCGAGGATCGCCAGGTCGGGTTGCTCCGAGATCGCCAGTTCGAGCGCCTGCGCGCCATCCTCGGCCTCCGCAACGACCTCGATCTCGTGGCTCTCGAGCAGCTTCCGCAGGCCTGAGCGCACGATCCCGTGGTCGTCGGCGATCAGGACCCTCATCGGGGCTCGCCTCCGGCGGCGGTCGTCGCGGTCCCCGTAGCCGCCGTCCTCTCGGTCCCAGTCACGCCCGTGCCCGCCTCTCGGTGCCCATCGAGGGACTCATCGGCATCGGCGACCACCAACCTGACCCTGGTGCCAAGACCCGGACGGGACTCGATCCCGAAGGCCGCGCCGGCGAGCATCGCCCGCTCCCGCATGCCCGCCACCCCGAGTCCGGCGGGGGGCGCACTTGCATCGAAGCCGGCGCCGTCGTCGGAGACGCGGAGCTCGAGGCCGTCCCCGGTCAGCATCAGCCGCACGCGGATGTGCTTGGCACCGGAGTGGCGGACGGCGTTCGAGAGCGCCTCCTGGGCGACGCGGTAGGTGACGAGCTGAAGCTCGTCGGGGAGCTGGTGGAAGCTGCCTGCGGACTCGTCGGACTCGAAGGCGGTCGCGATCCCGGTCTGCCGACCAACTTCCTCGACGAGGCCGGCAAGCGCGGCTTTGAGGCCGAGGTCGTCGAGCGCCGTCGGCCGCAGCTGCCGGGCCAGGGCCAGCAGCTCCTCCATCGCTTGGCGGGCCACGGCGCTGGTCTCCTCGAGGTCGTCGGAGAGATCCGGCGGCGCCTTCGACCGCAGCGCCTCGAGCCGCAGCACGAGCCCGGTCAGAGCCTGGTTGACCTCGTCGTGAAGGTCGCGCGCGACCCGCGCGCGCTCGCGCTCCTGGGCCTCGAGCGCGGCGCTGGCCCCGTGGCGTCGCTCCGCTTCGAGCCGGTCGAGCATCGCGCGGAACGAGCGCTCGAGCCGCTCGATCTCCTCTGCCCCCTTGATCGGCTCGATCTCCGGGCGGGGGCGGGAGAGGTCGACCTCCTCCATCTCGTCCGCGAGCCGCTCGAGCGGAGCCGTCCGGCGGGAGAGCAAGTAGACGTTGACGGCGACGGTCGCGGCCACCGCGAACCCGAGCACGAGACCGGCGGCGCCCGTATCGCGGAGCTCGCTGTTCGGCGCGGAGGCGATCACGGCCGCGATCACCGCCGCGGCGATCAACAGCAGGTTGACCAGCAGAACCTGGGTGAGCAGCGATCCTCTGCGCATGCCCGCCTAACTGTCGCAGGCCGTCCACGCATCCGCGGTCCTTTCGGGACCGTTTAGGCGGTTTGGCAATATTCCCTTCAGTCCCGCGTTCCCAGGAGGTTTCCCCCAGATGACTTCGACCACCCGCTCCAACTTCGCCGCCGGCTTCCGGACGACAGTGCTGTTGGCCACGCTGACGGGCCTGTTCGTCGTCATCGGCGCAGCGATCGGCGGCGCCCAGACGGCTTTGATCTTCCTCTTCATCGGCGCCGCGATGAACCTCGGCGCCTGGTGGTTCAGCGACCGCATCGCCCTGAAGATGAGCGGCGCTCAGCCGATGGAGGAGAAGGACGCGCCGCAGATCTACGCGATGACCCGCGAGCTCTGCGAGACCGCCGGACTGCCGATGCCGGACCTCTACGTGATCCCCCAGAACCAGCCCAACGCCTTCGCGACCGGCCGCAACCCCAACAACTCCGCCGTCGCGATCACCGTCGGCATCACAAAGCTGCTCAGCCCCGACGAGCTCAAGGGCGTGATCGCCCACGAGCTCGCCCACATCCGCAACCGTGACACGCTGATCCAATCTGTCGCCGCGACGATCGGCGGCGCGATCACCTACCTCGCCTACATGGCGCTCTGGTTCGGCGGCGACAACAACAGCCCGCTCGGCCTGATCGGCTCGCTCGCGATGGTGCTTCTCGCTCCGCTCGCCGCGACGATCATCCAGATGGCCGTCAGCCGCCAGCGCGAGTATTCCGCCGACGCCACCGGCGCCCAGTTCGCCGGCAACCCGGAGAGCCTCGCATCGGCCCTGCTCCGGCTCGAGGAGGGCGCCAAGCAGATCCCGATGGACGTCAACCAGGCGACCGAGTGCCTCTACATCGTCAAGCCCCTGAAGGGCGGCGGCGTCGCGGGACTCTTCTCCACCCATCCGCCGATCGAGGAGCGCGTCCGCCGCCTGCGGCAGATGCGCACGAACCTCGGGTAGAGGTTCTGGCCGGTCCCGACGGCCGGCGGGAGGGGGCCTGGGTTGTCAGCGCCGCCCTGTGTTGCAGGGACGTAAGCGGGTCCGTTTGCAGTGAGGGAGGGTGTCCGGGGTGGAGTTGATCACTCCGGCGTCGGAGTGCGTGTGGGGTCGGTCTGGATTCTCGGTGAGGAGGGGACGAGATATGCATTGACCGCACATATCGCGGGCTTTCGATGTCTCGCCGGACGAGGGGACGATTGGCCGGAACTATTCCTGCCTTTCGGCATCTCGTCCCGGATCGAGCCCCTCACCCTGGGCCGCGACAAACTCCGGGCCCCGCACGGCGGACCGACCCGCCAATCCACTCTACCCTCACTGCAAACCGTCTCTGCAGCCCGGCCGAACCCTGCCGCGCCTCCGGATCGGCAGCGGCCTTCGCGCTAACCTCGGCTCCTCGCGGGACGCAGTTTCGTCCCTTGCTACACTTTGTAAAGCACTAATCCTGATCCAGTTTGAGGTGAATTGACGAATGGCCACGGGCTCCGAGCTGATCGAGCAGATCAAGAAGCGGATCGAAGAGGTCGAGCCGAGCGAGGCGCACGCCGAGCTCGGGGCGGAGACGAACGGGCACGGCCCCGTCGCGCTCGTCGATGTCCGCGAGCAGCACGAGTTCGAGGAGCGCCACATACCCGGCGCGATCCACGTTCCGCGTGGTCACCTCGAGTCGCGGATCGAGCAGTTCGTCCCCGCCAAGGACCAGCGCGTGATCATCTACTGCGCCTCCGGCAACCGCTCGGCGCTCGCTGCCAGGACGATGCACGAGGAGCTCGGCTACTCGAACGTCGCCTCGATGCAGGGCGGGATCACGCTGTGGAAGGACCGCAACTACGAGACGGTCGTCCCGCGCAAGCTCACCCAGGAGCAGAAGGAGCGCTACAGCCGTCACATCCTCGTTCCCGAGATCGGGCTCGAGGGACAGCTGAAGATGCTCGATGCGAAGGTGCTGCTGCTCGGCACCGGCGGCCTCGGCTCGCCGACGGCGCTGTATCTGGCCGCGGCCGGCATCGGCACGCTCGGCCTCGTCGACGACGACGTCGTCGACGCGTCGAACCTGCAGCGCCAGGTGATCCACGGCACCGACACGATCGGCATCGCCAAGACCGAGTCCGCTCGCCGCCGGATCGAGGCATTGAACCCGGACGTCAAGGTCGTCGAGCACAACGTGCGATTCGGTCCCGACAACGTGATCGAGCTGCTCGAGCAGTACGACATCGTCGTCGACGGCGCCGACAACTTCCCGACCCGATACCTGCTCAACGACGCCTCGGTGCGGCTCAACAAGCCGGTCGTCTCGGCCTCGATCCTGGCCTTCGACGGGCAGATCTCGACCTTCGTCCCACACGACGGCCCCTGCTACCGCTGCCTCTACCCGACGCCTCCACCGCCCGAGCTCGCTCCGAGCTGCGGTGCGGCGGGCGTGCTCGGGATGCTGCCCGGCGTGATGGGCCTGATGCAGTCGCTCGAGGTCTTCAAGCTGGTGACCGGCGCCGGCGAGCCGCTGATGGGCCGCCTGCTCCTGTTCGAAGCGCTCGGGACGACCTTCACCGAGCTCAAGGTCCAGAAGGACCCGAGCTGCCCGATCTGCGGGCCGGACGCGCCCGAGATCCCGGTCGAGGAGATGGGCAAGTTCCCCGACTACGAGGCCTTCTGCTCCGGCGCAGCCGTGGCCTGAGGCGCCCTGTAGGGTTCCGCGCGATGGCGACCGTGAAGATCCCACCCGTGCTGCGCGCCCACACCGGCGGCGAGTCGCAGGTCCCGCTCGAGGGCGAGGACGTCGGCACCGTGCTGCGGGCCCTCGCAGACGCCCATCCCGGCACCGAGCGGCAGCTCTTCGACGACGCCGGCGAGCTCAACCGGTACGTCAACATCTACCTCAACGACGAGGACGTGCGGGTCCTCGACGGGCTCGGCACCAGCGTCGCCGAGAGCGACACGATTGTCATCCTCCCCGCCATGGCCGGCGGCGCCGGCGCCCTCTGACGCGGCGCCTGAGCGCACCCGCACCGGGCTTATGTGGCTCCGCCACACCGCGCCCGTTGCGTGCGCACTCATGCTTGGTCAGAGGACGCCTTGGGTCGAGGCAAGCCCGAGGCGGGAGAGGGCTAGCCCGGATCGCCGCCGGTCAGCTTCGTGAACTGTTCCCAGGCGGGCTTCGTGTCGAGGTCATTGTCGACCAGGCCGGCCGAGCTGCACCAGAGGCAGACCAGCGCCGTCGGATCGTCTGCATCGCGCCACGTGTACCAGAGGACGCCGTCGAGATTCCAGCGGGCGCGCTTGGCAGCCATCATCTCGTAGGTCTTGCGGAGTAGCGCTCCCTGCTTCTTCGGCGTCTTCGAGAGCTGGCTGCGGACCTTCGGGTCCGAGCCCCAGCCGATCTCGGTGACCCAGGTGTGGGCGTTGCCGTCGCCACCTCGCTTGATGATCTTCAGGGTCTTGTCCATCTGCCTCTTGACGTCGCGGACCCGGGGCCCGTAGGGGTGGATCCCGACCAGGTCGCTCGCCTCGGCCACGCCCGGCTTCTTGTAGAGCCTGGTCAGGTACTCGAACGAGGTCAGCGCCTTGTTCGACTGCGGTGTCGCGAACATGCCGGCGATCATCACCTCGGCCTCGGGGTCGGCGCGGTGCAGCGTCTTCGACGAGAGGCGGAAGAGCTTCGCGTACTCGCCGGGGTCCGGTCGCGGCTTCCAGAAGTTGGGGCTGTTGATCTCGTTCCAGATCTCCCAGATGCGGATCGGCGCCGGTTCGACACCGGGATTGGTGAGGGCGAACGTGTCCCAGAAGGACCCGTTCGGGCCGTAGCGCTCGGCGGCGGCAGTGAGGAACTCGGCGTAGGCGGCGAGCGCCTCCGGGGAGCGGACCGGAGGCACCACGCCCGACTTGGCCAGCCACGGAGGCGTCCCGAACACGTAGGCGACCGGATCGATCCCCTGCACGGCGAGCTCGCCGAGCAGGTCGTCGTACACGGTCCAGTCATAGATGCCCTCGTTCGTCTCGATTCGCGCCCAGGAGAGCAGCACGTGGTAGCTGCCGACGTTGCCCCTGCCCATCCGGGCGAGGTCGGCCTCGCTCACCGCGCTCTGCGGTGCGACTCCGTAGAAGGAAGGCGCGACCTTCGCGGTCGCCTCGTCGCTGTCGCCGCAGCCGAGTACGGATGTCGCCAGCAGAGCCAGCGCTGCGGCCATCAGGCGCCGCATCAGTTCCGCGCCCCGCGCCGTCGCGCCGTCAGCGCGAATCCTCCCGCCGCCAGCGCCACGATTGCGATCCCCGCGGGAGTCAGGACTGCGGAGCTGACCGCTCCGAGGCGCGTGAAGCTGTCGTCCTGCTCGCCGACGACGCCTACCGGGCCGGCGGGTTTGGTCTCCTCGGTCAGAGACGTGGCAGGGTTCAAGTCGGTCTTGGGAACACCGGGCAGGGCGAGGGTGTACTCCTCAGCCGCCGAGGGGCCGGCGGCGCCGGCGCTCGCGGGTAGCAGCAGCGCCACCGCTGCCAGGCAGGCGCTCAAGGCGCGCGATCTACACTGCTGCGGGCGGCTCATCGGCGTGCAAAGGGTAGAGGGTCCGATGTCCGTGTCAGCCAAGTGAGCACTCAACCAGCCGTCTCAATCATCGTCGCTGCGGCGATCCTCGCACTCGCCCTAGCCGAGGGGGGCTTCCCGCCTGAGGCGGTCGGCGCCGCGACGGTCGGGGTCTGGGCGCTGCTCGCCGGCCTGCTCGCCGGGGGCCGGATCGGCTGGGGCGGTCTGACGCTCACCCTGGCGATGACCGCCGGAGCGCTGGCGGCGCTGGCGGGGTTGGCAGCGCTCTCGACCGGCTGGGCATCGGACGACGCTGCCGCCTTCGCGGCTGTCTGCCGGACGCTCCTGTACCTGGGCACGATCCTCCTGGTCGGTCTCGCCGCGGGGCGCCGGAGTGGATCGTCCTGGCTGGCAGGGATCGCGCTCGGCGGCGTCGCTGTCGCCTTGGTCGCGCTCGGTGCCCGGCTCTTCGGGCTCGGCGCCGACGCCGATCTCGCCGCGCAGCTGCCGCTCGCCGCCGAGCGGATCAGCTTCCCGGTCGGCTACTGGAATGGCCTCGGCTATCTGATGGCGATGACGGTGACCGCACTGGTCTGGTTCGTCGGCGCCGGTCGCCCGTGGCAGTCGTCGCTGGCAACGGGAGCCACCGTCCCGGTGATCGTCGTGCTCTTCCTGACCAGCTCGCGCGGCTCGATGCTGATCGCGCTCGTCGGCATCGCCTGTGCTGCCTGGCTGATGCCGGTTCGCACCCGGCTCGTCGCGGCGGCGATCGTCGCGATTCCGGCGTGGCTGCTGGCCGTGGTCGCCGTCGCGGCGCGCCGCAGCACGCTCGAGCCGCCCGGCGATCCCGGCCTCTGGGGCGTCGCGCTCGCGATCGGTATTGCCGCTTGCGCGGTCGCGGCGGCGTTCGCCCTGCACCGGCTCGCGTCCCGGGGGATCGGGCCGGCCCAGACCCGTCGCGTCGGCGTCGCCGCGGCGACGATCGGAAGCGTGGCGCTGCTTGCGTCGGTTGCTGCTTTCGGAGCCGACTCCTTCGTCGGGTCCTTCCGCGGGGAAAAGGCGGGGACCGAGCAAGGTACGGCGGCAGGGCTCGCCTCGGGCTCGGATCGGCTCAGCTTCTGGGGCACGGCGAAGGAGGCTTTCGCCGACGATCCGGTTCGCGGGGTCGGTGCCGGGGGCTTCGCGAACTACTGGAACCGACACGGCGACCTCCCGGTGGCCGTGCGGAATGCGCACTCGGCCCCGATCGAGGCATTTGGGGAGCTCGGCCTTGGCGGCGGCCTGCTGATGCTGACCGTGCTCGGACTGCCGTTCTGGGCTGTAAGCCGGAGACTGCGTGGTGCCGGGGCTGCGACCCGGGCGACCACCGGTCCCGTGCTCGGAATCCTCCTGATCGGCGCCTTCGCGGTCGCGATCGACTGGACCTGGGAGCTTCCCGCGGCGATGGCCCCGTTCCTGATCTGCATCGGACTGGTCAGTGGACGGGCCCTCGCTGCCCGGGGAGAGCCGTACGGATCCGAATTGGTCGACCCGGCGATGGGCGGCTACGAGTGGGCCGCCTCGCCGCCGCGCCCCTCACCCGTGGTCCTCGGCCTCGGGGCGGCGGCTCTCAGCGTGGTCTCGATCGGATGCGGAGCGATCCTGGCGCTGTATTCGATCCAGATGGGGATCAGCGCCGACCGGCTCGACGAGGGTGACCTGACCGGAGCTGCGTCGGCTGCGCGTGCCGCGGCGGCGATCGCGCCATGGAGCATCGAGCCGCAGCTGCGATTGGCCGAGGTCGAACAGGCCGGCACCAACTACGAAGCGGCGCGGCGCCGAGCTGCGGAGGCGGCGCGGACGAGCCCCGAGGACTTCCGCGCCTGGCAGCTTCTCGCGCAACTCTCGGTCGACCTGCAGGAACCTGTGGCTGCCGGCAACTACGGTGATCGCGCGATCGCGCTTGCTCCATTCGTCCTGGATCGCGCTGCGGTCACCGAGGCCCCGTGAGCCTTTGTCCTCGATTGCGCCGGCTCCCCATCAGTCGCGCGGAGCTGCCGGTCTGATGCGCGCCGCATGCAGGCGGTTTATCCTCAGCCTCAGATGACCGGGGTTCTATCCATTCGGAGGCCGCCCCGTGAGTGAGTCGGCTGCGCGCTCCGTGATCGCGGACCTCGAAGCCGATTCCGGTCTGCCGCATCCCCGCATCGAGGGGACGGCGGACGACGCAATCAGGCGGCTTGGAGGCAGACGCCGCTGGTGGCGCGACGCGCGCCGCCGCCGCATGCTCGCCTTCGCCGACTTGGTCGCGACCGGGATCGCAGCGGCGTTTGTCGCCATTTCGATCGGAAGCCCGTGGCCGCTCGTGTTCCTGCCGCTGTGGCTGCTCGTCGCAAAGCTCTTTGGCCTCTACGACCGCGATCACAAGGCGCTCCGCCATCTGACCGCCGACGAGGTCCCCGCGCTGATCGCGTGGGCGGCGACGATCTCGGCTGTTCTCGCCCTGCTGCTGCCGCTGACGCCCGCCGATGCTCTCGGCAGCCTTGATGCTGCGGAGCACATGCTGATCGTCGCGGTCGCGGTGATCATTGCTCGCTCGCTGGCCCGGAGGCTCTGGTGGTCGTGGACGCCACCTGAGCATGTCGGCATGATCGGCGACGAGGCGGGCCTGCAGTCGATGCGCCGCAAGCTCGGCCTGTTCCGGGACATGCACTTCGAGCTCGCGGTCGAGCGCCGCATCAACTCGCTCGGCGAGGGCCGGGACCGGACCCGCGCGCTGCTCGACGTCGCCGACCGGGTCGACCGCATCGTCGTCGCCGCGGGTGACGTCGATACGAGCCTGATCGCCGAGCTCAACGCCCTCTGTCGCAAGCGCCAGGTCAAGCTCAGCGTCGTCTCACCGCTGCGCGGTCGGGCGCTCCCTTCGCTGCAGATTTCGCAGCTCGCCGACCTGCCGATCCTCGAGTACAACACCTGGGACGCCTCGCGCTCGTCGCTGGTTATCAAGCGCTCCTTCGACATCGCGGTCTCCGGGCTCGGGCTGCTGATTCTCCTGCCGTTGTTGCCGATCATCGCGATCGCGACGAAGCTCGACTCGCCCGGACCGGTCTTCTTCTCGCAGGTCCGCGCCGGGCTCGGCGGCCGTCCCTTCCGGATGTACAAGTTCCGGACGATGCGGGTCGACGCCGAGCAGGTGCTCGACGAGATCGTCCGCCTCGAGGATCTCGAGGATCCGATGTTCAAGCTCCGCGACGACCCCCGGATCACACGCGTGGGGGCGATTCTGAGACGGCTCAGCATCGACGAGTTCCCGCAGCTCTTCAACGTTTTCCTCGGCGAGATGAGCATCGTCGGGCCGCGGCCCGAGCAGGTCGAGATCGTCGAGCGCTACACGACCGAGGACCGGGTCCGGCTCACGGTCAAGCCTGGGATCACCGGCCCGATGCAGATCTTCGGTCGCGGTGAGCTCACCTTCGGCGAGCGCATGGCCGTCGAACTCGAGTACATCGAGAACCCGTCTCTCGCGCGGGACCTGCGGATCGTCCTCCACACGGTTCCCGCCGTGCTGCGGGGCACCGGGGCGTTCTGAGCGCGACCGTCTCGCTGATCGTCCCCTCGCGTGGCCCGGTCGCGCGGCTGCGACGCCTGCTCGACTCGCTCGCCGGGCAGACGATCGAGCAGGAGACGATCGTCGTCGACAACGGCTCGCCGGGGGGAGAGGTGACGGCGCTGTGCGATTCCTACCCGTTCGCGGGCGCGGTCACGCTGTCCGATAACCGGGGTTTCTCCGAGCCGGTCAACATAGCCGCCCGACGGTCGCACTCCGACGTGATCGTCCTCGTCAACGACGACTGCGTCTGCGACCCGGGCTTCGCCGAGGCCCTCGCAGCGCCGATCGATCCCGGCGCCGGGGTCGTGATGGCGGCCGGGGTGATGCGCGACAAGGACGACATCGGCCTGATCGACACCGCCGGCATGCAGCTCGACCCGACGCTGCTCGTCTACGACTACATGAACGGGATGCCGATCGAAGCCCTCGCCGCCGCCCCGGACCCGATCGGCCCCTCGGCCGCGGCAGCCGCTTTCGACCGCGAGGCCTTTCTCGGTGTCGGCGGCTTCGACGAGAACCTGTTCGCATACTGGGAGGACGTCGACCTCGTCCTGCGCCTGCTCGCCGAAGGCGGCCGCTGCGTCCTCGCGCGCGAGGCCCGCGGCACTCATGAGCACTCCGCCACCCTCGGCAGCGGCTCCGCCGCCAAGAACCGCCTGATGGGCTTCGGCCGTGGCTACGTCCTCCGCAAGTGGAAGGTGATCACCCCGAGAACCGCCCTCGGGATCCTCGCCCGCGAGAGCGTGATCCTCGGAGGCCAAGCCCTGATCGACCGAAACCTGACCGGCCTCCCCTCCAGGCTAAAAGGATGGAGAGCAGCCACCCCAGGCCAACGCTTCCCTGATGTGGTCCTGGAGAGGGGTGGAGGAGACACCCTGACCAAAACCCTCCGTCGCCGCCTCGCCCGTCGCCGACGGATCCGCAGTAGCTAGTTGATCGCTTGAAGGATCAGCCGCTTTGCGGGCGGGTCCTGTCGGGCGGTCACCCCACGACCCCCAAATCCGCTCGTTCACTTGGTTCGGGGCTGGGGCCCCCGCCCGCCACCCGCCCGAAGACAGTCACGTCGGACGCTGCACTGCAACGCACTCTCTTCGGGCGGGTGGCGGGGGGGGACCCGGGCCCCCCGAACCAAGTGAACCAAGCGGATTCGGGTGGGCCCCCCGACAGGACCCGCCCGGACGGGCATGGTCCTTCCCCGAGCGGCAACCCTCAGCCGCGACTCAGAGCGTTCCGGGCGAGAGTGAGAAGTAGCTTCAGGCCGATGCCGAGGTAGATCAGCCAGTTGAAGGGCTCGGCGTGGTCCGCTGCGTAGTGCTTGCGGTAGAAGCGGCCCATACCGCGGTGGAAGGCGATCTCCAGCTTCGGAGCGCGGCGGCCTCCCTGCTTGCTGGTGCCGCCCTTGGTGTGGATCGCACGGACCGAGGGTTCGTACCAGGTGATCCAGCCGGCACGGGCGAGGCGGTAGTTGAGGTCCAGGTCCTCCATGTACATCCAGAACTGCTCGTCGAAGAGGCCGACCTGTTCAAGCGCCTCGCGGCGGAGCAGCATGAAAGCGCCGTTGACGGCGTCCACGGGGCCGCTCTCGACCTCGGGGGCGCGATAGGCGGCGAGCGGGCCGCTCTCGACCCGCCTGCCGATCCCGGCGAAGTGCGCGAGCGAGCTGAGCGGGGTCGGGAAGCCGCGGCGAGCGGCATGGTCGAAGCTGCCGTCCTCTTGGTACAGCGCCGGCCCGGCGCAGCCAATCAGCGGGTCCTGCTCGATCAACTCGAGCAGGACCGGGAGGGTGTCGGCCTCGATTGCGGCGTCGGGATTGAGGGCGAGGACGAAGGGGGCGGAGCCGTGCCGGATGCCGATATTGGTGGCGGCCCCGAAGCCGAGGTTCTCGGCTTGGGGTAGCACAGTCACCCAGGGGTGCTCGGCGACGACCTGCTCCGCCGTTCCGTCGCCGCTGGCGTTGTCGACGACCGTGACCGTCATGCCGCCCGGAGCGGGGTGCTCGTGCAGCGACTCGAGACAGCGGCCAAGCAGCTCCCGCGAGCGGTAGGAGACGATCACGACGTCGAGGGCGGGCGGGCTCATCGTCCGAACGCTAGACGGGCGCGACCCGGCGCCGCCCGCACGGCGCGTCAGCTGCCGGTCAGGGTGCGAAAGGCGACGAACGCGGGCTTACGCCGGTGCGAACGCTCGAGCAGCCCGGCCGAACGGCACCAGCTGCAGAAGGGGTCGGGCTGGTCGCGCCAGTAGTACCAGAGCATCCGCTCGATCCCGAGCTTCTTGCGTCGCTCGAGCGCCATTGCGTAGGTCTCTCGTAGAGCCTGCGCCTGGCCCTGTGGCGTCTTCAGCAGGATCTTGTCGATCAGCGAGTCCGATCCCCAGCCGACCTCGGTCACCCAGATCGGCACCGTTCCCTCGCCCTCGGCTCGCAGCGCGACGCGCGCGTCCCGGAGCTCGGCCCGGACGTCGGAGGCGTCCCGTCCGTAGGGGTGGTATCCCCAGGCATCGACGATCTCCCGCACAACTCCCGAGGCGGCGAGTCTGCGCAGGAACATGTCGCCGGGAATCGAGCCGAGGGCGCGTGGGTTGGCGATGAGCCCGGCGCTGACGATCGTCGCCCGGGGATCGATCCGCTGGATCGAGGCGACCGACAGCCGCAGCAGCCGCGCGTAGTCGCCGGGGTCCGGACCCGTCGCCCAGAAGCGCGGGCTGTTTGGTTCGTTCCAGATCTGCCAGGTGGTGATCGGGCGGTAGGGGATCAACGGGTTGAGTCGCCAGAAGGTCCCGCCCGGCCCGTAGCGGTCGGTCAGATGGACCAGCAGGCGCGACCAGGCCTCACGGGCGCGGGCGTTGTAGATCGGCGGCACCGTGCGGAAGCGGTAGATCCAGCTCGGGGTTCCGTAGAGCAGCGGCAGTACGCGGATCTCCCGAGCCGCCATCCGCCCGATCAGCCTGTCGTAGTGCTCCCAGTCGTAGCCACCGCCGGGCCGGCGCTTGATATTGCGGAAGTTGAACAGCGTCCGGTAGGTGCCGACGCCGGCCGCTTCGAGGTCGTCGAAGTCCATGTTGTCGAGATGGCGGCCGCTGACCCCGAAGAACGTCTTCGGGACGCCGGCGGAAAGGGCCGCCGACGCCCTCGGCAGCGATCCCGGCGCCAGGACGACGGCGGCGAGGATGGCCAGAACTGCGCCGAGCAGTACAGCCCGGCGGGCTTGCGGAAACGGTCGCGGGGACACGGGCGAGGGGCGAAGATAGCTTCGGGTGATCGGCTCCGCAACAGGGAACCGTCACGGCGTGGCGGGGCCCCGGGGTCAGGTGTCGAGGACGAGCCCGAGGAAGCGCTGGGTGCGCTCGTGGCGCGGGTTCTCGAGCACCTCGGCCGGCGGCCCCTCCTCGACGACAACGCCGGCGTCCATGAACACGACCCGGCTGGCGACGTCGCGGGCGAAGCCGATCTCATGGGTGACGACGATCATCGTCATGCCCTCGTCGGCGAGCTCCCGCATCACGTCGAGAACCTCCTTGACGAGCTCGGGGTCGAGCGCGCTGGTCACCTCGTCGAAGAGGATCACGTGCGGGTCCATCGCCAGCGCCCGCGCGATCGCAACGCGCTGCTGCTGACCGCCTGAGAGTCGCTCCGGATACTCGTTCACCTTCTCGGACATGCCGACCCGCTCGAGCAGCTCCTCGGCTCGGGAGCGGCACTCGCCCCGCTTGCGATTCAGCACCTTCTCCGGCCCGATCGTCACGTTCTCGATAGCCGTCTTGTGCGGAAACAGATTGAACTGCTGGAAGACCATGCCGACGCGGCGGCGGACGAAGTCGAGGCCTTCGTTGCCCTTGCCGGTGATCGCCTTGCCCTCGAGCTCGATCGTTCCCGCCTCGGGTGGAGAAAGCAGGTTGATGCAGCGCAGGAGTGTGCTCTTACCGGAGCCGGACGGACCGATCACGCACACCACCTCACCGCGGCTCACCTCGAGATCGAGCCCGTCGAGGACTCGGAGGCTGCCGAAGCTCTTCTGCACGCCTGCGAGCTTCAGCATCGGGCCCGAGTAATCGGGGACGGGCGCGGTCTCGCTCATGCGACTCCTCGCTGGTACTGCGCCTGCTGTTTGGCGATCAGGATGTCGACGAAGCGGGCGAGCGGGATCGTGACGACCAGGAAGAGGAGGGCGCCGAGGACCAGCCCGGAGCCGTTGAAGAATTCGGACTGGACATCACGGCCCGCCTGGACGACCTCAACGACACCGAGCACGCTGATCAGGGAAGTGTCCTTCATGAGGGCGATGTAGTCGTTGAGGAGAGGCGGGATCACCTTGCGGATGGCCTGCGGGACGATCACGTAACGCATCGCCTGGCCGTGGCTCATCCCGATCGAGCGCGCCGCCTCCATTTGCCCGCTCGGGACGGCCTCGATCCCGGCCCGGTAGACCTCCGCCATGTAGGCGCCGTAGGTCAAGGTCAGGGCGAGAATGCCGTGCCAGAAGAGCGAGCTCTCGCCCAGCCACTCTGGGGTCGCTATTTCGCGCGGGAGGACGCCCTGGAAGGCGAACGCCGAGAGCGAGCCGTTGACGAGCAGGAGGACGAGCAGGAGTGGCACGCCGCGGAAAACGTCGATGTAGCCGATGACCAGCCAACGGACCGGTGCCGTTGCGCGACCGGGCAGCTGCCTGAGGACGGCGAGAATCAGGCCCCAGGCGAGTGCGAGGATGCCACCGTAGATCGAGAGCTTGAGCGTGACGACGAAGCCGTCGAGGACGAACCCGAACTCGTCGCCCATGAGTCCGAAGTCGAAGTAGTACTCGAGGATGTAGTCCACTGGGCATCACTCTATGCACGAACGAGGGGCGCCGCGTGGCGCCCCTCGTCGTTCATGCGATCTGGCCCTCGGAAGAGGGCCGCATTGCCTACTGGCCGAGTCCTTCGAGAACCGCCTGCGGCGGCTCCGACTGGAAGTACTCCTCGTACAGGTCGGCGAGCGTGCCGTTCTCGGCGATCGTTGCGAGCGCCTCGTTGACGCCGTCCTGGAGACCGGTGTTGTCCTGCGGCATCGCAAAGCCGTAGAACTCCTCGGTCGGGATCTCCGCAGCGATCTCGATGCCGCCCTGCTTCTCGACGGCGTCGACAGCGACCGGCTGGTCGATGATTGCCGCGTCGACCTGGCCGGTGGCGACGGCCGCGATCGCGTCGGGGCCCTCGGGGAACCCGCGGACCTCGGAGGCGTCGGTCTCGTCGTTGGCGTAGGTCTCACCGGTGGTCGCGTCCTGGGCACCGACGATGGCGCCGCTCAGGTCCTCGACCGATGCGATGTCGGACCCCTCGGCCACGACGAGCGCCTGCTGGGACTCGTAGTACGGATCGGAGAAGGCAACGACCTTCTCGCGGGCCGGCGTGATCGTCGAGGCGGCGGCGGCGAGATCGAACTGGCCGGCGGCGGTGTCACGGAAGATCGTGTCGAACGACGTATCCGTGTACTCCGGCGTCAGGCCGAGCTCCTCGGCGATCGCGTTGACGACCTCGATGTCGAAGCCGCTGATCTCCGGCGGCTGGCCGATCTCGAACGGCGGGTACGGGGTATCGGTGCCGACGCTGAGCGTGCCTTCGGTGATCGTCGTGACGTCACCGGACGCCGTGGTCGAGTCGGAGCTGGTGCTGTCGTCATCGTCGCCGCATCCGGCCACCACTGCGGTGGCCAGAAGCCCGACGATGAGTACCAGCAGACTCCATAGACGAGTCTTACTCATGATGGGATGAGTCCCTTCCTTAGAGAGTTGCCTGGCGGCCAGGCACCCCCGACCGCGATCCCGAGACCCTAACCACCTTGCGGCCGGGGTGCAGATTCGCGTACCGGGGACGATCCTTCACTACACTTACTGAAGTGGCACCCGGAGAACTTCTGAACCGTCCCTGCGGGGGGCGCTTCGAGAACATCCTCGAGTCGATCGGCAACACGCCGCTCGTCGAGCTGCCCCGGCTTTCGCCGAAGCCCAACGTGCGGATCTACGCGAAGCTCGAGGGGCACAATCCGACCGGCTCGGTCAAGGATCGGGTCGCCAAGTCGATGATCGACAAGGCCGAGGCCGAGGGTCTGATCGCCCCGGGACAGAAGGTGATGGAGCCGACGTCCGGCAACACCGGCATCGCGCTGGCGATGATCTGCCGTCGCAAGGGCTACCCGTTCGTGGCCGTGATGCCCGACAACGTCACCGAGGAGCGGACGGCGCTGCTGCGCATGTACGGAGCCGAGATCGTCTACTCGGAAGGCGCCAAGGGTTCCAACGGGGCGGTCGAGCTGGCACTGGATATGGCCGAAAAGGACGCCTCCGTCTACATGCCGTACCAGTACGGCAATAACGCCAATCCGGACGCCCACTACAACGGCACGGCGCTCGAGATCCTCGAAGAGCTCGATGAGGTCACCGCTTTCGTCGGCGGTCTCGGGACCGGCGGCACCCTGATGGGCAACGGCCGCCGCTTCAAGGAGCACGACCCGGAGACGAAGATCGTCGCCTCCGAGCCGATGCAGGGGGAGGACGTCTCCGGCCTGCGCTCGCTCGACGACGGCTTCATTCCGCCGATCATCGACCTCTCGATCCTCGACCGCAAGATCATGGTCAGCAACGAGAACGCGATCCGCTGGACCCAGAAGCTGCTGCACGAGGAGGGCCTGTTCGCGGGCGTCTCCTCGGGCGCGATCGCCTACGTCGCCGCCCGTATCGCCGGTGAGCTCGACGGCGGCAATGTCGTCTTCCTCGTTCCCGACGATGGCTGGAAGTACCTCTCCTCGGGTGTCTACACGAAGTCTTACGAAGAGCTCGAGAACGTCGATTCCACCATCTGGTGGTAATCCAGCGCTCCTGCACGCCGCCATGAAGACCACCCGGCAGGTACTCGACGAGATCGTCGCCCACGCGCGCGATGACCGTCCGAACGAGTGTTGTGGGTTGATCGGCGGCCGCGACGGCGTCGCCGTTACCGCCTACCGGACCCGCAACACCTTCGAGAGCCCGATGCGGTTCGAGATCCACCCGAGCGACCAGTTCCGGATCCAGGAGCAGGAGATGCCGGCGGTCGGCGAGGAGCTCATCGCCATGTACCACTCGCATCCGGTCTCGGAGGCGCGGCCCTCGCAGACGGACATCAACCTCGCCGAGCTGCTGCCCGGCCTGATCTGGGTTATCTGCTCGCTGGCGGGGGAAGAGCCCGTCGTCCGCGCCTGGCGGATCGAGGACGAGGCCGCCGAAGAGGTCGAGCTTGCCGTCGTCTGACGGCTCGCTCGTCTGTCCCCGCTGCGGTCGCGGCCAACCTGCGGACGCGCGCATGTGCGAGCGCTGCGCGATGCCGCTCGTCCACGCCGGCGACGGCGAGCAGGAGGCGACCGACCGCGGTCACGAGCAGGCCCGCAAGATCCACCCGCGCTACGCGAAGGGGGAGCTGATCCGGGTCGCGGTCGCCCGCAATCTCTCCGAGGCCGAGCTGATCAAGGGAGTGCTGCTCGAGCAGGGGATCCCGAGCCTGATCCGCCGCACGGCCGGCTTCGACGTGCCCGACTTCCTCGCGGCCGGGCCCCGCGACGTGCTCGTCCCCGAGGCCGGCATCGCCGAGGCCCGCTCGCTGCTGACCGAGGTCGACGCCGAGCATGCTTCGCTCGGGTCGCTGCCGCCCGGCTGGGAGGAGCAGGCGCTGGAGGGCGGCCTTCCGGATCAGGAGGCGGGCGAGGAGTGGGGGGCGGGTGAGCGCGACCCCGAGCCCGAGCCCCGCTCGTGGGAGCTGCGACTCGGCGCCGGGCTGCTCGTCGCGCTACTCGTCTTCGGAGCGATCGCCGGGATCGTCTACGCGCTCGTCCTGCGCTGAGCCGCGCCTGGCCTCGCTCGGGGGGTCAGGCGGGGCTGCGCTCGACCAGCGCCTGCAGATGGCGGCGCCACGCCGTCTCGATCGCGTCGATGTCGACGCCGAAGGCGACCTCGAGCGCGGGTCGCGACCCGTCCTTGCGGATCCGCGAGATCAAGAGCTCACAGGCATGCCTGCCGACCTCGCGGTCGAGCAGGTCGAAGACGGTGCCGCCGAGCACGATCGCGTCGCGGGCGCTGGGCGGGAAGGTCGGCGCGGCGCTCTCCGAGAGCCGGCGGCTGACCGCCGGGCGGAACAGCGAGACCTGGCCCGCGAAGTACTGGGCGCCGCCCTCGACCAGCCAAGCCCAGCGCAGGTAGCGGCGGAACGAGGCCGGGTTCCACGGGGGCGGGATCTGCTCGTTGTGACCGGCCAGCGTCAGTTGGGCATAGAGCCGTCCCGCGGTTCCCCGCAGCGCCCGCAGCGACTCGTCACCGGCGGCGCGGCGCTCGAGCGCCGCATCGTTGAGAACGTGTAGCTCCCCGGTCATCACCCAGCCCGCGAGGTAGCGGCGCACGGCCGGGGCGGCGGCGAGCCTGGCCGCGGGCAGGAAGGGATGGGCGGCCGAGAGCCAGGCCGAGGTCGGGTGGATGACCACGGTCACGTCGCCGGGCGCCTCCTCGAGTCGCTCCTCGAGCCGCAGGCGCAGCTCCTCGAGCTCGTCGAGGGTGCGCTCGGCGCACTCCTCGTCCCCCTCCTCGTGGCGGGCCACGAAGCTCAGCGATTCGGTCTCCGTCCAGGGCATCCTCGACCCACACTATTGCCGCCGGCGGCCCCGGCCGGCGATTGACCGGCCAGCGCGCTGCCTAGAATCCGGCCCGATGGTGGGACTCAGGGTCATGCTCGCGTGCCTCGTGGCGCTTCTCCTCGGAGCAGCTCCCTCGGTCGCGGCCGAGCGTCAGGCGAAGCCCAACGTCGTCGTGATCACGAGCGACGATCAGACGCTCGAGTCCTTCAACGAGGCGGTGATGCCGATGACACTCGCCGACCTCGCGGGCAAGGGGACGACGTTCACGCAGGCGATCACCTCGACGCCGCAGTGCTGCCCGTCCCGGGCCGGCTTCCTGACCGGCCAGTACGCCCACAACAACGGCGTTATCGCCAACCGCACCGGCTACCCGCTTCTGCGTGACAAGCCGCAGGTGCTGCCCGCCTGGATGCAGGAGGCGGGCTACCGAACGATCCACATCGGCAAGTACCTGAACGGGTACACGGAGGTGAACGGGCTCGAGGCGGCGCCGGGTTGGGACCGGTGGATGACGATGGTCCGCTCCAACTATGTCGACCCCTCGTTCTCCATCGACGGCAAGCAGATCTTCCCCGGCGAGTACCTGACGTCTTGGATCAACGATCGCGCGACCAGGTCGATCGATCGCTACGCGCCGAAGCGCAAGCCCTTCTACCTGCAGATCGACCATTTCGGCCCGCACATCGGATCGGGTCAGGAGGGCGGCCCCTGCGACAACGCACCGGTCCCCGCGCCCGAGGACATCGGGCTGTTCACTGACGCCACGGCACCTGTCAATCCTGCGACCGAAGAGACTGATCTCTCCGACAAGCCCGAATTCATCAGCAGCAAGCCTCCCCCGACGCAGGCCGAGCGGGACCGCCGCGATCGCTTCTACGGCTGTGCCCTCGCGACCCTGCAGTCGGTCGATCGGGGGGTCGCCGAGGTCGTCGACGCCCTGCGCCGCAACCGAGAGCTGGGCTCGACGATGATCGTCTTCTGGTCCGACAACGGCCTCGACTACGGCGAGCACCGGATCCAGCTCGCGAAGGGGCTTCCCTACGAGGAGCAGCTCCGGGTCCCGTTCGTGATCAAGCCCCCGAGCAACTTCCCGCGGAGGTTCCGTTCCGGCGCCGAGCTCGACGCGCCGGTGGCAAACATCGATCTCGCCCCGACGATCCTCGGGCTCACCCGGTCCAAGCCCTGCCTGGGCAAGCGCGGGTGCAGGCGCATGGACGGCCGTTCGCTGCTGCCGCTGCTCGAGGGCCGACGCCCCGGCTGGGCCGGCTCACGTGCGATCGGGACGTACTTCGCCGTCAACTACGACGCATACGCCCGCAGCTGCGAGTGGGTCGGCTTCCGGACTCCCGAGTTGAGCCTGACCGAGCATCTGCAGCTGCCGGCTCCGGAGAGTGACCTCTGTGTGCCCGCGTCCGAGTACGAGCTCTACGACCTCGAGCGGGACCCGTTCCAGCTCGAGAATCTGGCGACGCCATCGGGGCGCCAGGTCAAGCGCCTGCACCGGATCGCCCGCTGCTCGGGCGTCCCACGCCGCGACCCGCGTCTGCGCGGTCGTCCCTACTGCGAGTAGGTCGGGCTGGAGAGGCGGGCAGCGCGCTCAGCGGGCGGCCATGATCGACGCGGCGGCGTGCCCGCCGGTGCAGTCGCTCGGCCTCGAGATCACGATCAGATCGTGGTCCCCGAGCCAGCGCTCGATCGCGGCCCACCCGGTCGGGTCGAGGTCGCGGGCGCCCGCGAGAGCCGCGAGACGGTCGGCGCTCACCTGAGCGGAGCCGTAGCGGTCGATGGCGGCGCGGATCGCCTGGAGTGCGAGGTCGGACACGTGGCTCAGTATCTATCAGTCGGAGGACGGGTTGCGCGGGCCGGCCCGTGCAGGGCGCAGCAATGCGCCCCGCCGCGCCGGACGGCAGTCCTCAGACCGTGCTCCGGGTCAAACGAGGGCCGGTTCGCCGGCGGCTGCGCAGATGCTGCGGATCCGCTCGGCGGCGCGATCGAACTCGTCGTCGGCCATCACCGGGACGCCCTCGAACGGGAGGTCGCGGTCGATCTCGACCCATGAGTGGCAGCCGTGGTGCTCGTCGCGGACGCGCACCGTGACCGGGCGCGGAATCCGGTGGACCTTGAGCAGCAGCACGTGCAGCGGATGCGTCCGCTTCCAGGCGAGCCGCTTGCGGGCGTAGTCCTGAGTCCAGACGTGGAACGGGGAGAGCGCGTCGATCGTGCGCGGGTCCTCGATCTCGAAGTGGTCGGCGACCTCGGCCCAGGCGCGGATCCGGACGCGATCGGGCTGCGGGATGCCGCCGTCCTGCAGGAGCGCGCGCGGCGGCGGCTCCTCGTCGGGCCAGACGCCTTCCTCGAGCGCACGACGGAGCTCGGGGTGGTGCGACTCGCGTACGAGGTCGTTCCGCTGGTGGTCGAACGTGGGGTAGAGGAAGAAGCGCTCGTGCTCGAGCTCGAAGTGCTTGTTCTCCTCGCGAATTCCGCCCTTGCGCAGGGTCAGGAGCTGCTCGCCTTCGGCGAGAGCGCGCACAGTGACGGACCATTCCTTGAAAGCAATAGGCATTAGAGAGTCAGTTCCGTGGTAGGGGTCGGGAAAAGGGGGAGTCTTTGTCCGGGCGGGTCGCCCGGCGGGGCGCCCTTGGTGCCCGGCAGGAAGCCGAGTGTAGGGAAGCGCAGCGAGTATTCAAGTTTGTTGCGCGAATCACATGGATCTTGCACTCGACCCCAGTCCACCGCCCCCCGGCGTCTCGATGCGCAGCACGTCCCCCGGTTCGAGGCGGCCCTCGGCCTTGGCGTCGAGCGCCCGACCGTTGAGCTCGTTGCGACCGCTGAGCCCGTCCTTGCCGCCGTCCCGCCCTGCGGGGGCGATCGCGCGGCGCTCGCTGATCAGCGTGAATCGGAGCGGTTCCAGCGCCTCGATCTCGCGCACGACACCATCGCCTCCGCGACGCTCGCCAGCGCCGCCGCTACCCCGTCTCACCGCGAGCTCGCGGACCCTGACCGGTAGCTCCGCCTCGAGCGCCTCGACCGGGGTGTTGAGGGTGTTCGACATCGCCACGTGCACGGCGCTGGGCCCATCGGCGCCCGGGCACGCACCCTGGCCGCCGCCGACCGTCTCGTAGTAGGTGAAGCCCGCTCCCGACAGGGTCAGGTTGTTCATCGTGCCCTGGCCCTGCGCCGGCGCGGGGATCGCGCCGGCGAGCGCGTCGATCACGAGGTCGGCGACGCGGCTCGATGTCTCGACGTTGCCGGCGGCGACCGCGGCCCCCGGGTTGGCGTTGAGGACGCTGCCGGCCTCGGCGTGGATGTGGACAGGTCGGTGACCTCCGGCCGAAGGCGGCGCCTCGGGGTCGAGTAGGGCCCGAACCGCGAACAGCGCGGCCGAGCGCGTAACCGGCAGCGGGCAGTTGAGGTTGCCCCGAACCTGCGGGCTGCTGCCCGAGAAGTCGAGTGTCAGGTCCTCACCCTCGATCCGGGCTTCGACCCGGAGCACGAGCTCCCCTTCGGCCGGCTCCATCCGCTCGGTGGCGGACCAGCGGCCGTCGCCGATCCGCGCCAGCGCCGCCCGCGTGCGCCGCTCCGAGTAGGCGAGCACGGCATCGGTTCCCGCTCGCAGGGCGCCCGGGCCGAGCTTTTCGGCAAGCGCCGCCAGGCGCCTCGACCCGAGCAGGTTGGCCGCGCGTTGCGCCCGCAGGTCGGCGAGACGCTGCTCGGGGTTCCGCATCCGGCCTGCGAGCTCGGCCAGCAGTGCGTCGTCGGCGCGGGTCGGCGGGATCACGACGCCCTCGTCCTCGAGGCTGTGCGAGTCGGACGGCATCCCGCCCGGGGTCGGGCCGCCGACGTCGGCGTGATGGGCTCTGGAGGCGGCGAAGCCGATCAGCTCGGTGCCGCCGTCAGCCCGGGTCGCCGCGAAGATGGGCGAGACCAGGGTGATGTCGGGCAGGTGGGTGCCGCCGGCGAACGGGTCGTTGAGGATCCACAGATCGCCGTCGGCGTGCGATTCGTCGCGGACGGCGCGGACCGCATCCGGCATCGAGCCAAGGTGGACCGGAATGTGCTCGGCCTGCATGACGAGCTCCCCGCCCGGGTCGAACAGCGCCGTCGAGCAGTCGGCGCGTTCCTTGATGTTGGGCGAGTAGGCGCTGCGGATCAGGACCGCGCCCATCTCGTCGCAGATCGATCTGAGGCCGCCAACCAGCACCTGCAGGGCGACGGGATCGCCGGCGGGTGAGGCGGAGCTCACGATCGCACCCCACGAGGAGCCGCGATGCCGAGCGTGATCTCGACTCCTCCGGCGCCGTCGGCCGTCGCTGTCGCGCCGGGCGGGACGAGCAGGGTGGTCTCGTCGAGCTCGATCACCGCAGGTCCCGCCGCCAGCTCGCCGGCGGCGGGAGTGCCGCCGAAGACCGCCGTCTCGAGAACCTCGTCGCCGAAGCGGGCGTCGCGGCTGCCGATCCGCGTCAGTCCCGCGGGCTCGTCCGCGGGCGGCTGCTCGCCCTCGGCGCCAATCGCCGCGATGCGGATGCCGACGACCTCGATCGCAGCCTCGGGCTGCCGGTACCCGTAGCGGGTCTCGTGCTCGCCCTCGAACCGAGCCCGCAGGCTTTCGGGCCCACCGGTTACGTCGAGCTCGAAGGACTGACCGGCGTAGCGGATCTCGTAGACGACCTCGAAGCGGACCGTCGAGCCGTCCTGCACCCGCCGCTTGGCTTCCGCGACCGCCGTCTCGAGCCTGCCGTCGGCGATCGCGCCCTCGTCGAGCAGCAGGGTCCGGGCCAGGTCCCGCCGCGGCTCGCCCGAGTTGAGGCCGAGCGCGGAGAGCACGCCCGCCGCTCGCGGGCAGAGGATCCGGTCGATGCCGAGCTCTGCCGCGATCGCTGCCGCGTGCAGGCCGCCGGCCCCGCCGAACGAGACCAGCGTCTGCCCGCGGGGGTCGACTCCGCGCTCGACCGTGACGACGCGCAGGGCGCCGACCATCTCGAGGTTGGCGATCCGGACGATGCCGGCGGCGGTCTCCTCGGCCGAGAGCTCGAGCTCGGAGGCGAGCCGCCCGACCGCTGCGACGGCGGCATCGCGGTCGAGCGCGACTCCCGCGTCGGCGCCGAGGTAGCCGAGCACGAGGTTGGCGTCGGTCACCGTCGGCTCGCTGCCGCCGCGGCCGTAGGCGGCGGGCCCGGGATCGGCGCCCGCGGAGCGTGGACCGACCCGCAGCGCGCCGCCGCCGTCGCGCCAGCCGATCGAGCCCCCGCCGGCGCCGACGGTATGCACGTCGACCATTGGCAGGCCGATTGGGCGTCCGGCGATCTCGGCGCCGGCGCCATGACGGACGGAGCCGTCCTCGATCAGGCAGACGTCGCAAGAGGTGCCGCCCATGTCGAAGCCGACCGCGAGTCGGGCGCCGGCGGCAGCCGCCGTGACACCGGCCCCGACGGCGCCTCCGGCCGGCCCCGAGAGCACACTCCAGGCACCGCCCCGCCGTGCCTCGTTCAGCATCGCGATTCCGCCCGAGGACTGCATCACCCTGGGCTCGGGAAGACCGAGCCACTCGCATCGCTCTCCGAGCCGGGTCAGGTACGCGTTCAGCAACGGCGCCAGGTATGCGTCGATCACCGTGGTCGAGCAGCGCTCGTACTCGCGGAAACGCGGCAGGACCTCGGAGGAGACGCTCACGTGCAGGCCAGGCAGCGCCTCGCGAATCGCCCGCGCCAGCCGGCGCTCGTGGGAGTCGTCGCGGAAGCTGAACAACAAGCAGAGCGCGACCGCCTCGCAGTCGAGCTCGGCGAGCCGGCCGACGACGCGTCCGATCTCCGCCCCACTGAGCTCTTCGACGACGCCCGTCGGTCCGATCCGCTCGCGCACGCCAATCCGCAGATCCGGTGGCGCGAGCGGGGGCGGGCGGTCGGCGCAGAGCCGGTACAGGTGAACGCGGTTCTGGCGCGCGATCTCGAGCAGGTCCGTGAATCCGGCGGTGGCGAGCAACGCCGTGCGGGCGCCGCGGCGCTCGAGCAGGGCGTTGGTGCCGATCGTCATCCCGTGGCTGAAGGAAGCGACATCGCCGGGCTCGACGCCGGCCAGCTCCAGCACCCGCTCGACCGCCTCGAGTACCCCGGCCGCCTGGTCGGCGGGCGTCGTCGGAGCCTTTGCCGTCCAGCTCCGCTCGGGACCGGTGAGGACGGCATCGGTGAAGGTTCCGCCGACGTCGACGCCAAGCCGCATTGGCGGAACCTAGTGGACCGCCGCGTGACTGCGTCCGGTGCGACCGGCCCCCTGAACACGCGGAAGCGGCCGGCCGGTGAGGCGGCAACCCCTGCCGGGCCCCCCGACCGGCCGCCTCCGCTGCCGTGCCGATATCCGTATCTAGCTAGGCAGCCAGTGAGAAGACTTCGTGGCCGGCGACGTCGAGGCTCTCCTCGAGGTGCTTGTGCGACGGGCAGTAGTCGCGACCCGGCAGCGGTTCGCGCTGGCAGGGCGTGCCCTTGCGGGTGTGGGCGCGGCACTCGCGGACGCCGTCGATGATCAGCTCCTCGGGCGGCGTCACCTGCAGGTAGTGGATCGCGAGCCGGATGTTGCGGTCGACGACCATGAAGACGTTCATCTGCTCCTGGATCGGGAAGCAGGTGCGGATCTCGTTGAAGAGGCTCTTGGTCGGCTTCGCGAAGTAGCGCCGATCGTTGAGCAGACGCCGCATCGTCGCCTCACAGGCGTCGAGCAGACGCTGGCGGTTGCGTCCCTCGCAGTCGTCGATCAGTCGAGGGGCGAGATCGCGGTAGATGGCGCGGCTGAACTGGTACACGGAGTTCTCCCTGGGGCTCGGTTTCAGCGGACACGGCCGGCGGCAACGACCTATGTCCAGTCTCGGCTGACCGGTGTTTAGTCCCAATAGCTGAACGTTAAGTTCAGATTAAGCGGCCGGTGCAGGCTTTTCCTGCTCGGCGGGCTCGCGCCAGTCCTCGAGCGCGATCGAGCCGTCGGCGCGGACGATCACGTGGCGTCCGTCGAGCGCCGTGTCGCGGGCCGGCATGTCCAGACGCCGGTGGACGCCCCGCGACTCGGTCCGCGTCAGCGCCGACGCGGCGATCATCCGGGCCGGGCCGTAGGGGTCATCGAGCAGCTGTTCGAGCTCGGATGCCGTCCGCAGCGGCCCGGCGAGCTGCCAGAGGCGCTCTCGCGTCCGCGGCTGCGGGGGCACGAAGGCATGCTCCGGCCCGGCCGGGCGGGCGCTCGGCGTGGCGACGGGCCCGGCCTGTGCCGCCCGCGCCGCCCGCGAGCCGAACACGAAGCACTCGCTGAGCGAGTTCGAGGCGAGCCTGTTGGCACCGTGCAGGCCGGTGTAGGCGCACTCGCCGACTGCGAACAGACCCGGCACAGCGGTGCCGCCGTCGAGGTCGGTGCGGACGCCGCCGATCAGGTAGTGCGCCGCTGGGGAGACGGGCACCGGCTCGCCCGGATCGAAGCCGGCCTCGCCGAGCATCCGCACGATCGACGGGAAGCGCTCGAGCGGAACCTCGCGCAGGTCGAGCCCGACGTGGCCGCTACCGTCGGCGCCCATCCGGTCGAGGATCGCTGCCGTCACCTGGTCGCGCGGAGCGAGTTCGTCGGTGAAGCGGCGGCCGGCCGAGTCGACCAGGACCGCGCCTTCGCCCCGGACCGCTTCGGTGATCAGGCGGCCGTCGAGCGGCCCGCCCGGGGCCGAGAGTGCGGTCGGATGGAACTGGCAGAGCTCGAGCCCACCGAGCTCGGCGCCTGCCTCGTGCGCGAGGGCGCTGCCGGCGGCAATCGCACCCCACGGGTTCGTGGTCCGCGCCCACAGCGCGGCCCCGCCACCGGTGGCGAGCACGGTGGCGCCTCCGAGCACCGGGCCGGAGTCGGTCCAGACGCCGTGGCAGCCGTCCTCGCCGGCATAGAGGGCGATCGCCGACGATCCCTCGAGCAGCGCGATCTGCGGCTGCTCGGCCGCGCGCTTGGCGAGGCAGCGGGTTATCGCCTTCCCGGTCGAGGCGCCGCCGGCGTGGACGATGCGCCGGGCGGAGTGGCCTCCCTCGAGCGCCAGCGCCGGCTCGCCGTGCTCGTCCAGATCGAACTCGACGCCGTAGGCGAGCAGCTTCGCGACCTGCGCTGGGGCCTCGTTGACGAGGACCTCGACGGCGCGCGGATCGCAGAGGCCGCGACCGGCGTTGAGCGTGTCCTCGGCGTGGCGCGCGGGTGAGTCGTCGGGGGCGATCGCAGCGGCGAGCCCGCCCTGGGCCCAGTAACTCGAGCTCTCGGCGAGCGGCTTGCGCGAGACCAGCGCCGCGGCTCCGCCCGCAGCGGCGACCTCGAGCGCGACGTGCAGGCCGGCTGCTCCACCGCCGACGACGACGACGTCGAACTCTGGGGGCTCGGGCGCGGATCCGCCGGTGGGCTGAGGTTGCGTGGTGGACAAGGCTGGGTACCGTACCCCTAGTGGACGCCCTCGCATCTCCGATCGTCACCGAGCCCGGCCGGTAGCGGCGTGGGCCTGCTCTACCGACACAGCTCGTCGCTGCGCCACGACACCGGGGCCCATCCCGAGAACGCGGACCGGATCCGGGCGATCGAATCCGCGCTCGACGAGGCCGGTTGGCCCGGCCTCGAGCTGCTCGAAGCCGGCGCAGCTCCGCGCCAGCGTCTCGCCCGCGTCCACACCGCGGCACACATCGACCGGATCGAGCGCTTCTGCTCCGAGGGTGGCGGCCTGCTCGACGCCGACACGATCGCGGTCGAGGAGTCATGGGATGCGGCACTGCGGGCCGCAGGGGGCGCGGCCGAGGCGGCGGAGCGCCTGCTGGCCGGCGAGGCACCCTGGGCGTTCTGCGCGATGCGCCCGCCCGGTCACCACGCCGAGTCGGCCCGGCCGATGGGCTTCTGCCTGTTCAACTCGATCGCGGTCGCGGCGGATACGGCGATCGCCGAGGCGGGAGCCGGTCGCGTGCTGATCCTCGACTGGGACGTCCACCACGGCAACGGGACCGAGGAGATCTTCGCCGCTCGCGACGACGTCCTCTATATCTCGATTCACCAGAGCCCGCTCTATCCCGGCACGGGCAGCCCGAGCGAGATCGGCTCCGGCGCCGGCGAGGGCTTCAACGTCAACCTGCCGGTCCCGGCCGGGGCCGACGGCGAGCTCTTCCTCGGGCTCGTCGAGCATGTCGTCGCCCCGATCGCCCGCGACTTCCGACCTGGCCTGATCGCGATCTCGGCCGGGTTCGACGCCCATCGCGACGATCCGCTCGCAGAGTGCATGCTCGAGGACGCTGACTACGCCCACATGACTGCCGCGATGAGGGACCTGGGCGTCGAGCTAGGGGCCCCGCTGCTCGTCTGCCTCGAGGGTGGTTACGACCTCGGCGCCCTCGCCCGCTCAACGGTGGCGACGATCCGTGCGCTCGGCGATCGGGCGCCTGCGCCGCAGGTCGATCGCGCCAGGGTCGAGCCCGCGCGCGAGCGTTTCAGCCGCCAGTGGCCGGCGGCGCTGGGCTGAGGATTCCTCCGGCCGCCAGCTGCGGGCAGCTCAGTCGGTGAGTCGTGAGCCGAGGTCGTCGAGGAAGCTGCGCGGGAAACCCGGCACGTCCTCGAGCTCGGCCACGGTCGCGAGCCCGCGCTCGTCCCGGTAGCGCAGCACCCGCTTCGCTTGGGTGACCGACATCCCGATCCGCCGCAGGTCCTCGAAGCCGGCGTCGGCGAGGCTCACCGGCTCGGGGCCGGGCTCGGGTTCCGTTGTCTCGCCGTCGTGACGGGTGTCGTCGTCGGCCTCGGCCTCGTCGTCTTCGAGCGCGTCCAGCCCGACGGCTGCGTCCTCGTACAGAAGCTCTTCCTCCTCCTCTTTTTCGGCCTCGTCGGCGCGGGCGTCGTCGGGCACGGCCCAGACACCGCTCAGCGCAGCGGTGCGCGGATCTCGGGACGGCGGTCCGTCGGGCGCTGCGACCTCGTCCTGCTCCTCGGTGTCCGCCTCCGTGGACTCCGTCGGCTCCGTCGGGGACTCAGGCTCAGGCTCCTCGGGCTCGAGCTCGGGCTCGGGCTCGGGTTCCGGCTCGAGCTCGGCCACGGGTGACTCGACCGCGCTGCCCACGCTCGCCTCTTCGGCCCTCTGCGCTGCGTCGTCGGCCTGGCCGGCGACGCCGCCGATCCGCTCGGCGGCGGCGCGGAAGCGCTCGGCGCGACTAGCCTGGACCGCTTCCATCGCCTCCTCGAGCGCGCGGTCGGCGCGCTCGTTTGCGTCGCGAACGCTCAGCTCCATCTCCTCCAGCCCGCGCCGGGCGCCGGCGAGCTCGGTCTCGAGTCGCGCCCGCTCCGCCTCGTGGCGCGCCTCGGCCTCAGCCAGCGCCGCGGCGGCACGGTCGCGCTCGGCGGCGAGCATCTCCTCGGTTTCGCGGCCGGCGCCGGCCGCGGCCTCGGCCCGGGCGCGCTCGAGCTCGGCCCCGAGCCTCGCCTCGACCTCGGCGGCCGCTTCCTGGCGGGCGCGGGCAACTGCCTCGTCGACCCCGGCGCGGCTTTCGCGCTCGCCCTCTCGCCGCAAGGCCTTGGCCTGTCCACGCAGCCAGTCGGCGGCGGCAGCGCGAGCCTCGTCGACGACGATCGCAGCCGACTCCTCGGCCTCGCGGGCGCGGGCCTCGGCTGCCTGCGCTCGTTGTTCGGCCTCGGCGACAGCCGAGGCGCGGGCGCTGCGCTCGGCCTCGAGCTCGCCTCGCAGTGAGCGCAGCTCCTCCTCGGCTTCGTTGCGGGCGGACGCGGCGGCGGCGCGCTCCCGCGCCTCGGCTGCCGCCTCGGCCTCGGCCTTGAGCTGCTCGACCGTGGCGGCGTGGCTGCTCTCGGCCCGCTCGGTGGCGCGCTGCTCCGCCTCGGCGGCGGCTGCATCCCGAGCAGCCGAGATCCGGCCCTCGATGTCGGTCTTCACCGCCTCGACCTCGTGGCGGGCCCGCTCGTCCGCCTCCGCGATCCGCTCCTCGGCCTCGCGTGCGACGGTCTCGGCCTCGGCTCGCGCGGCCTCGAGCTCCCGCTCCCGCTCGGCGATCCTCTCGTTCGCGGCGGCCTCGGCGGCCTCGCGGGCGGCGGCTGTCTCTTCCTCGATCCGGCGCTCGGCCTCGGCCCGCAGGCGCTTCGCCTCGTCGGCGAGGCGCCGCTCTGCGGCGTTGACCCGCTCGGCGGCTTCGACGGCACGCTCCTCGATCAAGGTCAAGCGGCGGTCGGAGTCCTCGATCATCCGGACCTTGTCCTCGCGCTCGCGCTCGAGCTCGATCTCGCGCTGGGCGAGCTTCTCGGCGAAGCGGTCCTCGGCGGCGCGACGGGCGACGGCGACCTCGGCCCGGATCCGCTCCTCGGCCTCGGCCTGGATCCGCTCGAGCCGTTCGGTCGCGGCCGCCTCGGCCTCCGAGCGAGCGCGGGCGGCCAACTCCTGCTCCCGGGTGGCCTCGCTGCGCTTCACCTCGGCCTCGATCGCGGCCCGGGTCTCGGCCCGGACCTCCTCGAGCTGGGCGGCGTGGCGGGCCTCGGCCTCGTCGGTGGCCTGCGCGCGGGCGAGTCTGGCCGCCTCGCTCGTCTTCTCTGCCAGCTCCTGACGGGCCAGTTCGAGCTCGCGCCTGAGCCCGTCCGTCTCGGCCGCGATCAGCTTCTGGACGTCGGTCCGCGCCCCGCGATTCGCCTCGGTCTTGGCGCGCTCGGCGGCTGTCGCGCGCGCCTCTGCCTCCTCGAGCCGGGTCAGCGCCTCGCGCAGGGCGGCGGAAGCAGCTTCGCGCTCGCGCCGCTCGGCCGCGAGCGCCTCGGCGCCACCGGCCTCGGCCTCCGCACCGGCCTTGCGGGCGGTCTCGGCGACGCGCTCGTCGATCTCCCGCTCCTGTCTCTCGGCGAGCTCGCGAAGCCGCGCCTCGGCCTCGGATCTCAGCTTCGCCTCGGTCTCGGCCCGGGCCCGCTCGACCTCGACGCGGACGCGCTCGCGGGCCTCGTTCTTGAGCGACTCGACCTGACGCTTGAGCCACTCGGTCGCCTGCGCCTTCGAACGCGCCTCGACTTCGTCGCGCTCGCGCTCGAGCCGCTCGGCCCGGTCGCTGGCTGCGGCGGCCTCGGCCTCGGCGGCCTCGACTCGCAGGCGCAGGTCCTCGGTCGCGCTCGATGCGGAGGTGCGGGCGCGCTCGAGGTCCTCCTCGAGGGCGAGGATCTCCTCCATCGCTCGCATCTCGGCGGCCTGCGCGGCCTGGTCGGCGGCGATCCGGATCCGCTCACCCGTGTCGCCGCGGCGGGTCGGCCGCCGGGGTGGGGCCTCGGCTTCGAGCTCCTCCGAGTCGGGCTCCTGCGCGGGTGCATCGCTGCTGCGTGGGAAGAGGGGGCGTGGGGAAAGCGGGGCGACGGGCGGGGTCGAGGGCTTCGCCCACTCGGCGGTCTCCGAGCCGGGCGGGGGAGGCTCGGGTGTCACGGCGACGCCGGCGTCCGGCGGTGCCCATGAGTCGGAGCCCGCCACCGGCGTCTCGGCCTCGTCGCCGGGCGGCTCGTCGGCCTCGGTCGGCGAATCGACCTCGGCGGCCGCGTGCTCGTCGGTCTGCGCGGCGGCGGCGGCGTCGGCCGGTTCGGCGGCCTCGGCGTCGTAGATCGCGGTCCCGGGCTCGCCGGCCTCGGCGCTGGGGGTCGTCTCGGGGTCGCTCTGGTTCCCCGCGTCCCTGCCCGCCCCCGAGCGGCGGCCGAATATGCGTCGCCTTCTCGCCATCCGCGGGCGCAGGTTAGTCCCTGCGGCGGATCGTGACGCTCTCGTTCGCGGCACGTCACCTCGGTGTCTTGTTCGGCAACGGCCGCCACCGGAGCATCGAGCGGAAATCGAATCCGGCCGCCGGCCGGGGATGGAGGCGAAGGATGTACGGATGGTTCGGAAAGGCCCACTGGTGGGTCAGCTCGCAGGCACAACGGCTCCGCGGTGCGGGGTCAGAGCTGCGCTGCGAGCGTGGACAGGGGACGGTCGAGTACGTCGGCTTGGTCCTGCTCGTGGCGGTCCTGATGGGTGGGATGGTCGCCGCGGTCGGCGGACTCAACAGCCTGCCCGGCAAGGAGCTTGCCGAGGCGATCACGAAGAAGATCGTGCAAGCGGTCCAGAAGGTCACGTTCGCCGACTGACCCCGGCCCGGGCCGGTTGCCGCGGGCCGGATGCCGCGGCCCCCGGCCCCCGGGGCCATCTGAGACACTGCCCTCCGATGCGAGGCTCCGAGGTGCAGGCAGGCGGACACGGCGACCCCCGGAACGGGCCGGCGCGCCGATGAGCGGGCGCAGCTACGACCGTTCGGCCGCCGAGCTGCGACCGGTCACGATCGAGCCCGGATTCGTCCGCACGGCGGACGGCTCGGCGCTGATCTCGATCGGCGAGACCCGGGTGATCTGCACAGCGTCGATCGCCGAAGAGGTGCCCCGCTGGCTCAAGGGCAAGGGCCGCGGCTGGGTCACCGCCGAATACGCGATGCTGCCGGCGTCGACCGGTGAGCGCAAGGACCGGGACTCGAAGAAGGGCCGCCCCGACGGCCGCTCGACGGAGATCCAGCGCCTGATCGGGCGCTCGCTCAGGGTCGTCGTCGACTTCGCCGCGCTCGGCGAGCGGGCCGTCTGGATCGACTGTGACGTGCTGCAGGCGGACGGCGGCACCCGCTGCGCTGCGATCACCGGCGGCTACGTCGCCCTCGAGCTCGCCCTCATGAGGCTCGTCGAAGCGGGGGAGATGAAGGCCCTTCCCCTGACCGGCTCCGTCGCCGCCGTCAGCGTCGGCATGGTCGATGGCGCCGCGCTCTGCGACCTCGACTACGCAGAGGACTCGACCGCCGAGGTCGACGCAAACGTCGTCATGACCGGCGACGGTGGCCTGGTCGAGGTGCAGGCGACCGCGGAGCGGACGCCGCTCTCGCGTGCCTCGCTCGATGATCTGCTCAGCCTCGCGGAAGGCGGCATCCACGAGTTGCGAGCCGCACAGGAGCTCGCGACCGGCTCATGAGCGTTGGCGGGCGGACGCTCGTCGTCGCCACGCGGAACGCCCACAAACTGGCCGAGCTGGAGGAGATTCTCAGCTCGTTCGTCCTCGTGCCGCTTCCCGACGAGGTCGAGCTGCCGCCCGAGACGGGGGAGACGTTCGCCGCCAACGCACTGGTCAAGGCCCGGGCCGCTCTCGCGGCGACTGGGACCGACGCGATCGCCGATGACTCCGGGATCGCCGCAGCGGCGCTCGGTGGCGCGCCGGGCGTGCGTAGCGCTCGCTTCGCGGGGGAGAACGCGACCGATGAGGAGAACCTCGATCGGCTGCTCGCCAGCGTCGGGCCTGGAGACGACCGCCGCGTGGCCTACGTCTGCACGATGGCCTACTCCGGCGCCGACGGCACCGAGATCGTCGAGGAGGGGCGCTGTGAAGGCGTGCTCGTCGCCGCGCCGCGCGGCGACGGCGGCTTCGGCTACGACCCTGCCTTCAGGCCGCTCGACACCGGGCCCGGGGACGAGCGCACGATGGCCGAGCTGAGCGCTGCCGAGAAGCACGCGATCAGCCATCGCGGCCGCGCCGCCCGTGCGCTCGCCGCGCGGCTCGGGGGCGCCGGATGAGCGGGGGGCGCGGAGGCGGTGGTCACGGGACCAAGTCGGGCGCGGCGCTGGTCTCGGTCTTCTCGAACTCGGTCCTGATCGTCGTCAAGGTCGCCGCCGGGCTGATGACCGGGTCGATCGCGATCCTGACCGAGGCGATCCACTCGGCGATCGATCTGCTCGCCTCGGTCATGGCACTGTTCTCGGTTCGCAAGGCGGACGAGCCTGCCGACGAGGACCACCCCTACGGCCATGAGAAGGCGGAGCACATCGCCGCGGGCGCGGAGGCGATGCTGATCCTCGTCGGCGCCGCGATCGTCGCCTTCGAGGCAGTCCGGCGGATCGGCTCGGAGACCGAGCTCGAGAACGTGCCGGTCGGCATCGTCGTGATCGCCGGCTCGGCGCTCGTCAACATCGTCGTCTCGGCCTTCCTCTCGCGCCGGGCTCGCCAGCACGACTCGCCGGCGCTCGAGGGCGATGCCGCTCATCTGCGGGCCGACGCCTGGACGTCGTTGGCGGTGCTCGCCGGGCTCGTGCTGGTCGAGATCACGGGCGAGCCGGTCTTCGACTCGATCGCCGCGCTGGTGGTCGGCGCCGCGATCGTCGCCTCCGGGGTGCGCCTGCTGAGCCGCTCGACCCGGGTCCTGATGGACGAGGCCCTGCCACCCGCCGAGCTCGACGAGATCGAGGCCGTGATCGCTTCGTCGCGACCGGAGGAGATGGCCGGCTATCACAAGCTCAGAGCGCGACGGGCCGGCGCCCGCCGCCACGTCGACATGCACGTCCAGTTCCGCTCCGGTACCAGCCTCGAGGTAGCCCACGCCCGGGCGCACGCGCTGCGCGACGCGATCGAGGAGTCGATGGGCAACGCCGACGTCTTGATCCACGTCGAGCCCGAGGCCTCGGTCAAGCCGGGCGGACGGGGTGCCGAGCACCTCCGGCACGGGTGAGGTCAGGTCAGCGTCAGATTGACCGCGGCGGCGGCGCCGACGGCGCCGACGGTGATCGCGTAGCCGGTGTAGCCGTCGAGCGCGAGCAGCACGACGGCGAGGCCGCAGATTGCGACGATCGTGATCCAGGAGGCCCGGGCAACGTCCATCGGCAATATCTTGGCGGAGATGCCAGCGGGACCACCGACATGACGAACGCCACGCAGCGGGACGATCAGGCAGGCGCCGCCGCGGAGCTGCTCGTCCGCTTCATCGCCGACTCGCTCGAGCTCCGCGAGGGGGCGCTGTTCGACCCGTCGGGGCGACAGCTGTTCGCCACCGACGGCGCCGACTGGAGCGCCGGCGCCGGGCGGATCTGGGAGGCGGCGGAGGCCGCCGAGCGCGACGTCTCCTATCTGCACGTCGGCACCGAGACGGGCGAGGTGCTCGCGGCGCGCGGCCCGGCGGGCTCGGCGATCGTGCTCTCCGAGCGCTTCCCGCTCGCGTCACTGGTGCTCTCCGATCTGCGCGCGGTGCTACGGGAGCTGGACCGGGTCGGCGCCGAGGAAGGCGCCTGATGGAGAAGCCGCACCGCTTCCTGATCGACAAGGTCGCCTCCTACGCCGAGGAGGGGGCGGCGTTCCTGCGCCGCCGCCGGCTGCGGTCGCAGCCGTTTGCGCGGGTCGGGCTCCCGGGTGGCGGCATCGAGGCGCATGATCCGGCCGGGCCGAGAGGCGCCGAGCTGATCGGCGCCGCGACCGGGCTGCTCTCGGAGTCCCGCGGCTCCGGCTGACCTGTCTGGACGACCTTCAAGCCGCCGCTCCGGCCAGCCGACACCAAAGGTAGGCGGGGACTGCCTTTGGGAAGGGCTGGTTCCCCCTGGATCAGTCCACCTACATCGACTCCGAGATGAAGCCCGCCCGCACCGAGCCGCCGATCGATCTCCGCCGCAGCGCCGCCAGTCGCCGCGGCACCGGCCTTGCCCTGCTCGCGATCCTGGCTGCGCTCGTCGCCTGCGCTGCGTACGGTCTCGCCCAGTGGCGCAGCTCCGAGCGTGAGGACGCGGAGGCGAGCTTCCGCGAGCGGGCGGTGGTCGTCGCCAGTCAGCTCGAGGTGGTCCTAGCGAGCTCGCGCGCGACGCTTGCGACCGGAATCGAGGAGGCCGTGCAGTCGGGTTCGCTCGACCGGGCGGACCTCGCTCAGGCGACTGGGGTGGTCGGCCAGGTCTGGGTCCTCGATCGCGGCGGCGAAGTGATCCTGCGCTCAGCGGGGGCGGCCGGAGCTCCGCTCGGCGACGTCACCACGATCGTCGGCGCGTCCGAGCCGCGCGCGTCGGGCGTTCTGCGCGCCGGCGGGCGGCAGGTGGTCGAGTTCGCCGTCCCGGTCTCGGCTCCCGGTGGGGTCGGTGCCGTCGTCGTCCGCTATCCGGTCGAGTTCGTGGCCGGCGTGATCACCTCCGCGATCGACCGGATTCCGACGACTACGGGGATGCACGCGACCGTTGTCGACGACGCGGGTGGAGTGCTGATCAGCACGGGGGAGAGCCCGGCCGGCACGCCGCTCGCCGAGCGCGCGGTTGATCTTCCGTTCGGCGGGGTCGAGATCGACGGCGAGGACTACTTGTACGCGGCGACCATGGTCTCGGGTTCGCCCTGGCGGGTCGTTCTGGCGGCGCCCCGCTCGGAGGTCCTCGCCCAGGCCGGCGGTCCCGCCGGCTGGGTCGGCTGGGCGGTCCTCGCCGCCTTCACCCTGACCGGCTTCGCCGCGATCCTGCTGGTGCTGCGCGTAAACCGGGACACGGAGAAGCTCGCGACCTTCAGCGAGAACCTCGAGCAGCGCCAGCGCGAGGCTGAGGAGTCGGCACGAGCGAAGAACGATTTCATCTCCGGCATCGCCCACGAGCTGAGGACGCCGCTGGCCGCGATCCGGATGTTCACCGACCTGATGCGCAACGACAAGGTCGACCCACTGAGCCCCGATCAGCTGCGGACGATGGATGACATCTCCTCCAGCGTCACGCACCTGATGGACCTGCTCAACGACACGATGGACATCGCCCGCGTCGAGCAGGGCAAGCTGCCGCTGCGCCCCGAGCGGGTCAGCGCCGCCGCGCTCGCGATCGGTGTCGTCGACGGCGTCCAGCCGCTCGCGGTGCAGCGCGGCCTGCGGCTCACCCTCGACGCGGACGGGCGCATCGGCGAGGTCTTCATCGACCCGGCACGGTTGCGGCAGGTGATGATCAACTTCCTCTCGAACGCGCTCAAGTTCACCCCCGCCGGCGGCACGATCGCGGTCCGGATCAGCCGCCACGGCCCGAGCTCGTTCGTGATCGCCGTCGAGGACACGGGCATCGGCATGAGTCCCGAGGATGCCGACCGCGTCTTCACCGCCGACGCGCCGAACGTGCCGCCCGTCCGCGACGAGGACACGACCCGCGGCCTCGGCCTCGCTCTGACCCGTCGCATCGTTGAGGCGATGGGCGGTCACGTCGGTGTCGAGAGCGAGCTTGGCTCCGGCTCGACGTTCTACGCCGTGCTGCCGCGCGTCAACGCCGAGCGCTTCGCAGGCATCGATCCGTCCCGGACCGCGAACGTCGACTCGGTCCTGCGGGCGCCGGCGCCGGCGGCCGGCGCCGATGGCCGCCGGATCAGCGCCCGCGGGCCGCGCCGCGCCGAGGACTGACGACCCCGAAACGCTCGTCCCCGCCGAGGGGGCGCGCCTTCCGGAACCGGGGTTGAGCCGGGTGCGGACAGCGTCCCGCTGCCGCGCTACGAACAGAACGAGGAGGTCCCGATGGGGCTCATCAGAAGCGTCGCCGCGGCCATCGCGGTGCTGGCGGCGACGGTCGCCGGGATGGTCGCGCGGCCGGCCGCCGCCGAGGCGGGCGAGTACGTCGTCGCTCAGTGCGACAGCAGGCACGGCGGCTACGACGAGGCGCACTTCGATCGGACAAACGGTGCCTACTATGGGATGACCCGTGGCTGTGAGAGCAACGCTCAGGACCGATCTCTGAGCATCGCTAATCTCGCCGCAGCGCCGGTCGCGGCCGAGGGGCGGATCCGGTTCTCGGCTCCTCCCGGCGCCGGGATCACCGCCGTCGAGGTCGATGCCTCGCTGCGCGAGGACGCAGGCCACAGGGCGCGGCTCAGCTTCATCGACGCCGCCGGCAACCAGGCCGGCCGCGTCGCGACCGGTAGCGACGAGCCCGGCGGCTTCAAGCACTACGCACAGCGCCTCGACGGCGTCGGTCGTGCCGCTTTCGCGGCGCTGATGATCTGTGCGGAGCAGCGGCCCTGCCCGGAGTCCAGCCAGGCCCGGGCTGCGATCCGCAACCTGAGGCTGACGGTCCGGGATCGCACGGCGCCGACCGTCGTCCCCTCGGGGACGCTGCTCGGCGGGGGCTGGGTCCGGGGGTCACGGACGCTCGGGATCACCGCGGGCGACGCCGGATCCGGAGTGCGCTCGCTTGAGGCGAGTGTCGGCGGCCGGCCGATCGCCCCGTCGAAGGGGTCGGCCTGCGCCACTGTCGGTGGCGGCCCGCTGGTCCGCTCGATGACGCCGTGCCCGCGCACCGCGAGCGCGGCTGCCACGCTCGACACGGCGGCCGCGCCCTTCGTCAACGGGTCCAACGAGGTCCGTCTCTGCGCCCGCGACTACGGCGAGGGCGCCAACCTGACCTGTGAGACCCGCACCGTCGCCGTCGACAACCTCGCGCCGGCCGGGACCTTCCGGGCGCCATCGGAGGCCGACCCCGAGCTGATCACGGCCAGCCTCGCCGATCCCCACTCGGGCATCGCCACGGCCGCGATCACGATGCGGCCGCTCGCCGGCGGCCCCTGGCGCGAGCTCGAGACCCGGATCGTCCCGGGCGGCGTCGAGGCACGGGTCGACAGCTCGGCGGTGCCGAAGGGTCGCTGGGCCTTTCGCCTGCTCGCGGTCGATCAAGCCGGCAACGCGGCCGTGATCGAACGAATGGCCGGCGGCCGCCCGATGGTGCTCGAGCTGCCGCTGCTCGAGGAGACCGGGCTGACCGCCCGGATCGGGGTGCTCGGGCACCGGGCGCGGTACGGAGCGCGGCCGGTCGTGCGCGGACGGTTGCGGACCGAGAGCGGCGATGGCGCCGCGGGGATGCCGCTGACCGTCGTCGAGCGATTCGAGCCAGGCTCGGAGCCGCGGCGCCGGACGCGGACGATCGAGACCGGGCCGCGAGGGTCCTACCGGACGCGCCTGTCGGCGGGCCCGTCCCGCAAGGTCGTGGTCCGCTTCGCGGGCTCGCGGCGGCTGCTGCCTTCAGCGAGCCGGCCGCGAAAGCTCGCGGTCGCCGGCCGGGTGACGATGAAGCTGTCGCGCAAGCGGGTCGCGGCCGGCGGCCGGGTCCGCTTCCGCGGGCGGATCGGCGCCAGGGGCGCGCGGATCCCGGCGCCCGGCAAGGTCGTCGAGCTGCAGGTTCGCGAGCAGGGAAGCACGCGCTTCCGGACCGTCGGCGACGCGATCCACAGCGGACGCAACGGTTCCGTGCGCGCCTCCTACCGGTTCGCCCGCTTCTACCGCTCACCGGCCCGGTTCGCGTTCCGGCTCAAGGTGACGCGCGAGGCGGACTGGCCCTACCGGGCGCCGACCCACTCGCGGCCGAAGCGGCTGACGGTGCTGCCCCGGGGATAGAGCTCGGGCGATCTACGACTTTGGACCTAGAGGTCGTAGCGGGCGAGGTCGGTGTCGAGCCGTTCCTCTTCGCCGGCGCTGCCGGCGGCGGGGGGCGGCTCCTCGCCGTCGCCGGGCTCGCGGCCGGAGCCGCGCCAGCGCCTGATGCTGACCAGCAGCACGGCTCCGGCGACGATCACTCCGAGGCCCGGTACGACCCAGGCGGCGAGATCGAAGCCGCTCGTCTCCGGGACCGCCAGCACCTCGGAGCCGTACTCGGCGACCAGAGCGTCCTTGATCTGGTCCTTGTCGAGGCCCTCGGCGATCCGCTCGCGGATGAAGACGCGCTGTCGCTCGGCCTGCGGCGACTCGGCGAGGTTGAGGGCGGTGCCGCAGATCGGGCACATGACCTCGTCCTCGATGTCGGGCAGGGTGGCGTCGGCGTCGGTGGTGGCGCCGTGGGCGAGAACGGGGGCGAGGAGCAGCAGCGCGATCGCCACGAGCAGCGAGGAGGCGGCAGCCCGGCTGCCGCCGCGCGCGCGGCTCACGACCCGGCTCCGCTCCCGGAACCGCTCCCGGCTTCGATCAGCGGGGTGAGGCTCTCCTCGAGGAACTGCTCGTCGACGGCGCCGCGCCTGATCAGGGCGACGTTGCCGTCGGGGTCGATCAGGAACGATTCGGGCAGCGCGTAGATGCCGAATGCGTCCTTGCGGGCGCCGTCGCCGTCGCGGAACTGTTCCCAGCTGAGGCCGTACTCGTCGACGAAGGCCTTCGCGTCCTCGCTCAGGTCCTCGGTGTTGATCCCGACCACGGTCACCTCGTCGGCGTGCTCCTTCGACCACTTCTCGATCGCCGGCGACTCGGTCCGGCAGGGATCGCACCAGGAGGCCCAGAAGTTGACCAGCACCCAGCCGCCGCGGTAGTCGGCGAGCTCGCCGCTGCCGGAGCCGTCGAGGCGGTCCACGGGCGCATCGGGGACGGGTTCGCCGACGGCGATCGAGCCCTCGTCGTTGGAGGCGAGGCCGAAGGCGAGCAGGCCGACGAAGGCGACGGCGGCGATCAGTGCGAGCACGGGGCGGAGGCGCATTGGGCGTGAGAGATTAGAGAGGCGGCTACGCTTCCCCGACGATGTCGTCGATCGATGTAGACGTCCTCATCGTCGGCGCCGGCCTCTCCGGCATCGGCGCCGCGGTCCACCTGGGGCGCGAGTGTCCCGACCGCAGCTACGCGATCCTCGAGGCGCGCGAGGCGATCGGCGGCACCTGGGACCTGTTCCGCTACCCCGGGATCCGCTCCGACTCGGATATGTACACGCTCGGCTACTCGTTCCGGCCGTGGACGAACCCGGACTCGATCGCGAGAGGCTCCGACATCCTCGAGTACATCCGCTCGACCGCCCGCGACTACGGGGTCGACGAGAAGATCCGCTTCGGCCATCGCGTCGAGCGCGCCGAGTGGTCGAGCGAGGAGGGCTGCTGGAGCATCGAGGCCCGCGCGACCGGGACCGGCGAATCGGTCAGGCTCAAGGCCGGGTACCTGCTCTCGTGCGGCGGCTACTACGACTACGAGCAGGGCTACTCACCCGAGTTCGCCGGCGCCGAGAGCTTCGGCGGCGAGATCGTCCACCCGCAGAAGTGGCCCGAGGACCTCGACTACGCCGGCAAGCGGATCGTCGTCATCGGCAGCGGCGCGACGGCGGTGACGCTGGTGCCGGCGCTCGCGGAGACGGCGGCGCACGTGACGATGCTGCAGCGCTCGCCGACCTACGTGATCTCGGTTCCGGGCCAGGATCCGGTCGCCAACTTCCTCAACCGGCGGCTGCCGGCGAGTCTCGCCTACAACCTGATCCGCTGGAAGAACGTGCTCGTCACCTCGGCCTTCTACCGGCTCAGCCGCAAACGCCCGAACCTCGTGCGCCGGCTGCTGCGCTCGGCAACCCGCAAGCAACTGCCTGCTGATCACGACGTCGACGTCCACTTCAAGCCCAGGTACGACCCCTGGGACCAGCGCGTCTGCGCCGTCCCCGACGCGGATCTGTTCCGCTGCCTGCGCCATGGCAGCGCCTCGGTCGTCACCGACACGATCGAGCGCTTCGACGAGAACGGCGTCCGGCTCGAATCGGGCGAGCATCTCGATGCCGACGTAATCGTCACAGCGACCGGGCTCAACCTGCGCCTGCTCGGCGGCATCGAGATGGCCGTCGACGGCGAGCCGGTCGAGCTCTCGGAGCGGCTCCTGTACCGCGGGATCCTGCTCAGCGACGTTCCCAACATGGCTCTGGTGATGGGCTACACGAACGCCTCGTGGACGCTGAAGGCAGACCTCACCTGCGAGTTCGTCTGCCGTCTGCTCAACCACATGCGCGACCATGGCTATGACGTCTGCACGCCGGTCAACGACGATCCGGGGATCGAGACGGTGCCGGTGATCGACCTCAACGCGGGCTACATCACCAGGGTCCTCGACGAGCTGCCGAAGCAGGGCACCGAGGCGCCCTGGCGCCTGCACCAGAACTACTTCCGCGACATCCGGCTGCTGCGCCGGACCGAGATCGAGGACGGCGCCCTGCGCTTCGGCCGCAGCGGCGATCGCGCCGGCACGATCGGCGCCGGCGAGCCGGGCGAGCCGGAGCCGCTGCCGGCCTGAGACAAACGCCGGTCGCGCCGGGCCGATCGGCGCGCCGGGCGCGCCGCTAGCTTTGCCCGGATGCCGCGCCGCCCGCCCTCCTACTTCATCGTCGACGGCCTCGACCTGCGGGCCGAGGCGGGACGCCTGATCCGGCTGCCGGCGCTGGGCGGGATCGATGGCCGCCTCGCCCGCAACCCACCCGAGCTGACGGTGCGCCGCGCCTCGCGGCGGCCGCGGCGCACGCTCGGCTTCGCGGTCCCGGCCCAGAACCGGCTCTCGGTCACCGTCTATCCCGGGATCAGACGCGGCGACCTGCTCGAGACCCTGCTGCACGAGCTCGTCCACCTCGCCGTCGGCGAGGCGCCCGGCGGTCGCCGCTGGCACGGCCGTGAGTTCCGGCTGACGCTGGCGGCGGCGATGTCGGAGGCCTATGGAATCCCCGGCGTGCGGGCGCCCGCCTCGCGCCACGGCGCCTACGCGGAGCTGATCGAACGCCGTCTGGCCGTCGAGCGCGTCCGGGCCGCCTGACCCGTTCCCGTCATGCGAGGGGCCCGGGCCGGCTGCATACAATGGCCGCCACCTGCGGACGTAGCTCACCTGGTAGAGCGCGAGCTTCCCAAGCTCGAGGTAGCGGGTTCGAGTCCCGTCGTCCGCTCTCATGGCCTTCGACGAGCTGCTTGCGGATCGGGCCCGGGGCGTTCTCGCCCCGCGCGAGGGCGTCAGCGAGCGGAAGATGTTCGGCGGCCTCTGCCTGATGGTCGGCGGCAACATGGCCTGCGGCGTGCTCGGCGACGAGCTGATGGTCCGGCTCGATCCCGCCGACGCCGAGCGGGCGGTCGAGGAGCCCGGGGTCCGGGTGATGGACTTCACCGGCCGCCCGATCAAGGGGATGATCTACGTCGGCAGCGAGCGCCTGACGAGCGACGAGGGCCTCGCCGAGTGGGTCGAGGCCGGCGCCGACCACGCCGCGTCGCTGCCTCCGAAGAAGCCGAAGGCCTGAGTCCCTACCTGACTACGTCGGCTGTGAGGTCGGCCTGATCAGAATCTCGTTGACGTCGGCGCGGTCGGGCTGGTTGAGCGCGTACATGACGGCCTCGGCAATGTCGATCGCCTGCAGCGCGTTCTCGGGCCGGTTGTCGAAGAACGGCGTGTCGACCATGCCGGGCTCGATCAGCGTCACCTTGATCGCGTGGTTCTCGTGCATCTGCCGCAGTTCCTGGCGCAGCGACTCGCCGATCGCGGTCGCCGCCCACTTGGTCGCCGAGTAGAGGGAGCCCGGCAACGCCCGGCGGCCGGCGACCGAGCTGGTCACGAAGTAGTGGCCGGTGCCGCGGTCGAGCATCGGCTGCAGCGTCGCCCGGATCGTCAGCGCGACGCCGAGGACGTTCGTCAGCACCATCGACTTCCAGTGCTCGGGCGATTCCTCGAGGAAGCCGCGGGAGGCGCCGAAACCGGCGTTGGCGAAGACGACGTCCGGCGCTCCGAATCGCTCCGTAGCCGCCGCGACAAGCGCCTCGACCTGGTCCCACTCGGTCACGTCGCAGGTCTTGACCAGCACGTCGTCGTCGCCGCCGAGCTCCGCCGCGAGCTCCTCCAGGGGCTCGGCGCTGCGGGCCGACAGTACGAGGCGGTATCCGGCTTCGTGGGCTTTGCGTGCGGTCTCTGCGCCGATCCCGGTGCTCGCGCCGGTGATCAGCATCGTGCGTGATTCGCTCATCGGTCATTCATACCAGCGCCGGCTCATCGGCCCGGGCCGGCCCGGGCGGGCACCGGTCGGACGCCGACCGGAGATCCGACCCTGCGATAATCCGCCGCCCCCATGGACCCCGCCCGCAAACGCCAGATCCGGCTAGTCGTGGCGCTGTCGGCCGCCGTGCTGCTTGCCGTCGCGCTCATCTACACGTCGTTCAGCGCCGCCAACGACACGCTCGAGCCGTCCGAGGTGACGAGCTCGTCCGGAACGGTCGACATCAGCGGCAAGGTGACGATGGGCTCGGTCGAACGGACCGAGGGCGGCGTCGACTTCGAGATCCAGGACCGCGAGGGGGAGAGCGAGCCGATCCCGGTCACCTACCTCGGCGTCGTTCCCGACCCCTTCCGCGAAGGCCGCGAGGTCATCGTCACCGGTGAGCTCAGCGCCGCCGGTGTCTTCGTGGCCGAGAAGGACAGCCTCGTCACGAAGTGCCCGTCGAAGTTCAAGGAGCAGTACGGGGACGACGACAACATCCAGTACGAGGACTAGGCGGTGACCGAGCTCGGCGCAGCAGCACTCGTCGCTGCCCTGCTCACCGCCATCTACTCCGCCGTCGCCGCGATCGTTGGGGCGCGCAGCGGCGACCGGCGCTGGGTCGACTCGGCCCGCCGCGCCTTCTACGCGCTCTTCGCCCTGCTGCTCGTCGCGGTCGTCTCGATCGAGTACGCCTTCCTGACCTCCGACTTCGAGGTCGCGCTCGTCGCCAACAACTCCTCGACGACGACGCCGACGCTCTACAAGTTCACGGCGCTGTGGGGGAGTCAGGCCGGCTCGCTGATGCTCTGGGCGTTCGTGCTCTCGATCGCCGGCTCGGCCGTCCTCTTCGCGACCCGGAACACGCACCGCGAGGTCGCGCCGTGGGCGAACGCGGTGATGGCCGGCGTCGCCACCTTCTTCGTCGGCCTGATGGTCGCCGGGATCTTCTTCACCTCGGCCGACACCTGGCCGTTCGAGACGCTGGCGATGGTGCCGGCGCAGGGGGCCGGGCTGAACCCGCTGCTCCGGCACCCGGCGATGGCGATCCACCCGCCGATGCTCTACTCCGGCTACGTCTTCTTCACGGTGCCGTTCGCGTTCGCGATCGGAGCCCTGATCACCCGCCGCCTCGACACGAGCTGGATCCGCTCGACCCGTCGCTTCGCCTTGATTGCCTGGGTCTTCCTTTCGATCGGGCTCGCGCTCGGCGCCCGCTGGTCCTACAGCGAGCTCGGCTGGGGCGGTTACTGGGGCTGGGACCCGGTCGAGAACGCGGCGCTGCTGCCGTGGCTGACCGGCAGCGCCTTCATCCACTCGATCATGGTCCAGGAGCGCCGCGGCATGCTCAAGGTCTGGAACGTGAGTCTGGTCGTGGCGACCTTCGCGCTCTCGCTGCTCGGGACGTTCCTGGTCCGTTCCGGCGTGCTCGAGTCGATCCACGCCTTCGGTGAGTCGAAGGTCGGACTGCCCTTGTTGATCCTGATCGGCACCGTCGTGATCGGCTCGACGGCGCTGATCGTCTCGCGGCTATCCGACCTGCGGTCCGAGCGCCGGATCGACTCGCTGATCAGTCGCGAGTCGATGTTCCTGCTCAACAACCTGCTCTTCGTCGGGCTCGCCGTGGTCGTCTTCTGGGGCACCTTCTTCCCGTTGATCAGCGAGTTGTTCACCGGCAGCGAGTCGTCGCTCGCGGCGCCGTGGTTCAACCGCTACACGACGCCGATCGGGATCGGTTTGCTGTTCCTCGCCGGCATCGGGCCGCTGGTCGCCTGGCGGCGGATCAGCTTCGCCGCCCTGCGCCGGGCAGTCGCGGTGCCGACGGTCGTCGCGGTTCTCACCGTCGTCGGGGTCGGCACCCTCGCTGACGCCTGGGGCGACCCTTTCGCGCTCGCGCTGTTCTTCGCCGCCGGCTTCACGGTCGCCGCGGTAGTCCAGGAGATCTGGCGCGGCACCGCCGCCCGCCGCTCGCTCACCGGCGACGGTGTCTTCGACTCCTTCACCCGCCTCGTCAGCCGCAACCGCCGTCGCTACGGCGGCTACACGGTCCACCTCGGGATGGCGTTGCTGCTGATCGGCGTTGCCGCCTCGTCGAGCTTCCAGACGAGCCGCGACCTGCGGCTCGAGCCCGGCGACTCGGCGACCGTGGACGACTACACGATCACCTACACCCAGCCGACCGCGTCGATCGACAGCGCCGAGCAGAAGCTGACCTTCGGGGCGGTGCTCGACGTCCAGCGCGACGGTGAGCAGGTAGCCCTGCTGCATCCCTCGCGCGAGTACTTCTCCTCGAATACTTCCGACCCGAGCGCGCCCCTGCGCAGCTTCTTCGAGGGCGAGGCGACGAGCGAGGTCGGCCGCAAGGAGACGCCGTCGAAGGACGTCTGGGTGGCGATGCAGCCGGACCTGGCCTCGTTCGACCCGGTGATCGAAAAGGGCGATGCGTTGTTCGCAAAGCTGGCGGCGAGCACGGACATGTCCGACCCGGCCGCGGTCGATCGACTTGCCACGTGGCAGGGCCAAGCAATTGTCGGCCTCAAGGATCGCTACCTGGAGTTCACCCCGCCGGCTTCGATCCGCTTCAACATCAACCCCTTCGTGATCTGGATCTGGGTCGGCGTGATCGTCGCCATGCTCGGCGCGCTGTTCGCACTGTGGCCGGGCGCCGAGGCCCGTCGCCGGCGTGTCTCCGACGTCTACGCTGCCCGCCTCGCCCGCGAGCTGTCCGGCACGGGCACGAGCGCCTGAGAGCGGAGACCCCCTCATGGAACTGCTGATCGCCCTGCTGCTCGTCGCCATGGTCGCGGCGTTCGTCTCGGTGCCGCTGCGCCGAGCCCGCTCCGCCGACGGTCCCGACCCGGTCGAGGCAGAGCTGGCCGAGCTCGAGGCGCGCAAGCAGGCCAAGTACAGGGAGATCCGCGACACCGAGCTCGACCACGCGGCGGGCAAGATCGACGACGCCGACTTCGCCCGCCAGGACGCCGAGCTGCGGGCGGACGCTGTCGCGATCCTGAAGCGGATCGACGAGGCCGGCAAGCGACGGCGCGCGACAACACCGGCACCGGCGTCCGCCGACCCGCAGCAGCCGCCGACGCCGGCGATCGGCCCGGACCCCTCCGACAGCCACTAACATGGCCGGCCCATGGAAAGCTTTCTCGGGGTAATCCAAGTCTTCATCTCGTTGATCCTGATCCTGCTCGTGCTCCTGCACTCGGGCAAGGACGCCGGTCTCTCCGGCGCGTTCGGGATCGGCGGTGGCGGTGGTTCATTCGGCGGTGGCTCGCTGGTCGAGCGTAACCTCGATCGCTGGACGGTCTTCTTCGGGATTCTGTGGGTCGTCAACACCATCGTCCTGCTCAAGATCTGAGCGGGCCCGCGGGGCCATGAGGCGGGCGGGGCTGCCGGTTCTGCTGGCGGTCTCCGGGGCGCTTGCGCTGCAGGCCGGTTGCGGGGCCGATCCGACCGAGAGCTCGACCGCGGTCCGCGGCGAAGCCCCCTCGCCGACCCCACTCGCGCGAGTCGCCCTCCCAGGTGAGGTCCGTCGCCTCGATCCCCTCTACGTGAGAGGCCACGCCGAGCGGCTCGTCTCGCGCCAGATCTACGACCCGCTTGTTTCGAGCCTGGACCCGCCGCTCGGGGCGAGCGGGCCTCGACGCGGTCCGGCGCGCCCGATCGGGCCCGAGCGGGGCGGGCGACTCTGGCGGTTTGAGCTCCGTCCGGAGGCGCGATTCCAGGACGGCACCGACATCGACGCCGAGGCGGTCGGCGCCAACGTCGAACGCTGGCTGACAAGCGGCATCGCGACGAGGCTGCTGCCGGAGCTCGACGCGGTCGACTCGCCGCTGCCGGGGGAGGTCCGCTTTCAGCTCAGCGAGCCCGTGCTCGACCTGCCGCGCCGGCTTTCGGACCCGCGCCTCGGCCTCGTCTCACCGACGGCCCTGCTCGACAGCGGCCTCGGCGAGGTTCGGGCAGGCGCGGGGGGGAGCGGCGCATACGAGCCGCGCCTGATCAGCCCCGAGCGCACGCTACTCTCGGCCTCCGGCGACTGGTGGGGCCGAGTCGCCGGCCTCGGGCCCGGGATCGCCCGGATCGAGTTCCTCGGCGTGCCGGCGTCGGGCCGACGGTTCGCGCTGCTGCGCGACGGCGTTGTCGAGATCGCCTATGACCTCGACGAGGGCGCGGCCAGGCTAACCGACCGCGAGCCGCTGCTGACGGCGACGGGCGCCGACGACGACGACGTCGGTGCGTCGGCAGCCGTCCGCGGCCTGCGGCCGGGCCCCGCCGAGCAGCCGCTCGCCGAAGTCTGGCTGACGCTGCTGAGGTAGGGGTGGGGTTCGCGAGGCCCGGCGCTCACGTCGCGCCCGGGTACCAGGCCTCGTGGCGGACGCGCTCGCGTGCCTCGGCGTACATGTGGGTCTCGTAGGCGATCAGGGCGGCCAGCAACGCGGTCAGGATCGCAACCGCGGCGAGCGCCGGGATCATCGTGATCAGCGGCACGGCCGCGAGCAGCGCTACGGCCAGCCCGAGCCGCGGACGGCTCAGGGTGTGGACGTTGCGGAGCCTGATCGCGACGTGGGCGAGCAGGTAGAGGGCGACGCCGCCGTAGAGAGCGGCCGCGATCTCGATCTTCAGGTCGCCCCCGGGGTCGCCGAGCGTCTTCTTCAGGCCGAGGGCGACGAGCACGATGCCCGCGACCATCGGGAAGTGCAGGTAGCTGTAGACGTCGCGGGCGAGCTCGTTGCGCTCGCGCCCCGCTTCGGCGCGGATCAGGCGGCGCTCGGAGACCAGCGAGACGACGTCGAAGTAGAGCCACCAGATGCTGGCGGCGACCGCAGTACCGAGGACCGCCGCGACGACCTCTCCGGCGCCGATCCCAAAGCCGGCCCCGGCGCCGATTGCGACGATCGACTCGCCGAGGGCGATGATGATGATCAGCCGGTGGCGCTCGGCGAAATGTCCCGGCTCGAGCTTCCAGCCGCCGGCTCCCCAGATATAGGGACCGATCACGTCGCCGCTGATCGCCAGCGCCCACAGCGCGATCTGCAGCGCCCCGTCGGTCGCCGAGGCGATCACCAACAGGGTGACGCCGAAGGCGGTGCTTCCGAGCAGCCCGAGGACCGACCGGCGCAGCTGGGGATCGTCGGCGGAGGCGACCACGTAAAGCGCGATCTGCCCGAGCCTGAAGATCGCGTAGGCACCTGCGAAGAGCAGGCCGAGGTCGTCGAAGGCCTCGGGAATCGCCAGCGAGACGACGAGCAGTGCCGCCATCGCCGCGAACACGGCGAGCCGCACGAAGCCCTCCTCCGGATCGACGGTGCTGGTCAGCCACGCGTATCCGACCCAGCCCCACCAGAGCACGGCGAGGATCAACAGACCCTGCAGCAGTCCCGTCCAGGTCGGGTGCTCGGCCATGTAGGCGGTCGACTGGGTGATCGCGAGGACGAAGACGACGTCGAAGAAGAGCTCGAGCGGCGTGACCGCCTCCGAGTCGCGCATGCGCGCCGTCAGACGGGGGTGCTGGGACCTCGGCGAGCCCGCGGATGAGTCAGGGGTCAAGTGCGGCTGAGAGGAGTCGAACCTCCACGAGCTTATTCAGCTCACAAGGCCCTCAACCTTGCGCGTCTACCAGTTCCGCCACAGCCGCAGAACGCGCGGGATTCTAGACAGACGGAGCCTGCGGGGGCGATGCCGCCCCGGGCTGCAGACCGCGCGGTTGCGCGGATATGCGCCGGTGAGCAGGTGTTTTCTTGATTCCGTCCGTGGGCCTGGCTACTCTACGAACATGTGTTCTCCCCAGAACGACCGGAAGCCGATCAAACCCGACCAGGACCAGCCCGGAGGAATGAGCTGAGATGGACCTCAACCTGACCAAGCGCCAGAACGAGATCTTCGAGTTCATAACCGGGCATCTGGACCGCACCGGCTACCCGCCGACGGTCCGCGAGATCGGCAAGGCGCTCGGCCTGCATTCGCCGTCGACGGTGCATGCGCACCTGGCCAAGCTCGAGAAGTCGGGCGTGCTGCGCCGCGACCCCTCGAAGCCGCGGGCGATCGAGATCCTCGTCGACCGTGCAAAGCGCGTCGTGCGGCCGGGCGTGCCGCTCGTCGGGCAGGTGGCGGCAGGCGCCCCGATCCTCGCCGAGGAGAACATCGAGGACACGCTCGAGGTGCCGGCACTGCTCGGCGCCGAGGCCGGCGACTACGCGCTCAACGTGCGCGGAGACTCGATGAAAGACGCCGGGATCCTGCCCGGAGATGTCGTCATCGTTCGCCCGGCGACCGAGGCCACCAACGGCCAGATCGTCGTCGCCCTGTTCGAGGACGAGGCAACCGTGAAGCGCTACTTCCGCGGGGCGGACGCCGTGCGGCTGGAGCCAGCGAACCCCGACTACGACCCGATCGTTACGCGCGACGTCGAGATCATCGGCCGCGTGATCGGCGTCTTCAGAAAGGTGTGATCGACGATGTATGCAACCAAGACTGAAAGCCGAGTCCAGCGCGCGAGGAGCCGTCAGGCCGACCGCACCCGCCGGCCGAAAGGCCGTCGTCGCGGTACCGACCGCTCGATGGAGATGCTGTTCGACTCCGCCCTGGGCTCGACCCGGGGTAAGGAGCGCGAGCGGCGCCTGGAAGAGGTCGTCCTCACCACGTGGGCCGCGCTCGCTGCGGGCCACCCGGTCGAGTGCCCGGTCTGTGGCGGGGCCCTCACCGCCGCCAAGGGATGCCGCAGCTGCGGCTCCCACCTCGACTGAGGGGGCCGGACTCCCGCTCCGATGCTCGCGCTACGGCGCGGGCGGGGCGCCGGGCGGGGTCGTCTGAGTGGCGACCGCCTTCGCGTGGGCCGTTGCGCCCCGCGAGATCACGACGATCAGGATGATCGCCGCGGCCGTGATCAGCAGGCCAACGGCGAGGCCGACCAGCCCCGCCCATCCGAGCCAGTTGAGCTCGACTCCTGCCTTGGCTTCGACCTCGATATTGCGGGAGCCGTCGGCGTTCATGACCGCGATCGACCACACGCCCGACTCGGCGTCCCAGTCGACGTACTGCTCGCCGGGTCCCTCGCTCGAGGCGACCCAGAAGTCCTGAGCGCCGGGCCGGCCGTCGGGCCGTCCACCGGCCGCATCGGCGTAGCGCGGGTTTCCGTTGTTGATGTCCTCGAGCTCGGAGTGGGCGACGCCGTCCAGGTAGGCGTTGAGCTTGTCGGCGGGCGCGACGCCGATGAAGGTGTCGCTCTCACCTGAGACGGTGACGCGGGCGGTCCCGAGCAGCTCGCGGGGGGCCCAGTCGGCCGGATCGGTGGAGAGGTCGATCTCCTCGGCGGTGATCGCGAACGATCCAGTCTCCAGATCCTCGCTTGGCGACGTCAGGTAGCCGTCGTCGTCCCGGGCGAGGCCGTCGACGGCCAGCATCGCGGCACCGCCGAAGGCAAGGCCGACGCCGATCAGGGCGACGACGGAGGCGACGATCATCACGACGATGCGCCCGCCGGACCAGCCCTTCTTGCTGAGGTCCTGTGACTGCTCCTGGCCGGTTCCGGCTTCCATCGCGCTCATCGTCGCTCGCTGTCGGTGGTGGTTTATCCGCTCCAACTACTGAGTGGGAAGGTATTGAACCGGATCGGGTGGCGTAGAATCCGTCGCTGCGGGCCACACGATCGCGGGGAGGTATCAACCCCTCGAGGAAAGTCCGGACACCACAGGGTCAGGGTGGTGGGTAACGCCCACCCGGGGAAACCCGCGGGAAAGTGCCACAGAGACAGACCGCCGATGGCGCGGCCACACGTGAGTCGCGAACAGGCAAGGGTGAAACGGTGCGGTAAGAGCGCACCAGCGTCGCGGTGACGCGGCGGCTGGGTAAACCCCACCCGGTGCAAGGCCAAGCAGGACCGTCGACCCGATCCGGCGAGGTCCAGGTAGGTCGCAGGCGCAGCAGAGATGCGGCGCCCCGGAGCTTCGGCTCCGGAGATGGATGATCGTGCCAGACAGGATCCGGCTTATCGGCCCGCTAAGGAGAGGGCTCCCGAGAGGGAGCCCTCTCTAGTTCTGCGCTCAGCGGTCGAGCTTCTTCTTCCACTGCTTCTGCCGGCGGCGGGCATCGCGCAGCCAGATCCGGGTCGCCCTGGAGGCCAGTCCCGGGAACGCGTCGAAGAAGCGGACGAAGATGCCGCGGGAGCGCGGGATCGCGAGCACTGGGCGCGGGTGGTCGAGCAGCCGCACGGCCTCCTCAGCGACCTCGCCCGGCTGCAGCAGCTTGCCGCTGAAGGAGGCGGCGGCGGCGGGGTCGTCGAGCTTGTCGAAGAGCATCGGCGTCCAGATCCCGTCCGGGCAGACGGCCGAGAGATGGATGTCGTCGACGTTCTCGGCCTTGAGGTCGGCGAGGGTGCCGAGCGTGAAGGCGATCGCGGCGTGCTTGGTCGCCGCGTAGACCGTCTCGCCCGGGGGTGTGCCGAGCCCGGCCAGCGAGACCACGTTGATGATGTGACCCCGCCCGCGCGGGCGCATCCGGTCGAGCGCGGCGAAGGTGCCGTGGATCGTCCCGTACGTGTTGATCGCGAACATCCGCTCGCGCAGTTCGGCATCGTGGCTCCAGGACGGCCCCGTCGCGAGGATGCCCGCGTTGTTGACCCAGACCGCGAGCCCGCCGTCGGTCCCGTCGTCGGCCGCGGCGGCGCACGCTCGGCAGGCGGCTTCGTCGCGGACGTCGAGGACGCTCGCCCTGACGCCCTGGCCGAGCCTCGCGGCGGCGTCCTCGAGCGCCTCGGCGTCGACGTCGGTGAGGGTGACGACGTATCCGCGCTCGTGCAGCAGACGGGCGATCTCGAAGCCGAGACCGCGGGCCGCTCCGGTTACCACCGCGGATTCCATCGGCTCAGACCGTACTGGTAGGGTGCCGCCACCGCTGAGTCCCTGCCTACATATCGCGGGGAGTGGGGGAACCACGCCGGGCTGCGGTCCGGCTTTCCCTAAGTACAGGTATTCGGGGCGAATCGCCGGCATCTGCCGCGTAGCGCCAGCTTCTCTTGAGCGCGAGCCCGACAGCTAACCCCGTAAGCGTCCGAGAGAGTTTCGATGTACGACGGCACGCCGCAACGTCATGCGGCCCACAATCCACGCAGACGAGCGCCGGCCGCCGGCCCCGCCCGTCCCGATCGCATCGCCTTCTGGGCCGTGATCCTCGCGGTCGTGGCGATGCTCGGCGCGGCAGCCGGTTCGAAGGCCGCCGGCGGTGTCGGCGTCGACCCCGGGGGCAAGGCGGGCTGCGACGACGCCGGCTTCGGACAGCGGGTCCTGAGCCTCGGCGACTGCGGCCGCGACGTCAAGACCCTGAACTGGATCCTGAAATCGAGGAGCTGGGGCGAGGTCGCGCCGCTCGGCCTCGACTTCGATTCCGGCACGGAGCGCTCGCTCGGCGCCTTCGAGCGCAAGGCCGGCCTCGAGCGCGACGGGATCCTCGATCGCAAGACCGGCAGGGCGCTGGCTTCGAGCATGCGCGAGGACGTCGCCGGCTGGTACGGACCCGGCTTCTTCGGCAACGAGACGGCCTGCGGCCGCAAGCTGACGCGCAGGACGGTCGGCCTCGCCCACCGGACGCTGCCGTGCGGCACCAGGGTCACGATCGAGCACGGCGGCGAGTACCTGACCACCCGCGTGATCGACCGCGGCCCCTACGTCAAGGGCGTCAAGTGGGACCTGACCGCGGCCGCCGCGAAGCGGGTCGGGCTCGAGTACACCGAACCGGTCCGCTCCGCGATCGTCCGCTAGGGGTAGGTCAGGCGGCGGAGGGCAGCTTCGCCGCGTCGATCTGATCGATCGGCAGGCCGCCCGCGTTCGCGACCAGGCTCTGGAACTCGTTCAGGGCGACGATGGCCAGGGCCTCGATGATCTGCTCGTCGGTCCAGTCCACCTCGCGCGCCTCCTCGAGCAGGTAGAGCGGGGGGTGGCCGTCGGCGTCGATCGTGGCGGCGAGCAGGCGCAACAGGTGTGCCTCGCGCTCGTCGCCGGATTCGAAGCTGCGCGCCTGCGAGATCTCGTCGAGGCCGAGGCCGATCTGACGGGCGGTGCGCGCGTGCTGGGCGACGCTGTAGGCGTCGCCGCGCTTCTCGGCGACGGCCAGGGCGATTCGCACCTGGGTCGCCTCGGGCACCGATCCCGCGCGAAGCTCCGACCGGAGTCGCGCGAAGGCGCGGAGCGCCACCGGGGCCCCGGCGAGGACGCCGACGAACTTGGAGATCGAACCACCGGTCTCGGCGATCGTCTTGAGCATGCGATCGCTGCCCTCGGGTGCGGTCAGCTCGTCGTGAACGTGGAAGCGGGAGACGTCTGTCTTGACGGTCATGGCGGAACTCCAGGTGAGTCGTGAGTCAGGGTTTACCGGGGGTTTAGCGGCCTTTACTTTACTTTTAGCCGGTTACTTACCTCGGGTAAGCAGTTATACACATCGGGGCCGTCTCATGCAAGAAGGGCGGCCTCTCGACAGGTCGCTAGGGGTGCTCCCGGGCCCGTCGGGCCGAGCGCGGATGCCACCGCGGCGCGGGATCCGCGCTCGGTCGCGACATCGGGGCCAAAGCCCGGCGGTGTGGCAGCGACTATCGTCCGGCCTCGTCAAGCCAAGGGCCGTACGGCCGAGGGCCGCAGGAGGTGCCGGTGGGCAACGAGGACACGATCTACGTGCAGACGGAGAGCGCAGACGACGTCAGGGACATCGTCACCGAGCGGGGCGTCCGCTTCATCCGGCTCTGGTTCACGGACGTCCTCGGTCAGCTCAAGAGCTTCTCGATCAACGCCGCTGAGCTCGACGACGCGATCGAGGGCGGCATGGGCTTCGACGGGTCCTCGATCACGGGCTTCAACCCGATCGAGGAGTCCGACATGATCGCGATGCCCGATCCCAAGACCTTCGCGATCCTCCCCTGGCGTCCGGGCGAGCGACCGACGGGCCGGATGTTCTGCGACATCCAGGTGCCGGGCGGCGAGGCCTACGAGGGCGATCCGCGCTGGATCCTGCGGCGCGCGCTCGAGCGCGCCAGGAGCCTCGGGTTCGACGGCTTCAACGTCGGGCCCGAGCTCGAGTTCTTCTACTTCAAGGACGCGCGGCCCGAGAGTGGTGTGCCTGAGGTGCTCGACGAGGGTGGCTACTTCGACCTGACCACGCTCGACGCCGCCTCCGACGTGCGCCGGGACACGGTGCTGGCACTCGAGCAGATGGGCATCCACATCGAGTACACCCACCACGAGGTCGGCCCCTCCCAGCACGAGTTCGACATGCGCTACAAGGACGCGCTCGCGATGGCCGACGACTGCATGACCTATCGGATCACGGTCAAGGAATACGCGATGAAGTACGGCTGGCACGCCACCTTCATGCCGAAGCCGCTGAACGGTGAGAACGGCTCCGGCATGCACGTCCATCAGTCGCTCAGCAAGGACGGCAAGAACGCCTTCTACGACCCCGACGACCAGTTCTTCCTGAGTCAGACGGCGAAGGCGTTCATCGCCGGGCAGCTGCGCCACGCGCGCGAGATCTCACCCCTGTTCGCGCAGTGGGTCAACTCCTACAAGCGCCTGGTTCCCGGCTACGAGGCGCCCGTCTACCTTGCCTGGTCGCGCCGCAATCGCTCGGCGCTGATCCGCGTGCCTCTCTACCACCCAGGCAAGGAGCAGGCGACGAGGGCCGAGTTGCGCTGTCCCGATCCGGCCTGCAATCCCTACCTGTGTTTCGCCGGCATGCTGCAGGCGGGCCTCGAGGGGATCGAGAAGGGCTACGAGCTGCCCGAGCCGATGGAGCAGAACCTCTACCACCTGCCTCCGGAGGACCGTAGCCGCCGCGGGATCGAGCAGCTGCCCGAGAACCTCGGGGAGGCGATCGAGCTCGCCGCCGAGTCCGAGCTCGTGCTGCGCACGCTCGGCGAGCACACCTTCAACCGCTTCATCGAGATCAAGCGGGCCGAGTGGGAGGACTACCGGACCAGGGTCACGCCCTGGGAGATCGACCAGTTCCTGCCGGTCCTCTGAGGCGCTTTCGCGGCGCCACCACGAAGACGCCGGAGTTGTTCTTACGAGGGTGCCGGCAGCTCAGATCACTGCCGGCCCGGCGCGCCCGTGGCGACCGCGCAACACTCCATGATCGGCTCATGCGGATCCAGCTCGTCACACAGATGTGGCCCGGCCCCGACGACCCGGACCTGGGCAGCTTCCTGGTCCCGGTAAGGCGCGAGCTCGAGCGGCGCGGGCACGAGGTGGAGCTGACGGCGATCGATCACCGGCGCAGCGCGCGGACGAAGTACGCCCGGCTCACCCGCGAGTCGATCGCGACCGCGCGGCGGACCCGCCCCGACGTGATCTTCGCCCACATGCTGTTCCCGGCTGGGATGTCCGCAGCGCTTGCCTCGATCGCCTCCGGGACGCCGCTGGTGGTCATGGCTCACGGCCAGGACGTCGCCAACATCGGCGAGATCAGAGGGGTCGGCGCCGCGACACGATTCGTCGTCGGCCGAGCGTCGGCCGTGATCGCGAACTCCCGCTGGCTCGCCGACCAGCTCGCCGGCTCCGTCCCGAGCGCCCGGCCGAAGACCTCGATCGCCGATTGCGGCATCGACCTCGCGCAGTTCACCCCGGCCGCTGCCGCGCCGGCGCGCGAGGCGCTCGGGTGGGACGGTCCGGGCCCGGCGTTCGTCTGCGTCGGCTCGCTGATCGAGCGCAAGAACGTGATCCGGCTCGCCGACGCGTTCGCGCAGCTCGGCGAGGGCCGGCTCGCGTTCGTCGGCGACGGGCCGCTGCGGCCGCGGCTCGAGGGCCGCACCGGTGTCAGGGTCGTCGGCCGGATCGCGCAGACGGAGGTGCCCGCCTGGATCGCCGCCGCCGACGTCCTCTGTCAGCCCTCGATCCGGGAGCCCTTCGGCCAGGCGACGCTGGAGGGGCTGGCTATGGAGCGAACGGTCGTCGCGACGCGCGTCGGTGGCCCGCCGGAGTTCGTGACTCCCGAGGCTGGCGTGCTCGTCGATCCCTTCGACGGTGCCGAGCTGGCCGAGGCATTGCGGCTCGCGGCGGCGATGCCGACGCCGAATCCGGCGGCGCGAGCGGCGGCGGCCGCCCATGACGTCGAAATCGAGACCGGCAGGATGCTCGAGGTGCTGGAAGAGGCGGTCCGCGGCGCCTGATCTGCGGGAGGCCTCGCCCTCCGGAGCCTCAGCGGTCGCGGAGCTTCTGGATCGCTTCCTTGGCCGAGACGCGCGCGTTGAAGGCGGCCACCATCGCCTTCTCCGCGGGGGAGCCGGCGGGAGGTGCGGCGCCGAGCTGGCGAGCCAGGTCGGTGCCGTTCATGTAGCCGTAGTTGTCGACGATCTTGCCCTCGCGGACCGTCAGCATGTCGCAGCCCTCGATGTCTATCCGGGCCCCATTCGGCTTCATCCCCTCGAACTTGCCGGTGCCGTTGAAGGTTCCGGTCGCGCGCCAGCGGACGGCCGCGTTCTCCTTCGAGGCGGTCACCGTGATCACCTCGAATGTGAAGTCGGGGAAGGCAGCGAACAGCGTTCCGAACCACTGCTTGAAGCCCGTCGGGACGCTGAACTCGGCGAAGCCGACGAGTCTGTCGGTCGAGCCCGGGACCCAGAGGTCTGCGGCCGCGTCGAGGTCGCGTTCGCCGATCGCCTTGAAGTAGGCGCGGGCGACCGCCGTCGGGCCGGGGGTTTTCGTTGCCGTCTTGCCGTTCGTGGTCTCGGTAGCCATGTGGCCCAGAGTAGCCGCTTCGCTCAACTCCAACGTCGTTCGGGCCGACTACCGTTAGGTGGGCGTGACGATCTTCCGCGGCAAATTTGGGGAGGAGCAGGCCGAGCGGCTGCTCTGGCGTGCCGGTTTCGCCTGAACTCGAACCAGGGGATCCAGAAGCAGACGGGCACGCTCGAGGGCCGGCTCAAGAAGGGAACGCGCTACCGGCTCTGCTGCTCGCTGCCGCAACACGCCGAGCTCGACATGGAGGCCACGCTCAGGGTCAAGCGGCGCTAGCCCGCGTCGTCGCCGTCGATCAGGGCAGCCAGCTGCGCCGGCTCGGTGACCGGCCGCAGGCAGGCGAAGTTCTCGCAGACGTAGGCGGCCGGCGCTCCCTCGACCGTGCTCCGGTTCGCGAGCAGCGGCGGCGTCTCGGCCCCCTCCGGCCCGGCGGCGACGACCAGCCGCGGCCGGTAGCCGCTGCGGATCGTCTTGGCCAGGCCGGCGATCGCATCGGTGTCATCGCCGCCGCCATGGATCAGGGCGACCTCGCGGGTAGGGGAGACGGCCAGGTCGAGCGCGTTGAGCAGATGGGCCAGCGCCTGCGGGTGCCGTTCGGCGGCGGGTGCGAGCAGGCGGAGCACACCGTCTGCGGCCTCGCCCCATCTGCGCTCGCCCGTCAGCAGCTCCAGTTGCAGGAGGCCGTGGGCGGCAGCCGAGTTGCCGGACGGGATCGGGTGGTCCTCGACGTCCTTGCGGCGCGTGATCAGGCTCTCGTGGTCGCTCGACGTCGTGAAGAAGCCGGCGCCGTCGGACGCGGCGTCGCCGAAGCGGTCGATCATCGTCGCGGCGAGCTCGGAAGCCGCCTCGATCCGGGCCGGGTCGAAGGTCGCCTGATAGAGCGTGATCAGCGCCTCGAGCAGGTAGGCGTGATCCTCGAGGTAGGCGTTGAGGCGGGCCGAGTCGCGGTTGTAGGTGCGCAGCAGGCGTCCCCGCTCGTCCCGCATCTTCGTCAGCAGGAAGTCGGCGCAGCGGTCGGCGGCCGCGATGTAGTCGTCGCGGCCGAGGGCGGCTCCGGACTCGGCGAGCGCGGCGACCATCAACGCGTTCCACGAGGTCAGCCGCTTGTCGTCGAGCCCTGGCCGGACGCGCTGCTCCCGCGCCGCGAGCAGCGCCTCGCGCGCCTGCTCGAAGCGCGGCGGCCGTTCGGCCCAGGCGCCCTCGCGGAGGTTGAGCACGTTGGTGCCCTCCCAGTTGCCCTTGTCGCTGATCCCGAGGTGATCGAGGATCGCCCCCGCCTCCACCTCCGTGAGACCGGCCGCATCGAGCACCTTTCGCGCCTCGTCGGCGCTCCATACGTAGTACTTGCCCTCGACGCCCTCGCTGTCGGCGTCGAGCGCCGAATAGAAGGCGCCCTCGGGGCCGCGCATCTCGCGCAGCGCCCAGTCGAGCGTCTCCTCGCAGACCCGGCGGTAGCGCTCGTGCCCGAGCACCTGCCAGCCGCGCAGGAAGGTGCGGGCGAGCAGGGCGTTGTCGTAGAGCATCTTCTCGAAGTGGGGCACGAGCCAGACGGCGTCGACCGAGTAGCGGGCGAAGCCGCCGCCGAGCTGGTCGTAGATGCCCCCTCCGGCCATCGCGTCGAGCGTGCGCTCGGTGATCGCGCGCTCGCCGCGGCCGAGCAGGAAGTCGAGGGCCGAGGCGGGCGGGAACTTTGGCGCGCCGCCGAAGCCGCCGTTCTGCCGATCGGCGATCGTCCCGAGCCGCTCTGCCGCCCGGTCGAGGATGCCGGCGTCGAGATCACCCTCCGGGGGCGGGATCGCGGCGACCGCGCCGAGCCGCTCGCGCGTCTTCATGGCACGCTCGCGGATGTCCTCGCGCTGCTCGCGCCAGGCCTCCTCGATCGCCTCCAGCACCATCCGGAAGCTCGGCATCCCGTGTCGGGGCTCGGGCGGGTAGTAGGTGCCGCCGTAGAAGGGGACACCGTCGGGGTCGCAGAAGACGGTCATCGGCCAGCCGCCGTGTCCGGTCATCGACTGCACGGCCTCCATGTAGATCGCGTCGACGTCGGGTCGCTCCTCGCGATCGACCTTGACCGGCACGAAGTGGGCGTTCATGTAGGCGGCGGTCTCGGCGTCCTCGAACGACTCGCGCTCCATCACATGGCACCAGTGGCAGGCCGAATAGCCGACCGAGAGCAGGATCGGAACGTCGCGCTCGGCGGCGGCGCTCTTCGCCTCCTCACCCCAGGGGAGCCAGTCGACGGGGTTGTCCTTGTGCTGGAGGAGGTAGGGAGAGGTCTCGGCTGCGAGTCGGTTCATCCGGGCGAGGTTATGCCCCGAGATCGTCCTCTGAAGCGGTGCAGCCGCGGTCGGCGACGTAGCCGAGCTCGAGCCAGGCATCGCCGAGCGCGCGCTGCTCGGAGGGGTCCAGCTTCGAGAGGAAGTGCTCGCGGATCCCGCGCAGGTGAGTCGGCTGGGCCTCGGCGAAGTGGCGCTTGCCCGCCGGCGTCAGGGTGGCGAAGAAGCCGCGGCGGTCGGACTCGCAGACCGCGCGCTCGACGAGGCCCGCCTTGACGAGCCGGTCGATCAGCCGGGTCAGGCCGCTCCGCGAGAGGAAGAGGCGGTCGGCGAGCTCGCCCATGCGCAGCGAGCCGCCCTCGGCATCGGCGAGGTGGAGGAGGACCTCATACGAGGTCAGCGGCAGGCCGTGCTCGCGCTCGAGCTCGGCGTCGAGCCGGGCCAGCATCGCGCTGTGAACCGCGAGCAGCCCGCGCCACGCGTTCAGCTCGAGCTCGGTGAGGGGAGCCGAGGAGATCGGTTCTGTCGCTGCTGTGACCTTGGCATCAATGACGAGAGCGTACTCCGAAGCGCTTGTAAGTGCAACTACTTTGCGGTATGCTTGCACCCGCAACCAAAGCTTACAAGCGCCGGGACGCGATACTCCCGACGACCGCATCACGGAGGAAAGAAGATGAAGCTCGAAGGCGTCCATCACATCACCGCGATCACCAGCGATGCGCAGGAGAACCTCGACTTCTACGCGGGCGTGCTCGGCCTCCGGCTCGTCAAGAAGACCGTCAACCAGGACGAGCCCAGCGTCTACCACCTGTTCTACGCTGACGAGGACGGCTCGGCCGGGGCCGACCTCACCTTCTTCGAGTTCCCAGGCGTGCCCGACGGGCGTGCCGGCGCCGGCATGGTTCATGCGATCGGCTGGCGCGTCGCCTCCGAGGAGGCGCTCGATTTCTGGGCGAAGCGGCTCGAGCACGCCGGCATCCTCTCCCGCCGCGGCGATCGCACGCTCGACTTCTCCGACCCGGAGGGCCTCGGCCATCAGCTGCGCGTCGTCGAGACCTCCGATCCCGCGCTGATCGCCGATCACCCGGAGGTGCAGCGCGAGCTCGCGCTGCAGGGCTTCGACGGCGTCCGCGCCTACTCCGCTCGCCCCGAGGTCAGCACGCGGCTGCTGGACAGCCTCGGCTTCGAGGTCGTCGACGGCGACTGGGAGGCGCGCGGCAGCGAGCGCGGCGGTCACTACGGCTACGACGCGCCGCCGGGCGAGCACGGGCTCAACGGCGCCGGCACCGTCCATCACGTCGCCTGGGCGTCGACGATCGACGAGCACGAAGCGTGGCGTCAGAAGGCGATCGAGGGCGGCGCCCATCCGACCGGGGTCATCGACCGCTTCTACTTCCGCTCGATCTACTTCCGCGAGCCGAGTGGCGTCCTCTTCGAGATCGCGACGCTCGGGCCCGGCTTCACCGTCGACGAGCCGCGCGAGACGCTCGGCGAGAAGCTCTCGCTGCCGCCCGACTTCGAGCACCTGCGCGCCCAGGTCGAGGCGACGGTCAAGCCGCTGCGCAACCCGAGGCAGGTGAAGGCCTGATGGAGGTCACCGCAGGAGACGTCGAGGTCCGCGTCCGTGACCCGGACGGCGATCCCGAGGGCGCGCTGATCCTCAACCACGGCCGCGGCGCCGACGAGAACGACCTCTACCCGCTGCTCGACGAGATCGATCCCGAGCGACGGCTGCTCGCCGTGACCACGGGCGCGCCGCTGCGGGGAGTCCCTCCGGGCGGCAAGCATTGGTACGTGGTCGAGCGGATCGGCTATCCGCACCGCGAGACGTTCGGCCACTCCTTCGGGGTCCTCGCCGGTAAGGTCGACGGCCTGCTCACCGAGCACGGCGTCGAGCACGCGCGGACGGTCTACGGCGGCTTCTCCCAGGGCACGGTTATGTCGTGGGCGCTGGCGCTCGATCGCAACCGACCCGCGCCGGCAGGCGTGATCGCCCTCTCGGGCTTCATCCCGGTCGTCGACGGATTCGACCCGGACCCCTCGACCCGCACGCAGATGCGCGCCTACATCCATCACGGCGCCAACGACCCTGTGATCGTCGCCGACTTCGGGCGCGACGCGGCGAAGCAGCTGCGCGATGCCGGCCTCGATGTCATCTACGAAGAGACCGACGCCGGTCACTGGCTGCCGCCGGAGATCGTGCCGCGGCTCCGGGCCTTCGTCGACGAGGTCGTGCCGAGTGCGGCGGCACGCGGCCCGCGCCCCTAGCGGGGTTCGCGCACCTAGAGGGCCGGCGGCGCCGGCGTTGGTTCGTGCTCGGCTCCCGGCAGCGATTGCGCGACCAGGTCGGGGACGGTCTCGATCCGGCGGCCGACGGTGAGCGCGATCACGATCGTGCCGAGCCCGGCCGCGGCGGCCAGCGCGAACGACATCCCGTAGCCGCCGAGCGTGGCGACCGCGCCCGCCACCGGTGAGCCGACCCCGACGCCGACGTCGAAGAAGGCCGTGAAGGTCCCCATCGCGGCACCGCGCCGCTCCTCGGGAACGTGGTTGACGACGAGCAGGGCAAGCGCGGGGAAGACGAGCGCGAAGCCGGCGCCCATCAGCATCGCGCCCCCGATCGCGGCGGGCAGGCTCTGGGCGACGGCGATCAGCAGCGAGCCGCAGGAGGCGACCGCAGCAGCGGCCGCCGCCGAGCGGGCACCTCCGTAACGGTCGGGGATGCCGCCGCCGAAGATCCGCATCGCGACAACGGTCGCCGCGAAGGCGGTGAAGACGACGGCGCCGTGCCCGATCCCACGGTCATCGAGGTGGAGGACGATGAACGAGGCGAGCGTCGCGTAGCCGACGATCGTCAGCGCCAGCGCCGATCCAGGCCACAGGGACTCCTTCGCGATCAGCGCCTTCGCACGGGCCCCGAGGCCTTCCGGCTGGGAGCCGGCCGGAGGCGCGTAGCTCTCCGGGATCCGCGTCGCGATCAGGGCGCCGGCCAGCGGTGCGAGCGCTGCGAACGCCCAGACGGCCTCGTAGTCGAACTGATGCAGGAGCGTGTCGCCGATCGCCGGCCCGAGGCTGAGCCCGCCCCAGATCGCGAGCCCGTAGAGGCCGATCACGCGCCCGCGGCGGTCGGGCGGCGCCATGTCGACGATCCAGGCCGATCCAGCCGTGTAGACCATGCCCTCTCCGGCTCCGAGGAAGAGCCGGGAGACGATCAGTCCCGGCACCCCGGCGGGCACGAACAGGAGCAGGCCCGAGATCGCCGCAAGCACGGCGCCGGCGACGACGACCGGCTTGCGGCCGCGGGCGTCGGCGAACGCCCCTCCGATCGGCCGGAAGAGGAGGCCCGTGATCGCGAAGGCGCCGCCGACGATGCCGACGGAGACGTCGCCGGCCCCGATCGGCCCGCTCACGTAGCGAGGCAGGACCGGCAGCGTCGCGCCGATCGCGAGCAGCCCCAGCGCCGTGACCACGAAGATCGCCGCGAAGGCGCGCTGCGACTCCGTCGTCGACGCCAGCGCCCGGGCGGCGCGGCCGCTCACGAGCCCGGGCCGGGCCCGGCAGCGCTGCGGAGCTCGGCCCGCTTGATCTTGCCGCTCGCCGTCTTCGGAAGCGCCTGGGCGAACTCGATGATCCGCGGGTACTTGTAGGGGGCCGTCTCGCTCTTGACGTGGTCCTGGAGCTGGCGGGCAAGCCCGTCGGAGGGCTCGGCGTCGCGCAGCACGACGACGGCCTTGACGATCGAGCCTCGCTCCTCGTCGGGCACCGCGATTGCGGCCGCCTCGGCGACGCGGGCATCGGTGAGCAACGCCGACTCGACCTCGAAGGGCCCGATCCGGTAGCCGGAGGAGATGATCACGTCGTCGGCGCGGCCCTCGAACCAGAGGTACCCGTCGGCGTCCTCGGCGACGAGGTCTCCCGTACGCCACCACTCCTCCGCATAGGGCTCGGCACCGATGTAGTTGGAGAAGAAGGTCGGGCAGGTGCGGTGGCGGAGGATCAGCTCGCCCTCGTCGATCCGCAGCTCGATGCCCGGCAGCGCCTTGCCCATCGATCCCTCCCGCACCGGCTCGTCGGCGAGCGAGCCGGTCAGCGCGCCGGTCTCGGTCTGGCCGTAGCCGTCGTGAATCTCGAGTCCGAGGCCCTCCCGGAAGGCCCGCATGACCTCGGGGTTGAGCGGCTCTCCGGCCGAGACCAGGCGTCGCAGGCTCGGCACCGGCCGCAGTTCGGTTCGCTTGGCGAGAATTCGGTACTCGGTCGGAGCCTGGCAGAGCGTCGCGATCCCCTCGCGCTCGCAGATGGCGAGTCGCTCGTCGGGGTCGAAGCGGCCCTCGTGAACGTAGGCGATCGCGCCGCACAGCCACGGCGCGATGAAGCTGTTGCGGGCCGACTTCGACCAGCCGGTCGCCGCCGTGCACCAGGCGAGCTCTCCGGGGCGGGCGCCGAACCAGTGCTCGGCCTGGGTTCGCTGGCCGGCGAGGTAACGCTGCGGGTGGACCGCGGCGCGCGAGGTACCGGTCGTTCCCGAGGTGAAGACGATGATCGCCGGGTCGCCGGGGTCGAGCGGGGTGGGGGCGGCAATCGGCTCCTGTGGCAGGTCCTCGTCGAAGATCCGCTCCAGGTCCTCGAGCGTCAGGTACTCGACGCCGCCCGGCAGCTCCGTCAGGTAGCGCTGCTCACCTATCGCGAGCTTCGGGTTCGAGACCGCGACCCGATGCTCGAGGTCCTTACGGCGCAGTTGCGGGTTGCAGGGCAGGGCGACGGCGCCGATCCGGAAGCAGGCGAGCATCGACAGCACCCACTCGGAGCGGTTGCCGATCAGGGTCATGACGACGTCGCCGGGACCCACTCCGCGTGCGACCAGCGCCCCGGCGAGGCCGGCGCTGCGCGCGATCAGCTCGCCGAAGCCCCAGACCTTGCGGGTGCCGTCCTCGTGCACGGCAACGAGCGCCGGCCGCGCTGAGGGCTGCATCTCGAGGACGTCTTCGACGAAGTTCACGCTGCCGGCGGGCCTATCGGGGGTTAGGGGACGAGGAGCGCACCCGAGGGCGCCCGCGAACGGTAGCGAGTGGTCGCCGAGCCTCGCGCGGGCGAGTTGCCGCGGTCAGCCGGTCGGCGCCGCCGGACCGAATCGGGGAGGATCCCCGCGGGTTGTGGCCATGGGGGCTCGTCCGATCAAGAAGGAGAGGCTGTGAAGAAGATCCTGAGCGTGGTGCTTGCGGGGGCTATCGCCGTTTCGGCGACGGCACTGGCGACCGCCGACGAGAGCGTCCAGACCGTCTCGATTGCGATCTCGCCGTCGAAGCTCTCGAAGTCGAAGTTCTCGAACGTCGCCTTCACGAACACGCTCGAGACGGCCAACGATCCCGAGTGGGGCGAGCCGCCGACGCAGACGCGAACGCTGCTCGACTTCTCGAAGAACTTCAAGTTCAACTACGCGGACTGGCCGACCTGCAAGGTGGACCTGAACACGCTCGCAATGGCGACGACCGCCGATGCCGCGAAGCAGGCCTGCGGCGCGGCCTCGATCGTCTCCGACGACGCCAGGTCGTCGGCCGAGGTCACCGTCGGCGGGGCTCCCCCCGGGTTCGAGACGATCTTCGCCGACCTCGTCGCCTTCAACGGGCCGAAGAAGACGCTGATCTTCTACGGCAAGTCGACCGGCAATCAGGCCTTGATCCCGCCGGTCGTGTTCAGCGGCAAGCTCAAGGACTCGAAGGCGGGCCGCAAGTTCGGGCAGGCGCTCGACGTCTCGATTCCGGCCCTGTCGGTGGGTTCGACGAGCCTGTTCGAGCTGACGATCGCGAGAAGCAGGTACGTGCAGATCAAGTGCTCGCCCGCCACCGTCAGCGTCCGCGCTACGACCACCTACGAGGACGGATCGAAGTCCGTCGACGACGACTCGATCCCCTGCAAGCCGAAGCGCTGAGCCTGCAGCGGCCCCAGCCGAGAATCAGAACAGCGTCTGGGGGGCGGGTTCCGGCTGCGGCCGGGACCCGCCGGTCTCCTGCGCCTGTGTCCCGGCCGGGCGCTGTGCTCCGGTCAGACGCCGGCCGGGAGCCGGAGCCGTGGCCCGACGCCGCGCCGGGGGCGCTCCCGGCGTCTGCATCCGTCCGCGCCTGACCATCCGCTGCAGACGGGCGCGCTCGGCCTGGGGGAGATGAGAGCCGCGGCCGTAGAGCTTCTCGTAGCGCCCGACGAGCTCCGGCCGGTACTGGCGCAGCCAGTCCATGAAGATCGACTTGAGCGGGCCGCGCAGGTGTAGGCCGATGCCGCCGATGCTGTCGGCGCCGGCCTCGCCGCAGAGCCGGAGGATCCGCTCGACCTGCTCGGGCGAGTCGTTGATCCCCGGCATCAGCGGGGCGACGAGGACGCCGGTCTTGATCCCGGCCGCGGTCAGCTCCTCGATCGCCTCGATCCGCTTGAGCGGGTTCGGGCTCGCCGGCTCGGTCGCCCGCCAGGTCTTCTCGTCGATCGTCGGGATCGAGAGGTTGGCCGCGAACTCGGTCGCGGCGTCGAGTTCGCGGAAGAGATCGAGATCCCGGAGCAGCAGGGGGGAGCGGGTCAGGACCGAGCATGGGTTGCGGGCCGCCAGCAGTTCCTGCCAGATCCCGCGCGTGATCTCGTACTTGCTCTCGACCCACTGGTACGGGTCGGTGTTGGTGCCGAGCGCGATGTGCTCGCCGCTCCAGGACGGGCGCCGGAGCTCGGCCCGCAGGACCTCCGGCAGGTTGACCTTGACGACGATCTCGCGCCCGAAGTCCGCCGCCGGGTCGAGATCGAGATACCTGTGCGTCGGTCGGGCGAAGCAGAAGGCGCAGTCGTGGCTGCATCCCCGGTACGGGTTGATCGTGTGGCGGAAGTCGACGTGCGCCATCGGCGGCACGTCGTTGATCGCGGAGCGGGCGTGGACCTCGTGGAAGCTGATCCCCAGCGCCTCGGGGGCGTCGAAGGTGCGGACGACGGGGGCACCGCTCATGCCGGGGAGCCGCGCCCCGTCGTCACGTTCTCGCGTGAGGTTGTCCCACCGCACGAACGTATGTTCGCATCGACGCCCGGACGGACCAACCCGACCCGCTCGGCCGGGCCCGTCCGCGGGTTCAGACCAGCCCCGACTCCCGCACCCAGGCAAGCGTGCGCTCCATCCCCTCACCGAGGCCGACGCGCGGCTCCCAGCCGAGCAGATCCCTGGCGGTACCGATCCCGTAGGTGCCACGACGCAGGGCGAGATAGCGGACGCCGTCGGGCGTCAGCTCATTCGGGCGCCTGCTGGCGCGGGCCGTGGCGTGGAGCAGGTGGGCGCCGGCGAGCACGACCGGCGTCGGCAGGCACCGCAGCGGTTTGCCGGCGACGTCGGCCAGCGGCGCGAAGTACTCGCGCGTCGGCACGCCGACGCCGCCGCTGACGTTGATCACCCGCCCCGAGGACGCCGCGGCGGTGCCGGCGGCGACGATCCCCTCGACGAGGTCGTCGACGTAGATCGGGCTGTGGATGCCGCGGCCACCCTCCGGCAGCGTGAACTTGCCCTGCTGCATGAGCTCGATCGGCAGCACCGTCCAGGGCCGCGAGGCGGGCCCGTAGACGTCGCCGGGCCGGACGATCGTCACCTCCTGCTCGCCTGCCGCGTGAGCCTGCAGCACGACCTGCTCGGAGGCGATCTTCGTGTCCACGTAGGCGACGCCGGTTGGCTTCACGGGGCGGCTCTCGTCGACCTCGTCGGGGAAGTCGAGCCCGTAGGTGACGACGCTGGAGAGATGGACGAAGCGACCGGCGCCGGCGTCCCGCGCGGCTTCGAGGGCGACTCGCGTGCCGAGCACGTTGACCGCCCAGTAGCGCGACACGTCGGTCGGCATCCCGACCATCGCCGCGGTGTGGATGACGACGTCGGCGCCGCCCACCGCCCGCTGCCACGCCCCCGGGGCGGCGATGTCTCCGGCGACGATCCCGCGCTCCGGATCGGCGGCGACATCGACGCCGCCGACCCTGTGGCCGTCGGCGCGCAGACGCTCGGCGAGGTGGCGGCCGATGAAGCCGGAAGCCCCCGTGATGAAGAAGCTGCTCATTGCGAGCATCTTCGCAATCGATGCCCCAAAGCGGAGGCGAGCCCGCCGAGGATTACTCGTAGAGCTTGACGATCCGGACGCTGCCGGACTTGCCCGCAGCGTCGGCGGCATCGACGCAGAGGTTGCAGAGCACGCACTCGTCGAGGTTCTCGCGGACGATCGAGACGCCGGCCTCGCGGGCCGCGAAGATGTTGACCGGGCAGGCCTCCTCGAGCTTCTTCGCGAACTCGGGGTCGGAGGCGGCCTCGGCGCTGACCTCGATGTCGATGAAGGTGCCGTTCAGATCGTCCGCGGCGCTCATCGGCCCAGCGCCTCCTTGACCCGCTCGGGGATCTGGTCGATACGCTCGACGACGGGGATGCCCGCGTCCTCGAGCCGCTTGATCTTCTCCGTCGCGGAGTCCTCCTTGCCCTCGACGATCGTGCCGGCGTGGCCGAAGCTCATCCCTTGCATCTCCTCGTCGTCCATGAACTTGCCGGCCATGAAGGCGATGATCGGCATCTTCGAGCCGTTGGCATCGCGCCAGTCGACGAGCTCGGCCTCCATGCGTCCGCCGGGCTCGGTGTAGATCACGATCGCCTCGGTCTGCTCGTCCTCCTCGAACAGCGGCATCAGCTCGGCGTAGGTGGAGCCGATGATCGCGTCGCCGCCGATCGAGATCGCGGTCGAGACCCCGAGGCCGGCCTGGGTGAGGGAAGATGAGATCTCGGTCGTCATGCCGCCGGAGCGGGACATGACCCCGACCGGGCCCGGCTTGTAGGCCTTGGCCGCGTCCTTGGCGGGGCCGCCGATGCCGCCCATCTTGGCGACGCCGGGGGAGATCAGGCCGAGGCAGTTGGGGCCGATGATGCGGGCGCCGCGCTCGTTCGCGAGCTCGACCATCTCGGCGACGTCGCGGCGCGGGATCCGCTCGGTGACGACGACGATCAGCTTGATCCCGTTCTCGATCGCCTCGAAAACGGCATCCTTGGTGAAGGCAGGGGGGACGGTGGCGACGGCGCCGTCGATCGGGGCGCCGTGGTGGGCGACCGCCTGCTCGACCGTGTCGAAGACCGGCACGCCGTGGACCTCGCGGCCCTTGCGGCCGGGGGTGACGCCGCCGACGATCTTCGAGCCGAAGTCGAGGCACTCGCGGGTCAGGTTGACGGCCTCGCGGCCGGTGATCCCCTGGACGATGAAGGTGAAGTCTTCGTTGAGAAGGACGGGCATCAGGTCGGCTCCCCTTGGCTGTCGGCTCCCTGGACCTTGGCGACGGCGCGGCCGGCTGCCTCCCACATCGAGACCGAGCGGTCGCAGTACTCGACGCCGTACTTGTCGAGGATCTTGTAACCCTCGTCCTCCCAGGCGCCCGGGATGCGGAAGATCACGATCGTCTCGGCAGGGTCCTTGCCGAGCTCGAGACAGGCCTTGATGACGCCGCGGGCGACGATGTCGACGCGCGTGTTGGAGACGATCGACATCATCACCGCGATCTTCTCGACGCCGTCCTTCTTCAGCACCTCCATCGCCAGGCCCTTCGACTTGGCGACCGAGGGGTTGCCGCCGATCTCGGCGTAGTTGGCAGGCTTGCCGCCCTGGCTGCGGACGGCGTCGGTCAGCGTCAGCGAGCCGCCGCCGGCGCCGATCACGAGGCCGAGGTTGCCGCTGAAGCCGTGGTCCTTGCCCTGGATCACGCCGCGGTGGTCGGCGGCGTCGATCGCCTTGACGTTGCGCTCGAACTCGGAGGGCTCGTAGTCCTCGCGCGGCTCGGAGAGATCGACGCCGATCGACTCCAGCATCTTCTTGTGCCGGCCGACGGCCTCGTCCTCCATCTCCATGTGTGCGTCGAGCGCGACGAAAGAGCCGTCGGCGAGCCGGGCGACCGGGTTGATCTCGGCCAGGGTCATGTCGTAGTCGCGCTGCAGGCGCGCCAGGCCGGCGAGCACGCGGCTCGCCTTGCCGAGTTCGCCGCCGGTCATGCCGCAGCGGGCGACCGTCTCCTTCGCCTGGAAGTCGGCGATCGGATGCAGGTTCGAGAGGTGGCCGCGGCCGACGTGGTCGGGGTGCTCCTCCGCGACCTGCTCGATGTCGATGCCGCCCATGTCGCTGAACAGCATCATCGGGCGCTTCGCGCGGCCGTCCCAGAGCACCGCCGCGTAGTACTCCTGCTCGACCTCGGCCTTCGGGTCGACGAGGACGCCAACCGGCATGTGGCCGTTGATCTCGAGCTCGAGTATCGCGGCGGCGTGCTCGGCCGCCTCCTCGGGCGTATCGGCGAACTTGACGCCGCCGGCCTTCATTCGGCCGCCGGTCAGGACCTGCGACTTGATCACGGTCGGCCCGCCGATCTCGGCGGCGGCCTCCCGCGCCTCGTCGGGCGTCTTCGCGAAGCCGTACTTCGTCACCGGGATTCCGGCTCGCTCGACAAGGCGGCGTGATTCGAACTCGTAGAAGCGCATGTCTGTTGGGAAGTCGACACGCCGGCGAGTGATCTCGTGCCGGGCGCGGAGCGGAACCCTAATGGACGGGCGCGGGAGCCGCGTGGCTGGGTCGGCAGGCGCCCGCCAATCGGTGGGACCGCAGCCTCTGCGCCGGTAAGGTGTTCGATGGACTACGGGACCGACAACGGGGAGTATCTGTGCGTAGACGACTCGGCATCTCAATCGGACTGGCCGCGATCGTGGCGGCGCTCGCGGCGCTGCCCGCGTTCTCGGCCGGTGACCTCGGCAAGCTCGTCGCCAAGGACGTCGGCGACGGCAAGTCGCCGGTCGCCGTCGCCATCGCGAGGGTCCAGAACCCGGGCAAGCTCACCTTCACGATCGCGACCAAGCCGAAGAAGAAGAAGGTCGCCTGGATCTACACCACCGACTGCTACAAGGACGGCGAGCACTACGAGTACCCGGCGCCGGGACAGGCCGGCGACACGATCTCGCGCTCGAAGGTCGAGCGGACGATGAACAAGGTGGTCGACAACCCCGACTACTGCGACGTCGCGGTCAGCGGCAAGCTCGACTACAAGGCCGGCAAGAAGATCACCGTGAAGATCTTCAACAAGTAGGAAGCTCCCCGGCGTGCGCGTGCTCGCCGTCTCCCATCAGGACGACGCCGGCCCCGGCGTCTTCGCCGAGGCAGTCGCCGGCGCCGGCCACGAGCTCGACGTCTGGGATCGCCCGCGCGAGGCCGCTCCTCCAGCCGATCCCGCCGGCTACGGCGCCGTGATCGTGCTCGGCGGCGCCATGAACGTCGACGAGGCGGACAGACACGAGTGGATCCCGGCCGAGCTGCGAGCTGATCGGCGAGCTGCTCGACCCGCAGGGTGCCCGCTGCTCGGCGTCTGCCTCGGCTCGCAGCTCCTGGCGACGGCAGCGGGCGGCCGCGCCGAGCGGGCGCCGGTGCCGGAGATCGGCTGGTTCGACGTCGACGTCGGTCCCGACGGGAGCGCCGACCCGGTGATCGGCCCGCTCGCACCGTCCTTCGAGGCGCTGCAGTGGCACAGCTACCGCTCCGTGCTGCCGCCGGACGCCGTCGAGCTCGCCACGAGCCCGATCTGCACCCAGGCCTTCCGGGTCGGCCCGGTCGCCTGGGGCATCCAGTTCCACGCCGAGGTCTCGAGGACCGACGCCGAGCACTGGATCGACGACTACGAGAGCGACCCCGACGCGATCCGGATCGGCGTCGATCCCGCCCGCCTGCTGGCCGAGACCGAGCCCAGGATCGAAGCCTGGAACGACCTCGGCCGCAACCTCTGCGCGAGGTTCCTCGAGCAGGCCTACTCGGGGGTGACGTAGGCGGCCGTCAGGCCGCCGTCGACCATCAGGCTGGTGCCGGTCACGTAGCTGGACTCGTCGCTGGCGAGGAAGAGCGCCGCGTTGGCGATCTCCTTGGCGTCGCCGAAGCGGCCGGCCGGGATGTGGACGAGGCGGCGGTTGGCCTGGACCCGATCGGCCGAGAACAGCTCCCGCAGCAGCTCGGTGTCGACCGGACCGGGGCAGAGCGCGTTGCAGCGGACGCCGCGACGCGCGAACTCGACGCCGATCTCGCGCGAGAGCGCGACGACGCCGCCCTTCGAGGCGGTGTAGGAGATCTGCGAGGTGGCGGCGCCCATGTGGGCGACGAACGAGGCCGTGTTGATGACCGAGCCGCCGCCGGAGTCGAGCAGGTGCGGGATCCCGTGCTTGCAGCAGAGGAAGACCCCGAGCAGGTTCACGTTCTGGACCCGCTGGAACGAGGCGACCGAGGTCTCGAGCACGGAGACGTCGTCGGTGGGGTTGATGCCGGCGTTGTTGAAGAGCACGTCGATGCGGCCGAACTCGTCGCGCGCCTGGGCGTACATCGCCCGCACCTGATCCTCGTCGGTGACGTCGGCCGCGATCGCGAGATCGCCGACCGCGCCCTCCTCGAGGTCGACGCCGACGACGGTGGCGCCCTCGTCGGCGAACAGACGCGCGGTCTCGGCGCCGATTCCCTGCGCCGCGCCGGTGATCACGCAGACCTTGTCGTCGAGCCTTCCCATCGGTCCTCCTCTCAGTCGCTTTCGCCGGTGGCGTAGAAGACGTTCTTGACCTCGGTGTAGTGATCGAGCGCGTGCGGGCCGAGCTCGCGTCCGACGCCCGACTGCTTGAAGCCGCCGAACGGCGTCGAGACCCGGACCGAGCTGTTCGAGTTGATCGAGAGCACGCCGGTCTCGATCTCGCGGCAGACGCGCAGCGCCTTGGCCGCCGTCGCGGGTCCAGATCGAGCCGGAGAGGCCGTAGGGTGTGTCGTTCGCGATCCGCACCGCCTCGGCCTCGCCGTCGAACGGGATCACCGCCGCGATCGGGCCGAAGATCTCCTCGCGGGCGGCGCGGTCGTCGTTGGAGGCCGGCGAGAGCACCGTCGGCGGGAACCAGAAGCCGGGGCCGTCTGGGGCGCTGCCGCGGAAGGCGACATTCGCCGTCGTCGGTCGAGGAAGGAGGAGACGGTCTCGAGCTGCCCGGCCGAGATCAGCGGCCCCATGTCGGTCGTCCTCCGAGAGCGGGTCGCCGACGTTCATGTCCGCGATCGCCGCCTCCATCAGCTCGAGGAAGCGGTCGAGCACGGGCCGCTCGACGAGGATCCGCGAGCGGGCGCAGCAGTCCTGGCCGGCGTTGCCGAAGACCGCCGACGGCGCCGCCAGGGCGGCGGCCTCGACGTCGGCGTCGGCGAAGATCACGTTGGCTGACTTGCCGCCCGAGCTCGAGCGTGACGCGCTTGATCGTGCGCGCGGCACCCTCGGCGATCCGCCGCCCGACCTCGGTCGAGCCGGTGAAGGCGATCTTGGCAACGTCGGGGTGCTCGACCAGCCGCTGCCCGCACTCGCGGCCGGGGCCGGCGACGACGTTGAGGACGCCCTCGGGGAAGCCGACGTCGACCGCGATCCGCTCGAGCTCGAGCGCGCTCAGCGGCGTCAGCTCGGCCGGCTTCAGCACGACCGTGTTGCCGGCGGCGAGCGCCGGGCCGAGCTTCCAGGCGGCGATCGTCAGCGGGAAGTTCCAGGGCACGATCAGGCCGACGACGCCGAGCGGCTCGCGGAAGGTCATGTCGATGCCGCCGGCGACCGGGATCGTGTCGCCGAGCAGCCGCTGCGGGCCGGCCGCGTAGTAGCGGAAGGTGTCGGCGACCATCCCGATCTCGCCGCGGGCATCGCCGATCGGCTTGCCGGCGTTGCGCGCCTCGATCACCGCCAGCTCCTCCCGCTTGGCCGTGACCGCGTCGGCGAGGGCGTGCAGCAGCTCGGAGCGCCGTTCCGGGGTGACGCGCGCGCCAGCCGGCGAACGCCTGCCTGGCCCGCTCGACCGCGGCGTCGGTCTCCGCAATCCCGGCCTGCGGGCACCTCGGCCATCACCTCTGCGGTCGCCGGCTCGACGACCGCGATCACGACGTCACCTCCACGCCGCGAGCGGCTGCGACGAGATCGGCGACGAGGGCGCTTCGCTCGTCTTCCTCGGTGTGCCAGAGGATTCCGATCGCGTGCTCGCGGCCGGCCAGCTCGATTGCCTCGATGACGCCGTCGGGGACGGACCAGCCGGTCACCTCGAGACCGTCGCCGAGCTTGCCGATGCCCTGATGATGGTGCGAGCTGACCTCGAGCCGCTCGGTGCCGGCCGCGGTTGCGACCAGTGAGCCGGGCTCGAGCTCGACCTCGTGGTCGCTGAAGACGCCGGGCGTATGCAGATGGCGCTCGGCGCCCGCGATGTGCTGCTCGAGCGTGCCTCCGAGCGCGACGTTGAGTAGCTGCATGCCGCGGCAGATTGCCAGCATCGGCAGCTCGGCATCGAGTGCGGCGCGGATCAGTGCGAGCTCGAAGCGGTCGCGTTCCTGGTTGACCCCCGTCGTCCGCTCATCGGGCTCGCCGCCGTACAGGCCGGGATCGAGGTCGGAGCCGCCGGGCATGATCAGGCCGTCGAGCACGGCAAGCAAGTCGGTGGGCCGATCGGCGAGCTCGTCGTGGGCGGGAAGGATCAGCGGCAGGCCGCCGGCCGCGACCACGGCCCGCGAGTAGGTGCGCTGGGAGATGTTCGCGTCGACGTCCCAGACGGCCCAGCGCGCGCGGTCGATCGCGGCGCAGATCCCGATCGCGGGACGCGGGGTCACGGCAGCGTCCGGTTCGCGGATGGCCTCACAGCCGTTCGAACCCTCGGAATCGTTCCCAGTCGGTCACCGCGGCCTCGCTCGCCTCGATCTCGATCCGGGCCCGATTCAGATAGTGGTCGACGACCTCGGACCCGAACGCCTCCCGCGCCATGTCGCTGGCGGCGAACAGATCGCGCGCGGCGCCGAGATTGCGGGATACGTGGGGCTTGTCGGACTCGTAGGCGCTCCCCTCCATCGCCGGCTCGAGCTCGAGCTCGTTCTCGATCCCGTGCAGGCCGGAGGCGATCATCGCCGCCAGCGCCAGGTAGGGGTTGACGTCCGCGCCGGGCAGCCGATTCTCGAACCGGAGCGAGGAGCCATGGCCGACGACGCGGATCGAGCAGGTCCGGTTGTCCTCGCCCCAGGCGACCGCGGTCGGCGCGAACGAGCCACGCGCGAAGCGCTTGTAGGAGTTGATCTGCGGCGCGTAGAACATCGTCATCTCGCGCATGCAGGCGAGCTGGCCCGCGATGAAGCGGTGGAAGGTGGTCTCGTCGTTTCCGAAGACGTTCTCGCCCGCCTCGTCCTGCAGCGAGCAGTGGATGTGGCAGGAGTTGCCCTCGGCCTCGTTGAACTTCGCCATGAAGGTAATCGCGAAGCCCTCCTGCGCGGCGATCTCCTTGGCTCCGTTCTTGTAGATCACGTGCTCGTCACAGGCGGCGAGCGCGTCCGAGAAGCGGAAGTTGATCTCGTGCTGGCCGAAGTTGCACTCGCCCTTCGAGTTCTCGACGACCATCTCGGCGCCCACCATCGAGTTGCGGATCCGACGGATCAGCGGCTCCACCCGGGCGGTGCCGAGCAGCGAGTAGTCGACGTTGTAGAGGTTGGTCGGCTCGAGGTCGCGGTAGGCCTTGCGCCACGCCTCCTCGTAGGTGTCGTTGAAGACGATGAACTCGAGCTCGGTGCCGGCGAACGGCTTCCAGCCATGCTCGGCGAGGCGCTCGATCTGGCGGCGGAGGATCTGCCGCGGCGAGGCCGGCACCGGCGAGCCGTCGTGCCAGAGGATGTCGGCCATCACCATCGCCGTGCCCTCCTGCCAGGGGACAGGGCGCAGCGTCTCGAGGTCCGGCTTCATCGCGAAGTCGCCGTACCCCCGCGACCACGAGGACATCTCGTAGCCGTCGACGGTGTTCATGTCGACGTCGACGGCGAGCAGGTAGTTGCAGCCCTCGGCGCCGTGCTCGTGCACCTCGTCGAGGAAGTGGCGAGCGGTCAGGCGCTTGCCCTGCGGCCGGCCCTCCATGTCGGCGATCGCCAACACCACCGTGTCGATCGTGCCGTCGGCGGCCGCCTTCTCGAGCTCCTCGAGCTTCACCTCGGCCAGGTTACGCGGACGGCGGCCGCGGCGGCTGATCGTCGCCGCCGGCGGCGGGCGGCGGTGGCGCTTCGGGCTCGCCGCCTTCGATCACCCGACCGGTGTCGTCGGTCGCGATCTGACGGATCGGGCCCTCGAACGTATTGCGGGCGCTGATCAGCCACCAGGCACCGACGGCGATGATGATCGCCGCGACGGTGAACGGCGCATAGTTGACGTACTTCCAGTCGAACTCGTCCATCCACGGGGCGCCGGCCGCACCCTGCGGCAGGCTGAAGACGATCACGCAGAGGATCACCCACAGCACCGCGGCCGGGTTGATCCATTTGTACTTGCCGCCCAGCGTCCACGGGCCCGGCTCGAACGAGTCGCCCTTGCGCCAGCGCAGATAGACCGGGATCACGTAGGCGATGTAGAGCCCGATCACGGTGATCGAGACGACCGCGTAGAACGCGTAGGTGTAGTTGTTCTCGTCGCCGATCAGCGCCGGCAGCGTCACGATCAGTGCCATCAGTGCCATGAAGACCACCGAGAGGGCAGGCACGCGGTGGTGGTTGAGCTTCGTCCACATCCGGTGGCCCGGGACGGCGCGGTCGCGCGAGAAGGCGTAGCACATGCGTGAGGCGCTGGTCAGGCAGGCCATGCCACAGAAGAGCTGGCCGATCGTCGCGATCAGGATCACCATCTTCGCCGCCCACGGGTCGAGCGAGCTCTCGAAGATCGAAAGCGACGAGCCGAGGCCCTGATTGGTCACGAACCCGACCTTGTTGGCCGCGAAGGTGATCGCAAGGAGAACGAACCAGCCGATCAGCCCGGCCCAGAAGACCGAGCGCCAGACGCCCTTGGCGGCGCCCATTGCGGCGCCCTTGGTCTCCTCGCTGACGTGCGCCGAGGCGTCGTAGCCCGTCTGTGTGTACATCGTCAACAGGAAGCCGAGCGGCAGCACGTAGAACCAGAAGCCGAGGCCATTGGTCGCGCCGTCGAACAGGCCCGTGTTGTTGATCGTCCCGGTGAAGACGAAGTCGAGGCTCTGGTGCTCGCTCGGGACGATGATCAGGATCGCGATGATGATCGCGACGCCGAGCACGTGCCAGCCGACCGAGATGTTGTTGAAGAGCGCGACCAGCGGCGAGCTGAAGATGTTGATCAGCGAGTGGATCACGAGGAACAGCGCGAACAGGGCGAACGTCTCGCCGAGCACGTGCGCCTCGTCGCCGAAGTTGACGAACCCGAGGTCGAGGCCGTAGAGGCTGAGCAGGTAGTAGGCGAACTGGGCCGAGGCGTAGACGACCGAGGCGACGACGCCGACCAGGCCGATCAGGTTGAACCAGCCGGTGAACCAGCCCCAGGTCTTGCCGCCGAGGTCGGAGGACCAGTAGTAGATGCCGCCGGCGGTCGGGTACTTGGAGACGAGCTCCGACATCGAGAACGCGACGAGCAGGATCAGGCCGCAGACGATCGGCCAACCCCATGAGATCGCGATCGGGCCGCCGCCGTTCCAGGCGAAGGCGTAGGTCGTGAAACAGCCCGCGAGGACCGAGATGATCGTGAACGAGATCGCGAAGTTGGAGAAGCTGCTCCAGGCGCGATCGAGGCTCTGCGTGTAGCCGAGCTTGGCGAGTGTCGCCTCATCGTCCGACTGCTCTCCGCGATCCTCGAGTCTGGACGCTTCCATACCCCTCTCCCTCTGCGCCTTGCGGCGCTCCACTTTGAGCCTCGTCACTCCCCGGCCGCGACCCTATCGCGCCGCGGCCAAAGTGCAAGCTCCGGATCGGACAGCAGGGTCTCGCTCTCGCGCCGGATCGTCCAAGCGCCCCCGGTAGAAGTCCGCAAACGGCCGGGGTGAACCACCCGGGTGCCGCCACTTCGCCGCCGGTTCCGGCACAATCCGGGCTTCCGCCGGGTCCGAGCCAATCCCAGCACGCTGTGCCCCCGCGGCACCAGGCAGATCACATTTTCGAATCACGCAGCCGACCGAAGGAGCTGAACTTCCGCGATGAGCGATGCCACCGTTACCGACGTGCCGACCGATAACACGACCCTCGCCAAGTGGGTCGATGAGATCGCTGCCCTGACCAAGCCCTCAGCGATCGTCTGGTGCGACGGTTCGGCCGAGGAGTACGACCGCCTCTGTCAGGAGCTCGTCGACGCCGGGACCTTCCGTCGCCTCTCGGATGCCAAGCGCCCGAACTCCTACCTGGCCTGGTCCGACCCCTCCGACGTCGCCCGCGTCGAGGACCGGACCTTCATCTGCTCGGAGACCGAGGACGGCGCCGGCCCCAACAACAACTGGCGTGCCCCGGACGAGATGCGGGCCGAGATGAGCGACCTGTTCGAGGGCTCGATGGCCGGCCGCACGATGTACGTGGTCCCGTTCTCGATGGGCCCGCTCGGCTCCGACAAGTCGCAGATCGGGATCCAGTTGACCGACTCCCCCTACGTCGTCGTCTCGATGCGAATCATGACCCGGATGGGCGCCAAGGCGCTCGAGGACCTCGGTGCCGACGGCGAGTTCGTCCCCTGTGTGCACTCGGTCGGCGCCCCGCTCGCCGACGGCGAGACGGACGTGCCCTGGCCGACCAACGCCGAGACCAAGTACATCGTTCACTACCCGGAGACCCGCGAGATCTGGTCCTACGGCTCCGGTTACGGCGGCAACGCGCTGCTCGGCAAGAAGTGCCTGGCTCTCCGCATCGCCTCGGCGATGGCACGGGACGAGGGCTGGATGGCAGAGCACATGCTGATCCTCAAGCTCACCTCCCCGCAGGGCGAGGTCAAGTTCGTGACCGGCGCCTTCCCGTCGGCCTGCGGCAAGACCAATCTGGCGATGATGATCCCCTCCCTCGAGGGCTGGACGGTCGAGACGATCGGCGACGACATCGCCTGGATGAAGTTCCACGAGGACGGCAAGCTCTACGCGATCAACCCGGAGGCGGGCTTCTTCGGCGTCGCCCCGGGCACTGGCCACAAGACCAACCCGAACGCGATGAAGGCGATCGAGGCGGACACGATCTTCACCAACTGCGCCCTGACCGACGACGGCGACATCTGGTGGGAGGGGATGAGTGACCCGCCCGAGCACGCGATCGACTGGCACGGCAACGAGTGGACGCCCGAGTCCGACAAGCCCGCCGCGCACCCGAACGCGCGCTTCACGGTCGCTGCCTCGCAGGCGCCTTCGATGGCGCCCGAGTGGGAGGACCCCGAGGGCGTGCCGATCGACGCATTCCTGTTCGGCGGCCGCCGCGCCAGCGTCGTGCCGCTCGTTCGCGAGGCCTTCGACTGGGAGCACGCGGTCTTCATGGGCGCGACCATGTCCTCGGAGATGACCGCCGCGGCCTTCGGCACGGTCGGGCAGCTCCGCTTCGACCCCTTCGCGATGCTGCCGTTCTGCGGCTACAACATGGCCGACTACATGGCGCACTGGCTCAAGATCGGCCGCACCGAGGGAGCCCAGCTGCCGAAGGTGTTCTACGTCAACTGGTTCCGCAAGGACTCCGACGGGAAGTTCATCTGGCCCGGATTCGGCGAGAACAGTCGCGTGCTCGAGTACATCTTCCGCCGCTGCAACGGCGAGGGGGAGACGCGTGAGACCGCGATCGGCCTCGTGCCCGCCGAGGGCGAGATCAACATCGAGGGCCTCGATATCTCCGCCGAGGAGGTGGAGGAGCTCCTCCGCGTCGATACGGATGCGCTCAAGGAGGAGCTCGATCAGGTCCGGGATCACCTCGCGAAGTTCGGCGACAAGCTGCCGAGCGAGGTCGCCGCGCAGCTCGACCTGCTGCAGCAGAAGCTCGGCTGAGCCGGCAACGCATCTGAGTCTAAGACGGCGGCCCGGGCGAGAGCCCGGGCCGCCGTCGTACGGGTTGGGGCGGGGGTAGACCGCCGCCCCGTTCGGCAGCGCTGGGCATTGGGCCGGCCACTTTGGCTCGATTTGCATACCCATACGGTCAGCAGAACGCAGCAAAGGCGTCACCTGAGCGCCGGGGTTTCTCTTCGCGCAAAGCGACAGCCGGAGCTGATGGCCAAAGATGGAGTTCGCCCGCTATATGCGGGTCAACTCCAACCTCGACGCCCGTCGGGGGCGTAGGGCGTGTGCGCCGGGCTTAGCGGGAACGGCCGAAGTGTTGATTCGAGGCAACGCCACCATCGGGCGCGGCTCGGCAAACGCCTCACAGCGGAGCGATTTGATTCACGAATGCCGTGGGGGCGGTTCCGCGGTGCCGGAACCGCTGAACGGCGCCGTTCATATCTGGATGGGGCGTCCTGGCAGGAGCCGGCCCGCGCTTTCGCCTCAGCCAGACCGTGCCCAGGTGCGTTCGGCCCCGTGGGGGATGGCGTGGGCTGACCCCGCCACTAGAGAGCGCCGAGCAGTTTCGGCGCGACCTGCTTCTTGCGGCTCATCACGCCGGGCAGCGGGATCACGCCGTCGGCGGCCTGAACGCCGAAGGCGCGCTCGACGGGTCCGGCGTCGCCGGAGATCAGCAGGTCGGTGCCCTTGCTGAGGATGTCGGTGACCATCAGCGCGGCGATCGGGTACTCCTTCGCCTCGCGGACTCCGTTGAGCGCCTCGACGAGCTCGTCCTTGCGCTCGAGCAGGCCCTTGCCGACCGTCTCGATCTGCGCGATCGAGATCGTCTCGCCGCTGCCGAGCTGGTACTCCTTCGCGTCCCGGGTGACGATCTCGGGGGCGGAGACCGAGGAGACGTCGCTGCTCGCCTCGAACATCTCGCGGCCGAACTCGAGCCCGTCGAGCCCGAGCGCTCGCTCGAGGTAGGAGACGACCACCTTGTCGCGCTGGGTGGTGGTCGGGGAGTTGAGCAGGACGGTGTCGGAGAGGACCGCGCCGAGCAGCATCGTCGCCGTCGAGGGGCTCGGCTCCATGCCGTTCTGGCGGAAGCGCTCGACGACGAGGGTCGCCGTCGAGCCGACGGGGTCGAAGGTGGCGGTGACCGGCACGTGCGTCTCGATCGAGCCGATGTGGTGGTGGTCGAGGATCTCGACGATCTCGGCCTCCTCGACGCCGGTCACGCTCTGGCCCTGCTCGGCGTGGTCGACGAGGATCACCCGCCGTGGGGTGGGGGAGACGATGTCAGTCCGCGTCACCAGCCCGATCGGCTTGTTCGAGCGATCGACGGCGACGGCGGCCCGGTAGTGGACGTCCTTGATCTCCCCGGCCACCTCCTTCAGCAGGTCGTCGGGGTCGACGGTGAGCGGGTCGCGGTCGGCGAGCGCCCGGCATGGGGCGGCCAGGGTGATCATCCGGCTCGAGACGTAGGAGTCGAGCGGGCTGACGACGACGCTGCAGCCGCGCTCGGCGGCGAGCTCGAGGACCTCCTTGGCGGGCTTGACGCCGTTCGAGGCGACCAGCATCGCGGCGCCGAGCTCGATCGACTGGCGCTGGGCGTCGACCCGGTCGCCGGCGATGACGACGTCGCCGTCGGAGATCCGGCTCTCGCTGCGGGCGGGGTCGATCGAGTGGACCCAGACGCGTCCCTCGATCGGACGCTCGTCGCCGACGACGAGGATCCCGTCGAGCACGCGGACGATTGCCTCGACCGTGGTCGGGGCGTCGACGAGCGTCGAGGTCTTGCGCGACTCGCGGATGTAGCGGTGGGCGAGGGCGCGCTCCGTCATCACGCCGAGCAGCTTGTCCTCGTCGTCGACGATCGGGACGATGTCGAGGTTGCCGCGGGCCATCATCAGGCCGACCTCGCGGACCGGCTCGGAGTCGTGCGCGACGGGAAACTCCTCACGCATCACGTCGCTCACGCGCAGCATCACGTGGTTCATGAAGTCGGGCTTCGCGGCGCCGCTGCGCTCCAGCGCCCAAGAGGTCTGCGTGTTGACCTCGCCGAGCCGGACCGGGACGTACTCGTTGCCGTCGTCGAGCCGGCCCTTGAGCTCGGCGTAGCCGATCGCGGCCGCGATCGAGTCCATGTCCGGGTTCTTGTGGCCGGTCACGTAGATGCGGTTGCGGGTAGGGATCTCTGCCATCGAAGCGGCATTGTCGGCGATAGCGGCCGCGAGCGCGGCGCCGGGAGCCGGCGTGCAAGGCTTCGGGGCCATGGGTACCGGTGAGGTAGTCGGGCTCGACGTCGGCGGCTCGTCGATCAAGGGTTTCGTGGTCGACACGGGGGCCGGCGCGGCGGTCTGCGAGCTGCTCAAGGTCCCTAGCCCGGTGGGCTTCGCGCCGGAGGCGGTGCTCGAGGCGATCGTCGCCGCGGCCGACGAGCTCGGGCCCTCGCTGCCGGTTGGCGTCGGCTTTCCCGCGGTCGTCCGCGACGGCGTCCTGCTCACCGATCCGACCTCGTTCGAGTACCCGGGTTGGAAGGGACTCGAGATCCGGCGCGAGCTCGCCGATCGCCTCGGCCGCCATGTCGCCGTCGGCAACGACGCAGACGTGGCCGCGGAGGCCGAGATCCGGCACGGCGCCGCTTCTGGCCGGGGCGGCACGGTGATCGTCCTCACCTTCGGCACCGGGATCGGCAGCGCGGTCTATCGCGACGGCGTGCTCGTGCCGAACGTCGAGCTCGGCCGCATCCACCTGCGGGGTCAGGACGGGGTCGCCGAGGATCACGCGGCGGGCCGGGTCCGTGACGAGCAGGGGCTGAGCTGGCCGGAGTGGGCGGGCCGCCTCCAGGACTACCTCGGGCACGTCGAGCGCGTCTTCGCGCCGGACCTGATCGTGATCGGCGGCGGCATCAGCGTCGACCACGACGAGTTCCTGCCGCTGCTCGACCTGCGCTGCGAGGTCGTGCCGGCGGCCTTTCGCAACGACGCGGGCCCGATCGGCGCCGCAATGCTCGCCGCCGCCGGCAGCGGGGCCTAGGCGGCAGCGTAGGGGCCGAGCGCCTCGCGCACCGTGTCCGGGATCGGCGTCTTCTCGGCCGTCCCGGCACGGACGAAGACGTGCCGCATCTCGCCCTCGGCGGCACGATGGCCGTCGACCGAGTCGACCGCGATCGAGGTGATCAGCGAGGTCGTTCCCATGTGCTTGATCGTCATCACCAGGTCGAACTCCTCATCGAAGCGGAGCGAGCTCAGGTAGCGGATCGTCGCCTCGGCGACGACCATGTCGACCCCGTGATCCTGCATCGCAGGTTCGTAGGGGCCGACCGTCTCGCGCCAGAGCTCGGTCATGCCGATATCGAAGTACTCGAGGTAGCGGGCGTTGAAGACGACGTTCTGCGGGTCGCACTCCGAGTAGCGGACCCGGAGCCGGTGACGGAACTCGCTCACGCCGCGGCCGTCCGCTCGATCGCCTCGACCGGGATCCCGTCCGGCGTCACGGCGTCGCCGACGCCCGGGTCGGCATGCACCGCGACCCGGGCCAGCCCAGGGCCTTCAGCGGGCTCGAGCGCGGCACCGCGCGAGGCCCAGCTGTTGGCGCCGACGTGATGGTGGTAGCCGTCTTGGCCGCAGAAGACGGCATCGACACCGAACCGCTGCATCAGGTCCATGCCCATCGTCTCGGTCCAGAACCGCGCCGCGGCGTCGGTATCGGCGACCTTGAGGTGGACGTGGCCGATGTCGACGCCGCGCGCCGCCAACTCCAGCGGCGAGTCCTCGTCGGCGGAGATCAGATCGTTGAGGTCGAGCGGCGCGGTGAACATGTGGACCTTCTCGCCCGGGCCGCCCTCGGGCCACTCCGCCACGGGGCGGTCCCGGTAGAGCTCGATCCCCAGTCCGTCGGGGTCGTCGAGGTAGAGCGCCTCGGAGACGCCGTGGTCGGAGGCTCCGGTCAGCGGATGCTGCATCTCGACTGCCACCCGCTTCAGCGCCGCCGCGAGCCCGGCGCGGTCGCGGAAGCGGAAAGCCGTGTGGAACAGGCCGGCGGCCCGCATCGGCGCCCGCCCGGGCTGCTCGGCCCGGGTCAGGATCAGGCAGGGAGGGCCGCCGCCGTTGTCGCCCGGCGGCCGCAGCTCGGCTCGCTCGGGCCCGGCGGCGACCGGCTCGAGCCCGGCCAGCCGCGAGTAGAAGCCGGCGCTGGCTTCTACGTCGGAGACGCGCAGCTCGACCCGGGCTATCCGCGTCGGGATGTCCGGCATGGAGCTCCGCTCTCCCTCGCCGCCCTACGACTAGAAGCCGTAGGCCTCCTTCAGCTCGGGATCCTTCTCGGCCAGCATCTCAGCCAGGTCGACCATCACCTTGCACTGCTTCCAGGTCGCGTCGTCCTGCATCTTGCCGTCGATCATGTGGACGCCCTTGCCGTCCGGGATCGCCTCGATCACCTTCTTCGCGAACAGGACCTCGTCTGGATCGGGGCTGAACACCTTCTTGGCGATCTCGATCTGGACCGGGTGCAGCGTCCAGGTGCCGACACAGCCGAGCAGGAAGGCGGCGCGGAACTGCGCCTCGCAGCCCTTGACGTCCTTGATGTCGCCGTAGGGGCCGTAGAACGGCAGCAGTCCGGCCGAGGTGCAGGCGTCGACCATGCGGGCGATCGAGTAGTGCCACGGGTCCTGCTGGGCAGTCGCGCGCGGCGCCTCGGGATCGTCCGGGTCGGGGTCGTTGATGACCAGGTAGCCGGGATGGCCGCCGCCGACGCGGGTCGTCTTCATCCGGCGCGAGGCGGCGAGGTCGGCGGGGCCGAAGCTCATTCCCTGCATCCGCGGCGAGGCACAGGCGATCTCCTCGAGGTTGACGACGCCCTGCGCCGTCTCGAGGATCGCGTGAACGAGGATCGGCTTGGTGACTCCGGCCTTCGCCTCGAGCTGGGCGAGCAGACGGTCGACGTAGTGGATGTCCCAGGCGCCTTCGACCTTCGGCACCATGATCACGTCGAGCTTGTCGCCGATCTCGGTCACGAGCGTGGTCAGGTCGTCGAGCACCCAGGGGCTCTCGAGCGAGTTGACCCGCGTCCACAGCTGCGTGTCGCCGAAGTCGACGTTGTTGGCCACCTCGACCAGGCCCTCGCGGGCGGCGACCTTGTTGTCGACCGGGACGGCGTCCTCGAGATTGCCGAGCAGGATGTCGGCCTGCTTTGCCATGTCGGGGACCTTCGCGGCCATCTTCGGGTTGGAGGCGTCGAAGAAGTGGATCATCCGCGAGGGCGGGAAGGGAACCTCGGTGATGGGCTCGGGGGCGCCGATCGCGAGGGGCTCGAAGAACTGACGTGGGTTTCGCAAGGGTCTTCCTTCTGTGGATCTCGGGTGGCTGGGGGCGCGCAGTTTAGATCCGGACCGGCCGGCGGGCGCATCCCGCCCGGGCGCGAGGATGCCCGGTACTGTGGCGGCGATGGAGTCGGCGTCCGCTCAGATCGGTCCCCGCAGCGGCGGCAAGATCCTCGATCTCGGCTTCAACATCTACTTCGGGAACATCACCAGGCTGCTCGGCGCGTCAGCCGTGATCGCAATCCCGCTGGCGATCGGTCTGATCGCGATCAACGTGGTCGCCTTCGGCGAACCGGGCCCGGGCGACGAGCTGGGGCTGGTCGACGTCGGCAACGACACGCTGCGGGTCGACTACGACCTCTTCAACGCGATGCAGATCGTCAGTGTCGTCGCGACCCTGTTCGCCTACATGCTGATCATCGGCGCCTCTTACACGGCCGCCAACGAGGCCTACTTCGGACGCCCGGTCAGCGTCGGCGACTCGGTCCGCAGGGCACTGCGCAAGCTGCACTCGCTGATCTGGGTGTCGCTGCTGACCGGGATCGCCGTCGCACTCGGCCTGATCGCACTGCTGGTCGGCGCGATCGTCGTCGCCGTGCTGTTGGCGGTGACGATCCCGGTGCTGATGGTCGAGGACGTGCGCGGATCGAAGGCACTGCGGCGCTCGTGGAATCTGGTCCGCAAGAACGGCTGGCGCACCTTCGCGGTGCTCGTAGTCGCCGCGATCTTCACGGGGCTGGTGCAGGCGCTCGCCGGCCTCGCCTCCGAAGCCGCGAACGGGCTCGCGGCCGACCAGGTCAACCTCTGGATCGTGATCGTGCAGTCGCTGAGCGCGCTGGCGCTCGCCTTCACGGCCTCGTTCACGGCGGTCGTCACGACAGTCATCTACTACGACCTGCGAGTTCGCAAGGAGGGCTTCGACATCGAGCTGCTCAGCCGCGGGCTCGACCAGGGCCCCTCCGGCGAGGGCGGTCCTCCCTCCGGCCGGGCGTGGCCGGAGGGAGTGCCGGCGGAGCCGCTCGGAGCCGGACCCTCGGATCCGCCACCGCCGAGCCCGCCATCGCCACCTCCTCCGGCTGCTCCCGGCCGGTGACGATGGGCCGCGCCCGTCTCGCGGCCGTCCGGGCGCCCGCCCCCGTCTGCGCGTCCGCGCTCGCGGCCGTCGCGCTCCTCGCGGGCACGTTCGCGGCCGGGGCCGAAGCCACCGACGTGACTCGTGTCGAGGCCGCCGCGCTCGCCGCGCAGGCTGGCGACGATCCCGCCGCGCTGGCCGCGCTCGAGCAGGTGACCAGCATCGACGGCACCCCGGCCGACGTCAGGGAGACGTTCGCCGGCGCCTCCGGCGACGAGCTCGAAGGTCGGCTCGCAGCGTTCGAGCAGGCGATCGCGAAGCCCGGGCGGGGGGGCGCCGACGCAGCCGCGGCCCGTGCCGACGCCGAGCAGATCGTCGACGGCTTCCCGGAGGAGGAATCGGCTCCGGCGGCGACGGCCGACGACGCCTCCGGCGGCTTGGACCTCGATATCGGCGCGCTCTGGCTGCCGCTGGCGATCGTCGCGGCGATCGCGGGAGCCTTGATCGCACTGCGGCTCGCCCGCAACCGGGAGGCGGCCGGCCGGCTCGCCGCCGAAGAGGACGGCAGCGAAGTTGAGGAGGCGCCGGACCAGCTCACCCAGCGGGCGCGGCGAGCCGAGGAGAGCGGCGACTTCGCCGAGGCTCTGCGCCTGCGCTACGCGGCCGCGCTCCGCGCCCTGCAGGCCTCGGGGGCGGTGCCGGCAACGCCCTCGGTGACGCCGGCGCGAGTCTCCCGCGAGCTCGCCGACCCCCGCTCGGACCGCCTCGTCGGCACCTTCGAACGCGTCGTCTACGGCGGCCGCAGCGCCGGTCCGGAGGACGCGGCCGAGGCCCGCGACGGCTGGCCCGCGGTCGTCCGTGAGCGGGGCGGCGCCGCGGAGCGGGGGGCGCAGGAGTGAGGCAGCTGCTCGCGGGCCGCGGCTGGTGGATCGCGCTGGCGGTCCTCGTCGTGGCGATCGTCTTCGGCTCGCTCCGCGGCGGCGAGGAGGGTCGGACCCCGGCCCGTGACTCTCTCGACCAGGGTCGCGAGGGCTTCGCGGCGTGGTCGGAGCTCCTGCGCGGCGCCGGCGGCGAGGTCGATGAGCTCGGCACGCCTCCGTCCGGCGGCGGGCTCGATCCCGCCGACACGGTGATCGCCCTCGACATCGGCAACCCCACCGAGGCCGACATCGAGGCGCTGCGCGAGTTCGTGGCCGGTGGCGGCTATCTGATCGCGGGCGGAGGCACCGACCCGGATGCGATCGCCGAGATCACGGGCCTCGAGCCCGAGACCGGCGGCTCCGCTCCGGTCTCGCAGACGCCGCTGCTTCCGGTCGCGCAGACGGAGGGGGTAGGTGCGGTCGCCTCTGCCGGCGGCGCGCTCTACACGGATCCGGGCGCCGGCTTGCCGGCGCTAGGCTCCAGCGCCGGCGATCTGATGCTGCTCGACGGCCCGGGCGGGCCGGGCGGCGACGGCCAGGTAGCTCTGCTCGCGTCTTCGGACCCGCTCACCAACGCCAACATCACGCTTGCCGACAACGCCCAGTTCGCGATCGGGGTCGGGCTTGCCGGTGGAGAGGAGCGGGCCGTCGTCTTCCTCCAGAGCCTCGAGCGATCGGGCGACTCCGAGCAGGGGCTCGCGGCCCTGCCCGACGGCTGGCTGCCCGGGTTCGCGTTGTTATTGCTCGCTGCGCTGGTGCTGATCGGCTCGCGCCTGCGCCGGCTCGGCCCTCCCGACCGCGATCCGAGCCCTGCGGCCCGTCCCCGAGCCGATTACATCGAGGCGATGGCCCGGGTGCTTGCGCGGCGCGGAGACCTCGGGCGAGCGTCCGAGCCAGTGCGTCGGGCCGCCCTCGACGGGATCGCTCGCCGCAGCGGCGAGCCCGTCGGGACCGACGCGGATATGCTCGCCGCCCGCGCCCGCCAGGCCGGCGTGCCGGAGGAGGAGGCGGTCGCGCTCGCGGGGCCGCTCGAGGAGCCGGAGGCCGCGATCAAGGCGGCCCGGGCGCTCGCCCGGGTACGGCGGCAGACGTAGTACAGGAGGCAGCGTGAAGCTGAACGAACTCAAGCAAGCGATGGCCGGCGAGGTGGCCAAGGTGGTCGCCGGCCAGAACGAGGTGATCGAGGCGATCGTGATCGGCCTCGCCGCCCGCGGACACGTGCTGCTCGAGGGCGTCCCGGGGACGGCCAAGACCCTGATCGCGAACGCCTCGGCGCGAGCGCTCGGCCTCGACTCGGCCCGGGTCCAGTTCACCCCCGACATGCTGCCCTCGGACTTGACGGGAACGATGACCCTGCGTGGCGGCGATCTCAGCTTCCGGCCCGGGCCGGTGTTCACCAACGTCCTGATCGCGGACGAGATCAACCGGACGCCGCCGAAGACGCAGGCTGCGCTGCTCGAGTCGATGCAGGAGGGTCAGGTTTCGATCGAGGGCGAGCCCGAGCCCCTCCCTGATCCGTTCCTAGTTGTCGCGACCCAGAATCCGGTCGAGTACGAGGGGACGTATCCGCTGCCGGAGGCGCAGCTCGACCGCTTCCTGCTGAAGATCGACGTCGAGTACCCGGACGCCGAGACCGAGCGCGCGATCCTCGACTTCGCCCATGCCGGCGTCCGCGCCACCGACCTCGACGTGATCATGCCGATCGCCGACGAGCAGGCGATTGCCGGCGCCCGGCGCGATCTCGACGCGACGACGGTCGCCGCCGAGATCTCGTCCTACATCGTCGAGGTCGTCCGCAGGACCCGTGATCTTCCCGCCGTCTCGCTCGGCGCCAGCCCGCGCGCCGCCGTCCACCTGCTCGCCGCGAGTCGCGCCAGGGCCCGGCTCAGCGGCCGCGACTTCGTCACCCCCGACGACGTCGCCTCGATGGCGGCGCCGGTGCTCCGCCACCGGCTCGTGCTCGCCCCGGAGGCGGCACTCGAGCGCTACCGGCCCGACGACGCCGTCGCCGCGGCCGTCGCCAGCGTCCCCGTCCCGCGATGAGCCCGACGGGGCTCGCAGCAGGCCTCGTCGCCCTGCTGGCCCTGCTTGCCTTCGCGCTGCCGCTGGCGCCGGTCCTGCTCGTCCTCGTCGCCCTGGTGGCTGCCTTCGCGATCGACGCCGGCCGCGTCCGCCGGGCGCCGGCCGTCAGCCGGGAGCTGCCGGAGCTGCTCTCACTCGGCGTGGCCGAACCGTTCAGGGTCGTGGTCGACGCCCCCGCTGGGGTCGGCGTGCGGATTCGGCAGGCGCTGCCGGGCGACATCGAGATCGACCCGCCGCAGGTCTCGGCTGTGCGGCTCGAGGGGACCGTGACGGCACGACGCCGGGGCCGGCACGAGCTGGCGCCCGTCGCCGTGCGACTGCGGGGCCCGCTCGGCCTGGCTGCCTGGATCCATGACTGCTGCGGGGTCGCGACGGTCGACGTCTATCCGGACATGCCGGCCGCCTACCGGGTCGCGGCCCGGTCCCGCCACGCCCGCTTCCGGGACCCCGGCACGCGCGGGCGCGGGCCGCTCGGCCTCGGGACGGAGTTCGAGTCGGTGCGCGAGTACTCGCCCGACGACGACATCCGCCAGGTCAACTGGCGCGCCACCGCCCGGCTCGGCCGGCCGATGAGCAACGACTACCGGCTCGAGCAGGATCGCGACGTGATCGCCGTGCTCGACGCGGGCCGTCTGATGCAGGCACCGCTCGAGGATCGCACGCGCCTCGACGCCGCCCTCGACGCGGTCGCCGCGCTCGCGGCGGTTTGCGACGACGGCGGCGACCGCTTCGGGGTGCTCGCCTTCGACGATGGCCCCCGCCTCTGGGTGCCGCCGGCGCGGCGGGGCGGTCGCGAGGCCCTGCGGGCCCTGTACGACCTCGAGCCGACGGCCGCCGACTCCGACTACGCCCGCGCCTTCCAGGGACTGACCGCGGCCAAGCGCGCGCTCGTCTTTCTCTTCACGGACCTGATCGAGGAGGTCGCCGCCCGGCCGCTGGTCGCCTCGATGCCCGTCCTTGCCCGACGCCACGCGGTCACGCTCGTCTCGGCCCGCGACGGCGATCTCGAGGCCGCGGTCAGCGGCGAGCGCGGCCCCGCGACGGAGGTCCTCGACGTGCTCCGCGCGTCGGTAGCGCTGGAGGTGCTCGGAGCGAGGACGCGAGCCGCCGCGATCGCCCGCGCCGCCGGCGCCGAGATCGTCGAGGCCCCGGCCGAGAAGCTCGCCGGCGCCGTCGTCACGTCATACATGCGCGCGAAGGCGAGGGCGAGGGCGTAGGGCTCTTCGGCGCGGTCCAAGGGGCGGCGGGAGGGTTCAGTCCTGGCTGCAGGCGGGCGTTGCAGCGAGGGGGTGTGGAAGCGGGTGGCGGCCGAGGTCGCTGCCGCCGAGAATCACCTTTGCCCCGTTCTGCATACCTATACGGACAGCAGATCGCGTCGGAGTTGCACGGTGTCCCGGCGGGCGAAGGAGTGACGCGGACGCTCTCCCTCTCAGCCGCTCAGAACCGGCTGCACCGGTGCGGCCGCCCGGGCGGGCTCGGAGGCGCTGTCCCGCTGCGCCCGCAGCCACAGCGTGCCCCGCGTGTAGACCAGCCCCCAGAAGACGGCGAACAGGCCGAGGCCGATCGCGGCCAGCGCGGGGAGGGGGAGGCCGGAGCCGCGGACGAAGGCCTCCGAGAGCCCGGCGGCGACCAGCCACGGCATCGTCCCGAGCACGATCTCGACGGCGTCGCGGCCGTTGCGGGCGATCGCTCGCCCGCGTGGCTCGTTGCCGGGGTCGACGATCGCGGCGCCGAGCCGCAGGCCCGCCGCGGCGCCGACGATCACGCAGCTGAGCTCGATCGGGCCGTGGGGAATGATGAACTCGAGGAAGGCGCGGCCGTTACCTGCCTCGATCGCCGCTCCGGCGACCGCTCCCAGCAGCAGGCCGTTGAAGGCGAGCACGACCGCGGTCCCGATCCCGGCCGTGATCCCGAGCGCGAAGGCGACGATCGTGACGCGGATGTTGTTCGTGAACAGATAGGCGGTGAAGGCGGCCTCCTGGCCGGCGCTGGTGCCGTCCTCGCGGGGCGGGTCGGTGGCGCCGCGGAAGTCGGCGGGGATGAAGTCGAGTGCCCCGCCCGGGTCCTGGATCGCCCACAGCGCCGCCAGCAGGCCGGTACCGAGCAGGATCAGGGCCGCGGCGCCGATCAACCGCGGCCGCTCGGCGATCCGCACCCAATAGGTGCGTGTGAAGAACTCGAGCACCGAGGTGCGTTCGGCGCGGCCGTGGTAGACGAGCGCGCCGGCGCGGCGAACCAGGTCCTCGAGCCGGCGGCGGACCGGATCGCGCGGAAAGCGCCTGCGCGCCAGCGCCAGGTCGGCGGCGGTCGATCGATAGAGGGCCCCGAGCCGGAGGATCGAGTCGGGATCGAGCCGCTCGGCGCGACCGTCGGCCGTGTCGATCAGGGTCTCGAGCTCACGCCACGCGCCGCTCCTGTCGCGGATGAAACCCTCTAGATTCATCGCCGATGGAGTATGAGGATCGCGTCTCGATCTCGACGCCGGAGGGAATCGAGATCGAAATGGCGTTGGCGGGGATCGGGTCGCGCCTGTCGGCGCGGCTGATCGACTTCGTCCTGCAGCTGCTCGTCGCCGGGGCCGTGGCGCTCGTCGTCGGGCTGATTGCCGGCGGGATCAGCGGCTCCTCCGAGCTCGCGGCCGGCGTCGCCGCCGGCTTCGCGTTCTTCGCCTTCCTCTTCTACGACGTTCTCTTCGAGGCCTATCGCGAGGGTCAGACGCCCGGCAAGAAGCGGCTCGGGATTCGTGTCCTCGGCGACGGCGGCCAGCCGGAGTCCTTCCGGGCGGCAATGGTCCGCAACATCATGCGGCTGATCGACGAGTTCGCCACGGTCTTCCTCGGGGCGCTGATCTCGATGGTCCGCAGCCCCAAGAACCAGCGGCTCGGTGACATCGCGGCCGGCACGATCGTCGTCGGCGTCGGCGCCGCATCCTCGGGCGAGGCGATCTCCTCGGCGACGATGGGATCCGAGCTGACCGTCAGCCTCGGCGCGATCCCGGTCCTCGAGCGGGCGGGAAGCTGGGACACGAGCGGGATCTCGCCGGAAGAGCTCGAGACGATCCGCCACTTCCTCAGTCGTCGCACCACGCTCCAGCCCGAGGCCCGCACGCGGCTCGGCTCGGAGCTCGCCGAGCGTGCGCGGGCCGGGATCGTCGGGCTCGAGCCCGGGATCGCCGACGAGTGGCTGCTCGAGGTCGTCGCCGCACTCCGGGCCGGGCGCTAGCTTCCCCGCATGGCCGACGGCAGCTACGAGGTCAACGCCTACGGGGCCGAGGTCAAGGTCCGCAGCGTCGGCATCGTCGTGCTCCTGCACGTCGTCACGCTCGGCTTCTACAACTGGTACTGGTACTACAAGATCAACCGCGAGCTGCGCGACTTCGGCCGCGTCTACCGGCTCGAGCGCCTTCAGGACACGAACCCCTGGCTGTCGCTGCTCGCCGTCACCTTCGGCATCCTGCTGATCGTGCCGCCGATCGTCTCCTGGGTCCGTTGCACGCGCCGGATCCAGGACGCCCAGGGCGTGCTCGGTCAGACCGCGATCAGCGGCTGGGTCCTGCTCGCCTCGTTCGTCGCCGGCTTCTTCCTCGGCTTCGCCTACCTGGTCATCCCGGCGCTCGTCCAGGACGCCCTGAACAAAGTCTGGAACGCGTTCGAGGGGATCGATCCGCACTCGGGTCACGATCCGGCCCAGGCCCCGATCAGTGTCGGCGCGCTCGAGATGCTGCCGCAGGCGCGGGCCTGGGACACGAGCGCCCTGAGCGCCGACGACGACAACGCGATCACCCACTTCCTGCTCCGCCGCGACGGCCTCGGCACCTCCGCCCGCGTCCAGGCGGGCGACCAGCTCGCCGCCCGGATCCGGCCCAAGGTCCCCGACGCCGACCCCTCGCTCGAGCCCGAGCGGCTGCTCGAGCTGCTCGCCGCGGCCCGCGGCGGCCCGGCCGCACCTGCGTCCGACGCCTGAGCCCGCCGGGCGGGGTGCCTGCCTGACGTCGATCCCGCTCCCACACGGGTATCCTGGGGACCTGGCCGAGCGCGCCCCGGGTGGCTTTCTGCAGGGGGCCCGGCGCGCCTGCTCAGCACTCTCCGTTCCCCTTCCAGCGACCGAAACCAGGAGCCATGGCCGTAGCTACCGCCCAGTACGAAGAGAAGACCGACATCCAGAAGGACATCACCGAGATGGTCCATCAGTTCGTCGACGAGCAGATCCTCCCGCAACGCGGAGCACTTCGACGCGAACGACGAGTTCCCCGAGGACATCGTCGAGCAGATGAAGGAGCTCGGGCTGTTCGGGGTGACGATCCCCGAGGAGTACGGCGGCATGGGCCTCGACCTGACCACCTACACGATGATCGTCGAGGAGCTCTCGCGCGGCTGGATCTCGATCTCCGGCGTCGTCAACACTCATTTCATCGGCTCCTACCTGCTGATGAAGTTCGGCACCGACGAGCAGAAGGACTACTTCCTGCCGAAGATGGCGACCGGCGAGATCCGCGCCGCGTTCAGTCTCTCCGAGCCCGAGGTCGGCTCCGACGTGCAGGGGATCAAGGCGGTCGCCAAGAAGGACGAGTCGACCGGCGACTGGATCCTCGACGGGCAGAAGATGTGGGTCACGAACGGGCTGCGCTCGTCCGTCGTCTTCACGCTGTTCAAGAACGACACGAAGGCCGACCCGCCCTACAAGGGCATGACCTGCTTCATCACCGAGAAGGTCCCCGGCGAGCACACCCAGACCGGTGAGTTCGAGGGCATCGAGGTCCCGCCCCAGATCAAGAAGATGGGCTACAAGGGCGTCGAGTCGACCGAGCTCATCTACTCCGGCTACCGTTGCTCGCCCGACCGCATCCTCGGCGGCGAGGAGGCCGGTCTCGGCCAGGGCTTCAGCCAGATGATGGACGCGCTCGAGGTCGGCCGGGTCAACGTCGCCGCCCGCGGCGTCGGCATCGCCCGCCGCGCCCTGGAGCTGGCGCTCCGCTACTCGCAGGAGCGGAAGACGTTCGGCAAGCCGATCGCCCAACATCAGGCGATCCAGTTCAAGCTCGCCGACATGGCCTCACAGCTCGAGGCTGCCCGTCTCGTCACGCTCAAGGCGGCGCGCATGAAGGACGCCGGCATCCGCTCCGACCTCGAGGCCGGGATGGCGAAGCTGCTCGCTTCCGAGTGCGGCCGCTTCTGCGTCGAGGAGTCGTTCCGGATCCACGGCGGCTACGGCTACTCGAAGGAGTACGAGATCGAGCGTCTCTACCGCGACGCGCCGCTGCTGCTGATCGGCGAGGGCACCTCCGAGATCCAGCGCATGGTGATCGGCAAGAAGCTGCTCCAGCGCAACAAGATCTAGGTCGGATGCGCGCCCAGGATCTGATCACGACCGCGTATCAGAAGCTGATCCTCGAGATCCCGGCGCTCGACAAGCTGAAGCTGGTGATCCGGGTCGAGCTGCGGGGCCGCGGTGACGTCCAGGTCTTCCGCGTCCGGACGCCGGGCCCGGAGATCACCAAGGAAGACCCCGACGACGCCCGGCTCGACATCTCGATCCCGCGCGCGGACTTCAACGAGCTCGCTCCCGACGGAGACCTCTGGCACTGGCGTGATGCGATCGAGCACGGGCAGATGAAGGTCGGCGGCGACCCCGACGTGGTCAAGCTGCTCGGCACCGTGATCGAGAAGCACATGGCCCGCAGCCAGTTCAAGCGCGTTCGCTGAGCCGTACGGCAGCGCCTCTACGATCCTCGGCCCCAGTCTCGGAACTCGTCCACAGAACCAGAGAGGAACAGCATGAAGATGACCCGCATCGTGGCGCTGCTCGCCGCCGTCCTGCTCTGCGCCGGATTGGTCGGCGCCTGCGGCAGCGACGACAAGGAGGAGTACGCCCAGCAGGTCGAGGACGTCCTCAACCCGCTCGGCGACGAGCTGCAGACGCTCGGCGACGAGCTCAGTGCCTCGACCGACCCCGATCAGCTTGCATCCGGAATCGGCGAGGCCGAGGCCAGCATCGACCAGGGCATCAGCGACCTCGAGGCGATCACCCCGCCCGAAGGTGTCGAGCAGGTCAACGAAGACCTGATCGCAGCGCTGGAGAGCTTCAACGACGAGCTCGCTTCGGTCCGGGAGGCCGCCGAGTCGGGCGACCTGAAGGAGCTCCAGAAGCAGGCCCTGGCCCTGCCCGCAGCGGCTGTCACGTTCCAGGACGAGCTGGCTGAGATCCAGAACGAGGCGATCGACGCCGGCGTTCCCATCGAGTCGCCGGACGGCGAGGGCAGCTAGCCCCGCGTCCGGCAGGAAAGGCATCAAGAGATGAACAAGACGATTCGCAACGGACTACTGGGGCTCTTCGCGGTGTTCGCCGCGCTGCTGCTCGTTGCCTGTGGCAGCGACGACAGCACCTCGACCGAGAGCAGCTCGAGCGACACCGAGCTGACCGCGGAGGAGTACTCGGCGGAGGTCCAGGAGGTAACGACCTCGTTCGCCGGCGGCTTCGACGAGCTCAGCGAGCAGGCCGCCAACCCGACCTCGCCGGAGGACTTCCGCGACGCCGTCGTCGGCATCCAGGACCGGATCACGCAGACCGTCGACGAGCTCGAGGCGATCACGCCCCCGGCCGACGTCGCCGACCTGCACGAGCAGCTGATCGCCGTGTTCGCCGACTACCGCGACGGCTACGACCCGATCGTCGAAGCGCTCGACGCCGACGACACGCAGGCGCTCCAGGAGGCGGCCGCCGAGATCCCGACGATCGTCGAGGACTTCCAGACCACCTACCAGGACCTGCAGACCCAGTTCGCGGACGCCGACATCACGATCGAAGTCACGACCACGGACACGACTACGACCCCGTAGCGACCCCTCTCGCGGCTCGCCGCAGACCGGGTGCAACCCGGTCTGCGGCGCCGCGCCCGCCCACCATCTACCAACGGAGAACGAAGACGCGATGAGCGACAACGAACATCAGCTGACCACCGACCAGGCCGAGCGCGAGGCCTCCGGAGCCCACGCCTATGGGCGCTACCTGGAGGAGTTCGAGGTCGGAGCGGTCTACAAGCACTGGCCCGCCAAGACCGTGACCGAGTCCGACGACCACCTCTTCTGCCTGATCACGATGAACCACCACCCGCTGCATCTCAACGACGTCTACGCCGGGCAGTCGCAGCAGGGCCAGAACGTCGTCGTCGGCCCGCTGGTCTACTCGCTCGCGCTCGGCATGTCGGTCAGCGACGTCTCCGGCAAGGCGATCGCCAACCTCGCGACCGAGGAGCTCAGCCACCCGAACCCGGTCTTCCACGGCGACACGCTGTTCTGTGAGTCGGAGGTGCTCGAGGTGCGGCCCTCGAGCTCGAAGCCCGATCGCGGCATCGTCAAGGTCCACACCCGCGTCTACAAGCAGGACAACTCGCTGGTCGCCGAGTTCAAGCGCACCGTCCTGATCCCGAAGAAGAACCCGGGCTAGACCCTCCCGCCGCCCGGACGGACCCCACCTGTGGGGTCCGTCCGTAGCCAACCACATCGATTTGCGTAGTTAGTACCCGGATCGGCCCTCGCCTCCCGGACCTAGGATCGCCTCGAGGCGGCGCCCGGAAGCGGGCGCCGGCCTGGTGGTCGTCGTCCAGCGGTCCGAGGGAGAACTTGAACGGTTTCGTCGCAATCGGCTTGGTCGTTGCCGGGCTCGTCGGCGTCGCGATCATCATCCTGATCTTCGACGTCTCCCGTGGCGACATCGGCGGCCGCCACACGCTCGCCCGCGCCCGCCGTCTGCTCGTCGTCGCCACCGACGACGAGACCGCCGCCCGCGCCGAGGAATGGATCGCGGCCGAGCGCGCCGAGCGCCCGGACCTGCAGTGCTTCCTGCTCGTCGAGGCTGAGGGGGAGGGGCTCTACCGGGAGATTCACATCGTCCTCGATCGCGAGAGCCCGGACTCGATCGTGATGGTCCGGCACGCCGCCGATCGCCACGACCATCACACCGGCACCTATGCGCGCCTGCACGACGAGGGCGTCGGGCCGATCGACTGCATCTACCTGGAAGAGGAGGCGAAGGCATGACTTCCACGGGCTGGCTGATCCTGATCGGCTATGTCGCGATCTCGCTGCTCGGCGTCGCGATCATGCTCTTCGTCTTCCGCTCGACCCGGGTCGGGTTCAGGATCAAGGTCGCGACCCGAGAGACGCTCGAGAAGCGCGAGAGCATGTGGGGCGTCCTCGTCGTCACGTTCCTCGTCGTCCTGCTCGGCGCGACGATCTTCTCGATCCCCTACTGGACCGGCGACCACGACGAGCCCGAGCAGGTGATCAACGTGACCGGGCGCCAGTACGCGTGGACGATCGATCCGCCGCAGGCGCAGACCGGGCTCGAGACGCGCTTCGACGTCCAAGTCGAGGACGTCAACCACGGCCTCGGCCTCTACGACCCCGACGGCAAGCTGATCAACCAGATCAACATCCTGCCCGGCGTCACCCAGGAGATGTGGGTGGAGTTCGACGACCCCGGCACCTATGAGATCCGTTGCCTCGAGTACTGCGGTCTCGACCACCACTTGATGGAGAACACGCTGGAGGTCTCGCGCTGATGGAGAGCCACGCTGCTGGTGCCGGTCTCCCGGCCGCGATCGGCGCCGAGGAGGAAACGATCGAGGTCTCGCGGGTCAAGCGTCTCGTGCTCGGCTACACCGTCGCGTCGACCGCGTTCCTGTTCGTCAGCGGCCTGCTCGGCATGCTGCTGCGCGAGAGCCAGGCTGACCTCGTCCGGATCGATCCCGGCGTCTGGTACGCGATGATGACCGCGCACGGCCTCGGCGCCTTTGTCGCCTGGGCCGCCTTCGCGGTCATGGGCTTCGCCCTCTGGGTCCTGCAGGAGGTCGGCTTCCCGATGCGCCGCTTCGGCTATGCGATGGCTCAGGTCACGTTCTGGGCGATGGTGATCGGCACGGTCGGGATCGTGATCACGACCCTGTTCATGGGCTTCGGCGGCTCCTGGGTCTTCCTCTACCCGCTGCCCTTCTACCCGTCCGGAGAGTGGAGCGAGGCAGCGACCGGGCTCTTCTCGTTCTCGGTGCTGCTGGCCGGTGTCGCGATCATCACCTGGTGTCTGGCGATCATCGACACGGTGATCGGCCCCGGCCTGCAGGCGGAGAAGAGCGGGGTCCTCAACCGCGTCGGCTGCGCGCTCGGCTTCGGGTACCTGTGGCCGAAGCGGTTCCCGACCCGGCGCCAGCTGCCCTACCCGGTGATCCCGCTCACCGTGATCGGGATCGACATGGTGCTGGCGACGCTGCCGCTGGCCGCCCTGCTCGTCCTGATGATCGTCCAGTCGATCGATCCGTCGGTGACGATCAACGCGCAGCTCGCGAAGAACATGCTCTGGTTCTTCGGCCACCCCGTCGTCTACCTGCTGCTGTTCCCGGCGGTCTCGATCTTCTACCTGCTGATCCCGCGGTATGCGAACAAGGAGCTCGTTGCCGGCAAGGTCGTCGCCTTCGCCTGGTTCGTCGCCGTGATCGTCAACGTGATCGTCTGGGCGCACCACATCTACACCGACTACCCGGTCGACTCGATCCAGTCGGCATTGAACGCTTCGATGCAGCCGCTCACGTTCGCGATCGTGCTGCCGTCCGCGATCAGTCTCTACAGCCTCTCGCTGACGATCTGGCGCTCCGACTTCCAGTGGACCCCGGCGGCCAAGTTCCTCGCTGCGGCCTTCGTCTCCTGGTTCGTCGCCGGCCTCCAGGGAATCATCAACGCGACGATCGTCTTCAACTTCGTGATCCACAACACGATGTGGGTCGTCGGCCACTTCCACAACATGGCGCTGCTCAACATCGGGCTCGTCATCTTCGCCGCGGTCTACGCGTTCCTGCCGCGGCTGACCGGCAAGGAGTGGTACTCGGAGAAGCTGGCGAACCCGCACCTGTGGCTGACGGTCGTCGGCGGCTACGGGATGGTGATCCCGATGCTGATCCAGGGCCTCGAGGGGGCGCCGCGCCGCTACGCGGTCCTGCCCGAGACCTACGACGTGCTGACCCAGCTCACGGTCCCGTTCGTGATCATGATCGCCCTCGGCCAGGTCGTCTTCGCCTACAACCTGATCCAGACAATCCGCGGCAAGCAGCGGACCTCCGGCGAGACCGTCCTCGGCTCGCTCGGGTTGACCGCGGCCCTCCTGCTCAGCGCCTTCGTGCTGACCACATCGGCACTGGCGCTCGATCGTGACGACGCCGGCGAGACGCCGCAGGCCGGAGCCACGGCGCCGGCCGAAGACCCCGGGCGGACCCTGTTCGTCGAGAAGTGCGGGAGCTGTCACGCGCTCAGCGCCGCCGGGACCACCGGTGCCGTCGGGCCCAACCTCGACGAGCTCGCGCCGAGCTCCGACCAGGTGATGGCGGCGATCGAGAACGGCGGCCTCGGCTCAGGGACGATGCCCGCCGACATCGTCATGGCCGGAGAGGCGCAGGCGGTCTCCGACTACGTAGCCGAAGCCGTCGGCGGCAAGTAGCGGGCGGGCGGCAGCGGTCGTGACGACGACTGCCTCCACCGGCGGCGGGCCTGCTGCTCCGGTCGGCGTCGAGGCCGAGGCGACGCCGCGCGAGCGCTTCGTCCATCTCGCCGCCGGGCTTTCGGTCGCAGCGGCCCTGATCCACGTCGCCGCGGCGCCGAGTCACTCGCGCGGGTACTGGCTCTTCGCGGTTCTCTTCCTGCTGACGGGGTTCGCGCAACTCGCCTGGGGGATGGCCGTCTGGAGCCGCCCCGAGGACAGGCGGCTGCTGCTTGCCGGAATCGTCTTCAGCCTCGGCATCGTCGGCTTCTGGGTGCTCTCGCGGACCGCCGGCTTGCCGTTCGGGCCGGACTCCGGCGAGCCGGCCGTGATCCACGTGCACGACGTCTTTGCAACGACGAACGAGCTCGCGATCGCCTTCGCCGCCGGGCTCGCGTTGAGTCGGGACGAGTCCCGTATCGCCCGCTACGCCTACTTGATCGTGCCGCTGTGGACGCTGGTCGCATTCAGCGCGATCACCGCGATGCTCGGCCCGCATCCCGGCTGAAGCGGGCGCCGGCGCCGCTACTCTGCCGTCCCGTGGCCGACCCCTATGCAGATCGCAGCGACCTTCCGGGCGAGGAGCGCCTGGCCTCCGATTCGCCGCTCGCCTATGCGGCTCGAGGCGCGGGCGCCCGGGTCTTGACCGGCCTCGCCGAGGCGGCAGCCCCCGCGCCGACGGGCGCCGGACCGGACGTAGTCGTGATCGCCGAGCAGGGGTTGGTGCCGCCACTCGCGCGGATCTCCCCCGAGTTCGCGGCGGCTCTTCTTTGCGACCCGGCTGATGGGACGGGCTCCGAGGATGCTGCCGTCGAGGCGGCGCGGGCGCTGCTCGAGTCGGGCCGGCCCCTCTACCTGCTGAAGGCGGGCGCCGTCGCGGGTCCGGTGGGCGGGGAGGGCGCGCGCGAGCCGGCTCCCGACGCGATCGTCGCCGCGCTCGGAGCCGCCGATCGGATCGGCTGGGAGCCCGACCCCGACTTCGGCTACGAGGTCGCCGCCTTTGTCCCAGGGCTGACTGGGCCTGATGCGGACGCATTCGTCCCGCGCCTGCTCTACGCCGCCGCCGATCGCGTCTACGAGCACGCCGAGCTCGTCGAGGTGACCAAGCGCCGCCGGCACGAGCGGCTTCGCGCCGCCGGTGTCGCCGACGAGGGGCTGCTGGCCGCGGTCGGCTGGCCGATCGAGCCGACCGGCCAGAGGTGGAAGGACTGAGGAGTCGGTGATTGCGGCCGAGAACCGCCTCGAGCGGATCAGCGAGCTGCGGGCGGACCCGGCCTCGGTCTGGGCGGCGGCCACCGATCCACACGGGATCAACGACGAGATGCGGCCAATCGCCCGGATGACGATGCCGAGCCGCCTGCGCGGGCGCCGCCTCGACGAGTTCCCCGTGGGGACGCCGGCAGGTCGCTCGTGGCTCTTGCTGTTCGGGTTGATCCCGGTCGAGTTCGACCTGCTGCAGATCGCCGAGCTCGAGCCGCCGCGCCGCTTCCTCGAGCGGTCCGAGATGGCGAGCTTCTCGGTCTGGGAGCACGAGCGGATCGTCGAGCCGCTCTCCGGCGGCGGCACCCGCATCCGCGATCGCCTCGGCTTCGAGCTTCGGGCTCCGCTGGCGCGGCTGCCCGGTGCCGCGCGGGTCTCGCGAGCTCTCGTCGGCGCCTTCTTCAGCCACAGACATCGCCGCCTGCGAAGGCGCGGTACCTTCGCCGCATGAGCGAAACCCCAGAGCTTCTCGATGTCCTTGTCCGCACCCCGGCTCCGTCCGGATACGAGACGCCGGCCGCAGAGGTCTGGCGCGAGGCCGCGCGTGCGATCGAGGGGGCCGAGGTGAGGACCGACACGCTCGGCTCGAGTGTCGTCGAGGTCGCTGGGGAGGACGGAGCGCCCCGCCTGGCGGTCGTCGGCCACATCGACGAGATCGGCCTCCACGTCACCTACATCGACGATGACGGCTTCCTCTGGTTCGGTCCGATCGGTGGCTGGGACCCGCAGATCCTCGTCGGCCAGCGGGTCACCGTAGTCGGCTTCGAGGGTGAGGTCCCCGGCGTGCTCGGCAAGAAGCCGATCCACCTGCTCAAGGACGAGGCGCGCAAGCAGCCGGCGAAGCTCGAGGAGATGCACATCGATGTCGGCGCCGTCGATCGCGAGGAGGCCGAGCGCATGGTCAGGATCGGCGACGTCGCCGTTATCGCCGCGGAGCCGCTCGAGTTCCCGAACGGGCGTCTCGTCTCGCGCTCGCTCGACAATCGCCTCGGCTCCTACGTCGCGCTCGAGACCGCGAGGCGGGTGGCGGAGCAGGGCGGAAGCACCGCCGGCGTGATCGGCGCCGCCGTCGCCCAGGAGGAGATCACGCTCGGCGGCGCCCGCACGACCGCCTTCTCACTGGAGCCGGACCTGGCTGTGGTCGTCGACGTCACGCACGCGACCGACGCGCCCGGGATCGACAAGAAGCAGGTCGGCGGCGATCACCCGCTCGGCTCCGGGCCGGTGATCGGCCGCGGCTCGACCCTCAACCACCGCGTCTGCCAGATGCTCGTCGAGACGGCGGAGGCCGAGGGCATCGAGCACACGATCGAGGCGTCCGGCCGCTACACCGGCACCGATGCCGACGCGATCCAGCTCGCCCGGGCCGGGATTCCGTGCGGGCTCGTCTCGCTGCCGCTCCGCTACATGCACTCGGCGGTCGAGATGGTCCAGCTCTCGGACGTCGAGAACGCGATCCGGCTGCTGGTCGCCTTCGCCGGCCGGCTCGAGGCCGACAGCGAGTTCAGCCGCTGAACGGCTCCCGCACGGCCCGGGCCATACGGTCGAGCTGGCGCCCGATCGCCTTGCGCACGCGGGCCGGCGGGTAGCGGTCGGGGTCGGCGGCGCGAATCCCCTTCAGCTCTGCGATCTGGGTGTAGATCGAGTTGCGGACCTGATCGCGAATCTCGCGCAGGAGCTCAGGGTCCTCGGGATCGCCGGCGCCCTTGGTTCGGACCGGCTTGCCGAAGCCGAAGTAGTAGCGCTCGGGCCGGGGGAGAGGGCCGATCCCGGTCGCGATCGGGGGCACCATCTCGCGCTTGCCGGTCAGTCGCCCGGCGATCACCCGGGCCGGGGCCATCAGACGGCTGTCGCCGTCGATGTGGATGTCGTAGGCGTCGTCGACCCCGATCGCGCCGAACGGGACGATCGGGGCGCCGTGGGCCACGGCGAGCTTGACGAAGCCGAGCCGCTCCTTCCAGATCAGCTTGTAGGCCTCGTCCTTGCGCTTCATCACCTCGCGGCCCCCACCGGGATAGACGAGCACCCCCTCGCCGGCCTCGAGCAGCTCGGCGCAGTTCTCCCTCGTGCCACGGACTGCTCCGAAGCGGCCGAGCAGATCGCGCCACAGGGGCACCGCGTAGTGGGCATGGTCGGCCATCCCGCGTGGGAAGCGACCGCGCTGCTCATGGATCTCGGCGACCATCAGCGGCACGTCGAGCACCCCGTAGATCGTGTGGTTGCCGGCGAGCAGGAAGGCGCCCCGCTTCGGCACGTTCTCGATCCCCTCGCAGCGGGGGGAGTGCAGCGCGCGCAGCGGTGCGAGCGCGCGCATCGCCATCTCGAGATCGGCGCCGGAGGGTGCGGGTGGGATCGTCACCGGGTCGACGGCAGCGGCAACGGCGACGCGGGAATCAGTGCGCCTCGTCGGCGGCGTGCGCCGGCGGGCGCGACTCCTCGGCGAGCGAGGTGATCTCGAGCGGTCCGCGGGCGGCGCCCTCGAGCACCTCGCCGGCCTCGTTGGCGGAGCGCGCGTAGAGCTCGACCAGCAGGTGGATCACGATCCGCTCCTCCTCGTGCTTGTGGAAGCGGACGTGGGTGAAGAACTCGCGCGTGCCCGCGTCGCCGAAGGCGGCGAAGGTGAGGCTGTCGGCGGCATCGGGACCCGAGCAGACCTCGACCATGTCCTGGTCGACCGAGACGGTGCACGAGGCGACCCACGGGGTTCCGGCCACGAGCCGCTCCCAGCGACCCTCGATCGGGACCACGCGGCCGTCCTCGATCCCGAGGTGGGGTTGGTCGTGCATGCAGTCGAGGCACTGGACCACCGCTTCCTGCACCTCCTCTATCCGCTCGGCCGGCTCGGCCGTCTCGGAGTCGATGCGCAGGATCGCGTCGTAGTGGACCTGGGCCTCGAGTCGCTGCGACCAACACCGGTAGCAGCGCAGCCAAGCGCTCCTGTTGGTCTTCAATTGCTCGTCCATCGCTTCCATTCTGCCGGTTGCGGCAAGCGGGCGGGGACGAAGCCGTTCGGCTGCGCCCGGCCTTGCGGTATAAGAGACGGGTCTGTGCCGGCAGCGGTCAGGGAATCCAGGCCGGCAGCCGCTTGCGGGCCAGGAACAGGCCGAGGCCGGCGGGGCCTGCCCACCAGGTGAGCAGCAGCGCCAGGCGGGCGTTGCGATCCTCGGCCAGCGACCGCTCCCAGATCCAGCGGCCGACGAACATGTCGAAGGAGATGTAGTGGATCCAGCCCGCGAGCATCGCGTTCGGGTTCTGGAACGCTTGCGAGACGCTCTCGAGCCGGCTGAAGTCGACGCGCTCGTCCCCGGTTATCACCGCGCGACCGAGAAACGCCGTGTAGGCGACCGCGAGCCCGGCGTGAACCGGCATCACCTTGTTCATCATCGCTGCCGTGAAGCGGCTCCGCGGAGCGATGATCATCGCCAGCCAGAACGGGAGCGAGGCGAAGTTGGCGACGGTCCAGGCGTTCTGGTGGCTGAGGGTCGATCTGTCCATGGGCTGAGCCTACGCCTCGACCGTCGTTGCGACCTCGACGCCGCTCGTGATCGTCTGCAGGACGACGCAGTAGCGCTCGGTCAGCTTCAGCAGCGTCTCGAGCTGCTCGGGGTCGGCGTTCGTGTCGAGATCGAAAGCGAGCTCGATGCGGCGGAATCCGACGGGCGCCTCCCGGTCGACGGCGAGCGTGCCGCGGAAGTCGAGCACGCCGGAAGCGCTCACGGTCCCGCCCTCGACCGCGACGCCGATTGAGGTCGCGACGGCGCGCAGCGTCACCCCGGCACAGGCGGCCAGGGCCTCGAGCAGCATGTCGCCCGAGCAGAGCAGCGAACCATCGCCGCCGGTGGCCGGGTGCAGGCCGGCTGTGGCGATCTGCGCGGCCGGTCTCGACCGAGCAGGAGATCCCGTCGTCGAGCCGGGCGCTCGCCACGAGTGTCACCAGCGCCGCCTCCGGCTCCTCCGAGTAGCGCTCCTTCAGCGGTGCCTGGATGAGCTTCAGCTCGTCGCGGTCCACGACGGCCAGCATACGCCGGGCGGGCTAGCCGCGCGGGGCGCGGGCGCCCTCAGGCGGGCTGCGGCTCGCCGGTCCCCGGCCCGCTCGGCGACGAGCGCGGCGATGTCGCTCATGATCCGGTTCAGTTCGAAGTCCTTCGGTGTGTAGACGCGGGCGATGCCGCGCTCGGCGAGCTTGCGGGCGTCGGCCGGCGGGATGATGCCGCCGACGATCACCGGCACGTCGACGCCCTCGCCCGAGAGCAGCTCGACGACGCGCGGGACCAGCTCGAGGTGGGAGCCGGAGAGGATCGAGAGGCCGACGACGTCGACGTCCTCCTGCAGGGCGCTGGCGGCGATCTCCTCGGGGGTCAGGCGGATGCCCTGGTAGACGACCTCCATGCCGACGTCCTTGGCGCGCACGGCGATCTGCTCGGCGCCGTTGCTGTGGCCGTCGAGGCCCGGCTTGGCGACGAGGATCTTGACGCGGTGGCCGATTGCCTCCGGAGCGCCTCGTCGACGGCGGCGCGGGCCTCGGCGAGCAGCTCGGCGTCGCCGCCGGTCGCCGATGCCGTCGACCCCGGTCGGGCCGCGGTAGGCGCCGAAGACCTCGCGCAGCGTCTCCGACCACTCGCCGGTCGTGGCGCCGGCCTTGGCGGCGGCGATCGTCGGCTCCATCAGGTTGGCGCTCTCGTCGGCCGCGGCCGTCGGCGAGCGCCGCGAGCGCTTCGTCGCACGGCGCTCGTTGTCGCGCTCCGCCTTCCACTGCTCGAGCGCCTCGATCCGCTCGCGCTCGACCTCGGGGTCGGGGGTCATGATGCCGCCGTCTTCGCCGACGGTGAGCGGCGAGTCCTCCGACTCGGTCTGGAAGTTCTGGCCGACGACCTTGAGCTCGCCGGCCTCGATCCGCGCGACGCGCGCGCGGTGCGACTCGACCAGGCGGCCCTTCATGTAGGGGACGGCCTCGACGGCGCCGCCCTGCTCGGCGACGACGGCCATCTCCTCGCGGGCGCCCTCGATCAGCTCGGCGACGAGCCCGTCCATCACCTTCGAGCCCTCGAAGATGTCGGGGTAGTCGAGCAGGTCGGTCTCGTTCGCGAGGATCTGCTGGATCCGCAGCGACCACTGCTGGTCCCAGGGGCGGGGCAGGCCGAGCGCCTCGTTCCAGGCGGGCAGCTGCACGGCGCGGGCGCGAGCGTCGCGGCCCATCGTCACGGCGAGCGCCTCGAGCACGATCCGCGGCACGTTGTTCTCCGGCTGGGCCTCGGTCAGGCCGAGCGAGTTGACCTGAACGCCGTAGCGCATGCGCAGGAACTTCTCGTCGGTGACGCCGTAGCGCTCGCGCCCGAGCTCCTCCCAGAGGATCCCCATCGCGCGCAGCTTCGCGTGCTCCTCGATGAAGCGGATGCCGGCGTTGACGAAGAAGCTGATCCGGCCGAAGACCTTGGGGAAGTCCTCGTCGGAGACCTGGCCCCGCTCCTTGACCGCGTCGAGCACGGCGATTGCGTTGGAGAGCGCGTAGGCGATCTCCTGGACCGGCGTCGCGCCCGCCTCCTGCAGGTGGTAGCTGCAGATGTTGATCGGGTTCCAGCGCGGGATCTCGTTGACGGTGAAGGCGACCATGTCGGCGATCAGCCGCATCGAGGGCCCGGGCGGGAAGGCGTAGGTGCCGCGGGAGAGGTACTCCTTGATGATGTCGTTCTGGGTCGTGCCGCTGAGCTTGCCGCGGCTCGACGCCCTGCTCGTCGGCGACGGCGACGTAGAGGCCGAGCAGCCAGGCGGCGGTCGCGTTGATCGTCATCGACGTGTTCATCTCGCCGAGCGGGATCTGGTCGAGCAGCGCCTCCATGTCGCCCTTGTGGACGACGGAGACGCCGACCTTGCCGACCTCGCCGCGAGCGAGCTCGGCGTCGGGGTCGTAGCCGGTCTGGGTCGGCAGATCGAAGGCGATCGAGAGGCCGGTCTGGCCCTTGGCGAGGTTCTTTCGGTAGAGCTCGTTCGATCGGCGCGCGTCCGAGTGTCCCGCGTAGGTACGCATCACCCAGGGCCGATCCGGTTGCTCGAGGCGGTGGTCGCTCATCGGCTGGATTCTATGGCGCGAGGCTCGATCGCAGCGGCGGTCGAGCGCGGCCCGGCGGCCGATCCGCCACCATGCGGCCCTTGGCGCGAGTCATCGACACCGAGCACATGGGCCTCCCCGGGGTGATCGGCGCCTGGGAGCACGACGGGTTGATCGTCGACCCGGGGCCTGCCACGACGATTCCGGCGCTGCTCGAGGGTCTCGGCGAGGACTTCGAGCCACGGGCGATCCTGCTCACGCACATCCACCTCGACCACGCCGGCGGCACCGGCACCCTGCTCGAGCGCTTTCCCGGCACCCCCGTCTACGTGCACGCGATCGGGGCCCCGCACGTGATCGACCCGAGCCGCCTGTGGAAGAGCGCCGCCCGCCTCTATGGAGAGGACCGCATGGCCGAGCTCTGGGGCGACGTCCGGCCGGTCCCGGCCGAGGTCGTGATCACGCTCGAGGGCGGCGAGCGCGTCGAAGGATTCGAGGTGATGCACGCGCCGGGCCACGCCGCCCATCACGTCGTCTACCTCGAGCGACGCCGGCGAGGCCTACGTCGGCGACGTCGCCGGCGTTCGCACGCCGCCCGGGACCTTGACCGTGATGCCGACGCCGCCGCCGGAGATCGACGTCGATGCCTGGCTGGGCACGATCGCAGCGCTCGCCGAGCGTCAGCCGCGACTGGTGCGGATGACGCACTTCGGTGAGGTCTCGCCGGCGGACGAGCAGCTGGCGATCGCCGCCGAATCGCTGCGTAAGACGGCCGAGTGGGCGCTCAGGGACGATCGCGACGCGTTTGCGGCGCGGCTCGAGGCCCTGATCGACACCCAGGCGCCCGAGGCTGCCGAGCGCATGCGCAGCGCGATGCCGCCCGATCAGGTCTGGCTCGGCCTCGAGCGCTACTGGCGCAAACGCCGCGAGGCAGAAGCGGGGACCGAGGCATGAATGCGGCCTCGCCCCGCAACATCGGGCGGGGGTGCGTGTTTGGGGCGGGTGGAGTCGTGCGAACGGCGGCCCTGGTGCCGTCCGGCCCCCGATCTCCCAGCTACGCTTGAACCAGCCATGAAACGCCTCATCGTCACATCCGTCGTCGCGGCCGCCCTCCTCTGCGCGGCCTACGCGTCCGCCAGCGTGCTCGTCTTCTCGACCGACTTCAGCAAGAAGAAGGACGTCACCAGGATCGACCGCCTGATCGGCGGCAAGAAGTGCGAAAAGTCGTGGAAGGGCAAGCAGTCGCTCGGGACCCGGGTCCAGGTCGGCCGCAAGAACTGCGTCTTCTCGACTCCGGTCGAGGGCGACGGCAAGCAGCCGGACTACACGATCATCACCGCCGGCAAGGTGCTGAAGAAGACCGAGAAGAAGGTCCGCCCGGACGCCTACGTCGGCGCTTCGATTCGCGCCAACAGCAAGTCCTCCTACGAGTTCCGGGTCTTCCCCAAGGGCGGTCGCTACGTGTTGCTCCGCAACGGCGGCGAGATCGCCGAGGACAAGAGCAAGGCGATCGAGCCGCTCGGCAAGAAGAACAAGATCCAGCTCAGCGCCGAGGGCGGCAAGATCACCGCCAAGGTCAACGGCGACACGCTCGCGACCTTCAAGGACGACGAGCCGGACGGAGGTCCGCGGGACCAAGACGGCGCTGGCGTTCGGGAGCGAGGCGCGTTCGAACAAGGACGCGTACATGGTCTTCTCGAACGTGAAGATCCTGCTGCCCAACCCTTGACCGGGGCTTCCGGCCTAACCTAGGTCGGAGCGAGCCTGCGGCCAGAGCCGGCGGGCACCGCGAATCACACCGATGTCAGCGAGCACCGTCGAGAAGCCGCAGGTCGCCGGTCCCGGGTCCGGACTCGGAGGCAACTGGCTCGTGATCGTCCGCAACGACGATCACAACACCTTCGAGCACGTCGCCCGCACGCTGGCGCGTTTCATCCCCGGCGTCGACTACGGCAAGGGGATGGCGCTCGCGAACCGGATCCACAACTCCGGCCGGGCGATCGTCTGGACCGGCATGCGCGAGCCGGCCGAGCACTACTGGGAGCAGCTCGCCTCGGCCGGCCTGACGATGGCCCCGCTGGAGGAGGCCTAGAGCCTGAGCAGGCGTCCGCCGGCCCCGGGAGGGGAGCCGCCGAGCCCGCCCCTGGGGTGGGCGAGAACGTCACGGAGCCGTCGCCGCCGGGTGCCGCCGGCGTCGTGCAACTGCCGCGCCCGGCTCTCGAGCAGTCCGCGGGCGTCGGCCGTCGAACGGAACGGGTCGGCAATCGTCTCGAGGCGGCCGTCGAGGGTGATCGCGGCGACCAGCTTGCCGTCGACCTCGGCGCCGAGCAGGGGCATCGACGGGAGTGAGGCGCTGTCGCGCTCCGCGAGCCGGCGGACGTCGTCGCGATCGGCCAGGTCGAGCAGGCGGATCGTCAGGTGCTCTGCGTGGGTGTGGTCTCGAACGGTGGTCATCTCGGGCCTCCATCGCCGGCTCGCGGCGCCTCGTGTTCCTGTGCGCGTTGAGCGTCGCGTAGACCGCGAATAAGGGCAATAGGAATCACCGCTGACCCTGATAAGGTGCCCTTATGCTCGATCTGAAGCGGTTGCGGGTGCTTCGAGAGGTCGCCACGCAGGGCTCGTTCTCCGGCGCCGCAGATTCCCTGTACGTGTCCCAGTCGGCGATCAGCCAGCAGATCGCCGCGCTCGAAGCGGAGGCAGGGGTGCAGTTGCTCGTCCGGCTCCGCGGCGGTCCGGTCCTGACCGAGGCGGGCGAGTTGCTCGTCTCCCACGCGGACGCCGCGATCTGCCGGCTCGAGCAGGCCGAGCGCGAGCTCGCCGAGCTCTCCGGCCTCGGGTCCGGCGAGATCCGGCTGGTCTCGTTCCCGAGCGCCAGCGCCACGATCGTGATCGCCGCTGCCTCCGAATTTCGCAAGAGCCATCCCGACGTGCGCCTGACCCTGACCGAGGGCGAGCCCGAGGGCTCGCTGCCCGAGCTCAAGCGCGGCGGCCACGACGTCGCGGTCGTCTACGACTTCGAGCTGAACCCGTTCAGCCCCGACCGTGACCTCGAGATGGTGCCGCTGCTGACCGAGCAGATGCACGTGATCGTCTCCGCCGAGCATCCCCGTGCCCGCGACGGCGCCGCGGGCATCAGGCTCGAGGAGCTGGCCGGAGAGCCCTGGCTCTGCGGGACGACGAACGGCTCCTGCCGCGAGCTCACCCTGCGCAGCTGCCAGCGCGCCGGCTTCGAGCCCGACGTCGCCTTCGAGAGCAACGACTACAACGTGATCCAGAGCCTCGTCGCGGCCGGCATGGGTGTGACCCTGCTGCCCGATCTCGCGCTCGGGACCCCGAACCCGGGCGTGCGCGTGTTGCCGGTCCTGCCCGAGCCCCCGGTGCGGCGCGTCTGGGCGGTGACCCTGCTCGCCGGCTCCCGCAGCGGCGCCACCGACGCGATGGTCGCGTCGCTGACCGCAGCGGGGGCCGACTTCGCGATTCCCTCTTCGGTCGGGATCGCGGCTGCCTGACGGCCGCTTGCCGCGGCCGCTCTAGCCGCGGCTGTTCGACTCGAGCTCGGCGGGATGGACGCCCGGGCGGCGACCAGCCGGGGCCCCGGAAGAGGATCCCGAGGCGATTGCGGAGCCCGGGTGTGCGCTTCAGGTCGTGCCACATCGCCACGTACTCGTGGAACGCGGCCCGGACCGGGTTGAAGGTGTGGATGTTCTTCGTCAGCCCGTAGCGGACCCGTTCGCCCTCGGGCTCGTAGGTGCCGAACATCTTGTCCCAGATGATCAGGATGCCGCCGTAGTTGCGGTCCAGGTAGACGTCGTTGGAGCCGTGGTGGACGCGGTGGTGGGAGGGGGTGTTGAGGACCGCCTCGAGCGGCGCCGGCAGCCGCTTGATCCGCTCGGTGTGGATCCAGAACTGGTAGATCAGCGACCAGGCCTGGGCGAGCAGGACCATCCACGGCTCGAAGCCGACCAGCGGCATCCACAGCCAGAACGGGAAGTAGGTCATCGGCACCCAGGTCTGCCGCAGGGCGGTCGAGAGGTTGTAGTGCTGGGAGGAGTGGTGGACGACGTGGCTGGCCCAGAAGACGCGGCTCTCGTGGCTGATCCTGTGGAACCAGTAGTAGGAGAAGTCGTCGGCGAAGAAGAGCAGCACCCAGACCCACCAGTCGCCGGGGTCGAGGCGCAGCGGGGTCAGCTCGTAGAGAGCGACGTAGACGGCGACGACGGCGAACTTCCAGACGACGTTGATCGCGACGTTGCCGGTGCCGAGCAGCAGGCTCGTCCGCGTGTCCTTGGCCTCGAAGCCGACCAGGTCGTCGTCCTCGTCCCGCGCGTAGCGGAACGACGCCGCCTCGACGATCAGCAGCAGGATGAAGAACGGGATCGCGTAGTAGAGGACCTCGGCCATCGGCTCGTCAATCTAGCGGCAGCGCGTGGCGCGGAGGCCGGGATAAGGGCGCAGCGAGCGGGGGCGGACTACTGGCCGACCGGCACGTGCCAGCCCGGTAGCAGCGGCTTGTTGTACCAGTTGAGCGCCGTCTGCCTGGCGGCCGTGACCTCGTCCGAGGACCAGTAGGCCTCGAAGTCGGCGCGGCTCTCCCAGACGGTGGTCTGGCGGAAGTGGAGCGGGTCCTCCTCGGAGCGCGTCAGCGTCACCGAGGTCGCGCCGAACGAGCCGGCGCGCTCGAGCGCCGGCTTCCAGGCCTCGTACCAGCGGTCCACCCGGAACGGGTGGATGTGCCATTCGATGACGTTCGTCTCGGCCATGCGCGCGGCATCTTATTGAAGGGGGAAGCGCCTGTGTCGCGCCCCTGAAACCCGCGGCTCGGGCAGCCGCCTCAGCCGCCGACCTCGGCCCAGATCGCCCCGGGCCCGTCCTCGTGCTGGCCCGACTTGTCGTCGGTGGCACCGACGCGGCAGGTGATCTTGCCCGAGTGCTTGTTCTCGTGCATGAGCTGGTGGGCGTCGGGGACGCCGTCGAAGTCCATCGCCTGTGAGAGCACCGGCCGGACCTTGCCCTCGGCCATCAGTTGGTTCGCCTTCATGCACTCGTAGGCGTTGGCGAAGTGCGACCCGAGGATCTCCTTCTGCTTCATCCACAGGTAGCGGACGTCGAAGTCGAGCGTGTAGCCCGAGGTGGCGCCGCAGATCACGACCTTGCCGAACGGCTTGACCGTGAAGACCGAGGTCGGGAAGGTCGCCATGCCGACGTGCTCGAAGACGATGTCGGGGGCGTCGCCGAGGATCGACTTGACCTTCTTGGCGAAGCCGAGCGACTCCTTGAAGCGGGCCTTCTCCTCGTCGGCCGTCTCGTTGCCGGTCCGCATCATGCCCTTGAACTCGTTGCGGTTGATGTAGTCGACGCAGCCGAGCGACTTGACCAGCTCGCCCTTCTCGTCGGAGGAGACGACGCCGACGGCGTTGCCGCCTGCCGCCTTGACGAGCTGACAGGCGAAGACGCCGAGTCCGCCGGCCGCGCCCCAGATCAGGACGTTGTGGCCGGCCTGGATCTGGGCCCGGTTGAACAGCATCCGATAGGCCGTGAAGTAGGTGAGGCCGTAGGCGGAGGAGTCGACCCACGAGAGGTTGGCCGGCTTCGGCAGCAGCTGCTGCGCCTGCACCTTCGTGAACTGGGCGAAGCTGCCCCAGGTCGTCTCGTAACCCCAGATCCGCTGCGACGGTGCCGCCATCGGGTCGAGCCCGTGGACCTCGACGTCCTCGTAGGAGGCCTGGTTGCAGTGGATAACGACCTCGTCGCCGGGCTTCCAGTTGGTGACGCCGGGGCCGACCTTCCAGACGACGCCGGAGGCGTCGGAGCCGCCGATGTGGTGGCCGTACTCGGGATGGTCGCCGTAGCCGAAGATAGAGACCGGCTTGCCGAGCGACGCCCAGACGTTGTTGAAGTTGACGCCGGCCGCCATCACGCGGACGATCACCTCGAATGCCCCGGGCTCGGGGACCTCGACCTCCTCGACCTGAAAGGCGTCCTTCGGCTCACCCTCTCGCTCCTGGCGGATGACCCAGGCGGCCATCTTCTCGGGCAGGGTGCCCGGCTCGACGTCGAGCTTGCTCACTTCGGCGGTGTCTACGGCCACGATTCTCCTCGTTCGGCACTGCGTGCGGGGACTGGAAAGCGGCGCCGATCGTAGATCATCGGCGCAGTTACGCGACGCGACCGGGGGCGCGGGACCGAGGCTCAGCCGCGGGTGCTGCCGGCCAGCTCAGGCGCGGCCGGCGGCGTCCCGGCGGCCTCGGCGGCGGGCTCGGGCGCCTCGTCGCCGCGGCCCTTGGCCGAGATCAGGACCAAGGCGGCGACGGCGCCCGCCGCGGCGACGATCGCGGAGATCTCGATCGATCCGGCGAGGCTGTTGATGAATGCCTCGCGGGCGGCGTCGGCAGCCTGCTGCGCCTGATCGGCCGGCAGGCCCGAGAGCGTGTCCCCGAGGCCGCCGCTGCCGAGCTGCTCGGCGATCTGATCGATCTCGCCCTCCGCGACGCCAGCCGGCACCAGCGCCGCGTCGAGGTCGGAGCGACTGTGGGCCTGGAAGATCGCGCCAAGCGCGGCGATCCCGAACGTGCCGCCGACCATCCGCGACATCGAGAGCAGACCGGAGGCGAGGCCGGCCTTGGTCACGGCTACAGCGTTCATCGCGGCGGTCGACATCGGCGACATCGTCAGCGCGATTCCGAGGCCCATCAGGATGAACGGGACGAGCAGATCTGCCATACGTGGTCGCTGCATCGATCTGTGCCTGCATGAACAGCGAGACGGAGACGATCGCCAGCCCGGCCACGATCAGCGGGCGTGGGCCGATCCGATCGGTCAGCCGTCCTGCGATCGGCGCCACGACCATGATCATCAGCGTCGTCGGCAGGAAGCGGACGCCGGCCTCGAGTGGCGAGTAGCCGAGGATGTTCTGGATGTAGAGCGCCATGAAGAAGAACATCCCGAGCATCGCGAAGGAGATGACGAAGGCGACCAGGGTGGCGCCGACGAAGTTGCGGCTGCGGAGGAACTCGAACTGGACGATCGGAGCCTGCACGTGGCCCTCGACGTAGAGGAAGAGCGAGCCCCATCGTCACCGAGAGCGCGAACAGGGCGATGATCTGCGGCGAGCTCCAGCCCCACGCGTTACCTTCGATCAGGGCGAGCACGAGCGCCGTCAGCCCGACCGTCATCACCGCAGTCCCGGCCCAGTCGATCTCGCGTCCGACACTCTCATCGCGCGACTCGCGGACCGCGAACAGGGTCATCGCGATCGCGCCCGCGGCGACCGGCAGGTTCAGGTAGAAGATCGCGCGCCAGGAGACGTGCTCGGTGAGGAAGCCGCCGAGCAGCGGTCCTGCCGCCAGCGCCAGCGCGGAGACGCCGGCCCAGGTGCCGATCGCCTTGCCGCGCTCCTCGGCCGGGAAGGCGTTGGTGATGATCGAGAGCGTCGCCGGCATCATCAGCGCCGCGCCGACGCCCTGGACGACACGGCTGATCACCAGCGCGGTATCGGTCGGTGCGAGCCCGGCCGTCGCGGAGGAGAGGGCGAAGATCGTGACGCCGGCCAGGAACATCCGGCGCCGGCCGAGAATGTCGCCGAGCCGTCCGCCTGTCGCCAGCAGCACCGCGAACGACAGCGTGTAGCCGTTCAGCGTCCACTCGAGCGCCTGGATCGAGGCGCCGAGATCGCTCTGGATCGAGGGCAGAGCGACGTTCATGACCGTGTTGTCGAGCATGATCATGAACAGGGCGAAGCACATCGCCGCGAGCGTCCACCACTTCGAGTTGTCCTCGGTGATCAGGTGGCGGTAGCGGGTCATCGGGGCGCCTCGATCCGCGGCGCCGGAACGGTCGTGTTGATCTCCGCCAGCACCTCGGTCAGGCGCTGCCGCTGATCGGGCTTGAGATCGGCGACGAAGCGCTCGAGGCCGGCGAGCCGCAGGGCGACGAGCTCGTCGACGATCCGGCGGCCGCGCTCGGCGATCTCGACGAGCCGGACACGGCGGTCGGCGCTGCGACTCGCGGCGCGTGGCCATGCGCCGTCGCACGAGCGTGTCGAGCGAGCGGCTCATCGCGGCGGGGGAGAGGCCGAGCTGCTCGGCGAGGTCGCCTGCGGCTACCGGCTCGGAGGCGCAGGCGAGCAGGTGCAAGGCCCGGACCTGGGTCAGGGTCAGGTTGCGCTCCTCGATCAAGCCGAAATGGTCGGCGCGGGGGTCGAGGAAGAGGCGGCGCAGCGTCGCCGCGAGCTCGACGCTGGCGGCGCTCGGCGAATCGATCGGTTCCTGCGTCTCCCTGGTCTCCGCGGACGTTACTTGCACGCACGCAACTATTGCGCGACAGGAATGAACCGTGTGTGAGACGGCGCACATACCCGGGGCTCTGGCCCCGACGCCCGCCGATCAGAACCCGTAGAGCTCGCCGTACTTCGTGCGCAGGCGCCGCAGCAGCGGCTCGGGGTCCATCGGCCCGCCGATCGCACGCTCGGCCAGCTCCGCCGGCAGGTAGCGGGCGCCGTGGCGGTGGACCCGCTCGATCAGCCAGCGCCGCAGCTCGCGGAGCTCACCGGCGGCGATCAGCTCGTCAAGGTCGCCGAGCTCCTCACCGGCCGCGTCCCAGAGCTGCGCGGCGACGACGTTGCCGAGCGCGTAGGTCGGGAAGTAGCCGAAGGCGCCACCCGCCCAGTGCACGTCCTGCATCAGTCCATGCTTGTGGTCGGGCGTCTCGAGCCCGAGGTACTCGCGGGTCCGCTCGTCCCAGGCCTCGGCCAGGTCCGCCGCCTCGAGGCTGCCCTCGATCAGCCCGAGCTCGAGCTCGAAGCGCAGCGCGATGTGGAGGTTGTAGGTGACCTCGTCGGCCTCGACGCGGATCAGCGACGGCTGCGCCTTGTTCGCGGCCCGGTACAGGTCCTCGGGCGAGGCAGCGCCGAAGCGGCCGCCGAAGGCGTCGCGGATCAGCGGCAGTGCGCCCGCCAGGAACGGACGCGAGCGGCCGACCCAGTTCTCCCAGAGCCGGCTCTGGGACTCGTGGAAAGCGAGCGACATGACCGCGCCGATCGGGGTCCGCCCGAGCCGCTCGGGAACGCCCGCCTCGTAGATGCCGTGGCCCGCCTCGTGCAGGGCGCTGAAGACGGAGAACGAGAGGTCGGTCCGGTCGTAGCGGGTCGTCAGCCGGATGTCTCCGCGCGACCCCGAGGCCATGAACGGGTGGACGCTCGTGTCGAGTCGCCAGGTGCCGTCGTCGAGCGGCAGTCTGCCGAGCAGGCCGTGCAGCAGTCGCTCCTGCGCGGCGGCGGGGAAGTCGCCGCGCATGAGCGAGTCGTCGACGGCGTCGGCGTTCTCGGCGACGGCGGCGACGATCGGCACGAGGCCGGTGCGAAGCTCACCGAGGATCCGCTTCGCCTCGGCGGTCGGCAGGCCGGGCTCGTACTCGTCGAGCAGCGGATCGTAAGGGTGGTCACTGGGCGGGAAGCAGGCGCCGTACTGGCGGCTGAGCGCGATGTTGCGGGTCAGATGCGGCAGGTAGGCGTCGAGGTCGGAGCTCTCCCGTGCGCGCTCCCAGGCGGCCTCGCCGACCGAGCCGGCTCGCGCGATCTCGGCGCTGAGCGCGGCCGGAACGCAGCGGGCCCGCTCGACGGTGCGGTGCGCGATCGCGACCGTGTCGGCCTCGATCGACCCGGGCTCGAGGCGCTCGGCGCCGTCGCTGGAGGCGAGATTCTCGAGCAGCTCCCAGAGGGCGTCGTCGATCAGCAGCTCGTGCCTGATCCGGGTCAGGGTCGCAAGCTGCTCGGCCCGCGCCGGCCCGCCCGCGGGCGGCATCTTCGTGCGCTCGTCCCAGCCCAGCAGCTCCTGGGCGTGGCCGAGGTCCGAGATCGCGCCCCAGCGCTCGATCAGGTCTGCGTAACCGGGATGTTCAGCCGTTTCCTGCGCGCTCATGCAATCAATCTTGCCTGTCAGGAACGTGTCCGGGTGCGCGACTACCTTCGAGAGTCCGATGGAAGCCTCATCCCGACACCAGATCGACCAGTTGCCGCTCGGCGGCCAGAGCGGCGCCGAGGGGCCCGCCGGCGCCGTTCGCGCGCTCGGCGACCGCCTCGTGATCGAGGCTCTCACCGTCAACGACGCCCGCGCGGCGCGGCTGGTCCGCGAGCGGGCCGAGGCGGGCACGGACCCGGCGACGACGATCGCCGACGCGATCGAGGTCGGGGCCCGGGTGCTCGACGCCGAGGCGACCGCGGCCAACGTCGACTACGTCAAGCGCGAGCTCCAGGAGAAGCTTGGAACCCTGAACCGGGAGCTCGAGGAGACGCTCGAGTCGGGCCAGGGCGAGCTGGCCGAGCGGATCGCCGCTTCGTTCGGCTCCGATCGGGCCGGCTCCGTTCAGCAGCAGATCAAGGAGATGGTCGGCCAGCACCTCGACAAACGGGTCGGCGACCTGACCCGTCTGCTCAGCTCCGAGGACACCTCGAACCCGCTCGTGGCGATCCAGGTGCGGGCGACGAAGGCGATGCTGGAGGCCGAGGAGCGCCACCGCAAGCAGATCGCCGACATGCGCGAGAGCCACAGCGAGGAGGCCCGCGCGATGCAGGAGCAGATCTCCGGGCTGCGCGAGAACCTCGGTCGGGTGCTCGAAAAGCAGGAGGGCGACGAGCGCGTCGCCGAGGCCGAGGAGGCCGGCACCCGCAAGGGCCGCAGCTTCGAGGAGCGCGTCCACGACGCAATCGACGAGATCGCCGCCGCCCGCGGCGATTGCGCAACCCACACCGGCGACCTGCCCGGCGAGGGCGGCAGCAAGAAGGGCGACACGGTCGTCGAGATCGGCGCCGCCGAAGGCCCGTGCCTCGGGCGGATCGTCTTCGAGGACAAGGATCGCCGCCTCTCCAAGAACTCGATGCGGGAGGAGCTGAACGGGGCCCTGGCCGAGCGTCAGGCCGACTTCGCGGTGCTTGTCGTCGCCGGCGATGAGCGGATCCCGGCCGGGCAGGAGGAGCTGACCGAGTACGAGGGCAACAAGCTGATCGTCGCCGTCGACCCCGACGAGCCGGACGCCCTCGGGCTCAAGCTTGCCTACCGCTACGCGCGGCTGCGTGTGCTGATGTCACGCGACAACGCGCTCGAGGTCGACGCCGCCGGCGTCCGCGATGCCGCCGAGACCGCCCAGGCCGCGCTCAAGCGCGCCCAGGCGATCCGCCTCGCGCTCAGCAATATCGACAAGAGTTCGAAGAAGGCCCGCGAGGGAATCGACGGCATGGTCGCCGACATCGAGTTCGAGCTGGGCCGCATCGAAGGCCTGATCGCCGCCGCCGACGACCGCGAAGCGGCCTAGGCGCCGGGTTCGACGCTGCTCCCAGGCGTCGCCGCAGGGACCGCTGAGGGTTCAAGCCGGCCGCAGGACGATTTGCAGTGAGGGTGAAGCGGATCGGCGGGTCGGTCCGCACCCGGGCCCCGAAGTTGGTCACGGACCAGGGTGAGGGGCTCGATCCGGGACGAGATGCCGAAAGCGACGAACCATTCGTCCCAACCCTCCCCTCGTCATGCGAGATGCCGAAAAGCAGGAATAGTTCAGGCAAATCGTCCCCTCGTCACACGAGGAGTCAAAAGACCCCGATATATGTGGTCAATCGTCCCCTCGTCCCCGCCCCACCGAGAATCCACACCGATTCCACACGCACTCCTACGCCGGAGTGACCAACCCCACCCCGAACACCCTCCCTCACCGCAAACGGACCCGCTCACGTCCCTGCAGCGCACGGTCGCGCTGACAACCCAGCCACCCACACCGCGCCACCCACCAAGAAGGCGCTCTCTGACCAAGCCAGACGTCGCACGCGAGGGGCGCGGTGTGGCGGAGCCACATGAGCCCCGAGCGGGTGGCGTATGGCGCCGCGTCAGAGGGCGCCGCTAAGGAAGCAGCAGGTCGTTCTGGGCGGACGGCCGCTCAGGGCCGACCTGGAACTCGTACGGGCGGACGGCTTCGTCGTCGGCGCTGACGAGGTAGTTGCCCTCGAGGAGCTCGAGCTTGAAGTCGAGGGTGCCCTGTCCGACGATCGGATCGGTGGTCGCCTCGTCGGGGCCGCTGAAGGTGAGCTCGGTCGGGTCGTCGGTGAGGTTGGCGATCGTCACGTTGGCGAGCCCGGCGCCGACCGGCTTGTCGTTGAACCGGGTCGGGGAGACGACGATGCGGGAGTTGCTGACCTTGGCGGTGAGCTCGATCGGCGCCGGCGGGCGCGGGTCGTTCGGGAACTCCTCGGCGCCGCAGCCGGCGACGGCAATGCCGATCCCGGCGGCGGTCACAAGCAGGGCCGTGCGCCGTCTCCTCCTCATCAGGGGTCCAATCTATCCCACCGGGCGGCGAGGCGGGGAGATTGGCGCGGCGAGGTCAGCCGAGCCAGACCGATTGCCGCTCCGCCAGGAGCTCGTCGAGCGCGACCTGGATCCGCGCCCGGATGCTCTCGGAGACGGTCTGCACGGCGGCGGCATCGTCGATCGTGTCCTCCGGCAGCGAGGCGATGTCGATCGGCTCGAGGAAGCGGATCTTGAACTTGGCGGGCAAGTACATGAGCGCGGCGAGCGGTCCGAAGTGCGGAAAGGCGTGGTTGAAGGGCGCGTACAGGAGCCCGGTCATCCGCTGCACGCCTCGCATGTGGGCGAAGATCGGCATCGCCTCCTCGCCGCCGACGAGCGCGATCGGGACGATCGGCACGTTTGCCCGCAGCGCCGTGCGCACGAAGCCACCGCGGCCGAAGCGCCGCAGCCGGTATCGCTGCCAGAGCACCTTGCTGCTGCCCTTCTGTCCCTCCGGGAAGACGAGCGCGAGCCGGCCCTCCTCAGCGAGCAGCCGCTGCGCGTTGGCGGGGTGGGCGGGGACGAGCCCCATCTTGTTGGCGAAGGCGCCGAGGCCCGGAAAGCCCTTGAACCAGTGCTCGCCGAGCATGTAGAGCGGTCGCGTCGCCGAATGCTCGTTGCGGATCGCCTGCATGATCATCGGCGCGTCCGGCGGCAAGGCGCCGGAGTGGTTGCAGACGAGCAGCGCGCCACCGTCGGTCGGCACGTTCTCGATCCCCTCGGCCTCGACCCGGAACCAGTAGCGGTAGTAGAAGTTGAGCAGCGGGTCCATCGCCTCGACCACCCGCTCGGAGCGGCCCCAGTCGTCGACGTTGCGGTCGAGCTCCTCGGCCGGCAGCAGCTCGCGCAGGCGCTCGACGTCGAGCTCCGTCCTCGTCGCGATGTCGCCGCTCGGCGTCGTCGGCTCGGCGAGCCGGTCGCCGTCGGGGTCGTAGGCAGGAGGCGGCCCCGGCTCGGGGTCCGGCGCGTGGCGCTCCTGCTCGCCGCGGCCGCCGAGCAGCAGCGAGTCGGCTCCGAACGGCTTTCCCCCGAGTCCGACCGGCCGGCGCTCGCGGCTCAAGCGCCGATCTCCTCGACGGTGGCAGGCACGTCGGCGACGAGCACCTCGGAGCCGGGCTCCGCCTCGCGCCGGACGATCGCGAGCCCGAGCCAGCCTGAGGCGGGGGAGAGCACGGCCGTTCCGACGGTGCCGACCTCGCGGTCGCCGAGGGTGATCGGATCGCCGGCAGCGATCGGTCCGCTCGCCTGTAGCCGGCGCAGGTGACGGTTCGGCTTGCCGCGGTAGTGGAGGCGGGCGACCGTCTCCTGGCCGACGTAGCAGCCCTTCTCGAAGGAGACGGCCCGTTCGTTGATGCCGGCTTCCTGCGGCATCGTGTCGGACTGGAGCTCGGTCCCGTACGCGGGTCGGCCCGCCTCCACCCGGACGATCGCGAAGGCCTCCGGACTGACGACCTCGACGCCCGCGGCCGCGAGCTCGGCCTCGATCAGCTCGAGGTCGGCGGCGTCGGCGATCAGGTCGGCGCCGACCGCCGTCGCGGCAACGACGACGTCACGCTCGGCGAGGCGCAGGGTGCGGTGCGCGTGCTCGGGCCCGAGCGGCACGCCTCCGAGCGCCTCCGGGGTGCGCGGTCCGGCGAGCGAGCTGACCGCGAGGTCGCCGCGCGCCCGGACCTCGGCCTCGCGGCCGATCCTGTACATGTCGAGATGCCGGCCGACCGCGTCCGCTGCGGCCTTGGGGAGCACGATCAGGATCCGGTCGAGTGCCTCGCGCAGGACGACCATGTCCGAGCGGATCTTGCCCTTGCGGTCGAGCAGCGCCGCGTAGCAGCCGGCGGCGGGCTCGAGCGCCTCGATGTCGTTGGTCAGCTGGCCCTGGAGGAACTCGGCTCCTTCGGCGCCCGCCACTTCGATCACGGCGAGATCGTCGCGGCGCAGCTGGCCCGCCTCCTCGCGGAGCAGCCGGTACTCGGCGTCGATCCCCGCGATGTCGGCTCCGTGGCTCACCGCGACCGATTCTAGGGGTGCGCCGAAGGGCGTCCGAGCGCTGCCCTCGCAACCAGATTTAGATATGCCAAAATCTCGCGCGTGGGTGAGTCAAAAGAATCCTCGGGCGACGGGCGCGTGAGCCGCAGGCGACTGCTCGCGGGCGGCGCGCTTGCGACCGCCTCGCTGCCGCTGCTGCACGAGGTCGTCCCCCACCAGGGCGTCCACAGTGCCTTCTCGGGCGAGGCCGAGGCGAGCGGAACAGGGATGAGCCACGGCGCTGCCACGGCCGAGGCCCATGCCGGTCACGGCGTCGCCGGGGCGCCCCTGCACGCCGGTTTCGAGCACGGACCCGACGTCGACCACGTCGCCAACGGCTTCGACCCGACCGAGATCCTGCGCGACTTCGACTGGGGGCAGACGCGCCGCCTGCCGGGCGGGCGGACGCTACGCGAGTACACAGTCGTCGCCCAGGACAAGGAGATCGAGGTCGCGCCCGGAGTCAAGTACGCGGCCTGGACGTACAACGGCCGCGTGCCCGGCCCAACGCTCCGCTGCGTCGAGGGCGACCGGATTCGGATCCGCTTCACGAACGCCTCCGACCACCCGCACACGATGCACTTCCACGGCATCCACTCATCGTTCATGGACGGCATGCCGGGGATCGGGGAGCGGCACGGCGGAGGGCAGCTCGAGGCGGGCGAGAGCTTCGACTACGAGTTCGATGCCGAGCCCTTCGGCACCCACCTCTATCACTGCCACGTGAGCCCGCTCGCAGCGCACATCGCCAAGGGCCTGTACGGCGCCTTCATCATCGATCCGAAGGCGGGGCGGCCGCCGGCCGACGAGATGGTGATGGTGATGAACGGCTTCGACACCAACTTCGACGCCGCCAACGAGGTCTACGGCGTCAACACGGTCGGCTTCCACTACCAGCGCCATCCGATCCAGGTCAAGCGCGACGAGCTGCTCCGCATCCACCTCGTCAACGTGCTCGAGTACGACCTGATCAACAGCTTCCACGTGCACGGGAACTTCTTCGACTACTACCCGACCGGCACATCGCTGGAGTCCTCGGAGCTGACCGACACCGTGATCCAGGGCCAGGGCCAGCGCGGGATGCTCGAGATGCGCTTCCCGAAGCCGGGCCTGTTCATGTTCCACGCCCACGTGACCGAGTTCACCGAGCTCGGCTGGGCCGGGTTCTTCGAGGTCTCCTGATCGAGGCGCAGGCGACAAGCGCCGACCGCCGGGACGGTGCCTGGCCGCCCTGGCTGCTCGGCCTGATCCCGGTCCTGCTCCTCGCGATCGCGATCGCGGCCCTCGCCGTCCTCGACGGACCCGGGATCGGCGAGCGCAACGGCGTCCCGGTCGAGGACGTCGCGATCGAGCGGACCGAACTGCACCCGGGCGAGATCCAGGTAACGGTCCGAAATGACGGCCCCGACCCGGTGACGATCTCGCAGCTGACCGTCAACGAGGCCTACCTGCCGTTCACGGGGGGCGGCGAGATCGGCAGGCTCGAATCGCGGACGCTGACTGTTCCCTACCCGTGGATCGAGGGGGAGGCCTACGGCGTCGGCATCCTGACCTCGACCGGGGGCCTGATCGCGGCGCCGATCGACGTGGCGGCGGAGAGTCCCGAACTCGACCTCTCATTCTTCGCGCTGATGGCTCTGCTCGGCATCTACGTCGGCGTGATTCCGGTCTCGATCGGGATGGTCTGGCTGCCCTTCCTGCGCCGGGTCGGCCCCGGGGTGATGCGGGTGCTGATGGCGTTCACGATCGGCCTTCTCGCCTTCCTCGCGGTCGACGCAGCGCTCGAGGCCGTCGAGATCTCCGCCGGCGGCTCGCAGGCGTTCGGCGGCTCCGAGCTCGTCTTCATCGGCGCTGCACTCGCCTATCTCGGCCTCGCCGCGATCGACTCCTACATGAAGAGCCGCCGCGAGCGGGCTCGCGAGCGCGGCGCGTCCGGCGCCTATCTGGCGCTGTTGATCGCGGTCGGGATCGGCCTCCACAACCTCGGCGAGGGCCTCGCGATCGGCTCCGCGTACTCCGCCGGGGCGCTGGCGCTGGGCGCGTTCCTCGTCGTCGGCTTCGCCATCCACAACACGACCGAGGGCCTCGCGATCGTCGCCCCGATGGCCGGTGAGCGCCCGCGCTGGCCACGGCTGATCATGCTCGGGCTAATCGCCGGAGGACCGGCGATCGTCGGCGCCTGGATCGGCGCTGCTGCCTTCAACAACTCGATCGTCGCCCTGCTGCTCGGGGTCGGGGTCGGCGCGATCATCCAGGTGATCGTCCAGATCGCCCCGCTGATCCGCGACAAGGCGGGAAGGGCGCTGACGCCCTCGACCGTCGGCGGGATCGTCGCGGGCATGGCTGTCCTCTACCTGACGGGGCTGTTGATCAGTGTCTGAGGCCAGGGTCGGATCGGAGACCGCAGCGCCGGCCGGCTCACACGGTCGCGAGCGCCGCCAGCAGGGCCAGGAGGCGGTCGAGGACTACGCGAAGGCGATCTACGGGCTCGCCTCCCAGCAGCCGGACGAGGCCGTGAGCACGACGGCGATCGCGGAGCGCCTCAGCGTCGCCCCGGGCACCGTCACCGCGATGCTGAAACGGATGGCGAAGCTCGGCCTGCTCGAGTACGAGCCGTACCGGGGCGCCCGGCTCACCGCCGCGGGCGAGCGGCTGGCGCTCGAGGTGATCCGCCACCACCGCCTGATCGAGGCCTATCTGGCGGAGGCTCTGGGCATGCCCTGGGACCGGGTCCACGATGAAGCCGAGGTACTCGAGCACTACATCAGCGAGGAGCTCGAGGAGCGGATGTCGGCAGCGCTCGGCCACCCCGACCGCGATCCCCACGGCGATCCGATTCCCGACCGCGAGCTCTCGGTGGCGAGCGCCGTCGACGGGGTCGCGCTCTCGGGTCTCGAGCCCGGGCAGGAAGGCACCTTCATCCGCGTCTCCGACGGCGTCCCCGAGATGCTCCGCTATCTCGCCGACCGCGCGATCCTGCCGGGCGTCGAGCTGCGAGTCACGGGTCGGCAGCCATTCGGCGGTCCGCTCACCGTCGAGATCGCCGGCAGCGAGCATGCGATCGGGGAGGGCCTCGCCGACCGGATGCTGATTGCGGTCGGCGGCCGATGAGCCGGGCGACCGGAGCGCCGCCCGAGCCGAAGCACACGCACGACGACGAAGGTCTCGACGTCGAGGTCGTACTGCCGGGCGAAGCGGCGGTCGCCGAGGCGGCCCGGCGCTCGCTCGAGGGAGGCTCCCGCGGCCTCCGGATCTGGCCCTTTCTCGGACCGGCGTTCGTCGCAGCCGTCGCCTACATCGACCCGGGCAACTTCGCAACCAACATCGCCGGCGGCGCTCAGTTCGGCTACGCGCTGCTCTGGGTGGTGCTCGCCGCGAACCTGATCGCGATGTTGATCCAGACCCAGTCGGCGAAGCTCGGGATCGCGACCGGGCAGAACCTGCCCGAGCTCTGCCGCCGCTGCTTCTCGCGCCGGGCCTCACGCGGCCTCTGGGCCCAGGCCGAGGTTGTCGCGATGGCGACCGACGTCGCCGAGGTCGTCGGCGCCGCGCTCGGCCTCTACCTCCTGTTCGGGATCCCGCTCTTCCCCGCCGGCCTGATTGCCGGCGCCGGCGCCTTCGTGATCCTCGCCCTGCAGCAGCGCGGCGTCCGCAGTCTCGAAGCCGTGATCGCCGGGCTCGTCGGGGTCGTGCTGGTCGCCTTCGGCTACGAGGTCACCCACGCCAACCCGGACCCCGGCGGCATCGCCGAAGGCCTCTTCATCCCCGGCTTCGAGGGGACCGAGAGCGTCCTGCTCGCCACGGGGATCCTCGGCGCGACTGTGATGCCGCATGTCGTCTACCTGCATTCGGCGCTGACGCAGCGCCGGATCGTCGGGCGCAGCGACGACGAACGGCGCCGAATCCTCCGCTTCGAGCGGATCGACGTGATCATCGCGATGACGCTCGCCGGGCTCGTGAACATGTCGATGGTGATCGTTGCCGCTGGGCTGTTCAACACCTCGGGGCTGACCGGGATCGACACGATCGAGGAGGCCTACACAGGGCTCGAGCAGCTCGTTTCCGGCAACGCCGCAACGGTCTTCGGCGTCGCCCTGCTCGCCTCGGGGCTCGCGTCGACGTCGGTCGGCACGATGGCGGGGCAGGTCGTCATGCAGGGCTTCATCGATCGCTCGATCCCGCTCTTCCTGCGACGCGCGATCACGCTGACGCCCGCCCTGATCATCCTCGCCGTCGGCCTCGATCCCACCGATGCCCTGATCATCAGCCAGGTCGTCCTCTCGTTCGGGATCCCCTTCGCGCTCGTGCCGCTGATCCTGATTGCGCGGCGCCGCGAGGTAATGGGCGCCCTCGTCAATCCCGGCTGGCTGACCGCGATCGCCTCGGTGATCGCCGCCCTGGTGATCTCGCTCAACGTCTTCCTGCTCCAGCAGCTCTTCTTTGGCTGACGACGCGGATAGACTCGGGCACCGATGGGACTCGCGGACAGCTTCAAGGAGATCACCGACGCGCTGCCGGCCGACTGGACCGACATGCAGCTCGACTTCCGGCTGCTCGACGAGGAGCGCTACGTCGATGCCTCGATCCCGATGACCCAGATCAACGCCCAGCCCTACAGCCAGGCCGATTGGCACTGGCGTCTCAACGTCGCCAAGGGCTTCGGCCACGGCGCCTCGGCCGAGACCGTCACCTGGGTGCTGGACATGCTCGACCGGCAGGGAATCGAGGGGGAGCTGATCGTCCGCGACATCCACGAGGGCCGGGCGGAGGTCGTGCAGATGTGGGGCCGGCCCGAAAGCGTCCGGCGCGAGTACCGCAGCCGGCGCAGCCTCTAACGAGGGCCTGTGGCCCGCGTCCAGTCGATGGTCACCGACCTGATGCTGGCGAGCCGCGTCAGCGAGCCTCTCGCGGCAGCCGGTCACGAGGTCGTCACGGGCTCGGCGCCCGACCCCGGCGTCGACCTGATCGTCGCCGACCTCGACGCGGTCGAGATCGAGGCGGTCGCAGCCGCCGGGCCGCCGACACTCGGCTTCTACAGCCACGTCGACGTCGAGACCCGCGCCCGGGCGCTCGAGGCCGGCTTCGACAAGGTCGTGCCGCGCAGCCGCATGGCGCGCGAGCTCCCCGACCTCGTCGCGGCGCTGCTGGCCGAGTCGGGCTGAGCGCGGGCCGGCCTCCGGTCCGCCCTCACCCGGCTGGTTCGGCGACCTCGAAGTCGAAGGCCTGCTCGGGGTCAGGCGCCTCCTCGACGATGCCGCGCCGCGCATCCCATCTCGACCACCGGCCGATCGTCTCGCGGTCGAGGCTGCGGTCCTCACCGAATGCCGGGAGCACCGCCTCCAATTGCGCCTGCTGTTGTCCGCGGTCGAGCTCGGGCACGGCTCCGAGCAGCGCGTCGAGCCCGTGGGCGGGGTCGGCTACGACCTTCGCGTAGCCGGCGTCGATCGCCGCGACGGCGCTCTCGATCGCCTCGCGCCGCTGCTCCAGCGTCTCGGGCGTAGTCACGAGCACGAGCTCCGGATACGGCGGGGCGCCGAAGTCGGCGACGCGGAACTCGCGCGTCGACAGCCGTTCGGCGAGGGTCACGCCCTCGGCGTTCCAGAACGCCGTTGCGGCGTCGAGCTGGCCGGAGAGCAGCGATGGGACCGCCTCGAAGCCGATCGTGACGACGTCGACGTCGTCGATCCCGAGGCCGGCCGAGGCGAGCACCGATTCGAGTACGGCGTCATCGGATGGCAGTCCCGTAACGCCGATCTTCGTGCTCTCGAGGTCGGCCGGCTCCCGGATCTGTTCACCGTCTCCGGCGATCACGGCGGCCAGCGGCTCCTGCACGATCGCCGCGACGCCGATCAGTTCGACGCCCTGCTCGCGGGCGATCGCGAGGTCGTGGATGTCGAGGATCGCGAGGTCGGCGCGGCCGGCGCGCAGCAGCTTCGGCGCGTCGGTCGACGCGCCCGGCGCCTGGATCTCGACCTCGACGCCGCGCTCGGCAAAGAACCCGTACTCCTGCGCCGCGTAGATGCCGCTGTGGACGGCGTTCGGCTGGAAGTCGAGAACGAGGTCGAGCCGATCGGGGCCAGCGGCAGGCTGCGCGCCGCCGGTGGGCGCGTCCGGTTCAGCACCGTCCCCGCCGCATCCCGCCATGACGACGGAGAAGCTCAGTGCGAGGACGGTCGCCAGCGACGCGACGAACGTTCTCATTGCCGGCGGCAGCCTAGATGAGAGCGGGCTTGCCGGCCCGGGTGCAACGCCGAGCGCGTCCACTAGACTGGCGCCGCGCGTTGCACAGGCGACGCCGGTACACCACTACAGGAGGTTTGAGCAAGTGCAGGATCGAGGCTTGGCGGCCTACATCTCGGAGCTGGTCGGGACGTTCTTCCTGGTCCTGATCATCACGACTGCCTACGTTCTGTACCAGGCCACAGGTGGCCAGGCCCAGTTCGGATCGGACTTCGCCGTGATCGGACTTGCCTGCGGTCTCGGGCTGTTCGTGCTGATCCAGATCCTCGCCGGCGTCAGCGGCGCCCACCTCAACCCGGCCGTCACCTTCGCCGCGACCCTGCTGAAGCGGATCGACCCCGTCGACGCGATCGTCTACGTGCTTGCCCAGCTCTCCGGTGCTGTGCTCGCGGCGCTCACGGTCAAGGGCCTGCTGCTCGACGAGGGCACCGCCGGCAACTACGGCGCGCTCGACGTCAGCCCGCTGCTCAAGAACGACTTCGCCGGCATGATCGTCGAGACCCTCGGCGCCTTCGTGCTGGTCCTCGCTGTCCTCGCGGTCGCCCTCAACCCGCGCGCCTGGCGCGAGTGGGGCGCACTGACCATCGGCCTCTCGTTCGCGGCCCTCACCTTCATCTTCGGCCCGCTCACCGGAGCCGGCTTCAACCCGGCCCGCTGGTTCGGCCCGGCCCTGATCGGCGAGGAGTGGGGAGGCGTCTTCCCGTACGTCGTCGGCCCGCTGGTCGGCGCCCTGCTCGCCGTCCTCTTCTACCGCTTCGTAATCGAAGCCGGAGAGCCGATAGGGGAGCCAGAAAAGGCACCAGGCGCGTAGGCGCCCTCCGACGCTGCGCCTGACGCTACCCGGGCGCGGCTCATGTGGCTCCGCCACACAGCGCCGCTCCCGTGCGGCGTCATGCTTGGTCGGAGGACGCCTAGGTGGCCGCCTATATTGAGTACGTAGATGCGACGAATTACGTTCTCGCGCAACTACACGCTCTCGCTCTCGCGGACGTGTCGCTGCTACTGCAAGTACTGCGCGTTCGCGACCCATCAGGCGCACGTCTACTCGCCCGACGAGGTCGACGAGCAGCTCGAGCAGGCGGTCAGGCGCAACGCCAAGGAGCTGCTGATCCTGACCGGCGAGATGCCGGAGGTGAACCCGACCGTGACCGAGAAGCTCGCCGCCTGGGGCCACGACGACTTCACCTCATACGTGGCCTGGGCCTGCGAGCGGGCGATGGAGCGAGGGCTGCTTCCCCACACCAACATCGGTGTGCTCTCGCGGACCGACCAGGCCCGGTTGCGGGAGGTGACCGCTTCCCAGGGCCTGATGCTCGAGTCGGTCTCCGAGCGGCTGATGGAGACCGTCCACGCCGGCTCGCCGACCAAGCACCCCGCGGTCCGGATCGAGGCGATCGAGACCGCGGGCGAGCTTCAGATCCCGTTCACCAGCGGCATCCTCGTCGGCGTCGGCGAGACCGAGCAGGAGCGCTTCGATTCGCTCGACGAGCTGGCCCGGATCCACGAGCGCCACGGTCACATCCAGGAGGTGATCCTGCAGAACTTCGTCCCGCACCCGAACTACTACGGGCGCGAGCCGGCCGAGATCGCCGACGCGGCATCCAGGGAGCGCTGGTCGCAGGCGGCATCGGGGCCCGAGGCCGAGGCGGTCGCCGCCGGCACGATGCCGCTGCCAGCGTGGGCGTCGCCGGTGACGCTCGCCGAGATGAAGGCGCTGGTCGCCTACGCGCGCGAGGTGATGCCCGGGGTCGGGATCCAGATCCCGCCGAACCTGAGCGACTGGTGGATCGAGCTCGCCGACGCCGGCGCCACCGACCTCGGCGGCCTCTCGGCCAACGGGGACCACATCAGTCCCGACCACCCCTTCCCGAGTCCGAAAGAGGTCCGCGCCGGCCTGCGCCCGCGCGGGATGGCGCTCTCGGAGCGGCTCTGCGTCTACCCCCAGTACATGAACCCCGATTGGCTCGAGCAAGGCGTCCTCGACCTGATCAAGCTCAAGTACTGGAGCTTCATCCCGCGCGGCGCCTCGGGTCGCAGCGCCTCCTCGAACGGATCGGCACGGATCGACCCGGCTCTCGCGCCCGAGGCGATCGCCAAGGGCCGCGAGGGGGAGCCGCTCTCGCCCGCCGAGCTGACGGCCTTGTTCTCGGAGAGCCGGCCCGCGGTGATCGAGGACATGCGGATCGCGGCCGACGGCCTGCGGCAGGAGCTGGCCGGCGACCTCGCGACCTTCGTCGTCAACCGCAACGTCAACTTCACCAACGTCTGCACGGTCGGCTGCGCCTTCTGCGGCTTCGGCCAGGGGCGGCGCTCACCAGACGCCTACCTCGTCGAAGAGGACGACTTCGCGGCAAGGATCGAGGAGGCCGTCGACTTCGGAGCGACGGAGATCTGCATGCAGGGCGGGATCCATCCCGACTACACGCTCGAGCACTACGGCAGCTGGTTGAAGCTGGCGCGGGAGCTGGCGCCGCAGCTGCACCTGCACGCCTATTCGCCGATGGAGGTCCACTTCATGTCCGAGCGCTCGGGCCTGCCGCCCGGGGAGGTCTTCGACTACCTGCTCGACTGTGGCCTCGGCTCGACGCCCGGGACCGCGGCCGAGGTCCTCGACGACGGCGTCCGCAAACGGATCTCGCCGAACAAGCTGCCCGTCGCGCGCTGGGTCGAGATCATCGAGGCCGCCCACGGGCGCGGCATCTCGACGACGTCGACCGTGATGTTCGGCCACATCGAGGAGCCCGCCGAGCTTGCCGAGCACATGCGCGTGATCCGCGCGCTGCAGGAGCGGACCGGCGGCATCACCGAGTTCGTGCCGCTCTCGTTCATTCCCTTCCAGACGCTGCTCGGCCGTACGCACGGGATCGAGGAGATCGGCGCCGACGAGAACCTCAAGCACACGGCCGCCTTCCGGCTCGCGCTCGGGCGCAGCGTCCGCAACCTCCAGGCCTCCTGGGTGAAGATGGGGATCGAGGCCGCGACCGAGTCGCTGCGCTGGGGCGTCAACGATCTCGGCGGGACGCTGATGGAGGAGAACATCTCGCGCATGGCCGGGTCCCAGCATGGCGTCCGGCTCGAGCCCGAGGACCTGATCGGCGCCGCTCGCCGCGGTGGTCGCCAGCCGGCCCAGCGGACGACGCTGTACGAGGTGATCGAGACCTACTGAGCGGCGCCGCCCGAGGCGGGCTCGGCGTCCTGGTCCTCGTCGCCGTCCTCGACCGGGGCTTCGTCCTTGGCGTCGACCTTGGCCGCATCTTCGCGTTCGGTCGCGGCATCGGGCTCCGGACCGGGCGCGGCCGCCTCGGGCACCCGCGCCTCGGGCACTCGCGCCTCGAGCCGGTGGGTTGCGAGCCAGAGGCCGGTTGCCAGGATCCAGGCGGTCAGCAGCAGCCACCCGAGCGCCGAGCCCAGCAAGGAGTCGGGCGCGAACGCGTCGGCGTCGGTGAACAGGCGCACCGTCCACAGGGCGCAGCCGGCGGCGGCGAGCAGCGACGCCTCCGAGAAGCGCACGGGGAGCGGGCCGGGCGAGCGCCGGATCGCGACTGCCGTGGCCAGCAGGCCGAGGGCGAAGGCTGCACCCGAGATGCCGGCGATGAGGTCGGAGAGGTCGAGCAGAGCTCGGGCCGTGGCCGGGTCGGCTTCCTCGGGCCGCAGCGCGAGCACCCCGAGCAGAGCGAGGGAGACCGCCTGCAGGCCGATCGCGAGCTGGAAGAGGGCGAGCATCACGGCGGCGGTGACGCGGCGGTCGCGGGCGACGTAGATCGCCCTCAGGGTCGCGAACAGGATCGTCGTCAGCACGAGGCCGACCGCGATCAGCGCCGTCGGCCGCGCGACCTCGCCTCTCTCGTCGAGAAAGAAGCTGAAGACCTCGGTCGCCGGGGCGTCGGGCCCGGGCAGGTCGGCCATCGCCGCGAGGCCGCTCGCGATCAGCACCGCGCCGACCACCGCGCAGAATCCGCCCGCTCTGCCGGAGGGTTCTCTCATGCGGCGATCCTAGGGAGTGCCACGGCCCTCCGGGGGCGGGCCTGCATGTGACCTTTGTCACGCTCAGGACCGGCGCTGGAGATAGGGTTGCCGGGCCGGCATCTAGCCGGTGGAGCGAGAGGAGCGCAATGGCTGACTACACCGTCAAGCGCCTCGAGGATTTCGAGACGGTCTTCGGGGGCGGTTTCAAACGGGTCAGGGCCGGTCTCGGCGTGACCTCTTTCGGCCTCGCCGTGATGGAGTTCCCCCCGAACTTCCACAACTACCCCGAGCACACCCAGGAGCACGACTCCCAGGAAGAGGTCTACACGGTGATCGAGGGCCGCGCCGTCCTCTACGTCGACGACGAGCGCATCGACCTCGAGCCCGGCGTCTGGGTCCGGATCGGTGCCGCCGAGCGCCGCCGGCTCGAGACCGAGGCCGAGTCGGCTCGCGTCGTCGCGATCGGGGGAGTCCCCGGTGGGGTCTACGAGGCGCCGGACTTCACCGAGGAGGGCGCCCCTGACCCGATCGGCAAGAAGGGCCTGCACGAGGACTTCGAGCTCGACCCGCCTACCTGAACAGGTCTTCGCCGGCTGGCCTCTGGAGGCTCGCAGCCCCGGGGCCGTCGCCGGCGCCGATCTCGATGCCCGAGCCACGGACGACGACGACCGGCAGGCCGGCGTCCTTCCTGCGAACCAGGTCCGAGGCCGCGGCGATCTGATCGGCGACGGCGATCGCGGTCGCGGCCAGCTCGTTACCGTGGCGGTCGTGGCGCCCGCGCCAGTCGTCGAGGGGCTCGATGCCGGCGCAGCCGATCGCGACTTCGGCCTGCCCGACCCGCCACGGGCGCCCGAAGCTGTCGCTGACGATCACCGCAGGCCGCAGGCCGCAGGCGGCGTCGATCTCCTCGCGGATCCGCCGAGCTGAAGCGTCGGGGTCGGCCGGCAACAGCGCCACCCGACGCTCGCCGGGAACGTTCGAGGAGTCGATGCCCGCGCTGGCGCAGACGAGGCCGCTGTGGGTCTCGGTGATCAGCACCGCGGCGGTCGCGCGGACGACGCGACGGCTCTCTGAGAGCACCAGCTCGACCAGCGCCGGGTCGCGGTCGAGCTCGGCGGCGAGCCGCTGCGCCTCGGGACCGGGCTCGACTCGGTCGAGGTCGCGGACCCGCCCCTCCGCCTTGGAGACGATCTTCTGGGAGATGACGAGGACGTCGTCGGCGCGGAGCTCGGCGGCGGCGACGATCGCGGCTCCGACCCGGTCGCCGGCGGCGAATTCACCCAGGCCCTCGACCGCGAACAGCCCGGTCATGGCTGTGAGACCGCCTCTGCCGAGATCGCGGCGAGGGCGGCCGCGGTCCGCGGCGCGCGGGCGGCGGGGCCGGCGAGGCGCTCGCGCAGCTCGGCGAGGTCCTCGCCGGTGTCGAGGTCGAGGCCCATCGAGGGAATCTCGGCGACCGAGCCGGCGAGGCCGGCCGCGGCAGCGAGGCGCAGATGACGATCGCGACTGCCGGGGCCGAACGAAGGCCGGATCGCGTCCGGCGGCGCAAGCAGCAGGCCGTTGGTGCCGGTGCCGTGGCGGTCGGCGATCACGGCGACCGAATCCGTGCCGAGGGCGGCGAGCGCCCGCTGGAGCTCGCCCGGGGCGAGCAGGGGGCAGTCGCCGGGCATCAGCGCGACGCAGGCCGCGCCCGCTGCCTCCGCCTGGCGCACCCCGAGCAGCGCCGCCTCCGAGTGGCCGGCGTCCTCGGGGTCGACGATCAGCTCCACGTCCGCGGCCTCGGCAACGGCGGCGATCCGCGGCTCGCCGCTGACGACGATCGTGCGCTCGATCGCCGCGCACGCCTCCAGTTGCTCGAGCACGTCGCCGGCCATCGCCTCGACCAGCGAGGCGCGATCGGCGGGCGCGAGCACCTCGGTGAGCCGCTGCTTGGCGGCGCTGAAGCGCTTGACGGGGACGATCGCGGTGGCTCGCATCGGGGGCGAGGCTACCGAGGGGGCCCGGCGCCGCAGCTCGGCGTGGCAGCGGTCAGCCGTCGCCGATCAGGCTCATCCGCACCTTTGCCTCGTACGAGGACGTCGCGCCGCCGCGGAAGACACCGCGGATCGGCGGTACGTCGGAGTAGGCGCGACCGTGGCCGATCTTGACGTAGCCGGCGCCCGCGAGGGTGCGGTTGGTCGGGTCGGCGGCGACCCAGTGAGGCTTGCCGTCGGGCCCGGGCAGCAGCGCCTCGAGCCAGGCGTGGGTGTTGACCTCGGCCGACTCGTCGCCGTCGCCGCCGGCGACGTACAGGTAGCCCGATACGTAGCGGCTGGCGACGCCCTCGCGGCGCAGCATCGTCAGCGCCAGGTGGACGAAGTCCTGGCAGACGCCGGCGCCGCCGGCGAGCAGGTCGTTGACGGTCGAGCCGACGTAGGTGACGCCGGCCCGGTACTCGAAGCGGTCGGGGATCAGGCTGCAGATCTTCTCGACCATCGCCAGCGGCGTCGCCGAGCGCGCCTGCTCGAGCAGCACGCCGATCCGCTCCGGGTTGGCGGGCGGGTCGAGCGGCCCGAGGTACTCGGCGCCGGCCTCGGCGTAATCGGTCGTCGCCAGCGCCTCCCATGGCGGGTCGGGAGGGGACGGGGGCTGCTCTACGCGGACCCGCGACTCGGCGCGGACGGCGAGGTGATCGTGGGGCTCGCTGTTGGCGAACTGGACGACCTCGGTCCCGAAGTAGTCGGTGTAGCGGTAGAGGCGGGCCGGCGGGTCGACGCTGAGGTCGAAGCCCTCCAGCCGCTGCGTTGCGTCGTTCAGCGGCCGCACGCGGATCGCGTTGTGCTGGTCGGTGACCTCGCTCTCGTAGCGGTACTCGGTCGAGTAGGTGATCGCGTAGTGGGCGTTGATAGGGGCCCCCATCAGCGCACCGCGTACTGGGGCTCGGCGTCGCCGGCGAAGTAGCGCGCCTCGATGTCGACCTCGACCCGCTCGAGCTCGTGCTGGATCTCGCGGAAGGCGGCGGGCAGGTCGTCAGCATGGCCGCCGGCGCGCCGGCGCAGCTCGAGATCGGCGGCGAGCCGCGCCAGCCGCAGGGTCGGGGTCGAGCCCGACGGGTCGCGTTCGGCCCGGGAGAGGAGCCGTTGCAGCAGGTCGGTAGAGGCGGCGACGGAGTCGGGGAAGGCGCGCTCGTAGAGAAGGAAGCGCGCGACCGGGTCGGCCCGAGGCGGCGAGGCAGCCGAGCGCATGAACGCTTGAAAGCCGCCGACCGCCCGCAGCAGCGCCAGCGCGTTGCCGTCGCGGCGCGGGATCTCCGAGCCCTCGTCGGAGGCGGGGCGGCGCGGCGGCAGCGCGACCCGCAGCATCCGCAGGACCATCGCCGCCGCTTCGATCCGGCCCCCGGCGAGTAGGAAGGCATGGGCGTCGTCGCGTTGCATCGTCGACGCCGACAGGCCCCAGAACAATGCCGAGCGCTCTTTCACGTACGAGTAGACCGAGTAAGGCCCGGTCCGCAGGCCGCTCTCGAGGTCGCGGCGCTCGAGGTTGAGGTGAAAGGTGTTGAGCGACTCCCAGGCCTCGGCCGGGATCGTGTCGCGAAGCCGGCGCGCCCCCTCGCGAGCGGAGCTGACGCAGGAGACGATCGAGACGGGCGTCTCCCGATCGCTGGTCAGGCGCCCGATCACGTCGTCGCGGAGGCTGCGGTCGGCGGGCTTGGCGAGGCTGCCCGCGCCCATCACGACGATCACCGACTCCCACGAGAGCGCGACCGAGCGCGGGTCCTCGGCGCCGCCCTCGAGCTCGACCTGGAAGAGGCCGTCGAGCATCCGCGCGGTGTGCTCGGCGCGGACGAGGTGACGCCCGAGCCAGTAGAGGTCGTGCGCGATCCGGGCCAGCATCAGCCGCCCTCTCCGTTGCCGAGCTGCTGTTGCTGCTGGCCCTGCTCGGACCAGCCGACCTGGGGCAGATCCGGCATCGTCGGCGGCTCGAACGGGTCGTGGCCGCCGAGGCCGCGATCGTGGATCGGGGCTCCCGCCAGGACCCAGGTGTCCTTGGAGCCGCCGCCCTGCGAGCTGTTGACGACCATCGAGCCCTCCTCGAGGGCGACGCGGGTGAGCCCCCCGGGGACGATCTCGATCGTGTCGCCGTAGACGGCGAACGGGCGCAGGTCGACCGCCCGCGGCGCCATCTCGCCCTCGCACATGGTCGGCGCGCAGGAGAGCCAGACCACCTCCTGGGCGATCCACCGGGCCGGGTCCTCCTCGAGCAGCCGCCGCTGCTCGGCGACCTCGGCCGCGGTCGCGGTCGGTCCGATGAAGACGCCCTTGCCGCCGGACTCGCCCGTCGGCTTGACGACCATCTGCTCGAGCCGCCCTTCGACGTATTCGCGCTGCTCAGGGTCGTCCATCAGCCAGGTCGGCACGTTCGCCAGCATCGGCTCCTCGTTCAGGTAGTAGCGGATCATCGCCGGCACGTAGTGGTAGATCGCCTTGTCGTCGGCGACGCCGGTGCCGACCGCGTTCGCGATCGAGACGTTGCCCTCGCGGCAGGCTCGCATCAGGCCGGGCACGCCGAGCAGCGAGTCGGGCCGGAACTCGAGCGGGTCGATGAAGTCCTCGTCGACGCGGCGATAGATCGCGTCGACCCGCTGCAGCCCGTCGGTCGTCTTCAGGTAGCAGGCGGCGTCGCGGACGACGAGATCGGAGGCCTCGACGAGCTCGACGCCCATCTGCCGGGCGAGGAAGGCGTGCTCGAAGTAGGCGCTGTTGGCCGGTCCCGGCGTCCAGACGACGACGACCGGGCGGCCGACCCGCGCCGGTGCGGCGGCGACGAGCGCGTCGAGGAGCAGCTCGGGGTAGTTGGCGACCGGGCGCACCGACTGGCCCGCGAACAGCTCCGGCATCAGCCTGCCCATCGCGATCCGGTTCTCGAGCACGTAGGAGATGCCGGAGGGCACGCGGACGTTGTCCTCGAGCACTCGCCAGAGCCCCTCGCGATCGCGTACGAGGTCGCAGCCGGAGACGTGGCACCAGACGCCGCCCGGCGGCTTCAGGCCGTGCGCGGCCCGGGCGAAGCCCGGCCGGGTGACAACGAGCCGCCAGGGGATGATCCCGTCGCGGACGATCTCGCGCTCGCCGTAGACGTCGGCGACGAACCGGTTCAGCGCCTGGACCCGCTGACGGACGCCGTTGGAGATGAAGTCCCACTCGGCCGCCGAGATGATCCGCGGGATCAGGTCGAGCGGGAACGGCCGGTCGCGCGTCTGGCCGTCGGGCCCGGTCGCGTCGAAGGTGATCCCGCGCTGCATGAAGATCGCGTCCCGTCTTTCGGCCGACGCCTGCAGGTGCTCGCGGCCGAGCCGGTTCAGCGACTCGACCATTGCCCGGGTGTGCGGATGCGGCTTGCCGGACGGGGTGAAGCACTCGTCGAAGCGCCCCGGCATCGGCTCGTACGGGATCGCTTCGGCGGCGTCGCCGAGTCTCGGGCCGATCGGTCTCAGACGCTCGGGCATCAGCGCAGCTCCTCCGCGAAGGCAAGCGTTGCGGCGGCCACTTCGCTTCGCCGCTCAGCGCCGTCCATGAGCGTGTCGAAGACGGCGGAGCGGACACCCTCGGGTGGCGGCTCGGGGTCGGCGGCATCGACGACGATCCCGTCGATCACGCCCTCGTAGGCGCGAGCGACGCCGGCCGCCGACGGCTGCTGCCCGATCGCGCGCATGAACTTGTCGGTCGGGCCCTTGATCACCTTGCCGGCGACGAACGGGCTTACGGCTACGACCGGAGCGCTCGACCCGGCCAGCAGCTCCCGCATTCCGGGGACGGCGAGGATCGGCCCGATCGAGATCACCGGGTTCGAGGGGCCGATCACGATCGCGTCCGCGGCTTCGACGGCCGCGACGACCTCAGGGCTCGGGGCGGCGTCGGCGATGCCGGCGAACTCGACCTCCTCGATCTCGGGCTCGGCCCGGTCCTGCACGAGGTACTGCTGGAACTCGCGCCAGCCGGCGCCGGGCACCCTGACCCGGGTCCGCACGGGCGCATCGCACATCGGTAGCACCGCCGCCTCGAGGCCGAGGGCGCGGCCGATCTCGAGCTGGGCCTCGGTCAGCCGGACGCCGGAGTCGAGCAGCGCGCGCCGGCGCAGGCAGGTCGCGAGATCGCGGTCGCTGAGCCCGAACCAGTCCGGAGCGCCGAGCTTGACGAGCCGCTCGAAGACCGTGAACGAGTCGTCCTTGATGCCCCAGCCCCGCTCGGGGTCGATCTCGCCGCTGAGCCAGTAGGTGCAGAGGTCGGGGTCGGGGGAGACGTGGACGCCGAGCGCCTCGATGTCATCGCCAGTGTTGGCGATCACCGACAGGCCCGAGCCGATCTCCGCCTGCGCGCCGGCGGCGAGCTTGGCGCCGCCCGTCCCGCCCGCGAGGAGGACCGCGTTCAGTCCCAATGCCCGGCTGCGTCGAGGTCGGTCAGCCGGAAGCCGGCGTGGGCCTTGTAGCGGACGTTGACCGAGATCAGCAGTGGCGTCAGCTGCTCCGCGATCCGCGCCATCTCGAGCGGGCCGGCGTTGATCGCGCGCAGCCCGTCGATCCGCTCGATCAGGTGTGCGACGGGCGCCTTGTCGGCCTTCTTGTCGCCGCAGATCAGGACGTCCTCGCCGAGCGGTTGGTCGAGGTTGGAGAGCTGCGGCGCACCGACCGTGTGCAGTGCCGAGACGACGGTGACGCCGTCGGGGACCATCTCCTGTGCCTGCTGGGCGGCCGAGCCCTGCCAGACGCCGAGCGAACGGGTTGCCTTGCCGCTGACGGCGGCGGCGAGCGGAACCGTGCAGTCGACGAGGATCTGACCCGGCTGCAACGCGCCTCGAAGGTTGTTGAGCGTCTCCGATTGGGCTCGGAAGGGGACCGTGAGGAAGGCGATCGGTCCGCGCGCGGCGGCCTCCTCGTTGCCGAGCCCCTCGACCCGGGCATCCGGCACTTCGGCCTCGACGCGTCGGGCGGCCTCCTCTGCGCGGGCCGGCTCGCGGGAGCCGATCACGACCGGAACGCCGGCGCTGGCCCAGCGCAGGGCGAGGCCGTAGCCGAGCGCTCCTGTGCCCCCGAGGATCGGAACTGGGCTGACGGCGGCGGGGGAGTCGTTCATCGCGGCGAGTCTAGTCACCGCCTCCATTCCCGGTGCGGCCGGGCGCGGACGGTCGCGCACGGCTATCGGCACCGGATAACGTCTCCGGCGTGGATCTTCCCGCACCCCGCAGAGGCGACGGCTCGCCGCTCGAGATAGGCGCCGAGCGCAGCGACGACTTCGTCGTCGAGGACCTGCTGCTGACCGACGTCGGCGGCACGCTCGGCGCCTCGGTCCTCTCGACGCCGGGGATGATCGGGATGATGGAGCGGACCTGCGCGGTGCTCGCCTACGAGCACCTGCCCGACGGTTCGGCGACCGTCGGCTTCGAGGTCTGCGTCAAACACGTCTCCGGTGCGGCCGAGGGCGCGACCTGCACTACCCGCGCGAAGCTGACCGACTTCCGCGACGGCCGCAAGCTCTTCTTCGACGTCGAGGTGCTCGAGGGCGAGCGCACGATCGGCGTCGGCACCCACCAGCGGCGCGTCGTCGGGGTGCCGCGGCAGGAGGCCTGAGGTGACCGCCTGGCCGGAGCGGGTCCGCGTCCGAGAGGTCGGCCCCCGCGACGGCTTCCAGAACGAGCCCGAGGTAATCCCGACCGGCGAGAAGGTGCGCCTGATCGGGATGCTCGCCGATGCCGGCTTCAGCCGCATCGAGGTCGCCTCCTTCGTCCGCCCCGACGTGATCCCGCAACTCGCCGACGGCGGCGAGGTGCTGGAGGGAATCGAGCGCCTCGACGGGCTCGCCTACTCGGTCCTGATCCCGAACGAGCGCGGGCTCGAAAACGCGCTCGAGGTACGCGACCGCTTCGACGAGATCAGCGTCTTCCTCTCCGCCTCGGAGACCCACAATCGCAAGAACGTGAACCGCTCGATCGCCGAGTCGCTCGAGGGCCTCGAACGGGTCGTCGCCCGCGCGACCGAGGCCGGGCTCCGCTGCGAGGGCGTGATCGCGACCTCGTTCGGCTGCCCCTACGAGGGCGAGGTCTGCCGGGAGCGGGTGATGGAGATCGCCACGAGGCTGCGCGGCTTCGGTTGCGAGGAGATCGGCTTCGGCGACACGACCGGAATGGCGAACCCGCGCCAGGTAGGCGAGTTCTTCGGTGAGGCGTTCGAGCGGCTCGACGGGGTCGAGCTCACCGCCCACTTCCACAACACCCGCGGACAGGGTCTCGCCAACGCCCTCGCCGCGCTCGAGCGCGGTGTCACCTCGTTCGAGTCGAGCTTCGGCGAGCTCGGCGGCTGCCCGGTGCCGCCCGGCTCGACCGGCAACGTCTCGACCGAGGACCTCGTCTCGATGCTGCACGAGATGGGCGTCGAGACCGGCATCGACCTGCCCCGGCTGCTCGAGGCCTCGGGCGCCGTGCAGAAGCTGCTCGGCCGCCCGCTCGGAGCCCACGTGCTCAAGGCCGGCCCGGTCGACTGGCACCGCGCCTGAGCCCGCCGGCGACGTCGGCGCTCGCTCTGACTCGTCCCGGAGGCGGGGAGTAGTGTCCGGCCCATGAAGAGCGACGCTTTTGTAGAGGCCGTGCACACCCGTACCCGCGAGGCGCTCGAGCCTCTGTTCGCCGAGGACGCCAGGTTCCTGAGTCCGGTCGTCTTCGCCCCCTACGAGGGCAAGGAGGTCGTGCTGACGATCCTCGCCGAGGGTGCGATGAAGGTCTTCGGCGACGACTTCGAGTACGTGCACCGATTCGAGAACGAGAACGCGGCGGCGCTGATCTTCCACGCCAGCGTCGGCGACCGCGAGGTCGACGGGCTCGACCTGCTCACCTTCGACGACGAGGGCCTGATCACCGAGCTCAAGGTGATGGTGCGGCCGCTGAGCGGCCTCAACGTGCTCAAGGAGGAGATGGGCAAGCGCTTCGAGGCCCTCGGCCTCGTTCCGCCCCGGGCGTAGGCGCGCTCGCGGGTCCGCAGCCGCTCAGCGCGGCAACGACGGCCCGCACTTCCTGATCTCGCCCTCGGCCGGCTTGCCGAGCGGGTCGAAGCTGCGATCGCTCGCCGGGTCGGCAGGCGGATCCGGCGTCGTCGCCCACCAGATCAGGCCGTCGGCGTCGATCTCCGCGCTGAACCGGCAGATCGCGTCGTAAACCCGCGCCTGGGCGGCGAGGTCGACCGGCTTGCCGGGGGCCTCGCGCGCCGGATGCCGATAGGCGCCGGCCCGCGAGCGGCTGCCCGTCTCGGTGATCGTGATCGGCTTGCCGAGCGCCTCGCGGAAGCGGTCAACAGCCCCGATCCAGGGCCGCAGCTCGCGGCTGATCGCCGGCCGGCGGGCGCCGTCGGGCAGCTCCAGTTGGTACCAGGCGTTGATCCCGACGAGGTCGACGTTGTGCAGCAGCCACGGCAGGCGCGGGTCGAGCACGCGGGTGCCGACCATCGCGTAGGAGACCGTGCCGTCGTAGCGATCGCGGACGGCGCGCAGCACGCGCCGCCAGCGCGGATTGCGCGAGAGGCTCTCGAACTCGGTCCCGACGTTGAGGCCCTCGAACGCGCCGCGCTCGGCGATCGACGCGAAGCGTGACAGCAGGCCCGCGTAGTCGCTGAACCAGGCCGAGCCGTCGCTGGGCTGTAGCGCGCCGCGCCAGCCGCCCTGCCTGGCGAGGATGCGCTCGTCGAGCAGCGGACTCAGCGTCACCGTCATCCCGCGCATGTGGGCCGCCCTCGCGAAGTAGAGGATCCGCTGCCGGGACGGCGTCAGCTCCGGATCGATGTGCACCTCGTTCGCGTCGAGGCCGGAGGTGAAGATCGGCACCGTCATCGAGACACCGGTCACGCCGAGGCCCGAGAGCCGGTTCAGCAGGCGCCGGGCCTTGAGCTCGAAGTAGGGGTCGTTGCCGTAGACCATCACCGTGATTGCCCGGCGCAGGTCGGGCCCGGCAGCGACGGCGCCGCTCGGCTCGGAGCTGCCGTGACCGGCCCGCAGGAGACCTTCGGTGACGCGGTCCAGGGGCCGTTCGGCGATGGTCGTCCAGGCGGTCGGGCCGGCGTCGGCGCGGCTCAGGGTCGTCGCCATCGAGGCAGCGGCCGGGATCGCCAGCAGGGTCGCTGCGGCCGCGATCAAGGACGCCTGGGCGGCGCGCCGGATGGGCGCGAGTCGGCGCCGGCGCTCGGGCGGCAGCTTCAGGATCGTGCGGAATCTGCGTGGCGGCCCGAGCAGCAGGGCGACGGGAACGATCAGCGCGTTTACGACTGCCGAGGGCCAGGCGAGCGCGATCGCGAGCAGCGCCTGGCCGGGCCGGCCGCGGGAGCCGATCCAGCCGGCGAGGCCGAAGAGCCCGAGCCAGGCCGCCAGTGCCACACCCCAGGGCCCGGCGATCTCCCTGCCCGAGGCGAGTGCCTCGACCGCGCCGTAGATCGAGAGCACGAAGGCCCCGAGAGTGATCACGTAGAAGGCGACGATTCGCACGGCGGCGGCGAGCGGCAACTTCGGCAGCGCCTGAACGGTGCCCCAGGACCAGCGGCGGCGCTGGGTGACGAAGGCGCCCGAGCTCCAGGGCGAGGTGATCTCGACGGCGGCCGGGAGAAACGCCCAGCTGAGCCCGGCTGCCGCCGCCCGCTGCCCGAAGACGAGATCCTCGGCCAGGGCCGCACCGGCGTTGTCCCAGCCGACGGCGTGCTCGGCCGAGGCGCGTACGCAGAGGCCCTCGCCGTGCACGTGGACCGGCCGCCCGCTGCCCTGTGCCCACGAGCAGACCGCCAGGCAGTGGATCGGGCGCAGGTCGTCGAGATGGGAGAGCGGGCGGCCGTAGTGGTTGCGCGGGGCGATCATTCCCTGGGCGATGTCGGCGTCGGCCTGGAGCGCCATCTGCAGGTACGCGGGGGTTGGGACGCTGTCGTCGTCGAGCAGCAGCACCTTGACGTCGGCGCCGGCGATTCCCTGCCGCAGGCGCTCGAGCCGCGCCCACTCGAGCGCACGGCCCTTGGCCCGCGCGCGGCACTCGAACGCTGCCGGCACGACGACGACCCGGTCGGCGCTGCGAAAGTCGGTTCGCGTCCCCTCGTCCACCACGACCCAGATCTCGAGCGGTACCGGGGACTGGATCTCGCGCAGTCGGCGCAGCACCTGCTCGGCTGCACCGGGGGCGCCGGTCGTCGTCACCTGGACGATCATCCGGCGCGGCAGCGGGCCACCGATCGCGTCTCGCGCGCGCCTGCGGGCACGGGCCCAGCCGAACGCGGCAGCGAGCAGGGCTACTAGCGGCAGGCTCCAGGCCGCGATGACCAGCTGCTGCAAGGTCAGGCGGTGCCGCGGCGCCCGACGTCGCGGTCGAGCAGCCGGATCAGGTCGACCGCGAGGCCGGCGACCGCCTCGATCGTCTCCGGATCGACCTCGTCCGGGGTGTCGGCGGGCGTGTGGTGGCCGACCGGCACGAAACCGTCGCCCTGGCGGGCCGTCAGCGCGATCGCGGGATAGCCGTAGGCGCCGGCGATCGAGGCCGTGGACGCCGGGGCGATCCGCAGCGCGCGCCGGTCGGGGTCGTCCTCGGTCAGTGCCGCGGCCATCTCGGCCAGGGCCTTGTCAGGGGGCTGCGCGATCGCAGGTACCTCGAGCTCGACCCAGCGCGGCGTCCCGCGCCCGGCCGAGTCGATGTCGATCAACCACGTGTCATCGCGTGGCAACGAGCGCCGGTGCGCGCGCAGGAACGAGCGCGCTCCCTCGCGCGTCGTCTCGCCGGCGCCGCAGAACAGCAGCGAGACCGCGAGCGCCCGTGGTGGGCTCTCGCGCAGCTGTTCGGCGACGGCGAGCGCGGCGGCGACGCCGGAGGCGTTGTCGTTGGCGCCGGGGGACGGGGAGAGGCGCGATCTCCCCGTACATGAACGCGGCGAGCAGGAGCAGGAAGGTCTGGGGCAGCTGAGCGGCGCTGACCCAGTCGGCGTCGATGCCGGCGAGCCGCAGCCCGAGCGGCGGCAGCAGCAGCGCGATCGCCCAGAAGGCGACGGCCTGGGGGCTGGTGCGCGCCGGCCACAGCGAGCTGAACCGGGCGAAAGCGCGGACCGCCCAGCCGTTGTAGGCGGCCCCGGTCAGGGGCGCGTCGTAGTGCGCGCAGACGATCACCCGCGGCCGCTCCGGCTCCTGCGGCAACGGCGGCACGACCACGTTCTGGGAGGCGCGGCGGAAGAAGAGCAGCGAGCGCAGCAGGTACCAGCGCCCGCTCAGGTCGAGGTAGAAGGACACCGCTGCGACGAAGACGATCGCGAAGGCCGCGATTGGGGAGACGCCCGCGAGCAGGCTGCCGACGATCGCGAGCAGGCAGTGGGCGAAGCCGACGGCCGGCCACTGCGGGTGCACGTAGGTAGGTTCGATCGCGGCCCGGGCGCCGCCGACGGCCGTCGGAGCCTGATCCGCGATCCACGCTGCGGCGCGACGCTCGGCGTCGGTGCCGGCTCGGCGCTCGGCGAACGAGCAGAGCTTCGCCACGCGCTCGGCGTGACGCGCCAGGCCCGAAGCCGTCCCCGTCTCCTCGGTGATCGCCATCCCCGCAAGGATGCCGCTTCGGGTGGATGGGCGCGCAGAAGCGGCTCCCTCTCGGCCCCCTACCGGCCGCTCCACCCGGCGCTACGCTGGCGGCCGGGCCCCCGTAGCTCAGCTGGATAGAGCGTCCGCCTTCTAAGCGGATGGCCGCAGGTTCGAGTCCTGCCGGGGGTATCGACACCGGGTCCCCCGACGCCGCCGCGCTAGATTCCACACCCTCGCGGTGGGCGTAGCTCAGTTGGTAGAGCTCCTGGTTGTGGTCCAGGCGGTCGCGGGTTCAAGTCCCGTCGCTCACCCCTAGTAGGCAGGCCGGATGCTCGGCTTGCCCTGTCTGAGGGCCGACCGAGTTTGGGACCACGGTGGTCCCAAGCCCCAGACACCCCTGGATCTCGAGGCCCGGGGTTCAGGCCTCGTGGGGTCCGACTCATAAATTCACAGTGCCTTGGTTCGAGCCCAACCCGGCCCGTAGCTTTCAGCCATTCTTCGGTGAGCGGGGAGCCGCATCGCGTTCTTGGCAACGCCGAGAAATCGCCGCGGATTCGGTGCCATGTCTCGGAGGGAGTGCTGTGCAAGCGACTGCTGGGTGCGTTGGCCTCGGTGGAAACGCCCGACGACGAAGGACGCGCTGGCAACCCAGGAGCACGAAGGTCGGTCGGCTACCATCTATCTAAGGACCTGGCCGCGGAAGGTGGTCAGGGGCGAGGGAAGGTAAAAAGATGCGCAGGTTCGTCGCAGTTGTGGTCATCGCGGCGCTGGGGTTCGGCGTGGTCAGCCTCGCCACGGCCGATGAGAGCGTCCAGAGCGAGGTCGGCCAGGTTAAGCCGAGGGAGCTGCCGAAGAAGAAGAGGCGTCCGGTCGAGTTCACGAACACCATCAAGACCTTCAACCTGCCCGGCGTCGGCCAGCCGCCGAGCGCCACCCGGACGATCCTCGATCTGCCGAGGCAGTTCAAGATCGACACCACGGCCGCGAAGAGGTGCCGGACCGACGCGGCCGGTCTCGAGGCCGCGCCGATCACCAAGGATGCGATCAGGGCCTGTGGGAAGCGCTCGCTGGTCACCGACCCCAGGGCCAGCTTTGCGAAGGTGACCGTCGCGGGGGCACGGCCAGTGGTGATCCCCGTCGCGGTCAGCGGCTTCAACGAGGACGGGAAGAAGCTGCTGCTCTACAGCAAGCCGCTGGCACCCTACGCAGGAATTTCCGCGAGCATTCTCGTCGGCAAACTAAAGAAGGCGAGCAAGGTTCGTGGCCGCCCCGACGGCAGTTCGGCCAAGGGCTTCAGGGAGTCGCTCGACGTCTCGATCCCGCCCCTGGCGGCTGGGGCGATCAGCCTCTTCAAAGTGAGGCTCTTCAAGAGCAAGTACGTCAAGGCCCGATGCAGGCCGAGGCGGATGAAGTTCCAGGCGACGACGTTCTTCAGCAACGCGCCGCCCACGGTTGACGGCTTCTCGTTCGGCTGCAAGCCAAAGGGTAGGTAGGCAGGCCGGATCCAGCAGGAGGAGGGGGCGGCGCGTTGGCCCACTCCCTCCCCAGCAGGCCGACGAGGCCCTCGCGACCCTCGACAAGCTCGGGGAGCCTCACAGGTGGTCTCAACCTGAGCGAATCTGAGGGGACCTGAGCGCACCTGAGGCTGCCTGTTGGCGCCTGAGGTCACCGCAGGGACGCACGATCGGCGAGTTGTGGTCCAGGCGGTCGCGGGTTCGAATCCCGTCGCTCACCCCTCGGAATCTCGCATCGGTGGCGTCCTGCACCGAGCGGACGCGGCCGCAGCTGGCCGCTCACCGACAAGAGCTGGACGGCTTAGCCAGACCCCGCTGCGACCAGCTCTGCGAGGATCGGCTCAGGGTTTGGCAACGGCTTCTTTTGGCCAGACGGGCCGTAGTCCTGCCTCGCGGTGACCTGGTAGAAGGCCGAACCGACCACCTCGTGCGCGTAGGTCGGGTCGTCCAGGCCTCCGTACGCGTCCTCCGCTTGCTGCTCGTCACAGAAGACGCTGACAGACGCGAGGTTCGCCTCGGGGATCTCGACGGTGACCATCGTGAACTCCTGCGAACCACCTTCGCCGTCGCGGATCTTCACACCTGAGTATCCGGCCTCTTCCAGATTCCCCGCGATCTCTTGCGCTTCGGATGAGCCGCACGGGCCTGCCGTGGTATCAGCGTCACTTCCGCCGCAGCCCACGACGACCGCGCCGATTAGAAGCGCCGCGATTGCATAGCTACCGCCCGTCATGCGCCGATCGTATCGCCTGGACACCCTGCGGGCTCGAGACCGTCTTCTGTCCCCCGTGAGCCTCGGTTGCGGCAGGGCGTCCCAGCAGGCGCCGACGGTGCCCGGAGAATCGCCGTCAGCCCGGACGGCAAGTCGGTCGACGTAGCCTCGATCAACGACGACGCGATCGTCCGTTTCGACGGCGAGCCCGACGCCATGCCCGCACCGACCCCGCTGGGCCGTGGACTCATCGGTGGCCTCAACCTGAGCGAACCTGAGGTGACCTGAGAGCACCTCAGAGCACCCGACCTCGCCTGAGGACATCGGAGCGACGCGGGATAGTCGAGTTGTGGTCCAGGCGGTCGCGGGTTCAAGTCCCGTCGCTCACCCCTCACGTCTATGGCTGGCGGCGGGATCGGGCTACGTACCGTCTGCGCCCGGCTGGGCTGCGCTCCCGCAGCGCCAGACGTCCTTCGGCGAGGACGCGGAAGGCCGCATCTACGCCACCGATTCGGCCGCCAACACCGACCCGACCCCCGCGAGCCGCAGCTTCACCGTCGACACCAGCCCCCCCGAGGGTTATGCCTCTGCCGCGCAGACCCAACGCCACCGGCGCTGAAGAAGGGCAAGAAGGCGAAGGCGAACCTGACCGTGAAGCCCAGCGACGGGGCCGGCAACACCGAGAGCGAGAAGCCGTCGGTGAAGCTGAAGTCCTGAGTTCGTCGAGTCGTCCTGCGCCGGCCGATCGGGCGCCGAACGCCCCGGCGGCGGCGGTATCGAACTTGTTGTCAGGATGGCGGGGTATGAGCCAAGGCTCCGAACAGCGCCCGGGCCTTGTCGCGGCGATGCTCGATCCGGACTTCTATCCGGACCCGCCCGGCTCCGTCGAGCTCCGCGAGACGCACATCTCCTGGGTCGTCCTGGCCGGCGAGTTCGCCTACAAGGTCAAGAAGTCGCTGACGCTTCCTTTCCTCGACTACGGAACCCCCGAGCGACGCCACGATCTGTGTCGGGAGGAGGTGCGCCTGAACCGGCGCTGGGCACCTGAGATCTACCTTGGGGTCGTCGGCTTGGCCTGCGACGGCGGTCGCTGGAGCCTCGTCGCAGAGGACGACCCGCACGCGTCCGAGCACGCCGTCTGGATGCGCCGCATCGATGAGTCCCACAGCATGGCGTCACTTGCGACCGAGGGTGCCCTCGAGCACCGCCACGTGGTCGAGGTGGCTCGAAGGCTCAGCCAGATCCACGCCGACGCGCCGATCGTCATGGACGGGCACCGGAGCGTCGAGTTGCTCGAGGCGACCCTCGAGGAGAACACGACGACCCTGAGCACGGCCGGCGATGCGATCCTTGACGGGCGCCGGATCGAAGCCGCCCGGGTGTTCACTGAGGCATCGCTCGCCGCCCGGCGGGACCACCTCGAGGTGCGGGCGCGAAACGGGTCCGTTCGCGACTGCCACGGGGACCTGCGGGCCGAGCACGTGATCATCCCCGAGCGGGGCGACATCTACCTTTTCGATGGCATCGAGTTCGACCCCGGGTTGCGCCGGATTGACGTCGCAACCGACCTTGCCTTTCTTGTCATGGACCTCGCTGCGCTCGGCCACGAAGACCTCGCGCTCACGCTGGTCGAGGCTTACAGGGACGCCGGCGGAGATCCCGGCGATGACGCGACACTTTCGTTCTTCGCCGCATACCGCGCCTGGGTGCGGGCGAAAGTTGCCTGCTTGCGCGCTCTCGAGCTCCGCTCCGGCCCCGAGCGGAGCGCGCAGGAAGCCCAGGCGCGCGAGCTGCTCACGCTCGGTCACCGCTTCGCATGGCGCACGCGCCGTCCGCTGATCGTGGTCGTCTGCGGGGTGGCCGCATCGGGCAAGACGACGCTCGCGCAGCAGCTGGCAAGCGTCAGCGGCTGGGACCACGTTTCCTCGGACATCGTTCGGAAGCGTCTTGCAGGCGTCGCGCCCGAGGAGCGGGCAGGCTCCGAGCATTACTCGGCCGAGTTCACCCTGCGCACATACGGCGAGCTCGGGCTGGCCGCCCGTGAAGCCTTCGGTGCCTCCGGCGGTGTGATCGTCGACGCGACCTTTCACCGACGCGACGAGCGCGCGGCCTTCTTCGCCGCCCTCGGCACGGACCGAGAGTCGACCTTCTTCGTCGAATGCCGCGCACCCAGGTCGGTCCTGCTCGGGCGTGCCCGCAAACGCGAGCTCGAGCCGGGGCGCGTCTCGGATGCCGACTCCGAGGTGGTGCGAGCTCAGCTGGCGGCATTCGAGCCGCTCGATGAGGTCGCAGAGGAGGCGCGGATCGTGCTCAGCACCGAACGTCCGCCGAGTGAGCTCCTGGCGGCGGTCGAGAGGGCGATCGACAACCCGGCCCGCCGGCCCGCCGGCGAGGCGGGGAGCCCGATCAGTCCTCGCTGACGACGGTGCCGGGGAGCTCGCCGGCCGGTACGAGGCTCGCCGCTCAGTCGATCAGCTTCGCCAGCTGGTGCAGCTCGGCGGCGTTGTGCCCGACCATGATCTCGATCTCGGCCGCTGCGTTCTTCATCCCCTTGTGGATGTTCTCGAGCATCAGCTGATCGCGGTAGGCGATCCGCTCGATCAGATGCTGCGGGTCGGTGATCTCGCTCGCCTTGCCGCTCATGTCGGGTGCGGACATCGTGGTCTCCTTCGGGGTTCGGATCGTCACGCCCAGGATGCGACTCTAGCCGCGGAGCGGATCGCCAACCTCGCTGACCGCGAGGCCAAGCTCGTCCCCGTGGCCTCACAGGTGGTCTCAACCTGAGCGAATCTGAGGGGACCTGAGCGCAACCTGGCGAGCCCTGTCGGCGCCTGAGGTCACCCCAGGGACGTGGAATCGGCGAGTTGTGGTCCAGGCGGTCGCGGGTTCGAATCCCGTCACTCACCCCTCCTACGAGCAAGTCGTGGCCTCGCCCTCGATGTGCCGGGCACCGCGCCTCGGAGTTGGGCACCGACACGTCCAGCGACACCGACCCGACGGCTCCCTGGAGCGGCCGCTTCGGGTCTCGGCAAACCAGTGATAGGTTTGTCGCGAATCGTTTCGACGCTTACCTGAGGAGGGGCGCGATGGCCGAGACACTCGTGGGAAGCTGCCTGTGCGGTGGGGTCGAGTATGAGGTCCAGGATCCCGAGGCGCTTGGCTATTGCCACTGCACCCGCTGTCAGCGGTGGACGGGCTCGAGCCTCGCCGGCGTCGTCGTCGCGAAGGAGAACTTCCGGTTCACCAAGGGCGAGGATCTCGTCCACACCTACGAGAGCGAGTTCGCACCCCGCAACTTCTGCAGCAACTGCGGATCGAGCATCTACGACGATCTTGGTGAGCAGTACTTCGTCGCCGCAGGCTTGATGCGCGAGCTCGACCTCGAGCCGAGCTTCCATCTCCAGGTCGCCTACAAGGCTCCCTGGCACGAGATCGGCGGCGACGCTCCGCAGTTCGCCGAGAACCCGCCCGCCTGACGACCGGGGTCCGCTGGATCGGGCGCTTCACCGGACCAGCGTCAGCGGAACCCGGGTCCGGAGTAGGTTGCTGACGGATGGGTGTGGTCTTGGTCACCGGTGCGACGGGTACGGTCGGATACCCGATCGCCCGCCGGCTCGCAGAGCGAGGCGACGAGGTCAGGGCCCTGGTCCGCGACACCGCACGGGCCGAGGCCCTGCTTCCGGTCGGGGTCACGCCGGTTGCCGGCGACGTCACCGACGTCTCGTCGGTGCACGAGGCGGCCGCGGGCTGCGAGCTCATCTTCCACGCGGCCGGACTGCCGGAGCAGTGGCGGCTCGACCCAGGCGACTTCACGCGGGTCAACGTCGACGGAACGAGCAACGTGATCGATGCAGCCCGGCGCGCAGGAGTCCGGCGCCTCGTCTATACGAGCACGATCGACGTCTTCGAGTGGACGCCGGGGCAGCCGTTCGACGAGTCGACGATCGACCCCGACCCGCGGCCGACCTTCTACGAGCGCTCGAAGCAGGAGGCGGACCGGCTCGTGGTCGCGGCGCACGCCGGCGGCCTCGACGTTGTCCTCCTGCACCCGTCGGCCGTCTACGGGCCGAGCCCGGCGTTGTTCGTCGGCGCCAACGACCTGATCGCCCGGCTGGCGAAGCGCGAGATCCCGATGTTGCTGCCCGGCGGCATGCCGATGGTCTTCGCAGAGGACGTAGGGCGGGCCCACATCGAAGCGGCGGACCGGGCGCCGGCGGGAGCCCGCTACATCGTCGCGGGCCGGTACCTGACGCTCGCGGAGATCGCCCGCTCGGTTGCCGACCGCGTGCCCGGCGCCAAGGTGCCGCCGGTGGCGCCGCTTCCGGTCGCGCGGGCTCTTGCCGCCGGCGGCGAGCGACTGGCGAAGCTGACGCGGCGGCCGCCGCTGATCCCGCAGGGCGCCTTCCTGTTCCTGATCTCGCACCCCGTGCCGGTCTCCGATCGCCTCTCCGAGGAGCTCGGAATCGAGCCGATCGGCTGGGACGAGGGCCTCGACCTGACCCTTGCGGACTTCCGCTCGAAGGGCTGGATCGACTAGCGATCGGCGATCGCCGCATTCCGTCGAGGCCCTTTGTAAGGTCTTGCTCACAATCCATCCACCTGCCTAATCGAGGCCGCCGGCAGGGGCCTCGAGCGGGGGAACCGCCCGGAGCTCACCGCCGAGGTCCACGGGGCGAATCGGACCGTCGTCCGTAGTGCACTCTTTCCGCGCGAGCCCGACAGCTAACTCCGTAGGCATCTGAAAGAGAGGCAAGATGAACGAGCCAGCTGCCCGGGCGCAGGACGCGCCGTTGCCACCGCCGTGGCCGACCACCGATTTCGAGGCCCTGACCCGGCGCCAGAGCATCGTCGCCTGGACGGTCGGCACCTTGGTCGGAACGCTCGTCGCCGCGGCCGCGATCGTCGCGCTCGTCCTTGACCTGATCTGAGCCGCCGGCCGGGCACCGGTACGATCGCGGCCTTGAGCCGCCACGCGTACACGGTGTCGAAGAGCCCAGCGCGGGTCGAGCGGGACGGCGGCGTCCGCGTCGACGTGACCGCCGAGCAGATGCCGATCCTGCGCGGGATCGCGCTCGCCACTCTCGACCTCGAGCCCGGCGCCGCGCGGGAGCCGCACTGGCACCCGAACGCGGCCGAGCTCTCCTACTGCCTCGAGGGCTCCGCGCGGATGACGATCGTCGAGCCGGGCGGGCACCGCGTCAGCATGGCGGTCGAGTCCGGCGACCTCGCCTTCGTTCCATCTGGATACGTCCACGACATCGAGACGACCTCGGGCTCCGGCGCCAGCTTCCTCGTCGCCTTCGGTGACGAGCGCTACGAGGACCTGAGCCTGGCCGAGAGCGCCGCCGCGATGCCGCCGCACGTGCTTGCCGCCACCTTTGGCGTCGCGACCGATGCCTTCGAGTGGGTCGAGCCGGCCCAGCGCCCGGCCTTCATCACCCGTCCGGCGCTCGAGGCCGAGCCGCCCGAGCCGCCGGCCTCGCCATACCGCTTCCAGCTCGAGCGACTCGAGCCACACGTCGCCAACGCCGGCGGCTCGCTGATCTTCGGCCGTAAGGACGACTTCCCGGTCCTCGACGGCCTCGCGATGTACTCGCTGCGGATGAACGGGCGCGCGGTACGCGAGCCGCACTGGCACCCGAACGCGGCCGAGCTCAACTACTTGATCGAGGGCTCGGTCCGGCTCACGATCGTCAGCCCCGGCGGCGACGTCGAGACGGTCGATCTCGAGGCCGGCGACGTCAGCTTCATCCCGCGCGCATACTTCCACCACATCGAGACGATCGGCGACGGGGAGGCGCACCTCGCCGTCTTCTTCGACAACGACCTGCCCAGCGACAACGGGCTCTCAGCGGCGCTCAGCGCCTACCCGGACTCACTGCTCGCGTCCGCCTTCGGGCAGCCGGAGTCGGTCTTCGCGGCGCTGCCCGACCTGACCGAGGACGTGCTTCTCGGACCGGCCGCCGAAGAGCGCTGAGAGCGGCGCTCGTTGCCGGGCGCGGGCCTGCGGCAATCCACGGTCCCGTCCAGCGGGGTGGCTGGCTAGGATTTGCGCCGCGGACGCCGGGGGCGTCCGTGTTGCTTCGGCATCTGACTCTCGCAAACGATTCAAGGGGAATATCGGGATGAACGTTCGAGTCCTGCGACGCTCGCTGGCGCTTGCCGCGATCGCACTTTCAGCCGCACCGGCAGCCGGCCTGGCGGCCGACCGTGGCTCCGTCGCCGAGGAGACGGTGACTATCTCCGGCCGCGCCTACGCCTTCAACCACATGGACACCTACCTCGAGGGCGCGACGATCCGCGTGCGCGAGGACGCTGAGCTGACCGCGGTCACCGACGCCAGCGGCGACTACGAGCTCGAGGTCCCGACGAACACGACGGTGACGCCCTACATCGATCCGCCCGAGGGCTACAACGAGGTCGACCTGCAGACCTTCCACACGCGCTCGAGGGACATCCAGAACGCCAACTTCCAAACCCCGGCCGACGCCGAGTACAACGCGCTAGCCGGCTTGCTCGGGGCCCTCTACGACGTTGAGTTCACTCCCGACGGCCGGCCCGCGGCGTGCGTCATCGTCACCACCTCCTCGGCCCGCAACGTGCGCGGCGTCGACTACCAGACGTTCTGGGACCGGACCCCCCACGGCGTCGCCGGAGCAACCTCGACCGCGGAGCCGGCGTTGCCGAACCCGACCTACTTCAACGAGAACGTGATCCCGGACCCGAACCAGCCCTCCTCCTCCGAGGACGGCGGCATCATCTGGCCCGAGGTCGAGGCCGGGCACTACCGCGTGATGACCGACTCGCCCGACGCAGACTTCGCGAGCTTCCTCGCGCACTGCGAGCCGGGCCGGATCGTCAACGCGAACCCGCCCTGGGGCGCCTACGAGCTCGCGGCGGGCGAAAAGCCGCTGCGGGCCGGCACCGCGGTCGGTGGCATCGAGTCGATCAGCGCCTCGAAGAAGAGCGTCAAGGTGACACTGGGCGCGGCCGAGGACCTCGACGCGCGGGTCAAGCTCAAGGTCGGCGACAAGACCGAGTTCTCGCGTGAGGGGCCGCTGACGCCCGGCACGACCGTGGTCAAGCTCCCGTTCTCGAAGCGCGCCCGCGGATCGCAGGGCGAGGTCGTGCTGAAGCTGACCGACGCCGCCGGCGACAAGGTCAAGAGCACCGAGAACGTGCAGCTGCCCGGCTAGCTGCTCAGCGGCGCTCGTTGCTGCGCTTGTAGTTGCCGGTTGCCTTCGCGAGCAGGCTCTGGCGTTCGGCCTCGCCGGTCGCGCGCTCGAGCCGCTCGCGCAGGCGCCGCGCGGCACCACCGCCGATCACCGACACGGGCCTGCCGTCGCGGGAGATGCGGACGGCGCCTTCCTTGGTCGCCGACCAGCTGAAGCCGAGCTCCATCGCCGGGGCTCAGCAGGCGTCGATCGTCGGCCGTAGCGGCCGGACGACCTCGAACGCGGAGCCCGGGATCTCCTTGAGCTGGTTGAGATCGTCGTCGTCCCAGCGCCGGTCGGTCGAGCCGGAGATGAACCAGTTCGAACCGTTGTCGGCGACGATCGCGCCGTACTGCTTCAGGGCCGTCGCGATCACGCGGGCGTCGCCGGTCATGCCGTCGAGGTCGTAGCCGGCCTCGAGCCGGAAGCGCTCGCCCATCGCCGGCAGGTCCGCCTCGCAGGAGTCGGAGGCGTAGTGCGTCGCCGGGCGGATGTAGGCGCGCCGGGTCTCCTCGAAGGTGATCCGGATCGCGTGGTCGATGACGCCGGTGTCGACCTCCTCCTTGGTCACGAGGCCGGGGAAGATCGGCAGGCCGGCAGCGTCGGCGGAGGTCCAGCCGTCGGGCCGCTGGCCGAGCAACTGCGAGCCGAGATCGAAGACCGAGCCGGAGTCGCCGGTCCACAGGTTCCGCGGCCCGCCCTTCTCGAACGAGCGGTAGAGCTCGTAGAGGGTGCAGCCCTCGCCGTCGCTGCCGGGCCGCTCGACGACGAGCACGTGGCGGTCGCCGTCGGCGTTGCCGCCGCCCTCGACCGGAGCGCCCGGCGGGATCCGGTAGGGGCCGGGGTCGCTCTCGTCGCCGTAGGCGGTGAAGCGGATCTTCGCCTCGGGCTGGAACGGGGGCACGACGACGTAGGGGATGCCGTAGCGCGGGTTCGAGCCGAAGTCCGGATGCAGGTCGCCGCCGAGCCCGGCGACGATCTGATCGGAGCGGGCGGCCGTCGGGAGCCCGGCGACCGGCGTATTGAAGTCATCCGCGGAGGGAAACACCTCGCATCCGAGCGCCGGGTGGGGGCCGCCGAACGGCGCCAGCAGCGTCGCCGCCCGGGTGAAGCGGGGTGAGCCGCAGCTGTCGCGCCTGCCGCAGGCCGTCCACCGAGATCCCGTACGGCGTCCCGCGCTCGAGTCCCTTGAGTCTCGCCCGCTTCGCGTTCGCATCCGCGTCGGCGACGACGATCGAGTCGTTCGGCGCCTCGGCGCGGACCTCGTAGCGGCGCTCCCCCTTCGAGCGGTCCTTCCAGGCGACGGTCACGGTCGTCGTCCCGGCCGCCTCGACGCGAACCGCACCGGGCTGCTTCAGCTTCGGCTTCGCCGCCTCGGCCGCCGCCGGCGCGAGGCAGGCTGCGCTCGCGAGCGCGGCGAGGACGAGCGGCAGCAGCGAGCGGCGTTCAGGCATCGGCTCGATTGTCCTGCGATGTGAGCGCGTCCGCAACCGCCTCGATCTCGCTCGCCCGTGCCTCGATCAGCGCCTCGCCCGCCTCGCGTAGGCGCGCGATCTGCTCGGGCGCGACGCCGTCGAGCGGCTGCGGCCCCGGCAGCTCGACCTGCCATCGGAAGTAGCGGGGGCCGGCGCCCATCGCGGCGCCCCTGCTCGCGACCGTGCCCGGCTCATGGTTGAGGAGGATGTGGGCCCAGTGGTCGGAGGCGTCGGATTGGCCGTCGAGCATCGCTCCGATCAGCGGTGGCTCGGAGCGGCCGTGCGGCGCGATCCAGCCGAGCGCGCCCCAGCCGGCGACCTCGTCGGGGTCGAAGCCGCGCTCGTGCTGTCCGGTGCCGATCGAGATCACGAGCAGGTCCTCGGGCCGCAGCGGCTCGCCCTCGGTCCGCTTCAGCGCCTCGATCGTCGCTGCGATCGTCGGGTTGTTGACGAAGACGCCGCCGTCGACAAGCGCCTCCTCTCCGAGCCGCAGCGCCGGGAAGTACGTCGGCGCGGCCGCCGTCGCCAGCCCGGCTTCGACGCCGGTGACGCGGCCCGCCTCCTCGTTCCATGGCTTGAAGAAACGCGGCACGCGGCGGGTCATGTCGTAGGCGGGGATCAGGAGTCCGGTGCGGGCCTCGGCCAGGGTCCGGTTGCCGAGGTGGCGCTCGAGCGTCCGGCGCAGGTTCTCGAGGCCGTAGCGGGGATCGATCAGAGCGCTGACCGCTCCGAGGCCGGGCACGTCCTCGAGCGGCGGCCGGTCGAAGATCTCGCGCGCCTCGGCTCCCTCGTAGATCGCGACCATCGCCGCCGGGTCGATCGCCGGACCGGCGTAGTCGGCGTCCGGAAGGGCGAGGCCGAGGGCGATCAGCCCGCCTGTCGAGGTCCCCGAGATCAGGTCGAAGGCGGCGGCGATGTCGGCCCGGGGGGAGCGCTCGGCGATCGCGGCCGCGAGCCTCTCCAGCACGAGAGCGGGGATCAGGCCCCTGATCCCGCCGCCGTCGATCGAGAGGATCGCGAAGCGGACCCTTCCGGGCCGGTCGAACTCGCGCGCGGGCGGTGGTGTCGCGGTCGCCGGCATCGGAGTCAGCCTACGTCAGCGGGGCGCCTGATTCGCGAGGTCGCCGATCTCACGTTTTCGCCCCGGCCGCCGTTCTCAGCTATGCAATGACCGTGACTTCACCCCCGAGCGCACCGAGAGCGACGCTAACGGCTCCTGCGCCGCAGCCCTTCGGCCTCTTCTTCCGCGAGCAGGCGCCCTCGGTGGCGCGGCTGCTGACGGCGCTCGTCCCCCGCGACGAGGTCGAGGAGGTCCTGCAGGAGACCTTCATCGCAGCGCTCGCTGCCTACGACCGCTTCGACGGCGCCAACCCCCGCGCCTGGGTCCTGGCGATCGCGCGCCGCAAGGCGATCGACGAGTACCGCTCCCGCGGCCGCCGGCCGCCGCCGGTCCCCGACGCGGGCGCCGACCGCGCCGCCTCCTCCGGCGATCCCGCGCGGATCGCTGCCGGGGTCTGGGCCGACGTCGCCGAGCTGCCGGACAAGCAGCGGGCGGCGGTGGTCCTGCGGTTCGCGCTCGACCTCCGCCATCGGGAGATCGGCGAGGTGCTCGGCTGCAGCGAGGCCGCCGCCCGCCGCAACGTGCACGAGGGCATCGCGAAGCTGAGAGAGAAGGAGCAGAGATGAGCACCGACGAGACACACGAGGCGAGCGAGGAGAAGCTGATCCGGGCTGCGATCGCGGCACTCGAGCCGGCGCCGGTCGATCTCGATTCCGTCGGCGACCGGATCGCGGCCGCCGGTGCACGTGACGGGCTCGTCGAGGTCGCCTACGCGACGATGGCGACGCCGATCGGCGAGCTCGTGCTCGCGGCGACCGAGGAGGGCCTCGTCCGGGTCGGCTGGGCGAGCGACGATCGGGATCTGATCCTGAGCGAGCTCGCGCTCGCGATCGGGCCGCGCGTGCTCGAGCTGCCGGCCCGTCTCGACGACGCCCGTCGTCAGCTCGACGAGTACTTCGACGGCCGCCGCACCGCATTCGACCTCGAGCTCGACTGGCGCCTCTCCCATGGCTTCGTCCGCACCGTGCTGGCCGAGACCTGGCGGATTCCGTTCGGCGAGACGCGCACCTATGCCGAGATGGCTGTCGCGGCAGGCAGCCCGCGGGCGTTCCGCGCCGCCGGCAGCGCTCTCGGGGCGAACCCGATCCCGGTCGTCGTCCCATGTCACCGCGTGCTGCGGACCGGGGGAGGGCTCGGCGGCTATGGCGGCGGGCTCGGCGTCAAGCGGCAGCTTCTCGAGCTCGAGGGCGTGCTCGGCTGAGCCGTCCGGCGCGCGGCCGCCGGGTCTCAGGCGTCGGCCGGATGCGGGGGCGGGACCAGGTCGGGCGGCGCCGGGGCTGCCGGAGGACCGACCTCGAAGCCCTGGCAGTAGTCGACGCCGAACTCGCGCAGCAGCTCCATCGTCCCCGGGTCCTCGACGTACTCGGCGATCGTCTCCAGCTCCATGCCGCGGGCGATCTCGACGATCGCCTTGACGACGAGCTGGTCGACGGGCGAGGCGGAGAGGCCGCGGATGAAGTCGCCGTCGATCTTCAGGTGCGTGAGCGGCAGGCGCTTCAAGTAGTAGAAGGAGGCGAAGCCGGTCCCGAAGTCGTCGAGGGCGAAGCCGCAGCCGAGATCGAGGAGTTCGCGGCCGAACCGGGCGGCCTGCTCGAGGTTGGCGATCGCAGCGGTCTCGGTCACCTCGAAGATCAGCCGCCGCGGGTCGATCCCGGAGGCGTCGATCTCGTCGCGGATCGCCTCGAGCATCTCTGGGTCGCCGATCGACTTGCCCGAGAGGTTGATCTCGAGGCTGAGGCCGCGTTCGTCGTGCGCGCGCATCGCCGCGATCGCATTGCGGACCACCCACCGGTCGAGCTCCTGGATCAGGCCGAAGCGCTCGGCCGTGGGAACGAACGAGTCGGGCGGGATCATCTCGCCCTCGTCGCCGCGCATCCGGATCAGAACCTCCCACGAGTTGACCGACCCGGACGAGAGCTCGAGGATCGGCTGGAAGTGGGGGATGAACGAGTCGCTGTCGAGCGCCGCCCGGATTCGCTCACTCCAGGTCATCTCGGACTCGCGGGCGGGAAGCAGGGAATCCTCGAAGGCGACGATGCGGTTGCCGCCCATCGCCTTCGCACGCCGCATCGCCAGTTCAGCCCAGCCGAGCGCCTCGGGAATGTCGGCGGGCCCGTCGGCGAGGCCGATGACGCCGCCGGATGCGCCGACCGGGACCGGGGTGCCCGCCGGCTCGAAGCGGTGACCGCCGAGCATCTGCAGCACGTCCTCGCCGATCGCCCGGGCGCGCTGGACGGAGACCTCGGTGAGCACGACGGCGAATTGATCGCCGCTGAGCCGCGCCGCGACGTCCGTCTCGCGGATCCGCTCGGCGATCACGGTCGCGATCTCGCGCAGGAGCTCGTCGCCGTGACGGTATCCGAGCGCCTCGTTGACGCTCTTGAAGTTGTCGAGGCCGAGCACGAGCAGGGCGCCACCGCCGTAACGGACGGCCCGCGCGAGCTCTTTCTCAGCGTCGATCTCGAGCCGACGGCGGTTGGCGAGGCCCGTGAGCGGGTCGCGGTCGCTGAGCTCCTGGAGCCGGTCTTCGACCCGTGCGCGCTCACTCGCGTCGCGGATCGCGATCGAGATCGATCCGCCTGCAGCTCCGATCGGAGCCGACCAGAGCTCGACCTGCAGCTCGGTCCCGTCCCGGCGCGAGGCCGTCGCCCGTCGCGGTCCGACAGTGTCGGAGCCCGCGGCTATGTCGGCCTCGAGGATCTCGCCGGCGCCGCCGGTCTCGAAGGCGACGGAGCCGAGCAGCTCCGCGATCTGCAGGCCGCTGAGCGCGGCCGGATCGACTCCGAAGACGTCGCCCGCGAGCCGGTTCGCCGCCAGGACAGTGCCACCGGGGCCGGCGATCAGCATCCCGACCGGGGCTGCCTCGAGCATTCCGCCGACGAAATCGGCCGCGTCGACGCCGGCCAGCTCCTTGGCGATTGGTCCCGTGCCCTCAACCTCCATCGCAGAGCGATCGTGACAGTCGGTTCGTATCCTTGTCCAGTGGCAAGCGAGGCGGGCAAGACCGCATTCGACGCGCCCGACGACCCGGTCGTCGCCGGCGCCGTGGAGGCAGCAGGGGCGCTGCGCGCGTGGCGCCTGGCGGCAGAGGCCCATGCCGGCCACCGGCGCGCCGCCGATCAACGCCCCTACATCCACCATCCCGAGCGGGTCGCGACGCTGGTCGTGGGCGAAGGGGGCGACGACGCGATGATCGAGGCGGCGCTCCTGCACGACGTGATCGAGGACAGCGACCTCCGGATCGACCGGATCGAGCGCGACTTCGGCCCCGACGTCGCAGGCCTCGTTGCCGCTCTCACCGACGATCCCGCGATCGACGACTACGAGGCCCGTAAGCAGGCGCTACGCGACCAGGTCCGCGAGGCGGGGGAGAGGGCGGCGTTGATCTACGCGGCCGACAAGCTCGCCAACAGCTCCGACCTTCGCGGCGCCTACGCCGAGATCGGCGAGGACGTCGTCGTGCGTCTCAAGATCTCCCTCGACGGCCGCATCAGGATCTGGCGCGACGACCTCGCCATGTGCCGTGAGTTGCTCGGCCCCAGGGATGTGATCACCGCTCTCGACGAGCAGCTGACCGCGCTCGAGCGCGATCGCGAGCGGCGCCCGGCCGGGTAGTCGCGCTAGGCCGCGCCCCGGGCCGGCCGGCGCGGTCGATCATCTAGCCTCATGGCGCGATGATTGAAGCGCTCGGCGCAGCAACACTCTGCGCGTGCGGCGTTGCCTATGCAGTCCGGGCCGTGAGGCTCGCCGAGGCGGGCCGCCCGCTGCCGACATGGAGGCTGCTCTGCTTTGCGGCCGGGATCGCGATGCTCGCGGTGGCGGTGCTGTCGCCGCTCGAGGCCCTCGCCGAGGAGCTGATCACCGCGCACATGGTCCAGCACCTGTTGATCCTCGACATCGCGGCGCTGCTGATCGTCCTCGGACTGACCGGGCCGATGTTGCAGCCGGTGCTCGCGATCCGCTGGTTGCGATGGATCCGCGTCCTGGCCCACCCGGTCGTCTCGTTCGTGCTCTGGGCTGCGGTGCTCTACGTCTGGCACATCCCGGCCCTGTACCAGGCCGCCACGTTCGACAGCTCTCTCTTGCATGCGCTCGAGCACGCGCAGCTTCTTCTTTGCGGGCCTCGGGATCTGGCTGTCGCTGTTCGGGCCGTTGCCGAAGCCGGAGTGGTTCGGCAACGGCGCCAAGGTGATCTACGTGATCTCGATCCGGCTCGTCGGCGCGGTACTGGCGAACGTGCTGATGTGGAGCGGCTCCGAGATCTATCCCGACTACGAGCCGACCCAGCTCGCGCGCGGCGCCGAGCCGCTCTCCGACCAGGGCACGGCGGGCATCGTGATGATGTTCGAGAGCACCGTGCTGACGCTGGGGACGCTCGCCTGGATCTTCTTCCTCTGGGCTCGACAGGACATCGAGCGCCAGGAGCTCCTCGACTACGCCCACGAGCGCGGCGTCGAGCTCGATCCTGCCCGGGCCGGCCGGGCCGTCGCTGCAGGCCAGGGCGAGCGCCTGCGCGAGCGGATCGGCCAGCAGAGCTGATGGCCGAGAGCAACCGCTTCCTCTACGTGTTCGTCTTCGTGGTCGGGACGGGCACGCTCGGCGCCGAGATCGCCGCGGCGCGCCTGATGGCACCGTTCTTCGGAGCCTCGACGATCGTCTGGGCGAACACGATCGGGATCGTGCTCGTCGCCCTCAGCCTCGGCTACTGGCTCGGCGGCAGGATCGCCGATCGACATCCCCATCTTCGCGGGATGTCGCTGATGGTGATGGCCGCATCGGCGCTCCTGGCCCTCGTCCCGCTCGTCGCGCGGCCCCTCTTCGACATCTCCGTCGACGCGCTCGACTCGATCTCCGCCGGGGCGTTCGTGGGCTCGCTGTTCGGCGTCCTCGTGCTCCTCGCGGTGCCGGTGACGCTGCTCGGCGCCGCCGCTCCCTACGCGATCAGGCTCGCGGTGCCGGACGTCGAGCACGCGGGCAGCGTCTCCGGGCGGCTCTACGCGGTATCGACGGCGGGCTCGCTGCTCGGCACCTGGCTCTCGGCGCTGCTGCTGATCCCGCTGCTCGGCACCCAGCGGACCTTCATCCTCTTCGCCGCGGTGATCGCGCTGGTTGCCGCGGTTGGCCTCGGCAAGCGGTTCTTCGTCGTTCCGATCGTGCTCTTCCTCGGGCTCGCGATCCCGGTCGGGACGGTCAAGGCGACCGACAACGGCGTCGTCATCCACGAGGTCGAGACCGAGAACCAGTACGCCCGCGTGATCGAGGAGGAGGACGGCGACCGCGTGCTCGAGCTCAACGAGGGCCAGGCGATCCACTCTCTCTACAAGCCCGGCTCGTACCTGACCGGGCGCTACTGGGACGGGCTCATCGTGCTGCCGTTCGCAGCGCTCGAGCAGCCCCCGGAGCGCGTCGCGATCCTCGGCAACGCCGCCGGCACCGCCGCCCGCATGTACGGGCACTACTTCCCCGAGACCCGCGTCGACGGCGTCGAGATCGATCCGGAGCTGACCGAGATCGGCGAGCAGTACTTCGACCTCGGCGGCCCGAATCTCTTCACCCACGCCGCCGACGCGCGGCCCTGGCTGCGGCAGTCGGACGGCGACTTCGACGTGATCGTCGTCGACGCCTACCGGCAGCCCTACATCCCCTTCTACCTCGCGACTGAGGAGTTCTTCGACCTCACCGCCGAGAAGCTCGCCCCGGGCGGCGTGGTCATCGTCAACATCGGCCACCCGGAGGGCAACGACGATCTCGAGCAGGTGATCGGGCGGACGATGGCGGAGTCGTTCACGACCGTCGTCCGCGACCCGGTCGAGGACTCGAACACACTGCTGGTCGGAACCCAGGGCGAGGCGACCGCAGAGAACATGCTGAGGATCGCCGGCTCCCTCCCCGACGATCTGCAGAACCTCGCGGTCACGACCAGCTCGCGGATCGCGCCACGTCTGCCCGGCGGCGAGGTCTACACCGACGACCGCGCGCCGGTCGAGTGGTTGATCGACCGCTCGATCCTCGGCTACGCCGGCGACCGCTAGCCGAGCCGCCCGGTCCGGGCTTTGCAAGACTCTCCGTTCCTCCCCCCACAAGCGCGCAGGCGCGACAGCAGCGATCAAGGAGACCTCGATGAATCCCAGCACGGCAACCGCCACCCCGACCGAAACGGCATCCGGCCTCGACTATGAGGTGGCCGACCTCGGGCTGGCCGCGTTCGGGCGCAAGGAGATCGAGCTGGCCGAGCACGAGATGCCCGGCCTGATGTCGACCCGCCGCGAGTTCGCCGAAGCGCAGCCGCTGGCCGGCGCGAAGATCATGGGCTCGCTGCACATGACCGTCCAGACCGCGGTCCTGATCGAGACCCTGGTTGCGCTCGGCGCCGACGTCCGCTGGGCCTCCTGCAACATCTTCTCGACCCAGGACCACGCCGCCGCTGCCGTGGTCGTCGGGCCGGACGGCACCCCCGAGGAGCCCAAGGGCGTCCCCTGCTTCGCCTGGAAGGGCGAGACGCTGACCGAGTACTGGGATCTCTGCCAGAAGGCGCTGCTGTGGCCCGACGGCTCGGGCCCGAACATGATCCTCGACGATGGCGGCGACGCGACGATGCTCGTCCACAAGGGCACCGAGTTCGAGAAGGCCGGCGCCGTGCCGGACCCATCGACCGGCGAGTCGGAGGAGTTCCAGGTCTTCCTGACGCTGCTGCAGCAGTCGCTGCAGGACGACCCCGAGCGCTGGACGAAGGTCGGGGAGGGCATCCTCGGCGTCACCGAGGAGACGACGACAGGCGTCAACCGGCTCTACCAGCTGGCTCAGACCGGCGATCTGCTGTTCCCGGCGATCAACGTCAACGACTCGGTGACGAAGTCGAAGTTCGACAACCTCTACGGCTGCCGGCACTCGCTGATCGACGGCATCAACCGCGGCACCGACACGATGATCGGCGGCAAGGTCGCCGTGATCTGCGGCTTCGGCGACGTCGGCAAGGGCTCGGCGGAGTCGCTGCGCGGCCAGGGCGCCCGCGTGATCGTCACCGAGATCGACCCGATCTGCGCGCTACAGGCAGCGATGCAGGGCTACGAGGTCAAGCGCCTCGAGAGCGTCCTCGAGACGGCCGACATCTTCATCACGACGACCGGCAACAAGGACATCATCACCGCCGATCACATGGCGCGGATGAAGCACCAGGCGATCGTCGGCAACATCGGCCACTTCGACAACGAGATCGACATCGCCGGCCTCGAGGGCGCCGGCGCCGTCAAGACCAACATCAAGCCGCAGGTCGACGAGTGGCGCTTCCCCGACGGCCACACGATCATCGTCCTCTCCGAGGGTCGGCTGCTCAACCTCGGCAACGCGACCGGCCACCCGTCGTTCGTGATGTCGAACTCGTTCACGAACCAGACGATCGCCCAGATCGAGCTGTACTCGAAGAACGACGAGTACGACAAGCAGGTCTACGTGCTGCCCAAGCACCTCGACGAGAAGGTCGCCCGCCTGCACCTGAAGGCGCTCGGCGTCGAGCTGACCGAGCTGACCGAGGACCAGGCCGCCTACCTAGGCGTCCCGGTCGAAGGCCCGTTCAAGCCGGATCACTACAGGTACTAGGGGCGGCGTCCTCTGACGCGGCGCCTGAGCGCACCCGCGCCGGGCTCATGTGGCTCCGCCACACAGCGCCCGTTGCGTGCACGCTCATGCTTGGTCAGAGAACGCCTTGAGGCGGTGAAGGACTAGCGGCGCTCTTCCGGGTGAGGGGTGCCGCGGGCCGCTCGGATCAAGGCTGCGACGAAGTCGGCGACGAAGGCGGCGCCGCGGGCGGCGGGGCCGGTGACTAGGCGGGCGCCGAGATGGTCGAGACGGCGCACCGGGTCAGTGCTCGACGTGGACGAGGTCCTTGTCGGGGCGGATGCCCCAGCGTGAGGCGAGCTCTTCGAGCTCGGGCGTGACCGACCAGCGGTCGGGCAGGTTCTCGCCCTCGTGCTCGACGCTGGCGCCCTTCAGCGCCATGCAGTTCGCGTTCTCGCCGATCTCGCGGATCGTCGCGATGTCGGCCGCGCTGAGGCCGGGGTCGACGGGCAGCGCGGCGAGCTCGGCGCGCTTGTCCTCGACCGGGCGGGCGCCGGCGCCGACCTCCTGGATCAGGGTCGGCGCGACGCACTCGACGGCGGGCTGAGCGAGGTTCCAGGCGCAGGCCAGCTGCACGAGTGTCAGCCCGGTGTTCTCGAGGATCGGCTCGAGCCTGATGAGCCGTTCGTTGCCGGCCTCGACCCAGCCGTCGGGGCGGAACTTGCGATGGTCGTACTCGGCGAACTCGTGCCCGGGCCTGACGTCGCCCCAGAACAGGCCGCCGAAGTCGACGACGCGCGTGATCAGCTTCACGTCGTGCCTTGCGGTGGCGTCGAGGATCAGCTCGCCCGGCCACGGCTCGAACGGGTTCAGGATCACCATCGCCCAGTCGATCTCCGCGCCGAAGCGCTCGAGACAGTCGATCAGATCGAGCGTGAAGCCGTTGGCGGGGCCGGGGGCGACGCCGATCGAGTCGGCCAGGCCCTCGTCGCGGAGCTTCGCCATCGCGCTCCAGACGACCTCGGAGCTGTAGCCGGTGCGGTCGGGGTTGTGGAGCAGCAGCACGTCGAGGCGGTCGGTGCCGAGCCGCTCGAGGCTGCGCTCGGTCGCCATCCGCAGGTAACCCTCGTAGCCGTCGGGGCCGCGCAGGTCCGGGTTGGTGAAGCGGGGGAAACCCTTCGGACCGCTGCGCTCGCCCTCGTAGAAGTCGTGGCCGATCGCGCCGACCAGCGAGAACGAGTCGCGGGGGACTTCGGCGATCGCGCGGCCGAGCAGCGAGTCGGCGGCGCCCTGGCCGTAGGTGTCGGCCGTGATCACGGTGTCGACGCCGTTCCCCGGACGCAGCAGGTCGATCATCCGCTGCTCTTCGAGCGGCTCGCCGAAGTGCATGAAGCGGCCACCGCTCCAGGTCCCGATCGCTGTCCGTGTTGGCTGCATGGATCGAACGTTAGCCACCTTCGCCGCAACGTCTCCATGGAGGCGCCGCGCGGCCGCTTCGGACAACTTCTGAGGCCCTGTCCTAAGGTTCCCGCCCGTGAACACCTCCGTCGAGACCCTCAGCCCCGCCCGCGTCAAGATCAAAGCCGAAGTCGGCGCCGACGACGTCACCGCGCAGATCGACCGTGCCGCGCGGCGCCTCGGCTCCGAGATGCGGATGCCCGGCTTCCGCAAGGGCAAGGTTCCGGCGCCGCTCGTGATCCAGCAGTACGGTCGCGCCGCCGTCTTCGAGGAGGCGCTGCGCGAGGCGCTTCCCGCCTGGTACGAGAGCGCGATCATCGACTCCGGCGTATCGCCGGTCGGCGAGCCGCAGCTCGACCTCTCCGAGCCGCCGGCCGAGGGCGAGGCGCTCGAGTTCTCGATCGAGATCTCAGTCCGGCCGCCGGCCAAGCTCGGCGACTACAAGGGGATCGAGGTCGGCCAGGCGGAACCCGAGGTGCCCGAGGGCGCCGTCGAAGCCGAGATCGACCGCCTCCGCGACAGCATGGCCTCGCTGCAGGCCGTCGAGCGCGCCGCGGCCGACGGCGACCACCTGCTGATCGACTTCACCGGCTCCGTCGACGGGGAGGAGTTCGAGGGCGGCAAGGCCAGCGATTACCTGCTCGAGCTCGGCTCCGGGTCGTTCATTCCCGGATTCGAGGAAGGGCTGGTCGGCGTCGCGGCCGGCGACGAGCGCGACGTCGCCGTCAAGTTCCCTGACGACTACCACGCCGAGCACCTCGCCGGTGCCGACGCGAACTTCGTGGTCGTCGTCAAGGAGGTCCGCGAGAAGACGCTGCCCGAGGCCGACGACGACTTCGCCGCCGACAACTCCGACTTCGACACGCTCGATGAGCTGCGCGCCGATATCGAGCACCGGATCCTGCACTCGATGGAGCACCGGGTCGAGGAGGAGTTCCGCGAGGCCGTCCTCGACGCGGTCGTCGAGCAGGCCGAGATCGAGCTGCCCGAGGAGGTCGCCGCCGCCCGTGCCGAGGAGGTCTGGGAGCGGCTCGAGCGCCAACTGCAGGGCTCGGGGATGGATCCCGAGGTCTATCTGCAGATGCAGGGCAAGACGCGCGAGGAGGCGATCGAGGAGGCACAGCCCGACGCCGAGAAGGGCCTGCGTCGCGAGGCCGTGCTCGAGGCCGTCGCCGATGCCGAGCAGATCGAGGTCTCCGAGGAGGAGATGCTCGAGGCGCTGGCGCCGCCGCCCGGAGAGAACCGCAAGCCCGAGAAGCTGCTCAAGCAGCTGCGCAAGGACGGCCGCGACTCGCTGCTGATCGAGGAGATCCGGCTGCGCAAGGCCTCCGACCTGCTGGTCGAGAGCGCGAAGCCGGTGCCGGTCGAGGCGTCGGATGATTCTCCGGCCGAGTCCGGCGAAGACGGCGGGTCGTCCGGCGATGAGTCCGCCGACGACTCCGAGGAGTAGGCCCGGAACGTAGAAGGGGCGCCGCCGTCTCCGGCAGCGCCCCTCCCGAGGTCGTGGTCCCGCGGGCGCGGGGCGGCGACTACTTCTTCAGCTCGAAGTGCTGCTTCGGCATGTCGCAGGTCTCGTTGTTGATCGTCAGCTTGTTCGTCTTGATGTTGCCGCTGACGTTCTTGCCCTTCTTCTTGACCTTGCCGCTGACGCGGAGCTTCTCGCTCGAATCCTGGGTGTTGGGGAGCCGGACGCGGTAGCTGCCCTTCGAGTTGACCGGGATCGCGCCGGTGACGGTGAAGCCGAAGTCCTCGAAGACCTGGCCGTTGCAGCGGATGTCGATTCCGGACGCCTTGAACGCCTTCAGCTTGACCGGGTCGCCGCCCTTGACGGTGACCTTGGTGCTGACGCGCGAGTCGGGGTCCTTGACGACTCCGCCGGAGACCTTGATGGACTTCGCGGCAGCGATCGCGGGGACGGCGAGGGCGATCAGGACGACCGCGGCGAGGGCGATTTTCTTCATGTGATTGCTCCCTGAGGTGTTCGGGACCGCGGCGAGGGCGGTCGGTTCCGGTCCAACGTACCACCGCCCGGAACCCCGGGGCCGATGCGGAGTTGCGGTCCCGCCGACCCGCTTCTGTAGAGTGCCCACGCGATGAGCCCGATGGTTCCAATGGTGGTCGAGCAGACCTCGCGCGGCGAGCGCGCTTTCGACATCTACTCGCGCCTGCTCAACGAGCGGATCATCTTCCTCGGCACGCCCGTGACCGAGGACATCGCGAACCTGATCGTCGCCCAGTTGATCCACCTCGAGTCCGAGGATCCGGACAAGGACATCTCGATGTACATCAACTCGCCGGGCGGCTCCGTCTATGCGGGCCTGGCGATCTACGACACGATGCAGTACATCAAGCCGGATGTGCAGACGATCTGCGTCGGCATCGCGATGAGCATGGGCGCCTTGTTGCTCTCCGGCGGCGAGAAGGGCAAGCGACTCGCGACTCCGAACTCGAAGATCCTCATCCACCAGGTCTCCTCGACCGGGATCGGCGGTCAGGCGACCGACATCGAGATCCACGCCAAGGAGATCATCGAGACCCGCAAGCGGCTCGACGAGATCATCGCCCACCACACGGGCCAGACGATCGAGAAGGTGTCCACGGACACCGACCGCGACTACTTCATGAAGGCCGAAGAAGCCGTCGACTACGGCATCATCGACCGCGTCATCGAGAACCGCTGACGGCCTGAAGGTCGGCCTTCACATCCGCTGACCCCAGACTCCCGCCGCCACTGCAGGAAATAGGCTGACCGCGGAGTGACGGGGTCGAGAGCAGCGGCGGGCTCACAGGCGCGCCGCAACGTTGTCCTGACAGCGGCGATCGCCGGTCTCGGCGGCCTGCTGTTCGGCTACGACACGGGCATCATCGCCAGCGCGATGCTGTTCATCCGGAGTGACTTCGGTCTCAGCAGCTTCGAGCAGGGCCTGGTCGTCGCGGCAGTCCCGATCGGCGCCGCCTTCGGCGCCCTCGCCGGCGGGCCGCTGGCCGACAAGATCGGCAGGCGGATCGTGATCATCGCCGCCGCCTTCGTCTTCATCGCCGGTGCGATCGTCAGCGCCGCAGCGCCGGACATGGCCGTGCTGACGATCGCCAGGGTCGTGATCGGCGTCGCTATCGGATTCGCCTCGGCGACCGCCCCGGTCTACATCTCCGAGATGGCGCCGCCCGACATCCGCGGCCGCCTCGTGACGATGTTTCAGCTCTCGGTCACGGTCGGGATCCTCGTCGCCTACCTCGTCGGCCTCGCCTTCGAGCCCTCCGGCGACTGGCGGATGATGCTCGGCCTCGGGGCGCTGCCGGCGCTGGCGCTCGCCGTCGGCATGCTGCGGATGCCGAGCAGCCCGCGCTGGCTGGTGATGGTCGGAAGCGACTACCAGGCGCGGGCGACGCTGGAGAAGATCCGCGACGGCGGCGACGAGGCGATCGACGCCGAGATCGCCGAGATCAAGACGGCGGTGGGGGAGGAGCCCGGCCGCTGGAGCGAGCTGCGGACGCCGTTGATGCGAGCGGCGCTGACCGTCGGCGTTGGGCTGGCGATCCTGCAGCAGGTGACCGGCATCAACACGGTCATCTACTACGCGCCGACGATCGTCCAATACACGGGAATCGACTCGTCCTCCTCGGCGATCCTCGCCTCGATCGGGGTCGGCATCGTCAACGTGCTGATGACGGTGGTCGCGATCCGCCTGCTCGACCGCGCCGGCCGCCGGCCGCTGCTGCTGATCGGGGTCGCGGGCATGACGCTGAGCCTGTTCACGCTCGGCCTCGCCTTCGACAACACGACCGAGGATACGATGAGCTCGATCGTCGCGATCGGCAGCCTGATGGTCTTCGTCGCCTCGTTCGCGATCAGCCTCGGACCGATCTTCTGGCTGCTCAACTCCGAGATCTATCCGCTGCGGACGCGCAGCAAGGCCGCCGGGCTCGGCACCTTCGCGAACTGGATCTTCAACTTCATCGTCTCGCTGACCTTCCTGCTGCTGATCGAGGAGCTCGGTCAGAGCGGCGCTTTCTGGCTCTATGCCGGTGTTGGCGCCTTGACCTGGCTGTTCTGCTGGAAGCTCGTGCCGGAGACGAAGGGCAAGAGCCTCGAGGACATCGAGCAAGTCTTCCGCGAGCGCGCCGGCGAGCCGGCCCGGCCCGCGCCCGACCGCGCCTAGGCCGGTTCGGCCCCGCGGGGGCCTCGGGTATCCGCTTGCAGCACCGGTCCGATGCAGGGACCGGGCACCCGGGCGAGTAACAGGTACGCGTCATCCCGGCTTGCACCGTTCCGTAACCTTGCAATCGCCGATAACCGGGGCCCGCCCCGAAGGGAGAACCCACCTTGGCACGCCCGACCGATTCGAACGAGCAACTGCTCTGCAGCTTCTGCGGCAAGTCGCAGCGACAGGTCAAGAAGCTGATCGCCGGCCCGGGCGTCTACATCTGCGATGAGTGCATCGACCTCTGCAACGAGATCATCGACGAGGAGCTCACCGTCGCTCCCACCTTCGAACTCGAGTCGCTGCCGAAGCCGCAGGAGATCAACGAGATCCTGAACGAGTACGTGGTCGGTCAGGAGCCCGCCAAGCGGGCGCTGTCGGTCGCGGTCTACAACCACTACAAGCGCGTCCAGCTCGCCGGTGAGGACAGCGCCGGCACCGACGCGGGCGGGGTCGAGCTGCAGAAGTCGAACATCCTCATGCTCGGCCCGACCGGCTGCGGCAAGACGCTGCTCGCCCAGACCCTGGCGCGGATCATCAACGTCCCCTTCGCGATCGCCGACGCGACGGCGCTGACCGAGGCCGGCTACGTCGGCGAGGACGTCGAGAACATCCTCCTGAAGCTGATCCAGGCCGCCGACTACGACGTCAAGAAGGCCGAGACCGGGATCATCTACATCGACGAGATCGACAAGATCACGCGCAAGGCCGACAACCCGTCGATCACCCGTGACGTCTCCGGCGAGGGCGTGCAGCAGGCGCTGCTGAAGATCCTCGAGGGCACGACCGCCTCGGTCCCTCCGCAGGGCGGCCGCAAGCACCCGCACCAGGAGTTCCTGACGATCGACACGACCAACATCCTCTTCATCTGCGGCGGCTCGTTCGCGGGCCTCGACGACGTGATCAACAAGCGCGTCGGCCAGCAGGGGATTGGCTTCGGAGCATCGATGGAGTCCCGCGAGGCCCAGTCGGTGACCGAGCTCTTCGCCCAGGTGCTCCCCGAGGACCTGATGGAGTACGGCCTGATCCCGGAGTTCATCGGCCGGATGCCGGTCGTCGCCTCGATCAGCCAGCTCCAGCGCGAGGACCTGATCACGATCCTGACCGAGCCCCGCAACGCGCTGACCAAGCAGTACCAGCGCCTCTTCCACTTCGACGAGATCGAGCTCGTCTTCGCACCGGACTCGCTGGAGGCGATTGCCGACAAGGCGATCGAGCGCGAGACCGGCGCCCGCGGCCTGCGCTCGATCATCGAGGACACGCTCCAGGACGTCCAGTTCGAGCTGCCGTCGCGCCGCGACGTCAGCAAGTGCGTGGTCACCAGGGAGACGATCGAGAAGGGTCTCGCCCCGACCCTCGTCACCCAGGCCGCCCCCGAGACCCTGCCGCAGGGCCTCCGCGACGACATCGAAGAGTCGGCCTAGCGCCGCCGGGCGCGGCCGTGCCGGTCGCGTCGCCGCCCCGGGCCGCGCCTACGGCGCGGTTTCGTATCCCCGTTGACACAGCGGCTTGACTCTCGGTGAGTCACTCCTGGACCGGCCGGGTCCAGCATTGAGGGGTGAAGTTCGAGGCGGCTGTGGCTGGGAGTGGGGATGGGATCCACATCAGCGTCGTTATGCGACGGCGATGTGGATCGCGGCGCCCGGGAGACGGATCGGCGGATGCCTGAGGAACGAGCCGATCCCCTAGTCGCTTCCCTCGCTGCCCGTCAGCACGGGCGCCTAACTCGTCGACAGCTGCTCGAGGCGGGTGTCCGCCCGAGCTCGATCGATCGTCGTATCAGGCGACAGTTACTCCATCCGGTCCTTCCCGGCGTCTACGCGGTCGGCAGTCGGCAAGGCAGCACGGCCGAGGCGCTGATGGCGGCCTGGCTCTACGGCGGGCCCGACTCCACTCTCAGCCACCGCGGAGCGGCGCGGTTCTGGGAGATCGGGACGTTCGGATCGATCGACCTCACCACGCCACGGAACCGCCGCGGCGCGGCGAACATCGTGTTCCATCGCGCGGCCCTTCCTGACCACGACTGGATCAACCGCGACTCCCTGCGCGTCACGACCCCGGCCCGGACCCTGCTCGATCTTGCTGCACTCGTCCCTGAGCGGCGCCTGCAGGCGTGCTTGACGGAGGCCGAGGTGCTCGGTCACGTCGATCAGGAGGCGATCCGCTCCGTTCTGGATCGGCATCCCGGCCGCGCGGGCGCCCCGCTCCTTCGTCGCCTCGCAGGAATCGAGGCCGGACTGACCCGGAGTGGCCGCATCCGCAGCCCGCTCGAGGCGCGGTTCCGCGCCTTCGCCGAGTCGCAGCCGGACTGGCCGCCGGTCATCTACAACGCGCGGCTCCAGCTCGACGATCGCGTTATCGAGGTCGACGCCTTGATCCCGTCGGCGCGTATCGCGATCGAGCTCGACGGATCCTCCAGCCACGATGTCGAGGAACGCTTCCACACCGACAGGGAACGCGATCGACTCCTGCTCGCGCACGGCTACCGCCCCGTCCGGGTGACGAGCAGGCACCTCGATCGCCCGGGCCGTCTCGCCGGCGACTTCGCGCTGATCCTCGCTCTCGCCCCGCTCGCAGGCCTTTCCCCCGCGTAAACTCGCGCGTCCGATGGACGCCGACCGTCTCAGCCAGCTCGAACAGCGGACGCGTTACGACGCGACAGAGATCGAGGGGCGGATCTTCAGCTCGTGGCTCGAGGCCGGCTACTTCCACCCGGAGCCCACCGGGACGCCCGAGGAGAACTACTCGATCGCGATCCCGCCACCGAACGTGACCGGGTCGCTGCACATGGGCCACGCGCTCAACGGCACGATCCAGGACTGCGATGGCGCGCAAGCGCCGCATGGAGGGCCGCCGCGTCAAGTGGATCCTCGGCACCGACCACGCCGGCATCGCGACCCAGTCGGTCGTCGAGAAGGAGCTGCGCTCGCAGGGCATCTCCCGCCACGATCTCGGCCGCGAGGCGTTCGTCGAGAAGGTCTGGGAGTGGCGCGCCGAGTACGGGAAGCGGATCATCGGCCAGTTCGAGCGGCTCGGCGCCTCCTGCGACTACGAGGACGAGCGCTTCACCCTCGATGACGGCTACGTCAAGGCCGTGCTACCGCGTCTTCAAGCAGCTCTTCGACAAGGGCTACATCTACCGCGACAACTACCTCGTCAACTGGGACCCGGGCTCGCGTTCGGCGATCTCCGACCTCGAGGTCGAGAACCGCGAGGTGACCGACACGCTCTACTCGATCGACTACCCGGTCGAGGGCTCCGACCGGGTGCTCACGGTCGCCACGGTGCGGCCGGAGACGATGCTGGCCGACGTCCGCCGTTGCCGTCAATCCCGACCGACGATCGCTACACCGACCTGGTCGGCGGTCACTGCATCCTGCCGATCGTCGGCCGCCGGCTGCCGATCATCGCCGACCCGTACGTCGACATCGAGTTCGGCACCGGCGCGCTGAAGATCACCCCGGGTCACGACCCGAACGACTTCGAGATCGGCCGCGCCCACGGGCTCGAGGAGATCTCGGTGATCGGCGAGGACGGCCGCATCATCGAGCCGGCGCCGGAGCGCTTCGTCGGCATGCCGGCCGACGAGGCCCTCGACGCCGTCGATCGCCGAGCTGCGCGACGCCGGCAGCATCTCGGGCGAGGAGGACGTACCGCCACTCGGTCGCCGTACTCGCACCGCTCCGGCGAGCGGATCGAGCCGCTGATCTCGCTGCAGTGGTTCTGCCGACGATGGACGAGCTCGCCAAGCCGGCGATCGCGGTCGTCGAAAGCGACGAGGTCCGGACTCACGCCCGAGCGCTGGAAGACGCGTCTATCTCGACTGGATGGAGGGAATCCGGCCCTGGTGCGTCTCGCGCCAGCTCTGGTGGGGCCACCAGCTGCCGGTCTGGTACTGCGATGCCTGCGAGAAGACGATCGTCGAGGAGACCGAGCCGGAGTCCTGCCCGGACTGCGGCGGCGCCAGCTGCGGCGCGACCCGGACGTGCTCGACACTTGGTTCAGCTCGGCCCTGTGGCCGTTCGCGACGCTCGGTTGGCCCGAGGGCACGCCCGAGCTGCGGGCCTTCTACCCGACCGACCTGCTCTCGACGGCCCGGGACATCATCTACCTGTGGGTCGCCCGGATGATCATGAGCGGGCTCGAGTTCACCGGCGAGATCCCCTTCCACGACGTCTACATCCACTCCGTGATCCAGGCCCCCGACGGCCGCCGCATGTCGAAGTCCCTCGGCACCGGCATCGACCCGCTCGACGAGATCGACAAGCACGGCGCCGACGCGCTGCGCTTCGGTCTGCTGGCGATGTCCTCGAGCCAGGACGTCCGCTTCAGCGAGGCCAAGGTCCAGCAGGGCCGCGACCTCGCCAACAAGATGTGGAACGCCTCGCGGCTGATCCTGCTCAACGCCGCTGAGGCGCCCGGCGCCAGGCCCGAGCCGCGGCCCGAGACGCCCGAGGACCGCTGGATCCTCTCCCGGCTGGAGCGCGCGATCGCAGAGATCGGTTCCGACCTCGACTCCTACGACTTCGCCCACGCGGCGCTCGAGCTCTACCGGTTCTTCTGGTCGGAGCTCTGCGACTGGTACCTGGAGATCGTCAAGCCCCGCCTCTACGACGGCGACGAGGCCGCGGCCTCGAACCTGCTGCACGTGCTCGAGCGCACCCTGGCGCTGGCGCACCCGATCATGCCGTTCGTGACCGAGGAGATCTGGTCGTACCTGCCGGACCGCTCCGCGCAGCTCGTCGTCTCGGCCTTCCCGGAGGCGGACGCCTCGCGGATCGACGAGGAAGCTGAGGCCGAGGTCGAGGCGGCGATCGATCTGACCCGCGACCTGCGGCGCTGGCGCGAGCTCGCCGACGTCGCCCCCGGGGCGATCCTCTCGGGCCGCTCGATCGAAGGCGAGCCGCCGGCGATGGTCGGCCGGCTGGCCCGGTTCGACTTCGCCGCCGCCGCGTCGTCCGACGGACGGGGGGAGGCGATCGCGACCGTCGGCACGGTCGAGGTGCTGCCCAGCGAGGAACTCGACGCGGCCGCGGTCGAATCACGGCTCGAAGAGCGCCGCTCGAAGCTGCGCTCGGAGGTCGAGCGAGGCGAGCGCAAGCTCGGCAACGAGGGCTTCGTCGCCAAGGCCCCGCCCGAGGTCGTCGAGGAGGAGCGCGGCAAGCTGGCCGCTTACCGCGCTGAGCTCGAGGAGCTCGGCGGATAGACCCCGAGCGGTACCTGGCCGGGCTCGAGCCCGTCGGCTGGAGGCTCGGCCTCGTCCGCATGCGGGCGCTCTGCGCGGCGCTCGGCCATCCGGAGCGGACCTACCGCTCGCTGCACGTGGTCGGAACCAACGGCAAGTCCTCGGCGACGCTGATGTGTGCGGCCCTGCTCGAGGCAGCAGGCATCCGCACCGGCGCCTGCATCTCGCCGCACACGACCCGCTGGCGCGAGCGCACGCGCGTCGGCGGCATCGAGATCGATGCGGCCGCCTTCGAGCGCGCCGCCACGGAGGTCGCCGAGGCGATCGCCGAGATCGAGCCGGGCTTTGCCGACGGCGCCCGGATCACGCAGTTCGAGGCTGCGATCGCGGTCTCCTACGTGGCCTTCCGCGACGCCGGTGTCGCGGTCGCGGTCGTCGAGGCGGGGCTCGGCGGCAGGCTGGACGCGACCAACGTGATCGCCGCCGAGGCGACCGCGCTGACCTCCGTCGCCCTCGACCACACCGACTGGCTCGGCGACACCGTGGAGGCGATCGCGGCCGAGAAGCTCGCGGTCCTGGAGCCGGCGACGACGCTGATCCTCGGCACGCTGCCCGCCTCGGTCGAGGGACTCGCGCGAGAGCATGCCGCGGCGCTGGGCGCGCGCGTCGTCGAGGCGGCGGAGGCCCCGGCGGGCGCCGTCCCCGAGCGCTTCGGCCCGTACCTGAGGCGCAACGCCGGGGTCGCGCTCGAGCTCGCCGCCGTGATCCTCGGCGAGATGCCGACGCCGGCCGAATCCCGGAACGCTCTCGATCCGCTCCCGCTCAGCGGCCGCTTCGAGCTCGTCGAGGGCGATCCGCCGGCTGTCTTCGACGCCGCCCACAACCGCGAGGGCGCGGCGGCTCTGGCGGAGTCGCTCCGCGGCCTGCTCGACGGGGGACGCGGTCCGCTGACGCTCTGCGCCTCGGTGCTCGCCGACAAGGACGCCGCCGGGATCGCGGCCGAGCTCGGGCCGCACGCCGTCCACGTGATCTGCACGGCCGCCGAACCGGGGCCGGCGATGGGGCGCCCCGGAGCCGTTGCGCTCGACCCAGCCGAGCTCGCCGCGCACTTTCGCGCGGCGGGAGCGCAGACGGAGGCGGTCGCTGACGCGGGCGCGGCCTGCAGGAGGGCGCTCGAGCTTGCCGGCGAGGCCGGGGGAGTGGCGGTCTTCGCCGGTTCGCACTACCTTTTGAGGCACGCATGGACCGAGAAGCGAGATCAGAGCTCCTATCGATGATGGGCCTGGTGGCCGTCGTGGTCGCCGGGGTTATCCTCGTCTTCTTCGGCCTCGGCTACCTGTTTGGGCGCATGTTCCTCTGAGCGATGCCGGTGGTCGCTTTCACCCAGAACCGGCTCGACCGGCGTGGCGGCCGCGATCGCGGCTAGACTGACGCGCCTCTAGAGATGCTTACAGCGCTGTTCGGAATCAAGGACGGCTCGCTGAACCTCGCGGTCAACCTGTTGATCCTGGTTCTGCTGGTCGTCTGGATATCACTCATCTACTGGACCTACACGGACGCCAAGCGGCGGATCAACGACGGGGTCCTGGTCGCCGCTGCGACCGCGGCGTCGCTGTTTCCGTTCATCGGCACGATCGTCTACACGATCCTGCGTCCGCCGGAGTTCCTCGAGGACGCTCGCGAGCGCGAGCTCGAGATCAAGGCGTCGGAGCTGCGCTTGCGCCGCCTCAGCGAGACCTCGTGCCCTCGCTGCGAGCATCCGATCGAGCTCTCCTGGCTGCGCTGCCCCGAGTGCCAGCACCGGCTCAAGGACCCGTGCCGCTCCTGCGGTCGCCCGGTCGACCCGCGCTGGGCCGTCTGCCCGCGTTGTGAGGCGCCCGTAGCCCGCCGCAAGTCCTCCTCGTCTTCATCGTCGTCGGCAGCGCCCCGCGAGGGCGGCCGGCGCCGTCCCGCACGACCGCCGGAAGAGGGCGCACCACCGGCTTCGCGCTCGAGCTCCAAGCGCCCGCGAACGGAGCGACCGGGTAGCTCCGAGCGCCGACCTCCTTCGAAAGCTGCCCCGAAGCGGCGCAGCAGCACCTCCGCGTCGAGCGGATCCGCCTCCTCAGGCTCGTCGAGCTCCTCGAGCTCCGGTAGCGCATCCTCGTCCGACGCTCCGGCGCCGCGCAGGAAGTCGCCGGCTGAGCGGGTCGCAGAGACGCCGGAGGGCGAGCGGTCGGATTCCTCGGGCACTCGCCCCAGGACCACCCCGAAGAGCTGAGAGTCCGAGTCGGCCGCAGCCGCTGACTCGCCTCCGAAGAGCACCCACCCAAACCCGTAGACAGACGTCCAGGAGGACCCGCCATGGCAGAGAAGACCCGCACCCTGATCCTGATCAAGCCCGACGCGTTCGAGCGCGGCCTCACCGGCGAGGCCCTCGCCCGCTTCGAGCGCAAGGGCCTGACCCCGGTCGCGATCAAGCTGATGACCGCCGATGAGGCGACCGCCAACGAGCACTACGCCGAGCACAAGGAGAAGCCGTTCTTCGGCGAGCTCGTCGAGTTCATCACCGGCGGCCCGCTCGTCGCGATCGTGCTCGAGGGTGTCGAGGCCGTCAAGGCCGCCCGCCAGCTGATCGGCTCGACCAACCCCGTTGAGGCCGAGACCGGTTCGATCCGCGGCGACTTCGGCACCGAGGTCACCTTCAACCTCGTGCACGGATCCGACTCCGACGAGTCGGCCGCCCGCGAGACCGGGATCTGGTTCCCCGAGCTCTGAGCGCCCGGTGAGCCGGTCGCGGTCTCGAGCCCGAGCTCACCTCCCGGTCGGCTGATGCGGCTCGTCCTCGCCTCGGCGTCGCCGCGGCGACGCGAGCTGCTGCCGCTGCTCGGGATCCCGTTCGAGGTCGTCGAGCCGGACGTCGAGGAGCTGACCGTGGGCGATCCGCTCGAGCTCGTGCTCCACAACGCCGAGCTCAAGGCGCGGGCGGGGGCCGCGCTCGCCGGGCCGGACGCGACGGTGATCGGCTCCGACACGGACGTCGTCATCGACGGCGTCGTCCTCGGCAAGCCGGAAGACGCCGAACAGGCGCAGGCCCGGATCGAGCTGCTCGCCGGCCGCACCCACCTCGTCCACAGCGGCGTCCGGGTCCTTCCTCCGGCCGGGCGGCCCAGTGCGGACACCGGTGAGGGCGGCGTCGAGACGACCGCGGTCACGTTCCGTGAGCTCGGCTCCACCGAGGTCGAGGCCTACGTCGCCACCGGCGAGTGGCGGGGTCGAGCCGGGGGCTATGCGGTGCAGGGATTCGGCTCGAGCATGATCGCTGCGATCGAGGGCGACCTCTCGAACGTGATCGGTCTGCCGCTGCCGCTCACCGCGCGCCTGATCGAGCGCTTGCAGGACCGTTGATGGACGATGTGCAGGCGGTGTGCGTTTGCTCACAAAATGGTCTTTCCTCCTGCTCTCCGCTAGACTGCGCCACCGCGCGGCCGGCCGGCAGCGAGGAGGCACTCGCAGCCTCATCCAGAGCATCGATCGGGCCGGCTCAACCCATGCTCCGCCGCCGCCCCGGAGCCCCCGACTTCGCTTACCTTCAGGACGACTTCACCTCGATATCTCTATGGGAATTTTCAGCTACATGACGGGATTCGGCGGCCGTGACATGGCCGTCGACCTCGGCACCGCCAACACCCTCGTCTACGTCCGCGGTCGCGGCATCGTGCTCAGCGAGCCGAGCGTCGTCGCCGTCGACTCGCGCACCGGCGAGGTGCACGCCGTCGGCATGGAGGCGAAGCGGATGCTGGGCCGCACGCCCGGCACGATCCAGGCGATCCGCCCGCTCAAGGACGGCGTCATCGCCGACTTCGATGTGACCGAGGAGATGCTGCGCTACTTCATCCAGCAGGTGCATCAGAACCGTTTCGCGCATCCGCGCGTCGTCGTCTGTGTTCCCTCCGGTGTGACCGGAGTCGAGAAGCGCGCCGTCGAGGAGGCCTGCCTGGCGGCGGGCGCTCGCCAGGCGTATCTGATCGAGGAGCCGATGGCGGCTGCGATCGGCGCCGGCCTCCCGGTCGGCGAGCCGACCGGGTCGATGGTCGTCGACATCGGCGGCGGCACCAGCGAGGTCGCCGTGATCTCGCTCGGCGGCATCGTCGTCAGTCAGTCGATCCGCGTCGGCGGCGACGAGATGGACGACGCGATCGTCAACCACTGCAAGACCGTGCACAAGCTGATGATCGGCCAGCAGACCGCCGAGGAGGTCAAGCTCGAGGCCGGCTCGGCGACCGAGCTGCCCGAGGAGATCCACACCGAGATTCGCGGCCGCGACATCGTCAGCGGCCTGCCGAAGACGGTGATGCTGAGCTCCGAGGAGGTCCGCGAGGCTCTCAAGGAGCCGGTCAACGCGATCGTAGGCGCGGTCCGTGAGACGCTCGACCGGACCCCGCCCGAGCTCGCCGGCGACATCATGGACCGCGGCATCACGCTCGCCGGCGGCGGCTCACTCCTGCAGGGCTTCGACGAGCGCCTCCGCAACGAGTGCCAGATGCCGGCCCAGCTTGCCGACTCGCCCCTTACCTGCGTCGCCGTCGGCTCCGGCCGCTCGCTCGAGGACCTCGAAGTCATCCATCAGGTCTCCTCGCGCAACGGCGGACGACGGCGTCGTTAGAGGGGGAGTGCGATGTACCGCAGACAGGTACGACGACGCCGCGCGATCCTCGTCCTGCTCGTGGTCGCCTGCCTGGTCCTGATCAGCTCGCACTTCAGCGAGGGTGAGGACGGGCCCCTGCACGTCGCCCAGAGCGGGGTCGGCTCGGTGCTGGCGCCGCTCGAGGAGGGCGCCAGTCGCGCCCTGAAGCCGTTCCGCGACCTCGTCAACTGGTTCGACGAGACCTTCGAGGCGCGCGGCGAGAACGAGGACCTGAAGGAGCAGGTCGCGGAGCTCCAGTCCGAGCTGGCGCAGACCCGCAACGATCTCGAGAAGGGGATCGAGGAGAACAAGGTCGCGAAGGTGATGAGCGCGGCCGCTCTGGCCGGCTACGAGCGCGTCGAGGCCTCGGTCGCGGTCCGCTCCTCGACCCAGTGGAACGAGACGATGCTGATCGACAAGGGCTCGGGCGACGGGATCGAGGTCGACGATGCCGTGATCACCGGCGAGGGCCTTGTCGGGCGCGTCTCCGAGGTCAACGGCGGCAGCGCCACGGTGACCCTGATCACCAACCAGGACAGCGCCGTTACCGCCCGGGTCACCGACAACGGCGCCGTCGGCCTGGTCACCCCCGAGCTCGGCAACCCCTCCTCGCTGATCTTCGGGCTGATCGACTCCGACAAGGAACTGCGCAGCGGCGACAGCCTCGTCACCGCCGGCTTCAGCGAGGACGACCTCAGCTCGCGATTCCCGCCCGACATCCCGATCGGCGAGATCGACGAGGACGAGCCGGACGAGCTCGAGCGGCGGCAGGAGGTCCACGTCGAGCCGGCTGTCAACCTCGCCGAGCTCGACGACGTGTTCGTCCTCACCGGGGGCGGCTCGTGATCTTCACGCCCCGCATCGTCGCCACCGTCGCCGCGATCCTGTTCGCGGCGGTCCTGCTGCAGCTCTCGTTCTTCTCGCTGACGCCGATCCTCGGCTCGACTATCAACATCATCCCGGTCGCCGTGATCGCGATCGGCCTGCTCGGCGGCGCCGTTCCCGGCGCCGTCTCCGGCTTCAGCGTCGGCCTCCTGCTCGATTCGACCCTCGATTCGACCCTCGGCGTCGCCAGCCTCGCGTTGCTGTCGGCTGGCTACCTGGCCGGTCGCTGGCGCGAGGGTTACGACATCGTGCCGTGGTTCGTGCCGCCGCTCGTCACGGGAGCATTGACCGGTGTCTACGCAGCGGTCTACGCCGCCCTGCAGCTGATGCTCGGGGTCGATGATCCGGTCAGTCCTCTGTTCCTCCGGGAGATCTTCGTCCAGGCGCTACTCGCCGTGCTGATCGCAATCCCGCTGTTCCCGCTGATCAAGCGGATCCTGCGGCCCGCCCTCGTCGACGACCGCGGCGTTCCACGCCGGTCGGGCGCGCGTGGCATGCTGGGGGTGAGCCGTTGATGTTCAGATCCGAGGAACAGCGCCCGAACAACGCTCAGTTCGCTGTCCGGGTCGCCGTGCTGAGCGGGATCACCCTCGTCGTCTTCGCGGCCGTCTTCTTCCGGCTCTGGTACCTGCAGGTGCTGTCGGGTGACGAATACCTGGCGCAGTCGAAGGACAACCAGGTCCGCACGATCCCGATCCAGGCGCCGCGCGGCGAGATCGAGGACGCGAAGGGAAGGACGCTGGTCGCAAACCGGACCGCGGTCTCGCTCCAGGTCCGTCCCGACGAGTTGCCCGAGAACACGCAGCAACGCAACCAGGTGCTGAAGGAGCTCGGCAAGAAGGCCGACATGCCCTACGACAAGATCAAGAAGGAGATCCGCGAGCAGTCCGCGATCCTGCCTGCGAATCCCGTGACGCTGAAGTCGGATGTCGATCGCGAGCTCGTCTTCTATCTCGAGGAGCGCCAGGACCAGTTCCCCGGCGTCACCGCCGGCGAGGTCTCCGTCCGCCGCTACCCGCAGGGAACGATGGCCGCGCACATGTTCGGCTACGTCAGCGAGGTCAGCGAGGAGCAGCTGAAGGAGCCTCAGTCCGAGGACCTCGACCCGGGCGATCGGATCGGCACCGACGGGCTCGAGCTTCAGTACGACAGCGTCCTGCGCGGCAGGAGCGGCTCCTACCGCGTCCAGGTCGACGCGATGGGCACGCCGCAGGAGAACCAGCTGGCGGAGATCCCGCCGGTCACCGGCAACAACCTCGTACTGTCGCTCGACTCGAAGGTCCAGAAGGCCGGCGAGGAGGCGCTCGCGAGCTTCGGTCTGCCGGGCGGCTTCGTCGCGATGCGCATCGATGACGGCGCGATCGTCGCGATGGGTTCCTACCCGACCTTCGATCCCGGCGTCTTCACGCCCCCCGTCGAGACCGACCAGTACAAGTCGCTCTCCGAGAACCCCGACAAGCCCCTCTACAACCGCGCTACCTCGGGCCTGTATCCGACCGGCTCGACGTTCAAGCCGATTACCGCGACGGCGGCGCTCAACGAGGGCGTGCTCGGCGTCACCGAGGCGATCGTCGACGACGGCTCCTACGACCTCGGCGGCGGCCTCGAGGTGACCAACTCCGGCGACGGTGCGTACGGCTCGATCGCAGTCCAGCAGGCCCTGCAGTTCTCCTCGAACGTCTTCTTCGCGACCGTCGGCGACCGGCTCGAGAACGAGACCGACGAAGGCCTGCAGAAGTGGGCCTCCGATCTCGGCATCGGCTCGCCAACGGGCGTCGACCTGCCCGGCGAGGCGGAGGGCCTGCTGCCGACGCCGGAGTGGCGCAACGACCTGCTTCGAGGAGGACCTGACCGATCGTCCCTGGTCGGTCGGCGACAACATCAACCTCGCGCTCGGCCAGGGTGACCTGCAGGCCGACCCGCTGCAGATGGCCGTCGCCTACGCGGCGATCGCCAACGGCGGCACCGTCGTGCGCCCTCATCTCGCCGAGTCGGTCGAGGATCCGGCGGGCGCGCCGGTCTCCGAGTTCGAGCCCGCCGCGCGGCGCCAGCTCGACATCTCGGACGAATCGCGCGAGGCGATCCTGGCCGGCATGCATGACGCTGCAACCGGCGCCGGCGGCACCTCGGTCGAGGTCTTCGGCGGCTTTCCGGTCGAGGTCGCGGGCAAGACCGGTACGGCGGAGCGGCCCCCGAACGGACATCAGTCCTGGTACGCGTCGGTAGCTCCCTACCCGGACCCGGAGATCGTCGTCGTGACGACGGTCGAGAACGGCGGCTTCGGCGCCGAGACTGCGGCGCCGGTCGCGCGGGCGATCTACGCCGCCTACTTCGGCGTCAGCGAGTCGGAGACGACCTCGACGGAGACGACTGAGGTTGCGCCGCCGACCGAGTCGACCGAGACAGTGGTTCCCGCGGGCTAAGGTTCACTCGGATGGAGACGGCAACAGTTACCCGCGGCCGGTCGCGATCCTTCGCGGACGAGCACGACGTCGGCCTGCTCCAGCGGACCGGCTTCCTCCGCATCGATCCGGTCATGGCGCTCGCCTCGATGGGGCTGATCGCGATCAGCATCGTCCTGCTCGGGCTCTCGTTCCAGGACTTCGACAGTGCCAATCCCTACTTCCTCGTCATCCGCCAGAGCATCTACGGGATCGTCGGCGTCGCCGCCATGTTCGCGCTCGCGCGGGTCGACTACTCGCGCTTCCGCGAGCTCCGCGTCGGCATCTACGGCACCCTGATCGTGCTCGTCGGCTCGGTCCTGATCCTCGCCACCGCCACCCGCGGCGCCCAGCGTTGGATCGAGCTTCCCTTCTTCACGTTCCAGCCATCGGAGATCGGAAAGCTGCTGTTGGTGCTTGCACTGGCCGGCTTCGCGATCGACAGGGTCCGTCGCTACGAGAGCGAATGGCGCCGCACTGTGCGGCTGCTCCTGCTCGGCGGCTTCCCGATGGCCTTGATCTTGTTACAGCCCGACCTGGACACCGCGCTCGTTTACGGCGTGATCACGCTCACGGTGATGTTCCTGGCCGGGATCGACTGGAGGCACTTCGCTGTCCTCGGCGGTCTCGCGCTGGCAACTGTTTTCGTGGCACTGGTGGTCGCCCCGGCGGTCGGCGTCCCGGTCCTACAGGGCTACCAGGCAGAGCGAGTGACGGCGTTCCTCAATCCGAGCGCCGACCCGAGCGATGCCAGTTACCAAACCAATCAGGCGTTGATCGCCATCGGGTCCGGTGGAAAGGCCGGACTCGGCGAAGACGCCTCCCAGGCGCAGGCCGGCTTCCTGCCGGAGGCCCAGACCGACTTCATCTTCTCCGTCACATCGGAGCGATGGGGTTTCCTGGGCGCTGCGCTTGTCTTGTCCCTCTACGCCCTGCTCATATGGCGGGCGCTGCGGATCGCAACACTCTCGAAGAACTTGTACGGAAGCCTCGTCGCCGGCGGTATCGCCGCGATGTTGCTCTTCCAGGTCTTCGTCAACGTGGGGATGAACCTGGGCATCTTGCCCGTCGCGGGAATTCCCCTCCCATTGATGAGCTACGGCGGATCTTCCGTCATCGCCACCTTCATGGCGATCGGGATCGTCCAGAGTGTTTACGTTCAATCGCAGCTTGCCTCGCCGAGCAGGGTCCGACCTGCTCTGTGAGGTGAGCTCACTTGAAGAAAAAGATTCTCGTATCGGTTGACGCCGGGGAGACCCGCGTCGCCGTTCTCGAAGCAAAGGGAAACCCCGTCCGTACCAAGGAGGGGGTGGCCAAGAAGTCGTCCGAGAAGCCGGGCGACTGGAAGGTCGGCGAGCTGTACGTCGAGCGCAAGGGCTCGAAGTCGATCGTCGGCAACATCTACAAGGGCGTCGTCGACAACGTGCTGCCCGGGATGGAGGCGGCCTTCGTCGACATCGGGCTGGAGCGCAACGGCTTCCTGCACGTCGATGAGATCGTCACGCCCGACGGCAAGGCCGTGCCCAAGCGCGGCCGCGGCCAGGGCCGGCGCATCGACGAGCTGATCCAGCGCGGCCAGGAGATCACCGTCCAGGCGGTCAAGGACCCGCTGAAGACGAAGGGCGCGCGGCTGACGATGCAGCTCTCGATCGCGGGCCGCTACCTCGTCTACATGCCCCAGGGCGGCGGCATCGGTGTCTCGCGCCGGATGCCCGACGGCGAGCGCACGAAGATGCGCAAGGCGCTCGAGAAGCTGCACGACCCGAAGAAGGACAAGGGCGGCTACATCGTCCGTACCGCTGCCCAGGGCGCGCAGAAGGAGGACTTCGCGCGCGAGATCAAGTACCTGCACAAGCTGCACGAGGTGCTCGAGCGCCGTTCGACCGACGCCGAGGCGCCGTCGCTGATCTTCCAGGAGGCCGATCTCTCGATCCGCGTCCTGCGCGACGTGCTCGGCTCCGAGTTCGACGGCTGCGAAATCGACGACCCCCAGCAGCACGAGCGGGTGACGAAGTTCTTCGAGCGCACCGCGCCCGAGCTGGTCGAGGCAGTCGAGCTGCATCAGCGCAAGGAGCACGTGTTCGAGCGCTACGGCGCCGAGCAGGCGTTCCGCTCGACGCTCTCGCGCCGGGTCGACCTGCCCTCCGGCGGCTATCTGATGATCGACTACGCCGAGGCCCTGACCGTGATCGACATCAACACCGGCTCGTTCACCGGCAAGGGCAAGGGCCGGCTCGAGGACACGATCACCAAGGTCAACGTCGAGGCGGCGGAGGAGACGGTGCGCCAGCTGCGGCTGCGCGACATCGGCGGCATCATCGTCATCGACTTCATCGACATGGCGAAGGCGAAGAACCGCGACCAGGTGCTGAAGACGCTGCGCACGGCGCTCGACCAGGACCGGACCAAGACCTACGTGGTCGAGGTCTCGCCGCTCGGGCTCGTCGAGATGACGCGCCAGAACGTGACCGAGGGGGTCCGCGAGATCCTGACCACGACCTGCCCGACCTGTCATGGCGAGGGCGTCGTCGAGTCGGCCGAGACGGTCGCAATCGAGACGCTGAGACGCCTCCGCGACCTGATCACCACCAAGCCGGATCCGGAGGCGCACCTGATCCGCGTCAACCCGAAGGTCGCGCAGGAGCTGCTCAAGCTCGACAGCGGCCTGCACGAGCTCGAGCAGGAGACCGGCAAGCACTTCCTGTTCGAGGGCGGCGAGGCGCTGCCGATCGCGACCTTCGAGGTGGCCGACTCGGGCACCAAGGAGCAGATCGAGCGTCAGGCGCTGCCGTTCCAGCCCGGCGACGAGGTGCTCGTCTCGATCGAGGAGCCGCACATGTACAACGCTGGCGACGCAGTCGCGAGGCTCGATTCGTTCGTGATCACGGTGACAGGCGCCGCACCTCTCGTCGGCGAGCGCAAACTCGTCAAGATCGAGCAGATCGAGCGTTCCGCGGCGGTCGCGAGCCTGGTCGACGGGGTGCCTGAGGCGGCCCCTGACGATGAAGGCGACGACGAGGGTCTAGAATCCGGCGCTCGACGGCGCCGCGGCCGTAGGGGCGGCAGGCGCCGTTCCCGCGCCGGCAGCGGTTCGACGCCCGGCGAAGACGCCTGAACCGGCACCCCGCAAGACCGACAGACTGCTGAGAGACTGAGAAACCGACATGCCTACCTACGCGATCATCGAGACCGGCGGCAAGCAATACCGCGTCGAGGAGGGCCAGACCCTGCTCGTCGACAAGCTCCCCGATGACGAGGGCGCCAAGGTCGCCCTGCGCGCCGTGATGCTGCGCACCGACGACGACGTGGTGCTCGACTCGAGCGCGCTCGAGAAGGTCAAGGTCGAGGCCAAGGTCGTCGACCACGAGCGCGGCGAGAAGATCAAGGTCTTCAAGTACAAGGCCAAGAACGGCTACCGCAAGCGTCAGGGCCACCGCTCCGAACTGACCAGGCTCGAGGTCAGCGAGATCAAGCAGCTGACCCGCAAGTCGACCACGAAGAAGGCGGGGACGTCGAAGGACGAGGAGCCGAAGGAAGGAGAAGCCCAAGGCCGAGAAGCCCAAGGCTGCGACGCCGGAGCCGACCGCCTCAGGCGCCGGCGAACTCCCCGAGGGGATCGGCAAGCCCGCCACTCAGGCCCTCGAGGACGCCGGGCTGACGACGCTCGCGAAGGTTGCGGAGAAGACCGAGGACGAGGTCCTCGAGCTCAAGGGCATCGGCCCGAAGGCAGTCGAGCACCTCGCCGAAGCGCTCGAGGCCGAGGGCCTTTCGTTCAAGCAGACCGACAAGACCGGCGAGGAGGAGTAGAGAGATGGCTCACAAGAAGGGACTCGGCTCCAGCCGAAACGGTCGCGACTCGAACCCCAAGTACCTCGGGGTCAAGGTCTTCGCCGGCCAGAAGGTGACCGGCGGCGAGATCATCGTTCGCCAGCGCGGCACCCGCTTCCACCCCGGCGACGGCGTCGGCCTCGGCCGCGACCACACGATCTTCGCGACCCGCCCCGGCGTCGTCGAGTTCAAGACCGGCCGCAAGGGCCGGATCATTTCAGTCGCCGCCGACGGCGAGTAGCGCTCTCCGGCTGTGATCCGCGCTGCGGCTCCGGCCGTGGCGCATCGCCTGCGATCCTCTTTCGATGTTCCAGGATCGGGCAAAGGTATTCGTGGAGGGCGGGGCCGGCGGTAACGGCGTCGTCTCCTTCCGGCGTGAGGCGCATGTGCCGCGCGGCGGGCCCGACGGCGGCGACGGCGGCCGCGGGGGAGACGTCGTCCTCGTCGCCGATCGCTCGCGGCGGGACCTGGCCTCGATGCGGATCTCGCGCCACTACCGCGCCAAGCGCGGCGGCCACGGCCAGGGCGCGAACAAGCACGGCCCGCGCGGCGAGGACCTGATCGTCCTCGTCCCGCCCGGGACCACGGTCGAGGGCCTCGACGGCGAGCGCTATGACCTGATCGAGGACGGACAGCGGGCGATCATCGCCGCCGGCGGCCTCGGCGGTCACGGCAACAAGCGATTCACCTCCGCGACCCAGCAGGCGCCCCGCTTCGCCGAGCGCGGGTTGCCCGGCGCCTCGGGCTGGATCGACCTGCACCTGAAGCTGCTCGCCGACGCCGGCCTCGTCGGCCTTCCGAATGCCGGCAAGTCCTCGCTTCTCGCCCGGCTCACCCGCGCGGCTCCCAAGGTCGCCGACTATCCGTTCACGACGATCGAGCCGGTGCTCGGCACGATCGACGACGGCGAGCGCCAGCTCGTGCTCGCCGACATCCCGGGCCTGATCGAGGGTGCCGCCGACGGTGCCGGGCTCGGGCACGAGTTCCTCGCCCACGTCGAGCGCTGCCGGGTCCTCGTCCACCTGCTCGAGGTCGGCCCCGACGCCGACCCCGTGGCCGCATACGAGGTAGTCAGGGGCGAACTCGCCGCGCACGGTCACGGGCTCGACCGGCTGCCGGAGCTGATCGCGCTCTCGAAGGCGGACCTGCAGCCCGCCGACGAGGTCGAGGCCCTGATCGCAGAATGGCGCGAGCGGGTGCCGGGGGCGGTCTCGGTCCGGGCGATCTCCTCGGCGGCGAGCATCGGCCTCGACGGTCTCGTCGCCGACCTGTTCGCGATCGCCGACCGTGAGCCGGAGGAGGAGCGTGGCGGCGGCGAGTCGGACGGCTTCGAGTCCGAGTACCGCGTCTACAGGCCGGCCTCGCAGGGCGGCTACGACGTCGTCGAGGTCGAGCCGCGGGTCTTCGAGATCACCGGCCGCGGCGTCGAGATGCTGATCGACCGCCACGACCTCGGCAACTTCGAGGCTGTCGCATACCTGGAGCGGCGGCTGATCGAGATCGGCGTGATCAAGGCGCTGCGCAAGGCCGGCTTCGAGGACGGCGACGAGGTCCGGATCGGCGGCCACGAGTTCGAGCTGCACCCGAGCGACTGATACTGAGGGCGCCGTCCCGGAGCGCCCCGGGCCGCGCTGAGCGTCGCCCGGCGCTATCTACACTGCCTCGACCATGACCCTGGTCGTCAAGCTCGGATCATCGATCGTCGCCGGAGACGACGGCGCCCTTCGCGGCGACGTGCTCGACGACGTCTGCGCCCAGGTCGCCGAGCTGCACGATGGTGGGGAGGAGGTCGTGATGGTCACCTCCGGCGCGATCGCGCGGGGGATCCGCCTGATGGGCCTCGGCGCCCGCCCCGGCGCGATCGACGAGCTGCAGGCGGCGTCTGCGGTCGGCCAGGGATCGCTGTTCCGGGCCTACGAGGAACGTCTCGCCGCCCGCGACGTGCGCGCCGCGCAGGTCCTGCTCACCGCCTTCGACATGTCCGAGCGGATGCACTATCTGAACGCCCGCCAGACCCTGCAGCGGCTGCTCGCCTGGCACGCCGTTCCGGTCATCAACGAGAACGACACGACCGCGACCGACGAGATCACCTTCGGCGACAACGACTTCCTCTCGGCCCAGGTCGCGATCATGATCGAGGCGCGGCGGCTGGTGCTGCTGACCAACACGGGCGGCCTCTACACGGCCGACCCCGGCCGCGACGAGAGCGCCGAGCTGATCGCCGAGGTGACCGACTTCGACTCGCTCGGCGGCTACGAGATCGGCATGCACACCTCGAAGTTCGGCTCCGGCGGGATGCGGAGCAAGGTCGTCGCGGCCGAGATGGCGAGCGGCGCCGGGATCCCGGTGACGATCTGCGACGGCACCAGCTCCGGCAGCCTGCGCCGGGCGGCCGCCGGCGAGGAGATCGGGACGCGCTTCGTCCCGCACACGCGGCGCGCGCCCAGCTTCAAGCTCTGGCTCCGTCATGCGGCGCCCGCTCGCGGTCGGATCGAGGTCGACGAGGGCGCGGCGCGGATGCTGCGCGAGGGCGGCGCCTCGCTGCTGCCGGTCGGTGTGGTCGGCGTTGCCGGTGAGTTCGCGGCCGGCGACCCGGTCGAGGTCGTCCACGACGGCGAGGTCGTCGGCAAGGGCGTCGCCGAGCACTCCGCGGCGGTGATCGGGCGGCTGCGCGGCCTCAAGAGCGCCGAGGTCGGCGAGGTGATCGGCGACGGGGCCGAGGAGGCGGTCCACCGGGATCGCTTCGTACTGCTCTAGGTAGCCGTACGGAAGCGCTGGAAGCGGACGCTAACCTTTCTGAAGTCATGGCCGTGACCACCGATTCCATCACCGAGATCTGCCGGCGGGCGAAAGCCGCCTCGCTGCGCCTCGCCACCTGCTCGAGCGAGTCGAAGGACGAGGCGCTGCGCCGGGCGGCCGCGCTGCTGCGTGAGCGCACCGACGAGATCCTCGAGGTCAACCGCACCGATGTCGAGAACGGCCGCGCCGCCGGCCTCGACGAGGCGCTGCTCGACCGCCTCGCGCTCGATCCCGAGCGGGTCGAGGCGATGGCCGTCGGGCTCGAGGCGATCATCGAGCTGCCCGATCCGATCGGCGAGCTCGTCGACGAGCGGGTGATCCAGGAGGGCGTCGAGCTCGAGCAGGTGCGCGTCCCGATCGGCGTCATCGCGATCGTCTACGAGGCCCGCCCGAACGTGACGATCGACGCCGCCGCCCTCTGCCTGAAGAGCGGCAACGCTGCGGTGCTGCGCGGATCGAGCTCGGCCGCGGCCTCGAACGCCGTCCTCGCCGGGATCTTCTCCGACGCGATCGAGGCGGCCGGGCTGCCGCACGGGTCGCTGGAGCTGGTCGCCGGTGGCGGCCGCGAGGAGTTGGGCGAGCTCGCTCGGCAGAGCGCCTACGTGGACCTGATCATCCCTCGCGGCGGTGAGGGTCTGAAGAACGCGCTGAAGGAGGTTGCCGAGGTCCCCGTGCTCTACGCGGCCGGCGGCAACTGCCATGTTTACGTCCATGCCGACGCCGACCTCGAGATGGCGCGGCGGATCGCGATCAACGCCAAGGTCCAGCGCCCCGGCGTCTGCAACTCGCTGGAGACGCTGCTCGTGCACGAGGCGATCGCCGCCGAGTTCCTGCCGCCGGCCCTGGCCGAGATGCACGAGGCCGGCGTCGAACTGGTCGGCGACCAGGCGACCCGCGGGATCGCGGCCGGGATCGTGCCGGAGGTGCCGGTCGGCGCGGCGACCGACCTCGACTGGGCGACCGAGTACCACGCGATGAAGCTTGCGGTCAAGGTGATCGGCTCGGTCGAGGAGGCCGTCGGACACGTCAACACGTGGGGGACGGGTCACTCCGAGGCGATCGTCACCGGCTCCGACGAGGTCGGGCGGGTCTTCACCGGCGGCGTCGACGCGGCCTGCGTCTACGTCAATGCCTCGATTCGCTTCACAGACGGGTTCGTCTTCGGGATGGGCGCGGAGATCGGCAACTCGACCCAGAAGCTCCATGCCCGCGGCCCGATCGGCCTACGCGAGCTGACCTCGACCAAGTACGTCCTGCACGGCTCCGGCCAGATCCGCCACTAGGTGAGGGTGAGTCAGGTGAGCGCCGTGAGCCGCTCGGTCGGCGTCCTCGGCGGGGCCTTCAACCCCCCGCACGTCGGACATCTGGTGCTCGCCCAGGAGGCGATCTGGGTGCTCGGCCTCGACGAGCTGATCCTCGTCCCCACGGGCGAGGCGCCGCACAAGACGATCGAGCCCGAGCCCGGACCCGAGGTACGGCTGGCGATGGCCACGGCCGCGGTAGAGGGCGTCGAGGGCGTCCGCGTCAGCGACGCCGAGGTCGGCCGCGAGGGCCCGTCCTACGCCTACCGTACGCTTGAGCTGATTGCGGATGAGATTCCAGGGAGCGAACTGACTTTCGTGATGGGCGCGGATGTCGCAGCGGGCCTCGAGAGCTGGCGACGTCCTGAGAGGGTGCTGGAGCTGGCGCGGGTCGCTGTCGCCGCCCGGCCCGGCGTCGATCGCTCCGTCGTCGATGCCACCCTGGAGCGCCTCCATTCACCGCGGCCTGCGGTGACGCTGGGGATGCCGGAGCTCGAGATCTCCTCGACGATCGTTCGCGAGCGGGTCGCGGCGGGCAAGCCGATCCGCTGGCTCGTTCCCGACCGGGTCGCAGCGATGATCGCTGCCAAGGGCCTGTACGCGGGCCGGGTGACGGCATGACCACGCCGGCTAAGCCGCAGCCGAAGCAGATGACCCCGGCAGAGCTGGCGACGCGGATCGCCGCGATCGCTGACTCCAAGCAGGCGACCGAGATCGTCGCGCTCGACGTCGGCTCGTTGGTCGGCTACACGGACGTGATGCTGATCTGCACCGCCCGCAACGAGCGCCTCGCTAAGGCGGTCCACGACGAGATCCACGAGCGGCTAAAGCACGAGGACGGGCTCTTGCCGAGCCGCAGCGAGGGCGTCGGCGAGAACAGCTGGATCCTGCTCGACTACCTCGACTGCATCGTCCACATCTTCATCCCCGAGATGCGCGACCGCTACCGGCTCGACCAGCTCTGGGGCGAGGCGGCGGCGCTCGACCTCGATCTTCCCGAGGCGGCCGCGGCGGCCGGTGGCGCTGAGCCCGATGCCGTCCGACGCCCGGCTTAACGTCGGGGAATCGAGCGCAGTCTGAGAAGAGCGCTGCTCGGCTACCGCCGGGCGGATGTGGAGGAAGCGATCGCCGAGCTCGAGGCCGAGGCCGGCCGGGGCGCGGAGCTCGCTCGCGCGCACGCGGCCCGCAGCGATCAGCTCGAGGCGGCGCTGGCGCAGACGCGCCAGGCCTGCTTCGACCGCGATCGCAGGATCGCCCAGCTCGAGTCGGCGCTGGACCTATCCCGCTCCGAGGCCGAGAGCCGTCTGCGCGGCCTTGCGGCCCTCGGGACCGAGCTCGAGGCGCTGCGGGTCAGCTCGCGCGGCAACGCGACCCGGATCAGGCTCGAGGCCCTGCGTGAGGCAGGCGCCGTCAGCGCTCGGATCCGCGACCTAGGCCCGCGGCCGGAAGAGGCGACCGAGTCGCTGATGCTCGCGCTCGAGCGCGCTCTCGACCGGATCGGTGACGACTGGGCGGACGAGGAGGCGAGACTCGAGGACACCGAGGAGCTGGTGCGGATGGCGGTCCCCGAGCCCGAGGGCGAGATCGTGATCACCAAGACCGCGACGCCCCAGGCCGAGGAAGAGGACGAGCGGCACGAGGCGCCGGCCCGGGTCGACCGTGGTGCGCCCACGTCCGCCGCGAGCAACGGCAACGGCGCCTCGCCGGCGGCCGGCCCCGACTCCGCCGTCAGCGCCGCGACCGGCCGCCGCGTCCGCATCGACGTCGGCCCCTTCCGCGACTTCTCCCAGCTCGTCTCCTTCGAGGACGCAGCGAATGCGATCGGCGCGACGGGGGAGATCTCGATCCGCCGCTTCTCCGGCGGCCGCGCCGAGATCGACGTCGACCTGCACGGGCCCGTCGACCTGATCCGCGAGCTCGGCCACCGCTGCGACATCACCTTCGACGTCCGCACCAGCGAGGAAGACCGCATCACCCTCGACCTCGCCGAGTAGGCGAGGTCCGCAACGAAAATCGCCGCCGGCGTCCCGACGGCGGCTTGTCGGTGCCGTATTCCGTCCGGCCAAGATGCGAACATGTGTTCGTGTCAACAAACCCGAATGACGCTGGAAACCTGGCCGAGGCGGCCTTTCAGTTTCACGCCGTCAAGGCGGGCGCGCGAGTGCTCGTACCGGCAGTCGAGCATGCCCCGTACGACGTCGTCCTCGACGTCGATGGGGTGATGATCCGGGTGCAGGTCAAGTCGGCCTCGCTCAGCCGCGACGGAGCCGTCGTCGTCGCGCGGCTGCGGCGGTCGCGCCACACGGCACGGAGCGGATACGTCGCCGGCACATACTCAGCCGACGAGGTCGACGCGTTTGGCGTCTACTGCGCAGAGGTCGACCGCTGCTACCTGATTCCCTTCGCAGATACGCACGGATACGGAATCGTTCAGCTCCGGCTCGGAGCGGCGCGAAACGGACAGCGCGCATCGCTAAGATTCGCCGCCGACTACGAGTTCCCCGGGGCTGTAGCTCAGCTGGGAGAGCGTCGCGCTGGCAGCGCGAAGGTCAGGGGTTCGAGCCCCCTCAGCTCCATTTCATCGGAATCTCGTAGCGCCCCGGAAGCCCCTTCGGCCACCGTCGGCGCGCACGAGTTCCGCAATCGCTTCGGTTGGTACCTGGAGCGCGCCGCGGCCGGTGAGACGATCCGTGTCACCCACCATGGCAAGCCGCACGTCGAGTTGTGCCGACCCGCCGCAGCCGAGGAGGCTGACCTCTCCGACGCTGCCTAGTCCGGCCTAGTCGGCCGGCCGCTGCCGGTCGGGTGGCAGCCACTTGTCGTCGAAGTGGGGATGGGTGCGCCAGGTCTTGTTGCGCATGTGCTGCTTGACCAGGGCTACGTACTGTTCGTTCCCCTCTGTGCGCCAGCGGCCCGTGTACCAGGCGCCGACCGAGCCCCAGAGGTCACCGGCGCGGTAGGGGCGGCCGTTGTCGGGGGCGACGTCGGGGTTGTTGAGCCAATCCTGCTTGCCGTCGTAGTAAGCGCGAACGATGCCGGCGTAGTAATCGGCGTTGAAGGCGGTCGACTTCTCGATCGCGGGCAGGCAGCAGTGGTAGGGCGTTCGCACCTGGAAGAGTCCGTAGCTGAAGCGGTCCCCGACGTTGATGTGGTCCTGCTCCCAGAACGACTCGTGCACGGCGACGGCCCGGAGCAGGTCCTCGGGCAGGCCCCACTTGAAGGCGGCCCACTCGATGATGTCGTCGGTCGTGCCTTTGTACTGCCCATTCACGTAGCGCGCATAGGGCATGTCGCTGTGGGCCCGGAAGTAACGCAGCTGCTTGGCCGTCGCGACCGTGTTGTTCTGCTTCGTGTTCTGCCGCCGCGGCTCCCAGTCGGTGCGCGTCACCTTCTGCGCTGCCTCGCGGCTCGTCCGCGGGCCCCATCCGATCTTCTCCTTCAGCTGCGCCTTCGCCTCCGCTTCGGCAGGCTGAAGCTGGGCGCCCACGCAGACTGCGAGAAGGGCGACCGTGGCAAGGATCGAGATGCGGCGCAGATGACTCACGCCCCCATTGTTGAACATCGGGCTCGTCGGCTTCCGGCGCCGAGCCAGAAACGGGGTCGAAACGCCCCGCTTCAGGCCTCCGCGCCCTCCGCAGGAAGCGGCTCGATGACGGCCGCGGCTTCGGCCGCCACGGCCGATCCCGCGGCTCCGTTCCCGTTCCCGTTGAGGTTCGTATTGGGAACGGCGCCGATCACTGTGCGGGGCGGGGTAGGGGCGCCGCCCGGAAACGCCGGCTCCGGCCTGCCGATGAAGTAGCCCTGCGCCGAGTCGATCTCGTAGTGGGCGAGCAGGTCGAGCGTCTCACGATCCTCGACGAACTCGGCGACCGTCCGCATCCCCAGGCCCCGGGCGAGCTCGGCCATGTGCCGGACGAGCAGCTGATCGGTCTTGTTGCTGCGCAGCCCGCGAACGAAGTCACCCTCGATCTTGAGCGTGTCGAGCGGGATGTGCTTGAGGTAGAAGAAGGAGGCGAAGCCGGCGCCGAAGTCGTCGAGCGCGAAGTGACAGCCGACGTTGCGCAGCGCGCTCGCGAAGTTCCGTGCCTGCTCCATGTTGCCGACCGCCGCCGTCTCGGTGATCTCGAACATCAGCAGCGAGGGGTCGATCCCGACGTCTTCGACGAGGTCGGCGAGCAGGGCCGGCAGGCTCTCGTCGGCGAGAGAACGGGCGGAGAGGTTGACCTCGTAGAGCATCGGCAGCCCCGCCGCTTCCGACTCCGCGATCGCCTGGATCGCCCACCAGGTCATCCGCCGGTCGAGCTCGCGGACCATCCCCGAGCGCTCAGCCGTCGGTAGGAACGCGCCGGGCAGGATCAGCTCACCGTTCTCGTCGTGCATCCGCGCCAGTAACTCGTAGCCCGTCACCTTGTCCTTGGCCAGGTCGAGGATCGGCTGGCGGTAGGGCACGAACAGGTCCTCGTCGAGGCCGCAGCGGATCCGCTGCGACCACGAGGCCCTGATCGTCTTGCGCCCCTCTTCACCCGGCGCCGGCTCGTAGATCGCGACGCGATCACGCCCATGCTCCTTCGCCTCGTATAGGGCCAGGTCGGCCGCGACCATCACGTCGTTGGGCTCTGCCAGGCCCTCCTCGAGCGAGGCGATCCCCGCGCAGGCCGTCGGCCGTAACCGCTGCGCCCCGAGCACGATCCCGTGACTGCGGATCGTGTCGAGCAGCTCAGCGGCGACCTTCGCCGCATCCTCGGCGGAGGTGTTGACCATCAGCGCCGCGAATTCGTCGCCGCCGATCCTTGCGACGATGTCCGTCTCGCGCAGCCGCCCCGCGAGCAGCTCGCCGACGCTGCGGATCAACTCATCACCCTGGGCGTGGCCGAGCGTGTCGTTGACCTCCTTGAGGCCGTCGATGTCGATCAGCACCATCATCCCGTCGAGCCCGGTGCGCCGGCCGACGGCGACCTCGCGCGCGAGCTGCTCCTCGAAGCTGCGCCTGTTGAGCAGCCCGGTGAGGCCGTCGTGGTCGGCCAGGTGACGAAGCTTCTCCTCGCCGCGCTTGCGTTCCGTGATGTCACGGATCGCGGCGGAGACGAGCAGGCCCTCCTCGGAGCCGAGCGGGCTGAGGCTGATCTCGACCGGGAACTCGCTGCCGTCCTTACGCTTTCCCCACAGCTCGCGGCCCGAGCCCATCGGCCGCGAGTGGGCGTCGCGCAGGAACTCCTTCTGATGCTGGCGGTGCTGGGTCCGGTAACGCTCCGGGATCAGCTCCCCGATGCTGAGCCCGATGATCTCGCGCCGTCCGTACCCGAACATCCTCTCCGCCTGCGCGTTGACGAGCGCGATGTGCCCGTGCCAGTTGACGATCACCATCGCATCGGGCGCCGCCTCGAGCAGCGCGCGGAACTTGCGCTCGGAGCCGACCAGCAGCCTGTCGCGACGCATCAGCACCGCCGCGAGGCGGTAGTAGAGGTGGCTGATCCGGTAAACGAACCAGCGAACGATTTCGCTCAGAGTGACCACACGTACCCGATCCGGTCACACCCCGGATCGGCACCCTCTCGTCGCCGCTTTAGCCCGATCCGGCGCCGTCGGCCGGATTGGCCGCTCTCTCGTGCGCATCCGCGCCTTCCCCCTCGACCCAGGGCCGCACCGACTCAGCGAGGCCTTCCGGATCGTCGCCGTAGCCGCTCAACAGCCGTGGCCCGGGCCGCCGCCAGGGCGGCTCGCGCTCGTACTTCTGGCGCAGGTTGCGCCGCCTGAAGTAGCGGAAGATCGGCCCGTACGTGAAGCGCTGGATGTCAGCCGCCTTGTCGCCCCACGGGTCCGGGTCCATGAACGGCATGTACGCGTCGGGGAAGCTCGGCATCGTGCAGGCCATGCAGATGCCACCGACGTTCGGACAGCCGCCGATCCCGTTCGCCCAGCCGCGCTGCGGGACGTTGCACTTGACGACGGGCCCTTTGCAGCCGAGCTTGACCAGGCAGCGCCGGTCGGCCCCGTACTCGGTCGCGAACTGGCCCTGCTCGGTAAAGCCCGCCCGTGAGCACCCCTCGCGCGTCGTCTCGCCGAACAGAGCCACCGGGCGCAGCTGCTCATCGAGCTCCGGCGCCGGCCCGCGACCGACGAGGTGGAAGATCAGCCGCAGCAGGATCTCGGTGATGTTGTCGGGCTGGGCGGGGCAGCCGGGCACGCAGACGATCGGCAGTCCCGTCCGCGACCTCCACTTCCAGCCGAGATAGTCGGGCAGGCCCATCGCGCCGGTCGGGTTGTTCCTCATCGCTGGGATGCCGCCGTAGGTGGCGCAGGTCCCGATCGCGATCACGGCAGCGGCTCGCGGCGCCAGCCGGTCGACCCACTCGTTGATCGTGATCGGTTGTCCGTCGATCGGGTTGACGCCCATCCCGGTCCAGTGGCCGTCGCCGTTGATCTCCTCGTTGCCGATCGCGCCCTCGATCACGAGCACGTACGGGTCGAGCTCGCCCTCCTCGGCCCGGTACCAGGCGCCGATGAAGTCTTCGCCGTTTTCGAACGAGAGGACGGGGTTGTGGAGCACGACCTTCGGTGTCCCCGGAATCGTTCCCTGAAGGATGTCCTCGATGCTCGGACTCGTCGCCGAGGTCATTGCCAGCGTGTCGCCGTCGCAGCCCAGACCCGTCGTCGCCCAGAGCACGTTGACCGTCTCGGTCTCGGTGCGGTGCTGGTCCTTGGTGAACTCGGCCCCCCGGTCCATTTCACCCCCTATCGGCCGCAATCGGCTCCGAGTTGAGCGCACCCGTGGCGGCGCCCTTCCGCCGCCTAGACTTCCCGCCCGTGGATCCCGCCGAACAGCGATACGAGCCGCATCCGATCGAGCGCAAGTGGCAGGCGGTCTGGGCCGACGAGCGCACCTGGGAGGTGCCGAACCCCGGCCAGCCCGGCTTCGACGACACCAAGCCGAAGGCCTACGTGCTCGAGATGCTGCCGTACCCCTCCGGTGAGCCCCATGTCGGCCATCTCAAGAACTACTCGATCGGCGACGCGATCGCCCACTTCCGCCGCCGCCACGGCATGCAGGTCGTGCACCCGATGGGTTACGACGCCTTCGGCCTGCCGGCCGAGAACAACGCGATCAAGACCGGCGTCCACCCGCGCGTCTCGACCGAGCGCTCGATCGCCTCCTTCTCCGAGCAGTTCCGCGAGTGGGGGATCTCGATCGACTGGAGCCGCGAGATCTCCAGCCACACCCCCGAGTACTACCGCTGGACCCAGTGGCTGTTCCTGCGTCTGTTCGAGCAGGACCTCGCCTACCGCGAGGAGGCGGCCGTCCACTGGTGCCCCAAGGACGCGACAGTGCTCGCCAACGAGCAGGTGATCGACGGCCGCTGCGAGCGCTGCGGGACCCTGGTCGAGCCGCGCCGGCTCGAGCAGTGGATGTTCCGGATCACCGCCTACGCCGACCGCCTGCTCGAGGACTTCGACCTGCTCGAGTCCTGGCCCGAGAACGTGATCACGATGCAGCGCAACTGGATCGGCCGCTCCGAGGGCGCCGAGGCCGTCTTTCGCTGTGAGGAGCTCGAGCTCGACTTCACCGTCTTCACGACCCGCCCCGACACGCTCTTTGGCGCCACCTTCTTCGTGCTCGCTCCCGAGCACCCCGAGATCGACAGCCTCATTCAGGGCACTTCGAACGAGGCCGAGGTGCGCGAGTACGTCAACGCCGCGATGCGCTCATCGGCGACCGAGCGCGGCGACGAGGCGCGCGAGAAGACCGGCGTCCGCATCGAGCGCACGGTCACCAACCCGGTCAACGGTGAGCAGATCCCCGTTTTCGTTGCCGACTACGTGCTGATGGAGTACGGAACCGGCGCGATCATGGCCGTCCCCGGCCACGACGAGCGCGACTTCGACTTCGCCCGCAAATACGGGCTCGAGGTGCGCCGCGTCGTCGCCCCGGCCGACGCCGACCCCGCTCAGCTGTCTTCCGGTGACGAGATGGAGGAGGCGTACGTCGATCAGGGGCCGGACGACGTCATGGTCAACTCAGGCGAGTTCGACGGGATGACCCCCGCCGACGCCAAGCAGAAGATCATCGCCTGGTTGGCCGAGCGCGACGCCGGCAAGGAGGCGGTCAACTACCGGCTCCGCGACTGGCTGCTCTCGCGCCAGCGGTACTGGGGCTGCCCGATCCCCATCGTCCACTGTGGCGCCTGCGGGATCGTCCCGGTGCCCGACGATCAACTCCCGGTCGAGCTGCCCGACGTCGAGGACTACAAGCCGAAGGGCCAGAGCCCGCTCGAGACCGTGACCGACTGGGTCAATACGACCTGCCCCAGGTGCGGCGGCAAGGCGCGTCGCGAGACCGACACGATGGACACCTTCGTCGACTCCTCGTGGTACTTCCTCCGCTATCTCGACCCGCACAACGACGAGCGTCCCTTCGACCGCGGGATCGCCGACTATTGGATGGGCGTCGACCAGTACATCGGCGGCGTCGAGCACGCGATCCTGCACCTGATGTACGCGCGCTTCTTCGTCAAGGCACTCGCCGACGGCGGCTACCTCGGCGTGCAGGAGCCATTCACGAACCTCTTCACCCAGGGGATGATCACCCGCGACGGCGCCAAGATGTCGAAGACGCGCGGCAACACGGTCAGCCCGCGCGAGTACGTCGAGCGCCTCGGCGCCGACACCGCCCGCACCTACGTTTGCTTCATGGGCCCGCCCGACCGCGGCGGCGACTGGGTAGACGAGGGCGCCGAGGGCGTGCATCGTTTCCTCTCCCGCCTCTGGCGCCTCGGTGCCGAGGTCGCCGAGCGGACCGATCCGGCGCCGGCGCCGGCGAGTGCCGCGGGCGACGCCCGGACGCTGCTCGCCAAGGCCCACTGGGCGATCGACAAGGCGACCCGGGACTTCGAGCGCGGGTTCCAGTTCAACACCGTGATCGCCGCGGTGATGGAGCTCGTCAACGAGGCCTACCGGCTCAAGGACGGCCTGCTCGGCGATCCCGACGGCGACGCCGCCCTCCGCTTCGCGACCGCGATCGCGGCCTCGCTGATCTTCCCCTTCGCGCCGCACCTCGGCTCGGAGGTCTGGGAGATGATCGAGGGCGGCCGCGTCTGGGAGGTGCCCTGGCCCGAGGCCGATCCGGCCCTGCTCAGCCGGGACACATTCACGCTCGTCGTCCAGGTCAACGGCAAGGTCCGGGCCAAGATCGAGGCTCCCAGTGGGGCCGAGGAGGCCGAGCTGCTCGAGCTCGCGAGGGCCGACGAGCACGTCGCCGGGCAGCTCGAGGGCAAGCAGCTGGTCAAGGAGATCGTCGTCCCGAGCCGGCTCGTCAACCTCGTCGTGCGCTGAGGAGCCCTGCCGCAGGGCACCGACTCTGGTACTAATCCGCGAAGCATGCTCGTCAGGCGGATCTCCGACGCAGCGGTCAAGGACTGGCACCGGCTCAGTTCCCACATCCTCATGGACGCGGGCGAGCTCGGCTCGCGGCACATGACGGTGACCTGGATCGACGTCCCCAGCGGCGTCTCCCAGCAGCTCCACTCGCACGAGGAGGCCGAGCAGGTCTACGTGATCGTGCGCGGCGCCGGAACGCTGACCGCGGCCGGCGACACGCAGACGCTCGAGCCCGGCGACCTCGCCCTGATCCCGCCCGCTACCGACCACACGATCGCCAACGAGGCCGAGGAAACGCTCGCCCTCGTCTCGGTGCAGTCGCCCGCCGTCTCGGTCGAGGAGACCTTCGGCCGCCAGCTCGCCGAGGTCGCCGGCTACGACGACGAGGACGAGTACTGAGCCCACCGGGGCTCAAGGGCGGGGACCGTGTTCGCCGCCGGGTGATCGCCCACGGCCGTGTCCAGGGAGTCTCGTTTCGCGAGTCGCTGCGCGAGAAGGCGCAGCGCGTCGGCGTTGCCGGCTGGGCCCGGAACCGCGCCGACGGCTCGATGGAGGCGGCGCTCGAGGGCCCCTCGGTCCAGGTTGAGGAGGTCGTCGGCTGGTGCGCCGACGGGCCCGAGGCGGCAACCGTCAGCCGCCTCGACGTGATCGAGGAGGAGCCGCAGGGGATCATGGGCTTCCGCGTCCGGCACTGAGCCGCCTCACTTCCGGGCGTTCGCGGTCGTCCTCTCGCCGTGGCCACGCGAACGTCCCTCAGACCTACCTATAGGGGCACCTGGGGGACGTTCGGCTCGCAAATGCCGGCACTGAGCTGTTTCGCTTCCGTCCGCGGATAGGCGCACCGCGTCTACCAACCGCGCGCCGGCCGGCGCGACGCTGGCGCCGGTGCACGCGGGAAGGATCGGAAAGCTGCAGGTAGCCGTCTACGCAGGCCTCGGGTTCGTCCTCGTCCTGCTCGGGATGAAGGCGCTGTCGGCGCCCTCCGACGAGGCGCCGTCCGGAAGCGGAGGCGGAGCGAGCGGGGGAGACGGCGTCAGCCTCGCGGCCGACCCTGTCGGCGCCGGCGGGCCGGGCGCCGCCGGCGGCGACGTCGTAATCCACGTCGCCGGCGCCGTCGACGAGCCCGGCGTCTACCGGCTCGCTGCCGGCGCTCGGGTCGCCGACGCGATCGAGCGCGCCGGCGGCGCCGACTCCTCCGCCGACGCCGAGGCGATCAATCTCGCGGCGATCCTCGCCGACGGCCAGCAGGTCGTGGTGCCCGAGAGATCTCCCGGCGGGGACGCGACCGCGACCTCTGCGGCCGGGGCCGAAGAGGGCCGGATCAGCCTCGGGACGGCGACAGCCGCCGACCTCGAGACGATCGACGGGATCGGCCCCGTCACCGCGGCCGACATCATCGAGTACCGCGACGGCAACGGCGGCGTTGGCTCGATCGAGCAGCTGGACGAGATCCCGGGCATCGGACCGGCGACGATCGACTCCCTGAGCGAGCGCCTGCAGCCGTGAGCCGGCCGTGAATGGACGGTGAGTCCGGCCGTGGGCGGCGCGCTGCCGTGGCGCCACCTCGTGGTCGGCTGCCTCGCCCTCGGCCTGCTGCTCTCACCATTCGCCGCGGCGCCCGTGGGCTGGCCGATCGCAGTGCTGACGATCGCCGCCGCGATCGCCGCGATCGAGACCGTGCGCCGCCGAGCCGGCGCCGCCGGCATCTCGCTCCCCGCCCGCCTCACGCTCTGCGCCCTCGCGTTACTGGCCGGGGCAGGAATCGGTGACGCGCGGCTCGCAGACGCCCGCTCAGGAGCTCTCGAGGCGGGAGAGGCGGGCCTGACCGTCGACGCATCGGCCCATGTCACGGGTTTCGTTGTGACAACGCCCCGGGTCCTCGGCGGGCAGACGCGGTTCGTGGTCGCGACGCCGGCAGGCCGGATCGGCGTCGCGGTGGGGCGACCGGTACCCGGCCTCGGGCTCGGAAGCGGCGTCGAGGTCGCCGGCCGAGCTGCGCCACCGGAAGACTGGCTCGAGCGGCTCGCCGGGCGCGAAGGCTGGGCGCTCGAGCTCCAGGCCCGCCGGGTCGAGTTGCTGCCCCGCGCGCGCGGCGGGCTCCCCGGGTACCTCGATCGCGTCCGCGGTCGCGCTGAGGCCGGCCTGACCGCCGGTCTCGATCCTGCCGACGCGGCGCTTGCGCGTGGCTTCGTGCTCGGCCAGGACGAGGCGATCGACCCGCGCGCCCGCGACGAGTTCCGCCGCTCCGGCCTCGCGCACCTACTTGCCGTCAGCGGCCAGAACGTGATGCTGCTGGCGATCCTGACCGGCGTCCTGCTCGCCGCGATCGGGGTTGAGCCGCGGCTCCGGCTCATGGTCATCATCCTCGTGATCGCCGCCTACGTCCCGATCGCCGGGGCCGGACCCTCGATCGAGCGGGCCGGGGTGATGGGCGTCGCCGGGATTCTCGCCGGGCTCGCCGGCCGCGCCCCCGACCGCGCCTGGATCGTGCTGGTGGCGGTCGCGCTGACGCTGCTGCTCGACCCGCTCAACGCCGGCGATGTGGGCTGGCAGCTCTCGTTCGCGGCCGTGATCGGGATCGCCCTTTGGGCCGGGCGCATTGCGCGCCTGGTCGAGCGCAGGCTGGCGGGCAGGGAGCCGTCGCGACTGCGCGGACGGCTGGCGCGTCCCGTGGCCGAGGCGCTCGCCCTGACCCTGGCGGCGACGCTGGCGACGGTGCCCTTGATCGCCCATCACTTCGGCACCGTCTCGCTTGCCTCGTTGCCGGCGAACCTTGCCGTCGTCCCCGCAGTCGCCCCGGTCATGTGGGTGGGAATGGTCGGCGCCGGGCTCGGCCAGATTCCCGTGCTCCCGGCGATACCGACCGACGCGATCCTCGGCCCGCTGCTCGGCTACGTCGCGGCGGTCGCGGCGACGTTCGGTCGGCCCTCGTGGGCCAGCGTCGCGCTGCCGGAGCCGGGGCCGGCCGCGGTCGCGGCGATCTACGCGGGGCTGCTGGCCGTGTTGCCGGCGCTGCTCGGCGCGCTCGAGCGCCGACGCGGCGCCGGGATCTCGCTGCGACTGAGGCTCGGCTTCACCGCCGCAACCCTGCTGGCGCTGCTCACCGTCGTCGCCCTCGGCCGCGTCCCCGGACCCGGCGTCGGCCCGCCGCCGGGGACTCTGCGGATCACCGCGATCGACGTCGGCCAGGGCGACGCGGTGCTGCTCGAGCAGGCGGGCCGACCGGCGGCGCTGATCGACACCGGTCCTCCCGGCGGCGGAATCGGCGACGCGCTCCGCGGGCTGGGAATCGAGCGGGTCGGGGCGCTGTTCGTGACCCACGACGACCTCGACCACAGCGGCGGCGTCCGCGACGTCCTCGAGAGCGTCCGCGTCGACCGGCTCGTGGTCGGCGACCCGGTCCCGGAGGCGGAGGCGGCGGCGGGCCTCGCGCACGTGCCCGTCGTCCGGGTCGCCGAGGGCAGCGAGCTGCGGATCGGCCGCCTGACCCTGCTGACGCTCTCGCCGCCGCCCGAGGGCCCCGGCGCGACCGCCTCCTCCGAGGAGGACAACGCCCGCTCGCTCGTCCTGATCGCCCGGTGGGGGCCCTGGAACGCACTGCTCACCGCTGATGCAGAGGCCGAGGCGACGCCGCTCCACCCGGGTCCCTTCGACGTCCTCAAGCTCGCCCATCACGGCAGCGCCGACGCCGGCCTCGAGGCGCTGGTCGAGACCTCAGCGCCGCGAATCGCCCTGATCGGGGTCGGCGAGAACAGCTATGGGCACCCGGACGAGACGACGCTGGGGACCCTGGCCGAGCGCGGTGTCTGCGTGCTCCGCACCGACACTGACGGAGACGTCGGCGTCGAGCTCGGCCCGGCCGGACTGGAGGCGTTGGCCGAGCACGGCCTCGACCAGTCCCGCCCGGGTTGCGAGCCCGGGTTCTGATCGCTCCGGTTCGCCCGGTCCCGCATCTAGACTCGTCCGCCTTGGCAGACGAGCAGCAACAGCAAGGCGCCGGCGCCGCCGAGATGAAGCCTGCCTACCTGATCGCCGGCGACGACGCCTCGAAGCTGGACGCGACCCTCTCGCGCCTGCGCGGCCGGGCCGAGCGGGAGGGAGGAGCGGGGGCGCTCGAGGTGTTCGAGGCTCCCGGCTCCGGCTCGCCCGACGTCGACGCGCTGATCGGCGCGCTGCCGGCGATTTCGCTGATGGGTGGTCGTCGCTACCTGCTGGCCGACGGTGTCGAGCGCTGGCGGCCGACCCAGGTCAAGCGGCTCGCCGAGGCGCTCGCGCACCTCCCCGAGGAGACGACCGTCGTCCTCGTTGCCCGCGGTGACGCTCCGAAGGGTCTGCCCGAGGCCATCCGCAAGGCTCGCGGAGACGTCCTCGTCTTCGCCGCCCCGAGCAAGAAGGATCTGCCGGGGTGGGTAGTCGAAGCGGCCCGTAAGCGCGGACTGCGGATGCACCCGCGCGCGGCTCGCCTGTTCGCGACGCGGATCGGCGACAGCACCGTGCGGCTCGGCACCCAGCTCGACCGGCTCGCGACCTGGGCCGAGCCCGGCGCCGAGATCGGCGTAGAGGAGGTTGAGGAGATGACCGCCGACACCTCCGAGCGCGCGGGCTGGACGCTCGGCGACGCGATCGTCGCGCGCGACGTCCGCGCCGCGGTCGAGGCCGCCGACGTGCTCGTCGATCAGGGCGAGGCCGTGACGCCGATGATCTACGGCATGGCGTCGCGGCTCCGCAACGCCCATCTGGCCGCGTCGGGGCTCGAGGCCGGCCGGCCGGCCCGCGACATCGAAGCCGCGCTGCCGATGGCCCCGTATCCCTCGAAGCTCCTCGTCCGCGCCGTCGGTGGCGTCGCCCCAGCCGAGCTCTCGGAGGCGATCGGCGCGGTCGCCGACCTCGAGTGGTGGACGCGGGGCGGCTCCGACTACGCCGAGCGCGTCGCGCTCACGCTCGCGGTCCGCAGGGCCGCGGGTGCCTGAGCGGGCTCAGACGGAGACGGAAGCGGCCAACCTGGCCGCTCTCTGCTTCTTGCGGGCGCCGGTGTTGGCGTGCATGGCGCCCTTCTGGACCGACTTGTCGATCTGCGAGACGAGCTGCCTCTGGGCCTCCGCGACGGCGTCGGCATCGCCGGCTTCGACGGCTGCCTCGAGGTTGCGGAAACGGGTCTTGACGACGGTCGTGAGACGGCGGTTTTCGAGCCGCTCACGCTCGGTGCGAAGGATTCGCTTCTTCTGTGATGCGATGTTGGCCATTTGCGGGCGCGTACTTTAGACATTCACGGGCGCGATGCATTCCCAAGATCGAGATCCAACCTTTTCCGGCCCTGGGCCGGATACCGACATCGCCTTCGAGACGGCCCAGGAGATGGGCCCCGAGGGCGACGCCGAGGCGGGCCGGCTCGGCCGCTCGACCGCGTTCTTCTCGATCGCGACCGGCCTCTCCCGGATCGCCGGGCTGATCCGCGAGATCTTCGCCGCAAGCTACTTCGGCGTCAGCGCCGCGATGTCCGCTTTCACGATCGCCTTCATGGTCCCGAACCTGATCCGCTCCCTGTTCGCGGACGCGGCCCTGCAGGGCGCCTTCGTGCCGATCTTCACCGAGCAGCTCGAGAAGGGCAACCGGGCCGAGGCCTTCCGTCTGGCCTCGACTTTGATCTTCGGCGCGATCCTGATCCTCGGCCTGATCACCGGCCTCTTCATCCTGCTGGCGCCGGTGATCATGCCGCTGTTCGGACCGGGTCTCGGCCCGCGCGCGGAGGAGCTCTCGGTCGGGCTCTCGCAGGTGCTGTTTCCGATCCTCGTGATGCTCGGCGTCTCCGGGGTCGTCGTCGGGATCCTCAACTCCTACAACCGCTTCAGCGTCTTCGCGATCGCGCCGTTGTTCTGGAACGTGGCGATCATCGTCGTGCTCGTCGGCCTGGCGCCGGCGATGCCGGAGGGCGACGAGATCTACGCCTATGCGATCGGCGTCGTCGTCGGCACGGCGCTGCAGCTCGGGATGGTCGCCTACGACCTGCGCAACACGCCGTTCAAGATCTGGTGGGTCTTCGACTGGAAGAGCCCGCTGATCAAGCGGGTCCTGCTGCTGATGCTGCCGGTGACCCTGAGCCTCGGCCTGATCAACTTCAACCTCGCCGTCAACAGCATCTTCGGCTCGCTCGTCTCGAACGAGGCGCCGGCTGCGATCGACAAGGCGTTCCGGATCTACATGCTGCCCCAGGGTGTCTTCTCGGTCGCCGTCGCGACGGTGATCTTCCCGACGCTCTCGCGGTTCGCCGCCAACCGCGCCTACGACGACCTCCGCGCGACGATGGCGAACGGGATGCGGATGATCCTGCTCGTGCTGGTGCCGGCCGCCGCCGCCACGCTCGTGCTCGCCGACCAGATGACCGAGCTGGTCTACCAGCGCGGTGACTTCAGCGCCGCCGACACCGAGCTGGTCGGCGAGGCGCTCTTCTGGTTCGCCTTCTCGCTGCCGTTCAACGGCCTCTTCCTGCTCATGACCCGCACTTTCTTCAGTCTCCAGCGGCCGTGGGTGCCAACCGCGATCTCGGGCCTCAACCTGGTCCTCACCGCCGGCTTCTCCGCCGCGTTCTACGGGCCCTTCGGGGTCGGCGGCATCGTCGCCGCGACCGGGATCGCCACCGCGGCGAGCGTCGTCGCCCAGGGGGTCGTCCTCCGCGATCAGCTCGGCAGCCTCGAGCTCGGGCGTCTGCTCGACAACGCGATCCGGGTCACGCTCGGCTCGCTCGTGCTCGCCGCGGTCACCTACCTGAGCTGGAAGGGCCTCGACGGCGTCTTCGGCGACGGCATCATCGGCCAGATCATCTCCGTCGGGATCTCACTCGGGCTCGGCGGCCTCGCCTACCTCGGCGTGATCCTCGCGCTGCGCGTGCCCGAGGCCCAGCAGTTGCTGAACCTGGTCCGCCGCCGCTAGCCTCCGGCATTCGCCGCCGCGACCACGATCAGCAGCGGGACCGACGCCCTCGTAACCTTCACGACCCTGTCCACGGCTCCCCTTCCGGCCGGGACCGATTTCCCATGCAGAACATCCGCAACTTCTCAATCATCGCTCACATCGACCACGGCAAGTCGACGCTTGCCGACCGGATCCTCGAGATGACCGGGGCGATCACCGAGCGCGAGATGCGTGCCCAGGTGCTCGATTCGATGGACCTCGAGCGCGAGCGCGGGATCACGATCAAGGCCCAGGCGGTCCGGGTCGAGTACAAGGCGCGCGACGGTGAGACCTTCCATCTGCACCTGATCGACACCCCCGGTCACGTCGACTTCTCCTACGAGGTCTCGCGCTCGCTCGCCGCCTGCGAGGGCGCGCTGCTCGTCGTCGACGCCGCCCAGGGGGTCGAGGCGCAGACCGTCGCCAACACCTACGCCGCGATCGAGGCCGGACTCGAGCTGATCCCGGTTCTCAACAAGGTCGACCTGCCCGGCGCCGAGCCCGAGCGCGTCGCCGGCGAGATCGCCGACCTGCTCGGTACCGACCCCGAGGACGCGATCCACATCTCCGCCAAGACCGGGCTCGGCGTCGACGAGGTGCTGGAGGCGATCGTCGCCCGGATCCCGCCGCCCGAGGGCGACCCCGAGGCGCCGCCGCGAGCGCTGATCTTCGACTCCGAGTTCGATCAGTACCGGGGCGTCGTCGCCTACGTGCGGATGATCGACGGCTCGTTCACGAAGAACGAGCCGATCCGTGCAATGCAGACCGGGACCGAGGCGAGCCTCGACGAGATCGGCTTCTTCCGACCGCAGATGGTCGCGGCGCCGCGGATGGACGCGGGCGAGGTCGGCTACGTGATCACCGGCCTCAAGGACGTCTCGCTGCTGCGCGTCGGCGACACGCTGACGGCGCGGGACAACCAGGCCTCCGAGGCGCTGCCCGGCTACCGCGAGGTGCAGCCGGTCGTCTTCTGCGGGCTGTTCCCGATCGAGACCGACCGCTACGACGACCTGCGTGAGGCGCTCGAGAAGCTCTCGCTCAACGATGCCGCGCTCTCCTGGGAGCCGGAAACCTCCGACGCGCTCGGCTTCGGCTTCCGTTGTGGCTTCCTCGGTCTGCTGCACATGGACATCGTTCGCGAGCGGCTCGAGCGCGAGTACGACCTCGACCTGCTGGCGACGACGCCGAACGTGCGCTACTGGGTCCACACCACCGACGGCGTCACCAGCGAGGTCCACAGCCCGACCGACATGCCCGATCCCGGCCTGATCGATTCGATCGACGAGCCCTACATCCGCGCCTCGGTGATCACCCCGACCGAGTATGTCGGCCAGGTGATGGAGCTCTGTCAGGGCCGCCGCGGCACCCACGTCGACATGCACTACCTGAGCCCCGAGCGCGTCCAGCTCCGCTACGACCTGCCGCTCGGCGAGATCGTGCTCGACTTCTTCGACCAGCTCAAGTCCTCGACCCGCGGCTACGCCTCACTCGACTACGAGCCGATCGAGCGCCGGCCCTCGGACCTGGTCAAGCTCGACGTGCTGCTCGCCGGCGACACCGTCGACGCGCTCTCGATGATCGTCCACCGCGACAGCGCCTACGAGGCCGGCAAGCACCTGGTCAGCCGCCTCCGCAAGACGATCCCGCGGCAGCAGTTCGACGTCCCGGTCCAGGCCGCGGTCGGCTCACGGGTGCTCGCACGCGAGACGGTCAAGGCGGTCCGCAAGGACGTCACCGCCAAGCTCTACGGCGGCGACGTGACCCGCAAGAACAAGCTGCTCGACAAGCAGAAGAAGGGCAAGAAGCGGATGAAGCAGGTGGGGTCGGTGGAAGTTCCGCAGGAGGCTTTCTTGGCGGTTCTGAAGATCGGGGACGACGACTGAGGAGTTGAGGGTCGGGTGGCTGGGGGGCGGGGGACCCGCACCACCGGCAACGGCCAGCACCGGCGGCACGGGTCCCCCGCCCTGTCGGCCGCCGGGTTGATCAGCTGTCGGCTTGGGCGTTCTCCCGCTCCGCTTCCCGGAGCTCGATGCGGCGGATCTTGCCGGTTAGGGTTTTGGGGAGTTCTTGGACGAACTCGATCTTTCTTGGGTAGGCGTAGGCGGAGAGGCGGCCGCGGACGAAGGTCTTGATGTCCTTGGCGAGTTCTTCGCTTGGCTCTTTGCCCTCGGCTAGGACTATGAAAGCCTTGACTATGTTGCCTTTGACTTCGTCGGGGCTGGCCACGGCGGCGGCTTCGCGGACTGCTTCGTGCTCGATGCAGGCGGATTCGACCTCGAAGGGGCCGATCCGGTAGCCGGCGGCGATGATCACGTCGTCGGCGCGGCCCGCGTACCAGACGTATCCGTCCTCGTCGATCGTCGCCGCGTCCTTGGAGTGGAACCACTCGCCGCCGAAGGTCTCCTCGCTCGCCTCCGGCATCCGCCAGTAGCCGAGCGGGTAGTGCGGGTTGGAGCGGGCCCGCAGACAGATCTCGCCGCGCTCGCCCTGGGCGACGGGGTTCTCGTCCTCGTCGAGGATCTGCACGTCCCAGCCTGGCATCACGCGGCCCATCGAGCCCTCGCGCACCTCCATGAACGGGAAGTTGGCGCAGAGCGGATAGGACTCGGTCAGCCCGTAGTAGTCGAGCACCGTGATCCCGTACTGCTCGCGGAACCACTTGATCGCCTCGGGGTTGAGCGGCTCGCCGGCCGAGCAGACGATCCGCAGCTCCGGCATTGGATAGGCCTCGCCGGCGTTGCCGGTCGCCATCATCGCCCGCATCGCGGTCGGCGTCGTGAACACGTTGGCGACGTCGTTGCGGGCCAGGAAACTGAGCTGCTCGGCCGGGTCGAAGCCGCCCTTGCGCTGAAACACGCACTGCACGGCGCCGAGCCGCCAGGGGCCGAGCAGCGGCGAGATCCCCGCCGCCCAGGCCCACTCGCCCATGCCGTGAAAGCGCTCGCCGTCGGTGACGTCATGGCAGTAGACGAACTCCTCGTGGGCGAGGATGTAGCGGTGGGCGTGGACGATGCCCTTCGCCATTCCGGTCGTGCCGGAGGTGTAGTAGAGCTGGGCCGGATCGTCGGCGGCGGTGTCGGCCTCTACGTGCTCGGCAGAGGCGGCGGCGAGCAGCGCTGGGCTGAGCACGATCACCTCCTCGACGAGCGCCAGGTCGAAGCGATCGACGTTGTCGGCGTCGGTGACCAGCACCTTCGCCTCCGAGTCCTCGAGCCGGTGGCGGATGCCGTCGTCGCCGTAGAGCACCGACATCGAGAGCAGGATCGCGCCCAGCTTCCAGGTGCCGAAGAAGATCGCCGCGGTCTCGGGCGTAGGAGGGAGGACGACGGCGACCCGGTCACCCTTGCCGACGCCGCGCTCGGCGAGCATGTTCGCGGCCCGGTCGGAGAGCTCCTGCAGCTCGCCCCACTCGACCTCGCGCCGCTCGCCGTCGAAGCGCTCCCAGACCATCGCCAGCCTCTTGGGCGGGTGCTTGTCGCAGACGTCGGCGGCGATGTTGTAGCGCTCGGGCACATTCCACGAGTGCTGCTCGCAGGCGCGCTCATAGGTGATCTCAGGATCCATCTCTCTCCTCCTCGGCCTCGGGATACCCCGAGCTCGGGAACCTATCGCTCGCAGCCCGCGCGACTCGCTCGTTCGGCGCTGGTCAGCGGCCGAGGAAGGTGCCGATCAGCGCCGCCAGCCGTGCCGGCTCCATCGCCATCACGGCGTGGCCGGCGCCGGGGAAGACGGCGCGCCAGGAGCCGGGCAGGTGGGCGGTGAGCGTCTCGGTGTTAGCGGCCGGGATGACGACGTCGGCGCCGCCGTGCGCGCACAGCACCGGGGCCGAGATCGCGCCCAGGCGGTCGGCGCACGGGTCGCGGTGCCAGCTCGCCATCAGCGCCTGCTGGCCGGCGAGCGCCTCCGGGTCGAGTGCGGCCTGCGCGGCGGCGACGAGCTCCCCGAACTGCTCGTCGATCGCCGTCGCCGGCGGGTCGGGGAAGAGCAGGTGGATTAGCCTTCTCGCGCGCTCGCGAGGAGTGCCGCTCGCGTCGATCAGGCGCATGAACACCTCGCGCTCGCAGCTGATCGAGAGCTCGCCGCCCGGGTCAGTGCCGAGCAGGACCAGGGCCGAGACCCGATCGCCGTGCAGGGCGCCGAGCGTCTGGGCGACGAAGCCGCCCATCGACCAGCCGGCGATCGCCGCGCGCTCGATTCCGAGGTCGTCCATCACGGCGATCGCGTCGGCCGCGAGTTGCTCGACCGTCGCCGGGGCCGAGCCGGCCGGTGAGTCGCCGATGCCGCGGTTGTCGAGGCAGACGACGCGGCTGTGGGAACCGAGCCGCTCGAGGAAGGTCGGGTCCCAGTCCGCCTTGGCGCCGGCGTAGCCGTTGATCAGCAGCAGCGGCTCGCCCGCTCCGAGCGCGCGCCAGGCGATCGGCGATTCGGCGCTGGGGCTGCTCCCGGTCAACTCCTGCACGACGCCTCCACGGCGGCAGTATCCCCGATCCGCACATCCGGCCAGACCCGCTCGCGGCCGGGCGACGGACGCTAGGCTCGACCGATGCGTCTCGGTCAGATCGGAGCCGGCCCGCTGTTCCCGCCGGCGGGAACGCCGGGCGCAAGAGCCGTGCGACGGATCCGCGGGATCGTCGCCGAGGTGCTCGCCTTCGTCCTGTTCACGGCCCTGTTCCCGCTCCTCTTCGTCGCCGCGCTCGTCGCCGACGTGATCCACAAGCTGCGCAGCGGCAAGCCCTTCGTCGCGGTCCGCTTGGTCCCGTTCTTCTGGTGGTTCCTGCTCACCGAGATGTGGTCGATGATCGTGCTCGCCGCGATCTGGATCGGTACCGGCGGGCCTTGGGGCAAGGGCTCGATGCGCCGGCGCCGGGGCGTCTACTGGCTGCGGCCACGCTGGGCGGGGGCCCACATCGGCGGCATCTCCCGGCTGTTCGGGCTCCGCTACGAGATCGAGGGCGCCGAGCAGGCCCTCCCCGGCGGCTACATCGTGATGATCCGCCACGCCAGCATCGTCGACAACCTGCTCCCCGACACCCGGATCGCGAAGCCGATGGGCCTCGGCATCCGCTACGTGGTCAAGCGCGAGCTCGAGATGCTGCCGCTGATCGACATCGGCGGTCGCTGGCTGACGACGCAGTTCCTCGAACGGATCTCCAAGGACCCCGAGGCGGAGCTGGCGACGATGCGGCGGATGACCGAGGAGGTCGGCCCGGCCGAGGCCGTTCTCATCTACCCGGAGGGGACGAGGGCGACGACGAAGAAGATCGCCCGCGCCAAGGAGATCATCCGTGAGAAGCAGCCGCACGTCTCTCACCTCGCCGAGCCGCTCGTCAACCTGCTGCCGCCGCGTCTCGGCGGCCCGCTGGCGCTGCTCGAGACCGGTGAGGGGATGGACGTCCTCTTCTTCGGACACGTCGGCTTCGACGGCTTCGAGAAGGTCAGCGACATCTGGGCCGGCGGCCTCAACCACGCGACGATCCGGATCAAACTCTGGCGCGTGCCAGCGGCTCAGATCCCGGGCGATGAGCAGGGCCGGACCGAGTGGCTGTACGAGAACTGGCAGAAGATGGACGACTGGGTCAGCGAGAACCTCGCCGACCTCGGCCGCGAGCCCGCGCCGGGCCAGGCGGCCGCCGACGCTCCGGCGCCTGCCTGAGCGAACGTGGCCCAGGCGTGACGCGGGCGTGGCGCCGGCAAGTTAGGACGCCCTAACGCAGGGCTGCTACCTTGGCGCGCGGTGCCCTCGAAGCAACTCGTCAAGACGAAGAAGAAGTGCTGCAAGTCCGGCCCGCGCTGCAAGCGCTGCCCGGCCGCGATGAAGAAGCTCGAGCGCAAGGGCCTCGCCGAGCGCACCGGCAAGCGCAGCTACGTGCTCTCCCTCGACGTGACCAAGAAGGACCTCAAGGCCGCCAGGCGCCGCTGAGCCGCCACTCTCACCCCGGCCGCCATCTCGCGGCCACCTTGCATAGGATCGGCCGAGGGTTTCCGAGGAGGAGGTTGATGCGATGAAGATGAGGGCCGCAGTTCTCGAGGAGTTCGGCGAGCCGCTCGTCGTCCAGGAGCTCGAGCTTCGCGACCCGGCTCCGGGCGAGGTGCTGGTCAGGCTCGTCGCCTGTGGCGTCTGCCACACCGATCTCTACACGGCCTCCGGGGTCGACCCGTCCGGCTACGCGCCGACCGTGCTTGGCCACGAGGGCGCCGGCGTCGTCGAGCGCGTCGGCGCGGGGGTCGACTCGCTCGCCGAAGGCGACCACGTCGTCACGCTCTTCTCCCCGCAGTGCCGCGAGTGCATCCACTGTCGCGACGAGCGCACAAATCTCTGCCTCGCGATCCGCGAGCAGCAGGGCAAGGGCTACCTGCCCGACGGCACCACCCGGCTCGCCCGCGACGGTGAGGACATCCGCCACTTCATGGGCACGTCGACCTTCGCCGAGTACACGGTGATGCCAGAGATCGCGCTCGCCAAGGTCAACCCGGAGGCGCCGCTCGAGGGCGCCTGCCTTTTCGCCTGCGGCCTCTCGACGGGCCTCGGCGCCGCGATGAATACGGCCAAGGTCCGCGAGGGCTCGACCTGCGTCGTCTTCGGCGCCGGCATGGTCGGCCTCGGCGCCGTCGCCGGCGCCCGGCTGCAGGGCGCGGGGCGGATCATCTGCGTCGACCTCTCGCCGGAGCGGCTCGAGCTGGCCCGCGGCCAGGGTGCCACCGACCTGTTCGAGGGCGGCCCCGACATCGTCGAGCGGATCCTCGAGGAGACCGACGGCTTCGGTGCCGACTACACGTTCGAAGCGACCGGCAACGTCAAGGTGATGCGCCAGGCGGTCGAGTCGGCCCGCATGGGCTGGGGTCTGTGCACCGTCGCCGGCGTCGCCGGCAAGGGGGAGACGCTCGACGTCATCCCGCGCCTGCTGATCACCGGGCGCCGGATCGCGGGCTCGTCCTTCGGCGGTGTCAAGGGCCGCGACGGCGTGCCGAAGCTCGTCGACCTCTGGATGGAGGGCAAGATCGATGTCGATCCGTTCATCTCACACAAGATCACCCTCGACGAGGTCAACCGCGGCTTCGAGCTGATGGAGGCCCAGGACGGGATCCGAAGCGTGATCGAGTTCGCATGAGGGCCGCCGCAGCGCGGCCGACGCAGGATCGACCAAAGGAGCACGAGCAGAGATGACAGAGCCGCTGATCTTCCGAGCCGAGGAGGGCAACTTCCTCTCGAACGCGTACCTGCTCGCCGACCGCGACAGCGGCACGGGGGTGCTGATCGACTCCAACGGCGTCACCGACCCGCTCGCCGAGTTCGCCGAACGCGAGGGGATCGAGATCACCCATGTGCTGCTCACCCACCATCACTACGACCACGTCGTCGGGGTCGAGGCGCTGGCGGAGCGCTTCGGGGTCGGCATCTGGGGCCACGAGCTGACCAAGCAGGAGGTCCCGGCGGTGACCGAGATCTACGGCGACGGCGACGTGATCGAATCCGGCGGGCTCAGCATCCGGGCGATCCACACCCCGGGCCACTGTGCCGACCACCTCGCCCTGCTCGCCAACGACTCCGACTGCTTCACCGCGGACGTCCTCTTCCGGGGCACCTGCGGCGGCACCGGCGCGCCCGGGGCGACCGGCCTCGGCGATCTCAAGGAATCGGTCATGGACAAGCTGATGGCGCTCGATCACGGCGTCCGCATCCATCCCGGCCACCGGCAGCCCTCGACGATTGGCGACGAGTGGGAGAAGAACCCGTTCATCCGCCTCTGGCGCGGCCTCGACGAGCCGACCTCCGACCCGGTCTCGGTCGGCCCGGCCGACGCGAGTGAGCGCCGCGCGGCGACGCTGCTGCTCTGGGCTCCCGACTACGACGGCGGCAACAAGGCGCTGGTCCGCTTCGACGACGACGGCAGCGAGACGATCACCGGCGGCTCCCAGATCAAGCGGGAGGACTGAGTGGCCCCGATGGCTGCCCGGATCGGCGTCGGTGTCGGCGCGGTCGTGCTCGCCCTCGCCGGCGTGATCTTCATCGTCGCCGGGATCGAGATCGCCGACCTGCCGACCTGCAAGGACGTCAACGCCGGGATCGAGCTGCCGGTCGACGGCGAGTGCTACGACGGCTCCGACTCGCGCCAGGTCCTGCAGGTTCTGCTCTGCATCGCCGCCGGCGCCGTCGGCGTGATGGCGATCGTGCCCGGGCTCGCCTACGCCTTCCGCCGCAAGTGGCTGCGCCCGTTCGGCCTGATGGTCGCGGTGGCGATCGGCCTCGGAATCCTCTACGCGCTGGCCGGCCGGATCTAGCAGCGTCAGAGGGCGACGCCGCCCCGCCTAGAATCAGGCTCGTGTTGAGTGAGCGGCAAGAGCGGATCCTGCGGCTTGCGGTCGAGGGCTACCTGGAGACGGGGCTGCCTGTCGGATCGCGGGCGATCGCCGAGCGCGACGACGTCGTCTGGGGCGCCTCGACGGTGCGCAACGAGCTCTCCGCGCTCGAGCGCGAGGGCTACCTGACTCATCCCCACACCTCGGCCGGCCGGATCCCGACCGACGCCGGCTACCGCCGCTACGCCGACGCGCTGCTCACCGGCGAGGGCCGCAGCGAGCCCGTCCCGGCCCCCGAGCTCGAGATCTCCCGGGTCCGCAGCGAGGTCGAGGACGCGCTACGCGAGACGACCGCGGCCCTCGCCCAAGCCAACGACCTGCTGGCGCTGGTCACGGCGCCGCCGGTCTCGATGGCGACCGTCCACCGGGTCGAGGTGCTGCACCTGCAGCCGCGAGTCGTCGCCGTCGTCGCGATCGCCTCCAACGGCGAGGTCACCAAGCGCGTCTTCACCTTCGCCGAGCCGGTCGACCCCGGCCTCGTCGACTGGGCCTCGTCGTTCTTGCAGGAGCGGCTCGCGGGCGCTGCGATCGGCTCCCGCTCGCTGCGCTCGCGCCTCGCCGACCCGGGCCTCGGCCCCGCCGAGCTCGAGTTCCTGACCGCAATCGGCGACGCGCTCACCGACCTCGGCACGGCCGAGGACGGCGAGCTCTACATGGAGGGCACGGCGCGACTGCTCTCCGAGTCACACGCCGCCGACATCCCCGAGCCGGACGGCGTCGTCCGCGCGCTCGAGGGCCGGGTCAGCGTCCTCAGCGTGCTCCGCTCGGCGCTCCGCGAGCAGTCCGTCTTCCTCTGTATCGGCGCCGAGAACCCGGAGCCGGCTCTGCGCTCGGTCAGCATGGTCAGCGCCCCCTACGGGCTCGGTTACCGGCCGCTCGGCGCGGTCGGCGTGATCGGCCCGCTGCGGATGGACTATGCGAAGGCGATCGACTCGGTCCGCGTCGCCTCCGCCGAGCTGAGCCGCTTCTTCGCCACGGTCTACGAGGGCTAGAGCCGAACGCAGATGGCCGAAAAGCGCGATCCATACGAGGTGCTCGGAGTCGACCGCGGTGCCGACGACGCCGCGATCAAGAAGGCCTTCAGGCAGCTCGCCCGCGAGCTCCATCCGGACGTCAACAGCGACGATCCCGATGCCGAGGAGCGCTTCAAGGAGGCGGCGGAGGCGTACGAGATCCTCTCCGACCCGGAGCGGCGCCGCACCTATGACGCCTTCGGCCACGACGGCCTGCGCTCCGGCGGCTACCAGTCCAGCACCCAGGGCTTCGGCAACGTCCAGGACATCTTCGACGCCTTCTTCGGCGGTGAGGGCGGCTTCGGAGACATCTTCGGAGGCGGCGGCTCACGCGGCCCGGCACCCGGCGGCGACATCGTCGTCGGCGCCGAGATTGAGCTCGCCGACGTGCTCACCGGAGTCAGCCGCGAGGTCGCCTTCGAGGCGGTCGTTGCCTGCGAGCACTGCAACGGCAACGGCGCCGAGCCCGGCACCCCGATCGTCAGCTGCGAAACCTGCGGCGGCGCCGGCCAGGTCCGCCAGGTGACGCGGACGCCGTTCGGGCAGATGATGCGGACCGGCGCCTGTCCGACCTGCTCGGGCTCCGGCAAGATCGCGGAGACGCCGTGCGAGGTCTGCGACGGGGCGGGGCGCCAGATCGCCGAGAAGACCTACGAGGTCGAGATCCCGGCCGGGATCGAGGCCGGTCAGCGGATCCGGATCGGCGGCGCCGGCCATCAGGGCGAGCCCGGCGGCCGCGCCGGCGACCTCTACGTGCAGGTGATCGTCGCCGACGACCCTGACTTCCAGCGCGAGGGCCGCGACCTGATCTCCGTCGTCGAGGTGCCGGTGACGACGGCGATGCTCGGCGCCAGGATCCCGGTCCGCACGCTCGACGGCGACGAGGAGATCGAGGTCGAGGCCGGCGCCCAGCACGGCGACACGATCAGGCTCAAGGGGCACGGACTGCCGGGCCTGCGCCGCTCCGGCCGCGGCGACCTGCACTTGATCCTGAAGCTGGTCACGCCGGTCGCGCTCGACGACGAGCAGCGCGACCTGGTCGAGCGGCTGGACGGCTCGCTCGGGCCCGAAAACGAGCCCAAGGCCGCGAAGAAGGGCCTGTTCGAGCGCGTCCGTAAGGCGTTCCGCTGATCCGGCTCGCGGTCCGCTGCGATCCCTCGCTGGCCGAGCGCGTGCTCGCCGAGCTGGTCGAGATCGTCCCCGGCGGCGTCGAGGAGGAGCGCGGCGAGACCTACGTCGAGTACGCGATCTATGGGCCGCCCGGCGAGATCCCCGAGCTGCCCGACATCGAGGCCGCCGCCGGCGATGGGCTCGTCTCGATCGAGACGACTGAGATCCCCGATGACTGGGCCGACCGCTGGCGCGACTTCCACGAGCCCGTGCTGGTTGGCGACTGGCTCGTCGTCCGCCCCTCCTGGGAACAGGGGGAGGTGCCGCGCGAGGGCCTGATCGATGTCGTCATCGACCCCGGCCGGGCTTTCGGGACCGGCGCCCATGCGACCACCTCGCTCAGCCTCGAGCTGCTCGGCGATCTCGCCGCCGGCCGCCCCGAGCGCGGCTCGGCGGCCGATCTCGGCACCGGCTCGGGCGTGCTCGCGATCGCGGCCTCGCTGCTCGGGTTCGCGCCCGTCGTCGCCTGCGACCACGAGCTGCCCTCGATCGAGGCAGCCGCGGCGAATGCTGAGCTGAACGGTGCCAGCGTCGAGGTCGGTCGCCTCAATCTGCGCGAGCAGCCGGGCCCTGAGGCCGAGCTGTGGCTGGCGAATCTGACGGCGCCGCTGCTCGTCGCCGTCGCCGGTCTGATGCCGGCCCCGGGCTCGGGCGGCCCCCGTGATCTGATCCTCAGTGGCCTGCTCGTGCGCGAGCGGGGAGAGGTGGAGGAGGCGTTCGGCGCCCGCGGTTACCGGCCGCTCGACTTCCGCGAGCGCGGCGACTGGGGCGCTCTGCGGCTCGCCGCCTGATTTCGGCCGGGGTCGCGGTTACTATCGGCCGATGATCACCGCGGTGAGTTTCTACGACGTCGTCCTCTTCTTCCACATCCTCTTGGTTGTGCTGGCATTCGGGCCCACCTTCGCGTACCCGATGTTCCTCGCCACGGCGGAGCGGACCGATCCGCGCGGCCTGCCCGGGGTCGGTCGCGCGATCATCGCCTGGGACCGGATCGCGCAGATCATGCTGCTCGTGATCCTGATCGCCGGCATCTACCTGGTCGCCACCGAGAGCGGGCTCGGCGCCGCCTGGGAGTTCAGCGACTTCTTCGTCAGCTGGGGCTTCATCGCGGTGATCGTGATCGGAGCGGCTTCCGGCGGCTACTTCACACCGAAGACGCGGAAGCTGGTCGAGCTCGTCGAGCGCGACATCGCCGCCGCCGGCGCCGGTCAGGTGCAGCTCTCGGACGAGTTCCAGGCGCTGAACAAGCAGCTCGCGAAGGTGGGCACGGCCGTCGGGCTGTTCACGATCCTGACGATCTACGTGATGACCGCGAAGCCGTTCCAGTAGTTCCGGCAGGCGGGCGCATCCGAGGCGCCGTCGGGCTGGGCGCGCCACAATCCCGCCGATGCAGCCCTCGGCAGAGCTCCCGATCGCGGTCTTCGACTCCGGCGTCGGCGGCCTCACGGTCCTGCACGAGTGCCTGGTCTCACTGCCGTCGGAGAGCTTCGTCTATCTCGGCGACTCGGCCAACTTCCCGTACGGCACCCGCACGGCCGCGGACCTCCGCGACCTGGTCGAGCGTAACACCGAGTTCCTGCTCGACCGCGGCGCCAAGCTCCTCATCATCGCCTGCAACTCGGCGACCTCGGCCGGTGCCGCCGAGGCGAAGGCGATCGCCGCCGAGCACGGGGTCCAGGTGATCACCGTGATCGGCCCCGAGGCCGAGATCGCCGCCGCGATCAGCGAGGAGGGCCGGGTCGGGGTGATGGCGACGCCGGCCACGGTCGAGGGCGGCGCTTATCGCCGGGCGCTGACCGCCCAGGGCCGCGGCCTCGACGTCACCGAGGTCTCGGCCCCGGACCTGGCGCCGATCATCCAGAGCGGCTTCCCGTTCGACGAGAGCGTCGTCGAGACAGTTCGCTCCTACTGCGTGCCGCTCAAGCAGGCCGAGGTCGACACCCTGATCCTCGGCTGCACCCACTACCCGCTCGTCGCGCCGATGCTGCAGCGGATGCTCGGCCGCGACGTCCGCCTCGTCACCGCCGGCCATGCGATCGCGGCCGAGGCCCAGCGGATCCTCGAGCGCGAGGGGCTCGAGAGCCCGGACGCCGGCGAGGGCACCTACCGCTTCCTCTGCACGGGCGACGTCGAGAGCTTCCGCGAGCTCGGGACCCGCTTTCTGCAGATGCCGCTCGGCGAGATCGAGAAGGTGGACGTCCCGTGACCGGCGGCTGGCAAGTGGTCCTCTACCTGCACGTGATCGCGATGGCCTACTTCGTCGGCGGCCAGCTCGTGATCGCCGCGGCGTTGGTCCCGGTCGAGCGCACCAACCCCGATCCCGAGCGACTGCGCGCGACCGCCCGCAGGTTCGGCGTCGGCTCGCTCATCGCCCTCGTCGTACTGCTCCTGACCGGCTTCGCAATGGCCGACCACCTCGGCCTCTGGTCCTCGGGGACCCTGCAGCTCAAGCTCGGGCTGGTCGCGGCGCTGATCGTGCTCACCCTGGTCCACCTGCGGCTGCCGCGGGCCCACTGGCTGCAGGGCCTGATCTTCCTGCTGACGCTGGCGATCGTCTGGCTCGGCCTCGACCTCACCGTTTGAGCGCCCGCGCGCGGGCCGCGGCATGCCCGGCCGCTACATTCCCCCGTGATGGCCGAAGTGCTCGAACAGATCCAGGCGGACACCCGCGAAGCGATGAAGGGCGGCGACAAGGATCGCGTGACGACGCTGCGGATGTTGACCAGCGCCGTCCAGCTCGACCGTAAGGAGGGCGATGGCGACGAGCTCGCGGTGCTCGCCCGCGAGCGCAAGAAGCGGATCGAGGCCGCTGACGCGTACGCCGAGGCCGGCCGCACCGATCAGGCCGAGGCCGAGCGGGCCGAGGCCGAGCTGATCGCCGCCTACCTGCCGGCGCAGATCTCCGACGACGAGCTCGCCGGGATCGTCGCAGAGGCGATCGCATCGAGCGGCGCCGCTTCGATGCAGGACATGGGCAGGGTGATGGGCGCGGTGATGCCGAAGGTCAAGGGCCGTGCCGACGGCAACCGGGTCAGCGCAGCCGTCCGGGAGAAGCTTCAGAGCGTTGGCTCGTAGGACGCTGACGATCGACAACGAGATCGCCGCCGAGCTGGCCGGCTCCGGCGACTCGGTCTTGCGCAAGCTCGAGGACCGGCTCGACTGCGACGTCTTCCTGCGTGGCAACGTGATCACCCTCGACGGCGACGACGAGTCGCTCGACGAGGGCCAGTCGATGGTCGAGGAGCTGGTCGGCCTGATCGAGCGCGGCGAGGCGCTCGAGCCCTCGACGGTGACCGCCGTCAGCGGCGCGATCGACGACGGGATCGAGCCGGCCGAGATGCTCGGCGACGCCGTCTGGCGCCACCGCGGCACCCGGATCGCGCCGCGGACGCCGAACCAGAAGCGCTACGTCGACGCCGTCCGCAAGCAGACGATCACCTTCGGCGTCGGCCCTGCCGGCACCGGCAAGACCTTCCTCGCGGTGGCGATGGCGGTTGCCGCGCTCGAGGCTCGCGAGGTGAGCCGGATCATCCTCACCCGGCCCGCGGTCGAGGCCGGCGAGCGGCTCGGCTTCCTGCCGGGCGACCTGCAGGCGAAGGTCGACCCCTACCTGCGGCCCCTGTTCGACGCGCTCTACGACATGCTCGACCCCGAGCGCGTCAACGACTACTTCGAGCGCGGCGTGATCGAGGTCGCACCGCTGGCCTTCATGCGGGGTAGAAGTCTGAATGACTCGTTCGTGATCCTCGATGAGGCCCAGAACACGAGTCCCGAGCAGATGAAGATGTTCCTGACCCGACTCGGCTTCGGCTCGAAGATGGTGGTGACCGGCGACATCACCCAGATCGACCTACCCGCCAACCAGCATTCCGGACTGATCGTCGTCTCCGAGATCCTTGGTGACGTCGACGGGGTGAGCTTCATCCGCTTCGGCGGTGCCGACGTCGTTCGCCACGAGCTCGTCCAGCGGATCGTCGCCGCCTACGGCGCCTGGTCGGAGCGCGGCTCACGCCGCAACCCGACCGGCGCAGCACGCCCGGAACCGTCCGAGTGAGCGTCGACCTCGAAGACGTGCCGGCCGCGCACCGCCCCGCGGTCGCGGCCGCTCTCGCCGCCTGCGGTGTCGCCGACGGCCACCTCGCGGTCGAGATTGTCGACGCCGCCCGGATCCGCGAGCTCAACCGCGGCCACCGCGGTCGCGACGCGCCGACCGACGTCCTCTCCTTCCCGATCGACGGCGCCGGACCCGAGGGCGGCGACGCCGGTCCGCGCGAGCTCGGCGACGTCGTCGTCTGCCCCGAGCACACGACCGACATGACCGAGGCCGTCGTCCACGGCGTCCTTCACCTCTGCGGCTACGACCACGAGACCGACGAGGGGGAGATGCTGGCGCTGCAGCGCCGCATCCTCGCCGGGCTCGGCCACGAGGTCGAGGTGCCGATGGGGGAGGGCGGATGAGCGGCAAGGCTCCCCAGCAGCCCGACCTCCCGACCCGCTCGGGGTTCGTCGGCCTCGCCGGTCGCCCGAACGTCGGCAAGTCGACGCTCGCCAACGCGATCGTCGGCAGCAAGGTCGCGATCGTCTCCGACCGTCCGCAGACCACGCGCCGCGCGATCCGCGCCGTCGCGACCGCTCCCGACAGCTCCTGGCAGACGGTGCTGATCGATCTGCCCGGCGTGCAGAAGCCGCGAGACGTGCTCACGGAGCGGATGCAGAAGCGGGTCGAGCACGAGCTCGGCGACGCCGATGTCGTGTTGCTCGTCCTCAACGGCGAGCAGGGCGTCGGGCCCGGCGATCGCTTCATCGCCGAGACGTTGCTCGGGGCAGGCGGCGCCACGGGGATGCCCGTGATCTGCGCCGTCAACAAGATCGACCGCCTCAACAAACCGCAGACCGTCGAGGTCCTCGCCGCGGCGGGCGAGCTCGAGGTCGTCGACGAGGTCTTCCCGATCAGCGCCCGTCGCGGCACCGGCGTCGACGCGCTGATCGAGCGCCTCGCCGAGCTGATGCCGGCGGGACCGCTGATGTACGACGCCGCCGACCACAGCGACCAGCCCAGCGACGTCCACATCGCCGAGCTGATCCGCGAGCAGGTCCTGCGCCGTACCCGCGAGGAGATCCCGCACGCCGTCGAGGTCGACGTCCGCGAGATGGAGGAGCGAGACGACGGGCTGGTCGAGATCAAGGCCGACATCTGGGCCGAATCCGATTCCCAGAAGGCGATCCTGATCGGCAAGCGTGGCCAGATGGTGCAGGCGGTCGGCACCGCCGCCCGCAAGGAGATCGAGCGCGACCTCGGCGCCCGCGTCTACCTCGACCTCCAGGTCAAGGTGCGCTCGCGCTGGCGCCGGGACGAGGGACTGCTCGACCGCCTCGGGATCGATTAGGCGACGCCGGGCCGACCTCGGGGAGCCGGACGTAAACTGCCTCGCGATGACGGCGACGGCACCACAACTGCGCTGGGACGAGGACGGGCTCGTCCCGTGCGTGATGCAGGACGCGCTCACCGGCGAGGTCCTGACCCTGGCCTACATGAACGAGGACGCGCTGCGGCTGACGCTCGAGACGCGCGAGGTCCACTTCTGGAGCCGCTCGCGGGCCGAGCTCTGGCACAAGGGCGAGAGCTCGGGCAACGTCCAGCGTCTCGTCCAGCTCCGCCTCGACTGCGACGGCGATGCGGTCGTTGCCCTGGTCGAGCCCGCCGGCCCCGCCTGTCACACCGGCGAGCGCAGCTGCTTCTACCGGGATGCGGAGGGGTCCGCCGATTCCGCGCCCGACGCTGCTGCGGCCGCCGGCGAGCCCGTACCGGTGACAGGGGAGGCACTGCCGGAGCTCGAGCGCACCCTGCGCGCGCGCCGCAGCGAGCGCCCCGCGGGCTCCTATACGGTCGAGCTGCTCGACGACCCGGAGCTGGTCGGCGCCAAGATCCGCGAGGAGGCCGACGAGGTCGCCCGGGCGATCGCCGGCGAGAGCGACGAGCGCGTCGCCGAGGAGGCGGCCGACGTCCTCTACCACCTCGAGGTCGGCCTCGTCTCCCGCGAAATCCCTCTCGCCCGCGCCCTCGACGTCCTCAACGCCAGGCGGCGCTGAGATCCCGATGCCAGCGGCGGTGCCCCTGACTCCGACCCTGGACGAGTCGCGCGCGCTCGCGGCCGAGGCGAACGTGATCCCGCTCGTCCACACCTGGGTCGAGGACACCGAGACGCCCGTCTCCGCCTTTCTCAAGTTGCGCGGCGACGGCCCCTGCTTCCTGCTCGAATCGGCCGAGCAGGGCGGGCGCATGGGCCGCTGGTCGTTCATCGGCGTCCGCCCTCACACCGCCTTGCGCTGGGAGGACGGTGAGATCCGCGAGTGGAGGGGGGAGGCCGCCAGCGATCCCGCCTCCGAGCCGACTGAGATCGCGCCCGCGCCCGACCCCTACGCCGCCGTCGCCGAGCGGATCGGCCGCTTCCGGCTCGCCGACGTCGGCGAGCTGCCGCCCTTCCCCGGCGGCGCCGTCGGGCTCTTCGCCTACGACCTCGTCCGCACCGTCGAGCCGCTCGGCGAGCCCAACCCCGACCCGCTTGGGCTTCCGGACCTGGCGCTCCTGGTCGCCGAGGCGATGGTCGTCTTCGATCACCACACGCGCACCGTCTCGATCATCGCCAACGCCTTCGCCGACGACGGCGGCCTCGACGCCGCCTACGCGAGGGCGGCCGCGACCGCGGCCGAGGTGCGCGAGCGGCTTCGTCACCCGGTTCCGGAGCGCAGCGGGTCTCCGGCCGGCGAGCGTCGGCCGGCGCCACCGGCCGACGACGGGGGCGATCTGCCGCTCGGCTTCGAGTCGAACCTGACCCGCGAGCAGTTCGAGGCCAACGTCGCCCGGATCGTCGAGTACGTGCACGCGGGCGACGCCTTCCAGGTCGTTCCCTCGCAGCGTTTCTCGGCCCCCTGCCCGGTCGAGCCGTTCTCGATCTACCGGGGCCTGCGCGCCGTCAACCCCTCGCCATACATGTACTTCCTCGACTTCGTCGACTTCCAGATCGCCGGCGCCTCGCCGGAGCCGCTGGTCCGCGTGATCGGCGACCGGGTCGAGACGCGGCCGATCGCCGGCACCTACCCGCGCGGGGAGGACGAGGAGGAGGATCGCCGCAACGCCGAGGGCCTGCTCGCCGACCCGAAGGAGCGGGCTGAGCACGTGATGCTCGTCGACCTCGGCCGCAACGACCTCGGCCGCGTCAGCGAGTACGGGACCGTCAACGTCGACGAGCTGATGGTCGTCGAGACCTACTCGCACGTCCTCCACATCGTCAGCCAGGTCTCCGGCCGCCTGCGCGCGGGCCTGACCGCGCTCGACGTGCTGCGCTCGGCATTGCCGGCCGGGACGCTCTCCGGCGCCCCCAAGGTCCGGGCGATGCAGATCATCGACGAGCTCGAGACCGTCAAGCGCTGCTCCTACGGCGGCGCGATCGGCTACCTCAGCTTCACCGGCGACCTCGACACCGCGATCCACATCCGCACCGTCGTCGTCAAGGACGGGCAGGCGCACGTGCAGGCCGGTGGCGGCACCGTCGCCGACGCCAAGCCCGACTACGAGTACCGCGAGTCGCTGCAGAAGGCGCGAGCGGTGTTCAGCGCGATCGAGCTCGCCGTCGCCAACCCGGACTGGGACTGAGGGGGCGGAAGCGTAATGAGCCACGTCCTCGTGATCGACAACTACGACTCGTTCACCTACAACCTCGTCCAATACCTGGGCGAGCTCGGGGCCGAGATCGAGGTCGTCCGCAACGACAAGGCGGGCGTCAGCGAGCTGCTCGAGCGCAAGCCGGACCGGCTCGTGATCTCTCCGGGTCCCTGTACGCCCGCCGAGGCCGGCATCTCCGTCGAGGCCGCGAGGCGCTTCCCCGAAGCCGGGATCCCGACGCTGGGCGTCTGTCTCGGCCACCAGTCCATGGTCGAGGCGTTCGGCGGCACCGTCATCGTCGGCGACCCGATCCACGGCAAGGAGGCCGAGATCAGCCACGATGGCCGCACGATCTTCGAGGGGCTGCCCGAGCCGCTGCTGGTCGGTCGCTACCACTCGCTGATCGCAGCGCCGGAGCTGCCGCCGGCGCTCGAGCAGAGTGCCTCCTACCGGGGTGTCGTGATGGCCGTCCGCCACCGCGAGCTGCCGGCAGAGGGCGTCCAGTTCCATCCCGAGTCGGTCCTCACACCCGACGGCAAGCAGCTGCTGGCGAACTTCCTGCGGCGATGAGGCGGAAGCCGGTTGCGGGCGAGCCGCCCCGCCTGCTGACGATTCCGATCAGCCACTACTGCGAGAAGGCCCGCTGGGCGCTGGAGCGGGCGCAGATCGAGTACGTCGAGGAGCCACACGTGCAGCTCGTCCACCGGCTCGCCGCGATGCGGACCCGGACCGGCCGCAAGGTCCCGGTGCTGATCACGAGCGACGGGGCCTTGGCGGAGTCGGCGGCGATCGTGCGCTGGGCCGACGCCCGCCTGCCCGAGCAGCGGCGTCTGGTCTGGCCCGGGGCCGAGGGCGAGATCACCGGCCTCGAGCGCGGCTTCGACGAGGTGCTCGGCGTCGAGGCCCGGCGCTGGATGTACTCGTCGCTCCTCGACACCGAGATCCCGTTCCGGTTCGGCAACGAGACCCTGCCCGCCTGGGAACGCCGCCTGCTGCCGCTGGGCCGCCCGATCTTCCGCCTCTACGCGGCCCGCTATCTCGATGCAGCCCCGGCCGAGGCCGCTGCGGCGCTGGCCGCGGTCGAAGCCAGCTTCGATGCGGTCGAGGAGCGAATCGCCGACGGGCGCCGGTATCTGGTCGGCGAGCGCTTCAGCGCCGCCGATCTCGCCTTCGCGGCGCTCTCCGCTGCGGTTCTGATGCCGCGGCGCTACGGGGTCCGTCTGCCGCAGCCCGGGAATCTGCCGCCCGCCGTCGCCGCGACCGTGGAGCGCCTACGGGACCGTCCGGCCGGGCGCTTCGCCCTCGATCTGGCCGAGCGGGAGCGCCCCGAGCCGCCCGCTTCCGTCTAGGCTGCCGCGCCATGCCGAACGACATCATCACCCGCGCGATCGACGCGGTCTGCGACGGCGAGCATCTGACCGCCGATCACGCGGCAGCGGTCCTCTCCGAGATCATGGAGGGGCGCGGCGACCCGGTCCAGACCGGCGCCTTCCTCGTCGCGCTGCGGGCGAAGGGGGAGACCGTGCCCGAGCTCGTCGGCCTGGCGCGGACGATGCGGGCCCTGGCGACTCCGGTCGAGATCGACGCGCTCGGGCTCGTCGACACGGCGGGCACCGGCGGCGGGCCCTCGACCTTCAACATCTCGACCACCGCGGCCCTGATCGCCGCAGGCGCGGGCTGCGCGGTGGCCAAGCACGGCAACCGCTCGAGCACCTCGAAGTCCGGATCCGCCGATCTGCTCGAGGCGCTCGGGGTGAGGATCGAGCTGACGCCCGAGCAGGTCGGCCGCTGTATCGAGGAGACCGGCTTCGGCTTCATGTTCGCTCCCCGCCATCACGCCGCGATGAAGCACGTCGTGCCGGTGCGCAAGCAGCTTGCGGTGCGGACGATCTTCAACTTCCTCGGACCGCTGACCAACCCGGCCGGGGCGACACGGCAGCTGCTCGGCGTCTCCGACCGGCGCTACCAGGAGACGATCGCCGAGGCGCTGGCCGGGCTCGGCTGCGACCACGCGCTCGTCGTCAGCGCCGAGGACGGCCTCGATGAGCTCTCGATCTCGGGCGTCAGCCGCGTGATCGAGGTCCGCGACGGTCACACCGAGGAGTGGCATCTCGGTGCCGACGAGGTCGGCCTCGCCGAGGCGCCGCTGGAGTCGCTGCGCGGCGGCGAGCCGGCCGACAACGCGGCCGTCACGCGGGCGGTGCTCGCCGGCGAGCCCGGACCGCAGCGCGACGTCTCGCTGCTCAACGCCGGCGCGGCGATCTACGTCGCCGGCGAGGCCGGCGACGTCGCCGCGGGAGTTGAGCGCGCCGCCGCTGCCGTCGACTCGGGAGCGGCCGCCGAAGCCCTCGAGCGACTCGTCGCCCTCACATCCGAGCTTGCGGACTGAGCGCCCCGCTCTCTGCGAGACCGCCGCGGGCGTTACTCTGAAGGCCGGATGAGCAGACTCGATCAGCTCCTCGCCACGACGCGGGAAGACGTGGAGCGGCGCCGTGCCGAAGTGCCGGGCGACGTGCTCCGGGCCCGGCTCGGAACGCGCGGTGGCTCGCGACCTTTCAAGGAAGCCTTGGTTCGGCCCGGTCTCTCGCTGATCGCCGAGTTCAAGCGTGGCTCACCCTCGGTCGGCGAGATTCGCCCCGGGGCCTCGGTGGCGGATGTCGTGACCTCCTACGAGGAGGGCGGCGCGGCGGCGCTTTCGGTCCTGACCGAGCCGCACCGCTTCCTCGGCTCGCTCGATGACCTGCAGGAGGCGCGCCGTTCCAGCCGCCTGCCGATCTTGCGCAAGGACTTCATCGTCGATCCGTATCAGCTCTGGGAGTCCGCCCTCGCCGGCGCCGACGCGATCCTGCTGATCGTCGCCGCCCTGCCCGACGAGGATCTGAGACAGCTCTATGACGAGACCCACGCGCTCGATCTCGACTGCGTCGTCGAGGTCCACGACGAGGAGGACCTCGAGCGGGCTCTGGAGCTCGGCGCCGAGGTGATCGGGATCAACAACCGCAACCTGAAGACCTTCGAGGTCGACCTCGAGACCACGCATGAGCTCTGTTCCGACATCCCGGCCGGCAAGACGATCGTCTCCGAGTCCGGGTACGGAAATCGTGCCCAGCTCGACGAGCTCGACCGGATCGGCGTCGACGCAGTGCTGATCGGCGAGGCGCTGATGCGCGCCGCCGACCCCGAGGCCGCGGTTCGCCAGCTCGCTCGCAACGAGGAGCTGACGCGCGAGCACCTGCTCGACGAGCGCTGATAGACGCTCGCCGAGCTTTTAGGGGACATTCATCGCGCGTTTTGGGACGGCTTAGCGACCGCGCCGAAGATCGCTTGCATGAGCAACCTCAGAACGTTCTTCTCGCGGCCCTTCGTGGCCGGGCTCGCCGGCGGCCTCGTGGTCGGCCTCCTTGGACTGCTCGCGATCACGGCGGGCTGGATCAAGGCGGATTCCACTTCGACGACGACGGTGGCGGCGACCGGGAGCACCGATGCCGCCCCGGCTCGAACCGCGACGGCCGCCGACGGCGCCCTCTCCGCCGGCGACATCTACGACCGTGACGGCGACGCCGTCGCCTACATCGAGGCGGAGCAGGAGCAGACCGCTTCCAGCTCGCCCTTCGAGCCGCTGCCGCAGGAGGGCGGCACCGCGACCGGCTCTGGCTTCCTGATCGACGACGGGGGCCACATCATCACCAATGCGCATGTCGTTGAAGGCAGCAGTCAGGTCACCGTGCAGATGGGCGACGACGGCGCCACGCTCGAAGCGAAGGTGCTGGGTGCGGACACCTCGACCGACATCGCCGTGCTCGAGGCCGATCCGTCGCAGATCGATGCCGAGCCACTCGCCTTCGGCGACTCCTCCGAAGCCGAGGTCGGCGACGCCGTGATCGCGATCGGCAACCCGTTCGGGCTCGACCGCACCGTCACCTCGGGAATCGTCTCCGCACTGCAGCGTCAGATCAGCGCTCCCGACGGCTTCACGATCTCGGACGTGATCCAGACCGACGCAGCGATCAACCCCGGCAACTCGGGCGGTCCGCTGATCGACGCATCCGGCGACGTGATCGGCGTCAACTCCCAGATCGCAACCGGCGGCAGCAGCGAGGGCAACGTCGGCGTCGGCTTCGCGGTGCCGATCAACACCGCCAGGACCGTCGCCGAGCAGATCCTCGAGGACGGTGACGCTTCTCACGCCTACATCGGCATCCAGGGCGGCGATCTGACGCCGGAGATCGCCGACACGCTCGACCTCGCCGTCGAGCAAGGCGCGATCATCCAGGACGTGACCCAGGGCAGCCCCGCCGATCAGGCCGGGCTGCAGGCGGGCGACGAGAAGGCCACGATCGACGGTCAGCCGATCAAGGCCGGCGGCGACGTGGTCACCGCTGTAGACGGCGAGGAGATCGGCGGCATGGACGACCTCGTGGCGCTCGTCAACACCAAGCAGCCCGGCGATTCGATCGAGCTCACGGTCGATCGCGACGGCGAGACGCAACAGCTGACGATCGTCCTCGCCGAGCGACCCGAGGATGCCGGCAACTAGGGGACCGCGCCTCGCAGCGAGCAGCCCCGGGCGGCGAATCTGCGATCTTTGGCGGGTGCGCACCAAGATCTGTGGCATCACCAGGCTCGACGACGCCGAGGCGGCGATCGCGGCCGGCGCCTGGGCGATCGGGCTCAACCACTGGCCCGAGAGCAGCCGCTACGTCGAGGCCGGCACGGCCGAGGAGATCGCCGTCCTGGTCCGCCGCAAGATCGAGGTCGTCGGCGTCTTCGTCAACCAGAGCCTGGGCCGGATCGCCGAGGCCGTCGAGCGCGGCCAGCTCGGCTACGTGCAGCTGCACGGCGACGAGGGCCCCTCGTTCTGCTCCGAGGTGGCGCGACGGACCGGCGCCAAGGTGATCAAGGCGTTCCGGGTCCGCTCCGCTGCCGAGGTTCGTGGCGCCGAGGCCTACCGCACCGACTTCCACCTCTTCGACGCCTACCGGCCGGGGACTCCAGGCGGCACCGGCGAGAGCTTCGACTGGGAGCTCGTGCGCCGCCGTCGCTCGCCCCGGCGCGGCGGGATCCCGGCGATCGTCGCCGGCGGGTTGACGCCCGAGAACCTCGCCGAGGCGATCGAGGCCTCGAACCCCTGGGCCGTCGACGTCGCCGGCGGGGTCGAGGTTGAGGGCCGCCCCGGCGTCAAGGACCACGACCTGATCCGTCGCTTCATCGACAACGCCAACAGCGCCGAGGACACCGAGGAAGCGGAGCGGACCGAGCGGCAGATCACGCCGCCCGATGAGGATGAGGGCCCGCCTGCCCGCCCCGCCGGTCCCGGCGCCGCGCCCGTCGACGCGAGGCCGGCATGAGCGCCGAGCAGCCCCAGCCCCCGGTCGCTCCGGCGGCCGGGATCGAGGGACGGTTCGGCCCCTACGGCGGCCGCTACGTGCCCGAGGTCCTGATCCCGGCGCTCGACGAGCTCACCGAGGCCTTCGCCGAGGCTCGCGCCGACCCGGAGTTCCGGGCCGAGCTCGATGAGCTGCTGCGCGACTTCGTCGGTCGCCCGACGCCTCTCTATCTGGCCCGCCGCCTCTCCGAGCGGGTCGGGCGGCTCGTCTACCTGAAGCGCGAGGACCTCGCTCACACGGGCGCCCACAAGATCAACAACGCCGTCGGCCAGGCGCTGCTCGCGAAGCGGATGGGCAAGACGCGGATCATCGCCGAGACCGGTGCCGGCCAGCACGGCGTCGCGACGGCGACCGCCTGCGCGCTGATGGGCCTCGAGTGCATCGTCTACATGGGCACCGAGGACATGCGGCGGCAGCGGCCCAACGTCGAGCGGATGGAGCTGATGGGCGCCAGCGTCGAGCCGGTCGAGGCCGGCGCCCGCACGCTCAAGGAGGCGGTCAGCGCCGCGATCCGCGACTGGGTCAGCAACGTCGGCGACACCCACTACATCATCGGATCGGCGGTCGGCCCGGCTCCGTACCCGGCGCTCGTCCGCGACCTGCAACGGGTGATCGGCGACGAGGCCCGGGCCCAGATCCTCGAGGCGCACGGCGCCCTGCCCGAGCGCGTCATCGCCTGTGTCGGCGGCGGCTCGAACGCGATTGGCACCTTCGCCGGCTTCGTCGAGGACGAGGGAGTCGAGCTGATCGGCGTCGAGGCAGCGGGGGAGGGGCTCGGCGGTCGCCACGGCGCCTCGCTCGGCGCCGGACGCACCGGCGTCCTCCACGGCGCGCTCTCCTCCGTGATCGCCGACGAGCAGGGGCAGATCCTCGAAGCGCACTCGATCTCGGCCGGGCTCGACTATCCGGGCGTGGGTCCCGAGCATGCCTTCCTGCGCGACAGCGGCCGGGCCCGCTACGTATCGGTCACCGACGATCAGGCCCTGGTCGCCTTCGAGACCCTCTCGCGGCTCGAGGGGATCGTGCCGGCGCTCGAGTCCTCGCATGCGATCGCCTGGCTGCTCGACTCGCCCGCGCCCGAGACCGACGGCGTCGACGTCCTGACGCTCTCCGGCCGCGGCGACAAGGATCTCGATGAGGCGCTGACCAAGCTCGGCCGGCGCACCGGCGAGCTCCCCTCCGACGATGACTGAGCCGACCGCCGGAACCGGGATCGAGCGGATCGCCGCCGCCTTCGCCGCCGCCCGCGCCGAGGGCCGGGCGGCGCTGATGCCGTACCTGGTCGGCGGCTTCCCGGACCTCGAGACCTCGAAGGCCGTTGCCCGCGCCTACGCGGATTCCGGCGCCGACCTGATCGAGCTCGGCGTTCCCTACTCCGACCCGCTCGCCGACGGGCCCGTGATCCACGCGGCCGCGACCGAGGCGCTCGAGGCCGGAACGAAGCTCGAGGACGTGCTGACGATCTGCTCGGAGCTCGGTGCGCGCCTGCCGGTCCTGCCGATGGTCTACGCGAACATGGCGCTCGCGCCGGGCGCCGCGAGCTTCGCCGAGATGCTGCTCGACGCCGGGGCGGCCGGCGCGATCGTCCCCGACCTGCCGCCGGGCGAGGACCGCGACCTGCCCGAGGCGTTCGCCGAGCGAGGCCTGGCGCTGATCCCGTTCGTGGCGCCGACGACGCCGCCGGCCCGGCGCCGGCGCCTCGTCGAGGGCGCCCAGGGGTTCGTCTACGTCGTCTCGTTGACCGGCGTCACGGGGGAGCGCGAGGCGCTGCCCGCCGATCTCACCGAGCTCGTCGAGGCCGTTCGCGAAGAGGCCGGTGCTCCCGCCGCGGTCGGCTTCGGGATCGGGACGCCCGAGCGTGCCGCCGAGATCGGCGCGATCTCCGACGGCGTCATCATCGGCAGCCGGCTGGTCCGCGCCGTCGCCGACGCGGGCTCGGATCCGGAGGCGGCTGCAGCGGCCGTCTCCACGTTCCTGGTCGAGACGCGCGAGCGGCTCGCAGCCGGCTCCGGCGTCTGAGTCGTTCCGGCTAGCGCTTGTCGCCGCGCTTCGGCAGCGCCTTGATCTTGAATGCGTCGCGCCGGAAGTTGCCCTCGACCGTCTTCGCGGGCTTGCGGTTCAAGAGCCGCATCGCCGTCGGGGTGACGTCGACGTTGATCGCGGGAGCGTCGCTCTCGCCCTGGCGGAGGGCCCGGCTGCCGCCGGTGATCAGGAAGGTGTTGTCGCGCGTGTGCGGCGCGCCGTGCTCGCCGGGCAACGGATTCAGCGGCAGGCTGTTGGCCTCCGAGCTGTCGAGCACGCCGACGCCGGGCGAGGTGGTGACGACGAGATCGCCGGTCCTCGGCCCGCCGAGGCCCCAGCCGGAATGGACCTTCGCGAGCGTGTGCGCCTTGCCGCCGTCGACCGGATTGTTGCGCCGGTAGAGCGCGTTGACGACGCCGGGCACGCCGAGCAGGGTATCCCGCATCCGCTTCACCTTCTGCGCCGCGTCCGGCGCTTTCCGGGCGGTCAGGTAGATGTGGGCGGCGTTGCCGTTGCCGACGACCTCGAAGTCGCTCGCCGGCACGCCGCCGGCGGTCAGGGCGCCCGCGAGCGAGACCTTGTTCAACTGCGGCGTGTCGTCCATCGAGTGGTCGGACAGAATCATCAGCACCGTCTGCTCCCAGAGCCCCTGCTGCTTCTGGTTGTCGACGAAGCGCTCGATCTGGGCATCGGCGAGGGCAAGCGCCTCGTCATAGAGCGGGCCCGTGCGGCCCCCGGCGTGTCCGGCGGTGTCGATCTGCGGGAAGTTCGCAAAGGTGAAGTCGGGCGTCCGCGGACGGCCCTTGTCGGCGACCCCCTGCTTGACGGTCCGGAGCACCTCGTCCATCACGATCTCGTCGCTGAGCGCGTAGCCGCTCGCGGGGTTGGTCGGCACGTCCGCGCAGTAGGGCTCGTCGTCGCAGGGTGCCCAGATGTGGTCGGCGTCGTAGCCGTCGCCAACGTTGCGCGTCGCGAACAGCCGGGCCAGCTTCGGCTTGCCCATGATCATCGCGGTCGTGATGTGCTGTGACTGCTTACGGCGCTCGACCGTTTCGAACATGTTCGGGACCTGCACGCAGTTGACGTTCTCGCCGCTGGTCGCGAACGGCTCGCCGGCGGGGTCGAGCGGGCCTTCGGGGCAGCTGTCCTCGTCGGCGGGCCGGCCGTAGACGGCGAACTCGTTGCCGGTGATGCCGCTGCTGCTCGGATAGGCGCCGGTGATCATCGCCGTGTGGTTCGGGTTCGTCTGCGCGACCATCACCGATCGCGAGTCCGGGTAGTAGGTCGTCCGGGCGCCGTGCTCGCCGTCGATCAGGCTCGAGATGAAGGGAGCGCTGCCCTCCGAGAGCGCGTCGCCGTCGAGCCCGTCGAGCACGAACGCGTAGACCTTGAGGTGGTCGTGGTTGGCGCCGGCCTGGGGGGCCGACGCCGCAGACAGCGCGGCGGATCCGAGAAGCACGCCCAGCGCCGTGGCAAAGCGTGATCGCCGGTTCGTCTCCCCAGTCCTTCTCGGCACACGCGCAGTCTTACACGGACGCAGCGCCGGCACCGCGCCTCGGCAGCACGCCGCACCCGAACCGCCGCGCCTGCCGGGGGCTGCGCTGTTAGATTTCCCGGCGATGCAGCTTCTCGTAATCGTCACCGTCGCCTTGGTCGCCTTCCTGGTCATGATCGGCCTCGACATCGGCGGCACGCTCGGTGCCCTTGTCTTCTTGCTGATCGTCCTGATCGGCGGCCTGCTCCGTGCCTGGGCGCCGCTGGTCGAGTGGGCCCGCGGCCCCGCCGCCAAGGCCTAGAGCCCGCGGCTCAGAAGAAGAATCGCTCCGCGACCTCGAGCAGCTCGAGGTCGACGGTCTTGATTCCGCGAACGTCCGAGAGCGGGACCGAGACGACTTCGGTGCCGCGCAGTGCCGCCATCCGGCCGAACTCGCCTGCCTTGACCATGTCGTAGGCCTTGGCGCCGTAGCGGGTTGCCAGCACCCGATCGCGAGCGGTCGGTGTGCCGCCGCGCTGGATGTGGCCGAGCACGACCGCCCGGGCCTCGTAGCCGCTGAGCCGCTCGAGCTCCTCGGCCAGCGTCGGGCCGACGCCGCCGAGTCGCGCGTAGCCGTACATGTCGGTCTTCTCCGATGCCGTGACCTGGGCCGTCCTCTGGCCCTCGAAGGCGATCCGGGCGCCCTCGGCGACGACGATGATCGAGAAGTCCTTGCCGTGCTCGTAGCGGCGCTTGATCCCGTCCGCGATCTCGGCGCTCGACGTCTCGACCTCGGGGATGATGATCCCGTCGGCGCCGCCGGCGATGCCGCCGTGCAGGGCGATCCAGCCGACGTTGCGGCCCATCACCTCGACCACCATCACGCGATAGTGCGACTGGGCGGTGGTGTGGAGGCGGTCGATCGCTTCGCTGACCACGTGCAGGGCCGTGTCGAAGCCGAAGGTGTAGTCGGTGCCGACGACGTCGTTGTCGATCGTCTTCGGCACGCCGACGATCGGCATCCCGTGCTGCTCGTGCAGCTCGCGGGCCATCCACATCGTGTGCTCGCCGCCGACCGCGATCACCGCCTCGAGGCCGTCCTCGGAGATCGCCGTCTGCAGCTTGTCGATCGCCCCCTCGCGGACCGGCTCGAAGCTCGAGGTCCGCAGGATCGTGCCGCCGAGCGGGAGGATGCCGGCGACAGCGTGGAGGTCGAGGCTCATGTAGTCGCGCTCGGCCAGGCCCTGAAAGCCGCGCATGATCCCGATCGCCTCGTCGCCGTTCATGATCGAGGAGCGGGCGACCGCGCGCAGGACCGCGTTCAGCCCCGGGCAGTCTCCTCCGGCTGTGAGCACTCCGATCCGCACGCGCCGCACACTACCGAGAGGGAGAGGGGCAGCGGTGATAATCGATGTAGCGATGTCGCCGCCCCGGTCTCTCCCTCTCGTCCTGCTCGCTCTGGCCGCCCTCGGCCTCGCTGCCTGCGGGTCGACCGTGCAGGAGGGAACCGAGCTGACGGTCTACGTCGGTACCGCCGCCGGCGGGACCGAGCTGATCGACGGCGCTCAGCAGGCGCTCGAGGACGGCGGCGGCGAGGCCGGCGGCGCCCCGGTCGAGATCGTCGCCGTGCCCGGCCCCGGAGGCATCGCCCCCGCGGCGGGGTCGGCAGGATGGCTCCAGGCCGCCGTCGCCTCCGGGGCCCGGACCGCGACCCAGGACTCGCGCTCGATCGCCTACATCGGTGAGGCCGGTGCGGCGACCCTGTTCTCGGCTCCGGTCACCAACGAGGCCGGACTGCTGCAGGTCGCTCCAGGTCCGGCCGGTCGGGACCTGCTCGCCGAGAGCGGCGGCAACGACGTTCCCACCGACGTGCAGGCGACCGGCGAGCGGACGCTGGCGGCACTGTGGCTGGACGACGAGCCACGGCGCGGTGACACCTATGCCTACGGCTACGAGGCGATGGCGGCGGTGCTCGACGCGATCGACCGGGCCGGGGATCCACTCAGCCGCTCCGACGTCGTCGCAGCCTTCCTCGCCACGCAGGACCGGGAATCGGAGCTCGGCACGTACTCGATCGGTCCCGACGGTGCCGCCGACTTCGCCGAGCCGAGCTAGGCGAGCGCCGCGGCGAGCCCGGACTCGATGTCCGGGTGCAAGAAGACGTAGCCGCCGTCCAGCGCCCGGCGCGGCAACGCCCGCTGGCCGCCGGTCGCGACCTCGCCGAGCTCGCCGCCGAGCCGCAGCTTCACGGCGAGCTTGGGGACCGGCATGATCGCCGGCCGTCCGAGCGCCTTGCCGAGCGCCTTCGAGAAGACCTTGTTCGTGACCGGCTCCGGCGCGGTCGTGTTGTAGACGCCGCTCGCAGCCGGGTTGTCGAGTGCCCAGATCAGCAGGCCGACCTCGTCGTCGAGGCTGATCCAGGGCATGTAGTTGCGGCCGCCGGCGACCGGGCCGCCGACGCCGAGCCGGAACGGGAGCAGTAGCTCCTCGAGCAGTCCGGAGTCCTTGTCGAGGACGAGGCCGGTGCGCATGATTGCCAGCCGCACCCCGTGGCCCTCGATCTCGCGCGAGGCCGCCTCCCAGGCGATCACGACCTTGGCGTCGAAGCTGTCGCCGGGCCCGGTCTCCTCGTCGACGATCGCCTCGCCGCGATCGCCGTAATAGCCGACCGCCGACTGCGCGACGAGCACCTTCGGCCGCGGGTCGGCGGCGAGCATCGCCGCGACGAGGTTGTGCGTTGCGGTCTCGCGTGAGACGAGGATCCGCTTCTTCGCCTCGTCGGTCCAGCGCTGGTTGATCGGCTCGCCGACGAGGTTGATCACCGCGTCGACACCGTCAATCGCCTCCGAGGGCGGCCGCTCGAGCGCTGGATTCCAGGGGAACCACGTCACCTTCGGGTTGTGAGGGCGCGCCTTCTCCGGTGCGCGCGAGAGGCCGTGGACCTCGTCTCCGCGAGCGAGCAGCGCATCGCACAGAGCCCGACCGATCGTTCCGCTTGCCCCCGTGACGAGAACCCTCATGCAGTCTCCTTGAAGTTCGAGATGCCCCCTTGGGCGCGGAACCCTAGCGGTGGGCTCTCCGGATCGCACCGTCTGCGGCGCCCCGCGGCCTAGCTGACGGTCTGGAAAGTTCCGGTCTCGTCGGAGACGCGGGCGAGGCCGGCGCTCTTCGCCTCCTCGACGACTGCAGCGGCGACGGCCGGGGCGACATCGCGGTTGAAGACACTGGGGATGATGTAGTCCTCGTTCAGGTCGTCGTCGGTGACGACGGCGGCGATGCCCTGTGCGGCGGCCAGCTTCATCTCCTCGGTGATCCGGGGGGCGCCCGCGTCGAGGGCGCCACGGAAGATGCCCGGGAAGGCGAGCACGTTGTTGATCTGGTTCGGGTAGTCGGAGCGGCCGGTCGCCATGATCCGCACGTAGGGCTCGGCGTCCTCGGGCATCACCTCGGGCGTCGGGTTGGCCATCGCGAAGACGATTGCGTCCTTGGCCATCGCCTCCAGCGACTTCGCCTCGACCAGGCCCGGGCCGGAGAGGCCGATGAAGAGATCGGCGCCCTCGAGCACTTCGTTCGGACCGCCGCTGCGCTTCTCCGGGTTCGAGACCTCGGCGAACCACTTCTTGATCGGCGTCATGCCGCCGCTCGCGTAGTCGGAGCGTTCCGTCGACAGGGCGCCCTGGCGGTCGCAGCCGATGATGTTGGTGACGCCGCCCGCCTGCAGCATCTTCGTGCAGGCGATGCCGGCGGCGCCGAGCCCGACGATCACCACGGTCAGGTCCTCGAGCCGCTTGCCGACGATCTTCATCGAGTTGAACAGCGCCGCCATCATCACGACGGCGGTGCCGTGCTGGTCGTCGTGGAAGACGGGGATGTCGAGCTCCGCCCGCAGCCGGTCCTCGATCTCGAAGCAGCGCGGCGCCGAGATGTCCTCGAGGTTGATGCCGCCGAAGGTCGGGGCGATCAGCTTCACGGTCTGGATGATCTGCTCGGGGTCGTTGGTCGAGAGGCAGATCGGGAAGGCGTCGACGTCGGCGAACTCCTTGAACAGCATCGCCTTGCCCTCCATCACCGGCATCGCCGCCTCGGGGCCGATGTCGCCGAGGCCGAGCACGGCGCTGCCGTCGGAGACGACGGCGACGGTGTTCTTCTTGATCGTGAACTCGAAGGCCTTGGCGCGGTTCTGGGCGATCTCGGTGCAGACCCGGGCGACGCCCGGGGTGTAGGCCATCGAGAGATCGTCGCGGGTCTTCAGCGGGTACTTGTTCGACTGCTCGATCTTGCCGCCGCGGTGCATCGCGAAGGTGCGGTCCGTGTACTCGAGGACCTTGGCTCCGCGGGTGCCCCCGATCGCCCGCAGGATCTGCTCCCAGTGCTCGGGATCGCGGGCGTCGATCGTGAACTCACGCACCCGCTTGCCCTCGGCGCCGGCGCCGGGGACGAGGTCGACGCTTTGCAGTGCGCCGCCGGACTCGGCGATCGCGGCCGTGATCTTGCCGAGCGGCTCGTTGCGCGCGTCGAGCTCGACGCGGACGGTGACCGAGAACTGTGCGCTGACCGATGCCATGAAGCGGGCGGGATCATAGTCCGGCCCCGGTGCCGTGCCGACGGCGGTTTCGCGCCCGACTACGACGGGTAGCCTCGCCGGGATGGTCGCCTTCGGGAAATCGGGTCGGTGAGCACCGCGGTGGCGGATGCCCGGATTGCAGTAGTAGGCGCCGGGGTTGTCGGCCTGGCAACTGCTCGCGCCCTTGCCGAAGCGGGTGCGGACGTGACCGTCCTCGAGCGTGGCGAGCCCGGAAACGGCCAGTCCGGCGGCGAGTCGCGGATCTTCCGCCACGCGCACGACGACCCGCGGCTGATCGAGCTCGCGCGCGAGTCGCGAACGATCTGGCGGCGCTGGGCCACCGAGCTCGGGATCGAGACGATCTCCTCGGGTGGGGTGCTCGCAATCGGGGGTGCCGTGCGCGACCGCCGCGCGTTGCTCGAGCAGGCGGGCGGGATCCCGATCTCCTCGCCGGGACCTGACGATGCCGCCAGTCTGCTCCCCTTGATCGCCCCTCTGGAGCCGGGCGGGTCCGACGACATCGAGACGATGTTCGATCAGGAAGGCGGAGCGATCCGCACGACCGCCGTGATCGGCGCCCTCGCCACCGGCCTCGGCGAGCGCCTCGTCCGCGACGAGGTCCTGTCGCTGCGGCCGGTTGCGGGCGGGGTCGAGCTGCGGCGCGGCGGCGGGGTCGAGGTCTTCGACCGCGTCGTGCTCTGCGCGGGGATCGAAGCGGGGCGGCTGGCGCGGACGATCGGACTCGAGGTCCCGGTCGCCCCAGCTGCGCACCTGCGCGCAACCTTCGCGGTGCGCGAGCCTTCCGGACCGCTGCCGTGCCTGCAGGACTCGAGCGGGATCTGGGGCGAGACAGGCGTCTACGCGGCTCCTGAGCCCGGCGACGAGCGCTACGCGGTCGGGCTTGCCGGGACGACGCCCGTGCGGGAGGATGGGTCCCTGGTCGACCCGGCGGAGATGGGTGAGTTCGACGAGCGGGTCCGGGCCTACGTGACCGAGGCGCTGCCGGGCCTCGACCCCGAGCCGCTCGAGTACCGCCACTGCTGGGTCACGGCATTGCCCTGGGGCGAGGACGCGGTCTCGGTCTGGGCGGGCGACGGGGTTTTCGTCCCCGCCGGCCACAACCTCTTCAAGCAGGCTCCGGCGCTCGGCGAGCTGCTCGCCCGCGCGGCACTCGGGCGGGGCCTCGACGAGAGGCTGGGCCCGGAGGCGCGCCTCGGCGCGAGCTGACCCGCTTCCTCTTCATCCGCCCGCCGAGTACCCGCGGGAACCACGCCTATGATGCGGCGCCGATGGTGGATGCGACGCAGAGCAACAACGGCGACGGCGAGGGTCCGGACGGCAGCGGCGAGCTCTTCCTGATCGACGGAAACAGCCTCGCCTACCGCGCCTTCTTCGCCCTGCCGGAGTCGATGGCGACCTCCGACGGACGACCCACGAACGCGATCTACGGCCTCGCCTCGATGATGGTCAAGCTGCTGACCGACTTCAAGCCGCGCGCCGTCGTCGTCGCCTGGGATGCGGGCTGGTCCGGCCGCGAGAAGACCTACGCGCCCTACAAGGCGCAGCGCAAGTCGCGCCCCGACCTGCTCAAGGAGCAGTGGCCGCACCTGATGCCGCTGGCGGAGGCGTTCGGCTTCGCGAACGTACGGGTCGAGGGCTACGAGGCCGACGACGTGATCGCGACGATGACCCGGCAGGCGCGCGAGCGAGGGATCCCGGTGATGGTCCTGACCGGCGATCGCGACGCCTACCAGCTGGTCGGCGACGGGGTCCGGGTGATGAGCACCGGCCGCGGCGTCACCGACACCAAGGTCTACGACCGCGAGGGCGTGATCGAGCGCTACGGCGTGCCGCCGGAGCTGGTCACCGACCTGATCGGCCTCAAGGGCGACACATCCGACAACATCCCCGGCGTCCCCGGGATCGGCGACAAGACCGCCGCCCAGCTCCTGCAGCAGTTCGGCGATCTCGAGACCGTGCTCGCGAGCGTCGACGAGATCTCCGGAAAAAAGCGCAAGGAGAACCTGACCGAGCACGCCGACGACGCCCGCGTCTCGAAGCAGCTGGCGACGATGCACTTCGACGTCGATACGGGGATCGACCTCGCCGAGGTGATGGAGGGCAAGCCGGACCGCAGCCGCCTGCACGACTTCGCTGCCGAGTTCGAGATGAGACAGGTGATCCAGCGGCTCGAAGAGGACTGGGACGAGGCCGTCCCGGAGCGCTCCGTCGACACCAGGCTCGAGGTCGAGTCGGAGCCGGGCGCGCCCTCCGACCTCGCCGACGCCGAGGTCGCGATCGCCTACATCGGCGGCCGCTGGGCCGGCTGGGACGGCGAGCGCCTGGTCTCCGGGGAGATCCCCGACCCGCTCGAGCTCGCCGCCGCGCTCGGCTCGCGGCCGATCGTCGCCCACGACGCCAAGTCGCTCGGCGGGGGAGGGCCGCGCGGGCTGATCGCCGTGGCGCCGCAGGCGTCGCTGCGCCTCAGCCACGACACGATGGTCGCCGCCTACCTGATCGACCCCGCCCGGCGCACCTACGAGCTCGCCGAGCTCGCCGCCGACGAGGGGATCTCGGTCGCGGGCGGCGAGGCGACCGGAGCCGACGACGGGCAGCTGACGCTCGACGGAGAGGAGGGGGGACCCGACCCCGCCGAGCAGGCCCGGCTCGCCGCCGAGCTGGCGGCGAAGCAGCGCCCGAAGATCGAGGCGCTCGGGCTGCAGCGGCTGCTCGACGAGGTCGAGATGCCGCTGATCGAGGTGCTGGCGGCGATGGAGGGCCAGGGCCTGAAGCTGGACAAGGAGCGACTGGCGGCGATCTCGGACTCCCTCGCCGGGCAGGCCGAGCAGCTGCAGGAGGAGATCTGGGAGCTGGCCGGCCACGAGTTCACGATCGGCTCTCCCCAGCAGCTCGGCGAGGTCTTCTTCACCGAGCTCGGCCTGACCCGCAAGCGCCGCGGCAAGACGGGCTTCTCGACCGACGCCCGCGTCCTCTCGCAGATCCGCGATGAGCACCCGATTGTGGCCAAGGTCGAGCGCTGGCGCGAGGTGACGAAGCTGAAGAACACCTACCTCGACTCGCTGCCGCCGCTGATCGACCCGCAGACCGGTCGCATCCACACCACCTTCAGCCAGGTCCGCGCTGCGACCGGGCGCCTCTCGAGCACGAACCCGAATCTGCAGAACATTCCGATCCGCTCCGAGCTCGGTCGCCCGATCCGGGGCTGCTTCGTCGCCGAGCCGGGCAAGTCGCTCGTCTCCTGCGACTACAACCAGGTCGAGCTGCGGGTGCTCGCGCATGTCGCCGACGATCAGACCCTGCGCGAGATCTTCGCCTCGGGCGAGGACGTCCACTCGGCGACCGCCGCGGGCATCATCGGCGCCGATCCCGACGCGATCTCGGCCCAGGACCGCTCGAAAGCGAAGATGGTCAACTACGGGATCGCCTACGGGCTCAGCGCTTTCGGACTCGCCGACCGCCTCGGCATCGACGTCAAGGAGGCGGCCGAGTACATCGATCGCTACTTCGAGCGCTTCGAGGGCGTCAAGCGCTTCATCGACGAGACGATCGAATTGGCCACCGACTCCGGGCAGGTGACGACCCTGATGGGGCGCCGCCGCCTGATCCCGGAGTTGCGCTCCCGCAACCGCCAGACGCGGATGCTGGGCGAGCGGCTCGCCGTCAACACGGTGATCCAGGGGACGGCCGCCGACATCATCAAGCTGGCCATGATCCGCGCCCATGCGGCAATCGAGGAGGCGGGGCTGGAGTCGCGCCTCGTCCTGCAGATCCACGACGAGCTGCTGTTCGAGGGTCCCGAGGCCGAGGCGGAGACGGTCGGCGAGCTCGCCTGCCGCGAGATGATCGCCGCCTACGACCTCGACCCGCCACTCGCAGTCGAGGCCGGGATCGGCCCCGACTGGCTCACCGCCAAGTAGCGGCGTCCTCTGACGCTGCGCCTGGGCGCACCGGGCGGCGTCCTCTGACGCGGCGCCTGGCGCCACCCGGGCGCGGCTCATGTGGCTCCGCCACACAGTGCCGCTCCCGTGCGGCGCCATGCTTGGTCAGAGAACGCCTTAGTGGCTGAGGGTCCATTTCGTCACAGGGGGCGCGGGTTCTGGGAGGGTTTCGCTGGGATTCTCGGAGGCCCGCGAGACCAACTGCATGATTTGCATCCCTATAGGGACGTAATCGTGCACCTCGTCTTCGAGCCCTTCTAAGCCTTCACGAAACAGCCACGCCTGCGCCACTTCCGTGACGAAGCCCTGACGCCCCGGCCCCGCACGACGGCCGGCCCCTCAATCCACATCCCCCTCACCGCAAATCCGTGCCTGGTCCCGGCCGGGGCCGCATCGGAGAACGCCCCTTAACGAGAACGGGCGCCCGGTGGGGCGCCCGTTCCGGTCCGATCCGTGGGGGATGGATCAGTTGTCGCCGGGCCCCTGGTCGGGGGTGCCGTCGTCGTCGGTGCCGTCGTCGCTGTCATCGTCGTCGGCCTCGGGGTTGTCCGAGACGAGCTCGATCTCGGTGAAGACGAGGCCGTCGGCCGTGGTCTTCAGCTCGGCCTCGTGGACCGCCGCGCCGGCGACCAGGTCGTCGGTCGTGCAGTCGCCCTTGCCGTCGTGGCCGGGGCCGGAGTGGTCGTCGTCGCCCTCGTCCTCGCCGCCGCCGGGGCCCGAGTTGTCGTCGTCGACATCCTCGTCGTCGCCGTCATCGGAGCCGTCGGGATCGTCGCGGGGGACGATCCTGTCGCCGTCGATGTCCTCGCCCTGATCGGAGTCCTCGCCGCTGTCGCCGCGGCAGCCGCACTCGATCTCCGTGTCCTCGTCGACCGTGCCCTCGACGCTGTCGCCGCCGGCCAGGTTGATCACGAGCGTGCCCGCCGCCGGGTCGAAGCTCTCGATCGTGCCGGAGTTCTCGTCGCCGTCCTCGACGCCATCGTCGTCGGTGTCGGAGTCGCGCGGGTCGGTCCGGGCCTTGTACTCGGACTTGTTCTTGGAGCCGTCCCGATCCTGGTCCTTGCGGGCCTGGTTCTTCTTCAGCGAGAGGTTGTGCTTCTTCTCCCACTTGTCGGGAATGTTGTCGTTGTTGCGATCCTTCGCGGCCGCCGGTCCGGCGACGGCGAGCGCGAGCAGGGCGATTACCGCCATGGCCGCGAACGTCGTGAGCTTCCTCATCGTTTCTCCTTGATCGGCGCCGGCTGAACCCCCAGCGAGGAATCGTGCCGCGCATGCTTGCCTTGTCCCGTCCTCAACCCGCCGGCGCCGCGAAGATCACGCGCGACGGGGAGGTTCAGTCGTCGTCCGGCTCGTCGCCGCCGCCGGGCCCGGAGTGGTCGTCCTCGGCATCGTCGTCGAAGCTGTCATCGGGCTCGGGGATGTCCCCGCCCCCGCCGGAGCCGGAATGGTCCTCGTCGAAGTCGTCCTCGGGCTCCGGGATTTCGCCACCGCCGCCGGAGCCAGAGCCGGAGTGATTGCCGTCGTCGAAGTCGTCATCGCCGCCGCCGGGGCCGGAGTGAGCGCCGTCGTCGTCGGCCTCCGGGATCGGCCCGGGGCCCGGGCCGGAGGAGCCGTCGTCGCCGGGCTCGTGGCCGGACTGGTGGCCGGAGCCTGAGTCGCCGCTGGAGCCGGATCCTGAGCCGCCCGAGCCCGGGCCGGAGCTCCCGGAATCGCCGGGCCGCGCGTCGCCGGAGCCGCCCTCGCCCTTCGAGCCGGGCTCGGCGCCCCCGTCGCCGCCGCCCGAGGATGTCTCCACCGGATCGGACTCGGCAGCGGCCGTCCTGCCGGTAGCGCTCGCGGATCCGCTCCCCGACCCGCTGGCGGCTGCCTTCGCGACCTCAGGTCCGCCGCTGTCGCGGTTGCCGACCCTCTTCTCCAGGGCGATGCCGCCGCCGACGATCAGGGCTGCCGCCGAGATCGTCGCGGCGAGCTTGGCGCCGCCGCCGAGGCCGACGGCGCCGAGCCCGAGACCCGCTCCGGCCCCTGCGCCGGCACCGGCGCCCGTCCCCGCAGCGGACCCCTGGCTGAGAAGCATGCGGATGACCGGCAGGGGGATCAGCGCGCCGAGCGAGTCGCGCAGCGCCGTCCGGGCCCGGAAGATCAGACCGCGGACGGCCGTCGCTGTAGTGCCGAGCTCGGTCGCCAGCTCGGCGTGGCCCTCACCCTCGAGCTCGCGGCCGACGAGCGCGCGGCGCTGGGCCTCGGGAAGCGCGCAGATCGCGACGACGAGCCGCTGCAGCTCCTCGTTCTGCTCGGCGATCGCCGGCGGTTGCGGAACGCCGTCGTAGGTGGGGTCGAGCTCCTGCCAGTCGGGCTCGTCGCGGATCGCGTTGAGGGCGCCGTTGCGGACGATCGTGAACAACCAGGCGCGCAAGGCGACTGCGCGGTCGTCGGCGAGCAGCGCCTTGTGCGCTTTCAGCAGTGAGGCCTGGACGACATCCTCGGCCCGGTGGTAGGGGATGAAGGCGGCGGCGAACGAGACCAGGGGAGCCTGGTAGCGGCCGACGATCTCGTCGAATGCGGCATCGTGGCCCTCGCGGAGCAGCTTCACCAGCCGCTCGTCGCTCTGTGCGGCAAGCGCGCGGCGCGCGACCGGGCGGACCCTCGGCAACGTCGGCAAGTCGTTCACCTCTCCAATTATCGAACGGCAGAGTCGGCCGCAGAAGCGTAGAAACCCCCGAGGCCTTCAGATCCTCAACCCGGGACGGATCGAAAGATCACGCGTGGTTGGCACAACCCTGCCGCGCTGCCCACCCTGGAACTGCGATCGGGGCGGGACATCGTCTTTACGATCACGCCAATGGACCGGAGTCTGGCAGTGCTGCTGACCGCCGCCGTCGGCGGCTTGATCGCGATGCAACCCGTCGTCAACTCGGGGCTCGGTCGCGAGACCGGCTCGCTCGGCGCTGCGCTGATCTCCTTCGCCGTCGGGACGCTGGTCCTGACCGGGATCGTGCTCATCGCCGGTCAAGCGGATGGGCTGCGCGCGACCCTCGACGCCGGGCCTGTCTACCTGCTGGGAGGGCTGCTCGGCGCCGCCTACGTGACGATGGCGATTTTCGCCGTTCGCGAGATCGGCGCCGGTGGCGTCGCCGCGGCAACGATCGCCGGGCAGCTCAGCGCCGCCGTCCTGCTCGACCGGGTCGGCTTCCTCGGGCTTGACCAGTTGCCGATCACCCCGGGGCGGATCGCCGGGGTCGTGCTGCTCTGGACCGGCGCCTGGCTGGTCATCAGATAGGGGATAGGGCGGCCGTCCCGCCGGATCAGGCGGCGACCGGCTGACGCGGCCCGGCGGCTGCACCCTGGCCGAGCGCGAAGGAGGGAGGCGCGATGTTCAGGTAGTGGTTGAACGACCACCTGACGAAGGCGTCGTTGCTGAGGCCGCGCAGCGCCGGCGCCAGCAGTCGCGGCGGCACCCGGGGGATCAGCTTCTGGACGCGCAGCATCCACTCGAAGTGCCAGCGATGGCGCGCGTTGAAGGCGGCGTAGGAGCGGAGCGCCGCGCCGCGATCCGATCGGCCCTCGACGACGGCGCGGATCTCGCGCCCGGCGGCGAGCGAGAAGTAGAACGCCGTGCGGATTCCCTCGGCGGTCAGCGGCAGGCAGTGGCCGGCGGAATCGCCGCAGAAGAAGATCCCGCTCTCGGTCGCTTCCCTGAGCCGGTGGGGAATCCAGTTGCCCTGGTAGCCCTCAGGAGGCAGGCCGAGGCGCTCGGTCAGCTCGACGGTCGGCTGCTTGACGTGGAACTTCGGGTCGAAAGAGCCGACGCCGACGCGCAGCTCGTCGCCGGCAGGGAAGCTCCAGCCGTAGCCGGCGGGGACGACGCCGCGCTCGATCCAGAGCTCCATGCGGTCGTTGCTGCCGCCGGGATGGACCTCGAGCCCGCGCGAGAGCGGCCCGTCGGGCGGCTGGTAGCCCTCGGCTCCGAGCACCCGACGCCAGCCGAGGCAGTCGACGACCAGCGGCGCCTTGACGATTCCACGATCGGTCTCGACCTCGAAGACGTGCCCGGGGTCGATGGTGGCGGCGGGCGCCGGGCGCCCGCCGGCGAGTCCGACGATCTTCGCCGTCTCGAACTCGGCCTCGCCCGCCTGCTCCCAGAGCAGGCGGCAGAGCTCGGGGTAGTCGAAGACCGAGAACGACCACGGCAGGCGCATCACCGTGTCCGTGTATGGAGTGTGGAAGTCGAGCTCGTTGAAGGTCTGGCGGATCGAGCCGGCGAGGCCGAGGTTCTCGAGCCACTCGGTCGGGGCGCCGCAGGCCGAGGTCTGGCGCTCGCCGATCTCGTAGCGGTCGAGCACGAGAACACGGACGCCGGAGCCGGCGAGCTCGCGCGCGATCGTCAGGCCGGCGAAGCTGGCGCCGCAGACGAGGACGTCCCAATCGCCCTCCAGAGGGGTCCGTTCGGCGCCTCGCTTGGTCTTCCTGACGGGCATTCGGGGTCGGCAGTCTAGTGACGGAACGGCGCCTTTGGAGGCCGTTCGCACGTCGGGGCTCCCCCGTTTGCGGCTTTCCCTATCATTCCCGCCCTTGTCCGCTGTCGAGACAGCAGGCGGCGCCGTGCTGGCGCCCGAAGGTGCGACCCCCGTCGAGGGGTCCGATGGTCTGTTGCTGGAGTTGAACGGCGAGATCTTCCCCAACTACGACGCGACGATCACCCACTTCGAAGAAGGCCAGGTCGTCACCGGCGAGGTCGTCCGGATCGACAAGGACGAGGTCCTCGTCGACATCGGCTGGAAGTCCGAGGGAGTCATTCCCTCGCACGAGCTTTCGATCCGCCGCTCCGTCGATCCCGCCGACGAGGTCAGCCTCGGCGAGCAGGTCGACGCACTCGTCCTCACCAAGGAGGACGCCGAGGGTCGCCTGATCCTCTCCAAGAAGCGCGCCCGCTTCGAGAAGGCCTGGCGCAAGATCGAGGCCGCCGCCGAGTCCGGCGAGGTCGTCGAGGGCACCGTGATCGAGGTCGTCAAGGGCGGCCTGATCCTCGACCTCGGGATCCGCGGCTTCCTGCCAGCCTCGCTCGTCGACATCCGCCGTGTCCACAACCTCGACGAGTTCATGGGCCAGCCGCTCGAGTGCAAGGTGATCGAGCTCAACCGGTCCCGCAACAACGTCGTCCTCTCCCGCCGCGCGATCCTCGAGGACGAGCGCAAGGAGCAGCGCGAGCAGATCCTCGAGCGCCTGCAGCCCGGCCAGGTCGTCGAGGGCCAGATCTCCAACATCGTCGACTTCGGAGCCTTCGTCGACCTCGAGGGCATCGACGGCCTGATCCACATCTCCGAGATCAGCTGGAGCCACGTCAACCATCCTTCCGAGGTCCTCTCGATCGGCGAGACGGTCAAGGTCAAGGTCCTCGACATCGACCGCGACCGCCAGCGCATCTCGCTCGGTCTCAAGCAGACGCAGGAGGACCCGTGGCAGACGGTGCTCAACTCCTACGGCCCCGGCTCCTCGCTCTCGGGCAAGGTCACCAAGGTCGTCGCCTTCGGCGCCTTCGTCGAGATCGTGCCCGGCGTCGAGGGCCTCGTCCACATCTCCGAGCTCGCCGAGCATCACGTCGAGACCCCGGCCGAGGTCGTCAATCCCGGCGAAGAGGTCCGCGTCAAGATCCTCGAGATCGACGAGGAGCGCCGTCGGATCAGCCTTTCGATCAAGCGCGTCGGCGAGGGCGGCATGCCGCTCCAGGACGCGTTCGCTCGCGCTCAGGCGGCCGCCGCCCCCCAGGTGGAAGAGGCCGTCGAGGCCCCCGCCTATGAGGAGCCGGCTCCCGAGGCCGCTGTGCCTGAGGCGCCGGTCGAGGAGGCTCCCGCCGAGCAGGCCCCCGCCCCCGAGGCAGCTGAGGCTCCCGTCGAGGAAGCTCCGGCGCCCGAGGCAGCCGAGGCTCCTGCGGAGCCCGCTCCCGAGCCGGAAGTGCCCGAGCTCGGCCTCTCGGACGAGGTCTTCTCGGAGACCCCGGCCGAGGACGACTCCGAGAACTCCTGACTTTCGGAGGTCGCCGTGAGCGCCTCCGCTGACGCTCCCCGGTCAGGCCCCGCGCTGATCGGGCTGACCGGCGGCATCGCTGCGGGCAAGTCCGAGACGCTGAGGCTGCTCGGCGAGCTCGGCGCCGAGACCCTCTCGACCGACGCCGTCGTCCACGAGCTGCTCGCCTCCGATCAGGTGGCGGCGCTGCTGGTCGAGCGCTGGGGCGAGCGGGTCACCCACGAGGACGGGCACCTCGACCGGGGCCGGATCGCCGGCATCGTCTTCGAGGACCCCGACGAGCTGACCTGGCTCGAATCGGTCCTGCACCCGCGCGTCGGCGACCGTGTCGCGGAGTGGAAGGAGGGGCTCGAGCCCGGCCTCGCGGTCGCGGTCGTCGAGGTCCCGCTCCTGTTCGAGGGGCGGATGCACGAGATCTTCGACGCGACGATCGCCGTGATCGCCGACGACGAGGTTCGCACCGACCGCGCCTCGGCTCGTGGGACGGCGCAGCTCGAGGGCCGCCACTCGCGCCAGCTGCCCCAGCACGAGAAGGCGGCGCTCGCGACCTTCGTCGTCCACAACAACGGTCACATCGACGAGCTCGAACAGGAGCTGCGGAGGCTCTATCCGCAGCTCGCGGCCGCGCGCCAGGGCTGAGCGGGGCCGCTCGGTTTCATTTGCAGGGGAGGGCCCTCGCTATCTTGGGCCGGTGGCCGGCTCGACCACGAAACGAGGCAGTTCCCCGCCCCGGGGTGGCAGCGGCCGCAGCGGGCGCCGCCCGCCGCCGCGGGGAGCCCGCCGCCCGCCGCCGCGGCGCGCACGGGGTCGGCGCAGCCGCCGCAGCGCGGCGAGGGGCGCATCGCGCGGCGTGATGCTGTTGATCCTCGGTGTCGTCATCGCGGCCGGATACGGGATCTCCAGGATCGACTTCGGCGACACGATTGCCGAGATCACGCTGCCGCTCCGCTACGAGAGCATCATTCGCCAGCAGGCCGATGAGAAGGACGTCGACGCGGCCCTGATCGCGGCCGTGATCTACGCCGAGTCCCGCTTCTCCGACCAGACCTCGCACGCCGGCGCCCGCGGGCTGATGCAGATCACCCCCGACACCGGGGACACGATCGAGAACCTCTCGGGCGGCGAGACCTTCGTCTACGAGGACCTCTCCGATCCCGACCTCAACATCCGCTACGGCACCTTCTACCTGCGGCACCTGCTCGACGTCTACGAGGGCAACGAGGTCGCGGCGCTTGCCGCCTACAACGCCGGCAGCGGCAACGTCGACTCCTGGGGAGGGGCCGAGCTCGAGCGCGACGACATCGAGTTCCCCGAGACCCGCAGCTACGTCGACGAGGTCCTCGAGAAACGCGAGATGTATCGCGACAAGCACGGCGACGCGTTAGGGATCGACGGCTGAGACGCCGCTGCTCGGCGTCCTCCGCGGCTCACGTGCTGCAGCACGCTTCGCCTTGTGCGTCCTTGATCAGCGACCTCTCAGTCGCCGATTGACTCCGCTGCCGGTGCTGTGGCCTTCCAGGCCCACCAGGCGGCTACGAACTGCAGCGGCAGGCGGGCCCACAGGGCCGGCTGGGGGACCTGCTTGTAGCGCTCGGGGTTGAGCGCCATGTGCACGTTGGCGGGGTAGACGGCGGCGAGGACGCCGAGGATCCACCAGCGGGCGAACGGGTGACGGGTCCGGCGCGAGAGCACGGCGAGGCCGCCGATCACCTCGGCGACGCCACTCCACTGCACGAGCTCGCGGTGCGCGGGCAGGTAGTCGGGCATGATCGCCTCGTAGAACTTCGGATTGACGAAGTGGTTGACGCCGGCAACGATCCAGAAGGCGGCGAGCAGCCGCTGCGAGGTAGTCATCGAGGCGCAACGTATCGGGTTCGGTTCGCCCGCCCGGCACAACCGCAGCGCCCGGACCGGCAAAGGCCACCGGCCGCGCTACCTTAGGGCCATGATCGAGACGACCAAGACCGCGCAGGTGCTCTTCGACGAGGGCCATTCCGAGGCGTGGACGATCGATGCCGGCCGGGCGGCGCAGATGCAGCCCTCACACCCGGAGGACTCGTCGCTGGCCCGCGCCGCCGAGCTGCTCTCGCGGCGCGACTTCGTGGTGGCCGCCACCTCCGACGCCCCGCTCGCCGACCAGCTCGACGAGACCTCGGTGCTCGTCATCGCCCACCCGTCGGACCCGAAGTGGGAGGCGACCACCGGTCGCGGCGAGCCCCGCTTCACGGCCGCCGAGATCGATGCGATCGAGTCCTTCGTCTCGGCCGGGGGCGGCCTCGTCGTGCTCGGCGAGACCGAGCAGGACAAGTACGGCAGCAATCTGAACCAGCTGCTCGAGCGCTTCGACGTGCAGGTCGAGAACGCGACCGTGCAGGACTACGAGCGCCACCGGGGCGACGCCCCGTCCTGGGTGCTCGCCGATCTCGTGCCCGGCTCCCGTGCCGGCTCCGACCCGCTGGTCAGGGTCGGCGAGGCCTGCTTCTACCGGACCGGCACGCTCGCGCTGACGGACGGCGCGATGCCGATCGCGGTCACCAGCCCGACAGCGGCGCCCGCCGGAGCGCCGCTCGCGGCGGTCGCCGAGCACGGCGCCGGGCGGGTCGTCGTGCTTGCGGACTCGGATCTGTTCGGCGACGACTGCATCGGCGCCCTCGATCACGAGGAGCTCTGGGTCAACCTCATCTACTGGGCGGCCGAGCCCTCGTTCGCCGACGAGCCGGCGGCGCCGCGATCGGCCGCGGCCGAGGACCCGGGCTGGGAGCGCCTCGTGGCGCTCGTCTCCGAGGTCCGGGTTCAGCAGGAGCCGGACGGCTCGATCGACCTCGCCGGCCGCGATCACGGCCGCCTCAACCAGGCGATCGCCGACATGATCGCCGCCGTCGGTGGGCTCGCCCATCACTTCCCGCACCAGACCGAGTACTTCGAGGCGCTCTACGTCGATCTGCGGCGCTGGGCCGACCACGACTTCGGCAAGCCCGACTTCATCCGCTCGGTCGAGGCGTTCCACCCCGAGCGCGATCGCCGCGACGGGATCGAGCACCTGGTCCTGTTCCCGATGTACAAGCAGAACGCCTCCACCGACACCTGCCTGGAGGCGCTGATCGTCCGCGTCCCGTGGCCCGAGTGGATCGCCGAGCTCGAGCGCACCTACGACAACGCGAAGTACCTCCCGGTCGAGCTCGTCGCCTACACGGAGGGCTACGAGTCCGAGTGTGCCGTCCTCTTCCCGGAGACGTTCGCGACCGCAGAGCGCCCGCCGAGCTACTTTGGCGGCATCTTCTGCGACCGCGAGGCGGAGCGCTTCCGTCGCGTCTGCGGCGAGGCGGCGCGGATCCTGAAGCTGAACCTGCCTCCGGATGCGGCCGGGCTGTTGCGCTCGCCGACCCTCTCGCAGGAGGCCTACATGGCCTGGGACCTGATCCACGACCGCACCCACATGCGCGGCGATCTCCCCTTCGACCCGTTCATGATCCGCCAGCGCAGCCCGTACTGGATGTACTCGCTGGAGGAGCTGCGCTGCGATCTGACGACCTTCGGCGAGGCCGTCAAGCTCGAGGCCGAGGGCTTCGCGCTCGGCCGCCACGTTCAGTACGCGATCCTCTTCGACCGCCTCTTCCGCTTCCCGGTGACCGGCTCGCGGGTCCGCAACTACGACGGGCTCGGCGGCCAGCTCCTGTTCGCCTTCCTCCATCGCGAGGGCTACGTGCACTGGACCGACAACGAGCTGCGGATCGACTGGTCGACCCTTGCCGACGGGGTCGAGCGGCTGCGCGTCGCGGTCGCCGACCTCTACCGGACCGGGATCGACCGCTCGAAGCTCGGCCAGTGGATCGCCGCCCACGACCTCGTTGCCGCCTACGTGCCGCCGGCCGAGACCTCGGTCTGGGCCAGGGAGCGGCGCGATCTGCCCGAGGTCACCGAGCCGAAGCAGCTCGTCGACCTCGTCCGTGACGACGAGTTCCCGCTCAGCCTCTTCTACACGCAGCTGCAGCCGAAGCTCGAGCCGGCGCTGGCTTTGAGTTAGGTTGGCGGGGATGCCGAAGCTCGAAGACAGGGTGATCGCCGTCGCCGGCGCCGGTGGCGGCCTCGGGCCGCTCGTTGCCGAGGCGCTCGCGCGCGAGGGCGCGACCGTGGCGCTGACCGATCGCCGCGAGGACGTGCTCGACGAGCTCGGCGAGCGGCTCGGACTCCCGGAGGATCGGATCGACGCCCAGGTCGTCGACCTGCTCGACGAGGACGCGGCGCGAGCCTGGGCCGCGGGCCTGGAGGAGCGCTTCGGCCACGTCGACGGCCTCCTGCACCTGGTCGGCGGCTGGCGCGGGGGAGAGCCGATCGAGTCCGCCTCGCTCGACGACTACGAATTCCTGCACGACCTGCTCGTCCGTACCGTGCAGCGCACCAGCCGTGCCTTCCACGGCCCGTTGACGCGCAGCGGCAAGGGCCGCTTCGTGCTTGTCAGCTCGTCCCAGGCGCAGGTCGCCGCAGCAGGGCAACGCCTCCTACGCGGCGACAAAGGCCGCGGCCGAGAGCTGGACCCTGGCGCTCGCCGACTCGTTCAAGGAGGACGGCAACGGGGCGACGGCCAACATCGTCGTCATCAACGCGATCGTGACGCCGCAGATGCGCGAGGAGAATCCCGACAAGGCCTACAAGACGCTGACCCCGGCCGAGGACATCGCCGAGGCCTGCGTCTTCATCTGCTCCGACTCGGCCTCGCGGATGAACGGCAAGCGGCTGCCCCTGTACCCGTGAGGCGCGGCTCTTGAGCCCGTCCGAGCCGGGGCCCGTGCGCGAGTTCGCCTCCGACAACCACGCCGGTGCCCATCCCGACGTGCTCGCGGCGCTCGCCGCCGCCAACACCGGCCACGCCGCCTCCTACGGCGCCGATCCCTGGACCGCGAAGCTCGAAGCGACGGTCCGCTCCCACTTCGGCGAGGACGCACGTGCCTGGCCCGTCTTCAACGGTACCGGGGCCAACGTCGTCTGCCTCTCGACCCTGGCTCGCCCGCACGAGGCCGTGATCTGCAGCGCCGACGCCCACATCAACGTCGACGAGTGCGGGGCGCCGGAGCGCGTCGCCGGCCTGAAGCTGCTGACCGTCGAGACCGAGCACGGCAAGATCACCGCCGCCGACGTCGCCCGCTGGGACTCGCGCCGCGGCGACGAGCACCACGTCCAGCCGCGGGTCGTCTCGATCACCCAGAGCAGCGAGCTCGGCACGGTCTATCGGCCCGAGGAGATCGAGGCGATCGCCGCCGCCGCGCACGAGCGCGGGATGCTGGTCCACGTCGACGGCGCCCGTCTCGCCAACGCCGCCGCCTCGCTCGGCCTCGGGCTCGGCGCGCTGACCGCCGATCTCGGGGTCGACGCGATCTCCTTCGGCGGCACCAAGAACGGGCTCGTGTTCGGCGAGCTGGCGATCTTCTGCGGCGACGTCGACGACTCGCTGATGCCGTTCAACCGCAAGCAGCTGATGCAGCTCGCCTCGAAGATGCGCTTCATCAGCGCCCAGTTCGAGGTCCTGCTCGGCGGCGAGCTCTGGCTGCACAGCGCCTCGCATGCAAACGAGATGGCGGCGCTGCTCGCCGACGGGCTCGAGCGCCTTGACGGCGCCGAGGTTGTCCATCCGGTCGAGGCGAACGGCGTCTTCGCGCAGCTGCCGCGGCCGGCGATCGACGGTCTCCACGAGGCGCTGCCCGGCGAGCACCCGTTCTACGTCTGGGACGAGCAGGACGACGTGATCCGGCTGATGTGCTCGTGGGACACGACGCCCGATGACGTCGATGGCCTGCTCTCGGCGGCGCGAGCAGCGCTGGCGGCATAGGTCGCGAGCGCCGGGCTCAGCCGAGCTCGAACGTGGTCACACCGTAGACCTCGTCCCAGCGGGTGGCCGGGGCGTCGCCCCGGTACATCCGGGCGCAGCCGAAGACCTCGGCCATCCCGTGCCGGGCGGCAAGCGCGACGGCGCCGGGGTTGGGCTCGGGCACGTCGAGGAACAGCGACTCACCCGCGGCATGCGCGGAGAGTGCCGCGAAGACCCGCTCCGCCATCTCGTCGTCGCCGGCGAACAGCGGCCCGATCTTGAAGCCCTGGCGGCAGGGGCGGACGACGCCGATCGCGCGCAGCTGACCGTCCGCGCGCAATCCGACCCCGAGCCCGTCGGTCGGCTCGACCCAGCCCCGCAGGAACGCGGTCCGGTCGGCCCCGAACCTGGGCGCGTCGAAGGCAGCGATCTCCTCCAGCGGCAGCGAGCTCAGCGGCACGAGCCCCGGGTCCGGGTCCGAGGGGCGGCCGACGCCCTGCATCCGCAGGTCGCGATGGGAGAACCGGAAGCCGGTCGACGCGTAGGCGTCCTGCATCGCGAAGACGCCGTCGATCCCGATCGCGGCGCCCGGGTCGAGCCGCGCCGCCAGGGCGTCGCAGAGGTCGGCCCACAACTGCCGCCCGATGCCGCGACCGCGCATGTCCGGGCGCACGATGTAGAGCCCTAGGAACCCGAAGCGGCCGCCGTAGGAGACGATCGAGCCGCCGCCGATCAGCTCGCCGCCGCGGCTGACGCCGGCGAACCCGTCGGGATCGGTGCGCGCGAAGGCCCCGGCGTCGCCGAGCCCCGGATTCCAGCCTTCGGCTGCAGCCCAGTCGACGAGCTCGTCGACCTGCGCGCGGCTCAGCGGGTGCAGATCGGGATGCGATTCCGGCATCGGCCGCGATCGTCGCAGATCGACGCGGCGGATCTCAGCCTAGGCTGGCGGGGGAGTCATGGAGCTGGAATTCACGAATCTGCTGATCGTCGCGGCCGTCGCCTTCTGCGCGCCGCTGCTGCTCGGGCTCGCCCCGGCGCTGCGGTTCCCGGCGGTCGTGCTCGAGATCCTCGCCGGCATCGTGATCGGCCCCGCCGTGCTCGGCTGGGTCGAGATCGACGAGCCCGTGCGGGTGCTCGGCATCCTCGGCCTCGCCTTCCTGCTCTTCCTCGCCGGACTCGAGATCGAGTACGACAAGCTCCGTGGGCGGGTCGCGGGAACGGCGCTGACGGGGTTCTTCGTCTCGTTCGCGATCGCGCTCGTCGCCGGCGCCATCCTCCAGGCCACGGACCAGGTCAGCAGCGCCCTGTTCATCGCGATCGTGCTCTCGGCGACCTCGCTGGGAGTCGTCGTGCCGGTGCTCAAGGACGCGGGCCGGATCGAGTCACCGTTCGGACAGCTCGTCGTCGCGGCCGCCTCGATCGCCGACTTCGCGACGATCATCCTGCTCTCGATCTTCTTCTCGGGCGAGTCGTCGAGCGCCACGACGACGCTGCTGCTGGTCGGCGCGCTGGTGGCTTTGGCGGCGTTGATCGGGCTGGCGATGGCCGAGCTCGAGCACCTGAAGCGACTGCGGGCGGCGCTCGAGCGGCTCCAGGACACGACCGCGCAGATCCGCGTCCGCGGCGCCTTCCTGCTGCTCGTCGGGCTGACCACGCTCGCGACCAGCCTCGGGCTCGAGGTGATCCTCGGCGCCTTCATCGCCGGCGCGATCCTCAAGCTCGTCGACCGGGACGTGATGATCACCCACCCGGAGCTGCGCGACAAGCTCGATGCCGTCGGCTATGGGGTCTTCATCCCGGTCTTCTTCGTCTCCGTCGGAGTCGGCTACGACCTCGGCGCGCTCGGCGACCTCGGCACGCTCGCGATGGTCCCCGTGTTCCTCGCGGCGCTGCTCGCCTCACGCGGGCTCCCGGCCCTGCTCTATCGCCACTCGCTGAGCTCGCGGGAGCTCGTCGTCGCGGCGCTCCTGCAGGCGACGTCGCTGCCCTTCATCGTCGCCGCGACCGCGATCGGCGTCGACCTCGGCGCCGTCAGGCCGGGTACGGCTGCCGCGTTCATCGCCGCCGGCCTGGTCTCGGTGATCGTCTTCCCGGCGACCGCGCTCTCGCTGCTCAGACGGGACCGTGCGGCCGCGGCTCAGGTCAGCCCCGAATGAGCCGTTCCGCGCCGCGGGTCAGGAAACCGACGGCGGCGGCGAGCTGGTCGGGCGCGCCCAGCAGCTCCGAGTAGAGAAGCTCGGCACCGCGGAACCCATTTGCGTTCCAGAACGGGTCGGAGGGGTCGGGCGGGTCGCCCCACGGCCCCACGTATAGGTAGGGCTGGTCGTGCTCGGCGTCGCCCGGTGATCCGCCGAAGTTGGCGCGGCTGCCGGCCGACTCGTCTCCGAGCACCGTCGCGACGTCGAAGTGCTCTGGCCAGAGGCGGATCGGCTCCGGGTCGGTGTCTGCGCCGGCGCCCTCGATCAGCTCCCCGAGGGCGGCCGTCGTCAGGGCCTGGAAGTCGCTCAGCGCAGTGGTCGTCGCGGGGTCGATCTGCAGCGGGGTGCGGCGCTCGTCCTCGCCGTCGGTGATCACGACCTCGGCGCCGAGGATCCGTGCCGACCCGGGCTTGCCGCTCTCGGCTCCATTCTCCCAGGGCGGAGTGCCGACGCCTCCGGGGGTGAACGGGCTGAGCCAGCCGGAGCCGGTCTCCGCGCGGCGCTTCGACTGCAACGTCTCCTCGGCGACCCGGTGCAGGACCCCGACTGCCTCGGCGAAGCCCGCGGGAAGGCTGCGCAGTGGCTGCAGCCCGTCGCGCCCGAGCTCTTCGAGACGGCTGCGGGCGGCGGCGAGCGGGGCTGCATGCTCGGCGATCGCCATCGCGCCGGATCCTCGCAGATCGCCGGCACTGCGAGAGGTCACCGACCGGGCCCCGAGCAAACTACGCATGCCCGGTGCCGCCGGCGCCTCTACCGTCGCGCCAATGAGCTCCAGAGTTCTGATCGTCTACGCATCGACTCACGGCCACACGGCGAAAATCGCCGATGAGATCGGCCGGGCGATCCGCGACACCGGACTGCAGGCCGAGGCGATCGAAGTCGGCAGCCTCTCCGAAGACGACCTCGAGCGTTTCGACGGGGTCGTCGTCGGCGCCTCGATCCACGGCGGCCGGCATCAGCGCGAGCTGATCGACTGGGCCCGTCTGCACGCGGGCTGGCTCGAGGATCGTCCCGCGGTCTTCTTCTCCGTCTGCCTGACCGCGGCAGAGGCGGACGAGGACGAGGAGGCGCACGAGGCGTCGCGGCAGTACCTGGCCGATTTCGCCGACGCGACGGGCTGGCAGCCGGACCGCTCGGAGGCGATCGCCGGGGCACTCCAGTACACGAAGTACGACTTCTTCACCCGACACCTGGTCCGGCTGATGATGAAGCGCGGCGGCCACCCGACCGAGGTCAGCCAGGACTACGACTACACCGACTGGGCCGCCGTCGACCGCTTCGGGCGCGAGTTCGCCGAGTGGCTCGCGGCGAAGCCGGTCGAAGGCGCCTGAGCCTCCGATCCGCCCCTCCGGGGCCGCCGGAGGCCTGAGCTAACCTCGGCCGGTGCCCGAGTTCAAGCTCAACTCCGCCTACAAGGCGACCGCCGATCAGCCGAAGGCGATCGAGGGGATCGCCGAGGGCGTCGAGGCGGGCGAGAGCTTCATCACGCTGCTCGGCGCGACCGGCACCGGCAAGACCTTCACGATGGCCTCGGCGATCGAGCGCATGCAGCGCCCGGCCCTGGTCATCGCCCACAACAAGACACTGGCGGCGCAGCTCTGCAACGAGTTCCGCGAGTTCTTCCCCGACGCCGCCGTCGAGTACTTCGTCTCCTACTACGACTACTACCAGCCGGAGGCTTACGTCCCGGCCCAGGATCTCTACATCGAGAAGGACGCGACGATCAACGACGAGATCGATCGCCTCCGCCACGCGGCAACCGCAGCGCTGTTCGCGCGGCGCGACGTGATCATCGTCGCGTCCGTCTCCTGTATCTACGGGATCGGCTCGCCGCAGCTCTACAAGGAGCAGATGGTGCTGTTCAAGGTGGGGGAGTGGATCGAGCGCGAGTCGCTGTTCCGCCAGCTCGTCGCGATGCAATATCAGCGCAACGACACGGCGCTTACCCGCGGCACCTTCCGGGTCAAGGGCGAGGTGCTGGAGATCTTCCCCGCCTACGCCGAGTCCGCCTACCGGATGCAGCTGTTCGGCGACGAGGTCGAGTCGATCATCCATTTCGACCCGCTCACCGGCGAGGTGCTCGACGAGGTCGACCACGTCTCGGTCTGGCCGGCGTCGCACTACGTGACCAAGGAGGAGACGATCGAGCAGGCCGTCACCGACATCAAGGCCGAGCTCGAGGAGACGGTCGCCCGCTTCGAGGAGCAGGGCAAGGAGCTCGAGGCGCACCGGCTGCGGCAGCGGACCCAGTACGACATGGAGATGCTGAAGGAGCTCGGCTTCTGCAACGGGATCGAGAACTACTCGCGGATCCTCGACGGGCGCCCGCCGGGCTCGCCCCCGCACACCCTGATCGACTACTTCCCGTCCGACTTCGTCACCTTCGTCGACGAGTCGCACCAGACGACGCCCCAGATCGGTGGCATGTACGAGGGAGACCGCTCGCGCAAGCTGACGCTGATCGACCACGGCTTCCGGCTCCCGAGCGCGATCGACAACCGGCCGCTCAAGTTCGAGGAGTTCCTCAAGCGGGTCGGTCAGGTCGTGATGGTCTCGGCGACGCCCGGCGACTTCGAGCGCACCCAGAGCAAGCGGATCGTCGAGCAGATCGTGCGGCCGACAGGGATCGTCGACCCGCCGGTCGAGGTGCGCGAATCAAAGAACCAGATCGACGACCTGATGAACGAAGTCCGGATCGTCGCCGAGCGTGGCGAGCGGGCGCTGGTCACGACCCTGACCAAGAAGATGTCCGAGGACCTGACCGAGTACCTGCTCGAGCACGGCTTCCGGGTCCGCTACCTGCACTCCGAGGTCGACACGATCGAGCGGATCCAGATCATCCGCGACCTCCGGCTCGGCGAGTACGACGTGCTCGTCGGCGTCAACCTGCTGCGCGAGGGCCTCGACATCCCCGAGGTCGGCCTGGTCGCGATCCTCGACGCCGACAAGGAGGGCTTCCTCCGCGGCGAGACCAGCCTGATCCAGACGATCGGCCGTGCCGCCCGCAACATCAACGGCCGCGTGCTCATGTACGCCGACCGCTTCAGCGCCGCGATGGAGGCCGCGATCGGCGAGACCGACCGCCGCCGCGAGATTCAGCTCGCCTACAACCGCGAGCACGGGATCACGCCGGAGACGATCGTCAAGGGGATCAGCGACATGTCCGACTTCCTCGCGATGGAGTCGCGGGCGCCGGCCAAGCGCCGCAAGAGCCGGGCGACGGTCGACGGCAAGCCGATCGAGAGCCCCGAGGAGCTCGAGAAGGTGATCGTCGGGATCGAGGAGGAGATGCTGGCGGCGGCCGAGGACCTCCGGTTCGAGGAGGCGGCGCGGCTGCGCGACGAGCTCAAGGAGCTGCGGCGCGACCTCGAGGGGATGCGGGCCTAGGGCTCGGGCGTGGCCCGGCGGTTCGGTCAGGTCCGGGCCGGGTCTCCACTCGGTTCAGGGATCAGCCGCTCTGCGGGCGGGTGCTGTCGTTGCGGTGGGGATCCCACGCTGCGGTGCAGTGGCTCCTCGCGTAGGACCCCACAGCAACGCCACCCGCCCGAAGGGGCGTGGCCGAGCGTGGGCGGGGTCTGGGAATGGACCTCCTGACACCGCGAACGTCCCTGAGACCTACCTATAGGGGCAGTTGAGGGACGTTCGTCGTCGTGAACCGGCTTCTCGCGGCTAGTCGCTCCACCAGTCGCGCTGGCCTTCGACGTTTCGCCCAGCGACGCGTCGGAGCGGGTGCGCGGGGGTAGGGTGGAGCCAACCCTCGAAACGACCCCAGGGAGGCTCCCCATGATCAGCAGGCTCGACTTCGTCGGCGTCCCCTCGCAGGACGCCGATCGCTCGCGGAAGTTCTACGTCGAGACGCTCGGGCTGAAGCCCGATCCGAAGTCCGACTACGAGTTCTGGGTCGGGGAGACCTGCTTCGGGATCTGGGAGCCGGAGAAGCAGGGGATGGAGTTCGCTCCCTCCAGGAACGCGCATCCGGCGCTGCACGTCGACGATGTCGAGGCGGCGAAGAAGGAGCTCGAGGCGAAGGGGGTCGAGTTCTTCGGCGACATCTTCGACACCGGCGTCTGCCACATGGCACTGTTCAAGGATCCCGACGGCAACGACCTGATGCTCCACAACCGCTACGCGCCGAAGGAGTAGCTCGACGGCGAGGCACCGCTTGCTTGCAGGGCTTTCGGGGTCCGTCCGGTCCGATGCTCAGGATGCCGCGCTCTGATCAGTGGAGCGAACACCCCGGGCCTCGCCGAGCCGGCCCCGAAGCCTGAGGCGAAGGCGCTGCCGCGCGCCTTCTCCGATCCCTCGCTGCGCGCCTGGCAGCGGCGCGCGCTGGCGGCGGCGAGCGACTGGAGCGGCGGCCCGTTCCTGATCGCCGCGGCTCCCGGCGCCGGCAAGACGCGGCCGGCACTGATCCTCGCCCGCGAGCTCCTGCGGCAGCGCCAGATCGACCGGGTCGCAATCGTCTGCCCAACCGCGCCGCTGACCCAGCAGTGGGCCGCCGCTGCCGGTGCGCTCGGGCTCAACCTGCAGCCGGACGCGACCCATCTGCGCACGACCTCGGACTTCGAGGGCATCGCCGTCACCTACGCGCGGGCGGCGGCGTCGGCGAAGACGTACGCGAAGGAGTGCACGTCGCGGACGCTGGTGATTGCCGACGAGGTCCATCACCTCGGCGACGAGCTCGCCTGGGGGACCGGCTTCACGAAGGCGTTCTCCGCCTGTGGCCGGCAGCTGCTGCTCTCGGGCACCCCGTTCCGTTCCGACGACGCCCCGATCCCCGGGATTTCGTATGACGCGTCCGGTTTCGCGGTCCCCGACGTCGCCTACTCCTACGCGGAGGCGATCCGCGACGGCGCCTGCCGCGAGGTCCTGTTCGTGCCCTTCGACGGCACCCTCGTCTGGCAGAGCGGCGACGACGTGATCGAGAGCTCCTTCGGCGAGCATCTCAGCGCCAAGGAGCGAGGCCGCCGCTACCGGACCGCGATCTCGACCGAGTTCGCCGAGGGCCTGCCGCGGATCCTGCGCCAGGCCGACAAGCAGCTGACCCGGGTCCGCGCCGACGGCCACAAGGACGCGGCCGGGCTCGTCGTCACCGCCGACAGCGAGCACGCGCGCGTCGTCGCCGCGGCGCTGGCCGAGATCGCGGGGGAGAAGCCGACCCTGGTTCTGCACGCCGAGCGCGGCGCCCACGAGCGGCTGCGCAAGTTCGCCGCCGGGCGCAGCCGCTGGATCGTCGCCGTCAACATGGTCTCCGAGGGCGTTGACATCCCGCGCCTGCGCGTCGGCGTCTACGCGACGACGGCGAAGACGCCGATGATCTTCCGCCAGATCGTCGGCCGCTTCGTCCGCGTCGGCCAAGGCGACCGGGGCAAGAGCTGGCTGTTCCTGCCGGGCGAGGGGATCCTGCGCTCGCACGCCGACCGGATCGAGGAGGAGATCCAGCGAGTCGTGCGGCCCGACGACGGCGACGGCGAGTGGGACGAGCCGCCGGAGCGGCGCGAGACCGAGCCCTCGGAGGCGCCCGAGTTCGTCGCCGTCGCTGCCGACGTCGCCCCGCAGATGAACCTGTTCGGCGAGGCCGGCGACGAGTCGGTGCAGCCGATGGCGGCGCCGGTTGCCGAGGCTGAACCGGAGCCCGAGCCGGAGCTGCGGCAGGTCCCGGCCTACCAGCGGCGCAAGGACCTGCGGGCCGAGCGCCACCGGCTGATCTCCGAGCTCGCGCGCAAGCGGCGCTGGCAGCACCGCGAGGCGAACCAGTGGATCAACGGCAAGGTCGGCATCCGCCGCGTCGAGGACGCGACGATCGAGCAGCTGCAGACGTCCTGCGACAAGCTCGTCGAGGAGCTGATCCGCCTCTCGCGCTCGCGCTCGCGCTCGTCCTCTACAGGTTGAGCGACGCCATCCCGGCCGGGTCGTAGCGCTCGCCGGCGACCTCCGGCAGCTCGGCCTCGATCCGCGCGAGCTCGTCGGCGCTGAGCTCGATCGCCGCAGCGCCGGCGTTGTCCTCGAGGTACTTGCGGCGCTTGGTACCCGGAATCGGGACGATCTCGTCGCCCTGCGCCAGCACCCAGGCGAGCGCCAGTTGCGCCGGCGTCACGCCTTTCTCCTCGGCCAGCTCCGCCACCTTCTCGGCGAGACGCTGGTTCTGCTCCAGGTTCTCGCCCTGGAAGCGCGGGCCGTGGCGGCGGAAGTCGCTGGGGTCCAGCTCCTGCTCGGGGTCCTTGAAGCGCCCGGAGAGGAAGCCGCGCCCGAGCGGCGAGTAGGCGACGAGCCCGATCCCGAGCTCGCGCAGTGTCGGCAGGATCTCCGTCTCGAGGTCCCGGGTCCACATCGAGTACTCCGTCTGGACCGCGGTGATCGGGTGGACGGCGTGGGCGCGGCGGATCGTCTCCGGCCCCGCCTCGCTGAGGCCGATGTGGCGGATCTTGCCCGCCTGCACCTGCTCGGCCAGGGCGCCCACCGTCTCCTCGATCTCGGTGCCCGGGTCGATCCGGTGCTGGTAGAAGAGGTCGACGTAGTCGGTACCGAGCCGCTCGAGCGAAGCGTCGATCGAGCGCCGCACGTTGGCGGCGCTGCCGTCCCTTCTGCGGCCCATCTGCTCGTCGCGGACGACGCCGAACTTCGTCGCGACCACGAACTGCTCGCGCCTGCCGGCGATCGCCCTCCCGATCAGCTCCTCGTTGGCGCCGTCCCCGTACATCTCGGCGGTGTCGAGAAAATCGACCCCGAGCTCGAGCGCCCGGTGGATCGTCGCCGTCGCCTCGTCCTCGTCGGTCTCGCCGTAGAAGGCGGACATGCCCATGCAGCCGAGCCCGAGCGCCGATACCTCCAGCGCTGTCTCGCCGCTTCCAAGTATTCGCTTGTTCATTGCATTCCTTTCGCCGGTTCCCGTGCCCTACCCACCGTAGGTATTCGAGTGCGCTCTAAGTCAAGGCCGAATCCACGATTTCGCCCTCACATCAGCAATTCTTGACTTCGAGTGCGCTCGAAGATCTATCTTTCTGAACCATGGAAGCGAGCACCCAGACCGCGCCCTACGGGATGACGATCGCGGAGGCTGCCGAGCGGACCGGGCTCACCGCACACACGCTGCGCTACTACGAGCGAGCCGGGCTCCTGCTCGAGGTCGGTCGTGACTCCTCGTCCGGCCACCGCCGCTACAGCGACGGCGACATCGAGTGGATCACGCTGTGCACGCGGCTGCGGTCGACTGGGATGCCGATCCGCCGGATCCGCGACTACGCGGACCTGGTCCGGACGGGCGAGGGCAACGAGCCGGAGCGCCTCGCGATGCTCGAGGCGCACCGCCGCGAGGTGATCGAGCGGATCGCGGAACTGGAGCGCAACCTGGAGAAGATCGACTACAAGGTCGACCTCTACCGAGGCAAGCTCGGTCTGCCGCCGATAACGGACTGAGCGCCGCCGGCCCGTCTCTCAATTGCCGCGGCAGGCCTGCATTCGAAGACCTTGACGATCTCGCCCGCGTCGTCCTCATGGACGACCAGCCGCCCGCGATGGGGGTTGCCGTCGAAGCCGATGTAGGAGAGGCCGAGCTGCCGCAGCTCGCCGAGTCCGACCGGGCAGCCCCGGTGCCAGGAGACGCCGGTCATCCGCTTGCGCGCCTTCGGGCTGAGCCGGTCGACGGTGCCGCGGAAGGGCGTGCCGCGGGTGGCCTCATCCGACGCGCTGCTCGAGCCCGCCGCCGAGCGATCGTCCGCGCTCTTGCCCTTCGGCGGGGCCAGCGGCTTGGTGCCGCAGCGCTTGAAGAACGGCAGCGTCTCGAGCGGGGCCGGCACGGTCTCGTATCCCGGTCCCCGGAACTCCTCGCCGCCGCGATCCCGCCAGCAGCCCTTCGGGAAGTAGACGCGGCGCTCGCTCGCGCCCTCGGTGACGACGGGCGCGACGAGCAGGTCGGGGCCGAGCATCCACTGCTGGTCCTGCTTGGCGGCCTCGGCATCGCCGGGGAACTGCAGCCACAAGGGACGCGCGATCGGCATCCCCGTCTCGTGAGCCTGCTTCCAGAGCTCGTGGATCAGTGGCACGGCGCGATCGTGCAGCTCCGAGAGCCGCTTGTAGCGGCGCAGGGTCGCGTTGTCGTAGGTCCAGGGCATGTGCGGGCCGGCGCCGACCGAACCGTGCAGCCTGAACATCGGCGACAGCGCCGCCCACTGCGTCCAGCGGATGAACAGCTCCTTGGTCGTCGGCTCGTACGGCCCGACGTCGAAGAAGCCACCGATGTCGGTCGTGAACCCGTACGCCCCGCCGACGCCGCGGTTGAGCATGTCCGGGGTCAGCGAGGCGAGCCCGGCCGAGCGGGTCCAGTCGGTCGTCTCGTCCCCCGGGAAGTTGGCGAACTCGTACTTCGCCGACCCGGGTGAGCCGCTGTAGCCGGCACGGTTGAAGTAGAAGATCTTGCGGCCGGGGTGGTTGCGTTCGAACTCCCGGACTGCGTCCCGCGTTGCCTTGTGGAAGAGGACGACGAGCCGGTTGTGCATCGTCTTGCCGGTCGAGCCGTCGGCGAAGTGCATGTCGTCGATCACCTGCTCGCCGAAGTCCTGCATGAAGCCGTCGGCGCCGAGCCGCAGCCCCGCCTTGATCCGGCGCTGCCACCAGGCGACCGCGTCGGGGTTGGTGAAGTCGATCTGGGCGCCGAGCGCGCTGAAGTTCGAGATCCAGGTGTAAGGGTCGCCGTCCGCGCGCGTCGCCACGTAACCCTTCGCGATCGCCTCGTCGTAGGCCGCCGGGTCGTCGGTGCCGATCGTGTCCTCGCCTACGAAGGCGCGGAAGTAGAGCATCGGCCTGATCCCGCGCTGTTTCAGCTCCCCGATCAGCTCGGCGAGCACGCCGTCGTCAAGGAACTCCCAGCCCTCGATCCGGTACGCCTTCGGGCGGATCCCGTAGCGGTCCATGTCGACCAGGTCCTGCCGCACCTCGGCCTCGTACTTGTCGGGCGGGTCGTTGTTGAAGATCACCGCCCGGTCGAGGATCGAGCCGAGCGCCCATCGTGGCGGCACCATCTGCCGTCCGGTGATCGAGGTCAGGGTTTCGATGCTGCGCCGGGCCTTGCCGGGCGCGACCGTGTAGTCGAGCCGGCGCGAGGCGGCCTGCACCTGCCAGGTGTCGTCGCGGTCGGAGGCCATGCGCCAGTGCGAGAGCTCGTCGCGGTCGAGCAGGAAGCCGTAGCGGCCGGGGGAGAGGAACGAGGACTGGACGTAGTAGGCGGCGTGGGCGCCGTTCGGGAACAGGTAGTCGTCGCCCGAGGTCACGGCGGTCAGCGAGCTGGCCTTGCCCGAGCTCAGGTTCTCCTGCTGGAGGTGGTTGTAGAACTCGGTCCCGCGCTGGTCGATTGCGTTGTGGCGACCGCCGAAGCCGCGGAACGACTCACCCGGCTTCGTCGCGAACGAATCCGAGATCGCGGCGACGCCGCTCGCCGGATCGGGGACCGCCGAGGTCGAGATTGCGCCGGACTTCGGGCCCGGCTCGATCGTCACGATGAGCTCGCGGCCGGACGGGTCACTGGTGCTGAGCCGGAGTTGCACCCCCTTGCCGGCGCGGCGCGCCGATTCGACTGCGACGGCGGCGTACTCCGTCCCGGCTTCGGTGACCGTGCTCAGGTTGCCCTGCCACTGCTGCGCGGGAATCTGGGTGATCGAGTGGGTGCCGACCAGGAAGGCGAAGGGTCGATACAGCGTTGGGGGCGCCGGCCCGGCGACGCCGAACTGGCTGCGGGGCAGTCCCGGCACGGTGGTCTTCGCGGCGTCCTTGCCGCGCAGCCCGCTGAGCACGGGCCGCCCGTCGCCGTCCGTGTAGGTGATCCGCAGCGGCGTGCGGTCGATCACGACGCCGGCGCCCGGGCCGGTCACCTCGATCCGATCGGGGCCGATCTCGACCGCGGCCGACGCAGGCCCGGCAAGGAATGCAGCAGCGAGCGCGACGGTGATCAGCGTGCTCGTCAGGGCTCCGCGAAGCGAGATCAGAGAGGTCGGCATCGGCACAGCCTAGATACCCGCGCACGCCGGTTTGCAGGCGGGGGGCGGGCGCCGGAGCTTCGCTAGTGTGGCCGCGGATGGAGAGAGAGCAGATAGTCAGAGACGATTTCCCCACGACCCGGAAGGGCTGGGACCCCGCCGCGGTCCGCGCGCACCTCGAGTCGCTCGCCGATCGCCTGCCGAGCAGCGACGTCTCGCTCGCCGATGCAGCGGCGCAGCGGGTCAGCGAGATCGTCGGCGCCGCGGAGGCCGTGGCCAGCGGCCTCGAGCAGGAGGCTGAGAAGCGGGCCGACGCGATCGTCGAGTCGGCCCGCGAGGAGGCCGACGGGATCGTCGAGCGGGCGCGCCAGGAGGCCCGCGAACGCCTCGACAGGGCCCAGAGCGCGGTCGAGGGCCTGATCGCCGGCGCCGAGGACCTGCGCAGCCGCGTCGGGTCGTTGGGCGAGCGGCTGACGAGCGACTCGGACGCCGCGGCGTCCGCGGCTGACCTACAGCCGGCGCCGGACGCCCCAGCGCCCCCCGGGACGCCCGTCCCCGCGAGCCCCGCTGCCGCCGTTTCCGGTCCCGAGCTCATCGTTGAGCCGGAGGTTGAGATCGAGCCCGCGAAGGCCCAGCCGACACCGGCCGCAGCCGTCCCCGGTCCCGAGCTGGTGACTGAGCCGGAGATCGACCCGGAGCCCGTGCCCGAAACCGAACCGGCTTCCAAGCCGGCCGCCGACGCCGTCAGCACCGAGGAGCTGCTCGCCCAGCTCAAGGGTGAAGCGGCGCAAGAGCCCGCTGTGACGTCCGAGCCCGCCGCTGCCGACGGTTCCGCCGCGGACGCCGATGACGCCGAGACCGACCTCGCCGGGATCCGGCTCGTGGCGCTCAACCTCGCTCTCGAGGGCCTCGATCGCGACGCCATCGCATCCCGCGTCGAGGCCGAGTTCGGCGTCGTCGCTGGGGCCGGCGCCGTGATCGACCAAGTCGTGGACCGGGCCGGCAGGTAGCCGCGCAGCCGATGACCGACCCGGCGAGCAACCCGTACGGATCGCTCGCCGAGACCGTCGCGGCCTTCGGCGCAACCGTCAACCCCGGCAAGGCCGCCTTCTTCAGCGAGGCCGGGCTGGAGCTCGTCATGGGCGAGCGCTCCGGTGTCAGCTTCCGCGACGCCTTCGACGGTCGCGAGTACCTGAACTGCCACTGCAACGGCGGCGTCTTCAATCTCGGACACCGCAACCCGCGGGTGATCGCGGCCGTCGCAGCCGCTCTCGAAAACCTCGATATCGGCAATCACCATCTGATCTCCGGCTGGCGGGCGAAGCTGGCCGAACGACTCGCGGCCTCGACCGGCGGGCTCATGCAGGGCGCCGTCTTCGGCGTCGCCGGTGGGGAGGCGATCGACCTTGCGATCAAGCTCGCCCGCGGCCACACCGGGCGGCGCCAGATCGTCTCCTATCGCGGCGGCTACCACGGCCACACCGGCCTGGCGCTGGCGACCGGAGATGCTCCCTACCGGGAGGCGTTCGGCCCGAACCTGCCGGGCTTCACGCAGATTCCCTTCAACGACCTCGGCGCGGTCGAGGAGGTCGTCGACGAGCGCACCGCGGCGGTCCTGATCGAGTCGATTCCGGCGACGCTCGGCTTCCCGATGCCGGACCCCGGCTATCTCGAGGCGATCGAGACCCGTTGCCGGCAGGTCGGGGCGTTGCTCGTCGTCGACGAGGTCCAGACGGGGCTCGGGAGGACGGGATCCGTCTGGTACTACGAGCGCGAGGGGATCTCTCCCGACATGGTCGTCACCGCCAAGGGTCTTGGTGGCGGCATCTACCCGATCGCGGCGACGCTCGTCACCGCCGAGCTGCTCGACTTCTTCCGCGCCAACCCGTTCATCCACATCTCGACCTTCGGTGGCGCCGAGCTTGGTTGCGTTGCGGCGCTCGAGGTGCTCGACATCGTCGAGGAGCCCGGGTTCCTCGAGCGGGTCACCGAGCTCGGCGACTGGTTCGAGGGGGAGCTCGCCGAGCTTCCCTTCGAGCTGCGGCGGCGCGGGCTGACGATGGGCTTCGCCTTCGGCGACCCGGGCGGCGGCTTCGATGCGATGCGCGCGCTGATCCGTGAAGGTGTCTTCGCCGTTGTCGCCAACAACGATCCCTCGGTCCTTCAGTTCAAGCCGCCCCTGATCACCTCCGACGCGGAGGCCGAACGGATGGTGGCCGCGGTCAGGCGGGCGCTCGGGTGATCGAACCCGCCGAGCTCGCCGCGCTCCACGCGGCCGTCGAGGCGGCGCTGAGGCGAGGTGACGAGGGCAGCCTGACCGTCGTCGGCTGGGGCGAGATCTCGCTCGGGGTCGGCTGGCCGGGGGAGGAGCCGGCGGCGGTCGCCAAGCGAATGCCGCGCTTTCCGGACCGGACCGCCTTCGAGGCCTATCGCGAGCTGATCGATCGCTACGTGGCGACGTTGCGGGACGGCGGTATCGACGTCGTCCCGACCGAGCTGCAGGGGGTTGACGAGCCCGGCGGCACCGTCGTCGGCTACGGCGTCCAGCCCATCCTGCCGGCCGAGTCGCTTGGCCCGCCGGTGCTCGCGACCGCCGATCCTGCCGAGGGCCACCCGCTCGTCGACGCGATCTGCTCGCTCGTCGCCGCCAACGTCTCCGACCGGGTCGGCCTCGACGCGCAGCTCTCGAACTGGGCCTGGATCGATGGCGCGCCGCGCTACTTCGACGTGACCACTCCCCTGCTCAACGACGAGGCAGGCAGGCCCCAGCTCGACGCCGAGTTGCTGCTGGCCGCCTACCCGGCGGCCAGCCGCCCGGCGCTGCGCCGCTTCGTCGTGCCGACCGTGCTCGCCCGCTACCACGACCGTCGCTCGGTCCTGCGCGACGTCGCCGCGAATCTGATCAAGGAGCGCCTCGACGCGTGGATCGGGCCCTTGGTCGAGGCCTCGGCGCCGTATCTGGAGAAGTCGCTTGACAGGGACGAGATCCGCCGCGACTACCGCTCGGATGCCCGCATGTGGGACGCGGTGCAGCGGGTCCGCCGCCTCGACCGTTCCTGGCACCGCCTACGGGGCCGCACCTACCCGTTCCTCATTCCAGGTCAGATCGAGCGCTGAGCGGATGCCGTACTCGTGCGTTGTAGGCTCCTTATCGAGTGCCGGTCGAGGTGCAACATCGTGAGTGAGCGCTTGATTGGTGGTGCGGCGTGGTACGACCTTGGATGCTTTGCTGATCCGCGTGGTGTGCTGACTGCGGTGGAAAGCGGTCGGAACCTTCCGTTCGACTTCAACCGCGTCTTCTATATCTACGATGTCCCGTCATCCGCGAGTCGCGGCGACCATGCACATAGGCAGCAACATGAGCTACTCACTTGCGCTGCCGGTAGGTTCTCGGTCTTGCTTGATGATGGGCACCAACAACAGACCGTGCGCCTCTCTCAGCCTTCGATGGGGCTCCACATACCGCCTCTTCTCTGGGCGTCTCAGTTCGACTTCGCCGACGGAACCGTATGCATTGCGTTTGCGTCTGACTACTTCGACGAATCCGACAACGTACGGAACTATGAGGAGTATCTGGCGCTGATCGCTGACATCGGCGCTCGGGCAACGAGTGCAAGCGTTGCTTGACCGGCGCCAGCAGCGAGCCCGGTCAGGCCAGCCAGCGGCTCCCTAGCCCCCCTCTGAGGAGAGAACGGAGCCGAGCCGCCCCCGCCCCCGCCCAAGGATCCCGGCGACTCGGGCATAGGACTGGTTTAGCCTCCCGATGAGATCTGGCCTACTGTCAAAGCCATCGAGGTCAGAATCGATCTCCGCGACCCGATTCGACCAGCTCTCGAGGATTCGCTCGTAGGGCTCGAATATCAGCTCTCGCGCTTGTGGCGCTATGCGAAACCGTGGGTCGGCAAACTGAACGCCGTCACGGTAGCGCCGGAAGTGCGTGTAGTGGAAAAAAATGAGCGGAGTGCCGTCGACGAGCACATCGCCGGTGCGAATGTCGCGGTCCACCGAATGCCCCTCCATATTCCACGGGGCCAATCCACCGCCGGGATGTTCGAGGATGTGCACTCCATCGAAGAGCTCCGGCCAGCGGTCGAGGTAGCCCTGGTCCGCATATCGCCGCTCACGCTTGTCCCGTCGAGCGGAGCACGACTCGATGCATCGGGCCCGCCACCATTGGAAGGCCGCCTTCGCGTCGGGATCGTCGCGAAGGGGAATGAACTGCGTTGGGAAGCTTCCGTAACTGCTGAGTGATCGGTGCGCGCGAGGGTAGCGAGCGGGTGTCAAGAGGAGCGGCGAATCGCCCATCTCCTCGAACAAGGGCTCCGGATCAGCGAAGAACAGAAGATCGGAATCGACGTACGTCACCTCCGCACAATCCATCTGCGCCAGGACGAACATCGGCAGCAAAGGTATTGCGGTCCACAGGTACTCCACCCGCGATCGCTTCGCTCGTACGGCCGCGAACTCGCCATCCCAGGTTTCGAGGTCCCTCACAGACCAGACCGTCGTGTTCGCTGGTCTGAGCTCCCGCGTTACGCGCAGCGACGCATCGTCGAAGCAGCAGACGTGAAGGTGTGAATCGGGTGCGACGGCCTGCAGCGACTCCCACATCGCCATCGCCCGCGCCGCATGCCCTCCGTCGAAGCGCGCACAGTACACGCGTCCACCTCGAGCCTCTGTCCGGTCGGTGCGGGTCACTGGCGAGCCTCCCGCGGCCCGCTACCCGCGATCCGGATGGCTGGCGGGGGCAGGCCCTTGGTGTCACGCCCCGGGGGCGTTTGAAAGTTTGCGCTGCTCGATTCCACCCATGAAGGTCGCCGTCGCTCCTGGACCTCCAAGGGACGCTGAGGTGTCAACGGGTCCCCGGGTCTCGCCAGGAGCATCGGCAAGCCGGCTCAGGCTACCACCGCCTCGCCGGGGAACGGGGAGAACGGCTCTGCGATCGAACCCCCGAAGGGAACGCCTGTTCGATCCCTAGACTAGGCCGCCGATGGCGTCCAGCAGCCAGATAGTCGTTTCCGGAGCCCGGGAACACAACCTCAAGAACGTCGATGTCTCGATGCCGCGGGACGCGCTCGTGGTGATCACCGGCTTGTCCGGCTCCGGCAAGTCGAGCCTCGCGTTCGACACGATCTACGCCGAGGGCCAGCGCCGCTACGTCGAGTCGCTGAGCGCCTACGCACGGCAGTTCCTCGGCCAGATGGACAAGCCGGACGTCGACTCGATCGAGGGCCTGAGCCCGGCGATCTCGATCGACCAGAAGACGACCTCGAAGAACCCGCGCTCGACCGTCGGCACCGTGACCGAGATCTACGACTACCTGCGCCTCCTCTGGGCGCGAATCGGGAAGCCGTTCTGCCACAACTGCGGCGAGCCGATTCAGGGCCAGTCGATCGAACAGATCACCGACCGCGTGCTGACCCTGCCGGAGGCGAGCCGGTTCATGGTCCTGGCGCCGGTCGTCCGCGAACGCAAGGGTGAGTACGGCCGGATGCTGGAGGAGATGCGCCAGCAGGGCTATGCCCGCGCCGTCGTCGACGGCGAGCTGCGCCGGCTCGACGAGGAGATCGTCCTCGACAAGAAGTTCAAGCACGACATCTCGATCGTGATCGACCGCCTGGTGATGAAGGACGGCGTCCGCAAGCGACTGGCCGAGTCGATCGAAGCGGCGACCTCGCTCGCCGACGGGCTCGTCGAGGTCGAGCTGATCGAGCGCGGCACCGAGGAGCCTCACGCTCCCGGGGCCGAGAGCGCCGACGAGGACGGCGCCGCCCTGCGGGCCGCGGTGCTCTCCGGGCCCTCGGCCGGCAAACGCGGCGAGGTGCTCGTCTTCAGCGAGAAGTTCGCCTGCCTCAACTGCGGCGCGTCGATGCCCGAGATCGAGCCGCGGATCTTCTCCTTCAACTCGCCGCACGGCGCCTGCGAGCGGTGCCACGGCCTCGGCTTCCAGCGCGTCGTCGACCCCGACCTCGTCGTCCCCGATCCGACGCTCTCGATCTCCGACGGCGCCCTCGCCTCCTGGATGGGGGCCGCCTCGCGCTACTACCGGCGCCTGCTGGAAACGGTCTGCGAGGCCTATGGGATCGACGCCGGCGTCCCCTTCCAGGACCTCCCGGCCAAGGACAAGCAGCTGCTGCTCGACGGCACCGGCGACGAGCGCCACACGATCTCCTACAAGAACCGCTACGGCCGCCAGCGCAGCTACCGGGCGAAGTTCGACGGGATCACCGCCGGTCTCGAGCGCCGCTACGCGAACACCGACTCGGAGGGGACGCGCGAGAAGATCGAGGAGCTGATGGCCCTGCAGCCCTGCCCGGCGTGCGACGGCGCTCGCCTGCGGCCCGAGAGCCTCTCGATCCGGATCGCGGACCTCTCGATCCACGACTTCACGGTGATGTCGGCGCGGGCGTCGCTGGTCTGGATCCGCGAACTGGAGCTGACCGAGACCGAGCAGGCGATCGCGAAGCTGATCGTCCGCGAGGTCGAGGAGCGCCTGCAGTTCCTCGAGTCGGTCGGGATCGGCTACCTGACCCTGGAGCGCTCGGCGGCGACGCTGTCCGGCGGCGAGGCGCAGCGAATCCGGCTGGCGACGCAGATCGGCTCGAGCCTGGTCGGCGTTCTCTACATCCTCGACGAGCCCTCGATCGGGTTGCACCAGCGCGACAACACGAAGCTGATCGGGACGCTGGAGCGGCTTCGGGACCTCGGCAACACCGTGATCGTGGTCGAGCACGACGAGGGCACGATGCGGGCCGCCGACTACCTGATCGACCTCGGTCCGGCAGCGGGAGAGCACGGGGGAGAGATCGTCGCCGCCGGCACGCCGGCTCAGGTGACGCGGGTCAAAAAGTCGGCGACGGGTCAGTACCTGAGCGGCAAGCGCTCGATTCCGATCCCGGCCGACCGACGCCTGCCGAACGGCGAGCTCGTCGTCACCGGCGCCCGCCAGCACAACCTCAAGAGAGTCGACGCCGAGTTCCCGCTTGGGGTCTTCACCTGCGTAACAGGGGTCTCGGGCTCGGGCAAGTCGACCCTGGTCAACGAGATCCTCTACCGCGCCGTCGCCAACCGCCTGCACAAAGCTCGCCTGCGGCCCGGGGCGCACGACCGGATCACCGGCCTCGATCAGATCGACAAGGTGATCAACATCGATCAGTCGCCGATCGGTCGCACGCCGCGCTCGAACCCGGCCACCTACACCGGCGTCTTCGACCACATCCGCGAGCTGTTCACGAAGACGCGCGAGGCTCGCGCCCGCGGCTACAAGCCGGGCCGCTTCAGCTTCAACGTCAAGGGCGGACGCTGCGAGGTCTGCAAGGGCGACGGCCAGATCAAGATCGAGATGCACTTCCTGCCTGACGTCTACGTGCCCTGCGAGCAGTGCCACGGCAAGCGCTACAACCGCGAGACGCTCGAGGTGCGCTTCAAGGGCAAGTCGATCGCCGACGTGCTCGAGATGCCGGTCGGCGAGGCTGTCGACTTCTTCTCGAACATCCCCAAAATCCATCGCCGGATCAAGACGCTCGCCGACGTCGGCCTCGACTACATCCGCCTCGGCCAGCCGGCGACGACCCTCTCGGGCGGCGAGGCCCAGCGCGTCAAGCTCGCGACCGAGCTGAGCAAGGTGGCGACGGGGGAGACCCTCTACATCCTCGACGAGCCGACGACGGGCCTGCACTTCGCCGACGTCGAGCGCCTGCTCGAGGTCTTGGGCCGGCTCGTCGATCAGGGCAACTCGGTGCTCGTGATCGAGCACAACCTCGACGTGATCAAGACCGCCGATCACCTGATCGACCTAGGGCCGGAGGGCGGCGACGGGGGCGGCACGATCGTCGCCACCGGCACGCCCGAGGAGGTGGCGGCCAACCCCGACTCGCACACCGGACGCTTCCTCGAGGAGCTGGTCGAGCCGATGGTGACGAAGAAACCCGGTCACAAGCGCCGCGAGGCTGTCGCGGTCTAAGGTGACCATGGAGCAGCGCCAGGCCCTCGAGGCCGCCGCCTAACCCGACGCCGAGTTCAAGTCCTGGCGGGCGCACGGTGACCCTGACCGGGTCCGACGGCCGGGTGCTCGACCGCGGCTGGTTCTCAACACACGAAGTGCTTGACATGTGTGGGAGTGAGCGTAGACTCGTTCTGGATTAAGTGACGGCATTAAGTTCGCCGCGAGGGATGGGAAATTCTGGGGGAAGGGTCCGCGAGGGTTTCCGCGCCCAGATCGATATTTGGGAGGTCGGTATGAAGAGGTGGAACCCCATCGGGGTCGTCCGGGGTGTGGTCTTGATCGCTCTCGCGGTCGTGGTGGCAGTGGGTCTGTCGACGGTCGCGCACGCGGGGAAGGCGAAGGGCACCGCCGGCACCGTTTACGCGGGCGTGACCCATGCCGAGGGCAAGGACCTGTACGTGTCCGGAGACCTCAAGGACGATCTGCTCGGCCGTGGCGCGATCGTCTACGTGACCAGGGTCGGGGGAAGCGACGAGCCCGGCTCGTTCCTCGTCAAGGCGCGGAAGCTGACGATCTACACGACCAAGGGCACCCTCACCGGTACCGGCGAGGCGACCCAGACGCTTCACGAGGATGGCAGCACGACGGTGACGGACGGCACCTTCGACCTCACGAAGGGCACGGGTAAGTACAAGGGGCACACGCTGAAGGGGACCTTCGATGGGACCTACAGCGACGGCGTCTACAAGTTCGATTACGAGGGCAAGTTCAAGTAGCCGCGCGCGGCAGCGGTCGCCGGCATCTCGATCAGGGCTGATCGGGGGCCGGCGACTGCGCCTCGGCGCCTTCGCGGGCGGGCGGGTCGGCCGGCGGGCTGAGATCGATCGGCTCAGGTGCCTCGCCGCCGAGAGAACGGACGACGCTCGCGGCCCAGGGGTTGGTCTTCAGGGCGTTGGCGAACAGCCTCAAGGGCTTGTCCTCGCCTTCGAGCTCGATCAGCACCTCCTCGCGCATGAACTTCGGCGCGACGGAGACGACGCGCGCCTGCGAGCGCGGTCGGCTCCAGATCAGCGCCGCCTTCGGACCGGCGACCTCATTGCGGACCGAGAGCAGGTGCACCTGCTCGGCGTCCACGGCGACGAGGACGTCGGCACTGAGCTTGCTGCGCGAGCCGGCCGCACGTGAACCGAGTGCCAGGAAGGCGCCGATTATTGGGATCGCGGCGAGCGCCTCCAGCGGCCTTGTCGAGAACTCGCCGACAGCGAGAGGCTCGGCTTCGATCAGCGGCCGCACGAGCGCGGCCAGGTCCTCGGTCTTCTTGGCGCGGAAGCGCCGGGCGACCTCGAGGCGCTCGGCCTCGCTCTGATCGTGTTCCTTGCTGTCGAGGGGCCCGAAGGGACTCATGGGAACCAGTCTTCCGCAACCGTTGTGACAACGCGCGCAGACCGCCACGCTGCGACCCTTCGCGACGATGAGCGAGACGCCGGACCCCTACGTCTACCCGCAGCGCGGCTGGCGCCCGTGGCTGCGCAAGCGGCGCTGGTACGAGCGCACGCATCGCCCTCTGAACCGGCTGCGGATCGATCGCTGGGCGGCTCAGGGCGGCTTCTACGTCCGTCACCCGATCGAGGGCGAGGTGCTCGAGGCGATGCGCGACGGCCGCCTCGAGATCGGCGAGGGCTCGCACCTCGAGCCCGGCTGCTGGATCACGATGGCGCCCGGGGCCCGGATCAGGATCGGCCGCGGCTGTTACCTGAACCGAGAGACGATGCTCGCCGCCCAGGAGAGCATCGAGATCGGCGATCACGTGATGTTCGCCAACCACTGCTTCGTCGGCGACGCCGACCACCGCTTCGATGACCCCGATCTGCCGGTTCCCTGGCAGGGGTTCACTCCCAAGGGCCCGGTGACGATTGGCGACAACGTCTGGGTCGGGAAGGGCTGCGTGATCACAGGTGGCGTCGAGATCGGCGAGCGGGCGGTGATCGGCTCGAACTCGGTCGTCACCCGCGACGTCGCGCCGCGCACGATCGCCGCCGGAGCTCCCGCGCGCGTAATCAGACAGATCGAGTACCCGGAGCCGGAACCCCCTGCTGTCGGCGGCTGACGCCGATCGCTACGGTGGCGCCGATGAGCACGCGCAGCCGCCGGCACTCCCGCTTCCTCGCTCTCGCCTTCTTGGTCGCCTCGATCGCGCTCGCGGCCTGTGGGGACGAGCCGGAGGCGACGAGCACGAGCGAAGCTTCGACGAGCAGTGAGGGCGCGACCGCGCCCGCGCCGGAGACGACGAGCAGGGGGGAGGATCAGTTCGATCCGTCCGAGTCGGCGCCCAGCCCCGAGCCCGTGATCGAGGACTTCCTCGTCTCCTCCGACAGCGCCACTGTCTGCGCATCGCTCAGCCCGGAGCTGCTCGCTTCGACCTATGGCGACGTGTCGGGATGCAGGAGCGGGCGCCCGCCGCAGTCGCTGGCGAGCTCGGTCAAGCTCGCCGACCGGATCGTCGTCACCGGCGACGAGGCGACGGCGGTGGTCGTGCCCGACGGCGGTGCCTATGACGGTGCCGACGTCTCCTTCGTGCTCGCCCTCGAGGGCGACCGGTGGGTGATCACCAAGCTCAAGGCCGACATTCCCGTCGGTCCCTGACGCGGCCGCCCGGCTCGGCTAGACGCCCTCTGCGTAAGCCCGTGCGGCCTCGGCGGGAGACTTCGGCTCGCCCGCCGGCTGCAGCGGCAACTGATCGGGCTGGGCCCGCCGCTCGAGCGACTCCTTGTGGGCGCCGGCGGTCAGCACCACTCGGCAGTCGGCGTAGCGCATCAGGTTCTGGGTCACCTTGCCGACGCGGGTGCCGGCGCCCGGATCGCGCTCCTCAGCGGCAGCGTCGTCGGCGGCGATCAGAATCGTCTCCGGCTGAATCTTGCGGGCGACCCCGATCACGGCGATCGGCGCGCTGCGAGCGACGTAGAGGTGTGGCGTCACCTCGACGTTCTCGTACTCCTCGCCGATCGCCTCGGCCCGGCGCAGGGCGTTGGTCATGATCTCGATTCGCTCCGGGTTGGGCTCGTCGAACGACTGACCCTCCTCCTCGTGGATGCGCACGACCGCAACCGCGTGGATCTGGGCCGGCCCCGCGTCCGTGCTCCGCGACATCCGCCCCGCAGCCTGCACGACGTCGTCGTCGAGGCGGTCGCCGAAGACACAGGCCATCAGCTTCGTGGGCTGCTCGTTCCGGTGGCGGCGCGGGACCAGCCGGCGGCTCTTCTTGCTCTCCGCGGACTTCTCCAGGGCGGGGATCGGCCACTCGCGGTACTGGGCCTCGGGATCGATCTCGAAGTTGGCCCTCTTCGTCACCGGCTCGACGAGCACGATCCGGCAGGGCCGCTCCTCGAGCAGCATCAGGCGGGTGCCGCCGAACAGGTTGTCGCGACTGATCCGGCGCTGGACCGGCGGCATCGGCATCACGATCGCCTCGGCGCGCGCCAGCTGCGCCTCGCGGATGATCGCCGTTGCCTTACCGTCCCTGGGGCAGCGCATCTCGCGGATCTCGGCGCGTGAGCCCAGTACCCGGCGGGCGAGCTTCATGTTCCGCTTCGACGTCTCCTCCTCCGAAGGCAGCGGATAGTCCATCGGGTAGCCCCGGGAGACCGGGATCAGCGACATGAAGCGGACGTGGCTGGGGTGGTCGGAGAGCAGGCGCGAGATCTCCAGCGACTCGACCGGATCCTCGGCCGGGTCGCAGACGACGAGTACCGAGTGGTAGATGCTCTCGTTCTCGATCACCGGTTCCGGCACCGCAATCTTCGCTGTCTCTCTCATCGTCAGGCCCTTGCGCTTCCGATAGCCGTAGTAGGCGGCCATCCCGATCGCCAACCATACGACTCCGATCGCCCCGACGACCGGGTCGAGGCTGACGACGACGATGAATGCAAGGCCGGTCCCGGACGCCCCGATCGTCGCGAAGACCGGGAGCGTCCAGCCGGCGCGCAGACGGATGTTGCCGGGACCCCGGTACGGGCGCTCGGCATCCGGGTAACGGCGTCGCAGCGCGATCACCGCCAGGTGCGCGACCGTGAAGCTGAGCATCGCGAACGCGGCGTAGAGGCTGCCGAGGAATGCGGCGGGTCCGAGCAGCAGCAGCGCCGCGACCACCGACGATCCGGCGATGCCTATGTAAGGGGTTCTGAAGCGCGGATGCAGGCGGCTGACGATCTTCGGCACCTGCTGGTACTGACCCATCGAGTAGACGAGCCTGGAGACGCCGAACATGCCGGCATTGGCAGCCAGGATCAGGATCGTCGCCGCGAGCAGGCCGACGTAGATCTCAGCCGGGCCCTCGAGCGGGCCGAGATCCATCGCGCGGACGACGCCGAGTATCGGATCGCCGGCGAAGCCGCCCTCCTCCTCCGGCTGACCGAGCTGGGTCACGTACTCGCCGTTCGACTCCTGCTCGACCGGCAGGGCCGAGAGCGCGATCGCGGGCAGGGCCGCATAGATGATCACGACCGCAAGCACCACCTTGCGCATCGCGCTCGGCACCGTCTTCGGGGCGTCGATCGCCTCCTCCGACATGTTCGAGACGGTCTCGATCCCGGTGTAGGCGATCATCGCTACCGGCACCGCGATCAGCAGGTCGCTCCAGGTTGGCGCCACGCCCCACTGAATGTTGCTGATCAGCGTCTCGAAGTTGAGCACGACGAAGACGCCGAGCAGCACCAGCGCCAGCTGCGTCATCAGGTCGGTGACCGCCATCACCAGGTTGAGGCGGGCCGCCTCGCGCACGCCTCGGATGTTGAGCAGCGCGAGCAGCAGGATCACGACCGCGCCGCCGATGATGTCGCCGGGCGCCTCCTTCAGGGCCGGCCAGATGAAGCCCAGGTAGTGCGGCACGAACAGGGCCGAGATCGCGGCCGTGATGATGAAGTTCATGACCTGCACCCACGCTGCCCCGAACGAGATCGTCTCGTTGAAGGCGTGGCGCGCGAAGCTCGAGGAGCCGCCGGCCTCCGGGTACATGGTCGTCGCCTCGGTGTAGGTGGCCGCGGTCAGCGCGAAGAGAATGCCCGCGATCACGAAGACCAGCGGCGTCAGCCCGAGCGCGAGGGCGGCGACGAGCCCGAGCGCGTAGTAGATCGACGATCCGACGTTGCCGTAGGCGGACGAGAACAGCGCGTTGTCGGTGAGCACGCGCTCGAGCCGGAACTGTTTTCGCTCAGCCAATCATGGGTCCGATCACTCGGCTCCCATTTTCACCCTTTGGCGCCGGGGAGGTGTTGCCACTGCACCCGGCGCAAGGCTTCGTCGTTACCAGTCCCAGGCGGAATTCCCCGCCAAGGACTCCTGCTCGAGGTACCGGCGCAGCTCGGTCAGCTCGTCGGGGTCGATCGAGTATGTGTGGCTGTCGTCGGGGAAGCGGCCGGAACGCACCTCGATCGCGTACTGGCCGACGCCGGCGACCATCGCGTCGTGGATCTGCGCGTAGCGCTTGACGAAGCGGGCGACGTGGCCGGTGTTGATCCCGAGCAGGTCGTGGAAGACGAGCACCTGGCCATCGGTCGAGGTGCCGGCGCCGATCCCGATCACCGGCACCTCCATACGCGGCATGATCTCCTCGGCGACGGCGTCCGGAACGGCTTCGAAGACGACCGAGAAGCAGCCGACGGCCTGCAGGGCGAAGGCGTCCTCGGCGATCTTCGATGCGGTCTCGCCGGTGCGGCCCTGGGCCTTGTAGCCGCCGAGCTGGGTCGCCGTCTGCGGGGTCAGGCCGACGTGTCCCATCACCGGGATGCCGGCGCGGACGATCGCCCGGGCGCGGTCGACGGAGGCGCCGCCGCGCTCGAGCTTGACCGCAGCGCAGCCGGCCTCCTTGATGAACCGCTGCGCGTTGGCGACGGCCTGCTCGTTCGACTGCTCATAGGACCCGAACGGCATGTCGCCGACCAGCAGCGGCGTCGTCAGCCCGCGGCGCACGGCGGCGGCGAGCATCAGCATCTCGTCCATGCCCACGGGCACGGTCGAGTCGTGACCGAGCACCGTCATCGCGCCGGAGTCGCCGACGAGCACGACGTCGACACCGGCCTGCTCGGCGACCGTCGCCGAGGGGAAGTCGTAGGCGGTGACCATCACGATCCGCTCGCCGTTCTCCTTCATCTCCTGCAGGCGCGGCAGCGTGATCGGGGCGCGGTCGTTCGGCGGGGTGTTCGGAACTCGGGGTGCAGTGCTCATCTCAGGGCTCCTGACGTGGCGTAGCCGGCCTCAGCCGAGTCCGGCGTTGTGTAGGGGTTTCGATCAAGGTTTCAAGCTTCCTGGCCGTCGATCAGGACGTTGTCGATCAGCCGTGCCCTGCCGAGCGGCGCGGCCACGGCGACCAGCACCGGCCGCCCGTTGAAGGTCTCGATCGGCTCGAGCGTCTCCGCGTCCCGGGCCTCGAGGTACTCGGGCTCGATCCGGGCGGCGGCGAGGATCGCCCGTGCCTCTCCGAGCGCCGGCTCGACCGGCCCGCGGTCGGTCTCGGCAATCTTGCGTACGCGCTCGAGCGCCTCGTTCAAAGCGACGGCGCGAGCGCGCTCGTCATCATCGAGGTAGATGTTGCGGGAGGACATCGCGAGCCCGTCCGGCTCGCGGATCGTCGGCATCACGTCGATCCTCACCGGCATGTCGAGGTCGCGGACCATGCGGCGGATCACGATCGCCTGCTGGGCGTCCTTCTGGCCGAAGAAGGCGACGTCGGGCGCGACGATGTTGAGCAGCTTCGCAACGACCGTAGTGACGCCGCGGAAGTGCTCGATCCCGCGCCGGCCCGGGTCCCCGCAGAGCACCTCGCTCAGGCCCTCGACGATCACGGCGGTCGCATACCCCTCGGGGTAGATCTCCGCGGCGGAGGGCGCGAAGACGAAGTCGACGCCGGCCGCCTCGGCGACGGCGGCGTCGCGCTCCTCATCCCGTGGATACCCCGCCAGATCCTCTCCGGGCCGGAACTGGGTCGGGTTCACGAACAGGCTCATGACGACGACGTCGCAGCGCGCGTTGGCAGCCTCGAGCAGCGAGCGGTGACCGTCGTGGAGGTAGCCCATCGTCGGCACCAGCCCGATCGTGCGCCCATCGCCCCGCAGCGGCTCGAGCGCCGCGCGCAGCTCCTGCTTGGTGCGGACGATCTTCATCGCCCGTCACCCTCGTCGTCGGTGTGGCCGGCGATCGTCATCGTCCGCGCAGCCAGGGCTTCGTACAGCGGCAGCAGCTCCGGAGCGCGCTCCCGCAGCGCCTCAAGGTGTCTGGCGACGGTCGCGTGGTCGCCGCGGGCGATCGGGCCGGTCAGCGCCTCGTCTCCGCGCTCCGCCCAGTTGGCGGCACTGCGCAGCACCAGCGGCGCCAGCAGCTCCCGCGCTTCGGTCTCGTCGACGCCCGCGCGGGAGAGCAGGGTCGCGGCGCTCTCCTCGAGCGCGACGAGGAAGTTCGAGGCGATCGCGGCGGCGGCGTGGTATGCGGCGCGTGCTCGCTCGTCGATCTCGAACGGTCGCATGCCGAGCGCCAACGCCAGCTCCCGGGCGATCGTCACGGCCTCGGCGTCGGCGCCGGCGATCGCGGCGGGCGCGCCTGTCAGCGAGGAGCTGGCGTCGGGGACGGTCTGCAGCGGGTGCAGGGAGAAGGCGTGGATACCGGAGTCGGTGCAGGCGGCGAGGGCGCCGAGCCCGGTGGCGCCGCTCGTGTGCCCGACGAACCGCAGGGGCGGGGCGTGGACGGCCACCCGCTCGGCGACCGAGGGGATCTCGCCGTCGGGCACGCAGATCAGGGCGATCTCGGCCTCTGAGCAGCCGCTGTCGAGCTCGTCGCGGCCCGCCTGGCGCACGTCGAGACCGGCGACGGCCGCCGCAGAGGAGACGGATCCGCCTACGCGTCCGCGCCCGATTACGACGATCGGCGGCAGCGCCACGGTCGGCGCGGAGATGTCGGTGGGGATCCGTTCCAGTTCCCGCATGGGAGATACCGGTCGGTGCTGTGTCGTGGGAGAAGAGCCGGCGTCGTCACGGTCCGCGCCTGCCCCGCTGTCCGGGGTCGGTCGCGGCCGCATGCCGTGCCAAAAGTATAGGCCCGTGGCGGCGTATTGACCAGTTGCAGCGATGCAGCGCCACGGGGCCTGTGGGCTGCCGCCGCCCTCACTACGATCGTCCTGTGCCGATCTACGAGTTCGAGTGCGCCGGGTGCGGGGAGCGGTTCGAGTCGCTCGTCGCGGCCGGCACCGAAACGGCCGAGTGCCCCGCCTGCGGCGGTCCGCGGCGCCGAGCGCCGGATGTCGTCGTTTGCGCCGACCACGCGGCAGATGACCCCGGCCCAGCAGCGTCGGGCCGAGGACGCCCGCGGCACCACCCGCGACGGCGCCCGCACGCGCTTCAAGGAGAGTCTTGCCAGGGGACGGGCCAAGGGCGCGGCTGACGGCAAAGGGAAGAGCAAGTGAGCGAGAACGGGGAAGTGGCCGGCGGGCCCGCGCCGGACTCGGCCGAGGGGAGACGCGAGCGCCTCGTCGAGGTCTATCGCGAGGCCTCGGGTTGCCTCAAGTGCCCGCTCTCGGAGACCCGCACCAAGGTCGTCTTCGGCGCCGGCGACGCGAACGCGGATCTGATGTTCGTCGGCGAGGCGCCGGGAGCCGACGAGGACCGCCAGGGCCTGCCCTTTGTTGGGCGTGCAGGGGGGCTGCTCGGCGAGCTTCTCGAGGGCATAGGATTATCAAGACAGGAAGTATTTATCGCGAATGTACTCAAGTGCCGTCCGCCCGGCAATCGCGATCCGCAGCCGCTCGAGATCGAGACCTGCCGCCCGTATCTGTTCAGCCAGGTCGAGCTGATCCAGCCTCGGGTCGTGGCGACGCTCGGTAACTTCGCGACGAAGCTGTTGACCAACAACCAGACCGGGATCACCAGGGTCCGGGGCGTGCCGCAGGTGCACATGCTCGGAGGCCGTACCGTCTTCGTCTTCCCGCTCCTGCACCCGGCAGCGGCGCTGCGCACGCCGAAGATGAAGGAGACGCTGATCGCCGACTTCGAGCGCCTCTCGCAGCTGCTCTCCGAGCCGCTGCCCGAGCCCGAGGCGGCGCCCGAGGCGGATGGCGAGGAGCCGGACCCGCTTGGCGCTCCCGAGCCGGCCGGGGCGCCGGCTCCCACCTCGACCCCGTCGAAGGCGCCGGAGACCGACCAGCTCGACATCTTCCGCACCGGATAGCGGTCCGCACCACGATGGAGCCAACCGTCGAGACGACCACGGATGCCGCCGGGACCGAGGCGCTGGCAGCGCGCCTTGCGGCCCGGCTCGAGCCGGGCGACGTCGTCGTCATCTCCGGGGAGCTCGGAGCCGGCAAGACCACATTCGTCCGCGGCGCCGCCCGGGCGCTCGGGGCAACGGCGCCGGTCACCTCGCCGACCTTCACGATCGGCCAGATCTACCCGGCCCCTGTCCCGGTCGCCCACCTCGACCTCTACCGGCTCGGCTCACTGGACGAGGAGGAGCCGGGCCTGCTCGACGAGTACCTGGCCCCGGACACGATCGCCTTCGTCGAGTGGCCGGGGGTCGCGGCCGGCGAGCTCGAGCGGGTCGCCGCACGGATAGAGATCGCCCACGAGGGCGGCGACGTGCGGCGGGTCACGATCGCGGCAGGTGACGGACGCGAGGAGCGGGACGAAGCGCCCCGATGAGCCTGACCCTCGCCTTCGACACCGCCACCGCCGACACCACGGTCGCGGTCTGCGACGGCGCCGAGCCCGTGGTCGAGCGCGCCGTCGGTCCCGAGCCGGGCGGGCGGCCGCGGCACGGCTCGGCCCTGCTCGCGCTCGTCGAAGAGCTGGTCGGTGAGGCCGGCGGCTGGGAGCGGATCGGGCTGATCGCGGTCGGGACCGGGCCCGGGTCGTTCACGGGCATCCGGATCGGTGTCGCGACTGCCCGCGCCCTCGGACAGGCGAGGGAGCTGCCCATCGCCGGCGTACCGAGTACGGCCAGCCTTGCTGCCGGGATCCCGGATCGCGCCGATCGGCCCCGGCTGGCGGTGATCGACGCCCGCCGCGGCGAGGCGTTCGCAGCCGTGCTCGCCCCGGGCGAGATCCTCGCCGGCGAGCCGCAGGTGCTCGATCCGAGCGCTCTGGGCGAGCTTGCCCAGGGGCTCGGATCGGCCGTTTCCCCGCTTGCAGCCGGCGATGGGGCGATACGATTCCGGAGCGATCTGGAGGCCGCCGGGGTCGAGGTCCTCGCCGACGAGGACCCGGCTCACAGGCTTTCGGCCCGCCTCGTTGCGGCACTCGCCCCTGCCTACGGCCCGGGTGATGCCGTCGGCGTGGAGCCCCTGTACCTGCGACGACCGGATGCGGAGCGTTGGCGTGAACGAAGCCGCGGCGACAGATAAGCCGGCCCAGGGCCTGGACCGGGATCCGGCGGCCGCGATCACCGTGCGGCGCCTGACCTACGCGGACCTGCCTTCGGTGCTGTCGATCGAGCGGCGCTCTTTCCGGGCGCCCTGGTCACTGGCGATGTTCGTGCTCGAGCTCTCGAAGCCGTCCGGCGTCTGTCTCGCAGCCGAGGACGAGAACGGGCTCGTCGGCTACCTCGTCTGCTCGCGCTACGCGGACATCTTCCACCTGATGAACGTCGCCGTCGACTCGCGTGCCCGCCGCGCCGGGCTGGGCACGAGGATGGTCGAGTCGATGCTCGACGAGGCCGGGCGCGAGGAGCGGGTCACGCTCGAGGTCCGGATTTCCAACACGGGGGCAATCCGCATGTACGAGGCGCTCGGCTTCCGGCCGGCCGGGCGCAGGCTTCGCTACTACCACGACAACAACGAGGACGCGTTGATCATGTGGTACGGCGAGCCCGACGGCTGAGCGGTCTGGAGCGCCCTGTGATCCTCGCGATCGAGACCTCCTGCGACGACACCTGCGCCGCCGTCACCGACGGTGCCAGCGTGCTCAGCAACATCGTCTCCTCCCAGGCTGCCGCCCACGGCCGCTTCGGCGGCATCGTTCCCGAGGTCGCCTCGCGCCATCACGTCGAGCTGATCAACCCGGTCGTCGACGCGGCGCTCGCCGAGGCGGGCGTCACGCTCGAACAGATCGAGACGATCGCGGTGACCGAGCGCCCCGGCTTGATCGGGGCGCTGCTGGTCGGAGTCAGTACCGCGAAGGCGATCGCGGCGGCGACCCGCAAGCCGCTCGTCGCGGTCGACCACCTGCTCGGCCACGTCGCCGCGGCCTGGCTCGAGCCCGAACCGCTGAAGCCTCCGTTCCTGGCGCTCGTTGCCAGCGGCGGCCACACGTTGCTCGCGGCGGTCCGCGAGCAGTCCTCCTACGAACTGCTCGGCTCGACTCTCGACGACGCTGCGGGCGAGGCCCTCGACAAGGCGGCCCGGGCGCTCGGGCTCGGCTACCCCGGCGGGCCCGCGATCCAGCGCGCCGCGGAGGCAGGCGACCCGGCGGCGTTCAGCTTCCCGGTCGCGATGGCCCGCGACCCGGGCCTCGACTTCAGCTTCAGCGGCCTCAAGACCGCACTCGTCTACGCGGTCCGCGACCTCGAGTCGGCCGAGGGCCCCGGAGCGGTCGAGGCGCGGACACCGGATCTCGCCGCCTCCTTCCAGGCCGCCGTCGTCGGCCAGTTGATCGCGAAGGCGGGCCGCGCGCTCGAGGCGGGGGAGTGGCCGGCGCTGGCGCTCGGCGGCGGCGTTGCCGCCAACGCGCTGCTGCGCGAGCGGGCCGCCGAGCTCTGCGAGGCCCGCGGCGTCCGCCTCAAACTCGTCGAGCCGGCGCTCTGCACCGACAACGCGGCGATGATCGGAGCTGCGGCCGCGCATCTCGAGCCGGTCGCGTACCCCGGCTATCTCGACCTCGATGCCGCATCCCGCGCCCGGGTGCCGGCGGGCGCATGAGCGAGCATCCCGCCGAGCCGCCGCAGGTCGTCCTTTACGGGCGTCCTGGTTGTCACCTCTGCGAAGAGGCGCTCGCCGGGCTGGTCGGGATCCATGCCGACGGGATCGTCTTCGAGCTCGTCGAGATCGACATCGAGTCGGACGAGCGACTGCACCGCGAGCTGCTCGAGCTGATCCCGGTGATCGAGGTCAACGGCGTCCGCACCAGCGAGCTCGTGCCAGATCTCGACGCCGTGCGCTCCCGGCTCGCTACGGTTGACTCATGAGCGAGCGGTCGGGGGCCAGCCCCGAGCAGTCTGGAAGCGTCAAGGTTCCGGGCCTCACGGAAGCGGCCAACGGCAACGACGGATCCCGTCTGTCGCTCGGTGTCGCTGCCCGGCTGTCGCGCTACCTGCAGGTGCTGATCCAGGCCCGCAAGATGGGCAAGGAGACGATCTCCTCGCAGGAGCTCGCCTCCTGGACGCACATCAACTCGACCCAGATCCGCCGCGACCTCTCCGGCTTCGGCAAGTTCGGCAAGCGCGGCGTCGGCTACCAGATCGACTCGCTGGTCTCGGAGATCCGCAAGATCCTCCGCACCTCCGGTCAGCACAACATCGCCCTGTTCGGCGCCGGCAACCTCGGCCAGGCGATCGCCTCCTCCGACATGTTCGCCGACCACGGCTTCCGGATCGTCGCGATCTTCGACAGCTCTCCGAAGCTCGTCGGCAAGGAGTTCGGCGGTGTCCCGGTGCGCGCGATCGAGGAGCTGGACAAGGTCGTCGAGAAGGAGGAGATCGTCGTCGGCGTGCTCGCGGTTCCGCCCGAGGCGGCGCAGGACGTCGCCGACCTACTCGTCGAGGCGGGGGTCAAGATCATCTTCAACTACTCCGACCGCCTGCTCGAGATGCCCCCGGAGGTGACCGTGCACACTTCCAGCCCCGCGGTCGACCTCCTCTACGCGCTCTACTTCTATCTGACCTGAGGGACCCAGAGGAGCTGTTGTGACGGCCGCCGGCGACCATGGCCTCGATCTCGGGCTAGCCCGGGATCGATTCGAGCAGTCGACCGATTTCACGGTCGCGATCGAGGAGGAGTTCGCGCTGCTCGATCCGAGCTCGCTCGAGCTCGCCCACCGCTTCGACGAGATGCTCGCGCTCTGCCAGGAGGACGAGGTCCTCGCGGACTCAGCCCGCGGCGAGTTGATCGACACCGAGATCGAGATCCGTTCGGGCCGCGCCGAGTCCTATGCGGAAGCGATCGAGCTGCAGTCGGAGCGGCGCCGGCGCCTGTTCGCGCTCGCTCAGCGGATGGGCGTCTCGCTGGCGGCGATGGGGACGCACCCGTGGGCCGCCTACCTCGACCAGGAGATCATCGACACGCCCCACTACAACCGGCTCGAGCGCGAGCTCGCCTGGGTCGCGCGCCGCAATCAGACGTGGAGCCTGCACGCCCACGTTGGTATCCGCGGCGCCGATCGGGCGATCGCGATCTGCGACCACCTGCGCGAGCGGCTGCCGATCCTGCTCGCAATCAGCGCCAACTCGCCCTTCCTCGACGGCATCGACACCGGCCTCGCGAGCATCCGCAGCCAGATCTTCACCCGCACCTTCCCGCGCTGCGGGATCCATGAGCCGTTCCGGACCTGGGACGAGTACGCGGGCTTCGTCTCGCTGCTCGAGCGGACCAACTCGATCGCCGAGTCGACGCAGCTGTGGTGGAGCGTGCGACCGCATCACTCGTTCGGGACCGTCGAGGTGCGGATCTGCGACGCCCAGAGCACCGGCCCCGAGTCGTTCCGGCTCGGCGCCCTGCTGATGGCCTGCGTGGCGCAGGCGGCCCTCGACCACGACGACGGTCGGCTGCCCGAGCCCGCCGGTGACCGTGAGATCGAGGAGAACCTGTGGCGGGCGATCCGCTTCGGGCTCGACGGGCGCATGGTCGACTTTCGTGCCGGACGCGAGATCGAGGCGGCCGAGGCCGTCGAGCAGCTGCTCGAGTGGACGGCCCCGGCCCGCGATGCGCTCGGGCTCGACGCCGAGCCGCAGGGACCGAACGGGGCCCAGCGCGCCCGCGCGGCGCTGGCGACGGCCGACGGCTCGGTGCCCGACGTCTACCGCGAGATCGTCGCCGAGACCGCCCGCACCTACGCGCCCGAACCGGTCCGCCGCTGACGGCCGCCCGCTAGGGTGGCGGGCATGGAAGCAACCCCACCTCAGGGCCCGCCCGGCGGGCCCCCTCAAGGCCCCGGCGCTCCCGGCCCCGGCGGCGAGCCCGAGCTCAGCGCCGAGCAGCAGGAGATGCTGCGCCAGATGGAGGAGGAGATGCGTCGCGTCCGGGTCCAGGACGTGGTCACCCAGAGCACCGTCTCGATCCTCAACCTCGCCGCCCGGCGAATCGCCAAGGAGGACGAGCGCGACCTCGAGCAGGGCAGGATCGGCATCGAGGCCGTTCGCGCCCTGCTGCCGCTGCTCGATGCGGAGGCCGAGCGTGAGGTGCGCAACGCGCTCTCGCAGCTGCAGCTGATGTACGCCGAGCAGACCGGCGAGGGCGGTTCCGGGCCGCAGCCCCCGGGCGCCACACCGGCTCCTGAGAGCGGCTCCCCTGGCCCCGGGGACCAGCCGCCGGGGCCGCAGGGCCCAGGTCTTTGGACCCCCGGCCGGGGCTGATCGGGCCCCTGCTCGCCTTGCCGGCGAGCAGCAGCCGCGCCCGAGGCGCGGCGTTCCGCATGCCAGAGCGGGCGGAGCCGCATTCCGCCGCCGTCTCCGGCTAGACTCCGCCACCGTTTTTCGGCCGCCCCTCGTTCCGAGTCCGGGGCGGCCTTGCTTTGGACACATCAACGGAGGGAAGAGAACTTGACTGAGTTCCTGACCGATTACGGCATCCTCATCGCACTCGTGTGCGCCGGTGCCGGTGTTCTCTACGGGATCCTCGTCACGCAGCGGTTGCTGGCGTTGTCCCCGGGGAACGATCGAATGCAGGAGATCTCCGGCGCCGTCCAGGAGGGCGCCCGGGCATATCTCAATCGTCAGTACACGATCATCGCGATCGTCGCTGTGCCACTCGCGATCGCGATCGCGCTGATCCAGAACGTCGAGACGGGTATCGGCTTCGTGATCGGCGGCGTCCTCTCGGGCGCAGCGGGCTTCATCGGCATGAACGTGTCCGTTCGCGCCAACGCTCGCGTCGCCGAGGCGTCCCGTGGCGGCATCGCGCCGGGCCTCGACGCAGCCTTCAAGGGCGGCTCGGTGACGGGCCTTCTCGTCGTCGGCCTCGCCCTGCTGGGCGTTGCCGGCTACTACGGGATCCTGCTGCTCACCGACGCCACCGACAAGGAGGCGATCGACGCGTTGATCGGCCTCGGCTTCGGTGGCTCGCTGATCAGCGTGTTCGCGCGTCTCGGCGGCGGCATCTTCACGAAGGCCGCCGACGTCGGCGCCGACCTGGTCGGCAAGGTCGAAGCGGGCATCCCCGAGGATGATCCGCGCAACCCGGCCGTGATCGCCGACAACGTCGGCGACAACGTCGGCGACTGCGCCGGCATGGCGGCCGACCTGTTCGAGACGTACGCGGTGACGGCAGTCGCCGTGATGCTGCTCGGCGTGCTCACCTTCAACATCGAGGCAGCACGCGAGGTGGCGTTGTTCCCGCTCGTGATCGGTGGCGTGGCGATTCTCGCCTCGATCGTCGGCGCGCTCAGCGTCCGCACGAGCACCGACAACGTCGAGGGCGCGCTCTACAAGGGCCTGATCGTTTCCGGTCTGCTCAGCGCGATCGCCTTCTACCCGATCACCGACTGGCTGATGTCGGACCCGCTCTCGCTCGGCGTCCTCGACCCGAACAGCGCCCTCGCCGGCGCCTCGGTCACGGATCTCTGGCTCTGCGGCCTGATCGGCATCGCCGTCACGGCGGGTCTGTTCGTGATCACCGACTACTACACCTCGACCCGGTTCCGCCCGGTCAAGGCGATCGCGGAGGCCTCACAGACCGGCCACGCGACCAACATCATCCAGGGCCTCGCGCAGGGCTTCCAGGCGACCGCCCTTCCGGCGATCGTCATCGCCCTCGCGATCCTCGGCGCGAACGAGCTCGCCGGCATCTACGGCATCGGCGTCGCCGTGATGGCGCAGCTCTCGCTGACCGGCCTGATCGTCGCTCTCGACGCATTCGGCCCGATCACCGACAACGCCGGCGGCATCGCCGAGATGGCGGAGATGCCGGAGTCGGTCCGCAACGTGACCGATCCGCTCGACGCGGTCGGCAACACGACGAAGGCCGTCACCAAGGGCTACGCAATCGGCTCCGCCGCGCTCGCCGCGCTGGTGCTGTTTGCCGCGTTCCAGATCGAGCTCGCCGAGGAAGCCGCCGCCGACGGCAAGGAGCTGCTCGCCGGCTTCTTCGACATCGGCGATCCAGCGGTCCTGATCGGACTCCTGATCGGCGGCATGATGGTCTACCTGTTCTCCGCGCTCTCGATCGAAGCTGTCGGCCGTGCCGGCGGCCAGGTCGTCGAGCAGGTGCGAAAGCAGTTCCGCGAGCACCCCGGAATCATGGAAGGGACCGAGAAGCCCGACTACGGCGACACCGTCGCCATCGTCACGGCCTCGGCCCAGCGGGAGATGATCCTGCCGTCGCTGATCCCGATCCTGATCCCGCTGATCGTCGGCGTGATCAGCGCCAAGGCGCTCGGCGGCCTGCTGATCGGCGTGATCGTCGTCGGCTTCTTCGCCGCGGTTTCGATGACCGCAGGCGGCGGCGCCTGGGACAACGCCAAGAAGCTGATCGAGGACGGCGCCTACGGCGGCAAGGGCACCGAGGCCCACGCGGCCTCGGTCACCGGCGACACGGTCGGCGATCCCTACAAGGACACCGCCGGCCCCGCGATCAACCCGATGATCAAGGTGGCGAACATCGTCGCCCTGCTGATCCTCCCGATCATCGCCCTCTAGGCGAGACCGGAAGATCGACTGACCCCGGGGCGGCCGCAAGGCCGCCCCGGGTCGTTAAGGGGGCGTGGTTGGGGGGCGGGCCGGGTCCGCGACGCGTGGCCGTCCGAGAGGCGGGGAGCCGGGTTCGGGTGCCGGGGTGGGATGGCCGTCCGAGGTCGTCCTTCGAGGGCTCGGGCCGCTGATTTGCAGTGAGGGAGGGGAGATGGGGTGGCGCCGAGGGTGCCGGCGGCGGCTGGACTCTCGGCGTGGCCGGGGAAAGTGGGACAAACGTGAAGGACGTCACCGCGGGGGAAAGACGCTGCACGAACGTTGCGCTGAGCGCAGCGAACGTGCGTGACGTCGCCCGGATCCGGGGATGCTTCACGTTTGTCCCGTCCCAACCCCCACATCTGGTGTCTCGTGGCCGACCGGGCTCCGGCCGGGCGAACTCGGCCCTTTGACAGTCGATTTTCGACCTCATGAGGGCCCACTTCGCACCGACGCCCCGAACCCTCAACCGCCACCAACTTCCACACCCCCTCACTGCAACGCCCGCCTGCAGCCACGCCCGAGCCGCTCCCCGAACTCTCGGCCGCGGCTCGCCACGCCACACCAATAGCTATGACATACTCCATAGCGATGGCCGCCACGGGGACTCGGACACGCGGAGCTAAGGGAGCGACATCGGCGAAGCGGGGGCCGGGGGCGCGTGAGCGGATGATCGCCAGCGCCGCGATCCTGATCCGTGAGCGGGGGGCGCGGGCGACGAGCATCGATGACGTGCTCGCCCACAGCGGTGCGCCGCGGGGGTCCGTGTATCACCACTTTCCCGGCGGGCGTGATCAGCTGTTGCGGGAGGCAACCGAGTTCGCGGGCGAGTTCGTCGCCGGGCGGATCCGGGACGCCGGTGGCGGTTCGGCGGGCGAGGATCCATTTGCCGCCTTCGACGGCTTCATGGGGGTCTACCGGACCGAGCTGCTTGCCAGCGACTTCCGGGTCGGCTGCCCGGTCGTCGCCGTCGCGATCGAGAGCCGCGAGGACGGGGACGAGCTCAACGAGGTCGCGGGCTCCGTCTTCGATCGCTGGACGGGCGAGCTGGCAGCGAGCTTCGCCGCGGCGGGGATCGGGGCGGGCCGCGCCGCCGAGCTCGCCGATGTCGCGATCGCAGCGGCCGAGGGCGCGATCGTCGTCAGCCGCGCCCGGCGCAGCATCGAGCCCTTCGACCGAGTTCGCGCCGAGATCCGGGAGCTGCTCGAGCGCGAGCGCAGAGGCGAGAGCCGAGAAACCGAACGGAAGGCCGAACGATGACCGACGCAAGCGCCGACCGCGACCGCGACCGCCGACCCCGAGACCGGAGCCTGGCAGCCGACCGCGTGCATCCTCTGCGAGTGCAACTGCGGAATCGAGGTCCAGACCGAGGGTCGGACGCTGGCGAAGATCCGCGGGGACAAGGCGCACCCGGCGTCAGCGGGCTACACCTGCAACAAGGCGATGCGTCTCGACCGGTACCAGAACGGTCCCGATCGCCTGACCTCACCGCTGCGACGGCGCGCGGACGGCAGCTACGAGGAGATCGACTGGGATACGGCGATCTCCGAGATCGCGGCCGGCTTCGCGGGCGTTCGCGACGGCCACGGCGGCGAGTCGATCTTCTTCTACGGCGGTGGCGGCCAGGGCAACCACCTCGGCGGCGCCTACAGCGGCTCGTTCCTGCGAGCGCTCGGCTCCCGCTACCGCTCCAGTGCCCTCGCCCAGGAAAAGACCGGCGAGGCCTGGGTCGACACCCAGCTCGGCGGCGGCCACACCCGCGGCGAGTTCGAGCACGCCGAGGTCTCTGTGTTCGTCGGCAAGAACCCCTGGATGTCGCAGAGCTTCCCGCGCGCTCGGGTCGTCTTGCGCGAGATCGCCAAGGACCCGGATCGCTCGATGATCGTGATCGACCCCGTCCTCACCGACACGGCGAAGATGGCCGACTTCCACCTACGGGTGAAGCCGGGATCCGACTCCTGGTGCCTGGCGGCGATGGTCGCCGTGCTCGTCCAGGAGGGGCTGCTCGACGAGGAGTTCATCGCCGAGCACACGGACGGTGCCGACACCGTACTCGCGGCCTTCGCCGGTGTCCCCGTCGCCGACTACGCGGAGCGGTGCGGGGTTGACGAGGAGCTGATCCGCCGCGCGGCGCGCCGGATCGGGACCGCACTGAGCGTCTCCGTCTTCGAGGACCTCGGCATCCAGCAGGCGCCGAACAGCACGCTCAACTCGTACCTGAACAAGCTGCTGTGGCTGCTGACCGGGAACTTCGCCCGGGTCGGCGGTCAGCACCTGCACACCTGGATGGTCTCGCTGCTCGGCTCGCGCCGCGTTTTCGCGACGCCGGTCACCGGCGCCCCCGTGATCGGCGGTCTGACGCCATGCAACGTGATCCCGGACGAGATTCTCAGCGACCACCCGGACCGCTTCCGGGCGATGATGGTCGAGAGCTCCAATCCCGCCCACTCGCTCGCCGACTCGCCGCGGATGCGAGAGGCCCTGGAGGCGCTCGAGCTGCTCGTCGTGATCGACGTGGCGATGACCGAGACGGCGCGGCTCGCCGACTACGTCCTGCCCGCCTCCTCACAGTTCGAGAAGCCGGAGGCGACGTTCTTCAACCTCGAGTTCCCGCACAACACCTTTCAGCTCCGGCATCCGCTGCTCGAGCCGCTCGCGGGCACCCTGCCGGAGCCGGAGATCTACGCGCGCCTGATCCGCGAGCTCGGCGTCGTCCCCGACACCGACCTCGAGCCGCTCCGCGCTGCTGCGCGCCAGGGTCGCGGCGAGTTCGCGGCGGCCTTCGGGGCAGCGGTCGGTTCCAACCCGCAATTGGGCGGCCTCGCCGCCTGGGTCCTGTACGAGACGCTCGGGGAGACGCTGCCGCCGCGGCTGCGCGGGGCGGCTGCGCTGTGGGGGCTGGCGCATCGCTGTGCGATGACCTACCCGGAGGCGGTCAACCGCGCCGGCTACACCGACGGCGACGCCCTGTTCGATGCGATCCTCGCCTCGCCCTCGGGACTCGTCTTCAGCGAGAGCGAGTACGGCGATGACTTCGCGCTGATGCTCTCGACCGAGCGCCGCTTCAACCTCGCGATCCCGGAGATGCTCGAGGGCGTCGCCGCGCTCGCCGAGCAGCGGCCCGGATGGACGAGCGAGCAGTTCCCGATCGTGGTCTCGGCCGGCGAGCGTCGCGCCTACACGGCGAACGACATCTTCCGCGACGCGGGCTGGCGCAAGCGTGACACGAGCGGCGCGCTGCGGATCAGCCCCGAGGACGCCGAGGCGCTCGGGCTCACCGACGGCGATCGTGCGCTGGTCACGACCTCGCGCGGCAGCGCCGAGGGCACCGTCGAGGTGACCGAGGTGATGCAGCAGGGGCATGCCTCGCTCCCGAACGGCTACGGCCTGCGGGCCAGCGACGGAGACGGCGAGCCGCGCACGGTCGGAATCGCGCCGAATGCGCTCACCTCGTCGGACTGGCGCGACGAGTTCGCCGGCACTCCCTGGCACAAGCACGTTCCGGCCCGGATCGAGCGCGTCCCCGGCTGAGGCCGCAGCAGCCGCCTGCGACCATCGGGGTGTGAGTCTCGGGCCGAAGTGGACGCAGGACCTTCCCAAGGCGGGCGAGCCCGGCGAGCCGCCGCCGAAGCCGCGGCGCGAGCGGACGGCATACGAGGGCGCCAGCATCGTCTTCGGCACCGTGATCGTGATCTTCGGGCTCTGGGGCGGGGTCGAGACGCTCGTCGACGGCCCGGGCGCTGCCTCCGGCGCCTTTGTGATCTGCGTCGTCTTCGTGCTGCTCGGGGCCGGCCGCGTCTGGCTTGGGCTGCGGCCTCCCGGCGATCAGTAGGTGGATTGCCGGCGAGATCGATAGTGTCTCGCCGGTGGGAGCATCGGGACCTGCAAGCAGCCGCGCCGGCCGGCGCCTCGGAACAGCCGCAGTTCTCGGGCTGCTCGGGGCCCTCGTCCTCGCAGGCGCCCTACCCGCGCTCGCCGGTGGTCCGGCGAAGCTGAGCGGGTCGGTTGCGGGCGAGCCCGATGTCCGGATCACGATGAAGGTGCAGCGAAACGGCGGCGAGCCCTCCGCCGTGAAGCTGTTCACGGTCAAGGAGCTCGACTTCGACTGCTTCGGCGACGACGAGCCGGGCGAGTTCCAGATCAGGCTCGAGAATGCCTTCGACGTGCAGCGATCGCTCGACGCGAAGGGCAACCGCGTCTGGAACGTCTTCAACAAGCGTGACACGGTCCGCACCGACGAGTTCGGCCGGGTCGGCGTCGCGATCTTCGGGACGACGAACCGCAAGGCGAGCCGGATGACCGGGAATATCGGCTTCTCCTTCGGCGACGGCTGTATCAACAGTCCCGACGGCTTCGACGAGTACGCGCTCGCCGCCCGCTGAGCCGCGGCTCCCGTCACTGCCACGCGCGCCCTCCCATACGATCGTCCGATGAAGATCGTGATCGTCGGAATCGGCCGTGTCGGCTCCTCGCTCGCCCGGACGATGCTCGAGGAGGGGCACGAGGTCTCCTGCCTCGACGAAGACCCGGACGCGCTGCTCCTGCTCGAGGCTGTGCTGGGTGGCGACTGGGTCGAGGCCGGCGGCAGCTTCACCGTCGGCCAGGGGCTCGAGCTCGACGCTCTCACGGCCGCAGGGATCGAGAGCGCCGACGCGTTCGTCGCCTCCACCGACGGAGACAACACCAACCTCGTGATCGCCCAGATCGCGCAGCTCCAGTTCGAGGTCCCGACGGTGATCGCGCGCGTGCTCGACCCGCGGCGTGCCGAGTGGTACGAGCAGCAGGGCGTGCGGACTATCTGCCCGACACGCTCGGCAATCGAGATGCTCGAGACGCAGGTGCGGGCGGCAACTTCCGCGGCCGACGAGGGCGAAGCATGAGTCCAGCGGCCCCTTCCGACCCGATGAACATCCTCGTGATCGGGGCCGGCAAGGTCGGCTGGAACCTGACCCGCGAGCTGCTCGAGAAGGGTTATGAAGTGACCCTGGTCGAGTCGGACCGCGATCGCTTCCTGGTCATCGAACAGGAGCTCGAGCAGCGCGTCTACTACGGCGACGCGTCCGAGCTCTGGGTGCTCGAGCGGGCCGGGATCGCGGACGCGGACATGGTCATCGCGGTCACCGGCGACGACGAGGACAACCTTCTGATCTGCCAGATGGCACGCGAGAAGTTCGCCGTCGAGCGGATCATCGCCCGCTGCAACAACCCGCGCAACCGCACCCACTTCGAGCTTCTCGACATCCGCCCCTACGTCTCGGCGACGGATCTGATCCTGCGCCTGATCGAGCACGAGGTGCCGAGCTACGGCCTCGTCCACCTGCTCGATCTGCCGGATGAGCAGCTCGAGATCATCGAGCTGCTGATCGGCGACGACTCGCCGGTCGCCGGCAAGCGCGTCGCCGACCTCGACATGCCGCCGGGCAGCCTGCTGATCTCCGTCCTCCGCGAGGGTCGCGGCCACGTTCCCACCGGCGACACCGTGCTCGAGGCCGGCGACGAGGTCCTGGCCGTGCTCGAGGCGAGCGTCGAGGGCGCCGTGACCACGTACTTCGGCGTTCCCGAGGACGAGCTCTAGATGGCCGATCCGCCGCTCCGCTAGGTTCCATCGCCATGCCGGACCGAGACGTCGACTTCCTCTTGATCGGCGGTGGCATCGCCTCCGCCCAGTGTGCCGCCGAGCTCCGCCGCCGGGGCGCCGAGGGCTCGATCCTGATCGTCGGCCGCGAGCCGGACCCGCCCTACGACCGGCCGCCGCTCTCGAAGGAGTACCTGCGCGGCGAGAGCGAGCGTCACGAGGCCCACGTCCACGCCGCCGACTGGTACGTCGACAACGACGTCGAGTTGATCACCGGCCGCAGCGTCATGGGGCTGGACGTCGAGAGCCGGGTCGCGAAGCTGCAGGGCAAGGAGGAGATCGGCTTCGACAAGGCGCTGATCGCCACCGGCGCGATGGTCAACATCCTCCGCGTCGACGGCGCCCAGCTCGAGGGCATCCACTACCTGCGCGCCTTCGGCAACTCGGACACGATCCGCGAGGACATCGCCGAGGCCGAGCACGTCGTCCTGATCGGCGGCAGCTACATCGGCTGCGAGGTCGCCGCCTCGCTGACGGAGCTCGGCAAGCGCTGCACGATCGTGATGATGGAGGAAGTCGCCCTCTCCAACACCTTCGGCGCCGACGTCGGCCGCTACTTCCACGACCTCCTGACCGAGCACGGGGTCGTGCTCGAGGAGGGTCAGACCCTGGCCTCATTCGAGGGTGACGAGCGCGTCATCGCGGTCCGCACCGAGGCCGGGCTCGAGATCCCCTGCGATGCCGTCATCGTCGGGGCCGGAGTCCGTCCCGACACGATGCTCGCGCAGCGCGCCGGGCTCGAGGTCGACGACGGCATCGTCTGCGACCGGGGCCTGGAGACCTCGGCGCCCGGAATCTTCGCTGCGGGGGACTGCTGCAGTTTCGAGAGCGTCCCGCTCGGCCGCCGGATCCGGATCGAGCACTGGGACGTCGCCTTCCAACAGGGCCGGCATGCCGCCCGCGGGATGCTCGGCGACAAGCAGCCGTACGAGGTCGTTCCGTACTTCTTCAGTGACATCAGCGACTGGGCCTCGCTCGAGTACGTCGGCAACTCGCAGGACTGGGACGAGGTCGTGATCCGCGGCTCGGTCGAGGAGGGTGAGTTCACCGCTTTCTACGTCAAGGACGGGGTCGTCGAGGCGGCTCTGGCGGTCGGCCGTAGCGAGGACCTCCAGGACGCGCGGCGCCTGATCGAGTCCGGATCGCTGCTCGAGCCCGCCTCGGTGCTCGGCGACGAATCAGTCGAGCTGGAGTCGCTCGGCGCCGGCGCCTGATCGGCGCCGCCTCAGGCGCCGCGGAACCGCGCCGGCTAGCTATGGTTCCGGCCGCGCGGGCGTCGCCCGCGGACACCGATGGGGATTGGTGTAATCGGCAGCACGCGAGCTTCTGGTGTTCGTAGTCTAGGTTCGAGTCCTAGATCCCCAGTCTCCCGGCATCAGCTCGGCATCGCGCAAACCGGCGCTGTGAGCGGGGAATTGCAGTCCGCGGCGATCTACGCGGGAATCCATCTGCGGCGCGGCTAACCTGAGTGGTGATGGGCACGCGCACGATTGCGACACTCGCCGCCGGGGCGTCGCTCGCATTCTTCGCGGGATGCGGTGGGGACGACGCGCCGATCGAGCCGATCAGCGACTCGACCGAGCTGACGACGACCACCGAGGCGCTCTCCGAGCAGGACTTCATCGATTCCGCCGACGCGCTCTGCGCCGAGGCCAACTCCGCGATTGCCTCGGCCGAGTCGAGCGCCGAGACGAGCGAGTCGCTCGGGATCGGCCAGGAGCTCGAGATCACCCAGGACACCCTCGACGGGCTCGAAGGCCTCAGCCCCCCAGACGACCCGACTGGGCAGCTCGACGCCTATCTGAGCTCGCTCTCCGACCAGGTCAAGATCCTGGAGGAGCAGGAGACCGCCGCCTCGAGCGGCGATACGACCACGGTCTCGTCGCTCGAGACCGAGCTCGACACCGCCCGCAGCGAGGGCGCCGCAGCCGCGGCCGAATACGGGTTCGAGGAGTGCGGTCAGGAGGGCAACGCGACCGCTCCGACGCCGACCCAGTCGACGACGGGAACGACCGACAGCGCGACGGGCACGACGCCGACCCCGGCGCCCGCGACCCCGGCCCCGGCACCCGCTCCTGCGCCCGCTCCTGCCCCGGCACCCGCTCCTGCGCCGGCCCCGGCCCCGGACACCGGCGGTGGCGGTGGCGGATCGTCCGGCGGCGTCAGCCCGGGCTAAGCGGCTGAGTTCTGGGCCCAGCTGCCGTAAAGGCGGGCGTAGGCGCCGTTGGCTGCGAGCAGCTCCTCGTGGGTGCCGCTCTCGGCGATGCGGCCGCCGTCGAGGACGACGATCCGGGCAGCGTTGCGGATCGTCGAGAGACGGTGGGCGATGACGATCGCTGTACGGCCGGCGAGCAACCGTCGCAGTCCCTGCTCGATCCGGCGCTCGGTGCGGACGTCGACGTTGGAGGTCGCCTCATCGAGGATCAGGATCGCCGGTTCGGCGAGCAGCGCCCGGGCGAAGGCGATGATCTGCCGCTCGCCGGCTGAGAGCTGGCTGCCGCGCTCGCCGACCTCGGTCTCGAGCCCGTCGGGGAGGCCCGCGATCAGCTCCTCGGCTCCGACCGTGTGCAGCGCCGCGGCGATCTCCTCCTCGCTCGCATCAGGCTTGCCGAAGGCGACGTTCTCGCGCACCGTGCCGCTGAACAGGAAGCCCTCCTGAGGGACGATCCCGAGGCGGCTGCGAAGCGCATCGGCCTGGAGGTCGCGGACGTCATTGCCATCGACGGTGATCCGCCCCCTCTGCGGGTCGTAGAAGCGGGCGACGAGCTTGGCCAGCGTCGACTTGCCGGCTCCGGTCTCGCCGACCAGCGCCACGGTCTGGCCCGGCAGGATCGCGAGATCGATGTCCTCGAGCGCCCAGCCCGGCTCCGGCTCGGGGGCGTCGGGGTCGGGCGGGATCGCCTCGGGCTGGGAGGCCAGCGCCCGTCGGCCGTCCTCGGCGTAGGAGAACCAGACGCCCTCGAGCCGGATCTCACCGCGGATCTCACCCGGGTCGATCGCGTCCGGCTTGTCGGTCGTGTCGGGACGGGTGTCCAGCAGGTCGAAGATCTTGTCGAGCGCCGCCATCCCCTGTTGGTAGGTCGTGTAGAGCTGGCTGATCTGCTGGATCGGATCGAAGAAGGTGGCCAGGTAGCCGACGAACGAGATCAGCACGCCGATCTCGACGTTGCCCTCGAGCACCTGGTAGCCGCCGAACAAGAGGATCGCCGCGGTGCCGACAGCGCTGAGCAGCTCGACCGCCGGGAAGTAGCTGGCGTTGAGCTTGACCGTGCGCATGTTCGCCTCGCGGTTCTCCTCGTTGAGCCGCTCCATCTCGCCGATGTGCCGCGGCTCCTGCCCGAAGCTGCGGACGACGCGGATGCCGCTCAGCGTCTCCTGCAGGTAGGCGGTGACGTTCGCGATCTTCTCGCGGGTCAGCTTGTAGGCCCCGGCCGAGGAGACGCGGAAGATGACGCTGGCGATCGCCAGCAGCGGGAAGGTGATGAACGTGATCAGCGCCAGCTGCACGTCGAGCGCGAGCAGGATCACGACGACGCCGATCAGCGTCAGCGTGCTCGAGAAGAGGGTGACGATTCCGTCGCTGACCAGCGTGTCGAGCGCCTGCACGTCGTTGGTCATCCGCGAGATCAGCACGCCGGGACGGTTGCGGGTGAAGAAGCCGATCGACATTGCCTGCAGATGGCGGTAGATGCGCTCGCGCAGGTCGGTGAGCACGCGCTGGCCGACCCAGCCCACCAGATAGGTCTGCGCGTAGGTCGCCAGCCAGAGGATCAGCGCCGAGAGCAGGAAGGCGAGCACGACCAGGGTCAGCGTGCTCGAGTCCCCGGCCTGGATCCCGTCGTCGACGGCCTTGCCCGCGAGGTAGGGGGGAGCGAGCCCGGCCGCCGTCGCCAGCAGCAGCGCCACCATCATCACGGCGACCCGACCGCGGTAGGGCTTGAGCAGGCCGAGCAGCCAGCGCACCTTGCGGCCGCGCTGGTCCTCGCCGCGCAGCAAGCGCCAGAGGTCGCGGAACAGGTACCAGGCCCCCTGCATACCGTCGGTCGTCTCGGGACCGTCGCGGCGCTCGGCCGGGGCCGGCCCGTCGCGACGTCCGGTCGTCTCGTCGGTGCCCCGGGGCGCCGCCGTCTCGTCGCTGCGCTTGCGGCGGCGGAAGATCAAAGCCTCGCCACCTCCTCGCGCTCCTCGAGGTCTCGCTGCAGGAAGGTGCGGTCGGCGAGGCCGTGGTCGGCGATCTCCCGGTAGAGGTCGCAGCGGCCGAGCAGCTCGTCGTGGCTGCCGCGGTCGACGATCCGGCCCTCGTCCATGACGACGACCTCGTCGGCGAGCGAGATCGTCGAGAGCCGGTGGGCGACGATGAAGGTGGTCCGGTCGGCGAGTGCCTCCTGCAACCCGCGGCGGATCTCCGCCTCGGTGCGGGCGTCGACCGAGGAAGTTGCGTCGTCGAGGATCAGGATCCGCGGGTCGGCGAGCAGCGCGCGGGCGATCGCGATCCGCTGGCGCTGGCCGCCCGAGAGGGTCAGGCCGCGCTCGCCGACGATCGTCTCGTAGCCGAGCGGCAGCCGCTCGATGAAGCCGTGCGCCTGCGCCCGGCGGGCGGCCAGCTCGATCTCCTCGGGGGTGGCGTCGGGCCGGGCGTAGGAGATGTTCTCGGCGACGGTGGCGCTGAACAGGAAGCTGTCGTCGGCGACGAAGGCGATCTCGGTCCTCAGCGACGGCAGGTCGACGTCGCGGAGGTCCTGCCCGTCGATCCGGACGATCCCGTCGGTTGGGTCGTAGAGCCGGGCCAGGAGCGCCACGAGGCTCGTCTTGCCCGATCCGGTCGGCCCCACGAGCGCGACGACGCGGCCGGGCTCGACGTCGAGATCGATTTCGGCCAGGGCCGCGTCGCCGCCGCCCTCATAGGCGAGTGAGACGCCCTCGAGCCGGACGTGGCCGGAGCTGCCGTGGGGGAGAGCGGGCAGCGGCGCGGCGTCCGGCTTCGAGGCGATCGCCGGGTCGCGGTCGAGGATCTCGAACAACCGGTTCCCCGACGCGATCGCGCGCTGGCCCATTCCCAGGGCGATACCAAGGGTCCGCATCGGGCCCGAGAGCATGATCACGTAGATGTAGAAGGCGGTGAACTCGCCCAGCAACAGGTCGTTGTTGATCACCTGGTTGCCGCCGACGAAGAGGACGGCGGCGACGCCGAGGCTGGGCAGAAAGCCGATCAGTGGGTTGTAGAAGGCGCGCAGCCTGGTCGAGTAGAGGTTCTGGTCGAAGACGCGGATGACGCTGCGGCGGAAGCGCTGCATCATGTACGGCTCCCTTGCGAAGGCCTTGACGACCCGCACTCCCGAGACCGACTCCTCGGCCTCGGCGGTGAGCTCGGCGAGCCGCTGCTGGACCTCCTGCAGCGCCGGGCGCGAAGTCCGGTTGTAGCGCGAGGCGGTCCAGACGACGATCGGGACCGGCGCCAGCGCCAGCAGCGCCAGGTCGGGCTTGATCACGAGCATGACGACGCCGGCGAGCAGGATCGTGAGCAGGTTCTGGGTGAGGAAGATCACCCCGTACCCGAGGAAGAAGCGGATCGATTGCAGGTCGACGGTCGCGCGCGACATCAGCTGGCCGGTCTGCTGGCTGTCGAAGAAGCCGAGGTCGAGCGCCTGCAGGTGCCGGTAGACGCGCGAGCGCAGGTCGAACTCGACCGACAGCGAGACCTGGCCGGCGATGATCCTGCGGCTGTAGGTGAGGCCGAGGCGAAGGATCCCGGCGCCGATGATCGCTGCGGCGAGCGGCAGCAGGTCGGGCCTCTCGCCGGCGTCGATCGCGTCGATCGCGGCGCCGATCAGAGCCGGGATCAGGACGGTCATGCCCATCGCCGCCCAGGCCAGGATCAGCGACCAGATCAGGCCGCGCTTGTAGGGGCGCAGGAAGGTGAGAAGGCGTCGGAAGGTGCTCAAGCTTGGCTCAATACTATACAAAGTGAAGTAGGGCTCCGCGGCTACACTCGCGCCGATGGCATCGCCTCCGGCCGGACTCTGCGACAGCTGTCGCCACCAGCGCATCGTTCCCAACACCCGCGGCTCGCGCTTCTCGCTCTGCCGCCGCTCGGAGGCCGATCCGGCCTACCCGCGTTACCCGCCGATCCCGGTCGCCGCCTGTCCCGGCTACGAGCGCCGCAAGCCGGAGCAGTCGCGCGGCGGCTGAGGGTCAGGCCTCGGGGATTGCGACCGGCTCGGCGCCCCTGAGCGCGCCGCCGCTGGCGACGACGACGAGCGCGATCGCGACCAGCTCGCGGGCCGGCAGCTCCTGGTCGAGCGCGATCAACCCGATCACCGCTGCGGCCGCGGGCTCGAGACTGAGCAGGACGCCGAAGGTCTTCGCCGGCAGCCGCCGCAGTGCCTCGAGCTCGGTCGTATACGGGATCGCCGAGCTCAGCATCGCGACGCCGAAGCCGGCGACCAGCAGGTGCGGGTCGAGCAGCTCGCCGCCACCGTCGGCCAGCCCGACCGGCAGCAGCAGGGCGGAGCCGAAGACCATCGCCACCGAGAGCCCGCCACGGCCGGTCGGCCCCCGGCCGACGCGGGCGCTGAGCAGGATGTAGCAGCCCCAGAAGGCGCCGGCGAGGAGCGCGAAGAAGACCCCGACGGCGTCGAGCTCGCCGCTGCCGAGCGAGGGCGCGAGCAGCAGGATCCCGGCGGCCGCGAGCGCGGCAAAGACCAGGTCGGAGCGCTTGCGCGAGCCTGCGACAGCGACGGCGAGCGGCCCGACGAACTCGAGCGTGACGGCGATCCCGAGCGGCAGCCGGTCGAGCGCAGTGAAGAAGCAGAGGTTCATCCCGGCGAGCACGAACCCGAACAGCAGGACCTCGCGCAGAGCCCGGCCTGCGAGCGCCTCGCGCGTCGGGCGCCAGATCGCGATCAGCACCACCGCCGCGAAGATCGTTCGCAGGAACACGGCGCCGCCGGGGCCGAGCTCGTCGAAGATCGTCGTCGCCAGCGCCGAGCCGAGCTGGACGGAGAGGATCCCGACCATCACAAGGCCGCCCGCGAACAGGCGGGGCTCGTTCATCCCGGCCGGGGCCGTTCCTCCTGCCGCCTCTCTCGCTTCGCCCATCGAGGGTGGATCATTGGCATACCGATGTCGATCCTGCTCGCGCCCGACAAGTTCAAGGGGACCTTGACCGCGGCCGAGGTCGTCGCAGCGATGGCCGACGGCCTCGCCTCCTCCGGTGCCGGCAGCGATCGCTGCCCAGTCGCCGACGGTGGCGACGGCACCGCCGCGGTGCTGCTGGACGCCGTCGGTGGCGAGTGGCTCGAGGCGCTCGCCCATGACGCGCTCGGTCGCCCGATCAGCTGCCGTTTCGCCCGGCTCGCGACTGGCGACGCCGTCGTCGAGGTCGCGGAGGCATCGGGGTTGGCGCGCCTCCAGGGTGCGGCGCTCGACCCGCTCGGCGCCGGTTCCGACGGCACCGGCGAGCTGATCGCCGCCGCCATCCGGTCGGGCTCCGAGCGCGTGCTGGTCGCCTGCGGCGGCAGCGCCACGACCGATGCCGGGCTCGGCGCCCTGGGGCACTTCTCGCCCAGGGATGCGGAGATCGTCTGCCTCTGTGACGTCGCCGACGGCTTCGAGGGGGCGCTGCGGTACGCGCCCCAGAAGGGTGCCGGCGCCGGTGAGCTCGAGCAGCTTGCGACGCGGCTGGCGCGGCTACGGACCGAGCTGCCGCACGACCCGGGCCGGCTGCCGTTCACCGGCGCCGCCGGCGGCCTCGCGGGCGGCTTCTGGGCGCATGGAGCGCGGCTCGTGCCGGGGGCGCGCTACGTGCTCGACGCGGTCGGCTTCGACCGCCGCCTCGCAGCGGCGACGCTCGTGATCACCGGCGAGGGCGCGATCGACCGGACCTCGCTCTCGGGGAAGGCCGTTGGCGAGATCGCTTCCCGCGCCGCCCGCGCGGACGTGCCCTGCCACGCGATCGTCGGTCGCGACGAGCTCACCGGTGCCGGTCGCGAGCGCTTCGCCTCGATCGCCGAGGCGGGCACACCGGAGGCGATCGCCCGGGCGGCCGCGGGGATCGTGCCCTATGGTTTCGCTCCGGGGTAATGCACCGTCGCCGAGCAGGGCGACCGGATTGGAGATATGCGCGTGAAGCGTCCTTGGGGTTTTGTGTCGTCACTCGTCCTCGCCTGCGCCGCCGCGCTCGCGCTGATCACGGCCTCGGCAGCGTCCGCCGCCGACTACGAGGACTACTCGGGCTACGCCCGCGCGATCGTGCCCTCCGGCCAGTACGGAGCCGTCCCGCCGCCGCCCGAGGCGACCGACCAGGCGGAGATGTACGACGGCCTGACGCCGCTCTTCGACGACGTCACCGACGCCGACATCGACACCTACTTCAAGTCCGAGGAGTTCGGGGTCGGACCCGACGGGCCCGGCATCAACGAGCCCGTCCCGCGCGACGGCGTCACGATCACCCGCGACTCCTTCTACGTCCCCCACATCGAGGGCGAGACGATGGCGGACGGCGTCTGGGCCTCCGGCTGGCTGCTGGCCGAGGACCGCGGCCTGCTGATCGAGCTCGCCCGCTACGCCGGCCGCGTCGCCGCGATCGACGCCCCGGGCCTGACCGCGCTCGGCGTCCTCACCTCGTTCGAGCACTTCGAGCCCTCGGAGCAGACCGAGAACGAGATCGCCAAGCAGACGAAGGCCCTGAAGAAGCAGGGCAAGCCCGGCAAGCGCGTGCTCGAAGACATCGACACCTTCATCGAGGGCATCAACGCCTACCTCGAGGAGAGCGGCTCCTCGAACGCTCCCTGGACGCGCAACGACGTCTACGCGCTGAACGCGCTCAAGGGCCAGTTCCTCGGCGAGGGCGGCGGCGACGAGGCACGGCGCTCGGAGTTCCTCGACGGGCTCCAGCAGGAGCTCGGTGGCGCCACCGGCCAGGCCGTCTTCGACGACCTGCGCCAGTTCAAGACCAAGGGCGCTCCGACCTCGATCAACGGCAACTTCCCCTACGGAAACATCCCCGAGAAGCCGAAGGGCAACGTCGTCCTCGACAACGACAGCTACGAGACGACGCCAGCCGTGGCCGACCGCGGCCTGGCCGAGCGCATGGATGTCTCCGGCGGCCAAGCCTCGAACACGCTGCAGGTCAACTCCGAGGCCTCGAGCACGGGCCATCCGCTGATGGTCGGCGGCCCGCAGATCGGCTACTTCTATCCGGGCTTCACCTACGAGATGGACATGCACGCCGGCAAGATGAACTGGCGCGGCGTCACCTCGGCCCCGTTCCCCGGCTACCTGCTGATCGGACGCGGCGAGGACTTCGCCAACACGCTCACCTCGGCCAGCGCCGACATCATCGATCAGTACGCCGAGACGCTCTGCGGCGGCAGCGACACGAAGTACAAGTTCAACGGCAAGTGCCGCGAGATGGAGACCTTCGAAGCCGGCACCCTGGCCGGCGAGCCGGTGGTCTTCAAGAAGACCGTGCACGGCTCGGTGACGGGATACGGCACCAGCAACGGCCGTCGCGTCGCGATCTCGTCGAAGCGCTCCAGCTACGGCAAGGACGTGCTCGACCAGCTCTTCTTCCGGCGCCTCTCGGTCGGCCGCGTCGACGATCCGGAGAGCTTCTACCGGGCCGCGGCCAAGACGCCGCAGACGTTCAACTCGTTCTACCTGGACGACAAGGAGAACGCCGAGTACACCTCGGGCCTGCTGCCGCTGCGCCCCAAGGGCGTCGACCCCGGTCTGCCGACCAAGGGCACCGGCAAGTACGAGTGGGAGGGCTTCCTCAAGAACAAGGACCACCCGCACGGGTCGAACCCCAAGGACGGGACGATCACGAACTGGAACCAGAACGTCGCCCGGGGCTTCGGCACCGCCGACGATCAGTGGATGCGGGCCGGCAGCGTCGGCCGCGTCAACCTGCTCAACCACAACATGAAGAAGGAGCAGCTCTCCGACGGCACCTGGGACCTGGCCGGCCTGACCTCTGCGATGAACGCCGCCGCGACCCAGGACGTGCGCGCGATCGTCACGGTGCCGCTGCTCAGCAAGCTGCTCAAGGGCACGACGCCGCCGAGCAACCAGGCCAAGAACATGCTCGCGGCGATGAAGCAGTGGCGAGCGGAGGGCGGTAGCCGCCTCGACCTCGACCTCAACGGCGAGGTCGACGCTCCCGGTGCAGCCTCGATGGACGAGGCCTGGCCGAAGATCGCGAACGCCTTCATCGGCGCCCGCATCGGGCCGGACCTAGCCGATCAGCTCAACTCGCTTGCGAGCCGCTTCGACGCGCCGCCGGGCGGCCAGTACTCGGGCTGGTACCAGTACTTCGATCGCGACATCAAGGCGTTGCTCGGTCAGGAAGTCAAGGATCCGTTCACGGTCTCCTACTGCGGTAGGGGCGACCTCGAGCGCTGCCAGACCGACGTCTGGGCCGCGATCGCCGCAGCCGGCGCCGAGCTCGAGGCCGACCAGGGATCGGCCAACCCCGCCAACTGGCATTCCGACGCGGACGCCGAGCGGATCACGTTCGCAGGCGTCCCGCTGACGACGATGCGCTACGCGAACCGCCCGAGCGGAACCCAGCAGGTCATCTACTTCGACGATCACCGCTAGTCGCGGCGCGCTCGTCGAGCAGGGAGACGATCGCCGTCGCGATCGTCTCCGGCGTCGGCGGGCAGCCGGGGATGCGGAGGTCGACGGGGAGTAGCTCGTCGAGGGGGGGCGCCAGCTCGGCGTGGTCGGCCAGTACGCCCCTGCCGAGCGCGCAGTCGCCGAGGGCGACCACGAGCCGCGGCTCGGGCATCGCCGCATAGGCGTCGCTCAGGGGCCCGGCCATGCGGGTGGTGACGGCCCCTGTGACCAGCAGTGCGTCCGCGTGGCGCGGCGAGGCGACGACATCGAGCCCGAAGCGCTGCATGTCGTAGTCGGGGGCCATCGTCGCGGTGAGCTCGTGCTCACACCCGTTGCAGGAGCCGGCGTCGACATGGCGGAGGGCAAGCGAAGCAGCACCACTGCGGCGAGGGAGGTTCGCGCGGCGGCGAACGCGGTGCAGTTGCCTGAGCAGTACGAACATCCCCGGCTCAGCGGTCCGCGCAGGCGTAGCAGAGCTCGAAGCTCTTGTTGATCAAGGGGAAGTCGGGCAGCAGGTTGCCGGCAGTGGCGTGCGCGAGCGACGGCCAGTTCGCGAACGAGCCGGTGCGCAGGTGCAGGCGGCGGACCCGGCCCCCAGCGGCCTCGACCGCGCAGAGCGTCTCCCCGCGGGGGCTCTCCACCCGTGCGACGGCCAGCCCGGCCCGCTCTCCACCCGGCTTTGCGACACCGGCCTCCAGTGGCTCGGCAAGGAGCTCGTCGAGCAGATCGAGTGACTGCTCGAGCTCGGCGGCCCGGATCCTGAGCCGAGCGGCGACATCGCCGCACGGATCCTCGAGGACTGCAGGTGCGAACCCCTGCCCGTACCAGAGCGCGGGGGACCCCGTCCGGGCGTCGGCTCGCAAGCCCGCGGCCCGGGCAGCCGGGCCGACGGTCCCAAGCGCCTCGGCGTCGGCGCCCGTGAGTAGCCCGACCCCCTCGGCCCGGGCCTGGACCGACGCGGCGAACGTCAGCTCGCGCCAGCAGGACGCCGCTTCGGAGTGGATCGATCGAAGCTCGGCGCGAATCCTGTTCAGGTCGGCGCCCGCGAGCTCGATGCGGCTGCGCCCGATCTCGACGGTGCCGAACAGGAAGCGGTGCCCCCCGAGGCGGGCGTTGAGCCTCAGCATCCGCTCCTTCAGGGCCGCGAAGGCCATGTTGCCCGCGGCAAAGCCGACGCCGGCGCAGATCGCAGCGATGTCGTGGAGGTGGTTGTAGATCCGCTCGAGCTCGAGCAGGGTCGTCCGGGCTCGGCGCATCTCGCGCGAGGGCTCCAGTCCCTCGATCGCCTCGGCGGCCTGGCCATAGGCCACGGAGTTGGTCACCGCGCAGGCGGCGCAGGCACGCTGCGCGTGCCGGAGCGCCTCGGCGAGGCCGCGGCCGGAGGCGTCGGTCTCGAGCCCGCGATGCTTGTAGAAGAGCCGTAGATCGACGAGCAGGATCCGCTCGCCGACTACGTGGAAGCGGAAGTGGCCGGACTCGATCACGCCCGCGTGGATCGGCCCGACCGCAACCTGGCCGGCGCCGTCGCCCCGGATCGGGACGGTCCAGGATCCGAGCTCGGCCGAGTGGTCGAGCAGCGCCCTGGTCGACTCGCGACCTGCGAATCCGATCCCGTGGAGGTCGTGCGCCTCGCGCTCGTCCCAATCGGCCCCGGGCACGAGGTCGACGATCGAGTCGATCCCTTCGCGGGCGTCGGTGCGAAGCGCCCGGACCGATGGCCCGCTCGCAAACAGCGCCGTCCACTCGAGCGCCTCATCGGTTTGCGTCGAGTAGCCGCCGAGGAACCGCCCGCCCTCACCGAGCAGCGTCTCGCAGCTCGCCCGCCAGGCTCTGGGCAGGACCGTCTCCAGCGCGGCGGCCGGCACGGCCCGGGTGCGCGTCCCGCTCATATCCCCGCCCCCCTCAGCCCCTCGACTATGTCCGAGCCGGGAAGGCCGAAGGCGGTGAGGCTGAGCCCGAGCAGGCCGACGAGGGCGGCGCCCGCGACGAAGCCGATCTCACGTGACAGTCGCGAGCGACGGCCCCCGCCGCGACGGCGATCGCCGACCAGTCCCTCGATCAGCGCACGGGCGAGCCCAAGGAAGCCGAGAGCGAGCAGCAGCGCAGCCGCGGCGGAGACCCACAGCAGCCCGGCCTCGATCCCGCCGAGCAGGATCATCAGCTCCGAGACGAACAGCGGCAGCGGCGGCAGCGCAGCGAGAGTCGAGAGCGAGACGCCGAACGAGAACGCGGTGCCCGGGCTCGTGCGGGCGATCCCCAGCGCCGGTCCTTCGCCGGCGGCGGGATCCTCCCGCAGAAGTGGAATCGCGGCGTAGAAGCCGACCGCCTTCGCGAGGCCGTGGCCGATCACATGGATCGCGACCCCTGCGATCGCGAGCGGAGTCCCGAAGCCGATTCCGAGCGCCAGCACACCCATGTGCTCGAGGCTCGAATAGGCGAGCAGCCGCTTGAACGGGAGCGGGGTCCACAGAAACGGAACCGCGACCGCGAGCGACGCCAGGCCGAAGCCGATCAGGAGTGCCTGCGCCGTGCCCGATGAGAGCGATCCCTCGAGTGCCTGAGCGGTGCGCCAGACGATCAGCAGCACCGTCGGGAGCAGCGCCGCCGAGAGCATCGCGCTGATCGGCGGCGGTGCCTCGCTGTGGGCGTCGGGAAGCCAGTTGTGGACGGGTGCCCAGCCGACCTTGCTGGCCAGGCCGACGACGATCAACGAGAAGGCGGCGAGGGTCACGTTCTCCTTTCCCGCGGCCCCGACGGCGGCAAGCGCCGGCCAGTCGAGGTCGCTCAGCCCCGCCGGCTCTCCTGCTCGCGCGAACAGCACGACTATCCCGAGCAGGGTCACGGTCAGCCCGAGCGTGGTCAGGATCAGGTACTTCCAGCTCGCCTCGAGGGCGCTGCGCCTGCCGCTGAAGCCGACGAGAAGAGCGGAGGCCGCGGTCGTCCCCTCGACGAGAATCCAGGCGACCCCGAGGTTGTCGGTCAGCGGCACGGCGAGCAGGGCCGCCCAGAAGACGTCGAAGGCTACGAAGTAGAGGACGCGCGAGTGGCGGGCGCCGAAGAGGCCGCGGCCGGCATGCCGCAGGTAGGCGCGGGAGGTGATCGCGCTGCCGAGCCCGACGATGCCGATCAGCGCCAGGAACAGCCCGCCCTGGGTGTCGAGCAGATACCAGCTCGTGGCAGAGGCGATGCCCGGGGCGTCGAGCAGCGCGATCGCCGCCAGCGTCAGGGCGATGGCCGATGTCAGGATCGCGGCGAGGACGTTGAGCCGGTCGACGGCGCCGGCCGAGGGCATCAGGGGCGAAAGCGCCGCCGCGGCGAGCGGCACCGCGATCACGGCGATCACCAGCGCTGTCGTCGGGTCAATCACGGAGCCCTCGCAGCAGATCGGTGTTCCCGCTTCCCACCTCGCGATGGATGCGGTAGCCGAAGGCGGCAGTGACCGTGATGATCATCGCCAGGTCGAGAAGGACACCGAGCTCGATGATCGCCGGCAGCCCACCAGCGACCGACAGGGCAAGCAGATAGACGCCGTTCTCGGCGATGAGCAGCCCGACCACCTGGAAGAGGGTCGGCCGCCGTGTGACCACGACAGCGATGCCGATCGCGACGAGCGCGATTGCGCCGTGCTCGGCAGCCGGGTCGCCGAGGCCGAGGGGTGGAATCCAGGCAGCCGCCGCGAGCGCCACCGCGACCCCGAGCAGGGCCCTGGCCGCCGCCGGCGTCGCCGCCACGATCAGCCGGGCCTCCGGCGTGCGCCGCCGCATGTAGCCGAGGAGCGCCGGCAGGGTCCCGGCCCGGACGATCAGGACGGCTCCCGCCACGATCAGATCCGGACCGCCCTCCGAGAGTGAGATCGCGCCGATGCCGAGCAACAGCGACTGTGCCGCGACGAGCGCCGTCGCAGTGCTGCGCCGCCGCACGACCATCACTCCGAGCCCGAGGGCGACCAGGACCGCGATCGCTGCGGCGCTCACGTCAGACCTCCGGCGAGCATGCTGACGAGGCCGATCAGCGCCAGCAGGCAGCCGGCGCCGAGCAGCGCCGGCACCCTCAGGATCCGCATCTTTGCCTGGGCGGTCTCGAGCAGGGCGAGCGTGCCCACCAGAACGAGCACCCACAGGGCCGTCCAGGCGAGCTGAGCGGCGAAGCCGCCGGAATGGGGGAGGAAGATCGCGGCGCCGAGCAGGAGGAAGATCCAGTGCCGCGCCGCGGCCGTCCACTGCAGCAACGCCAGGTCCCGGCCGCCGTACTCGAGCAGGGGACCCTCGTGGATCATCGTCAGCTCGAGGTGCGTGTCCGGGTTGTCGATCGGCTGCCGGCCCGTCTCGACGAGCAGCGCCAGCCCGAAGGCGACGGCGGCGCACCAGTGCCCTGGCTCCGACCAGATGGCGGAGCCGGCCGTCGCAGTGCTGATCGAGACCAGGTCCGTGCTTGCCGCCGTAGCGGCGACGAGCAGCAAGGCCAGCAGCAGCAGCGCCTCTCCGACGACGGCGATCGTCAGGTCCCTCGCCGAGGCCATCAGGGCGAAGCCCGAGCCGGTGTCCCAGCTCGAGAGTGCGAGCGAGAACCGCGCCAGGGCGAGTAGCCCGACCAGCACGATCGCGTCGTTGCCGATCGGCCAGGCCGGTGACCGTCCCGCGATCGGGATCATCGGCAGGATCAGCAGGGCCGACGCGGCGACGACGCAGGGGGCGAGCAGGTAGACGAGCGTGCTCGGCTCGGGGTCGACTCCACTCTTGCCCCAGAGGCGGCGGAGGTCTCGGTAGGGCTGCAGGGGCGACGGTCCGCGGCGACCCTGCAGATACGCCTTCGCGGCCTGGATCGCGCCGACGAGGAGTGGAGCCAGCAGCAGCCCACCGAAGATCTGGACGATGCCTGCGATCAGCGTCATCCGAACACGCCCATGCGCAACAGCAGGAGGGCGCTGAGCAGCAGCCCGAGGAGGTAGGCCGCATAGGTGCGGACGCTGCCGGACTGGAGCCGCCGCGCGAGCGTCGCGAGCCGCAGCGAACCGCGTTGCACCGGCGCGTAGACGACGGTGTCGAAGAGGTGCGGGATCTCGTCCGAGTACGACACCGACTCGATCAGTCCGTCCCGGCGGGTGACCGTGAGATCTCGGTCGGGGCGTAGAACCGCTTCGAGCACCAGTCGCGGCGGCTTCGTGAAGCCGGCCGATCCCCAGCGCTGCTCCGGCTCCGGAGGCTGCCCGCAAGCCCACGCCGGCGCCGATGCTGCGCGGTGGTTGCCGCGGGCCCACCAGAGCATCGGGACGAGCAGCAGCAAGCCCGCCGCGAGTGCCGGCGAGAGCCCGCCGGTGCCGGGTAGGTCCAGCGCTGCGCCGGGCGCCAGGGAGACCGGCGTCGGTGCCAGTTCCGCCAGCAGCGGAACCAGCAGCCCTGAGAGCAGGCCCAGGGTCAGGCATGCTCCGGCGAGGAAGACGAGCGCCGAACGGATCCCGACCGGAGGCTCGGTTGCGCTCGCGACCTCGGTCCGGCGGGGGTTCCCGAGCAGCACCAGGCCGGCGACCTTGACGAAGCAGTAGAGGGCGAGAGCGGCGGTTGCGGCCAGGCCCGCCATGGCCAGGGCTCCCGCGACTCCGAACCCGGCCGGCCCCTGAATCCCGAGGTGGACGAGAGCCTGCAGCGTCACCCACTCGGAGGCAAAGCCGTTGAGGGGCGGCAGCCCCGCGATCGCCATCGCCCCGACGAGGAACGCGCCCCCGCTCCAGGGCATGCGCGAGAGCAGTCCCCCGAGGCGGTCCAGGTCGAGACCTCCGGTCGCGCGCTCGATCGCGCCGGCGCCGAGGAACAGAAGCGACTTGAAGACGGCGTGGTTGAGGATCTGGAAGAGTGCCGCGGCGAATGCGATTGCCGCCCAGCCGTCCTCGCCCTCGGCGGCGAGCACGATCGAGGCGCCGAGGCCGAGGGCGACGATGCCGACGTTCTCGATCGACGAGAAGGCCAGCAGTCGCTTGAGCTCGCGCTGCAGCAGGGCGTAGACGACGCCGGCGAGGCAGGAGAGCAGTCCGATCGCCAGCAGCGCCACGCCGCTCCATGCGGGGGCGGGAGCGGCCCACTCGAACAGGACCCTGATCAGGCCGTAGATCGCGACCTTGATCATCACCCCCGACATCAGCGCGGAGAGGAACGCCGGGGCGACCGGGTGCGCCCGCGGCAGCCACGCGTGCATCGGCATCAGGCCCGCTTTGGTCCCGAAGCCGACGATCGCCGCACAGATCACGAGCGCCTGCAGCCAGGCGCCCTGCTCCGCGAGCGAGCCCGGGTCGGATAGAGCGCCCGCATCGGCGAGGACGAGCACGCTGATCCAGACACCGACCCCGCCGATGTGTGTGACTGCGAGGTAAACGTAGACGGCGCTTCGGACCTGCGCATCGCTATTGCGGACGAGGATCGCCACCGCCGGCACCAGGGTGATCAGCTCCCAGAATCCGAGCAGGGTGGAGGGGTCGCGTGCCGTGATCAGCCCGATCAGGCAGAGCAGGAACATCGCTGACAGTGCCGCGATCGCGGCCCCGCGCAGGTCGCGGTCCAGATAGTCGCGCGCGAAGACGAGCGCGGGCGCGCCCGCGAGCGCGAGGGTGAGGAGGAAGAAGCCGCTGAGGCGATCGATTCCGAACGCAGGGTCGATGACGTCGCCGAACCCTGACCCGACGGAGGCGCCGCCGATCAGGACGATCGCACCAGCGACTCCGGTCATGACCAGCCCGACCGCGCTGAGCAGTGCGCCTACGCCAACCCGCCTGGGCCGTGTCGCGACGACTACGGCGACGGCCAGCAGGGCGACGCCGGCGAGCGCCGTCGCCCCGACGGCGCTCATCCGGAGCTCGAAGCCGGGCGACTCATCGCGAATCTCGCCGCGGCTTGCCGCCAGCCGTGTCCGACGAGGCCTCGAGCTCTCCGAGGAGCGCCTGGGCGTCCTCGTAGCGGCTGGTCAGGATCTGCCGCGCGACCTCGAGCAGCTGGAAGGTGCGTGGGTCCTTGACGCGGTAGTAGACGCTCGTCCCGTCGCGCCGGCTCTCGAGGACGCCCAGACGCCGAAGGGCGCCGAGGTGCTGGGAGGTTCCACTCGAGTCGATCCCGAGTGCGGCCTGCAGGGACCCGACTGCCTGCTCGCCGTCGCGCAGCAGCTCCAGGATCCGGACCCGCACGGGGTGGCCGAGGACGCGGAAGAACTCGGCCTTGACGGCGTGGATCGGCCGGGGCCGCCCGGTTGCGGTCTGGGCTTGCTCGTCGTTCTTCAGGCTCATCCGGTCGCTTGCTCCTCGTCGCCTCTTCAGCTCGATCAACGTTCTTGAAACAGAATCTTATGAGATTCGAAGATTTGGCGAGTTGTCGCGAGAATGCAACCGGACCGTAAAAGTGAAACGGCGGCCCTTGCGGGCCGCCGTCTCGATCAGCGTTCTCCTGCGAGGCGGTGCTCAGTCGAGCAGCTTCGCCTTCGCCTTCTCGAACTCGGCGTCGGACAGGTCGCCCTTGGCCTTCAGCTCGGAGAGCTTGTTGAGCTCGTCGGCATGCGACGTGCCCGCGGTCTTCTTGACGTATGCGTCGAACTGCGCCTGCGCCTCCTGCTGCTCGGCGAGGGCGCGATCGCGCATCCCACCGCCGCGAGCGATCAGGTAGATCAGCCCGGTCAGGAACGGTAGGAAGACCAGGAACAGAATCCAGATCGCCTTCCCCCAGCCGGACATGTCGTGATCCCGGAACAGGTCCGAGATGATCGTGAACAGGACCATGATCCAAGCCACGAAGACGAAGATCGACAGCACCGTGAGGAGCGCGTGCCCCAGGGTGAACTCAGCGATCGGCAATTGATGTTCCTTTCATATGCGTTGAACGGTCCCTCTCCCCGGCTGTCAGCGTAGCCGTTCACTTGGCGAATCAGGTGTCCGGAGAAGGCGCGCGCGGACGCGCCGGGCCCCCGAATCCGACGCGCCCCGCGGCTGCAAGCCACCGGCTTGCCGCCTCACGGTGTCTCGACTCGTGAGGCGCCCCCCAGGGGGCCGGTGTTGCCTGATTGGGCGGTGCTTGCTCCCGCTAACCAGAACACGCTTTCCGCGAAAAGTTGCGGGGACCGCCGCGGCTCTGTGGGGACATCCCGGCGGCGAAGTTGAAAGGGTGTGGCGGCGGGACGCACAGGTAAGAGAGGGAGACAGATGCAGCTGATCAGGACGATCGACGAGCTCAACGCGGACTGGCTCGGTGAGGTGCTCGGCAAGCCGGGCCTCGAGCTCGGTTCGGTGGATGCAATCGGCACCGGGCAGATGAGCACCAGCTACCGGGTCCGCTTCTCGGCCGCGGCCGAGGACGGCGCGATCGTCGTCAAGCTCGCCTCCGACGACGAGACGAGCCGCAACACCGGCGTCGGGCTCGGCGCCTACCTGCGCGAGATCAACTTCTACACGCTGCTGCGCGACCGGATCGGCGGCCCGCTCGCGGTCTGCCACCTGGCCGAGTACGACCCCACCGAGGGCTGGTTCACGCTCGTGCTCGACTACGTCGAGGCCGGCACCCAGGGCGACCAGATCGCAGGGTGCACCCCGGAGCAGGCGCGGGTCGCGCTCGTCGCCCTGGCCCGGATCCACGCGCCGGTCTGGAACGACCTCGCGCTCGCTGCCGCCGATTGGGTCAATCAGCCGAACCCGCTCAACCAGGCCCTGCTGACCGCGGTCATGCCCGGCTTCTTCGAGCGCTACGGCGACCGGGTCGCGCCTGAGCACCGTGAGGTCTGCGAGCGCTTCGTCGAGGTCGCCGACGCCTGGATGGACGATCGCAGGCCTCCGCTCGGCCTCGTCCACGGCGACTACAGGCTCGACAACCTGATCTTTCGCGACGGCGACTGTGTCGCGGTCGACTGGCAGACCGTCTCCTGGGGTGGCGTGATGACCGACGCCTCCTACTTCCTCGCCGGCGCGCTCGCGCCCGACGACCGGCGCGAGCACGAGCAGGACCTGATCCGCGCCTACTACGACGAGCTGCTCGCCAACGGCGTCACCAACTACAACTGGGAGGAGTGCTGGGAGGGCTACCGCTACTCCTGCTTCCTGCCGATCGTGATGAGCATCGCCGCCGCGATGCTCGTCGAGCGCACCGACCGCGGCGACGACATGTTCATGGCGGTGCTCGCGCGCACGGCGCAGATGGCGATCGACGTCGATGCGCTCTCGCTGCTCCCCGAGCCCGGTGCGGCACAGGCGGTGCTGGCTCCCGACCCGGCAGACGAGGGTCGCCACGATCCCGGTCCCGAGGAGCTCTGGAACGAGAGCTGGTACTTCGACGCGATCAGCGACGACGGCTCGCTCGGCGTCTATCACCGGATCGGACGTCTGCCGAACCTCGACGCCTGCCTGCTCAGCACCTGCATCGTCCGCCCTGGGGAGCCCGCGATCATGCTCGTCGAGGACCGGGCGCCGCTGCCGCCGCAGGACGACGAGAGCCAGCTCGTCGAGGTCGATGGAACCCGCGCCGAGCAGCGTTGCGAGGAGCCGCTACAGCGGTTCCGCGTCACGGCCTCGGGCACCGGCGCCGCCCATGCCGACCACTCGGCGCCGCTGCGCAAGGAGGCGGGAGAGCCGGTCGACGTCGCGATCGATCTGACCTGGGATACGGACGGGATTCCGTACCAGTGGCGCTTGGCGACCCGCTACGAGATCCCCTGTCGCGTCACCGGCACCGTGCGGATCGGCGAGGAGGAGTTCTCCTTCTCCGGCCCCGGCCAGCGTGACCACTCCTGGGGCTCGCGCGACTGGTGGGCGTCGGACTGGATGTGGTCGGGACTGCATCTCGACGACGGCACCCACACCCATGCGGTCGCCGTACCGACCCACCCCGACTTCGGCGTCGGCTACGTCCAGAACGGCAACGAGATCACGGAGATCGGCGGCGTCAGGCTGGCGACCGAGTTCGCCGACGACGGCCTCGTCGCCTCGGCGAAGCTGGCAATGAGCCCCGGCGACGTCGATCTCGAGGTCGAGCCTCTCGCCTTCGGAACGCTCCTGCTCGAAGCCCCCGACGGCCGCGTCTCCCACTTCCCCCGTGCGATGGTCCGCCTGCACGCAAGCGACGGCCGCACCGGCCTCGGCTGGATGGAGTGGAACACGGTCCAGGGTTGAGGGCGGGAATGGGCCGGGCCGGGCCGGGGGAGGGTTCTGGCGTGGTCCACGGCGCGTGTTGTTTCGAGGTGTGGCCGCGGGGTTCAGTCGGGGCTGAGATTGCGGTGAGGGAAGGGGTGCGGTCCGTGGTCGGTCACACGCGGCGCGTGTTTCGTTGCGGTTTCAGGGTGGATTCCCGGTGAGGCCGAGGAAGCGATCCACATTGACCTCGCTATGCGACGCCGATGTGGATCGCGTCACGCGGGGCCCGGGCAACAGCTACGCAACCGTGACGCCCGCGCGGCCCACGTGACAAAGGACGGCCCGGCCCCGCCTCCCGACGGCCGGCACCCTCCTCCACCTCACCCTCACTGCAAGTACTCGGCCTGAGCCCTCGAACGACGCCCCTCGGACGGCCACATCCCTGAGCGGCCCCCGAGCCCGCCCGCCCTCACCTCACCGCCACAGCAGTCCCGATCCCGGCGAAGTCGTAGACGACCTCGGCTTCCGGGGCGGGGACGCGGACGCAGCCGTGTGAGGCTGGGTAGGGCGGCACGTCCGGGTACTCGTGGAAGGCGATGCCCTGGAAGAAGTAGGAGGCGAACGGGAGCCAGGTCTGGAACGGGACCGACCAGGAATTGAGCTCCTTGCGGAAGACCTCGAAGCGGCCGCGTGGGGTCTCGGTGCCGGCCGCTCCGGTCGAGACGTGGATGGCGCGCTTGGTCCGGTCGTCCTTGACGAGCAGGGCGACGCCCTTGTCGCGGTAGACCTCGACCCGCTTCGAAGGGCCGTCGAGCTTCGGGCGCGGGGGAGAGGCGTCGGCGAGCGCGGCCTTCGTGATCGGCCCGACGACGCCGTCGCGGTCGAGCTTCTCCCAAGCCTGGAAGGCGATCACCGCCTGCTGGGTCCTGTAGCCGTTCACTCCGTCGACGGCGCTCCTCGGCAGGTAGCGGAGGGCGGCGAGCCGATCCTGGATCCGGCGGACACCGGCGCTGCCGGAGCCCTTGCCGCGACCGGACCGGCGCTTGTCCGCGCCCGCGTCCGCGTCCTTGGGGCCCGAGGCGGGCTTCGCGTACTCGTCCGGCTCGGTCGCGGGGGCCTCGACGCCGCCGGCGACGACGCGGGTCCGCTTCACCCGGTCGAACTGATCGAGCGTGTGGGCGACCTGCCCGACACGGGCGTCGAGCTCGGCCTGCTCGTCCTCGTCGCGGGCCGCGGGGTCGGCGGGGACGCCGCGCAGGAACGCCGAGGTCAGCTCGACCTCGGCGGTTCCGTCATCGCTGAGGCGGATCGAGTGGACCTCGGTGCCCTCGGGGATCGCGGTCTGAACCTCGACCTTGCGGGAGGCCTCGGCCTCGGTCGGTCCCTCGACGAGCTCCTCGGTCACGGCCTCGATCTCGTCGCCGCCCGTCGGCTTCGGCCGCCTGACGGCCTCGAACTGCTCGCCGGAGGTGAAGTAGAGCTCGACCTCGCCCGGATCGGCATCGGGCGCCGGCACCACCGTTCCGGCCTCGGCGGCGGAGCCCTCCGCGCCGGTCGAGCTCCCGGTCTCGGCCGTCGTCGCCTGACTCGTGGCTGCGGTCGTGCTCGTCGCCTCGGCGCCGGTCGAAGACTGGGTGCCGTCGTCGCCGCAGGCCGCGAGCAGCAGGGCAGCGAGGGCGGCGGCGAGCAGGAGGGTGGCCCTGCTCGACAGTCGGCGCAACGGCATGCGCGGCAATCTAGCGTCGCGTCGGGTCGTTCCCGGCCGGGATGCGGAATGATTGGGTCGCGTTGGCCTCCTGTTCTCATCTCGACCAGATCACGGTCACCCGAATGCCGGACTCGGTTGACGGCTGTGAGGACTGTTTGCGCGAGGGCACGAAGTGGTTCCATCTCCGCATCTGCCTCGCCTGCGGACACGTCGGCTGTTGCGACTCCTCGCCCGAGCGTCACGCCAGCTCCCACGCCGCCTCCAGCGGCCATCAGCTGATCCGCTCGCTGCAGCCCGGCGAGCAGTGGGTCTGGTGTTTCGCCGACGAGCTCCCGATGGAGATCGATGTGATCGAGGGCGAGACCCGGATCCCGCCCTCTCCGCTCGGGGGCTGAGGTGGAGGGAGGGTTCGTCTCCCGCGGGTTCGGCGGCAGTCGCCGCGTTCCGGAGGAGCTCGCCGCCCGCGTCCCGCCCGGCCAGCACATCGAGAACGGCTTCCCGGTCCTGACCGCGGGCGCGACGCCGCTCGTCGACAAGGGGGAGTGGAGCTTCAAGATCGACGGCGACGTCGGTGCCGAGGTCCAGTGGGGCTGGCGCGAGTTCAACGAGCTGCCGCAGGAGGAGATCCCCTGCGACATCCACTGCGTCACCTCCTGGTCGAAGCTCGGCACCAGCTTCCGCGGCGTCTCGCTCGACCTGCTGCTCGAGGCGGCCGAGCCGCTCGGCGCCTACGCGATGGCACACTCGTTCGGCGGTTACACGACCAACCTCGAGATCGAGGACCTCAGCGACGGCAAGGCCTGGGTCGTGACCGAGCACGAGGGCGAGTCGCTGCCGCGCGAGCACGGCGGCCCCGCTCGCCTGCTGGTCCCGCACCTCTACTTCTGGAAGAGCGCCAAGTGGGTCGCGGGTCTGCGGGTGATGGACCACGACGAGCCCGGCTTCTGGGAGGCGAACGGCTACCACCGCCGCGGCGATCCCTGGAAGGAAGAGCGGTATTGGACGGACTGACGCCGGTCGAGCAGCGGGCGCCCGGCAAGTGGCAGCTTGCGACCGTGCGCGAGGTCGTGGTCGAGAGCCGCTCGGCGAAGAGCTTCACGCTCGAGGTGCCGACCTGGCTCGACTTCTGCCCGGGCCAGCACTACGACGTCCGCCTCACCGCCCCGGACGGCTACACCGCGCAGCGCTCCTACTCGATCGCCTCGGCGCCGCTCGAGCGCAACCGCGGCACGATCGAGCTGACCATCGATCGTCTCGACGACGGTGAGGTCTCGCCCTACTTTCACGACGTCGTCGAGCCCGGAGACCAGGTCGAGGTGCGTGGCCCGTTCGCCTCCTACTTCGTCTGGCGCGGGGAATCGCCGGTGCTGCTGATCGGTGGTGGCTCCGGCGTCGTGCCGCTGATGTCGATGTTGCGCTGGCGGCGGGAGGCGTTGCCGGAGGTGCCGATGCGGCTGATCTACTCGGTCCGCGGTCCCGAGGACGTGATCTACGCGCGTGAGCTCGAGGACGGCGATGAGACGCTGCTCACGTATTCGCGGCTGGCGCCGCCGGCCTGGAGCGGTCACGAGGGCCGGATCGACGCCGGCATGATCGCCGACGCGGGTATTGCTCCCGAGGGGATGGCCCGCGCCTACGTCTGCGGCTCCCACGGCTTCGTCGAGACCGCGGCGGCGCTGCTCATCGACGCCGGCTGGGGATCCGAGCAGATCCTCACTGAGCGCTTCGGCCCGACCGGCTGAGCGGACCCGATCCGGGACACCCGAGAGGCCTCTCGGGCGTCCGATTTCTGCTGCGAATCGATCGAGTCAAAGCTGGTTTGCTTGTCGTATGCGTCACATAGTCAAGGCCGCATTGGTACTACCCGTCCTTGTCCTCCTATCCGCTCTCGCGCCGAGCACCGCGAGCGCCGCACCGCCTCCGGGCGAGCCCTGTCAGGGGCAGGCCTCCTACCCCTGGATGGGCAGCTGGGTGACCCAGGAGGTCACCGTTCCCTCGCTCGACAAACCGAACGGACTCGAGCAGTACCGGGGATACGTGCGCCGGCCCGCGAACCTCTCGGTGTTCAGCGGCCGTCGGCCGATCGTGATCCTCGGGCACGGGCTCGGCGGCGATCGCTGCAAGCTGAGCTGGATCGCACGCGACCTCGCCGGCCACGGCTACATCACCGTGACGACGACCGCCCCGCGCGAGAAGAAGAAGAGCCGATCGTTCGCGAACATCCGCGATGCGATGCGCTCGTCAATCAGCTTCGCCCGCAGCACCGCGAATCCGTTCACCGCGATCTCCGATCCCAACCGGCTCGCCCTCGGCGGAATCGGCTACGGAGCCCAGGCTGCCGCCGCGATCCAGGGCGATGCGCTGATCGGTGCCGACGCGATCATCGCGCTCGACAACCTGGTTGCCGTCACGAACGGCGATCCCGGCAGCTCCTCGGGCTGCAAGGACAAGCCCGGGCAGGCGGTCACGCCGAGGGCCCCGGCGCTCGGAATCGCGCCGGACGTCCCCTGTAAAGACAGGCCCAAGGCCGATCCCGCCGGTCTGAAGCTGCCCGGTTTCGTCGGCTGGCGGGTCGCGAAGGTGCCCGCGATGGAGCTGGTGATGAAGGGGTTCAAGCCCGGCGATCTCGGTGCCGGCGGCGACGAGGTCCAGCGCCGGCTGCTCTCCCACTACACCCGGCCCTGGCTCGGGCGCTGGATTGGCGGCCGTCAGTCGGCGGTCAAGCAGCTGCTCGCGAAGACGGTCGAGGGGGTGCCCACCGCGGACATCCTCAGCACCCGGTTCCTCTCGGCGGCGTTCATCCCGGGCCGGATCGATACGGGCGACTTCCGCGGCTGGCTGCTGGCCGATCGCAAGCCGCCTCAGACGAAGAACACGGGCGGCCCCGACAAGGGCAAGAAGGTGGCCGCGCGCAAGCTGCGCCGCAAGGGTGTGCTGTTCAGGTTCCGCGCGAACGAGCCGGCGACCTTCGAATGCCGGGTCGATTCCGGAGACTGGAAGCCATGCGCCCCGCCGGCCCGGCTCAAGCGCGACCTCAACCCCGGCAACCACAGCTTCCGGGTGCGAGCGACCGACCGGGCGGGCAACCGCGAGAAGAAGGCGGCGAGGTGGGATTTCCGCGTGGTCCGCTGAGCTGATCGGCGGCGGCGCCCGCGCCCGGGCGGCTGAGGCAGAATCCGGGGTCGTGAGCTCCCTGCTCGATCCGCTCCGGTTCCGCCCCGGCCGGGCCCCGGCCGGGCGCTGACGTGTCGGCGCTCGGCGACGTCGCGGCGGCGATGCTGCCGCCCGAGCACGGCGGCCCCGAGCCCGAGCGCGTCGCCTCGGCGTCCCGCCATCTGCTCGCGGCGATGCCCGCTACGAACCGAGCCGCGATCGGCGCCGTCCTCACCGGCGTCGAGGCGGCCTCGCTCGCCCGCCACGGTCGCAGCCTCGGAGCGCTCGAGCCCGAGCGGCGCGCGGCGCTGCTGCAGCGACTCGAGTCGTTCGGCCCGGCCGGCGCCGCCGCGATCGACGCGCTCAAGGCGGTCGTGCTGATGGCCGCGGGCGCCTGCGAGCACGCGGAGACGATCGCCACGGTCGGCAGCGCCGAGCCGCCGGCGCGCCCCGACCCCGAGCTGGAGATCGCCGACGCGCTCGAGCTCGGCACCGAGAGCGTCGACGCGATCGTCGTCGGCTCAGGGGCCGGCGGCGCCTTCTGCGCCCGCGAGCTCGCCCGCGCCGGCCTCGAGACGCTGATCGTCGAGGAGGGGGAGCGGTGGGACTCCGAGCGGATCCGCGGCACCCACCCGCTGCGTCGCTTCGCCGGCCTGTACAGGGACGGCGGCTCAACGATCGCCCTCGGACAGCCGCCGGTCACCCTGCCGATCGGCCGCGCGGTCGGCGGCACCACCGTCGTCAACTCGGGCACCTGTTACCGGCCGCCGCGGCCGGTGATCGAGGAGTGGCGCGCCGAGCACGGTCTGGAGCTCGCCGGCGGCGATCTCGACGAGCGTCTCGCCGACGCCGAGGAAACGATCTCGGTCGCGCCGGTGCCGCTCGACGTGATGGGCCGCAACGGCCGGCTCGTGCTCGAGGGCGCGGAGCGGCTCGGGCTCGAGTCGGGGCCGCTGGTCCGCAACGCGCCCGGCTGCAGGGGCGCCTGCCAGTGCGCGATCGGCTGTCCCAACAACGCCAAGTCCGGGGTCCATCTCAACGCCCTGCCCCAGGCCTGCGAAGCGGGGGCGCGGATCGTCACCGGGGCACGCGCCGAGCGGATCCTGACCGAGGATGGGCGCGCCGCCGGCGTCCGAGTCCGCCGCCGCGATGGCTCCAGCCTCGAGCTGCGGGCGCCGCGTGTGATCGTCGCCGCCGGAACGACGGAGACGCCGCCGCTTCTGCGCCGCAGCGGCCTCGGCTCGCATCCCCGTCTCGGCCGCGGCATGTCGGTCCATCCTGCGCTGGCGATCGGCGGCCGCTTCGAGGAGCCGGTCACTCCCTGGGAGGGGGTGCTGCAGAGCGCCGGCGTCGAGGAGTTCCACGCCGACCGCGGGATCCTGCTCGAGGCGACCTCGACGCCGCCGGGGATGGGCTCGATGATGCTGCCCGGCTTCGGGCAGGGGCTGCTGGGCGAGATCGGCCGCGCCGACCGCACGGCGACGCTCGGGGTGATGATCGGCGACGGCCCTTCGGGCGCGGTCCACGGCTCCGGACGGCCGGTCCTCGCCTACCGGATCGCGAAGCGCGACCGGGACCGGCTCGTCGAGGGCCTCGGCCACGCGGCGCGGGTGCTGCTCGCCGCCGGCGCCTACGAGGTCGAGCTGGGCGGGGGAGAGGCGCCGCTGCGCGACCCCGCCGACGTCGCGACCGCGCTCGCCTCGCTCGATCTCCGCAAGCTCCACCTCGCTGCCTTCCATCCGACCGGGACGGCCGCGGCCGGCTCCGATCCCGCCCGTCATCCGGCCGCCCCGGACGGGCTGCTGCGCGGGGCCGAGGGCGTCTGGATCGGCGACGCCTCGATCATCCCCAGCTGCCCGACCGTCAACCCGCAGATCTCGATCATGTCGCTGGCGATCGGGGTGGGGCGGGCGGCCGCGGCCTGAGCGAAGCGGTCGCTCCGCGAGGCGGCTCCGCCAGGCGGCTTGACTTCAAGCCGACTTGAACCTGTACCGTGCGCCGCCGCGCCGGGGGCCGATTAGTCCCGGTCGCGGCCCCTGTCTAACTTCCTGATGCAAGTGAACGGATCCACACCCCTTTCCACGAGCCCTGGCGCCGACGTCTCGGGGCCCTCCGCGCTCGAGATCTCCGGACTCGTCAAGCGCTACCCGAACGGCGTCGAGGCGCTGCGCAGCGTCGCCCTGCGGATCGAGCCGGGCGAGTTCTTCGGGCTGCTCGGCCCCAACGGCGCGGGCAAGTCGACGCTGATCCACTGCACGACCGGGCTCGCGCAGCCGAGCTCCGGTTCGATCCAGGTCTTCGGCCACGACGCGATCGAGGACTACGCCGACGCCCGGCAGGCCGTCGGGCTGGCGCCGCAGGAGCTCAACCTGGACTGGTTCCTGACCGTCGAGGAGACCCTCGACTACCACGCCGGCTACTTCGGAATGCCGAAGAAGGAGCGCCGCGAGCGCACGGCCGAGCTGCTCGAGACCTTCTCGCTGCTCGAGAAGAAGGACGAGCGCACCCGCACGCTCTCGGGCGGCATGAAGCGGCGCCTGATCCTCGCCCGGGCCTTGATGCACCGGCCGCGGCTGCTGATCCTCGACGAGCCGACGGCCGGCGTCGACATCGAGTTGCGGCTAGAGCTCTGGCACTACGTGCAGCGGATCAACGCCGAGGGCACGACGATCCTGCTGACGACGCACTACCTCGAGGAGGCCGAGCAGCTCTGCGACAAGATTGCCTTCATCAACGACGGCCAGATTGTCGCCCAGGGCTCGAGCGAGGCGCTCGCTCAGACCTACGGCGTCGCCAATCTCGAGGACGCCTACCTGTCGCTCGTCGGCCGCCGCGAGCTCTCGCGCTCGAAGGTCGAGGGCGGCGTCGATCTCGATGCCGAGCTCGAGGCCGAGAAGGAGCTCGAGGCCGAGCTCGAGGAGGAGGAGCGGGAGGGGATGCACACATGAGCAGCGCGCAGATCCGCTTCTGGACGCTGTGGCGCCGGGAGATGAACCGGTTCATGAAGATCAAGAAGCAGACGATCGGCGCGCCACTGCTCGAGACCTTCCTCTACATCTCGGTGTTCGGCGCCGCCCTCGGCTCCCGCATCGACGAGCTGCACGGGTTCGACTACGTGATCTTCGTGATCCCCGGGCTGATCATGATGGCCTGGGCGCTCAACGCCTTCTCCAACAACGCCTCCTCGATCCTCCAGCAGAAGTTTCAGGGCGCGATCCAGGACCAGCTCTCCTCGCCTGCCTCCCCGCGCGAGCTGCTGCTCGCCTTCTCGTTCGGCGGCTTCACGCGCGGGATGGTCGTCGCGGTGCTCACTTTCACCGCCTCCTCGCTGCTCGTCGATCTGCCGGTCGAGCACGTCCTGGTCCTGATTCCGGCCCTGTTCCTGGTCGGCTTCTTCTTCTCGCAGCTCGGGGTCCTGATCGGGGTCCGGGCCGAGCAGTTCGACGACGTCGCGATCGCTCAGCAGTTCGTGCTGACGCCGCTGATCTTCCTCGGCGGAGTCTTCTACTCGGCGGCGCTGCTGCCCGAGCCGTTCCAGACCCTGACCCATTTCAACCCCGTCTACTACATGATCAACCTCGTCCGCTACGGATTCCTGGGCTACACCGAGGCCAGCGTGGCGCTGTCGTTGGGAGCGCTGGCCGTGGCGACGGCAGTGCTCTACGCCGCCAACCTGCGCCTGTTCAAGCGCGGGTACAAGCTCCGCGCCTAGGTCCGCCCCGGGTGGGAGACTCCCGCCGCGGCGCACGCCGCCTCCGAATCACCCGTTGAGGGTGATGCGGTGAGGCGCTTCCCGTTGTCTGATTGAGGCCGAGCTGGGGCCATGGGGGCCCGGGGATACGAGGAGGAACCGGACTTGAGCGAGGAACCGACCGCGACGATCGACCAGCATCCGCCGCACAGGCGCCATCGCGCGATCGTCTGGACGCTGGTGGTGCTCGCCTCCGTACTGCTGGTCTTCTCGATCGCCGCGAACTGGGTTCAGCGCGCCGTCCTCGACACCGGACAGGTGACGCAGACGACCGACGAGATCCTCGCCAACCAGGATGTCCAGGAGCAGCTCAGCGTCTTCGCCGTCGACCAGCTCTACGCCAACGTCGACGTGCAGGGCGCGATCGCCGACCGCCTGCCTCCGCCCGCGGCGCCGCTCGCCGGACCGCTTGCAGCGGCAGCCAGGGAGCTGGCGACAGACGTCGCCGACAAGGCGCTTGCCTCGCCTCAGGTCCAGTCGCTCGTCTCCGGCGCGATCAGCACCGCCCACTCCCGCTTCGTCGCCCTGATCGAGGACGAGGGCACCTACGTCTCGACAACCGGCGGTGAGGTCACGCTCGAGTACGGCAAGGTGATCGCCGACCTCGCGGCCCGGCTCGGCCTCGATCCGGGGACGATCACCGAGATCCAGGACTTCGTTCAGAGCTTCTCCCAGCAGCTTCAGGAGAGCCTGACCACGGCCCAGACCAAGATCAAGTCGGTACGGAGCGACCTCGCTGGGCTGCAGTCGGGTCAGCTCGACTCGACGACGGCGACCAATCTGCGCGAGCTCAACCAGCTCGCCGCTGAGCTGACCCGGAAGATCGGCAAGCTCCAAGCGCAGATCGACGGGATCAAGGGAAAGGTCCCCTCCCAGCTCAAGGGCGCGCTGAAGGAGCTCGACAGTGCGCTCTCGGAGCTCGAGCAGCGGCTCACCAAGCTCGAACGGAGTACCGCAGCGGTGCTCGCCAACCCGGATTCGGCCAAGGTGGCCGATCTCGACTCCGAGCTCGCCGCGCTCGAGACACAGATCACCTCGCTGCTCAACCGGCAGGTCGTACAGACCCCGGGTCAGCTCGTGATCATGGACTCGAGCGAGCTGAGCGGGGTCCAGACGATCTTCGGGCTGCTCCGCAGCCTCGGCATCGTGCTGCCGATCCTGGTCGTGCTCCTCTACCTCGCCGCGCTCTTCCTCGCGAAGGGTTGGCGCCGCGAGGCACTGATCGCAGCCGGCGGCGGCATCGTTGCGGCGACGCTGTTCGTGCTCGTGATCCGGCGACTGGCCGGCAATGAAGTCACCTCGCTGGCCAGCTCCGAGACCGTCGAGCCGGCCGTGCAGGCGGTCTGGGACATCATCTCCGTCAGCCTCCGTGACCGCGCCCGCTTCGTCCTCGTGGTCGGGATCGTGTTCGTCGCCGGCGGCGTCTTCGCAGGCCCGGGCCGTTACGCGATCTCCGCGCGACGGTTCATCGCCCCGTTCCTACGCCAACACCCGGTCGCCGTCTACTCGATCGTCGGCGCACTGTTCCTGCTCTGGCTCGCGTTCACGCCCGGCATCGACACGATCGGCCAGGTCATCTCGATCCTCGTACTGGCAGCCCTCGCCGCCCTGGGCGTCGAACTCCTACGCCGCCAGACCGCGAGAGAGTTCCCAGCGCCCACGACCCCGGCCCCACAGCCCCCACCCTCCACCAGCTAGCCCTCGCGGCTCCACCCACAAGCCCCTCGGACGCCGCACTGTCAGCTGCCCCTCCTCTTCGGGCGGGTGGCGGGGGGAGGGATCCCGGGCCCACCCGGACCAAGTGAACCAAGCGGATTCGGGTGGGCCCGGGAAACCCCCCGACAGGACCCGCCCGCGGAGCGCATGGTCCTTCCCACGAACCCCCGCCAGCGCCCGAAACCCTCATCGGTTTCGCCGCCCCAGCCCAGGGGTAAATCCGGCTCGTGCCCGTTCTCGCCGACACCCCCGAGTCCGCCGGCCTGCGCTCCGCCGGCATCCTCGACGCGATCGGCTCGACCCCGCTGGTCCGCCTCGAGCGCTATCTCGCGTCGCGCCCCGACGTCGAGCTCTGGCTCAAGCTCGAGCAGACGAACCCCGGCGGCAGCGCCAAGGATCGACCGGCTGCGGCGATGGTCGTCGACGCGATCGCTCGCGGCGAGCTGGCCGAGGGCGGGACCGTGGTCGAGTCCTCGTCGGGGAACATGGGTGTCGGCCTCGCCCAGGCCTGCCGATTCCTCGGTCTCCGCTTCATCTGCGTTGTCGACCACCGCTCCTCGCCCGAGAAGATCGCGACGATGCGCGCCTACGGTGCCGAGGTCGAGGTGATCACCGAGCCCGACCCGGCCGACGGCGATCTGCTCTCGACCCGGATCGCGACCGTCGCTCGGCTCCGCGACGAGATCGCCGGCGCCTGGTGGCCGAACCAGTACGGGAACCCCTCGAACCCCGGGTCGCATGCCCGCGGCACGATGCGCGAGATCGTCGAGTTCCTCGGCGGCGAGCCCGACCTGCTGTTCGTGGCGACGAGCACGACGGGAACGATCGCCGGCTGTGAGCAGTACCTGGGCGAGGTCGCCGCGCGGACCGAGATCGTTGCCGTCGATGCCCAGGGCAGCGCCCTGTTCGGGGGCAGCCGCGCCCCCCGCCGCCTGCCCGGTCTCGGGGCGGGTGAGGAGACGGCGATCTCCTGCGGCGTCGATCCCGACCGCCTGATCCGCGCCGACGACCTCGACTGCGTAGTCGGTTGTCGTCGCCTGATCGAGCGCGAGGCGATCTTCGGCGGCGCCTCGACCGGCGCGGTGATGACGGCGCTGACCGGGCTCGCGGACGAGTTGCCCGACGCAGCCCGTGTCGCGGTGATCGCGCCCGACGGCGGCAGCGGCTATCTGGAGACTGTCTACGACGACGGCTGGGTCGAGCACGAGCTCGGCGTCGCACCGGAGCAGCTGCAACGGATTCTTGGCCGGGACGCCTCCGCCGGGTTCGCGGCAGCCGCCTGAGATGGCCGCCCCAGATCCCCTTCGGGTCGCCATCATCGGGGTCGGCCCGAAGGGCCTCTACTGCTTCGAGCGCCTCGCGGCTCGCGCCCGCGAAAGCCGGCGATCGTTCCGGGTGGATCTGTTCGAGCCAAGCGGCGAGCCCGGGGCCGGCGCCGTCTATTCCGCCCAGCAACCGCCATGGTTGCGGATGAACTTCGCCGACAGCCTGATCGACGCCTGGCCCGACGACGCCGCGACCGCGGTTCCTCCGCACCGCCGAGAGAGCTTCGCCGAATGGCTCGGACGGGACGAGCGGACGGTCGGGAGCGACGGCTACTCGCCGCGGGCGCTGGTCGGCCGCTACCTGGGTGACTGCTTCGCCGCGATCTGGGCCTCGCTACCGGATAACGTCGATGCCCATCTGCATCGCGCCCGCGTCGAGCGGGTCGAGTCCGACGGAGCGGCGTGGCGGCTGCGCACAAGTGGCGCCGAACCGGTCCGACTCGACTGCGACGAGGTGATGCTCGCGATCGGTCACCGGTCCGGCCCGGCCGGCTCCGGCTGGGATCTGGGCTCGAGGGGCGTCCGCGTCGCCTACCCGCTCGGCGAGGCCCTATCCGAAGAGACGGTGCCGGCGTGCGCGCCCGTCTACGTGCGCGGGATGGCGCTCACCCTGATCGACGTCGCGCTGGCGCTGACCGAGGGCCGGGGTGGAGGCTTCGTGCCGCGCGACGACGGCTCGGCGCGGCTCACCTATGTTCCCGCGCCCGGTGAGGCGGGCACGATCACGGCGCTCTCGCGCAGCGGCCGGCCGGTGCTCGTCAAACCGGACCCGGCCCGCGTGAGCGCAGATCCGGGCCTGGCTGCCGTCGTCGCGGAAGGCCGCGAGCGCCTGCGGGCCCGCGAGGGGTTCGATCCCGCCGGCGACATCGTTCCCGAGCTCTGCGCGACCGCGGCCGAGCTCCACGGCGAGGTGTTGGCACTGAACGCCGGCGCGCGGCGCGATCCGATGCCGGGGCCGCGGATGCTCGCCTGCTGGCTCGAGGAGCTGATCGCCGGTGCGACCGTGGCCGAGCCCGAGACGGCAGCGCGGCGCCTCTCGCGGTCCTGGCGGGTCGCCGCGGGCGAGCGCCGCCCCGACGTTCGCTGGGCGCTCGGGGAGGCATGGCGAGCCCTCTATCCGGCGATCGTCGAGCGCGGCGGCCACGGCGGCATCGAGGCGGGCGCCTGGCCCGGCTTCGCGGCTCTCGCGCTCGAGATGGAGCGGATCGCCTTCGGTCCGCCGCCCGTCAACGGGGCCAAGCTGATGGCGCTGATCGACGCTGGCAAGGTCGAGTTCGGCGAGCTCGCCGACGTCCGTGACGCGCCCCCGGGGACGGTCCGCATCGACGCCGTGCTGAGCCCGCCCGGAGCGCTCGAGCGCTGCGACGACCTCGTCGACGAGCTCCGCGCAGTCGGCGCCGTGCGCGCTGCGCCCGGGGGCAGGCGCGGGATCGAGGTCGATCGCGACGGGGGCTGCATCGCGGCGGATGGCTCCCGCTCGCAGGGGCTCTCGGCGGTCGGCCGGCTGACCGAGGACTGGGTGATCGGCAACGACACGCTGAGCCGCAGGCTCCACCCGCACCCGGACCGCTGGGCTCGCAGACTGGTGGCCGCATGAGCGAGGTCGCCGAAGCGCGGCTCACCGCCCCGACCTCGCTGCGCGGGGTGTCGCCACTGACCGCGCGCGCCGAGCCTTGGCAGCTGCGGCTGCTCGAGAGACCCGGGCTCCTGCAGGAGCTGGTCGCCGAGCACGGATCGCCCCTCAATCTGATCGACCCGCGAGCGATTGCCCGCAACATCGCCGAGCTGCGCGGGGCCGCGCGCGCCCACGGCGTCGATCTCGGCGTCTACTTCGCCCGCAAGGCGAACAAGGCGCTCGGCCTCGTAGACCGCGCCGTCGAGCTCGGGGCGGGAATCGACGTCGCCTCCGAGCAGGAGCTGCAGCAGGTGCTCGACCGCGGCATCCACGGCGAGCGCGTCGTCGTCACCGCCGCCGTCAAGCCGCGCGCCCTGCTCGAGCTCTGTGCGCGGTCGGGCGCCCTGGTCGTGGTCGACAACCGGGACGAGCTCGAGGTGACGCGGCAGGTCGCGGTCGCGGCCGGGGTGCGAATGCCGATCGCAATACGCCTCGCCCTCTCAGGCGCGGCGCCGGAGCGGCCCCCGACCCGCTTCGGCATCGATCCGGCAGAGGTCCCGGAGCTGCTCACGTCAGCGGGTCTCGCGGCCGGAAACGGCGACGAGCCGGCGCTGCGACTGCGCGGTCTCCACTTCCACCTCGACGGCTACGACCCCGACGACAGGTCCGAGGGCCTGCGCGTCGCGATCGCGATCGCCGACCGGTTCGCGGCCGCCGGTGCGCGCCTCGAATTCATCGACATTGGCGGTGGCATTCCGATGCGCTACCTCGAGGACGCGGCGGAGTGGGAGGCGTTCTGGGCGCGGATGCGCACCGGGCTCACCGGCAGCGGGCCGCCGGTCACCTACCTCGGCAACGGGCTCGGACTGCGCCTCGAGGGCGAGGCGGCCGTCGGGGAGCCGGCCGTCTATCCGGCTGCGCAGGACCTGATCCGCGGCCCCTGGCTGCAGCGTGTGCTGGGGGCGCCCGCGTCGGAGCGGAGCGGCAGGACGACCGTCGCCGAGGCACTCGTCGAGCGCCGGCTCGAGCTGCGCTGCGAGCCGGGCCGGGCGCTGCTCGACGGCTGTGGCATGACCCTGGCGCGGGTCGAGTTCCGCAAGCGCGGCGCCGCCGGGGACCGGCTCGTCGGCCTGGCGATGAACCGGACCCAGTCGGGGACGGCAGCCGAGGACTCGATGATCGATCCGTGGCTCGTGCGCGGCCCGGCGTCGGGCCCGCCGTCGGAGTCGTTCGACGGCTACCTGGTCGGCGCCTACTGCATCGAGCGCGAGCTGCTCACCTGGCGGCGGCTGCGCTTCACCGAGGGTGCAGCCGTCGGTGATCTCGTCGCGTTTCCGAACACGGCCGGCTACTTCATGCACATTCTCGAGTCGAGCTCGCACCAGATGCCGCTCGCGCGCAACCTCCTGCTCGAGGGTGGCGAACCCGCCGGCTACGACCCGATCGACCGCTGACCCGGGCCGCCCGTCCGCCCCGCGGAATCAGACCGAGGCGACAGCCAGCTTCCACCGCAAGCAGATCGCCGTCGACGGCCGCGTTCATCTCGGCGGCGACCATCTCGACCGCGGCCGGCGCCGGGTCGCGGACGATCTGCGACCCGGTCGAGATGCTGAGGATCCTCTCGCCGGAATCGGGCGACCGGCGCCAGTAGGGGTCGACGGTGCCGCGATTGCGACCGACGATCACCCGCCAGCAGCGGGCGGGCCAGATCATCTCCTGAACGACGAGGTCCTCGCGGCGCTCGACCGCGCGCCTTACCGCCTCGATCGGGGAGTCGAGGATCTCGACGCCGGCGCTGCGGTTTCCGGACAGCGGCTTGATCACGGTCTCGCCCTCCCAGTCGGGCCGGCGGTCGTCGATGCCCTCGCAGCTGACGACGATCGAGCGCGGCTGGGGGATTCCGGCCTGATCGAAGGCGACGTGGGCGACCGCCGTGTTCTCGCAGGCGATCCGGCATTTGCGCGAGTTCAGCATCGGGATCCCGGCCCGCACGAGCGCCTCGTCGAGTGCGGTCATGTTGGCGGCGCCGACCCGGAAGCGGGGCAGGCAGATGTCGAACGACCCGACGTCGAGCTCGCGTAGATCGTCGAGGTCGTGGACCTCGGCGACCTCGTCGCCGCGCTCGCGCAGGAGCTCGGCGAGAACGGGGTTCCAGGAGTCGGCTTCGTTCCGCTCCCAGGCCAGCAAGACCTTCGTCCCGGAGTGCATAGAGGCGGGTGATTCCCTGCGACGGGGGTCCGGAAACCCGTGAAAGGCACCCGGATCCGCCCGGTTTGACGGAACCCCCGCGGGGTACCCCGTCGACATGAGGCGGAGCTGGGTGAGGCGCCGGATGTTCGACCGGCGCAGCGGGGTCGATCGACGGCGGACGGATAACGAGCAGGGAGCCCCCGACGGGCTCGAGCGCCGCGAGGGCGAGCGCCGGTCCGGCGAGGACCGCCGTTCGTCTGCGCGCCGCGTTCCCTCGGAACGGCTGACCGATCTCGCCCGGGACTGGATGTCGCGGCTCCCCGGTTGAGCTATCGCGAACCGGCGCCGAACCGGCTCGGCATCCGTACCGTGAAGCCCAGTCGTCGCGGCCGAACTACCCCGGTCGCGAGGCGGGACTGACTAGCCAGACAACCCATGGAGGGGACGCAATGAGACCATTCAAGACTTCGCTCGCGGCAGCGCTGGGAGCGATCCTTTTCCTCGTGGCGGCGCAGCCGGCTGCCGCCGACACAACGCTGTACCACCCGGTCGACAACGCGCGAACGTTCGCGACCGGCGCGGGCGGCTGGAGCGGGTCGACGGAGTACACGGCTCTGGCCTGTATTCCAGCCGTCACCTGCCCGGCCGTGGCGCAGGCGCGGCAGCCATCGGGCGGCGTCAACGGTGCCGGCGACGGCTTCCTCCGGGCCGAGGTCCTCGGGCTGACCAGCCTGGTGACGACAACCACGATCACCTGGCGCAGCCCGCCATTCGGGTACCACGGAGCAGGTGGCGAGCCGGCGGACGACGTCAGCTTCTCGCTGGCGCGGCGCGACAGCGCGGGCGCCTTGCTCGAGGTGTTGGACGGGGCCACCTACCAGGTGTTTCTCGACGACCTCACCTCCGGTGGCTCGCTCAGCCTCTTCGATCCGCGAGAGCTGACCACGGCGCCGGAGTGGACCACGATTCCGTCGGTCACGGTCGATCCTGCTCAGCTCACGATCGGCCACCGGTACAGGCTGCGGATCCGGACCGATCTGGACCTGCCCGCCTCGGTCATCCCGGGCGGGGCTCTCGATTGGGACAACGTCGTCCTGCGGGCATCGAGCTCGGGCCCTGGAGATGACGACGGGGATGGCGTCCCGAACGACGTGGACAACTGCCTCACGGTCGCCAACCCCGACCAGGCCGACAGCGACGGCGACGGATACGGCGATGCCTGCGACAAGGACTCGGGCCTCGGCCCGGCGGCATGCCGCGGCGCCTCGATCAAGCAGAAGGCCGGCACCGACGCCGCCGATACTCTCAACGGCACCAAGGGCCGCGACGCGCTGTTCGGCGTTGGCGGCAACGACGTCCTGACCGGGTTCGGCGACCGCGACTGCCTCGAGGGCGGGCCCGGGCGTGACTCCGGCAACGGGGGTCCGGGCAACGACCGCGTCAAGGGCCAGACCGGCACGGACTCGATGCGCGGCGGTCCCGGCAAGGACCGGATCAAGGGCGGCCCCGGATCAGACGTGCTCCGCGGCGACGGCGGTCGCGATCGCATCGACGGCGGCGGCGGCGCCGACCGCCTGCTCGGCGGCGGCGGCAACGACAGGATCAAGGCAGCCGACAAGGGCAGGAACCGCGACGTCGTCAAGTGTGGCGCCGGCAGCAAGGACCGCGCGATCGTCGATCGCCGGGACAAGGTCGCGCGCAGCTGCGAGCGCGTGATCCTCAAGGGCAAGCGCAACTAGGGACCTAGCGACGCGGAGGACACCCCGCCGGGCGTGTGCCCGGCGGGGCCAATCCGTCCAGGCCCGTTTGGCGAATGGCGGTTCGGGTACCGACCCGGTTATGAGCACCGGATTGATCATCGCCCTCGTCGTCGCCCTCGCGATTCTCGCGGCCTTGGTCGTCGCCGCGATCCGGCGACGCGGCCGGCGCAAGGACGAGGCTCGCCTGCGGCTGGAGCAAGAGGCGGCGGACCACCGCCAGGAGGCCGAGGCGAAGGCACAGCGTGCCAGCGCGCTCGGCCCGGAGGCCGAGCAGAGGCATGCCGAGGCTGTCGAGCACGAGCAGCTCGCCGCCGAGCATGCGCAGGAGGCCGAGCAGGCTCACGCCGACGCCGAGCAGATCGAGAAGCGGGCGCGCGTCGCCGGCGAGGCCGCGGCGCGCCACGACGCGGAAGCGGCTGAACGCGAGGAGCGAAGCCGCGAGCTCTAGCGGCTCTTGAGACGCCCCCCGGCTTACGCGGCCGGCCGGGCCCCGATACGGTCCTCCGCGTGATCGACGAGCGCCTGATCGGCGCGCTGCACCTGAGCAGCGGCGCCCACGAGGAAGATCCGGGCCCCGCTCACCGCGCCTTTCAGACGTCGACGATCGCAGCGATGCTCGACGGTGCCTATGAGGGCGACGTCAGCTTCGCCGAACTGGCCGGCCGCGGCGACTTCGGGATCGGCACCCTGGATGGCTGCGACGGCGAGATGATCGCGATCGACGGCAGCTTCCTGCACGCCGACACGGAGGGCCGGATCGAGGTCGTCGACAAGGATGCACGGACGCCGTTTGCGGTCCTGACCAGCTTCGAGGCGCGCCACCGGCTGACGCTGGAGGCGGGGGAGGGGATGAGCTTCGACGCGATCTGTGCCGAGATCGACGCGCGCGTCGGGCACCCGGAGATCGTTCACGCCGTTCGCGTCGATGGGCGCTTCGATCGGCTCCACCTGCGGTCGGTTCCTCGTCAGGAGCCGCCCTACCGTCCGCTCGCCGACGTGCTCGCGGAACAGGCCGTCTTCGACTTCGAGGCGCTCCAGGGCACGCTCGTCGGCTTCCGCTTCCCGGATCTCGGGCTCGGCGTCGGGGTCGCCGGCTACCACCTGCACTTCATCAGCGAGGACCGCGCCCTCGGCGGCCATGTCCTCGACTGCCTCGCGGGAGGCTCGCTGGAGGTCGCCGTCGACGATCTGCCCGACCTCTACGTGGAGACGCCGCCGGGCGTCGAGATCGGTGCGGGCGGTCCGCCGGCCGGCGGACTGGACGCGCTCGAGCGCGATCGGACCGGCAAGTAGGCCTCCCGCGGTCTAGGCGGTTGCGGGCTGGGCGGCCCCCGAGGCAGCGGCGAGCGCCGCGATCAGCGGCGCCGCGGCCTCGGCGGCGGCCTCGCTTGCGGGGTCGAGCTCCGCGGCGCCGATCAGCAACGCGTGAAAGCGGGTCATGTCCGCTTCGAGCGCGGCTCCGGCGTCGTCGGCGGCCCCGTGCCGGACGGAGCCCGATCCGGATCCGTCGATCTCGATCACGAACCGCTCGCCCTCGACCTCGACGTTGAGCTTCAGCGGCGGCAACCCGGCGAGCGCGCCGCCGCGCTCCGCAGCGGCGACGCGCGAGGATGCGAGCCATGATCCCCGCGAGGTCCAGCCGCGGCTGTGCTGTTCAGCCGGTTCGAGCAGATCCATGCCCCACAGGGCCAGCGACATCAGCGGCTCGCGCAGGCCCTCGCCGCGCTCGGTCAACGCGTAGGCGGAGACTCCGGCGGCCGGAGGCGGGAGCTCGACCGGCTCGACGATGCCGGCGTCGGTCAGCGACTTGAGCCGGGAGCTGAGCAGGTTCGCGTTGACGCCCGGCAGCGCTTCGCGCAGCGTCCCGAACCGCTTCGGCCCGAGCAGCAGCTCGCGGACGATCAGCAGCGTCCAGCGCTCGCCGAGCAGGTCGAGGGACTGGGCGAGACCGCAGATCTGGTTGTAGCTACGTGCAGACATCACAGGAAGTGTATCGCGCTATCTGATATAAAACTGCCCGATACCAAATTATGTACTAGCGTCCGCGAGGGGGAGAGGAGACGAAACAGCGCCGATGAGCTCGATCACCCCCAACCGCGGCATCGCCCTCGCAGTTCTGCTGCTCTGTGCCTTCGCCGTCAACGTCGATACGACGATCGTCAACGTGGCGCTTCCGACGCTCTCGATCGAGCTCGATGCCTCGAACAAGGATCTGCAGTGGATCATCGATGCATACACGCTCGTCTTCGCGGCCTTCGTGCTCGCCGCAGGCGCCCTCGGCGATCGGTTCGGGAGGCGGCGGATGCTGCTGATCGGTCTCGCCATCTACCTCGCGGGCAACGCCGGCGCCTCGCTCGTCGATACGAGCGGCGCGCTGACCGCGTTCCGGGTCGTCATGGGCCTCGGCGCCGCGGTGATCTTCCCGGCGACGCTCTCGACGATCGTGCACCTGTTCCCGGAGCGCGGCGAGCGCGCCAAGGCGATCGGGCTCTGGGGGGCAACGACCGGCATCGCGGTCGCGCTCGGGCCGATCGTCGGTGGCGCCCTGCTCGAGCTCAGCGGCTGGCAGGCCGCCTTCTGGCTGAAGCTGCCGCTGGCCACTGCTGCGATCGGGCTCGTCATCGCCTACGTGCCGGAGTCCGGGGACCCGTTGCGGCCGCGCGTCGACCGCGGCGGCCTGGTGCTTTCGACGCTGGCGGTGCTGACGCTGGTCTACACGGTGATCGAGGCGCCCGAACAGGGCTGGCTCGCGGCGCAGACGGTCGCCGGGTTCGTCGCCGCTTCGGCGCTGGTGGCGGCGTTCATCACCTACGAGCTCCGGGTCCCGCACCCGCTGCTCGACATGCGGCTGTTCAAGAATCCGCGCTTCAGCGCCGCTTCGGCCGCGGTCACGTTCAGCTTCTTCGCCCTCTTCGGCTTCATCTTCCTGATCACGCAGTACTTCCAGGTGCTGCGCGGGTACGAGCCGTTCGAGACCGGCGTCCGGCTGCTTCCGGTCGCGCTCTCGACCGGCACCGCGGCCGTGCTCGGGACGATGCTCGCGGTGCGGATCGGCAACAAGGCCGTCGTCGCCTCCGGGCTCGGCATCGCTGCCGTCATGTTCGCCTGGACCTCGAACGTCGACAACGACACCTCCTACCTCGAGATCGCCGGCCAGATGATCCTGCTCGGGACCGGCATGGGCCTGACCTCTGCACCGGCGACCGAGTCGATCATGGGCGCCGTCCCGTCCGCGAACGCCGGCGTCGGCTCCGGCGTCAACGACACGACCCGCGAGCTCGGCGGCACGCTCGGGGTGGCGGTCGTCGGCTCGGTCTTCGCATCTCTGTACGCGGCCGGCTTCGACGGCGCCCCTGCCGGCCTCCCGGCCGAGCAGGCCTCCGACTCGATCGGCGCCGCGTTCGCGATCTCCGACGGCCTCGGCGGCGCCGCCGGCGAGGCGCTGCGGGCGGTCGCGACGGCCGGCTTCTACGACGGCCTCGCGGCGGGCTGCCTGGTCGCCGCCGGGGTCTGTGCGGTCGGCTCGGTCATGGTCGCGGCGCTGCTGCCTTCGAAGCCTGCGCCGGAGCCCGGGCTTACGACCGATGCCAGTGCGGGGGAGGGGCGCGTTGCCGCCGGCACCGTGATCTGAGCCCGGGTGCGACGGCACCCGCGCGCCATCAGACCGTCTCGGGCTTGTGGATCTTCTTCTCGGCCTCGTAGCGGGCGCGGGAGCGGGCCAGTTTCTTGTCGTCGTAGCGATTGCGAGCCCACCACGATTCCGGGCGCGCGAGGCGCGCCGAGCCGATGATCGCCACGAACGGGATGTAGAAGCCGAACACGGCCCACATCAGCTTGCCCTTCGATAGACAGATCCCGACCCACAGGAGCATGAAGGCCTGGGTGATGATCACGCCGATGATGTCCATGAACGATCCGGTCGGGCCGATCGAGATCGGATAGACGCCGATCAGCATGAAGCCGGAGACGACAGCGAAGACGATCACCGCGTCGATCGACTGCCGGCCCTGCTCGGACCAGTAGACGTCGTCGAGGTGCAGCCACAGCGCGAACTCGTCCAGGGTCAGGGCGGCGCCGATCCCGAAGACGATCGCGGTGACCTCGAGTGCAGGCTGGACGACGATCGCCAGCAGCCCCGAGACCAGCAGCAGGATGATGCCCCAGACCAGGTGGTGGATATGGGTGTCGCCGGCCTCGACGTTGCCGAGCCATTTGAATCGGTTGGCGCGGATCGAGTGGGTGATGAAGCGGGTCAGGCCGAAGGTGAGACCGAAGGCGACGAGCATCAGCAGCAAGGGCTGGTTGCCGTTGTCGACGACGGTCTCGCGGTAGGCCGAGGCGATGCTCCCGAGCGGGAGGACGAGGTTCACGTGGGCATCATCCCTGTTTCGCGGTCACGACTTGTCGAGCGACCTTGACAAGAGGTGTGAGTGAGTGCATACTCACACCTTGATGGAACCCACCGCAGCACCTAAACGCACCCTCTCGACGGCTGAGCAGCGCCGCGAGGAGCTGGTCGAGGCCGCGGTTCGCGTCTTCGCGCGCCGCGGCTACGGGGCGCCGACCACGGAGATCGCGCGCGAGGCGGGCATCTCGCAGGCCTACCTGTTCCGCCTCTATCCGAGCAAGGACGAGCTCTTCGTCGCGGCGAGCGAGGAGACGGGCCGGCGCATGGAGGCGACCTTCGGCAACGCCGCCGCGCGCGCCCGCGAGAACGGCGAGGACGTGCTCGAGGCGATGGGCTCCGCTTACGGGGACCTGCTCGAGAAGGACCGCGATCTGCTCCTCGTCCAGCTTCACTCCCAGGTCGCCTCGGCCGACTCCGAGCTCGTACGCAAGTCGATGCAGCGCACCTTCGCCGAGCTCTACGAGCTCGTCGAGCGTGAGTCGAAGGCGCCGGCCGACGAGCTCAAGCGCTGGTTCGCTCACGGGATGCTCTGCAACGTTATGGCGGCGATCGACGCCGATCACCTCGACGCGAAGTGGGCGAAGGCGCTGGCGAGCGGGGAGGGCGGCGCCTGAGCGACGGATGACGCCGGCGAGCGCACCGGGCGACCGCGGTCGCCCTTTTCAAGGACTTGCTTGTGAGTGTGTGCTCACTCACATGAACCAAGACACGAAGAAACGAAAGGACAGGAACAGACATGTCAGCCATCACCACAACTCCCGCGACCGGCTCCGGCGCCGGTGCGGGCGGCAGGGCCGCGTTCTGGACGCTCGCCGTGACCGGCGTCGCCCTGTTCATGACGGCGCTCGACAACCTCGTCGTCGGCGTCGCGCTGCCGTCGATCCGGGCCGACCTCGGCGGCTCGCTCGAGTCGCTCGAGTGGACCGTCAACGCCTACACGCTCTCGTTCGCAGTGCTGCTGATCACCGGCGCCGCGCTCGGCGACCGCTTCGGCCGCAAGCGCATGTTCCGGATCGGCGTCGGCGTCTTCACGGCCGCGAGCGCGATCGCGGCGCTGGCGCCGTCGATCGAGGCGCTGATCGCGGCCCGCGCGATCCAGGGCGCCGGCGCGGCGATGGTGACGCCGCTCACCCTGACGCTCGTCTCCGCCGCCTTCCCGCCGGATCGGCGCGGGGCTGCGCTCGGGATCTGGGGCGGGATCAGCGGTCTCGGCGTCGCGCTCGGACCGTTCGTCGGCGGCCTCGTCGTCGAGGGCGTCTCCTGGCAGTGGATCTTCTGGATCAACGTGCCGATCGGCCTCGCCCTGATTCCGCTCGCGGGGCGCATGCTCGACGAGTCCTACGGGCCCGACAAGAGCCTCGACATCCGCGGCCTGCTGATCGCGGGCGCCGGCCTCTTCGGGCTCACCTTCGGGATCGTCCGCGGCGAGCCGCTGGGCTGGACCAGCCCTGTAGTGCTGACCGCCCTGGCGAGCGGCCTCGCTCTGATCGCCGCATTCGTCGCCTGGGAGCGGCGCGCCGCCGAGCCGATGCTGCCGATGCGGTTCTTCCGCTCGCGCCCGTTCAGCGCCACCAACGCGCTCTCGTTCGCGATGTTCTTCGGCACCTTCGGCGCGATCTTTCTGCTCAGTCAGTTCTTCCAGACTGCGCAGGGATACGGGCCCTTCGAGGCCGGGCTGCGAACGCTGCCCTGGACGGGGATGCCGATGATCGTCGCGCCGCTGGCCGGGATCCTCGGCACCCGCCTCGGAACCCGGCCGCTGATGGCGGCGGGCCTGGGGCTGCAGGCGGTCGCGCTCGGGTGGATCGCGATCGTCTCCGCGCCGGACACGCCGTTCACGGCGCTCGTCGTCCCGTTCATGATGGCCGGCGCCGGCATGGCGCTCGTCTTCCCGACCGGCGCCGCGACCGTTCTCGCCTCCGTGCGCGAGAGCGAGGCCGGCAAGGCCTCCGGCGCGACCAACGCGATCCGCGAGATCGGTGGCGTCATGGGAGTCGCCGTGCTCGCCTCGGTGTTCGCGGCGAACGGCGGCTACGAGTCGCCGCAGGCGTTCACGGATGGGGTGGTCGCGGCGCTGCCGATCGCGGCGGCGGTGCTGGCGATCGGCGCCCTGCTCGCGCTGCTGGTCCCGGGTGGGATCGGGCGCGAGCCGCGCCGCTCTGGCGAGCGCTCGCGTCAGCAGGCGCCGCTCAGCGCCGGAGCCGCAGTCGCCGTCGCGAACGAGGCGTAGGCGAGAGGAACTCCGAGACGGCCGCGTGGGTCGTCTCGGAGGCCTCGAGCTGGGGCACGTGGCCGCAGGCCAGCTCGAGGTGATGGGCGGCGGGAAGGACGCGCTCGACGTGCTTCATGAAGCCGATCGGAACGAGCGTGTCCTCGCGACCCCAGACGAACATCGTCTTCGGCTCGAGCCGTGCGAGTCGCTTCCACAGGCCGCCGTCCCCGTGCGGCTCGTCCCGGGCGATGTTGCGAGCGGACTCGTAGAAGGCGAAGCGGCCGGAGGGCGTGCAGTAGGAGCGCAGGAACTCGTCCAGCCCCGCCGCGATCCAGCCGTCGTTGCCGCTCGGGATCAGCCGGCGGACGACCGGCTCGACGATCGCCCGCGGCGTCGGCTGCAGCAGCCCGAGCAGCGGCAACGGCGCCCGTAACAGCCAGTCGAGAGCACGCTCGCGGCGGAGCCAGGCCATCGCCGGGCTGAGCAGCACCAGGTGCCCGGCGCGGTCCGGCGCCCGTAGGCCGACCTCGATCGCGACGCGCCCGCCCATGCTGTTGCCGATCAGGTCGGCGCGCTCGAGACCGAGTTCGTCGAGCAGATCGACAACCGCGTCGGCGAACCAGGCGGCGTCGTAGCGCCCCGTCAGCGGCTTGTCGGAATCGCCGAAGCCCGGCAGGTCGATTGCGATAACGCGGCGCTCCTCGGCGAGCGCCGCGACCGTGGTCATGAATGAGGCCTTGGTGCCGCCGAGGCCGGGAAGGCAGAGCAGGGGTTCTCCGTCGCCTGCCTCCATGGTCGAGATCCGGCCGGAGCTCACCCGATGCGAGCGAAATACGAGCCGCTCAGAGTCTCGGCGGCCGCTGGTCGCGGCGAGGAAGCCGACCCCATGGTGGAGGTTCTGGCGGATTCGAAGCCGCCCCGCGTGGAAGTGGTCAAGGCCGGCGGCGGGGTCGAGCGTGAGCGCACGCCAGACTGCATCATCAGCCGTGATCGAGGCATCCGGCCTGCCGTTTGGCGCCTCCAGGTGAATCGCGGTTCCGCGGAGGACGGCATCCCATCTGTCCTCGGACGTCGCGATCCGGACGCGCACGGCCTCCTCGTTGAGATCGACGACGTCGGGGTCGTATCGCGCCACGAGCGCGTCGAAAGCGAGTGGACGGTCCCGCATCCGGTTGATGGTCGGCGTCGCCATCGCGGGCGTTATTACCCAGATCGGCGCGCCCGAAACAGGCCGGGCGCCGTGTCTCGGCGCCCGGCCTCGGGGTCGTGCGGTGTTCGCGCTCGGCGCTAGCGGTTCGCGATGCTGCGGGCGCGAGTCGTGACCGACTTGCCGGCCTCGAACGCCGCGTTACCGAGCGACTTGGCCGCGGTGGTGACACCGCCGACGGCGCCGTTTGCGGCGCGCTTCGCCTGCTCGATGCTCTCGGCGGCGGCGTTGCCCTGCCGCGTGGCGGCGGCCTTCGTGCCCCGCGTCTGCGACTCCGAGCGCGTGCGGTTGCGCTCGCGCGTGGCGGCGGCCTTCTTGGCGGCTTCCTGGCGATCTGCCTTGGTCTGCGTCATGGTCGGCCTCCTTCTTCTCGTTGGTTGGAGTCGAAAGAAGTGGTTACCCGCTGACCCGAATCCGAACCAGGCCGCAGTTGCTCGCGCAAACGTCGCCTACTCGACCACCCGGAGCGTCGAGGGCACATCCATGCGGCGCAGCCGGCGCGCTGTGAGCAGCGGCGCCAGTGTCACCGCGACGCCGCCGACGAGCGCCGCGATCAACATCGAGCCGGGGCCGATCGTGATCACCAGCCCGAGGTCGGGAACGGTCTCCGGCAGCGTGTTGTTGACGACCCAGCCGACGACGAGCAGCCCGCCGAGCAGCCCGACCAGCGTCCCCAGGGCGCCGATGATCAGGTTCTCGCCGACCGCGAGCAGGACCGCCGTGCGGACCGGGATCCCAAAGGCGAGCATCGTCGCGTTCTCGCGGGCGCGCTCGTCGGCGCTGATGCTGGCCGAGTTGAAGGCGATCAGCAGGGCCAGCGCGAGCGCGAACAACACGGTCAGCTGCAGCACGCCGACGAAGTCGTCGAGCCGGTCGCGGACGAACTCGCTCGTCGCGGTCGCTGCTTCGACCGATGCGATGCCCGGCGTTCCGAACAGACGGCGCGAGATCTGCTCGGCGCCGACGCCGGGCTCCGGCGTGATCGCAACCTGGTTGATCAGCCCGGCCATGCCCCCGGCGGCGGCGAGCGAGCGGTCGAGGTAGACGAAGTTCCTGAACGGGTCCGGGTGCAGGCCGGTCACCTCCAGCGGCACCTCTCGCTCGCTGTAGCTGCCGTCGGGAGCGCGGATCGGGACGCTGAGATCGACCGTGCCGCCGACGGCGACCCCGAGGTCTTCGGCGGCCTTCTCGGCGATCACCGCGCCCGGTTCGCCGGCCGCAGGGACGGCGCCTTCGGCGATCGTCGGGCTCCAGACATCGTTGTCGAAGCGGAGCAGCGTCGCGCTGGCGTCGAAGGCGGCGCCGGCGTCGTCGGTGCTGGAGAGCTTGCCCGGGATCCGCAGCCACGGCTCCGACGAGGCGACGCCGGGTGTCCCCGAGATCGCACGCACGAGTCGGCCGTCCTCGCTCGTGAACTCCTCGAGCGAGACCATCACGCGGTCGGGGTTCTCCTGGGCGACCTCGGCCTCGCTGCTGTCGACGGTTGCCACGAACGAGTCGACGAAACCGAGGAAGGCGACGACGACGGTGACGACGGCGCCGATCCCGAGCGCGGTCATCGCGGTCCGCCGCGGCGCCCGCAGCACGTTGCGGAGCGGCAGCTGCCCGACGCTGGAGCCGGGCAGGCGTACCCGGCGGCCGAGCGCCGCGATCCCGCTCGTGCCGGCGGCGCGGAAGCCGACGCGGATCGCCTCGATCGGCGTCAGCCTCAGGCCGCGCCAGACCGGGATCGCGGTGGCGAGGATCGGCAGCAGCAGCCCGAGCAGCGCGCCACGGATGAAGATTCCAGGCTCGAACGGGGTCCGCGTCTCCGGCAGCGGCAACAGATCCTCGAGCACGCCGCGGAACAGGTCTCCGGCGAGCAGGCCGAGCACCGTCCCGGCAAGCGCTCCAGCGATCGCGATCTGCACGCCGAGCAGCAGCGGCCGGATTGCGAGCTCCCGGGGGGGCACGCCGAGCGCCATGCCGACGCCGATCTCGCGGCGCTGGGCCTCGACGATCCTCGAGGCGAGGTTGAAGGTCGCCAGGGCAGCGCCGGCGAGGATCAGGACAGCGAAGATGTTGAACAGCTTCTGGTCTCCGGCGGCGTCCTTGTAGAGGATCCGGTGCGCGACCTCCTGCGACTGCGAGCTCACCGTTCCCGTCAGGTCGGACGCGTTGAGGCCCGAGTCGAGCTGGGCCCGGATCGCTTCGACGTCGGCGCCCGGCTCGAGCGTGATGACCACGTCGTTGACGACCTTGCCGCCGACGGTCGTGCGTTGCGCCGTCTCCAGCGACATGAAGGCGACCGCGAAGTTCGCCTCGGCGCCACCGAACTCGCCGCCTCCGGGCCGCGTCACGAGGAAGTACTCGGGCGAGGTGCCGAGCCCGACGTAGTCGAGCCGGTCGCCGCCCGCGAGCGAGATCGTGCCTGTCTCCGGGAGATCGTGGTATTCCGCGAAGGTCTGCTCGAGCACCGCGGTCGGCGCCCCCGCGTCGGCAGCGGTCAGGCCGCGGCCGCGGTCTGCAGCGACTCCGTCGACCTCGGGCCCGTCCGGTCCGAGCGGCGAGCCGACCGCCTGGCCCGGCACCAGCAGTGGTTGCTGACCGGGTCGCTCGACCGCGATCTGAGTTGGAGCAACGAGCCGCTCCTCGACAGCGCCGACCGCGTCGGCCTCCGGGATCGAGCGCACGAGCCCGGCCAGCTTGCCCTCGTTCGCGAAGGTCCCCTCGGTCAGCGAGACCTCGAGGTCGTGCGAGTCGAGCGCCTCGAAGCTCGCGTCGTTGGAGGCGATGCGCCAGTCCTCCATGCTGCCGAGCCCGGAGTAGATCCCGGTGCCGATCGCGATCACGAGCGCGATCGCCAGGACCAGCACCCAGCGGCTGCGCAGGTCGCGGGACGACCAGCGGATCCACAGGCGCAGGCGCTTCACCGGCTCACCAGTGCAGGCTCGAGATCTCTGCCGGGCCACCCTCGGTCTCAGCGTCGGAGACGATCCGGCCGCTCGAGAGCTCGATCACGCGGTGGGCAACGCGGGCGATCTCCCGGTTGTGCGTGACGACGAGCACGGCCGTGTTCTGATCGTGGCTCTGCTCGTGCAGCAGCTCCAGGATCTGGACCCCGGTCGTGAAGTCGAGCTCGCCCGTCGGTTCGTCGGCGAGCAGGATCGGGTTGCGCGTGGCCAGCGCCCGGGCGATCGCGACACGCTGCTGCTCGCCGCCGGAGAGCTCGTGCGGGAAGTGCTCGGCGCGGTCCGCGAGGCCGACCCGCTCGAGTACCTCCGCAGCGACCTCCCGCGGATCGCCGCGGCCGCTGACGTCGGCGCCGAACTCGACGTTCTCGAACGCGGTCAGGGCCGGGAACAGGTTGAAGGTCTGAAAGATGAAGGAGACGCTCTGGCGCCGAAACTCGAACAGCTCTTTCCGGGAAGCGGCGGTGATGTCGCGGTCGGCGATTCGCACCGTGCCCTCGGTCGGCGAGTCGAGCGCGCCGATGATGTTCAGCAGCGTGGTCTTGCCGCACCCGGAGGGCCCGAGCACGACCGTGAACTCGCCCGGCTCGACCGTGAGGCTGACGCCCTCGAGAGCCGTCACCGCGGTCTCCCCGACTGTGTAGCGGCGGGCCACGCCCTCGAGCTCGATCAGCGCCATTGCCTGAAGCTAGTCCGGGCCGGGCGCAGGGCGAAGCGCCGAAGTCCCGCTGGCGACTCCGTAGAAGCCCGCAGGACACCGGCGGAGCCGGTTGGCGCCGCGGTGTCCTCGGTCGGCGGCCGCGTTCAGCCGCCGAAGCGCCGCATGCTTTCGAGCTTGTCGCGCATTCGCGACAGCTCGAGCCTCGTTTGGGCGAGCAGCCTGTCCGGTGGCCGCCTGCAAGGGCGACCCACGTCGGGGGTCTCAGCCACGACTGGCGCGACCGTATATGTCCTCGTCCTTCCTGGCCCCCTGCCCCTAGCGCCGCCCTTGTTGCTGTTGGGCATCAGCGCTCCCTTCTTGTTTGGGGGGGTGTGCCGCGATCCTCATCGACACAGGCCACCCGGGCATCCGCAGTCAGCACGGATTCTTTTCCGTAAGTGACTCGACGAGTGGAGCCCCGACCGGTGGAGTGCCGACGGCGGCGGTCAGGCGTTGAGCGTGACCGGCTGGGTTTTGAGCTGGTTGCCGAACTGCGAGACCAGGTACTTGGCCTCACCGGCCGGCTCCATCCCGGGGAACCGGTCGAGCGTCTCCTCGAGCATCACCCGCAGCTCGAGCCGGGCGAGGGCCGTGCCGAGGCAGAAGTGGCGGCCGCCGGCCCCGAAAGCCTGATGCTCGGGGTTGCGGCGCACGTCAAAGGTGTGCGGGTCGTCGTAGACGTCCTCATCGCGGTTCGAGGACGGGTACCAGAGCGCGACCTTGTCGCCCTCCTTGATCTGCTGGCCGCCGAGCTCGATGTCGCAGGTCGCGGTGCGGCGGAAGTGGGCGAAGGCGGGGAACATCCGCAGCGCCTCCTCGACGGCGCTGTCGATCAGGTCGCGGTCGGCGAGCAGGATCTCGCGCTGCTCCGGGTTGTCCATCAGCGCCTTCATCAGGCTGCAGTAGGTCGCCTTGGTCGAGTCGTTGCCGGCGGTGACGAGGAGGATGAAGCCGGAGAAGATCTCGTCGTCGGTGAGCTTGTCGCCGTCGATCTCGGCGTGGACGAGGACGCTCATCAGGTCGTCGGTCGGCTCCGCCCGGCGCTGCTCGATCAACTTCATGCAGCGCTCGAACATCCGCGGCACCTCCTCGGTCATCAGCGTCTCGATCCCGGCGGGGTTGACCGCTTCGTCGCCGAAGCCGACGAGCGCGTTGACCGCATCGGCCCAGGGCTTGTCGTCCTCTGGCGCGAGGCCCATGAAGCTGCCGATCACGCGCGAGACGATCGGCTGGGCGACATCGGCGACGAGGTCGACCTGGTTCTCGGCGGCCGCGCTCTCCATCACCCCGACAGCGATCTCGCGGACCCGGTCCTCGTGAGCGGCGATCGCCTTCGGCGTGAAGCCGCGCTGGAAGAGCTGCTTGATCCGGTCGTGCTTGGGTGGGTCCATGCCGATGAACATGCCCTGGATCAGCGGCACGGGGACGGCAGTGTCGACGAGCAGAATGTTGTTGGCGGAGGAGTAGCTGCGCCAGTCACGGCTCACCTCGTGCACGTGCTCGGCCTTCGTCACCGACCAGAAGCCCGCGTCTTCGGGGAACTCGCTCAGACCGTCCGAGTAGTGCACCGGGCACTCCCGGCGGAGGCGGTTGAAGACCTCGTGTGGCGGCCCGTCCTGCCAGTACTTCTCGTCGGCGACCCGGAGTTCGCCGAGGGGGATCTCGTTCCCAAGCTCACCGCTCATCGGGCCGAACCTATCAGGATTTGACACCGTGTCGAACCACGCCCCGAAGTTTGCCGCAGACCGCCTTCGGCGTGGCTCGGGACGTTCTCCTGCGCTCAGGCGTAGTGTCGAGACGTTCCAATCAATCCCCCGGCCGCGCAGCGGCCGGTGAAAGGCAGGCTCCCATGGCCGATCGCCCAGTTTTCCTCTACGCCGCCATCTACAGCGACATCCCCTCCGCCGAGCTCGACTACGAGGCCGTCTTCGAGCTTCACGCCGCCGGCGCGATCGGCACCTTCGATGCCGCCGTGATCGAGAAGCAGGACGGCAAGGTCCACGTCCACAAGACCGAGAAGCCGACCCAGCACGGGGCCTGGACCGGGATCGCGGTCGGCGCGATCGCCGGCATCCTATTCCCGCCCTCGATCATCGGCACCGCGATCGTCGGCGGCGTTGCCGGCGGCGTCGTCGGCCACCTCTGGAAGGGCCTCTCACGCGGGGACCTGAAGGAGCTCGGGACCGAGCTCGACGACGGCGAGGCCGCGATCATCGTGATCGGCGAGTCGAAGATCGAGGAGCAGCTCGAGAAGGCCGTCAAGCGCGCCAACAAGATGATCGAGAAGGAGCTCGACATCGAGGCCGCCGAGCTCGAGTCGGAGCTGAAGAAGGCGTCCAAGGAAGACGCTTAGATCAAGCGTCCAGGCAGCGCCCTGGACAGCGTCTGGACGCCGCTAATGCTCCCGGGCTGAGCGGCCGAAAGGCGTGGTGAGAGGGACTCCGGTCGGCCGTGCTCCGGTGCGACCAAGCCGCCGGCCTCCTCTCAACCCCGGTTATTACCCCAAGTCGAAGCGGCCCCCGTCCCCCAGCGGGGGTCGTTTCCTTGGGTGGGGCCGACACCCGTCTCAGCGGCACCGCCGATCCGTTGTCCATAGGCTGCGCGCGTGCCCAGTCAACTTACCTCCGGAGTCGAGGCCTGGCGCGCGTCGGGGGAGATCGACAGCTTCCGCGGGCGCGCGGTCTTCACCCGCACCGTCGACGGTGGCGGCCGCGACCCGGTGCTCGTCTTCCTGCACGGATACCCGTCCAGCTCCTACGACTTCCGCGGGCTGCTGCCCGAGTTGCCCGGTCGCGATGCGCTGCTCTTCGACTTCCTCGGCTTCGGCCTCTCCGACAAGCCTCGCGACCACACCTACAGCCTGTTCTGGCAGGCGGACCTGGTCGAGGACCTGATCCGGCGCCGCTTCGGAGCCAGACAGGTGTTCCTGATCGCCCACGACATGGGCACCTCGGTCGCGACCGAGCTGCTGGCACGGGCGGTCGAGGGGCGCTCGGCATTCCCGCTCGCGGGGGCGCTGTTGTTCAACGGCAGCATCATCCTCACCAGCGCCTCGCTCACCTCCGCACAGAAGCTGCTCCGCTCCCGGCTCGGCCCGCTCGCCGCCCGGCTCTCGAACGAGCGCGTGTTCCACCAGCAGTTCGGCTCCCTGTTCACCGAGGCGCACCCGCTCACCGACGCGGAGGCCGCCGACCAGTGGGCGCTGATCTGCCACAACGGTGGTCGCACGATGGGCGCGGCAACGATCTACTACCTCGGCGAGCGGATCCGCTTCGCCGAGCGCTGGCACGGTGCGATCCGTGACTGGGACGGCCCGTTCAGCCTCGCCTGGGGCATGCAGGACCCGGTCGCGACGACCAGGGTCCTCGCCGGCGTCCGCGCGCTGCGGCCGCAGGCGCCGGTCGACGAGCTCACCGACCTCGGCCACTACCCCCAGCTCGAGGATCCGGTCCGCGTCGCCGAGTCGATCCGCGCCGCGGTCGACCGCAGCTCCGGCCCGGCCTAGCTCGTGCCGTCGCCGGCCTCGGCGGGATCCTCGGCGACGAGGCTCATCGTCTCTTCTATCGCTTCAGCTGCCAGAAGGCGATCTCGGCCCCGTCGGGGGTCTCGACCACCGTGCGCCAGCCGCCGGGGCCCTCGCGGGAGTCGATCAACGCCCGGGCGCCGAGCCGCTGGGCCTCGCGGGTGACGGCGCGAACGTCCTCGACCTCGACGTAGGGGAGCCAGCGGGCCCCGTCCGCGTCCTGCTCGACGACGCCGCCACCGAGCTCGTTGCCGAGCTCGAGCGCCAGGTAAGGGATCCCGGACGCGGTCACGCGCTCGGGCCGCCAGCCCAGCAGCGGCCCGTAGAACGAGCACGCCCGGCCGAGATTCCCGGTGTAGAGCTCGAGATGAATGATCTGGTGAGGCCGCCGCGTTGCCATCTCCCTGCCCATGGGACCGGGCGGCCACGGCAAACTCATCGGTCGCCGGTCAGCGCTCGGGGGCTAGCCGCCGTCGGTGCCGTCGTAGTAGACGGAGAGCTCGTTGTTGGTGTCGATCGTGACCGCCTGGCTGATGTACGGGCTGCCGGCGCTGTAGGGGACGCCGGGCGTCGGGTCGTTGCCCGGGCCGCCCGGGTTGTAGAGCGGGTCGTAGGAGCCGCGGCTCGGGATCAGCAGATGGCGGATCCGCTTGACGGCTTTGAGGTCGCCGTCGATGACGATGTCGATCTGGTTGTCGTGGTCCTCGCCGTAGCAGTCGTCGTAGGAGTCCTGCTTGGGGCCGAGGTCGGCGAGGCCGATCACCTCGAGCTCGTAACCGTCGATGTCGTAGGTCTTGCCTTCCTTCTTGATCACGATGCGGTTGCCGTCGCGGTCGCGGACCGTGAAGCGGAAGTACCGCTCGAACTCGGTCGGCTTGACGCCGGAGACGCCGTCCGGCGAGAAGCCGCCCGTGGTCAGCATCCGCAGGCGGAACTTGGCCCGATCGCCGTAGAGCGCCTTTCCGTCGTTGGGAAGAACTCCCTGGAATGCCGGCGGGGCTGATTCACCGCGCGCTGTGAGCCGGCTCAGCTTCGCGGCGGCTAGCTGCGGGCCGGTGCGCTGCTTGGCCGGGGCGTCGAAGTCGTCGTAGGGACTGGTCGACTTGGTCGCCGACATCCCGGTCGCGTCGACGATCTCGGTTTCGCCGTCCTCGTTCGTGCCGACCAGCTGGAAGGGGCCGTCGTCGTCGGCGATCACCTCGACCTTGGTCACGTAGCGGGAGCCGGGCTGATCGGAGGGGATCCTGTTGCCGAAGTCCCCGAAGAGGACGACGGTGCTGCGTTCGTTGTACTCGTTGTTCGGGTTGACGGCCGCGAGCGGCGCGACGACCTCCTCGCCCGTGTTCAGCGTGACGAGGAAGTTGTCGGGGTCGATCGTGCTCGGTCGCGCCGGCCAGCTGAACTCGACCGGCAGTCCGTCGTAGAACAGTGCCGGATAGCCCCACGAGTAGGCGACGCCGGCAGGAGAGACGGCGGAGGTGTAGTCGCCGACGGTGGGGGTACTCGCGCAGTCGAGATCGGCCATCCAGGTGCCGCCTGCGTCACGCACGATCTGCTCGGACTGCTGCAGATCGTTCCCGTTCATCCCCGGGACGCCGATGATGTTCGTAAAGCCGAGTCCGGCGGCCAGCATCTGCGGCTCGGCGGTCCACATGTCCGCGTTGGTGAGCACGTCCTGCTTGAGCTGCTGGGAGGTCGCCGTGGGGCCGTTGGCATCGGCAGGGGAGGGCGACGCGGCGAACGCGATCGCCGCGGCCAAGCCGGCGCCGAGCCTGATGCCCCTTCGGTTGATCCCCCTCATCCGCCGAAGATCCTATGAGCGATGTCAAGCGCCCCCGCCCGCGGGCTGGTGGAGGCGCGGCCGGCCTGAGACGATGGCCCGGTGAGCCCGAAGAGCAGGACGAAGGCGGAGCGCGCGGTCCGCGCTCGCGTGACGGGGGCGGTCCAGGGAGTCTTCTTCCGCGACGCGACCGTCGCGCGCGCCGAAGAGCTCGGCCTGCAGGGATGGGTCCGCAACGACCCCGACGGCAGCGTCGGCGTCCACGCCGAAGGCGATACCGATGCGGTCTCGGCGCTGATCGGGTTCCTCGGCGAGGGCCCGCCGCAGGCCGGCGTGGAGGCTGTCGAGGTAGAGGACGTGAAGCCCGAGGGGCACGAGCAGTTCGCGGTTCGCGGCGTCGCCGCTGGCGCCTTCGTCGTCCAGGAGCACACGAACAAGCGCGGCACCCACTACGACCTGCGGCTCGAGGTCGGGGGCGCGATGCGCTCCTGGGCGGTGCCGAAGGGGCCGTCGATGGACCCGGCGGTGAAGCGGATGGCGATCGAAGTCGCCGACCACTCGATCGAGCACAACGACTTCGAGGGCGAGCTCGACGACGGTGGCGTCATCGTCTGGGACCGCGGCACTTACGAGCAGGGCGGGCGGGTGCCGTGGCCGGAGGCGATCGAGCGCGGCCACGCCGTCTTCGTCCTCCACGGCCACAAGCTCGAGGGTGGCTTCGCCCTGCAGCGCACCCGCCGAGGCGAGAAGCCGCAGTGGCTGTTGATCAAGCGCGACGACGACCAGGCGCTGCGCGGCTCCGACGTCGTCGCCGAGCGCCCGGGCTCGGTCAAGGCGGGCGACTAGCCCCTCGCGCAGGCGAGGATCAGCTTCTCCACCGGGGGCGTCGGCTCACCGTTCAGCAGCGAGGCGACGTCGCTCGGCGGCAGCGAGTCGGCGTCGGCGAGGAAGCAGTCGGCGGCCGCCTCGGTGAGGCCGCCCTGGACCAGTCCCTGCTTCAGGCTCTCGCCGGTCAGCTCGAGCGCGGCTGTCGCCTGAGCCTCCGTCGGCTCGGCAACCATCAGCGCGAACCCGGGCGCGGCGAGGCACTCCTTGCCGGCCGCCTCCCCGAGCTTCGCCCCCTCGGCTTCGATCTCGTCCTCGGATAGCGCGGTCAGGTCGACGTCCTCGGCCTCGCTGACGGCCCCCTCGACGATGCAGTCGACCGCCTCCTGGCTCATTCCGTACTGCTCGGTGAAGTCCGCGGCCGTCGCCTCCGCCCCCGCTCGGAAATCGGCCAGCAGCTCCTCCTGCGAAGGCTCGCTTCCGCAGCCCGAGAGCGCGGCAGCGACGGCGACCGCGATGCCGATCAAGAATCCTCGTGTGGCTCGTCCCCCGGGCACGGAGCGAGTCTATGTCGGGAGCGGGCGGAACGTCTACTGTGGACGTCGATGGGCCGCGCCTTCGAGACCAAGAGGGCAGCGATCCGCCTCAACGCGAAGCGCCGCGGCGCCTTCAAGTACCTCTGCACGGTCCACGGCTTCCGCGGCAAGGTCATCGTCAAGAAGTGATCGTCGTGGTTGGCGCCGGATTCGCCGGGCTCGCCGCCGCCGAGAGACTCACCGACGCCGGGCGCGACGTCCAGGTACTGGAGGCGCGCGAGCGCGTCGGCGGTCGCGTCTGGTCCGCAACGCTGCCCGGCGGCGGCCTCGTCGAGCGCGGCGGCGAGTTCATCACCGGTGGCTACGAGGTCACCGAGGCGACCGCCAGGCGGCTCGGCATCGAACTCGACGGGATGGCGATCAACTATCCCGACCGCGAGCTTCGCCCGGGGCCCGGACCGGAACGGGAGGCGCTGCTGGCGGCCGCCGAGTCGGCTGCGGCCGCGGCCGGGCGCGCCGATCCGGGCGCTTCCGCCCAGCGCGTCCTCGCCGAGGCAGTCGCCGACGCCGAGGTCCGCGAGGTTCTCGCGGTCAGGCTCCAGAGCGCGCTCGCCCACGCCTTCGAGCTGCTCGACGCGCGCTTTCTGGTCCACCTCCCGTACCTGGTCCGATCGGCCGAGACGCGCCGCCTGCGCGGCGGCAACCAGGGCCTCGCGGAGGCGCTCGCGGCGCGGCTGCGGCAGCCGGTCCGGACCGGGGTGGAGGTTCGCGAGGTCAGCCAGGACGATGAGTCGGTCCGCGTCAGCGGCGACGGCCTCGACCTCACCGGCTCCGCCTGCGTCGTCGCCGTGCCGGTGGCGCTGCTTCCCGAGTTGCGGTTCGAGCCGTCGCTCCCAGTTGCGACCGTGGATGCGATCGGGGCGATCCCGACGAGCCGCGCGGCGAAGCTGGCCGTGCCGCTGCGGGAGCCGGTCGAGCCGCAGGCGCTGATGTCGGCGCCGGGCCGCTTCTGGGCGTGGACGACGCCGTCCGACGGCATCGGCGGTCGCGTCACGAACGCCTGGGCGGGATCGGCGCCGGTTCTGGAGGCGCTCGACGTCGCCGCCGGCCCGCGCGGCTGGCTCGAGGCGCTGACGGCGCTGTGGCCCGAGCTCGAGCTTGATCGGGGCGACGCGGTGCTGACCGACTGGCAGCGCGACCCCTGGGCCCGCGGCGCCTACTCGGTACTGCCGGACGTCGAGGATCGGCGGCGGGCTGCGGCGGCCCGGGCGCCGGCGCCGAACCTCGTCTTCGCCGGTGAGCACACGGCCGAGCCGGAGTGGACCGGAACGATGGAAGGGGCGCTCCGGAGCGGCATCCGCGCGGCCGAAGAATTGCTCGCGCGCTGAACGACGGCAGACCGCCGCACCGCCGCCGGAGAGGGCGACGATGCGGCGGAGAGTGGCGGTCAGCTGGGGCTAGCCGAGGCCGCTGACGCGGGCGATCTTCTCGGCGCCGTCGAGGGTCACCCAGACCGTGCCGTCCGGGCCCTTCGCGATCCGCCGCGGCCCGGCTCCGTTGCCGAGGCCGCCGAGGGTCGAGGTCTGCCCGTCGGGGGTCAGGCGCAGCAGGTCGTCGCCGGCGAAGCGCGGGATCCAGTACGCCTTGTCGGCTCCGAAGGCGACGCCGAACGGATCGCCGGGCGCCTTCTTCCGCTTCAACTTGCCGCCCTTGAGCAGGCCGACCTTCTGCGGGTTCGAGGTCGGGTCCGCATAGGCGACCTGGCCCTTGGGGCCGGCGGCGATCGCCTGCAGCCCGGAGCCGTCGCCGGTGTCGAAGGCGGTGGCGTCGCCGTCGGTCGTCAAGCGCACGACCTGCCCGTCGAAGTCGGCTGCCCAGAGCCTGCCGTCCTTGCCGGCGTCAATGTCGCGCCCGGCGACGAGTACCGGGAACGAGGTCGCGCCGGCCGGGTTGGCGGGGTCGATACGGATCACGTTGCCGCCGCTGACCGTCCAGAGGTTGTCGTCGGGACCGCTGACGATCGGCCGCGGATCGGCGATGTCGTTGACCGCGAAGTCGACGGCTGCGTCGGGATCCTCGGGCGAGAAGCTGGCGACGCCGCCGTTCTGGGTCACCCAGAGCTGCCCATCGGGGCCGGTGGTGATCCCGGTCGGGTTGCTGACGTTGGCAGGGTCGTACTCGGTGACCTTGCCGTTCGGCTTGATTCGGGCGATGTCGTTGGTCTGGTCGAGCGTGACCCAGACGTTGCCGTCGGGGCCCTTGGTCAGCTCGTTGTTGGTTCCGACGCCGGAGACGGCGAACTTGCCGTTGACCTTGGGAGCCGCTGTTGCCGGTGTGGCGGCAATTCCGGCGAGCCCGAGGACGGCGCAGAGCGCGGCGAAGGCGCGGAGTCGAGGCTTACGGGGACGTGTGGATGTGTGGCTGGTCGAGTCCATGTCGACCAGCCTGCCGCCGCCGCGGGCGCGCGACTACCCACCCAAGGGGTGGACCCGCTCACCCCCGGCCGTGGGTCAGTCCGTCAGGCGCGGGTTCGAGACGGCGAGCCCGTTGAGGTCACGGACCGCCTGCACGAGGCCACCGATCGTCGACTGGTCGGTGGCGATCAGCGAAGGCAGCCGGTCCCGGACCTGGGCGCACTTGCGGGCGCGGTTGAAGATCACGGCGCGGGCGTTTACGTGCTCGGAGGCCTCGATGTCGGGCTCGGGCGGCGCCGTCGGCGGCGACCAGTGGTTCATCAGGAACATCGAGCCGGTCACGTCGCCACGGTTGGGGCCGCAGCTCTTGGCCCAGTTGCTCGCCCGCGTGATCTCGGAGAACTTCTCGAAGTTGTAGGGCGTCTCCTGGAGGATCCCGGCATAGGTCTGGTGGTACCAGGGGATGTCGCCACCGCGGTTGTCGGCGAGGAAGACGACCTGCTGGCTGCCGGCGATCATCTCCCGCGCCGTCGGCCAGTTTTCGGTCGGGCCCCTGAAGACGTGCTCGAGGAGACCGCTGCGCTTGACCGCCTTGGCGAAGTCGGCGGGCTCGATGTAGTCCTCGTTCTCGATCAGCATCACGTTCTTCGGGTGCTCGTCGAGGAAGTTGCTGTAGGCGCCGAGGCCCTCGACCAGAGGCGTCGCTCCGAGCTCGCAGTAGACGTGGCAGAGGTAGGTGCCACGCGGGCCGACCGAAGGCGAGACGGTGCCATCGTCGTCGGTGACGACGGTGCCGTCGTCGCGAAGGCGGCCGTAGTGGGTGTCGATCAAAAAGCCGCGGATCCCGCTCCTCAGCTGCTCGGGGATCGCCACCGACTGGTTCGGGAGCACCCAGCCGAGCGACTGCGAGGACATCGCGTTGTGGGCGCCGGCGAGGACGATCTCGTTGAAGGGCTGGTCGCAGAGCACCCGCTGGCCGTTGCAGCGCTTGATCTTCATCGCTTCGGCCGTCGCGGCGAAGGAGAGGCCGAAGACGAGCAGGAGGGCGGCGGCGCCGAGCAGTAGCGGCCGGCGGAGGGGAGAGGTGCGCATCCCGGCAATCTACCCGCGCCACGGTTCGGCCCGGCGCCTGGGTTGGACCGAGGGTTACGCCTGGGGTGAGGCTGCGAGGCAGGCGAACCCGCTCAGGCGGCGAAAAGGCAGGGGATGGTCATCCTGCCTCGGATCGCGCGGTTCCTGGGCCACCCGGGCGTTGCCTCACTGCTCGGCGTCGTCCTGATCCTGGCCGGCGTGTTCGGCTACGCGACCGAGGACATCTCCCGTGGCTGGGCGATCCTGATCTTCGTCGTCGGCGTCATCAACGTCATCCACGGCGTCCAGAACCGCCGCCACCCGCCGGCCGACGCCTGATCGGCGCCCGGGCCGGCGCCTCGACATCCGTCCGCGCCCTGGTCCGAGCCGCCTTCGAGGGGTAGGCTGGCCGAGTCCGGTCCATCCGCGGGAGAGGGTCATCGATGAAGCTGCGTCCGAGGCTGACCTACGCCAACGTCGTCGCGACGCTGGCGCTCGTTCTCGCCCTTGGCGGCGGCACCGTCTACGCAGCGGTCCAGCTCGGGAAGGACTCGGTCGAGAGCAGGAACATCGCGCCCGGCGCCGTCGGGACGAGCGACCTCGAGATGAACGCGGTCAAGAGCCCGCAGGTCAAGAACGGCGGGATCAAGGGCGAGGACCTCGCGGCCGGCGTCTTCAACGGGGTCGACACAGACGTGACCGGCTCGGCGAAGGCCGGCCCGAAGGGCGCGATCAATGCGAACACCACTTCACCACTGACGCTGACCGGCGACACGACCTTCACGCCGCGCGTCGGCGAGGTCTCCGCGCTGGCCGCCGAGGGTCGGTTCACGATCGCCAGCACCAACGCTGCCCAGTTCTGCTCGCCCGCGGTCTTCCTGCTCCTGAACGGACAGCCGACGCGAGTCTTCGTCAATCCGACCGACGACGTCAACTCGCCGACGCTCGTGCCCACTCTCGGCCGCGACGCCGACGGACCCTTCGGGCTGATCAATCCCGGCGTGCCGCTGACGATCAGCGCCGAGATCCGGGGGGACGCCGACTGCACTGCCGACTCCCAGCTCGACCGCCTCGAGGTCCGGATCCTCCGGATCCGCTGAGGCTCGCGTCGTCCGGCCGCTCAGTCGTGGAGCGTGCTGATCTTCGCTCCGTTGACCGCTGGCATATGATCGTCGGCGGAATGAGGGAGCACTTTCCGGGGCAAGATTCGACGGCTGCGATCGGTACGTGGGGCCGCCGAGTCGTGCTGGCGCTGGTGGCGCTGTCCGCGCTCGCCCTGATCGCCGGGACGCTTGCCGTCGACGCCCGCGCGGCCAAGACCGGCCCGAAGGGCAACGCCTTCTACGAGCCCCCGTCGACGCTTCCAAAGGGCCACGGCCGGCTGATCTGGAAGCGCCAGGCCGGCAGCTACGTGCAGCTCGAGAACGCCGCCTACACGAAGAAGGTCCTGTACACGTCGAAGTCGCCGCAGCGGCAGCGGATCGCCGTCTCGGGCTCGTTCAGCGTTCCCGAGGGCGAACCGCCGCGGGGCGGCTGGCCCGTGATCACCTACGCGCACGGCACGACCGGCGTGGCCGACAAGTGCGCGCCGTCGCGACTCGGGGCGAAGAGCCCGGTGATCGCCTACGTCGACTACGTCGATCCCGAGCTGGAGCAGTGGCTGGATCTCGGCTACGCGGTGCTCCGCACCGACTACCAGGGGCTGGGCACGCCCGGCCCGCACCCCTATCTGGTCGGGAAGTCGGAGGGGCGCTCGGTCCTCGACATCGTCCGCGCCGCCCGCGAGCTCGAGCCCGACCTCGGCCGTCGCTTCATGATCGCCGGCCACTCCCAGGGTGGCCAGTCGGCGCTGTTCGCCGCCGGTGTCTACGGCGGCGGCTGGACTCCGGAGCTGAAGCTGCGGGGGACGGTGAGCTACGCGCCCGCGTCCCACATGCTGCAACAGGCGAACGCGCTCTCGCTGTTCACGAGCCCGAGCCCGCTCTCGGCGCTGGCGACGATGATCCTCTACGGCGCAGCGACCGCGAGCCCGGCGGTCGTCCCCGAGAGCATCCTCCGCCCGCCGCCGTTCGCCATGTACCCGCAGCTCGAGGACAAGTGCCTGCCCCAGCTCGGCAAGCCCAACCGCTTCGGCGGCGTTGCGCCCGCCGATCTCCTGCGTCCCGGCCAGCCCGATCCTGCCTTCAGCCAGGTGCTGGCAAAGATGAACCCGGCTGTGACAACCGGCCAGCCGATCTTCCTCGCCCAGGGAACCGCCGACACGACGGTGCTGCCGGCGTTCACCGATGCGCTCGACGGCGAGCTCACCGACCTCGGCGACGACGTCGACTACAAGAAGTACCCGGGCATCACCCACAGCGAGGTCGTCGCCGCCGCCGAGACCGACGTCATCGCGTTCCTCGAGCAGCGCCTGCCGCCGGGCTGAGCGGGCGCAAGCCACGCGTCAGTCGAGCGTAAGTACGTGCGCGGTCTTCGGGTCGACGCCGCCCTCGAGCACCTCGAGGTAGGCGCTCTGCACCGCCTCGAACCCGGTGCCGCGGATCGGCTCGAGCCAGGTCTCCGACCATTCGCAGAACGGATGCCAGGCGTCGGCCACGGCTGATTCGAGGCCGACGCGGCCCCAGTCGCCCGCGCGCTTGACGATTCGGTCCGGAGCGAAGAAGAGAGTCGGCGCCGGCCCGGGCAGCTCCCCCGCGCCGGCTCCCAGTTGCTGCCAGTGAGTGGCCCCGACGATGATGCTGCGGGCAAGCTCGTCGCCGAAGTGCGAATGGACGGCATAGCGCAGGGCCCCGTCGCCGGCGATGTCGACGAAGGTGGCCGGCCCGGGCTCGAGCGACTCGATCGCGTCGTAGGTCACGGTGCGCCCGTAGATCCCGAGGCCCTCGACGAACTCGGCGTTGCCCGGCGAGGTGAGCCCGACGAGCTCGACTCCGTTTCGCTGCGCCAGCAGAAAGGCGGCGGCGATCGCGGTCTTGGAAGAGGCGCTGGAGACCAGGATCGGCCCGCGCTCGGTCAGCCCGTCGTCAGCGAGCACGTCGTCGATCAGGAACGAGGTGAAGAAGAGCGGCCGGAGGAGCATCTGGATCTCCTCGGTGTCGGCCGAGTAGAAGGGGTCGTGCTCGCACGCCAGCAGCCGCTGATAGGCGGAAGGCAGCGCCTCCCGGTGCACCGAGCCGTCGTTGAACCCGCTCTCATCGACGGCGATCGGCGTGACGACAAGGTGGGAGGAAGGAGGCAGATACCCGTAGACGCGGATGCCGGCCTCGACCCCCTCGGCCTCGCTGCGCTCGACCTCAGCGAAGCCCCACACCGGGATCCGTCCCCAGCCCTCCTCGGCCGGGAAGAAGCTCCAGTAGGACATCGCGTCGCCCATCACCGCGTAGGTGATGTTGTTGGCGGTCAGGCCGAAGGTGTCGATGCGGAGCAGGGTCTGGCCAGGTTGAAGCTCGGGCGGCTCGCAATCGGCGATGCGGGAGTCGTGGATGTCCTTGCGGTTGACGAGGAAGTCGCTCATAGGTGGCAGATCCTCCCGCATCGTCGGGCGGTGGCCCCCCGCGGATAAGGTGAGCTCGATGACCACCTACAAACTGACGCCCCGGGACCGTGTTGACCGCGCCGCGGCCCGGCTGCTCGCCCGCCTCTCGAATCGGACCGCCCGCCGGCTCGCCGGCAAGCCGATCGTCGTCGACGGCCAGATGCTCGATCCGCACATCCAGCTCGCCCTCAAGGCCCTGGAGCGCACCGGCCACGGTGGGCCGTGGGCCCGTGTGGGAGCCGAGGTCGCGCGCCGTGAGAGTCGGCGCGCGTCCCTGGTCAGCGCGCTGCCGATTCCGCGGGTCGAGGAGGTCTCGGACTTCACGCTGCCCGGCCCGGCGGGACCGCTGCCCGCCCGCATCTACCGAGCCCCCGGCACGAGCGGATCGGGGCCGCAACCCGGGCTCGTCTTCTTCCACGGCGGCGGTTTCGTGATCGGCGACCTCGACAGCCACGACGAGCTCTGCCGGATGCTCTGCTGGCATGCCCGGGTCAGCGTGATCGCGATCGACTACCGCCTTGCGCCGGAGAATCCGTTCCCGGCCGCCGTCGACGATTGCGTCGCCGCATTCGCCTGGGTCCGCGACAACGCGGACTCGCTCGGCGTCGACCCGCAGCGGATCGCGGTCGGCGGCGACAGCGCCGGTGGCAGCCTCTCGGCCGTCGTCTGCCAGCAGACAAAGGAGGCCGGTGGAGGGCTGCCCGCCTTCCAGCTCCTGATCTACCCGAAGACGACCGACCAGCCGTCGAGGTCGATGGAGCTCTTCCGCGAGGGGTTCTTCCTCGTCGACGAGGACATGGACTGGTTCTTCGAGTCCTATGCGCCGGCGCCGGCCGACCCTCGCGCGTACCCGATGCTGGCACCGGACCTCTCGGGCCTGCCGCCCGCGTTCGTCGTCACCGCCGGCTTCGACCCGCTGCGGGACGAGGGCGAGGCCTACGCGAGGGCTCTCGCCGCCGCCGGAGTCCCTACGGCCCAGCGCCGCCACGAGACGATGATCCACGGCTTCGCCAACATGACCGCCGTCTCGCGCACCGCCCACGACGCAGTCGTGGAGATGGCCGGCGCGCTGCAGATGGGCCTCGCCGGAACTCCCGAAAAGATGCCGGAGGAGAGACTCGAACTCCCGACACGCGGATTATGATTCCGCTGCTCTAACCGACTGAGCTACTCCGGCGGGATCGGGAATCGTAGCGGCAGGGCGGGGCGAAGTCCGGGCTCTCGATGCCGCACGGCGCACCCTGCCCATCGGCGGGTCAGGTCTGCCTCTTGAGGGTCGGCGCGGCCGGTTCTCAGATATAGCGGTGGACTACGGCCCCGGTTGCGATCGCGCGGCGCTCGGGGTCGAGGACCTCGACGGTGACGAAGCAGAGGCGCCTCGCGCGGCGGGCGACGGTTGCGATCGCCGTGAGGTCGGAGCGCCGAGCGTGCCGGGGAACGGGGAGGAGGGGAGGAACCGCTCCATCACCTTGCGGCGCGGTGGCAGCTTCGCGGGCGGGCTCCAGGCGGCGAGGGTTCCGTCGGGCTTGACTTTCAGGTTCGGTGGCATGCGAGACAGCCTGCCGCGCCGAGGTCACCGCGTCGACTACCCCGGAGGTATGGATCGGAGTGGGCCGCGCGATGCTCTCTACCTCGCGTGCTTGACCGCCCACCGCAGCGCCGAGTCGGCGATCTCCTTCCAGCCCGTAGCCGCGACCATCAGGTGGTCGCGGCCCTCGTAGACCTCGTGCTCGGTGATTGTGCTCTCGGCCTTGTAGTGCTTCGCGTTCGAGGCCTGCACCGACGGCGGCATGATGTGGTCCTCGCTGCCGGAGAGGAACAGCAGCGGCGCCCGGTCTGGGTTTTCGTAGTCGACCCAGCTGTCCTGGTGTCCGGGCTCGACGTTGGCGAGCACGCTCTGCCAGACGATCCTGCCCGGCGCTGCGATCGCGTACTTCTCATAGAGCTCGCGCGACTCCTGTTCGCTCAGGGTGTTGCCGAACGCGTGCTTCCACTGCTCCTCGCTGAAGGCGACGGCGCGGTGGCGGTTGGCCGGGTTCTTGAGCACGTCGAAGGTCGAGCGGATCTGGCTCAGCGGCACGACACGGACGCCCTCGGTCGGGGCCGAGTTGAGGACCACGGCAGCGGCGCCGTGACCGCGGTCGAGTAGCAGCTGCGTGAAGACGCCGCCGGCTGAGTGGCCGATGATGATCGGCTCCTCGTCGAGGCCGGCGATCGCCTGCTCGAAGCGCTCCAGGATCGCCGGGATCGTCAGCTCGGCGATCGGGGAGGGGTCTTCGCGCAGCGCCTCGACCTCGACCTCGAGGCCGGGATAGGCCGGCGCGATCACGGTGTAGCCCTGCTTGGCGTAGTGGTCGATCCAGTTCTCCCAGCTCCGGGGCGTGACCCAGAAGCCGTGCACGAGGAGGATCGTCGACGGGGTGCTCGGGGTGCCGTCACCGGCACTGGACTGTGCGCTCATGTGCCCCCTTGGGGTTCCCTGGGATTGATCGGTAGGCGGTGCGCGCTTCCCTGCCCTGCGGACTATTACGGACATCGCCCGAGATCGCAAAGGACGCTGCGTACAAAGTCGCCCCGTGCGCAGTTCCCTGACGGAGGGTGGCCGCTGCCGGGGCAAGGGACCGGCCTCCCCTCCGGCGCAGCGGCTGAGAGGATGTTGCGAATGGATCAGCCGGTGACCGTCTGCGCCTGGGACGAGCTTTGCCTCGAACACGACAACGGCTCGATGCTGCTCGACGAGGTCGCGGCCGACTGGCTCGACGTCCCGCACCCGGAACGGCGGGAGCGACTCTCTTGGACGGTCTCGGTTCTCGAGGACGCGGGCGTGCTCGGGCGGCTGACCCGGCTCGACTCACGCCACGCGACCCGCGCAGAGCTGGAGATGGTCCATCAGGCTCCGATGATCGATGCGATCGAGGAGCTCGGCGCCGGCAGCGAGCTTGCCTGGGCCGGCCCGCAGGCTCGGGTCGGGCCCGGTTCCTGGGAGGCGGCGCTCGCCTCGGCCGGCACGCTGCTGGAGATCACCGATGCCGTCATCAACGGCGATGCCGGCAACGGCTTCGCGCTGATCCGGCCGCCAGGTCACCACGCGACCGCGAGTGAGCCGATGGGCTTCTGCCTCTTCAACAACGTCGCGATCGCCGCCCGCCACGCGCAGCGGGTCCGCGGGCTCGAGCGGATCGCGATCGTCGACTGGGACGTTCACCACGGCAACGGGACCGAGTCGATCTTCTACGACGACCCCAGCGTCCTGTTCGTCTCGCTGCACCAGGACGATCTCTATCCGAGCGGCCGGGGCAAGATGGAGGACCGCGGCGAGGGCGAGGGCCTCGGCTCGACGGTCAACATCCCGCTGCCCGCGGGCACCGGCGACAGAGGCTATGCGTTCGCTTTCGACGAAATCGTCGCTCCTGCGCTCGAGGCCTTCGAGCCGGACCTGCTGTTCGTCTCCGCCGGCCAGGACGCCGCTGCCTCCGACCCGCTCGGGCGAATGAGCGTCACCACCGAGGGCTTCCGCTCGATGACCGAGCGGGTCGTCGCGCTCGCCGAGGAGCTCTGCGAGGGCCGGCTCGTCGTCGCGCTCGAGGGCGGCTACAGCCTCTCCCACCTTCCCTTCTGCAATCTCGCGATCGCCGAGTCGCTGGCCGGGCTCGAGCCCGCCTTCGCCGGCGACCCGCTCGAGCTCGACGTCTCATCTGAGTTGCGCGAGACCGAGCGGGCGGCAGTGGAGCAGAACATTGGCTGGCGCTGAGGCGAGCGAGGCGACGGAGAGCTCGGGCAAGAGCGGCCGCGGCAAGTGGAACGTCGTCCTGGCGCTGGCCAGCGCCCAGTTCATCATGGTGCTCGACAGCACCGTCATGAACGTCTCGATCGAGGAGGTGATCACCGACCTCGACACGACCGTGACGGAGATGCAACTGGCGATCGCCAGCTACACGCTCTGCATGGCGGCCCTGATGCTGCTCGGCGGCAAGATCGGCGACATCATCGGGCGCTTGAAGGCCTTTCGGATCGGCCTCGTGCTGTTCGGCATTGGCGCCGGGATCACCTCGCTCGCTCCCTCTATCGGGGTTCTGATCGCAGGCTGGTCGGTGATCGAGGCGTGCGGCGCGGCCCTGATGATCCCGGCGGTCGCGGCGCTGATCGCGTCCAACTACGAGGGCCGCGACCGCGCCCTCTGCTTCGGAATCATCGGTGGCGTGGTTGGCGCCGCCGCCGCCGCGGGCCCGATCATCGGCGGCGCCGTGGCGACAGCGCTGAGCTGGCGCTGGGTGTTCGGCGCAGAGGTCGTGATCGTCGCCGTCCTGCTGGTCGGCTCACGGGTGATCAAGGACATGCCTCGTCCCGAGCGGATCCCCAAGCTCGACAAGGTCGGCGCCGTGCTCTCGGCCTCGGGCCTCGGCCTGTTCGTGCTCGGGATCGTCCAGAGCACCACGTGGGGCTGGATCCAGCCGAAGGACCCGCCGACGATCGACGGCACCGCGATCACTCCGCTCGGGTTCTCGCCGGTACCCTTCCTGATGCTCGCCGGGGTCGTTCTCGTCATGTTCTTCATGCACTGGGAGCGGCGCGTCGCCGAGCGCGGGGGAGACGCTCTACTGCGGATCTCGATGCTGAAGATCCCGCGCCTGCGCTCCGGCCTTTCCTCGATGGCCGTGATGATGTTCGTGATGGGCGGCACCTTCTTCGTCTTGCCGCTTTACCTGCAGATCGTCGAGGGCAAGGATCCGCTGCAGACCGGCCTCCACATCCTGCCGCTCTCGATTGCCGTCTTCTTCGTCTCGCTGGGTGGGGCCCGACTCTCCAACCGCGTCGCGCCGCGTCGCCTGATCCGGCTCGGGATGCTGACGATCGTCGCCGGCATCGTCTTCCTGCAGGCGACGATCGAGCCCGGCCTCGAGCTGATCGAGTTCGACGTCGCGATGTTCGTGATCGGCGCCGGCATGGGACTGATGGCGTCCCAGATCGCAAACGTCAACCTCTCCTCAGTCGGCGAGCGCGATACGAGCGAGGTCGGTGGTCTGCAGGGCACCGCGCAGAACCTCGGCACCGCTCTTGGCACGGCCCTGATCGGCTCAATCCTGCTGACGACGCTGCTCGCCTCCTTCGACAACAAGATCGAGGCGAACCCGACGATTCCCTCGACCGTGCAGGCGAAGGTCAAGGAAAAGACGAAGAAGGGGATCCAGTTCGTGCCGGCGGACGACGTTGCGGCGACGCTCAAGCAGGGAGGCGTACCCGAGTCGGTTGCGAAGCCGATCGTCGACGACTACTCGGACGCACAGATCACGGCGCTGAAGACGGCGCTCGGCGGCGTCGCCGTGATCGTCGTGCTCGCATTCCCGGTCACCCGCAAGCTCCCGGCGGAGCCGCTCGCGGATCCCGGCGATGACGCCGCTGTGACGACCGCGGCCTAAGCCCGAGAGCCGCCGGCCGCCGCTTACCCCGGAGGTAAGTGACGCGGGGGTGTGGCGGCGCTAGGGTCGCGTCATGGCCGCGCTCGGTCCAGTCCGCGCCTCCGGCGCCGAGCCCGGGATCGGGCAGCTGATCCGCGAGTGGCGCCAGCGCCGCCGGCTGAGTCAGATGGACCTGGCGCTCAACACCGGGATCTCGGCCCGGCACCTCTCATTCCTCGAGACCGGGCGCTCGAAGCCGAGCGCGGAGATGGTCGTGCGGCTCGCAGAGCAGATGGAGATTCCGTTCCGGGACCGGAACCGGATGCTGCTCGCCGCCGGCTTCGCGCCCGCCTACCGCGAGCTCGAGATGGCGGAGCCGGAGATGGAGCCGGTGCGGGCGGCGCTGCAACGCGTGCTCGACGGGCACGAGCCCTACCCGGCGGTCGTCGTCGACGGCGGCTGGAACATGGTCGCCGCCAACTCCGCCATCGGCGGGCTTACCGCCGGCTCCGACCCGGAGCTGCTCGAGCCGCCGGTCAACGTCCTCGAACTGACCCTCGACCCGCGCGGGATGGCACCGCGGATCCTCAACTTCGCCGAGTGGCGCGCGCACCTGCTCGAGCGCCTCGCCCGCCAGGTCGCGCTGAGCGGCTCGGCCGAGCTCGAGGCGCTGCTCGACCGGCTCGTGGCGGCCGCTCGGCGTCGAGGCCTCGACCCTGCGGCCGATCGGCGCCTTCCTGATCGTCTACGCGCTCGCGCTCGCGCTCGTGTCCCGGCCGGAGCGGCCCTCGCCGACAGCGGTCCGGGTCGTGATCGGCGCCAACGCGATCTGGACGGCCGGCAGCCTGATCGTGCTCGCGGCGGGCTGGCTCGACCCGAGCACCGGTGGCGCCGTCTGGATCGCGCTGCAGGCTCTGGTCGTCGCCGATTTCGCCGGCCTGCAGGCGGCGGCGCTGAGGAACGCGCGACGCTGAGTATGGCCGGGCCCCGTCCGACGCACCCCACACGACGCTCCGCACGTTTCGGGCAACAGTTCCCGGAAATGTGCGGAGCGTTCGGCGCCTAGTCCCGGACGCGTCCATTGTGCCCCCGCGGCAGCGGTCGCTACGCTCGGGCCATGTTCGATCCCGACGCCCCGCCCGACCCCGCTGAGCTCGACCGCGCCGTCAAGGCCGTGGTCCACGACTGCCTCCAGGTCAAAGAGGGCGAGGAGGTCCTTGTCGTCGCCAACCCGGCGACCCTGGGGCTCGGGGAGCGGCTTCGCGGCGAGGCCGGACGCGCCGGCGCCGACGCGGTCCTGGCGCTGATGGCCGAGCGCGCCACGCATGCCGCCGAGCCGCCCGCGACCGTCGCCGCGGCGATGAAGGCCGCCGACGTTGTCATGGCGCCGACGATCCAGTCGCTCTCGCACACCGCCTCCCGCAAGGCGGCGTCCGAGGCCGGCGCCCGGATCGCGACCCTTCCCGGCGTCACCGAGGCGATGCTGGCCCGCGTGATGAGCGCCGACATGGAGGAGCTGCGCCGCAAGGGCGGCGCCGTCGCCGATCTGCTGACAGCCTCCGACAGCGCCCACATCACCTGCCTGAACGGCACCGACTTCAGGCTCGGCCTCGGCGACCGGGTTGCGATCCCCGATGCCGGCGAGCTCGGCCACGAGAACGCCTTCGGCAACCTGCCCTGCGGCGAGGGCTTCATCGCCCCGATCGAGGGTAGCTGCGAGGGCACCCTGGTCATCGACGGCACGATCGCCGGGGTGGGGATCCCGGCCGAGCCGGTGCGGATGATCGTCACCGACGGCCGCCTCGCCGACGCGACCGGCTCCGAGGGCGCGGCGTTGCTGGAGTTGCTGCGCGCCCACGGCGACATCGCCACGACGGTCGCCGAGCTCGGGATCGGCACCAACGAGAAGGCGGCGCTGACCGGCAACGTGCTCGAAGACGAGAAGATCCTCGGCACGGTCCACATCGCCTTCGGCGCCTCGGCCGCGATCGGCGGCACCGTCCAGGTCCCGGTTCATCTCGACTGCGTCGTGATGAAGCCGACGATCACCGTCGGTGACACCACCGTCGTCTCCGAGGGCGTCTTCCAGCTCTGACCATGGCCGAGCCCGACCGCGTGCAGCCACTCCTCGCGGTCCCGAACTTCTCGACCGGCCCGAACAGCCCGTCGCTCGGGATGATCGGCGCGGAGCTGCGCTCTGCAGCCGCGGTTCTCGACCTGCACACGGACGCGATCCACAATCGCTCGGTCTTCAGCCTTGCCGCCGCCCCGATCGACCTGCCCGACGCGCTCGAGGCCGGCGCCGCCGCAGCGATCGCCGAGATCGACCTGCGCGAGCACGCCGGCGCCCATCCGCGGATCGGGGCGATCGACGTCTGTCCCGTTGTCTATCCCGAGCCCGACGCCCGTGAGGCGGCGGTCGCCGGCGCCGGCGAGGTGGCGGCGCGGCTCGCCGCGCTCGGGCTGCCCGTCTTCCTCTACGGCGAGCTCGCGTCGAGCCCGGAGCGCGTCGAGCGCCACCACTTCCGTGCCGGCGGCTTCGAGGCACTCGGCGCCCGGATGGCCGCCGGCGAGCTCATCCCCGACTTCGGCCCGGCCGAGCCGCATCCGAGCGCCGGCGCGACCCTGCTCACCGCGCGGCCGCCGCTCGCAGCCTTCAACGTCGAGCTCTCGGGCCTCGACCTCGAAGCGGCCCAGACGGTTGCGAGAGCGCTGCGCGAGTCCGGCGGCGGGCTCGCCGGCGTGCGCGCAATCGCGATCGCGCTCAGCCCCGAGATCGTGCAGATCTCGACCAACGTCCACGACCCGGTGACGACGACGCTCGCCGCCGTCGTCGCCGAGATCGAGCGGCTCGCGGCCGAGGCCGGGGGGCGGGCCGAGGCCGCGGAGCTGATCGGGCTGATTCCCGAGGCCGCGCTGCGCGACTACCCCGAGCACGTCCCGATCCGCGATTTCGACCCGGGCTCGCGCACGATCGAGGCGCGACTGGCCGAGGCCGGCTGAGGCCCCGGGGCTGAGGGCTGCCGCGGCGCGAGGTCGCCGCGACAGCCGCGCCCGGCGGCTGGTCGTCAGCCGCCGTTGCGGATGTGGTCGAGGACGTGGTTGAACTCGTCCGTCGGCGAGAAGTCGACGTATTCGCTGTCCTCGAGAGCCTCGGGCGCGTGCCCGGGGCCCCAGTAGAACGACTCGCCTGCGGCGAAGTCCTGGTGCCCCTGACCGGTATGCATGCGGACCCGGCCGCTGAGCATGTAGCCCCAGTGCGGGCACTGACAGAGGTCGTCCTTCAGTCCCTGGGTCGCGGGACGCAGATCGGCGCCGGCGGGCAGCTGTACGAAGGTGGCGCTCATACCGCCGCCGACGACCTCCGTTCGCAGCACGACACCATCCTCTTCGATCGCCACCGGTGCCTGTTCCCTCGTGATCGCCTTCATCATTCCTCCTCGGATCGGGATCGGTCCATTTCGACGAGGATTGCGAGGAGGGCGTTCCTGCACCGTTCCTGAGCTATGTTGGGTGCAGTTGGCCCCCAGATGAGCGACGCAGCGATCGATCCCGCCGTCCGCATCGACTTGATCGGCACCTTTGTCGTGCGCAGCGGCGGGCGGGAAGATATCGCCGAACGGCTCGGCACCCGTGCTGCCGAGCTCGTGCAGATACTGGCGCTGGCGGAGCGCCGGCAGCTCGCCCGTGAGCAGGTGATCGACGCGCTGTGGCCACAGCTCGATGCCGACGCAGGCGGCGCCAACCTGCGCAAGGCGGCGCACTTCGCCCGGCGGGCCTGCGGCGACGACCAGGCCGTCGTGCTGAGCCGCGGCACGGTCGCGCTGTTCGCGGGTCGCACCGTCGAGACGGATGTGGACCGGATCGAGCGGGATGCGGCGGCAGCCCTGGAGCGCGGTGACGCCGGGCTGTGCCGCCGGCTCGCCGCGGACTGTTCCGGCGAGCTGCTGCCGCAGGCCCGCTATCGGGCCTGGGCCGAGCCGCATCGCGAACGCCTGCGCCGGCTCCGGATCCGGCTGCTGCGGGCCGGCGAGGACTGGGATCAGCTGCTCGAGCTGGACGGTGCGGACGAGGCTGCCTGCGTCGAGCTGATGCGTCGCGAGCTCGAGCGCGATGGTCGCGCGGCTGCAATCCGCGCCTATGGGCGCCTGCGCATGGCGCTGCGGGAGGAGCTCGGGATCGTCCCCGGCACGGAGGCCCAGGCCCTCTACGAAAGCTGCATTGCTGGTCTCGGCGGGGACGCTCCGGCGATCGTCGGCCGCGAGCTCGAGCTGGCGCGGATCACCGCCATGCTCCGCCAGGGGGAGCCGCCGCAGTTGCTTGCGCTGCGCGGCTCCGCCGGGATCGGCAAGTCGGCGCTTTGCCGCGAGCTGGCGCGGCTCGCGACCGCCGAGGGGTGGTTCGTCGCCTCGGTTACGGCGACCGAGGGCGGCGTCTCCTACGCGCCTCTGACGCAGGTGGCCGAGGCCCTGCTCGAGGCTCGGCCCGAGCTGACCGGGGAGACAGGTGCCGCCTCACGCTCGGCACTCGCTGTGCTGACGCCGCTTGCCGGCGACGGGGGAGAGGCGGCCGGGATGCGATTGACCCGTCATCGGGTGATCGGCGCTCTGCGGCGTTTGCTGCTCGCGGCCGCCGGGGGCGCCCCGGTCCTGCTCGTCGTCGACGACGCCCATCTGGCCGATGAGGCGACGATCGATGCGCTCGCTCATCTCGGCTCCGACGTGCGCACGGGCTCCGGTGGCGTCCGCATCGTCACTGCGCTCGCCTGCCGCCCGGAGGCGGCCTCGGAGCAGCTGGTTCGGACCGCGGCGCGGCTCGCGCGCTGCGGGCGCAGCCTGGACATCGATCTCGAGCCGCTCTCCGAGGTGGACGCTGATGCGTTGGTTGCCACGGTCTCGCCGGTCCAGCGAGCACCCGAGGCGCGGAGACGGATCGTCGCCGTTGCGCAGGGCAACCCGTTCCTGCTCGTCGAACTCGCCTCGAGCACGGTTGCCGGCGTGCCGGCGCTGGCCCGGACAGCGAGTGACGTGATCGCCGCCCGCTTCGTCGATCTCGACACCGCGGAGGTGGAGGCTGTGCAGCGACTGGCACTCGGCCCGGGCGACCTCGCGCCGGCCGAGGCGATGGCACTGGCCACGGCGCCGGAATGTGACGGTCACGAGCTGCTCGACGCCGCTCTGCGCAGCGGCGTGATCGTCGTTGCCGAGGGCCGCTATCGCTTCCGGCACGAGCTCGTGCGCCGGGCGCTGCTCGAGCGGATGCCGCCGCACGTTCGCCTCGCGACCGCCGCCGAGGCGGCGGAGCGCCTCGATGCTGCAGGTGCGCCTCCCGCGCTCGTCGCAGCGCGCTGGCTCGACGCCGAGCGTCCGGGTCAGGCCCAGGGCCCGCTGCTCGCAGCCGCCCGCGACGCGATCCGGCTTGGTGCCTTCGACGACGCGCTGCGCCACCTCGAGCCGTTGCTCGCCTACTCGCCGGAGCACCCCGAGGGTCTTCGCCTGCGAGCGGAGGCACTCGACGCGCAGGGCGATGCCGGCGCACCCGCCGCCTACGCCGCAGCCGTGGCCGCTGCCGGGGCTGCTGCCGAGCAGGACCTGCGTGCGAAGCGCGCACTGGCGACGATCAAGCTCGGCGACCCGGACACGGGCCTGAAGCTGCTCGATGGCGTCACTCCGAGCACGCTCGATGGACGACTGGCCCACGCGCTTGCCCATGCCGGAGCCGCTGCGCTTGGCAGCGCCAACCCGGATCTGGGCACCCGGCTCGCCGACGAGGTCAGGCAGCTCGCGCTGGAGTCCGGCGATCCGGACGCCGTCACGGTCGCTTCCTGGGCCTACGCGGCCGCCGCGCACGCGCGCGGCGACCTCGCCGAAAGCATCCGTGCGGACATCGACGAGACCGCTGGTCTGGGCCGGCTCGCCGTCAGCGTCTTCGACGGCCAGCTCTGCATGACCCAGCGACTCCTATACGGATCGCGCCCGTATGCGGAGGTGATCGCTTTCGCCGATTCGCTCCATGCGGAAGCGGAGCGGCTCGGCGCTGCCCGCGGCAGGGCCTTCGCGGTCACGATCCGGGGCGAGGCACGCCTGCTCTCAGGCGATCTCGACGGCGCCGACGCCGATCTCGCCGCCGGCGTCGAGCTGCACCGCGGGATCGGCGCTGCGACCGGGGAGGCGTTCGCGCTGCAGCGGCGCTCGGAGGTGGCGCTGCATCGCGGCGATCGGTCCCAGGGGGCGGCGCTGCTCGACGAGGCACTCTCGGTGGCGCGTGATTCCGACGTCGGCTTCCATCTCTTCGACCGCATCTACGGGACCCGGGTCGGCATGGCCCTAGACCCGGCAGAGGGCCTGGCAGCGCTCGAGGAGGCCGAGGAAGCGGTACGGGGGCCGAGCGAGACGTGCCCGACCTGTCGGATCACGCTTGCAATCCCGGCCGCGATCGCTGCCGCTCGGGCCGGCGAGCACGAGAAGGCCGGTGAGTGGGCAGGCGCCAGCGAGTACCTGGCCCGGGTCGTGATGCGACTGCCGGCATGGGATGCCGCCCTGGAGGAGGTCGAGGGGCACCGTGCGCTCGCCGCTGGCAGGGAGGCGGGAGGCCGCGAGCGGTTTCGGCGGGCCGCGGACCTGTTCGATGCTGCCGGGCAGCCGCTGGACCGCGACCGCTGCCTGGCGCTCGCGGGCGCCGGGGCGTCCGATTCCCATTGAGCCCACCCGGGGCGGTCGATCATCTAGATTCCCCGCTCATGCCAGGTAACACCAAGCGCCGCCGTCGTAAGCACCGTGGGACCCAGACCGGGTCGATCGACCGACGGGGACGGACCACGCCCCGCAACCGTCAGGAGGCGCTGGCCCGTGCCAAGAATCAGCGCGGCAAGGGCGGCGCCCGCGGCGCCAGGCCTGACCGCCGCGACGTGCCGCCGACCTGGCGCGGCTCGCTGATCCGCGGCGGTTTCTTCGCGGCGCTGCTGTTCCCGGTCTCACTGCTGTTCGGCCAGACGGTCCCGGCGGCGATCATGCTGACCCTGATCGCGGCCGTCTTCTACGTGCCGCTCGGCTACTACACCGACAACTTCTTCTACCGCCGCCGACAGCGGAAGCTGGCGGCAGAGCGCGCCGCCAGGCAGGCGGCGAAGGGCAAGCCGAAGGACGGCTGATCGGGTGGACGTCCGCAGCTTCACGGTCGGGCCCGTCGCGGAGAACTCCTACCTGTTTCGCCGCGAGGGATCGGACCGCGGGCTGATCGTCGACCCGGGCGACGAGCCCGAGAAGCTGCTCGCCGCGATCGACGAGCTCGGGATCAGCCTCGACGCGATCCTGCTCACCCACACCCACTTCGACCACGTTGGCGCCGTCGCGCCGGTCGCGAAGGCGACCGGCGCCCCTGTGTACTGCCCCGAGATCGAGGTCCCGGTACTCGCCGACATCATGAGCTTCGTGCCCTGGCCGGGGTTCGGCCCGTTCGAGAGCTGGAACGCCGAGGAGACGATCTCCGGCGGCGAGCGCCTCGAGCTCGCCGGCTATGAGATCGACGTCGTCTTCACCCCGGGCCACAGTCCCGGCCACGTCACCTACGCGATCACCGAGGAGGGTGCCGAGGGGGCGGGGGAGACCCACCTGTTCAGTGGCGACGTCCTCTTCCAGGGATCAGTCGGTCGCACCGATCTGCCCGGCGGCGACTGGGAGACGCTCGAGGCCTCGATCAAGGGGCTGCTCGACGCCTACCCGGACGAGTCCCGCGTCTACCCGGGTCACATGGGGTTGACGACGCTCGGTGCAGAGCGGGCCGGGAATCCGTTCCTGGCCGGCATCTCCGGCTGAGGCTGGGCTGCCGGCAGCTAGGCTCAGGCCGACGATGGCAGCACGCTTTCAGGCCCCGAAGGGAACGTTCGACATCCTGCCCGAGCAGGAGCAGGTGCGATCGCACATCCTCGGCCATGTCTCCGAACTGCTCGGCGCGGCCGGCTACGCGCGCCTCGAGACGCCGCACTTCGAGGAGACCGAACTGTTCGCGCGCGGCGTCGGCGAGAGCACGGACATCGTCAAGAAGGAAATGTTCACGTTCGAGGACCAGGGCGGCCGCAGTCTCACCCTGAGGCCCGAGGGCACGGCTCCGATCTGCCGCGCCTACGTCGAGCACGGCATGCACAAGCTGCCGCAGCCGGTCAAGCTCTGGTACGCGGGGCCCTACTTCCGCCACGAGCGCCCGCAGAAGGGCCGCTTCCGCCAGTTCGTGCAGATCGGTGCCGAGGCGATCGGCACCGAGAGCCCGGTCGCCGACGCGGAGATGATCGTGCTGCTCGACGAGCTGCTGCGCGGGCTCGGCATCGACGACGTCAAGCTTCAGCTCGGCAGCCTCGGTTCGGCCGAGAGCCGCAAGGCCTACCGGGGCGAGCTGCGCGAGTACCTGCGCAAGCACGAGGGTGAGCTCTCCGGCGAGGTGCGCAGCCGTATCGACACCAACCCGATGCGTGCCTTCGATGCGGACGACGAAGGCACCCGAGCGGTGATGGTGGAGGCGCCGACCATGCTCGACCGGCTCGAGGGCGAGGACCTCGAGCATTTCGAGTCGGTCAAGCGGATGCTCGACGTGGCCGAGGTCCCCTACGTGATCGACGCCTCGCTCGTGCGAGGCCTCGATTACTACACGCGCACCGTCTTCGAGTTCACCTGCGATCGCCTCGGCGCCCAGTCGGCGCTCGGAGGCGGCGGCCGTTATGACGGGCTGGTCGCCGAGCTCGGCGGGCCCGAGACGCCGGGGATCGGCTGGGCCTGCGGGGTCGAGCGAATCCTGATGGGTATGCGCGAGACGCCCGAGGCGCCGCGGCCCGCTGCGTTCGTCGTCTCCGCCGACCCCGAGGCCGCGTTCGCGCTGACCCAGGAGCTGCGCCGGCACCGGATCGCCTCCCAGCTCGACCTCGCCGGCCGCGCCTTCAAGGGCCAGATGAAGCAGGCCGACCGCTCCGGCGCCGCCTATGCCGTGATCCTCGAGGAGGACGGCTCGCTGAAGCTGCGCGACATGGAGTCGGGAGAGCAGCGCGAGCTCGAGCGGAAGGAGCTGCCGGCGGCGCTCGCAGAGGAGCTCGACGCGAGCGCCGAGCCGACCGAGGAGGTCGTCCCGGTCAAGCCCGTCGAACTCGACCAGAACGAGCCGGGCACGCTCGCCTGAGCGGGCCGCGACTGCCAGACTGCGCCGCCATGTCCGAGTTCCCGACGCTCTCCTCCTTCGGCGGCAACGCCTACCGCGACACCTGGTGCGGGCAGGTGCTGGCCGATCGGGTCGGCTCCAACGCCAGGGTCGCCGGCTGGGTCCACCGGCGCCGCGACCACGGCGGCCTGATCTTCATCGACCTGCGTGACCGGACCGGGCTCGTGCAGCTCGTCTTCGATCCCGACGAGGCGAGCGCCGAGGCCTTCGCGCTCGGTCACAAGCTGCGGCCCGAGGACGTGATCAGCGTCGCCGGCAAGGTCGTCGAGCGCGACGCCGCCGTCGTCAACCCGGAGATGGCGACCGGCGCCTTCGAGCTCCGCGTCGACGTCGCCGATCTGCTCGCCGACTCGGAGACGCCGCCGTTCGCGATCGAGAGCTACTCGGGCGAGGCCGGCGAGGACACGCGCCTGCGCCATCGCTATCTCGACCTGCGCCGCGAGCCGATGCAGCAGGCGATCGAGCTGCGCAGCCGATTGATGCGGGCGATGCGCGAGTTCCTCGACGAGCAGGGCTTCCTCGAGATCGAGACCCCGGTCCTGACCCGCTCGACCCCGGAGGGCGCCCGTGACTTCCTCGTCCCCTCGCGCCTTCAGCAGGGGTCGTTCTACGCGCTGCCGCAGTCGCCGCAGCTGTTCAAGCAGCTGCTGATGGTCTCCGGCTTCGAGCGCTACTACCAGGTCGCCCGCTGCTTCCGGGACGAGGACCTGCGCGCCGACCGCCAGCCCGACTTCACCCAGCTCGACATCGAGATGTCGTTCGTCGACTCCGAGGACGTGATCGACGTCAACGAGCGCCTGATCCAGCGCGTGCTCGCGGCCGCCGGCGTCGAGGTCGAGCTGCCGCTGCCGCGGATGTGTCACGAGGAGGCGCTCGGCCGCTACGGCTCCGACAAGCCCGACACCCGCTTCGGCCTCGAGCTCGTCGACGTCTCCGAGGCACTGGCAGCGAGCGAGTTCAAGGTCTTCCGCGGCACGATCGACGGCGGCGGCGCCGTCAAGGGGATCAACTGCGGCAACCGCGAGGTGGCGCGCTCCGAGCTCGACGGCCTGATCGCGCAGGCCCAGGAGCTCGGCGCCAAGGGACTGGTCTGGGCCTTCTGCGAGGAGAGCGGCACGAGCTGGCGCTCACCGACCGCGAAGTTCCTGACGACCGAGGAGCTGACCGCGATCAACGAGCGCCTCGGCGCTTCTGACGGAGACCTGCTGCTGCTCGTCGCCGACGACGTCGACACCGCCAACTCGGTGCTCGGCGGCCTACGCCTGCGCCTTGCCGAACAGTGGGGCCTGGTCCCCGCCGACGGTGCCGGCGCGCACGCGCTCTGTTGGATCGTCAAGTGGCCGATGTTCTCCTGGGACGCGGAGAACAAGCGCTGGGACCCGCTCCACCACCCCTTCACCGCCCCCGACGGCGAGCTCGACGACGCCGACCCGGGCGCCGCCTACACGCAGGCCTACGACATGGTCTGGAACGGCTGGGAGATCGGCGGTGGCTCGATCCGTATCAACGACCCGGTGCTGCAGGAGCGTGTGCTCGCCCTGCTCGGCATCGACCACGACGAGGCCGAGGCCCGCTTCGGATTCCTGCTCGAGGCGCTGCGCTACGGCGCGCCCCCGCACGGCGGCATCGCCTATGGGATCGACCGGATCGCCGCGCTCGCCTCCGGCGCCGACTCGATCCGCGACGTGATCGCGTTCCCGAAGACCGCCTCCGGCTCCGACCCGCTGACCGGCGCCCCGGCTCCGGTCGACCACGAACAGCTACGCGAGCTCGGCGTCGTCTCGGTCGCAAAGCCGCCGCTCGTGCAGAATCCGACGATGGTCCAGATCCCTCGGGACGAAGAGGTGGCCGACAAGCCGCTGGCGACCGGCGGCGGCGAGAACCCCGAAGGATGACCTCGGGGCCGACGCCCGAGGAGATCGTGCGCCTCGCGCTCGAGGCGATCAGCGACCAGGACCCCGAGCGGCTGCAGCCGCTGCTGGCGCCGGGAGTGACGATCCGGACCGGGCGCGCCAGCCACGAAGGCATGGACGCGGCGCTGGCGTGGGCCCGCAAGGGCTACCAGCACCTCGATCGCCGCTACGCGCTGGCCCGGCTCGTGCCGGTCGATGCGGCTGCCGGGGCCTTCCTCGGCGAGGGCCGGGTCGAGTACGTCTGGCGCGAGACGGGTGAGGTCGGCGACTCGAAGCCGCTCTTCTTCGCGATCGAGATCGACGCGGCGCTGCTGCGGCGACTCGAGATCCACGACGACGAGGAGTCGGCCCGCGCTGCGCTCCGCGGGCCGAGCGGCTGAGGGACTAGCCGGGCGGCCCGCCCAGCCGGCGCAGCTCCCAGCCGCCGGTCGGCAGCAGGTTCATCGGGTTGGCGGTGCCGAGGTAGAGGCGGTGCGGCTGGCCGATCATCGTCCGGATCCCGTAGTTGGTGGTGTTGCCGACTCCGGTGCGGCTGACCGGCTTGGCCGGCTTGTTCAGCGACTTGAACAGCATCAGGTCGCCGCCGTGCTCGATCGAGGGATCGGACTGGGTCGTGGCGATCTCGTCGTAGATCGCGGCGGGGAGGATCTTCGCCCCCACGTAGCTGAAGTCCTGAGTGCCGACGTAGAGGCCCCGGTTGGTCTTGGCCATCGACCAGGTGTAGAGGTTGAAGGGGTTGTCGAAGCCGGTCCGGCCGAACTTCGGCTTCTGGCCGAGGTTGTTCGGCTCGGACACGAACTCGGCCGTGCCCGGGTCGTAGGTCGGTAGCTTCTTGGCTCCGTAGAGCAGGCGGATCTTCGGGTCCTTGCTCTCGAGGCGCTTGCCCTTGAAGACGGCGCTGGCGCGGTGGGTCTGGCCGACCACGTCGGCGGAGGCGCCGTAGGCGAACATGTGTAGGAGCGCCGGCACGAGCGGCGCGTGCATCGTCCCCCATACGAGCTGGCCGTCGAACGATTCGACGGCGCCGCCGAGATATGTGCCGGCGGTCAGCGGATCGGTCTCGTAGTCGGCGACCGTCCACAGCTCGCGCAGCGGGCGCTCGGTCGCGGGCAGGCCGCGCTCCCCGACCTCGGGGCTCTGGTAAAGGCCTGCGGTCTCCGTGTCCTTGCCGACGATCGGCCAGCTGGTCACGTAGATCCGGCCCTTCAGCTTCGCCAGGTCGGCTCCCTCGGTCGGGATCGAGCCGACCTCCTCGAAGTCGAACAGCGATTTGCTCGGGTTGGCGGCCGTCCCGGGATGGTCGGGGTCGCCGTTCCAGCGCAGCAGCGCACCGCCGCCGCCGGACTTGCCGACGGCCGTGTAGAGGTGACCCTTGACCGTGATCCAGCGCCTGATGTCGCTGTAGGCGGGAATCGTCGTCGAGTCGATGAACCTGCCGCTGGCGGCGTTGAAGGCGAAGACGTTGATCGCCGTCGCCTCCTGGCCGATGCCGCCGCTCAGGGTCGGCCCGGCGAGCAGGACGGTGTGACCGAGCGAGCCGGCCGAGCGGAAGCCGAGCGTGTTGTCGAGGCGGTCGAGATCGTCGCCGGCGAGACCGGCGCCGACGTCGGTGAGCTTGCCCGTGTCGGTCGCGTAGCGATAGAGCTGCGGCGGCCGCCAGTCGCCGAGGCGCGGGTCGAGAGCATCCGGGTCTGGCAGCGAGGCCCGGTAGCCGCTCTGTCCGTACTCGCAGACGAAGGCGTCGGTCTCGACCGGCACGGTGATCCCGAAGCGGTCGAGGATCTCGCCCAGTACGAGGCAGACGGTGTTCGGCGCCGTGCCGAACCAGAGGTCGGAACCGATCTTGGTCATGCCCCAGACGTAGGCCTGGTTGACCTTCGGGCTGCGGCCGCTCGGGCAGCCGTCGACCGTCATCGGGAAGTAGGCGGCGCCGACGCCTCCGTAGCACTCGTCGGGCTCGGCCTTGGCGAGTAGCGGGAAGGGTCCATCGGGCTGCACCGCCGGAACCTCGGTGGCTTCGGCAGAGGCCGAAGCTGCGGCCGGCGAGGGCGTCGGAAGGGCGAGGGTTGCGAAGACGCAGCCGGCGAGCAGAAGGCTCGTGATCGTGAGGCGAAGGCCGACCGCGTGCGGAGCGTGGTGATCCATGACGACGACGCTAGGTCAGCCGCAGAGCCTCCTCATCCGTAGTTTCCGGACGCCGAGCGCAGTACGTGGCGGCGTCCAGACAGGTTCAAGGTTTGCCCCCCCGAGGTCGAACCAGTGAGTGCTAACTTGACCATGGGCCCGAGCTTGTTCGACAGCCGTTCCATTTGTGAACCAACGCAATTGGCTAGGGGATGGAGTTCCGGGGCGCCGTGCGCGGCAGCCTCGCCGATTCCCCACCTGACTATTCAGGTTCCACAGCCGAGCGGCACCGGCAAGCTGGGGTCCAGCTACTTCTCCAGGGGGGATGGGTTCCGGTGCGCAAGGCGCTGAACGAGAACCCGCGCGTGCAGCTCGCCGTGCTCGGGATCGGCGGCATTCTGCTCGCCTTCATGCTGCTCACCTCGATGGGCGGCGGCGACCCCGAGCCTGACACCGCCTCGAGCTCCGCGAGCGACCCTGCAGCGAGCGCCGACGCGAGTACCGCCGACCCGGCCGCGACTCCGGCCCCGGCAACGGCCCCGGTCACCACCGCTCCGGCGCCCGTCGCCGACGCCGCCGTCGGCTCCAGCTCCGGCTCGGCCCCCAGCTCCTCCGAAGGCCTGCTCGCCGGAGAGGGCCTGCCGAAAGACGTCTTGATCGCCTACGCGAAGAACAAGGCGATCGCGCTGCTGGTGATCGATCCCAAGGGGATCTCCGACGGGACCGTCGAGCGGTACACGAAGGCCCTTCGGAGTCGCGGCGGCGTCGAGGTCTTCGTCGTGCCGGCCGGCAAGATCGCCGGCTACGCGCGGATCACCCAAGGCGTCTCGGTCACGCGGACACCGTCGCTGGTCGTGATCCGCCCGCGCGACAAGAGTGGCGATGTGCCGACCGCGACCGTCTCGGAGGGCTTCCGCAGCGATAAGAGCGTGCGGACGGCGCTCGAGGACGCGCTCTACTCGGGCGGCAACGTTCCTTCCTATCCGGAGTGACCCGGGCCGGCCGGGGCGAGCCCCGGCGCGCTCTACCCTGAGCGGCAGATGAGCGAGGCATTCGAGCACTACGCACGCGACGGCTCCCATCACGGCGAGCCGCTGCCGGGCTCGGCCGGCGGCAGCGCCGGGGGCGCGGCCTGCGGCGACATCGTCGCGATCTCGCTGCGCCTCGAGGCGGGCCGCGTCGCCGACGTGCGCGTCGCGACCGAAGGCTGCGCCTCAGCACGGGCCGCTGCTGCGGCCACGGCTGAGCTGATCGACGACGCCGGCCTCGCCGAGGCGGCCCTGATCGGGGCGGCGGAAATCGACGCCGAGCTCGGCGGCCTCAGCCCGGTCGGCCGGCACGGCGCCGAGCTCGCCGCGGATGCCCTGCACCGCGCGCTTGGGGCCGCCGTGATGGCCGGCGGGGAGCTGCTCGGGGAGCCCGGGCCGGGCGCTCCCGAGCGGGTGCTGGTCGCGATGAGCGGCGGCGTCGACAGCGCCGTCGCCGCCCACCTGGAGGCTCGCGAGGGCCGCGATGTGTTGGCGGTGACGCTCGAGCTCTGGTCAGATCCGGAGAACGACGGCGAGCAGAGCTGCTGCTCACCGCAGGCGGTGCGGCTCGCTCGCGGCGTCGCTCACGCGATCGGGATCCCGCATCTGACGGTCGACCTCCGCGACGAGTTCCGGGCCGGGGTCGTCGAGCCGTTCCTGGTCGGCTACGCGGAGGGAGTCACCCCGAACCCGTGCGTGCGCTGCAACGGGCGGGTCCGGCTCGAGCCGATGATCGACCTCGCCGAGCGGCTCGGCGCCCGCGGCCTCGCCACCGGGCATTACGCCCGTGTCGTCGACGACGGCGAGGGGCCGCTGCTCGCGCCCGCGCTCGACGCGGCCAAGGACCAGACCTACATGCTCGCGGCGCTGCCGACAGAGCGGCTCGGGTTGATGCGCTTCCCACTGGCGCCGTTCACCAAGCCTGAGGTGCGCGAGATCGCAGCGGCGGCGGAGCTGCCGGTGGCCTCCCGTCCCGAGAGCCAGGACCTCTGCTTCCTCGCCGGCGTCGGCAAGAGCGGCTTCCTCGCCAAGCACGGCGGCCTCGGCACCCGCGAGGGCGAGATCGTCGACAGCGGCGGCCGCCCGCTCGGCCTCCACGAGGGCCACCACAACTTCACGATCGGCCAGCGTCGCGGCCTCCGTCTCGCCGCGCCGAAACCGCTGTACGTGCTCGCGACCGACGCGCGCCGCAACACGGTCACCGTCGGCACCGCGGCCGAGCTGGCCGAGGCCCGGGTTGCGGTCAGCGGCCCGACGCTGCACCGCCCGGCCGAGCGGATCGACGCGGTCAAGCTCCGCTACCGCGCCCCCGCGCAGCCCTGCTCGGTGGCCGAGGGGGACGATGGCAAGCTGCTCGTCGAGCTCGAGCGCGAGACCCGGCGGCCGGCCCCGGGCCAGACGGCCGTCTTCTACGCCGGCGAGCTGATCGTCGGCCACGGCACCATCGCCTGACAGCGCCTCGACGAGCGCGCCGGTAACCCGGGATCTCTTCACACAGCGCTCAACTACCCTTCACGCTCGTGACTTCGGACGAGATCCGCGAGAGATACCTGTCCTTTTTCGAGGCGAATGGGCACCTGCGCCGGCCCTCGGCTTCGCTGGTCCCTGCGCCGACCGACACCTCGACGCTGCTGACCGTCGCCGGCATGCAGCCGTTCAAGCCCTACTTCCTCGGCCGCGAGCAGCCGCCGGCCTCCCGCCTGACCAGCTCGCAGCGCTGCTTCCGGACACCCGACATCGAGTCGGTCGGCTCGACCAAGCGCCATCTCACCTACTTCGAGATGCTCGGCAACTTCAGCTTCGGCGACTACTTCAAAAAGGACGCGATCGACTTCGGCTGGGAGCTCTCGACGAGCCCCGACGGCTTCGGCTTCGATCCGGAGAAGGTCTGGATCACGGTCTTCGGCGGCGACGAGGAGCTCGGTCTCGGCCCCGACACCGAGGCGATCGACCTGTGGCTCGCCAAGGGCGTGCCCTCCGAGCGGATCGTGCAGCTGCCGCGCTCGGAGAACTTCTGGCAGGCGGGCCCGACCGGTCCCTGCGGCCCGTGCTCGGAGCTCTACCTCGACCGCGGACCCGCCTTCGGCGGCCCCGACGACCGGCCCGGCGACGACTCGGACCGCTTCCTCGAGTACTGGAACCTGGTCTTCATGGCGCTCGAGCTGCACGAGGACGGCAGCCTCACCGAACTGCCGAAGAAGAACATCGACACCGGCCTCGGCCTCGAGCGGATGGCCGTGATCCAGCAGGGTGTCGACTCCGTCTTCGACACCGACCTGCTGCGGCCCCTGGTCGAGCTCGCCGAGCGCCACTCCGGTCGCAGCTACGACGAGGCCGCCGACCCGCAGGCGGTGCGGGCGATGCGGATCATCGCCGACCACGTGCGCGGCACGGTCGAGCTGCTCGCCGACGGCGTCGTGCCCTCGAACGAGGATCGCGGCTACGTGCTGCGGCGGGTGATGCGGCGCGCGATCCAGCAGGGCCGCGTGATCGGCCTCGAGGCGCCCTGGTTCGGCGACTTCGCCGAGCGCGTGATCGAGATGTACGCGGGAATCCACCCGCAGGTCGAGGCCGAGCGGGCGACGATCCTGCGCTGGGTCACGAGCGAGGAGGAGAGCTTCGGCCGCACCCTCGATCGCGGCTCGGAGCTGCTCGGCCGGCTGATTGCCGACGCGCTCGAGAACAGCACCTCGTGGATCGACGCCGCCGATGCCTTCCAGCTGCACGACACCTACGGCTTCCCATACGAGATGACCCGCGAGCTCGTCGCCGAGCACGGCCTCTCGGTTGACGATGCCGGCTTCGAGGCGCTGATGGAGCAGCAGCGCGAGAAGGCGCGCTCGCGCTCCGGCGTCGCCGTCGCCGACGACCACGAAGCGGTGCTCGGCTTCGTCGGCGGGACGCCGCCGTCGCGCTTCGTCGGCTACGAGGAGCTCGCTGCCCGGACCAGCGTCGCCGCCTCGGCCGAGGTCGCCTCGGTGACCGCCGTGCCCGGTGACGAGAGCGGCCCGCAGGCGCTGATCAAGCTCGAGGACAGCCCCTTCTACCCGGAGGGCGGTGGCCAGGTAGCCGACTCCGGAACCCTGCGCTGGAACGGGACCGAGGCCGGCATCGTCGACGTCTACCGCGTCGGCGACGACCAGGCGGTGCGGATCGCCGGCGCTCCGCCCGAGCCCGGCACCCACGTTGAGGCGATCGTCGATCATGACTCGCGGCACGCGACGATGCGCAACCACACAGCCACGCACCTCTTGCACGCGGCGCTCCGATCCGTGCTCGGCACCCACGTGCGCCAGGCGGGCTCGGCCGTGCGCCCCGACAAGCTCCGCTTCGACTTCACCCACGGCTCCCGCCTCAGCCCCGAAGAGCTGGCGAAGGTTGAGACGATCGTCAACGACTGGATCAAGGCCTCACGGCCGGTCCGCGCGATGGAGATGGAGAAGGACCAGGCGCAGGCACTCGGCGCGATGGCTCTCTTCGGCGAGAAGTACGGCGACTGGGTGCGGATGGTCGAGGTCGAGGACGTCTCGCGGGAGCTCTGCGGCGGCACCCACGTCGCCAACACCGCCGAGATCGGCATCTTCAAGCTTGTCTCCGAGGGTTCGAGCGCCTCGAACGTGCGCCGGATCGAGGCGCTGACCGGCCCTGCCGCGATCGACTGGTTCATGGGGCGCAACGCCGCCCTCGAGGAGGCCGGCGAGTTGCTCGGCCATCGCGAGGACCCGGTCGCCGGAGCGCGCCGGGCCGCCGAGCGGCTGGCCCAGCTCGAGCGCGCCAGCGCCGAACAGGGCGCTGCCAGCGCCGGTGCCGCTGCCGACGACCTGCTTGCCGCGGCCGAGACCGTCGGCGCGATCTCGGTAGTCGTCGGCTCGGTCGGCCCGATGGCCGACCAGAAGGCGATGCTCGACCTCGCCGATCAGATCAAGCAGAAGCTCGGCGACGCCGCGGTCGTGCTCGGCGGCGCCGACGCCGAGGCCGGCAAGGTCGCGCTGGTCGGAAGCTTCGCCCCGGCTGCGGTGGCGGCGGGCCTCGACGCCTCCGAGATCGTCAAGGGCGCCGCCGCGATCGTCGGCGGCGGCGGAGGCGGCCGGGCTGAGGTTGCCCAGGCCGGTGGCCGCGACCCCTCGAAGCTCGACGAGGCGCTCGCGCATGCATCAGGCGCGATCCGGGAAGCGATCGGCTGACGCTGCGATGAGGATCCTGGCGATCGATCACGGGGAGGCCCGCTGCGGCCTCGCGATCTCCGACGCGACCGGCACGATCGTGCGGCCACTCGAGACGCTGCCCCCCGACGTCACAGCGATCGCCGCCGCCATCGCCGAGCATGGCGCCCAGGCCGTGGTCGTCGGCCTGCCGCTGACGATGGACGGGGAGGAGGGCGCCCAGGCCGGCGTCGTCCGCGCCTTCAGCGAGGAGCTCTCGGAGGCGATCTCGATGCCGATCGACCTCTTCGACGAGCGGCTGACGACGACGATGGCGTCGGCCTCGCGCCGTTCCGGCGCCGGCGCCGCCGAGGACTCGCTCGCCGCCGCGCACCTGCTCGAGTCCTACCTCGTCGCGCACGAGAACAGCGCCCCCCAGGGCCACCCGGGAGACCTGGCGTGAGCGAGTACCCGCCCGACAAGGACCCGTTCCTCGAGGGCGATCCCGCTGCCGCCGAGCGCGAGGCACGCCGCCGCGAGCGCGAGGCGAAGCGCAAGTCCCGCTCGGCGGGGGCCCGGCGCTCGCTGGCGGAGCGGGTCAGCGGTGCGATCAGCGGCACAACCGGCTCGACCCCCGCGGTCCCCGACCCCGCTGAGCAGAAGCCCCCCGCGGCGGCGACGCCCGAGACCAGCGTCCAGCCCGCGGCGCCGCAGTCGCCCGAGGCCCCGGCCGAGCCGCGGTCCGCAGCGACTCCACCGGCCGCAGCGACACCGCCTTCGGCCTCAGCGCCACCCGCGGTGCCGCAGTCGCCCTCCCCGACGCCGCCGGCCGATCGCGGCGACACGAGCGACTGGCTCACCGGGACAGGCGAGTGGCGCGCCCCGATCGAGCCGCGGACCGGAACTGCCGGCGATCCGCGCAGCGCCGAGCCGCCGCATGGAGCTGACCGCCCTCCGGCCACAACGGCAACAGGTGCAGGCGGCGGCAGCGGCAGGGACGGCGTCCCGGTCAGAGGCGTGGGTCACGGCGGCCCCTCCGATCCGCGCACGGTCTGGACCCGCCGCCTGGTCGCGCTCGGCGTCATCCTCGTTGCGCTCGGCGCGGTGCTGCTGCTCGCGAAGTCCGTGCTCGGCGGCGGCGAGGAGCCGGCGCCGGTCGTCAAGGGGCCGAAGCAGCTGAAGACGATCTCGGTCGTGATTCCGGAGGGCCTGACGATCGGCCAGATCGCCGACGTCGCCAGGGACGCGGGCCTGAAGGGCGACTACGAGGACGCCGTCAAGCAGGCGCAGAAGAAGTTCCCGCTGAAGGAGTACGGGGCAGAGGATGCACCCACGCTCGAGGGATTCCTGTTCCCGGCGACCTACGAGCTCGAGAAGGACGCGCCGGTCTCGGACCTCGTCGCCAAGCAGCTCGAGGCCTTCCAGGTGAACTTCGACGGAATCGACATGAAGTATGCGGAGAAGAAGAATTTGACCCCCTACGACGTGCTCACGATCGCCTCGATGATCGAGAAGGAGGTGCAGATCGACAAGGAGCGCGAGCTCGTCTCGGCCGTGATCTACAACCGGCTTGCCGCAGGCGACACGCTCGGGATCGACGCCACCCTGCGCTACGAGCTCGACAAGTACGACGGGCAGCTGCTGGAGAGCGAGTTGCAGGCCGACACGGCGTACAACACGCGCCTCAACCCGGGTCTGCCACCGACGCCGATCGCGAATCCGGGCCTTGCGTCGATGGAGGCGGCCGCGAATCCCGCCGACAGCGACTTCTACTACTTCGTCGTCAAGCCCGGGACCTGCGGCGAGCACTTCTTCACCGCCGACTCGGCCGAGTTCGAGCAGGCAGCCGCCGAGTACACGAACGCGCTCAACGCAGAGGGCGGTTCACCGACCGACTGCGGCTGACCGCGGCTCCGGGGCCGGGGTTAGGCTCGCTGGCATGCCGAAGCTCGCGGTAGTCGGTCAGCCGATCTCGCACTCGCTCTCGCCGCGGATGCAGAACGCCGCGCTCGCGGCGACGGGCCTGGCGGCGCAGGGCTGGAGCTACGAGGCGATCGAGCTCTCCGAGGACGGCTTCGCGCCCGCGATTCAGCGGCTCGCCGCCGACCCCGAATGGGCCGGCGTCAACGTGACGATCCCGCACAAGGCGGCGGCGCTCGCCGTCGCGACGACGGCGAGCCCGGCTGCGCGGGCGATCGGCGCCGCCAACACGCTCACCTTCGCTGCGCCCGAGCCCGGCAGCGGCGCGGAGCCCGCGATCGCCGCGGACAACACCGACGCGCCCGCCCTGCTCGACGCGCTCGGCCGCGATCCTGCGGGCGAGGTGGCGCTCGTGCTCGGCGCCGGCGGCTCGGCCCGGGCGATGGTCTGGGCGCTGCGCGAGGCCGGGGCCGAGGTCTCGATCTGGAACCGCACCTACGAACGCGCGGCCGCGCTGGCGGCCGAGCTCGGCGTCGCCGTCCTCGCCGAGGGCGAGCGCCCCAATCCGGCGCGGTTCGGCCTGCTCGTCAACACGACAGCGGTCGGATTGGGGGCTGACGCTTCGTCCAGGCGCGACGGTGCAGAGCTCAAGGCACTCGGAATCGAAGCCGATCAACTCAGCGATAGGCATGTCGTGGTCGACCTCGTCTACGGGCCGACCGAGACCGAGCTGATCAGAGCCGCGAGGGACCGCGGCGCCAAGGCGATCGACGGACTCGAGATCCTCGTCCGCCAGGGTGCGCGGTCCTTTCGGATCTGGACCGGCCTCGAAGCTCCTGTGGCGACGATGACCGAGGCACTGCGCCCCCCGCGCGAATGACACCAGACCCGACCCGACCCGGACACCTGCGACCGGTCCCTGCAGCGGAGACCGACGGCGCCACGGCGAGGGCGCTCGACGCGCCGCCACCCCAGGAGGGGACCCAGGGACTGACTCCGCCGCTGACCCGCTCGCACAGCGGTCGCTTCATCACCGACGTGATCGTCGATCTCGGCTACCTCTCGGACGAGCGCGTGCAGCAGGTGATCGCCGAAGCACGGACCGCGGGCCGCTCGCCCGAGACGCTGATGCTCGAACAGGGCCTGGTCGACGGCGACCAGCTCTCGCGGGCGATGGCCGAGCGCTACGGCCTCGACCACGTCGACCTCAACAGCTACCAGGTGGACATGGGCGCGGCGAACATGGTCAGCGTTCAGACCGCCCGCCGCTACCGCGCCGTGCCGGTCGGCTTCATCGACGAGAACACGCTGCTGCTTGCGATGGCCGATCCGGCAAACGTGATCGCGATCGACGACATCCAGATGCTGACCGGGCTCAATTGCCGGGTCGCGGTCGCCGCTGAGGTCGATATCGAGGCGCTGATCGGGCGGCTCAACACGCTCGAGACGAGCGTCGCCGAGGCGGTCTCCGAGGACGAGGAGGAAGAGGAGCTCTCCGGCGCCGAGATCAGCGACCTGCGCGAGTCCGCCGACGACGCGCCGGTGATCAAGCTCGTCTATTCGATCCTCGGCCAGGCGGTCAGCGAAGGCGCCTCCGACATCCACTTCGAGCCCGAGGACAGGGAAATGCGTGTGAGGTTTCGGGTGGATGGCGTTCTGCACGAGGCCGCGAGGGTGCCGAAGCGGATGGTCTCCGGCGTGGTCAGCCGGGTCAAGATCATGAGCGACCTCGACATCGCCGAGAAGCGGGTGCCCCAGGACGGGCGCGTCGGGCTCACGGTCGAGGGACGCAAGGTCGACATGCGGGTCGTGACGATGCCGACCCAGCGCGGCGAGGGCGCGACGATCCGGATCCTCGACAAGGACCAGGCGCTGCTCTCGCTCGACCAGCTCGGGATGGATGGTGAGCAGCGCGGCAGGTTCGAGGCGGCAATCCGCCAGTCCTACGGCGCGATCCTCGTCACCGGCCCGACCGGGTCGGGCAAGTCGACGACGCTGTACTCGGCGCTGCAGGTGATCAACGAGGTCTCGAAGAACATCATCACGATCGAGGACCCGGTCGAGTATCAGCTCGAGGGGATCAAGCAGATGGGGGTCAACCGCCGCGCCGGGCTGACCTTCGCCAGCGGTCTGCGATCCGTGCTGCGGGCCGACCCCGACGTGATCATGGTCGGTGAGATCCGCGACGCCGAAACCGCCCGGATCGGGATCGAGGCGGCCCTGACCGGCCACCTCGTGCTGACGACCCTGCACACCAACGACGCGCCCGGCGCGATCACCCGCCTCTCGAAGATGGGGATCGAGGCCTTCCTGACCGCCTCCGCGGTCGATTGCGTCGTCGCCCAGCGGCTCGCCCGGACGCTCTGCACGAGCTGCAAGCGGCGCACCGTGCTCGCCCAGAGCGCGCTCGCCGAGGCCGGCTTCCGGGTCGGTGCCGACGTCGAGGCCTACGAGCCGGTCGGCTGCGCGCGCTGCAACGGCACGGGCTACAAGGGCCGGATCGGGCTCTACTCGGTGATGACGATGTCCGAGCAGATCAAGGACATGACCGTCGGCGGCTCGCCGCAGGCCGAGATCGCAAAGGCGGCGCGGGACGAGGGGATGATGACCCTGCGCGAGGACGGCCTGCACAAGGTCCGGTCGGGGATCACCAGCATCGAAGAGGTTGCACGGGTCTCGGTCTGAGTTGACCGGGCCAGTAGCTCTCCCTGGCATTCCTGTATGTTGCTTCCTATGAGAGGGGAGCTGAAGGCGGTCCGCGTGATCGCTGCCGGGGCGGCCGCGGTCGTGGCGCTGTTCGTCGCAGTCCTGCTGGTGCTGCCGTCGAGCGCGGCTGCAAAGACCGTCTGGCTCTGCAAGCCCGGCATCGCGAACAACCCCTGCACGCCTGACCTCTCGACCACGCAGATCAGCCCGACCGGCGAGGCGCTCGGCACCACGCAGCCGAAAAAGTCCAAGAAGCCGAAGTTCGACTGCTTCTACGTCTACCCGACCGTCAGCGACGACGAGGGCGTCAACTCCGACCGCTCGATCGATCCCGAGGAGCGCTCGATCGCCCTTTACCAGGCGTCGCGCTACTCGCAGCGCTGCCGCGTCTTCGCGCCGATGTACCGGCAGCTGACGCTGGGGGCGATCTTCGGCGGACCGATCGGCGAGGAGGAGCAGGCGCTCGCCTACGGCGACGTGCTCACGGCCTGGAAGACCTATCTGCGCGAGTACAACAAGGGCCGTGGCGTCGTCCTGATCGGGCACTCGCAGGGCTCGCTCGTGTTGCAGCAGCTGATCGCCGACCAGATCGACCCCAAGCCCCGGCTCCAGCGCCGGATCATCTCGGCCCTCTGCTCGGCGGCAACGTGCTCACCGACGAGGGCAAGCAGTCCGGCAGCGCGCTGCAGAGCCTCGAGGCCTGCAAGCGGCCCAAACAGACCGGCTGCGTGGTCGGCTTCTCGACCTTCGACGCGCCCGTGCCCGCGGACGCCGCCTTCGGCCGGCCCGGGGACTTCCTCGGCGGCGACCCCGTGACCCAGGACGTGCTCTGCACGAACCCGGCGGCGCTCGGCGGCGAGAAGCAGGTGCCGCTCGACACGGTAATGCCGACCGAGCCGTTCGCGCCCGGTACGACGATCGGGACCGGCACGCTCGCGGTCGGCTTCCCCGACGTCAGCGGTCTCGACACCACCTACGCCGAGGCCGACGGCGCCTACCTCGGCCGCTGCTCCTCGGCGGACGACGCCGACGTGCTCCAGGTCGAGCCGACCGGCGGCGCCCCGGACCTGAACGCGATCCCGACTGCGGGCTGGGGCCTGCACCTGGTCGACGCCAACATCGCGCTCGGCAACCTCGTCGGCCTGGTCAAGAAGCAGGCCGCCGCCTACGCCAAGGCCGGCTGAGTCAGGGCGGGCGCGGCCCGCTCGCCGTCGCCCTCCGGCTTCGATCACAATCCCGCGATGCCGACCCGCGAGACGATCACGCACGTTCTCGGTGCCCCCGGTCGCTTCCTGGTCGACTGGCTCGACCGTGTGCTCGAGATCGAGGGGATCGATCGCGGCATCGTGATCGGCGCCCAGGCCTTCACGGCGCTGTTCCCTGCGCTGATCACCTACGCGGCGATCGTCTCGCGCAGCGACGGCAACGCCTTCGCCGATCGGCTGATCGACCGGTTCGACCTCGAGGGCGAGAGCGCCGCCTCCGTCCAGGGCCTGTTCGAGTCGACTTCCGGCAGCGCCCAGGCCTCGGTGATCGGTGCGATCTTCGTCCTCTTCTCGGCGCTCGCCTTCGCGCGGGCGATGCAACGCCTTTACGAGCACGCCTGGCGGATGCCGCGGCTCGGCTGGCGGGCGAGCCACTGGGGCCTGGTCTGGCTGCTGCTGCTGCTCGCCTGGCTCGGGATCAACCCGGTCCTCGACAGCGCCCTGCCGGAGGGCCTGCACGCGATCGCCTCGCTGGCGATCGCGAGCCTGCTCTGGCTCGCGACGCCATACCTGCTGCTGGCGCGTCGGGTCCCGTGGCGCGAGCTGGCACCGGGCACGGCTCTCACCATCGTCGCGATGACCGCGGCCGGCGCCGCCTCCGTGCTCGTGATGCCGGAGTTGATCGCGAGCACCTCTTCGGAGTTCGGGACGATCGGTGCCGCCTTCGCCGTCGTTGCCTGGCTGACCGGGCTGGCGATGGTGCTGATGGTCTCGGTCGCCGGCGGCGCGACGATCGCTGACTGGCGCCGGCAGTTCCTGCGTGAGCGGGCCGCGGCTCAGTCCGCTCCGACGTCGGCGTAGTCGCTCTGGCCGAGCTGGGCGAGCCAGCCGCAGAGGACCCGGTAGACGCCCTCGGCCCCGACGATCGGCTCGGCCGGCGCCGGCAGGTCCGTCGGGTGGCACAGGAATGGGTAGCTCTGCGGGCCGCCGATGCCGCCGTGGGAGCCGACCAGCTCCTCGAACGCCGCCACCTCCTCGGTCTCGTCCCAGTAGCGGCTGTTGACGACGATGTCGGGACAGTGCGCGAAGCCGTCGGTGCGGAGCAGGTGCCGGGCCGCGTTGGGGCCGAACGGCAGGAGCGGATCGCCGCCGACGACGGTGTCCTCGGCGAGCGCGTGCGTGCCGTGGGCGCCGAGCGCGAGCGGGCCGGCCGCTTCGGAACGAACCATCACGAAGCCGATCCCCGGGTGCTGGCGCAGCGCCTCGACGAGGCCGGGGTGGAGGGCCTCGATTCGCTCGAGCGTGAGCCGGCCCGGCTCGCGCGGGAAGCTGATCAGGCCGAGGTTGCCCGAGGCCATGACCGAGACGTCGGGGAGCTCTCTGGCGTCCTCGCCGGAGGCGCTCGGAGCCTCGATCACGACCGTGCCCTCCTCGGTCCGTCCGCGGGTGACGGCCCGGACCGTGCGACCGGCACCGGTGTCGTCACGGCCGATCTCGGTCAGCGAAGCGCCGAGGTAGGCCGAGGCCTCGTCCTCGCCGCCGCTCTGGGCGTGGATCTCGGCACCGCTCGCCGTCGCCGCTGTGACGACGTCCTCGAGCGTCTCCCCGTAACGCTGCAGGAAGGTCGCTCCCTGCGACTGGCCGTGGTCGGAGAGGACGATCAAGCGGTAGGGCCGCGGCGCGTCTGGAACGGCGGCCTCGAGGCGGCCGATCTCGCGATCGACCTTGGCCAGCACCGCGAGCGTGTCCTCGCGCTCGATCCCGGAGTGGTGGGCGACCTCGTCGTAGGCGAGAAAGGTCGTATAGATGACCGGCCGGCCCGAGAGCAGGTCGCCGAGCACAGCCGCGACCTGGAGGTCGAGCTGGACGGCGGTCGCCCAGGCCCGGACCGCCGCGTACGTGCGGTTGCGCTCGATCCGCGGCTGCACGTCGCGGCGGCGCTGCTTGGCGGCGGCGCGGCGCTCACGCCAGAAGTCGGCGGCCGCGGCGCCCGCCGTCTTCAGGACCGCGTAGGGCTGTGCGAAGTAGGCGGCGTAGTCGCGCCCGAGCGGGCGCCGGCGCTCGAGCACGGTGCTCATCGTCAGCATCGAGTGCGGAGCGTCGCCGGAAAGGATGTTGGCGCGGCTGGCGCCGTCGGCATGGAGCAGGCCGCGGCCGTCCGAGTGACGCCGCTCGATCTCGGCTGCGTCGCGCGGGTGGTTGGTGACGATCGCCGCGCCGCGCTCCTTCTCCCACCAGCGGAAGGCGGGCATGTCCTCGTTGTTGCCGTGCAGGATCCCCGCCTGGCAGGCGCCGGTCTGCGAGGAGAGGTCGGTCTCCCAGCGCTCGAGCCGGTGCGAGCCGCTCGAGACCCAGCGGGCCAGGTTCGGCATCGTGCCGTCGCGCAGGGCGCGGACGACGACCTCGTGCGCGAGCCCGTCGATCTCGAGCAGCAGCAGGCCGGGCACGTCGGTCTCGATGCCGCCGGCGTGGAGGCGCTTGGCCCGGGCGAGCACGTTGCGGCTCCAGCTCTCGTCGTCGCCGATCGCGAGCAGGGCCGCGAACAACGCCGTCAGCGCTGTCATCCCGATCGTGACCACGATCCCCTCCGGCAGGCCGGTGATCTCCGCCCCGGGGATCAGCTCGATGATCCAGGTGACGAGCAGCGCGTTGAGCACGATCGCTGCGCCGCCGAGCGTGAGCACGCTGAGCGGCAGGGTGAAACGCGCGATCAGCGGCCAGATCAGGGCGTTACCGAGGCCGACGACGGCGGCTGCGCCAAGCGCCGCGCCGGGGCCGGCGAGCGTGAAGCCGCTGAGCAGATGCGAGAGCAGCAGCAGTGCCACGGCGTCGAGCAGCAGCACCGCCAGCGCCCGCAGCACGACCTTGTAGAGCCGCGGGCCGCTGCGGGGCGCTTGCCCCGGGTCGGGGGGAGTGGCGGGGCCGGAGCTCATCCTGCGGAACTCTCCCGGATCGCGCGGCGGCCCGTCCCGCCGATCCGTCCGGCTCCCGATTCAGGATCAGGGGTCGATGGCGGACCCGTCACCGTCACCCGCGACACCGCCTTCCGGGGCTTCAGGGTCACCTGCGGCGCCTGGCGGTCCCGAGGCCGGAGGCGCAGCGGCGGTCGGCGGCTGGCAGGGACCCGGGCTCGGCGACGTGCTCTTCGGCCGCCGCGCCGGCCGCGAGCCGAGCGTTCGCTCGATCCTGCGAATCATCGTCACGGTTGTCGGCTCGGCGCTCGCCCTGTACGTCGTCTATCGCCTCCGGACCCCGATCTCCTACCTGCTGTTCGCGACCTTCATCGCCGTCGCGCTCTCGGCGCCCGTCGCCTGGCTCACGCAGCGAATGCCGAAGGGGCTGGCGATCCTGATCGTCTACCTCGCAGTCGTGCTGGTGCCGGTCGGCGTCGGCGCGATCCTGATCCCGCCGCTGGTCCAGGCGGCTGCCGACCTGGTCGGCGACTTCCCCTCATACGTCGACGATCTCAAGGGCACCGTCAACGAGAACGAGACGCTTCAGAACCTGAACAACGACTTCGACGTCACCTCGAAGCTGGAGGAGTTCGCCGGCGATGCCGCCTCGCAACTCACCGATGTCCCCGGCGTGCTCGCTGATGTCGGCGCCGGGATCGTCGGCTCGATCTTCGCCGGGGTGACGATCCTGATCATGAGCCTGTTCATGGTCTCCCGCGGCGGCAAGTGGATCGACATGGTGCTCGGGACCCGGCCACCGCGTGAGGCCGAAGTGATCAAGCGCGCGCTCGACAACATGTCGGTGGCGGTCGGCGCCTATGTCGGCGGCGCGATCCTGCAGTCGCTGATCGCCGGCGTCGTCACCTTCATCGTGCTCTCGATCCTCGGCGTGCCGGCGCCGCTGGCGCTCGCCGTGCTGGTTGCCGTCCTCGATCTGATCCCGCTCGTCGGCGCGACGCTGGGCGCGATCCTCGTCGCGATCGTGACCCTGTTCGTCGACTTCCCGACCGTGACGATCATCTGGGTCGTGTGGGCGATCCTCTACCAGCAGTTCGAGAACTACGTGATCCAGCCCCGGATCCAGGGTCGAATGGTCCAACTCGATCCGTTCATCATCGTGATCGCGGCCCTGTTCGGCGGCACCCTGATCGGGATCGTCGGCGCCCTCGTTGCGATCCCGGTTGCCGGCGCCGCCCAGATCGGAGTACGCGAGTTCATCTCCTACCGCAAGGAGGCGCTGCTCGCGCAGCAGGCGGAGGACGAGGCTGCGGCCGAGGCCTCGGCGCTGCCCTCGGGTGAGGAGCCGCCCCCGGGCGGCGAACCGCCCGGGGCGGGAGGCGAACCGGCCCCCGCCTGACGGACTGATCCCGCCTCGCCGGGTGTCCAGAACGGTTCAAGCCCTGCCCCGGAGTTGTCGATCTTCTGGGCGAATGAGTGACTTCGACTTTGCCGAGGTGCTCACGCGGATGGTCGAGCTGCGGGCCTCAGACGTGCATCTGTCGCCCGGCTTTCAGCCCGCGATCCGCGTGCGGGGACGGATCACCCCCCTCGATGACTATCCACCGATGACGCCGCAGCAGACGCGCGACGTCGTCTACTCGATCCTCAACAACGACCAGCGCAAGCGCTTCGAGAACAACCAGCAGCTCGACTTCGCCTACGCGATCCCCGACGTCGCCCGTTTCCGCGTCAACGTCTACTTCCAGCGCGGCGCGATCAGCGCCGCCTTCCGCCACATCCCGCAGGAGATCAAGTCGGTCGAGGAGCTCGGGCTGCCGCCGGTGATGACCGAGTTCACGCGCAAGCCGCGCGGCTTCGTGCTCGTCACCGGCCCGACCGGTTCCGGCAAGACGACGAGCCTGGCGGCGATGCTCGACCTGATCAACCGCGACCGCGAGGAGCACATCCTCACGATCGAGGATCCGATCGAGTTCATGCACCCGCACCGCAAGTGCATCGTCAATCAGCGCGAGATCGGCGCCGACGCGCACGACTTCGCCTCGGCGCTGAAGTCGGCCCTGCGCCAGGACCCCGACGTGATCCTCGTCGGCGAGATGCGCGACCTGGAGACGATCTCGACGGCGCTGACCGCGGCCGAGACGGGCCACCTCGTCTTCGCCACCCTGCACACCCAGTCGACCGCGCAGACCGTCGACCGGATCATCGACGTCTTTCCCTCCGAGCAGCAGCACCAGGTGCGGATGCAGCTCTCGATCGCGTTGCAGGGGATCGTCACCCAGCAGCTCTTGCCGACCGCCGACGGCGCCGGCCGCGTCTGTGCGACCGAGGTCCTGATCCCGACGCCGGCGATCCGCAACCTGATTCGCGAGGGCAAGACCCATCAGATCTACTCCGCGATCCAGACCTCCGGTTCGACCGGGATGCAGACGATGGACGCGCATCTCGCGCAGCTCGTCCGACAGGGAAAGATCACGCGCCAGCTCGCCGAGAACCGCGCCTCGGTGCCGGAGGAGCTGCGGCGCCTGCTCGGCGGCGCGCCCGCCGCCGGGCCCGGCCAGGCGCCGGCCAGTCCGCAGTATGAGTCCGCGGCAGCGAGCCTGGGCACGCCGATCTGAGGGATGACGGGGGGGTGCTGAGCAGCCGATGACGACCTTCGCGTTCAGAGCTGTCGACGTGGCCGGGGTGCCGGCCAAGGGGGAGATCGAGGCCGGCTCGAAGTCGCAGGTGACCGAGCAGCTGCGGCAGCGCGGCCTGATCGTGCTCGACGTCTCCGAGCAGCGCGACCCGCTCAAGCTGGAGTCGCTGTTCGAGCGCTTCCAGCACGTGAAGATGCGCGACCTCGCCGTCTTCAGTCGTCAATACGCGACGCTGATCGCCTCGGGCATGCCGATGCTTCGCTCGCTCTACACGCTCGAGGACCAGACCGAGGACCCGAAGATCAAGGAAGCGGCGCAGAGCCTGCGGTCCGACGTCGAGGCGGGCAGCTCGGTCGCGGCGGCGATGGAGCGGCGCCCGCAGATCTTCGACCCGCTCTACCGCTCGATGGTGCGGGCGGGGGAGGGCTCGGGTCGACTCGAGTCGGCGCTCGAGATGGTCGCCTTCCAGCTCGAGAAGCTGGACGCGCTGCGTCGTCAGATCCGCTCGGCGGTGATGTATCCGGCTCTCGTCTTCGGCTTCGCGATCTTCGCGATGATCATCATCGTCGCCTTCATCGTCCCGGTCTTCGTCGGCATCTTCGAGGAGATCGCCTCCGACGTTCCCGGCGAGAGCGCCGATCTGCCGTTCATGTCGCAGATCGTCGTCTCGATCTCGAACGCGCTTACCGGCTCCTGGTACATCCTGCTCGCGGTCGGAATCGCCCTCGGCGTCGGCTTCGTGCAGTGGAAGAAGACCGAGCGCGGCCGCTATCAGTGGGACGCGGCCAAGCTGCGAATGCCGATCTACATCGGCGACATCGTCCAGAAGGTCGCGATCGCGCGCTGGTCACGGACCTTCTCGGGCACGATCTCCGCCGGCGTCCCGATCCTGCAGGCGATCAAGATCGCCGGCGACACCTCCGGAAACCAGGTGATCGCCGCGGCGATGGCCGACGTCTACCAGTCGGTCCGCTCGGGTGGCACGATCGCCGGCCCGCTCGACCGCGCCGACGTCTTCCCGACGATGGTCACTCACATGGTCTCCGTCGGCGAGGAGACCGGCCAGCTCGAGCACATGCTCGGCAAGATCGCCGACTTCTACGAGGCCGAGGTCGACGCCAAGGTCAAGGCCCTGACCTCCCTGATCGAGCCGATCATGATCATCTTCGTCGGTGCCGTAGTCGGCTTCATCGTGATCTCGATGTACCTCCCGATCTTCAGCCTCTACGACAAGATCCGGTAGGGGCGGCGTCTAGATGCTCCGACTAGCAGCCAGACTCCGCTCCTTCACCGTCGACACCAGCCCGCCGAACACGGTCATCGACTCCGGCCCGACCGGCACGATCGCGGGGCGGTCAGCGCGGGCCACAGAAGCACTTGCCCTTGGTGAGGAACCTCATGCCCTTGCCCTGAGTGCCCGCGCCGACGCTGTTCTTGCCGGTTCTCGGGATTGCTCGCTGAACCATCGCCACAGCCGACCGCGAGCGCCGCGACGAGGGCGAGTGCTCCAAGGAGGATGTGCCCAGGACTGGTGCTCAAGATGCCTCCCAGATCTCGAAATACAGCGCAGGCCATTGGATACGTGAGGCGACGAACCGAGAAGGCCGGCGACGTTCCTGCACAGAACTACGTACGCAGACGCTGGCACCGAAGTACGGATACTTGTCCCGCCGGCCGGAACTAGAGTCGGGCGAGTCCTACCCTCGCGCCTCCAGAGGAGGCAACGGATGCGCGGTATCTGGCACACGATCGATGCGGAAGCCGTTCCCTGCGGCAATCTCACCGAGCGGGGAGCGGCCGACACGTGACCCGCGAAGGCCGGCAGCGGTGGATCCTGGTCCCGCTCCTCGCGGTCTTCCTCCTGCTTGCGACGCCAAGGGCTGTGGTCGCGAAGCCGTTCACGGTCAGCGCCCACGGGGAGTCCCCGCACATCGCCGTCGACGACTCGGGCACGGGGCACATCGTCTGGAGCGAGCGGGTCAACGGCGGCGACGACATCCTCCACTACTGCCGCCTGCCGCGCGGATCCAGATCGTGCACGCCGGAGCGCACCTTCAGCCTCGGCGGTGAGGACTTCGAGGACCCGCGCGCGCTCTACTCCGGCGGTGTGCTGACGATCGTCAGCGCTCGCTGTTGCTATCCCGAGGACCGGCTGACGGTGATGCTGTCCAGCGACGGGGGCCAGACGTTCACGCCGCCCAGGTACATCGCCAAGCCGACCACGTTCAGCAGCTTCTCGCCGATGGGCGGAGGCGGAAACGCGGCGGTCGGCCCGGGGCCCTTCCAGGTCTCCACGGCGAGCAGCGGCTCCGGCGGCAGCTACTTCCAGACCGCGCCCACGACGCCCGGCACCCCGGTCTCCACGGCAGCGCAGCTGGACGACGACGTCCCCGGCCCGACCGCCGACACGATCAACGCGACCGTGGCCTTCGACGACCCGCTCAGCCCGGTCTTCGCGTTCGAGCAGATCACCTCCGGCCGGACCTTCATCCGCTCCTACGACGGCACCGGCGACTACAACAGCGTCGCCAACTGGGCGCCGAGCCAACTCGTCGGATCGGGCGACGAGCCGCAACTCGCAGGTGGGCCGCGAGGGGTCTACCTGCTCTACCGGATTGGAAAGCCGACCAAGAGGCGGTATGTCGCCCGCCGGATCAAGCCAACCGGGCCGGGCCCCACGATCGACGTCAGCGCCAAGGGATCTCCGATCTTCAGGAGCTTTACCGAGGACAGCGGGGGAAACCTGCACGCGGTCTGGGTCGACAACGGCGACCCCGATCGACTTCGCTACAGCCGTTCGGCCAACGGCAAGCGATTCAGCGACCCGAAGACGCTTGCCGGCGGCCGGGACAACGTCTTCGACACCGATGTCGCGGCCGGCGATGACGGCGGCGGTTGGGCCGTGTGGGATTCCGACAGCGGCTCCGGTGTAATCAGGGCGGCGCCGTTCGGGCCGGTCAGGGGCGGCGGTGGCGGCGGCTCGCAGCCATGCGTGCCGAAGGTCAGCTACGGCAAGGTCGTCGTCCTCGCTCGCGAGGGCTGCCTCCAGAAGGCCGGTGACAAGTACACGACGGCGGGCGCGATTCGTCTCAACGGTCTCGATCTCGATCCGCACGGCACCGGGTCGGCGCGGACGGCGGGGGCCAGCGAGCTTGTGATCGACACGGCCAAGGGAACGCTGAAGAGCAGCGGGTCGGTTCTCGCGAAGGCGGGCAACGTCGAGCTCGACGACCGCAAGCTCGCCTGGAAGCTGCCGAAGGCAGGCGGCACCGTCAAAGACCTTGCCGGTAATCCCGCCACCTTCGAGACCGGCAAGCTCAAGCAGGTCGAGTTCGTCGGCCTGCCCGTGCTCGGTCAGACGACCCTGGAGATCGGTGCCGGGCAGGGCATGAGCGTGCCGGTCCACCTGAAGCTGCCGGAACCGTTCGGAAGCCTGCTCGGGGGCGGTGTTTCCGGCGATTCGACGATGCACCTCGACAACGCGTCCGGGCTCAAGCTCGACAACGTGTCGGTCACCGCCGACTCGATCTTCCTCGGGATTGCCGAGGTGCGTGACCTCGAGGTCGATTTCGTTCCGGGGCCCTTTGCGCTCAAGGGCTCGGCGCGGATCCTGCTGCCCGTCATCAAGTCGTCGCTGGACACGGACGTCGGCTTCCAGGCCGGCGACTTCGACTACGCCAAGGCAACGCTTTCGTTCGACGCGCCCGGGCGACCCGTGAGTCAGTTCACCTACCTGAAGAGCGTCGGATTCCAGGTCGTCAGAGACCCGCTCAAGCTGGCCGGGCTCGCATCCGTCACGGCCGGCCCGACCGTGCCGGGTCTCGACGTCGCTGCTGCGCGGGTTGACGGCACGATCAGCTACACGTTCCCGAAGTCGCCGGGGAACGGCGTCTTCCGCGCCGACGGGAAGGGGTACATCGCCAACGTCCCGACGTCCGACGTCTTCGCCCAGTACGAGACGTCCGGCAAGCTCAGTCTCGGGGGCAGCTTCGATCTCAGCACCGGGTTCGGAGGTCCGAGCCTGGCCGGGAGCGTCAACGGCGCGGTCGACTTCGCCTCGGGCGGCTTCGACCTCTACGGCAGCGGCCAGGGCTGCGGCATCCCGGCGATCGGGATCGGCTGCATCGGGGTCAAGGTCCTGCTCTCGAAGAAGGCAGCGGCGGGCTGCGGGTCGGCGAGCATCGGGCCTCCGGGCGCGAAGGTCACCATCTCGGCGGGGCTCGCCCGTTACTGGAGCAGCGGCGACTTCGACTTCTTCGGCGGATGCGACCTGAAGCCGTACCGGACGACCAGCTCGGCGCGGCTCGCGGCCGCCTCGAACACGATCAGGATTCCGAGCGGGTTGCCGGAGGCGAGCATCAAGGTCGAAGGCGTCGGCGCTCCACCGCGCATCGCGCTGACCGCTCCCGGCGGGCAGAAGCTGATCTCGCCGATGCCGCCGGCTCAGACGACCCAGAACGAGGTCGGCGCGATCGGCCCGAGCAGTTACGCGACGGCCACCTTCGCATCGCTTCCGAGGCCGCAGGGGGGTACCTGGACGGTCGACCAGCTCCCCGGCTCGGCGCCGATCGGCGAGATCGCCGTCGCCGACGGGCTGCCGGGACGTGAGCGTGAACGCGAAGGTGCGGAAGGCCGCCGGCCGCGGGCGGGTGCTCTCCTACCGGGCACGGAAGATCAGCGGCCAGAAGATCCGGTTCTTCGAGGTGGGGAAGGGCGTCTCGGAGCGACTGGGGACGATCGCAGGCGGCCGCGGAAAGATGCGCTTCAAAGCTGCGGACGGGCCTCCGGGACGCCGGCGGATCGTCGCCGCGGTCGATTCCTTCGGCATGCCCCGGGCGCGGCTCGACGTCGCCGCTTACACGGCTCCGAAGCCGACGCGGCCCGCCAAGCCTCGTCGTCTGCGCCTGCGCCGAAAGGGCGGTGGCAAGCTCGCGATCTCCTGGCGGAAGGCCGAGGGCGCCGAGCGCTACGTCGCCGCGGTCAAGCTCAAGGACGGCCGGCGCCTGTCGCTGACGACGAAGAAGACATCGGCAACGGTTCGTGACGTGCCCAGGGCGGACGGGGCGGTGGTCGAGGTGGCCGGGCTCAAAGTCGACAACACCGCCGGCAGGGCGGCGAGGGCCAAGCTCGAGGCCAAGCCGAAGCGACGGCACAAGGGCCGCTGAGGCGGCCCGCTGATCTTCACGCTGTGAAGTGAACTGTTCGCTCCGCCTCCCCTCCTACCCTCGAGGGATGGCGAGCTATCGGCGCAACCACATCGTCAAACCCAGACGCGTCCTTGGGCGGCGAGCTCGGCGGGGATGTCGACGGCTTGGAGGCGCGCACCCTGCAAGCACGATCGCTTGTTCTTGCTCGTACAGCTCGTCTTAGCTGGCTCGCTGGTCAGTAACTTCGGTGATCGCCTGGTGGGAGATGCGCTCAGGGGGATTTGGTCTCGAGATCGACCTTCGCCCAATGCGCGAGCTGCTGCCGGTGCTGCGCCCAAGCGCCGCCCCGACGGCCTTGGTAAGCCCATAGAGCTCGTCGTCGGTGTGGGAGGGCGTACCGGGTACGAACCGAGTCTACGGCTCGCCTAACCGAGTCCTGGCGGACTTGTGCCATCGAACGCGTGGCCATCAGTGCCGCTGCAACTCCGCCCGGACCGCCTCCCGCACATCCGCCCAGCTGTCGAAGAAGCGCTAGACGGAGCGCTGGGTGGCCCATCGTGGGGGAGAGGCGCCACTGACCCCCGCGCGTCGGCGCATCTCAGCGATTATCGGTAGTAGGCGGTCGAGCTTGAGCGCGACCTCGTTTCGCTCAAGCGACTCGAGGATGCGCGATTTGAGTGACTCACGATCGGGACTCTCCTGACGTCCCCGAGCTTCAGCGCCGCCTCCTCCCAAGGTTCGGCGCACAGTGATCGATGGGAGGGCACCGGAGGGTGCCCTCCCTTTGCCGTCGCTCGGTCGCTTCGGCAGGGTGCCGGGTTGCTCCGACGATCTTCTCCCTGATTGTGGCGCTCGGTTTCGGGATCCACCGACACGTTGCCGCGGACGCAGCGCCGTCACCAGCCGCGGACGGGTTCCCACTTCAGGCATGGAACGCCGTCAGGAATCACTGGGACCTAGAGGGGAGGGGAACGGGCAAGCCCCCGGTCGACGGTGGTCCCTGGCCCGGTGACCGATGGACGCGGCCGTAGTTTCCACTCGACCCGCTTGTCCGGACACCTGACGGAGAGTAGGTTCGGTGGGCACCGAGATCAGGCAGCCGCTGAGTGAGGATCGTCTCTTGGGGCTGTGATCTCCGGACGAAGGGACGACCGGATGTGGACCCTGCGCAAAGCGTCGACGACCGCCGCGCTCGTATTGACGCTGGGGTTGGCTCTGCCCGCAGCTGCGTCGGCGGGAACGAAGGTGTACTCGGGCAAAGCCGAGATAGGCGGCAAGGTGACTCTCGAGGTCATTGTCAGCAAGGCCGGCGTTGCGAAGTGGATCACCGAGTTGCGAGCGCAGGACCTCCCGGGGACCTGCGAGATTTCGGGCGGGCCGATCCCGCTCGACATGAACGCGCCGACCAACATCAAGGTTTCGAAGCAGGGCGAGTTCGGCCTCAAGTACACCGACGAGTACGACAACAAGAGCACGCTGTCGGGGAAGTTCGAGGGCAAGAAGGACAAGCGGGTCTCGGGCGCATTCCGCTATGCGAGCCGTTACCCCGCCGAGGGCCCGTATCCCGAGGAGGATTGCGCGACGGAGCGGACCAGGTTCGAGGGCAAGAAGAGCAATCTCGACATCGGCGCCCCGACACGCAACTGGCGCTGAGATATCCGGCACCGGCAAGCCCGGGAATAGACTCCGTCCATCCGCTGGTTCAAGAACGATCAGTTCGACTTCGAGACGCGCCTTGCGCTGGGCGCGGTCTACCACCGGCTCGGCGACGCGGGGGAGACCCTGGCGACGGTCGACAGAATCAAGGACGGCGACTACGAGAGCTGGTTCCGCGAGTGGCTCGAGACCGGTAGGCGGGTTCGGCAGATCGCCGAGGAGGCCGAGGCGGCCGGGCATCGGGTCAGCGCCCGCGAGGCCTATCTGCGGGCCAGCTCGTACCTGTTCGCTGCGACGGGCGCGCTCGACGGGACCGACGACCCCGAGCGCATGGTGCCGATCTGGCGGGAGCACCGCGAGTGCTTCGAGCGCTTCGGCGAGCTCTGCGATCCGCCGGTCGAACCGCTCGAGATCCCCTGTGACGGGGACACCCTGAAGGGCTGGTTCTTCGCCGCCGACGACTCGGGCGCGGCGCGGCCGACCGTGATTCTCAACAACGGCAGCGACGGCCCGGTGACATCGATGTGGCCGCGGGCCGAAGCCGCGATCGCACGCGGCTACAACGCGATGACCTTCGACGGCCCGGGCCAGGGGGAGACGCTGTGGGAGCAGGACATTCCGTTCCGGCCGGACTGGGAACAGGTGATCACACCGATCGTCGACCTGCTCGAGGCCCGCGCGGACGTCGACTCGGACCGGATCGCGATCATCGGCGTCAGCCAGGGCGGTTACTGGGTTCCCCGCGCCGTCGCTTTCGAGAAGCGGATCGCGGCCGCGGTTGCCGACCCGGGCGTCGTTGATGTCTCGACCGCGTGGACCGAGAACTTCCCGAAGAGCATGATCAAGCTGGCCGACGAGGGCGAACGGGATAAGTTCGACAAGCAGTTCCGCTTCGCAGAGCACTTCATCGGAAAGACGACGCGGCAGACGCTCGCCTTCCGGATGAAGCCGTACCGGACCGAGTCGATGTACGAGGCGATCGAGGCGGTCCGCGCCTACCGGCTCGACGACGTGGTCGAGCGGATCACCACCCCGATGCTCGTCACCGACCCCGAGGACGAGCAGTTCTGGCCCGGCCAGTCCCGGCAGCTCTACGAGGCCCTGCCCGGCCCCGACAAGGAGATCGTCGTCTTCACCGCGGCCGAAGGGGCGAACTGGCACTGCGAGCCGATGGGCCAGGCCCTCGCCGACCAGCGGATCTTCGACTGGCTCGATGAGAGGCTGATGGCCTAGAGGCGCTTTGCGCCCCGCGGCGACGCGGCGATCAGGGGGTGACCCTGGTACCGGCGTCGCCGGCGAGGACCGCGGCGGCGTCCTCGAGGGCTCCGATCGCAGCGAAGCGGCCGGTGCGCTCGGCGAAGCGGCAGGCGGCCTCGGCCTTGGGGCCGATCGTTCCGGGGGCGAGGTCGAGGCCGCGGAGTGCGCGGGCGTTGATCCTGTCGATCGGTGCCGCCTCGTGCGTGCCCCAGGCGGTTTCGACCGCCGACACGTCGGTGAGCAGGAGCAGGGCGTCGGCGCCGAGCTCGCGGGCGAGCAGCTCGCTCGCAAGGTCCTTGTCGATCACCGCCTCGGCGCCGCGCAGGAAGCCCTGTTCGTCGAGTCGGACGGGGATGCCACCGCCGCCCGCGCAGACGACCGTGACGCCGGCGTCGACGAGGAGCTCGATCGTCGCCAGCTCGAGGATCCGGCACGGCTCCGGGGACGGGACGACGCGACGGACACCGGCGCCGTCGGGGGCCATCGTCCAGCCACGCTCGGCCGCCAGCCGGACGCCGCGCTCGGGGTCGAAGACGGGGCCGATCGGCTTCGACGGGCTCGAGAAGGCCGGGTCCGATTCATCGACGACGACCTGGGTGAGTAGCGTTGCAGCCCGTCGCTCGCCGAGCTCGTTGACCAGCTCCTGCTCGATCAGGTAGCCGATCTCACCTTCGCTCTCGGCGCCGAGAACGTCGAGCGGGTAGGGCTCGGCGTCCCCGTATGCCTCGGCCTGCATCGCCAGCAGCCCGACCTGCGGACCGTTGCCGTGGGTGACGACCAGGCGGTGCTCGGCGGCAATCACGGCGATCGCCGCGACCGCGTCGCGGACGTGTGCGCGCTGAGTCTCGACGTCGGGCCTCTCGCCGCGGCGCAGGAGCGCGTTGCCTCCGAGTGCGATGACGACCAGCATGCGGGGGTTCTACTACGCGGCGGTCGGATCGCCCGGGGACATACCCTTGCGCGATGCGACGGGTAGTGGTCATGGGGGCGGGCGGGCGCGACTTCCACGACTTCAACGTGGTCCTCCGCGACGACCCGGATGTCGAGGTGGTCGCCTTCACCGCGGCGCAGATCCCCGGCATCGACGATCGCACCTACCCCTCCGCCTACGCTGGGCCTCGCTACCCGGAAGGAATCCCGATCGTCCCCGAGGAGCGGCTCGAGTCGCTGATCGCCGAGCAGCGAGTCGACGAGGTCGTCTTCGCCTACTCGGACGTCTCCTACGAGTATCTGATGCACCGGGCTGAGATGGTGCTCGCAGCGGGCGCCGACTTCAGGCTGATCGGGCCGCGGGCGAGCGAGATCGCCGCCTCCGTGCCCGTGATCGGCGTCTGCTCGGTCCGGACCGGCGCCGGCAAGAGCCAGACGAGCCGCGCGATCGGGCGGATCCTGATCGAGCGCGGCCTGCGGGTCGGCCTGATCCGCCATCCAATGCCGTACCACGACCTCGAGGCGATCGGGGTTCAAAGATTCGCGACGCTCGCCGAGATCGACGCGTCGAACCCGACGATCGAGGAGCGCGAGGAGTACGAGCGGCCGCTCGCCGCCGGGATGCTCGTCTACGCCGGTGTCGACTACGAGGCGATCGCCGAGCTCGCCTCGAGCGAGGTCGACGTGATCATCTGGGACGGCGGCAACAACGACCTGCCGTTCCTACGCACCGACATCCTCTTCGTGGTCGTCGATCCGCTGCGAGCCGGCGACGAGCTCGGCTATCACCCGGGCGAGGCAAACCTGCGGATGGCCGATGTGGTCGTCGTCAACAAGGTCGACAGCGCCGGCGCGGCGCAGCTCACCCAGGTCCGGGCGTCGATCGCCGGGGCCAACCCGGACGCGGCGGTGATCGAGGCGGAGTCGCCGGTGACGCTGGCCGGGGGTCCCCCGCTCGGCGGCGCACGGGTGCTCGTCGTCGAGGACGGTCCGTCGATCACCCACGGCGGCATGCCCTACGGCGCCGGCACCGTCGCGGCGCGGCAGTCCGGCGCCGAGCGGGTCGATCCGCGCCCGTTTGCGGTCGGCTCGATCGCAGAGACCTTCGAGCGCTTCCCCCACATCGGGCCGGTCCTGCCGGCGATGGGCTACTCGGCGGAGCAGCTGCGCGATCTCGAAGCGACGATCGAGGCGGTCGACTGCGAGGCCGTGATCGCGGGCACGCCGGTCGACCTCGGCCGGCTCGTCGAGAGCAGGCATCCGATCCGGCGCGCAGACTACGAGCTGCGCCAGGTCGGGGGCCGGCCGCTTGCCGAGCTGATCGAGCCGATCGCCCGTCAGCCGAGCTAGCCGCTCTCACCCCAGACGCGCCAGGCGATTGCCGCGACGATCAGGATCGCGATGACCGAGATCACCAATGCCGGTTCCATGAGTACCTTCTGCCTTGGTTTCCAGACGCTGACGACACCGTAACAATCGGCTCAGGGCGAGCCCAGCGTCGCGGTCGCCTCATCCCGGATCTCGCCGACGAGCTCCTCGAGAACGTCTTCGAGGGCGATCACGCCGAGCAGCTCACCGTCGTCGGATGCGACACGAGCGAGGTGTGCCTCGGACGCCTGCATCGTCGCCAGGGCAGCCCTGAGCCGGTCGTTCACTCCGACCTCGGGCAGGCGCCGAATCCGGGCTGCCACGATCGGGCTGTCACGTCGCCCCTCCTCGTACTCGAGCGCATCCTTGATGTGGAGGTATCCGACCAGCTGCCCACCGGCTTGCACCGGGAACCTCGAGAAGCCGGTGCGTGCCGCCACGACCTCGAGCTGCGCAGGGCTCACCTTCTCGGTCACGGTCTCGAGCTCGGCGAGCGGCAGGAGAACCGTCCTGATCGTCCGCTCCTCGAACTCGAGCGCCCCGACGAGGCGCTCGCCGCCGTGCTCGTCCAGCATCCCCTCGCGGCGCGACTCACGCACGAGGCCCGCGACCTCGTCGCGAGTGAAGGTGCTGGCCACCTCGTCGCGCGGGACCACCCCGACGCGGCGGAGCGTCGCGTTGGCGATCCAGTTGAGCGAGGCGATCGCCGGGTGGAGGACCCGCACGATCGCGGCCAACGGCGGGCCGAGCGCCAGCGCCGAGCGGTCCGGACCCGCCAGGGCGATGTTCTTCGGAACCATCTCCCCGAGCACGATGTGTAGGAAGGCGACTATCGAGAGCGCGATCGCGAAGGCGATCGGATGCAGGAGCCCTTCCGGGATGCCGATCGTTTCGAGTGGGGGCTCGATCAGGTGTGCGACGGCCGGTTCTCCGAGGTAGCCGAGCCCGAGCGAGCAGACCGTGATGCCGAGCTGGGCGCCGGCCATCATCAGCGACACGTTCTCCATCGCCCCGAGGGTCGCTTTCGCGAGTCGGTGGCCCGCCTCGGCGAGCGGCTCGATCGCCGACCGGCGGGCGGAGATCAGCGCGAACTCGGCCCCGACGAAGAAGGCGTTGAAGCCGAGCAGGACGACCGATATCGCGATCGCCGGCCCTTCACTCATGCGAGCTCCCCGGCTCCTCGTCGCTCTCCGCGGCGCCGGGCTCGACCTCGAGCCGCACGCGATCGACGCGAAGGTCGTCCATGGCGATCACGGTCAGGTGCGCGAGCAGGCGATCGCCTTCGCGGTCACGAGCGTCCAGCTCGAGGGTGCTGCCGGTTTCCGGGATCCGCTCGAGCAGCGTCGAGATCAAGCCGCCGAGCGTCTCGTACTCTTCGTCCTCGGGAAGCGCGACCCCGGTTGCCTCCGCGATCTCGTCGGGTCGGAGCAGGCCGGAGAGGGTCCAGGCCCCGTCACTCTCCCGCCGGACCGTGTCGTCGTCGGGGTCGTACTCGTCGCGGACCTCGCCGACGATCTCCTCGACGAGGTCCTCGAGCGTGACGATGCCGTCGACGTTCCCGTACTCGTCTGCGACCAGGGCCATCTGCAGCCCGCCCTCGCGCAGTATCTCCAGGAAGGGATCGAGCTCCAGGCTCGCGGGAACCACGACCGGGTCCGCCATCACGGCTGAGATCGAGGTCCGGTCGCGGCTGGCGGCCTCGACTGCCATTGCATGCTTGATGTGGACGATGCCGACGAACCGCTCCGCGTCATGGTCGAGGACGGGAAAGCGGGAATGTCCGGTCGAGCGCGCTTCCTCGAGCACGGCCGCGACCGGATCCTCGGCCCGCAGGATGTGGACGTTGCCCCTCGGCGTCATCACGTCGAAGGCGCGCCGCTCACCGAAGGCGAGGGAGCGTTCGAGCAACGTCGCCGTCTCCGTCTCCAGCGTGCCGTGCTCGGCCGAACGCCGCACGAGGGAGCCGAGCTCCTCCGGTGAACGGGCGGAGGCGAGCTCTTCCTGGGGCTCGACGCCGAGCCTGCGGAGGATGGCGTTGGCCGTGCCGTTGGAGACATGGATCAGTCCGCGCGTGGCGTGGGTGAACCGCCGCTGGAAGCTTTGAACGGACCGGGCCGTGGCCAGCGGCCGGGCAATCGCCAGGTTCTTCGGCACCAGCTCCCCGAAGACCATCGTGACGCCGGTTGCGAGGATCAGGGCGATCGCGATCGCCACCCCGTCCACCGCCCCGCCGGGAACGCCGATCGACTCCAGCGGCGAGTCGATCAGACGGGCGATCGCCGGCTCGGCCATGAAGCCGATCGACAGGTTCGTAACGGTGATGCCCACCTGCGCCGCCGACAGCTGTGTCGAGAGCGTCCGCAAGCCCTCCAGCACGCCCGCGGCGGGCTTGTCGCCCGATTCGGCCGCTTCCTCGACCGCCACCCTGTCGACGGTGACGAACGAGAACTCCGCCGCCACGAAGGCGCCGCATGCGGCGACCAACAGCAGGGCTGCGCCGATCAGCAGGAGCTCGATCACGAGAAAGCACCTCCGTCCCGAAGGGCGGCGGTGCTGGTGGGTCTGGAGCTCGGGTCGTCGTTCATGGGCGGCCCGGGGGCCGGGCCTTCAGATTACGCCAGTGGCTGCCCGGGCCGGAACGATCGGAGTCAGCCACGTTGAGGTGCCGCCGACCGCACCGACTCGACCGTCGCCAGGAGCACGTCCTGGAGCACGGCGACCACCGGTTCCGGCTCGAGCCCGGCCTCCCGGCCGAGGTCGAGCGCGGTGACGGCGAACTCGAGAAAGCCGCGCAGGGCGGTATGGGCGAGGGGACCGGGGTCGGCGCTGCCGAAGTGGTTGAGCGCAACCGCCGCGACGACCAGGTCCCGGTGTCCCTCGATCTTCGCCCGCATCTCGGCGTCGAGCCGGGAGGAGGCGTCGACCATCGTCCGCCAGGCGTCGGTCCTCTCCCAGGCCTGGTGCACGAATCGGTCGAAGTTGCGCGGCAGCTTCTCGGCGAGCGGCACCGCCGGGTCTGTGTCGAAGCCGGCCGAAAGCTGCTGTGCCGCCTCGTCGACCGCGGCGAGCTCGAGGTCGATCCGTCCCCTCGGGAAGTAGTGGTAGATCAGGTTGCGGGTGACGCCGGCCCGCTCGGCGACCTCGTCGAGCGAGAGCTCGCGGAGGCCGTCCTCGGCGATCGCGGCGAGCGCCGCCTGCGTCAGCTGTCGTCGCCGCTCCTCGGAGCTCATCCGTCCCGACCCCGCCGACCCCTCCATGTGGGCCATCGTACGGGTGCCGAATCCGGCGATCAAGTTGACAGATCGTAAATGGAGGGATAGCGTGGGCCGGGCAAGCCCCTGGGGGGAAGGCGCACGCCAGTGCTCGGGGGCGCCGGCGTCGGCAGAGAGGACCAGACCGATGACCGCAGTTCACTTCCGCGCCGCGCTGAGCGGCGCAGCATCGACTGCGATCGTCGGATTGGCCCTTGCCCTGGCGCCGGCCGCGGCGGCAGCGCCGATCAACGACACGGGCACCCCGAGCCTGCCGGCCTTCTCCGGTTCCGCGGCGAAGGCGCACGAGCTGACGCCCTCGAGCCCGCCTCAGAACCCGTTCATGGCCGCGGACCCGAACTCGAACATCCACAACGACAGCTGGATGACAGACGCCTACACGCGCGGCGGCCCGCTCGGCAGCTCGCTCGAGCTCGAGACCTCGGCGAAGCCGCCTTCGCTGTGTGGCTCGCTGACCTTCGATTCTCAGAAGCGGATCGTCAGCGTCTGCCCCTCGGCGGTGGCGCCGCCTGAGGCCCGGATCATCGATCCCGACACGCTCGAGACGATCTCTACCTACGTGTTGCCGACAGCGCCGAACCCGCCCGGGACGCTCGAGTACCAGAACTTCACCGGCGGCGGCTACTTCTTCCTCGACGACAAGGATCGGATCTGGGTTGCGACCAAGACCGACCACATCTACGTGCTCACACAGGGAGCCGACGGCAACACGCTGACCCTGAAGAAGGACTACGACCTGACCAGCGTCCTCGACGAGGACGTCGAGCGGATCTCCTCGGCGCTGCCGGACTTCGACGGGCGGATCTGGTTCGTCTCGAAGGCGAACGGCAAGGTCGGCACGCTCGACCGCAAGACCGGCGACCTCAAGGTCCTGGAACTCGGCGAGGAGATCGAGAACTCGTTCGCGGTCGGTAAGAACGGCGTCTACATCGTTTCGGACGAGCGCATGTACCGGTTCGAGGCCAACGACAAGGGCAAGCCGAAGATCGTCTGGAAGGCCGGCTACGAGAACTCGGGCATCGTCAAGCCGAGCCAGCTCAACGCCGGCTCCGGCACGACGCCGACGATCATGGACAACGGCTACGTCGCGATCACCGACAACGCGGCGCCGCGGATGAACGTCGTCGTCTACCGGACCGGCGCCAACCTGCGCGGAGCGAAGCGCAAGGTCTGCGAGCAGCCTGTCTTCGCAGCGAACAAGGGCGCCACCGAGAACACGCTGCTGACCAACGACCGCTCGCTCTACGTCGAGAACAACTACGGCTACCAGGACCCCTTCGGGCCGAACGCCGGGGCCGTTACCGAGCCAGGATTCGCGCGGATCGACGTGAAGAAGAACGGCAAGGGCTGCAAGCTGGTCTGGGAGAACGACGAGGTTCGGGCGCCGTCGGTCGTCCCGAAGCTGTCGACGAAGACCGGTCTGATCTACACCTACACACGCCCGCCCGACCCGGACGCCGAGGGCTACTACTTCACTGCGATCGACGCCCGCAACGGCAAGACGAAGTGGAGCAGGTACACCGGCTCGAACATCGCCTTCAACAACAACTACGCCGGCATCGCGCTGGGTCCGAAGAAGACCATGTACCTGGGCGTGATCGGCGGCATCCTCAAGCTCCGCGACGGCAGCTGAGGCACGCCGGACGCCACTCCGGCGGCGGATCGTTCATCTTCTTCGGGTGATGAAGGCATCCGCTGATGCTGGTGGGCTGGTCCGATGGAGGAGATTCTGAGCGATAGCGAGCCTTGGCCGGCAGAGCCGGCTGCGCTTTCGCGATCGTTCCCGACCCGCTCGGCCGACACATCGCTGCGCGGTGCCGGCTGGCGGCTGTATCAGGCAATCCGCCTGGGGCTGCGCTGGCTGCGGTGGTGGGTGCGGCTCGAGGCCCGCGGGCTCGACGCGGTGCCGCGTCGCGGCCCGGTCCTGATCGTCTCCAACCACGACTCCTGGATCGACCCGCCGGCGATCGCCGAGGTGATGATGTGGCGGCCGCGTCAGGTCCGCTTCCTCGCCAAGGCATCGCTGTGGAAGCTGCGAGTCACGGCGGCGATCCTCAACGGGCTCGGGCAGATCCCGGTCAACCGCGGCGCCGGCGACGTCGTCGCGATGCAGTCGACGATCGATGCCCTGCGGCGCGGCGAAGCGGTCGGGATCTTCCCCGAGGGCACCTTTTCGAAGGGCAGGCGCCTGCGCGCGCGGCGGGGCATCGCCCGTCTCGCGCAGGCCTGCCCCGATGTCCCGATCGTGCTCGTCGCGGTCAGCGGCGGCACCGTCGTCAACCGGTTCCCGCGGCGACCGCGGGTCTCGCTCGAGTTCTTCGAGCCGGCCGGGGGACAGCCTCGCCCCGACGAGGAGCCCGGCGCCCTCGCTCAGCGCCTGCTCGACGAGATCCGCGAGCGCGTGCCGCCGACGCGCTGAGGGGTTCAGCCGGCCGGGCGCCTGCGGGCGCGGATGATCGCGGAGGCCGCCTGTTCGTGGACGCGGTGCGTCTCCCGGATCTCGATGTCTTCGAACCCGGCCGCCTCGAGGCCGGCGGCGAACTCCTCGCGCGTCAGAGCGCCGGCGATGCATCCGGTCCACTGCTGCATGTCGCGGCGGGTCGCCCCGTCCATGCCGGGGTCTGCGACGACGTCGCTGACCGCGAAGCGGCCGCCCGGCCGCAGCACGCGAGCGGCCTCGTGGAAGACCCGCGCTTTGTCGGCCGAGAGGTTGATCACGCAGTTGGAGATGAGGACATCGACGGACTCGTCGGGCAGCGGCACGTCCTCGATCGTTCCCTTGACGAACTCGGCGTTGGCGACGCCGGCCTGACGCTGGTTGTCGCGGGCGAGCTCGAGCATCTCGTCGGTCATGTCAAGCCCGTAGGCCTTGCCGGTCGGTCCGACTCGACGGGCGGAGAGCAGCACGTCGATGCCGCCGCCGGAGCCGAGGTCGAGGACGGTCTCGCCCTCGTGCAGATCCGCGACCGCAGTCGGATTGCCGCAGCCGAGCGAGGCGAGACGGGCGGCATCGGGGAGCGACTCACGCTCGGCGCCCGAGTAGAGGGCGGACCCGAAGACGTCGCGCTGCTCGTCAGTGATCACGGCGGCGTCACCGCAGCAGCTGGCGCCGTTGGCGCCCTCGGCTGCCTTTGGCGCGGCCATTGCCGCGGCGGCGTAGCGCTCACGCACGACCTCGCGGACTGCGTCGACGTCGCGTGCCGGCTGTGCCGACTCGCTGCCCGCGTCGCAGCCGCAGCTGTTTGTGGGTGCGGTGTCTAGCTGAGCCACGTCGAAAGCTCCTCGAGTGCATCGGGGTTGACGTAGTAGTAGGCCCATAGGCCCTTGCGCTCCGAGCCGACGATGCCGGCATCGCGGAGCTTCTTAAGGTGGTGGGAGATGGTCGGCTGGGAGAGGTCGAAGAGTGGTACCAGCTCGCACACGCAGACCTTGCCGGCGTGCTTGCGGAGGACGTCGACGAGCTGCATCCGGACGGGATCGCCGAGCGCCTTCGCGACCTCGGCCATGCGCCCGGCCTGCTCACGCTCGATATCGGGGTAGACGACCGGCTCGCAACAGACCTCGCCCTTCGGACGCTTCTGCTTGGGGGTTAGATCGAGCGTGGTCATCGGTCTTTCTCCTCGAGCTGATCGAAGTTCATCTATATGGACGATAGTCGATTCAGTTGACGATTGTCAATGTATGCTCCCGGGCGATGGTGCCCACAAGGAGATCGTCGCGGTGATCGGGCGCCTGTCGACGCTTGATCGCTTCCTGCCTCTGTGGATCGGGCTTGCGATGGCTCTCGGGCTCGGCCTGGGCGCACTGATCCCGGGCCTTGACGCGGCTCTCGACAGTCTCGCCGTTGGGACGATCTCGCTGCCGATCGCGGTCGGCCTGATGCTGATGATGTACCCGGTGCTGGCGCGCGTGCGCTACGAGCGGCTCGGCGAACTGCGGTCCGAGCGGCGTCTGTTCACCGCTTCGGTCGTGCTCAACTGGGTGATCGGCCCGGCGCTGATGTTCGCGCTCGCCTGGATCTTCCTCGCCGACGAGCCGGCGTATCGAACAGGGCTGATCATCGTCGGGCTCGCCCGTTGCATCGCGATGGTGCTGATCTGGAACCAGCTGGCGCGTGGAGACAACGACGCCGCCGCAGCGCTGGTCGCGCTCAACTCGGTCTTCCAGATCTTCGCCTACAGCCTGCTCGGCTGGTTCTACCTCGAGTTGCTGCCCGGCTGGCTCGGTCTCGACCAGCAGGGAATCGAGATCTCGCTCTGGGAGGTGGCTCGCACCGTGCTGATCTTCCTCGGGATCCCGCTCGCCGCCGGCTATTGGACGCGGCGCGTCCTCGGAGCCCGCCGGGGAATGGACTGGTACGAGAACTCGTTCGTGCCGCGGATCGCGCCGCTGGCCCTGTACGGGCTCCTGTTCACGATCGTCTGCCTGTTCGCGCTGCAGGGCGACGCGATCACGAGCCAGCCGCTCGATGTGGTCCGGATCGCCATACCGCTGCTCATCTACTTCCTGGTCATGTTCTTCGTCAGCTTCGCGGCCGGCCGGGTCCTAGGTCTCGCCTACGACCGCACGGCGACGCTCGCGTTCACCGCCGCGTCGAACAACTTCGAGCTCGCGATCGCCGTTGCGGTCGGAGTGTTCGGCGCCACCTCCGGGCAGGCTTTGGCCGGCGTCGTCGGACCGTTGATCGAGGTTCCGGTGCTCGTCGGGCTGGTCTACGTCTCGATCTGGCTCGGCCGCCGGTGGTTCGGCGACGCGGCGGTCGACGAAGGCTCGGCGCTAAAGATGGGCGCCTCGTGAGCGTTCGCATCGGCGTCAACGGTTTCGGTCGGATGGGGAGGCTCGCGCTGCGCGCCGGCTGGGATGACCCGGCGCTCGAGTTCGTCCACGTCAACGAGCTCGCCGGCGACGCCGCGACGGCCGCTCACCTGCTCATGTTCGACTCCGTCCACGGCCGCTGGGACCGGCAGGTCGGCGGATCCGGGGACGGGCTCGAGGTCGACGGCAATCGGATCGGATATCGCTCGGCCGCCGCTCCCGCTGACGTCGACTGGGCGGGCGCTGGGATCGAGGTCGTGCTCGAGTGCACCGGCAAGCACCGCACGCTCGCCTCGCTCGAGCCCTACTTCGAGGCCGGGGTCAAGAAGGTGATCGTCGCGGCGCCGGTCAAGGAGGAGGGCGCGCTCAACGTCGTCATCGGGGTCAACGACGAGCTCTACGACCCGGCGGTCCACGACGTCCTGACCGCGGCTTCCTGCACGACCAACTGCCTCGCGCCCGTCGTCAAGGTGATCCATGAGGGGATCGGGATCGAGCGCGGCTCGATCACGACTCTGCACGACGTCACCAACACGCAGGTCGTCGTCGACGCTCCGCACAAGGACCTGCGCCGGGCCCGCGCGGCGGGCCAGTCGCTGATCCCGACGACGACCGGCTCGGCGACCGCGATCGGGCTGATCTTCCCCGAGCTCCAGGGCAAGCTCGACGGTCTCGCGGTCCGGGTGCCGCTGCTCAACGCCTCGCTGACCGACTGCGTCTTCGACGTCGCTCGCGAGACGACGGTCGAGGAGGTCAATCGCCTCTTGGCCGAGGCTGCGGAATCGGAGCTGCGCGGAATCCTCGGGTACGAGGAGCGGCCGCTCGTCTCGGTCGACTATCGCCACGATCCGCGCTCCGGGATCGTCGACGCGCCCTCGACGATGGTCACCGACGACACCCAGGTGAAGATCCTCGCCTGGTACGACAACGAGTGGGGCTACGCGAACCGGCTCGTCGAGCTGGCCGCCAAGGTCGGGAAGTCGCTGCCCTGAGATCGATGGGGGCGGCGAGCACAAAGCAGGGGGACCTCCGCAACTACATCCTCGTCACCGGGGCGTACTGGACAGACACGCTCGCCGACGGCGCGATTCGGATGCTCGTCCTCTTCTACTTCTACGAGCTCGGCTACACGCCGCTCGAGGTCGCGTCGCTGTTCGTCTTCTACGAGGTCTTCGGGATCGTCACCAACCTCGTCGGCGGCTGGCTCGGCGCCCGCTTCGGGCTGAAGACGACGCTGTTCGCCGGCCTCGGCACCCAGATCGTGGCGCTGCTCGCTGCTCGGCCTGGCGCCGGAGGCGTGGCTGGTCGTCCCCTACGTGATGGTCGCGCAGGCGTTCTCGGGCATCGCCAAGGACCTGACCAAGATGAGCTCGAAGAGCGCCGTCAAGCTGGTCGTGCCGGAGGACTCCGAGTCGGCGCTCTACAAGTGGGTGGCGCTCCTGACGGGGTCGAAGAACGCGCTCAAGGGCGTCGGCTTCTTCCTCGGCGGCCTGCTGCTGACCGTGACCAGCTTCCAGACGGCGATGCTGCTGCTGGCGGCGATGGTCGCGACGGCGCTGGTCGTGACCGCGATCCTCATGCACGGCGGCCTCGGCAAGACCGACGCGAAGGCGAAGTTCCGTCACATGCTCTCCCAGAACCGGGCGATCAACGTGCTCGCTGCCGCGCGCCTGTTCCTGTTCGCCTCACGCGACGTCTGGTTCGTCGTCGGCCTGCCGGTCTACCTGCGGACAGTGCTCGACTGGAGCTTCTGGGAGGTGGGGACCTTCCTCGCGGTCTGGGTGATCGGCTATGGGATCGTCCAGGCCTCGGCGCCGCGCTGGGTCAAACGCGAGGTCGAGGGTGTCGGGCGCGAACCGGACGGCAGGACCGCGACCGGGCTCGCCTTCATCCTCGCCGCCTTCCCGGCGGGGATCGCGATCGCGCTCTCGGCCGACTTCGACCCCGGAACCGTCCTCGTCGTCGGCCTGATCCTGTTCGGCGTCATCTTCGCGATCAACTCCGCCGTCCACTCGTATCTGATCCTCGCCTACGCGGACAGCGAGAAGGTCGCGATGAACGTCGGCTTCTATTACATGGCCAACGCCGGAGGACGGCTCGCCGGCACGATCCTCTCCGGGCTGCTCTACCAGTGGCAGGGTCTCGAGGCCTGCCTGTGGGCGTCGGCGATCTTCGTGATAGCCGCCGGGCTGATCTCGCTGTCGCTGCCGACGCACACACCGAAGCGCTCGACCGAGGCTGGCGCCGCGAGGGCGCCGACACCGGCGTAGCGGATACGGCCGGCCGGGCGAGCCCGGCCGGCCGTCGAAAGCTAGGCGAGGGCCTTGGCCTTGAGCCTGGCGTACTCCTCGTCGTCGATCGCGCCGGAGTCGTGCAGCGCCTTCGCCTTCTCGATCTGCTCGGCGGTGTTGTCGCCGGCAGCGGCTTTGACGCGTTCGTCGAAGGCGCTCTGCTGCGCCTGCTGGGCCGCGATCGCTCGCTCGCGCATTCCGTCGTGCTGGGCGATCAGATAGACGAGGACGCCGAGGTAGGGGACGATGATCACGAACACGACCCAGATCGCTTTGCCCCAGCCACCGATGTCGTGGCGGCGGAAGATGTCGTTGAGGACCATGATCACGATCCAGATCCACGCCACCCAGGCGAAGAAGATCAGCATCGTTCCCATCAGCTCCAGGAACGGGTACTCGGCAGCTAAGAACACTTGAAAGTCCTTTGTCGGTCGTACGTCATTTGGTCAGGAGGACCGTAGTGCGAGATCGGCCGGGCGCCGTCATCCGCATTGGGTGATGCGCTTGCGCCCACTCTCGGGGACCCTGCCGGCACACCGCACGCCACAGAAGGAGCACCGATGGACATCCTCGAGATCGAGACCAAGGAGACCGTTCGGCGCGAGGAGGCGGCCAAGCGGCTGCACGCGATCGCCGACATGCTCGCGAAGCAGAACGACGTCGAGTTCGAGCGCGACGGGATCCGCTTCAACGTCCACGTGCCGGATGAGGTCCAGCTCAAGATCGAGCTCGAGATCGAGACCGATGAACGCGAGCTCGAGATCGAGCTCAAGTGGTAGCCGTGCCCGCCGGCCCGCTCAGGCGGGCTTCGCGGCGGGCGCGGCCCAGTCGCTGAGGAAATGCGTGGTCAGCTGCGCCAGCGTCGTCCCGGCGAGCGCCCCGGCGACGACGTCGCCGGGGTAGTGGACGCCGGTGTGGACGCGCGAGTAGGCGACCAGCGCCGCGAGGCCGCGCAGCGGGATCGCGGCCTGCGGGTGGACGCGCCCGACGGCCGTTGCGAAGGCGAAGGCAGTGGCGGAGTGGCCCGACGGGAACGAGGTCGTCGACGGCATCCGCACGTGCCGGGTGAGTGGCACCTCCTGGGCGGCACGGGCCGGCCGGCTGCGCTTGCCGAGCGGCTTCATGCCGAGGTTGACGATCGCCGCCGTGACGCCGACGGCGGCCATTCCGAGCGCCGCCGCGCGACGGCCCCGCTGGCCGCCGCCGGCCGCCAGCAGGCCGGCCGAGGCGAACCACAGCGCCGAGTAGTTGGCGGCGCCGGAGAGCCGTGCCATCCCGGTGTCGAGCGACGGCGTCGGCGTCCTCGCGATCGCCGCGTAGAGGGCAGCGTCGACCCGTTCGGCGTCATTGAGCCAGACCGGCCCTTCCTCCACCTGTGGCGTCTGTTCAGAATCCACGAACGGTGATCTTATGAGTGGTCAGCGAATCGCTGCCTTCGCGGCCCTCGGGCTCGGCTGCGTCGCGACCATCCTCGCGCTCGTCTTCATCGTCCAGCAGCTGCCCGAGGGACTCCTGATCGTCGCTTTGCTTGCTCTCGCCACCGTGACGCTCTGGTACGCGGTGATGTGGAGCGGACCGGTCCGCATCGTCGCTCTCGCCCTCGGCGTCGCCGGCGCGGCCGCCGCCGTTGCGGTGATGCTCGCCGACGGGCGCCTGCAGTGGCTGGCGGTCGTCGCAGTGATCGCCGCGGCAAGTGCCTGCGCCCGCGCCGCCTACGGCGGCCGCGCCCGGCTTACCGACGCCGCCCCGCCGACTCACCCCGTCCTCTTCTACAACCCGAAGTCCGGCGGCGGCAAGGCCGAGCGCTTCCACCTCGCCGATGAGGCCCGCGCCCGCGGCATCGAGCCGCTCGAACTCGAGCTCGGCACCGACCTGTGGGATCTCGTCCGCGGCGCCGTCGCCGACGGCGCCGACGCGCTGGCGATGGCCGGCGGTGACGGCTCGCAGGCGATCGTCGCTGCGGTCGCGGCCGAAAGCGGCCTTCCCTACGCCTGCATCCCGGCCGGCACCCGCAACCACTTCGCCCTGGATCTCGGCGTCGACCGCGACGACGTCGTCGGCGCCCTCGACGCCTTCGTCGACGGCGGCGAGCGCCGCGTCGACCTGGCCGAGGTCAACGGCCGCGTCTTCGTCAACAACGTCTCGCTCGGCCTCTACGCGGAGGCCGTCCAGCGCGAGGGCTACCGCGAGGCGAAGATGCGGACGCTGCTGGCGACACTGTCGGAGTGGCAGCGCAGTGAGGGCACCGGCCCGGACCTGCACTGGCGCGGCCCGGGCGGCCACGAGCATCAGGCCGGGATCGCAATCCTCGTCTCCAACAACCGTTATCGCCTCGGCCATGCGGTCGGCTCCGGCACGCGGCCCCGGATCGACGACGGCCTGCTCGGGATCACCGTCGCCGGTGAGCCGACCGGACGTGCCGGACACCGTGGGCCGCACCGGCCGCAACGCCCATGGCGGGAGTGGAGCGCGCCCGAGTTCGAGGTCGAGGCCGACCAGCCGGTGCCGGCCGGCATCGATGGAGAGGCGGTGACGCTGGAGCCGCCGCTGCGCTTTCGGATCCGCGCCGGAGTGCTCAGGGTGCGGATCGCGAAGCAGCATCCGGGCGCCTCGCCTTCGGCGACGATGCCCGAACACGCCGTCGAAGGCGTCAAGGCGCTGTGGGGAATCGCAACCGGCGGCGGCCCCGAGCAGCCGCGCTTCCAGGCGCCGCCGCCGGTCGCCTGAAATCATCGTCCGATGTCAGAGGTGCTGATCGACCGACGCTTCCGGGGTCCGGAGGCAAGTGGCAACGGCGGCTACTCGTGCGCGATGCTCGCCGCCCGCATCGACGGGCCGGCCGAGGTGACGCTGAAGGCGCCGCCGCCGATCGACCGGCCGCTCGGACTGGTCGTCGGCGACGAGGGCGACGTCTCGCTCCTCGACGGCGACGAACTCGTCGCGGTCGCCCGCCCGACGGCGCTCGAGCGGCGCGTGCCGCCCTCGGTCAGTCTGCTCGAGGCCACTCGCGCCGCCGAGCGCTACGAGTGGACCGCGGACGTGCACCCCTATCCCGCCTGCTTCGTCTGCGGCCCGACCAGGGCGGAGGGCGACGGCCTGCGGATCTTCCCCGGCCCGGTCGAGGGCCGCGATCTGTACGCGGCGCCCTGGACTCCGGACGATTCGCTCGCCGACGACCAGGGCATCGTGCGCCCCGAGTTCGTCTGGGCGGCGCTGGACTGCCCGAGCGGGATCGTCACCGACCTCTTCGGCGATGTCGGGCGGATCCTGCTCGGCCGCCTCGCCGCCGATCTGATCGAGCCGCTCGAGGCGGGAACCACCTACGTCGCCACCGCCTGGCCGATCGCTCGCGACGGTCGCAAGCTCGACACCGGCTCGGCACTGCACACGGCCGACGGCGAGCTCTGCGCCGTCGGCCGCGCCCGCTGGATCGAGGTCGAGCCGGCCTGACGGCTCTCTTCGGCTTCGGTTCTTCGGTTCTTCTTCGAACCGTCTTCAGATCGTCTTAGAGCGCGCCGCTTTCCTTGGCGGAGCCCGCAGGCCGACCGGCGCCCGCTTCACGCTCGAGCTGCCGCCGGCCGCCTAGGCGTCAGGCGGCTTCTGCGGCGGCGATCTCGAGGCCGAGATCGCGGATCGCCGTCTCATCGAGCGCGTCCTCGATCAGCGGGAAGAGCTCCCGCTCCTCGAAGCGCACATGACGCTCGAGCAGATCGCCGAGCTCCCGCAGCTCGTCGGGGGCCGGTCCCGCCGCCGCCAGGCGCCGGGCCCTGGCGCGAATCTCGAGGTGCTCGGCCGCGACGCGGGCAGCCAGCGCTGCGGGCTCGGCAGCGGCGCCGACGCCGGCGAGCCATGCGGGCAGCAGGATCTCCTCCTCGATCCGGAAGTGCCGGTCGCCGGTCTCCCTGACGAAGTCGGCGAATGCCTGGAAGGCGAAGGGGCCATCCTCGGGCGAGGCTCGTTTGAGCTGCATCGCGACGAACAGCGCTTGGTGGTGGTCGTGGGAGAGTGGCTTGAGCTCGGCGCTGCGCTTCATCGGCCCTCCGACCCTAGCGCCGCATGCAGTGGTCTGCGAGGATGCCGCCCCCGGGTCGGGTCGACGCGATCCGGGCAATCGGGATGGACGTTCGCATCACTCACATCGGCGGTCCCACCGCCCTGATCGAGGTCGGTGGGTGGCGGCTGCTGACCGACCCCACCTTCGATCCGGCCGGGCAGCGCTACCACTTCGGCTGGGGCGCGATGTCGAAGAAGGAGACGGGCCCGGCGGTCGCCGCGGCCGAGATCGGGATCGTCGATGCGGCGCTGGTCAGCCACGACCACCACGAGGACAACCTAGACGCCGCCGGGCGCGAGCTGATCAGCACGGTTGCGACCGTCGTCACGACCGTCTCCGGCGCCGCTCGACTCGGCGGTACCGCCCACGGGCTGGCGCCATGGGAGACGATGCGACTCGAGCGCGAGGGTCGTCCCTCGATCGAGATCACGGCAACCCCATGCCGGCACGGCCCGCCCGGCCTCGGCTTCATCTACGGCGATGTGATCGGCTTCTCGCTGCGCTGGGAGGGCCAGGAGCACGGCGAGCTCTGGATCTCAGGCGACACGGTCCTCTATGACGGCGTCCGCCAGGTTGCCGAGCGGCTCGATGTCGGCACCGCGATCGTTCATCTCGGCGGCGTCCGCTTCCCGGTCTCGGGCCCGTTCCGGTACACGATGACCGCCGACGACGCGATCGAGCTCTGCGGTGCGCTGCGGCCGCGGACCGTGATCCCGATCCACTACGAGGGCTGGAAGCACTTCCGCCAGGGGCGAGCGGCGGTCGAGGCCGAGTTCGGCTCGGCGCCGGCGGAGTTCCGCGAAGCGGTGCGCTGGCTGGAGATCGGCGAGCCGGCGGAAATCGACGTCTGAGCTCAGTCCGGTGGGGCTGTTTGACATACCCCCCGGGGGTATGTACCATGGCTCGCCATGGAGAGTTCACACGCACATACGGGCCAGGTTCATCACTCCCTTCCCAGCGAGGGCGGCGCCGTCTGGGGGGTGGCGGTCAGCGCCACGCTCCACTGCCTGACCGGCTGCGCGATCGGCGAGGTCGCGGGCATGGCGATCGGCACCGCGCTCGGGTTCTCGGACCTCGGCACGATCGCGCTCGCGGTGGCGCTGGCGTTCCTGTTCGGCTACACGCTGACGAGCCTGCCGCTGCTGCGCGCCGGGCTCGCGCTCGGCGTCGTGATTCCGATCGCCCTCGCCGCCGACACGATCTCGATCGCGACGATGGAGATCGTCGACAACGCGATCATGCTGATCGTCCCCGGCGCGATGGAGTCCGGCCTCGGCGACATCCTCTTCTGGGGCGCGCTCTCGTTCGCGCTGGCCGTCGCCTTCGTGCTCACGGTTCCCGTCAACCGCTGGCTGATCGCGCGCGGCACGGGCCATACCGCCGTCCACGAGACGGGCATCCACGGCGGCCCGCCGCCGCGACTGGTCGCTGCGGTGGTGATCGCGATGGCGGTCTTCGGCACCGCGGTACTGATCGGCGAGGCCGCGGGCGGGGGCGAGGGCGGCGATCACGAGCCGGCCGCCGACGGCCACGCCGTGCGCTCAGTCGCGTCGTGAGCCGGCCATCCGCGCTGGGCTGCCAACCGCACGGCCAGGTCGGGCAGGCCCGCGTGTCCGCGACCGGTACAGGATCGGGCTGCGGCGCGGATAGTCGATCGGCACGCTCCAGGCGTGGACGAGGCGGCTGAAGGGCCAGAAGGCGACCAGCAGCCAGACGACGCTGACGTGGAGTTGGAAGATGAACGTGACGCCCTCGCCTGTCATCAGCTCCGGCTGCGGGTTGAGGATGAAGAGGTTGCGGAAGTACGGGGCGACCGACTCGCGGTAGTGCACGGCGTCGCCGAAGTTGGTCAGCGTCGCCAGCATCCCGGTGACGATCCCGAGCGCGAGCAGCCCGAACGTGATCATGTCGGTCCGCGTCGTAGTCACGCGGACGCGCGGGAAGCGGATCCTCCGGTAGAGGAGCAGCGCGAAGCCGACGCAGACCGCCGCCCCGGCGGAAATTCCGCCGACGAGCGCGAGCACGTGGTAGGCGTCGTCGCTGATGCCGACCTCGGCCGTCCAGGAGCGCGGGATCAGGATCCCGAGCACGTGGCCGCCGATCGCGGCGAGCACGCCGAGATGAAAGATCACGCTGGCGTACTTGAGGACCCGGCTCTCGAGCAGCTGACTCGAGCGGGCGCCCCATCCGTACTGGTCGCGGCGGTAGCGCCAGATGTGCCCGACCACGAACACGGTCAGCGCCGCGTAGGGGAGGACGACGTAGAGCAGGACCTCGCCGCGGCTCATCGGGGCTCGCCCCCGGCGCCGCTCATGTCACCGATGCCACCCACCATCGGACGGGCGTCGGCGGGGTCGCCGAGCGGCATCACCTCCGGCGGCGCGAACGGCTCTAGGCCGACCTCCTCGACGGGCGGCCCCTCGGCCGCGAGGGTCCTGATTCGCGCGAGCTTGCGCGAGCGGAGCCGCGGCAGCGCCGCGACGACCGTGTCGAGCAGCGGTTCGAACGGGCTCGACTCGCGCCCGAGGCCCGCGCGCACGAGCTCGATCGCGACGCGGTTGTCCTCGAGCAGCTCGACCCCTCGGCCATCGGGCGCTAGCGCCGCGAACTCGAGCATCAGAGGCAGGAAGTCGGGCAGCTCGGTGCCGGGCGGCTCGAAGCCGGCGCTGCGGTAGACGCCCTTCAGCTCGAGCATCGCCAGTCCGCGGCGGCGCTGGTCGCCGTATACGTGGTACGTGAGGTGGAGGCTGCACGTCTTCGTGAAGTCGAAGGCGTCGACGTAGAGGCCCTGGAGCTCGGCCACGCTGTGCGCTGTGTACCAGCGGCAGAACTCGTGCAGCTCCGCCGCCTGCCTGCCGCGGGACGGGGCGATCGCCACGTCCTCGGCGGAGACGGCAGCGGCTGCGTCGCGCAGCTCCGCGGACGGGTACTGCAGCAGCAGCGAGGCGAGCTTCAGCGGGTGGACCTGCTCAGCCATTCGCGCTCCCGTTTCCGTCGCCGGGCCGGCGCTGCACGAGCTGGTCGCGCAGGTCGAAGCTCGCTGCGAGCGGGTCCTCCTCGAGGCCGTCGCCGAGACCGCTCGCTGCGGCCATCCCAGCCCCCGCGATTGCGCCGGCGCCGGCGGCCGAGAAGTCGATCCCGCATGAGCCCTGCTCGGCGAACGCGTCGGGGGAGACCTCGCCGTGACGCTTGGGGATCACGTAACGGTCGTCGTAGTCGCCGATCGCGACCATCCTGAACATCTCCTCGATCTCGGCCGGCTCCATGCCGACGTCGTGGGCAACCGCGGTGTCGACGCGTCCATCCACGTTTGCGGCGCGCATGAAGCGGCGCATCGCGGCGAGTCGCGAAAGCGAGCGTCGTACGGGGTCGTGTCACCCGCGGTCATGAAGCTGGCGAGGTATTCGACCGGGATCCGCATCTCGTCGACCTCGGCGAACAGGCGCTCGGGGTCGAGCTCGCCGTCGTCGGAGGTGACCATGCTCTCGACCGGGGAGAGGGGCGGCACGTACCAGACCATCGGCAGTGTCCGGTACTCGGGGTGCAACGGCAGCGCGATGCCCCACTTCTTGCACATCGCGTAGACCGGTGAGCGGCGCGCCGCCTCGATCCAGTCGGGCGCGATCCCGTCGCGGAGCGCCTGATCGCGCACGTCCGGATCCTCGGGGTCGAGCATCAGGTCGAGCTGGGCCTCGAGCAGGTCGTGCTCGTTCTCGACCGATGCCGCGGCCTCGACCCGGTCGGTGTCGATCAGCACGATCCCCAGGTGGCGGAGGCGCCCGACGCATGTCTCCGAGCAGACCGTCGGCAGGCCCGCCTCGATCCGCGGGAAGCAGAGGTTGCACTTCTCGGCCTTGCCGGTGCTCCAGTTGAAGTAGACCTTCTTGTAGGGGCAGCCGGAGACGCAGAAGCGCCACGAGCGGCAGGCCTCCTGGTCGACGAGCACGATCCCGTCCTCCTCGCGCTTGTACATCGCGCCGGAGGGACAGGATGCGACGCACGAGGGGTTGATGCAGTGCTCGCAGATGCGAGGCAGGTACATCATGAACGCCTGTTCGAACTCGATCTTGACCTTGTCCTCGAGCTCGCGGCGGTTGAAGTCGTGGGTGGCAGAGGTCCTTGACGCGGCGAGGTCGTCGTCCCAGTTCGGCCCCCAGTTGAGATCGAGGTTGCGCCCGGTGACCTGTGACTTCGGCCTCGCCGTCGGCTGCACGTCCCCCGACGGCGCGCTGATCAGATGCTCGTAGTCGTAGGTCCAGGGCTCGTAGTAGTCGTCGAGGTCGGGTAGATCCGGGTTCCAGAAGATCCGCGCCAGCTTCTTGAGCGGGCCGCCGGCCTTGAGTCGCAGTCGTCCGCGCCGGTCGAGCTCCCAGCCGCCCTTCCACTTCTCCTGGTCCTCGTAGTCGCGTGGGTAGCCGCGGCCGGGCTTCGTCTCGACGTTGTTGAACCAGACGTACTCGGTGCCGGTCCGGTTCGTCCACACGTTCTTGCAGGTGACCGAGCAGGTGTGGCAGCCGATGCACTTGTCGAGGTTCATGACCATCCCGATCTGCGCTCGGACCTTCATCAGTAGGCCACCTTGCTGGCGCGCTTGCGGACGATGATCATCTGGTCCCTCTGGGGGCCGGTGGGCCCGTAGTAGTTGAAGCCCCAGGAGAGCTGCGCGTAGCCGCCGATCAGGTGACTGGGCTTGATCGAGATCCGGGTGAGCGAGTTGTCGGTGCCGCCGCGCGCGCCGGAGATCTCGGAGATCGGAACGTTCACGTGCCGATCCTGGGAGTGGTAGAACAGCGCCGCTCCGGGCGGCACCCGGTGGGAGACGGCGGCGCGGCAGGCAACGTTGCCGTGCCGGTTGTAGACCTCGAGCCAGTCGTTGTCGGCGACCCCGATCTTGTCGGCGTCCTCCTGGGAAAGCCACATCGCCGGGCCGCCGCGGAACAGGGTCAGCATCAGCAGGTTGTCCTGGAACTCGGAGTGGATCGACCACTTCGAGTGCGGCGTCAGGTAGCGGACCGTGACCTCGACGGCCTCGCCCGCCGCCGTGTCTTCGGCTGCCGGCTCGCCCGCGAGCCCGATCAGCTGACCGGCGTCGACCGGGGGACGGTAGGCAGGCAGCCCCTCGCCGAGGTCGAGCATCCAGGCGTGGTCGACGAACAGTTGCTGGCGCCCGGTCAGGGTTCGCCACGGAATCAAGCAGCTCGACGTTGGCGGTGAACGGTGAGTAGCGGCGCTCCCGTGACTCGAGCCCCGACCACTCGGCCGAGGCGATCACCTTGCGGGGCTGGATCCCGATTTCGCCGAAGGTAAGCCGGTCGTCGGCTCGCTCTTCCGGGACGTGCGCGAGCTCGAGGCCGGTCTGGTGCTCCAGCGCCCTGAAGCTCTCGACTGCGAGCCGGCCGTTCGTGGTCCCGGAGAGCGCCAGGATCGCCTCGCAGACGTCGACATCGCGGACCAGGTTCGGTCGCCCGTCGGCTGGGCCGCCACCGTTGGCACGCCCGTTGCGGCGGCCCAGTTCGGCCACTTCGGGCTCCGGCTTCCAGGAGACGCCCTTGGCGCCGATCCCGGCCTTCTCGACCAGCGGCCCGAGCGCATTCATCTTCTCCGCGACGGCGGTGAAGTCGCGCTCGACCGGGACCAGCTTCGGCATCGTCCGGCCCGGGATCGGCTCGCATTCGCCGGCCTTCCAGTCGCGGACCCGTCCCATCGGCTGCGCAAGCTCATCGGGCGTGTCGTGCAGGAGCGGCGCCGCGACCAGATCCGTGCGTGTGCCGAGGTGCTCCTCGGCGAGGCGGCTGAAGTCGGCCGCGATCCGGTTGAAGGCGTCCCAGTCGGTCTTCGTCTCCCACGGCGGCGGGATCGCCGCGTTGAAGGGATGGACGAACGGGTGCAGGTCCGTGCTCGAGAGGTCCTGCTTCTCGTACCAGGTGGCCGCCGGCAGGACGACGTCGGAGTAGATGCAGGAGCCGTTCATCCGGAAGTCGAGCGTCGTGAACAGGTCGAGCTTCCCGACGGGCGCCTCGTCGTGCCACTCGACCTCGTCCGGCCGGTGCTCGGGCGCCGACTCCTCGCCGCGGACAGCTGCGTCGGGCACGCCGAGGATGTGGCGCAGGAAGTACTCGTGACCCTTGCTCGAGGAGCCGAGCAGGTTGGCGCGCCACAGGGACAGCACGCGCGGGAAGTTGACCGGGTCGTCGGGGTCCTCGCAGGCGAAGCGAAGCTTGCCCTCGCGCAGTTCGGAGACGATGTGCTCGGCCGGCTCGAGCCCACGCTCAGCCGCCTCGTCGGTGAGGTCGAGTGGGTTGCGGTTGAAGGTCGGGTAGGAGGGCAGCCAGCCGAGCCGCACGGCGAGCGCATGGCAGTCGGCCATGTGGCGGTCACCGAGCGAGCCGTTGCCGGCCGGCGAGCTGAACTGTTCGGAGCCGTAGGTCTCGTAACGCCACTGGTCGGAGGCCAAGTACCAGAACGGCGTCGCCGGCTGCTGACGGGGGGGCCGAGACCAGTCGAGCGCGAAGGCGACGGTCGACCAGCCGGTGATCGGGCGGACCTTCTCCTGGCCGACGTAGTGGGCCCAGCCGCCGCCGTTGACGCCTTGGCAGCCGCAGAAGAGAACCATCGCCAGCATCGATCGGTAGGTCTGGTCGGAGTGGAACCAGTGGTTGGTTCCCGCGCCCATCACGATCATCGAGCGGCCCTCCGTTCGCTCCGCGTTGTCAGCGAACTCGCGCGCGATCTGAGCGCAACGACCGGCGTCGACGCCGGTGATCGGCTCCTGCCAGGCGGGCGTGTAGGGAGCGGTGCCGTCGTCGTAGCCGGTCGGCCAATCGCCGGGCAGGCCCTCGCGGCCGACGCCGTACTGGGCAAGCGCGAGGTCGAGGACCGTGGTCACCAGCTTGCCGCCGATGCGCTTGGCGGGCACGCCGCGGCGCATCGTCGTACCGCCCTCGGTCACCCCGCCCTCGAACCGCGGCAGCGTCACCTCGACGAGATCGTCGTGGCGGCCGAGCAGCGTCAGGGCCGGGTCGATGCCTTCGAGGTCGAGGTTCCACTTTCCGGCGCCGGACTCGCCCCAGCGATAGCCGATCGACCCGTTGGGGACGACGGCCTCATCGCGGGTCGCGTCCCAGACGACGGTCTTCCACTCGCCGTTGTCGTCCTCTTCGGCGGCCGGCCGGCCCCCGTCGGGGCCCGGGAGCTCGGTGGCGCGCAGGAATGAGTCGGCGACGTAGCTGCCGTCCTCGCGCTCGACGCAGCGAAACAAGCATCGGCATGTCTGTGTAGCGGCGCGCGTAGCTCTGGAAGTAGGGCGTCTCGCGGTCGACGTAGAACTCCTTCAGGATCACGTGGCCCATCGCCATCGCCAGGGCACCGTCGGTGCCCGCCTCGGCCGGGAGCCAGTGATCGGCGAACTTCGTGTGACCCGCGTAGTCGGGCGAGACGACGACGACCTTCTGGCCCTTGTAGCGAGCCTCGGTCATGAAGTGGGCGTCGGGGGTTCGGGTCTGCGGGATGTTCGAGCCCCAGAGAATCGTGTAGCGAGCAGTTCCACCAGTCGGCCGATTCAGGCACGTCGGTCTGATCGCCCCAGACCTGCGGCGAGGCGGGCGGCAGGTCGGCGTACCAGTCGTAGAAGCGAGAGGCAGACGCCGCCGATCAGCGAGAGGAACCGGGTGCCCGCCGTGTAGGAGACCATCGACATCGCCGGGATCGGCGAGAAGCCGGCGATCCGGTCGGGTCCGTAGCGCCGGGCGGTGTGGACGTGCGCGGCAGCGACGAGCTCCGATGCCTCGTCCCACGAGGCGCGCACGAAGCCGCCCTTCCCTCGTCGCGACTTGTAGGCGCGGGCCTTGTCGGGGTCCTCGACGATCGAGGCCCAGGCCTCGACCGGATCGCCGAGCCGCGCCTTCGCCTCTCGGTACATCTCGAGCAGGACCCCGCGCACGTACGGGTACTTGGGGCGCAGGGGCGAGTAGACGTACCAGGAGAACGAGGCGCCGCGCGGGCAGCCGCGCGGCTCGTAGTCGGGGGTGTCGGGCCCGTTCGATGGGTAGTCGGTCTGCTGCGTCTCCCAGGTGACGAGGCCGTCCTTGACGTGGATCTTCCACGAGCAGGAGCCGGTGCAGTTGACGCCGTGGGTCGAGCGGACGACCCGGTCGTGCTGCCAGCGGCGCCGGTAGGCCGCCTCCCAGTCGCGGGCATAGGTCGAGGCCTCGTTCCAGCCGTCGGCCGAGCGGTCGGACGGGCCGAAGAACTGCCTTGCGCGGAGCAGCGCCCGGCCCTCGCTCATGCAATCACCTCCCGCACCTGCTCGGAGCGCTCGAGCCGGAGGACCAGCAGGCAAGCCAAGGCGACCGCAGCCATCAGTACGAACCCGAGCGCGTAGCTGCCGGTCAGCGAATTGACGAAGGCCATGACCAGCGGCGGGAAGAAGCCGCCGAGACCGCCGGCCGCGCCGACGACGCCCGTCACCGCGCCGACCCGCTCGGGGAACCACTGTGGGACGAGCTTGAAGACGGCGCCCGTGCCGAGTCCGAGGAAGACGGCGAGCGAAAGGCAGGCGATCGTCAGCGGCACCATCTCTTCATACAGCGCCGCGAGTGCAAGGGCAAGCGCACCGGTGCCCACGAATGACGTCATCAGGACGGTGCTCGCGCCGACCCGGTCCGAGGCCCAGCCGCCGATCGGCCGGGCGATCACGGCGAGCAGCGCGAAGCCCGCCGCTCGGGCACCTGCATCGGGCTTGGAGAGGTCGTGCACGTCGGTGAGCAGCTTCGGCAGGTAGAGGAACATCGCCACGAACCCGCCGAAGGCGAGAAAGTAGAAGAGGGTCAGTGCCCACGCCCGGCCCGCGCCCGGGCCGCGGAAGTTCGAGAGCGCCGCGATCATCGTTCCGGTCGACCCCTTGACCGATCCCGGTGCGTTCACCGCCTGCGTCCAGACGAGGAGAGCCACCGCGCCGACCACCCCGGCGGCGATCCAGAACGGCACATCGAGGCTGGTTGCGTCGACGATCGCCGGTGCCGTGAGACCGGCCAGGACGGTGCCGCCCGTGCCGATTCCGTAGACGCCGAGCGCGAAGCCCTGGCGGGCCGGCGGGTACCAGGCATTGGCGAACGGGATCCCGATCGCGAACGAGGCGCCGGCGAAGCCCAGCAGGAACCCGAAGAGGAGCACCGCGGCCCAGGAATCGTTGAACAGCGCCAGGCCGATCAGCGGCAGCGGCAGCAGCGCCATCAGCACGGTGAACATGATCCGGCCGCCGTGGCGGTCGGTGAGCACGCCGAGCGGGATCCGCATCAGCGAGCCGAGCACGACCGGGACCGAGACGGTCAGCGCCAGCTCTCCGTCGGTCAGATCGAGCTGATCCTGGAGATCCGGCCCGAGCGGGCCGAGCAGCGGCCACGCGTAGAAGCAGGTTCCAAATGCGATCGTCGCGAGCGCCAGCTGGCGGCCGTTGCCATCGGGCGCCCGTTCCTCGCTCATCTGTCCGCCTCGGTTCCGACGATCCGATCCGGTCGCTCGATTTCGACGACACAGCCGGCCGAGAATGGGTCTTCGACGACGAATCTCGCCACCGCGGCGCCCGGGTCGATCGCCTCGACCATGCCCTCGGCGACGCCGCGGTGCAGCGCGCAGACGATCCCCGGGTTTGACTTGGCGACCTCGCGGTACGGGCAGTTGCAGAGTGTGAACGCCGTCCGGGCGCCGGTGTCGTGGCGTCGAGGCTGGAACCCCATCGCGGCGAGCGCGCTCCCGAGGGCGTCCGCCGTGTCCTCGGCGTGGCTGCCGCTGCCGATCTCGGCGCCTACCCGCCGTCCCTCGGCGCGAGCGTCGCCGGGGCCGTCGACCGAGCGGCTGAGCCAGTCGGCAAGCTCACGGTACGCCTCGGGCGGCGCGCCGCCGGGTTCTGCATCGACGGCGACGCTCCATAGCTTCCGCGGCCTGCCACGGACTCCAGAGTGTTCGTCGCGCCCCTCGATGAGCCCGGCCTCGAGCAGCAGGGCGATGTGCTTTCGGGCGCTGTTGGGGTGGATGTCGACCTGCTCGGCGATCTCGAGCGTCGACACCGAGCGACGCGCCGCCGAGATCGCCGCGAAAACACGTGCGGTCGACTCCGAGGTCAGCGGGTCGGACCAGGGGCTCACGGGCACGTCCACGGGCTACTCCTCCTCCGTCGCCGCGAACAGCCCGAGCGCGCCGGCGTCGGCCCATCGGAATGAGTGGGTGACGAACGGGTACGTGCCGGCTTCGTCGAAGGTGAGCTCGAACATCGCACCGCCCCCGGCCGGCACCCCGTAGGTGGAGACACCGTCGATGATGTTGAGCGGGTTGCCGTCCGGCTGGACGGTGTCGAAAATCTCGCCGACGACGTGGAAGTCGCTGCCCAGCGTCGGCCCTGCCGCGACCACGTAGATGCGCTGCGGCTTGCCGACCGTCGCCTTCATCGGCTTGTCCCGGTACCTGAAGGCGCGGCCGTTGAAGGCCGTGAAGGTGGGCTCCTCTGTACGCATCGCCTCGTAGCTGGGCTTGATCATTCCGTGCTTCACGGGACCGTAGAACTCGCTCTGGACGAGGACCCGTTCACGGGCGGGTGGGCGGCCCAGCGAGGGCTGGACGAGGATCGCGCCGTACATGCCCATGCCGATGTGCTCCAGCACTGGACTCGTGCCGCAGTGGTAGAGGAACGCGCCCGGGCTCCGGGCGACGAACGAAAAGGTCCGCGTTTCGCCGGGCAGCACATCGGCGAAGCCGACCTGTGGCGAGATCTGTGCCGCGTGGAAGTCGACCGAGTGCGCCATGTGCTTGTCCGCGTTATGGAGGGTGACTTCGATCGTGTCGCCCTCGGTTGCACGGATCACCGGGCCCGGCACCGTCCCGTTGAACGTCCAGGCCTTCATCTTGACCCCGGGCGCGACCTTCACCGTCGCGTGCTTCGTGACCAGGTCGACCTTGACGACGCTGCCGGCTGCAGCGCCGGGGATCAGCAGGAAGAGGAAGCAGCCAAGCCCGAGGAGGAGCGCAGCGATGTGACGCGGTGCGCCGGAGGCCTGGATGCGGTCATGCGGGTCCATCTCGGCGCGAATTTGTCACAGCGTCTTTGTGAATAATCAGTAGTCCTCACTGAACGGGAGTGGACCTAGTCCGCAGAGGCCTGTTCCTTCCTCTTGTCGTCGTGCCCGTTCCCGTTTGGGGCCTTCGGCGCCGCGACCGTCACCCAGGCGACCTGCCGGTGACCGTCGGCGAGCACGGCGAGCCTGCCGGGCTCGCGCAGCAGCAGGTCGAAGCGGGCGGGGGCGCCGGGGCTCGCCGTCTCGAGCAGCCCGAGCTCGGGGATCTCGACCGCCGTCGTCTCGTCGGTCCGCACGGTTAGGGCGAGCTGGTCGCCGACCGCGGCCTCGATCTCGGCGGGCTCGGTCTGCCGGCCGCCCTTGGCGTCGCCACGCGGCGGCGGCACCTCGGCCGTCGCCTCGATCAGCGGCGCCGCGCCGGAGCCGGCGTCGTCGGGTTCTCCGGGTCCCGTGGTCGTCGTCGTGGTCGTGCTCGACTCGGCGTCGCGCTCGGCCGGGGTCGGCGCCAGGGCGGCGGCGATCGAGGAGATCACCAGCAGGACCACGAGCAGGGCGATGAGGCGACGGGCGGCCATCGCCGTTGATTCTGGCGGGCCGGCCCGCGGTCCGCGCGGCGGGGCCCACGACGCTGCATCGATGCGGTGCCGTTCTGGGTGCCAGCCCCCAGGCGTGCCTGGGTTACGACACCCGTCCAGATATCCCGTCCATTCCCTGGACGGGACTAAAGCCGGGGGCCCCGGGGCCGATGAGGAGATCGCAAAGAGACAACGGGCTAGAGCCCTGGTGCTAACGGCAACACCGTCGCGAGGCGGATGACGCAAAACCTAGGGACTCCGGAGGAGACGAAGGAGTCAGCCGGGTTACCACCGGGGTTCACGGAGAACACCGATTGGCTGGGAGGCGAACGGGCTCTGGCTCCAATGTGATTCGTACCGGGAGGTACAGAGATGTTGGAGAACCTGAGAAAGCGGATGGGACGTGAAGAAGGCTTCACGCTCGTCGAGCTCCTGGTCGTGATGCTGATCCTCGGCATCCTGGCCGCAATCGCGATCCCGTCCTTCTTCAATCAGAGGGACAAGGCGCGAGATGCTGATGCCAAGTCGACGGTCCGCACCGCGCAGACCGCGATCGAGACGTTCGCGACCGACCACGATGGAGCGTACACCGGCGCGACGGAAGCTCTCCTCGCCGACATCGAGGAGACTCTCGACCCGGCTGAACTCGACAGTGACCGTCCCCGCGCCGGACGAGTACACGGTCACGGTCGACTTCGGAGGCCGGGGCGCCGAACACGTTCTCGATCACCCGGGCCGCAGATGGTTCGACATCGCTGACCTGCACCGGCGACGACGGCTGTACGCAGCCAGGCGGCACCTGGTAGCCAAGCTGTAGCGGCACGCTCCCGGCTCTGCCGGGTAGGCGAAACACAGACGATCGGGGCGGCCTGCGGGCCGCCCCGGTTGGTTGAACAGCTCCCATCCCTGTCCGCTTCTGTGCCCGCCGGCTCACAGCCGGCCGGGCCCGAGCCGATGGGGACCCGGTAGCCGCCCCGACCGGAACGGATGGCATGGAAGCCCGCGACCCGATCAAGCGCACAGGCAAGTGGTTCCGCGACCAGCGCGGCTTCACGCTGGTCGAGCTGCTCTCCTCGATCGCGACGATGCTGATCGTCCTGCTCGCGGCACTGGCGATGTTCGAGTTCGCGCTCCGCTCGCAGCCGCAGATCAGTGCCCGTAACGACGCGCTGCAGTCGGCCCAGGTCGAGATCGAGCGCATGGTCCGCGACCTGCGCCAGGCCTACGGGGTCGTCTCCGCCTCGCCGACGGCGCTGACGGTCCTCACCTACGACAACAAGGCGACCTGCGCGAGCGCCACGCTCGGGCCCTCGCGCGAGTGCCGCGTCACCTACACCTGCTCTGCCGGTGCCTGCACGCGGACGGCGGCCGAATCGAGCGGCAGCGCCCCCGGCGCTCCCCGCACGATCATCTCCGGCCTGAGCTCGGACGCGGTCTTCGGCTTCGCCCCGAGCACGGCCGCGCCGAACACGGTCCTGATCCGGTTTGAGATGCCGGCTGCCGAGAGCGGCGAGGACGCCGTCACGCTCGAGGAGGGCGTGGCGATGCGCAACCTCGCGGTGGGAGGTGCTTGAGGTGAGCGGGTCGCCGGCGCCGGCGCGCAGGATCCTCTCCGACGAGCGCGGCTTCACGCTGATCGAGGCGCTGGTCGCGGCGCTGCTCGTCTCGATCGGCTCGCTCGCCGTGATGGCGGCTTTCGACGGCGCCAGCCGCGCGACCTACCGGGCCGAGCAGTCCCAGGTCGCGACCGATCGGGCCCAGCGCGAGCTCGAGGCGATCCGGGCGCTGGACTACGAGCAGGTCGCGCTGACGGCGGCCCCTTCCACCTCGGCGGACCCGGGCGACCCGCGCTCCCGGGTCGACGCCGGCAACTTCCGCATCGACCGCGAGGTAACCGAGACGGCGCCGCTCGCGATCCAGGGCGGGGCCCTGCAGGGCGGCGGCACGATCACGAGCGCCGCGGTCGAACCCGGCCCGAGCGAGTTCAGCTCCGGTGACGTCTCCGGCACCATTCACCGCTTCGTCGTCTGGCGCGACGATCCCAACTGCCTGCCGTTGATCTGTCCCGGAGCGCAGGATCTGAAGCGCGTGATCGTCGCCGTGGCGCTCGATCCGACCGCGAGCGGCGGCGCTCGCGACTACGTCGAGGTCCAGACCGACATCACCGATCCCCAGGACAGCGTGATCAGCGACGTCGACCTCCCCGACCTCGGCGTCCAGACGGTCGCCCAGCAGTTCTGGCTCTCGGACGAGCGCTGCACGAACAGCGGCGAGCCGCCGCACTCGGAGACGCTTCTCTCGCACGCGGTCCACGACACCCGCGGCGGCAACTGCCGCGACACCACCGGCGACCGGCCCGACGCGCTGGTCACGACCGCTCCCGAGAATCTCGACATCACGCCGGACTTCGCCACCAACGTCGAGCCGGGCGGCACCGACGCGGGCCTGCAGTTCGAGGTCCCGAGCTCGGGCTGCCCGTTCAAGCCCTCGGGCTCGAACGGCGACCGCCAGGCGCACATCTGGGTGACGCCGAAGTTCGGGCTCGACTTCCAGGTGGCCGGCGGCGCCACGCTCGAGCTCTGGTCGCGGACGATCGACGACGTGATCGCGCCGGGCGAGCTCTGCGTGACGCTGTTCACCCGGACCGAGCTGCTGAGCGCGCTCGGGCTGCCGCTGCCGCCCCTCGACGTGCCCGTCATCGACGCCCAGACCGGCAACCCCTACTTCACGGCGAGCCGGACGACGTGGCCGCGCGGGGAGTGGGAGACGATCAGGATTCCGATGACGTTCGCGCCGGCCGTCGTCGCGCCGGGCAGCAGGATCGGCGTCCAGGTCGGGCTGCGTGGCGGCGGCACGACCAGCGACGACCTGATGTTCCACTACGACCAGGTCGAGCTCGAGAGCCGGCTCGAGGTCGAGACGACGACGCCGCTGCTGCTGCCGTAGGCGGTAGACGCCGCTCAAGCGCCGGCTGCGGGCGGCCGAGTAGGTTCAGACAGTGGGAGTGGAGGCTGTCTTGATCGGGATCCTCGGGTTGCTGTTGGGCAGCTTCCTGAGCGTCGTCGCGCACCGGATTCCGCTCGGCGAGTCGTTCGTCGGCGGTCGCTCGCGCTGTCCGCACTGCGAGGGCGAGATCGCCGCCTACGACAACATCCCCGTTCTCTCCTACTTGATCCTGCGCGGCCGCTGCCGCCGCTGCGGGGCTCGGATCTCGCCGCGCTATCCGCTCAGCGAGCTCGGGCTCGCCGCAGCCTTCGTCGGCTGCCTGTTCCGGTTCGAGAACGACCCGGCGCTGGTCGCGCTCGGCTGCGTCTTCTGCGCGACGCTGCTCGTGATCACGATCACCGACCTCGAGCACCGGATCATTCCGAACAAGGTGCTGCTGGCGAGTCTGATCGCCGGCGTCGCGCTGGCGGCGATCGCCGACCCCGACGACCTCTCCGAGCGGGCGATCGCGGCGGCGATCGCGTTCGCGGTGCTGTTCGCGGTCGCCCTCGTCTATCCGGGCGGGATGGGCATGGGTGACGTCAAGCTCGCCGGGCTGATGGGCATCTACCTGGGCCGCGCGGTCGCGCCGGCGCTGCTCTTCGGCTTCCTCTTCGGGGCTGCGTTCGGCCTCGCCCTGATCGCGCGCCGGGGGTCCGAGGCGCGCAAGCAGAAGGTGCCGTTCGGGCCGTTCCTCGCGCTCGGCGGCCTCGTCGGTCTGTTCGCCGGCGACGAGATCGTCGACTGGTACACGGACAGCTTCTTCGACGGCTGAATCCCGGGCCCGGCGGCCCTGGACGGATGACGGTGCGAGCTCTCGGCCGGGTGTCCAGAGCGATTCAAGGGAACAAAGCGCAGGGCCGATCTTGCGGGTGGAGCGAGGGACCCCGAGACCTTGAAGCTATCCGCGAAAAAGCAGTCGACCGTGGTGGGGCTCGACATCGAAGCCGGCAGCGTCGCGGCGGCCGAGGTGATCGCCAACGGCAACGTCCGCGTCGGCCGCACCGGCGTCGCGCCGCTCGCGCCCGGCGTCACCCGGGACGGCGAGGTCACCGACCCCGAGGCGCTCGGCGCGACGCTGAAGGAGCTGTTCTCGCAGGCGAAGCTGCCCCGCACCGTCCGCGTCGGCGTCGCCAATCAGCGCGTCGTCGTCCGCACACTGCGGCTACCGCAGATCGACAACCCCAAGGAGGTCGAGACCGCGGTCCGCTTCCAGGCCCCGGACCAGATCCCGATGCCGCTCGAGCAGTCCGTGCTCGACTGGCAGGTCGTCGCCCAGCGCGTCGGCGAGGAGAAGCGGCAGATGGACGTCGTCGTCGTCGCCGCACGCCGCGACATGGTCAGCGGCCTGCTCGACGCGATCCGTGGCGCCGGGCTGCGCCCGGTCGGGATCGACGTCGCGGCATTCGGGATGATCCGGGCGCTGGCCGGTGAGGTCGGCGTTCCCGAGGATGAGCACGCGGCCTCCTATGAGCAGCGCGTCTTCGGCGGCGACGGGGTCGGCGAGCCGGCCGAGGTCCACGTCCCGGCGAAGCTCTACTGCAATCTTGGCGACGTCACCAACCTCGCGGTGGCCCGCGGCGAGACCTGTCTGTTCACCCGTGCCGCCTCGTTCGGGGTCGAGGGCATCGCCCAGCGACTCGCAGAGCGCCGCGGGCTGACGCTCGAGCACGCCCGCCAGTGGCTCGTTCACGTCGGACTGGCGGCGCCGGTCGAGACGATCGAGGGCGAGGACGAGATCGTCCGCACGGCTCGCGATGCGCTCGCCGAGGGCTCCTCGAAGCTTGCCGACGAGCTGCGGATGTCGCTCGACTTCTACGGCGCCCAGGAGGATGCGGTCGCGGTCGAGGAGATCGTCGCCTGCGGTCCGGGGACGATCATCGAGGGGCTCGGCGAGCGCCTCGAGCGCGAGATCGGCTTCCCGGTCCGGGTCGCTCGCCCGGCGGCCCTCGCCCATCTCGACGACGGCAGCGCCGCCCGGCTCACCCTCTCGTACGGGCTCGGGCTCGGGACCGAGTAGTAGGGGAAGGCGATGCGCCCGGTCAACCTGATTCCCAAGGAAGAGCGTCGCGGCGAGGGAGCCCCGGCCCGGGCCGGGGCCGCCAGCTACATCCTCGTCGCCGTCCTGGTCGCGGCGCTACTGGCGGTTTCAGGCGTGGTCCTGACCGCCAACGACATCGAGGGCAAGGAGGCCGAGCTCGCCTCACTGGAGGCTGAGAGGGGCGAGGCACAGGCACGGGCCGCTGCACTTTCGGAGTTCACGAGCTTCCAGGAGATGAAGGACGCGAGGGTCGAGACGGTCGCCTCGCTGGCGAAGAGCCGGTTCGACTGGGAGCGGGTGATCAGGGAGGTCTCGCTGGTCCTTCCTGAGACCGTCTGGCTCACGAACCTGACCGGCACGGTCGCCCCCGAGGTGACGGTGACGAACGCGGCGAACGCGAGCACCCGCAGCGAGATTCCCGGACCGGCGCTGGCGATGATCGGCTGCGCACGCTCGCAGCAGGACGTGGCCGAGTTGATCAACGCGGTCGGGGACATCGACGGCGTAACCCGCGTGCTCGTCGAGAACTCCGAGAAGCCGACCGGCGCCTCGGCCGGCGCCTCGGCCGGCGCGGCCCAGACCAACGAGGACTGTCGAACGAGGGACTTCATCGCCAAGTTCCAGCTCGTCGCCGCCTTCGACTCGGTCACGGCCGGCGCCTCGGCGCCGCCGGCGCCGGCTACGCCCGAGGGCTCGGCGCCCGCCGAGGCGACGCCGACCAGCGCCGATGCGTCGGCCCAGACCCAGCAGACCGAGCAGCAGCAGAACGTCGAGGCGGCTACCGATCGTGGTCGCAAGGCCGCAGGTCTGATCGGCGCGGGGGACGGGGGCTGAGATGCGCGGCAACGACCGTCTCATCCTGATCGGGCTGCCGCTCGTTGCGCTCGGGCTCGCCTTCTGGTTCCTGCTGATCTCGCCCAAGCGCGAGCAGGCCGCCGACCTGCAGACGCAGATCGAGGCGACCCAGGCCGAGATCGATGCGGCTCGCTCCGAGATCGGTCTCGCCGAGCAGGCCCGCGACGAGTTCCCGCGCAACTACGGCGAGCTCGTCAAGCTCGGCCGCGCGGTACCCGAGGACGACGACCAGGCGACGCTTGTCTACGAAATGTCGGAGCTGGGGGGCAAGAACGCGCTCGACTTCCGCAGCTTCAAGGTCGTCCAGGGCGCGGCGACGCCGGCCGCCGCGCCGGCGCCCGATCCGACCACGGTCGAGCCGACCGCTACCGACGTTCCCACCGAGACGACCACGGCCGCGCCGGCGACCGAGGCGAGCGCCGCGACGCTGCCGCTCGGCGCCGTCGTCGGACCGGCCGGCCTGCCGGTGACGCCGTACGAGTTCACCTACTGGGGCGGCTTCTTCGACGTTGCCGACTTCCTCGCCGACGTCGACGGTACGGTCACGACCGCAGACGGCTCGCCGTCCGTGCACGGACGGCTGATGACGATCGACGGCTTCTCGCTGACGCCCGATCCGGTAGCCGGCTTTCCGAAGGTCGAGGGCAACTTCGCCGTAACCACCTACATGGTTCCGCCCGAGCAGGGGATCACCGGCGGCGCGACGCCGGCGGGACCCGCTCCGGCGGCGGAGGGATCGCCGGCGACCGTCTCCGCCGACGCCGACGCCGCCCCGGCTTCAACCCCGACCGCGAGCGCGACCGCGCCATGAGCGACCAGATCCCAGAGCCGCTCAAGAACGTGTTCCGCGACCTGCGCGATCGGCGACTGCTGCCACTGGTCCTCCTCCTGATCGCCGCGATCATCGCGATCCCGCTGTTGCTCTCGAAGGATCCAGAGGACCCTGCGGTGACGACGGGAGCCCTGAGCAGCGCCGAGTCCGCACGGGATATCGGCGGCGCCGAGATCACCGACCCGGTCGTCCTCGCGGAGGTGCCGGGGATCCGCAACTACCGCAAGCGGCTCGACTCGTTCTCCGAGCAGAACCCGTTCGAGCAGCAACTGACCGGGGTGCCGAAGGCGATCGCCGACGCCCAGGACGAGGCCGAGGCCGAGGCCAAGGACGCCGTCGGCGACGCGACCGGTGCCGGCACGGGCAGCGGCAGTGGCAGCGGCACCGGTGGCAGCGGTGCGACGGCTGGCGAGACGGGAGGCAGCGCCGATTCGGGCACAGCCACGAACGAGGTTCCCAAGACCACGACGAAGACCTACGGCTACTTCTGGACGATCGACGCCAAGGCCGGGGTCGTCGGCGAGGCAAAGAAGAAGAGCGGGCTCGAGATGCTCGACTTCGTGCCCGGCAAGTCGCATCCCGTCGTCCAGTTCATCCGCGGGGTCGGCGAGTCGGCGGCCGTCTTCGTCGTCTCGCGCAGCGTCGGGGACACCTACGGTGACGGCCGCTGCCGGCCGCATCCGGACGACTGCCAGTTCCTCGCTCTCGACGTCGGCGAGAGCCGCACGCTCGAGTACGAGCCGGACGGGCGCCGGTACAAGATCAAGCTGACCGGGGTTCACCTCGAGCGCAGGGAGATCGACCCCAAGGACGCGGAGAAGTTCGCGGGTGACGGCCTCGGCGCATTCGTTTCCGGTGGCTGAGCCGCCTTCCGCCGCCTCGACCCGGGTCATCTAGCCTTCCCGCCTCATGGCGCGCTTCGACTTCGTCACCGCGGGTGAGTCCCACGGCCCTGGCCTGACGGCGATCGTCGAAGGCATGCCCGCGGGCGTCGAGCTCGACCGCGAGGGGCTCGACCGCGACATGGCCCGCCGCCAGCTCGGCTTCGGCCGCGGCGGCCGCATGAAGATCGAGACCGACACGGTCGAGATCCGCTCCGGCGTTCGCCACGGGCGCACCCTCGGCAGCCCGATCTCGGTGCTCGTCGCCAACCGCGACTACGCCAACTGGGAGGAGCGGATGAACCCCTGGCCGATCGGCGAGGAGGCGATGGAGGCGATCAAGGAGGTGCACCTGCCGCGGCCCGGCCACGCCGACCTGCCGGGCATCCTCAAATACGGGCACGACGACATCCGCAACATCCTCGAGCGTGCCAGCGCCCGGGAGACCGCGGCCCGCGTCGCCGCCGGCGCCCTCGCGCGCCAGTTCCTCGCCGAGCTCGGCGTCTCGATCTTCAGCCACGTGACCCGGATCGCCTCCGTCCAGGCGCCGGCCCCGCACGACCTCGCGCCCGAGGACTTCGCCGGTGTCGACGACAGCCCCGTCCGCTGTCTCGACAAGGGCGCCGAGGAGGCGATGGTCGAGGAGATCACGCGCCTGCGGAAGGAGAACGAGAGCCTCGGCGGCACCTTCGAGGCGCGCGCCTACGGTCTCGTACCCGGCCTCGGCTCGCACATCTCCTGGGAGGAGCGGCTCGACGGCCGGATCGCACAGGCGATGGTCTCGATCCAGTCGATCAAGGGCGTCAGCATCGGCCCCGCCTGGGAGGTCGCTGCCTCGAAGGGCTCCGATGCCCACGACGAGATCTTCCACCAGGAGAAGGGCGGCTACTTCCGCGAGACGAATCGCGCCGGCGGCCTCGAGGGCGGCATGACCAACGGCGAGCCGCTGATCGTCCAGGTCGCGATCAAGCCGATCTCGACCCTGACCAAGCCGCTGCGCTCGGTCGACATCCACACCAAGGAGCCGCAGGCCGCCCACAAGGAGCGGACCGACTCGACCGTCGTCCCCGCCGCCGGTGTCGTCGGCGAGGCGATGTTGGCCCTGACCCTGGCCCGCGCCTATCGGGAGAAGTTCGGCGGCGATCACATCGACGACGTCAAGGCGGCGATCGCGGCCTACCGCGCCCGCATCGAGGACTGAGGACCCCGTGCCCAGCTCACGGGCGATCGCGCTGATCGGCTTCATGGCCGCCGGCAAGTCGCGCGGCGCGGCGGCGATCGCCAAGGCCCTCGGCGAATCGCACGCCGACACCGACGAGCTGCTCGCCGAGCGCTTCGGCGAGTCGATCGAGGACTTCTTCGAGCGCGAGGGTGAGTCAGAGTTCCGCCGAGTCGAGGAGGAGCTCGTGCTCGAGGCGCTCGGGCGCGGGGGCGTGGTCTCGCTCGGCGGCGGCGCGCTCGGCTCCGAGCGGGTGCGCGAGGCCCTCGGCAACTGCGTGACCGTGCTCTGCCGGGTCCGCGAGGAGGTCGCCTGGCAGCGCTCGCGGGGCAGCGGTCGACCGCTCGCCCGTGACCGCCACGCTTTCAGCACCCTCTACGCGGAACGGGCGCCCGTCTATGAGGCGGCGGCCGACGTCGTCCTGCCCCGCGGCGGCAACGAAACTCCGGCCGCAGCCGCGCCCTGGATCGCAGCCCTGCGCGCGCACCCCGGCCTGAAGATCGCCTGGGCGCGGGCGGGCGCCTCCGAGTACCCGGTCGTCGTCGGCCCCGGCGCGGCAGCGCTGCTCGGCCCCGGCGCCCCGGCCGTCGGCAGCCGCCTGTTCGCGATCGCCGACCACGCCGCCGTCAAGGGTGGGGCCCAGCTGCCGCCAGGATGCGTGCAGGTGCTCGACGCGCGCGGCGGCGAGAGCCACAAGACCCTCGACGAGGCCGGCCGGCTGCTGGCCGGGTTGGCCGAGGCCGGCGTCCGCCGCGACGACGCGATCGCCGCTCTCGGCGGCGGCGTCGTCGGCGACCTCGCCGGCTTCGTCGCCGCCGTCTACCAGCGCGGCGTCCCCGTCGTCCAGGTCCCGACCACGCTCGTCGCTCAGGTCGACTCGGCGATCGGCGGCAAGACCGGCGTCGACCTGCCGACTGCGAAGAACTACGTCGGCGCCTACCACCAGCCCGCAGCGGTGCTCTCCGATCCGGGCGCGCTCGAGAGCCTGCCGCCGGAGGAGCTGGCCGCGGGCTACGCCGAGGTCGTCAAGACGGCGCTGATCGCCGGCGGTCCGCTCTGGGAGCGGGTGCGGCTCGGCGGCACGCCCAGCGTCGCGCTGATGAGCGAGGTCGTCTTCGACTGCGCCCAGACGAAGATCGGAGTCGTCGCCGAGGACGAGCGCGACGGCGGCCGGCGGGCGGTGCTCAATCTCGGCCACACCGTCGGCCACGCGATCGAGACCGTGACCGGCTACGAGGTCTTCCGTCACGGCGAGGCGGTCGCGCTCGGGATGCTCGCTGCGCTGCGGCTCTCCGGCCGGCCCGAGCTGCGCGAGGAGGTCGCCGGCCTCTGGCAGGCGGCCGGCCTGCCGACCAACCTGACCGCTGCTCCCGGCGCCTCGCCGGAGGCAATCGTCGACGCTACGGGCCGCGACAAGAAGCGCACCGCGGACGGGCTCGGCTTCGTCCTCGTCGACGCTCCCGGCGATGTCGCCCACGGCAGGCCGGTGGCGGAATCGGATCTGCGCGACGCGGTGGAAGAATTGGCCCGATGAGCAACCCGACCACCGCGCACAACCGCGTCGAGATCCTGCACGGCGTCAACCTCGACACGCTCGGGCGCCGCGATCCGGCGATCTACGGATCGTTCACGCTGGCCGAGCTCGAGACCCAGGTGAAGCGCTGGGCGACCGAGCTCGGGATCACGACGACCTTCTTCCAGACCAACCACGAGGGCGAGTTCTGCGAGTACCTGCACCGGCTCCCGGACCTCGCCGACGCGGTGATCATCAACGCCGGCGCCTGGAGCCACTACTCGTGGGCGATCCGCGACGCGGTCGAGGTCGCAGCCGTGCCGATGGTCGAGGTCCACATCTCCGACGTCGGCAGTCGTGAGGACTGGCGCTCGGTCTCGGTCTTCGAGGGCCTTGCCTTGGAGAAGATCTCCGGCGAGGGCCTCGACGGCTACAAGCGGGCGCTGGAGATCCTCAGGACCGAGCTCGGGCTCTAGTGGTCGCTGCCCCGCCCGAGCGAGGAGAGCGGCTCGCCGCCGCGGTCGAGGCGGACGGGCTCGACTCGCTGATCGTCGGCGATCTCGTCCATCCCGGCGACTCGAGTCGCGACGCGATCGCGAACGTCACCTGGCTGACCGGCTTCGACGGCTCCAGCGGCCTCGCCCTGGTCGGCCCGGAGCGACGCGACTTCATCACCGACTTCCGCTACCTCGAGCGCGCTCGTGCCGCGCTTCCCGCCGGCTTCGAGCTTGTCCGCGCCGAGCGCCAGCTCGTCGACGCGCTGGCGCCACGGCTCGCCGGCCGAGTCGGCTTCGACCCGCGGGTGACGAGCGTCCGCGAGCTGCGCCGGATCGAGGAGGCGCTGCCCGACGGGGTCGAGCTCGTCGAGAGCGAGTCGCTGCTCGAGCCCCTGCGCCGCAGCAAGGACGAGACCGAGATCGAGGCGATCGCCGCCTCCGCGGAGCTCACCGACGCGGTCCTCGCCGAGCTCGAGCAGGCCGGGCTCGCCGGGCGCCGCGAGCGCGACGTCGCCGTCTGGATCGAGACGCGCGATGCGCGAGCTCGGCGCCTCCGCATCCTCGTTCAGCCCGATCGTCGCCTCCGGCCCGAACGGCGAGTCGCCGCACGCCGAGCCGAGCGAGCGCGAGATCGGCCGCGGTGAGCTCGTCACGATCGATCTCGGCGCGATCGTCGACGGCTACTGCTCCGACTGCACCCGCACCTATGCGACCGGCGAGGTCCCCGGTGAGCAGGCCGAGGCCTACGCGCTCGTGCTCGCCGCCCAGCTCGCCGGGCTCGATGCCGTCCGCCCCGGCGCCGGCGGTCGCGCCGTCGACGCCGTCGCCCGGGAGGTGATCGAGCAGGGCGGCATGGGCGAGCGATTCGGGCACGGCCTCGGGCACGGGGTCGGGATCGAGATCCACGAGGCTCCGCGCCTCTCGCCCCGCTCCGAGGACGAGCTCCAGCCCGGCGACGTCGTCACTGTCGAGCCGGGCGTCTACGTGCCGGGCTCGTTCGGGATCCGGATCGAGGACCTCGTCGTCGTCGGCGCCGAGGGCGAGGGCCTGCGCAACTTCTGCACACGCTCGAAGGAGCTGACGATCACGGGTTGACCGCGGGTCCGGCCGATCCCGGCTTGCGGGCGATGTAGACGGGCAGGCCCGGGTACTCGAGCGAGGCGGCGTAGCCGTCGCGGACTTCGGTCTCGAAGCCGACCTCGCCGAGCAGCGCAAGCACGTCCTCGCGCCGGTAGAGCAGCAGGTGGTGCTTCTCGGTCTCGGTCCTGACCCCGTCGGGCCCGCGCCGGACGGTCGTGATCTCGCGGATCAGGATCGGCGGCGCCTCGATCTCCTGGGCGCCGTAGGAGATCGCCCAGCCGTCGCCCTCGAGATGCGTGCCGGGCGGCTGCGGATCCGGCACTCGTCCCGGTGCCGCCAGGTCGAAGAGCAGGATGCCGCCGGGCAGCAGAGCCCGGTGGGCGCGGGCGAGGAACTCGCGCAGGCGGCCGGCGTCGTTGCGCGGGTCGAAGGCGTAGTTGAGGACCTCGCCGATCAGCGCAATCGCAAGCGCGCCCTGCGGCAGCTCCGCGTCGACGAACGACGAGACCGAGAGCTCGGCCGCGGGCGCGCGACCGGCGGCGATCTCGATCTGGTCGGGAGAGCGGTCGCTGGCGATCACCCGATGGCCGGCGTCGAGCAGCGCCGCCGCGGTGACGCCGCCACCGCAGCCGAGCTCGACGACGGGGCCGTCGCGACGCTCGCCGAGCAGTTCGACCAGCAGCGCGGCGGCGGCCTCGGCGAGCTGCGTGAAGGCCGCGTCGTGGATCTGGGAGAGGTCCTCTCCGTAAGCCGGCATCGACTGCACACTAACCTCAGCGCCGATGCTCCTCGCCAATGTGTTGCAGCCGCTCGAGGACGTCGAGGAGACGGTCCTCGAGGGTCTGCACTCGATCGGCCTCGGCTGGGGTCTGGCGATCGTCGGCCTGACGCTGCTCGTTCGTCTGGCGACGCTGCCGCTCGTCGTCGGCCAGTTCCGCTTGCAGCGCGAGATGCGTCGTCACGCGCCCGAGCTGAAGGCGCTGCGCGAGCGGCACAGGGACGATCCGGCCCGGATGCAGCAGGAGACGATCGCCTACTACCGCCGGCACCGGATCAACCCGCTCGGTGCTCTCGCCCCGCTGCTGGTCCAGATCCCCGTCTTCATCTCGCTGTACCTGTTGCTGCGCAGCGACGCCTCCGACGGCCTCTTCGGCGACTCCGGCTTCCTCTTCATCCCGTCGCTGACCGAGAAGCCGCACGGGCTGGTGCTCGCGGTGATGGTCACGCTCTACCTCTGCTCGCAGGTCGGCTCACAGGCGATCGCGACCCGGGCGATGGACTGGCGCGGCCGGCGTCTGATGCTGGCGATGCCGGTGCTGTTCGTGACCGTGATCGCCCGCTTCCCGGCCGGCCTCGCGATCTACTCGATCACGACCAGCCTCTGGAGCTTCGGCCAGCGGCTGCTCTTCTGGCGCGCGTCCCGGGCCACCGTAGTTTCAGCGGAGGCGGGCGGGGGATAGGCCCCGTCGCTCCCCGGAGGGAGCCGGTGCGACGCTGAGGCAGTCCGTCAACACTGCCGAGGAGCGCGCCCGTGAACGACCTTCCCTCCGAGACCACGCCGCCGCAGACAGCTTCAGGCGGCTATCCGGTCAGCTTCGGAGTCGACTACCAGGACCGCCCGCTCAATCGCCTGACGTCGTTCTTCCGCTTCCTCACCGTGATTCCGATCGCGATCCTGCTGGCGTCGGTGACCGGTGCGGAGAACACGTACACCGCGCCGGGCGACACGACCGTCACGATCGGGCTTACCGGGGTCGGGATCCTCTTCCTGCCGGTGCTACTGATGCTGCTGTTCCGGCGCAAGTACCCACGTTGGTGGTACGACTGGAACCTCGAGCTCGTGCGGTTCACGAACCGGGTCGCCGTCTACGCGCTGCTGATGGACGATCGCTATCCGTCGACCGACGAGCGGCAGGCGGTCGCACTCGACTTCCCGTACCCGGACGCAGGGACCGAACTGAGCCGCGGCCTGCCGCTGGTCAAGTGGCTGTTGGCGCTGCCCCACTACGTGATCCTCGGCTTCCTCTGGCTCGCCGCCTTCTTCGCCGTGGTCGCGGCCTGGTTCGCGATCCTGTTCACCGGCCGCTATCCGCGCGGACTGTTCGGCTTCGTCGAGGGGGTCTTGCGCTGGCACAACCGGGTCGTCGGCTACGCGTTCCTCTTGATCACGGACCGGTACCCACCGTTCTCGATGAATCCTTGACCGATGGAAGCGCAGCACGGACCGATGCGGCCGCTGAGCGCGGCCGAGCGCTACCTGCCGAGCTTCGACGTCTGTGACGCGGTCGGCGTCGAGGTTGCGGCGAGCCCCGACGAGGCCTGGGCCGCGCTGCTCGGGGTCGACCTGCTCGACCTCGGCCGCAGCCACCGCATGGTCGGTGCGCTCGGGGCGCTGCGGATCCTCCCCGAGGCGCTGATCGAGATCGCTCACGGGCGCAAGCCCGAGCGGCCCGAGGCGCCGATGACGATCGCGGACACGGCCCGGATCCCTGCCGGCGAGGGCGGCTGGGTGGTGCTCGAGTCGGGCGAGCGCGAGCTCGCGCTCGGGCTCGTCGGCCGCTTCTGGCGGCCGGTCATCCACTACGCGGACGTCGCCCCCGAGGACTTCACCTCGTTCGCCGAGGGTGGCTGGGCGAAGACCGTCTACGAGCTGCGGGCAGAGGAGCTCGAGGCTGGCGGCACCCTGCTGACGGGGACGATGCGGACCGCGACCACCGACGAGTGGGCGCGCCTGTGGTTCCGGCGCTACTGGACGGTCGGTGTCGGCTCCGGCGCCCACGTGCTGGTCCTGTCGCTGCTCGAGGCCGCCCGGGACTCGATCGAGCCCGCCGCCGGCGAGGGCGTCCGCCGGGCCCACCCGCCGGCGCCGCGCTAGGCGCGCCGGGCCGCCGCGGCGAGCTCAGCGACGAGCGACAGCTTCGCGATCGCCGGGGCACTGAGCACGAACGGGTAGAGGTCGTCGCGGCCCATGCTGCGGTTGATCGCGTTGAGCGCGTAGGTCAGCGGCAGCCACTCGGCGATCACGTCCTCGAAGCCGCCGGGCTCGTCGGGCTCGGGCCCGGGCGGAGTCTCGGCGTCGAGCGGTCCCTCGACCCGGATCCGGTGTGAGGCCGCGGTCTGCAGCGTGTCGTGGATGTGGAGGAAGTGGGCGAAGGTCTCGGCGAAGTCCTCAGACGGATGCATCGTCGCGTAGGCACTCACGTAGCGCTGCTGCCAGCCGGGAGGCGGCCCCTGCTCGTAGTGGCGGTCGAGAGCGGCGGCGTAGTCCTCGCGTTCGTCGCCGAACAGGGCCCGGGCGCGGTCGAGTTGTGTGGCTTCCGAGGTCAGGATCGGGAAGTAGTAGTGGCCGACCTCGTGGCGGAAGTGGCCGAGCAGGGTCCGGTAGGGCTCGCCGAGTTCTTGGCGCATGCGCTCGCGGTGGACGTCGTCGGACTCGGCCAGGTCGAGTGTGATCAGCCCGGTCGCGTGCCCGGTCGTGACCGGCTGTTGCGAGCTCGAGAGGAGGTCGAAGGCGAGCCCGCCTTCGACGTCCCGGTAGGAGTCGACCGGCAGGCCGAGCTCGCCCAGCTCGAACAGGAGGTGACGCTTGGCAGCCTCGGCCTCGGCGAAGGCGGCCATGCCCTCGGCGTCGTCGTCGGGCGGGCGGGTTCGGGTCAGCAGGCAGGCGAAGCAGAGATCGCCCTCGGCGTCCACCTGCGCGTTGCAGGCGGCGACGGCCCGATTCGCGCAGCGATGCGCGGGGTCGTTGCAGATCTCGCGGGTCTTCCAGTCGAAGGCGAGCTCGGCGCCGCAGTTGAGGCAGCTCGTGTTGGGGAAGAAGACGAGCCGGGAGCAGTTGTCGCAGCTGAATGCCCGCATCGGGGTCGGGCAGGCTAGCCGCTATCGTCACCGGTATGGACGACGCGACGCTCAGGGAGCGGATCGAGCAGATGGTCGCCGAGGAGCAGAAGCTGCTTGGCGAGGCACCCCAGAAGGGCGAGGACCCCGAGCGTCACGCGCGCCTCGAGGAGCTCAAGGTCGAGCTCGACAAATCCTGGGACCTGCTGCGCCAGCGCCAGGCGCACGAGGAGTTCGGCCTCGACCCCGACAACACCTCCGTCCGCGACACCGAGACCGTCGAGGGCTACGAGCAGTAGCCGTCCGCCCGAGGGTCCTCAGCGCTTGAAGACGGCGCGGACCCTGGGCTCTCTCCCGACCTCGGGGACGAGGTCGAGGACGGAGGCGAGCCCGCCTCCGGCTGCCGCGATCAGCGCCTCGACCTGGGCCTCGACGAGACCCTCCGCGTAGGGCTGATCGCAGACGCCGGCGGGCAGGCGCGACGTCCGCGCGGCCCCCTCGATGCCGCGGCCGCGACGACCGACGGCGTCGGTGAAGGCGGCGAACGAGACCGAGTTGACGATCGCTCCAAGGTGCCCGGTGACGCGGCCGGGGCAGACCTTCTGGATGCGGATGTTGCGGGCGCCCGCGAGCGAGGAGGTCGGGTGCTTGCCGGTCTGCGGTTGCACCAGCTCGTCCATCTCCGTGCGGACGGTCGTGTAGGAGACGCCGCCGGGCGTCTCGTCCGGCTGGGCGTTGAGGGCCCGCAGCAGCCTCGAGCCCTCGAGCTGCTGCCAGATCGCCGGCGCGCAGCCGCCGGCGCAGCCGCCGAAGTCGATGTCGGTGCCGTGTTGCGTGCCGGCCGCGGAGAAGAGGTCGCCGACCTTGCGCCGCAGATCGGGCCAGTAGGTGAGCGCGAAGCGGGAGATCAGGCCGCCCTGGCTGATCCCGTAGATCGCGACCTTGCGTCCGGCGAGCTCGTACTCGCGCCGCAGCCCATAGACGAGGTACTGGACCGAGACCTGGATGTCGGCGGTCGTCAGGTCCGGGAAGGTGACGTGGCAGACCGGATGCCCAAAGCGCTCGAACGCTCCCTGCATCAGCGCGTAGCCCTGGGAGCCCGTGCTGGCGGTGCCGGAGACGAACATGATCGGCGTCTTTGTTGCAGCGGTTGGGTCGGTTGGGCAGCTGAAGGCCGCCTTGAGCTCGCTGCGCGGCACGGTCAGCTCGGGGCCGCGGTCCTGCTCCGCGGCCGAGGTTGAGGCAACGGCCGCGGAGGCGGGGGAGGCCCACGAGACGACCGCGACGGCGCCGAGGGCCCAGAGGCCCGCGATCGACCGCCGGAGCTGACGCCGTCCGGCTTCCCCAGTCCGCATCGCGGGAACGCTACCTGCTGTCCGGTCGTTACCCTTGCGCCGCAGTGATTTCGACAGCGCAATTCAAGAACGGGGCCCACATCGAGGTCGACGGGAAGATCTACCGGATCATGGACTTCCAGCACGTCAAGCCTGGCAAGGGCGGCGCCTTCGTGCGGACCAAGCTGCGGCGCCAGGAGGACGGCTCCGTGATCGACAAGACCTTCCGCGCCGGCGAGAAGTTCCGGCCGGTCCGCACCGAGACCCGGAAGATGCAGTACCTCTACGACGCGGGCGACGACAAGGTCTTCATGGACACCCAGACCTACGACCAGCTCGAGCTCTCATCGGCCGCGGCTGGTGAGGCGATGCAATGGGTGCTGGCCAACGATGAGGTCGACGTCCTCTTCGTCGACGAGAACCCGGCCGGCGTCCAGGTGCCGAGCGCCGTCGAGCTGACAGTCACCACCACCGAGCCCGGCCTCAAGGGCGACACCGCCTCCGGCGGCGGCGACAAACCGGCAACGCTGGAGACCGGTGTCGTGATCCGCGTCCCTCTCTTCATCGAAGAGGGCGAACGCGTCCGCGTCGACACGCGCTCCGGCGAGTACGTAAGCCGAGCGTAGGGGGTCGGGGCTGCGGCCTGGGCGGCGCCGCGGCTCGGGTTGAGCTGCGGGGTTCGGGCCCCGCTGCGGCCCGTTTTGAGCTGCGGGCGCCGGCTGAGTTGCGGGCGCGGGCGGCGCTGGGCCGTCCGCTCGAACGGTGCTGAAGGTGCGGTCCGGGTCCGTCAGCAGTGAGGGAATGTGTTTCGTGACGGTCTGCGCACCGTTTCGTCACACCATCGGCGCCATCAGTGCGGATTTAGGCACCAGGATGGGGGTGTGGCCGACGAGAGGACGAAAAGCAGGAATAGTTCAGGCAAATCGTCCTCTCGCGCGGTTCTTGGCGAAATCGTGCGCCTCGCGGCTCGGCAGGACGGGTTGGTCGCACTTGATCAGCTCCGCGTCCACGGTATGTCCAGGAACCAGATCCAGTACGCACTCTGGATCGGCCGCCTGCACGAGGTTCATCGGGGCGTTTATGCCGTCGGCCACCTTTCCCTCCCCCGCAAGACCCGGTTGCGCGCTGCGTCGCTGGTCGGCGGAGACGTCGCGCTCTCGCACTCATCGGCCGCCGAGTGGTGGGAGATCACAGGGCTGCGTTCGTCGCTCGTGCACGTCACCGCTCCCAACCGCCTTCGCCACCCCCGCCTCATCGCCCACCGCCGAGCCCTCCCCGCCGACGAGCTCGAGACCGTCGATGGCGTCCGCGTCACCACCGTCGCCCGGACGCTCCTCGACCTTGCCGCCACCGAGGGTCGTCAGGCCTGCGAGTCTGCCCTCCGTCAGGCCGAGTTCCGCCGGCTCGGCAGTCCAGTCCCACTCGCTGCCCTTCTCGCCCGCTACCCGCGCACTCGCGGCATCGCCGTCGCGCGCGAGGTCCTCGGAGACAAGCTCTATCTCTTCGCGACGGAGTCGTGGCTCGAGGACACGTTCCTTCCGTGGCTGCTCGCCCGCCGGTTCGAGATGCCGCTGGTCAATCAGACGCTGGAGGTGGCGGGGCGCCGGGTCCGTCCCGACTGCCTCTGGCCGCGCCAGCGGTTGATCGTCGAGCTCGACGGGGCCGCTGCGCACGACAGCGAGACCGGATTCGAGGAGGATCGCGAGCGGGATGCCGATCTGCTCGCTGCCGGGTACCGGGTGATGCGGATCACTCGGCGGCGTTTCGAGCGCGCGCCGGAGCTGGTCGAACGGGCATTGCGCGCCGCGCTCGCGGGACGCATCGTTCCGGCCGCGTAACCTCCGGGGCATGCGTCGCTCCGACCAACGCCGCGAGGCCGCCTTCGTGATCTACCAGCAGGAGGTCACGGCGCGGCCGCTCGAGGAACTGCTCGCCGACTCGAAGCCGTTCACGCGGGCGCTTGCCGAGGGCACCTTCGAGCACCTGACCGAGCTCGACGAGCTGATCTCGACACACGCGCGGGGCTGGAAGCTGGAGCGGATCGCCCCGCTGGACAAGGCGATCATGCGCGTCGCCCTCTACGAGATCAACTACCGCGACGACGTGCCTACACCGGTCGCGATCGACGAGGCGGTCTCGATCGCGGGCAAGTACTGCGGCGCCGATGCGCCGGGCTTCATCAACGGAATCCTCTCCGCCGCCAGCGGACCGCGCGAGCCGAACGACGCGGGCGCCGGAGCCGCGGCATGAGCGCCGCCGGCCACAAGGAGCGGCTCGAGGCCGCCGCCGCGCGGCTCGAGGAGATCTCCCGCAACCTTGCCGCTCCCGAGACCGACGACGCCACCGCCGTCGGGCTCGCCCGCGAGGCGGCCGAGATCGCCGCCGAGGTCGGGACCGTGGCTTCCGAGGCCGCGCGTCAGGCCGAGAGCGGCGACTCGGCCTGACCGACCACACCCGAGCGGCTTCCGTGACCTCCTACCCCGAAGACCTCCGGCGCCTCGTCGATGACTATCTCGGCGTCCTCGAGTTCGACCAGGGCCCCTCGACCGCCGGGCTGCGCGAGGCGATGCGCTACTCGCTGCTCGCCGGCGGCAAGCGGATCCGGCCCGTGCTCTGCCTCGCGACCGGCCGCGCCCTCGCCCTCGAGCCCGCCGCACTGCTGCCGACCGCAGTGGCGATCGAGCTGATCCACACCTACTCGCTGATCCACGACGACCTGCCGGCGATGGACGACGACGAGCTCCGTCGCGGCCGCCCGACCTCCCATGTCGTGCACGGCGAGGACGTCGCGATCCTCGCCGGCGACGCGATGTTCGCCGAGGCAATCCGGCTGATCGCTGAGCGCCAGCAGGGCGAGCCGGACCGGGTGCTGCTCGCGATCCGGGAGATCTCCGCCGCGACCGGCGTCGACGGCATGGTCGGCGGCCAGTACGTCGACGTCACCGGCGGCGGCACCGACGCCGCCTCCCTGCGCGAGCTCCACTCGCTGAAGACGGGGCGCCTGATCGCCGCCTCGATCGGCTCGGCCCTGGTGCTGTCTGGCGTCGCGGCGGAGCGCGCCGACCCCTTCCGCCGCTTCGCCGCCGAGCTCGGCGTCCTCTTCCAGATCGTCGACGACATCCTCGACGTGACCGGCAGCGACGAGGAGCTCGGCAAGCCGAGCGGCTCCGACGAGCGCCACGGCAAGGTCACCTACGTGAGCCTGTTCGGGCTCGAGCGGGCGCGGTCGCTCGCCGAGGAGTCGCACGCCGGAGCCCGCGCGGCGCTCGCCGACGCGGGCGGCGACGTCGGCGACCTCGAGCGGATCGCGGACTTCATCTTCACGCGCGACACCTGACCCGGCGCCACGCGAGAGGCCCGGCCTGAGACAATGTGCGGCCGATGCCCGACGCCCCCGAGATGCCGGAACAACCACGCCTGCTCGACGAGATCGACGGCCCCGAGGACCTGAAGGGACTCGACGACGCCCAGCTGCAGCAGGTGGCGCAGGAGACCCGTGAGCTGATCATCGACGTGATCGGCGAGATCGGCGGCCATTTCGGCGCCAACCTCGGTACCTGCGAGCTCGCCGTCGCCCTGCACAGCCTGCTCGAGTCCCCGCGCGACAAGATCCTCTGGGACGTCGGCCACCAGGCCTACCCACACAAGATTCTCACCGGACGCAAGGACCGGCTCGAGACGATTCGCCAGTACGGCGGCCTGGCCCCGTTCTGCGCGATGTTCGAGAGCGAGCACGACATCATGGGCGCCGGCCACGCCTCGACCTCGATCGGCTACGGCGTCGGCCTCAAGGAGGCGATGCGGAGCGGGATCGGGGAGGACGGCAAGGTCGTCTCGGTGATCGGCGACGGCGCCCTTACCGGAGGCGTCGCCTTCGAGGCCCTGCACCAGGCGGGCGGGCTGCAGACGCCGATGGTGATCGTGCTCAACGACAACGGCATGTCGATCTCCCCGAACGTAGGCGCGCTCTCCCGCTACTTCAACCACTACCGCCTCAACCCGCGCCTGCATACTGCCCGCGAGGGCGTCGAGGACCGGCTGACGAAGCTGCCGCTCGGGCTCGGCCGCAGGGTCGAGCGGCTCGGGCCGGAGATCAAGTCGGCGATCAAGGCCTACTGGGCCCCGGGCCTGCTCTTCGAGGAGCTCGACCTCGCCTACATGGGCGTGATCGACGGCCACGACGTCGGCGCTCTGCGCCGGGCGCTCGTCGACGCGCTCGCCGCCGAACGGCCGGTCGTGCTGCACATCCACACCGTCAAGGGCAAGGGCTTCGCGCCGGCCGAGGACGGCGGCCTCGAGGGCATGGAGAAGTGGCACGCCGCCAAGCCGGGCTCGATCGTCGACCGCAAGCCGGCGCCGAAGCCTGAGTCGAAGGCGCCGATGCCGAAGCTCGAGACCGACCCGCCGGCGCCGAGCGACAAGCAGCGCCCGGTCCCCGTCCAGGAGTCGGACTCGCCCGCCTCGATCGCGCCCGAGAAGCTCGAGGAGCCGCCGCCGAAGCCCTCGCCGCCCGCCTACACATCCGTCTTTGCCGACGCCCTCGTCGCCGAGGCGAGGGCCGACAAGCGCGTGATCGGCATCACCGCGGCGATGGCGGGGGGGACCGGCCTCGACAAGCTCGCCGAGGCGGTGCCGGAGCAGTACTACGACGTCGGCATCGCCGAGCAGGACGCCGTTCTCTTCGCCTCCGGCCTCGCCCTGCAGGGCGCGAAGCCGGTCTGCGCGATCTACTCGACCTTCCTGCAGCGCGCCTTCGATCAGATCGTCCACGACGTCTGCCTGCAGGAGCTCGACGTCACCTTCGCGATGGACCGCGCCGGCCTCGTCGGCGACGACGGCCCGACCCACCACGGCTTCATCGACGTCTCCTACTTCCGCCCGATCCCGAACGTGGTCGTGATGGCGCCCCGCGACGAGGCGATGCTCGTCCACATGCTGCGGACGGCGATCGAGCACGAGGGTCCGATCGCCTTCCGCTACCCGCGCGGCTCGGCCGAGGGAGTGCCGCTGCCCGACAAACCGACCGCGATCCCGATCGGAACCGGCGAGATCCTCGAACAGGGTGAGCGCGTCGCGCTGCTCGGCTACGGCTGGGGGGTGCAGGTCGCCAACGATGCGGCTGCCGAGCTCGCTTCCCACGACCTGCACCCGACGGTCGCCGACGGCCGCTTCGCGAAGCCGGTCGACGGCGAGCTGATCGCGCGCCTTTGCGCCGAGCACGACCTCGTCGTCACGATCGAGGAGAACGTCCTCGCCGGCGGCTTCGGCGCCGCCGTCCTCGAGTACGCCGAGGACAACCTGCCGAGTGAGCGGGCGCGGATTCTCCGCGTCGGGCTGCCCGATCGCTACGTGACCCACGGCAAGCCCTCGCTGCTGCGCGAGGAGGTCGGCCTTACGGGTCCGGCCGTGGCCGGGCGCGTCCTCGCCGCGATCTCCGCGCGCGAGCCCGTCTCCCGCTGAGCCGACCGACATCCGTTGAGGCGGCGGTAGCCGCATGTCTTAGACAGCTCAGGGCGCCGGCACGGTGTGCCGATAGCGGAGTGGGATGGAACCGCGGAGTCCGAGCCGTGTCGACGGTCCGCACGTTCGTTTCCGCTCTCCGTGCAGCCGACTTTTCGGGCGAATCGGAGATCAGGCGGGCGTGACGGTGATCGAGTTGCTGACCGTGATGGCGATGCTCGGCATCGTCTTCACCGCGGCCTTCTTCTTCTATTCGACGACGCTCGGACGAACGGAGGACACCCAGGCTCGGCGCAACGCGCTCTCCGATCAGCGCATCGCGCTCGATCGCATCATCCGTGAGCTGCGGGAGGCCCAGAGCGTGGACTCACCGAGCGCGGGGGAGGCGGCAGACGCGATCGAGCTGACGGTCCTCGACGCGGCGGGGTCCACCAGCGCGGTGACGATCGACTGCTCCTCCGGTGACACCTGCGTACGACGGACCGCGGGCATCGCGGATGAGCTACTCATCGATGACCTGGAGCCGGCCGCGAACGCGGTCTTCACAGTCGGCGCCGACGGGGACTACGTGTACGTCCAGCTCGAGTCATTACCCGAGGGTCGGACGCGGCCGATCGTTCTCTCTCAAGGAGCTGCGCTTCGCAACTGCGCTCAGAATGCAGCCGCGGCGGAGGATTGCCGTGTCTGACGACCGCCGCTTCGCCCGCCGGCTGGGGCCGCGCGATGAGCGGGGCTTCACGCTGGTCGAGGTACTGGTGGCCGGCCTCGTCTTGCTCATCGGCATTCTCGGTACCGCCAAGCTGGCGGCGAGCTCGGAGTCGACGACACTGGACGCCGAGCTGCAGCAGATCGCAACCGAGCAGGCCCAGCGTGCGCTGGAGGAGGCCCGCTCACTCGACTACGCCGAGGTCGGTGATGCCGTGCTGCCGACTCAGCAGCCGGCCGACGCGGACGTGATCGCCGGAGGTCAGTTCAGCGGGCCGGACACCGATGAGCCCGAGGAGATCGTGACACCGGCGACCGGCGCCCCCGCCGCGGCGATCGAACCCGTCCGTACCTTCACCGTCGACCACGGGGAGGGGCGCACGGTCTCGGGGACGATCTACACCTTCGTGAGCTGGCGGAACGAGGACTGTGGCGGGCTGAGCCTGCTCGGCAATCCGCAGCTCGACGGGGCGGTCGACGAACTCGAGGCTCTGTCGTCGCAGCTTGGGGCGACCCAGGAGAGGGTCGCGGACGCGACTGACAGCTTGACGACTCGTGTGATCTCCCGGGTCCCCTCGGCCGGCGCTCTGAAATCGGAGCTCGACGATCTGCAAGCGGCGCTGGTGGGCGCGTCGCAGAGCATCGAGGCGCGGATCGACGAGCTCAACGCCTTACTTGCGACGGGCGTGGTCGACCTCTGTGACATCGACGACGCGGTTTTCGAAGACCTCGGCACGCTGTTGGCTCTCGACCTCAGCGACGTCTCGGAGATCGCTGATGATCTTGCCGCGATCGATGGCGAGCTCGACGACCTGATCGGCAGCGCGCTGATCAGTCTCTGCAATGGCCCTACGGGACTTCTCTGCACTACGGCGGTCATCAATCAGATCGTCAACTACCTGATCAACCCGTTGTTGACTGCGCTCGACGGGACCGGCCCGACGACACCGACCGACGCCCTCGAGGCGCTGACCGCGACCCTCGACGAGTTGCCCGCGATCGATACCGACCTACTCGACGGCGACGCCTTCTCCAATCGCAACACCAAGCGCGTCTCGGTTGCGGTGACGATCGACAGCATCGCGCGCGAGGACATCACGCCGAAGAACCCGGTCTGGCTCAGTTCAGTGATCACCGATCCGCGTGACGGGCTGCTCGGAGTCGCGGGGGTTCCGTGATGACGCCCGGGAGCCACCGTTGCTGCGACGAGAGCGGGTTCGCGCTCGCTTCGACCGTCGCCGTACTCGCGATCATTCTGATCGTGACGGCGATCGGGGCGCGCGTGGCGATCTCGGCGATCCAGGGCAGCGACCGCGACCGCTCTTCGGCGGATGCCTTCACGGCCGCAGAGTCGGCTCTCGACATCACCACCTGGCGGATGAACAGGCTGCTGGTCGCCAATGAAGCGGGGACTTTGGCCTCGTTCAGCGAGGGCACGCTGCAGACGCTCGGCTGCGTGGCCGAGGACGCCGCCGGCGATCTCATCGCCCTCGGGGAGGGGGAGACCTGTGAGCTGGACATCCTCGGTCTGGGTAATGGCGTCTCTGCGAGCTGCGCGACGACGGTTGCCGTCGACCTCGATCTGCCGGGGATCCTCGAGCAGCCGCCTGAGCTGCTCCACGCGACCGAGCGCCTGTTGGTTCGCCCAGTTATCTGCAGCGCCACGATCGACGACGTCACCCGCCGGATCTACGCTCGCCTCGGGCTGCGGGTGCGGCTCAATGAGCTCGGCGACGCCGTCAGCGCGCCACTGTCGCTCTGGCGGCGGTACGCCTGGGTCGAGTGCTCTGCGGACGTAAACGCGGCCTGCCCGCCCGCCTAGGGTCGCCTGACTCCACCCAGACAAACAGAAACGCCCCGCAAGCGGGGCGTTTCTGGGGTACAGGGAGGAGAGTATGTGGTTTGGGAGGGCGACCTGCGTTGAAGCTCGGTCGCTAAGACTGAGGTGAAAGATACGAACGAACGTACGATTTGTCTGTGAGTGTGGTCACAGTCATCCCAAATCACTGAGGAACGCGCTCGCGGCGAGACGTTGCCGGTACTTTTGACGGCATGGCCCAGCGCCGACTCGACACCCTCGTGGCGGAGCGGGGCCTCGCCCCGTCGCGCACCGCTGCCGCGAGCTCGATCAGGGCCGGTCACGTCCGCATCGGCAAGGGCGGCGAGCGCCCGACCAAACCGGGCCAGATGGTCCCCGAGGAGATCAGGATCAGCGTCGACGGCCCGCCGCCCTACGTCTCCCGCGGCGGCCAGAAGCTCGAGGCCGCGATCGACCGCTTCGGGATCGACCCGGCGGGGCTGCGCTGCCTCGACGCCGGCGCCTCGACCGGTGGCTTCACCGACTGCCTGCTGCAGCGCGGCGCGGCCGAGGTGGTCGCGCTCGACGTCGGCCACGGCCAGCTCGACTGGAAGCTGCGCAACGACGAGCGGGTGACGGTGATCGAGGGCTTCAACGCCCGCGATCTGGCCGCCGGCGACTTGCCGTTCGCCCCGCAGCTGGTGACGATCGACGTCAGCTTCATCTCGCTCCGCAAGCTGCTCGGCCCGATCGCTGGTGCCGCCGAGTCCGGGGCGCCGATCCTGGCGATGGTCAAGCCCCAGTTCGAGCTCGGGCGCGAGCGCGTCGGCAAGGGCGGCGTCGTCCGTGACCCGGCCTTGCGTGCGGAGGCGGTCGTCACCGTGGCCGAAGCCGCGGCCGAGCTCGGCCTCGAGGCGACCGGCGTCGCCGCTGCCGGCCTGCCCGGCCCGAAGGGAAACGTCGAGATATTCCTGCTGCTCGGCGCCGGCGAGCCACTCGCGGACCTGGCGGCCCGGGCCCTCGTCGAGGCCGAGGGCGCGGTCGCCTCCCAGCCGCAGGCCGCCGGGGAGGCGAGTCACTCGTGAGCCGCTCGATCAAGACCGCCGCCGTGCTCAGCCAGGGCCATGCCGACGGTTCGCGCCCGGGCGTGATCGCCGCCCGCGCCGCGGCCGAGCGGGCCGGCTGCGCTCTCTACGCGGACGCGGAGGAGTTCGAAAAACACTCGGATGCCGCCGAGGGACTGCTGCCGCTCGCCGAGCTCGAGGGCGAGCCGGACCTCTGCCTGGCGCTCGGCGGCGACGGCACGATCCTCAAGGGCTTGCGGCTGTACGCCGGCACACGGGTCCCGGTTTTCGGGATCAACTACGGCACCGTCGGCTTCCTCGCGGCAGCCGAGTCGCAGGCGCTCGAGCGCGGGCTCGAGGCGGCCTTCGCCGGCGACTTCGAGGTGATCGAGCTGCCGGCGCTGGAGGCCGCTCTTCCGGACGGGCCCCGGGCCGGGCTCAACGACGTCTCCTTCACGCGGCGGCCGCATCATCGCGTCGCCGAGCTCTCCTACCGGCTCGGCGGCCGCGAGGTCGGGCACGTGCGCTGTGACGGGCTCGTCGCCGCGACCCCGGTCGGCTCGACCGGCTACAACCTCGCCAACGGCGGCCCGATCCTCGCCTGGGGCGTGGAGGGCTACGTGGTCAGCTTCATCGCCCCGCACACGCTCACCTCGCGACCGCTGGTGGTCGCCCCCGACGACGTGCTCCACGTCCACAACGTCGGCACGATCGACTCGGTCGATGTCGCCATCGACGGCGTCCAGGCCGGCCTGCTCGAGCCGGGGGCCGAGCTGGCGGTGCGCTTCCGCGACGGGCTGAGTCACCTCGCCCAGCTCGAGGGCGGCACCTTCTACGGGCGTATCCGCGACAAGTTCGGGCGTCTCACCCAGTAAGCCCTGCAGAGGGCCCGAATCGGCCCTGCTTGAGCAGGTGCGGCGAGGCGGATCCGTCGGTGCCCGCTGCTAATCAGTGCGGGAGATGTTGCGCGAGCTGAGGATCGAGAACCTGCTCCTGATCGAGCGTGCGGAGCTGCGCTTCGAGGCCGGCCTGAACGCGATCACGGGCGAGACGGGCGCGGGCAAGACCGTGCTCGCGCACTCGCTCGACCTGCTGCTCGGCGGCCGCCCGCGCAGCGGCATCGTCCGCCCCGGAGCCACGGAGGCCTGGGTCGAGGGCGCCTTCGATTTGGATCCGGGGTTGCGCGAGGATCCCGAACTGGCGGAGCTGCTCGAGCGGCTCCCCGACGACGCCACCGAGATCGTGCTCGCCCGCCGCGTCTCCGCCGCCGGCCGCTCGACGGCGTTCCTCGGCGGCCGCGCCGCCGCAGCCTCGGACCTACGGGTCGTCGGTTCCCGCCTGCTCGCCTTCTACGGCCAGCACGAGCACCGCAAACTGACGCTGACCTCGGTTCAGGGTGAGATCCTCGACTCCTACGCCGGCGAGACCCACCTCGAGCTGCGCGACTCTTACGCCGAGGCTCACCGCGCCGTCGGCGCCGCCGAGCGCGAGCTCGCCGAGCTGCGCGAGCGGGAGGGGGCCCGCGAGCGCGACCTCGACCTGCTGCGCTTCGAGCTCGCCGAGATCGAGGAGCTCGGCCCCGAGCCCTCTGAGTACGAGGGCCTGGTCGCCGAGCGCAACCGGCTGCGTGGTTTCGAAGGCCTGCGCGAGGGCCTCGCGGAGGCGCTCGCCGCGCTGGGCGGCGCCGACGGGGAGGGAGGGGCCGGCTCGGCCGTCGCGATCGCCGAGGCGGCGCTGGTCCGCAGCCGCGACGTCGACGTCGAGCTCGCCTCGCTCGCCGACCGCTCGGCGGCGCTCTCGGTCGAGCTTGCCGATCTGACCGGCGAGCTGCGATCCGTCCTCGAGGGCCTCGAGGCGGATCCCGAGCGGCTCGAGCTCGTCGAGTCCAGGCTCGACGGCCTCGACCGGCTGCTTCGCAAGCACGGCGGCACGATCGAGTCCGTCCTCGAGCACGCCCGCAGTTGCGCGGAGGAGATCGAGCGCCTCGACCGCACCGAGGAGCGCCTCGGCCAGCTCGCCGACACGGTCGAGGCTGCTCGGCGAGAGCGCGCCGGGCTCGCGGCCGAGCTGACCGCCTCGCGAGCGGCCGCTGCCCCGAAGCTCGAGGCCGACGTCGTCGCCGAGCTCGGTCAGCTGGCGATGGACGGTGCCCGGCTCGAGGTCGGCCTCGAGCCGCATCCGGACGGCTTCGGGGCCTCCGGCGCGGAGCTGGTCGAGCTGCGAGTCGCGACCAACCCGGGGATGCCGCTGGCGCCGCTCGGTGAGACCGCATCCGGCGGCGAGCTCTCGCGGGTGATGCTGGCGCTGGCCGGCCTCGGCCCCGGCGCCGCTGTCGAGACGATGGTCTTCGACGAGATCGACGCCGGTATCGGCGGCAAGGTCGCTCGCCGGGTTGGCGAGCGGCTGCGGGCGCTCGGAGCGGAGCGCCAGCTGATCTGCATCACGCACCTGCCTCAGGTCGCATCGCTCGCCAGCGCTCACTTCACGGTCGAGAAGTCGGCCGCCGGCGAGGGCACCGTCGCGCGCGTCGAGCGGGTCGAAGGTGAGGAGCTGGTGGGCGAGATCGTCCGCATGCTCGGCGCCGAGGGCAGCGACGAAGCGGCCGACAAGCATGCCCGGGAGTTGCTCGCAGCCTGATCGCGGGCTTCCGGGCCCACCCCGGCCGTCCGCTCATTGCGCATAATCAAGGGCGTGAAGACCCCAACCTCAGGGCGTCTCCGATCGGTTCGCAGGGAGAAGACGGCGTCGCCGACCGCGCACGGCGCGGTGCGCTTCAGCGGCCGCGTGCGGCTCGGCAAGCGGACCAAGGACCTCGTCAAGAAGCTCGCGGCGGACGAGATCGCCGTGATCGACCACGCGAACCTCGACCGGATCGCGGCCGAGGACCTCGCCGCCTCCGGGGTCGTCGCGGTGCTCAACAACTCGCCGAGCTCGACCGGGCGCTACCCGAATGTCGGACCGCTGCTCCTCGCCCGCGCCGGCGTTCCTCTGATCGACGTCGCCGGTCCCGACCTGTTCGACCTGCTCGAGGATGGCGAGCGGATCGAGGTCGACGGCGACCGGCTGCTGCGCGACGACGAGCGGATCGCGATCGGGGAGCGGCTCACCCTCGAGCAGACGGCCGAGCGGCTCGATACCCAGCGCGAGCTGATCGACCGCGCTCTCGCCGACTTCGCGACGAACACGATCGAGCACGTGCGCGAGGAGAGCGAGCTGCTCTCCGGCGACATCGACTTCCCCGCCGTGCAGACCGACTTCCGCGACCGCCACGTCCTGATCGTCGTGCGCGGGCCCGACTACCGCGAGGACCTTGCCGCCCTCGGCGCCTACATCCGCGACGTGCGGCCGCTGATCGTCGCCGTAGACGGTGGCGCCGACGCCGTGCTCGAAGCGGGCTTCAAGCCGAACGTGATCCTCGGCGACATGGATTCCGCGACCGACGCGGCGCTGCGCTCGAAGGCCGAGCTGATCGTCCACGCCTACCCCGACGGCCGCGCGCCGGGGCACGAGCGGCTCGAGAAGCTTGGCGTCGACCACCTGCTCGTGCCGGCCGCGGGCACCAGCCAGGACGTCGCGATGCTGCTCGCGCATGAGCGTGGGGCGCGGCTGATCGTCACCGTCGGCGCCCACTTCAACCTGACCGAGTTCCTCGACAAGAACCGGGCGGGCATGTCATCGACCTTCCTGACGAGGCTGCGGGTGGGCGAGACGCTGGTCGACGCCAAGGGGGTCAGCCGCCTCTACCAGCCCGGTCTCGGCAAGTCCGGAATCGCGATGTTCGCGGTCGCCTTCCTGCTTCTGCTCGTGATCGTCGCCGCCGCCTCGCCCGGGCTGGACAACGTCACCGAGCTGCTCTGGCTCAAGATCCGTCACGTCTTCGGCTGGTAGGGACGGGGCGGGCGCCGGGTACATTCCTCGTCGATGGGCTACAGCGGGAGATACCACGCCGCGTCACTTGTGGCGGTTTTCATCGCGCTCGCGATCGGGATCGTGATCGGGGTCGGACTCGCCGACGACGTCGTCTCCGCCGCCGACGAAGAGCTCGTTGACAGCCTTCGGAGCGATCTCGAGGCGGCCGAGTCGAGAGCCGAGGAGGCGGAGGCGTCGCTCGAGCGCGAGCGGCAGTTCGGCAGCAAGGTCTACCCGGCGCTGGTCGGCGAACGCCTCTCCGGCTCGTCGGTGGCGATCATCGGGCTCGGCGACCTCGACGAGGAGACCGTCGCCGACGTCGAGGAGGCTCTAGCCCCGACCGGGGCCGAGGTCGCGGCGAAGGCGGTGATCGCGGCTCCGGTCGATCCCGAGGCGCTCGCCGACGCCGCCGGCCCGCGTTACGCAGGCGCCAGGCGCGGCGGCGCGCCGCTCGACCGGCTCGGCGAGGACGTCGGCGCCGGCATCCCCGGCGGCAGCCGCCTCGTCGAGAACGTCAGGACCGAGCTCTTCTCCCGCTTCAGCGGCGATCTCGAGAACGTCGACCGGGTGGTGATTCTGCCGACCGACCTCGAGGACCTCGAGGGCGCCGAGCTCGATCAGACCGAGGACTTCTACGAGGGCCTGATGTCCGGGATCGAGGCCGAGGCGATCGGCACGGTCGCGGCCGAGCGGACCGAGACCGATCCGACGACCCTCGCGGGGGCAAGCAGGGTCGGCGTCGCCACGGTCGACGATGCCGACCTGCTCGCGGGTCAGGTCGCGATCGTCTTCGCGCTGCGCGGCGCCGATGGCGACTTCGGGGTCAAGGAGGGCGCAGACGGACTCGTCCCGGACCTGCTCGGCGCCTCCACCGGTCCCTGATCCGTTCCGATGGAGCTGATCGCGATCTTCCTCTCCGCCGGCCTCGCGGCCCTGCTGCTGCCGCGCTGGTCGGACGACATGGTCGCCACCGGCCTGCTGCGCGAGAACTTCCGCGGCGCCCGGCTCGCGTTCCCGCTCGGGGCGCTGCTCGTCTCCGTCTCGCTGATCGCGCTGGTGCCGCTCGCCGTGCTCGACGACCGCGCCGACCTCGACCTGCTCGACCCTGGCCTGGGGCGCTGGCTCGGCTTCGTGATCGGCGTCGCCTTCCTCGGCCTGCTCGACGACATGCTCGGCCGCGGCCACGAGGGCGACACCCACCGGGGCTGGAGAGGGCACGCGCGCGCAGTCGCCTCCGGGCGACTCTCGACCGGTGCGATCAAGGCCGTCGGTGCCTTCGGGCTCGCCGCCTTCGCGGTCTCGGGGCTGGGGCGCGAGTGGCCCGGTTACCTCGTCGACCTCGCCCTGCTGCTGCTGGCGACCAACCTCTTCAACCTGTTCGACCTGCGGCCGGGCCGGGTCGAGAAGGCGTTCGTGATCCTGCTCGCCGGTCTCTGCCTTGGCGCCTGGACCCTCTATCCGGTCGAATTGCTTGGCGTCTTCATCGGGCCGGCGATCGTCGGCGCGGCGCTGACGCTGCGCGAGAAGGCGATGCTCGGCGACGCCGGCGCCAACCTGGTCGGCGCCCTCGCCGGGGTCTCGCTGCTGGTCACGCTGGGCGAGGACGCGCGCCTCGTCGCGCTCGCGGTCGTCGTCGCTCTCACCGCCTACGGCGAGTTTCGCTCGATCTCGGCGGCGATCGAGCGCCTGCCGGTCCTCCGGGACATAGACCGGCTCGGCCGAGTCCGCGAGCCGTAGCGATCTCCCGCCAACCCCAACGTCCCTCAGCTCAACCCGAACGTCCCTCAGCTCAACCGGAACGTCCCTCAGCTCAACCCGAACGTCCCTCAGCTGCCCCTATAGGTAGGTCTCACGGACGTTCGACTTGTTCATGGGGGTTAGCTGCCGCCCTCGGCCGCCTTGCGGCCGGCCTCGTTGGCGGCCTCCGCGTAGGAGGTGTCGATGCGCTCGGGGTAGCGGGGGAGGCCGTCGTCGGCGACGGGCGCCCAGGCCGGGGCGTAGTCGGTGTACTGGTGGAAGAAGACCTCGACCTCCGGGTCCTCGTCGAAGCCGCCCAGTCGCAGCGCGATGGCGTCCGGGTCCTCGGGGTTCGTGGTCATCACCTGCGAGCCGCACTGGCCGCAGAAGTGCTTCGTCCAGCCGTCGCCCGCCGACCAGGATCTGAGCAGTTCCTCGCCCTCGATCAGGCTGAACGAGCCGGGCACCGTCAGCGCGGTCAGCGAGAAGGCCGTGCCGGTCCGCCGCTGGCAGCGCTTGCAGTGGCAGCAGCCGGCGCCGAGCGGCCTCTCGCTCAACTCCCAGCGGACACCGCCGCACATGCATCCGCCGTCGATCGTCGTGCTCGTCTTCTCGGAATCGCTCATGCGCGCAAACTACCCGCTGGCGGACGGCGCCGGAAATCGCGTCTTCCCCGCAATTTCCGGGTCCGAGCCCTGCCGGTTCCGTCCCGGGCCGGGCTACACTCGCTTGCGGCTGATGAGCGAACTCTCGAGTAGGAACAGGACCCCGGCGGGCGAGACCCGCTTCATCTTCGTAACGGGGGGCGTCGTCTCGGCTCTCGGGAAGGGGATCGCCGCGGCGTCGATCGGGCGATTGCTCGTTTCGCGCGGCTTCCGGGTCCAGCTGCAGAAGTTCGATCCGTACATCAACGTCGATCCCGGGACGATGAGCCCGTTCCAGCACGGCGAGGTCTTCGTCACTGAAGACGGGGCGGAGACCGACCTCGACCTCGGCCACTACGAGCGCTACACCGGCGAGAACGCCTCCCGCGCCTCGAACGTGACCGCCGGCGCCGTCTACAACAGCGTCATCAAAAAGGAGCGTCGCGGCGATTACCTCGGCGGCACCGTCCAGGTGATTCCGCACATCACCGACGAGATCAAGCAGCGGATCCTGATCGTCGCCGAAGCGCAGTCCGTCGACTTCGTGATCACCGAGATCGGCGGCACGGTCGGCGACATCGAGTCGCTGCCGTTCCTCGAGTCGATCCGCCAGCTCTACACCGACCTCGGCCCGAAGCGCTGCATGTTCCTGCACCTGACGCTGGTCCCCTACGTCGGCCACGCCGGCGAGCTGAAGACGAAGCCGACGCAGCACTCGATCAACGAGCTGCGCCGGATCGGCATCCAGCCGCACGCCGTCATCTGCCGCTCCGAGGGCGGCCTCGAGCGCGAGATCCGCCGCAAGATCGCTCTCTTCGGGTCGGTCCGCGAAGAGGCCGTGATCAGCGCCCGCGACGTCGACAACGTCTACAAGGTGCCGCTCGTGTTCCGGGCCGAGGGCATGGACGACCTCGTCCTCGACCACTTCGAGATCGACGCGCCCGCCCCCGACCTCGCCGACTGGGAGGAGCTCTGCCGTCGCGCCGACAACGCCACCCAGACGATCAAGATCGCCCTCGTCGGCAAGTACGTGCAGCTCGAGGACGCCTACAAGTCGGTGATCGAGGCGCTCAAGCACGGCGGCTACCACCACGGCGTCAACGTCGAGGTCGACCTGGTCAGCTCCGAGGACTTCGACACGGCCTCGCTCGAGGATGCCGACGGCGTCCTCATCCCCGGCGGCTTCGGCGAGCGCGGGATCGAGGGTAAGGTCGCGGCCTGTCGCTACGCCCGCGAACGGGAGGTGCCGTTCCTCGGCATCTGCCTCGGCATGCAGATGGCGGTCGTCGACTACGCCCGCCACGTCTGCGACATGGAGGGTGCCAACTCGGCCGAGTTCGACCCCGAGACGCCGTACCCGGTCGTCGACCTGCTGCCGGAGCAGAAGGAAGTCTCCGACCTCGGCGGCACGATGCGGCTCGGCGCCGACCCGGTCAAGCTGCACGAGGGCACGAAGGCGCGCGAGATATTCGGCGGCGAGGGCGTCATCTACAAGCGCCACCGCCACCGTTATGAGGTCAACAACATGCTGCGCCGTCGCCTCGAGGACGAGGGCCTCGTGATCAGCGGCACCTCGCCGGACGAGCGCCTCGTCGAGATCGTCGAACTGCCCGAGCACCCGTTCTTCGTCGCCTCCCAGTTCCACCCGGAGTTCAACTCGCGGCCAACCGACCCGGAGCCGCTGTTCCGCGAGTTCATCGGCGCCGCGGTCGGGCGCGCCGGCGAGGCGGATACAGCTGCCGACGACGACGTTGCTGTCGACGGCGCGCCCAACGGCGACGCCGAGATCAGCGTCCGCCGCAGCGCCTGACCGAGCCCGGAGCCCGAAGCCCGGAACCTCGAGGTAATGGCCCGCTGGCAGGAAGTCCTCGCGGCCGAGCCGGACCTGGCCGAGCGGGCGCGGGCCGCGTTCGACGCGCACGTGCACAAGACGATCGCCACCCTGCGCCGCGACGGCTCGCCGCGGATCAGCGGCATCGAAATCCGCTTCGCCGAGGGCGACGTCTGGATCGGGAGCATGATGCGAGCGGTCAAGGCGCTCGATCTGCGGCGCGATCCCCGATACGCCCTGCACAGCGGCTCCGACGAGCCGGAGGCGTGGCAGGGCGACGCGAAGATCGCCGGCGCGGCTGAGGAGATCCAAGAGCAGGCTGTGCTCGACCGCGTCTACCCGTCCGGCGACGGCGAGCCGGAGCGCCGGCTCGACGACATGCACCTGTTCCGGCTCGAGATCTCCGAGCTCGTCTGGACCGGCCTCAACGAGGCCCGGGACTCGCTGATCGTCGATTCCTGGACGGCGGCGCGCGGGCGCCGGGTGATCGAGCGCTAGGTGTAGGGCCCGGAGACCGAGTCGCCGATCAGCGTCTCGAGCTCGTCGGCCGCGCCGGCCGGGCCCGGCGCGGCGGCGATCGCCTCCGCGATCCGCATGGCGCCGTCGCGACGCATCCGTGCCTGCCGGTAGGCGGCGCGCAGCGAGCCGGGGTTGAGCTTCTTGCGCGGCAGCAGCACGCCGGCCCCGGCCGCCTCGACCCGCCTGCCGGACTCGAGCTGGTCGCGTCCCCAGCCGACCGTGCAGACCGGCACGCCGGCAGCGAGCGCCTTCTGAGTGATGCCCATGCCGCCGTGGCAGATCACGACCTCGGCCCGCTCGAGCAGCGGCGAATGCGGGACGAAGCGCTCGACGCGCGCGTTGCCGGGGGCGGTGAAAGCCGCAGGGTCGTTGCCGGCGGTGGTGGCGACGACGAAGACGTCCTCCCCGGCGAGGGCGGCGAGCGCGGTCGAGATCAGCTCCGCGTCGTCCTGGAACTCGGTCGAAGCGGTGACGAGTACGAGCGGTCGGTCGATCTCCGCGAGCCAGTCGGGAACCTCCGCGGGAGGCTCCCAGGCGCAGGGGCCGACGAAGCTCCAGCTCGGAGGCAGGTTCGGGCGCGGGTACTCGAGCTCGGGCACGGTCATATAGAGCAGGCGCGGCGCTCGGGTCCAGATCTCGGTCAGGGTCGCCAGCGGGCGGGCACCGGCCCGGCCGCGGATCTCGTTGACGCGGGCCAGGAAGCGGCGGTCGAGGTCGGCGTAGACCAGCTTCCACAGCAGCGCATCGCGCGCCCGGCCGAGCGGCCCGCCGAGCGGCGCCTGTCCGGGCCCGAACACGGGGATGCCGTCGTCCCGGTGGAAGGCGAAGTAGGGGGAGAAGGTCGCCCACGGGATTCCGGACGCCTCCGCGGCCGCCGGTGCGCCGAACTGGTTGATGTCGGTGATCACGAGATCGGGCGATCCGGCGGCGATGGCCGCCTCGAAGTCGGCGAGGTCGTGCGGCGCTCGGGCCAGGAGGGTCTCGAGGAAGACCCGGACGCCATGCGCGCTCTTCGTCACGCGCCAGTCCTCGACCGGCAGCGCCTCGATCTCAGCCGAGATCGGCCTCGCCTCGAGCCCCAGCCTGCGCAGGCCCTCGAGCTCGTCGGCCAGGGTCCAGACGCAGACGTCATGCCCGCGCCGCCGGAGCTCGGCAAGCACCGGCGTCAGCGGGAACAGGTGACCTCGCGCCGGACTGGTGAACGCGTAGATCGTGCTCATCTCACTCGCCTCCGATCACGCCGCGGATCAGCTCCGCCGTCGCCGCCGTCGTCTCGGCCCGGCCGAGGCCGGAGTCGCGGCGCAGCAGCTTCCAGGTGTAGACGTCGCAGACGGCGACGAGTTGGGCCTGTCTGCGGCGGCCGAGCGCGCTCGCGGGGGCGGCCTCGACGAGCGGCATCAGCTTCTCGGCGACCCAGCGGCGGTGCATCTCGCGGCCATGAGCGAGCACCGTGTCGACTCGCTCGTCGCTGCCCTCGAGGGCGAGGTTCGCGATCGCGGCGTCGCCGTGCTCCTCGTAGTGCTCGACGAGATTGGCCGCCGCGGCGTCGACGTCGCCGGCGGGGACCGCGAAGCGCTGCGCCCCGATGCGCTCCAGCGCCGTCTCCAGGGCGGTCGCGAAGAGCCCGTTGCGGTCGCCGAAGTGGCGCAGGAGCGTGCGCGGTGAGACCCCGGCGCGGTCGGCGACCTCGGCCAGCGAGATGCGCGGGTCGCCGCCCGCGACGGCGGCCTGGACGATTCGCGCCCGGGTTGCCGCCACGCCCTCGGCACGGTCACCCATGCGGTAGGCGCGGGGCCGGCGATCGCTGCCGCTCTCCACTATCGACGAAGCCATTTCGTGTCACATAGTGTGACACAGAATGCTGACAGCGCCGCGCAGGTAGATTCAGAGCTGTGAGCGAGAGGATGTACGAGCGCATGAAGCGCCTCTGCGCGATCCCGAGCGTGACGGGGAACGAGCGCGAGATCAGCGACGCGATCGCCGCGGAGCTGCGCGAGATGGGCTTGGAGGTGAGCGAGGACGACGCCGCCGGCCCGGCCCGGGCCGGCGCCGGCAACCTCACCTGCCGGATCCCGCCTGCGGGCGGCGGCGAGGGTCCCGCGGAGGACGAGCGCTGGACGATGTTCGCCGCTCATGTCGACACCGTGCCGCACGACGAGCCGATCGAGATCGTCGAGCGCGACGGGGTCTTCGTCAGTGCCGGGGACACGATCTCGGCCGCAGACAACAAGGCGGCGGTCACGGTGCTGATGGAGATGGCTGCGATCTGGGCCGAGGGCGAGCGCCCGCCGGCCGGCGTCGAGCTGCTGTTCACCGTCGCCGAGGAGCAGGGTCTGCGAGGGGCGCACGCCTACGACGTCTCGAGTCTCCGCGCCGACACCGGCTTCGTGCTCGACCACGCGACTCCGATCGGCGAGGTGATCACCGCCGCGCCGACCTACAAGAAGCTGATCGCCGACTTCACCGGCGTCGAGGCCCATGCCGGGATGAGGCCCGAGGCCGGCCACAGCGCGATCGAGGCCGCCTCGGCCGCGGTCGCGGCAATGGAGCTCGGCCGCCTCGACGCCGAGACGACGGCGAACGTCGGGGTGATCTCGGGCGGCACCGCTCCCAACGTCGTCGCCGGTTCCTGTCGGGTCACAGCCGAGGCCCGCAGCATCGAGCAGGGGCGCGCCGAGGAGGTCGTGATGGCGATGGTCGAAGCCTGCCAGTGGGCCGCCGGCGAGCACCGCTGTGACGTCGACATCGAGATCTCCGAGAACTTCCGCGGCTATCGGGTCAAGCCAAGCTCGAAGGCGCTGGCGATCGGCCGCGCCGCGCTCGAGGCCTGTGGCGTCGAGCCGGTCGAGATCTCTACCGGCGGCGGCTCCGACGCCAACGCCTTCCGCGTGCTCGGCTTCGACGCGCTGCTGCTGGCGAACGGGACCAAGGCGAACCACACCTCGGACGAGTCGGTTTCGCGCGAGGCCCTCGACCTGATGCTCGAGGTCTGCCTCGCGGCGGTCGCTGAGGCCGCCCGGTGCTGAAGCTGCGTCGCGGTGTCGTTGTCGCCGCCGATCCACTCACGGTCGAGATAGCGGGGGAGAGGCGCCGGGCCTGGGCGGACGAGACGCTCGTCGGGCCCTGCGAGGAGGGCGACGAGGTGGTCGTCAACACGGCGGCGCTCGATCTGGCGCTCGGCAGCGGCGGCTTCGACGTCGTCCACGTGAACCTGACCCGCGGCCTCGAGGGTGGCGAGAGCGCCGCAGGGGTACACGTGATGAAGCTCAACTACACCTCGCTCCAGCACGCGGTCGACCCGATCGACGCCGCCGCCGACGCGCCCGCGCGCCCCGAGCGCGAGGTCCCGGTCCTGGTCCTGCCGCTGCACGGCTACCTGGCGCCCGCCTGCTGGGCCTTCGGCGGGCTCGCCGACGGGGCCAGGCTCGGCTACGTGCAGACGCCCGGGGCGGCGCTCCCCGGGTCGATGTCGCGCGACGTCGCCGCCCTGCGCGAGCGCGGCCTGCTGGTCGAGACGATCAGCGCCGGCCCCTGCTTCGGGGCCGAGCACGAGGCGATCAGTGTCGTCGGCGCCCTGCACGCGGCGGCGCTGGAGCGGGACTGGGACGCGATCGTCTGCGGGCCCGGTCCAGGCATCCTCGGCTCGGCGAGCCGCTATGGCCACGGCGGCATGGCTGCGCTCGACGCCGCCCACGCCGGGCTGGCCCTGGGCCTGCCGGTGCTCGTCTCGCCGCGGATGTCGTCCGGGGAGGGGCGCCCGCGCCACCTCGGGCTCAGCCATCACTCGCGCACCGTCCTCGAGCTGCTGCTCGCCGGCGTCGAGGTACCGGTCCCCGAGCAGGCCCGCCAGCTCTGGCCCGTCGGCGCCGAGCATGGCCCGGCGGAAGTGATTTCCAAGGCCTGTGGAGAGATGCACACGGCTGTGCCGGCTGCGGCCGACCTCGAGGGCTACGGCAGCTCCGGCCTGCCTCGCAGGACGATGGGCCGGGACCTCGAGGAGGACCCGCTCTTCTTCGCGGCTCCGCTGGCCTCGGGGGTCGCGCTTGCGGCCCGTGCCTGCGCCTGAGCGGGCGCGCACGTCGGGTTGCACCGGAAGGGAGGCGGGCGGCGATCGGGAATCAGCTCCCGTGGCCGTTGCCGAAGCAGAGACCGACGCCCAGGCGCCGGTCGAGAAAGCCCGTCCCGAAGCGCGCTTCGAGGCGCTCTTGCTCGATTTCCTCGCCTATCTCGAGTTCGAGCGCGGGCTCGCGCGCAACACGCTCTCCGCCTATCGAACCGATCTGCTCCAGTACGGCGTCTTCCTGGCCGAGCGTCACGTCGACGCGACCGAGGCCGGCGCCGGCGAGATCTCCGACTTCCTGACCGCGCTCGCCGAGGGCGACGGCGAGGATCGGCCGCCCGCATCGGCGGCGACCCTGAACCGCAAGACCGCCTGCCTGCGTTCCTTCTACCGCCACCTGCGCCGGGCCGAGCTCGTCGACGGCGACCCGACAGCCGCCGTCCGCGCGCCGAAGAAGGATCGGACGCTGCCGAAGGTTCTCGGCTACGCCGAGGTCAAGAAGCTGCTCGAGGGAGTGTCCGGCTCGACGCCGGCCGAGCTCCGCGACCGAGCGCTGCTCGAGGTCATGTACGGCTGCGGCCTCCGCGCCTCGGAGACGGTCGGGCTCGAGCTCGGCTCCTTCGACCTCGAGCACGGATATCTGCGGGCCTTCGGCAAGGGATCGAAGGAGCGGATCGTGCCGCTCGGCCGCCAGGCCTCCGCAGCTCTCGCCCGGTACCTGCGCTCCGGCCGCCCCGAGCTGACCGGCACGCGTGACGAGCGGGCCCTGTTCCTGAACCAGCGCGGCGGCCCGCTCACCCGCCAGGGCCTCTACAAGATCATCCAGGGACGTGCCCGCGACGCCGGCCTCGGCGACCGGATGAGCCCGCACACACTGCGCCACAGCTTCGCCACGCATCTGCTCTCGGGCGGCTGCGATCTACGCTCAGTCCAGGAGATGCTCGGCCACGCCGACGTCGCGACGACGCAGATCTACACGCACCTGACCGCGGATCGCGTCAAGGAGGTCTACTTCGACGCGCACCCGCGGGCTCGCAACGGCACCGCCGCCGTCCCGCACTGAGCCGGGCCCCCGCCGAACGTGCGGCATCCGCCCCTCCAGGGGGGTTCCAAGCACGTTCGCGGTGGACCGAGCTCGTCCGACTCGTGTAGAAGGGGTGCGTGCCCGAGCTTCCCGAGGTCGAGACCGTCTGTCGCCAGCTCGCTCCCCACGTCGGGGGGCGCCGGATCGAGCGGCTGGAGATCCTCGACGGGCGCTGGAGCCGGCCGTTTCCGCCCGAGGAGCTGGAGGCGGCGGTCGCGGGTCGCACGATCGCCGGCGTCGGCCGGCGCGGCAAGTACATCCTGCTCGAGCTGGACGACGGCGCCACGCTCGTCATGCACCTGCGGATGACCGGCAACCTGATCATCGGCGGCGAGCGGATCGGCGGTCCGCGCCTGTACGAGGGCGAGCACGACATGGAGCTGCACCTGCGGGCCCTGTTCACGCTCGACGACGGCAGCACGATGCGGTTCACGGACCCACGCCGCTTCGGTCACGCCCATCTACTGGCGGCCGGGGATCTCGACCCCTACCTCGACGCCCGGCTCGGGGTCGAGCCGCTCAGCGACGAGCTGACGCCGGGGCTGATCGGCGAACGCGCCGCAGATCGCACGGCGCCGTTGAAGTCGTGGCTGCTCGATCAGAGGCACATCGCGGGGATCGGGAACATCTACGCGGACGAGGCCCTGCACAGGGCCCGGTTGCACCCGCTCTCGCCGGCGGGATCGATGCGCAAGGAGCACTGGGAGGAGCTCCGCGACGGGATCGTCGAGGCGCTCGAGCTCGGGATCGCCAACGGCGGCTCCTCGATCGATGACTACCGCGACGCCCGGGGCGAGCAGGGCTCGATGCAGGAGGAGTTCCTCGTCCATACCCGTGAGGGCCAGCCCTGCCCGCGCTGCGGCGAGACGATCTCGCGGATCGTCGTCGGCGGCCGCTCCACCTACTTCTGCCCGAACTGCCAGGTACGGCTGCGCAGGCGCCGACGGCGCAAGCGCGCGGCGACCCCACGCCCGGTCACGGGCGGCCACGCATGAACGCCGCCGCCGACCACGTCCCGGGCCCGGACCTGCCGCCGCCGGCGGGCTTCGCGATCGGCCACTGGACCGACGAGGTCGCGGCGACCGGCTGCACCGTCGTCCTGCCGCCGGACGGGGCGGTCTGCGGTGTCGACGTGGGCGGCGGCGGCCCCGGATCGCGCGAGACCGAGATCCTCTCGCCGCTCGCGAACGCGTCGGAGGCAACCGCGGTGCTGCTCACCGGCGGCAGCGCCTTCGGGCTCGCCGCCGCCGACGGCGTCGTCCGCTGGTGTGAGGAGAACGGTCGCGGCTACGTCACTCCCGGCGGTCGCGTGCCGCTCGTGCCCGCTGCGGTGCTCTACGACCTCGTCTCCGGCGACGGCAACGTGCGGCCCGGCCCCGACCAGGGGTACGCGGCCTGCGAGGCGGCGGTCGAGGGCGTGCCCGCGCGCGGCCGCCTCGGGGCCGCGACTGGAGCCGCGGTCGCAAAGGCGCTCGGCCGCGAGCACTCGCAGCCGGGTGGGATCGGCTACGCCGCGGCGAAGCTGGGCACCGGCGAGACCGTGGCGGCGATCGCCGCGGTCAACGCGACCGGCGACGTGATCGATGCCGACGGAACGCCGATCGCCCAGCTCGCCGACCTCGGCGACGGCCAGGCCACCCGCAGCAGCGCTGAGCTGATCGCCTCGCTCGGGGCGCCGCCCGACTGGAGCGTGCGCGAGCCGCGTGAGGGCACGACGCTCGTCTGCGTGATCTGCGACGTGCCGCTCGACAAGCTCGCCGCCAACAAGGTGGCGCGGATGGCGGCGGCGGGGATCCCGCGCGCGGTCGACCCGGTTTTCACGCCCTTCGACGGCGACATCACCTTCTGCGTCGCCGGCGGTGAGGGTGAGCCCGAGCCGGCACCGTCGTGGCGGGTGATGACGACCGGCACGCTCGCGGCGACGGTCACGGCCGAGGCGATCCGCGATGGCGTTCGCGTCGCCGCGTCGCCGCGCTGAAGCCGCGCCCCGGGGGGCCCATCCGCGCCCATCTTCATCATGGATCCGTGCCCGGAAGCGTCAAAACGGAGGCCGTCGTGCTGCGAAGCATCCGCTACGGCGAGGCCGACCGGATTCTTCACCTCTACAGCTCCGACCGGGGGCGGGTCAACGCGATCGCGAAGGGGTCGCGACGGCCCAAGTCCCGCTTCGGCGGCCGGCTCGAGCCCTTCTTCAGGCTCGATCTGATGCTGCACGAGGGCCGCGGCGAGCTGCTCACCGTGACCGGCGCCTCGACTCTCGACGGCTACCCGGCGCTGCGCGCCAGCGGGCCGGCGATCGGCGCTGCGACCAGCGCCGCCGACGCCGTCCTGCGGCTGCTCGACTCGAACGAGCCCAACCGCCCCGCCTACAACCTCCTCTGCCGCTACCTCGACCTGCTCGACAGCGAGGCGGAGACGCCGGCCCCGGGCGGCGTCGGCGGCCGCTCGCAGATCTCGCCGACGTCGCGCGCGGCGGCGCTTGCCTTCCGGCTCAAGCTCGCCCTGGCCGCCGGCTTCGTGCCCGAGCTCGCGGCCTGCGCGCGCTGTGGCGAGCGTGAGGAGATCGCGGCCTTCTCCGGCGCCGCCGGCGGCGTCGTCTGCGCCGGCTGCGAGGGCGCCGGCTTCCGCTTCTCCGAGCCCGCGCACGAGTTCATGGTCGCGGCGCTGGGCAAGCCGATGGCCGAGCTACCCGACGCCGACGCCGGCGTCCTGCGCCAGGTCGAGCGCGCGATCGGCGACGTGCTCGAACATCACGCCCACGTCCATCTGCGCGCCGTCGCCTAGGCCCGGGGGGCCCGGGGCGAGCGACGCGCCGCCGCCGCATATCCTCAGTACGTGAGGACAGAACCCTTCGCAGAGCGGATCCAGGCGGCTGAGGAGCGTGAGCTCAGCCCGCTTGCGACGCGCTCCTATCCCGCTGATCGCGCCAGGCCGGAGCCCGAGGGCTCGCACCGGACACCGTTCCAGCGCGATCGCGACCGGATCGTCCACTCGAAGCCGTTCCGTCGCCTCAAGCACAAGACGCAGGTCTTCATCGCGCCCGAGGGCGACCACTACCGGACGCGGATGACCCACACGCTCGAGGTGACCGGCATCGCCCGCAACGTCGCCCGGGCGCTCGGCCTCAACGAGGACCTGACCGAGGCGATCGGTTACGGCCACGACCTCGGCCATCCGCCCTTCGGCCACATCGGCGAGGAGGTGATCGACGAGGCGATCAAGGACCGCGGCGGCACCGGATTCCGGCACAACGAGCACTCGCTGCGCGTCGTCGAGGTGCTCGAGCGGGACGGCGAGGGCCTCAACCTGACCCGTCAGGTCCGCGACGGGATCCTCAACCACACCGGCTCGGTCAAGCCGGAGACGTTCGAGGGGCGGATCGTGCGGCTCGTCGACCGCGTCGCCTACATCAATCACGACATCGACGACGCGGTCCGCGCGGGGATCATCTCCGAGGAGGACCTGCCGCGCGAGCAGATCGCGCTGCTCGGCCCGACTGGCTCGGCCCGGATCGACACGCTCGTCAGCGACATCGTCGAGACCTCGCCCGAGACCGGTGACATCGCCCAGAGCCCGGAGATCGGCGGCGCGATGCTGCGGCTGCGGAAGTTCATGTTCGACGCCGTCTACCTCGGCCACGACGCCCGCTCCGAGCACGACCGCGTGCACCGGACCCTGACGGCGCTGATCGACCACTACCTCGCCCACCCCGACGAGATGCCGCCGCCGGCACCGGGCGCCGACGAGCTGCAGCGCGTGGTGGACTACGTGGCCGGGATGACCGACCGCTTCTGCATCGCCACCTTCCGCCGCATCGCCCTGCCCGAGGAGTCGAGGCTGTGAGCCTGTTCACGCCGGAGTCGATCGATCGCGTGCGCGAGTCCGCGGACATCGTCGAGGTCGTCTCCGCTTACACCGACCTGCGCCGTCAGGGCGAGCGCTTCGTCGGCCTCTGCCCCTTCCACGAGGAGCGGACGCCGTCGTTCTCGGTCAAGCCCGCCGAGGGCTTCTACTACTGCTTCGGCTGCGAGGCCGGCGGCGACACGATCCGGTTCGTCCAGGAGAAGGAGGGCCTCGCCTTCCCGGACGCCGTCGAGGCGCTCGCCGATCGCTTCGGCGTCGAGCTCGAGCGTGAGGAGGAGGACCCCGAGGCCGAGGCGAGACGCCGTCGTCGCGGCAAGCTCGGCGAGGCGCTCGAGCGCGCCGCCGCCTTCTACGAGACCTACCTGTGGGACGCCGACAAAGCGGCGCGGGCCCGCTCCTACCTGGCCGAGCGCGGGCTCGGCGAGGAGATCCTCCGCGCCTTCGGCGTCGGCTTCGCGCCGAGCGCCTGGGACTCGATCCTGCTGCGCGGCCAGCGCGCCGGCTACTCGGTCGAGGAGCTGATGGCTGCGGGCCTGGTCCAGAAGGGCCAGAAGGGCGGCCACTACGACGTCTTCCGCTCGCGGATCACCTTCCCGGTCCGCGACGTCCGCGGTCGCACCGTCGGCTTCGGCGCCCGCGCCTCGCTGCCCGACCAGAAGCCGAAGTACAAGAACTCGGCCGAGGGCGAGCTCTATCGCAAGAGCCGCACGCTCTACGGGATCGACCGCGCCCGCGGCCCGATCGCGCGCTCCGAGCGCGCCGTCGTCGTCGAGGGCTACACGGACGTGCTGGCGCTCCATCAGGCGGGGATCGAGGAGACCGTCGCGGTGATGGGGACGGCGATCACCTCCGATCAGCTCAAGCTGCTCGGAGGCTACGCGGGCGAGGTCGTGCTTGCACTCGACGCCGACCGCGCCGGCCGCGAGGCGATGCTGCGCGCGCAGCGGGTCGCCGGGAGCGGCAAGCTGCGACTGCTCGTCTGCGCGATGCCCGAGGGCGAGGACCCCGCCGACATGCTCAACGTCGACGGCGGCGAGGAGCGCTTTCGACGCCTCCTCAGCGAGGCCGTCGACCTGCCTGTCTTCCACGTCCGCGCGATCCTCGCCGACGCCGACCTCGAGACTCCGGCCGGCCGCGACCGAGCCCTCGACGAGGTCGCGCCGGTGCTGAAGGCGATGGGGGAGACGATCACCCGCCAGGAGCTGATCTCCGAGGTCGCGGACCGGCTCGAGACCGACCCCGGGCTGGTCAACCGCCGGCTCGCGGCGGCGCAGATGCCACGTCGCGAAGAACCGCAGCGGAGCCACGAGCAGCAGCGCCGCCGGGACGTCGGCGGGCCGGCCGCGCCCGACGCAGCGCCGGCCGACGTCGGCGCAGGCGCCGGCGCCGACGATGCGATCGTCGACGGCGACCCCGGGCCCGAGGGTGGGCGCGACGGCGGCGGCCGCCCCGAGCGCCGCCGCGATCTCACGGTGGAGGAGCGACGCGAGGACGCGCTGCTGGCGATGTGCATCGCCGAGCCGAAGATCGGCGCCTCCTACATCGCCAAGCTCGGGGACGAGCACCTGGTCGCGCCGCGGGCGCGGCGCGCGCTGGGCTGGCTCCGCGAGCATCTCAAGGACCCGCTCGAGGGACTGCCGCGCGAGGACGAGGAGCTGTTCACCGAGGTCTCGCGCCTGCAGCTGATGGCCGAGCGCGAACCGGCCGAGGCGCCGGCGATGGAGCTCTCGTGGCTGATGATCGAGCGGGCCCGGATCGACCGCGAGATCAACCGCCTGCGCCGCGACGCCGCCGGCTCGGAGGAGGCGGCCGGCGAGGGAGACCCGAAGGTCGTGCCCTATGCCCGCGTCGTCGAGCTGCAGCGCGAGCGGGCGAAGATCGCCGACGCGATCGCCACGCGCGGCGGCTGAGACCGGGCGGAAATGCGAGCGCGTGAGGAGTAGGCTCGCCGCCGTGTTCGAGCAACCCCGACCGCTGATCAACGAGATCGAGGCAGCCTTCCCCGAGCGGCCGTTCGAGGTCGTCTTCTGGGACGGGAGCAGGCTGGCGGCGACCGCGCCGGGCGGCCCGACCTTCACGGTCAGCTCACCGGAGGCAATCGCTCACGCGCTGAGGGCGCCGGGGCAGCTCGGGATCGGCCGCGCCTACGTCTCCGGCGCGCTCGAGGTCGACGACATGGAGGCCGTGATCGCCTTGCTCGACGGCTGGAAGCCGCCGCCGCTGAGCAACGGCCGCAGCCTGCGGCTGGCGGCAGCCGCGGTCCGCGCGATGGGCATCGTCGCGCCGCCGGCGCGGCCCGAGTCGGAGCTGGTCCCGCAGGGGCGCCGGCACAGCCGCGAGCGGGATGCCCGGGCGGTGCGCCACCACTACGACGTCTCGAACGAGTTCTTCGCCCTCTTCCTCGACAGCTCGATGACCTACAGCTGCGCCTTCTTCGACAAGGCCGGGGTCAAAGAGCAGGAGGGCGATGCGGCGCTCGAGGCCGCCCAGCGCGCGAAGCTCGATCTGACCGCCGACAAGCTCGCGATCGGCCCCGGCGACCGCGTCCTCGACATCGGCTGCGGCTGGGGCAGCTTCTCGATCACCGCCGCCGAACGCGGCGCCGCCGAGGTGCTCGGCGTGACGCTCTCGGAGCCGCAGGCGCGGCTCGCCCGCGAGCGCGTCGCCGACGCCGGGCACGCCGACCGGGTCCGGATCGAGGTTCGCGACTACAGGGACCTCGAGGGCGAGTTCGACGCGATCGCCTCGATCGGCATGGTCGAGCACGTCGGCGAGGAGAACATCGACCTCTACGCCGAGCGGGTCGCGGGCCTGCTCGCTCCCGAGGGCCGGCTGCTCAACCACGGGATCACACGCCAGCGTCACAGCGACCCGGAGGCGGGCCCGTTCTCGGAGCGCTACGTCTTCCCCGACGCCGACCCGATCCACCTCTCGCGGGTGCTGCTCGCGCTCGAGCGGGCCGGTCTGCGCACGCGCCACGTCGAGGAGTTCGGCGACGACTACTCCGAGACCCTGCGCCACTGGGCCCGACGCCTGGACGAGAATGGGGAGCGTGCGCTCCAGATCGCGGGGCCGGAGCGACTCCGGGTCTGGAGGCTCTATCTGCGTGCGGCACGCAACGGCTTCGACATCGGGTTTACGTCGATCTACCAGGTGTTGTGCGGGCATAACTGAAGGGGCGGAGTGGGGAGGGTGGCTCCGCGCTGTTGCCGTCCGAGTGGCGCCGACCAGGGTGCCGGCCGCCGATTGCGGTGAGGGAGGGGAGATGGGGTGGGGCCGAGGGTGCCGGCGGCGGCTGGAGTCTCGGTGGGGCCGGGAGGAGCGGGACGAACGTGAATGAGGTCACCTCGGAGGGGAGGTGCTGCACGAACGTTGCGCTGGGCGCAACGAACGTGGATGACGTCGGAGGTTCCCGGGGGTGCTTCACGTTGTTCCCGCTCTGACCCCTAGATGTGGTGTCTCGGCGTTCAATCAGGCGCCGGCCGGGCGAACTCGGCCGTTTGAGCGTCGCTTTTCGACGCTTTTGCGGCCCACTTCGAAGTGGCGTCCCGGGCCCTGGGAAGTCGGAAGCCGGGGGCGGCGAGTTGCCGTAAAGTCTCGGCTCGCTTTCCGGGGTAGCTCAATGGCAGAGCATCGCACTGTTAATGCGAGGGTTGTGGGTTCGAGTCCCACCCCCGGAGCTTCGGACGCTATCCCGGCGGCGGGATCCTGTACTGCGCGAGGTAGAGGTCGGCGCCGGCCGACCCCGCGAAGATCACGCGCCGGAAGGCGGAGCGCCTCACAGCGTTGATGCCGATGCCGGTCGGGTCGGCGATCTTCAGCAATCCGCCTGGACCGAAGCTCGGGCGGGTGGCGCCGGCGGAGGTGAGTTGCATCGCAAGCGGCCCTGCGGCCGCCGTCAGCGTCGTGCCGCCGGTCAGCGCGGCGCCGCAGGTGGTGAAGTTGTCGTTGTTCGCCCAGCCGGGGGTAATCACGCGACCGTCGCCAGAGTCGCCGAACGAGCTGTCGGGCTGACCGCCGGCGGTCAGGCGCGTGCTCAGCATCGCGCCGCCGAAATTGGTCGAGTCGCCGGTGACGGTGATCCGTCCCTGTGAGTCCTGGGTCATCGCGCAGGGGAACCAGAAGGCCGGTCGCGACTGCCCGGTTGGGAAGGCGATCTCCATGTGGCCGCCGCTGCCGAAGCTCGTCACCGGCTCGCCGTCGGAATCGAGTCGGAAGACGCCGGCGCTGCCGTGGCCGTCACCGCCGATGTAGTCGATGTGACCGAAGCCGACGAGGCCGCCATCACTGCCGCGTGCGATCCGCAGCCCCGAGACCCCGGCACTGGCGGCCATCATCGGATCCCAGAAGATGCTTTTGACAATGCCGTCGTCGCCGTAGGTTGCATCGGGGCTGCCGTCGGCGTTGAGCCGTGCGATCAGCATCGGTTGCCCGTTGTCGTTGCCGTCGGCGCCACCCAGCAGGATCCGCCCGTCGCTTTGGATCGCCATCGCTCCCGCGACCCCGCCGACCGGCAGCGTCGTGAACCCGGACTTGCCGAAGGTCGGGTCGGGCTTGCCTTTGGCTGTCAGCCGCAGGGCCAGCATCGATCCCTGTCCGTAGCCGCCGGCAACGAGGATCTTGCGGCTGTCGCGCGCCTGGCGAACGGCCCGCGCGAGGAAGGGCCCGTCGGCCGCGGGCAGGGCCGAGATGTAGATGCCGCCATCGCCGAAGGAGTCGTCGAGGGATCCGTCGGTCAGGTAGCGGGCGACGACGATCTGTCCGTTGTTGGTCGCGGTCGTCGCCTGTCCGGCGACGACGATCTTGCCGTTGGTGAGCACGGTCGCGTCGTAGGCGATCGCCTGGGCACCGGCGATCGGCGTCGTCACGTAGCCGCCGTCCCCGAAGGCGGAATCGGGCGTGGCGGCGGCCGAGGCGGATGCGGGGAAGGCCGCAAGGGCCAGCGCCGAGAGCAGCGCGACGGCGACACTCAGGAGCCTCAGCTGTCCGGAACGGGTCAAGACCCGTCCAGGCTATTGACCGAGCAGCTCCGCCACCGCCGCGACCGCCGGCCCGGCCCCGGGGTTGGGCCCACGGCCGGCGCCGATCTCGGCGGCGCGGGAGCGGTAGGCGGGGTCGGCCAGCAGCTCGCGAACGGTCCAGCGGATCGGCGCGGCCCGCCGGAATCGCGCCGGCAGCATCAGCCCGCAGCCGGACCACTGGACCCGGGCGCCGTTCTCGGCCATGTCCCCGACCGCCGGCGAGACCAGCAACGGCGTCCCCGCCTCGAGCGCCCGGCAGATCGTGCCGTGGCCGCCGTGGCAGACGACCAGGTCGGCGGCCGCCATCGCCTGCGTGTAGGAGAGCCAGCCGACGAGGCGCCCGTTCGCCGGCACCTCGATCGGGTCCGCGGGGAAGTGGCCGTTGCTGGTTGCGACGACGCGGACCGGTTCGTCCCGGAGCGCAGCGAAGACGCGCCGGATCAGATGGCAGTCGGGATCGTGCGCGGTGCTCGAGGCGACGAGGACGAGCGGCTCCTCACCCGGCGGCAGCTCGATCTCGGGGTGCGGCACCTCGAACGAGAGCGGTCCGGTGACGCGGACCTGCGGCGGCCACTCGCGTGGGTGCTCGAGCTCCGGATAGGTAGCGACCAGGACGAGCTCCTCGGACATGCCGCCGTGAAAGCGCTCGATCGGCGCCAGCCCGAGCGACCGGCGCGTCTCGTTGAGTTCGCGGCGACCGCGGCGCAGCCCGGCCTCGAGCACGGGCAGGCCGCCCCTCCACGCGGCCCGGCCGAGACCGCTGCGCGGCGGCATAACGCCGAACCCGAAGAACGGCATCCCGGGCTGGTGCACCGGATAGAGATGCGGGATCAGGGTCGCGCGCCGGACCCCGTACAGCTCGGCGGCGAGCGAGGGCGCCAGCGTCAGGACGTCGCTGATCACGAGCTCGGGCTCGAACTCCTCGAACAGCGGCTCGAGCGCCCGCGCCGCATCGGCCGGCCCTGCCTGCGAGCCGGGAGGGGGAGGAGGGAAGACCGCGTACTCCTCGGCCGCCTGGAAGCGCAGGCCGCGCGCCTCGACCGGCTCGCGCCATCGCTCCCAGGTCTCGACTGCGACCTCGTGCCCGGAGTCCCGCAGCGCCAGCGAGAGGGCGATCGCCGGGAACGCGTGCCCCGCGTCGCCGAAGGCTGCGAGGAGGATCCGCGCGCTCATACGGCTCCGATCCTCCCATTCCTGCTCCTGCAACATCCCTTTCGCGAGGCAGTCCGCCCTTTACGTGGCCGCCGCCGCGCACCATGCTTGCTCACGTGAAGTTCCGCAAGGGACACCGACTTCCGGCCGCGCGGCTGCGAGCAGCCGTCGACTCGATGCCTCGCCATAGCCGCGAGGCGATGCTGCGGGGGCTCGACTCGAGCCCGATCATCGCCGGCGCCTATGCCGACTCGAAGAGCGGCGGCATCTGCCCGATGCTCGCCGCGCATCGCAACGGCGGCCGCACCGACCTCTCCAGCTTCGCCCGCTGCTGGGACTTCTTCACCGGCGCCCGGCGGCCGCGGTTGGCAACCCGGCGCGAGATCCGCACCCTGCGCAGCTATCTCGAGATGAGCCTGATCGACATGCCGTACCCGGAGCAGCCGATCAGCGTCGTCGCCGAGCGGCTCCGCGCCGAGCGCGAGGCCTGGCGGCGCGAGGTCGAGGCGGTCCCGCTCGATCCCGAGCCGGCGATCGAGCGCGAGCGGTCGCTCCCGGTTCCGACCGGCGAACGCGACCGCAGCCACGAGCTGCGCCGGCGCCGCGGCTGGTCCTGGATCCGGCCGACGCGCAGCTACGACGAGTACCGCCGGCGCATCGCCCGCGCCTCCGAGCAGATGGGCGAGCAGCGTGCCGCCGAGCTGCTCGCCGAGCGGGACGCGGCCGAGCCCGTCCCGCACTGAGCGGCGCCCGCCGGACGCCGCCTCAGACGCCGAGTGCCGACCCGTCGCCGCGGCGGGCGAAGACGATCTCGGGGATCAGGCAAGCGGAGCTGGTCCGCAGCAGCAGCCGCACCGTCTCCGCCAGGTCCTCGGGCTGGATCATCTCCTCGGGCTTGACCCCTTCGACCCACTCGGTCATCGGTGTGTCGACGAAGGCCGGGCACAGTGCGGTCACCTGGATGCCGTCGCCGGCGAGTTCCATCTGCGAGGCCTGGCTCAGCCCGACGACGCCGGCCTTGGTCGCCGAGTAGACGGCGAGCCAGCCTTGTCCGGCCTTGCCCGCGATCGAAGCGGTGTTGATGATCAGGGCCTTGCCGTGCTCGGCGCCGGCTTCCTTCAGCATCGGGATCGCCTCGCGGGTCGCGAGCACGTAGGAGCGGAGGTTGACGGCGATCTGCATGTCGACGTGCTTGCTCTTTGTCTCCGCGATCGGCCCGCCGATACCGACGCCGGCGTTGTTGACGAGCACGTCGAGGCGTCCGTAGCGCTCCTTGTGACCGGCGATCAGGCCGTTGATCTGCTCCTCGTCGGAGACGTCGGCGGCCGCGGCTGTGACCTCGAGGCCTTCGGCAGCGAGGCCGTCGACGGCTTGCTGGAGCTTCTCCGCGCGCCGCGCCGAGACCGTCAGCGCGTAGCCGTCCTCGCCGAGGGCCCGCGCGATCGCAAGTCCGATCCCGCTCGATCCGCCCGTGATGATTGCCGCTCGCTCAGCCAATGCCTCTCCTTCGCTCGATTCGGCGCGGACCCTATCGGGGACCGAGCGGGAGCGCCCGGGAGGCGATGGGGCGTGCTTTGCAGCGCCACGCCGGCCGCTCAGGCCATCTTTACCCGCCTCTCTAGGATTGACGGGGATGTCCTCTTCGACCGGCACCGGACGCGCCGCGCTGCGCGCCACCCTTCTTGCGCTCGCAGCCGCGGTCCTCGTTGCCGGCTGCGGCGAGTCCAGCGACTCGACCGAAGCGACCGGCGACTCCGCCCGGCCCGACGCCTCCGCATTCCCGGCGGCGGACGGACGCACGCTCGAGGAGATCGCCCAGCAGGAGGGAACCGAGTCGGATCTCGTCGCGGTGCCCTCGGGCCAGGTCTTCGACGAGGGCAAGAACCGCTTCGGCTTCGGAGTCTTCACGGTCGAGCGTGAGCCCGTCCGCGACGCCGAAGTCGCGATCTACGCCTCGAAGCCCGGCGAGCCCGCCGTCGGCCCATTTCCCGCCGCAGCCGAGAGCCTTGAAGTCGGCGCTGCCTTCCAGTCCGTCAGCACCTCGAGCGATCCCGACGCCGCCGAGTACGTCTACGTCAGTGACGTCGACATGGGCTCCAAGGGCGAGTGGCGCCTGATGGCGCTGTTCAAGGACGGCGACTCCTACACCTACAGCGCGATCCCGAGCGCCGTCGTCGGCAACTTCCCCGAGGTGCCGAGCGCCGGCGACAAGGCGCCGATGATCCACACGCTGACAGCGGACGACGTCGGCGGCGATCTGACCAAGATCGACACGCGCCAGCCGCCGAGCACGATGCACGACGACGACTTCGCCGACGTCGTCGGCAAGAAGCCGGTTGTGCTGCTGTTCGCGACCCCCGCGCTGTGCTCGAGCCGGGTCTGCGGCCCGGTCGCCGACATCGCCGAGCAGGTCAAGAGCGAGCGCGGCGACGAGGCCAGTTTCATCCTCCAGGAGATCTACAACGACAACCAGGTCGACAAGGGCGTGCGTGAGCAGGTCAAGGCCTACAACCTGCCCTCGGAGCCGTGGCTGTTCGTGATCGGTACCGACGGCAAGATCTCAACCGCGATCGAAGGGGCCTTCAGCGAGGGCGAGCTCAACGCCGCCCTCGACGAGGTGACCCAGGGCTAGGGCTAGCGCCTCGGCGCTCGCCGACCGCGTTTGCCCGCCGGCCGCTTGCCGCGGCGCTCGAGCTTCTGCCGGCCCGCCTCGCCGGCGTTGACGGGCTTGAGGCGGCGCAACTCCGGCACGAGGACCTCGTGTGCACAGCGCTGGTGCCAGTGGTGGTGGTCGGTGCCGCCGGTCCGGAGCACGTACTGGACCACGACATGGGTCTCGCCGATGCCGATGCCGCCGTGGCAGCCCGGGCAGGTGTAGAGCTTCTGCGAGACGCTGCGGATCAGCCACGCCTCGTCGCCCTCGGCGGTGAGGCCGAGCAGCGATTGACGCCCGTCTGGCAGGTGGTCGAACACGATCGCCCCCCATTGTCCAGACCGGCAGAACTCGGCGTGTCGCCGGGTGCCCGGAGCCGCGACCCGTTGTAATGGTTGGAGAGCGCGACGAAGCCTCGCTCACGAGGCAACCAGAAGGAGCACACATGGAGCCGACAGGCACCGCCACCAGGGTCCTCGACAACTACATCGGAGGGGCGTGGACGCCCGCAACGGACGCCGCCGAGCGCCTTCCGGTCGTCAACCCCTCCGACGGTACGACGATCGCCGAGGTGCCGCTGTCCGGCGCGGCCGATCTCGACCGCGCCGTCGAGGCCGCCCGCGCGGCGCTGCCGGAGTGGCGTGCGGTCAGCGTGATCGAGCGCGCCCGCCGCCTGTTCGCGCTGCGAGCCGGGCTCGACGAGCGCCGTGAGGAGCTCGCCCGTGCCGCCACGAGCGAGATGGGCAAGACGATCGGCGACGCTCGCGCCGAGGTCGCGCGGATGATCGAGATGGTCGAGGCGGCCTGCGCGATCCCGACGACGATGCAGGGCAAGATCCTCGAGGACGTCTCCCGCAACGTCGACGCCGAGACCGTGCGCCAGCCGGTCGGCGTCTGCGCCGCGATCGCGCCCTTCAACTTCCCGGCGATGGTCCCGTTCTGGTTTCTGCCGTTCGCGATCGGCTGCGGCAACAGCTTCATCCTCAAGCCCTCCGAGCAGGTCCCGATGACCCAGCAGATCGCCTTCGAGGTGCTCGACGGAATCGGGCTGCCGCCCGGCGTCGTCAACCTCGTCAACGGCGGCCGCGAGGTCGTCGAGGGGATCCTCGAACACCCCGGCATCGACGCCGTCTCCTTCGTCGGCTCGGCGCCGGTAGCGCGGATCGTCTACGAGCGCGCCGCCGCGACCGGCAAGCGCGTGCAGGCGCTCGGCGGCGCCAAGAACCACATGGTCGTGATGCCCGACGCCGTCGTCGACAAGACCGTCGACGGGATCATCGGATCGGCCTTCGGGGCCGCCGGTCAGCGCTGCATGGCGGGCTCGGTGCTGGTCAACGTCGGCGAGGCCTCCGAGCGGTTGATGCCGGCACTTGTCGAGCGCACCCGTGCACTCAGCGTCGGCGACGGGCTCGACGAGTCGATCGAGGTTGGCCCGGTGATCTCCGACGCCGCCTGCGAGCGGATCGGCGGTGCGATCGAGCGCGGCGCGGGGGAGGGTGCCGAGCTGCTCGTCGATGGCCGCGACCCCGATGCCCCCGATGGCGGTTCCTACGTCGGCCCGACGATCATGGCCGGGCTCGACCCGGGCTCGGATCTGATCAAGGAGGAGATCTTCGGCCCGGTCCTGACCGTGATCGACGTGCCCGATCTCGGCGCTGCGATCGAGCTGATCAACTCGAGCCCGTTCGGCAACGGCGTCTCGATCTTCACCGAGAACGGGGCCGCTGTGCGGCGCTTTCGCCACGACGTCGAGGTCGGCATGGTCGGCGTCAACATCGGCGTCGCCGCCCCGGTTGCCTTCTTCCCGTTCTCAGGCTGGAAGGACAGCTTCCTCGGCGATCTCCACGCCCACGGCCCCGACGCGGTCGAGTTCTTCACCCGCAAGAAGACCGTGACCAGCCGCTGGTTCAGCGACGGCTCCGGCAGCGGCGCCTACTTCGTCGAGGGCTAGCGCGCCGGCGCGCCGTTCCGGAGAACCGGTGCCTGCGGCGCCGGGCGGTCGTACGCTGCGCGGATGCGGAGCCTGCCCGTGCGCTTTCCCGAACCGCCTCCCTGCGATGGTGTCCGGCGCTCGTTCGTCGAGGCGCGTGGCGTCGCGTTCCACTTGACCGAGGCCGGGAGCCGTGACGGCCGACCGGTCCTGCTGCTGCACGGGTGGCCTCAGCATCACTGGGTCTGGCGCGACCTTCTCGCCAACCCGCCCGCGGGCCTGCGCCTGATCGCGCCCGACCTGCCGGGCTACGGCTGGTCCGGCCCGGCGCCACACCGTTGGGCCAAGGACGATGTCGCTGCTGATCTGATCGGCCTGGTCGAGGCGCTCGCGATCGAGCGCTGCCTGCTCGTCGGCCATGACTGGGGCGGATTCATCTCGCATCTGATCTGCCTGCTGGCACCCGAGCGGATCGATGCCCACCTCGTGCTCAACGTCGGCCACCCGTGGAACTCGTCGCGGACGGTGCTGCCGCACCTGTGGCGAATGCTTCTCTACCAGCCGCCGATCGCGGCCTTCGGGGCCGCGTTGACGCGGCGGACGCGGTTCATCGAGCGGGGGCCGTTCGGCGCGGGCGTGACCGGCGGCGCGATCGACCCGGACACCGTCGCGATCTACGCCGACCGCTTCCGCGACCCGGTCTGTGCGCGCGCCGGCCAGGACACCTACCGCACCTTCCTCGTGCGCGAGATGGCGGAGCGGGCACGCCGGCCCGAGACCCGGCGCTCGCGGGTGCCGACTCGCTGCCTCTTCGGGCTCGACGACTTTGCGGTCCACCCATCGCTCGCAGCTGCCGAGACGGCGAAAGCCGACGACTACAGGTTCGAGCCGGTGCCCGGCTGCGGCCATTTCATCGCCGATCAGCGGCCCGAGCTGGTCCGTGAGCGACTCGTATCGATGGCGGTGGAGTTCCAGGCCCAGCGGGCGATCAGTCGGGCTCGCTGAGCGCTGACGGGCCGATCTCGGTGACTGTGCGCAGGCCGCTGAGCCCGGCGGTCAGGTCGAGCTCGGCGAGCAGCCCCCGGAGGACCGCGAGCACGCCGGCCTCGCCGCCCTGGGCGAGTCCCCAGAGGTAAGGCCTACCGACGAGGGCCGCGTCGGCGCCGAGCGCGATCGCCTTGAAGGCGTCGGCCCCCGAGCGGATGCCGCTGTCGAGCAAGACCGTGAGCTCGTCGCCGACCGCGTCTCTGACCCCCGGCAGCGCGTCGAGACTGGCGATCGCACCGTCGACCTGGCGGCCGCCGTGGTTGGAGACGACGACGCCGTCGACCCCGGCCTCGAGCGCCGCCTGCGCGTCCTTGGGGTGGAGGATCCCCTTGAGCAGGATCGGCAGCTCGGTGGCGGCCCGCAGGTGCTCGAGGTCGGTCCACGTCAGGCCCGGATTCGAGAACTGGTACACGAACTGCCCGATCGCGGCCTGGCGATCTTCCTCGGGCGGCTTGTCGAGCAGCGCTCCGAAGACCGGGTCGGCGAGGTAGTTGGCGATCCCGACTCCCTCGAGGAAGGGCTGCCAGGCGCGCTGCAGATCGCGTGTCTTCCAGCCGGGGAGGAAGGTGTCGAGGGTGACGACGATCGCCTTGTAGCCGGCGAGCTCGGCCCGCTCGACGAAGCTCGTCGCCAGCTCCGGGTCGCGGGGCCAGTAGAGCTGGAACCACTTCGGCCCGGGCGCGGCGGCCGCGATCTCCTCGAGCGTGAACGAGGAGACGGTGCTGACCGCCATCGGCAGCCCGACCGCGGCGGCGGCGCGGGCGACGGCGAGCTCGCCGTCGGGGTGGACGATCGACTGCACGCCGATTGGCGCCAGCCCGAGCGGCGCCGGCATCGCGGTTCCCGCGAGCTCGACCGCGAGATCGCGCTCGGAGACGTCGCGCAGCATCCGCGGCACGATCCGGACCCGCCTGAAGGCCTCCTCGTTTTCGCGCATCGTGTCCTCGCGGCCGGCGGCGCCGAACACGTAGGCGGCGACCTTCGGGTTGGCGCTCTCGCGGACCGCCTCCGCAAGCTCGTCGACGGAGACCGGCTGCTCGGGCACCTCGCCTCCCATCCCGCGGAGGAAGATCTCAGCCTGGTAGCCGGCGAAAGGAGGACCGTGGACTGGCTGCTGCGCCTCTGAATCGCTCATCCGCCCGGACGCTATCGCGCTCGGGCCGATACCCGTCCCGTCTGGCCTCAGGCCTTCGAGCCGGCGGCGTCCAGGCGCCGGCTCAAGGGCGAGGCCGTGATCCCGTGGACGATGATCGAGATACCCGCGCAGACGATCACCGTCCAGTAGAGGCGCTCGCCCTCGGTGGCGTTGAGCAGGCCGGTGCCGATCGCGAACGCGACGTAGTAGAAGGAGCCGATTCCACGGATTCCGAACCAGCCGATGAAGGCGCGGTCCGTATGCGGGAGTCGGGAGCCGGCGAAGGCGGCGGCGACGGCGAGCGGCCGGATGATCAGGAGCAACACGGGAACCAGCAGCCAGCCGGTCAGCCCAGGCTCGCCGAGACCGGCGAGCGTCACCGTGCTGCCGAGCAACAGGACGATCGCCAGCTCGCTCATCTGCTCGACCGTCTTCGCACCGAGATGGACGCGTTCGAGGTGGCCCGCCTCCTCCTTTGAGCGCTCGCGGCGGCGGTAGGCGAGCCCCCCTGCGAAGGCGGCGAGGAACCCATAGGCGCTGAGCATCTCGGTCAAACCGTAGATCGCGAGCACCGCCGCGATCGCAAGCCAGCCGTCGAAGTCCTCGGCGAGCCAGCCCCGACGTTGCAGCCATGCGGTCGTCGCCGACAAGACGAGTCCGGCCGCCACTCCGATCAGCACGCCGACGCCGATTGCGTAGAGGACGTCAGCCACGAGCCACTCCGAGAACCAGTCGCTGCTGCCCTCGGCGATGAACAGCCCGAGGATCACGAACGGGAACGCGAGCCCGTCGTTGAGCCCCGCCTCGGAGGTGAGCGCGAAGTGCGTCTCGCGCTCGCGGCGCTGACCCGGCGGTCCGACCTGGACGTCGCTCGCAAGGACCGGGTCGGTCGGTGCCAGGGCGGCGCCGAGCACGATCGCCGCACCGAGTGAGAGCCCCATCACCAGCGAGCCGAAAGCGGCGACGGCGGCGATCGTCAGCGGCATCACCAGCAAGATCAGACGGCGGGTGGAGGTCCACTCGGACCACGTCAGGCGGCGGTCGAGGCGAACACCGGATGAGAACAAGGCGATGATCACCGCGAGCTCGGCCGCGTGCTCGATCACGCCCGCGTCGGCGATCGGGTCCAGCAGATCGATCCCGATCAGATGCAAACCGACCGCGAGCAGCGATCCCATGACCAGGTAGATGACGGCGGCACTGAACGGCCGCTCGTGCTCCCGCGAGAGCGCGATCACGGCGACGAGCAGTGCGAGACCGGCGACGAGAATTCCCGTCGCGGCCACGTCGAAGAACTCAAACCCGGGAGCTGCTGCCAGCGGGAGCGCCATGGCGGCGAGAGGCTAGCGAGGTGCCGGCGGCGGCAGGCCGCACTCAGTAGTTCTGCGCAACAGCCTCGCGGCACGACCCGATGCGGGCGGCCATGCCCTGCGGCGAGCATGGGCTTGGGGCTAACGCACTACTGAGGAGATGCAAATGACCGAGCTCAAGTACGTCCGATTCTTCGAGGAGGTCGGGATCGAAGACGTCCCCATGGTCGGCGGCAAGAACGCCTCCCTGGGAGAGATGTACCAGGAGCTCTCCGACCAGGGCGTCCGTATTCCGAACGGGTTCGCGACCACCGCGGAGGCCTACCGGGACATGCTCGAGGAAGCGGGTGCGATGGAGAGGCTGCACGAGGCGCTCGACGACCTCGACCCCTCCGACGTCACCGACCTCGCCCGCCGCGCCAAGCGCTGTCGCGAGATCGTCTACGGAGCCGGCCTCTCCGAGCAGCTCACGAGTGAGATCCTCACCGCCTACCACCGCCTCCAGGAGGAGTACGGCCCCGACCTCACCCTCGCGGTCCGCAGCTCGGCGACCGCCGAGGACCTGCCGACGGCCAGCTTCGCCGGTCAGCAGGACACCTACCTCAACGTCCACGGCGACGAGAGCCTGCTCGACGCCTGCCGGCGCTGCTTCGCGAGCCTGTTCACCGACCGCGCGATCCACTACCGCGTCGACCAGGGGTTCGACCACTTCAAGGTCGCGCTCTCGATCGGCGTGATGAAGATGGTCCGCTCCGATCTCTCCGCCTCCGGTGTCTTCTTCTCGCTCGACACCGAGTCCGGCTTCCGCGACGTCGTCTTCATCACCGGCGCCTACGGGCTCGGCGAGAACGTCGTTCAGGGCGCCGTCGATCCGGACGAGTTCTACGTGCACAAGCCGACCTTCAACGAGGGCCATCGCGCCGTGCTGCGCCGGATGGTCGGCGACAAGGCCGTGAAGATGATCTACGTCGAGGGATCGACGAAGGAGACGGTCCGCAACGTGCCGACGCCGAAGGCCGACCGGGCCCGCTACTGCATCGGCGACGAGGACGTGCTCGAGCTCGCCGACTTCGCGATCAAGATCGAGAACCACTACGACCGGCCGATGGACATGGAGTGGGCCAAGGACGGGCTCGACGGCAAGATCTACATCGTCCAGGCCCGCCCGGAGACAGTCGCCTCCCAGCGCAAGGCGACGACGCTCGAGACCTACAGCCTCGAGGGCGGCAGCAACGGCAACGGCGACGTGCTCACGGCCGGCCGCGCGGTCGGCGAGAAGATTGCCTCGGGCCGCGCGCGGCTGATCAAGAACCCCGAGCAGCTGTCCGAGTTCCAGGCGGGCGAGGTGCTCGTCGCGGACATGACGACGCCCGACTTCGAGCCGGTCATGCAGATCGCTGCCGCGATCGTCACCAACCGCGGCGGCCGCACCTGCCACGCGGCGATCATCGCCCGCGAGCTGGGGCTACCGGCGGTCGTCGGCAGCCATGACGCGACCACCTCGATCCCCGACGGCGAGCAGGTCACCGTCTCCTGCGCCGACGGCGACACCGGTCAGATCTTCCGTGGCGAGGTCCCGTTCTCGGTCGAGCACACCGAGGTCGCGGAGATGGCGCGGCCGAAGACGAAGGTGATGCTCAACCTCGGCAACCCCGACCTGGCCTTCAAGACCTCGTTCCTGCCGAACGACGGCGTCGGCCTGGCTCGGATGGAGTTCATCGTCACCGACTACATCAAGGCCCACCCGCTCGCCCTGCTGCATCCGGAGAAGGTCGCCGACGAGGGACAGCGTCAGGAGATCGAAGCGCTGATCAGCGGCTATGCGGACGGGGCCGAGTTCTTCGTCCAGCGCCTCTCGGAGGGGATCGGCACGATCGCCGCCGGCTTCTGGCCGAAGCCGGTCGTGGTGCGGATGTCCGACTTCAAGTCGAACGAGTACGCCGAGCTGCTCGGCGGCGCCGTCTTCGAGCCGAAGGAGGAGAACCCGATGATCGGGTTCCGCGGCGCCTCCCGCTACGCGCACCCCGCCTACGAGGAGGGCTTCGAGCTCGAGTGCCGGGCGATGAAGCGGGTCCGCGAGGAGATGGGTCTGACCAACGTCGTCCTGATGATCCCGTTCGTGCGGCGCGTCGATGAGGCCGAGCGCGTGCTGGCGAAGATGGCCGAGTTCGGGCTCGAGCGCGGCAAAGACGGGCTCGAGGTCTATGCGATGTGCGAGATCCCCAACAACGTGATCCTGATCGACCGCTTCGCCGAGCTCTTCGACGGCTTCTCGATCGGCTCCAACGACCTCACGCAGCTGACGCTGGGAGTCGACCGCGACTCCGAGATCGTCGCCTTCGACTACGAGGAGCGCGACGAGGGGGTCAAGGAGATGATCCGGCTCGCCGTCGACGGCTGCCGCCGCAACGGGATCCACTCCGGCCTCTGCGGCCAGGCTCCGTCCGACTACCCGGAGATGGCCGAGTACCTGGTCGAGCTCGGGATCGACTCGCTCAGCCTCAACCCGGACACGGTGATCAAGACAACGGAGCGGATCCTCGCGCTCGAGGAGAAGCTGGGCTAGTCGGGCTGCGACCCCTGAGCCGACCGAGCCGCCGCCAACCCCGGCGCCGCCCGATCGATCGCCGATAATCCCGATCCCGGGCCGGTAGCTCAGTTGGTCAGAGCAGCGGACTCATAATCCGTAGGTCCCTGGTTCGAGTCCAGGCCGGCCCATTAGAAAAGCCCCGCTAATCGAGATGTTTCGCGGCCTGCCCCACGCGGCGAGAACGACAACTGCAACCATTCTGCAACCGTTGGCCGCTCAGTCGACGACGAGAGCCGCGACCGTTGACGCCGCGTCCTCTTGCGTTCCGGGCATGACATGGGAATAAACGTCGAGTGTGAAGCTCACCGTCGCATGGCCTAGCCGCTCTGAAACCACCTTCGGATTGACGCCGTCCCGTAGTGCCAACGACGCCCATGTATGGCGAAGGTCATGCAAGCGGATTCGCTGCACGTCGATCCCCGCCACGGCGTCCTGAAACGCCTTCGATACGTAGTCAGGGTGAAGCGGCTGTCCGTCCTGCCATGCGAAAACGTAGTCGCCCTTCTCGTAGCCGGGGCCGTATGCGAGCTGCTCGGCGGCCTGGTCCTTTCGGTGGGCTTTGAGGGCGGCGACGGTGTCGGGGTCCAGCGCCACGGCACGGCCGCGACCGGACTTGGGCGGCGATTCGGTTATCTCGTGGCCCACCGTGACTCGAGCATTTGTGACCGCCATTGTCCCCCCGTCAAGCTCGAGATCGCGCCACCGCAGGCCGAGAGCTTCACCTCGGCGTAGTCCGGTTGTCGCGTAAAGCAGCCAAAGCGGGTATAGCCGACTACCGCGCACCGAGTCCAGAAACGCCCGCAACTCCGGCGTTGACCAAGTCGCTGGTTTCGGTGCCCTCGCTGCTTTGGCCGATGGCGCGGCTGCGACATCGGCAGGATTACGCGCGAGCCTGTTCCACTTCACCGCATCGGCCAGGGCACGACGCAGGATCCGAGGAATACGAGCGGCTGCGGGTGACCTGGTTCGCCCATCGGGATCGATTCAACGAAGAGTCATGGGGGTGTGCCGTCTTCGACCGAGGTCAAGAGCCACCCGAGAATCCCCTAGTGCCGGTTTGATTTCTAAACGCGAGATCGCATGTGGCCGGTGGGCCGAGCGCTGCGTCCCAATGGCGGAGTCCCGAATCCCGAACTGCGGAAACGACGAGCAGGCCAGGCAATGGCAACGAGCGCGGCGACGTACTCAACATGGAGGCTCTCGACCATCACGGTCTACCCTCGATCGCTACGGGCAGCACCTGGTGCCGGGCGCGAAAGCGAGGCCGCCGAGATGCTGAGTGGTTATCTCAAGAGCCACCGCGTAGGTTCCCGCGCGGCAGCCGAGAAGAGACCCTCGCGGTCGCCCGGATGTCGGTTCTGCGTTGCCCAGAGCTGGTCAGTCGTCTGCTTCGCCATCGCCACCAGCGTCGCATTCCGCCCCGGGCCGGGCGCAACCTCGAGCGCAGGACACGGATCTCACGAGTGGTCGCCCGTCCGCTGTCCTTGCTGTCGTTGGGTGCTCGTCCGCCGGACAGACACCCCAAAAACCTAAGGTCGGCACCGGCCGGACTACCTCCGCACGCACTACTGAGTCAGCGCAGTGCCGAGGCTCGATGATACGGATGGGCGCTCGGCGCTCATGGGGCACCAGCCTGAGCCTCCTGTGGCGGCCTACCGGCGGCGATGCGGGCGCGGCGATCGGCGGTCAGCTCATTGACGACGATGAGGATCGCAGCGGTGATCGGAACACCCACGATCGCTCCGACGACGCCGAACAGGGCGCCCCAGAACAGCACGCTGAGAATCACCAGGAAGCCGGAGATATCTGCGGCCTTGCCGATGATCGTTGGTTGGAGGACGTAGTTCTCGAACTGCTGATAGAGCAGGATCACGACCACGAAGATGATCAATGCCGACGTGCTGACGGTCAGCGCGACGATGCCGATGATGACACCGGCGATCATCGAGCCGATGTTCGGGATCATGTCGAGGATCCCGGCGATCACGGCCAGTGCCAGCGCATATGGCAGCCCGAGAATCACCGCTGTCGCCCCGTAGATCGTCGCGCAGATCAGCGAGATAACGACGTTCCCGATCATGTACCGAGAGGTCGTGGTGATCACCTCATCGGCGATCCGGTGCCAGCGAACGGCACTCTGGTTATCGAGTAGCCCGATGACCGACTTCCGATAGTTCGGAAGGTCTTTGACGAGGAACAGGGTCATGAACAGGACTGAGAACGAGAGGACGAAGACGCCGAACGCCGAGGCCGCCGTCCCGAGAAATCCTCCGGCCGCCTTGCCGAGGCCCGACACGATCGACGAGGTGTTCTGCTGAAGCGTCTCGGTGATGTGGCTATGGATGTCGAGCTGTCTGCCGAGATCGCTTTTCCCGATCTCTTGAACGAGGCGCGGCGCATTCTCACCGAACGAGCGCACTGCGTCGATCAGCGGGGAGATGGCAACCAGAAGGAGAACCGCTACAACCGCCGCCAGCCCGAGAACGACGAGTGAGGAGGCGGCCCCGCGCCCGAGGTTGAAACGCTTGGCCGCCGCATCGACGACCGGCGAGAGAACGATTGCCAGGAAGATCGATACGAAGATGACCAGTAGCGTTCCGCGGACGACCACGAAGCTCCACGTCAGAGCCACGAGTCCGACGAACAGAAGGATCGTCTTCGCCGAGATCGAGATGGTCACGCCGGGCTCTCGAACAATCGGGTCGACAGGCGAACCAGCCGGAGCGTTGGGTTTGGAGGGCTGCTCGTCGGACATGGGGTGGCTATCTGCCGAACGTTCTACCAACGAGGTAGGTCAGATAGGAGGGAAAAGGGGTCGAGGCCGGCGGCGCCGAACGCTCTGCGCGGGCTGCAGACAGATATCGGCGGCTGGGGCTAACTGCTGCGTTTTCCGATCGCGGTCCGGAGGAGCGGGATTAGGGCCGTCGTCGCGAGTGCTACCCAGCCGTTGAGGAAGGCGACCGGGACGGCGATGAGATAGACGATTGGCGCCACCGCGATCTTTCGCGTGATCATGCTCACGTGCGCGAGTGGGACGTTCGGGTGGAAGTGGCCCTTCGCTTTCGGGTAGGCCACCATTGCCAGCAGGGTAAGCCCGGCCATTGCCATCACTCCCGAATAGCAGGCGACAGCGAGCCCGTTCGGAACGTAATCGGCCAACAGGCCGGCGACGAAGGGGATGAAGGCGATGACCAACAAGAAGATCAGGTTGATGATCACCAGCGGCCCATCGATTCTGCGCAGGTGCGAGAAGACGAGTCGGTGGCTGAGCCAGTAGTAGGCGATGACAGCGAAGCTCAGGACAAAACCGAAGACCTGCGGCCGCAATTGCCAGAGCGCATCGGCGAGTTCGTTGTCGACGAGAGCGTCGGGGATCTCGGGAATGGCGATGTCGAGGACGAGCAGGGTGATCGCGATGGCGACTACGCCATCGGTGAGGGCGGCGACGCGGCTGACGTCGTCGGTATTGCCGGACGCTGCACCTGGGGTCGTGTCTGCTGAATCCACGCTTGACAGGTTCTCCAGATGGGCGCTGATGCCTGCTGCGAGGCTGCGGCTTCCGGTAGGGTCAGCCCGGTGAGAGCGTTTAAGGTCAAGATCGAGGGCGCGGGCTTGGCGGCGGCGAGAAGCGCACTTGAAGCTGCCGGTATCCAGCCGCACGGCGCTGGTTGGGATCAGCAGGAGGGCGAGTATGGGGAGGTAGTAGCCCCGCAGATCCGCGTCCAGGTTGACGCAGCCGACGCCAGCGACGCCGAGGATCGCGTCCGCAAGGTCCTGGCCGGTACCGACTTCGCCATCGTGGCAGAGCCGCTCTAGACGGTTCCACGAGGTGACTGCTGCCGAACGGGGGCGTGGCGGCCTTAGCGCCGGGTTGAAACGACGCTGAAACGCTGCTGTCCGGGCCAATGTTCGGTAGACACCGAGGGATGCGAACCCGAGCGGCACGACTTCGACTCCGAGATGTCGACCGTCGGGTGGTGGTCGACGCGCTGAACAGGTTTCTGGACGACCATCTGGTCGACTGGGGTGCAGCACTGACTTTCTACGCTGCGATTTCGCTTATCCCAGCGCTCGTCGTTGTGATCGGTCTAATCGGATTGCTAGGCGATCCGGTGCTCGATGACATCCGCCATAACCTGAGCCAGCAAGGCCAGACGCCGTTGCGGGACATGGTGCTTCAAGTCGTCGCCGGCGTTGAGCGGAGATCAACCGCCGGAGTCACCCTGTTGGTGGGGTTGGCCGGTGCCCTCTGGAGCGCTTCGGCTTTCGTCGGCGCCTTCTTGCGCGCTTCCGCGATCGTGCACGGCCGGGTCGTTCGCTATCCATTCCTCAAGCTGCGGCGCCTACAGCTGGTGGTGACCTTCGCGACGGTTCTCGCGATCTCTGGTACCGCGATTGTTGTCATCGTCACGGGCCCGGTCGCTGGCGGGATCGCATCACTGTTCGGTCTTGACCAAGCCGTTTCCATCGCCTGGGAAATTGGCAAGTGGCCGCTCCTAGTCGTCTTCATCCTCGGGATCTTCGGGGTCTTATATTGGGCGTCGCTCGACGATCGCAGCCATCGCGGCTTTCAGCTGATAACTCCTGGTGGCGTCATCGCAATGGCAACGTGGCTGCTCGGATCTGCTGCCTACGCCGTCTACGTCGATCGGATCGCCAACTACAGCACCATCTACGGGAGTCTGGCGGCGGTCATCGGCTTCCTTGTCTGGCTATGGGGATCGAACATGGCAATGCTTTACGGCGTCGAGCTCAATGACTGCCTCGAGCGCCGATTAGATGGCCGTGGCGACAAGGACGCGCACGCATGACAGCCGCGCGGTCGAGTTGGCCGGCAAGGTTCGCCCGTTGCCTTAGGCCGTTGAGCCGGTTAGGGTCGGGACAATCCAACGAAGGGTGGAGCCGTGCCTAAGTACCTGTTCGAGGCCAAGTACACGCAGGAGGGGCTCAAAGGTGTCGCCGCCAAGGGCGGCAGCGCCCGTCGCGAGGCGATCGAGTCGATGATCGGCGCCTTCGGGGGGAAGGTGGAAGCGTTCTACTTCGCCCAGGGCGAGTCCGACGTCGTCTTGATCCTCGACCTTCCCGACAACAAGACCGTGGCGGCCGTCAGCCTTGCGACCGGAGCAGCCGGGTCGATCACCAACGCTAAGACCCGTGCGGTGCTGGCCCCGGAAGAGATTGACGAGGCGGCTCAGACCGCTGTCGACTATCGCCCGCCGGGTAACTGAGCAACTGCGGGTAGTCGCATAGACAACGATTGCTGACGTTTCTGAAGGATCGGTCGCGAACCGTGGCAATAGAGGCCCGCACAAAATGGCGCCACATTGCGGCGGCCTTTTAGGCCGGCCGCGTGAATCACCATCGCGGCCTGCAACCATTTTGCTACCGAACAACAGATGACAGGCCGTTACGAGCCGTTACAAGATACCCGCCTAGACACGCAATACCCCTGCAAACAAGCCAAAGGCCGTCACTAGCCGATACACGCCGATACGGGGCCGGAGAGACTCATAATCCGTAGGGCCTTGGTTCGAGTCCAACCCGGCCCATCGACCGATGAAGCCGCGACGAGCATGCAGGCACCGGCAACGAGCCCGGCTCGCTCGCCGCATCAGCGAACGAGGCGGTAGGCGACTCCGCGCCGCGAGCGCGGCGGCTGCCGGGACCGGGTCAGAACTCGCTCGGCACGGTCCTCAGCAGCCGGACACGACCGTGAAACCGAACGGGCCGTTTCCTTCCCCGAGGTTGACGAGGTCTCCCGCATGGTCGCGGAGGACGACGGTCAGGTCCGGTGCGCCCGGGGAGTAGGCGACGGCAACTGTGCCGCCGTCGCCGGTTTGAGTCGATTCCAGGCCGTAGAAGCTGCCGGTGAAGCTGCAGGTTTTCTGGTCCGTCCCGAGGATCAAGTGGTAGACGCCCGTGCCCGTTCTCTCCACGGCCTCGATGCCTTCCTTCTGGATCAGCGTGGGGGCACCCTGACCGGCGACGGTTGCGCTCGGCGAAGCATCGTCAAGTGTCGATTCGTCGATCTGGGAGCCCTTGAGCGCATCGCTTCGGATGTCGCGCCCCAGCACCGCACCGTTCTGCAGATCCCTGCTCTTGATCGTGCCATCGGCGATGTCACGGCTGTTGATCGTTTCGGCGGCGTAGGCGGTGCCTCCCATCGCCACCGCAAGCGCCAGCAGCCCGATGTGGTGGCGACGCAGATACGTAAGGACCATGATCTTCACTAGCTCCCCCTCCGTCGGTGTGGCCGACCGAGTCCGGCCGGTGAACTGAGACTACTCCTGCGTGGCAACCACGCCGATTCGGCCGTCCAACCGCCGAGAAAACCAGTGACACATGAGCCGACGGTTGGGCACCGGCCCCTCCGCCGTCTGCACCGCCGCCGAAGCTGACCCTTGCCAACGCCCAGCGCGGTCTGACCAAGGCCAACAAACAGCAGAAGAGAGCCAAGAAGAGGGTCGAGAAGGCGAGAAAGAACGACAGCTCAAAGAAGAAGCTGAAGAAGGCGCGGAAGAAGCTAGCGAGGGCGAGGAAGAGGGTCAAGGACGCGAAGGGTGCGGTCAGGGCCAGCAGGGCAATGGTGGCCGAGGCCTGCCCTTAGGGCCTCCTCGGCGGGGTCTTGCCTGACGAGTGTGGGCAACTCTTGGGCAACACACCACCCATCACCGATCGAACTCGGAGACAGCGGAGGGGCGCGATCTAACAACTCCAGTTCTGGTGGCGCGAGGGCGAGGCTGGCCGCGGCGTAGTGGCGTCACTCGGCGTTGAACGCGACCGCCACCGTCAGGAGGCACAGAACTGCAGCCAGGGGCGTCATCACTCGTCGCTCGTCGGCGCTGCGGGAAGCACCGTTCAGGACGACCTGGAAGGCCCAGAAGCCAGCGAGCAGCCAAGCTCCCGTGGCAGCCCAGGACCGAGGTGCCGGGCCGCCGATCCCCGCGGCCTTGAGGATGACGCTGGCGAACACCGCATAGAGAACGATCGCCATAGCGCTTGCCGCTCGCAACCGGGGCGGCAGCACGCCGTCGTGTGCGCCGCCCCATGCGTAGCTACCCAGGGGCCGCCCGCTCGCCAGCGCGAACTGAAACATCGCCAGGCCGAACAGGAACGCGCAGCCGACGATCGCGGCAGCCTCGGTCATGCGGCGGCTCGGTCTAGCGGGCCGTTCTTCACCTGAACTGCCTCACTGTTCGAGCAACATATTGCCTGGAGGACGCGACACCACGCCGTCGGCGTTGGGTCAAGGCCAGCCCCAACCCATCAGGTGCTGATCGCGTAAACCTGGATAGGCTGCGCAGGGTAGGCGGCTCGCTCAGGAGGTTGGCAGGTGCAGGGAAGACATGGGACCGGCGGCTACGCGGCTTTGGCGGCGGCGGCGACATTCGTCTTTGGATTTGTGATGGCCGCCACGGTACTTTCGGACTACACGATCGGTGACCCCGACCCCGCGGAGTCGGTGGCCTTCCTTGTAGATCACCAGACCGCTCTGGGTATCTGGTACGCGGTCATCTATGTCGGATTCGGTGTCGCGCTGGTCCCGCTGGTGTTGACCCTCCGCGAGCGCCTTCGGAACGAATCTCCGATGCTGGCCGAGGCGGGCGGCGTTTTCGGCTTCATCTGGGCCGGCCTAGTCATCGCTTCGGGGATGATCGCGATCATCGGCCTCGGCACCGTCTCCGATCTCTACGACGTCGATCCGGTGCAGGCGGAGCCGGTCTGGTCGGCGATCGATTCCGTTCAGAACGGATTGGGCGGCGGCAACGAAATCGTCGGCGGCCTCTGGGTTCTGCTGATCAGCACGGCGGCGATGAGAGCCGGGTCGCTCCCCAACGCTCTCAACTACCTCGGCATGGTCGCTGGAGTGGCCGGAATCGTGACGGTCCTCCCAGCTCTCGAGGACGTCGGGGCGGTGTTCGGGCTGGGCCTGATCGTCTGGTTCGTGTGGGTCGGGTTCGTCCTGCTGCGCACCGGTGAGCCAAGCACGCCTCCACGGGCCGATCGAGCATCGACGCGTGGTGCCGCGTAGGCGGCGAGCGGCTAGCCCTCGGCGACCAGTTCGACCAAGCCACGAAGCGGTCGTCGGGCGACACTGAAGCCACTCCGGGATTCCGCCTGGCGCTGTCTGATCGCGTCGGGTGCCAGCTTGACCCTGATCGCCCCGATCACCAGCGCCCAGATCCCCAGGGTTCTGCGGGCGGTGATGCTTATCCCGTCGATCGGGGCCAGCGGTTCAGCCGGCTCGTTCGCCGCGGCCCGGGACGTCATGCGGTCGACGCAGGCCTACTTGCCAATGAGGTTCCACGTCCACACCGTTTGCACGCCGTTGGGGGCGATTTCGGTGCGCGTGCCCGACAGCGTCCCGGTGTCCGCCGGGATCTGCTCGCCGGCCGTGTCCGTCCCGAGCCATTTGAGCTGCACTGGCATGACCTCCGATGTGGTCCCCTCCGGGCACGCGACGGTCACCGGGTACGTCGGCCGCTGGATGGCCTCGTCGTTGGTCCAGTAGCCGGCGAGGAAGTACGTCGTGCTCGCGAGTCCGAGGGAGCCGAACACGGTGTCGGGGGCGATTGCGACAACGCCGGTGCCGCTGTAGCTGCAGCCGCTGTCGTCGCCGCCGGAGGTCGAGTAGGTGAGCGTCCCGGCGACCGGCTCGTAGCTGCCTGGATCGCCGGCGGCCTGCGCGAAGCGCGCGGTCCCCGTCCACTGCTGGGTGACCTGGTACGGGCTGTCGGACGGTTGGCTGAACGATCCGCTGACAGTGCCCTCGAAGGCCGTGGGGAGCGCCGGGCTGGGCTCGCAGATCTTCTCGATGATGGCCGCCGCAAGGCGGTCGGCCAGATCGAAGAGCTCGGTCGCCGCACCCCGCGCGGTCACCGTGGCGGTGTAGCCACCGGTCTCGGTGTACGTGGCGCTCAAAGCGGCCTGGCCAGCAGTCACAACCAGCTTGCCCGTGACGGTGGCATTGTCCTTGATGATCTTGCCACGGGCGGGCTTGGTCGCCGGGTCGAAGTACTTGCTCTGGGAGCGCCGCAACTCGGCGAGGACGTCCTTGAGGCGCTCGCGCTCGACGACCGCGTACTTGCGCCCGCCGGCCCCGCAGGTATCCGCGTCGGGGATGAGCGAAGTGGTCATGTAGGCCCCAAGGCCCTTGTCGAGCACCGCAAAGTCCGGTCCGCCGCCGGTCACCTCGAAGCGCTTCACCCAGATGGCCGGGTAGCCGACCGAGACGTCGCCGATACCGCTGAGGACCGGACCCTGGCCGGCGCGTGCCTTCGGGCGCCTGGCCGGCGGCCTGAGTGTCGTCGTCTTGCCCGCCTTGAGGCGCGCAGCTCCGACGAGCCGGTCGACGAAGGATCCGCCCGGAAAACGCAGCGAGGCAGCCAGGAGTGCGTCCTTCCCGGCCGGCACGGACATCTTGAAGCGGCCGCGGCGGGAGATCGTCGTCGACCCGGTCAGCGCCCCGCTGTCGACGTTCAGTGCGCGGAGCCACGCCTCGCCACTGCCGGGGCGCGGAACCTTGATGCCGGCCACGGCGCCCTTGACCGTTGCGCTCTTGGCGTCTGCCGGGGCGGGCAAGACGGCGGCGGGTAGGGCGGCGGCCGTGACCACGATCAGGGACACGCACACGACGCGCCTCAGAGAACCTTGCCTCTGGACGGTCCCGCAGTTGCCCCGACAAGGATGCCCCGGCACCGACATAGCCACCTCCGTGTGGATGTGCCGGTCCAAAGCCGGCATCTAATCGAGCATAGGAGCGCCGAAGGCCTCCCGAAACGGTAGTTCGCCGCTCAAGCCGGACGCGGCCTGGTGGCAGGGTGTCGCGGTATGCGAGGCGACCGGGACGCGCGCACGACCCGGGGCATCGAGTATGCGGTGGCGGCCCCTCTGTCGCCCCGAGGAGGAGCGGCTCGTCGTGTGCTCTGACTCCGCTTTTGCGTGGGAGCAGCAGCCAGTTCCCTCCCAAGACGGTCTGAATGCCGTCGGGATCGACTCGGTGCGGGTTGTGTAGGGTCGCTGTTCGGCTGTGCGCTGTACCGGTCGACCAACCGCCCGGATCGATGAGCCGCTCCTGATGCCATGCGGCCCAGCACGCTGTGGTGTCGTGCCCACCCCATCCCGCGGAGCACTATGAAGGCGATCATTCAAGAGACCTACGGTGCCCCCGGTCAGGTCCTCGAGCTTCAGGAGATCGAGAAACCGGTGCCGGCCGAGAATGAAGTCCTCGTTCAGGTCGCGGCGGCCGGCGTGGCCATCGGTGACTGGTTGATGGTGCGAGGGCTTCCGTTGATCGCTCGGCCCAGCTACGGGTTGCGGCGTCCCAAGGCACGGATCGTTGGTCTCGAAATGGCGGGTCGTGTCGAGTCTGTTGGCGGCAGTGTCACCGAGTTTCATCCCGGTGAGGAGGTCTTCGGCTGGTGCAGCGGAGCACTGGCCGAGTACGTCGCCGTTCCGCAAGACAGGATCAGCCCGAAGCCGACAACTACGACCTTCGAGCAGGCGGCGGCCATTCCCGTTTCGGCCTCGGCCGCGCTTCAGGCTCTGCGGGACGCGGGGCAGGTCCAGCCATCCCAGCACACGGCGGTGATCGGGGCGTCGGGGGCCGTAGGAACCTTTGCGGTGCAGATCGCAAAAGCGCTCGGTTCGGAGGTGACCGGCGTCTGCAGCACGAGGAACGTCGAACTGGTCCGATCCCTCGGCGCTGATCACGTCATCGACTACACCCGTGAGAACATCGACCGGCACGGCAGCCGCTATGACCTGATTCTCGATCTCGCCGGAAACCGTTCGATCGCGGATCTTCGTCGGGCCCTGCTTCCGAAGGGCACGCTGGTCATCGTCGGGGGATCGGGCGGGAGCTGGTCCATGGGCTTCGGCCGGACCCTCAGAGCGACGGCCCTGTCGCCATTTGTCCGTCAGCACCTGAAGCCATTCTTTGCGGGGACCGAGAAGGACGACCTGACTGCCCTGCGGGAGTTGGTTGAAGCTCGGGAAGTACGCCCTGTGGTTGACAAGAAGTACTCGCTGGGACGGAGCGCCGAGGCTTTGGACCACGTGGGCGAGCGGCACACGCAAGGGAAAACCATCGTTGGGATCCGGGGTGCCACGGGGTGAGGCCGCACGTTGGTTCGAGTCCAATCCGGCCCGGCCCATTTCAGGTCGCCAAGCCTGCGACGGTCGCCGCGACCGTCAGGGCCACGGCACACCGGACTAGAGCTTGCTTCCCCACGTGAGCAGAGTACGCCTGCCCGGGTCGCGGGCGCGCTCTGCCTCGGTGGGATGCCGGGCTGGTCCGGTGGTCGCGTTCTCGACGGCTGCGAAATCTGCCGCGGGTGAACACCTCGCCACGAAAATGGGGCCGCGTCGCTGGAACGACCGACCCCGTGGCGACGGGAGTGAAAGAGCCCGTCGCCCGAGACAGGGTAGGGGGTCAGAACGGGTCGACGCCGGCATCGCTCAGGGCGGAGATCGCGAAGAAGATCAGCAGGACGGCGAACGTCCCCGTCGCCAGCGTCGGGGCGAGCGAGCGTCCGCGGCCCGCCTCGGGGTGGCGCCAGGAGTCGAACAGCACCGCTGCCGCCATCAGAAGGTAGAGGCCGAAGACCCCGGTCAGCGCCGCCAGGGTCGGCACGCCCCAATCCCAGACGACGGCTGCGATTGCGACCAGGCCCCAGGCGAGGTTCGCAATGCCGACCTCGATCTGGAAGTTGTTGCGCCGTTCGCTCTCCCACTGCATGCGCACTGCGTCTGAGCGGTGGAAGACGGAGTGGCGGAGGAAGGAGACGATGCCGAGGGCGCCGACCGCGAGCAGGGCGACGGGCTCGATCGCCTCCGCGCCTCCGTCCGCGAGCCTCCCGAATCCGATCGCGATGCCGATGCCGCCCAGCAGATAGCCGAGCTGCATCAGCCGGGCCGAGATGCGCGGGTCGGCGGCGGCCGGTGGCTGATTCCTCCTCACCTCGAACACTGTGGCAGAACCGGAGGCCGAATCGGAAGTGGTCGCAGCTGTGACAGGAATAGAGTGGCCGCGTTGTTCTAGGTCAGGAGGAGTGCGCGATGGGGTTCATGGACAAGATGAAGAAGGCCGCCGAGTCGGCCCAGGCGCAGACCAGCAAGGTGGGGATCGGCGCCGACGCTGGCCAGATGTCGCTCGCCAACAAGGCGCAGAAGCTGATGAAGGTAGGCGTCGACACGCCGGCCCACATCGACACGATGACCCCGACCGGCAAGGCCGACACCCCCGGCGGCAGCGAGAACGTGATCGAGCTCACCGTCAAGCCGCCCGCGGGCGAGCCCTACGCGGTGACGATGAACCAGTACATCTACCCCTCCGCTCCGTTCAGCGCCGGCGAGGACGTCATGGTCAAGGTCGACCCCGACGACCCGAACTCGGTCATGCTCTGGGGCAAGTAGGCGCGACGGAATGAGCGCCTACAACGAGCTTCAGCTCTCCTCCTACGTCGATCAGATCTTCAAGCGCCTGCAGCGGATCGAGGGTCAGCTCGCGCTGCTCTCCGAGAAAGCCGGCGTGCCGTTCGAGACGCCGGCGGCGGGAGCGCCCGCGGAGGTGGTCGAGCTGGCTCGCTCCGGCGACCGGATGGCCGCGATCATGAAGCACCGTGAGCTGACCGGCTCCGGCCTGGACGAGGCGAAGGCGGTCGTCGAGGCGCTCTGAGTCCGGGAGCTGTCCGCCCGCCGGCGCCGAGATCGGCGGCGCCGGCGGTGGGCGGCCTCCTACTGCGAGTACTCCTCGGCGGCGAAGATCTCGAGCTCCTCGAGTTCGATCGCGATGCCGAGGGCACGGGCGATGTTGCCGATCGCAGCAGCGACGCGGGCCGTGCCGACGATCGGAGCGACGGCGGCGATGACGCCGCGCAGCTCCTCCTCGTCGACGCCTGCGTCGCCGGCCGCGCTCAGGTTCAGCAGGTATGAGGCGGGCGGTGCGTCGATCGCGATCAGGGCGGCGATGCGGACCAGCATCAGGCGCTCGTCGTCGAGGCTCGAGACCTCCATCGACTCGGCGGTCATGCCGGCCAGGAGGTCGAGAACGGGGGTGTCGTCGGCCATGTCGGTTCCTTTGCTCGGGGTGGGATCGTTGGTCGGCCCGAGTCTGAGCCGATCGCCGTCGTGCGTCATCACCCCGAAGGGATGAGCGGGGTGAGAACGGGCACCGGCCCGGCTCGTCAGAATCAGCTCATCGCGGAGTTCACGTCAAGCCATCGCGGGGGATCCGGCACGCCGCTGCTCTGCGTCCACGGGTTCACCGACACCTGGCGGACGTGGGAGCTGGTCCTGCCGGCGCTGGAGGCCGAGCACGACGTGCTCGCACCGACCCTCGCCGGCCACGCCGGCGGCCCGGTGATCGAGGGTGAGGCGAGCGAGGACGCGCTCGTCGACGCGCTCGAGCGCGCGATGGACGATGCCGGCTTCGAGACCGCGCACATCGTCGGCAACTCGCTCGGGGGGTTCCTGTCGCTGAAGCTGGCGGAGCGGGGGAGGGCGCGCTCGGTCGTCGCCCTGGCGCCGGCGGGAGGCTGGGCCGACGGCAGCCCCGGCTTCGCCGGCGCCCGCGAGTACTTCGTACAGATGCTGGCGATGGTCAAGGCCGCCGCTCCCCACGTCGACGCGATCGTCGCCACGCCCGAGGGCCGCCGTCAGGCGACCGCCGCCTTCACGACCAACTACGAGCACATCCCGCCCGAGCTGGTTGCACATGTCCTCGTCGGCGCCGCGCGCTGTGACGCAGCGGTGGCGCTGCTCGACTACGCGCTCGAGGCGGGCTGGGACCTCGACGGCGAGCAGGTCACCTGTCCCGTCCGCTTCGTCTGGGGCACCGCCGACCTGGTCCTGCCCTACCCGTCGGCCGCCGCCCGCTTCCACAAGTGGATCCCGGCTGCGGAGTGGGTCGAGCTCGAGGGGATCGGCCACTGCCCGCAACTCGACGTCCCGGCCGAGACGGCGGAGCTGATCCTCGGCTTCAGTCGATGACCACGGGTGCGGCGTCCCGTACCCTGATGACATGAGAACGAGCCCGACCAACACCGTGATCGTCGTCGGTGGAGCGCTTGCCCTGTTGCTCCTGATCGCTGCGATCTGGGCCACCGACACCTCGACGCCGACCCAGCTCGCCTTGACCGGCATCCTGATCGGGATCGCCGTCGCGATCTTCGCCGGTGCCGCGCCGCGGAGGCCGGGGGAGACGCTTCCCCACAAGGCCGACGCCGAGCAGCGCAAGCGGATGCGCAACCAGGTTCCCTAGGCAACCGCCTGTCGCCCGGAGCCGCGCGGGGCGGAGCTCAGGCTTACGGCCGGCGGGCGTCCCGCCGATGACGCCGGAACATCTCGGCCACCCACTGATAGCCCGGACGGTCCGAGAGCGACTCGCGGAACTCGGCGTAGCGCGGGGGAGGGGGCGGCAGCTTCGGGCCCTCCGGCGGCAGCACGATCGGCAGCAGCATCGAGGCGGCCCCGAGGTCGGCGACCGAGAAGCTGCCACCGACGAGGTAGTCGCCTGGATCGACCCCCATCTCCTGCTCGAGCCGGTCGAAGCCGGCGAGGATCGCAGCACGTGCCCGCTCGGCGGCGTCGTCGTCGGCGGTCCGGTAGCGAACGGCTGTGAACGCGGCGGCGCCGCGACCTGCGATCCGGCCGGCCGTCTCGTTCTCGGAGAGGCGCCCGGGGAGCATCTCGCCGGCGACCTCGGCGATCAGCTCGGGCCGCTGTCGCATCTCGTGGAAGGCGAGCTGGCGCGAGGCTGGGCCGACGCTCTCGTCGAAGTAGTCCTCGATCTCGAGCGCCCGACGACGCCGCGCCGGATCGGCGGGATAGAGCGGCGGCTCCGGGAAGCGCGCCTCCAGCGCGGCGATGATCGCGGTCGAGTCGCCGATCGCGGTGCCGTCGAGGACGAGCACGGGGAAGGTGAAGGAGCGGCCCCGGGTCAGCCACAGGGCGGTCGGCATGTGACTCGGTGGCGGCGGCGCGCGCCGGTCGTGCTCGACGCCCTTGTAGTCCAGCGCCCAACGCGCCTTCTCGTTGTAGTGGGAGATCGCGATGTGCCAGAGGGTTGGGCGGTCCATCGGACAAGGAGTCTCTCACTCGGTCTCGTCCGGCGGGGGGCGGAGCCCGGCGGGCGCTCAACGGCCGGGTCCCGCGCGACGGCGGGACCCGGGCTCAGGGCGTTCTCTTGCGGCTCGGGGCCGGCTACTTGCGCAGCGCGTCCCCGAGGTACTCGCTCGCGGAGCCGGTCCGCTTCACCTTGCGGAGCTCACGGGCCGTGTCCGTCTTCGGACGCGGAATGAACTTGAGCTTCTGCGAGTAGACCGCGACCGCGTCGGCGACCGCGTCGGACATCTCCCTCAGCCCCCGCCGATTGACGTTGTCGAGGTCGTCGCACGCCTTGTGGTAACAGGCGTCGAAGGCCTCGCCCTCGGTGCCGCCGTATGCGGCCTGTTCGGCGGCCGTCTTGATCTCCTCGGCGCCCGTGAACAAGCCTCCGGAGGGGATCCCGACGTCGATGAACGGCCCGTAGTCGGAGCGCCCGTCGAATGCCGTCTGCCCGCTCTCGAGGTCCTGGCTCGAGAAGTAGCGGGCGAACGTGCGCTCGATCGCCCCCGAGCCCGCGGGCGGGTCGGCCTCGAACTTGGAGGCATTGCCGTCGTAGATCAGCCGCGCGTAGTTCGGTGAGCCGATCATGTCGAAGTTCAGGTACAGCGCGATGCGCTCGTACTGAGCCTCGGTCAGCTCGGCCACGTACTGGGTCGAGCCCAGGAGCCCCGCCTCCTCGGCGCCCCACCAGGCGAAGCGGATCTTGTTCTTCGGCTTGACACCCTTCTTGCTGATCTGGCGGGCGAGCTCGAGCAGCGTCGCCGAGCCCGAGCCGTTGTCGTTGATCCCGGGGCCCTCGTCGACGCTGTCGAGGTGGGCGCCGGCCATGACCACGTTGGCCTTGTCACCGGCCTTCGTCTCAGCGATCACGTTCTCGGTCGTTCCCGGCTCCGACGTCGTGTCGGTGACGATGTGGACCGAGGTCCCGGTCGGCCCGTTGACGACGCCGTCCGCCAGTTCGTTGCCGAGCGCGAAGTCGGTGTCGATCGCGGGAATCCCGACCGGTGATCCGAGGGTGCCGAAGACGACGTCGGTGCGCCCCTCCTGGCCCTCGTTGAAGATCACCGAGCCGACTGCACCGGCGTCTTCGGCGTTCGCGACCTTGACTCCGAAGTCACAGGTGCCGCGCTGCATCAGCGCGATCTTGCCGGTGACGTCGACAGCGTCGAAGTCAGTCGCCTCACAGCCGCTCGTCGAGCCGGGATCCGGCGACGGCGGCAGCGTCAGGTCGACGGCGACGAGCTCGGCGTTCACGTCGCCGGCGCCCGAGTACTCCATCGTCGAGTAGTCGGTGCCCTCGGTGTAGGTGGTCGGGTCGGGCGCCGTGCGCTCGAAGGTCGAGGGTGCGTTCTGTGTGTAGGCGACGTAGTCGAACGGCCTCACGCTCACCTTCCAGCCGTACCCCTTCAGCTCCTCGCTGACGTAGTCGACCGACTCGTCGTAGCCGCTGGTGCCCGACGCGCGGTTGCCGCCATTGGCCGCCGCGATCGACTGCAGCTCCTTGAGGTGGCCGACGATCCCCTTGTTCTTGAGGCCCTTGCGCAGCACCTCGGATACCGAGTTGCCCTTGCCGCCTCCCTTGCTTTCGCCCTTCTTCGGCCCTGCCGCCGCGGTCGCGATCAGCGACGCGGAGGCCAGGGCCAGAACGGCCACGACCAATAGCTTCCTCATGCTCAACCTCGCATTCCGGCGAGTCCCTGCCCGCCATCATCGATCAGGCGAGCCCCGTCGCCTGAGTTTTCAACGCCCGCGGGGCAGGCTAGCCGGAGCGCCGACGGATCGGCGTCAGCAGGCGACGATCAGATGAAAGGAAGCGTCGCTCGGACTGGTGATCGGCTGCCCGGGCGAGGGGTCGAAGTCGATCCGCTGCGTTTCGACCCGGACCTGACTCGTCTCATTGACGGGGTTCATCGAGACGGTCGCGATCGAATCCCGGCCGTACTGGTCGACCCCGCCCGATCTGCTGAAGCCGAAGCCCGGCGACGCCGTCGCCACGCAGCCGCGGAGGTTACGGTCGAAGACCACCGTGTAAGTGCCGGCGCCGCCCTTGAAGACGCTCGATGCCCCCGCATTGTCGCCGAGGACGCCGTTCGAGAACACGTGTGCGAACAGCCTTGGCGCAACGTCCTCGCCCGAGAGATCGTCGTAGCGGATCGAACCGTCCTTGACCTTCGCGGAGTCGACGCTGTCGGGGGCGAGGTTGTCGAACCCGACAGCGTTGCCCTGTAGCTCCCCGGGACCGACCGATCCCTGCTGCAGATCGTTTGCCTTGACGCTCTCGTTCTTGATCTGTTTGCTGCCGACGCTGTCCTTGGGGATCTTCAGGGCTGCCCAGGAGACGCCACCCAGCGCGACGAACAGGGCGACGGTTGCGACGACGTTTGCGTAGGTCAGCCGCGGTTTGCGCAGCTGACCCATGACGCTAGGAGGCGAGCTTCCAGCCGACGGCGTTGTGGACGACTTCGCCGGCGGCGATCAGCTCGTCGAGGGCGGCCTCGATCTCGGCCTTGTCGACGCTGTCGGGCACGACCGGGCCCATATGGATCAGGCTCGGGGTGTTCAGGGTCGGGCGCTCCTGCAGGCTCTGCAGAACCTGGCGGGCGGTTTCGCTCAGATCACTCACAGCCGGTAAATCTAGCCGTTGGGCGCCGACCCGCGTAGAGTGGGGCGGGCCGTTTATGTGCCCGGCGATCGCGAGGTATCGATGGAGCTCAAGTCAGTCCCGGCGAGCGAGGAGAGCAGCAGCGCCGCGCCTGGTCCCGCGCTCGGTTTCACCTCGATGGAGAACGAGGTGCGGATCGAGTCGGTCCCCGTCACGGGCGAGCCGCCGGCATGGCTCGAGGGCTCGCTGCTGCGCACCGGGCCGGCCAAGTTCGAGGCCGGGGAGCATCGCTACCGGCACTGGTTCGACGGGCAGGCGATGCTGCATCGCTTCGGGCTCGAGGGCGGCCGGGTCTCCTACGCGAGCCGCTTCCTGCGCAGCAAGGCCTACGATGCCGCCGCCGACGGGCGGATCGAGTACTCCGAGTTCGCGACCGACCCCTGCCGGGGGCTGTTCAAGCGGGTGATGTCGTTCTTCGACCCGAAGCTGAGCGACAACGCCAACGTCAACCTGACGCGGCTCGGCGAGCGCTATATCGCGATGACCGAGACGCCGATCCCGGTCGAGTTCGACGCTGAGACACTGGCCACGGCCGGCGTTGCCTACGAGGTTCCCGGGACGCTTACGACCGCCCATCCGCACCTCGACCGTGGCAGCGGCGGCATGCTCAACTACGCGGCGAAGCTCGGGCCGCGCAACGAGTACCGCTTCTTCCACCTCGGCCCGGAGAACGGCGCCGAGCCCGAGATCATCGCCTCGGCGCCGACCCGGAGACCCGCCTACATGCACTCGTTCGGGCTCAGCGAGCGCTGGCTGATCCTGGCCGAGTTCCCGTTCGTGGTCAATCCCAAGCGGCTGGCGCTGTCGGGGCGGCCGTACATCGAGAACTACCGCTGGGAGCCTGAGCTGGGCACCCGGATCACGCTCTTCGATCGCGACGACGGCACGGCGCTCGGACCGTTCACGACGGATCCGATGTTCTCCTTCCACCACCTGAACGCGTTCGAGCGCGGCGAGGAGGTCGTCGTCGACCTGCAGGCCTACCCCGACGCGTCGCTGGTCGAGCAGCTCTACCTCGACCGCCTCCGGGACCCGGCCGGCCCCGGGATCGCCGACCCGACGATCGAGCGGCTCGTGATCACCCCCGGCGCCGCCTCCGGGCGCGAGATCGAGCGCGAGACGCTGTTCGATCCCGGCTTCGAGCTCGGGCGGATCAACTACGGCCGCTGCAACGAGCGCCCCTACCGGTACGCCTGGGGTCTCGCTATTGGAGAGAGCGGCTGGCTCGAGACGATCGTTCGCGCCGATCTGGAGACGCGCGAGCGGCGCTCCTGGAGTGAGCCGGGCTCCTACCCGGGCGAGCCGGTCTTCGTCGGCCGGCCAGGCGCCGACGAGGAGGACGACGGCGTACTCCTCTCGGTGGTGCTCGACGCCGCCGCCGAGCGCTCCTACCTGCTGGTCCTCGATGCGCGCGAGCTGACCGAGCTAGCCCGCGCCGAGGCGCCCCATCACATCCCGTTCGGGTTTCACGGGCAGTTCGACCGCGGCTGAGCGGCCGGGGTCCGGCATCGAGAGCTCCCGGCGCACGGCTCGGTCGAAGGCCGCGACCACGTCCGAATCGAACTGGGTGCCGGCGTTGCGGCGCAGCTCCGCCAGCGCCGTCTCGACGTCGACCGGGCTCTTGTACGGGCGCTCGGAGGTCATCGCGTCGAAGGCGTCGGTGACGAAGATGATCCGGGCGCCGAGCGGGATCTGCTCGCCGGCGAGGCCGTCCGGGTAGCCGCGGCCGTCCCAGCGCTCGTGAGCCGAACGCAAGAGCTCCCCGACCGAGTCGAGGCCGGGGACGACGGAGAGGATGCGCTGGCCGACGATCGTGTGGCGGCGGATCAGCTCCTCCTCCTCGTGGCTGAGCGGGCCGGGCCGATCGAGGACCCGGTCGGGCACGGCGATCTTGCCGATGTCGTGGAGCTCGCCGGCCCGCTGGATCAGCTCGACGTCGTAGGCCGGCAGGCCGAGCTCCTCGGCGGTGCGGCGCGCAAGCAGGCCGACCTGCTCGAGGTGCGCGGAGAGCGCCGGGTCGCGCTCGTGCAGGGCACTGAGCAGGACGTCATGAGCGCTGCGCTCGCTGCGGTTCGCGCGCAGGCCCTTCTCCGCGTACATGCGGTCGTCGGCGATCCGGAACGCCTCCGCCGAGCTGCGGGCCTCGTGTGGGATCGCGACGACCCCGCACGAAGCCTCGATCGTGAACCCCTCGCCGGACTCCGTCAGAGCCGCGCGCGCCGCTTCGATCACCGCCGCGCGGTTGTCACGGCCGTCCGCCGTCAGCAGGCAGAACTCGTCGCCGCCGAGCCGGTAGACGCCGTCGGTCGGGCCGACCACCGTCGCCAGCTGGGCGCCGAGCCGGCGCAGCAGCTGATCGCCCGCCGGGTGGCCGAAGGTGTCGTTGTAGGACTTGAACCCGTTCAGGTCGAAGAGCGCAAACGTGTAGTCGATGCGGAGCCTGCTGCCCTCGGCGATCGCCCGGTCGAGGTCGGTGAAGAGGATGCGGCGGTTGCGCAGGCCGGTCAGCGGGTCGGTGCGGGCATCGTGGCGCAGCTGCCCGACGAGATCGTCGATCTCGCGCGAACTGAGCAGCAGCCGGATCGTGGCTGCGATCAGGGTGGCGCCGGCAACCCAGGTCGCGGCCTCGTCGACCCTGGCGAAGTGGTCCCAGATGACGATCGTCACGGCGACCAGGGAGGAGATCGCCGGGATCGCCGGGAAAGAGCGGCCGACCGATGGCTTCGCCGCGGGGGCGGGGTCGGCGGCGTGCAGCGAGGCGAGCCCGATCAGCCACGCCCCGCCGAGCCAGCCGAGGTCGACCGGGCCGCCGTTGTAGGTGCCGCCTGAGACCTCGATCAGGTACGTCGTGTCGGCGGCGGCCCACAACACGAGGCCCGCGGAGACGGTCAGCAGCGTGCGCGAGCCGCTCTGCCCGTTGACGACCATCGCCGCGAGCACGAGTCCGAGCAGGACCAGATCGGCGACCGGGTAGGTGAAGTTGACAGTGGCCGCGGAGTCCTCGATCGCCCGGTTGCCGGCCACTGCCGGCGCGATCAGCGCGATCGCCAGAGCGAGGACGCCGAGTCCGGCGATCGCGCCGTCGAGCCACTGGTAGGTGGAGGAGCGCCGGTCGAAGCTCCTCGTCAGATAGACCGCCCCCAGGTAGAAGAGGAACAGCGTCAGCAGGAAGCCCGCGTCGGGAAGCGAGGGGAACGTCGGGGTGCCGTCGTCGAGGAAGAGCAGCAGGTAGGAGTCGGCCAGGGCCCAGACGATCAGTCCGAGCCCGAACGCGGTCCAGGCCTTGCGCATCTCGAGCCGGCGCCGGCCGGCGACGAGGCAGGCGAGGCCGCTGATCGCGATCGGGAGATGGAAGAGCAGGACGTCGACGAGCTCCGGCAGCACGACGCCGGCCGCGAGCGCGCCGGCGTAGAGCGCGAGGCCGGCGAGGGCGGTCCCGACGAGGACCGCATGAACACGCGCCGCTGCATCTCTACGGACGAGCATCACCGGACTCATCGGCCGCCTGTACGGGAACTTGAGAAGTGGCCAGAACGGGATGGACGCTGGGCTCGAGACCGCTCGACGAGGCGTTGGACGTCGCGTCGAGCGGCGTCGGCTCAGCCGCGTCCGCGGCGCCCGTCCTCGGGCAGCTCGAGCACCTCCGTGGCGCCGTCTCCGGACTCCGCGCGGGTGTCGGGATCTTGCTCGGAGCCACCCGACCACTCCTCGTCGTCGGCGGACTGCTCGAGCGAATCGAAGTCCTCGGTCGTGTAGGGCTGCGTCTCCTCACGGCCGGTCGGGTAGACGATGTCGTCGTCCTCCTCCTCGTCGTCGAAGACGACCGCCGTCAAACCCTCGCCCGGCTGACGTTCCTCTTCGTCGGTGATCGGGCCTTCGAGATCGAGTTCCGCTTCGGCCTCAGCCTCGAGCTCGAGCTCGTCGAGCTCGTCCTCGAGGTCCTCGTCCGCGATCGCTGCCTCGACCACCGCTGCCTGCTCGAGCGCCGGATGCCGCTCGACATCGGCGGTGTCGTCGGCCGACTCCTCGTCGGCTGCGTCGAGTTCGGCGTGGGCCGGCTCCTGCTCCGCGTCGAGCGCCGTCGTCGCGGCGCCCGCACCACCGCTGACGGAGATGAACTGCTCGGTGCCCTTCTCGACGTCGCCGACCATCGAGTCGAGGTTGCCACGCATCCGCTCGATGCTCTGCACGACCGCCTGCCGCTGTTGCCGCAGCTCGACGATCGAGGCCTTGACGCGGTCACGCTCGAGCTCGGCCTCGCGGAGGATCTCCGCGGCCTGCTCCTCCGCCGCGGCTGTGGTCGCCTCCGCCATTCGCGCGCTCTCCTCGCGCAGCGTCGTCGCCTCCTGATCGGCAGCGGTGCGCGTCTCGGCGGCGTAGCGATCGGCGGATTCGCGGGTCTCCGTCGCGTAGCCGTCGGCCTCGCGCCGCATGTGCTCGGCCGACTGCTCGGCCTCCTGGGTGACCGAGGCGGCGTGCTTGTCCGCCTCCTCGGTCACCTCGGCGGCGCGTTTGCCGGCCTCGTTGGCGACGTGCTCGGCGGCGTCGGTCGCCGACCTGACGATCGACTCGACCCGTTCCGCCACCCCGGGCAGCTCCCCGACCGCCTTCTGACCCTCGGGCAGGCCGAGGCCGCGCGCCTCGATCAGGTCGGCGATGTCGTGCAGGAGGGCCTCGACCTCGAGGCGGTCGTAGCCGCGCAGGGCCGGGCGCAGCTGCGGGTTGCGGAGGCGCTCGAGTATCTCTTCGTTCATCGCTTGCTCCTGTTCCGGGGGGCGATCAGATGCGATTGGTTACCCATGGCGTCGGCGCCCAAACGCCGGCATTGGTCTCAGGGCCGGTCGGGGAAGGGGACAGGGAGAGTATGGACGCAGGCGGGGCGGCACGGCAAGGTTGCGGGCGGAGGTGGGCGGGCGTCGCTAGGCTGCAGCGCATGGCCACCCGGGAAGAGCTCGACCAGCTGTCGAGCAAGGAGTTGCACGACCGCGCCGTCCAGCACGCGCGCCGGCATCTCGACGTCAAGTTCTTCTGGAAGCTGATCGAGACGCTGCCCGCAGCCGAGGCCGCTGCCGGCAACCTCGACAAGGCGAACGCCGACGTGCAGAGCACGATGGCCCACGTCGACGACATCACCGACGCCGGCGAGGGCGAGACAGCGGAGATGCTGCGGCCCCTCTACATCGATTACCTGTTGGACAAGGGCGCGTAGCCGCCAGGGCTACTCGCGCTCGGCAATCACGGCCTCGGCGGCCTGCTCGGCCGCTTCCAGCTGCTCCTCGACGAGGTCGAGGCCGTTGTCCCAGAAGCCCGGGTCGCGGAGGTCGACGCCGACCAGCTCACCGAGCTCCTCGGGGCTGCGTGAGCCGCCGGCGCTGAGCATCTCGAGGTAGCCGGGGACGATCTCCTCACCGCGCTCGGAGTAGAGGCGGTAGACGCTGAGCGCGAGCAGCTGGCCGTAGGCGTACGCGTAGACGTAGCCGGGCGAGCCGATGAAGTGGGGCACGTAGCTCCACCACGAGCGGTAGCCGTCCGTGATCTCGACCGCGTCGCCGAGCAGCTCTGTCTGGCTCTCGGCCCAGAGCTCGCCGAAGCGGTCGACGGAGATCTCACCCCGCTCGCGGCGCTCGGTGTGGACCCGGTCCTCGAACTGGTTCATCGCGATCTGCCGGAACACGGTCGCGATCTGGCCTTCGATCGCCTCGGCGAGCAGGCCCAGCCGTGGTCCCGGCTCGTTGGTCGCGGCGAGCAGCCGCCCGAAGACGAGCTCCTCGGCGAAAACGGAAGCCGTCTCGGCCACCGTCAGCGGCGTCGACTGGTGGAAGACGCCCTGCTCACGGGCGAGGTACTGGTGGATGCCGTGGCCGAGCTCGTGCGCAAGCGTGGTCACGTCGCGGCGGCGGTCGGTCCAGTTCAGCATCACGTAGGGGTGGACGCTGGGGACGGTCGAGGCGCTGAAGGCGCCGCCGCGCTTGCTCTCCCGCGGCGGCACGTCGATCCAGGCCTCGTCCATGAACCGCGCGGCGATGTCCTTCATCACCGGCGAGACCGAGCCGAACGTGTCGAGGACGATCTCACGGCCCTCTTCCCAGCCGATCTCGGTGTCGTCGGCGCTGACGACCGCCATCCGGTCGTAGTCGGCGAGCTTCTCGATCCCGAGCAGCCGCGCCTTCGTCCGGTACCAGCGGCGCGGCACCTCGTAGCGTGCCTTGACCGCCTCGACCAGCGCCTGGACGGACTCATCGCTGGCCTCGTTCGAGAGGTTGCGGGTCGCGAGCCAGTGCGGGTAGTTGCGCAGGCGGTCCTTGATCGCCTTCTCCTGCAGCAGGGTGTTGAAGGCGTAGGCGCGGGTGCGCAGCCCCGGCTCGAGCGCCTCGGTCACGGCCTCGGCCGTCAGCCGGCGCTGCTCGCGGTCGGGGTTGAAGAGGTTCGAGAGGGCCTGATCGAGCGTCACCGGCTCCTCGCCGCCCGGCATATCGACCCGGATCGCGGAGGTCAGCTCGTCGAAGAGTCGGCTCCAGGCGCCGGCGCCAGTGACCGAGAGCTCGGAGGCGATCCGCTCCTCGGGGGCTGTCAGCAGATGTGGCCGATAGCGCCGTTCGAGCCGAAGGTGGTGACGGCAGAAGTCGAGCCCGTCCGTCGCGAGGAGCCGCTCGGCTCGTTCGTCGTCGATCGCGACCCACTCGAGCTCGAAGAACAGCAGCGTCGTGTTGAGCTGTGTCGCGCGCTCGGAGGAGCTCTGCAGCAAGGCTCCGATCGCGGGGTCGGCGGTGTCGCCGGCGAACGCCAGGTGCGCGTAGTTGAGCGCGCGGCCGGCGAGCTCGCTGATCGCGGCCAACTCGGTCATCGCCTCGAGTAGGCCGGGGCCGTCGAGCTCGCCGACCTTGCCCTCGTGGGCGGCGGCGAAGACGTCGGCCCGTCGCTGTGCCTCGGTCAGCAGGGCATCGACCGCGGCGGGCCCGTCGAGTGGGCCGTCGCCGGCGGGCGGCTCGACCCCGGCGGATTCGAGGTCGATCAGATGACTCAGGTCCCAGGTGGGCGCGCTTTCGGCGGTGGAGCTCATGGCTCCAACGCTACCTGCCGCCGCGCCTCGGCTGAGCGAGGAGGAGGGGGATGCCCGGGGCGCCACTGGGGCGCCCCGGAGCACCGGGTGGGCTAGGAGCGATCCTTGCCGACCGCGCCCTTGGCGGTGTCGGCGACTTTGCTGACGCCCTCGCCGACCTTCTCACCGGCGTCGGATACGGCCTGGCGGGTCTTGCCGGCCGCCTTGTCGACCTTGCCCTCGCGCTGAAGATCGTCGTCGCCGGTCAGGCCGCCGGCCGCATCCTTGACGCGACCCTTGCCTTCGTCGACCTTGCCCTTGGTGTCTTCGGACATCTTTGCCTCCTTGATGGTGGGGAGCGGAGTCGGAGCCCCTCAGGGGCCCTCGGCGAGGTCGTACCCACTGCCCGGCGGCGTCAATCGGAGGGCTCCGTTGCGGGCCGTGCGAAGATTGCGGGCGCATGGGGACAAAGCCGCACAAGGTGCTGCTCGCGGACGCGGATCGGGACGAGCTCGCAAAGCTCGCCGAGCTCGTCGAGGCGGCCGGCCACGAGGTCGTCGCGCTGACGATCACGCCGGGCGAGACAGGCGACGCGATCGTCGAGCACAAGCCGACGATGGCGATGATTCTGATCGAGGGCGACGAGGAGCACGCCGTCGACCTGATGGTCGAGATCCGCAGCTTCGCCGACATCCCCCTTGTCGTCATGGCGAGGCGGATCAGCGACTCGTCGCTGCGTCGGGCCGCCGATCAGGCGCTCGAGGTCCTGCACATGCCGGGCGAGCCGGAGACCGTCGCGAAGGTGATCGAGAGGGCTGCCACGCGGTTTGACGAGTGGCGCGGGCTCGAGCGCCGGGTCGGCGAGTTCGACGGGATCCTCGAGCGCCGCAGCATGATCGAGCAGGCGAAGGGGATCCTGATGGAACGGCACTCGATCGACGCCAACGAGGCGTTCAACAGGATCCGGGAGCACGCGCGGGCGAACCAGGTCCGCGTCGCCGACGTCGCCGCCAGCGTCATCACCGCGCGCGACCTGCTCGAAGTGCCCGAGACCGCCGCCTGATCCGCGGCCTGATTCCGCACAACTGACGCGGGGGCGCCCCCGCGATTGCTAACCTCGCCGACGGCGTTGCCCCTCCTACCCGGCGCGCCGATCGGGCTCTCGAACCCCCCGGGGCTCATTTCGCACACGGCTGCCTGCGCGCAGCCTGATCCGAGAGGACGAAATGAGTACATCGAATGGGCGCGCGCTTCGGGCGCGCGAATCGGGGCCCTCCGACGAGGCCGAGCTGGTCGCACTCGCCCGCGGGCGGGATCACCAAGCAATGGCCGAGATCGTCGCCAGGTATACGCCGCTCGTGCGGCGCAGCGCCAGACGAGCACACGGCCGTGGCAGCGAGGACCTGGAAGACCTGATCCAGGTCGGCATGATCGGGTTGGTCGAGTCGATCGACCGCTTCGACCCGGCTCGGGGGTCGTTCGCGGGCTTTGCTTCTGTCACGGTTTCGGGAACGATCAAGCGCCATCTCCGCGACCGCAGCTGGCGGCTGCGCCTGGGTCGCTCGTTACACGACGCGATCCAGCAGGTTGGGCCGGCCGCGACGGCGCTCGAAGCGACGCTCGGGCGACCGCCGACCACGACCGAGCTCGCTGCCAGGACCGGGCTCAGCATCGAAATCGTCGCGGAGGCCGAGGGCGCCATCCTTGCCGCCAACCCGGCCTCGCTCGAGGCGCCCGGAGGTGGCGACGGGGTGACGACGCTCGGGGAGCTGATCGGCGATGACGATCCGGACCTCGCGCGCGCCGACGCCCGGGCGATGATCCGCAGCGGGCTCGCGGCCCTCGACGATTCCGACCGCGAGCTGATCGCGCGGCGCTATGGGCTCGAGCAGACCCAGAGCGAGATCGCGGAGACGATGGGCGGCTCGCAGATGCGGGTCTCGCGGCGCCTGCGGGCGGTGCTCGGCGAGATGGGCACGGCGATCGGTAGTTGACGACAGACCCGGCCGGACGCCTGAGTTAGGGCGATCAGGCAGAGGCGCGGCTGCTCGCGAGACGGGCAAAGCCGACGGCCATCGCGAGGTTGGCGAGACCGGCTGCGTAAAGGCCGATCTTCGCGCCCGGCCGTGAGACGGCGGGGGACTGGGCCCAGACGACGTCGGTCGCGATCTCGGTGCCGCGCAGCCAGGCGAGCGCCCACCAGTCGCGGGGCTCGTCCCGGACCGCGGCGACCGCATGCGCGGCGGCGAACGTCAACCAGATCGGGGCGCAGCGGCGGAACAGGTACTCGGCGTCGGCATTCGGCGCCTCGTGGCCGAGCACACGAAGGGTCCTCGCCGGCGCCAGTAGGGCGCCGGTGCCGAGCGCCAGGTCGAAGCCGATCATCCTCGTGTTCGCCAGTCGCAGCCACTGCTCGAAGTCCATGGCGGCGATCCAACCACACCCGGCCCGGGCACGCTACAGGTCGCCAAAGAAGTTGCGCCGGCCTGATTCGGAAGGGAAACCGATCGGTGGGGCGAATTGGGGTTCACCGATGAGCAAGACTGCGACCAAGACACGGACCCGCCGCGCAGGCGCCTCCACTTCCAACGGGGCCAAGACCGGCAAGACCCTCTCGACCTACATCACCGAGCGCTTCGACGAGTTCAGTCGCTCGCAGAAGGATGTGGCCCGCTACATCGTCGACCATCTCGAGGAAGCCGCGTTCCAGACGGCCGAGGAGCTCGCCCGTCGAGCAAACACCTCCTCCTCTACGGTCGTGCGCTTTTCGCAGGCCCTGGGCTTCGAGGGATACCCGGAGCTGCAGCAGGCTGCGATCGAGGAGTACCGGACAGGCGCCGCCGGCGGCGCCGCTACGGCCGCCTCGGGCTCCCTGTTCGACTTCGACCACACCGAGTTCGAGGCCTCACTCGCTGCCGACCACGCCAACATCGAGAGCACCGTCCGCGGCCTGACCCGCGAGCAGGTGGAGATGTGCGTGCGCGAGCTGGCGACCGCCCAGCGCGTCGTCATCGTCGCGATGGACCAGATGGCCTTCTTCGCCTCCTACCTGCGCCACATGCTGGCCCTGCTCGACATCCGTGCCGAGACGGTCACACAGCCGCGCCAGGAGTCGATCACCCGGCTCGGGAACACGGATGAGAACACGCTCGTCGTCGCCTTCTCTGCCGGCCGCGCGCATCCGCTCGTCGTCCGCGCGATGAAGCTGGCCCGCCATCGCGGCGCCCACACGATCGCGATCAGCGACGCGACGCTCTCCGAGGTCGGCGAGCACGCGGAGCACACGCTCTACTGGTCCTCGGACTCGCCGTCCTACACGCGCTCGACGACCGCGCTACTGGCGCTGGTCGAGGCCTTGTCGTACGGCGTCTATGCCCGCGACAAGGGCGCCTTCAAAGACCGCATCCGCGCCTTCAAGCTCAAGTAGAGCGACCGACCCCTCTTTCGCGCCACAACCAAATCAGACGGAAACGGCGACCTGGGCCGGGCGAGAGCTCGGCCCTTGGTCGTTGTGCGGGGCGGGGTGGGGGCTGGCCGTCCGAGGGGCCGGGACCAGGGTTCAGGCCGCGGACAGCAGAGAGGGAAGGAGCTGAGGGCGGGGTGCGCGGTGGGTGAGGCCCAGGCTTCGAGGGCGTGCGCCGGCGGTACGGAAGCACGTGAGGTTGGTGCGAGCTTCGAAGCGCCCGAGACGAACTGCACGATTTGTTCGGCTATGTAGGACCAATCATGCGTCTCGTCCTCCGGGCACGCTTCCGCCACACCGTCGTGCGCCGGGGGCGCGGGTTACGCGCACGTCCGTGCGTCCTTCAGGCGCCGCCCGACCAACCGCATCATTTGCATCCCCACGGAATGCAAACCATGCACCTCGTCCCTCGGCCGCCACCCAGACTCCAGCTGACCCCCTCCATCAACCTCCCCTCACTGCAACGCCCGCCTGCAGCCAGGCCCGAACCCTGCCCGGACCCTCGCCCACGCCTGTCCCGCCGTTGTCCATTGCGGACAAACACCCAGGGCGGGGCTTGAACCGGCTCCCCTCTATATTTGACCGCGATGAGCGAACACGGAACTTTTCGAGTCAAGTCGGGCCTGGCGGAGATGCTCAAGGGCGGCGTGATCATGGACGTCGTCGACGCCGAGCAGGCCCGGATCGCGGAGGCGACAGGCGCCTGCGCGGTAATGGCGCTGGAGCGCGTCCCCTCCGACATCCGCGCCCAGGGCGGCGTTGCCCGGATGTCGGACCCGGCGATGATCGAGGAGATCAAGCAGGCGGTGACGATCCCGGTGATGGCGAAGGCGCGGATCGGCCACTTCGCCGAGGCCCAGGTCCTGCAGGCGCTCGAGATCGACTACATCGACGAGTCCGAGGTCCTGACCCCGGCCGACGAGGCCCACCACATCGACAAGTGGGGCTTCGAGGCGCCGTTCGTCTGCGGCGCCACCAACCTGGGCGAGGCGCTGCGGCGGATCGGCGAGGGGGCGGCAATGATCCGTTCCAAGGGCGAGGCAGGCACCGGCAACATCGTCGAGGCCGTCCGCCATCTGCGCTCGATCACTTCCGGGATTCGCCGGCTCTCCCAGCTCCCGACCGAGGAGCTCGCGGCCGAGGCGAAGGAGCTTCGTGCTCCGCTGGACGTCGTCCGCGACGTCGCGACCCGCGGCTGGCTTCCGGTGCCGCTCTTCTGCGCCGGCGGCATCGCGACTCCCGCCGACGCCTCGCTGACGATGCAGCTCGGCGCCGAGGGCAACTTCGTCGGCTCCGGCATCTTCAAGTCCGAGGATCCCGAGCGTCGGGCGAAGGCGATCGTCGAGGCGACGACCCACTTCAAGGACCCCGAGCGGCTGCTGGCCGCCTCGATGGACCTCGGCGAGCCGATGCGCGGCGACGACATCGCGCAGCTCGAGGCCGAGGGCGAGTTGCTGCAGCAGCGCGGCTGGTAGTGCGCGCGGGCCCGGGCCCCACCGTCCCAGGGGAACCGCTCGACCGCCCGCTGCGGATCGGCGTCCTCGCCGTGCAGGGCGACTTTGCCGCGCACAGCCGCATGCTCGAAGGGCTCGGGGCCGAGCCGGTCGAGGTGCGGCTGCCACGAGACTTCGAGGGGCTCGACGGGCTCGTGATCCCAGGCGGCGAGAGCACGACGATCACGATGGCGATCGAGCGCGACGGGCTCGGCGACCCGATCCGCGGTCTGGCGGCCGGCGGCCGGCCGATCCTCGGCACCTGCGCCGGGATGATCGTCTGCGATCGCGAGCACCTCGGCCTGATCGACGCGCTCGCCCGCCGCAACGCGTTCGGGCGCCAGCTGCAGAGCTTCGAAGCGGACCTCGAGATCGACGGGATCGGCCCCGAGCCGCTGCGGGCGATCTTCATCCGCGCGCCCTGGATCGAGGAGCGCGGCCCCGAGGTCGAGGTCCTGTGTGAGTGGGAGGGGCATCCGGTTGCGATCCGCGAGGGCTCCGTGCTCGCCTGCTCGTTCCATCCGGAGCTGAGCGAGGACTCCCGCATGCACGCGCTGCTGATGGCGATGGCGACAGGGGCGCGGGACCGCGCCGGACAGATCAAGGAGGAGAGTTGATGAGGGACCCACGGGTTGAGAATCTGGCGCGCATCCTGGTAGAGCATTCGACCGACGTCGGCAAGGGAGACGTCTGCGTGATCGAGGCGCCGGTCGCCGCAGAGCCGCTCGTCCGCGCCGTCTACCGCCGGGTCCTCGACGCCGGCGGTCACCCGATCGTCGCGATGGAGCTCGACGGGGCCGCCGCCGAGTTCTTCGAGCGCGCCAGCGACGAGCAGATCGAGTGGATCTCCCCGACGCAGCGCTGGGTCGCCGAACAGGCCGACGCGCGGATCCGGCTGATGGCTTCCGAGAACACCCGCGAGCTCTCAGGCGTCGAGCCCTCCCGCCAGACGCTGCGTCAGAAGGCGATGGCGCCGCTGATGGAGGCGATGATGCAGCGAGCAGCGAGCGGCGAGCACCGCTGGGCGCTGACGATCTACCCGACCAACGCCTACGCCTCGGGCGCCTCGATGAGCCTCGACGCCTACGAGGACTTCTACTACCGGGCCTGCCTCGCCGATGCCGACGATCCGGTCGCAGCCTGGAAGCAGGCCTCGGAGGAGACGCACCGCCTCGCGGAGTGGATCGAGGACCACGAGGAGGTCCACATCACCGGTCCTGGCACCGACCTGAAGCTGAACGTCTCCGGCCGCCACTTCATCGCCGCCGACGGCAAGCACAACATGCCCGACGGCGAGTTCTTCACCGGCCCGGTCGAGGACTCGGCCGAGGGTGAGATCACTTTCCACCTGCCCGCGACCTACTCCGGCCGTGAGGTCGCCGGGGTGCGTTTCCGCTTCGAGGGCGGCAAGGTCGTCGACGCGAGCGCCGAGCGGGGCGAGGAGTTCCTGATCGGGATGCTCGACACGGACGAGGGCGCCCGCCGGCTCGGCGAGCTCGGGATCGGCACCAACTACGGGATCGCGGACGGGACGGGGGAGATCCTGCTCGACGAGAAGATCGGCGGCACGGTGCATCTGGCCGTCGGCCGCAGCTACCCGGACACCGGCGGCGTCAACGAGTCGGCGATCCACTGGGACATGATCTGCGACTTGCGCCGCGGCGGCATGATCACCGTCGACGGCGAGATCCTGCAGCAGGACGGCAAGTTCGTCCTCTGAGGCGCGCTTCGCCGGTCTCGGGGCCGGAGTGCGCAACTTTTCGCACGAGCCCGGGTTCTCAACGTCACAACACACTTTCGCGACGTGATCGCGGCGTTGGGCATCGATGGGAATGGTGTCCGTAAGAGGGATGCGATTCGCGACGAGGCCAGGTTCCGGGACGAGCCTGGCCTCAGTCGTTAACGGCGGCCTTCGCCTAGGATCAACCTATGTCCGGGCATTCGAAATGGGCGTCGATCAAGCACAAGAAGGCTGCGACCGACGCGAAGCGGGGAAAGCTGTTCACGAAGCTCGCGCGAGCGATCAGTGTCGCCGCGCGTGAGGGCGGTGGCGATCCCGAGGGCAATCCGGCGCTGGCGCTCGCGATCGACAAGGCGAAGCAGAACTCGATGCCCAAGGACAACATCCAGCGGGCGATCGACCGCGGCACCGGTGAGGGCGCCGACGCGGCCGCGATCGAGCGGATCGTCTACGAGGGCTACGGCCCCGGCGGCGCCGCGATCCTGGTCGAGGCGATGAGCGACAACCGTAATCGCACCGGTTCCGAGATCCGCCATGCCTTCGACCGCTCCGGTGGCAACCTCGGCGAGCCCAACTCGGTCGCCTGGATGTTCGAGAAGCGCGGTGTGATCGTGCTTGATCCGTCCAGGTACACCGAGGATGACCTGATCGTCGCGATCGATGCCGGCGCCGAGGATGTCGTCGCCGACGAGGACGATCTGCGGGTGCTGACCGCGCCGACCGACCTGACCACTGTGCGCGAGGCGCTAGAGGCTGAGGGGATCGAAATCGAGTCCGCCGACCTGACGATGGAGCCGACGACCACCGTCGAGGTCGACGAGTCGGCCGCGAAGTCGCTGATGCGTCTGCTCGAGACGCTCGACGACCACGACGACGTCGACGAGGTCCACGCCAACTTCGACATCCCGGCCGACGTCCTCGAGCGCGTCGCGGGCTGAGCGCCGCCGGCGCACACGCCCGGCGTCGGGCCGCTTTAACTGATCTCGCAATAGCTGCGAAGGAGGCCCGTGACGGGTCGAACGTCCCTCACACCTACCTATAGGGGCAGCTGAGGGACGTTCGCCGGCGCGGATCGGGCGGTGGCGCGCTCAGCCGACTTTGCGGCGCTGCAGGTAGCCGTGGGGGTGGCTGGTGATCCCATACAGCTCGAGGTCCTCGCGGAGGCGGAACTCGCTGCCCGCGGGGGTCTCGAGCCAGGCGTCGATCGCACTGATGACGCCGCCGGAGCGCTCGCCGATCTGGCGGATCATCGGTGGGCCGTCCGGGTGCAGCGCCTCGATGTCGACGTGGCCGTCCTCGACGACGAAGAAGCCGCCGGCGGGGACGAGGTGGGCGAGGCCTTCGAGCGCCGCGGTCGTCACCTCCCCGGTGTGGGCGGCGTCCTCGACAACGAGGCAGCGCGAAAGTGGGTCGATCGCGGCCTCGACGGCCTTGATCGTGTCGGGATCGCGGAGGTCGCCCTCGATCAGGGTGATCTGCTCGCGCCAGGCCGGGTCGGCACGGTCGAGCATCGTCTCGGCGTGGTCGATAGCGAGGTCGACGCCGATCACCCGGGGTTCGCGGTCGAGGCGACCGTAGGTCGCAAAGGTGCGCATCTGGTCGCGGAACCAGAGCATCGAACCGCCCCATTTGGTCCCGACCTCGATCACGGTGTCGGCCCGCGACTCCCAGAGCAGGTGCTGGTAGACGCGTAGGTCCTCGGGGAACTTGGCCATCGGCACGCCGGCCCAGCTGTCGTCGTGGTGCTGGTCGATGCGGCGTCGCCAGTAGGTGCCGAAGCTCTCATCCATGTCGCGCTCGACGGCGGGCGGCGGTCCCTGCGGCTTGCTCTTGGAGCCGCGGCTGGCGCGCCACTTCATCGCCTCACGCACGGCCTTGGCTCGGAGCGAGGAGTCCATCGCCGCCACGATAGACAGTGGCGGAGGCCGCGCGGGGTGCCGAGCCGCGAAAAGGCCGGCCGCCCGGAAAAGGCATCCGGGGCCGGGCGCAGAATCACCCTTAGATGAGGATCGTGATGGGGATAGACCCCGGCCTCGCGAACACCGGCTTCGGTGTCGTCCGCGTGACCGGCTCGAAGACGAAGGCGCTGGACGCCGGCGTGATCGAGTCGCCCGCCGGAACGCCGCTCGAGCGGCGCCTGAAGACGATCCACGAGTCGGTGACCGAGCTACTCGCCTGGCACGAGCCCGAGGCGCTCGCGCTCGAGGACCTCTACTTCGGCAAGAACGTGCGCTCGGCGATGGCCGTCGGTCAGGCTCGCGGGGTCGTGATGCTGGCGGCGGCCGAATGCGGCATCGACTGCTTCGACTACACCCCGCAGGCCGTGAAGATGTCGGTCTGCGGTTCCGGCGGCGCCGACAAGGGGCAGGTCCAGCACATGGTCGGAGCCCTGCTCGGGCTCGCGACGCCGCCGTCCCCCGATCACGCGGCGGATGCCCTGGCGGTCGCGATCTGCCACGCCGCCCAGTCCCCTTCGATCATCAGCGTCTCCCGCACGAACGCTGACGCACCGTTGCAGAAGGCGGCCTCGCAGTGATCGCCTCGGTCTCGGGCAGGGTCCTCGTGCGCAGGCCCGACCACGTCGTCGTCGAGGCATCTGGCGTCGGCTACAAGCTCACGGTCTCCTCCGAGACCCTGCGGGCGGTGCCCGCGATCGGCAACGACGTCGCCCTGCACGCCCACTTGATCTCCCGCGACGACTCGATGGCGCTCTACGGATTCGCCAGCGAGGAGGAGCGCGACCTGTTCCTGATGCTGATCTCGGTCAGCGGCGTCGGCCCCAAGGTCGGGATCGCCGCCCTCTCCGGCGGCGCCGTACGCGACCTGCTGACCGCGATCGCCGCCGGCGACGCGAAGCGCTTCCAGGCCGTGCCCGGAATCGGCAAGCGGACTGCGGAGCGGATCATCGTCGAGCTGCGCGAGAAGGTCGCCGGCGAGCTCGGCGACGCGCTCGCCGCCGGCGACGTTGGCACGACGGCCGGAGCCGGCCGCAACGACGCTCGCGCCGAGGCCCGCGACGGGCTGCTCGGGCTCGGCTACACGCCGATCGAGGCCGAGCGCCTGCTCGACCTCGCCGAGGGCGATTCGGCCGAGGAGCTGCTCAACTCCGCGATCCGGGCCGGAGCGGGCGGTTCGGCGGGCTCAGCCGACCGGTCCGCGGCCTAACCTCGAGCCATGTCGGTACGCCGGATCCCGCTCGATCAGGAGGCAGAGGCGCTCGGTGAGCCGAGGATCGCCGACGCACGCCCCGAGCGCGGTGACGAGGAGCTCGACCGCAGCCTGCGGCCGCAGCGGCTCACCGACTTCGTCAGCCAGCGCCAGGTCACCGACCAGCTCGCGATCTTCATCGAGGCCGCCCGTAAGCGCGGCGAGCCGCTCGACCACGTTCTGCTCGCCGGCCCGCCCGGGCTCGGCAAGACATCGCTCGCGCACATCATCGCCTCCGAGCTCGGCGTGCCGCTGGTCGGGACGGCGGGCCCGGCGCTCGAGCGCAAGGCGGACGTCGCCAGCTTCCTGACCACGCTCGAGCCCGGATCGGTCTTCTTCGTCGACGAGATCCACCGGCTCAACCGGGCGATCGAGGAGACGCTGTACCCGGCGATGGAGGACAGCCAGCTGCCGGTCGTGCTCGGCCAGGGCCCCGGCGCCCGCACGGTGACGCTCGATCTGCCGCCCTTCACCCTGGTCGGCGCGACGACGCGGGCCGGCCTGCTCTCGACCCCGCTGCGCGATCGCTTCGGCGTCAGCCACCGCCTCGAGCACTACGACCCGGTCGACCTCGCCGAGATCGTCGAGCGCTCCGCCGGCATCCTCGGGATCGAGATCGAGCAGGAGGGGACGGTCGCGATCGCGACCCGCTCGCGCGGCACGCCCCGGGTCGCGAACCGGCTCCTGAAGCGGGTTCGCGACTATGCCGACGTGCGCGGCACCGGCGTCGTCACGGCCGCCGTCGCGACCGAGGCGCTGGCGATGCTCGAGGTCGACGAGGCCGGTCTCGACCGCGCCGACCGCGCGATCCTGATGACGATCGGCGAGAAGTTCGGCGGCGGCCCGGTCGGGCTCTCGACGCTCGCCGCATCCGTCGACGAGGAGCAGGACACGATCGAGGACGTCTACGAGCCCTATCTGCTGCAGCAGGGCCTGATCAAGCGGACGCCGCGCGGCCGCGTGATCACGGAGCGCGGCTGCGCCCATCTCGGCCTTCCGGTCCCCGACAGCGCCGGCAGTCTCTTCTAGCGTGGCGCAGACGCCCCCCGCTGCTCCCGCGCCGGCCGGGCCCGCGCGGCTCTGCGCGAGACTGCCGACGCGATTCAATAGCCTTCGGTCCGTGCCTTTCTTCATCTGCCCGAACTGCGGGAACAGGGAACAGAGCGGTGAGAGAAAAGCGGGTCTCACCTCGCGCCCGAAGGGCTGCTCCAAGTGCGGCTTCGGCTTCGTCTTCGAACTGCTCGACGATTACTACCCGGCCCCCGACGCCGCCTTCTTCACCTGTGACAAACAGGGGCGGATCCTCGACGTCGGTCGCGGCGGCTTCGAGCTCACCGGCCTCACCGATGAGGATGTGATCGGCCGTCCGGTCAAGGACGTTCTCGGCCTCGCCTGGATCGACCGCGGCGACGGTGGCGAGGAGGCCGACACCGACAACGACGGCGAGACCGACCCGATCGAGACGACGCTCGAGTGGGGCGTCCGCTCGCTCGGCAAGCGGGTCGAGGTCAACGCCGAGGGCGATCTGCCTGCGAAGGCCGTAGCCGACGTCTTTCCTGCCTACGACGACGACGGCGGCATGCTGCTCGTGCTGACCCCGGAGTAGGCCTCAGCCCGTCTCATGGGTTCTCGTCGTCTCAACCTGTTCGTGATCCTGTTCGTGCTCGGGCTGCTGCTCGCGTCCGCGTTGGTGATCATCAACAAGCCGACCGTGCTCGGCATCGACCTGCGCGGCGGCACTCAGCTCGTCTACGAGGCGCAGCCGACCCCCGAGGTGCCGGAGCCGGAGGGCGAGGACATCGAGCGGGCGATCGAGATCATCCGCGACCGCGTCGACACGCTCGGCGTCGCCGAGCCCGAGATCTCGCGCCTCGGCCTGACCTCGATCCAGGTCAGCCTCCCCGACGTCCAGGACGCGGCGCGCGCCGCCGAGCAGGTTGGTGACACCGCGCAGCTCTACTTCTACGACCTCGAGCCGAACGTGATCCCGATCCAGGATGGCGTCGACAGGGTCTCGGCAGCGAACCTCGACCAGCAGACCGCGCCGCGCCTGTACGACGCCGTCAAACTCGCCGCCGAGCAGCCCGAGAGCTGCGACAAGGTCTGCACGGTCACCGGCCCCCGCTACTACCTGTTCGACAAGGAGACGAAGGAGTTGGTCGCCGGGCCCGAGTCGGACAAGCAGGACCTGTTCGCCGATCCGGCCGCCCAGGACCTCCCTAAGGACCAGCAGGAGATCCTCGAGGTCAAGCCCGGCACGATCGTCGTCCGCGACAACCTCACCAGCGGCGACGACACAGCCGATGCCACCTCCTCGGTCGACCGCTACTTCGTGCTTCGCGACCGCCCATCGTTGAGCGGCGACGATCTCCGCAATCCGGAGCAGAACTTCGACCCGCAGACGAACGAGCCGAACGTCACCTTCGACTTCACCGACGAGGGCCAGAAGAAGTTCCAGGAGGTGACGAAGGGCATCGCCGAGCGCGGCCTCGAGAACTTCCCGCCGCAGCCCGAGTCGTTCGCGATCGTGCTCGACGACGAGATGGTCTCGCGACCGGTGATCGACCCGAACGAGAACCCCGAGGGCATCGACGGCCGCACCGGCGCTCAGATCTCGGGCGGCTTCGACATCACCGAGGCCCAGGACCTCGCCAACTTCCTCCGGATCGGCGCGCTGCCGGTCGATCTGCAGCTGACCAGCTCGAGCACGGTCTCCGCGACGCTCGGCCAGCAGGCCCTGGACCAGGCCCTGAAGGCCGGCATCATCGGCCTGATCCTCGTGATCCTGTTCCTGATCGCGTACTACCGCTTCCTCGGGGTGGTCGCCGCGCTCGGCTTGCTCGTCTACGCGGCCTTCTTCTTCGCCTTGATGAAGCTGATCCCGATCACGCTGACGCTGCCCGGTGTGGCGGGCCTGATCCTGACGATCGGCGTCGCGGCCGACTCGAACATCGTCATCTTCGAGCGCATCAAGGAGGAGGCTCGCAAGGGCCACTCGATGATCAGTGCGATCAGCGCCGGCTATCGCAAGGGCATCGGCTCGATCATCGACGCGAACGTGATCACGCTGCTGACCGCGTTCGTGCTGTTCGGGCTGGCGACCGGCGGCGTCAAGGGCTTCGCCTTCACACTCGGCGTCGGCGTGCTCGTCTCGCTGTTCACGGCGGTGGTCTTCACGCGGGCCGTGCTCGCCGGGCTCGGGAGGACCAGGATCCTCGCCAACCCGAAGCTGATGGGAGCGGGGGAGCAGCGCGTCCGCTGGCACTTCGACTTCTCGGGGATGAGCCGGTGGTTCTTCTCGATCTCCGGCGCGATCCTCGCGATCGGCGCGATCGCCTTCGCGACCCAGGGGCTCAACTTCGGCATCGACTTCGAGTCCGGCACGCGGATCAAGGCCGCAGTCGCCACGGACGTCACCGTCGAGGAAGTGCGAACGTCGCTCGGCGAGGCGGGGATCGACGACGTCGAGGCGGTCAAGATCCAGGAGATCGACGAGCCGGAGTTCGGCGAGAACGTCGTTCAGATCCAGGGCACGATCGACCCCGAGCTGGTCGGCGGGATCCAGGACCAGCTCACCGACGACTTCGGGCTTCAGGAGCAGCCCATCGAGGACGGCGAGCCCGGAGCCACCGCCGGGGGCTTCGACAGCACCTCCGTCGGGCCCACCTTCGGTGCCCAGGTCGCGAGGAGCGCCGCCTACGCGATCATCTTCTCGCTGCTGCTGATCTCCGCGTACGTCGCCTTCAGGTTCGAGGCCAAGTATGCGATTCCGGTGCTGATCGCCGTCTTCCACGACATCCTCATAACGGGCGGCGTGTATGCGCTCTCGGGACGGGAGGTGTCGAGCGCGACCGTCGCGGCCTTCCTGACGATCCTCGGCTACTCGCTGTACGACTGCGTGATCGTCTTCGACAGGGTGCGCGAGAACGTGCCGCGCTTGCCGCGCGCGACCTTCGCCCAGATCGCGAACCGCTCGCTCAGCGAGGTCCTGACCCGGTCGCTGATCACGGGCCTCTCGACCGTCTTCCTGATCGCCGTGATCATGGTCTTCGGCGGCGAGACGCTGCAGGACTTCGCCTTCGCGATGATGATCGGGCTGATCTCCGGTACCTACTCGTCAATCTTCATTGCGACCCCGGTTCTGATCGCCTGGAAGGAACGTGAGCCCGGCTATCGGGCCCGTGCCGCGCGGATCAAGGAGATGATGGGCTTCGTGCCGCCGTTCCCCGAGGACAACGTGGTCGCCCGGGTCGAGGGCGAGGACGAGGGCGACGCTGACTCCGCAGGCCTGCAGGAGCCGGACGCAGCGGACGTCGATCGTGACTTTGCGGAATCCGAGCCGCAGCCTGAGCCGCAACCGGTCACCGGCGAGGAAGCGTTGAGCCCGGAGGAGATCGCCGAGCGCGACCGCAAGGCCGAGATCCGTCGCCAGCGCAAGGAGCGCCGGGCGGCCCGCCAACGCAAGCACGGAAGGCCGAGGTAGGAGCCAATGGCAGCAGTAGTCTGGGTCACGATCGGGATGGCGCTGTGGCACTTCACGGTGTTCCTCCCCGACCACTTCCGCGGTGGGATCGTCGGCGCCTTCATCGGTGCCGTCGTTGGCGCGGTGATCACCGGCGCCGCCTGGCAGATCGTCCAGGGCGACTCGATGGGGACCACCGACTTCATCACCTTGCTGGCCGCTCTTCCCGGTTGCGCGCTCGGCCTCGGCTTCGTCTACGCCTGGGGCCTGCGCGACGAAGAGCTGCACCCGCCGGTCGTCTGACCGGGTCCGGCGCGCTGTTGCGCGCCCATTCGGCCTCCCGATCGGCCCCGCGACCCCGCATCTGGCGGGAAAAGCGTCGTTGCGTTCCGTCGGGTCTCGTTGCGAGCCTTAGCGGGTGAGCGCAGCGCCCGAATCAGCACCTCTCGTCGCCTACGAGGCCGACCCCTACGACTACGCCGACGCGCGCCTGCTGATGGAGCGCCTCGAGCTCGCCGAGCCGGTCGCGATCACGCTCGTCCGCCGCGGCCACCGGACCGAGGAGCAGGCCCGGGCCTTCATCGAGGCCGAGGTCCGCCACGACGCGCTCGGCTTCGACGGGATCGCCGACGCGGCCGCGCTGATCGAGTTCGCGATCGAGTCGGAGACGCGGATCACGGTGCACGGCGACTACGACGTCGACGGGATGTCGGCGACGGCGATCCTGATCACGGCGCTGCGCCGCGCCGGCGCCGACTGCGACTGGCTGATCCCCGATCGCTCCGCCGACGGCTATGGCCTCTCCGCCTCGACTCTCGGCCGGCTCAGCGAGCGTGGCACGGGCCTGTTGATCACCGCCGACTGCGGGATCGCCAGTCCCGAGGAGGTGGCCGAGATCTCCGCCGCAGGGATCGAGGTGATCGTCACCGACCATCACTCGCCGAAGGAGCAGCTGCCTGAGTGCGCGATCGTGCATCCCCAGGTCTGCGGTTACCCGTTCGCCGGCCTTTGCGGCGCCGCCGTCGCCCACAAGCTGGTCGAGGTCTTCGAGCGCGACGTCCGCGGCGAGGATCCACAGGTGGCCGCCGATCGCGATCTCGACCTGGTCGCGATGGCGACGATCGCCGACATGGTGCCGCTGGTCGACGAGAACCGGACGCTGACCCGGCTCGGCCTCGCGCAGCTGCGCAAGGCGCGGCGCCCGGGCCTGCGGGCGCTGATGGCCGCCGCCAAGGTCGAGCCCGAGCGGGCCGACGAGGGCGACGTCGCCTTCCGGCTCGCTCCGCGCCTCAACGCGGCCGGCCGCCTCTACCGGGCCGACGCCGGCGTCGAGCTGCTCAGCACCGGCGACGAGGCTCGCGCCTCCGAGATCGCGGCCGAGCTCGACTCCGCCAACCTCGAGCGCCGCGAGGTCGAGCGCGATGTCTACGCGGGTGCCTCGGCGGCGCTGCGCGATCTGCCCGAGAAGCTGCGGGATGCCCCCGGGCTCGTGCTCGCCGGCGAGGGCTGGCACCCGGGCGTCGTCGGGATCGCTGCGTCGCGGATGGTCGAGCGCACCGGCAGGCCGTCGATCCTGCTCTCGATCGACCCGAACGGGCGCGCCCGCGGCTCCGGTCGCAGCATCCCCGGCTTCGATCTGCTCGCGGCGCTCGAGCAGTGCGCGCCCCTGCTCGACCGCTTTGGCGGCCACAAGGCCGCCGCCGGCGTCGAGCTCGACGCCGCCAAGGTAGATGAGTTCACGCGGGCGTTCGCGGCGGCGGCGGCGACGCAGCTGCCCGAGGGCCTGCCGAAGCCGCCGGCCCGGATCGACGCGGTCGTCGGCCCCGAGGCTCTCGATACCCGCGTCGCCGAGCAGCTCGAGACGCTGGGGCCGTTCGGGGAGGGCAATCCCGCCGTCCGCCTGCTCGTGCCCTGGGCCCGGGCCGAGGACGTGCGGCCGATGGGCGAGGACGGCCGCCACGCCCGCTTCTCGATCGCCAGCGGCCGCAACCGGGCCGGCGCGGTCGTCTTCAACGGCGCCTCGTCGCTGGAGCCGGCGGCAACCGATCCGCACGACTTCACCGTCCGGCTCGAGCTCAATCACTGGAACGGGTCGGTCGAGCCGCGGGCCGTGCTCGAGGGCCGGCCCGGGCAGATGGGCCGGCCCGCCGGCGAGCCGCCGGCCAGCCCCTGCTCTTGCGGGGTCGGCGCGGACGAGCCCTGGTGGACGCGCTTCGACGCGAACTTCTCCCTCGCCGGTGACGCGCTCGATGTCGCCTCGGCGGGAGCGGCCGTCCCGGCGCAGACCGGAGCGGGGGAGGGCCGCCGGGTGATCTCCCGCAGTGGCCGCTCGGCGGTCGCGCTGGCCGGGGAGCTGCTCTCGAGCGGCTCGCGGGTGCTGATCGTCACCGCCGACGCCCGCCGGCGCTCGCGGCTGGCGGCGCTCGCCGCGGGCCCGAGCCGGTTCGGCGGCACGCACGCGGTCGTCTGCGGCAGCTGCGGCAGCGAGGCCGCGCTCGCGGCTGCGGCGACGCCGGCGGAGGGCGGCGCCGACCTGCTCTTGGTCGACTGGGAGGCGCTCGCCGCCGATCCCACGATCGGGACGGGCTTCGGGCACGCCATCTGCGTCGACCCGCCGACCAGCGCCGAGCAGCTGCAGGCACTCGCCGGCTGTAGCGGCGGCTGGCTGCACGAGACCTTCGCCCGCGACGACGTCGCCGCGCAGTGCTGGTCCGAGCGCTGGGAGCCACGCCCGGCCCTGGCCGAGATCTACCGCGGCGCGGTCGCGGCCCCGGTGGCCGGCGAGCCCCTCGGGGCGCTGCTGATCGGGACCGGCACCCACCGGCGCGACGCGGCGATCGCGGCGCGATGCGTGCGCGTCCTGGTCGAGCTGGGACTTTGCGAGCTCGGCCCGGATGCGGACGCCCGCTCGCTCCGGGTCGTATCCTCGGAGAGGACCGAACTCGAGCGGTCGGGCGTCTGGCGCGCCTTGAGTACTAGACATGAAGAGGGCCTGAGATTTCTGCGGAGCAGAACAGCGAGCTGATCGGCGTTGAGCGTGAGCGTGTCTCCGACGCGCCCGTAGGCATGCCCGCGCGGCGTCCGATCGCCGACGAAACGGGGGCCGAGAACAAGATCGAGATCGAGGCCAACGGCCACGTCCGCGTCGGCGTCGACGGAGGCCCCCACGACCCGGCTGCTCTCGACGAGATCACCAGGAACCTGTCGGATTCAGAGCGGGAGCTGCTCGGCGACCTGTTCGCGGTGATCGAGGAACACGCCGCGACCGCCGACGAGCAGCTCGTCGACCGGGCCCAGGTCGAGCGCGCCTTCGTCTTCGCCTGCGAGCGCCACGCCGACCAGAAGCGCCGCTCCGGCGAGGAGTTCGTCAGCCACCCGGTCGAGGTGGCGAAGATCTGCGCCGGCCTGAGGCTCGACACGGAGACGCTCTGCGCGGCCCTGCTGCACGACACCGTCGAGGACACCAGCGCCTCGATCGAGGAGGTCTCCGAGGGCTTCGGCGAGAACGTGGCCCATCTTGTCGACGGCGTCACGAAGCTGACCGGAATCACGTTCGAGAGCCGCGACGAGAGCCAGGCCGAGAACTACCGCAAGATGATGGTGGCGATGGCCAGCGACGTGCGGGTCATCCTGATCAAGCTCGCCGACCGCCTCCACAACATGCGGACGCTCGGCGCGCTGCCGAAGCAGAAGCAGGTCTCGAAGTCGCGCGAAACGCTCGAGATCTACGCGCCGCTCGCCCACCGCCTCGGCATCCACGCGATCAAGTGGGAGCTCGAGGACCTCGCCTTCCAGATCCTGCATCCGCGCAAGTACGACGAGATCAAGAAGCTGGTCAGCCAGCAGCGCGTCGAGCGCGAGCAGTACGTGGCCGACGCGGGCCGGATCCTCGCCAAGGAGCTCGGCGAGGTCGGGATCGAGGACGCGCAGATCTCCGGTCGCGCGAAGCACTTCTACTCGATCTACTCGAAGATGACGAAGAAGGGCCGCGAGTTCAACGAGATCTACGACCTGACCGCGATGCGGGTGATCGTCGGCTCGGTCAAAGACTGCTACGGCGCCGTCGGCATCGTCCACGCGATCTGGAAGCCGCTGCCCGGGCGCTTCAAGGACTTCATCGCGACCCCGAAGCTGAACCTGTACCAGGCGCTGCACACGACGGTGATCGGGCCCCAGGGCCAGCCGCTGGAGATCCAGATCCGGACGGGCGAGATGCACGAGCTCGCCGAGTTCGGCGTCGCCGCGCACGTCGGCTACAAGGAGGGCATCAACGGCAAGAAGGTCGACGAGAAGCAGAAGATGACCTGGCTGCGCCACCTGCTCGACGAGGACGGCGAGACCGATCCCTCCGAGTTCCTCGAGGCGCTCAAGGTCGATCTGTTCGAGGACGAGGTCTTCGTGTTCACGCCGAAGGGCGAGATCAAGAACCTGTCGGCCGGCTCGACGCCGCTCGACTTCGCCTACGCGGTGCACACCGACGTCGGTCACCGCTGCGTCGGCGCCAAGGTCAACGGCAAGATCGTGCCGCTCCACTATCAGCTGAAGAGCGGCGACATCGTCGAGGTGCTGACTGCGAAGCGCGAGCGCGGCCCGTCGCGCGACTGGCTCAGCCTCGTGAAGACGAGCAGGGCCCGGAACAAGATCCGCTCTTTCCTCAAGCAGGAGGTCCGCGAGGACGCCGAGAAGGACGGCCGCGAGGAGCTGGCCGAGGCGCTGCGCAAGCGCGGCCTGCCGCCGCAGCGGATCTCGGGCTCGCCGCTGCTCGTCGACGTGATTCGAGAGATGGGTTTCCGCAAGGCGGACGACTTCTACATCGCGCTCGGCCAGGGCAAGATCGCGACCGGCACCGTCACCAACAAGCTGATGCAGCGCCTCAAGGCGGGCGACGCCGTCTCCGGAGGCGAGACCGAGTCGCGCCTGCAGGACGTGCTCGAGGGCAAAGACGAGCGCGAGCGCCGCACCCAGCAGGCGAGCGGCTATGGGATCTCGGTCAAGGGCGTCGACGACGTCATGGTCCGGCTCGCGAAGTGCTGCCGCCCGGTCCCGGGCGACGAGATCGTCGGCTACGTCTCGCTCGGACGCGGCATCACGATCCACCGCGAGGACTGCAAGAACGTCGCCGCCCTGAAGCGCTCGCCGGACCGGTTCACCGAGGTCTCCTGGGACGGCGACAACAAGACGTCCTACCGGGTAGAGATCGAGATCGATGCCTGGGACCGAGTCCGCCTCCTTGAAGACCTATCGAGGACCTTCTCGGAGGCGGGCCTGAACATCCTCGAGGCGAAGTGCTCGACCAAGCACCCGATGGTCCAGAACCGGTTCGTGGTCGAGGTCGGTGACACGACCCAGCTCAAGCAAGCCGTCAACCGCCTGCGCCAGGTCGACGGCGTCTTCGACGCCTACCGCGTCACGCCGGGCGCTTGAACGCCCCCGATCAGCACGTCGCCGCGCCGCTGAGCCTGGACGTCGGCTGCCGGCTCGGCCTGCGCTCGGTCCAGGAGGCGACCGCGATCGTCCAGGTCGCGCCGCGGCCGGCGGCGGGGCTGACGCTCGAGTCCGAGCGCTGGGTGACCGGCGCCGAGCACCACGGCTACGTCGACGGGTTCGGCAACCGCTGCGAGCGCTTCCTCTTGCCCGTCGGCGAGAGCGAGATCGTCTACGAGGCGAGAGCCCGGATCGACCAGCCTGCCGACCGGGTCGAGCTCGACGTCACCGAGACGCCGATCGGCGAGCTCCCCGACGAGGTGCTCACGTACGTGATGCCGAGCCGCTTCTGTCTGCCCGACGAGCTCGGCCACGAGGCGTGGCAGCGGTTCGGCGATCTGCCGCCCGGATCTGCTCGCGTCCAGGCGATCGTCGACTACGTCCACGAACACCTCGAGTTCGTCCGCGGCGCCTCGAACCCGTGGACCACCGCGGCCGACGCGAACCGGGCTGCGCAGGGCGTCTGCCGCGACTTCGCCCACCTCGGGATCAGCTTCTGCCGTGCGCTGAACATCCCCGCGCGCTACGTGTTCGGCTACATCCCGGCGATCGGCCCCGGCGCGATCGACGAGCCGATGGACTTCGCGGCCTGGTTCGAGGCCTACCTCGACGGCCGCTGGCTCACCTTCGACCCGCGCAACAACACCCCGCGCACCGGCCGGGTCGTGGTCGGTCGCGGCCGCGATGCCGTCGACGTGGCCCTGATCACGTCATTCGGCCCGCTGGATCTGACGGAGTTCACTGTCACCGCCGACGGCGTCTAAGTCGGGCAGGGCTCGCGCGACCTCTTCTGCGATCTTCACCGCACCCTCGATCCCGGTGTAGTCCAGGTTCTCGGGCGTGTCCGACATCAGGTGGTAGTTGGGGATCATCCCGAGCTCGTCGACGGTGATCAGCGTCGCAGTCGGATAACCGGCGCGGCTGGGAACGACGGAGTCGGTGCTGACGTGGAGGCGGATGCCGCGCTTGAGCGCGACCCCGGCGCGCTCGGCGGCGCTGGCGACGAGGTCGCGAAACCCCGGCCCCGTGTAGTCCTCAAGCGCAATCGGGCCCTCGCCCTCGAGCAGCAGGTGATCGCGAGCGCCGAGCAGCTCGAAGTTGAGGACGCTGGTCGTCGCAGGGTCGAGCTCGTCCCGGTGGCGGTCGACGAATCCGTAGATGCCTCCTTGCAGGGTCTCCTCGGCGCCGCAGGAGACGAGCAGGACGCGAACTCCCGGCGGCGGGTCGGCGGCAAGCGCCTGGGCGAGGCCGACGAGCCCCGCGACGGCGCTGAGGTTGTCGTTGGCGCCGGGGACGATCCGGCCCCGGGCGAGGTCCGCGGCCGCCGCGATTCCGACCGCCTGGCCGGCGAGGCCTGCCTTCGTCAGGGCGCGGCGGCCGGTCAGCGCGCCCAGCGCGATCAGAAGCGGCGCCGCGATGATCGGCCACCAGAACGGGAAGCCGCCCTCGTCGCCGCTGCCCTTACGGCGCGCGATCGCCCGCTCGAGCCGCTGGTCGAAGATGAAGCCGGCCGGATGCGCGTCGTGGTGGGCGAGGACGACGAGGGTCCGCGGCGCCTGCGGGTCGCCGAGCCGGGCGACGACGTTCGAGGTCGGCCGCTGTCGCATCACGGCGCGGCGATACCAGCGCCTGCCGTTGACCGCGTCATCGGCGACGAGTCCCGCGCAGGCCGCGGCGATCAGGGCAGGCACCACCCGCGCCCCGCGCCGCAGCGAGAGGACGCCGGCGCTCGCAGCGACGACCCCGAGCGCTCCCAGCGCCGGCGCGTAGCTCGGGAACGCCAGCTCCTCCTCGACCTCGACCTCACACCCTGCAGCCCCAAGCCGCTGGGCGATCCACTCGGCAGCTCGCCGTTCGCCTGGCGAGCAGGCGCCACGCTCGAAGGACGCGAGGTACTCGACGACCTCGCGAAGCCCGGGCGTGGGCATCCCGGCGGGTAGAGGGGCGTCACCCTGATCGTCAGCCTGCGGGGTCACCGACACCCGCCGAACCTTATGCCCTGGTGGTCTGCGACTCGCGGTGGGGTGCGCTCAGCCGAACAGCGCCAGATGGAGCAGCCCGGCGCCGAAGCCGAGCACGGCGCCGTGCAGGTAGAGCAGCCACTCGTCCTCCTTGATCACCGTGCGCAGCATCTCGGAGAAGTCGGTCGGCGACATCGTCCGCATGCGCTCGGCGATCAGGGTGCGGATCTCCTCGCCCTGGCGGGCGTTGAAGTCGGGGTCAGCGAGCGGCTTCATCGTGTGTTGGACGGCCTCGACGGCGAGCGACTCGCGGATCGTGTCGTACTGCCGGGTGCCGACGGCGACGCGGACGGCGCGGTGGCTGACGCCGAGCGAGCGGTCGACGGCCGGCCGCAGCGAGTCGGCGATCATCCGATGGGTGCGGTCCGACTGCCTGCCCCGCAGCAGCTCACGGCCGATGTTGTCGAGGGTGACGACGTCGGCTGCGATGACGCCGGCATAGATGTCCGAGACCTCGGCCTGGCGGCGCAGGAACAGCCCCTGGATCTTGACACCGAAGACCTTGCGGGGCTCGACCGGCTCGAAGATCATCACGATCGCGACGAGGTTCGTGATGTAGCCGATCAGCACGCCGGCAATCGGCAGCAGCCACCACTCGTGGAACAGGACCTCGGTCACGATCGCGGTCGGGATCCCGAGCAGCAGGCCGAACCAGAAGCCGAAGTTGACGATGAAGCGCAGCTCCTTGCGGCCGATCTCGAGGAAGATCCGGTTGGCGAGCTCGGGGTTCTGCTCGAGGTGGCGGATCACCATCAGCTTGATGTCCATCAGGTGGTCGATATCGCGGCCGATCCCGTCGGTGACGTCGCGGACGATCATCGGCAGCTCGGCGTCGACCCGCTCGTGCAGGCGTCGGCGCAGCCGCGGCGGCAGGTCCGCCCACAGCTGCGGATGCTCCCGCTCCATGATCCGGTCGATCAAGCCGTGGATCTCGTCGCCGGAGCTGTCGATGATGTGCTCGGCGATCGCGTCGGGCTCGAGTCGCTCGTAGAACTCGCTCGGGCTGCCGAGCTTGGCGATCCCCTTGTCGACCGCGATCGAGCCCATCTTCGCCGCGCGCGAGGGCACGATCCCCTGCCAGCCGAGACGGCCGCGGGTGAGCCCGAGCGGCACCTGCTGCAGGCGTCGCGGCAGAAACCGCGCCAGCGGCGCCAGGCCGGGGATCCGGATCCCCTTGAACTCGACCGGGTAGAAGAGCATCAGCACGCCGGACCAGTTCGTCACGTAGCCGATCGCCCCGGTGAAGAGGGGCACGGTCAGGAGGCTGATCGTCTCGGAGCTCATCTCTTCGGCGGCCGCGGGCGGCTGCGTCCCAGCCTAACCGCGGTCCGAAGCGAATGAGACGGTTCTCAGCGGGCGAGCTGGGCCCGGATTGCGGTGCCTGCCGAGGCGAGGTCGTCGTCCCGCTTGTACTTCGTCCGCGGCCAGAAGAAGCCACGCAGGCCGTCGCCCTTGGTCCGCGGCACGATGTGGACGTGCAGGTGGGGGACGCTCTGGCTGACCTTGTTGTTGATCGCTACGAACGAGCCCTTCGCTCCCATCCCGTCGCGGACGGCGACTGAGAGACGCTGGGCCAGCAGGAACAGCGGCGCGACCTGCTCCGCCGGCAGGTCGGCCAGCGTCTCATGGTGCTCGCGCGGGCAGAGCAGCACGTGACCGTGAAACAGTGGCCGGGTGTCGAGGAAGGCGACGGCCTGGTCCCCGCTGTAGACGATCTCCGCGTCGGCGTCGCCGGCGATGATCGAGCAGAAGATGCAGTCTGCGTCCGCCATCGGCGCGGGATCAGGCGAGGATCGTCAGCGCGCCGGGGTCGATCCGTAGGTCGAGCTCGCCGTGCTCGCCGATGTAGTCGCCGTCGACCTCGACCGGGAAGCGGCGCCAGCTGCCGTCCTCGTCGTGGGAGAGGGACTCGATCCGGGCCTCGCTGAGCCCGGCCCAGTGCTCGATCTGCTTGTGCTGTCCGGCGCTCCAGCTCGGCTTCAGGACCCGGGCGGCGATCGTCGGGACGTCACGCTGGCGGGCGCGCTTGAGCACGGCCAGCGAAAGCGAGCCCGAGTCGAGCGAGACGTCCTCGCAAACGCGGATCTCGGTGTTCTTGAAGTACGTGTAGGGGTCGGAGTTCTGGCAGATCGCGGTGACGCCCTCGGTACTTCCGTGGTCGGTCTCGACCCGCATCTGGATCGGGTTGCGGAGGTAGCGCGTGTAGAAGCCACGGACCGCGGCGTAGGTGTAGAAGTAAGGCCCCATCGTCGCCTTCAGCCGCGGCTTCGAGTCGACCCGCGCGGCCGCGGTCGCGTCGAGGCCGGCGCCGCAGGCGAAGACGAAGTGACGTCCGTTCGCGAGCCCGAGGTCGATCCGCCGCGGCTCGAAGCGGTCGGCAGCTGCGAGCAGGTGTTCGGTTGCGTCGACGACGTCGTTGGGGATCCCGAGCGAGCGGGCGACGACGTTAGTCGAGCCGCCCGGCAGCACAGAGACAGGGATGTCGGTCCCGGCGAGGCCGTTGGCGACCTCGTTCAGGGTGCCGTCGCCGCCGAAGGCGACGACCACGTCGTAGCCGCCGTCGACCGCCTCGCGGCCGATCTCGGTCGCGTGGTTCTGAGCCTCGGTCGCGACGGCCTCGACGTCGTAGCGGCCCTGAAGGGCGTAGACGACGAGGTTCTTGAGCCGGTCGGAGACCGTCGTTGCGTAGGGGTTGACGATGATCAGCATCCGCTTCTTCGGGCGGCCGACCCGCTCGCCTGCGGCAACCGCTCCGGTCGCGGTCGCGGGAGCCCCGTTGGTGGGCGCGGTCGTCCCTGCTGAAGCCGATGAGCTCACGCGCCGATCCTAGCCTTCGGCACGATCGGGCTCGCTCGTCCCACTCGCCCGGAAGCGGATCACGTCGCCCTCGAGCTCGACCGCGCGACCGTCGGCGACGAGCAGATCGAGGTGTCCGATCACCTCGCTCAGGGTGAGGAAGGCCTGGGTGACGGCGACGTTGCCCCAGAGGCTGTGCGCGAGCTCGTGCGCGGTCATCGGCTCGTCGCGGATCAGTCCCAAGAGCTTGTCGGCGCGGCGGCAGTGGAGCTCGAAGCGGGAGTCGATCAGCGCCCTGTGGTCGACGACCGGCTCGCCGTGGCCGGGCAGGATCACCCGCGCCGGCAGCTCGCGCGTCAGCCGTAGGCTCTCGATGTAGGTGATGAGCGCGTGCGGACGTTCACCGTCGGGGCCGACGCCGCCGAGGCTGAGCAGCGGGTTCGAAGAGATGTGGCCGATCAGATGGTCGGCGCCGAGCAGGATCTCGCGGTCGGCATCCCAGAGCACGGTGTCGGTCGGGCTGTGCCCCGGCCGATGCTGGACCTCGAGTCGGCGGTCGCGGAGCTCGAGCGTCTCGCCGTCTTGGAGGATGCGGCTGACCTCGGCGCCGCGGCCGTAGCCACGGAAGCCGGCGGAGACGGCCCGCAGCGCGATCACGAGGTCCTCGGGGATGCCGTGGCGCCGCATCACCTCGGCCGCGAAGGCGTCCTCGGCCTCGGAGCGCTCGGAATAACTCTCGAGGTAGGGGACGAGCGGCTCGATCGCCGCGACTTCGGCGCCGGAGCGGCGGGCGACGATCGAGGCGAGCCCGAGGTGGTCGATGTGCTGGTGGCTGATCACGACCAGCTCGATGTCCTCGACCCGGTGTCCGAGCGCGAGCAGTTGGTGCTCGAGCTCGTCGAGCGCGGTTCCGGAGTTCGGCCCGGTGTCGAGCAGGGTCAGCGGCTCGTCCTCGAGCAGCCAGCAGTTGACGCGGCCGACCGCGAACGGCGTCGGGATCCGCATCAGCGAGGTTCCCGAGTCGACGATCTCCTTCCAGACCTCGTAGCCGGCCTCTCCGGGCTCGTAGGCCTCGACCCTGCCGTGACCGCTCGCCACGCTCAGGACCGGATCATCGCCAGCATCTCGTCACGCTTCGACTCCATGTCCTCGCGGGAGACGAGCGACTCGAGGTTGAGGCGCAGGAGCGGCTCCGTGTTCGACGGCCTGACGTTGAAGTGCCAGTCGGGATAGTCGACCGAGACGCCGTCAAGCCAGGAGATCTCGGCGTCCGGATGCGCCGCCTCGATCTCCTTCATCTTCGCCTCCTGGTCGGCGACCTCGGAGTTGATCTCGCCGGAGATGAAGTACTCCGAGCGCAGGTCGTCGACCAGTTCCGAGAGCGGCCGGCCCTCGCGCGAGAGCAGCTCGAGCACGAGCAGCGCCGGGATCGTGCCGCTGTCGGCGTTGTAGAACTGGGCGAAGTAGTAGTGGCCCGAGACCTCGCCGGCGAAGGCGGCGCCCTTCTCGCGCATCGCCCGCTTCATGAACGCGTGCCCGACCCGGTTGACGTGGGCGGTGCCGCCGTGCTCGGCGACCGTGTCGGGCACGGCCCTGGAGGCGCGGACGTCGTAGAGGATGTCGGCGCCGGGCTCCTTGTCGAGCACGAGCTTGGCGAGCAATGCCGTCAGGAAGTCGCCGTCGATGAACTCGCCCTGATCGTCGATGAAGAAGCAGCGGTCTGCGTCGCCGTCCCAGGCGATGCCGAGATCGGCGCCCTCCGACTTGACCTTGTCGATGATGAACTGCCGGTTCTCGGGCAGCAGCGGGTTCGGCTCGTGGTCGGGGAAGTTGCCGTCCGGCTCCCAGTAGGTGGCGATCAGCTCGATCGGCAGCTGATCGAGCAGCGGCCCGAGCATCCGGCCGGCCATCCCGTTGCCGCCGTCGACGACGACCCTCATCGGCTTGATCGAGCCGGCGTCTATGAACTCCAGCGCCGCCTTCCAGAAGTCCTCGTAGACGTCGATCTCGGTCGCCTCGCCCGGTGTCTGGGCGGGGTCGCCGAGCCCCTCGAGGATCAGGTCGCGGATCCGCGTGATCCCGGTGTCGCCCGACAGCGCCAGGGCGCCCTCACGGACGAGCTTGACGCCCGTGTAGGCCTTGGGGTTATGCGAGGCGGTGATCATCGCGCCACCGTCGAGGCCGCGGTCGCCGACCGTCCAATAGAGCATCTCGGTCCCAACCATGCCGACATCGACGACGTCCGCGCCCTCGGCGAGCAGCCCCGCCCGCACAGCGGCGGCCATCTCCGGCGCCTGCAGGCGCATGTCGCGGCCGACGCCGACGGTCAGCTCGGCCGGACGGGTGCCGCGCAGGTCGGCGAGCACCCGGGCGAAGGCCCGGCCCAGCAGGTGGTTGGTGGTCGCGTCCATCTCGCTGCCGTAGAGACCGCGGACGTCGTAGGCCTTGAAGATCTTCTCGTTGACGGAGCCCGCTCCGCCGTTGCTGTCGCTCACTTGTTGAACCCTTCTGACATTGCGTCGTAGCTCTCCTCCAGCGACTGCGGCATCACCTTCGTGTCCGCGATCACCGGCATGTAGTTGTTGTCGCCGGCCCAGCGAGGGACGACGTGCAGATGGATGTGTCCTTCGACACCGGCGCCCGCGATCCGCCCCTGGTTGATCCCGAGGTTGAAGCCCTCGGGCCGATAGACGTCCTCGAGAATGTCCATGCTTCGCTGAGCGAGGGCGTTCATCTCTGCCGTCGTCTCCGGCGCGATCTCCTGGAAGCGGCCGATGTGCTCGTAGGGAGCCACCATCAGGTGTCCGTTCGTGTACGGGAACAGGTTGAGGATCACGAAGCATCGCTGGGCCCGGTGGACGATCAGCGCCTGACGGTCGTCGCCCTCGACGGGCTTGGTGCAGAACACGCACTCGTCGCTCGTGTTCGCGTCCTTGACGTACTTGAGGCGCCAGGGCGCCCAGATCCGTTCGTTGGCCATTCGCGACGGGACTCTAGTGAGGGGTCGTCGTCTCAGCCGATGCGCTCTCGCGCCCACTCGTGCCAGCGGTCGGCGAGGTCTTCGGCCTCGAGCAGTCGTGGCAGCAGCTCGCGATCGCCGAGCATCGCCCGCGAGACGAGCGCCATGTCGACGCCGTGCCCGGGCGCCTCGAGGACCTCGATCTCGTCGCCGGCCCCGATCTCGCCCGGCTCGACGATCCGCAGGTAGGCGCCGGGCCGGTTCGCCTGCGCGAAGCGCTTGACGAAGCGCGGATCCTCCATCCGGTAGGCGAGCTTCGAGCAGGGCAGTCGCGGCTCGGAGACCTCGAGGAGGGCAGTGCCGAGGCGCCAGCGGCTGCCGACCTCAGATCGGCTCAGGTCGAGGCCGGACGTCGTCAGGTTCTCGCCGAACAGGCCGGGCTCCACGGTGGGTCCGTCGCCGCCGAGCTCGGTCGCCCACCAGGCGTAGTCCTCGTCGGCGTACGCATAGACGGCCTTGTCGGGCCCGCCGTGGACCTCGTAGTCGGCCTGGCGGTCGGCGCCGACCTGGTCGTCGCGCACCTCGTGCCGGCCGGCGGCCGGGTACTTGAAGATCCCCGTCTTCACGGTCTGGCCGCTGAGCTGGATCAGCCGCATCCGGGCGACGTTGACGCTGAGCAGCCGGCCACGACTACCGGCAGTCGGCGTGCCGGCGCCCATCAGAGCCAGTTGCGCCGGCGGAAGTAGGCGAGCATCGCGACCAGGATCACGGCCATCAGTCCGAGCACGAGGTAGAAGTCGGTCGAGTCGCCCTCGCCGGGGACGCCGACGTTCATTCCCCAGATGCTCGCGATCAGGGTCAACGGAAGGACGATGACGCTGATCGAGGTGAGCACGCGCAGGATCTCGTTGACGCGGTGGTCGAGCAGCGACTCGTTCGTGTCCTCGAGCGCCTCGATCACCTCCTTGTAGTTCTCGAGCATGTCCCAGATCCGCTCGTGTGCGTCGACGATGTCGTCGAAGTAGATCTCGAGGTCCATGTCGGGGGCGAGGAAGCGCCCCTTGACGTTCTCGAGGTCGCGCAGCACCGGCCGCTGCGGGCGGATCACCTTGCGGAAGTTGATGATCTCCTGCTTGACCTCGAAGGTGTCGCGGACGACCTCCTCGGAGTTGCCTTCGATGAAGATGTCATCCTCGATCGCATCGAGCTTGTTGCCGATCTTGCGCAGCATCGGAAAGCAGTAGTCGAAGCTGTCGTCGACGACCCGGTAGAGCAGGTAGCCGGAGCCGCGGTTGAAGAGCTTCTCGCGCAGCTCCTCCTCCTGGCGGCAGCGCTCGAACAGGTACTCGACCGGCTGCAGAGGCTGGTTCGGGATCGTGACGACGAAGTCGGGCCCGACGAAGATGTCGAGCTCGCCGGAGTTGAGGCGGCCGAGCTTGGCGTCGTAGACGGGGAAGTGGAGAACGATGAACAGGTAGTCCGGGTACTCGTCGATCTTCGGCCGCTGGTTGCGGCTGAGCACGTCCTCGAGGTCGAGGGCGTGGAAGTCGAAGTTCTGCTGCAGCCACTCCCACTCGAGCGCCGTCGGACGCTCGATGTTGACCCAGCGCAGGCCGGGGCCGTCGACGATCTCGACGTTCGGCTCGCTCGGCCGGCTCTCAGGCTGCGAAGCCGCGAGGACGCTGGAGCGGGCCGAGCGGCGTAGTCTCGGCTTCGGAAGGTTCGGCATCAGGGCTCGTTCCGTCTCGCGCTTCCATCGGTGCCGGGCAGCTTACGCGACCGTGTCGGTGCGAAGTTGCCGATCCGTGAGCAGCGGCTGATATATTGCGCGCCACATAGAAGACCGCCACATCATGAGGGGTGGAGGGAAATGGCCCTTTGAAGCCCCGGCAACCATCTGAGGACTCGCGTCCGAGGAAAGGTGCCAAATCCATCAGGGTGTACCTGAGAGATGTGAGCAAGAGCTCCACAAGACCTCTGCTCACAGGAACAGAGGTCTTCTTCGTTTCAGGACCAAAGCGAAGGAAAGAGAGTTCGATCTATGTCAGCCACCGGCCTCCAGTGCAAGGAATGCGGCACGGCCTACCCGCTCGAGGCGCTGTTCGTCTGCGATCAGTGCTTCGGCCCGCTCGAAGTCGCCTACGACTTCAGCGACCTCGGCGCCGACGAGGCGAAGCGCAAGATCCAGGCGGGTCCCGACTCGATCTGGCGCTACTCCGACTTCCTCCCGTTCGACGGTCGGCCGGCCGACACGCTGCAGCCCGGCATGACCCCGCTGCTCCGCGCCGACCGGCTCGCCGAGCGGCTCGGCATCGGTGAGGTCTGGGTCAAGAACGACGCCGCCAACCCGACGCACAGCTTCAAGGACCGCGTTGTCGCCGTCGCCCTCGCGAAGGCGGTCGAGCTCGGCTTCGAGACCGTCGCCTGCGCCTCGACCGGCAACCTCGCCAACGCGGTCGCCGCGCACGCCGCCGCCGCCGGGCTCGACTCCTACGTGTTCGTGCCGGCCGACCTCGAGGAGCAGAAGCTGCTCGCGACCGGCGTCTACGGAACCGAGCTGGTCGGCGTCGACGGCAACTACGACGACGTCAACCGGCTCTGCACCGAGCTCGCGCAGGAGCGCGGCTGGGCCTTCGTCAATGTCAACCTGCGCCCGTTCTACGCCGAGGGCTCGAAGACGCTCGCCTACGAGACCGTCGAGCAGCTCGGCTGGCGCCTGCCGGACAAGATCGTCTCGCCGATCGCCTCGGGCTCGTTGTTCACGAAGATCGGCCGCGGCTTTCAGGAGTGGATCGACCTCGGGCTGGTCGACGGCGAGCTGCCCAGCTTCCATGGCGCCCAGGCCACCGGCTGCAACCCGGTCGCGCAGGCGTTCACGGACGGCCACGAGATCTGCCGGCCCGTGAAGCCGGAGACGATCGCCAAGAGCCTCGCGATCGGCAACCCGGCAGACGGTCCCTACGCGCTCGAGCTCGCCCGCAAGACCGAGGGCTCGGTCACCGCGGTCAGCGACGATGAGATCCGCGCCGGGATCCGCCTCTTGGCGGAGACGACGGGGATCTTCACCGAGACCGCCGGCGGAGTCACGACGGCGACGCTGGCGAAGCTCGCCGATGCCGGTGAGCTGACCGCCGACGACCGCGTCGTCGTCTACATCACCGGCGAGGGACTGAAGACGCTCGACGCCGTCCGCGACGGCTTCGAGATGCACGAGATCGAGCCCAGCCTCGACAGCTTCACCGAGGTCGTCGAGGGCAGGAATGCGGTCACGGCCTAGGGCCGCCGGCGGGCCTGCCGCCGGTCCGGGCGCTGTAAGTTCCCGGGCCGAGCTTCAACCCCGAGTACCCGAGCTTTGAGGAAGGTCCCATGCCAGTAACCGTCAAGATCCCAGCCCAGCTGCGACCCGCCACCGGCGGCGAGGGGGAGATCGAGGTCGAGGGATCGACCGTCGGCGAGGCTCTCGATGCCGTCTTCTCGGCCCATGAGGGTCTCAAGGACCGGATCACCGAGGACGGCGATCTGCGCCGCTTCGTCAACGTCTACGTCTCCGGCGAGGACATCCGCTTCGCCGACGGCCTCGAGACCTCCGTGCCCGACGGCGCCGAGGTCACGATCCTGCCGGCAGTCGCCGGCGGCAGCTGATCCAGGACCCGGGCGGCGAGAGGCCCCGATCGATGGAGCGGCCGGAGCCGGTTGCGATTCTCTGCGGCGGGCGCGGCACGCGGCTGCAGGAGAAGACGCGCTCGATCCCGAAGCCGCTGGTCGAGATCGGCGGTCGGCCGATCGTCTGGCACGTGATCCGGATCTACGCCGCCCACGGGTTCCGCAGCTTCAAGCTCCTGACCGGCTACAAGAAGGAGCTGATCGAGGAGTTCGTCGCGGCCGAGAGCTGGCCCGCCGGCGTCGAGGTCGACTGCATCGACACCGGACTGGAGACGCCGACCGGCGGCCGTGTCGCCCGCGCCTCGGCTGAGCTCGCCGGCGGCACCTTCGCGCTCACCTACGCCGACGGCGTCGCCGACGTCGACCTCGCCGCCGCGCTCGACTTCCACCGCGCCCAGGGCTGCCCGGCGACGGTGACGCTCGTGCAGCCGCACTCGCAGTGGGGCGTGGCGCTGCTCGACGACACCGACCGGGTCACCGGCTTCGTCGAGAAGCCGCGGATGGACAAGTGGATCAACGGCGGCTTCTTCTTCCTCGAGCCGAGCGCGCTCGACTACATGAGCGAGGACGCGGTGCTCGAGCGGGAGCCACTGGAGCGACTCGCCGCCGACGGCGGGCTCGCCGGCTTCCGGCACGAGGGCTTCTGGGACTGCATGGACACGTACAAGGACGCGGTGCTGCTCAACGACCTGTGGAGCTCGGGCGCGGCGCCGTGGCGAATCTGGAAGGAGGCTGCGCTGCGATGAGAAAGGCGCTCGTGACAGGGGGTCGGGGGTTCGTCGGGGCATGGCTGTGCAAGGCGCTGGTCGAGCGCGGGGTGGAGGTGACGAGCTTCGACCGCCGCACGCCACGCGAGAAGCCGTCGACGCTGGCGATGATCGGGGTCGAAGGGTCGGTCGACGAGGTCGTCGGTGACCTGCTCGAGGGCGAGGTCCTGGCCCGGCTGCTCGAGGAGAAGGGGATCGACACGGTCTTCCACCTCGGCGCCGAGACGATCGTCGGCACCGTCCGGGCGGATCCGCTCAGCGGCCTCGACACCAACGTTCGCGGCACGTGGATGCTGCTGCACGCCGCCCAGCAGGCGGGGGTCGAACGTTTCGTCTTCGCCTCCTCCGACAAGGCCTACGGCGCGCACGAGAAGCTGCCCTACCGCGAGGACTTCGCGCTGCAGCCGGCGGCGCCCTACGAGGCCTCGAAGTCGGCGGCGGACCTGATCGCGCGGACCTGGTGGCCGAGCTACGGGCTGCCGGTCGCCGTCACCCGCTTCGCCAACATCTACGGCGGCGGCGACCTCAACTTCTCGCGACTGGTGCCGGAGACGATCTGCGCCTCGCTCGACGGGCGGGCCCCGGTCCTGCGCTCCGACGGCAGTCCGGTCCGCGACCTGCTCTACGTCGAGGACGCGGCCGCCGCGTATCTGGCGATCGCTGACAACCTGCACCGCGACGAGGTCCGCGGCGAGGCCTTCAATGCCGGCGGCGAGCGGCCCTACACGGTGCTCGAGATCGTCGAGACGATCACCCGGCTGGCCGGGACCGGGGTCGAGCCGGACGTGCAGGGGACAGGCAATCCCGAGGGGGAGATCGACCGTCAGTACGTCGACGCCTCGAAGATCCTCCGCCTCTGCCAGTGGTCGCCCTCGGTCTCACTCGAGCAGGGCCTCGAGCGGGCGATCGAGTGGTACCGCGAGCACCCGGAGGCGCGACCGTGAGCGCGGCGCCGACGCAGTCGCCTGCGCCCGCGCCCGTCGACGGCCCCGATCCGGCGACGACGCTGAAGCAGCTCAACCTGATTCGGGTGATCGCGATCCTCGACATCATCCTGCTCGTCCCGCTGGTGATGAACCTGGTCGGGATCGTCGACAGCGACGCGATGGTCAGCCTGATCGGCCCGGTTCACGGGGTCGGCTTCCTCCTTCTGCTCTTCCTCTGCATCAAGGGCGCAGGTGAGGAGCGCTGGGGCTGGTGGTTCCCGGCGATCGTCGTGATCACGCTCGGGCCGATCGGCAGCCTTTACGGCGAGCACCGGGTCCGGCGCGAGCTCACGAGTGGGGCCTGAGACCCGGCGCTCAGCCCGAGGGCGTGCCGGCTGATCCCCCGGCGGGCTGCGCGGTCGCCGAGGCGTCGCCGATGATCGCGTCGAGGGCGGCGAGCGCCGGCTCGAGCGGGAAGAGCGCGAGCATCCGGCTCTCGTCGCCGGCGATCGAGTCGCTGCCGTAGCCGAGCTCGACCGTGAACCCGTCGGGTACGGGGTCCCCCTTCGGCACCTCGATGCGGCCGAAGTCGATGTCGGCGACCGCGGTCTGGGCCCGGGTGACGAGCTCCGGGTCGACATCGGTGGTGAGGTGGAGCGGCTCGCCGCCGAGCGAGATCCGCACGGCGCCGGTGCCCGCGATCTGGACCTGCTGGTCGACGCCGGGGACGCCGCCGCTCTTCGCGTAGGCGATCGGCAGGTAGGAGCCGGTGGCGGCGCCCGGATCCGGTTCGTCCTTCTCGCCGCAGGCTCCAAACAGCGCGGCGGCGGCCAGCAGCAGCCACAGGGCGAGCATCGATCGCGGGTTGCGGCAGCTCATCGGGCGGCCTGCTTGCTGACCTCGCGGACGAGACGGGCGTAATCGTGAGCGATCGGGCCGACCGAGTAGCGGGCGACGGCGCGCTTGCGCAGCGCCGCACGGTCCCAGTCGCGGTCGAGGACGCGCTCGAGCCCGGCCCTGACCTCCTCGGGCGTCCCCTTCCAGACCGGCTCGCCGATCTCGGTCCCGATCCGCTCCTGGATCTCCGTGAAGGTCGGGCCGAAGCCGACGACCGGGGTGCCTGCGGCGAGCGCCTCGATCTGGACGATCCCGAACGACTCCGAGAACGAGGGCAGGCAGAGGGCCTTGGCCGAGCGCACGAGGTCCCGCATCCGCGCGGTGTGGACCTTCGGGTCCTGGTGGCCGACGAAGCTGACGCGATCGGCGATCCCGAGCTCGTCGGCGCGTGCGCGCAGGCGCTGCTCCTCGTCTCCCTCGCCGGCGAAGGTCACGGGCTCGCCGGGCATCTCCGCGATCGCCTCGAGCAGGGCGATCGGGTTCTTGCGCTCGTTCAGGCTGGCGAGGAAGAGGACGCCGGCGCGCTCGCCGTCGATCGCGAAGTCGTCGGTGTAGGCGTCCTGCAGGGGGTAGGGGATGACCTCGACGCGCTCGGGATAGCTGAAGCCGAGCTCGGTGCCCTCGTCGCGGCAGTGCTCCGAGCCGAAGACGACCGCCTCGAGCGTGTCGAGCCCCTTCTGGGCTGCGGTCCGGTTCTTCTCGGCGCGCTCGTCGTCGCGCTTCATCGTCACCTGGTGCCAGGCGTGGACGATGCCGACGAGCGGGATCTCCGGAGCGACCTGGCGATGGACGCGCGTGTACCGCGCCGGCGCGAAGGCGGCGACGTTGTTGACGAGGACGACGTCCGGCATGGTGCGCTCGTTCAGCAGCAGGCCGGTGAAGCGCCGCGGCCGCGCATCCTCGGGCTGCATCAGCACCTCGACCGGCGCCCGCTTCTTCGCCTTCCAGCGCTTGAGCCGCTGCGGCGGCGGGATCAGCACCCCGACCGGCTCGATCCGGTGCCGCCACGGCCGTCGCTTCCACTCCCCGATCAGCGCCGCATGGAAGCGCGTGACGCCGCCACGCAGCGTCCCGCCCCACTCGGGCGGGATCGGCCCGACGCTGAGCACGCGCGTGCGCATCGACTCGGGAGGCGGAGGAAGCCGGATCGCCATCGCGAGGAGGGTAGGGGAGGCGCGTAGGAGCCCGCGATGATCAGCGCGCCCGGCAGGACTCGAACCTGCGACCCCCGGTTCCGGAAACCGGTGCTCTATCCAACTGAGCTACGGGCGCTCGACGGAGGAGCTTAGAGCGCGGCAAGCTGGTCCCGCGCGACGCGAGTCACATCGTGCATCGCCTGCGTGTTCGATGTGCCTCTGCGCCCTCGGGACTACCGTTCCCTGCATATGGACCTCGACGTGATCTTCCTCGGGACCGGCGGCTCGGTCCCGTCCGCACGCCGCAACACGGCCTCGGTGCTGATCAGGCGCGGCGGCGACCGGCTGCTGTTCGACTGCGGCGAGGGGACGCAGCGGCAGATGCAGCGATCGACCGGGCTCGTCCAGGTCCACGACATCTTCATCACGCACCTGCACGCGGACCACTACCTCGGCCTGCCCGGGCTGCTCAAGACCTGGGACATGCAGGACCGACACAGCTCGCTCGTGATCTGCGGGCCGCCCGGGCTGCGCGAGCTCTTCCTCGGCATGTCGCGGATCATCGGCCGGCTCGGCTACGAGGTCGAACTCGATGAGCTCGACCCGGGCGACCGCGTCCGCTTCGACGGCTACGCGGTCGAGGCCTTCGCGGTCGAGCACCGGATTGCGGCACTCGGCTACGCGCTGGCCGAGGAGCAGCGCCCGGGCCGTTTCGACCCGGATGCGGCGCGTTCGCTCGGCGTCGCCGAGGGCCCCGACTTCGGCCGCCTGCAGGCCGGTAAGGAAGTACCCGGCCACGAGGGGCCGGTGCGCCCCGAGCAGGTGATGAGCGAGGCGCGCCCCGGCCGGCGCGTCGTCGTCACCGGCGACACGAGCCCCTGCGATGCGACCGCAGTCGCCGCCGACGGCGCCGAGCTGCTCGTCCACGACGCGTCCTTCGCCGACTCGGAGGCCGAGCGCGCCGCCGAGACCGGCCACTCGACGGCGCGGCAGGCGGCCAAGGTTGCGGCCGAGGCCGGGGTGAAGATGCTCGCGCTCGTACACATCTCGGCCCGGCACTTCGTGCCCGAGATTCTCGCCGAGGCGCGCGAGGACTTCGCCGCCAGCGTCGCGCCGCGGGACTTCGACCAGATCGTGATCCCGCTGCCAGAACGGGGTGAGCCCGAGCTCGTCCGCGAGGGCGGCCTCGGCGGCGACTCAGCCGCGGTGGCGGCTGCGAGCCCCGAGGATCGACCCGAGCCACATGTACTGGGCGAGCTCGACTGAGACGAACGAGACCGGGATCGAGAGCCCGAATGCGATTGGGGTCGCCAGCGACCAGAGGTCGTAGCGTCCGGGCGCCAGCAGCGGGCTGTTCGCGTTGACGAGCCCGTCGCGGACCGCGACCCAGTCGAGCAGGGCGTTCGCAGCCCAGGCGAACGCGACGTTGGTGGCGAAGATGATCGTCGCCGTGCGGGTGTCGCCGTACTCGCCAATCAGGCCGGTCGAGAACGGCATCGCCGCGATCAGCAGCAGCAGCAGGAGGTTCGCCCAGACGAGCTTCTCACTGTGACGCTCGACCTCGCCGAAGAAGGCGTGGTGCTGGACCCAGAAGAGGCCGATCACGAGGAAGCCGATCACGAAAGCGATGATGTTCGGGCCGAGTTCCCTGATCGCGGCGCCGAGGTCGTCGGAGGGAACGGTCGGGATCTCGATGCCGAGCACGAGCAGCGTGATCGCAATCGCGAAGACGCCGTCGCTGAAGGCCTCGATCCGGGCGACGCCGCGGCGCTCGTCGCCGGCCGGCCCGGTCTCGGCCTCGAGCTCGTCCTCGTCGTCGATGATCTCCGCCACGGCGCGATCATCCTCGATTCCGGCCCGCGACCGTTATCCGCCGCCCGGCGGTGCACGCCGAAAATCCCCGAGATTCCGGCATCGGGCCGTCCACTGGCCCCGATTCGGGCCGGAGACGCCACCGGCCCTGCTACGGTCCCGGCGTCGGTTCCTTTAAGGCGGTCCAGAGAGGCCGGGAAGGGGCGCGTTATGAGCGAAAGGATCGTTCTCGATCGAGACGACCTGCGCCGGACGCTGGTGCGCATCGCGCACGAGATCATCGAAAAGAATCCGGGTACGAGCGAAGGCGAGGGCCTCGCGATCGTCGGCATCCACACCCGCGGCGCCGTCCTCGCAAGCCGCCTGCAGGTCCAGATCTCCGAGCTCCAGGGCGAGCGGGTGCCGCTCGGCGACGTCGACATCTCCTTCTACCGCGACGACCTCGACCTTCGCGACCCGCGCGAGGCTCCCGTCGTCAACGCCTCCCACCTCGACTTCGACCTGACCGGCCGCACGGTGATCCTCGTCGACGACGTCCTCTTCACCGGTCGTACGGTCCGCGCCGCGATCGACGTCCTCTTCGACTACGGGCGCCCGCGCCGGGTCCAGCTCGCTGTGCTGGCTGACCGCGGGCACCGGGAGCTGCCGATCCGGCCCGACTACGTGGGCAAGAACCTGCCGACCGCGTTCACCGAGCGCGTCAACGTCGAGCTCGAGGAGATCGACGGCGTCGACGAGGTCACGATCGGCACCGGCCGCGGCGTCGCGGCCGTTGCGAACGGATCCGGAGGTGACGAGTCGTGAGGAACCTGCTCTCGATCGAGGACCTGACGCGGGAGGACATCGAGTTGATCTGCGAGCGGGCGTCGAGCTTCGCCGCCGTCGGCAAGCGCGAGATCAAGAAGGTTCCGACCCTGCGAGGCCGGACGATCGTCACCCTCTTCTACGAGTCGAGCACGCGGACCAGCTCCTCCTTCGAGCTTGCGGCGAAGCGGCTCTCGGCCGACGTCGTCTCGGTCAAGGCGCAGGGCTCCTCGGTCGACAAGGGCGAGTCGCTCAAGGACACGATCGCGACGCTGACCGCCTACGACCCCGAGGCGATCGTGATCCGCTCGCCGCACGCCGGCGCCGCGAACCTGGTCGCGGGCTGGACCGACGCCGCGGTCGTCAACGCCGGCGACGGCAAGCACGAGCACCCGAGCCAGGCCCTGCTCGACGTCTACACGCTGCTCGAGAACCTCGACTCGCTCGACGGCAAGAAGATCTGGATCGTCGGCGACGTCCTCCACAGCCGCGTCGCCCGCTCCTGCGTCCGCGCCTTCAAGCTGATGGGCGCCGAGGTCACGGTCGCCGGGCCGCCGACCCTGATCCCGCGCGGGTTCGAGTCGCTCGGCTGCGAGGTGCGTTACACGCTCGACGAGATCGGCGAGGCCGACGTGGTCTATGCCCTGCGGATGCAGCAGGAGCGGATGAGCGAGGCCTTCGTGCCCTCGCTGCGCGAGTACGCGACGATCTATCAGGTCGGCTCGCGCCGGCTCGCCCCACGTCAGCTCTTGATGCACCCCGGCCCGGTCAACCGGGGCATCGAGCTCTCCGCCGAGGTGATCGACGGCCCGAGCTCGTTGATCACGGCCCAGGTCCACAGCGGTCTTCTGGTGCGGATGGCGATCCTCTACGAGATCCTGACCGGATCGGAGCGGCCGCGGCCGGTCCGCAGCCTCGGACGCGGCGACCACGAGCGCTCCGAGAGCACGTCGCCGATCGGAGAGCCGGCATGAGCGGCGAGATCGCCGATCTCGACTGGCGCGGGGGCCCCGGCTCGGTGCTCGTCTCCGGCGCGCGCGTCTTCGACCCCCGCTCGGGACTCGACGAGGTCCGCGACGTCGTCGTCCGCGACGGCCGCATCGCGGAGCTCGCCGCTGCCGGCGCCGGGGAGCTACCCGAGGGTGCGGGGCGAATCGAGGCCGGGGGCCTGGTTGCGATGCCGGCCTTCTTCGACCCGCACGTGCACCTCCGCCACGTCGGCCAGTCGCACAAGGAGGAGATCGAAACCGGGACCCGGGCCGCGGCCGCCGGCGGCTACTGCGGCGTCGTCGCGATGGCCAATACCGAGCCGCCGACGGACGAGCCCGAGACGATCGCGGCGATGCGGGAGGAGGCCTCCCGCGACGCTGCCGTGCCGACCGGCTTCGTCGCCACGGTGACGATGGGGATGCGGGGCGAGGAGCTGACCGAGATGGCGGCGCTGCGCGAGGCCGGCGCGATCGGGTTCTCCGACGACGGACTGCCGATCCGCTCGGCCCGGGTGATGGCCCGCGCGCTCCAGTACCAGCACCTCGTCGGCGGCAACATCCTCCTGCACGAGGAGGATCCGGAGTTGACCGGCGACGGCGTCATGGGGGAGGGGGTTGTCTCGGCCGAGCTCGGCCTCGCCGGCGTCCCCGAGACCTCGGAGTCGACGATGATCGCCCGCGACGCCGCCCTCTGTCTCTACGAGAATGCCCGCGCCCACGTCCAGCACCTCTCCTCGCGGCGCTCGGTCGAGGCGATCGAGTTCGCCAAGGGGCAGGGCTCGCCGATCACCGCGGAGGTCACCCCTCACCACCTCGTGCTCACCGACGAGGCAGTCCGCAGCCTCGATTCCCGCTTCAAGATGAACCCGCCGCTGCGGACCGAGGACGATCGCCGGGCGCTGATCGAGGCGCTTCGCAGCGGCGCCGTCGATTGCATCGGCACCGACCACGCGCCTCATGCCACGCACGAGAAGGAGGTTCCGTTCGAGCAGGCGCTGATGGGCGTCACCGGGCTCGAGACGGCCTTCGCGGTGCTCTACACCGACCTCGTCGAGCCCGGCGTGCTCGACCTGGCGACGATCGTCGCTGGCCTGACGGCCGGCGCGACGCTGTTTGATCTCGCTTTGCCGCGGATCGCGCCCGACGCCCAGGCGAACCTCGTCCTGATCGACCTCGACGCCGAGTGGGAGGCGGGGGCCGACGGCTGGGAGAGCCGCTCGTCGAACTCCTGCTTCGCCGGGCGCCGCTTGCGCTCGCGCCCGGTGATGACGATCGTCGATGGCGAGGTCGCCTACAGGCAGCGCGCCTTCCGGATGGAGGCGGTCTCGTGAGCTCGCCGAAGCTGGATCCACAGCGTGCGGCACTGGTGGTGATCGACGTCCAGGAGGGTTTCCGGAAGGCGATCCCCGACTTCGAGGGCGTCGCCGCCGCGACCGCGACCCTGATCCAGGGCGCCGAGGTGCTCGAGATCCCGGTCGTCGTCACCGAGCAGTACCCGAAGGGACTGGGGGCGACGGTGCCCGAGGTCGCCGACCACCTCCCCGACGGCGTCGAGCCGATCGCCAAGACCGTCTTCAGCGCCGCCGCGGCCGACGGGTTCGACCTCGGCGGGCGCGACCAGGCGATAGTCTGCGGGATCGAGGCACACGTCTGCGTCAACCAGACCGTGCTCGACCTGCTCGAGGCCGGCTCGGAGGTCCACGTCGTCGCCGACGCGGTCGGATCCCGCAGCGCCGACAACCGCGAGCTCGGGCTCGCCAAGGCCGAGCGCGCCGGCGCCTGGCGGACGAGCGTCGAGACGGCGTTGTTCGAGCTGCTCGGCGAGGCCGGCGGCGAGCGCTTCAAGAGCGTCCAGCGACTGGTGTTGGATTACGCGCCGTGAGCCCAGCCGCCGAAACCCGCGAGAGCCGCGCCGGCTACGTCCTGCTCGAAGACGGCACTCGGCTCGAGGGCGAGCTCTGCGGCGCCGTCGATCTGGCGGGCGGGCCGGGCGCGTCGCTTGGCGAGGTCGTCTTCAACACCGGCATGACCGGCTACCAGGAGTCGGTCACCGACCCCTCCTACGCGGGCCAGATCATCACCTTCACCTACCCGCTGATCGGCAACTACGGGGTCAGCGAAGCGGCGATGGAGTCCGATTCCGCCCACGCCCGCGCCGTGATCATGCGCGACGCCCACAACGGCGAGGACTGCGCAACCGCCGAGCGCGGCTGGCTCGACTGGCTCGCCGACTGCGGCGTGCCGGCGATCACCGGCGTCGACACACGCGCGCTCGTCCGCCACATCCGCGACCGCGGCGCGATGCGCGGTGGCATCTTCCCGGCCGAGCTGCCCGAGTCGGAGGCGCGCGAGCGGGTCGCGGCCGAGCCCTCGATGAGCGGCGCCGATTTCGCTCGCACCGTGACCCCGACCGAGCCGCTCGAGTTCGCCGGCGACGGGCCGCACATCGTCGCCCTCGACACCGGGATCAAGCTCTCGATCGTGCGTCAGTTTCGCGAGCGAGGCGCCCGCCTGACGCTGCTGCCGTGCGACACCGGCCCCGACGAGGTCCTCGCCCGCGACCCCGACCTGATCTTCCTTGCCAACGGTCCCGGCGACCCGGCCGCGCTCGACTACGTCGTCGACAGCGTCCGCGACCTGCTCGGAAAGAAGCCGGTCTTCGGGATCTGCCTGGGCCATCAGCTGATGTGCCGAGCCGTCGGCCTCGAGACGTTCAAGCTGCCGTTCGGGCACCGCGGCACCAACCACCCTGTCAAGGACCTGCGCACCGGCCGCATCGACATCACCTCCCAGAACCACGGCTTCGCGGTCGCCGGGCCCGGCGGTGAGCACCGGATCGAGGGTGACGAGCCGGTCGGCTGGGAGACCGACTTCGGCGCCGCCGAGCTCTCGCACCTGAACCTCTACGACCGCACCGTCGAGGGCCTGCAGCTGAAGGAGATCGAGGGCGGCACCGTCCAGTACCACCCGGAGGCCGGGCCGGGCCCGCACGACGCCCGCTACCTGTTCGACCGCTTCATGGAGCTGGCAGCGTGATCTGGCCGCCGCCCGAGCGAGCGCTGGAGGGCCGGATCGTCCGGCTCGAGCCCGCATCCGAGCGCCATCGCGGGGCGCTCTCCGCGGTCGCGACCGGGCCGGAGGCGACGGAGGTCTGGGCCTGGATGGACCGGCGCATCCCGGGCAGCCCGGAGGCTTTCGACCGCTGGTTCGACGATCGCCTCAGCGCCTCCGCCGCCGGCGAGGAGTGGTGCTGGGTGACGCTCTCGGCCGAGAGCGGCGAGCCGCTCGGCTCGAGCTCATACCTGGCAGTGCGGCCGCCCCACGACGGCCTCGAGATCGGCTGGACCTGGCTGCACCCCTCGGCCTGGCGGACGGGCGCCAACCGCGAGGCGAAGCTGCTGATGCTGGGCTTCGCGATCGACGAACTCGGCTGCATGCGGGTCGAGTTCAAGACCGACTCGCGCAACGAGCGCTCGCGCCAGGCCCTGACCGGGATCGGCGCCCACTTCGAGGGGATCCTCCGCAAGCACATGCTGATGCCCGAGGTCGGCGTGCGGCACTCGGCCTACTTCTCGATCACCGACGAGGACTGGCCCCACGTGCGCGAGCACCTCGAGGCGAGAACCGGCCTCGACGCCGCCGGGAAGGCAAACGGCTGATGCCGCGTCGCGACGACATCGAAAAGATCCTGCTGATCGGCTCGGGGCCGATCGTGATCGGCCAGGCGGCGGAGTTCGACTACTCCGGCACCCAGGCCTGCAAGGTCCTGCGCGAGGAGGGCTACGAGGTCGTGCTCGTCAACTCGAATCCGGCGACGATCATGACCGACCCGGAGTTCTCCGACGCGACCTACATCGAGCCGCTGCTGCCCGAGATCGTCGCCCGGATCATCGAGAAGGAGCGCCCCGACGCGCTGCTGCCGACGCTCGGCGGCCAGACCGCGCTCAACCTCGCCAAGTCGCTGCACGACGACGGCACCCTCGAGAAGTTTGACGTCGAGCTGATCGGCGCCGACTACGACGCGATCCACCGGGCCGAGGACCGCGAGGTGTTCCGCCGGACGATGGCCGAAGCCGGCCTGCGGACGCCGCTGTCGCTGATCATCAACTCGCTCGGCGAGGCCGAGGCGGCGTTCGAGCGTGGCGAGATGAAGCTGCCGGCGATCATCCGACCCGCCTTCACGATGGGCGGACAGGGCGGCGGCGCCGCCCACACCGAGACCGAGCTGCGCCAGATCGTCTCCGAGGGCCTCGCCGCGAGCCCGATCAACCAGGTCCTGCTCGAGGAGTCGGTGCTGGGCTGGGGTGAGTTCGAGCTCGAGCTGATGCGCGACAACAACGACAACGTCGTCGTCATCTGCTCGATCGAGAACATCGATCCCGATGGGCGTCCACACGGGCGACTCGGTCACCGTCGCGCCATCGCAGACGCTCAGCGACGAGCTCTACCAGGAGCTCCGCAACCAGGCCCTGACCGTGATCCGCGCGGTCGGCGTCGAGACCGGCGGCTCCAACGTCCAGTTCGGCGTCAACCCCGACGACGGCGAGATCGTCGTGATCGAGATGAACCCGCGCGTCTCGCGCTCGTCGGCGCTGGCCTCGAAGGCGACCGGATTCCCGATTGCGAAGATCGCCGCCCGGCTCGCAGTCGGCTACACGCTCGACGAGATCCCGAACGACATCACGCGGGCGACGCCCGCCTCGTTCGAGCCGACGATCGACTACGTCGTCACGAAGATGCCGCGCTTCGCCTTCGAGAAGTTCCCCGGCTCCGACGGCGAGCTGACCACCCACATGAAGTCGGTCGGCGAAGCGATGGCGATCGGCCGGACCTTCCGCGAGTCGTTCGCGAAGGCGCTGCGCTCGCGCGAGCTCGATGCTCCGGCCGCCATCCCGGAGGCGACGAGCGAGCTGCTCGAGCGCCTCGGCACGCCGTCCTCGGATCGCTTCGACCTCGTGCTCGAGGCCTTCCGTCGCGGCGTCGGCGTCGACGAGCTCAACGCTCGCACTGCGATCGACTTCTGGTACCTGCGCGAGCTCGAGCTGCTGGCGACCGAGGGCGACGGCACCGAGGGCCTCGTCCGCACCTACAAGTCGGTCGATACCTGCGCCGCCGAGTTCGAGGCGCTGACGCCGTACTACTACTCCGCCGGAGAACGAGCGCCCGCCTCCGATCCCGGCGCCGGCGCCGATGCCGGTCGCAGCGGTGGCCTCGAGCACAGCGAGGTGCGCCGCGGCACGAACGCGAGCGTCGTCATTCTCGGCTCCGGCCCGAACCGGATCGGCCAGGGGATCGAGTTCGACTACTGCTGCGTCCATGCCGCCACCTGCGTGCGCGAGTCCGGTCGCGACGCGGTGATGATCAACTGCAACCCGGAGACCGTCTCGACCGACTACGACACCTCCGACCGCCTCTACTTCGAGCCGCTCACGCACGAGGACGTGCTCGCGGTGATCGAGCAGGAGAACCCCGAGGGAGTCGATCGTCCAGTTCGGGGGCCAGACGCCGCTGCGGCTCGCCAAGGGGCTCGAGGAGGCGGGCGTGAAGCTGCTCGGCACACCGGTCGACGCGATCGACCTGGCCGAGGACCGCGGCCGCTTCGGAGCGCTGCTGCGCAAGCTCGAGATTGCGCACCCGCCCTACGGGACCGCGCTCAGCGCCGAGGAGGCGCAGGTGATCGCCGATCAGGTCGGCTTCCCGCTGCTGGTCCGGCCTTCTTACGTGCTCGGCGGCCGGGCGATGGAGATCTGTTACTCGCACGAGGACCTCGGCGCCTACCTCGATAAGCACGTCAAGGCGAGCCCCGAGCACCCGCTCTTGCTCGACCGCTTCCTCGAGGACGCGATCGAGGTCGACGTCGACGCGCTCTGCGACGGCAGCGACTGCGTGCTCGCCGGCGTCATGCAGCACGTCGAGGAGGCCGGCGTCCACTCCGGCGACTCCGCCTGCGTGCTGCCGCCGATGAGCCTCGGTCCCGACATGCTCGAGCGGATCGACCAGACGACGCGTGAGATCGCGCTCGAGCTCGGCGTCGTCGGCCTGATCAACATCCAGTACGCGGTCGCCGCGAACGAGCTCTACGTGATCGAGGCCAACCCGCGCGCCTCGCGAACCGTGCCCTTCGTCAGCAAGGCGATCGGGGCTCCGCGTCGCCAAGATCGCCTGCCGGCTGATGCTCGGCGAGCGGCTCGCCGACCAGGAGCATCCCGGGGATGCCGGAGCATCACGTCTCGGTCAAGGAGGCGGTGCTGCCGTTCAACCGCTTCGCCGGAGCCGACACCGTGCTCGGGCCGGAGATGAAGAGCACCGGCGAGGTGATGGGTGTCGCCGAGGACTTCCCGGCCGCGTTCGGCAAGGCGCAGGCGGCGGCCGGCGTCAAGCTGCCGAGCGAGGGCACGGTCTTCATCACGGTCACCGACGCCGACAAGCCCGCGGCGACCGGGCTGGCGACGATGCTGCACGACCTGGGCTTCCGGATCATCGCCACCGGCGGCACCGCCCAGGCGATCTCGCGGATGGGCGTCCCGGTCGAGCGCATCAACAAGATCCAGGATGGCTCCCCGCACGTCGTCGATTTCATCGAGCGCGATGAGGTCGACTTCGTGATCAACACCCCGACCGGAAGCGGCGCCCGCTCCGACGGCTACGAGATCCGCAACGCGGCGACCCGCAAGGGCATCCCCTGCATCACGACGATGACCGGCGCCTCGGCCGCGGCGCGCGCGATCGCTGCTCAGCGCAGCGGCACCGACCGGACCGTCTCCTCACTGCAGGAGCTGCACGCCCGGGAGGGGATCCGCAGCGACGGGGCCGGGACCACTTGAGCGGCCCTGAGAGGACGCTCGCCCCGCTCGGCCGTCGCCGCTGCGAGGTCGTCGCCAACTCCGCGACCGGCGGCTACCGGATCGTCACCGCGCTCGACGCCGAGGGCCCCGATCCCGACCCCGGCCAGTTCTACATGCTCAGCGCCGAGCGGGGCTGGGGTGAGGACGGGCGCCGGCCCTGGCTGCCGCGCGCCTTCTCGGTCGCCGAAGCCGAGCGCTCCGGCGACGGCGTCCGGCTCGCCTTCCTACTCGAGGACGTCGGCCCTGGCACTGCGGCCCTGGCGGCGCTCGAGCAGGGCGACGGGCTGCACGTCACCGGCCCACTCGGCAAGCCCTTCTCGGACCCGTCCGAGGTCAACCCCGACGCGGCCGGCGCGATCCTGATCGGCGGCGGCATCGGCCTGGCGCCGCTCGCGATCCTGCGCCGCAGCCTCTCGAAGCGGGGGATCCCGCAGCGGACCCTGCTCGGCTTCCGCGATCAGGCTCACGCCGGCGGCCTCGAGCTGTTCCGTTGCAGCGACGTCGGCCTCGCCTCCGAGGACGGCCACGTCGGCCACCGCGGCTACGTCACCGACCTGCTCGCGCGGATGCTCGAGGGCGATCAGACCGGCACTGCCGCCGTCTACAGCTGCGGCCCGCCGGCGATGCTGGAGGCGGTGCGGCTGATGTGCGCCGAGCGCGGCGTGCCCTGCGAGCTGGCGCTCGAATCGCCGATGGCCTGCGGCTTCGGCGCCTGCTTCGGCTGCGCCGTCCCGCTCGCCGAAGGGGGCTACATGCGCCTCTGCGTAGACGGCCCCGTAGTCCGAGGCGATCAGATCGAGACAGCCCTGGTCCAGGGAGCGGGGCACCGGTGACCCTCGACTTCTGCGGTATCCCGCTCGCCCACCCGATCGTCAACGGCTCCGGGACCTTCGATGCGGTTGCGGCTCAGCGGGTGTTCGGGCCGGCGCTGGTCGAGCGGTTTCCATTCAGTGCCTTCGTCTCGAAGACGATCACCCCGGCTCCCCGGGCCGGCAATCCGCCGCCGCGTCTGTGGGAGGAGGGCGCCGGCATGATCAACTCGATCGGGCTGCCGAACAAGGGACTCGAGGGGTTCCTCGAGCACGATCTGCCGGCGCTGGCCGGGCTTGGCGTGCCGCTGATCGTCTCCGTGATGGGGACCAGCGCCGAGGAGTTCACGGCCCTGATCGAAGGTGTCGCGGAGCGCCCCGAGGTGGCCGGGCTCGAGCTCAACGTCTCCTGCCCGAACGTGCACTCCGGCCTGATCGTCGGCGAACAGCCGTCCGAGACTCTGGCGTTGCTCGGGGCGATCCGCCCGCTGACCGAGAAGCCGATGATCGTCAAGCTGACGCCGAACGTCGCCGACCCCGCCGCGGTGGCGAAGGCCGCGGAGGAGGGGGGAGCGGACGCGGTCTCGCTGATCAACACGATCAAGGCCGTCGCTTTCGACAGGGCGAGCGGCGAGCGCTGGCTCGGAGCGGGGGCGGGCGGCCTCTCCGGCCCCGCCGTCCGCACGGTCGCGCTGAAGCAGGTTGCCGACGTCGCCGAGGCGGTGTCGATCCCCGTCGTCGGCATGGGCGGGGTCGAGAGCGGCGCCGACGCCCGCGACCTGATCCTCGCCGGAGCCGCGATCGTCGCCGTCGGCAGCGCCAGCTTCCGGGACCCGCTCGCGGCCGCGCGGATCCGCGTCGAGCTCGAGGCGCTGCCCCCGGTTCGACACTGAGTCGGGCGGCCGGCGCGACCGCTCCGCAAAATCCGCGTTGTTGCTCTCGACTTAACGCGACGGCGCACTAGACCTCAACCTCAGGTCTAGATGGATTCGGGGATTTCCTGCACCTATCGGCCAACAGCCCCCCCTTCCGTATGTATTATCGCCGCGCCCCATGGCCTCGCCGACGTCCCCGACAGCTCAGATTCCGGCCCGAAGCAGGGACCAGCGGATGAGAGCCCTCGAGATGGCGAACGAGATCCGCACGAAGCGCGCCAAGCTGAAGAAGGATCTGAAGGCGGGCAAGGTCAAGATCGACGTGCTTCTGCTCGATCCGCCCGAGTGGCTCGGGTCGGCGAAGGTCTTCGACATCATCCTCGCGGTGCCGAAGTACGGCCGCGTCAAGGTGAACCGGATTCTCAACCAGTGCCGGATCTCGCCTTCGAAGACGATCGGCGGGCTCTCCGAGCGCCAGCGCGCCGAGCTCGTCGCCCTGCTGCGCCGCCGCTAGGCCGGTGGCCGGTCGGCCCGCCGACCCCCCGGCCGACCCCGGCGCCGATGTCGTCGAACGCCGTTTCCGCGCCCAGCTGCTGACCGGCCCGCCCGCCGCCGGCGGGATCGAGGCGACCCGGCACCTGCTCGCGATCCAGGCCCAGGACCTGCGCGGCGCCCGCCTCGCGATCCGGGTCCGGGCGCCGGGGGGAACCGCCGCAGACGTCGATCGCCTGCTCGACGAGGGCGCCCTGATCGTCTCCTGGCTCAATCGCGGCACGCTGCACCTCGTCGACCGCGCCGACTTCGGCTGGCTGCAGGCGCTGACGCTTCCGCAGCTCGAGACCACGAACAGGCGCCGCCTCGAACAGGAGGGCGTCTCGCCGGCACAGACCGAGCGCGGGGTGAATGCGATCGAGCGGTTGCTGGCGGACCGGGGCCCGAGCATCCGGGACGAGATCAAGGTCGCGCTCGAGCAGGCCGGGGTCCCGACCTCCGGGCAGGCGACCGTCCACCTGCTGCTCGCCGCAACGCGAACCGGCCTGATCGTGCGGGGTCCGATGCGCGGCTCCAGCCAGAGCTTCGTCACGGTCGCCGACTGGCTCGGGGACGATGCGCGGCCGCCCACCGACGAAGGAGCAGCCCTGGCAGAGCTCGCCAGACGCTTCCTCGCGGGACACGGCCCCGCAAGCGATCGCGACCTCGCACGATGGGCGGGGATCACGTTGAAGCGTGCGCGACGCGGCCTGGAGGCGATCGCCTCCGAGCTCGAGCAGCCTTCGGACGGCTCGGGGCTGGTTGCGCTGAAGAAGTCGCCGCGAGGGGAGGGATCGCCGCCGCCGCGGATGCTCGGCGCCTACGAGCCGCTGCTGATGGGCTGGGACCGGGCGCCGTTGCTCGGTGAGGCCGGCGCCGGGATCGTCACCACGAACGGGCTCTTCCGCCCGTTTGCGCTCGTGCGCGGCCGGGCGGTCGGAACCTGGAGGCTCGACCGCGGCCGCGTCATGCTCGAGCCCTTCGCCCGGATCGCCGCCGCCGACGCCACGGCTCTGGAGCGCGACGCCGAGGACGTCGTCAGGTTTCTCGGCCTCTGAGCTGCGGGCGCCGACTGCGCCGGCCCACGGCACGTAGGCCGCTGCATCCGACCCCCACGGCAGAATCGCCCGCGTGTCGAGGGTGTTCGTGATCACCGGTCCGTCAGGAGTCGGCAAAGGGACCCTGATCCGGGAGCTCCGCGCTCGTGTGCCCGATCTCGAGCTCTCGATCTCGGCGACGACGCGCTCGCCGCGGGTCGGCGAGGAGGACGGCGCCGACTACCACTTCCTCGAACGGCAGGACTTCGACAGGCGGATCGGCGAGGGTGACTTCCTCGAGTGGGCCGAGTACTCGGGCAACCGCTACGGGACGTTGCGCTCCGAGGTCGAGGAGCGGACCGCTGGGGCGCACCCGTCGTGCTCGAGATCGAGGTCCAGGGCGCCCGTCAAGTGCGCGAGACGATGCCCGAGGCGGTGCGGATCTTCATCGAGCCGCCGACCGCCGAGACCCTGCGACAGCGACTCGAGGGCCGCGGCACCGACGACCCCGAGGTGATCGAGAAGCGGCTCGAGGAAGCACGCAAGGAGCTGCGCGCCAAGGACGAGTTCAGCCACCGCGTCACCAACGACGACGTCGATCGCGCCGCCAACGAGCTCGCCGGGATCGTGCGCTCGGCGCTCGACCGCTAGCCGGGGGCCAGTCGAATTCGCCGTCGCCCGGCGCCTGCAGGGAGGAGCCCAGCCGAAGGGCGGTTCCGCCGGGGATCCGGCGAACCCCTAACATGCCCCGCCTGATGGTCAAGCCACGCGTAGACAAACTCATGCAGCGGACCGATTCGCACTACGCGGCGGTCGTCGTCGCAGCGAAGCGCGCCCGACAGCTCAACAGCTACTACCGCGCTCTCGGCGAGGGCACCTACGAGGAGCACACGCCGCCGATGATCGAGACCGACACGGGCAACTACCTCACGATTGCGCTCGAGGAACTCGCCCAGGGCAAGATCAACTACGAGTACCGGCACTAGCCGGTCGCCTTACGACCCCCAGGAGGGGGAATGGCGCGGATTCTGTTGGGAGTGAGTGGCGGCATTGCCGCCTACAAGGCGATCGAAGTCGCCCGTCTCGCCACGCGCGCCGGCCACGGCGTCCGCGTCCTGATGACCCCGGCCGCGACCCGCTTCGTCGGCGCCGCGACCTTCGAGGGGATCGCCGGCTCTCCAGTGCTCACCGGCGAGTTCGACCGCGATCCCGCCCGCGGCACCTTTCCCGGTGACCCGCTTCCCGAGCACGACCCGATCTCGCACCTCGAGCTGGTCGGCCGCGCCGACGCCTTCCTCGTCGCCCCCGCCTCGGCGAACACGATCGCCAAGCTTGCGACCGGGATCTGTGACTCGATGCTGACTACGTCCTTCCTCGCCTGCACGGCGCCGCGGCTCGTCGCCCCGGCGATGAACGACCGCATGTGGGAGGCGGACGCGACCCAGGCCAACGTTGCGACGCTGCGCTCGCGCGGCGTCAACGTGATCGAGCCCGAGACCGGCCCGCTCGCCTCGCGGGGTGAGGCCGGAAGGGGCCGCCTGCCGGCCCCCGAGCGGCTGATGGCCGAGCTCGAGCGGGCACTGCCGGCTGCGACCGGTCCGTGGGACGGCCTGCGCGTGCTCGTCACCGCCGGCGGCACCCGTGAGGCGATCGACCCGGTCCGCTTCATCGGCAACCGCTCGAGCGGGCGCATGGGCCTCGCGCTCGCAGCGGCCGCAGCCCGCCGCGGCGCCTCGGTGACGCTCGTCGCCGCCAACGTCTCACTGCCGACCCCGCCCGGGGTCGAGCGGATCGACGTGACCAGCGCCGCCGAGCTCAAGGACGCCTGCGAGCGCGAGTTCGGCGCCTGTCACGTACTGCTGATGTCGGCGGCCGTCGCCGACTTCCGGCCGCAGGAGGCACACGGCGGCAAGATCGTCCGCGAGGGATCGGGCGGGATGAGCCTCGAGCTGGAGCCGACCGACGATGTCCTCGCCGGGCTGGCGGCGCGCCGAGGAGAGGAACAGACGCTGGTCGGCTTCGCGGCGGAGCACGGTGGCGAGTTCGTCGAGCGGGCCCGCGGAAAGCTCGAGCGCAAGGGCCTCGACGCGATCGTCGTCAACGACGTCTCCGATGCCTCGATCGGCTTCGACAGTCACGAGAACGAGGTCACCGTGGTCGAGTCCGACGGCGGTCACCCGCTCCCGCGCGGCAGCAAGGACGACGTCGCCGAGGCGATCCTCGACCACGTCGCGACGCTGCGAGCGAACCGCACAACGAACTGAGCCGTGAAGCCCGAGCGGGTCCTGATCGTCGGCGGCGGTATCGGCGGCATGGCGCTTGCGGCGGCGCTCGAGCGCCTGGGCATCGGCTACACGGTGTTCGAGAGGGCAGATCAACTGGGCGAGGTTGGCTCGGGTCTGGGCCTGCTTCCCGGCGCCGTCCAAGGCCTCGAGGAGCTGGGCGTCGATCCGGGGCTGTTCGGCGCGGCGGCCCCGTTCCGGCGCTTCCGGATCGCCTCGGCTCGGGGTCGCGATCTCGCCGAGGTCGACTTCAGCCGCGTCTTCGAGGCGGTCGGCAGGCCCGGCTACGTGGTCCGCCGCTCCGACCTGCACGCGGCGATTGGAGCACGCGTCGACCCGGACTCGATCCGGCTCGGGGCGGAGGTGGCCGCGATCGAACAGGGCCCGGACGGGGTGCGGCTGCGAGTGGGAGGGCGAGGGGAGGGGGCCGGCGAGACCGTCGAGGGCGACCTCGTCGTCGGGGCCGACGGCCTCAACTCCGTCGTTCGCGAGCGCGTGCTCGCAGACGGCCCGCCCCGCTACGCGGGGGAGACGATCTTCCGCGGCATCGCCGAGTTTGAGCTCGCTGACCCCGGGCTTTCGCGCGAGCTCTTCGGCCGCGGCCGCCGCGCCGCCTACTACGAGCTCGCTCCCGGCCGCGTCTACTGGTGGGCGACGGCGCCGCTGCCGGAGGGGACCGCGATCGTTCCCGGCGACCGTCGCGACTACCTCGGTCGCTCGTTCGCCGGCTGGGCGTTCGGGATCCCCGATCTGCATCGCAGCACCCCGGCCGACTCGATCCTCCAGAACGACATCTACGACCGCAGGCCGGCCCGCCGCTGGCACCGTGGCGCCGCGGTCCTGCTTGGCGATGCCGCCCACCCGACGACGCCCAACCTCGGCCAGGGCGCCTGCATGGCGATCGAGGACGCGGTCGTGCTGGCGCGGAGCATCGACCGGGCCGCCGACCCCGAGGCAGCGTTCTCCGCCTACCGAGCCGCGCGGTCGCGGCGCACCTCTCGGACCGTGCTCATGAGCCGGCTCTGGGGAGCCGCCGGGATGTGGCACTCGCCGGCGCTCGCCCGGGCCCGCGACCTCGGCCTGCGGGCGACGCCCGCGGGCTTGCTGCAGGCGCAGGCCTTGGCGCAGTACCGCTATATGCCGGGCCCGCTCGCCTGAGGCACGCCCGGCCGCGGCCGGGTCAGCCGGTGGGCCCTGTTTGCCGCTTGCCACGGTTCGTACACTCGGATGCATGACTGAACCCGTGTCCACATATGAGCTCTACACGCGCGGCATGAACCTGCTCGAGTCGGGCGACTACGCTGCTGCGACCGTGCCGCTGAGCCAGGCCGCCGCCCGCGAGCCCGAGAAGTCCTCGGTCCGCGAGGCACTCGGCCGGGCGCTGTTCCGCGCCCATCGCTACGACGAGGCCGCCGGCGAGTTCGAGGCCGTCGTCGAGCGCTACCCGGTCAACGACTTCGCCCACTTCTGTCTCGGCCGGGCGCTGACGCTGAGCGGCCAGATCGAGCAGGCCCGGCGCCACCTGGCGATCGCGGCGAACCTGCGGCCCGAGCGCCGCGACTACCGGATCTACCGCGAGCGCCTCGCCGGCTCCTAGCCGGCGGCGACGGAAGCGAGCCGCTTGCGGGCCCTGGTCCAGCGCGTCAGTTCCGCCTCGGTGTCCGTCGACGGCGAGCGGGTGGCGGCGATCGGGCCGGGCCTGCTCGTGCTGCTCGGGGTCGCCGCCGGCGACGGCGAGCGCGAGGCGGACAGAATTGTCGTGAAGGTGCTCGCCTTGCGGGTCTTCGAGGACGGCTCCGGCAAGCTAAACGAGCCGCTCGGCGAGCGCCGGGTTCTGTGCGTCTCCCAGTTCACGCTGCTCGCCGACACCTCGAAGGGGAACCGGCCCAGCTTCGTCGCCGCCGCCCGCCCGGAGGTCGCGGAGCCGCTCTACGAGCGGGTCTGCGAGGCGCTCGGGGCGGAGCGCGGGGTGTTCGGCGCGACGATGGCCGTCGAACTCGTCAACGACGGCCCGCTGACCCTGATGCTCGAGGTGCCGCCGCAGCCGTGAATGCGGCTTGAAGGCTGCGTCGGGGCGTGGCTATACTGCGCGTTCACCTTTGCAGCCGATCTGTCGCGAGAGGTGGGCCGCCGGCCCGCCTTTTTTATCGCCTCCGACCGGGATGCGGAGGAGGAAAACGGATTGGAAACACTGCACCAGGACATCGAAAACAAGATCGGCGAGCTCGACCCTGCGATCGAGCTGATCGCCGTCGAGCGCTTCGGCCCCGAGGGCCTGCGCATCTACGTCGACCACCCCGGAGGGGTGGATCTCGGTGTCTGTGAGCGTGTCACCAACCAGCTTCGCGACCTGACCGCCGACTGGTCCCTCGAGGTCTCCTCGCCGGGACTGGACAGGCCGCTGACCAAGCCCGCCCACTACGAACGCTTCATCGGATCGAAGGTCAGGGTCCGGACCGCGGAGCAGCTTGGCGGGCGCAGGAACTTCACCGGCGTCCTCGTAGGTGCAGGCGCCGACTCGATAAGCGTCGAGGATGAGGCTGGAGTGCACGAGATCCCCCTGAGCGCCGTGCACCGCTCGAATCTAGTTCCCGAGTTCTCGGAGGTAAATCAGTGAGTCGTGAGATCGTCGACGCGATCAGGGTCCTCGAACAGGAGAAGGGCCTCGATGCCGAGACGCTGATGGCAGCGCTCGAGGACGCGCTGCTCTCCGCGTACAAGAAGACCCCGGGAGCCGCCAAGTACGCCCGCGTCGATCTCGATCGCGAGACGGCCGACTTCCGCGTCTTCGAGCTGATCTTGCCCGCCGAGCTCGAGGAGAAGCTGCTCGAGCAGGCCGCCGAGGACGCCGAGCCGAAGGTCAACCCCGAGACCGGCGAGCTCGAGGAGCCCGAGGATCCCGAGCTCGATCCCGAGATGATCGCTCCCTACGAGGATCAGATCGAGACCCGCGACGTGACCCCTGACGACTTCGGCCGGATCGCCGCTCAGACCGCCAAGCAGGTCGTCCTGCAGCGGATCCGCGAGGCCGAGCGGATGATGATGTTCGAGGAGTTCCAGGACCGCGTCGGCGAGCTGATCACCGGGATCATCCAGCAGTCCGACAACCGTTACACGCTCGTGCAGCTGCGCGATCGCGTCGAGGCCCTGCTGCCTCGCTCCGAGCAGGTCTACAGCGAGCGCTATGACCACGGCGCCCGGATCAAGGCCGTGATCACCGACGTCTCCGCCGAGGGCAAGGGCCCGAGCGTCGTCGTCTCCCGCAAGAGCCCCGAGCTGATCAAGAAGCTGTTCGCCCTCGAGGTACCGGAGATCGCCGACGGTCTCGTCGAGGTCGTCGGCGTCGCCCGCGAGCCCGGTTTCCGCTCGAAGATCGCGGTCGTCTCGCATGCCGACGGCGTCGACCCGGTTGGCGCCTGCGTCGGGCCCCGTGGATCCCGCGTCCGCATGGTGGTTTCGGAGCTCCGCGGCGAGAAGATCGACATCATTCCTTACAACGAGGAGCCCGCCCGCTTCGTCGCCAAGGCGCTGAGCCCGGCTCGCGTCCGCGAGGTCCTCGTCGACGACGACGACCGGCAGGCGACGGTGATCGTGCCCGACGACCAGCTTTCGCTGGCGATCGGCCGCGAGGGTCAGAACGCCCGTCTCGCCGCGAAGCTGACCGGCTGGCGCGTCGACATCGTCGGCGAGTCGCAGTTCGCCGAGCAGGGCGACGACGAGGGCTTCGAGGAGGAGGGCGAGGAGGTCGCCGACGGCCGTTGCGCCGCGGTCCTCTCCGCCGGCCGCCGCTGCCCGAACGCATCGCTGGCCGGATCGCGCTTCTGCGGTCTGCCGCAGCACCAGGCGCTGGTCCGCTTCGAGACCAACCAGGTCACGGTGTTGAGCTCGCTCTCCGAGGAGGACGTCGCCGTGCTTGCCGATCCCGAGGCCGCCGACGACGCGGTCAACGAGATCGTCGCCCGCGCCGATGCCGCCTTCGCGGCCGAGGCCGAGGAGGTCGTCGAGGAGGCCGAGGCCGTCGCCGAGCGGGCCGCGGAGACCGAGGAGGTCGCCGAGGAGGCTGAGGAGATTGCCGAGGCAGCCGAGGTGATCGAGGAGGTCGAGGCAGCGGAGGAGACCGAGGTGTCGGCCGAAGAGGCCGCCGCCGAGATCGCTGAAACCGAGGAGGTCGCGGCCGAGGTCGAGGCCGCCGAGGAGGCGGGCGAGGCTGACTTCACCGCCGAGAACGACGCCGAGCTGGCCGCCGAGGCGCCGGCCGACGCCGAGATCGCGCCGGATCAGGCCGACGCCGTCGAGGAGGCTGCCGAGGTGGCGCCAGAGGCGGTCGAGGAAGCACAGACCGACGAGGCCGCGGATCCGGAGGGCGGCGCCGATGGCGCCTCCGAGCACGATCCCGAGCAGGCAGAGGCCTGAGGAGCGGAATGGCGAAGCAGCGCGTTCATGAGATTGCCAAGGCTCTCGGGCTCGAGAGCAGGCAGGTAGTAACCGCCCTCAAGGAGGCCGGTGTCGAGGTCAAGACGGCCTCGTCGTCGGTCGACCAGCAGGTGGCGCTGAAGGCCCTCGCCGACAGCGGCGCCCTGCCGAAGAAGGCCGAGGACGGAGCAGCTGCCCCTGCGCCCGCGCCCGCCGCCAAGGCGGCGCCCGCGAAGGCCGCGGCCCCCTCTGCCCCGGCCGAGCCGAAGCCGGCCGCTCCGGCGGCCAAGACCGAGGCACCTGCGCAGGCCCCGGCGGCGCCCGCCGCCGCTCCTGCCGCCGCAAAGCCCGCCGCCGCCGCTCCGGCTGCGGCCGGTGCCGGCGCCGCGTCGAAGAAGCGTCGCCGGGTCGTGATCGACTCGCAGGCCGCGCGCCGCGACCAGATGGGCGGCCCGCCGCCTCAGCGCCCACCGCGCCGCCGCGGCCGCCGCCGCCGTCCCGTCTTCGAGGAGCCCACCTCACGGCCCGATTCGCTGGAGCCGGAGGAGGAGCAGGCAGTCCGGATCAACTCGGGCGCGACAGTGCGCGAAGTCGGCGAGTCGCTCGGCGTCAGCGCCGCGGACGTGATCAAGACCCTGATGCAGCTCGGCGAGATGGCGACGCTGACTCAGACCCTGTCCGACGAGACTGTCGCCGTCGTCGCGGAGAAGCTCGACCGCAAGGTCGACATCATCCACGCCGACGAGGAGGTCGAGGAGGACGTCACCTACGATGACGCCGAGGGCGATCTCGTCGACCGGCCACCGGTCGTGACCGTGATGGGCCACGTCGACCACGGCAAGACTTCGCTGCTCGACGCGATCCGCGAGACCGAGGTAGCCGCGGGCGAGGCCGGCGGCATCACCCAGCACATCGGCGCCTACCAGGTCCACACCGAGGGCAAGACGATCACCTTCCTCGACACCCCCGGCCACGAGGCCTTCACGGCGATGCGCGCCCGCGGCGCCAAGGTCACCGACGTGGCGATCATCGTCGTCGCCGCCGACGACGGCGTCATGCCGCAGACGGTCGAGGCGATCGACCACGCCAAGGCTGCCGACGTGCCGGTGATGATCGCCGTCAACAAGATCGACAAGGAGGGTGCGCAGCCCGACAAGGTCCGCGGCGAGCTTGCCCAGATGGGCCTCAACCCCGAGGACTGGGGCGGCGACACCGTCTACCAGGACGTCTCGGCCAAGACTCACGAGGGCCTCGACGAGCTCCTGCACATGGTCCTGCTCGTGACCGAGCTCGAGGAGCTCAAGTCGAACCCGACCGCCGATGCCTCCGGAATCGTGATCGAGTCGCACCTCGACGCCGGCCGCGGCTCCGTCGTCACGATCCTCGTCCAGCGCGGCACCTTGAAGATCGGCGACTCGATCGTTGCCGGCTCGCAGTGGGGTCGCATCAAGGCGATGCACGACTACACCGGTAACCGCGTGCTAGAGGCCCATCCCGGCGACCCGGTCGAGGTGCTCGGGTTCGACGGCGTCTGCGAGGCAGGCGAGCGCGCCCAGGTCGTCGAGAACGATCGTCGCGCCCGCCAGCTCGCCCAGGAGCGTGCGAACCGGCTCAAGACCGAGGCCCTGGCCCGCCGCCAGGCCCGTCGGGTCACGCTCGAGGAGGTCTTTGCGAAGGCCACCGCCGGCGAGGTCAAGCAGCTCAACCTGCTGCTCAAGGCCGACGTCTCCGGCTCGCTCGAAGCGCTTCAGGACGAGATCGCGAAGCTGCCCCAGGACGAGGTCCCGGTCGACATCATCCGCGCCGCTCCCGGCGGCATCAACGAGTCCGACGTGATGCTCGCCGCGGCCTCCGACGCGATCATCATCGGCTTCAACGTCCGCCCGCTCGCCGACGCGCGCCGCGCGGCGGAGACCGAGGGCGTCGAGATCCGCACCTACTCCGTGATCTACAAGATCACCGAGGAGCTGCGAGCCGCGATGGAGGGCATGCTCGAGCCCGAAGAGGTCGAGGAGACGATCGGCGAGGCCGAGGTCCTGGAACTGTTCAAGGCCTCCAAGGTCGGCACGATCGCCGGCTCGCGCGTCAACGAGGGCCGGATCAACCGCAACGCCGACGTCCGCGTCGTCCGCGACGGCACCGTGATCTGGACCGGCAAGGTCCGCTCCCTGCGCCGCTTCAAGGACGACGTCAACGAGGTCGAGGTCGGCCAGGAGTGCGGCGTCACCCTCGACGGCTTCGCCGACGTCAAGGTCGGCGACATCCTCGAGGTGTTCGAGACCAAGCAGGTCGAGAAGACTCTGAGCTAGGCGGATGGGGCCGCTTGGGGACCCCACAGCAACGCCACCCGCTCGAAGGGCGTGGCCGGCGTAGGGCGGCGCCGGCGCCCAACGCGACGAGCGTCCCTCAGGTGCCCCTATAGGTAGGTCTGGGGGACGTTCGAGCTGGTGGCGGTGGGCATTCGCTCGCGGTGGGAGGTTCCGGTTCCGCGGGACCGCATCTGCTTCGGGCCCGCCCCCCGGCTCGGCTACGGTTCCGCGCGTGAATCTGGATCAGGGCATCGCGGCTGGATCGGGCGAGTTTCTGTTCTTCGCCGTGACGCCGCCACGACTGACGACGAGCCCCGAGGAGGCCGCGAAGATCGGCCGGGTCACGGTGGAGCGGCTGCAGTCGTTGGGTGTTGACGGCCTCGTCCTCTACGACATCGACGACGAGAGCGACCGTAATCCCGAGGAACGCCCGTTCCCGTTCCTGCCGACGATCGACCCTGCCGATTACCTCGCCCGCGATCTCGCCGGGCTGGAGGTGCCCGTCATCGTCTACCGCGCGGTGGGCAAGTACCGGGAGGACCGTTTCCGCTCCTGGCTGGAGGAGCAGGATCCGTCCCGGGCGCTCTCGGTGTTCGTCGGGCCCTCCTCCCGCGGGAAGGCGACCCTCACCTCGCTCGCCCGAGCCTACGAGATGCGGCGCGAAGTGCAGCCGGAGCTGCCGCTCGGCGGGGTCGCGATCTCCGAGCGACACGCGCGCCAGGGCGATGAGCACCTGCGGCTGATCTCGAAGCAGGAGGCGGGCTGCTCCTTCTTCATCACCCAGATCGTCTACGACGTCAACGCGGCGAAGAACCTGCTCTCCGACTACCACTACGAGTGCGCCGCGCAGAACATCGCGCCGGTGCCGATCGTGCTCAGTTTCTCGGTCTGCGGATCACTGAAGACTCTGGAGTTCCTCCGCTGGCTCGGCGTGACCGTCCCGCGCTGGATCGAGAACGAGCTGCGCCATGCCGACGACACCCTCGACGCCTCCTTTGAGCAGGCGGTCGCAACGGCCCTTGACGTGATCGCGTTCTGCCGCCGGTTGGGGGTCCCGTTCGGGCTCAATGTCGAGAGCGTCTCGATCCGCAAGGTCGAGATCGATGCGTCGGTGCGGCTGGCCGCTCGGCTGAGAACCGAGCTGCGCGGCTGAGTTACGGTGACAATCCGGATGGAGGTGGGGCGGCGCGGAGGGCACTGCGCGGGCATTGCTCAGGGAGAGGTGGGGAGTTGAGGTTGAGGCCTGGGCGTTCGATTGGGATGAGCGCGTTCGAGATTCGCGGGACCGCACCGATGCGGCGAACGTCCCTCAGGCGCCCCTATAGGTAGGTCCGAGGGACGTTCGACTCGAAGGCGGTTCGCGCGTGCTGGTGCGATTCCGGTTCCGCGGAACCGCCCCCATCGCATTCGCGAATCCCGCCCCATCGCCGCAGTGCTTTCTGCCCCAAAGCGTTGCCCGTCGGGGGGATGTTGCTTGTAAGCGGAAGCAGCACTGGCCTCACACGCTGGGATCGGAGCTTTGCCGCGATCTGCGTACCTATACGAGCGGTACAACGCCGCAGAGTTGCGACTGTTGCTTCGCGCGAGAAGCGTGGCATCGCAGGAGCGAGCGAGTCGGGACCACTCGGCGCCTGCCTTCCTGCTTGCCGCCTAATGAGCGGCGGTCAAGCCTTCCCCGTCAGCCACCCACGCCCTTCGGGCTGGTGGCGTTGCTGTGGTGTCCCACCGAGGAGCCACTGCAACGACAGGACCCGCCCGCCGAGCGCCCGGTCCTTTGGCCGCCGGAAGCCCCCTCCGAGGCTCTCGCGACGACCGGGACTAAGCTGGCAGCCTCATGCGCCGCGTCCTGCCTGCCCTGGTTGCTGTGGTCCTGTTCGTGGCTTCGCCGGCGTCTGCGAGCACCGGCGACTACCTGAACTCGATTCGCGGCGACAAGATCGCGATGGACGAGTTCATGCGGGCACTCCCGAAAGGGGCCGACCTGCATAGCCACCTGTCCGGCACGGTCTACGCGGAGAGCATGATCGGCTGGGGTGCCGAGGATGGCGTCTGCGTCTCGACGGCGACCCTGACCGCCTACGGGCCGCCCTGCCTGCTCGGCGACAGGCCGGTCTCCGATGCGCTCAGCGACAACGTCTTCTACAACCAGCTGCTCGCTGCCTGGTCGATGCGTGGCTTCGTGTCGGGTGCCGAGAGCGGCCATGACCACTTCTTCGCGACCTTCGACAGGTTCGGGGCGACGCAGAGCGGGCGCAAGGGCGCCGCGTTGGCCGAGGCCGCGACCCGGGCGGAGTCGCAGGGGGTCCACTACCTGGAGTTGCTGACCACGTTCCAGTTCGGCGCCGTGCAGCGGCTCTCGTCGCAGGTAGATCTGAGCGACGGGTTCGCCGCCTCCCGCGAGGCGCTGCTCGCCGCCGGCATCGCTGACGTCGCCACTGCGGCCGGAACCGACATCGACGCGATCCAGGCGCAGTTCGAGGAGGAGCTGCGCTGCGGCACCGAGCGCGCCGCCGATGCCTGCGAGCTGCCGATCCGCTTCGACTACCAGGGCTTGCGCGGGATGCCGCCCGAGTTCGTCTTCACGCAGCTGGTGCTCGCCTTCGAGCTGATCGGCTCGGACCCGCGGGTGGTCGGGGTCAACCTCGTCCAGCCCGAGGACTCGTTCGTCGCCCTGCGCGACTACGGGCTGCAGATGCGGATGATCCGCTATCTGCGCGGCGTCTACGAGGGCGAGCACGTGACCCTGCACGCGGGCGAGCTGGCCCCAGGGCTGGTGCCGCCGTCGGACCTCGACTTCCACATCAACCGGGCGGTCCGGGTAGCCGGCGCCGAGCGGATCGGTCACGGCGTCTCGATCCGCCGCGAGCACGGCGCCAAGCAACTGCTGCGGCGTATGGCTCGCCGCGACATCGTCGCCGAACAGTGCCTGACCTCGAACGAGCAGGTCCTCGGGGTCAGCGGCCGCCGCCACTCGTTCCCGGTCTACCTGCGCTTCGGCGTGCCGATCGCACTCTGCACGGACGACGAGGGCGTCTCCCGCACCGACTTGACCGAGCAGTACGCGATGGCGACGCGCGAGTACGGCCTCAGCTACGCCCAGCTCAAGCGGATCTCGCGCGACTCGCTCGAGTACGGGTTCCTGCAGCCGGCGGCGAAGCGAGAGGCGCAACGTCGGCTCGAGGCGGACTTCCGCCGCTTCGAGCAGCGCTTCGACGGCTAGGAGACCGGGGTGGAGGAGGACGACGGCTTCGTCTGTGTGATCGAGGCGCGGATCCACGTCGAGGAGTCGAACAGCCTGAAGTCGAAGCGCAAGGTGATCCGCTCGCTCAAGGACTCGGTGCGCAAGCGCTTCGGGGTCTCGGTGGCCGAGGTCGGCGGCCAGGACACGTGGCAGCGCTCGACGCTGTTGATCGCGATCGCGGGCGGCGAGGAGGCGGCCGGGCGGGCGGAGGAGATCGAGCGCTACATCGCCGCGCGGGTGCCCGACGGGGCCGTTTTCGAGCGCTTCGTCCGCAGCGTCGACGAGCTCCGGGACTGAGCCCGGAGCCGCGATACCGCTGCCTGCGCCGAGCCCAGTGGCGGCCGGTGCCGGGCAGGGAGAAGTTCTAGACTCCCGCCGCCATGGCTACCTCGCGGATGCGCCGCGTCAATGAGGTCATGCGGGAGGTCCTTGGCACCGCGATCAACAGCGATCTCCAGGATCCCCGCATCGGGTTCGTGACAGTGACAGCAGTAGACACAAGCCCGGATCTCCGCCACGCGGTGGTTCACGTCAGCGTGCTCGGTTCCGAGCAGGAGCGCGAGGACACGATGGCGGCGCTCAGCTCCGCCCACGGCGTGCTGCAGGGGGCGATCAATTCCGAGCTGCGCCTGAAGCGGACCCCGGCCCTGACCTTCTCCTACGACGACAGCGCCGAGCGCGCCGACCGGATCACGCGGATGCTGCACGAGGCCGAGGAGGCCGAGGCGCTGGAGGAGGCCGAGGCAGCCGATGCAGCGCAGGCGGCCGAGCAGGAGGGGGAGGAGCGCCCGTGAGCGTCGCCCCCGAGATGGCGATCGGCGAGCGCAGCGCCGAGATCGAGGAGGCCGTGCCCCAGATCGTCGAGCGGCTGCGCTCCGAGCAGCGCTTCCTGCTGACCACGCACGAGGGCCCCGACGGCGACGCGCTCGGCTCGCTGCTCGGCCTACACGGGATCCTCACCCAGCTCGGTAAGGACTCGGTGATGTTCCTCGCCGAAAAGGAGTTCCCGCTTCCGGTCGAGTACCGCTTCATGCCGCTTCAGGAGGTCTTCCACGAGCCGCCGGCCGACCTCGCCGACCGCACCGTGGTCTTCCTCGACTGCGGCAACATCGACCGGATGCCGGTCGAGTGGCTGCGCGACGGGGGCGAGATCCTCAACATCGATCACCACCACGACAACACGCGCTTCGGTTCGATCGACCTCGTCGACGACACCGCCTCCTGCACCGCCGAGATCGTGCTCGAGTTGGCGGTACTGCTCGGCGCCGAACTCACCCCGGAGATCGCGACCGCGCTGTACGTCGGGCTGATCACCGACACGGGCATGTTCATGTACGAGAACACCGACGCCCGCTCGCATCGGGTGGCAGCGACGCTGATCGAGGCCGGCGTCGACGTCAACGAGATCTACCGCCGGCTCTACGAGCGCGTGCCGACCGAGAAGCTGCGGCTGCTGGCCCGGTCGCTGGAGCGGGTCGAGCGCCGGCTCGACGGCGCTCTGTCGACCACGTACGTCTCCGCGGACGACTACACGGCGACGGGCGCCGACGAGACCCTGACCGAGGGGATCATCGACTTCATCCGCGCGCTCGAGGGCACCGCCGTCGCGGCCGTGATCCGCGACAAGCCGATGGGCGGCGGCGCTGCCCGCAAGGCGAGCCTGCGCTCGACCGACGGCGCCGTCGACGTCTCCGCGATCGCCCGCAAGATGGGCGGCGGCGGCCACCGGCGGGCGGCCGGGTTCTCGAGCGATCTCCCCTATGAGGAGCTGATCGAGTTCCTTCAGGCCGAGACCGTCTCCCAGCTTGGCTGAGCTGCCCCCGGAGCCGGAGGCCGGCTACCTGTTGGTCGACAAGCCCGCCGGGGTCACCTCGCATGACGTGATCGCCCAGGTCCGGCGCGAGCGTCGCACGAAGGTCGGCCACGCCGGCACCCTCGACCCGTTCGCGACGGGCCTGCTCGTCGTCCTGCTCGGCCGGGCGACGCGGCTGCAGCGCTACGTGCTCGGCAGCGCCAAGACCTACGTCGCCAAGGCCCGGCTCGGCTGGCGATCGAGCACCGGCGACCCGGACGGCGAGCTGACCGAGACCGGCAGGAAACCCGAACGGCTCGAGCTGCCGACTGGCCGCATCCGTCAGCGCGTTCCGCTCACCTCGGCCGTCAAGGTCGACGGCGAACGGCTCTACAAGCGCGCCCACCGGGGCGAGGATGCGGCCGACGTCGAGCGACCCGAGCGCGAGGTCGAGGTCTATCGAGCCGAGCTGCTTGAGAGTGGGGAGGGGTGGGCCCGCTTCGAGATCGAGTGCTCGGCCGGCACTTACATCAGGACACTGGTCGAGGAGCTCGGCGACGCCTACTGCGAGGAGCTGCGGCGGACCGCCGTCGGCGCCCTGCGGATCGAAGATGCGGGGCCTGAGGTGCGGCCGGTTGCCGAGCTCGTCTCGCACCTGCCGGAGCTGGCGCTGAGCCCGGAGCAGGCGCTGGGCGTGGTCCATGGGATCAGGCTCGAGGCGCCGGCCGATGCGCCCGAGGGGCCAACGCGGCTGATGGTGGGCGAGCGCCTGCTCGCGATAGCCCACCCGGAGGCGGGCAGCCTCGTGACTGAGGTCGTGCTGGCGTGAGAGAGTTGAGGACAGGATGAGCATCAAGGTCACAAGCCTTCCCGACGCCGAGCCGCGCCCGCGCCGGGTCGCGATCGGGACCTTCGACGGCGTTCACGTCGGCCACCGGGCCGTGATCGGCGAGGCCGACACGGTGCTGACCTTCGAGCCGCACCCGCTGCACGTGATCCATCCGGAGGCCGAGCCGAAGCTGCTGATGCCGTTCGGGGTGAAGCGGGACGTGATCGAGGGGCTCGGCGTCTCCGAGCTTGTCGTGATCCCGTTCGATCGCGAGTTCGCCTCGATCGACCCGGTCGATTTCTGCGAGCGGATCCTGATCGAGCGGATCGGTGCAACCGAGGTCTCCGTCGGCGAGAACTTCCGTTTCGGGGCGAAGGCGAAGGGAACTCCGGAGATGCTCGCCTCGCGCGAGGAGTTCGAGACGAAGGTGGCGCCGCTGGTCGAGGTCGGCGGCGAGACCGTCTCCTCGACGCGGATCCGCGCCCTCGTCTCGGCCGGTGATGTCGAGGAGGCGGCCGAGTGCCTGGGCTCGCCGTTCATGGTCGAGGGTACGGTCGTGCACGGTGATCAGCGAGGGCGGACGCTCGGCTTCCCGACCGCGAACCTCGTGCCCGACCCGGGCCTGGTCTATCCCGGCTACGGCGTCTACGCGGCATTCGCGAACGGCAAGCCGGCCGCCGTCAACGTCGGCGTCCGCCCGACATTCGAAACCGGGCGCGGGGTCCTAGTCGAGACCTTCATCATCGACCACGACGAGGACCTGTACGGAAAGACCCTTCGAGTGGCCTTCGCGGAGCGTTTGCGGGGCGAGAAGAGGTTCGCGGGAACCGAGGAACTGATCGCGCAGATGCACCGCGACGTCGCGGATGCGCGCGAGGTCTGTGCTACCTTCTCGCGCCCCCGCTGACGCAGCGTCGCCGGGCACCCTATCCTTACGCACGCATGTCGCTCACCAAAGAAAGAAAAGCCGAGCTCGCAGGCAAGTACGGCCGCAGCGAGAATGACACCGGATCCACCGAGGTCCAGGTGGCTTTGCTGACCGAGCGCATCAACGAGCTCACCGAGCACCTCCGCGAGCACAAGAAGGACCACCACAGCCGTCGTGGCCTGTTGATGCTCGTCGGCCAGCGTCGGCGTCTGCTGCGCTATCTCGAGAGCACCGACCTCGAGCGCTACCGCGCCCTCGTCGCCGAGCTCGGCCTGCGCCGGTGATCGAGGCCGGCTCGAAGGCTCCGGCCTTCACACTTCCGGACCAGGACGGCAACGACGTCTCGATCTCCGATTTCGCCGGCACGAAGCTGGTCGTCGCCTTTTATCCACTCGACTTCAGCCCGGTCTGCACGGACCAGCTCTCGATCTACCAGGAGGTCATCGGCGAGATCGAGGCGCAGGGCGCCAGGCTCGTCGGCATCAGCGTTGACTCTCCTTTCACTCACAAGGCCTTCGCCGAGAAGCTCGGCCTGACCTTCCCGCTGCTCTCCGACTTCCACCCCAAGGGTGCAGCGGCGGCTGCTTACGGCGCCCTGATAGAGGAGCGCGGCCACGCCAACCGTTCGCTCGTACTGATCGACCAAGACGGCATCGTCGAGTTCTCGATGGCGGCGCCGACGCCGCTCGAGATACCCGGCGCCAACGTGATCTTCGACGCGCTCGAGGGCGCGACGGCCTGACTGCGGCCGTGAGCGGGCGCGAAAGCCTCGGCACCGCACCGCTCGAGCCGATCGGGCTCGACGATCACGTACGCGGTCCCGGGGGAGCGCCGGAGGCGATCCTCTACCTGGATCTGGCCTGTCCCTCCTGCGCCGCAAGCTGGGTCGCGTTGCGGACGATGCCGATCCGGCTCTGCGTCCGTCACTTCCCGTTGGCGAGCAAGCGGCCGCGATCCCCAGCCCTGCACGCGGCGACCGAGGCGGCACATGCGCTAGGGGGTGAGGACGCCTTCTGGGGTATGTGGGACTCGCTGATGGCCGATCAGGCGCACCAGGACGATCCCCATCTCTGGTCGCGGGCCAAGGCTCTGGACCTGGACCTGGACGACTTCGAGGCGACACGTCGTTCGGCGTCGATCGCCGCGCGGGTCCGCGCGGGTCTGCTCGGCGGGATCAGGGCTGGAGTGACCGGGACACCCGCGGGCTTCCTCGACCAGGTCGAGATCCGTGGCCGTCTCGACGAGTGTCTCGGCGGCCTGGTGTCACCCGGTGGGTTGCCGGCCGACTCCGGCCACGGCTGAAGGGGACATCGTCGAGGTCGCGGCCGCCGCTCTGATCCGGTTTGAGCCGGGGGCGGCAACCCGGACCCAGAGTCCACCTTCGTGATCGGCGCTGGGGCGAATCCCACCCCAGGTCGCGGCAAGCAGCTGCAGGTCCGCGGCCCTGCTTCGTGCAGGGTGCGCGATCGCAGGGGCGTGGGCGCTGCGGGCTGCGGCTATGCGAGCGCCGACGCGGCGTCGAACGAGCCGAGGCAGGGAGAAGCACAACTGATGGGCGAGCAACGGTGTCGCCGACATGATCAGCACGACGATCGTGAACTGCTTGGCCCAGACTTTCTGGGCTACGCAGTACGAGTAGTTCTCCGCCGGATCGGGGCAGGCCCGAGCGGGATCCGCGACCGGCATCGCAACCACGAGCCCAATCACCAAGCCGAGCAGAGTCGTGGCAAAGAAAACGGCACGCACTCCGGTGCTGTACGTGCCAGGGCAGGTCCTCTTCCCGGGTGCATCCATGCAATGGGTCCTTCCAGCTGTCGGTCTTCCTTGACCCGAGCCATCTATGGCTCGTAGCTGCAACGGTAACCGGAATCGAGGCGGCCCGCAAGGCCCTGTGTGCAGCCGAGTTTCTTGGCGGAAGACCGGCAGTGCGCCAGTGGTATGCGGAACAGGAGAGCCGTGTTGCAGGTTGACCGGCTCGATCTTCGGTCAGCGAGCGGTCAATGCTGGGGGGCGCGCCAATCACCGGCGGTCTCGGCTTCGTGGGCGCCCAGGTACTCGACTCTCGAGCGCTGCTCCCGGACTGAAGCGAACTCCGGATCCCATCCTTCGAGGTCCGCCGCCGACCAGATGGTCAGGTTCTGAGGCTCAAGCACCCGTGTGACGCGAGGCGACGCCTCGTCGAAGCAGCAGACATGCAGGTGGGATCCAGGCGAGACCGCCCGCGGCGACTCCCACATCGGCATCGCCCGCGCTGTGTACGGTCCATCGAAGAGCGCGCAGTACACGCGGCCACCCTGAAGGCTATGCGCGGATTTCACCATCCGTTGCCTCCTCCCACCGGACGTTCACGGTGCTCGCCGGCGGCGACACTTGCATACACATCCGCAGTGGCTGCCGCTGTTTGCGACCAGCTCAGCAAGGCGGCTCGCTCGAGGCCCTTGCGGCGGAGCTTGGCTGACAGTCCCGGTTCGGTCATTAGCCTCCGCATCGCGGCGGCGATCGAAGCTGAGTCGGGATCGACCAAGAGCGCGGCACCGCCGGCAACCTCGGGCGTTGCGCTGAGCCTGCTCGCGATCACGGGTACACCCCGGGCCATCGCCTCCAGCATCGGCAGCCCGAATCCCTCCGCGCGAGTCGCGTGCACCAGCGCGATGGCCCCGTCGAAGAGTCGATCGAGCTCGGCCTCGTCGACCATTCCGCGTAGACACGCCCCATCCGGCGCCGCTCTGCGGATCATCTCGGAATCGAAGTGGCGTGGAGACGGCGCGAGCGTGCCGACGCACTCGAGCGGCGCACGATCCGGTCCGAGCTGGGACCACGCTTCGAACACCGCAGGTAGGTTCTTGCGTCGCTCGATCCCACCCATGAACAGCCACCATCGCCCTTTGTCCTCGGCTTCGGCCCGAGGTGTCAGTCGGTGCTCGGCGCCACCGAGAAGAATCGGCACCACGCGCTCAGGGCTGGGGCCGTACCATTTGATGACCTCCTGCGCCGCCGAGTGGGACACGGTGATGACCATGGCTGCACGGCGGATTACCAGCGTCGAAAGCGACTCTACTGCTCGGCCTTCCCGATAGCCGGGTGCCGCGAAAGTAATCGCATCATGAGCCGTCGTCACGTACGGGACGTTCGGCATGACCGCCCCCGCCGGGAACAGATAATGGAGCAGGTCGAGTCCTCGTCGTCGTGCCGCTCTGGGCACCTCGAAAGCTGCCCACTGCGCCTCCTCGTACCGGCCGGACACGTTGCTGAACTCAACGGAACTACCGGGAAGGTCGAGGCCGGGCGCTGATCGCGGCGTAAAGACCGTCAGCTCCAGTTCGGGTCTGTCGGCCAGGGCTTTGATCAAAGCGCGGCTGTAGGTGCCGACGCCGCTGCTCTCATGAAGGTGCTTCGTGACGATTCCGACGCGCAGAGTCATCGGTGCGATTGATCTGTTGGCCTGACTATGTCGCGGTGCAGGGTGAGATCAGGTATCACGGCTTGCTCGTACGATCACGCCATCGGCGAGGTAGGGCGCAACCGTCCGCACGGCGGCGCGTTGGAGGCCGAATGATACGTGCAGCGACGGACCGCCCCCGCACCGCTTGGCCACCCACCCGAATCGATTTGTGGCCCGGCTTGGTCGGGGAGGGTGATGGGGCCACGCCGGCTCGCCCTCTGCCAGCGGTTGGTGTAGCTGTGGCGTCGGCAGATGATGTCCGCTCAGCCGAGCGGCTCGATCGCTCAGATCAGGCGGCCGCCGGCGGCCCGGAACGATGCCCAGTCGGCAGGCTCCGGAAAGCTGAAGTACGACGGTTCGAGCCCCTCCGTCGGTGCCGTCAGGGGCTCACCGGTGCGAAGGGCTGCGATCGCTTCGGCTGTCGCGTCGTAGCTGACGCGGAAGCAGGCGCGGTAGAGGGTCTCGAGGGTGTCGCTCGCGAAGACAGGCACCCAGTGCCGGCTGAGGACCTCGCCCTCATCGATCTCGGCCGTCATGCGATGAACCGATGCGCCTACGAACGGCTCTCCCGCGGCGAGTGCACGGAAGACCGGCAGTACGCCCCCATAGGAGGGCAACAGTGCCGAGTGCCGGTTGATCGCCGCGACCTTGGGCAGCGCGAGCAGCTCCGGATCGAAGATCAGAGAGTTGGAGGAGACGAGCAGGTCGGGTTCGATTTCCCGCAGCCAGTTGCGGAACGACTCGTCCTTGAAGGTGGAGACGTCACGCACCGGAATGCCGGTCGCTTCGAGCACGTTCGCCACCGATCCCGGCCAGCGCCTGCGCAGTGCGGGCGGCGCCAGGCGTGACCAGGCTCGAAGCCCGACCTGTCGCGTGCCCAGCCGGAGCAGCTCAGCGGGCCGGAGCCGGCGCAGGTTGCGTTTCATCCAGCGCTCGGGCCCGGTCCCACCCACGGGCTTGACAAGGGCGACGGCAACGAACCGGGCGTCCTCGCATTCGGTCAGCAGGCGCCGCACATAACCGGGATGCAGCGTTGGCGTCTCGTCGATGACGGCGACGGTGCGCAGCGGCGGCCGCGAGGGCACCGGCCGCGGCAGCGGCTCGCTGCGGTGATGGTGGGGCCGTGGCTCCCGGTTACAGGCCGCCTCCAGGCAGCGGTAGCAAGTGGGCTCCCGATCGGCTGCCCGCAGGACCGCCGCGAGCGCCGGGTCGCAAAGCGTGCGCAGCTCGGCGCTGCGATTGGGGTCGAGGGCGTAGTCGCGGGCATTGGCCGTGGGGAAGCTCTCGTCCCGGCCGGGTGGCTGGCGGGCGGGATGCAGCAGCAACTCGAGTGGACCCTCCATCTCGCTGGCGGCTTCGAGCCCGGCCGCCGCTGTCGCGACGCTCATCGAGCCGGTGTGGCGGACGCCGACGAAGGTCGCGTTCGTGTCGAGCCCGTGACCCCGGGCGATCGGAGCGCAACGCCGGCTCAAGGCGTTGAGCAGCTCCACCTTGGCTAGGTTGGCAGGGCCTGGAGCGGAGGCATCATGGTGGCGTGAGAGCCGGCCATGTCGGCGCTCGGCCGGGATCCGTACCACCCTGACGCCGAGCTCAGCCGCGACTCTGCAGACGATCGCAAAGATCGGCGGCAGCATGTGAACGTGTTCGTGGGAATTGACGTGGTCGATGTTCGGGCAGCTCTCGAGCGTGCGTTCGAACTGGGCCCTGATCTCGCGCTCCGCAGCCTCGAGGAATCGTGGATCGCGACTAGCCCGGGCGACGGCCAGCCAGGACCGGGGCAGCTCTCCGTCCGCGCGGCAGAGAGCGCGGGCGGCGTCGCCCGTAAGGGGACGGCCCTCGGTGAGATTGAGGTGGACCCCGACACCAAGACCCGAGCCCGGGATGACGTTGGCGACCGCCTCCTCGAAGGCGCGCCCGTTCGCGACGATCGAGACGCTGGACAGCACGCCGCGCTCCGCCGCCTCGGCAATGCCCGCGTTTGCGGCCCGCGTCATCCCGAGATCGTCGGCATGCACGATCGCGGATCGGCGGACCGCGGATCGGCGATCGTTCATCAACGCGGTTTGGACGGCACGGGGCAGCGAGCGACCTCTCCTCCGGCCGGCGTCCCGTTCCCGATCTCGGGAAGGATGTGCTCGACATCCTCCAACCGGGTCCTCGGTCTGCGCAGTCGTCGCTCCCACTCTAGACGGGTCGTCAGTGCGTAGAGCTCCCTCGGCAGTGCCGAACGGGCGCCGGGGGCCCGTGCGGCGGCGCGAGCTTCGATTGCGCCGTCGAGGACAGCGCGCGGCTGCCGGGTCCGGATCGCCTTCCCGAGTGCGAATCCCGAGCGCAGAGCGAGGTCACGAGCCAGCGCGAGTCCTCGTCCGTAGCGGATCGGAATCAGGAATTGGTTGCGCGTCGCGTAGCGGGCAATGAAGGCGTTGTCCCGCTTGGGGGATACGTGATGGACCGCGGGCTCGGCGCGTCCGAGCACCGTGATCCAACCACGGCTGAGCATCTTTGCGCAAATGTCAGGCTCGTCGCCTTGGATGAACATTGTCTCGTCGAAGCCCCCCGTCGCCTCGAAGGCGGTGCGGCGGACGGCCGCGCAGCAGCCCAGGTAATACTCCGCCAGCCATTGGCCGTCGTGGTTCGGTGCCTGCTGCTTGATCCGCGGTCCTCGGCTCGGCTCGACGTAGGGGATGCCGACGGCTCCGACCCTCGGGTGGGTGAACTGTCGGAGCGTCTCCGAGAGCGTCATCGGTGAGCGCAGCTCGGCGTCATCGTCGAGCCAAACGATGACCTCGCCGCTGGTCTCCCTGGCGCCGCGGTTGTGCTGAGCCAAGGGGCCACGGTGGACCTGATCAGCGATCACGCGCACATTGGGGTGCTGGGATCGGATCCTCTCCTCACTGTCGTCCTCGGTCGCATCGAGGATCACGAGAGTCTCCACTCTGGTGTCCTGCGCGTCGACCGACCGCAGCGCTCGAAGGGTTTCTTCGCACCGATTCCGGGCAGTGATCACCAAGCTGATCGTCGAGGGGGGATTCTTGACCTGCTCTGGAGCGCCGATGCTTGCGCAGTCTAGTCCCGACGGTCCTGCTGCCGGTTGATCGGGCAGTATGAGGGTCTATGCGGCGCACTGACGGACAAGATTGATGGGAAACCGAGGTGGCGGCGGGCAGGATGCGGAGCGCCGGATCATCGTCATCGGGGCGGGTCCGACAGGGCTCGGCTGCGGCCGTGAGCTCGATAGCCTTGGGCATCGCAACTGGACTCTGATCGAACGAGCCGACCACGCCGGCGGCCTTGCCTCGACGGTGGTCGATCCCGCCGGCTTCACGTGGGATCTCGGGGGTCACGTCGTCTTCAGTCACTACGGGGAGTTCGATCGCCTCCTCGAAGAGACGATGGGGGACGAGCTCGTCCACCACGAGCGCGCCTCGTACGTCCGCTATCAAGATCGCTGGGTTCCCTATCCGTTCCAGAATAATCTGCGCTACCTGCCGCCCGAGGCTGCGTTCGAATGTCTGCTCGGGCTGATCGAGGCGCCCGGTGCCGCGACGGCCGATGGATCGTTCGAGAACTGGATGACTTCGACGTTCGGAGCGGGCATCGTCGAGCATTTCATGCGGCCGTACAACTTCAAGGTCTGGGCGACGCCGGCAGACCGCATGTCCGCCGGCTGGATTGCGGAGCGCGTCTCTGTCGTCGATTTCCGCCGGGCGCTGCGCAACCACATGCTTGGCCTCGACGACGCCGGTTGGGGGCCGAACAATCTCTTTTCGTTTCCCGCCCTCGGCGGCACGGGTGAGATCTACGCCCGCGCCGCTGCGAAACTCGGTGACCGGATTCAGTACGGCCGTGAGCTGATCGGGATAGACGCCGAAGCACGCGTCGCACGTTTCGCGGACGGCCGCGTGGAGAACTACGCCGAGCTGGTTTCGACGATGCCGCTCGACCTGCTTGTCGGCCTGATCGACTCGACGCCGGACTCGTTGCGACGAGCGGCTGCGCAGCTGCGTCGCTCGAGCGTCTACATGGTCGGCGTCGGCTTCGCCACCCCGCTCGCCGACGAAAAGTGCTGGATGTACTACCCGGACGACCGTGCGCCGTTCTACCGGGCGACGAACTTTGCAAGATATGCCGCCGCCAATGTCCCCGGTGCCGATGTCGAGAGTTACTCGTCGTATATGACCGAAACCGCTTACTCACCCGAAAAGCCAGAGGATCGGGCGACGATCGAGGAGCGAGTGATCGCCGGGCTCCGCAGCACCGGCACGATTGCCGAGGCAGCTGAGGTGGCGTCCGTGCACGTCGAGGACATCAATTACGCCTATCCGGTCCCCACGCTCGGCCGCGACGCTGCGCTTGCCGAGATCCAGCCATGGCTGATGAACAAGGGAATCCGCTCTCGAGGCCGCTTCGGGAGCTGGCGCTATGAGATCGGGAACATGGATCACAGCGTGCGCATGGGGGTCGACGCGGCCCGCTCGATCGTGCGCGGGGACGATGAGGTTGTCTGGGCAGGAGCGGGGTGAAGGCGGCGTGCCGGCTGCCTTCGGATGTCGGTCGCGGTCTCCGCGTCGGCGCCGGGCCGGACGCCGGCTCACCGATCGCGCGCTACGCGGCTCGCCGCAGAGCTCGCCGCTCGAGCGCGACGAGGTTCCGAAGCGGATTGCCGAGGACGCGAGCGGCTTCTACGACAAGCGTTTCGAGGCCGGGTACCAGCGCGACTTCGAGTCCGGCTACGACGCCTGCGCCCTGGCGGCGGTCGAGTGGGCGCTGAAGCATCACGGTCCCGCGATTGCGCCCGGGTGCTCGGTGCTCGACTATGGCTGCGGACAGGGTCGCTGGCTGGCGGAACTGGCGCGACTCCTTCCCGGCGCCACCCTGAGCGGCGCGGATATCTCGCCGGTCGGGGTCGCGCTCGCCGAGCGGCGCTTTCCGGATGCCGAGTTGATGCGCGCCGACGGGGGCATCGTCCCGGCGGCCGACTCGAGCTTCGATGTCGTCGTGATGCTCGATGTGCTCGAGCACGTCGAAGATGCCGCCGCCGCCTGCGCTGAGGTCGCGAGGCTGCTTCGAGGCGGTGGCGTCGTGGTCCTGACGACGCCATGCGCGAGCGCCTGTTCGGTGCCGTGGCTCGTCAACTGGCTCATCGACGGCTTCGAGCCGACCGCGGACGGCTTCGGCCGATTCGCGACCGACGAGCCCGCCCACCTGCGGCGGCTGAGCCGCAAGCAGGCATGCCGCCTGCTCGGTGACGCCGGCCTGCGGATGACCGCTGTTCGCTTCTGGGCGCACGCGTTCTTTCACCTGGCCCGATACCTCCCGCAGCTGCCGGAATCGGCGCGAACCAGGCTCTCCCTGCTCGACTGGCAGCTGCTCAGGCGGGTGCCGAAAGCGGGGGCGATGGTGATCGTCGCGAAGCGGGAGGCGGCGGGGTGAGGCCTCCAGATGCCGAGCCGCTGTCGTCGCAGCCGTCGATTACTGTGATCCTGCCGACGTTCAACGACGCGGCCACGATCGGCGCCGCGCTCGAGAGCCTCGACGGCCAGGACTACGGCGGCGAGGTCGATGTCATCTGCATCGACGGTGGCTCGACCGACCTGACCACCGAGATCGCGGCGGCGCACGGATGTAGGATCGTCCCGAATCCTGAGCGCATCGAGGAGGAGGGGCGGGCGCTCGGGCTGGAGACTGCGACAGGTGATCTGGTGCTGCTGCTGGACGCCGACGACGAGCTCCCCTCGGCCCGATGGCTGACGGACCTGGTCGCTGCCGTCTCACTGGCCCCCGATCTCGTCTCCGCGGACTGCCTCATGCATGAGTGGCGGCGCTCCGATCCGCCCTTGACTCGCCTGTGCGCGTTGATCGGCGGCACCGATCCGCTCGCGATCGACCTCGGATGGGCCGACCGATGGGCCGTACACAGGGGCCGCTGGACGGGTCAGCCGGTCGATGGAGAGGAGGTGGACGGCGTACTGCTGATCCGGATCGACCCCACGAGACCGCCGCCGATGGGGTCGAACGGGTTTCTCGTCCGCCGTGACGCGCTGCTCGCAACCCGCTATGGGCCTTTCGTTCACTTCGACGTCGTCGGCGACCTCGCCGAGGAGGGGTGGCGCTTTGCCCGCGTGCGCGCGGGGATCGTCCACCACCACGCGCCGACGCTTGCTGCCTACGTACGCAAGGCGCGCCGCCGCGCCCACCGCTCGGTCCGTGGCATTCCCCCACATCGGCGAGGATTCATGGTTGCGCCCGGCCGGCTGGTGGCGCACGCCATCTATGGACTCACGGTGATCGGCCCCGCCCGCGATGCGTTGCGAGGCCATCGCCGCCACCCGGACGCCGCCTGGCTGCTGCTTCCCGTGCTTCACCTGATCATGGTCGCGGCCTACATGGAGGCCGCCGCGAGGACTCTGATCGCGCGCGGTCTGCTCCGCCGCAGGTGAGCGCCTGCGCTCGCGACAGGCGGTAGCGAGGTTCTGCCTGTCCGCCTGATCCGGGATGATTGCTCGGTGGAGAGTTCTCCCCTCTTGATCAACCACGACGGTCTCATCTCCGTCGTCATTCCTGCCTACAACGAGGCCGAGCGGATCGAGCGCTGCCTTCACGAGACCCACGCGACGATGACGGCGCTGGGCCCGCAGTTCGAGATCGTGGTCGTCGACGACGGCTCCTATGACGACACGCTGACGCTGGCGAGGCTCGCTGCCGAAGGGCTGGAGGGCGTACGTGTAATGGGGTATCCCGAGAACCTGGGCAAGGGATACGCGCTGGTCGAGGGAGCGATCGCCGCCCGCGGCGACCTGATCCTCTTCGTCGACGCCGATCTCGACGTACATCCGCGTCAGCTCGGGCTCCTCTATGCGGTGCTGGTTGGCTTCGAGGCCGATGTCGTGATCGGCTCGAAGATGCACCCGTCCTCGACGATCGATTACCCGTTGAAGCGCAAGGTCTTGTCGGCCGGGTACTACGCGCTCGTATGGGCGCTGTTCAGGCTGCCCGTCCGCGACACGCAAACCGGTCTCAAGCTCTATCGGGCGGAGGTGCTGCGCCGGGTCGCCGGCCGCCTGCTCGTCAAGCGTTTCGCTTTCGATCTCGAGGCACTGGCAAACGCACACCGTCTCGGCTACCGGATCACCGAGGCCCCCGTGGTGGTGACGCGAGAGCGCGATTTCCCTCGCGTAGGCAGCTCCGATGCGCTCGACATCGCCATCGACACGCTCGCCGTCTGGTATCGGATGTACGTCAAGCGCTGGTACGACAGGGTGGGCGTCGAGGCCGACCGGCGTGCAGCCGCCGGTCAGGTTGCCCAGGTCAAGGAGGGCGTTCCATCCGGTGCACCACGCGAGGACATCGAGTCCGCCCGGAGCCCTGAGGGGGCGGCGTGAGGGTGGTCTTGGCGACCAACGGCCTCGGGCTCGGCGGCACCGAGAAGTCGGTGCAGACCCATGCTTTGGCCTTCGATCGCAATCGGGTCGACGTTCGTGTCGTCGCCGTGCGCGAGGACGGCGTCCGCCGGGCGGCCCTCGAGGCCGCTGGGATACGGGTCGACTGCGCCGACGGGGATCCCCGGCGTCTCGCCCGCCTGTTCGAGGGTGCGGACGTCGTTCACGTCACGCGCGACGGCGTCGCCGAGCCGCTGGTGCCCGAGGCGCGGCGGGCCGCAGGGGCGAAGGTGCTGGTCGAGTCGAACGTGTTCGGAGCCTTCGACAGCTCGACCGCCGAGCGCGACTTCGACTGCCACCTCTTTCCAAGCAAGATGTGCGCTCTGCGCTACCGGCGCCGGCTACGGCTCGACGGGCCCGGCTTCCACGATCGGCACCGGGTCTCGTTCTGGCCTGTCGATCTCGCCGGTCTCCGCGCGCAGGCCCCGCCGGCACGCGAGGCGAAGCTCCAGCTCGGCCTCGATCCGGACCGACCAGTGGTAGCCCGGGTCGGTCGGGCCGACGATCGCAAGTGGCGCAACCTCATCGTCGACATGATCCCGCGGCTGCTCGAGCTTGCGCCGGAGGCGCAGGTGCTGCTGGTCGGGTCGACGCCGGCGAAGCTGCGGCGGCTGGAGCGCCTCGGCATCCTCGATCGAGTCTTCCTGTTGCCGACGACGGCGGACGAGGGGCGGCTCACCGCCTTCTATGCGGCCGCTGATGTCTTCGTGACGGCCGCCGAGATCGGCGAGTCGCACAGCTTCGCCATCGAGGAGGCGATGTGCTTCGGCGTTCCGGTGGTCACCTGCTCGACTCCCTGGGTGGACAACGCGCAGGTTGAGCAGGTCGACTGCGGGTCGACGGGCTACATCGCTAACCATCCGCTCTCCTTCGCGGATGCGGTCGCCGAGTTGATCGACGATCCCGGTCGCCGCCGAAGCTTCAGCGCCGCGTCGATCGCGAAGTCGGACGCGCTCTACGACGCGCCCCGCCTCACACGCCAGCTCGAGCGTCTGTACGAGGCCCTGCTGGCAGGCGCGCCGCCGCCGTCGGAATGGACGCCGTCGACGCAGGAAGTCGACGCCTTCGGGGAGGAGTACCAGCGGCGCAGCGAGACCCAGTTCCGGGCCCTGACCGCAGCAGAACGCCGTCAGGTCGAGAGGGCACGGTGGCTCGAGCGTACGGTCTGGGCATCGCGTGCCGCGCGCAATAGCCTTCATCCCGAGGGCGTGCGCTACGCCGCTGCCGTTCTCAAGGCAAAGGTCACGGCTGGATGAGCGCTGCAACTCCCCGCGTCAGCGTGATCGTCGTCGCTCCTAGCTTCAACGACTTTGGTCGCCGCTGTATCGCTGGGCTCCGCCGGCTGCGCGGCGACCTTGAGATCATCTTCGTGCCCGACGTCGCCGCCGAGGTGGGTCCGGACGTGCTCGTCGTTCCCTCCGGGCCCGGCCTGACTACGGGACGCAAGCGCCAGCTCGGCCTCGATCGCGCCCGCGGCGAGTTCATCGCACTGATCGACGACGACGCTTACCCGCACCAGAGCTGGCTGGCGATGGCGCTGGGCGTGCTGGACGCGGACCGGTCGATCGCCGCCGTCGCCGGCCCCGCGCTCACACCTCCCGACGAGGGCGAGCTCGAGTTCCTCAGTGGGCGCGTCTACGCTTCGCCCCTCGTATCGGGGCCGGCGGCCTGGCGGTACGGACGATTCATCAGCGAGCGCGAGGTCGATGACGCACCGAGCTGCAACTTGGTGATCAGGCGCGATCTCGCCCAGGCCGTAGGCTTCGATTCGGAGGAAAACTGGGGCGAGGACACCGTGTTCAGTGAAGCCTTGCGGCAGTCCGGCGGCCGAATCCACTACGACCCTGGGGTCATCGTCTATCACTCGAGGCGACCCCTCTGGGTGCCCCATCTGCGGCAGCTCTACCGATGGGCGCGCCACCGCAGCGTCCACGCCCGGACCGTGGGCGGCAACTCCCGCCGGCCCGTCTACTTCGCTCCTTCGGCACTGCTGCTGTTCTTGCTGGCAGGGCCATTCACGCGGGGCCGGGCCCGGCGCCTGTGGCGTTTCGGCGCGGTGCTCTACGCCGTCGCCGTGACGATCGCCGGCGGCGACCCCCGGCCATCCCGATGGGCGCGGACGAGCGGCGGCATCGTCGCCACCCACTGCGTCTACGGTGCCGGCTTCCTGGTCGGTCTGCTCGGCGCCGACCCGGTGCGACGCTGATGGAGGCGGCGACAACGCCACCACGGTCGGAGCCGATCACCCCTCCTGAGGCGTCGGTCCCGGCAAAGCGCCGGCGGGGCTTCCGGCCCGCAGGCCGGACGGTCGAGGCGACTCTGCTCTGGGCGCTGTTCGCAGGCGTCTATTTCTACGTCGGCTACCACGTCGTGGTCGACCTGCACCTGGTGAACTTCGACTCGCTGGCGCGGCTCGGCCATGCCTACTTCGTCTGGTACAACGATCCCGCGAAGCTCGCGGCGATCGGCTTCGTCTGGCCGCCAGGGCAGACGCTGGTCCTACTTCCTTTCGCGCTGATTGCCCCCCTGGCGACTTCGCTGGCGGCCTTGCCGGCGGCCTCCGCCGCCTTCATGGCAGGCACGATGGTCGTGATCAACCTCGCGATGCGGGCTGCCGAGATGCCCTGGTTTGGTCGCTATCCGCTACTGGCGGCCTTTGGCCTCAACCCGATGATCGTCTACTACGCGGCCAACGGCATGGCGGAGGCGGTCTACCTCTTCTTTCTCTCGTTCGGCATCTACTTCCTGATCCGATGGGGGCAGGAGGACCGATCTCATCTGCTTGCCTTCGTTGGGCTCGGCGTCGCCTTTGCGGCTTTGAGCCGCTACGAGATCGTGCCGTTCGGGGTGTTGATCGCCGGTGGGATCGCGCTGATCGTTCTGGCTGGGGCTCCGCGCCGACAGCGGGCCCGCGTGCTGGAGTCGGCGCTGGTCCTCTATCTGGCGCCGATCGTCTATTTCGGCGTTGCCTGGCTGTTCTTCAGCTGGTTGATCCTCGGCGATCCGCTGTACTTCCTCAGCTTCGGAGCCACCACCGCGGACATCTCGACCTCGCAGATCGAGCAGACCGTCCCGATCGAGCAGGTCGGCCTCTTCTCGCTGGCCGAACTTCTGTTCAAGCTCAACTACGCGCTGCTGCCGCTCATCGTCGTCATCGTGCCCGCGCTGCTTCTCACCGCGGTCGTCCGTCGAAGCCCGATGGCCGCCGTGCTCGCGGCGCTCGTTGCTGCGAACGCGATCATCACCCTGATCCTGTTCCATCGCAGCCAGGACCCCAACCTTCTGCAACTTCGCTACAACATGCGCGGCATGCCGATTGCGATGCTTGGCGTCGCCTGGCTCTACTACGTCTGGACGCGACCTGCGATTCGCGCCGGCATCTGCGTTGCGACGCTGCTCATACTCCTCGCCAGCCTGCCCGTCACCTGGCGGACGATGCAGGTTTACGCCTACCAGTACGAAGAGAGCTCGTTCGTGCGCGCCCTGCAGACGGGCGAGGACCAGGAGGGCACGATCGCGATCAGCGGTTACCCGATTGGAATCGCCGATGAGAAGCGGATGGCGGAATACATCGAGCAGCTACCGGACGACGCCACTATTCTCACCGACGACGCTCAGTCGCTCGGCGTGATGTTGCTCAGTGGCCGGCCGGACCAGATCTTCGACCGCATCGACCGCGGCGACGCTATCTGGAGGACTGCGCTCGAGAACCCGTGGGATCGAATCGACTACATGTTGGTGTCCACTAACGAGCGCTGTCGACTCCCGTGCGTAGATCTCGTACGCGATGCGTACCCGGGCATCCAGTCCGGTCGCGTTCCGGGGATGGAGGTGGTCTACAGCACCGGCCGCTACGTGCTGATCTCGGTCGCCGATCGGCAACCTGGCGGACCTCCGCCGCCCGACTTCATCCCCGGACTGGACGAGCAGTGAGGCGAGTTGCCGTGGTGGTCTTGGCCCTGGTGGCGGTGGGCGTCTCCGGTTGCGGCCCCGATCCGTTCGAACCTGAGACCCAGCCTCCGGTTGCTGGCCTGGAGGTCCGCATAACCGAGGGGATCGGCACCACCCGGGGCTTCGCCGAGACGACCGAGATCGAGCCGCCGAGCACGATTCAGGTGCGCTCGTTGATCGCTGACGGCGGCGCGATCGAGTTCTCGATTCCGCGGGGTCCGGCGCACCAGTTGGAGCTCGTGGCGACCGAGGCTGACGCGGACGACCCGCTCGCGTCGATCTCGATCAGCGCTGCAGACGGGGAGCTGATCGAGCCGGCGCGGCTGCATTCATTCGATCCGGGTTTCGTGGCAATCGAGGACAACTCCAACGCCGACCGGTTGCTGCTTCGGGCCACGGCCCCACGACTCCTGAACGCGGCCCAGGGTCAAGTCGACTTCAGGTTCAAGATCGATCTCCCGCCGGTCCGAACGACCCGAGCCAGCCCCGAGTAGTCGGAACTAGAAGCCGTCGACCACCGGACCGGGGCCCCGGCGCTGGTAGTACTCGCCGGCCAGCACGAGGATCAGAGCAGCGGCCCCCTGCACGATGATCAGGTCGGCCGGCGTCCGGTGCAGCAGCAGGAACATCACCAGCTGCCCCAGCACGAGCCAGGCGACGGTGATCGCATAGCGGATCGTGCCGATCGACAGGTAGTGGAAGAGGTAGACGCCGACAAGCGCATAGATCAGCATCGCGAGGGACAAGGGACCAAGCCAGTCGGCCGCGGGGGCGTAGGCGCTGCCGAAGGCGATCGAGATGATCGTGTCCGCGAAGATCCAGTAGAGCACGGCGACGACACCGCCGACGACCGTGACGGCGGCGAGGCCAAAGAGCATGTGCGAGCGCTCGGCGCCGCGGTCTCGGAGCTTGGCGACGCGGGGAAAGAGCACGGTCGTGATCCCGGTCGGCACGAGCAGGATCGTCTTTGCAACGGCCGCCGCGGCTGCCCACTGGCCGGCCATCGTCGCATCGAACGCGATTCGTGCGACGAGTACATCGACGCTGGTGTGGACCGCATAGCCGCAGACACCTATCGCTGTCCCGGCCGAGAACGCGTTGATCAGGGTCAGTTTGCGGCCTTCCGCGGGGGCGTCGTCGGCAGCCTTGAGGACAGCCCGCAGCGGGATCATGGCGACCACCATGCTTGCCACTGTCGCGCCGGTGATTCCGAACATGATCGCCGAGGCGCCGAATCCGGCCAGACCGATCGCGAGACCGGCGATCAACTTGACCAGGGCGTACACAGGTTGGATGAGGCTGAGGACGCCGAAGCGCTCCATGCCCTGCAGGACTCCGAAGGCGAGCGGCAGCGGCAGCCCGACGGCCAGCACGGAGGCGGTCGCAAGGAACGGCAGCGGGCGTTGGATGTTGAGCAGTTCGATCAGCGGGTAGGCGAGGATCGCCGTGCCGAGGACGATCAGGACGATCCATCCACCGACCTGCCGGATCGCCTGTTTGAACGCCGCCCCGGCGGCGGGAAGTCCCCCCTCGGGCATCCGCGCCGAAACTTCGCGGGCCATCATCACCTGCAGTCCGGCCAGCGGGACCGTGATCATCAGAACGACCGTGAACATTGTTGCCAGCAGGGAGAACTCGGCCGGATCGAGTACTCGTGCCATGACGAACTGGAACGCCGCATTGAGAGCGTTGGCGGCGATCACGGCAAACGAGACGAGGATGCCCGAGCGGATCAGCCCGCCTGCGCGGGGCGCCGAGGTGCCGAGCGACTCGGCGACCAGCTCCGCCGTCGTATCGCCTTCGCGGAGCCCGGGCTCGAGCGCCTCGATCAGCGCCGACTCCCTGCGGTCGTCGGTGGGGGGTGGTTCGGGGTCCAAATCGGAAGAGCCGGCGGCGACGGTCAGCGGGCGGACGCGGTCACGGCGCCTGCATTTCGCCCGCGCTGCCGCTGGTACCAGCGGCTTGCTTGGCTTCGTACAGCCCGTGCTGAGTCTTCTCCCAGTAGAACGGTTTGAAGAAGAGCTGCAGGAAGCCCTTCCAGGCGGCGACCGACATCAGCAGCCAGTAAACCGGTACGAAGAGCGCGTACTTGACGAGATCGTGGTAGCCGCGCAAGCTCGTGCCGACCGCAAACATGTAGGCGAGCAGGAAGTTGCCGAAGTAGAACCCCAGTCCGCCGGCGTAGTACAGATAGCTCGGGAAGGCATCGCGGATCACGCCGGCCTCCGTCAGCAGCCAGAGCGTCGTCAATAGCCAGTAGATCGGGTTGAGCAGGAACACGGCGGGCGTGCCGCCGACGGTGAGTTGGAACGAGAACCAGCTCTTGGGGCCGATCTCGCGCATCAGGCGGATCGGCCGGCGCATCTGCACCAACCAGGTCTGCAAGTAGCCCTTGACCCAGCGGGATCGCTGACGGATCCAGTTCGGGATGTGCGCGGTCGCCTCTTCGTAAGTGGTCGAGTCGAGCATGTCGGTCGTCAGTCCGCGCTTGTAGAGCCGGATGCCGAGGTCGGCATCTTCGGTCACGTTGAAGGGATCCCAGCCGCCGGCATCGAGCAAACCGTCGATGCGGAAATGGTTCGAGGTGCCCCCGAGCGGAATCGGTACGTTCTCTGCGTCAAGGCCGGGAAGCATTAGGTCGAACCACATCGAGTACTCGCTTGTGAACCAGCGCGTGAGCAGGGTTTGACGCTGGTTGAAGTAGTTGAGCCTGCCCTGCAGGCAGACCATGTTCCGCGGCGCCTTGCGGAAGGCGACGACGGCCTTCTTGAGCTGATCGGGCTCCGGTTCGTCCTCAGCGTCGTAGATCACGACGAACTCGCCTCGCGCCTGCAGCAGACCGTAGTTGCAGGCCTTTGGCTTCGTCCTCGGTTCGACGTCGGGGACGATCACCTTGTGGAAATAGGGCGGCGGCGAGGCGCGATCGAAAGCGGCCTGGGTGGGCTCGTCGTCCTCTTCGAGCAGGACCTTGATGTCGAGCCGCGTCTTGGGATAGTCGAGCTTCGAGAGGTTGTCGAGCAGCGTGCCGATCAGCTCCGGCTCCTTGTAGAGCGGTACTAGCAGCGTGTAGAGCGGCAACCGGTGCTCGTCGAGCGCATCGATCTCGGCCTGCGAGACCGGGAGTTGTGCCTCGTGGCCGAGGCTGTAGGAGACCAGCCGGAAGCGGTAGATGACGACAGCGGTGTAGACCGCGATCGCAGCGATGTTGAAGGCGATCAAGGTCGTCAGGGGCCAGAGGGCGAGCAGGATCGCGGCGGCGACCGCCAGTGAGATGAAGAACACCCGCTGCCGCCGGGAGAGCACCACCGAAGCGGAGTCGTCCGGCATGTTGCGCATCAGGTCATAGGAGGCGGTTTCGGCGGATTGCGCCGCATGCAGTCGGGTGAGCAGGGCGTCGACGGTGCTGGCGGGGGCGAGGAAGCTGCGGATCGGACCGCCGAATCGCGCCGAGAGGAGCTCGGCATCGGCATCGCTCAGCGGCGCTGCGGCCGCGACGATCAGCGTTCCGCCGGCGAGGGCGAGCGGTGCGATCCTGAGCCGGCGCGCGACTCTCTCGTCGACGAAGCTCGCCATCTCCGGGTCGACGTGAAGGCCGGTCGGATCGGCGAAGACCATGCGCTGCTGGTCGGCGAGCGCGTGGGCGACGTGTCGCTCATCGGCGAGTCCGTTATGGATCAATAGCTCACCGAGATGGTCGCCGTAGTTTCGTTGCAGTGCGAGAGCCTGCTCGAGCGCCGCTTCGTCCAAGGCGCCTCTCTCGATCAGGATCTCTCCGAGCATGCGGGGTTCGGCCGCGATCGTGGTCTCCGGCACCGCTTCGGGGGCCGGTGGTGCCGGCATGGGCAGTTGGGCATCGACCCGCTGGTAGGTGCGGTCGATCGCCGCCTCGATGTCGCTCGGGGTGGCGACGACGATCCACGCGCGCCGCGCTGCCATGGCGGCGGCGGTGCGGATTCCCTCGAGCGAAGCCGGTCGCGCGGTCGCGACGGCGAAGCTGCCGCCGACCGCTGCGATCGGGATCACCCCGAGCGCCCGGCAGGTCTCCGCGGACAGCAGGCCGGCGGCCGCGGGGTCGATCGGGTCGGCGAGAGCATCACCGTGTCCGATCGGCTGCAGCGACACGAACGGGAGGTCGAGTTCGCGGGCGATCGCGAGGAACCTTTCCCGCTCTCCTGGATCCGGCTCCGTCGTCTCCGCTGCGGGGAGCGGTGGCCCGCTCTGTGGGGGAGGAGCCGGTCCATAGGCGTTTTCCTGGGTCGCCTCCGCCACCTCCGGCGAGACCCGGATCACCCGGACGCGGCGACCGGTGAGAGCCTCGACCGCCGTCTCGAGGCGGCGCGGATCGGGCTCCTCGGAGACAAGCAGGAGCCGATCATCATCGAAGCGGACGGGCGTCACCCCGAGCGCCCTGGCGGTGGCCGGCGCGAGCACCGCTGCCGCGGCCGGATCGACCTCGACCAGGAGACTCGGGCTCATGCGTGGCGCACCAACTCAACCAGGAGCACGGCCAGCGCCGCGATCACAAGCGTCGCTGCCGGGGCGAGGAAGAAGGACACGAAGAAGACCGCCATCAGGGCCAGTGCAAACACCGCCTTGACGACGCTCGCCGACGCTATCGCCGCCCAGTTGCGCCGGGGCTCTCTCACGCAGCGGCCTCGGGCAGCACGACCGTAACGCGCGCGTCCGAGGAGGGCTCGAGCGAGGCGCCCGGGAGCAGCGTGGCCGCGGCATCGACGAGTCGCTCGGCCGAGATTCCATAGGCATCGAGCAACGCCGCGCCGTCGGCGACCGATCGAAGCACGATCTCGGTGTTTGGATCTGTCTCGCCCAGCACGCGCTCGAGCTCGGTTGCCTGCAGGATGCTGGTCACCGGCGAGACGTGCACTTCGACTGGCGGAGCCGGCGCCGGCACGCCGTGTAGATGGGCACCCATGGCTACGTTCTCGTCGGCCTCGAGCAGCGGTGATCCCTCGAGCTCGCTGAGCTGCCGTTGGAGTCCGGCCACTGTCGCCTTGAGACTGGCCGTCACCATCTCCCGGAGACGCAGCAGATCGTCGATCTGCCCTCGAATCGCCGGATCGGTCGCGGCCGCCTGGTCGTCAACCTCGGCGCTTACGCTCGCACCATCTTCGGGATCAGCCTCGTGGGCGGGAGCCGAGGGCGGTACGGACGAGGCCAGCCTCTCCGCGATCGTCTCTTGGATTTGATCGACCTCGGCTGCAACCTGGTCGAGCATCCGGCGGGCTTCGGCGGCCGCTGAAGCCCTGACCCGCTGCGCCTCGGCCTGCGCCTCGGCGAGCAGCGCCGTCGCTTGCTCGTCGCGATGCCGGTCACTTTCGGCGCGGTAGTGGGCCAGTTGCAGGTGTTCTTGCTCGAGTGCCCGGTTGTGGAGCGTGGCTTCGTGGAGCTGGCCGTTCAGGCGCTGGATCTGCTGCTCGAGGCGCGCGACGTATTCGCTGTTCAGGCGTGGATCGCCCGCAGCGACGCGCCCCCGGAGCGGAGCCGGATTCGAATGGGCCCCCAAAGGTCGAGGCGGGATGGTTGATTGGGACACTTGGCGCTTCTATCTGCTGCGCACGCGGCCGCGTGCGCTTGTCGGGCGGCATTCTATCCGACGGGTGAGGCGGAAACCCGTAATTTGCGGTCGTCGATGCTGCCGTTGCACCGACGTGTAAGGTGCCCACTACCAGCAGCACTGCTATGAGAGCAATCTGAAACGAGATGGGCTCGTCATCGGCCGGGAAACCGTTTCCCGTTGCCAGGCGCGACGAGCCCCACGGAAGGAAAACGAAATATTCATGAGCATGTTTGACGTGAGTCGAGTCTCCGTCGAGATCGGCGGCGAGGAAATCTCGTTCGAGACCGGCAAGTTCGCCCGACAGGCGAGCGGCTCCGTTGTCGTCCGCAGCGGCGACACCATGGTTCTTGGCACCGCGACGATGGGCAACCTCCGCGATGTCGACTTCCTCCCCCTGACCGTCGACGTCGAGGAGCGCCACTACGCAGTTGGCCGCATCCCCGGCTCCTACTTCCGGCGCGAGGCGCGTGCCGGCGAGAAGGCAACTCTTACCGCCCGCATGATCGACCGGCCGATCCGGCCCCTGTTTCCGAAGGGCTGGCACTACGAGACGCAGCTCGTCTCGATCCCGATGTCGGTCGACCACGTGCACCCCTACGACATCCTCGCGATGAACGGCGCCTCGGCCGCACTGGCGATCTCGCCGGTCCCGGTCCAGGAGCTGGTCGGCGCGGTCCGGATCGGCAAGCTCGACGGCGATTTCGTCGTCAACCCGCCCGAGGACCGTCACGAGGAGCTCGAGATGGACCTGATCGTCTCCGGCTCGGTGGACGCGATCCTGATGGTCGAATGTGGCGCCGACGGCGTCACCGAGGCCGAGGTCCTGGACGCGCTCGACATCGCCCACAGCGAGATCAAGAAGCTCGTCGGCGCGATGGAGGAGCTGGCTTCGAAGGCCGGCAAGGAGAAGATCTCCGTCGAGGCCCCCGTCACCGACGAGGCGCTGCTCGCCGAGATCACCGACAAGTTCGGCAGCAAGCTCGACGAGGCCACCCAGGTCAAGGAGAAGCTCGCCCGCCAGGACGCGATCGGTGCGGTCAAGGATGAGGCGCTCGCCGCTCTCGCCCCCGACACGGGTGACGAGGAGGCGGACGCCGAGCGCAAGAGCGAGGTCTCCCGCCACTTCGGGATGTTCGAGAAGGACATGATCCGCAAGCGCATCGCCGTCGACAAGAAGCGCCCCGACGGTCGCGCCCAGGACGAGATCCGTCCGATCGAGACCGAGGTCGACATCTCCCCGCGCGTGCACGGCTCGGCGCTGTTCACCCGTGGCGAGACGCAGATCCTCTCCAACGTCGCGCTGGGCACGACCCGGATGGACATGAAGCTCGACAACCTCGGGCTGAAGGAGAAGAAGACCTTCTTCCACCACTACAACTTCCCACCGTTCTCGGTGGGTGAGGCCGGCTTCATGCGCGGTCCCAAGCGCCGTGATATCGGCCACGGTGCGCTCGCCGAGCGCGCCCTCGAGCCGACGATCCCGTCGCAGGATGACTTCCCGTACGTAACGCGGGTCGTCTCCGAGACGCTGGAGTCGAACGGCTCCTCGTCGATGGGCTCGGTCTGCGCCTCCTCGATGGCCCTGCAGGCAGCGGGCGTCCCGGTCTCCGCGCCGGTCGCCGGCGTCGCCATGGGCCTGATCAAGGAGGGCGACGACTACATCGTCCTCACCGACATCGCCGGCGTCGAGGATCACCTCGGCGACATGGACTTCAAGGTCGCCGGCACCAAGGACGGGATCACCGCCCTGCAGATGGACATCAAGATCACGGGCGTCACGTTCGAGATCCTCAAGGACGCGCTGGACCAGGCAAATGACGGCCGCCAGTTCATCCTCGGCAAGATGGCCGAGTCCGTCGACGGTCCTCGCGAGAAGCTCAGCGCCACGGCGCCGCGGATCGAGACGATCAAGATCGACCCGGAGAAGATCGGCACCGTGATCGGCAAGGGCGGCGAGACGATCCGCAGTCTCTGCGAGACCTACGAGGCCGAGATCGACGTCGAGGACGACGGTTCGGTCCGGGTCTACGCCGCCAACGGCGAGCTCGTCGAGGCCTGCATCGCGCAGATCGAGATGATGACCCGCGAGGCCGAGGTCGGCGACAAGTTCACCGGCAAGGTCGTGAAGACGACGACCTTCGGCGCCTTCGTCGAGATCGTCAAGGGCACCGACGGCCTGCTGCACATCAGCAACGTCAAGCCCGGCGAGCGCGTGGAGAGCGTCGATGACGTTCTCTCCCAGGGCGACGAGATCGACGTCACCGTGGTCGAGGTCGACCGCGAGCGTGGCCGGATCGGCCTGCGCCTCTCCGACGATCCCTCGATCGCCGGCAAGACGGCCGAGGAGCTGTCCAACGTCGGTACCGGCGATCCCGGCTTCGGCGGTGGCGGCGGTGGCCGTCGTGACCGTGGCGGAGACCGAGGCGGCCGAGGCGGCCGAGGCGATCGGGACCGTGGCGGCCGAGGCGGCCGTGGTGACCGGGACCGTCGCCGTCGCGACTAATCTCGGTAGCGAATTGAGCACGCTTCCGGACGGAATCGAGCTGACCGAGACCGAGGGGGGCCTGCAGGTAGTCACCGAGCAGGTCCCCTCGGTCCGATCGGTCACGCTCGGCCTCTGGGTCCGGACTGGTTCGAGGGACGAGACGCCGGCCCAGGCGGGCGTCTCGCACTTCCTCGAGCACCTTCTCTTCAAGGGCACCGAGCGCCATTCGGCGATCGAGATCTCCGAGTACTTCGACGGTCTCGGCGCCGCAACCAACGCGGCGACCGGCAAGGAAACGACCCACCTTTACTCCCGCTTCGTCGACGAGCACACGGAGGCGGCCTTCGACGTCCTCGCGGAGATGTTCCTGCGCCCGACCTTCCCGGACATCGACTCCGAGCGCCAGGTCGTGATCGAGGAGATCGCGATGTACGAGGACGAGCCCTCCGACCGCGTCCACGACGTGCTCGCCTCGGCGATCTTCGGCGACCATCCGCTCGGCCGCCGGATCCTCGGTAAGGCGGAGGTGATCGGCAACATCCCGATCCCGGACATCGCCGCATACCACGACGCCCGCTATGTCGGCCCGAACCTCGTCGTCTCCGCGGCCGGCAGCCTCGAGCACGAGCGCATCGTCGAGCTCGCCGAGCGCTTCCTCGCCCCCGGCGCCGCCGAGCCGACCGCTCCCGACACCAGCGATCCCGAGGGCGACGCCCGCCTGATCTTCTATCCGAAGGAGACCGAGCAGTACCACATCTGTTTCGGCGCTCCGGGTATCGCCCGCGACGACGACCGGCGCTACGCGCTCGGCGTCCTCGACGCGATCTTCGGCGGCTCGACCTCCTCGCGACTGTTCCGAGAGATCCGCGAGAAGCGCGGCCTCGCCTACTCGGTCGGGACCTACGCCGATCAGTACATCGATCGCGGCATGGTCGCGATGTACGTCGGCACCAGGGCGGAGAACGTCGAGGAGGCCTGCGCGATCATCGGCCGCGAGCTGGAGCTGCTGCGAGCCGACGGCGTCAGCGCCGAGGAGCTGAGCCGGGCGAAGGAGCACGTCAAGGGCCGCACGGTGCTGGCGCTCGAGTCGACCCCCGGCCGGATGGGCCGCAACGCGCGCTCGGCGCTGTTCGGATTGCCCTTCCTCAGCATCGACGAGGTGATCGAGCGCGTCGACGCGGTCAGCGCCGACGATCTCGACGAGCTTGCCAACGAGCTCTACGCCCCCGAGCGGCTCTCCGCCGCCTGCATCGGCGCCGACGAGGACTGCTTCCGCAAGGCCGTCTCCCCGGTCAGCGCTGCCCTCGCCGCCTAGCGGCACCCGGGCGCAGGCGCCCCCGCGCCTAGGATCAGGTCGCCGTCGGCCAGGCGCCGCCGTCCGTGCACCCGCTCGCCAGGTAAGCCATGAGGGCAGGGGCGCACGATAGGGCCGGACGGGATTCCGGGGCGATGGTGCGTAAGATCGCCGGGTGGCCGACGACGGTGGAGAGCAGGCCTGGGACGAGCACCTCGCCGGTCTATTCGACCGCTACCGGCCGCGCATCCTCACGCGGATCGAGGTCCTGCAGGCAGTCGCCGACGAGCCGGACCCCGGGCCCGAGCGGATCGAGGCCGCGCGAACCGAGGCACACAAGCTGCACGGGCTGCTCGGGACGATCGGGCTGCCGGCCGGTTCGGACCTGGCGGCGGAGATCGAAGCCCGCCTCGACGCCGGCGATGCCGGTATCGGCGAGCCCGTCGCGGAGCTGCGGGCACTGGTCACCGAACACGCCTGAGCGGACCCGCCGGTTTACCAGCCCCGGTGGCCACCGCGCCTCAGAGCAGCAGCGACCGGACTAACACTACGAAGAGCACGAACAGCAGGATCATCGTGCCGCGGAAGAACAGCCACATCTCGGCCCGCCGCTCCCTGCGCTGCTCGGCAACTGTGTCGAGCCCGGCGACGAACTCGTCGAGGCTCTTCTCGCTCTCGTTCACAACTGCTCTCCGATCTGTCCCGTCTTCTCCGTCTTGTCCCAGTTCATTTCGGCGTTCTGCATCTCCTTGATGTAGGCGGCCGCGGTCATCGCGGTCAGCAGCGGCCCGTAACCGACGACGTAGACGAGCGGCGGCACCAGCCAGGCGAGCCTGCCGCTCATCTCCAGCCGGCGCACGAGCCAGGCGGCGACCATCGACAGCGCCAGCCACGAATAGATGAAGAGCAGGAAGACGGTCAGGGCCGTGTTGCTCTCGTCGATCCCGAGCCCGGAGAGGATCGGCGGGTAGGCGGCCCAGACGATGATCGAGAGCGAGATCGCCCCCGGGAAGAAGATCCCCTCGCGCCAGGAGCTGCGCGCCGTGGCCGGGTCGGCCGAGAAGCTCGAGAGGGTGATGAACAGGTAGGTGAAGACGTTCACCGCCCAGAGCCCGCGGAAGACCTCGTTCGCGAACTCGCGATCGAGCAGGAACAGCGAGATCAGGCCGGTCGAGGCGGCGATCATGAAGATCGGCATCAGCGTCACCGAGAACCAGATCGCGCCGAAGCTGATGCTGCCGAGCCGGCCGCCGTACCAACGCCGGAACCAGATCTTCTTGAAGCGCCGGGTCACCTGCACGTTGCCGCGGCCCCAGCGCAGCCGCTGCTTCCAAAGCCCCTCGAGCCGGCGTGGCTCCTCGGCCCAGACGATCGCGGCAGGCTCGAAGACGACGCGGCGGCCGCCGAGCTGGATCTTCATAGTCGTCACCGTGTCCTCGGCGAGCGTCGTCGTGTCGATCGTGCCGCCCATCTCCTCGAGGCTCTCGCGGCGGACGAGCTGCGAGCCGCCGGCCAGGCAGGCCATCGCCCCGAGCACGTTCTGGGCCCTGCGGGCGGCGGCCTGCGCGGTGATGTACTCGAAGGCGACGAACCGGTTCAGGTAGGAGGCGGGGCGGCTGCCCTCCTTGATGTAGGCGGTGACCGCGCCGACCTTCGGGTCGGTCAGATGCCGGGTCATCTGCCGCAGCGCCGGCGGCGTCAGGATCACGTCGGCGTCGATGACCAGGACGGCGTCGTACCAGCCCTCGGCGATGATCACTCGCAGTCCGTGGTTGATCGTGTGCGCCTTGCCTTCACCGCCCTTCTCGCGACGCAGATGGAAGACGCGCCCGGGGTACTCCTCGGCCTTGGCGGCGACGATCTCCGGGGTGCCGTCGGTGCTCGCGTCGTCGACCACGTAGATCCGCAGGCGGTCGGGCGGGTACTCGAGCGCGACGAGCCGATCGATCGTGCGGCCGATCACCAGCCCCTCGTTCCAGGCGGGAATCACGAGCGCCACCTTCGGCCACCAGACATCCCCATCCGGCGGCCTGTGGCTGAAACTGTGGACTCCCGCAAGCAGGAACTGGTAGCAGCCGACGGTTGGCGGGATCGCCCCGGCGAAGACGAGGCCGGCGAGGAACCAGAGGAGGACGTCGTGCACGCTAGGAGGGTGGCACCGAAGCGCCTCCCTCGGGCGTCGCGGCGAGCTCAGCGATCACGCGCGTGCAGTAGTCGTAGCGCCCGAGCTTCGCGTGCATGTGGGCGTCGGTGCTGACCAGGATCTCCACCCCCCGCGCCGCGAACGGGGTAAGCGAACGCGAGGAGGGGCACTGCCAGCGCTCCGAGATCTCGATCCGCCCGCCGCCGGCCGCGGTGCCGTAGGCGAGCCGCTCCAGCTCAGCTTCGGCGACGTCCGCTTCGTCGAGTCCGATCTTCGGCAGGATGCTGAACAGGTGGGCGATGACGACGTCCTCGTGACGGGTGACCGCGCCGATCGTCGCGTCGACGATGCCCGCGATCACGGCGGCCGCGTCGAGCTCGCCGGAGGTGAGACCCTCCTTGACGTCGCGCGGGTGGTGCGGGCCGTCGGCGAACGGCACCTGGTGGTCGGCGGCGTAGATCCGGTCGACCCCGCCCGGGATCTCCGGCGGCAGGTCGAGGGCGCCGGAGGTGTCGAGCAGCTTCGCCTCGATCCCGCAGAGCAGCTCGATCGAGGTCGTCGGCCGCAGTCGCTCGATCGCGGCCACGTACTCCGGCAGGTAGGCGGTGTCGACGCGCACGTGGTCGACGCAGGTGAGCTGCTCGAGCCCGAGTGCTTCGGCCGCCTCGATGTTCTGCTCGATCGTGCTCTTGCCGTCCGAGAAGGTCGAGTGGACGTGCATGTCCTGGCGCGGGTTCGGCGCTGACATCCCGTTTCCGGCGGCGGCCATGCTCATGCCCCCGCGTTCACGTCGGCGGCGGCAGCATCCGACGAGACTGTCGCCTCGCGCATCGCCTCGATCTCGGCGAAGTCGAGGAAACGCTCGCTCATCACACGGACCATCGCCGTCTCCTCGAAGGCGAGCGGCCCTTCCGGCATCGGCTCGCCGAGCGCCTCGAGCACGCAGAGGGCCGGCATGTCGACGCCGCTGGCGACCGTCAGCGGCATCGTCCCGGGGAAGCGGGCGTTGACCTCGAGCAGCGCCGGCTCACCGCCGACGGCCTCCTTGGTCTGAACGTTGGCGACGCCGGTCAGGCCGATTCGCTCGGCGACGGTGCGGCCGAACTGCTCGAGCGCCTCGTCGTGGACCGTGCGCGCGGTGACGGCGATGCCGGAGTCGATCTTGAGCCGCTCGCGCGGCACGACCGCGAGCACGCGACCCTGACGGTCGGCGACGACGTCGAGCGAGTACTCGGGTCCGGGCAGGTTCTCCTGGACCAGCATCGTCGCGTCGCGCGGCATGCGCTCGAGCTCGTCGCGCTCGGAGATCAGCCGGATCCCGCGCGAGCCGGAGCCGCTGCGCGGCTTGACGAAGGCGGGCAGCTCGATCGACGCCGGGTCGAAGCCGGCGTCGGCGACGACGCAGCGGGGCACGCGCACGTGGCCCTCGCATGCCTCCTGCAGCCTCCACTTGTCGAGGCACGTCTCGAGAGTCGCCTGGCTCGCGAGGACGAGGGCGGTGCCCGCCTGCTCGAACTCGGCCCGGCGTCGGGCGATCGGCAGCAGCTCGCTGTCGACGGTCGGGATCAGCACGTCGATCGCGCGCTCGGTGCAGAGCCGCAGCAGCAGCTCGGTGAAGGCGGGGTCGTCGCCGCGGGGCAAGATCGCGCGCTGGGCCGGCCCGACCAGGTAGAGCCCGGCGGCGTTCGGATCGATGTCGGCGGCGTACAGCTCCCAGCCGCGCTCCGCCGCCTCGAAGCCGACCAGCAGGGAGTAGCCGGAGGGGCCGCCGGCGCCGGTGATCAGGATCCTGGGCGCGTCGCTCATCGGCTCAGCTCCCGTCCTGGGTGGCGGGCAGCGGCCGGCCGGGGGAGACGGGGATTGCCGGGGCGCTGGCCTCTGCCTCGCGTACGACCTCGAGCGGCTCGACGTAGCGCGACTGCGCGAAGCGGGCCCAATAGCGCGCCGTCGCCCGCAGCAGCTCCTCGTCCAGGTAGGCGCGGATCGCGGTCTGCGACGAGAACGCGGCGATCGCCTCGAGCTTGCGGTCGATCACGTCGTCGATACCGACGAAGCGGGTCGGGCGGAAGTCGACAGTCGTCGAGGGGGCCTGGTAGCAGTAGATCCGCGGCAGACCGCGTGCGGCGACGAGCGTGGCGCTGTGCACGTTGCGGTGGTCCTGGTGGACGTCGTTGGGCGTGTGTGTGTAGATCGTCCTCGCGCCAACCTCGTCGATCACCTTCTTGATCGCGCCGATCGTCTCGGCGCGATCGCCGACCTCGGTGTCGGCGAGATCCTCGTGGAAGAGCCGGCCGCCGAGCAGTTCGGCCGCCCGCAACGACTCCTGCGCCCGCTCCTCGGCGACGCCGCCGCGCTCGCCACCGGTCAGGGTGAGGATGTTGACGTCGTGGCCGGCGTCGGAGTGACGCAGGAGGATGCCGCCGATCCCGATCTCGACGTCGTCGGGGTGGGCGCCGATCGCGAGCACGACCTGGTGATCGGCCGCGCGCGCCGCCTTGGCGGCCTCGAGTAGCTCGGTCGCCTTCTCGACGAGCTTGGCCGGCTCCAGCGGCTTCGTCATGTACTCGTCGGCACCGGCGCGGATCGCCTCGATTGCGTAGTCGAAGCTGGCGCGGCCGGAGATGATCAGCGTCGCCGCGTGCGAGTGCTGCCGTTTCAGCTGCTCGATCATCTCGATCCCGTTCATCCCGGGCAGCTCGATGTCGGCGACGACCAGCTCCCAGCTGCTCGTCGGCACGAGCGCGAGCGCTTCCTCGGCGTTGTCGGTCCAGCGGACGCCGCCGAGCGGCTCGAGCAGGCCGATCAGGACCTCGGCGAGGAGCTCGTCGTCCTCGACGAGCAGGATCGACGCCCCCGAGCCCGGGCCGGATCCTCCAGATTCGCCGCCTTCGAGCAATTCGCACTCCTCTTTACCGGCTCTCCTGGCCGACCACCCTAGGATTGGGCGAGCGTACACCCTGCGCAAGGCGGTGGTGATCGTCGAGCGCAGCGGAAGCTGTGAGAGGAGCATCGAGAAGCAGTGGAGGCTCCAGTGGCCGACGCGCCGACCGCTTTCGAGTCGAGCATTGCGATAAGCCCCGACGACCAGGCCCGGGAGCGGGCCCGGACGCGGACTGAGCGGCACCCGTTCCTGTCGCCGGGCCTGATCCGCTCGACGCTGCCGTTCGGGATCGTGCTCGCCGCCGCCTTCGTGCTGGTGCCGCTGGCCGGCGGCAGCGAACTCGACGTGCTCGCAGCGACCCTGGCGGCGATCCTCGCCGGGATGCTGATCGTCGCGTCCTTTCTCGGGCCGTGGCATCGACTGCCTGCCTGGACGCGGATGCTGCCGCCGCTTGGGCTGCTGATCGTCGTCGCATTACTGCGCGAGGCGACGGGGGAGGGCCGCTCGGGCTTCGCGGCGCTGGTCCTGATCGTCCCGGTCTGGGCGGCCCTCTACGAAGGGCGGAAGTCGGTGGTCGCTGCGATCGTCGGCGTCGCCTTGACGCTGATCATCCCGATCGTCGTGATCGGGGCGCCGGAGTACCCGCCGGGCGAGCAGCTGCGGGAGGCCGCGATCATCATCGGCTTCTCGGTCTTCATCGGCTTCGCGGTCCAGCGCCTCGTCCAGGACGCGCACGACCGCGCCTCCGAAGCCCGCCGCAGCCGTCGCTTCCTGCTCGCGGCGATGAGCTCCGCGGTCGAGGGCTTCGTCGCGCTCGACAGCGACGGCCGGATCGTCTTCGCCAACCCGAGCGCCCAACGCATCCTCGGCTTCGCCGAGGAGGAGATGATCGGCGCCGACTTCCACGACCTCACGCAGCACTCGACCGCTGCCGGCGAGCCCAATCCGCGCGAGGGATCGCCGCTCGCGGAGACCCTGCGGACCGGCGAGGCCCGCCAGATTCGCGGCGAGGTGATGTGGCGCGCCGACGGCAGCTCCTTCCCCGTCGTCTACCGCTGCGCCGCCTTCATCGACCCCGGCAGCGATCTCGAGGGCGCGGTGGTCAGCTTCGTCGACGTCGCCGAGCAGGTCCGGGTCGAGCGGCTCAAGGACGAGCTGCTCTCGATCGTCGGTCACGAGCTGCGGACGCCGCTGACCTCGATCCGCGGCTCGCTCGGGCTGATCGAGGAGGACTCGAGCTCCGGGCTCAGCCCGCAGGCGGAGCGGATGATCGAGATCGCGATCAACAACACCGACCGGCTCTCACGGCTGATCAACGACATCCTCGATCTCGAGCGGATCGAGTCGGGCAAGGTGCAGCTGACCCGGAGCCTGTGCGACGTACGCGACCTGATCGGAACCGCGCTGGAGACGCTCACGGCACAGGCAGATGCGGCCGGCGTCGAGCTCGAGAGCCACCCGGTCGCCGCAACCCTGTGGGCCGATCCCGATCGCATCCTCCAGGTGCTGATGAACCTGATCTCGAACGCGATCAAGTTCTCGCCGGCCGGCTCGGTCGTCACCGTCTCCGCCTTCGAGGAGGACGGCCAGGTCCGTTTCGAGGTGGTCGACCGAGGCCGCGGCATCCCCGCCGCGAAGATCGACACCGTCTTCGAGCGCTTCGGCCAGGTCGACGTCTCCGACTCCCGTGACAAGGGCGGCACCGGCCTCGGCCTGCCGATCTCGCGCACGCTCGTCCACCAGCACGGCGGCCGGATCTGGATCGACAGCGAGCTCGGGGCGGGGACGACGATCTCGTTCACGATCCCCGCCCTGTCCGACGTCGAGGCCTCCCAGCAGCCCGCCGTCGACGGGCCGCTGGCGCTCGTAGTCGAGGACGACCGCGGTACGGCCGCCGAGATCGAGTCGGCTCTGAAGCAGGGCGGCCTCGGTGTCTGGAAGGCGAGCGACGGCGCCCAGGCCGTGCGTCTGCTGAGCGCGCGCGCGCCGCAGCTGATCGTCGTCGACCTGGCGCTTCCGGATGCCGACGGCTCCGAACTCGTGCACTGGATGCGCGATCAGCCGCAGCTCGCCGACGTGCCGCTCGCCGTCTACACCGATCGGGATCTGACCGAGGAGCTGCGGGAGACCCTGCAGCTGGGCCGCAGCCTCCACTTCGCGAAGTCGCAACTGCGGCCGGAGCAGTTCGCGTCCCGGGCGCTCGAGCTCGCCGCCGTGCCCGCGGAGCGCTCCGAGCCCGCTCCCGCGGCCCGCTCCGCGCACACCGTGCTGATCGTCGACGACGAGCCCGATATCCGCGAGGTCGCGCAGCTCGCGCTCGAGACCTTCTCCGGCTGGCGGGCGCTGACCGCCGGCTCGGGCGCGGAGGCGATCGAGATCGCGCTCGAAGAAGAGCCTGACGTCGTCCTGCTCGACGCGATGATGCCCGACCTCGACGGCCCCGCGACGCTGATCGCGCTGCGCGAGCGGGAGCGGGCGGAGGGCAGGCCCGAGGTCCCCGTGGTCATGCTGACGGCGAAGACCCAGGGTTTCACGCCGGAGCGGGTCGAGGAGATCGGGGCTCGCGGCCTCGTCTCGAAGCCGTTCGATCCCGCTCGCCTCGGGCGCCAGGTCTCGGACCTGCTGGGCTGGGACTGACCGGGCCCGGGGCCGTTCCGGGCGCCGGCCGGGCGCTCTAAGCTGGCGCCGATGACGAACACGGATTCGATCAGAGTCGCGGTTGCCGGCGCCGCCGGGCGCATGGGCGCCACGGTCTGCGAGGCGGTCGAGGAAGCCGACGGACTCGAGCTCAGCGGCCGCGCCGACCCGGCGCTCGGGGTCGAGCTCGGCGACGTCCTCGGCGACTGCGACGTCGTCGTCGACTTCACCATCCCTGACCAGGCGCTTCCGAACGCCCACAAGTGCCTGCACTCCGGCACCAGCGTCGTCATCGGGACGACCGGCTTCGACCTCGAGAAGCTGCGCAAGTGCGCCGCCGATCACTGGAACGGGGGGGCGGGTGGTCGCGCCTTCGTCGCCCCCAACTTCGCGATCGGCGCCGTGCTGATGATGCAGGCGGCACAGATGATCGCCCCCCACATGCCCGAGGTCGAGATCGTCGAGCTCCATCACGACCGCAAGCTCGACAAGCCATCGGGGACCGCCGCGCGCACCGCCGAGCTGATCGAGGCCGCGGGCGGCAACGTCCACGAGCCGATCCATTCGGTCCGGCTGCCCGGGCTCGTCGCCCATCAGGAGATCGTCTTCGGGGGCCAGGGCCAGACGCTGACGATCCGCCACGACTCGATCGACCGGTCCTCATTCATGCCCGGCGTCGTCCTCGCCTGCCGCCGCGTCGGTTCGCTGCCCGAGCCGCTGACGATCGGGCTCGAGGCCCTGCTCTAGCTTGCTCCGCGGCCGCGACCCGGAGATCAGGCGCCTGCTCGTCCTTTGCGCGCTGGCTGCGGCTGCCTTCGTCGTCATCTATCTCGTCGCCGTGCAGACCGAGATCGGTCAGCGTGCCGACCAGGCTGCCTTCGCCGGTGGCAATCAAGCGCCCGCCCGGGCCCAGGGTGCGGCCGGCGAGATGCTGCGGGTCGTCAGTGTCGGCGGCCTCGCGATCAGCATCCTCTTCCTCGGCGCCGTCGCGGCGCTGCGGCGACGGCCCGGGCTGATTCTGGTCCCGGCTGCGGTGATCGGCCTGACGATGATCTCGGTCGAGATCCTCAAGGACGTGATCCTGACACGGCCGACGCTGCTGGCCGACCCGCTGTTCGTGGTCAACACCTACCCGTCGGGACACACGGCCGTGGCGATCAGCATCGGGCTCTCCGCGGTCCTCGTCGCGCCCGCCCGCTGGCGCCCACTCGTCGCGGCCGCTGCGGCCGCGTTCGCCGCCGGCTTCGGGATCTTCGTCGTCACGGCCGGCTGGCACTTCCCGAGCGACGCACTCGGCGCCTACGCGCTCGCTCTCGCCGTCGCCTCGGGGGTGATGGCGGTCGTCCTGTCCGTGAGCCGATCGACGCTGACCCGCGAGCGGGCCGCCCAGGCGGGCCTGACCCCGAACGAGATCGTCGCGACGCGGCTCGAGATCGCGGGCCTGCTCGCCGGCGGCCTCTTCTTCTTCGGCGTGATCGTGTTCGCTTCGCTGCGTTACGGAAGCGACATCGACTGGACCAAGGTCGGTGCCGCCTACCTCGGCTCGATGGCCGCGGTCGTCTTCTCGGCCGCGCTCGCCGTGAGCCTGCTGCTGCGGGCGCTCTCGGGCCCGGGCCCCGCGCGGCAGCGCCGGGAGGCGGCGGCCCGGTAGGTTCGTCTCCCGCATCGGGCGGCCGAGCGCCGCCGGTAGGCACCAGACAGACCCGACGGATCGAGGAGAGACCCCGTGAGCGACGACCTTTCGACTATGGACGCAACCGCGATGGCCGAGCTCGTCTCCTCCGGCGAGGCGAGCCCGCTGGAGCTCGTCGACGCCGCGATCGAGCGCGTCGAGTCGGTCAACGACGAGATCAACGCCGTCATCCACCCGCTCTACGAGAAGGCTCGCGAGACGGCGCGGGGCGAGCTCCCGGATGGGCCCTTCAAGGGCGTCCCGTTCGTCCTAAAGGACCTCGGCGCCGCCGAGGCCGGGCAGCCGTTGCACATGGGCATGAAGGTGCTGAAGGAGGCCGGCTTCACGGCTCCGGTCGACACCTACCTCGCCGAGCGCTTCCGCGGTGCCGGGCTGATCACGATCGGCAAGACGAACACGCCCGAGCTCGGGATCCTGCCGACGACAGAGCCCGACGCCTACGGCGCCACCCACAACCCGTGGGACACGACCCGCAGCCCCGGCGGCTCCTCCGGCGGTTCCGCCGCGGCCGTCGCCTCCGGCATGGTGCCGATGGCCCACGCCAACGACGGCGGCGGCTCGATCCGGATCCCCGCCTCCAACAACGGCCTCGTCGGCCTCAAGCCGACGCGCCAGCGGATCACCGAGGGCCCGATCATCGGCGACAACCTCTCCGGGCTCACCTGTGAGCTCGTAGTCTCGCGCTCGGTCCGCGACACGGCTCGGATCCTCGAGTCGGTCCACGGCGGCGCTCCCGGCGATCCCTACGCCTGTCCGGACCCGCTGCGCCCGTTCACGGACGAGCTCAGCGACGAGAGCGCCGGCCTGCGAATCGGCCAGATGACCGCCCCCGCGATCGAATCTCCGGTCGACCCCGAGTGCGTCGCCGCGGTCGAGGCCGCGGCGAAGCTGCTCGGCGACCTCGGCCACGAGCTCACGGGCGAGTCGCCGATGGCGGCGCTGCCGGACCCCGCACAGGGCGGGATCGACATCCAGGACACCTTCCTGACCCGCTGGGCCGCCGGGCAAACCGCCGTCGTCGAGCAGGTCGGGATGATCGCCGGCCGGCCGCTGACCGCCGACGACGTCGAGCCGCTGACCTGGGCGCTGACCGAGATCGGGCGCTCACGCGACTCGGGCCGCTACCTGCGGGACGTCGCCCTCCACCAGGCGCTGAGCCGGATGATCGCCGGCTGGTTCGAGATGGGCCACGACCTGTTGCTGACGCCGACGATGGCCGAGATCGCGCCAAAGCTGGGCAGCTTCGACGACTCGGGTGCCGACCCGATGGAGGCATTCCACCGCGCCTTCCCGTCGGGCGCCTTCACGGCGCTGTTCAACGTCACCGGTCAACCCGCGATCTCGGTGCCGCTGCACTGGACGCCCGAGGGCGTGCCGGTCGGCGTCCAGCTCGTCGCCCCGTTCGGGCGCGAGGACCTCCTGATCAGGGTCGCCGCCCAGCTCGAGCGCGCGCAGCCGTGGGCGGACCGCAGGGCCCCCGTCTACGCCGGATGACGGTCGCCGCTGTCTCCGCACCTGCCCCTGATGACCTAGGCTCAACCCCGTGACCACGTTCTCGGGCGTCATCACCGCAATGGTCACCCCGTTCTCCGAGGACGGGGAGCTCGACCTGCCCGCCTGCCGGCGCGTCGCCCGTTTCCTGATCGAGAACGGCTCCGACGGCCTCGTGCTGGCGGGGACGACCGGCGAGTCGCCGACGCTCGAGGACTCCGAGAAGCTCGACCTGCTTCGCGCAGTTCGCGACGAGCTCGGCCCGGACGCGCAGCTGATCGTCGGCACCGGCTCCAACGACACCCGTCACTCGGTCGCGCTGACCCGCGCCGCCACAGAGGCCGGCGCCGACGCCGTTCTGATCGTGACGCCGTACTACAACAAGCCGAATCCGGCCGGGATCCGGGCCCACTTCGAGGCCTGCGCGGCGGCAACCGACAAGCCGGTGATCGCCTACAACATCCCCTCGCGCTGCGTCGTCAACGTGCCGCCGGCCGACCTCGAGGCGCTTGCCGCCTCGATCCCGAACCTGACCGCGGTCAAGCAGGCCAACGACGACGAGCTCGGCCCGCTCGAGGGGCTCGAGCTGCTGGCCGGAAACGACAACGTCTTCCTCCGCTGTCTCGAGAGCGGCGGCACCGGCGGCATCCTCGTCGCCAGCCACATCGTCGGCCCCGAGATGCGCGACGTCGCCGATGCGGCCGGCAAGGGCGAGCACGAGCGCGCCGCGCGGATCGACGGCGAGCTGCAGCCTCTTTACGAGGCGCTCGCGGTGACAACCAACCCGATCCCGATCAAGACCGCGCTCGAGATGCTCGGCATATGCTCGGCGACGATGCGGCTGCCGATGGTTCCAGCCGACGACGCTCAGCGCGACACCGTCCGTAGCGCCCTCGAGGCGCGCGGGCTGGCGGTGGTCGCGTGAGCAGCCCGCGGCTGTCGATCCTGCCGCTGGGCGGGCTCGGCGAGATCGGCAAGAACATGACCGTCGTCGAGATGGACGGCCGGATCGTGATCGTCGACACCGGGCTGATGTTCCCGACCGCTGAGATGCTCGGGATCGACCTCGTGCTGCCCGACTTCAGCTACCTGCGCGGCCGCCTCGACGACATCGAGGCGATCGTCCTCACCCACGGGCACGAGGATCACGTCGGCGCGCTGCCCTTCGTGCTGCGCGAGATCGGCATCCCGCCGGCGATCTACGGCGGCCGACTCACCGTCGGCCTGGTCCGCTCGAAGCTCGAGGAGCACAAGCTCAAGAACGTCCCGATCCACGAGCTCGAGGCGGGCGAGCGCATCGAGCTCGGCCCGTTCGAGCTCGAGACCGTGCACATGTCGCACTCGATCCCCGACGCCCGCGCCGTCGCCCTCCACACCGAGCTCGGCACGGTCCTGATCACCGGCGACTACAAGTTTGACCAGACGCCGGTCGACGGTCGGCCGGCCGACATCTCGCGGCTCGCGGAGATGGGAAAGAGCGGCGTCCTCTGCCTCTGCGGCGACTCGACCAATGCCGACCGCCCGGGGGTCGCGCCCTCGGAGTCGAGCATCGGGCCGGCGCTGCTGGAGACGTTCTCGCGCTGCGAGGGGCGGATCATCGTCACCTGCTTCGCCTCCAACCTGCACCGCGTCCAGCAGGTCGTCGACGCCGCGATCGAGCTCGATCGCAAGGTCGCCCTGGTCGGGCGCTCGATGCGCAAGAACTTCAACATCGCCCGCAACCTCGGGATCACCCACGCGCCCAAAGACCTGCTGATCCAGCCGCGCGACATCGAGAACTACCCCGATCACGAGGTGATCGCGATCTCGACCGGGTCCCAGGGCGAGCCGCTCTCGGCCCTGCGGCGGATGGCCGGCGGCGAGCATCGCGACGTCGAGCTGCACTCCGGCGACACGGTCGTCTTCAGCGCCACCCCGATCCCGGGCAACGAGCGCTCGGTCAACGAGACCGTCGACCGCATCTTCGAGATCGGGGCCCGCGTGATCACCGCGGCCGACGCCCCGATTCACGCCTCCGGTCACGGCTGGCGGGAGGAGATCAAGCTGATGCTGAACCTGACCAAGCCGAAGTACGTGATGCCGTTCCACGGCGATCACAAGCGGATCCGGCTGCACGCCGAGATGGCCGCGTCGCTCGGGATCCCGCCCGCGAACATCTTCAAGAACAAGAACGGCGTGCCGCTCGAGATCGACGCCAAGGGCGCCAAGCTCGGTGAGGACATCGGTGCCGGCGTCATCTTCGTCGACGGGATCGACATCGGCGATCCCGACGACGTCGCCCTCCGCGACCGGCGCACGCTCTCGGCCGACGGCCTCTTCATCGTCGTCGCGACCGTCTCCAGCGACACCGGCGAGCCGGTCTCCGATCCCGAGGTGATCTTCCGCGGCGTCCCGTTTCTCGCCGACAAGGAATCAGGCGAGCTGATCGAGGACATCCGCGACGTCGTCGACGACTCGCTCGACGAGCACGCCGACGCGAACCGCGAGATCGCCCTGATCCAGCAGGACATCCACGACGACGTCGCCGCCTTCGTCTACGACCGCCTCAAGCGGCGCCCGATGATCCTGCCGGTGATCGTCGAGGTCTGAGCCTTGGCGGCCGCGGGGCTCCTGGCACGGATCCCCGATGCCCGCACCCACGGCCGCTGGCCCTGGCTCGCCGTCGCGGCCGCGCCATTCGCGACCGCGCTTGCCGCGAGCCGCCGCCGCGAGCTGGCCGCCGATGACTCCTGGGTCGAGTGGCTGCCGCTCGCCGCGCTGCTGTGGCACCAGAGCGAGGAGTGGGTCTGGCCAGGCGGGTTCCTGCCCTGGATGAACCGCGAGGCGATCGGCTCGGAGGCCGACGAGTATCCGCTCACCCGTCGCCTCGGCCTGCTCGTCAATGTCGGACTCGGCTGGGGTGTGGGGGCCGCTGCCGGCGTCAGCCGCGATCCGGCGATCTCGTCGCTGCAGCTTTCGCTGCTGGCCGGCAACGTCGGCCTGCATGTCAGCGAGGCGATCCGCTCGCGCCGCCGCAACCCGGGCCTTCTCACCGCGACGCTTCTGTTCGCGCCGCTGGTCGCCCGCGGGTACCCGGCGCTGGCCCGGCGCGCGGACCCGGGGCCGATCCGGCGCGGCGCGATCGCGGGCGCGCTCGCGTCGGTCGGGCTGATGGTGACGATGCGGCTACGTCTCCGGTTGCACCGCTGATCCTCCGCGTCCCGGGCGCGGGCCGGCCCAGAAAGAGACCCGCCGGACCAGGGAGGGGGGTCCGGCGGGTCGTATTGGCTCAAACATTTGCCAATGTGTGCCCGCCGTAACCGCGTTTCAGGGAGGGATGGTTGCGGCGGGGTTTGTGTCTCGTCCGCAGGGGATGATCCGCCCGCGCGATAAATGGCCCATTAAGGAAGCCTCTTTCTTTGGTCAATCTTTCTGCGCCGGCGCCGCGCTCACCGATTCGGGCGCCTCGACGAGGGGAAGGGCGACCGTGAACCGAGCGCCCCCGGCCTCGCTGGTGCCGGCGCCGACCTCGCCGCCATGGGCACCCGCCACCGCCTTGACGATCGCCAGTCCGAGGCCCGTGCCCTCACCGTTGGCGCCGCTGCGGTCGGCCGGGCCGGCGCCCCGCACGAAGCGGCCGAAGACCTTCTCCTCCATGCCTTCAGGGAGGCCGGGCCCGTCGTCGCTGACCTCGAGCAGGACCCGTTTGCCGTTGCGCTCCAGGCTGAGGTCGACGTTGGTCCCGGCGGGGGTGTGACGGATCGCGTTCTCGAGCAGGTTGAGGACCATCCGGTGCAGCTCGTCGGGATCGCCGACGACGGGCGCCTCGGCGCCCAGGTCGGTCGTGAAGGTGTGGCCCTCGGCGACCGGGTCGACCTCCTCGACGGCTTCGGAGGCGATCCGGGCGAGATCGCAGGGGACGGGCTCGCCGCGGCGACCGGCGTCGGCGCGGGCGATGATCAGCAGGTCGCCGACCAGGCGGCTCATCCGCCGCGAGCTGCGCAGCGCCGAGCGCGTCGCGGCGAGCTCGTCGCCGTCGTCGTCGCCGGGCTCGAGCGCGGCCTCGAGCAGCTCCAGGTTGGCGAGGATGCTGGTCAGCGGCGTGCGCAGCTCGTGCGAGGCATCCGCGACGAACTCACGCTGGCGCTGGATCGTGCTCTCGGTCTCGGCCCGGGCCGCGTCGAGCTCGCGCAGCATCTCGTCGAGGGTGCGCGCGAGCTCGGCGACCTCGTCCTCGTTCTCGGGCTCGGGGATCCGCAGCGACGGGTCGCGGGTGCGGGCGATCGTCCGCGCGGTCCCGGTCAGGTCCGCGATCGGGCGCATCGCCCGGTTCGCGACCGTCATCCCCGCGAAGCCGGCGAGCAGGGTCCCGATCACGACACCGCCGCCGAGGAACAGCCAGAGCCTGCCGATCGTCGAGTCGACGTTGGCGGAGCTACGCGCGTACTGGACGTAGAGGGGGCCGGTAAGCGTCGTCGGCGTCGACCGCACAAGCGCGTCGATCACCTCGAGCCTGCCGATGCTCCTCAGGTCCTCGTCGAGGGATGGCGGCCCCAGCGCCGCTGCGGCGGCACCGCTCGAGCGCAGCACCTGCCCCGACTGGTCGACGATCCGGATCGCGGCGTCGTCGGCGATCGCGAGCTGCTCGAGGTCGGGCCCGCGGTAGGCGAAGCCGCCGTCGGCGGTCGGGTAGATCTGGATCGAGATCGAGAGCTTCGCGGCCGTGTCGCGGATCTGGTCCCGGAAGTCGGCCTCGAGCCGGTTCGAGACGAGCCTGCCGACGACCGCGGCGAAGACGATCAGGATGACTGCCGTGAGCACGCCGGAGAAGATCGCGAGCCGCACGCGCACCGGGCGCCGGCGCAGGCTCGCCATCGTCTCTCGCAGCGGGTTCACGGCCGGACCACGTAACCGGCCCCGCGCTTGGTATGGAGGATGCGGCTCTCGCCGCCCTCCTCGAGCTTGCGTCTCAGGTTGCTGATGAAGACGTCGATCGTGTTCGTCATCGAGGTCGGGTCGTAGCCCCAGACCTCCTCCAGCAGCCGCTCGCGGGAGATCACGAGTCGCTGGTTGCGCATCAGATACTCGAGCAGCTCGAACTCGCGCGCGGTCAGCTCGAGCTGACGCTCGCCGCGGGCAACCTCGCGCGTGTCGGGATTGAGAACGAGGTCGCCGACCCGCAGCGAGGCGCTTCCGCGCGGCGGGCGGCGGCGCATCAGCGCCCGCAGCCGGGCCTGCAGTTCGGCCCGCTCGAACGGCTTCACGAGGTAGTCGTCGGCGCCGGCGTCAAGCCCGCGGACGCGGTCCTCGGTGTCGGAGCGGGCTGTGAGGATCAGGATCGGGACGTCACCGTCGGCGCGCAACCTGCGGCAGACCTCGACGCCGTCGAGCTTCGGCAGCCCGAGGTCGAGGACGACGAGGTCGGGAGAGAACTCGCGGGCCGCCTCGAGCGCCTCCTCGCCGTCGGCGGCGGTGCGGACCTCGTGGCCCTCCTGGCGCAGGGATCGGCGCAGGACGTCAGCGATGTCGTCGTCGTCTTCGACGACGAGGACGCGACCGGTCAGGGAGTCGGCTTCGCTCATCGCCACCGATCCTAAAGAAGCGCCACCTTTTGTCCGCCGGAGAGTGCAGGGACCGCAAGGCAGGTGTCGAAGGTGTGCTGACCGATGTCCTTGATCCCGTCCTGGCGCTCAGAGTCACGTGGCGGAGCGCGTTCCACCCGTGGCAAGCGCCCGCCCGCGCGTAAGCCTGCCTCGAGATCGGCGAAGGCGACGAAGTCGAGGGCCAAGACGAAGGCGAAGCCCCGCTCTACGACGAAGGCGAAACCGAAGACGGTCGAGCCGCGCGAGTTCGAGCAGCGCCACCTCGACCTGATCGGGCTCGGCCTGCTCGCGCTCGCGCTCTACCTCGGAGTCGTCCTCTACGGCGGCTCCGACGCCGGTCGCCTCGGCGAGGCCCTGCAGACGGGGCTCGAGTGGTTCATGGGGGCCGGCGCCTACGTGGTGCCGCTGCTGCTGGCCGGAATCGGCGCAGCCCTGGTGATGCGTCCGTTCGTGCGCTACCCGGGCGCGCTCAACGGCGGCGCCGTGCTGCTCGTCGCCGGCATCCTGCTTGCCCTCGCGGCCGAGACGGCCGGACTCGGCCCCGACGAGCCCGTCCGCGAAGCCTACTTCGAGCCCGATTACTTCACAGCCCACGGCGGCGCGATCGGCGAGGTCCTGTACTGGGCATCGGCGACTCTGTTCCAGCGCGTCGGCGCCCACATCATCGCCCTGCTGATGGTGGTCAGCGGCATCCTCTTGCTCAGCGGCCGGCCGATCGCCGCGCTGATGCGGTCCGGCGCCGACGCGACCCGGCGCGCCGGCGACGCGACCGGCGAGCTCGCCCGCACCGCGATCGGCGGCCGCGCCGGCCGGATCGGGGGCGGAGGCGGGCACCCGAGCGAGTACGAGACCTACGCGATCGCCGGCGACGAGGCCCTGACCGAGGCCGAGTGGGAGGACGACGCCGAGCGGATGAGCCTCGAGGAAGCCGAACGGGCGACCGAGGAGAGCGCCGCCACGGGCGATGCCGGCGCCGCCGACTACGCCTTCGACGAAGACAACGAGGATGAGGAGGAGGGGGTCTCCGAGCAGGGTTTCGACCCCGAGGACGCGGTCGAGGTCGAGGGCGATCCCGACGCGCTGCCCCCGGTCGAGATCGAGGACCCGGACTCCGAGATCGAGGTCCTGCGTACGCCGATGGGCGCCCGCCGGACCGAGAACGGGATCACCGAGTCGGAGGAGCGCGACTACCGTCTGCCGCCCGCGAAGCTGCTCAAGCACGGACCCGCCAACGACCGTGGCCCCGACAAGGCCGACATGGACCGGACCTCGAAGGCGCTGCTCGAGGCGCTCGGCCACTTCGGCGTCGAGGCGAAGCTGCTCGGGATCGTCAGCGGCCCGCACGTGAGCCGCTTCGAGCTGCAACTCGCTCCCGGCACCAAGGTCGGCAAAGTCGCGCAGCTCAAGGACGATCTCGCCTACGCGCTCGCCTCGACCGACATCCGCATCCTGGCTCCGATTCCGGGCAAGCGCGCAGTCGGGGTCGAGGTCCCGAACGCGAGTCGCAAGATGGTCCGCCTCGGCGACATCTACAAGGGCCGCCCCAAGGACTCGAGCCCGCTCACCTCCTGGCTCGGCAAGGACATCTCCGGTCAGTCGATCTGGACCGACCTGGCGAAGATGCCGCATATCCTGATCGCCGGCACGACCGGCTCGGGCAAGTCCGGCTGCGTCAACGCGATCCTCAGCTCGATGTTGCTGCACAGCTCTCCTAACGAGCTGCGGCTGGTGCTCGTCGACCCCAAGCAGGTCGAGCTCAACCACTACGACTCGGTCCCGCACCTGCTGACGCCGGTCGTGACCTCACCGCGGATCGCCGCCAACGTGCTCGAGAACCTGATCACCGAGATGGAGTCCCGCTACTCGGTCATGGGCCAGGCGCGCGCCCGCGGCCTCGAGGAGCTGAACAAGATCCGCCGGGCCAACGGCGAGGCACCGCTTCCCTACATCCTCTGCGTGATCGACGAGCTCGCCGACCTGATGATGGTCGCGCCGGGTGAGGTCGAGGACGCGATCATCCGGCTCGCGCAGAAGTCGCGCGCCGTCGGAATCCACCTGATTCTCGCCACGCAGCGCCCCTCGACCGACATCATCACCGGCACGATCAAGGTCAACATCCCGGCCCGGATCGCGTTCGCCGTCGCTTCGCAGATCGACTCGCGGGTGATCCTCGACCAGGGCGGGGCCGAGTCGCTGCTCGGCCAGGGCGACATGCTGTTCCGGCCGGTGGGCAGCTCGAAGCTGCAGCGCGTCCAGGGGGCCTTCATCACCGAGGACGAGATCGCCAAGATCGTCTCCTGCTGGAGCCGGCAGGGGACGCCGAATTTCGACGTCGACCTGCTCGAGGCGAAGCCCGAGCCGGATCCGGACCCGAGCGCCGGCGAGTTCAGCCCGGACGAGGACGACCTGCTCGCGGACGCGATCGCGATCGTGGTCGAGACCGACACCGCCTCGGTCTCGATGATCCAGCGCCGCCTCCGGGTCGGCTACACCCGCGCCGGCCGCCTGATCGACATGCTCGAGCGTCGCGGCGTCATCTCCGGCTACGAGGGCTCGAAGCCTCGTCAGGTCCTGATCGGGCCGGCGGACGTGCAGCGCATCCTCGCCGGCGAGGGAGCCGCAACCAAGCCCGCTGACGAGGGCCCGCCGACGGCCGAGGCCGAGGTCGGCACGGTTCAGGGTTGACGGGCGTCGCCGCGAGTCCACCGGCCGCGCTTCCGCACCGCAATACTGCGCGACGATGAGCCCGCAGGTCCCGCCGTCCAGAACCAGCATCGGAGCGACGCTCCGCGATGCCAGGCGCCGCTACGGGCTCGAGGTCCGCGAGGTCGAGGAGCGGACCAAGATCCGCGCCCGCTACATCCGGGCGCTCGAGAACGAGGACTGGGAGACGCTGCCGGCTCCCGCCTACGTCCGCGGCTTCCTACGCACCTACGGTCAGCTGCTCGGGCTCGACGGCGACATGCTCGCCGACGAGTACCGGCGGACCTACGGGGAGGGGCCCGCGGCGAGCGGCTCGAATCCGCCCCCGGCCGAGCCGCTGCTCAGCGAACGCCGCCGTCCCGGCGACCGGCGACCGCCGTCGCGCGGGCTGATCATCGCCGGCATCGTCGTCGGCATCCTCGTCCTGATCTTCGTGCTCGGCCTGCTCGGCGGCGGCGATGACCCGGCTCCGAGCGAGCCCGGCAAGGGCGCCAAGGCGGCCAAGCAGGACGGCAAGGGCGGCGGTGGCAACGACAAGGGCGGCGGCCAGCCGGCGCTCGAGCCCGAGAAGGCCGTTCTGAAGGCGAAGACCGCGGTCGAGGTCTGCCTCGTCGGCGACGACAAGCAGGCCCTGATCGACGCCCAGCAGCTGCAGGCCGGCGCCACCGAGGAGTACGAGGGCTACGAGCTCTACCGGCTCGACATCGGTCCCGGCGACGTGACCTTCACCGTCGGCGACCGGACCGAGGACATCTCGACGACCGAGAACGTCACCTACGAGGCGGACTCGGCCGGGATCCGCGAGATCGATCCGGCCGGGCCGGAGTGCCCGTGAGCGTGCGCGCCGGCATCGTCGTCACCGGCACCGAGGTGCTGACCGGCCGGACCAGCGACCGCAACGGCCCCTGGGTCTCCGAGCGGCTCGGCGAGCTCGGAATCGAGGTAGCCCATCTGACCGTGGTCGGCGACCGTCCCGGCGACCTGCTCGCGGCGCTGACGTTCCTCGAGCAGCGAGGCATGGATCTGATCGTGACCACTGGCGGCCTCGGGCCGACCGCCGACGATCTCACCGCCGAGATGGTCGGGCGCTTCGCCGGCCGCGAGATGCGGCTCGACGAGGCGATGGAGCGGAAGATCACCACGATCATCGAGGGCTTTGCGCGGCGGATGAAGTTCGACCCCGAGGGCGTCCGCCAGGGCACTCGCAAGCAGGCGATGGTGCCCGAGGGGGCCGAGGCGCTCGACCCGGTCGGGACTGCGCCCGGGCTCGTCGTGCCCGCCCGCGACTCGGTCGTCGTCGTCCTGCCAGGGCCGCCCCGGGAGCTGCAGGGGATGTGGCCCGCGGCCGTCGCCGCGCCGGCGGTTGCGGCACTGATCGAGCGCGCCCCGGCGATGGAGACGGCTTCGATGAAGATGTTCGGCGTGCCGGAGTCGACGCTGGCGAAGAGCCTGCGTGAGATCGAAGAGGACGATGGGGTCGAGGTGAGGCTGCTCGAGGTGACGACCTGCCTCCGTCGTGGCGCCGAGCTCGAGATCGACGTCAGCTACGCGAGCGCGGACCTGAGCGTCGTCGAGGGGCTGTTCTCGGGCTTGCGCGAGCGCCATTCGGAGTTCATCTACACCGAGAGCGGCGAGACGATCGACGAGATCGTCGCCCGCCTGCTCGAGGACCGCAGGCTCGCGGTCGCCGAGTCCTGCACGGCCGGCCTGCTGGCGGCGCGGATCACCGACCTGCCCGGCTCCTCGGCCTACTTCGCGGGCGGGATCGTCTCCTACTCGAACGCGGCGAAGACCGACCTGCTTGGCGTCCCGGCTGGGCTGATCGAGGCTCACGGCGCGGTCTCGAACGAGGTCGCCGAGGCGATGGCCGACGGCGCAATCGAGCGCTTTGGCGCCGATCTCGGCGTCGGCATCACCGGCGTCGCCGGCCCCGACGGCGGCACCGAACAGAAACCCACCGGCTACGTCTGCATCTGCGTCAAGGAGTCGGAGGCGGCCGGCGGGCGGATGATGGCGCGCGACCCGAAGCTTCCCGGTGGCCGCGGCGACGTCCGCGACCGCTCGGTCAGCGTCTCGATGCACATGCTCCGCCGCCTGCTCAGCGGCGAGGTCGGAGACGGGCCCCTTTGAACGCCGCGCCCGAGGAGTTCGAGCCGAGTCTCGACCCCCGGGTGCTGGAGGAGATGCGGGCGCGCCTGCACGCAACGCGCTGGGCCGAGCCCGCTGAGCCGGTGCCGAGGGCGGGGGAGGGGGCCGACCCCTGGGCCTGGGGCGCCGACATCGAACTGGTCCGGCGAGTCTGCGAGTGGTGGGCGGACGAGTACGACCCGCGCGGCCTGAGCGAGCGGATCTGCGAGCTCGACTGCCTGCGCTGGCGGGGGCTCTGCGTCCAGCGGGCACGCTCGGAGGCGGGAGGAGGCCTACCAATCCTGCTGATCCACGGCTGGCCCGGCTCGCCGCTCGAGTTCCGGGCGCTCGTGCCACTGCTGCTCGACGCCGGCCACGACGTCGTCGTCCCGTGCCTGCCGGGCTTCGGGTTCTCGACGACGCCGAGCCCGCCGTTGCCGGCGCAGGGGGTGGCGGCGCTGCTGGCGGAGTTGATGGAGGCGCTCGGCTACGGCCGCTACCTCGTCCAGGGCGGCGACTGGGGCTCGCACATCGGCGCCGCACTCGCGCACCTGCACGGCGAGCGCGTGGCCGGCCTGCACTTGAACGCGCCCGGGGTGCTCCCGATCCCCGGCGACCTCGGCGCGCCGCCGCTGAGCGATGCCGAGATCGATTACGCGGGTCGAGCCCAGCGCTGGCGCCTGCGCGAGGGCCACCACCTGATCGTGCACTCGGCCGCCCCCGACGCGCTTGGCATCGGCCTACACGACTCTCCGGCCGGTCTCGCTGGCTGGCTCCTGCCCAAGTACCGGGAGTGGAGCGACTGCGACGGCGACCTGCTTGGCCGCTTCGAGATGCGCGATCTCTGCGACATGCTCACCTTCTATTGGGCGACCGGAACAGCGACCTCGGCCCTGCGCCTGTACGCAGCGTCCGCCCGCGATCGCTGGCGCCTGCGGCCCGGCGAGCTCGTGCACGGGCCGGCGGCCGTCGCCGACTTCCCGCGCGAGATCCTGAGGCCGCCGCGCGCCTGGACCGAGCGGGTGCTCGCCGACCTGCGCTCGTGGACGGAGATGCCACGCGGCGGCCATTTCGCGGCTTGGGAGGAGCCGGAGCTGCTTGGTGCCGACGTGATCGCCTTCGCCGCCGACCTGCGCTGAGCGGCTTTCGCGCGCGTTCCGGTCCTGTGTCGGCGCTCGGCGTCTCCCATCGGCGCCGATCCGCGGGCTAGCGTCGGCACCATGGACGCGAACCGGAGCCTGCGGCTGTTCTGCGCGCTCGACCTGCCCGAGGAGACGATTGAGGCGATCGTCCGCTGGCAGCGCGAGCAGGCGGGCGAGAGCTCGGGCTGGCGAGGGGTGCCGCCCGAGTCGCTGCACCTGACCCTCGTCTTCGTCGGCGAGCGGTCGGAGGCGGACGTCGAGCCGATCGCCGCAGCGATCGCGGCGCTGCCGGCGGAGCCGGTCTCGGCCGTGCTCAGGCCCGAGCCGGCGCCGCTGCCGCCGCGGGCGCCGCGGATGCTGGCGCTCGAGGTGGCGGGCGAGCAGGTCGTGGCGCTGCAGGCGACGCTCGCGGCGCGGCTCACTGCGCTCGGCGTCTACAAGCCCGAGGCGAGGCCGTTCTGGCCCCACGTCACCGTTCTCAAGCGCTCGCGCGGGGCCGCTCGGGCCTCGGGGGCCGGCAGCGTGGCGCATGTGGCTCCCTTCGGCGGCGTCGGCGTGGGAGGCGGACATGCGTTCGGTGCCGTCCGGGTCGCTCTTTACCGTTCAGAAATCAGGCCTGAGGGGTCCTCGTACTCCCGCTTGGCCGCACGAGAGTTGCCGCAGCCAGGCGGACGACAGAAGAGGTGATGAGAAAGATGGCAGCAAGCAAGCCCACTCCGATCGAGGCAGGATCCAAGGACGCGAAGGCAAAGGACGCCGCGCTCAAGGCCGCCGTTACCCAGATCGAGCGCGAATTCGGCGCCGGCTCGGTGATGAAGCTCGGCAGCGACACGACGATGGACGTCGAGGCGATCCCGACGGGCGCCCTGTCGCTCGATCTGGCGCTCGGCGTCGGTGGTGTGCCCAAGGGCCGCATCGTCGAGATCTTCGGCCCCGAGTCCTCCGGTAAGACGACGCTTGTCTACCACATCATCGCCCAGGCCCAGGCCCGTGGCGGCGTCTGCGCGTTCGTCGACGCCGAGCACGCGCTCGACCCCGTCTACGCGCGCCGGATCGGTGTCGATACCGACGAGCTGCTCGTCTCGCAGCCGGATTACGGCGAGCAGGCACTCGAGATCGTCGACGTGCTCGTGCGCTCGGGAGCGGTCGACGTCGTCGCCGTCGACTCGGTCGCGGCGCTGACCCCGCGGGTCGAGCTCGAGGGCCAGATGGGCGATCAGACGGTCGGCCTGCAGGCGCGGCTGATGTCGCAGGCTCTGCGCAAGCTCGCCGGCAACCTGAACCGGGCCAACACGGTCTGTCTGTTCACGAACCAGATCCGCGAGAAGATCGGCGTCAGCTTCGGCAACCCCGAGACGCAGCCGGGCGGCCGGGCGATGAAGTTCTACGCCTCCCAGCGGCTCGACCTGCGCCGGATCGAGACCCTCAAGGAGGGCACCGAGGCCGTCGGCAACCGGGTCCGGGTAAAGGTCGTCAAGAACAAGGTCGCGGCGCCGTTCCGCCAGGCCGAGTTCGACATCGAGTACGGCGTCGGCATCTCGAACGAGAGTTGCCTGCTCGACCTCGGCGTCGAGCACGACATCGTCACCAAGTCGGGCTCGTTCTTCTCCTATGGGGAGCAGCGACTCGGCCAGGGCAAGAACAACGTCAAGGCGTTCCTCTCCGAGAACGTCGAGATCGCCGACGAGATCGAGGACAAGATCTACGCGGCGCTCGACATGACCCGGGTCAAGGGCCCGAAGCCGGTCCCCTACATCCCCGAGCATGAGATCGACGCCGCGGCCGATGCTGCCGCCGCTCCGGATGCCGCCCCGGCCGCGGAGAAGACGCCGCCCAAGGAGGAGAAGGCTGCCTGAGAAGGGCAGCACCGGGCCTCTCGCGGTAGCGCTGACGGCGCTCAACCGCCGCGAGCACTCGATCGCCGAGATCGAGGCCAAGCTGGCCGACCGTGGCTTCGATCGGAATCAGATCGAGGAGACGGTCGGCGAGCTCGTGCTCACGGGAGCGCTCGACGACGGGCGTTTCGCGCGGGCCTTCAGCGACGACAAGCGCGAGCTCGGCGGCTGGGGCCCGGAGCGGATCGCCGGGGCGCTGGCGGATAAGGGCGTCTCGCAGGGACTGATCGACGAGTGCTGCGGGGCCGAGGACCGCGACGAGCTGATCGAGCGTGCCCAGGGCCTGCTCACCGAGCGCGGGCTTCGCTTCGGCGACGATCGCGAGCGCAGTCGCGCGCTCGGCTTCCTGACCCGTCGCGGCTTCGACTACGAAGTCGCCTACGACGCGATCCGGGCTGCCGCGGCCGGGACCTAGGAGGCATGTCCGGATGGCCGCGCGGGCAATGAGGATCGACGCCGTCCTGTTCGACATCGACGGGACGCTGCTCGATCACGAGTCGGCGAGCACCGCTTCGCTCCGGGAGGCGCTGGAGGCCGAGCGCGGCGCTCTCGACGCCGCCACGCACGACGAGGCGCTGACCGAGTGGAGGCGGCTCGAGGAGCTCCACTACGAGACCTACCTGAGCGGTGAGATCGACGGCCAGGAGCAGCGGCGCCGGCGCGCGGCCGGGATCCTCGAGTGGCTCGGGGCGCCGGCGCGGCCGCACCCGGAGCTCGACTCGTGGTTCGAGCGCTTCCTCGACGGCTACAGGGCTCAGTGGTCGCTGTTCGACGACGTTCACGAGACGATCGAGGCGCTCGAGGCGGCGGCACTGCCACTCGGGGTGATCACCAACGCGGACGCGGGCATCCAGCGTCGCAAGCTGGCGGCGCTCGGGATCGAGACGAGGCTGCCGGCCTTCGTCGCCTCCTCCGAGGTCGGCAGGCCAAAGCCCGAGCCGGAGATCTTCCACGAGGCCTGCGCCCTGCTCGGTCTGCCCCCGGAGCGGGTCGCCTATGTCGGCGATCGGCTCGATACCGACGCCCGCGGTGCCCGCGATGCCGGCCTGCTCGGCATCTGGCTCGACCGGACTGGCGAGGCGTCACGGCTACGCAGCCGGGGGAGGACCCTGGAGTGGTTGTGGTCGAGACGCTGACGGCGGTCTCGGGATCGTCGTCGCCGCCTGATCAGGCAAGGCGCCGCCCGGATCGGCGCCGAAGGGTTGAGCCCGGGCGGCGGCCGGACTACCCTTGCTCGAAGGTGGTGTGGTCGTGCGAGCGACCGCCCGCTCTTCCGAGATTCGAGAACCAGAACCCTTTTGAAACCGCAGTCCTCAACCAACCGCCCCGCCTCGAGGAAGCGACGGCCCCGGAGCTGACCACGACCACTCGCCGGTGGCCGCAGGCCGCCGCGCTCGGATAGCGAGCGGCAGTCGCCGCCACATCGCCCGACGGGGGCACTCGACGTGCCCGGATCAGAGCGGATCGAACCGGGATCGCGTCCCGGACCCGGAGGCTGATGGTGATGGATCGCAGGAACAGGCGGATCTTCCAGGCGCGGGAGGAGCAGGCGGGGCTACATCGCGATGTAGCCGCGGATCCGGCTGCGCCGGTCGGCGGCGGTGCCCCCGCGCAGGCCCCGGCCGCTGTCCCATCGCCCGCCGACGAGCTGCAGGCGCGGCGCGAGGAGATCGCACGACTCGAGGAGCGGGCCCTGCATGCCGAGCAGCAGCAGCGCCTCAAGTCGGCGGAGCTCGACAAGCGCGAGCGTGCTCTCGACGACCGTGAGCGCAATCTCGGTCAGCAGGTGGAGGAGCTGAAGCGGCAGAAGGCCGTGCAGCGCAAGGAGCTGGAGCGGCTTTCGGGGCTGACCGCCAACCAGGCGAAGCAACTGCTGATCGCCGACGTTGAACACGATGCCCGCCACCGCGCCGGGCGAGCGCTGATCGACATCGAGGAGGAGACCAAGCGCGACGCCGAACGCAAGGCGCGGAACATCCTCTCGGTGGCGATGTCGCGGCTCGCCGGCTCGCATGCGAGCGAGACCACGACGCGGATGATCGAGCTCCCCGGCGAGGAGATGAAGGGGCGGATCATCGGCCGCGAGGGCCGCAACATCCGGGCGCTGGAGGCGCTCACCGGCGTCGACGTGATCATCGATGAGACCCCGAACGCGGTCGTCGTCTCGAGTTTCGACGGAGTCCGCCGCGAGGTCGCGCGGTTGACGATCGAGAAGCTGGTCGCCGACGGGCGGATCCAGCCGGCGACGATCGAGGAGGTCTACGGCAGGTCGAAGCAGGAGGTCGAGGCGCGGATCGCGGAGGAGGGCGAGAAGGCCGAGCTCGAAGCCGGTGTACACGGGATCGACCGGGAGCTGCTCAAGGTCCTCGGCCGGCTCCGCTTTCGGACCAGCTATGGGCAGAACGTCCTCGACCACCTCGTCGAATGTTCGAAGCTCGCGGGCGTGATCGCAGCCGAGCTCGGGGCGTCGGTCGAGACGGCGAAGCGCGCCGCGCTGTCTGCACGACATCGGCAAGGCCGTCAGCCATGAGGTCGAGGGATCGCACGCGCAGGTCGGCGCGACGATGGCCCGCCGCCACGGCGAGAGCGAGGCCGTCGCCCACGCGATCGAGGCCCACCACAACGAGGTCACGCCGCGCACGGTCGAGGCCGTGATCGTGCAGATCGTCGACGCGCTCTCGGGCGCGAGGCCGGGCGCCCGGGGCGAGGCGCTCGAGGAGTACGTGACGCGGCTCAAGGACCTCGAGGAGATTGCCGGTCGTCATCCCGGTGTCGAGCGGGTCTTCGCGATGCGCGCCGGGCGCGACGTCAGGGTGATGGTCGATCCCGGCGCCGTCGACGACGAGGAGGCGGCGGTGATCGCCGAGAAGTCCGCACAGGCGATCGCCAAGGAGCTCGACTTCCCGGGGCGCATCAAGGTGACCGTGATCCGCGAGACGCGGACCACCGCCTGGGCCGACTGAGCGGGTCGCGGCCGGTGCCCTGCAGGCCCGTGGGCGCGGCTTCCGCTGCCCGGGAACGGTAGGATCGCGCCCGCAATGGCCTTCGGCTCGCTCACAGACGCATTCACCGTCCTCGCCAGCGAGGAGACCTTCGTCGACAAGGACCTTCTCTACGTCGCCGGCGGACTGCTCGTCGTCCTGGCGCTCGTCGTCTCCTTCGTCGGGATGCGGAACAAGGACTTCCCCAGCTCTTCGCAGCTGAAGGCCGTGATCGGCGTGTTCACGGTGCTCGTCGTCATCACCGGCTTCGGGGCGCTGCAGACGGCCCGCTTCGAGCAGGCCGAGCGCCGCGCCGAGAACCAGGAGGCCGCGGCCGAGTCGCAGCAGCAGGAGGTGGAGAACGAGCAGTCGCTTGACGAATCCGGGGCCGGCGAGGCCGCCGATCCCGAGTCCGGCACCGGTGCGACGCCGGACTCCGGCTCCGCGACCGGCGAGCCGCAGTCGAGCACCGGTGGCGCCGGTGGGGCGACCGCTGCCGTCGACACCGAGGCGGGTAGGACCCTCTTCACCGACACGGGATGCGGCGGCTGCCACGTGCTCGCCGACGCGCAGAGCAACGGTCAGGTCGGTCCCGACCTCGACGAGTCCGTCGCCGCGATGGACGCGCAGGAAGTCGAGACGGCGATCGTCGATCCCAGCGCCGACGTAGCCGCGGGCTTCCCGGACGGGACGATGCCTGCCACCTACGGCGACCAGCTCGACCCCGAGCAGCTGCAGACGCTCGTCGACTACCTCGTAGCCGTCACCCAGCAGGGCTAACGGCGCCGGCGGTCTGAGGGCGCCGCCGGCGGCGTCCTCCGCGGCTCACGTGCCGGCGCACGCTTCGCCTTGTGCGTCCTGCCCGCGGTGCGCTCAGCCTCGCCGTTAACCTCCTCGGCGTGAGCAAGAGCTTCCACGTGACCACCTTCGGCTGCCAGATGAACGAGCACGACTCCGAGCGGATGAAGGGGATGCTCGGCGGGCTCGGCTACCGCGAGGTGCCCGAGCGGGCCGAGGCCGACCTGATCCTCTTCAACACGTGCTCGATCCGCGAGACGGCCGACAGTCGCTTCATCGCCCACCTCGGCGAGGCGAAGCGGCTCAAGTCGGAGGATCCGGAGCGGATCGTCGGCGTCGGTGGCTGCTGGGCGCAGTCGGTCAAGGACGAGGTCTTCGACCGCTTCCCGTTCGTCGACGTCGCCTTCGGCCCCGGCCAGATCCACAAGCTGGCCGAGTTCCTCACCTCCGACTCGCTCACCGCGCAGGGCTACTTCGAGTTCGAGGACTTCGCCGGCCACCTGCCGTCGCAGCGTCAGCGCCCGTTCCAGGCCTGGCTGCAGATCTCGCAGGGCTGCAACTGCGTCTGCTCGTACTGCATCGTCCCTTCGACGCGCGGCCGCGAGGTCAGCCGTCCGGCGCCGGAGCTGCTGGCCGAGGTCGAGGCGCTGGCGGCCGACGGCGTCCGCGAGGTGACCCTGCTCGGTCAGAACGTGAACAGCTACGGCCGCGACCTGCGTGGGGCCGAGCGGCTCACGTTCGCGGAGCTGCTGCGCGCCGTCGACGCGATCGATGGAATCGACCGGATTCGGTACACGAGCCCGCATCCGAAGGACATGAAGGAGGACGTGCTCGCCGCGCACGCCGAGTGCGACGCCGTCTGCGAGCACATCCATCTGCCGCTGCAATCGGGCTCGAGCCGGATCCTCAAGGCGATGCGGCGCACCTACAACCGCGAGCGCTACATGGACCGCGTCGCGATGATCCGCGAGCACGTCCCCGACGCCGCGATCACGACCGACATCATCGTCGGCTTCCCGGGTGAGACCGAGGCCGACTTCACGGAGACGCTCGAGGTCGCCGAGGAGGTCGGCTACGACTCCGCCTTCACGTTCGTCTTCAGCCCGCGTCGGGGCACGGCCGCCGCGGAGATGGAGGAGATGGTCCCGCATCCGGTCAAGGTCGAGCGCATGGAGCGTCTCGTCGAGGTCGTTCAGCGGCGGGCGAAGGAGCGCTCCCAGCGCTTCGTCGGGCGCTCGCTCGAGGTCCTCGTCGAGGGTCCGAGCCGCACCGACCCAACCCGACTTCGCGGCCGCTCCTCACACAACAAGGCCGTCAACTTCGAGGGCACCGCTCAGGCCGGCGAGCTCGTCGAGGTCGAGGTCACCGCTGCCAGCTCGCAGACGCTGACCGGGCGCGAGCTGCTGCTGAGCCGGATCACCTGAGGGCGGCGTGCCCGCCGCAGCGCCCGGACCCGGCCTGATCGCCCTGTTCGGCCCGACCGGGGTCGGTAAGACGGCGGTCGCGATCGAGCTCGCATGCCTGCTGCGGGCGGGGGGCTGGGACCCGCTCGCGGTCTCCTGCGACTCGATCCAGATCTACCGCGGCCTGGAGCTCCTCAGCGGCGCCGCTGACGCCTCCGAACAGGCCGACCTCGAGCATCGGCTGATCGGCATCGCCGGGCTCGATGAGGAGTTCAGCGCCGGTCGCTTCGCCGAGCTTGCCCGGGCCGAGATCGACGGCGCGCTCGACTCCGGCCGGCCCGTGATCGTCGTCGGCGGCACCGGTCTCTACATGCGGGCGGCGCTGGCCGAGCTCGAGCTGAGGCCGCCCGTGGACGCCGCCGTGCGGGCCCGGGTCGAGGCCGAGGTCGCCGAGCGGGGGCCGGCAGTCCTTCATGCCGAGCTGCCGCAGGACGTCGCAGCTCGCGTGCACCCGAACGATCGCAAGCGGGTCACGCGCTCGCTCGAGCTCGTGCGCAGCGGTCTCGATCCGCCGGAGCGCTCGCAGGGGCTGTGGACGGCGGAGCTGCGGCGCCCGGCCCTCCTGGTCGGACTGGTCTGCGATCGCGAGCTGCTCGACGAGCGGATCGCAATCCGGGTCGAGGCGATGTTCAAGGCGGGCGCAGGTGCGGAGGCGCAGGTGGCGCTCGCGGCCGGGATCTCGCGCACGGCCCGATCGGCGATCGGGCTCGAAGCGTTCGCGGCCGGCGATCGCGAGGCGGTCACCCGCGAGCACCGGCGCTTCGCGCGCAGGCAGATGACGTGGATGCGGAAGATGCCCGGGATCCGCCCCGTCGACGTCGGCGCCGCCGGCCCGGCGGCCGCCGCGGAGCAGATCGCGGCGATGCTCGGGGATACTGCGCCGCTATGAGGTTCGAGAAATGGCAGGCGCTCGGCAACGACTACATCGTGCTCGAGGCCGAGGAGCTCCCGTTCGAGCTCACACCGGCGCGCGTGTCCGCGATCTGCGCGGCCCACTTCGGTTGTCACTCGGACGGCATCCTGCTGCTCGCCAGCAGCGCCGAGCCGCGCTTCGTGGCGACGCTGCGGATCTTCAACCCCGACGGGTCCGAGGCGGAGCTCTCCGGTAATGGTGTCCGCGAGGCGGTGCTCTACCTGCGTCGCGCCGGCTGGACGGAGGAAGACACCTTCACGATCTCGACGATGGCGGGTGCGATCACGCCGACGCTGACCGGTCCGGGCTCGGCCCGGGTCGAGATGGGCCGCGCCGCGACCGCCTCAGCGGACTTCCCCGACGGGCCCGCCGACGGCCGCGGGACCGTCGCCGTCGGCGGCGAGGAGATCGAGTTCCAGCACGTATCGATCGGCAACCCGCAATGCGCGATCGAGATCGGCGAGGGGCTCGAGGATCTCGATCTGGCCGCAGTCGGTGCCCCGATCGAGGCCGGTGCCGGCGGGCTCTTCCCGAACCGGACCAACGTCTCCTTCTGGCGGGTCGAGGACCAGGAGACGCGGGTGGTCAGAGCGCGGATCTACGAGCGCGGGGTGGGGGAGACGCTCTCCTCCGGCACCGGCGCCTCGGGCGCTGCGATCGCCGCCTACCTGCGCGGGTTGCCGAGCCCGATCACGGTCCGCCTCGACGGCGGTGAGCTCGAGGTGGCTGTGACGCCGGAGCTCGACGTGTTGCTCACCGGTACGGCCGCGCCGGTGTTCGCCGGCGAGTTCTCGCCCGAGTTCGTCGCGGCTCTCGAGCGCGCTTGAGCCGCGGCTCAGGCGAGAGCGTCGTAGCTGATGCCGGTCAGCTCTTCTGAGATCTCCCACAGCCGGACCGCGTCGTCCTGATCGCGTGCAGCTTCGCTGCATCCGACCTTCTTCGGGTGACCGCGGGCGCCGCCGATCCCGTCGGGCCCGATGAAGTCGCCGCCCCCGGCGTCAGGCGATGTCGCCGCGTACAGGGTCGGCAGCGCTCCCATCGCGTCACTCTGGGCGAGGAACAGGTTGCTCAGCATCCCGATCGGCTTGAGGACGATCCCGAAGACTCCTTCGCCGGGTCCGCTCGTCTGCAGGTTGGTCGCCGCGTACCCCGGGTGACAGGCGACGGCGATCGCGTTCGCGCCTGCGGTGCGCAGACGGCGGTCGAGCTCGAACGTGAACAGCAGGTTCTCGAGCTTCGAGCGCCCGTACGCGGGCCAGCGCGAGTATCCCTCGTCCCAGTTCAGGTCGTCGAAGTCCATGCTGCCCTGCCGGTGGGCCATCGAGGAGACGGTCACGATCCGCGCGGACTCCGATTCGAGCAGCTTCGGCAGCAGCCGGCCGGTGAGGGCGAAGTGGCCGAGGTGGTTGGTCCCGAACTGCAGCTCGAAGCCCTGCGCTGTCTCCATCCGCGGCGGCGCCATGACGCCGGCGTTGTTGATCAGCAGATCGAGCGGGCGCACGCGCCCGAGCACGTGATCGGCGGCCTTGGCGACCACGTCGAGGTCGCCGAGATCGAGGGGCAGCGGCTCGATCTCGGCGTCCGGGTGCTCGTCGAGGATGTCCGACATCGCGACCGCGGCCTTCTTCGGGTCGCGGCAGCCGAGCAGAACGGTCGCGCCGGCTCCGGCCAGCGCCAGTGCCGTCTGCTTGCCGATGCCGCTGTTGGCCCCGGTGACCAGCGCCGTGCGCCCGGTCATGTCGGGAATGTCCTCGGCCGTCCATCGATCGCTCATCGCAAGGAACCTACCCTGTCGGGGGCACGCCAAAGCCACGCAGCCCTGGCAGGACGCAGGATCGATTAGCCTGCGGCGCCGCACGGCGTCCCTGCGCCCGCACCGAGAGCCCGACCCGAAAGGAACCATGGCCCGCACCGATCCGTCCAAGCGCCTCGAGGCGATGCCTCCCTACATGTTCGCCGAGCTCGAGCGCCGCGTCGCCGAGAAGCGCAAGGCCGGGATCGACGTGATCAGTCTCGGGATCGGCGATCCCGACCGTCCTACGTTCCCCTACATCGTCGAGGCGATGCAGTCCGCGGTCGCCGAGCCGGCGAACCACCACTACCCGTCGAACCGGGGCCGTGAGGAGTACCGGACCGCCCTGGCGAGCTTCTACGCGGACCGCTTCGGCGTCGAGATCGATCCCGAGACCGAGGTCATTCCCGCGATCGGAGCGAAGGAGTGCATCTACAACCTCTGCTTTGCCTTCCTCGACGCCGGCGACGTCGCGCTCTCTGCCGATCCCGGCTACCCCGTCTACACGGGCGGCCCGATCCTCGCCGGCGCCGACGTCCAGCTGCTGCCGCTGCTGCCGGAGCACGGCTTCGCCCCGGATCTCGATGCAATCGACGAGATGGCGCTCTCGAAGGCGCGCCTGATGTTCATCAACTACCCGAACAACCCGACCGGCGCAGTCGCGCCGGAGGGCTTCTTCGAGCGGGTCGTCGAGCTCGCCAACAAGCATCAGTTCCTCGTCGTCCACGACAACGCCTACTCGGAGACGACTTACGACGGCTACGTCGCGCCCAGCTTCCTCGCCACGCCGGGAGCGAAAGAAGTTGGCGTCGAGGTCTTCAGCCTCTCGAAGGGCTACAACATGACCGGCTGGCGCTGTGCGGCGATCCTCGGCAATTCGGACGCGATCCAGACCTACTGGCGCCTGAAGACGAACGTCGACTCGGGCCTGTTCGAGGCCGTGCAGTTGGCCGGCGCCGCAGCGCTGGGCGGTCCTCGGGAGCCACTCGAGGAGATGAACGCGATCTACGCTCGCCGCCGCGATCTCGTTGTCGCCGCACTGGCCGACATCGGCGTCGAGGTCGAAGCCCCGCGCGGGACGATCTACGTCTGGGCTCCGGTGCCCGAGGGCCACACCTCGACCACGTTCAGCGAGCTGGTGCTCGAGGAGGCGGCCGTTATCGTCTCGCCTGGCTCGATGTACGGCCCCAGTGGCGAGGGCTTCTTCCGGATCTCGCTGACGACCCCGGACGAGCGGATCAGCGAAGCGGTCGAGCGGATGCGCGAGCACCTGAGCTGACCGGCGCACTCAGGGGGCTGCGGCGCCTTGGTCCTCAGCCGGCAGCTCCAACGCCGGGACCTCCTTGAAGTAGACCGACGCCGGCGGCACGGCGCGGCGATCGAGCCGGTAGCGGACCGTCAGCGGCGAGCTCGCGCCCGGGGCGAGCTCGAGGTCGACGCCGATCTGCAGCTCCTCGTCGCCTGTCTCGGGCACTTCGGCGTAGGCGTCGATGAACTGCAATCTCGCGAACAGCTCGCGGCCGGCGGCGTCGCGTACCTCGAAGTCCTCGGCGTCGGCCTCGATCCGATCGGAGCTGATGTTCTCGATCCGCCCGATCGCGACCCGGTCCCGGGGCAGGCGCTCGGGCGCGTAGGCGTTCGGGTCCTGGACCCACTCGAGCGCGGCGACGGTGTCGACTGCCTTCTCGTGGTCTTCGGTCGACAGGAACGCGAACAAGCCGACGACCGCGGCGATCCCGAGCGTGAAGACGACGACCAGCCGGACGATCACCGCTCGTCCCGCTTTCCCCGAATCCGCCTCTGAGCCCCTGAGCGCGCCACCGGCGCAGTCTATGCTCGGCCCCCGATGATCCCGGTCCTGCTGATCGTCCTCGCGCTGCTGCTCTGGCCCGCCGCGGCCGGCGCCGATCCAGGGCGTGCCGGGCTCGGCGAGCTCGAGAGCTGGGGCTTCGCGATCGGGTCGGGAACGCTGAAGGGCGATCTCACCGAGCGGTATGCCGGCTACGACCTGCTCGTCGTCGACGGTCAGGAGGCGAGGCCGAAGATGGTCGCCGAGCTCCACGAGCAGGGCACGGTCGTGCTCGGGTACCTGAGCGTCGGCACGATCGAGAACTACCGGCCGTGGTACGAGAGCCTGAAGCCGTACCGGCTAGCTGCATGGAAGGACTGGGAGGGCGAGTACTACGCGCGGGTCGGCGCCCGCGGCTACCGGCGCCAGGTCGCGGGCCGGATCGCTCCGAAGCTCTACGACAAAGGCTTCGACGGCCTCTTCCTCGACAACGTCGACATGATCGAGGTCTACCGGCGCCAGGCCGCCGGAATGCGCAAGCTCGTTCACGCGCTGAGCCGGCTCGTCCACTCCGACGGCGGGCTCTTGTTCGCGCAGAACGGCTACTCGATCATCGGGCCGATGCTCGACGAGCTCGACGGCTGGAACCGCGAAGACGTCACGGGGACCTTCGACTTCGATCGCCGCCGATACGAGGTCAACGGGCCGGGGGCGATCAGGCGCGCCCAGCGCGAGCTCGGGTCGATCGGCGACGCTGGGCTGCTGACGATGGCGACAGACTACGCGGCGCGCGCCGGCTCCGCCGTCGAGGAGCGGGCGATCGCCAACGCTTGTGAGGCCGAAGCGCTCCCCTACGTGAGCGACATCGGCCTGCGGCGGACCGCGAGCCCACCCCTGTCCTGCCCCGGCTGAACGCCCGCCAGGGCGTTTCCTACACTGATCGGGATGGGCACCGAGATCGAAGTGAGCGAGCCTAAGGCTGCGGACGGGACCGTCTCGGGCGTGGTCAACCCGCGCGCGCGCCAGCGGGCGCTCGCGATCGGGGTCAGCGCCACCGACCCGGGCGAGGATCCGCTGGCCGAGCTCAAGGAGTTGCTGAAGACCGCCGGCGTCGCGACCGCGGGCGAGCTCGTCCAGCGCCGGCCCGAGCCCGACCCGGACCGCTACTTCGGCCGCGGCAAGCTCGCGGAGCTGAAGGCTGCGATCAAGGAGGCGGACGCGAACCTGATCGCCTGCGACGACGAGCTGCTGCCGCGCCAGGAACGCAACCTCGAGAAGGAGCTCGGCGTGCCGGTCATCGACCGCACCGCCGTGATCCTCGACATCTTCGCCGACCACGCTCACTCTGCCGAGGGCAAGCTCCAGGTCGAGCTCGCGCAGCTCGAGTACAACCTCGCCCGGATGCGGGGGCTGTGGACCCACCTCGAGCGCCTCGGCGCAGGACGCATGGACGGGGGCATCGGGACCAGGGGCCCGGGCGAATCCCAGATCGAGACCGACCGGCGGCTCGCTCGCGACCGGATCAGCGCCCTGCGGCGGCGCCTCGTCGAGGTCGACAAGGTCCGCGGCACGATGCGCGCCTCGCGCGAGCGCTCGGCGCTGCCGACCGTGGCTCTCGCCGGCTACACCAACGCCGGCAAGTCGACGCTGCTCAACGCAGTCACCGGGGCCGGTGTCGGCGTCGGCGACAGGCTCTTTCATACGCTCGATCCAACGACGCGCGCCTACGAGCACAACGGACGCCGCTACCTGCTGACCGACACGGTCGGATTCATCCGCAAGCTGCCGCACGCACTCGTCGACGCCTTCAAGGCGACGCTCGAGGAGACCACCCGTGCCGATCTGATCGTCCACGTCGTAGATGCCTCCGATCCGCTCGAGGCGCGAGCCGCGGCGATGGAGGCGGTCGAGACCGTGTTGGCCGAGATCGGGGCCGACGAGGCGCCGCGGCTCGTCGTCTTCAACAAGCTCGATCTGCTCGACGACGAGGAACGATCGCGGTTGCTGGTCGGCGAGCGTGAGGCGATCGGCGTCTCGGCGGCGACGGGCGAGGGCATTCCCGAGCTGCTCGACGCGATCGAGAAGGCGTTCGAGGAGACTCTGCGGCCGATGGACCTGCTCTTTCCCTACGAGGAGGGCGCCGCGCTGAGCGAGCTCCATGCGGTCGCGGGCCGGATCGAGCGCGAGGACGGTCCCGAGGGCGTCCACGTACAGGCCAAGGTCCCGATCGCGGTCGCACACCGCTTCGCGCCCTACGCGGCGACGGGGGCCGACGGCGACAACGGCGCCGGGCCGGCAGCAGCGTGAGCGGCCCCTCCGAGCTCGGCGTCAAGCTGCTCGACCCTGCGGCCCGGTTGCCATCGAGAGCAAACGACGGCGACGCCGGCCTCGACCTCTATGCGGCCGCGGAGGCGACGATCGAGCCCGGCCGCAGGGCGATGGTCGGATGCGGGATTGCGATCGCGGTTCCCGACGGCTGCGCCGGCCTCGTGCTGCCGCGCAGCGGCAACGCCGCCAGGCACGGGATCTCGCTGGTCAACGCCCCCGGCCTGATCGACTCGGGCTACCGCGGCGAGGTCCGGGTCCTGCTGCTCAACACCGATCGCGAGGAAGCCTTCCGGATCGAGGCCGGCGACCGCATCGCGCAGTTGCTCGTGGTTCCGTTCACGGCGCTGGCGCCGCTCGGGGTGGACGAGCTCGAGGACTCCGCCCGGGGCGAAGGCGGCTTCGGCTCCACTGGTCGCTAGGCGTCGACGGGTGCGGGCGCGCTGCCGAACGTGCGCGATCCGCCCCTATGGGGCCGGATCCTGCGCGTTCGGCGGGGTCGCGGCGCGGGGCAGGCGCTTGTGCGTCGGTCAGACGGTCTCGCCGTCGCCCTCGGGACCGGCGTCGTCGGCGGCGCCCTCGATACCCTCGGGCTCGGCGATGTGGAATAGGGCGTCGCCTTGGTTCGCGCGGGGGCGGTGCGCCTCTCCGATCACGATCCCGGCGACCGGGGAGCGGACCGCGAGGTTGCCGCGACCCCAGATGTCGGAGATGTGGCCGAGAACCTGGCGCCGCTCGACCGTGTTGCCGAGTCCTACCTCGCGCCGCAGGAGGCCGCCGCGCGGGGCGCGGACCCAGCGGCTGGCGCGGCTCACGGTCGTTCGCACCGAGCTGCCGGGCGAGGCATCGACCATCCCGAGCCAGTGCAGCACCCGGATCACGCCGTCGTAGGCGAACTCGATCGCGTAGTCGTCGTAGCGGTTGTCCTCGCCGCCCTCGAACAGCAGCATCGTCATTCCGGCCTGGGTCGCGGCCTCGCGCAGCGAGCCGTCGCGGGTGCGGGAGTGGAGACTGACCGGCGCTCCGAAGGCGAGCGCCGCCTCGCGAGTCACCGGGTCGTCGAGATCGGCGCGGATCTGCGGCAGGTTGGCGCGGCCGTCGGAGCCGGAGTGCAAGTCGATGCCGAGGTCGCAGCGGCTGATGATCTCGCCCATGAACAGGTGGGCGAGCCGGCCGGCGAGCGAGCCGCGGGTCGACCCCGGAAAGGAGCGGTTGAGGTCACGGCGGTCCGGCAGGTAGCGCTCGCCCGCCATGAACCCGAGCTGGTTGACGACGGGTACGAGGATCAGGGTTCCGGCGAGCTCCTCGGGCCGGATCGTGCCGAGCAGTTGCCGCACGACTTCGACGCCGTTGATCTCGTCGCCGTGGACGGCCGCCGAGATCGATACCGCCGGCCCCTCGCGGCGACCATGCAGGACGACGGCGGGGATCGAGATCCAGGGACCGCTGGCGAGTCGCTCGACGTGGATCTCGACGTCCTCGCGCGTGCCGGCAGCGACGGACGTGCCGCCGATCTCGATCGGCTCGCGCGGTTCGCTCACCGCTATGCCTTCGTCCTCGTGCGCGTCTTCGCCTTCCGCGGCCGCGTCCGCTTCGCGGGCTTGGGCCGCAGCCGGGTCTCGAGGAACTTGATCACCTCGCCGGCGATGTCGACGCCGGTCGCCTCCTCGATTCCCTCGAGACCGGGGGAGCTGTTGACCTCGAGCACGACGGGCCCCTGGTTGGAGCGCATCATGTCGACGCCGGCGACCGCCAGGCCGATCGTCTTCGCCGCCTTCTTCGCAGTCGCCCGCTCCTCCGGCGTCAACGTCACCTTCTCGGCCGAACCGCCGCGGTGGATGTTGGAGCGGAACTCGCCCGGGGCCGCATGCCGCTCCATCGCTGCGACGACGCGGCCGCCGACGACGAAGGCGCGGATGTCGGAGCCCCTCGACTCCTTGATGAACTCCTGTACGAGGATGTTGGCGTCGAGCTCGCGGAAGGCGCCGATCACCGACTCCGCCGCCTTGCGGGTCTCGGCGAGGACGACGCCCTTGCCCTGCGTGCCCGCGAGCAGCTTGACGACGACCGGGGCACCGCCGACCGTCTCGAGGATGCCGTCGATGTCCTGAGCGTCGTGCGCGAACCCTGTCACGGGCAGACCGATCCCGGCCCGGGCGAGCAACTGCAGCTGGCGCAGCTTGTCATGGGCGCGATTGATGCCCTGTGACTCGTTCGAGGAGAAGGTGCCCATCATCTCAAACTGGCGCACGACCGAGGCGCCGTAGAAGGCGTGGCTGGCGCCGACGCGGGGGATCACGGCGTCGAAGCCGGAGACCGGCTCGCCGCGGAACATCACCTGCGGCTTGCGCGAGGTGATGTCCATGTAGCAGCGCACGTAGTTGATCACGTGCATCTCGTGGCCGCGCTCGCGGCCTGCCTCAACCAACCGTCGCGTCGAGTACAGCGACGCCCTCCTGCTCAATACCGCGAACTTCATTCGGCCTGCGACCGTTCCCTTCTCAGCTTCCGGGCCCGCTTGCGGACCTCCTTCGATTCGGCCGTGCGGAATGAGCGCTTCGGATCGACCACGAACAGGCCGCGCAGCGCACGCCTGCCGAGCAGCATCCTGAAGCCCATCGCGTCCCGCCTGGTCAGCGTCAGCTCGATCGGGGTGCTGACGCCGTCGATCACGGCCTCGGTCTCGACAACGTAGCGAAGCTCGCTCTGTCCGTTCGAAGCGGTCACCGTGCGGCGGTCGACGAGCCGGGCCTCCGCCGTGACCGTCTCCTCCTCGTCGCGCTGTACGGGGTGGAAGCAGAAGCGGATCCAGGCCTCGCCGTCGCGGTCGACCTCGGAGATGTCGTAGGCGTGCAGGCTCGAGGTGCGGGCGCCGGTGTCGACCTTGGCCTTGATGATCGTCTCGTCTAGTCCGGGAAGGCGGATCCACTCGCGCCAGCCGATCGTCGTCCGCTCCTCCGCCATCAGCCGGCAGTAGCGGCGGCCCGCGCGGAGGCGTGGGCGGCGTCCTCGAAGCTGTCGTCGAGCGGCTCGAGCTCAGGGCGGTGGCCCGTGCGACGCTCGATCGCGAGCTCGATCAGCTGGTCCGCCATCCAGGCATTCTTGGGCAGCAGCGGCCCGTGCAGGTAGGTCCCGAAAGCATTGCCGAGGCGGACTCCCTCGAGCCCGTCGGAGCCGTTGTTGCCGTGCCCGTCGATGACGTGCCCGAGCGCCGTCGCCCCGGGCCCGAGATAGGTGCGGCCGCCGTGGTTCTCGAAGCCGGCGAGGACGCGCTCGTCGCCCTCGACGTCGACCCGGATCGCGACGTTGCCGATCAGCCGCGGGCCGGGCTCGCGCACGGTCCGCAGGTCGGCGAGGCCGAGGCCGGCGATCCGATCCTCACCGAGCTCGTAGTACTCGCCGAGCAGCTGGTAGCCGCCGCAGACGGCGAGCAGGGCGGCGCCGTCGTCGAGCGCCTCGGTCAGGGCCTCGCGCTTGCTCTCGACGAGGTCGGCGGCGACCGCGCGCTGGTCGCGATCCTGGCCGCCGCCGATGTAGATCAGGTCGTGGGCCCCGGGGTCGAACGACTCGCCGGGGCCGGCCGCCGCGTAGGAGAAACCGAGCCCGCGCCACTCGCAGCGCCGCTGCAGGAAGATCACGTTGCCGCGGTCGGCGTAGATGTTCATCTGCTCGGGATAGAGCGCGAGCAGCCGCAGTCCCTTGCCTCCGGCGCTCATCGGGGCACCTCGAGGCTGACGACGACCGACCCGACGTGCTCGGACGTGAGCGGGATCTCGGTCCGCTCGAGGACCCGCAGGCCAAGGCCGCTCGCCTCAGCCTCGAGCTCGTCAGGCGTCAGCCTGTCGAGCTCGATCATGTGGTGCTCGCTGAGCAGCTCGCCGGCGGGCGAGACGAGTTCGCGGCGGCGGTGGATCTGGATCACGTCGTCGCCCCAGCCGACGGCGACCGGGAGGCTCGAGTGGACCCAGCCGTCCTGTTCTCGCACGTCCGGGAGCGGGGCGGGGGTCAGATCGTCACCGACCTCGGCCTCGGCGTCTGTGCCGAGCAGCGCCAGGTGGATACGCCCGCCGGCGGGCAGGGTCTGCAGCGCCCCTCCAAGCAGCCGGGCACGGCCGTCAGCTCCGTCGAGCAGGTGCACGAGCTGCATCGGGGCGATCACCGTCGCGGCTTCGAGCCCGAGCGCGCCGAGGTCGCGGGCGTCGGCCGCGACCGTCCTCACCGTGAGCCCCGCGGCGCCAGCCCGCCCGGCCAGCGCCTCGAGCAGCAGCGCGTCGTTGTCGACGGCGACCACGTCGATGCCGCGGCGCGCGAGATGGAGGCTGACGCGCCCGGTCCCGGCCCCGAGGTCGACGACCGTGCCACCGCCCTCGCCCGCGAGCCGCTCCCAGAGCTTCAGATCGGCGCCGTAGCTGCCGTTCTCGGCGTCATGCCAGATGACGTCATCGCCGATCCCGGCGGGCGTTGCGGCGGGCTTGGGCCCGGTCTGCAGGGGCTCCACGATCACTACTCCCAGTAATCCCGGGCCATGCCGCGTCGCGTCAGCAGCGTTCGCAGCTCGATCAGGGCCGTGTAGGTGGGCAGGGCGAAGAGGCGGCCGCCGGAGCCCTCGCACCGCTGCAGGGCCCGGTCGAGCGAGGCGGCGATCGCGGGCACGACCTCGATCCGATCGGCGGGCCAGCCCGCGTACTTGAGCCGCAGCGCCATGTCGGGCGCGCGCGTGCCGGCGACCGTGATCGTCGCGGCGTGCTCGGCCAGCAACTCGAAGTCGGCATCCCAGATCCAGGAGACGTCGCGGCCGTCGGCGATCCGGTCGTTGAGCGCCAGCCAGAGGTCGAGCGGCCGGCCACCGCGCTCGCCCTCCTGGGCCAGCGTCCGCAGCACCTCGTTGGCGCCCGCCGGGTTCTTGATCAGCAGGATCGAGACGGGCCGGCCGGCAACGTCGATCGTCTCGACCCGCCCGAAGACCGCCTCGATACCAGCGAGCGAGGTCGCGATCGTTTCCAGCGGCACCTCGAGACCGCGGGCGGCGGCGATCGCGGCGAGCGCGTTGTAGACGTTGTAGAGGCCCGGCAGGGGCAGCCGCACCTGGGCGTCGCCGTCGGGTGTCGTCACCGTGAAGCGCGAGCCCTCCATGCCGAGCAGCTCGATCCGCGTCGCCGCGATGTCGGGGCTCGGGCGGTCGGCGCCGCAGTTGGGGCAGCGGTAGTGGCCGAGGTGGCCGACGAAGGCGCGGTCGTAGGAGTAGGGCGCTCCGCAGCGCCGGCAGTGTTTCGCATCGAAGGCATGCTGGAGTGCCGGCAGCGCCTGCGAGTGGTCATCGATCCCGAAGTAGCTGACGTTCGCGCGCCGGGCGAGGTCTTTGTCTCGACCGAGGTCGGCGACCAGCGGGTCGTCCGCGTTGAGGACGATCGCCGAGCCTTCGGCCTCGAGACGTTCGACGACGACAGCCCACTCGTCGGCGAGGCGCTCGAGCTCTCCGTAGCGGTCGAGCTGGTCGCGGAACAGGTTGCAAAGCAGCAGCAGCCGCGGGTGCAGGGCTGCGCTGACCTTCGGCAGCCAGGCCTCGTCGACCTCGAACAGACCCTCGTCGCCACGCTGGTCGAGCAGCGCTGTCGCCACTCCCCAAGCCATGTTCGAACCGGCCCGGTTGTGAACGGGCTTGCGGCCGTCGGCGGCGAGAGCGGCCGCAATCATGCCGGCGGTCGTCGTCTTGCCGTTGGTGGCGCTGACGATCGCGGCTCCGTCCCCGAGCCGGGCGCCGAGTCGCTCGATCGCGTCGGGAGCGGTACGCAGCAGGACGCGGCCGGGAAGAGTGGTGCCGCCGCCGCGTCCGCTGAGCCGGCTGAGGCCGCCGATCGCCCTCGCGAGCGCGCGCTTGCCGGCGAAGACCGGGGAGGGGCGGGGGGCCTCGCGGGTAGCGCTCATGCGTCCGGCTCGGTCGCGGCCGCACCGGCCCCGGCTGCGGCGGACGTGGCGGCGCCGCCGGCGGGCGCGATCACCTCGAGGGCGGCGGGCAGCAGGCTCACGGTCGCGGGCAGATCGGTGATGTGCTCGCCGTCGGCGTAGACGGCGAAGGGCCGGTCGGCCTCGACGAGGATCGAGGCGCAGCGAAACGATTCGACCTCGGGGCGGCGCAGGTGGGTGCCCTTGAAGACGTCGGGTAGGCCGCGCAGGAAGGCCGACTTGGAGACGTCGCCGGTTGTGACCACGTCGAGCTTGCCGTCGTCGAGCAGGGCGTCGGGGGCGACGAACATGCCGCCGCCGTAGGCCTTCGAGTTGGCGACCGCCACCGAGAAGCCGGAGAACGACCGCGCTGGGCCGCCGTCGGGAGTCAGCGTGAACGCGGCCGGCTTCCACTGGGCGAGCGCCCGCAGCGCCGCGTAGGCGTAGACGAGCGGTCCCTTGACCCGCTTCGCTTCGTTCGCGATCCGGTTCGCGTCGGAGTCGAAGCCGCAGGAGGCGATGCAGAGGAAGCGCTCGCCGTTGGCCTCGCCGACGTCGATCCGTAGCCGCTCGCCCGAGAGCAGGTTGGCGACGGCACCCTCCGGCTCGGTCGGGATCCCGACCACTCTCGCGAAGTCGTTGCCGCGGCCGCCGGGGATCACCCCGAGCGGGGTCGAGCCGCAGGCGAGCAGGCCGCCGATCTTGCCGATCATGCCGTCGCCGCTCATGACGACGGGGATCCTTCCCGCCGCCGCGGCTCGCTGCGCCTCCTCGCAGGCGTGGCCGAGGTCGCGGGTCATGACCAGCTCGTAGTCGGCCCCGGCCCGGCGCAGCGCCGCTTCGACCGCGGGCAGCCGCCCGCGCGAGCGGCCGCCGCCCGCCGAGGGGTTGACGAGCAGCAGAAACGGTGAGGTCTCCGGTCTCTCTCCGGACGGGACGCTGGCCATGGACAGGGGAATCTAGATGCTCGCACCCCGGCATCCGGGGTCGTCGCGGCCGTCCTCAGCGGCCCTTGCGGGCGACGAAGTAGGAGCCGGGGCCGATCCGGCCGACCTTGACCATCTCGAAGCCGTAGCGCCCGAAGCCGCGCTCGAGGACCGAGTCGGGTGTGAAGAAAGGCGTCTGATCGCCGGAGGAGGCTGCGACGATCACGTGGCCGCCGTGGCGAAGCACGCGAGCCGTCTCCGCGAAGAACGGGGGCATGTTGAGCTGCGTGACGAGGTCGAAGTGATCGTCGTCGAAGGGCAGGTCGGAGGCGTCGGCGACCCTGAAGGCGACCCGGCCCTCGGGGTCGAGGCCGACCTTCGACTTCGCCCGCCGGATCATCTCCTCGGAGACGTCGACGCCGCGGATCGAGGCGCGGGGGAACTCGCGGGCCAGAAACAGCGCCGCGGCGCCCGTGCCGGTGCCGAGGTCCAGTGCGCGCTCGGGGCGCCGATCGATCTTCGTGACCGCGACCGCGAGCGGCGCCAGGTGCGAGGGCTCGCCCGAGCGGGTGCGCGTGTCCCAGTCGAGCGCGAGGCCGTCGAAATAGGCGGTCACGGGGCGGCGGATGATCGGCCACAGCCAGGGCGCGTGTGAGACGGTCGCGGTCACGGCCCGGCCGACGAGGCGCACCCGTGCGGGCGGGCCGGGTCGGGGCTCGGGGTCGGCGATCGGCTCCGGCGGGTCGGGAAGGTTGCTCACGGCCCCATGTTCGCAACCCGTTAGGCTCAGCGCCGCCCCCGAATGCCCGACGGCCGCGCCCACACCCGGATCCTGCTTATCGCCCTTGCCCTGCTCGCGGCCGGGTCGCTGCTCGCCGCCTGCGGGGGCGACGACGAGTCGACGACGGAGGAGTCGGCTTGCGCGAGCGTCGAGGCGCCGCCGGTCAAGGACGTGCAGCTTGATCCGCCGACCGAGAAGGCGCCGACGGCCAGCGACGTCGTCTTCGAGACGAGCTGTGGCAGCTTCACGGTCACGCTTGACCCGGACACGAACCCGAAAACGGCGGCGTCCTTCCAGTACCTCGCCGAGAACGGCGTCTTCGACGACACCCCCTTCCACCGGATCGCTCCCGGCTTCGTGATCCAGGGCGGCGATCCGACGGGCGAGGGCACGGGCGGCCCCGGCTACTCGATCACCGAGCGCCCGCCCGCTGACCTCGCCTACACGCGCGGGCTCGTCGCGATGGCGAAGACCTCGGTCGAGCCGCCCGGAACCTCGGGCAGCCAGTTCTTCATCGTCACCGCCGACGCCGACGCCGGGCTGCCGCCCGACTATGCGATCGCCGGCGAGGTCACCGACGGCTTCGAAACCGTTGAGGCGATCGAAGCGCTCGGAGGTGGCGCCGGCAGCGACGGCGCGCCGACGCAGCCGGTGATCACAGAGACCGCAACAGTGGAGGAATAGACGATGGCCAAGCTCAAGGTCGGCGACAGCGCGCCCGAGTTCACCAAGCCGTGGACGGGCGAGGGCGAGTTCTCGCTCTCCGACTACCGCGGGCGTTGGATCGTGCTCGCCTTCTACCCCGGCGACGAGACCGCCGTCTGCACGAAGCAGTTCTGCGAGTACCGCGACAACAGGCAGCGGATCGAGGGCCTCGACGCCGAGATGGTCGGGATTTCGCCACAGGGCGTCGACAGTCACGAAGGCTTCATCAGCAACCACGATCTGAGCCTGCCGCTCGTCGCCGACGAGGATCTCGAGGTCGCCGACGCCTACGGGATCAAGATGGGACCGTCGCTGCGCCGCGCGATCTTCATCGTCGATCCTGAGGGCAGGATCGCCTTCAAAGACGTGAAGCTGCTCGGCCTCAGCTACACCGACAGCGCCGCGATCGAGCAGGCCCTCGCCGAGGCGAAGGCCGCCGCCGCCGCTTCCGCCTGAGCCGGGGAGCGCGGATCCCGCGTGGCAGGGGCTCGAGGCCGTGATCTGAGCGTCGCCGGGGAGGGCGGGGTGGAGCTGCGCGGCTGGGTCCGGGGTGAGGGCGCCCCGGTGCTGCTCGCACACGGGATCACCGCTCATCGCGACCTCGTCCTGCACGGCTCCTCATACCTGCCGCGGCACGGCTTCGAGGTTTGCTCCTACGACGCCCGAGCGCACGGCGAGAGCGACCCGGCGCCGTCCGGCGCATTCGGATACGAGGTGCTCGCGGCCGATCTGCGGCGGGCCGCCGCGGCAGCGTTTGGGGAGGGGGCAAGGCCGCTTGCGGTCGGGCACTCGATGGGAGCGCACACGATCCTCGCGGCGGTGACGCGCGATCCGGAGGCGTTCTCAGGACTGGTCCTGGTCGGTCCCGCGAGTCTCGGCGAGCGCCCCTCCGAGGGGAGCCTCGCCGGCTGGGACGCGCTCGCTGACGGCCTCGAGCAGGGCGGGGTCGAGGGCTGGCTGGCGGCGTACGAGGCCGCAGGACTCGATCCCGAGTGGCGCGAGACTCTGCTGCGGATCGCCCGGGATCGGATGTCGCGACATCGCCACCCCGATTCGCTGGCGGTGGCGCTGCGGGAGGTGCCGCGCTCGATTCCCTACGAGGGGCTCGAGTCGCTGGCCGGGATCGACGTCCCCGTTCTCGTCGTCGCCAGCCACGACGAGGCCGACCCGGGCCACCCGCATGAGACCGCGAGCCGGATCGCGGCGGCGATCGGCGGTGCCGAGCTTGTCAGCGAGGAGCAGGGGGAAAGCCCGCTTGCTTGGCAGGGCGGCAAGCTCTCCCGTGAGATCGAGCGGTTCGCGAGGGACCGCCTGAGCGGAATGGCGGCAGGATGAGCAAGGAGGCGGACAGCCACGACCGGATCCGCGTGCAGGGAGCGCGCGTCAACAACCTCAAGGACGTCAGCGTCGAGCTGCCAAAGCGGCGCCTGACCGCATTCACGGGCGTCTCAGGCTCCGGCAAGAGCTCGCTGGTCTTCGGCACGATCGCCGCCGAGTCGCAGCGGCTGATCAACGAGACGTACAGCGCCTTCCTGCAGGGCTTCATGCCGACCCTGGCGCGTCCAGACGTCGATCTGCTCGACGGGCTGACCACCGCGATCAGCGTCGACCAGGAGCGGATCGGCTCCGATCCCCGCTCGACGGTCGGCACCGTCACCGATGCGAACGCGATCCTGCGGATTCTCTTCAGCCGGCTCGGCAAGCCCCACATCGGCGGCCCGGCGGCCTACTCGTTCAACGTCGCCTCGGTCAAGGCGAGCGGCGGAATCACGATCGAGAAGGGCAAGAAGACGAAGACCGAGAAGGCGACCTACGAGCGCACGGGCGGTATGTGCCCCGAGTGCGAGGGCCGCGGCTCGGTCACCGACTTCGACCTCGCCGTCCTCTACGACGAGGACAAGTCGCTGAACGAGGGAGCGATCACGATCCCCGGCTACTCGATGGAGGGCTGGTACGGGCGCATCTTCCGCGGTTGCGGCTTCTTCGATCCAGACAAGCCGATCAAGAAGTTCAACAAGCGTGAGCGCAACGACCTGCTCTACAAGGAGCCGACGAAGATCAAGGTCGACAGCATCAACCTCACTTACTCGGGCCTGATCCCGACGATCCAGAAGTCGATGCTCGCCAAGGACCCGGATGCGATGCAGCCCCACATCCGTCGCTTCGTCGACGCGGCCGTCACGTTCACGACCTGCCCCGAGTGCGACGGCACGAGGCTCGCCGAGGGCGCGCGCAAGTCGAAGATCGGGGGCAAGAACATCGCCGATCTCTGCGCGATGGAGATCAGGGACCTGGCCGAGTGGGTCCGGAAGCTCGATGAGGGGTCGGTGGCGCCGCTGCTCGAGGCACTGCAGGAGAGCCTCGACTCATTCACGGAGATCGGGCTGGGTTACCTGTCGCTCGACCGGACCTCGGGCACGCTGTCGGGGGGAGAGGCTCAGCGCGTGAAGATGATCCGGCAGCTCGGCTCCTCGCTGACCGACGTCACCTACGTCTTCGACGAGCCGACGGTCGGCCTGCACCCGCACGACGTCGAGCGCATGAACGAGCTGCTGCGGCAGCTGCGCGACAAGGGCAACACCGTGCTCGTCGTCGAGCACGACCCGGTCGCGATCGAGATCGCCGACCACGTCGTCGATCTCGGGCCGGGCGCCGGCAGCGGCGGCGGCGAGGTGGTGTTCGAGGGCAGCGTCGCGCAGCTCCGCAAGAGCGGCACACTGACGGGGCGGCACCTCGACGATCGCGCCTCACTGAAGGGCTCGGTGCGGGAGTCCTCGCAGGCGCTGGAGGTGCGCGGCGCCGACACCAACAACTTGCGGGACGTCGATGTCGACATCCCGCTCGGCGTGCTCGTCGTCCTCACCGGGGTGGCGGGCTCTGGCAAGAGCTCGCTGATCAGCGGATCGGTCGAGGGCCGGGAAGGGGTCGTCGTCGTCGACCAGTCGCCGATCCGCGGATCACGCCGCAGCAACCCGGCCACGTACACGAAGCTGCTCGACCCGATCCGCAAGGCGTTCGCGAAGCACAACGGCGTCAAGCCGGGTCTGTTCAGCGCCAACTCCGACGGCGCCTGTCCCAACTGCAACGGCGCCGGCGTCATCTACACGGACCTCGGGATGATGGCGGGCGTCGCCACCACCTGCGAGGAGTGCGAGGGCAAGCGCTTCCAGGCGTCGGTGCTCTCCTACGAGCTCGGCGGCAAGGACATCAGCGAGGTGCTGGCGATGTCGGCGGCGGAGGCGGAGCGGTTCTTCGCGGAAGACGGCCCCGCGGCCCTCCCGGCCGCGCACAAGATCCTCGTGCGGCTCGTCGACGTCGGGCTCGGATACCTCGGTATCGGCCAGCCACTGACCACCCTCTCCGGGGGTGAGCGGCAGCGTCTCAAGCTCGCTACGCGAATGGCCGATAACGGCAGGATCTACGTCCTCGACGAGCCGACCACGGGACTCCACCTGGCCGACGTCGAGCAGCTGCTGGGCCTGCTCGACGGGCTCGTCGACTCGGGCAAGTCGGTGATCGTCGTCGAGCACGACCAGGCGGTGATGGCCCACGCCGACTGGATCATCGACCTCGGGCCCGGAGCCGGACACGACGGCGGCCGGATCGTCTTCGAGGGAACGCCGGCCGACCTGGCCGCCGACGGATCGACCCTGACCGGCGAGCACCTCGCGGCCTACGTCGGCGGCTGAGCCCGCGACGGCGGCCGCAGTCCGAGCGCGACTCGAGCCCGTAGGATCGTTCGCATGGAGCTGATCGACCTCTCCGCCCCGATCGTGCCGAGCCCGGCTGAGACGCCGGAGCTGCTGCGCACGGACATCGAGTTTTCCGACCACGCCGCCGGCGCCCGCACGATCGGCGAGATGTTCGGGGTTGGAACGGAGCTGCTTCGCGACGGGGAGGGGTGGGCGGTCGAGACCTTCAAGAACTTCGGCACCCACAATTCGACGCACGTCGATGCGCCGTACCACTACAACTCGACGATCCGGGGCGAGCCTGCGGCGACGATCGACGAGCTGCCGCTCGAGTGGTTCTATGCGCCCGGCGTCGTCCTCGACTTCAGCGAGCGGGCCGACGGCGACGCGATCGACAGCGGCGACGTCGAGGGGGCGCTCGAGGCGGCCGGGCACGACCTCGCCGAGCTCGACATCGTGCTCGTCCGGACCGGCCGCGACGCGTTCCTCGACGAGCCCGACTACATGGTCCGTGGGCCAGGCGTCACCGCGGCGGCGACGCATTGGCTCTACGACCGCGGCGTCCGCGTCATGGGGATCGACGCCTGGGGCTGGGATCGGCCGCTGTGGATGCAGGCCGAGGAGGCACGCCAGAGCGGCCGCACCGGCGTCTTCTGGGCCGCTCACCAGGCCGACCTCGCCTACTCGCAGATTGAGCGCCTCGCGGGTCTCGAGCAGCTGCCGCCGACCGGCTTTGTGGTCGCCTGCTTTCCGCTGCGCCTGGTCGGCGCCAGCGCCGCGCCGGCGCGCGTCGTCGCGATCGTGCCCTGAGCGCCCCCTCCCGGAAGGGCGGCTTCAGTTCTTGCGCCAGCCGCCGTTGAAGAGGCGGCCGATCTTGCTCTTGGCGGCGGTCGGGTGGAAGGTCCCGGGACCGTCCTCGGGTGGGCCGAGCCTGGCGACCGCGGCGGCGTCGATCGAGAGATAGACGCCGCGCTCGAACGTGCGGGAGACCTCCGGCCCGTCGACGAAGCGGACCGTGCCGCCGCCGTCCTCGATCACGAGGCCGTCGAGGATGTGCTCGCGGTAGTTGTCGACGACCTGCCGGACCGTGCCGACGTCACTACCGTCGCTGCCGAACACCGGCGTCCCCGCGGTGACCGCGGAGTAGTGGATCGCATGCCCGAGATCTCGCTTGTTCTGCTCCATTACTTGAGAAGAATACGAAGGTGACTCGGCGGGCTTATCGGTACTCGGGGTTGGGGAAGTCAAAACTGCAGCCGGCGTCCCACTTGGCTCGCTGGTTGCCGTGGGCGGGAATGCCGCCGGCGTCGGAGAGCAGCTTCGCCATGTGCATCAGGTTCCAGGTCATGAACGTGGTGTTCCGATTGGTGAAGTCGTTGCCGCGGCCGCCCTCATCCGGGTCGAGGTAGGAGGGCCCCGGGCCCGCCTCGCCGATCCAGCCGGCATCGGCCTGCGGCGGGATCACGTAGCCGAGGTGCTGTAGCGAGTAGAGGATGTTCATCGAGCAGTGCTTGATGCCGTCCTCGTTGCCGGTGATCAGGCAGCCGCCGGTGCGGCCGTAGTAGGCCCATTGGCCGTTCTCGTTGAGGTTGCCCGAGTACCCGTAGAGGCGCTCGATCACCTGCGTGCAGACCGACGACTTCTCGCCGAGCCAGATCGGAGAGCCGAGCACGAGGATGTCGGCCGCCATCACCTTCTCCTGGATCGCCGGCCAGGCGTCCTGCTCCCAGCCGTGCTCGGTCATGTCCTCCCAGACGCCTGTCGCGACTGGCTCGTCGATGACGCGGATGTTCTCGACCTCGACGCCGTTGCGGCGCATGATCTCGATCGAGATGTCCATCAGCCCCTGCGTGTTCGAGACCTCCGGGCTGCGCTTCAGCGTGCAGTTGAGGAACAGCGCCTTGAGGCCGCTGTAGTCGTAGGGGCTCTCCTCGCAGAGCTGCTCCTGCTTCTCGTTCAGGACGTCGGCCATGGTTCTTCCTCCGTTGCTTGGTGCAGGTGTCAGGGGTAGTCGGTCTCGCTCGTCCTCTTCACCGGGACCGCCCGTCGGTGCCCTGCCGTAGTGCCCCGGCCACTCCTCGACCGGGATCCGCGTGATCCGTCGTACGGTTCCGAGCTCGCCCCACTCGATCTTGCCGAGCCGCGCGAGCGGAGCGAGACGCTCGGCATCGGGCAGCTCCCCGTCCATCACCGTCTCGTCGACGGCGACGTGGACGACGCGGCCGAAGACGACGGTCGAGTTGCCGAAGCTGAGCGTGTCGGCGAGCTTGCACTCGAAGGCGACGGGGGAGGCGGCGACCCGGCGCGGCGTCACTCGCGTGCTCGACTCGGACTCGATCCCGACTGCCTCGAACTCGCTGACGTCGGCAGGAAAGGCCGTCCCCGTCGCATTGATCTCCTCGAACATGCCGGCGGGGCTGAAGTTGACGACGAACTCGCCCGTCTCGAGCACGTTGTGGAGCGAGTCCTTGCGGCCGACGGAGGTGAACTGCAGTACCGGCGGATCGGCGCAGGCGACCGTGTAGAACGAGTGCGGCGCGAGGTTGTCGACGCCGGCAGCGGAGCGGGTCGAGACCCACGCGATCGGCCGTGGCAGCACGGAGGCAGTGAGCAGCTTGTAGAAGGAGCGGGGGTCCGTCTGCTCGGGATCGAAGTCGACTCGGGCCACGGACGCCAGCCTAGTGACCGACCTTTCGGGGCGGTTGCGATGCCGACCGATGCCGCCGACCATCTAGGCTGCGGCCGTGAGCGGAGACCCGGTCGAGCGTCGCATCGATCGCGAGCAGTTCCGGACCCGGGACGGCTCGCTCGTCACCGAGCTGGTTCATCCCTCCAGCAGCGCGGCCAGCCGCCAGAGCGTCGCCGAGGCGGTCGTCGGCCCCGGGGCTGAGACGGCGGCGCACCTGCATCCGCTCGCCGAGGAGATCTACGTGTTCACATCAGGGACGGGGAAGATGCGCCTCGGTGAGCGGACCTTCGCAGTCGCCGCCGGCGACAGCGTCGTGATCGCGCCAGGAACGCCCCACAAGCTCTGGAACAGGAGCCCCGAGCCACTCGTGCTGCTGTGTGTCTGCGCCCCCGCCTACTCACACGAGGACACGGTGCTGCTCGAGGAGGATGAGGCCCCGGGGGCGTCCGCCGGGACCCCCGCCGATCAGTAGAGGCCGTCGATCCGCTTGATCGTGCCCTCGTCGACGACGACGTTGATGCGGTCGGGGCGGAAGTCGCTCGTCGTCGCCAGGGGTTTGCCGTCCTCGATCACGACCCGGACGTCGCAGCCGGCGGCGCGCGCCTGCCGCGTCGTCTGATCGATCGGTTCGCCGATGATCGCCGTGGCATCGAAGACCTGCTTCGGGGCGGCGGTGCACTGGACGGCGCTGATGTCGTCGTTTTCGGGCAGGTCGGGGACGTCCGCGCCGCCGCCACCCGGCTCGACGTCGGTCGAGGTGGCTGCATCGCCATCGGGCGGGCTGGGCTCGGCGCCGGTAGTCCCGCCGGCCCCCGTAGTGACGGCCGAGGTCGTTTCGTCGTCGCCGCAGGCCGCAAGACCGAGTCCGAGCGCGGCGAGCAGCGCGAGGAGAACTACGGAGCGCCGAAGCGCCGCGGGCCGAAACAAGCTGGGGTCGGCAGTGTTCATACCCCTGATACGTACCAGGATCGGTTTCGTCACGACGCATTCGTGCGCCGTGACAGGCGGGTCCGGGTCCGACGACGTTTAGCATTTCCGGGACGCGGGAAGGCTGTGCAGACCGCTCGGGGCCGAGCTCCGGCGGAGCGCACCCTCGTGGCCCGCAACGCCACCGCGCCCACCGCGCCCAGACCTTCAGCCGCCGACCGATGAGAACAGGGGACCGAGCATGACCAGACGCGCACGAGTGACGATCGCAGCCTTCGGGCTGACGCTCGCGGTCGCCATGGCCGCGCTCGGCGCCGGCGGCACCGATTCGGTCGAGGCGGCCAAGGCGCCCGATCCCCCGAACATCGTCGTGATCATGAGCGACGATCAGTTCAACACGACGGTCGGGAGCATGCCGTTCGTCGATTCGCGCGACGACTGGGCGCGGTTCTCCAATTCGATGGTCAACACCGCCCTGTGCTGTCCCTCGCGCACGACGTTCCTGACCGGTCAGACCTCCGACCACACCGGCATCGAGAGCAACTCCGAGACGAATCAGTTCAAGGGTCGGTCGACGATCGCCAACTGGCTCGATGAAGCCGGTTACCAGACCGGCTTCGTCGGCAAGTACCTGAACAAGTTCCCGTGGGGCGAGGACGAGAACTACGTCCCCAAGGGCTGGGACTGGTGGACCGGCTACACGGGCAAGCAGACTTACCTCAACTTCAGGCTGAACGAGAACGGGTCCCTGGTCGACTACAAGGGGGGTGCGCACAACTCCTCCGACGTGCTCAGCGACCATGCCGTCGACTTCATCGAACAGGTCGACACGAGGGAGCCGTTCTTCACCTTCGTCTCCTACAACGGCCCGCATGCGCCGTCGATCCCGCCGCCACGGTACGCGGACGCCGAGGTCGAGCCGATCCCCGAGGACGAGGCCTTCCTCGAGGAGGACGTCTCCGACAAGCCGAGGTGGATCCAGCGACAGAAGCTCCCGGATCTCGAGACGCTGCGGCAGCGGCGGACGCAGCACCAGCGCGCGCTGCTGGCGATCGATGATGGCGTCAAGGACATCTTCCAGGCGCTCGAGGAGACGGGCGAGCTCGACGACACGATCGTGATGTACACGACCGACCACGGGGTCAGCCTCGGCGAACACCGCTACGCGAAGAAGACCTGCGGCTACGAGGTCTGCTCGCGCGTGCCGCTGCTGATCCGCGGCCCCGGGGTGCAACCCGGCGGCGTCCGCAACCTGGTTGGCAACATCGACCTGGCGCCGACGCTGGCCGATTACGCCGGGATCCCGACCGGCCGCCGGGTCGACGGCGTCAGCCTCAAGCCGCTGCTCGAGGGCGACCCGGCGCCGGTCCACAAGGCGCTGCTGCTGCAGCGGGCACAGGGTCAGGGCGACCGCCGCTTCGTCGGGCTGCGGACGAAGAAGTGGAAGTACATCCACTACACGAAGACCGGCGAGCGCGAGCTCTACAACCTGAAGAAGGACCGGCTCGAGCTCTTCAACCTGCTCTCGACCGACCGTCACAAGTGGGCCAAGAAGGCGGACGACCTCGAGCAGCAGACCAAGGAGCTGCGCCGGGCCCGGGCGCAGATCCAGCGCCCGACCGGCTGAGCCCCGGGAACCCGGGCGCGCCCGGGCTGGGCCTAGCGCCGGTCCTGGATCCAGGACCGGCGCACGTCGCCGATCCTGATCCGCTGCGGGTGATCCCCGACGGGGACGTTCGCGATCTCCTTGCCCGTGGCGTAGTCGAAGACCGAGATGTTGTCGGTGCCGCTCCAGGAGAGGAAGCAGTACCTGCCGTTGTTGGAGCTCGTCGACCAGTAGGGCTTCGTCCCGAGCCCGCGGAAGATCTTGCGGTCGAACGTCCTGCGGGAGACCAGCGCCGCGTAGTCGGACATCGTCCCGGCGACGCACAGCGTCTTCTCGTCGCCGCTGAGGGCGAGCCCATGGTGCGCCGAGTCGAGCAGGTACTGCTCGCGCGGGATCGCCTTCACCTCATCGCTGACCGGCAGCCGCGCGACCCTCCGGACCTCGTCCTTGCGCAGGTCGTACTCGACGAAGCCGTGGAAGAACGAAACCTGGAAGTAGACGTAGCGCTCGTTCCCCATCAGCGCCATCGGCCGCACCGCCGCGCTCATGTTCGGGTAGCCGGCCTCCTCGAGCTTCTGGCCCATGTCGATCCGGTCGGTCACCTCGTGGGTGTCCGTGTCGACGATCTGGAAGACGCGGTCGCCCTTGGTCGAGTCCAGCGAGGGGTCGTCGGCGGGTGTATAGACGAGGCCGATCGAGGCGTGGTAGATGCGTTCCCCGTCCTCGGAGAAGCTGTTCTCGTGCGGGGAGTCGCCGCTGGGGAACTGCCACAGCTTCCTGCCGGTCTTGATGTCTAGGACGTGGGCGACGTTCGCGGTCGAGTCGGAGACGACGATCGTGCGACCGTCGGGCGAGAGCCCCATGTGGTCGGAGCGCTGACCCTCCATCTCGAAGCGCCAGACGATCTCCTCCGTCTTCAGGTCGATGCCGACGACGTCGGCGAAGCTGGGGCGCGAGACGGCAAGGATGCGGCCGTCGGCGGAGGTGAACATGTCGTCGACGAACTGGTCGTGGCCCTCGCCGATCAACTGACGGATCGCCAGGAAGTAGCCGAACCGGACCGGGTCGAGCATGATCTCCTGCATCCGCTCGTCGAAGTCGGGAACGATGTTGATCCGGTCGAGCCGGCGGAAATCCCCGCGCGGGAACAGGACGTCGGCGGTTCCGTCCCAGTTGTTGCCGACGAAGAGGACGTGGCGCGTCTTCGGGTCCTTGCCGTGATGGCTCGCGGGGGCGGCCGGCGCCAGCGCGAGCGCGCTCAGAGTCGTGAGCGTGGCGGCGATCGTGACGGTGCAGCGGCTGATGCGCATCGGTGAATGGTCCTCCCCCGGGGCGGATGAGACTGCCGGGACGCTAACCGGCAGCTCCATCCCGCGCGCCGGTTGCCTCTGCTTCGCCGGGCTGCAGCTTCGGGCCCCGGGGCTCAGTCGCAGAAGGGGACGCCGGGGAGCGGCTCCTCGCGACCGGCGATCCCGCTACAGCTCTTCATCCCCTCGAGCCGGCCCGTGAGGTCCTGCTCACGGGCGTAAAGGGGCGTCGAGGGGTCGGCAGGGAACAGGTTGTCGAGCTGCATCGGGTCCTGTTCCATGTCGTAGTGCTCGGTCTCGATGCCGCAGTTGCCCTCCCCGTCTCCGGTCGGGAACTGGGCGAGCATCTCGGTAGCGCCCCAGATCGCGGTGTAAGGAGCGCAGAAGTACTGGATCCGCCCCTGCTCGACGAGCAGGCGCCGGTCCTCGGGCCAGGCCGAGTCGTCTCCTTGCAGGAGATCCAGCAGCGAGCGGCCGTCGAGCCGCCGGCACCTGTCGCTCGAGTTGCAGGGCGTGGCGCCACCGGCCAGCTCGAGAAAGGTCGGAGCGAGGTCGATGTTGGCGACGGGCTCGTCCACCGCGGCTGGTTGGGCACCCGCCATCGCCCTCGGCAGCCTTGCGAGCAGGGGCACCCGGATCCCCTCTTCGTAGGGCAGGCCCTTGTTGTTGGGGAGCCGGTGCTCGCCGTGGAAGAAGCCGTTGTCAGAGGTGAAGAAGATTGCCGTCTTGCGCAGCGCGCCGGCGTCCTTCAGCGCCGTCTCGATCTCGGCGACGCTGCGGTCGACGCCGGCAAGTGCTGCAAGCTGGCAGCGGTAGCGCTGCGTGATCTTGCCGATTACGTGGTCGCCGAGTGCCGGCCGGCCGGCGATCGCGGGTGACTTGTCGGAGTTGTCCTCTTCGTTGAACGAGCGCGCCGCCGGGTCGAGCGCGGACTGGGGGAGGGGCTCGTCGAGATAGAGGGCCGCGTCGTCGGGGTCCGGCTGGGCGGCGCCGGTGCAGCGGCCCGGGGTCGAAGCCTGCTCGGAATGGGGCGCGAAGTGGTCGATCTGGACGTAAACGGGGTTACGGTGGCCGGCACGCTTGCGGATGTACTTGGTCGCCGCGGCCGTGATCCGCCGGGTGATGTAGTCGCGCGGACGATCGCCGTAGCGCTTGATGGCGCCGTCATTGGCAACCCGGTAGTTGTAGTAGCGGTAGTCGATCGACGTGTACCAGCGGTCCCATCCGGGTGGCGTCGCCGCAGGGCCGGCTACTGAGCCGAAGTGATTGAGGAACTTGCCGAAGTGGGCCGTCCGGTAGCCCGCCTGCTGCATCCAGACGGGGAGCACGTTGGACTTGTGCGTGAGCCCGGGGTAGCCGGGGTCGTTGGAGAGGACGCCGTTGTTGTGCGGGTACTCGCCGCTGAGAAAGGCCGCCCGGGACGGGCAGCAGGAGGGCGAGACGGTGATTGAGTTTCGGAACTCGGTGCCGCCGGCGAACAGCGCACTCGTCTCGGGCATCACCTCGGAGTTCATCTGCGCGAGCGTCTGGTCGTCGGTGACGATCATGACTACGTTGGGCTGACGCTCAGCTGCGGTGGCGGCCGCGGGGAGGTAGCAGGGCGAGCAGGCCGGCGAAGGCGGCAAGCGCGACGAGCATTGCCCCGCGATGCCGGCTCGCGGATATTCGTCCCGTTTTCATCGGGTCAAGGCTAAAGAGGGCATCAGACCGGCTAACCCGCGGCGGGCCGCGGGGTTGCGGCCCGCGGCGGTCAGGCGGAGCCGCCGAGCACGGGCTCGACTGCGGAGGCGCCGTCGCCGTTCGGAGAACCGGTCCCGATCAGCTCGTGCAGCTCCGGGTCGACGACCTCGGTGGCGGTCACGTACTCGCGCATGTAGCCGGGCCAGTTGGTGACGACGCGACCGCTCTCGTTCCGGTACCAGGAGTCGCACTCGGTCCAGGCCGTGCCCTGGAAACGCGCCTGGACTTCAGCGTCGGCCCGCGCCTCGGCCTCGGCGGAGACCTCGATTGCCTCGGCGCCGGCGTCACGGACCAACTGCAGGGCCTTGCGGATGTAGGCGGCCTGGGCCTCGAGGTAGACGATGATCGAGCCGCCCGAGGTGTTCGTGTTCGGGCCGTACATGAGGAACATCGAGGGGAAGCCGGGGACGGTGACGCCGAGGTGGGCGTGGGGCCCGTCCGCCCAGGCCTCGGACAGAGCCCGGCCGCCGCTGCCGTGGACCTCCATCGGCAGCATGAAGTCGGTCGTCTTGAAGCCGGTTCCCCAGATGATCGCGTCGACCTCGTGCAGGACGCCGTCGGAGGTCCGGACGCCCTTGGGCTCGATCCCGGCGATCGCATCGGTGTGGAGCTCGACGTTCGGCCGCTGCAGCGTCGGCAGCCACCAGGAGCTGAACAGGATCCGCTTGCAGCCGAACGTGTAGTCGGGCCAGGCCTTGCGGCGCAGCTCCGGGTCGCGCAGCTGCCAGCGCATGAACAGGGTCGAGCGCAGCTTGCCGAGCATGCCGAGCGTCCGCGGGTGGCGGATCATCGCTGTCAGCGACTCGCCGTAGTTGAACATGAACCGGCGCCGGAACGCCTGCACGCCCGGGATCCGCCGGATCGCGAGCGCCACCGGCCCGGGGTAGAAGCGGTTGCGACGCGGCATGAACCAGTTGCCGCTGCGCTGGAAGATGTCGAGGTGGCCGACGGTCTTCGCGATCTCGGGGACGAACTGGACGGCGCTGGCGCCCGTCCCGATCACGGCGACGCGCTTCCCGGACAGCTCGTAGTCGTGGTCCCACTCGGCCGAGTGGAAGGCGTGCCCCTTGAAGCTCTCGATGCCATCGATCCGGGGCAGTGCCGGCCGGTGCAGCTGGCCGGTTGCGATCACGACCGCGTCGGCCTCCCAGCTGCGGCCGTCGGCGGCCTTGACGGTCCAGTCGCGGGTGGCGTCGTCGTAGGCGACGTCGGCGATCTCGACGCCGGTCTCGGCGATCCTGTCGACGCCGTGGTCGTGAGCCACGCCCTGCAGGTAGTCGAGGATCTCCGACTGCTCCGAACAGAGCCGCTTCCAGTCACGCCGCTGGGCGAACGAGTACGAGTAGAGGTGGCTGGGAACATCGCAGGCCGACCCGGGGTAAGAGTTGTAGAGCCAGGTGCCGCCGAGCGCCTCGCCGCGCTCGAGCAGGGTCAGGTCGGTGAAGCCGTGCGACTGCAGCTCGATCGCGGCTCCGATGCCTCCGAAGCCGCCTCCGATGATCACTACGCGGGGTCCGGAAAGTTCCATCTGCTCAATCTAGTCGACGCTGTGTCGAGGATCGCCGAACCGGGGTTGGTCCGGGTCCGTGCTTGTTACGGTCGCGGCATGGAGAGGAACCGCGCACATCCCTTTGTGATCGTGGTTGCGGCGCTGATCGCCGCGCTCCTGCTTTGGGCCGCGCCGGCGAACGCGGCGCCCGATCCGTCGCCGCCGGGGTCGAACGACTTCGCCTGCAAGCCCACCGGCCAGCACCCGCGGCCGCTGGTGCTCGTCCACGGCCTCTCCGCGAGCCAGGGGACCAACTGGTCGTACCTGTCTCCGATCCTCGAGGACGCCGGCTACTGCGTTTTCTCGCTCAGCTACGGGCGCGACCCGCGGCTCAATGCCTTCCCGTACTCGCCCGGCGGCGTGATCCGGATGCAGCAGTCCTCGAAGGAGCTGAAGGCCTTCGTCGCCAAGGTGCTGGCGGCGACCGGCGCCCGCAAGGTCGACCTGGTCGGCCACTCGGAGGGGACGGTCATGCCGCGCTGGTACCTCGAGAAGCGGGGAGGCGCGACATCCGTGAAGCGGTTCGTGGCCCTGACGCCGCTGTGGCGCGGGACCGAGGTCGGGGGCACGGCCCTGATCCGGGACCTCGCGGAGCCGTGGGGCCTGGCCGCCCCGATCGTCGACGCCGTGGCCCAGGCCTGCGCCTCCTGCCCGCAGTTCCTGCGCGGGTCCGAATACATGAACACGCTCAACCGCGACGGCGAGGCGATCGACGGGATCAGGCACACGAACATCATGACCGCGACCGACGAGCTCGTCGTTCCCTACGCGAGCGGCCGCATGAACGACGGCGGCCGCAACATCGTCCTCCAGGACGTCTGTCCGACCGACCTCTCCGAGCACGCCGCGGTTGCCTTCGACCCGGTCGTCGCCCAGCTGATCCTGAACGCGCTCGCTCCTGCCCGCGCCAAGCCGATCAGCTGCTGAGCGTCCGGGCGCTCTCAAGCGTCCGGGAGCAGCAGCCGATGAGGGGGTGAGGATCGTTTCCGAGGTCGCGGCGCAGGCCGGGGCCGGGCAGGCAGCTGGAGGGAGATCATGTTCTTGCTTGCGTTCGTCAATCGGGTGCGCGGGGCGCAGGCCCGCGAGCCCCTGCAGATGCTCGAGATCGGCGACGTCGGCGCTCTCGAGGAGGCGATGCAGTGCCGCCTCGAACGCGACCGGATGCGGTTCGGCGACCCCGACACCGCGATCGCCGTTGCCTCGCGCACGGGTCTGCGGCTCAATCGCAGCAGCTTCAACGCCGTCGAGCTGCCGACCCCGATCCGCTCCTACGTCGACCGCTGCGCGCCCGACTGAGCGGTCTGGGGAGCGTCGCCGAGCCGCTCCGCCCAGCGCGCAAGCAGTGCCAGCGCGGCAGGGAGGGTGAGGGCGCCGACGGCGACCAGGAACCACAGCTCGCCGTGGTCTGTGCCCATCACCAGGCTGTGGACGACGGCCAGCCCCCAGAAGGCCGCGGTGGCGCGGTGAAGGGTCCGCCAGCGAGCCGGCCCGATCGCCCCGCGTGCGTAGTAGGAGAGACCGAGCGCAAACAGGCCCCAGCCGGCGATGACGCCGATGGCGGTCCAGAACGGCTGATAGCTGGAGGCGAAGGGAACCGCGATCTCGGCGAAGCTGTAGCCGATGAAGCGATCGCCGAGCAGCGCCAGGCCATGGACGGCGACGGCGACCAGGGTGGCGATCGAGAGTGCCTCGTGCAGGGGGCGCAGGTCGCGCTTCGACCGCCCCCTGATCCAGCCGGCACCCTGACTGACCCCGAGCGTGACCGAGGCGCTGGCGGCGAGCAGTGCGACTGCGCCGGCAGCTCTGGAGGTGACCCAGAACAGCTGTCCGCCTGCGTTGAGCGCGTCCACGGTCATGAGGACGCAGTGACCACGGGATCGGCAGCGCTCGCGGCCGGCGTCAGCGACACGTCATCGTCATCGTCGTCGTCATCGTCGCTCTCGACGTCGTCGTCTCCGAATAACGACTGGGTCGAGGCGGTTTGTGCGCCTGAGCCGGCGTCGGACTGGAGCCCGGCGAAGATCACGGCCCAGGCGAGCACGAAAGCAATCACTGCAGCGACGAGCACGCGCTTGCGCAGGAGGACGATCCGGTAGCGGCGAGCATTCATGCGGCTGAAGCCTTGTGGCCTTGCCTAACGCTGCTCTCTCGGTTTGGTTAGGCGAAGGCAAAGCTTTCCCGCCTTGTCCGCCGATCGGGGCAGAGAACCGCCCTCGGATCCGGTTTCTCGCCTCCACAACGCACGATAAGACTGATTATGTAAACCCAGCCACGAACCGTCGAACGTCCCTCAGCTGTCCCCAGGGATAGGTCTGAGGGACGTTCGCGGGTGTGAGCGTGCCCGTTAGCCTGAGCCCGATGCCCCTCCAGAACCGTGTCGATCCCCGCGGCAGGCTGATCGCCGACCCGGCGCGCGGCTCGTGGACGGGAAATCGCGTCCATGCCGGCCGGCTCTGGGCCTGGCAGCCGTACGGCTACAGCCTCGCCGGCCGCGTCGATCACGCTGAGGCGGTCACTGTCCTGACCCCGCGCCTGACCGTCAACGCGATCGCTGCCGGCTACGAGGCCCAGGTGGCGCTTCCGTGACCGGCGCAGGTTCACATAACTCCGGGCAACACAACCGCTGCTCGTGGGCCGAGGGCGATCCGCTGATGCAGGCCTACCACGACACCGAATGGGGCCTGCCGGAGCGCGATTCGCGGGCGCTGTGGGAGAAGCTCGTCCTCGACGGTTTTCAGGCCGGCCTCGCCTGGATCACGATCCTGCGCAAGCGCGAGGCCTTCCGGGAGGCGTTCGCCGGCTTCGATCCCGACGTCGTCGCCGGCTTCGGCGAGCCCGAGATCGACGAGCTTCTCGCCAACGCCGGCATCGTTCGCTCGCGGGCGAAGATCGAGGCGGCGATCGGCTCGGCTCGGATCTATTGCGAGATGCGCGCCTCCGGCGAGGACTTCGCCGACTTCTGCTGGTCGTTCACGGACGGCGTCCCGATCGAGGCGGCCGGCGATTGGCCGGCGACGACGCCGCTCTCCGAGCAGGTCGCGAAGGAGCTCAAGGCGCGCGGCTTCAAGTTCGTCGGGCCGACGATCGTCTACGCCTGGATGCAGGCGGTCGGGATCGTCAACGACCACGCCCCGGACTGCTTCCGCCGGGCCGAGGTCGCGACGCCCGGGCCCTGACCGGGGTCGCTCAGTCGCTCCACCAGTCCGGGATGATCTCGCCGTCCTTTTCGTGGTGGGCACCGAGGGCGATCATCTCGAGGCCGTCGTCGCCGGCCTCGAACTGGCGGGTCACCTCGGGCGCGACGCGGACGGCGTCGAGGCGCTGGAGCTCGATGATCTCGTCGTCGAGCTTGACCCGGCCGGAACCGGCGATCACGACGTAGACCTCCTCGGCGTCCTCGTGCTTGTGGCCGAAGCCCTGGCGCTTGCCTGGCTTGACCCGGTGGTAGCTGACGCCGGCCTCGCCGGTCTCGAGATCCTCGTTGGCGAATCGGACCTCCATCAGCTCCTCGTAGCCGAACTTGGCGGCGGAGTCCTCGACCTCGGTCACGTTCTTCCGTGTGAAGTCACTCATCGCGTCTCTCCCTCGCTGATTGCGGGCGGTCTGTGCGGTGCGAATCCCGCTCCCCGCGGCGGCAATCGTCGCCGATTCCCCCAATCGACCGTTAACGACCGACGCCGGGCGCTGGGCCCGGCGTCGGTCGTGGTCGGCGCGGCGGTTGCCGCGCCCGATTCCCTACCTACCTACTGGGGAAGCGCAACCACGATCTCGCTGACGCCGATCTTGAATCCACCGGCGAGCGCGTCCGTCTTGAACGTGTCGTTGAGGAGTGCGGCTGCGTCGTCGGAGAGCAGCACGGTGGTGCCCTCGAGCGTCGCCGTGCCGTTCTGCTCGTCGACTTGGAGCGGCTTCAGCGTCGAGCCGTCGAGGTCGAACAGCTTCGCGTCCTCGGCGGCGACCTTGCCGTTGGCCGAGACGGTGCCGAACAGCTCCGACGTGCCCGGGTCGATGACGAAGTCGGTCAGCTCGACCTCGGTCTTGCCGGCGCTCAGGCTGAGGCCGCTGCCGTCATGGTCGATCTCACCCTGGACGTACGGCCGAACCGACTCGGCGGGGTCGTAGTAGGTGACGTTGCCGCCCGTGATCGGGAACGTCGCGGCGCCACCCTCGAACGTCGCGTCGCCGACGACGCCCGGGGTCAGCTTGAGCTGGCCGAGAGCATCGACGAAGCCCTGGTCGAAGGTGACTGTCGTCGAGACGCCGGTCAGCTCGTCGATCTGGGCGACGGGCTCGACGTCGGCGGTGTCGGCGGAGGTGCTGCTGCTCGTGGAGTCGTCGTCGCTGCCACAGGCGGCAACGCCGAAAGCGAGCGCGGCGAGCAGCAGGAAAATGGCTGCAATTCGCTTGGTCATCGGAATGATCCTTCCTGTCTGATTTACGTGGTGCACGGAGGCGGTTTGTGAGCCACCCGGTGCGCTTGTGGGGTTATGCGAGGCCCCCGCCGGATCGGATCACTCCCCGGCTCGATCGGCCTGCTCTCCCGCACGGCCGTGATCGCCGTAGGCTGCTCGCGTGCCGGTTTCAGAGCTGCAGGTGGAGGCGCCCGTCGCCGGGGTGCTGCAGAGCGTCCTCGTCGACGAGGGAGCGAGCGTCGAGGCCGGGGCACTGTTGGCGCTGATCGAGGTGATGAAGATGGAGACCGAGGTACGCGCCCCGGGCGCGGGCACGGTCGTCTCGCTCGGCCCGGCTCCCGGCGCCAGCGTCGCCGCCGGCGAGGTGCTCGTCGTCATCACTCCCGACCCGTCCGAAGACCGGGATGCTGCCGCCGCGGACGAGGCCATCACCGCGCAGGCCCCCGAGAGCGTCCGCGACGACCTTGCCGAGGTGCTCGACCGCCGCCGCCGTGCGCTCGACGAGGGTCGCCCGCACGCGGTCGCCGGCCGTCACGAACGCGGCGGCCGCACCGCCCGCGAAAATCTCGACGACCTCGTCGACGAGGGTAGTTTCGTCGAGTACGGGATCTTCGCCCTCGCGGCTCAGCGGCAACGCCGCAGCGAGGACGAGCTGATCGAGCGGACCGCGGCCGACGGCCTGATCGGCGGCATCGCCCGCGTCAACGGCGCCGAGTTCGGCGATGCGGCCGCCTGTGCGGTCGTCTCCTACGACTACACGGTGCTTGCCGGGACGCAGGGCGCCGTCGGCCACTTCAAGAAGGACCGTCTGTTCGAGATCGTCGAGCGCATGCGCCTGCCGGTCGTCCTCTTCGCGGAGGGCGGTGGTGGCCGGCCCGGCGACACCGACGTCCCGACCGGCTCCTCGTTGACGGCGCGGGCCTTCGCGCTCTGGGGCCGCCTTTCAGGCCTCGCCCCGCGGATCGCGATCGTCCACGGCCGCTGCTTCGCCGGCAACGCCGCCCTCGCCGGCAACGCCGACATCCTGATCGCGACCGATGGCGCGAACATCGGCATGGGCGGCCCGGCGATGATCGAGGGCGGCGGCCTCGGCACTCACGCTCCCGAGGAGATCGGCCCGATCGAAGTCCAAGATGCCAACGGCGTCGTCGACCTCAGGGTCGCCGACGAGGAGGCTGCCGTCGCCGCTGCAAAGACCGTGCTCAGCTACTTCCAGGGCCGCACTGCCGGCTGGACCGCGCCCGACCAGGAAGCGCTCAGGGACCTCGTCCCCGAGAACCGCCGGCGCAGCTACTCGATGCGATCGGTGATCGAGGGTCTCTCCGACGCCGGCTCGGTGACGGAGCTGCGAGCCGGCTTCGGCAAGGGGATGATCACGGCGCTGTCGCGGATCGAGGGCCGCCCGGTCGGCGTCCTCGCCAACGACCCGGCCGAGATGGCCGGTGCGATCACCAGCGACGGCTCCGACAAGGCGGCCCGGCTGATGGCCCTCTGCGAGGCCTTCGACCTGCCGCTGATCTCGCTCGTAGACACGCCCGGGATGATGGTCGGCCCCGAGGTCGAGGAGACCGCCCTGGTCCGTCACTGCTCGCGCCTGTTCGCGATCGGCCCGAACATGACGGTGCCGCTGATCGCCGTCGTCGTCGGCCGCGGCTACGGGCTCGGCGCGCAGGCGATGGTCGGCGGCAGCTTCCTCGAGCCACTGCTCAGCCTCGCCTGGCCGACGGGCGAGCTCGGCCCGATGGGGATCGAGGGTGCGGTTCGGCTCGGGATGAAGAACGAGCTCGCCGCGATCGCCGACGAGGCCGAGCGCGAACAGCGCCTCAGCGAGCTCGTTGCCGGGCTGCAGGAGCACTTCCGGGCGCTCAACGTCGCCACCTACTTCGAGATCGACGACGTCATCGACCCGGCCGAGACCCGCTCCCGGATCACCGCGACCCTGGCGGCAGCGCCCGCGCCCGCCGTCCGCGAGGGCAAGAAGCTGCCCTGGCTCGACACCTGGTAACCGGCCGCCGACCGATCCGGCTCGACGAGGTCCCGCTGCGCTACCCGAGGATCTCGGCCGCCGGGGCGACGCGGGCGCGCATGTTGGCCTCGATCATCCGCAGGGCCGCGGCTCCGAGCTCCTGGCACGACGGCGTCGGCGGCGACCCTTCACCCTGCCGCGAGTCCTCGATCAGGCCCACCAGCGGCTCGAGCCGGCTCTCCGCCTGCGCGGCGAGCACGTCGGCGTCCTCATGGTCGTAGGGGTTGAGCATGTCGATGACGATCGTCGCGACAGCGGTCATTCGCCCGGCTTTCCCGCTTCGCCGCCGCTTACGCACTGACGAGCGCTTCCCAGCGCCGCCGGGGCAAGCGGCAGCAAGGGGCGCGATGCGGGTAAGACTGCCTGGCACATGGACTTCAGGTGCATCTACGAACAGGGCTTCGCACGCGTCGCCGCCTGCACGACGAGGGTCGAGATCGGCGATCCGGAGGCGAACGCCGAGGTCGGTGCTGCGTCAGGCGCGGGAATGCTCCGAGCAGGGTGTCGCCGTAGCCCTCTTCCCCGAGCTCAACCTGACCGGGTACTCGCTCGAGGACCTGCTGCTCCAGGACGCGATCCTCGACTCCGCCGAGGCGGCCCTGCGCGGCGTCGTCGAGGGCTCGGCCGAGCTGGTGCCGCTGATCGTGGTCGGTGTGCCGCTGCGGCTGCGGAACCGGATCTACAACTGCGCCGCGGTCGTCCACCGCGGCCGGCTGCTCGGGCTCGTGCCGAAGTCGTATCTGCCGACCTATCGCGAGTTCTACGAGCGGCGCCAGATCGCCGCCGGCGCCGGCGAGTCGGGCGAGGTCCGGTTCGCTGGAGTCGACGTCCCGTTCGGCCCGGAGCTGCTGTTCGAGGCCACCGACGTACGAGGGCTGGTCGTCGCGGTCGAGGTCTGCGAGGACGTCTGGGTCCCGGTCCCGCCGAGCTCGGAGGCGGCGCTGGCCGGGGCGACGGTGCTGCTCAACCTCTCGGGCAGCCCGATCACCGTCGGCCGCGCCGAGGACCGCAAGCTGATGTGCCGCTCGCAGTCCTCGCGCTGCCTGGCCGCCTACGTCTACGCGGCCGCCGGTGAGGGCGAGTCGACGACCGACCTCTCCTGGGACGGGCAGACGATGATCTACGAGAACGGTGTCCTGCTCGCCGAGAGCGACCGCTTCCCGGACAGCGACCGCCGCTCCGTCGCCGACGTCGACCTCGACCTGCTGCGCCAGGAGCGGGCGCGGATGGGAACCTTCGACGACAACCGCCACGCCCACCACGACCGGGTATCCGCCTACCGGCGCATCGCCTTCACCCTCTCCCCTCCCTCCGGCGACCTCGGCCTGCTGCGCAAGCTCGAGCGCTTCCCGTTCGTGCCGGCGGAGCCGGCCCGGCTCGAGCAGGACTGCTACGAGGCCTACAACATCCAGGTCGCGGGACTGCAGCGGCGGCTCGAGGCGATCGGCGGCCCGAAGGTCGTGATCGGCGTCTCCGGCGGGCTCGACTCGACCCACGCGCTGATCGTCGCCGCGAAGGCGATGGACCGGGCCGGCCGGCCGCGCAGCGACATCCTCGGTTTCACGATGCCGGGCTTCGCGACCAGCGACGAGACCAAGGGCAACGCGCACGAGCTGATGCGCCGTCTCGGGATCACCGCCGCCGAGATCGACATAACCGCGACCGCGGAGCTGATGCTGGACGAGATCGACCATCCCTACTCTCGCGGCGAGCAGGTCTACGACGTCACCTTCGAGAACGTTCAGGCCGGCCTGCGGACCGACTACCTGTTCCGGATCGCGAACCAGCGCGGCGGCATCGTCCTCGGTACCGGCGACCTCTCGGAGCTGGCCCTCGGCTGGGCGACCTACGGGGTCGGCGACCAGATGAGCCACTACAACGTCAACGCCGGCGTTCCGAAGACGCTGATCCAGCACCTGATCCGCTGGGTCGTCTCCTCCCATCAGTTCGAGGACACCGTCGACGAGGTGCTGACGGCGATCCTCGAGACCGAGATCAGTCCCGAGCTCGTCCCCGGCGAGGAGCTGCAGTCGACCGAGTCCCAGATCGGCCCCTACGCGCTGCACGACTTCACGCTCTTCCACGTGCTCCGCTTCGGCTTCCGGCCGACGAAGATCGGCTTTCTCGCCTGGCACGCCTGGAGCGATCGTGACCGACACGAGTGGCCGCCGAACTTCCCCGAGGCGAAGCGGACCGCCTACGACGAGGCCGAGATCCGCGAGTGGCTCGAGGTCTTCTGCAAGCGCTTCTTCGCCTTCGCGCAGTTCAAGCGCTCGGCGCTGCCGAACGGACCCAAGGTCTCGCACGGCGGCTCACTCTCTCCGCGCGGCGACTGGCGCGCCCCGTCCGACGCGACGGCGGCGGCATGGTTGCGCGACCTCGAGCGCTGGCAGCCGCGCTGAGCGCGGCCTACGGCGTCAGGCCCGGGTCGCCTCTAGTTCAGAGAAGGGTCCTCGGGCATCCGGGCGACGAGCGCGTACTCGCCCCCCATACGGTCGAGGACGTCGCTCCAGAGCGTGTCGGGGTTCTCGGGGAAGAGCTCGCGCGGCAGCGGGGCTTCGATGATCCACGACTCCTCGTCGATCTCGTCCTCGAGCTGGCCCGGCGCCCAGCCCGAGAAGCCGGCGTAGACGCGGCCGCGGCGGACGGCCTCGGGCAGCTCATCGAGCTCCGCCTGGGCCGAGACGAGCCCGACCTCGGCGACGACGATCCAGGCCGCCTTCTCAGGGTTCGAGAACTCGCCGAGGACGACCAGCGCCTCCGGCTGGACCGGGCCGCCGACGAAGATCGGTTCGGGGCCGGCGATCGGTTCGAGCTCCGGAATCACCGCTGCGACCTCGGACTCGGAGGGCCGGTTGAGGACGATTCCCATCGCCCCGTCGTCCCCGTGCTCGGTGATCAGGACGACGCTGCGCTCGAAGTTCGGATCGGCGAGCGCCGGCGAGGCGATCAGGAGCTTTCCGCGCAGTGAGTCCATCCCTGCCGGTGAGGCTAATCGAGCCGCCGCGGGCTTGCACGGAGAGGGTTTTCCCGGATCGGGCGAGCGCGCCGCCCCTCTAAGCTCAGGGCCGATGATCCGCGACGTCACAGAGGACCGCTTCCAGGCCGACGTGCTCGACCGCTCGCACGAGGTGCCGGTGGTCGTCGACTTCTGGGCCGAGTGGTGCGGCCCCTGCCGGCAGCTCACCCCCGCGCTCGAGGCAGAGGCCGGCAGGCGCGGCGACGATGTCGACCTCGCCAAGATCGACGTCGACGCCAATCCCGGCATCTCCAGGACCTTCGGTATCCAGGGCATCCCCGCGGTCAAGGCTTTCAAGGACGGCGCCGTCGTCGCCGAGTTCACCGGAGCGATCCCGCCCGCCCAGGTCGCGGCCTTCTTCGATGGGATCGTGCCCTCCGAGGCCGATCGGCTTGCGGCATCCGACGACGAGGACGACCTTCGCAAGGCGCTCGAGATCGACCCCCGTCAGCAGCAGGCGGCAATCGCGCTCGGGCGGATCCTGATCGGTCGCGGCGACACCGACGAGGCGGTTGAGCTGCTGGCGCCGTTCGAGGTCGACTTCGAGGCCGCCGGATTACTCGCCCGAGCGCGGCTCGAGGGGGATCCAGAGAGCGGCCTCGAGACGGCCTTCGCTGCCTGGGACGAGGGCCGGCACGAAGCTGCGCTCGAGGAGCTCCAGGCCGCTGTGGCCGGTGCCGACGGCGAGCGTCGGGACGATCTGCGTCGCGTGATGGTCGCGATCTTCACCGAGCTCGGCCCCGAGAGCGAGCTCGCCCGCGACCACCGCCGCCGCCTCGCGCTCGCGCTGACCTGACCCGAGGGGCGTCGGGGCGATGGTCGAGATCGGCGGCGTTGGTCTGGTGACGGCCCTGCTCGCCGGCATGCTCTCGTTCTTCTCGCCCTGCGTGCTGCCGCTCGTTCCCGGCTACCTGTCCGCGGTCACCGGAGTCGCCGCGGCCGACATGGAGGACGCGGACTGGCGCAAGGTGATCCCCCCCGCGCTGATCTTCGTCTGCTCGTTCTCCGCGATCTTCATCGTCCTTGGTCTCTCCGCCACCGGGCTCAGCCAGGCGCTGCGGACCAACCTCGGCACGCTCAACAAGATCGCCGGGATCCTGATCATCGCGATGGGCGTCTTCTTCGTCGCCTCCCTGTTCATCACCCGGCTCAACGCCGAGTGGCGGGTGGACGCGCTGATGGAACGTGCCGGCTCCGGTGGGCCGATGATCGCCGGCGCCGCCTTCGCGATCGCCTGGACGCCCTGCGTCGGCCCGACGCTGACCGCGATTCTCTCGCTCGCCGGAACCACCGGCTCGGTCGTCGAGGGCGGGATCACGCTCGCGGTCTACTCGCTCGGGCTGGCGATCCCGTTCCTGTTGACGGCAATCGCCTTCACCCGGATGTCGACCGCGTTCGACGTGGTCAAGCGCCACTACTCGGTGTTGATGGCCGTCGGCGGTGTCTTCCTGATCATCATGGGCGTGCTCGTCTACACCAACGAGATCACGCAGTTCAACATCTGGGCCCAGGACTTCGTCGACAGCCTCGGGCTCGATTTCCTCAACGGCATCTAGCCGCGAGAGGGACCGCTACTCGCGCGGCGGCGACCAGGGCGAGCCGGGAGCGCCGACCTCGACGGGCGCGCCGACCTCGCGCTGCTCGGAGACGGCCTCGACCTCCTCGATCTCGTCGTCGGCACCCTCGTTCGAACAGACGATGCGGAAGCGGCCGGTGCTGATCTGCGGGTCCGGGATCAGCGGCAAGCCGCGGATCTCCTCCCAGCCGAGGCGCTCGACCTCGAACGGGTTCATCCGCACCTCCGAGGCCGGGAACGGGCAGTTCTGGTTGTGCTGGTCGATCGCCTTCGAGATCGCTTCCAGGTTCTTCGCTTCGGCACCCATCGGATGCGAAGGTATCAGCGTCCCGGCTGTCCGGTCCAGGTCCTAGATTGCCGTCCGATGGGCAGCGAACGCTTGTACGGTGACCCCTCCGTGTGGGATCGCGCGATCGCGCACCTCGACATGGACGCCTTCTTCGTCTCCTGCGAGCTGCTCCGGCGCCCGAAGCTGCGCGGGCTGCCGGTTGCGGTTGGGCCGCGCGGCGACCGCGGCGTCGTCACCGCCGCCTCCTACGAGGCCCGCCGGTTCGGCGTCCATTCCGCGCTGCCGATTTCGATCGCGCGCCGGCGCTGCCCCCAGCTGGTCGTCGTCCCTCCCGACCGCGATCTCTATCGGCGCGGCTCGAAGGCGGTGATGGAGATCCTCGGCGAGTTCAGCGACCTGGTCGAGGTCCTGGGAATGGATGAGGCCTACGTCGACCTGAGCGAGTCCCCGGCCCCGAAGACGCGGGCTCGCCAGCTCAAGTTCCGGATCTTCGAGCGGACCCGCCTCACCTGCTCGATCGGGATCGGGCCGAACCGCCTGATCGCGAAGATCGCCTCCGACCTCGACAAGCCCGACGGGCTCTGCGCGCTCCCGCGCCAGCGCTTCCTCGCCGTCGTCGGCGCCAGCCCGGCGCGGATCATCCCCGGCGTCGGGCCAAAGACGGACGAGCGGCTCGCCGGGGCCGGGATCCGGACCGTCGCCGAGCTCGCCCATGCGCCCGCCGAGCTGCTCGAGCGGACCCTCGGCGCCAACCACGGGCCGGCCCTCGCCCGCCGCGCCCACGGCTACGGCAGCGCTGAGATCGCGACCGGTCGCCTGCGCAAGTCGGAGAGCCGCGAACGTACCTTCGAGACCGATCAGACCGACGAGGAGCTGATGCGCGGCACGATCGACGACATGGCCCGCAAGGTCGTCGAGCACCTGAGCCGGCAGGGGATCTCAGGCCGCACGGTGACGCTGAAGATCAGGCTGACGCCCTTCCGGACGTATACCCGCGCCCGCAGCCTGGCCGAGCATACGGAGGACCCTGATGCTGTCAGCGCCGCCGCGATCTCGCTGTTCGACGACTTCGAGCGCGACGCGCCGGTGCGCCTGCTCGGCGTCGGCGTCTCCAACCTGCGCCACCCCGAGGCCGTGCCTGCCACAGAGCGGGACGGAGCCGGCGAGGACGCTGGAGGAAGCGAAGGCCCCGCGCCCGACGACGTCGCGGGAACGGGGCCTGCGCAGCTGTTGCTCGGCTGAGGCGCGCGGGCCTCCGCCGGAGGGCCTACTTGTTGACCCAGACCGTGCCCGTGGAGGGGAATCCGAGCTTGTTCTTGGTCGCCTCGGTCAGGTCGAACTCGCGATTGCCCGCGTAGGGCCCGCGATCGATCACCTCGGCTTTGACCGTGCGGTTCCCAAAGCGAAGCTTCAGCTTCGTGCCGCACGGCATCGTCTTGTGGGCGACGCCGATCATGCCGCCGCTCAGGGTCTGACCGCAGGCCGTCCTGCCGCCGTAGAAGCCGGGCCCGTAGTAGGAGGCCTCGGCCGGGCGGTAGACGGTCGCCTTGCCGGCAATGTCCCTGCTGCCGGCCGCGATCTTGTCGCCGCGGGCCTTGACCTTGACCTTCTGGGTGCCGGTCTCGTCGGCCTTCCAGCGCGCCGTGAACCTGCCGCGCTTGTTGGTCTTCGTCGTCAGCCTGTCGTTGCCGACCTTGACGACGACCTTGCGGTGGCCGATCGCCGGGGCGACGCGGCCCTTGACCTTGAGCTTGTCGCCGAGGTTGACGTCCGCCTTGCCGAGCCTGGCCTTGACCCGCGACTTGACCCGGACCCGGTCGGGAGCGGAGATCCGGCCGTCCGAGGCGACGGCACGGAAGTAGCCGCTGCGGCGCACCTTGGCTCGGTGCGCGTACTTGCCCTCGGTGTCGGTGCCGGTGACCGCGATCTGGTTGAAGTGGTCCTTCCCGGCGGGCTTGAACTGGATCCGGACCTGGCCCGGGACCTTGGGTGCCGGCTGCGGCGCGCCGATCGTCGTCGCCGGGCTCGCCTGGGCGGTGAACTGACCACGGAGTCGCACCTTGGCCCCGGGACGGACCTTGGCCTTCTCCGCGTTGAAGCGCGGTGCCTTCTTCGACTCAGGCGCCGCGCCGGCGACGTTGGTGGAAATGCCCGTGGTGATTACGGCGGCGGCGAGCAGGCCGATGGCTGCACGACGACGTCGCCAATGGCGGAAGCGTCTCATTTCGATCCTCGCTTTCGCCGCCGACGGAGTTAGCTGTCGGGCTCGCCCCGCCGGTCCGATCTGCTCGGCCGGCGTCTGTGGCTACGGGTCGGCTGACCCGATTCGCCCCGGCCTCCGGTCGTCGTCCGCTGGCGGACATGGCCGGAGGAAGTGGTTCCCCCGTACGCCGGCGTTCGAGACACCGGCGACTAGGCGGCATGTATTTGCTGTTGATCTATCTGTTGCGGGAACCGTAGGGCCGGTGTGCACAATTATGTGTGAATGCTGTCACATTCCTAATACAACCGCAACGAAGTGGTCGAACCGTCTCAGGCGAAGGCGACGGCGTGAGTGACGCGCTCGACGCCCGGCGGAGGACGCCACCGCAGCAGGGTGTCGAGGTCCTGCTTGCGCCCCTCGTCGTAGCTCGAGAACCCTCCCCCCGCCGGCCGGCCCGGATGCACGACCCATTCGACTACGTCGGGAAGCCCCTCGGGGTCGGCGAGCTCCGCCGGTATCACCGGCTCGTCCTCGCTGATTCGGCCGACGAGAAGGTCCGGCGTGGCGACACCGCGACAGCGCAGCAGTCGCCGATGCCGGCCCGAGACCGAGCGCACCGGCAGCCCGTTGGCGACCGCGAAGTCGGCGACGACGGCGCCGAGCCCATCGCGCGCGTGACAGTGATGGTGCCCGTCGAGATAGGCCGGCGGACGGCCGAAGAGCTCGCCGAAGCTCTCGAACTGAGCGTGCATGTCGGCCTCGGCCCGTGCCCGCTCGGCGTCGCCGGCCCGCTCGGCGTCGCCCGGCGCGTCGAGGTCGAGATGGAGGCCGACCTCGACGCCCGAGTCGATCAGCGGTTCCGGCTCGACCCCCGCTCTCGTCGCGAAGGCGCTGACCGAGTCGATCGCCTCGCCGATCGCGGCCGCGAGGATGCCGGCGTCATAAGACGGGTGGTAGCCGTAGTCGTCGGCCGTGACGATCAGCCGGATCGTGGGGTTCACGGTCCATTCAAGTTATCGGGCCTGGAAGCCAACTGAAAGGACGTGGAAGGCAGGCCACTCAGGGCCCTGAAGCACCTCGACCCAACGGCAGCGCACATCCGATCACATCCACATCGAGCTGAACAAGGCCGGCGCCCGACGCAAGACGTCCTTCTGGCGCAGCGGCATCCGCTGAGCGACGCCCGATCCACCCGGTCCGTTGGGCGGGTGGCTGTGTCCGGCGCCGTTGCGACGATCCGCCCCATGTCATTTATCGGGGACTTCCTCTCGCGCGACTTCAGCGCGCCGCGACGGACCTTCTCGGGCGTCCTGGTCATGGTGATCCTCGCGATGACCTTCCAGCTCGCCGCCCCCGACGACGACTGGGCCCGGGTCGTCGCGGTCGCGCTTCAGGGTGCCGTCGTCCTGACGGCACTGGGTGCGGCGGGCGCCGACCAGCGGATCGTCCACCCCGCGGTCGTCATCGTGCTCGTCTCGGTCGGGCTCGCATCGGTGGCGCTGGTCGCGCTCGGCGACGTCGGGCCGGCGGTGCCGCGGCTGGTCAGCTTGCTGCTGGTGATGGTGGCACCGGTGGCGATCGTGATCGGGCTCAAGCGCGAGTTGCTCGCCGATGGGCGCGTCACGTTGCAGACGGTCTACGCCGGGCTCAGCCTCTACCTGCTGCTGGGCATGGCTTTCGGCTTCCTCTTCGGGTTCGTCCAGGACGTCTCCGACCAGCCGTTCTTCTCCGGCGGCGTGATCGGCAACCAGAACGACTTCCTCTACTTCAGCCTCGCGACTCTGACCACGACCGGCTACGGCGACTTCACCGCCGCCCAGGAGATCGGCCGCACGTTTTCGGTCCTCGAGGCGCTGTTCGGGCAGATCTACCTGGTCACCGTCGTCGCGCTGCTGGTCTCGAACCTGCGCCGGCCGCCGCCCGAAGAGCGGCATATCCAGGGCTAGCCGCATCTCTGAGAGACTGCTGCGGAAGGAGGAAGGGTTTGAGCACACGCACGCACCACCGGACCTGTCCGCTCTGTGAGGCCACCTGCGGCCTCGAGATCGAGCTCGAGGGTCGCGAGGTCACCAAGATCCGGGGCGACAAGAACGACGTCTTCAGTGCCGGCTTCATCTGCCCAAAGGGGGCGAGCCTCGGCGAGCTGCACTCGGACCCCGACCGGCTCACGGCGCCATTGGTGCGCCGTGACGGCGAGCTGGTTGAGGCGAGCTGGGACGAGGCCTTCGCGGCGATCGACGCCGGCCTCGGACCGATCCTCGCCGCCGGCAATCGCGACGCGGTCGCCACCTATCTCGGCAACCCGAACGCCCACACCCTGGACGGTGCGATCCACCTGCGGGCGCTGCTCAAGGGCATCGGCTCCCGCAACGTCTTCAGCGCCTCCTCGGTCGATCAGGTCCCGAAGCAGGTCGCGGTGGCGGAGATGTTCGGAGCCGGCCTCAGCGTCCCGATCCCGGACCTCGATCGCACCGACTACCTGATGATCCTCGGCGCCAACCCGCTTGCCTCGAACGGCTCGCTGATGACAGCGCCGGACGTGCGCGGCCGGCTACGCAAGATCCGCGAGCGCGGCGGCAAGGTCATCGTCATCGACCCGCGCCGCTCGCGTACGGCCGAGCTCGCCGACGAGCACCACTTCATCCGTCCCGGCCGCGACGCCCACCTCCTCGCCGGAATCGCCCACGCGATCCTCACCGAAGGCCTGGCCGAGCCCGGCAGGCTGGTCGAGCTCAGCAACGGTCTCGACGAGCTGCCGGAGCTGCTTGCCCGCTTCTCGCCCGAGGAGGTCGCGCCGGTCTGCGGCATCGACGCCACCGACATCCGCCGGATCGCGCGGGAGCTCGCGGCGGCGCCGTCGGCCGCGGTCTACGGGCGGATCGGGACGACGACCCAGGAGTACGGGACGCTGACCAGCTGGCTGGTCGAGGTCGTCAACGGTCTGACCGGCAATCTCGACCGCGAGGGCGGCGTCATGTTCCCGCGGGCCGCGGCTGGCCAGACGAGCTCTACGGGTGAGCCCGGCAAGGGCCGCGGCGTCAGGTTCGGGCGCTTCCAGAGCCGTGTACGGGGCCTCGGGGAGACCTTCGGCGAGCTTCCGGTCGTCACTCTTGCGGAGGAGATCGAGACGCCCGGCGAGGGCCAGGTCCGGGCGCTGCTCACCGTCGCCGGCAATCCGGTCGTCTCGACGCCGAACTCGGATCGCCTGCGCGGTGCGATCGGGTCGCTCGACTTCATGGTCTCGATCGACTGCTACGTGAACGAGACGACGAGCCTCGCCGACGTGATCCTGCCGGTGCCGACGCCGCTCGAGCGTCATCACTACGACCTCGCCTTCTACCAGCTGTCGATCCGCAACGTGGCCAACTACTCGCCGCCGGCGATGCCACTCCGCGATGGGATGCGGCACGAGTGGGAGACGATGATGCGGCTGCTCGGCGTCGTCACCGGCCAGGGGCCCGATGCCGACCCGGCGGCGATCGACGACTTCATCGCGCTCGAGGCCGCCCGCCGCGAGACCGTTACCGCCGGCTCACCCGCCGAGGGCATGGAGCCGGCCGCCGTGGTCGCCGAGCTTGGCGAGCGTCGCGGCCCGGAGCGGATCCTCGACCTGCTGCTTCGTTGCGGGCCCTACGGGGCCGGCTTCGACACGAACGGCCGCGGTGGCGAGCCCGATGGCCCGGCACTCAGCCTCGACGTGCTCGCGGCGGCCCCGCATGGGATCGATCTAGGCCCGCTCGAGCCGCGGCTGCCGGAGATGCTGCGGACCCCGAGCGGCCGCGTCGAGATGGCGCCGCCGGCGATCACGGCGGACCTCGAGCGGCTCGCCTCGTCGCTGGATGCCGAACAGCCGGAGATGGTTCTGATCGGCCGCCGCCACCTGCGCTCGAACAACTCGTGGCTGCACAACCTCCCGCATCTCGTGCGCGGGGCCGACCGCTGCACGATGCACGTCTCCCCCGCCGACGCGGAGCGTCTCGGGCTCGCCGACGGCGCCCGCGCTCACGTCAGCTCCCGGGCCGGCTCGCTCGATGTCCCGGTCGAGATCACCGATTCGATCATGTCCGGGGTGATCTCGATCCCGCACGGCTGGGGCCACGACGCCGAGGGCGTCCGCATGGAGGTCGCCGGCGCTCACAGCGGCGTCAATTCGAACCTGCTCTCGGACGAGACCGTCGTCGACCCGCTCTCGGGCAACGCGGTCCTCAACGGGATTCCTGTCAGCGTCGCGCCCGCCGGCTCCGCCGAGCGTGCCGACGCCGCCGCAGCAGCGGCCGGCTGACTACCTGACCGAGGCCGAGTACTTGACGTTGTCGTACTTGTAGCGGCGCGAGTCGCCCTTGACGCGGCCGTCCGCGTTGGCGATCACGGCCGTGATCCGGTCGTACTGCTGGGCGTCGGGGAGTGTCACCTTGGCCTTGCCGCCCTTCGCCAGGTACTCGGTCACCTCGGTCACCGTGCCGCTGGTCGCGGGACCGCTACGGCCGACGAGCGAGATGCCGGAGCGGACGCCTTTCTCGGCCTTGACGGTGAGCTTGATCGAGCCGTTGTAGGGCGTCACGTCGTAGAGGGCGTAGCCGGTGTGGTCGAGCCGCAGCTTCTTCTTTCCGCTGAGATCGCCGCTGCGCTTCATCTCCGCGTACGAGGCAGAGTCGGGGAAGGACATGGACGAGCGCCACTCCGCGGTGGCGGCCGCGAAGGAGACGAACTCGGGGGCGAAGCCCGAGCCGCCGCTGTCCCGGATCGAACGATCGTAGGCTGCGACCGCGAAGTCCTTCGGCTTGACCGAGGGAGAGACCTCCCAGGCATGGCGGACCACCTCGGGGCCGTGGCGGCTGGCGATGAAGTGGTTCCAGACGGCGGAGCCGTAGAGCTTGAAGGCACGCGCCTCCTCCTCGGCCAGCGGAGTCTTGGAGTTCTTGACGAACTGCGGCATGAAGTTGATGTAGTCGTTGACGTCGGGAAAGACGCGGTCCTCCATGAACGTCGCCGTCGACTCGAACATCCAGCCGTCCTGGAAGACGTCGTAGCCGAACTGAAGGATGTGGTTGTACTCGTGCGCCATCGTCACCCGCATCAGATCTACGGGAACGCCGCCGAAGCCGGCATAGTCGTTGTCGAGCACCAGGTAGCCGGCCTGCTTGCGACCCGAGCTACCGGGATCCGTGGTCGCGTAGCCGAACAGGCCCCGCTCGAGGTCGGTCAGGTAGACGTCGGTCTGGCCGCTGCCGCCGATTCCGTTGCGGGCGCCCTTGGCGCCGTCGGAGACTGGATCCCTCCAGCCGAGTGAGACGTTCTCGATCTCGTAGGAGCGGTCGGCCGCGTCGAGGACGTTCTGCACGAACGATTGGCTCGCGGGAGCGGAGCGCGGTCGCGTGCCCCAGTGGACGCAGAAATGGGTCGAGCAGATCGGCGAACCCGCTGCCTCGGCACCGAAGTTCTCGGGGTCGTTGCCCTGGTCGGGGCGGGCGAGGATCTCGCGTGCGGCGCGGCGGTCCGCCGGATCGAGGTACTGAAGGCCGACGGCGAGGTCGCGCAGGACCAGCGTCGCCTCGCGTCCGCTTCCCGCGGTGGCGCTGAACGCCTGCGGGGACACGCTGGAGCCCGATGCCCCGAGCAGCGCCTGGGCCTCGGCGAGCGAGCGCTCGGCGTCCGACTTCGGTGAGGCCGAGGCGACCGGGGTGGCGATCAGCCAGGCCGCGGCCAGGGTCAGCAGGACGAGCAGTTTGCGGTTCAAGTGGAGCCCCCGGGGGTCTGGGTTCGTGTGGCAAAAGTGAGAACCCGAAAGCGCGTCAATGGATGCGGTCCACGGGCGCGCGATAATCCTCCGGATGCAGTCCTCGGGTCGCAGGTTACGGATAGCGCTTGCGCAAATCAATCCGACCGTCGGCGACCTCGGGGGCAACTTCGAGCTGATCTCGCACTCGATCGCGCACGCCAGGGACGAAGGGGCCGCGCTCGTCGTCCTCCCCGAGCTCGCCCTGACCGGCTACCCGCCGGAGGACCTGCTGCTCAAGCGCCACTTCATCGACGCCGCCGACCGCCAGCTCGAGCAGCTCGCCCTCGCGGTCGAGGGAATCGTCGCCCTGGTCGGGGCGCCGGCCCCGGGCCGACCGCTTCGGAATGCGCTCTACGTGCTCGCGGACGGCCGGATCGCCGGCTGCTACGGCAAGGTCGTGCTGCCGAACTACGGGGTCTTCGACGAGCGCCGCTACTTCGAGCCCGGCTCCGGGCCGGAGCTGGTCGATCTCGACGGGATTCGCGTCGGGCTCACGGTCTGCGAGGACATCTGGGTGCCCGGGCCGCCCGCGTCGACGGCGGTCGAGGCCGGGGCCGAGCTGCTCGTCAACGCCTCCGCCTCGCCCTATCACCGCGGCAAGGGCCTCGAACGGGAGCGGATGGTCGGCGAGCGCGCTCTCGAGGTCGGAGTCCCGATCGCCCTCTGCAACGCCGTCGGCGGCCAGGACGAGCTTGTCTTCGACGGCCACAGCTTCATCGTCGGCGGCGACGGCGGGACGCTCGCGCGCGCCGCACAGTTCGAGCCCGAGCTGCTGCTCTGCGATCTCGAGCTCGCTCCTGGCGGCAGGCGTGAGCTCGACCCCGAGCTGGCGCCGGTGGTCTTCGCCGGCGAGCTGACCGAGGCCGTTCTGGCCGCGGAGCCCGCCACCTCCCCGCCGCCGTTGGCGCCGCCCCTGCGTGACGTTGAGGAGGTCTATCGCGCTCTGCGCCTCGGGCTCGCCGACTACGTCGGCAAGAACCGCTTCTCCGGCGTCGTTCTCGGGCTTTCGGGCGGGATCGACTCGGCGCTGGTCGCGATCCTCGCCGCCGACGTGATCGACCCGGCCGACGTCCACTGCGTGGTCATGCCCTCTCCGCATTCGAGCGAGGCGACGCAGGCTGATGCGCGCGCGATCGCGATCAACCTCGGCGCGACCCTGACCGAGATCCCGATCGGCTCGCTCATGGCCGGCTTCGAGGCGGCACTCGCGCACCCCTTCTCCGGGACGGAGCCCGGCGTCGCCGAGGAGAACCTGCAGGCGCGGATCCGCGGCAGCTTGGTGATGGCGCTCTCGAACAAGTTCGGCTGGCTACCGCTGGCGACCGGCAACAAGTCGGAGATGTCGGTTGGCTACGCGACGCTGTATGGCGACATGGCCGGCGGCTTCGCCGTGCTCAAGGACGTGCCGAAGACGCTCGTCTACGAGCTGGTGCGCTGTCGCAACGACATCGCCGGCCGGGAGCTGGTGCCGGCATCGGTGATCGAGCGGTCGCCCACGGCCGAGCTGCGGCCCGATCAGGCCGATGAGGACTCGCTGCCTCCCTACGACGTCCTCGACCAGGCTCTGGCGGAATACGTCGAGCGGGACGGCGGCCTCGAGTCGATGGTCGCCGCCGGGATCGATCCCGAGACGGCGAGCCGGGTGATCGCGCTGGTCGACCGGGCCGAGTACAAGCGCCGGCAGGCGCCGCCGGGGGTGAGGATCACGCCGAAGTCCTTCGGCCGCGACCGCCGTCTGCCGATCACCAACCGGTTCGGGGGCTGAGCCGGCGTCAGCTGCGGCGGAAGGGCCGGACGGCGATCGTCACGCGCGAGACCGCGCAGAGCTTGTCGTCGTCGTCGCGCATCTCGACCTCCCAGACCCAGGTCGTGCTGCCGCGATGCTTGGCGCGGGCCTCGGCGTGGACCGAGCCGCTGAAGACCGGCCGCAGGAACGAGGTGTCGTTGGCCTGTCCGAAGGCGACGTTGTCGGGGCCGACGGTCTCGTAGGTCGCCCGCGAGGTGAGCGACTCCGACAGCGCCGCGTAGGCGCCGCCATGAACGATCCCGTACGGCTGCAGCACCCTCGGGTTGACCGGCAGGCGCATCGACGCCGCGTCGACGGCGAGATGCTCGTAGTCGGTGAGTCCGAGGGTCTCGCCGAGCCCGTCGTTGCCCTCCTGCTGTTCGCTGCTCTGTTCGTCGGTTCCCATAGGCCTGCAGATTAGATCGAGAGCCTCGCCAGGGCCGGCGCCAGCAGCAGTCGCGTTAGGACGAGGTCGGCGACGAGGCCGACAGCGAGGCCGAGGCCGATCTCCTGGGCCGGGAGCAGCTCCGAGCCCGCCCAGACGCCCGCGAGGACGACGCCGACCACAGTCGCCGCGGCAGCGGGGAACAGGGTGAGGACACCGGAGCGGGCGAGCGAGCCCGCGGGGCCGCCGCCGAGCTCCCGCTCCTCGCGCAGGGCGGTGGCGAGCTGGGCGCCGCGCGCGAGCCCGACCGCGAGCAACGTCGCGCCGACGACCACATAAGTCTCGAGATGGAGCCCGCCGGTCGGCGCATAGTCGAGCAGGCCGGTGAGCCGACCCTCGCCGAAGACGGCGAGCAGCGTCCCGAGTCCGGCCAGCGGCGCGATCGCCGCCGCCAGCGCCAGCAGCGGACCGAAGGCCGAGCGGAACAGGAGGCTCCACAGGGCGGCGGTCCCGAGCAGCGCGAAGAGCGCGACCAGAGGGAGATCGCCGGCGATGCGATCGGCCGAGTCGAGCAGCTGGGCGTCGCCGCCACCGACTTTCCGGGGGCTGGGTGACGGCAGCGCGCGGACCTCGGCGACGGCGTCCTGCGCGGCGAGTGAGCCGCCGGCCCCCGCCGTCTGGGCCTCGAAGGTCGCGAGCAGCCCGGCGCTGAGCGCGAGCCCGACGGACTCGATGCTGTCGAGGCGGGAGATCGCGTCCCGGTAGATCGTCACCGTCGGTGCCTCGGCGGGGCCGTCGGTGAGCACGATCGCCGGCGTGGCGGCACCGGGCCCGAAGGCCCGGGCAAGCTCGGCTGAGGCTGACGCGGCCGGCTGGTCGGAGGGCAACTCGACGCCGTTGAGCCCGACAGCATCGGCGTCGTCGCGCAGCGGCAGCGCCAGCACCGCGATCGCGATCAGGGGCAGGATCGCGATCAGCGCGCGGCTGCGCCCCCTCCCGAGGCCGAGCAAGAGTCGGAAGACGGCCGACGCCCCGTCGGGCCGCGCTCCCTCGGCGACGAGCGGCAGGGCCTCCCCGACCTCGGCCTCGGCCCGCAGCGCGAGAAGTGCCGCCATCGGCAGCAGCGCCAGCGGCGGCGCCAACACCGCGGCGGCCAGAATCCCGGCGCCGACCGACTGCAGCCATCCGATCGGGACAGCGAACAGGGCGGCGCCGATCAGCGCTGCCGAGAACATCGCGATCGCGGCCCCCCTGAGCACGACCTGCAGCGAGTACTCGAGTGCCTCGGTGCCGGGGCCGAGCGTCGCCGACTCCTCGCGGTATCGGTACAGGAGCCCGGCTGCGGACTCGATTGCGAGCACGGCCGCCAGCGGCACGGCGGCGGCGACGGAGATTGCGTCGAGGTCGAAGGCGAGGCCGACCAGCCCCAACGCTGCGGTGGCAGCGACGGTCGCCAACAGCGCCCCAAGCAGGCCGACCAATGCCGGCCGCAGACCGAGCGAGCCGCCGAGCAGCAGGAGCAGCAGCGGCAGAGCGAGGAGCAGCAGGGCCGGCGCCGCGTCGAGGACTGTGTCGCGAGCGGCGGCGCCAACGGCGGCCGGCCCGGCAATCGCGACATCGAGCCCGCCGGCGTCGAGCGAGGAGTCGAGCCTCTCGCCCGCGTCGGCGATCGTGCTCGCGTCGGCGTCGGGGTCCATGTGGACGGAGAGGGCCGTCGAGCTGCCGTCCTCGGACGGGGCTCCTTCACCCACCGCGGCGACGCCCTTGATCGACATGATCTGCGAGGTCACCGTGTCGATCGCGACACCGCTGCCCGGCGAGGTGATCTCGTCCTCGCCGGCGAGCAGGACGACGTAGGCGGCCACGGGGTCATAGCCGAGCTCGGACTCGAGCGTCGCCGAGGTCTCCTCGCTCTCCGAGCCCGATGGCGCCTCGCCGCCGAGGCCGAGCCGGTCCGGCGTCCCGGCCGCGTAGATCCCGAAGGCGACCGCGAGCACGGCGCTGACCGCGAGGATGGCGCGAGGAGCCCGCGCCGCAAGCGTTGCAATGCGACTCGCCATCAGGGCGGGAAAGATAGTCCCCGGCGCAGGAGACGGTGCCGAACGCCTAGAGTTCTGGGTGGATGGCACTCAAACAGGATGAGCGCGCGCTCCTCCAACTCGTCTGCGAACGCGGGCAGAGTTACGGGGATCTCGCGGAACTGCTGGGGATCAGCGAGGACGAGGTTCGGGCCAAGGCGCGCTCGGCTCTGACCGAGCTCGGTGGCGCTGATCCTGACGCCGAGGTAGGCCTCACCGACTACCTGCTCGGGCAGGCCGATCCGATCGGTCGCGCCGACGCCGTCCGTTATCTGCAGCAGGACGCGCAGGGCCGCGAGCTCGCGAGCACGATCGAGACGAAGATCCTGGCGATCGCGCCGGCCGCGACGCTGCCCGCGATCCCGGAGCCGAAGACGCGTCGGCGCAAGGCGGCGACGGCCCCTCCGGGCCCGGGCGAGCCGGTCGCAGCCGCCGCGAGCGGACCCGGGGTCAGCGTTCGCGGTGAGGACTCCCGTCCGAATCGGCGGACCGCCCTGCTCGGAGGCCTTGCCGCCGCGGGCGTGATCCTGATCTTCGTGATCCTCGCGATTGCCGGTGTCTTCTCGGGTGACGATTCCGGCTCCGACGCCTCGCCCGAAGCGGCCGCCGCCGAAGAGCAGAGAGAGATCACCCCGGTCGACCTGACCGCCGTCGCCGGCAGCGGCGTCGCCGGCACCGCCAACTTCGGCCTCGCCAACGACCAGCTCTTCCTCGATCTGACGCTGAACGGGCTCGATCCCCGGCTCGGCCGCGAGTCCGTCTACGTGATCTGGCTGATGCTGAACGACAACGGCGGCTACCCGGTCTCGATCTTGCTCCCGGATGAGCAGGGCTCGGTCGAGCAGCGCTACGCGGTGCCGACCCCGGTCGCCGTCGCGATCGGCAGCAACGCGCAGTCGGTCCGGGTCTCCGAGAGCCCGCGCAAGGGCCTGCAGCAGGACATCAACGAAGCGGTCGACGCAGGCGCGCCGATCGTTCCCTACTCGGGCGAGACGCTGGCTCAGGGCAAGATCCCGCTCGCCGCGGGCGGCGCCCCCGACACGGGGGCCGGAAACGGCGCAGGCGGCTCTGGCTCAGGCGGCTCGGGCTCGGGCGAATAGCGCACAGAGACGTCAGAGGACGTCGATCAGCTTTCCTGGGTTCATGATTCCGGCTGGATCGAGGCGTTCCTTGACGGCTCGCAGCGCCTCGAGTCCGAGCGAGCCGATTTCAGCCTCCATATAGGGAGCGTGGTCGGTGCCGACGGCGTGGTGATGAGTGATCGTGCCGCCGGCGGCGACGATCGCCTCACAAGCGCGCGACTTGACCGTATGCCACTGCTCGATCTCGGCGCCGACCCGACGGCCGGAGAGGAACGTGAAGTACAGCGAGGCGCCGTCGCGATAGACGTGCGAGACGTGGCACATGACGATTCCGGGGTGTCCCTCCGCGGCCATCGCGTCTGCGAGGGCCGCCCGCACGCCCTCATAGAGCTCGCCGATCCGGGCGTATGTGTGGGAGGTTTCGAGCGTCTCGACCATGACACCCTCGTCCATCAGCAGGTCGCGCAGGTAAGGGCCCTCGTAGCGCCCGTGCTCCCAGGCGCTGCCGGGCGAGCGGCCGAGTGGGACGGCGCCGCCGCGGCGTAGGGCCGCGGCCGAGAGCTCGCGCCGCCGCGCGACCGATTCGCGTTCCCCCTCCCATCCCGCGATCACCATGCAGCCCTGACCGCGCCCGCGCAGCTTCAGGTAGCCGTCGAGCGCGCCCTTCTTGAGCCCCTCGAGCCCCGACATCGCCAGCGAGACGCGGGTCTCGTCGCGATCGGAGAGACGGAAGACGTCCGGCAGGACGCCACCCTGAGCGAGCGAGCGAGCGATCTCGATCCCGGCCTCGAAGCTCTCTGCGAACCAGCCCTCGTAGCGCCGCTCGGCCGGAAGGGGCCGGATCCGGACGGTGACGTCGGTGATCACGCCGAGCGTCCCCTCCGATCCGACGATCAGCTCGCGCAGGGCCGGCCCAGCGGCTGTGTGCGGCGTCTGCAGCGTCGTGATCTCCCCTCGCGGCGTCTGCATCGTCACGGACGTGACGAGCTCGTCGAAGCGGCCGTAGCCGCTCGATGCCTGTCCGGCGGAGCGCGTCGCCGCGAAGCCGCCGATCGTCGCGTAGGGAAACGACTGCGGGAAGTGACCGAGCGTGTAGCCGGCCGCGTTCAGGGCGGCCTCGGCCTCCGGGCCGCGCAGGCCGGGCCCGAGCGTCGCCGTCTGCGAGCGCGCGTCGATGCGGACCTCGCGCATCGCCGTCAGGTCGAGCGATACGAGCCTGTCGAGGCCGCCGCTGAGCGGCTCGACGCCCCCGACGACGCTGGTGCCGCCGCCGAACGGGACGACGGCGACGTGCTCGCGGGCGCAGGCCTCGAGGACGGCGCCGACGGCATTCGCATCGGCCGGCACCAGCACGGCGTCCGGCGCCCGCTCGAGGGCACCGGTTCGGACTCGGAACAGGTCCGGATAGCTCTTGCCGGCAGCGTGGCGAATCCGATCCTCGGCCTCGGCGGTGAGGCACTGATCGCCGCCGGCGGCTGCGACGATCCGGCCCGGCAGCTGCTCGGCGACCGGAAGGGAGACGTCGGCAAGGTCGACCGCAGGAGCGGGCTCGGTCGCGCCGAGCTCGTCGCGGACCATCACCTTGGCCGGGTCGCTCAGCGTCGGCCGGTCGATGGCTCTCCCCCAGCCCCACCAGGCGCTGTCGCGGCGCAGATCGCCGGCGGGCATCAGGCGCCGGCCTCCGGCCTCGGTCCCGATCCGGTCTCGCCGAGCAGCGCGTTCTCGATCCCGTCGAGAGCCGATTCGAGCGAGCGCTTCGTCGCCCCGCGCATCATCGGGGCCCCGAGCCTCGACATCCCCCGTAGAGCCCGCCTCGCTTCGAGCGTGATCCGGCTGCCGATCGCGCCGTCGCCTGCGATCCGGAACTCGAGCACCGCCGCGCGCAGGAACTTCTCGAACGGGGTCCCGTCGATCTGCTGCTCCCAGACGAGCCGCTCGCGCGCAGTCGACTCGGTGATTCGGTAGTCAGCGCGGACCGGCCTCCCCTTGCTCGTCTCGAAGACCTGCGTGAAGCGGCTGCGACGGGCACCGGGGGCGCCCTCGACCGACTCGACCCGGACGGTCTCCGGCCACCAGCGCGGCAGGTTGTGAGGGTCGGCGATCAAGCGCCAGGCCCGCTCCGGCTCGACGGCGAGCGATCTCGATCGGACCACGGTCGACATCGGCGATCAGGCGCGGACCCTAAGGTCCTCAGGAGCGCAGCCTGCGCAGGTCCCTGACGAGAAGCAGGTGCTTGAGCTGGGTGCACGTCGCTGCCAGGCCCTCGAGGCTCTCCACGGCCTCCTCGCGACGGGCCTGGCTGCGGGAGCGCAGCGACGGGCCGAGGATCTGCTCGATCAGTGCCGCCTCGCGCTCGGCGGCTGAGCGGAAGACGCGGAGGTTGCGGCCGTGGACCCCGAATCGCGAGAGCTCCGTGGCGGCGCGGACGATCTCCAGGTCAGTCTCGTTGAAGAGCGTTTCGCCGTGCTCCTGATGCGGCTGCACGATCCCGAACTCCTCGAGCTCGCGGATCAGGTCGGCGGTCGCGCCCGTCTGCTCGATCAACTCGTCCTGGGTGATCACCTCGCCCGGTTCCTCGATCGCCAGCGCGCGGCGCTGCGAGGCGCCCTGGGCCTGGGCCGAGCGGGCGCCGCCGATCTTGCCGGCGGCGAGCTCCTGGCGGATCACCTTGAGCGGCAGGAACTCGTCCCGCTGCATGCGGAGGATCGCGCGCAGTTGCTCGACGTCGGCCTGGCTGTAGAGGCGATAGCCGCCGCGAGTGCGACGCGGCGAGAGCAGCTTCTGGTCTTCGAGATAGCGGATCTTGGAGATCGAGATGTCGTCGAACTCCTGTCGCAGGATCTTGCAGACCGCTCCGATCGTCAGCGCCTTGCGCGGGCGCGAGTCCCCGTTCGGGGAACGACCGGCTGGACCGGGTGACCCGGCCGAGGCCGGGGACGCGGGCGTCTGGTGCTCGACGGCCGCCATCTCAGCGCTCCAGGTAGCTGAGGCGGAACTTGCCGATCTGGATCTCGTCGCCGTCGGCGAGCAGGTGCGACTCGATTCGCTTGCGGTTCACGTAGGTGCCGTTGAGAGAGCCGAGGTCGTCGATGTAGAGACCCTCGCGCCGCCGCACGAGCAGCGCGTGGTTGCGGGAGACGGTGACGTCGTCGAGGAAGATCGGTGCGTCCGGCGTGCGGCCGATGCTCATCCGATCGCTGTCGACGGCGAAGCTCTCACCCGAGCGGCCGCCGCCGGCGCGGATCACGAGAGCGGCGCCCTCCTTCTCGACCATCTCCTCGATGTCGATGCGCTCGAAGTCGCCGGTCTCGTCGATCTTGTAGGTCAGCGTCGTCGGCTCGTCCTTGCCTTCGGGCCGCGCCAGATAGGCGCCGCACTTCTGGCAGTAGTTCGCGCCCTCGGCGTTGACGAAACCGCATTCGTGGCAGTGCAGCGCCATATCCAGCCCCCGGCCCCGGCCCTAGAGGGCCTGGCCCTCCCCGGTGACGCGGCCGGCGAGGATGTCGCTGAGCTTCTCGACGTCGGCGCCGCTGATCAGCGCGTCGCCGGACTCGCGGCTGACGCGGAGGCGGTTGACGAGCTCGGCTCGGAGGATGTCGATCTTCCCGTGCAGGATCCGGCGCCGGTAGGAGACGTCGCGCTCCTCCTTCGTGTACTCGTCGATCAGCGCCTTCAGCTCCTCGTCTGTCATCGCGCCGATGTCGGGAAAGGTCTCATCCATCTGGGTCCTGCTTCCTCCGCGTCCCCCCGGACGGGCTTCGGGTGGTGGCTGCCGATTATATGGACCGGGGAAAAAGGTTCAACGAGGGGTTGAAGGTTGGCACTGCGCCTGCATCGGCGACGCTCAGGGTGGGGGCGGCGCTGCGGTCGGGCCCTCGTCGCCGGCAGGCGCAGAGCGGGCCGCAATCGCATCGCGCGCTGCCCTCGCGTAGAGAACGGTCGCGGCGATCGAGACGAGGACGCCGGCGGAGAAACCGATCCGGATGATCTCCCAGTCGACCACCTGCGACCAGAAGATCCCGCCCATGATCAGGAAGACGGCGACGCGGCCGACCCAGGTGATCTCCAGGTCGGCTCCCTTGCGGAGGCCGATCTGGGCGAGGATCAGCGTCGCCACCTCGCGCACGGCAAGCAGGATCAGCGACCAGTGCGGAAGCAGCTCGAAGTGCCAGCAGACGACGACGCCGGCGAGGATCGTGAGCCGATCGACGACCGGGTCGAGCAGCGCCCCCATGCGGCTGTACTGGCCCGTCGCCCGGGCGACGAAGCCGTCGACGAGGTCTCCGAAGGCGATCGCGAAGAAGAGGATCGCCGCGGCCGCGTCGCGCCCGTCGCCGGAGTTGAAGGCGATAACCAGATAGACCGGGATCCCGAGGAGGCGGATGTAGCCGATCAGGTTCGGCAGCGTGAACGGCCTCAGCGGCTGCCCGGCCCGGGTCTGGACGGGCTCGGGGCCCGAGCGGTCGAGCCCGAACAGACGCTTCCGGGTCAGGCGCTTACGAGGCTCCGGCTCGGCCAAGCGGGCCTACCTCAGCCCCGCGAGGATCTCGGAGACCCGCGCCGCCGCCTTCTCGAGGGGAATCCGTTCGTCGCTGCCGTTCGCGCGGATCTGCGCCTCGGCGATTCCCTCCTCGAGCCCGCGGCGACCGATCACGAGGCGCAGCGGGCAGCCGATCAGCTCGGCGTCGGTCAGCTTCTCGCCGGTGCCGGCGTTGGCGCGGTCGTCGAGCAGGGCGTCGATGCCCGCCTCGCGAAGCTCCCCATATAGCCGCGAGGCGGCCTCCGCGACCTCGTCGCCGCCCTTGGAAAGTCCGATCACGTGCACCTCCCACGGGGCGATCGCCCGCGGCCAGACGATCCCCTTCTCGTCCGCGCCTTGCTCGATCGCGGCAGCAGCGATCCGCGCGGGCCCGATTCCGTATGACCCCATCACGATCTGCTGCTCGGCCCCGTCGGGGTCCAGGTAGGTCGCGCCGAGCGGCTTCGAGTAGCGAGTGCCGAGCTTGAAGATGTTGCCGACCTCGATCGCGGGCTCGATCGCGATCGGGTCGCCCGCCGGGCTCGTGTCGCCGATCTCGACCATGCGGACGTCGGCCTCCTCGAAGTCGAAGTCGCGCCCCGGCTCGACGCCGATCAGATGCGCGTCGGCGACGTTGGCGCCGCAGACCAGGCCGGAGCCGGAGATCGCCGCGTCCTTGATCACAGGCAGGTCGGCGCCGACCGGGCCGATAAAGCCGACCGGGCCGATCGCCGCGGCGATCTCGTCCTCCTGAGCCGGCCTGAAAGCGGCGCCGAGATGGTTGGTGAGCTTGACCTCGTTGAGCCGGTGGTCACCGCGGATCAGGACCATGACGAGACCGCGGTCGTCGTCGACGACGACCGGCATCGCCTTGATCAGGGCCCCGGCGGGAACGCCAAGCGCCTCCGAGACCTCGGTGACGGTCACGGCGCCCGGTGTCGGCGCCTCGCGCGGCGCATCAAGCGCCGGCGGCAGCTCGACCGGCTGCGGGTCGGCGCTGGCGACCTCGATGTTGGCCGCATAGCCCGCAGCGAGCGCGACGGCGTCCTCCCCGGCTTCGCAGGGTGCCATGTACTCGTGCGCGGCGGTGCCACCCATCATGCCGACGTCGGAGGCGACCTCGTACCAGCGCAGGCCGCAGCGATCGTAGATCCGCGCGTAGGCGACGCGATGCTTCTCGTAGCTCTCGTCGAGGCCGGTCTCGTCGCAGTCGAACGAGTAGGCGTCCTTCATCGAGAACTCGCGCGTGCGCAAGACGCCCGCTCGCGGGCGCGGCTCGTCGCGCTCCTTCGTCTGGATCTGGAAGAAAATCTGGGGCAGCTCGCGATAGGACCGGATCTCGTTGGCAACGTGGAAGGTGATCGCTTCCTCGTTCGTCATCGCCAGCACGAGGTCTGATCCCTTGCGGTCCTCGAGCTTGAACAGCTCGTCGATGTCGTAGCGGTCCGTTCGCCGCCAGAGCTCGGCCGGCTGGATCACCGGCAGCAGCAGCTCCTGCGCGCCGATCGCCTCCATCTCCTCGCGGATGATCGTCTCGATCTTGCGCAGGACACGCACGCCGGCGGGAAGATAGGACCAGACCCCGGTCCCGACCTGCCGGATCAGTCCGGCCCGGACCATCAGCTTGTGGCTGACCGCCTCGGCGTCGGCGGGCGCGTCCTTGAGCGTGGGCAGCAGGTATGAGGAGAGGCGAGTCATCGGACGGCGAGGATATCCGGGCTAAGCCCAGTCGGCCTCGCCGCGTCCCCTGGGCTACCAGGCGTCGATCTCGTAGGCGAGCCAGGTGCTCGAGTCGGCCCCGACCGAGTCGTAGAGGCGCTGGGCGGTGGTGTTGTCCGGCGCGGTCTCCCAGACGAGCTTGCCGACCCCGCGCTTGCGGCAGGCGGCGCGACAGGCCTCGATCAGCCGGCGACCGACGCCGCCGCCGCGCATATCTGGGGCCACGTAGAGGTCGTTCATGACGCCAACCCGGCCCGCGTCGAGCGTCTGCCAGGTCCAGAAGACGGTGGCGAAGCCGACTGCCTTGCCGTCTTCCTGGCGGGCGATCAGCTGCACACCCTCGCCGGGATCGTCGATCAGCGACCGGCTCAGGCTGACCAGGCGGTCGTCGCGCGGGTCGACCCCGTAGAAGTCACAGTAGGCCCGCATCAGCGGCAGCAACTCGGACAGGTCGAGCTGCGAGACCTTGGCGATCGTCAGACCAGCGGATTCGGCCATCGCGACCATCGTATTGACGCGGCGCCCGCGCCGCGGTCGTGCGATGTCTAGGCCGAGGCGCCGCTGATCGAATCAGGCGGGACGACGTACCAGTCGCCGTCGACCGGCTCGAACCGCAGCGGCACGGTCACCTCGGGGAAATACATGCGGGCGACAGACCCGTCGTCGGCGACTTCGATCCGGTCATATCCGGACTCGGCGAGCGCCTGCGCGAGCTCCTCACCGCCCTTGCCGAGCGTTGGCTCGTAGGCCGCCTCGCAGGCTTTCTCACCGCCGATCTCCTCGACGATCGCGGGAGAGACGGTCGCGCAGACGGCGGTCGCGTCGCCCTCCGAGTAGGCCTTGATGTACTCGTCGTAGCGCGCCTCGATCGCAGACTGCTCCTCCGCGCTCGGCTCGCGCGGCCCGCCGCCGCCACAGCCGCCGATCAGGAGCGTCAGCAGCGCGACGAGCGCCAGCGCCGGCAGAGCCTTATTGATGCGGGTCGGGTCCGTCATCGAGGACTGACGCCGCCGCCATCACCGCCGCCGGCGCCGCCCCCGGTCGCGAGGTCGCTCTGCCAGTAGCTCGTCCTCAGTTTTGCCGCCGGCTTCGTCAGCTCGATGTGGATGTGATCGATGTGACCCTGGGTGGGGTCGGGGTTCTTGCCGGAGCAGGCGCTGTAGGGCGACCAGCCGCGATCGCCGGCCTGCCACCAGCGGCAGTTGTAGATGATCAGCTGCACGCCCATACGCCGCGCGAGGGCGTTGTTGCGGCCGCGGTCGTCCTTCGCCATCCAGGTGTTGATCACGGTCATCGCCAGCCGCTTCTGGGATCGCTTGCGCGCGTCGAGCGCCCAGTCGAGGGCACGACCGGTGCCGTGGACGCCGCCGTCGCAGCGGATCGTCCCGTAGGGCACGCCCTTCTTCGTATGCCGCTTCATGAACTTGATCAATGCCTTGATGCCCTTCGGGTCCTTGCGGACGCAGCCGTCGGCCCCGTCGTAGCGGTTCGGATCCATCCGCTCCCCGATCAGGCCCGGGTCGTTGGCCGGGTTCGGGCTCAGGGTGCGGCCGGCGCCGAGTGCAGAGGCCGCGAGCACGAGTGCGGCGGCGGCCAGCACGCTGAGCAGGATCGCTGTGGGGCGCTTGGGACGCATGGGTGGGGTTGTCGCACAGGCACGGACGCTCAGAGAACGATCACGCGACCCTCACGAGACGCCAGCAGAATACATAACCCGGAGGCGGCTGGGAGGCTTGGACGGGGAGGGGATTGCGGTAAGTGGGCGGTTGTGGCCGTCCGAGGGTGGGATTCGAGGGTCCAGGCCGGGTATTTGCAGTGAGGGTGAGGTGGAAGGGGGTGCAGGCCGTCCTGAGGCGGGGCCGGGCCGTCCTTTGTCACGTGGGGCGCACGGGCGTCACGGTCTCGTAGCTCTTTCTCAGGGCGCTTTCGCGAGGGGACGATTTGCCTGAACTATTCCGGCAAATCGTCCCCTCGTCCCGGCCTCACCGGGAGTCCACCCCGAAACCGCAATGCAGCACGCGCCCCGTGTGACCAACCACAGGCCGCACCCCTTCCCTCACTGCAATCTCGGTCCGGACTGAACCCTGCGGCCACAACCCGAAACAACACGCGCCCTGGACCCCTCCCCAGCCCCTGCCGGGTCTGCGAGCGGGCCGCGCCTCTGGGCCTGCGCGCCGCCTACGCGCGGGTGAAGCGGCGGCCGGCGGTCGGCGAGGCGTCCTCGTCGAGCTCGACCTTGCGGCTCTTGACGGGCTTCAGATACTCGTCGTCGCCGGGCGCTGTGATGTCCTCATTGCCGGCGGCGGCCTCAGCTTCGAGCGCGGCGATCTTCTCTGGCGTCAGATCGCCGGCGTTCTCCTCCTCGATCTTCGCCAGCCATTCGGCGCCTTCGGCCGATTCGCTTGCATCGAAGTCGACCTGCCCGCCCTTCGCGTGTGACTTGTCGATCTCCTCGAAGAGAGCATCGACGAGGTTCTCGGTCGGAACCTTCCGCAGCGGCTTGCCGTGGGCGAAGATCAGCCCTTCGTTCTTGGCCCCGGTGATGCCGAAGTCGGCGTGCGACGCCTCGCCGATCCCATTCACGGCACAGCCGAGCACGGCGACCTCGATCGGGTCGAGGTACGCCTCGAGCCGCTGCTCGATCTCGGCGACGACGCTGTCCATGTCGAACTGCAGGCGGCCGCAGGTCGGGCAGGCGATCAGCACCGGGCCGCGCTCGCGCAGCTGCAGCGCCTTGAGGATCTCCCAGGCGACCTTGACCTCCTCCTCGGCGTGGAAGGTGGAGAGTGAGATCCGGATCGTGTCGCCGACGCCATCGGCGAGCAGCGTCCCCAGACCAACGGCCGACTTCAGCGAGCCGGACCACTTTGTCCCCGCCTCGGTGATTCCGAGGTGGATCGGATAGGGAATCCGCTCCGACAGCAGCCTGTTGGCGGCGATCGTGTTCGGCACGTTGGTCGACTTGATCGAGACCTTGAAGTTCTCGAAGTCGAGTGACTCCATCAGGTCGACGAACTCGACCGCCGCGGTGACGAGCGCCTCGACGGGCTGCTCCCGCTCGAGCTCGTGCAGGTGCTTGGGGAGCGAGCCGGAGTTGACGCCGATCCGCATCGGCGTGCCGGCGGCGTTCGCCCGCTCCGCCACCTCCGCGACTTTGTCACGGCCGCCGATGTTGCCCGGGTTGAGGCGGATGCAGTGGGCGCCCGCGTCGATCGCCTTGAGCGCCAGCGTGTGATTGAAGTGGATGTCGGCGATCACCGGGATCGGTGACTCCTTGACGATCGTCTTCAGCGCCTCGATGTCCTTGTCGCGAGGGACGGCGACGCGGACGATGTCGGCGCCGGCCTCGGCAACCGTCTCGATCTGCTCCATCGTCGCCTCGAGATTGGCGGTCTCGGTCTTGGTCATCGTCTGCACGACGACCGGAGCCCCGCCGCCGATCGGAACTCCGCCGACGAATATCTGCCGCTTGGAAGCCATTGGCTACCCAGGATAAGGCGTTAGCCGATCGGGCCCGACGGGAGGCGCCGTCAACGGGCGCGGCGCAGTTCCAGGAGCTCGCCGCCGAATGTAACTACGAACAAACTGTGTGGGCTGAAGCCTGAGCCCCTGCGGCCGAAAGCGAGGTCGCTGGGCCCGGACGGGAAGGGGTCGAGCTCGGCGACGGCACAGGCGTCGTCGGGCCCGTCCACGCGCCAGACCTCTCCGGCGCCGTTGGCTGCCGCGAAGAGCCGGTCCTCACCGTCCTGGGTGAGGCCGTCGAGACCGCCGGCGGCGTCGCTCGGCGGCGCGGACCAGTACGTCTCGGCGGCGCTGGGATCGTCGAAGGGAACGCGCTGAATCGCGGAGGCGACGAACGTCTGGTTGACGAACATCGCACCCCGGGCGTTGTCGGCGATCATCCCGTTGGCGGAAGCGATCGGCGCCCAGTTGAGCAGGACCGAACCACTGCGGACCCGGTCGATGCCGCCGGTGATGTCGTTTGAGGCGTAGATCGCGCGCCCGGGGCCGCGAGCGACACCGTTCGCCATCTGCAGGCCCTCCGTGTGGACCGTCGTCTCCCCCGTCTTCGGGTTGACGCGCAGTAGCCCAGCCTCGGGGTTGAGGGTGCCGTCGCCGGCCTGGGCGATCGAGTCACCGAAGCCGACGAGCACGTTGCCGGAGTGGTTCTGGAAGACGATGCCGCCGGGTGCGTCGATGCCGTCGGCCACGACCTTCGGTTCGGCGCCCGGCTTGCGGATCATCAGCAGCTGCCCGGCCGGGGAGTCGGTGAAGAAGATCCGCCCCTTCTTGTCGACGCCGATCGACTCGAGCGAACCGTGGCCGTCGCTGACGACCTTGACCTGCGAGTGATCCGGGCAGACCGGCAGGGCCGATGCCGTGGTCGCTGCGACGAGCGAGACGAGCAAGGCGATGACGATGCCCCCAAGGCCTCCGATTGCACGTAGGTCGGTGCGCACGAGCGGCATTATCGGGCCTGTCCCGATTTCGTGACGTACGCTACCCATATGTGCAGGAACATCAGGACTCTCTACAACTTCGAGCCAGCCGCGACCGACGAGGAGGTCGAGGCCGCCGCGCTTCAGTACGTGCGCAAGATCAGCGGCTTCAACAAGCCCTCGAAGGCGAACGAAGAGGCGTTCGAGAAGGCCGTCGAGGAGATCGCGCACATCTCGCGACACCTGCTCGCCGACCTCGTCACGAACGCGCCACCGAAGGACCGCGAGGTCGAGGCGGCGAAGGCGCGGGAGCGCGCCGCGAAGCGTTACGCAGCTGCCTGACCCGGTTGACGTAGCCCGAATTCGACGTACCCTGGTCCAGTGGACCTGGGTGCACTGATCGACCGTTACGACAGGGCTTGGAACGAGCAGGACGTCGACGCAATCGTTGCGATGCATGCCCCCGGCATGGTCTTCCACAACCACACCCGGAACGTCCGCGCCGAGGGTCACGAGGTGCGGGCCCTGCTCGAGTCGACCTTCGCCGGGCAGCCCGATCTCCGCTTCCGCGGCCGGCGTCGCTACATCGGCGCCGACTTCGTCGTCAGCGAGTGGACCGCCACCGCCAGCGACGACGAGGGCAATCCGATCGAGTGGGATGGGATCGACGTCTTCCCGATCCGCGACGGCCTGATCGTCCGCAAGGACGTCTATTCGTCCTCACACGACCCGCGCGAGGTCGAGCCGGGATCGACCGGGCCTCAGCCGTAGAGGCCCTCGATCTCGCCCTCGTACTTCTCGTTGATCGGCTTGCGCTTCAGCTTCATCGTCGGCGTCAGCTCGTCGCCACCCGGCTCCCAGTCGGTCGGCAGGATCTTGAACTTCTTGATCTGCTCGACGCGGCTCATCTTCGCGTTGGCGGCATCGACGGCCTCCTCGACCGCGGCGACGACCTTCTCGTTCTCGGCGAGCGCCTCGAGCGAGCGGTCCTCGATCCCGTTCTTCTCCGCCCAGACGGGCGCGAACTCGGGGTCGAGGGTCAGCAGCGCGACGTTGTAGGAACGCTGATCGCCGATCGCGATCGCCTGCCCGATCAGCGGGCTCGAGCTCTTCAGGTGCGCCTCGATCCCCGCCGGCGACATGTTCTTGCCGGCGGCGTTGATGATCAGCTCCTTCTTGCGGTCGACGATCTTCAGGTAGCCCTCGGAGTCGAGCTCGCCGATGTCGCCGGTCGCGAGCCAGCCCTCGGAGTCGATCGTCTCGGCGGTCTTCTCCGGCATGTTCCGGTAGCCGGCCATGATCGAGGCGCCGCGGACGAGCACCTCACCGTCTTCGGCGAGCTTGATCTCGATTCCCGGCGTCGGCGGGCCGACGGTGCCGAGCTTGACCTTCTCGGGCGGGTTCAGGGTTGCAACGCCGCAGGTCTCGGACATCCCCCAGAGCTCACCGATCGGGATCCCGATCGCGTGGAAGAACTCCAGCACCTCGAGCGGAGTCGGCGCGGCGCCGACGTTGACGGCGACGACCTGATCGAGGCCGAGGCTGGCGCGGAGGTTGACGAACATGCTCTCGTCGGCAGCCCTGGCGCCGGCGGCGATCTCCTCGGGGACCGGCTCGCCCTTCTGCTCCAGCCGGACCTTGGCGAGCGCGGCCTCGAGGCCCTTGAGGGCGGGTTCGCGCTGCTCGTCGGGGAGGTTCGAGAGCATCGTCTCGAGTCCCGCCTTGAGCTTCTCCCAGATCCTTGGCACGGCGAAGAACCAGGTCGGCCGGACCTGCGGCAGCACTTCGATTATCTTGCGCGGGTCCTCGCAGACGGTGACCGAGACACCCATCACGACCGGCAGGTAGTAGTGAGCGCCGCGCTCGGCGATGTGGGCGGCCGGCAACCACGAGATCACCCGGTTCTCGCTGTTCTCGGGGAACGGGATCATGTCCTCGACCGAGGAGACGAGGCTCATCAGGTTGCGATGCGTGAGCTGCACGCCCTTGGGCGGGCCCGTCGTCCCGGAGGTGTAGATCAGGGTCAGAAGGTCATCGGGCTCGACCTTCTCGGCGACCGAGTCGTCGAAGTCGGGGTCGACGGCGGCGAGCTCCTCGATCGTCATCGTGCCGCCGTCGCCGTCGAGGGTGATCACGTGCTCGAGCTCGGGCAGGTCCTCCTTCGCCTTGTTGAAGACGTCGAGGAAAGCCTTCTCGACGACCGCGACCTTCGCCTTGGCGTCGGAGCAGACGTACTGGATCTGTTCGGGCGACGACGTCTGGTAGATCGAGAACGGAACGGCGCCGAGGGTGACGGCGCCGAGATCGATCGGCATGAACTCGGGCCGGTTGTTGAGCATCAGCGCAACGGTGTCGCCCTTGCCGACGCCGATGCTGGCGAAGCCGCCGGCGTAGGCGCGGGCCTGATTGCGCACGTCGTTCCAGGAGATGGTTTCGTCACCGGAGATGATCGCGTTGGCGTCACCCAGCTTCTCGACCGTGGCCTGAAAGGCCAGGGCGAGGTTGGGCGCGACCATTTCTGCGCCGGGAGGCCCGCTCGCGTAGCGCTCCGACGTCGTGACTTCCATTCCGATCCTCTCCTCTGCTCGGTTCCCGAAGGTGGAGCCGAAACCTACAGGACCGTCACCTGACGTTGAAGCCATCGCCGGTTATCCGGCTGATGTCGTTGTTGAGCCCGATGACGAACAGCATCAGGACGAGCGCGAAGCCGACGAAGCTGGCGCGCTCCATCGTCTTCAGCGAGGGCCTGCGTCCGCGTACCTTCTCGACCAGGCTCCAGAAGATGTGGCCGCCGTCGAGTGGCAGGAACGGCAGCAGGTTGACGAGCCCGAGCGAGAGGCTGATCACGCCGAGCACGCCGAGAGCCTGGCGCGTGTCGAACTCGAAGCTCTGGCGCGTGACGTCGGTCGCGCCGACGATCCCGGTGATCTGCTCGCGTTGCTCGGCGTCGAGGATCCGGGCGAAGACCTCGGCGGTCGAGGTCGTGATCAGCCAGGCCCGGTCGAGCGAGAACTGCGCCGCCTCGGAGACGCTCTGACGTTCGCGCTCGGCCGTGTAGCCGAAGCCGATCCGCATTGCGGGCTCGAGCCCCGCCTCCTGCTCCTGTTCGGTCGGGACGTCATAGACCGGAGTCACCTCAACCGTTCGCTCACTGCCCTCGCGGTCGACCGTCAGCGTCACCGGCGCGGTCGCCTCGCAGCCGTCGACAGGTTCGCCCGCGCACTCGTGCTTGCCGATCAGGTTGCTGACCCGGTCGATCAGCGCCGCGCCCTGCAGATCGCTGACGTCGACTCCGTCGACCGCGACGAGGCTGTCGCCGCTCTCGAGGACCTGGCCGGCCGGCAGTTCGTCGCTGACGTTGCCGACCGTGTTCGTCGCGTCGCCGTCGAGGCCGAAGCCGGCCGCGAGCACGAAGAAGATCACCAACGCCAGGACGATGTTCACGAACGGCCCCGCTGCGATCACGACGATCCGCTTCCAGACCGGCTGCCGGTAGTAGGCGCGGTCCTCGACCTCCGGCGAAATCTCTTCCTCCGGGTTCATGCCGGTGATCTTCACGAAGCCACCGAGCGGGATCGCGCCGATCCCATACTCGGTCTCGCCCCGTTTGACGCTGAAGACCTTCGGCGGGAAGAAGAGGAAGAAGCGCTCGACCCGCATGCCGACCGCCTTCGCAGCGGTGAAGTGCCCCGCCTCGTGCAGGACGACGAGCAGCGCGAAACCCGCGATCGCCAGGACCCAGCTCACAGGCCGGCCCCCGCTCCCTGGCCGCCGTTGCCGTTGCCGCCGGCGGTGCTCGTCGAAGCGCCAAGCCCTGCGGCGATCGTCATCGCCGCTGCGCGAGCGGCGGCGTCGGCGTCGAACAGGTCCTCGAAGTGGCTCGGCCGGATCGCTTCGATCTGCTCGAGGGCGCCGGCGACGACCTCGGCGATGCCGCTGAACGGCAGCTCGCCGGCGAGGAATGCTGCGACGGCGACCTCGTTCGCGGCGTTGAGGATGCAGGGCGCGGTCCCCCCCGCCTCGCCGGCCTCGCGGGCGAGGGCGAGGCAGCGGAAGGTCTCGGTGTCGGGTCGCTCGAACGTGAGCTCGCCGACGGCGGCGAGATCGAGCCGCTCGAGCGGGACGTCGGCGCGGTCGGGGTAGTGCAGGGCGTAGGAGATCGGCACCCCCATGTCGGGGTATCCCATGTGCGCGAGGGTGGCACCGTCGATCAGGTGGACGAGCGAGTGAATCAGTGACTGCGGGTGGACGACGACGTCGATCCGCCCGTAGGGCACGTCGAACAGGTGGTGGGCCTCGATCAGCTCGAGGCCCTTGTTCATCAGCGTCGCCGAGTCGATCGTGATCTTGCCGCCCATCTCCCAGGTCGGGTGCGCGAGGGCTTGCTCGCGGGTGATGCCGCTGAGGTCGCTGCGGCCCCGGAAGGGCCCGCCGGACGCGGTCAGCTCGAGCCGCTCGACCGTCCCGGGCGGCTCCGCGGCGATCAACTGGTGCAGGGCCGAGTGCTCGGAGTCGACTGGAATGATCCGCGCGTCGGCGGCCTCGGCGAGCGCGGTGACGAGCTCACCGCCGACGACGAGGCTCTCTTTGTTCGCAAGCGCGAGGTCGATGCCGGCGCTGAGCGTGGCGATCGTCGGGCCGAGGCCGGCCGAGCCGACGATCGCGTTGAGCACGAGGTCGGGCTCCGTGCGCTCGATCAGCTCGCGGATGCCGGCCTCGCCGCCCAGCACCTCGCCCTTCCAGGCCGAGCGAGCCCGTTCGGCGGCGTCGGGCTCGGCGAGCGCGATCACAGGGACGCCGTGCTCGCGGGCCTGCTCGACGACCACGTCGGCGCTGCCGCGGGCGCTGAGCCCTACGGCACGCAGGGCGTCGCTGCGCCCGATCACCTCGAGCGCCTGTACGCCGATCGAACCCGTCGACCCGAGAAGCAGAACCTTCTTCATGACCGCAGAAGTGTAGGTAGCCGCCGGTGCCGGCCTCCGGGCCTTGTCCGTGGCCGCTAGCGGCCGAGCGTGCGGACGAACTCCTGGGCGGAGCGCGTCAGCGGCCCGAGGCCGGCACGGACCTCGGCCAAGCCGGCGCGCAGGTCTGCGTCGCCGAACTCGACCGGCTTGCCCGAGTCCTGCAGCTCGGCGATCAGATAGTCGCCCTCGGCGGCCGCGGTCACACCCTGCTCGATCAGCCCCTTCGCCCCGTGCGAGGGGGCGCCCGGGGCCGGCGCCTCAAACGACCGCGGCTGCAGCGCGTACATCTCGGCGAAGTGCGTGTAGGTGCGCTTGCAGCGGCCGAAGGCCTTCTGCGCCGGCATGTAGAGGTCGGTCTCGAGCTTCTCGCCCGCGTGGGCGGACATCTGCTCGTAGGCGTCGCCGAAGCGCTGCGCGGCCAGCGCCAGCCGGTCGATCGCCTCGCCGAGCTCGGTGAGGATCTCCTCGCGCGCCTCTTGTGTGGTTACCGCCATCCGCGACGAGTCTATGCGGCGGCGCTCAGTAGACGACCGCGAGGCTCAGGTAGTAGCCGGCGACGACCGTGAACAGGACGCCGTCGAGGCGGTCGAGGAGGCCTCCATGCGGGCCGAGAATCCGGCCCGAGTCCTTGACGTCGAGGTCGCGCTTGATCGCCGACTCGAAGAGGTCGCCGAGCGGCGCCAGGACCGCGATGCAGGCGCCCATCAGCAAAGCGTCGGTGCCTGAGAGCCAGTCCTGATAGAGGCCCGCGAGCCAGAAGCCGAGGATGCCGCCGAGGATGCCGACGGCTAGCCCCTCGACCGTCTTGTTCGGGGAGATGATCGGCGCCAGCGGCCGGCTGCCGAGCATGCGGCCGCCGATGTAGGCGAAGGTGTCGGTGAAGAAGGTCGCGACGAGCACGTCGACGAGCAACGCCGCACCATGGTCCGGCAGGTCCCTGAGCAGAACGGCGTGAGCGAAAGGGACCGCGATCCAGACGACAGCGAAGACGGTGACCGCCATCGAGAAGGTGACGTTGCGGAGCGTCTGCCTGCGCGCCGCCAGCGCCAGCATCACCGGGAAGAAGGCGACCCCGGCCAGGACCATGTCGGAGGCGTCGCCGAAGTGGGCGGCGGCGATCATCCCGGCAGCTGAGAGGAAGGCGACGATCTCGAACGGTCGCGCCCGCTCGACCATCCGGAAGAACTCGGACATCGCCACGCAGGCGAAGAGGACCATCGCCGCCGCGAACGCCTCGCCGCCGGCAGCGACAACGACGACGGCAAGGATGATCGCCGGGATTGCCCAGACGACTCGCATCAGCGTCTCGGAGCGCTGCTTGCGGCGCCTGCGCGGGCGTCCGCCACGCCTCAGGAGGGCGGGGCCGCGGCGCCGGCCGGAGCGAGGCGGCCCAGCTCCGGCGGGCGTCCCTTCGGCGGGCTCGTCGACCGCCGGCCCCTCCGAGGTCAGAGAGCCGGGCGGTTCGACCTCATCGGAGCGTGTCGAGCCGCGCGGCCGCCGCGGCCGCGCGGGCTCGCCGCTCGGCGTCGGTCTGGGGCGTTCTGGGAAGTCCATCTGGGGCGCTCGATCTCGGCTCGGAGGGAGGGATCCCCGCCATCTAACCGCGCGCCCCGAAACGCCGCTTGCGGGACGCGAACTCCTGCACCGCCGATTCCAGATGATCGATGCTGAAGTCGGGCCAGAGCACGTCCGCGAAGACGAGCTCCGAGTAGGCGCTCTGCCAGAGCAGGAAGTTCGAGAGCCGCTCCTCGCCGCTGGTCCTGATCACGAGGTCCGGATCGGACATCTCTGGCGCGTAGAGCAGCGCCGCGAAGGCTTCCTCGCCGCCACCCCCGTAGCGCTCGGCCGCGTCGAGGATCTCGGCCCGGCCGCCGTAGTTGAAGGCGACGAACAGGGTCAGGCGGCTGTTGTCTGCGGTCTTCGTCTCGGCCTCGTTCATGCGGTTGCGGAGATCCTCGGAGACCTCGTCGCGGCGGCCGATGAAGCGCATCCGCACCCCCTGCTCGTCGAGCTCCGGCGTCTCCGACTCGATCAGCTCGGCGAACATCGCCATCAGTCCCTCGACCTCGTCCCGGGGCCGCGACCAGTTCTCGGTCGAGAACGCGTAGACGGTGAGCTCGGAGAGCCCGAGCTTGACCGCGTCCTTGACGGTCTGCTTCAGGGCTCGGGCGCCCTCGCGATGGCCCTCGAGGATCGGCAGGCCGCGCTCGGTCGCCCAGCGAGCGTTGCCGTCCATGATGATCGCCACGCGGGACGCGGCGGGCGGCTCGGCGCTCAAACCGTGAGGATCTCTTCTTCCTTGCCCTTCATGAGGGAGTCGATCTCCCCGATCGCCTTGTCGGTGACCTTCTGAAGGGACTCCTCGGCGCGGCGCTCATCGTCCTCGCCGACGTCGCCGTCCTCCTTGAGCGAGCGCAGGTCGCTCATCACGTCGCGCCGGATGTTGCGGACCGCGACGCGGCCCTCCTCGGCGACGTTGTGGAGGATCCGGACCATCTCCTTGCGCCGCTCTTCGGTCAGCTCCGGGACCTTGAGCCGGATCACGTTGCCGTCATTGCTCGGCGTGATCCCGATGTCCGCCTCGGTGATCGCCTTCTCGATCGCGCTGACGGCCGATTTGTCGTACGGCGTCACGGTCAGCAGACGGGCGTCGGTGGTGGCGACGTTGGCGAGCTGGTTGAGCGGAGTCTCGGCGCCGTAGTAGTCGACGACGATCCGGTCGAGCAGGTGCGGCGAGGCACGGCCCGTGCGCACGGTCGACATCTCCCCCTTGATCGCCTCGACGGACTTGGACATCCGCTCGCGGCCATCCGCGAGGAGCTCATCGATCATCTCTTCGGCCATCTAGCTCTTCTCCCTCGAAGCCACCAGCGTCCCCACTTTTTCTCCGCGGACGATCCTATCTATGTTGGATTCGTCCGCCATGTTGAAGACGTAGATCGGCAGGTCGTTGTCCATGCAGAGCGACAGTGCCGTCGAGTCCATCACCTTGAGACCGCGCTCGATCGCCTCCATGTGAGTGATCTGCGGCAGAAACTCAGCGTCGGGGACCGTCGCCGGATCGGCGGCGTAGACACCCTCGACCCCGTGCTTGGCCATAAGGATCGCCTCGGCGTGGATCTCGAGCGCCCGCAGGGCCGCGGCGGTGTCGGTCGTGAAGAACGGGTTGCCGGTGCCGGCGGCGAAGATCACGACACGCTCCTTCTCGAGGTGGCGGATCGCGCGACGCCGGATGTAGGGCTCGGCGACCTCGGTCACGTCCATTGCCGACATCACCCGGGTGTGCGAGCCCTCACGCTCGAGGGCGTCCTGAAGCGTCAGCGCGTTGAGCACCGTGGCGAGCATCCCCATGTAGTCGGCCGTGGCGCGGTCCATACCCGCGGCCGCGCCCTGCAGGCCGCGGTAGATGTTGCCGGCGCCGACGACGATCGCGACCTCGAGCCCGGTCGACTGTATCGAGGCGATCTGCTTCGCGATGCGACTGACCCGCTCGGGATCGGTCCCGTACTCGAGCGAGCCCATCAGGGCTTCGCCCGAGAGCTTCAGCAGGATCCGGTCGAAGGCTCGCTCCTCGCTCATTGCAGGCGGCCCCGGTCGGGACGCGACGGAGGCCTCACTCACCCTCGCCCACCGCAAAGCGGGCGAAGCGGGCGATGACGATGTTCTCGCCGGTCCCGGAGGCCGCAGCGGCGCGCAGCTCCTCGATCGTCTTGCCATCGTGCTTCTCGGCGTTGACGTGGACCTGGTCGAGCAGTGCGATCTCCTTGCGCCACTTCGCGAGCTGACCCTCGACGATCTTCTCCCGCACGTTCTCGGGCTTGCCCTCCTCGGCCGCCTTCTGCTCGAAGACAGTGCGCTCGGCGGCGACGGCGTCCTTGGGGATGTCGTCGGCGGAGACGTACTGGGGGGCAGCGGCGGCGATGTGCAGCGCGATGTCCTTGGCGAACTCCTGGAAGTCGTCGTTGCGGGCGACGAAGTCGGTCTCGCACTGGATCTCGACCAGCACTCCGAGCTTGCCGTTGGCGTGGATGTAGGAGGCGACGGTGCCCTCGCTGGTCGAGCGGCCGGCGCGCTTGGCGGCCGACGCCTGGCCCTTGACGCGAAGGATCTCGATCGCCTTGTCCATGTCGCCCTCGGCCTCGGCCAGGGCGCCCTTGCAGTCCATCATCGCCGCGCCGGTGCGCTCACGGAGCGCCTTCACGTCTGCTGCCTTGATCTCTGTCACTTGCTCTGCTCCTCGGGGGTGGTCTTGGGGGCCTCGGCGGGCGCCTCGGTGGCTGCCGGGGCGGGGGCCGGCGTGGCCGCCGCGGGCGCGCTCTGCTGCGCGACCGGCACAGGCTTGCCCTTGTCGGGGCCGCCCTGCGGCTGCGGACGGGTCTGCTGCTCGACTGGAGCGGGCTTGCCCTTCGCCGCCTGACCGGGCCGCTGCGCCTGCGGGGCCTGTCCGCCCTGCTGTGGCTGGGCCTTGCCGGGAGCCGCGGCTGCGGCGGCCTGCGCGGCCTCGGCCTCAGCCTTCGCCTTCGCCTCCTCGGCGGCCTTACGGGCGGCCTCCTCCTCGCGGCGCTTGCGCTCGGCCTCCTCGCGGACGCGGCGCTCCTCGGCCTCGCGCTCGCGGCGGGCGTTCTCGGCCGCCTGCCAGGCGGAGGCGGACTCGAGGATCGACTCGCCCAGCGTGCGGATGATCAGATCGCAGGAGCGGATTGCATCGTCGTTGCCCGGGATCACGTAGTCGACGGGCCGCGGATCGCAGTTCGAGTCGACCAGAGCGATGATCGGGATGTTGAGGCGGGTCGCCTCGGCGACGGCGATCTCCTCGTTGTTGAGGTCGATGATCACGATCGCGTCCGGCGGGCGCTGCATGTCGCGGACGCCGCCGAGGTTGAACTCGAGCTTGGCGAGCTCGGCCTCGCGGGCCATGCGCTCCTTGGTCGGGAGCAGGGCCAGCTGGCCGTCCTCCTCGAGGCCCTTGAGCTCGTGCAGGCGGTTGATCCGCTTGCTGATCGTGTTGAAGTTGGTCAGCAGACCGCCGAGCCAGCGACGGCTCACGTACGGCATGCCTGCCTTTTCGGCCCATTCCTCGACCGAGTCGCGTGCCTGCTTCTTGGTGCCGACGAAGAGGATCTTGCCTCCGCGCCCGGCGAGCTCGGAGCTGAAGGCCTGCGCCTTCGCCAGCAGCTTCTCGGTCTGCAGCAGGTCGATCACGTGGATCCCGTCCCGCTCGCCGTGGATGTAGCGCCGCATCGCCGGGTCCCAGCGCCGCGTCTGATGCCCGAAGTGGACTCCCGCTTCGAGCAGCTCCTTGATGCCTACGTCAGCCATTCAATTCCCTTGCATTCGTTTTGATTTGCCGGTCCTGGGCGGCTCGGTGGGAGCCCGGTCGCTTGCAACCTCGGCCGTACTGTGGCTCGAGGCAGCGCCGGGCTGGGGCCCACTCCGTCGCGTGGTCCGGAGGTTGACGGCGCAGTTTAGGGCCTATCCGCGGTCCGGCGTCAGGCGCCGCTGCGGGCGCGATCGAGCGCGGCTGCCAGGTCGGCCGGCAGCGGACTCGCAGCCTCGACGCGCTCACCTGTGAAGGGATGGTCGAAGCCGAGCTCGGCGGCGTGCAGGAACTGCCGCTCGAGCCCGTGCATGCCCTTGTGCCCGTAGCCGGGATCGCCGCAGACCGGGTGTCCGATCGCCTTCAGGTGGGCGCGGATCTGATGGGTGCGGCCGGTCTCGAGGCGGACCTCGAGCAGGGCGTCGCGCCCGACCCGCTCGAGCACCTCGAAATGGGTGACGGCGGGGCGCGCGCGCCTGCCGCCGACCACGACCTTCTCCGGCGAGCGATGGTCGCGGCCGAGCGGTGCGTCGATCGTCCCCGTCCGCGAGGAGGGACAACCCTCGACGAGGGCCCGGTAGACGCGCTTGACCTCGCGCCGCTCGATCGCCTTCGAGAGCGCCGCGTGAGCCCGCTCGTCGCGGGCGACGACGAGCAACCCGGAGGTGTCGCGGTCGAGCCGATGGACGATGCCGGGACGATCGGGATCGTCGCCGCCCCCGAGCAGCTGGCCGAGCTCGTCGACGAGGGTCGTCCCGTGGTGGCCTGGCGCAGCGTGGACGATCAGCCCGGCGGGCTTGTCGACGACCGCCAGCCACTCGTCCTCGAGCACGATCCGCGGTGTCAGCGGTCCTCCGGGCTCGCTCACGGCGCCGGCGTCGCCTGCTCGGGGTCGCGCGGCTCGGGGTCATCGCGAGCCTGCGGCTCCTCCGCGGGCTCGGTGAACAGCATCCAGGCGAGCAACAGGACCCCGAACGTGATCTCGATGTCGGCGACGTTGAAGGCAGGCCAGGCGGGCAGATCGATGAAGTCGGTCACGTAGCCCTCGCGAACGCGGTCGACGAGGTTGCCGATCGCGCCGCCGGCGAGCAGGCCGAGCGGCAGCCAGAGTCCGCGCCTGTCGGCCATCGCGAAGCAGAACCAGCCGAGCACAAGCGTGAACAGGAGCGCGATCGCGACGAGCACGCCGGAGGAGACGCTGTCGAGCATGCCGAAGGCGATGCCGTCGTTGGCGACCCGGACGAAGTCGACGCCGGGGAGCACCGAGACGCTCTCCCCCGGCTCGATCGAGCTGCGGACGACCGCCTTCGTCAGCTGGTCGAGGGCCAGCGCGAGCGCCGCGACGAGCGCCGCCCGGCGCAATGCGGAGGAACCGCTCACGTCACTCGTTGATCAGCCCGACGATGATCCCCTGCGCGAGGATCAGGACGAAGATTCCGATGATCGGGCTCAGGTCCAGGGCCATGCGGCCGCCGCCGATCGGGGGGACCAGCCGGCGGAACAAGTTCAGGTACGGGTCGACGACCTGCTCGATGAAGTCGGTGACCGCGCGCAGCGGTCGGTTGTAGGGCAGCGAGCCGCGGAACATCACGACCCACGAGATCACGATCCGGATGAAGATCAGGATCAGGTAGACGGTGAACAGGGAATCGACGTACTGGGCTACGTCGTTGCGGTCGATCGCGGCCGTCAGCGCCCCGATCAGCGCCCCGATCACCGCTTGCCCGCCATTCGCTCGAGCGACGCCCGGACCGCGTACTCGTAGGCGGCCGCCGTATCGCGCTCGGCGAGCGCGTCGAGGCCCGCTTCGGTGCTGCCGCCTGGAGAGGCCACCGCTCGCTGCAGCTCGCCCGCGTCGTGATGGAGCAGCAGCTCACCGGTGACCGCCGCGCTGCGCGCGATCAGCTCCTGCGAGAGCGCAGCGTCGAGCCCCGCCTCGACACCTGCTGCAGCGATCGCCTCACAGGCCAGCGCGACCCAGGCGATCGAGCAGCCCATCACGGCGGTGGCCGCGTCCAGCTGCTGCTCGGGGAGCTCGACCAGGGTGGCGATCCGGGCCAGCAGCGCGAGCGCCGCGCGGGCGCCCTCCGTATCGGGGGGCGGCGCGTGGCAGATCACGCCGCGACCGACCTCGACGCCGACGTTCGGCATGACCCGGATCACGTCGGCCTCGGGCAGGGCCTGGTGCAGCGCATCGAGCGGCGTCGCGCCGAGGACGGAGACGACCCGGCCCGAGAACCCGGCCAGCGCCTCGCCGGCCACCGCCAGCGCCTTCGGTTTGACGGCGAGCACGATCAGGTCGCTCTCCGGCACCAGGTCCGCGAGACCCGCGAGTGCCCGTCCTCCGGTCTCCTCGGCCAGGGCGGCCGCGCGGCCGGAGCCCGAGTCCGTGAACAGCATCTCGTCCCGCCCGTCGGACGCGGCCCAGCCGCGAGCCATCGCGGCAGCCATGTTTCCCGATCCGGCGAATCCGATCTTCATGGTTCAGCAGCCTAGGGACTCGCGTCGCGGTCCCGGGCTCCTGAGCTTCCTAGCTTTGGTTGAAGAAGCCCTTTTCTACGAGTCGAGCCTTTTCCTCGGCCGATACCTCGACGTTGGCCGGGGTCAGGAGAAAGGTCTTGTCGGCGATCCGCTGCATGCCGCCGTCGAGCGCGTAGGTGAGGCCCGAGCCGAAGTCGATCAGGCGCTTGGAGAGGTCCGAGGAGGCGGACTGGAGGTTGAGGATCACCGGGACGCTGCGCTTGAACTTGTCGGCGATCTCCTGCGCGTCGTTGAAGTTGCGGGGCGTGACGAAGTGGACCTGGACGTTGTCGTTCCCGTTCGAGACGGGTCGCAACTGCCGCCGCGAGGCCGGCGCGTCGTCGTCGCCGAAGATGTCGTCGATCTCATTCGGCTCCTCACGCCGGAGGCGCCGAACGTTGGAGGCGGCTGCCCGCTGCCGGCGCGGCGGCGGCGCGTCCTCGCTGATCGTGTCGGGCTCGTAGTAGTCGCCCTCGTCGTCGTAACGGTATTCCGGGTCGTCGGCGAGCCCGAAGTAAACGAGCGCCCGATGCCATGTGTCCCTAACGGCCATACTTCGCGCCTCTTTCGCCCTGGTTCGGGGTTCTCCTCTTGACGATTCTATGCGCCCACGGGGCGGTTGCGCCCGGTTTCGGCGCCCCACCGGCTCTGCGACCGGCTTCGCGGTCAGACGAACAGCGCCGTGCCGACACGGATGATCGTCGCGCCCTCCTCGACGGCGACGTGCCAGTCCTGGGTCGTTCCCATCGAGAGCCGCTCGAGCCGGTGCTCGGCCCCGAGCGCGGCCAGCCTCGCGAAGTGCGGCCGCGACGCCTCCGGGTCCTCGGTGAACGGCGGCATCGTGCTCAGGCCCGAGACGGGCACCGGGCAACGGTCGATGAAGGCGCCGAGCTCGGCCGGGTCTACCCCTCCCTTGCCCTCCTCGCCGGCGACGTTGACCTGGATCAGGATGCCCGTTCCCGAATCGGGGTCGCGGCCGAGGCGTTCGAGCACCGAGTCGGTCGAGACCGAGTGGATCAGCCGAACCCTTCCCAACAGGCGCGGCACCTTGCGGCTCTGGAGGTTGCCGATGAAGTCCCAGGTGAAGCTCTCGCCCCAGCGCTCCTGCTTGGCCTCGAGGTCCTGCTGGCGGTTCTCGCCGACCAGGGTGACGCCGCCCTCGGCGAGCGCGTTCATCTCGTCGAGCGGCACGTACTTGCTGGCCGCGAGGATCTCGACCTCGGGGCCGGCAACCGCGCGGATCCGCTCCAGGTTCGCGGCCACCTTGGCCGGCTCGATGCCGCTGATCAGGCCCGCCATCAGGCCCTCCTCCAGACGAGGCCGGCCTGACGACCCGTGAGCCCGCCCTGGCCGCGATGCGAGAAGAGCAGGTCCGGGTTGCAGCGGGTACAGAGATCCGATCGCTCGAGGACCTCGATCTCCGCCTGCTCGAGCTGGCGCTGGGCGACCTCCGGTAGGTCCAGATTGCGGCCTTCGGCGACGTCATCGCCGAGGTAGGCGAACTCCGCCAGCACCTCATCGCCGACCTCGAAGCAGCAGGGCCCGATTCCGGGTCCGATCGCGGCGTAGGTCGGCGTCGAGGCCGCCCCGACGGCCTCCGCGCCGGTTGCGACGATCCCCGCCGCGAGCGGGCGCCAGCCGCCGTGGAGCATCGCGATCGCATCGCTGTTGGCGACCGCGATCGGCAAGCAGTCGGCGACGAACACCAGCAGCGCCAGATCGCCGGCGCGGGTCCAGTGAGCGTCACCCTCCCCCATCGCAACCCCGTAACGGGCGAACGGAGACGGAACCTGAGGGCCCTCGTGAGTGACGATCTCGCCACCGTGCACCTGAAGGGCGATCGCGACCTGCCCGGGGTCGAAGCCCAGCGCCTTCGAGAGCCGGCCCCGGTTCTCGAGCACGGCCTGCCCCTCATCCTGTGTCAGTAGACCGAGGTTGAGCGTGTCGAAGGGCGGCTCGCTGACCCCACCGATCCGGGTTGAGAACGCCACCTCGGCGCCCGGCAACTGCGCCGACAGCCAGCGCACCCCATCTCTCTCGCGCCACTGCATCAAGAGGCCTCCAAGGCCGCCAGCGCGACCGCCAGCTCCTGATCCGCCGAGGCCGCGATCCGGCCCTCGAGCCGCGCGTGGAGCGCGGCCCGCAGCCCACGGCCGACGTCCGGGCCCTGATCGACCCCGGCCGCGATCAGCGACTGGCCGTCGATCGTGAGCTCGACCCGCCGCCACTCGCTCACGTGCCGGTCGAGCCAGTCGGCGCCCATCGCGCGGGCGATCGCGAGCTCGACATCGGAGTAGTGGGAGGCGAGCTCGTAGAGCTGGGAGGCCGGCTCATCCGCGGAGTGCTCGGCCAGCGCCGCGGCCGAGCGCAGCAGGGCGCCGTCGGCGGTCGCGATCGTCATCAGCAGCTCCGCGCGGCCGACGAGCCGGCTCCAGGGCTCGGTCTGCAGGTACTCGGCGGCCTCGGCGAGCAGGGCGAGCCGGTCAGGCCCGAGCGCCAGCACGCCCCATTCGTCGAGCAGGGCGAGCGCACCCACGGCCTCGGGCTCGGCGCCGATCCGGATCAGGTCGGCGCTGACCCGGTCGGCGCTGACCGAGCCGAGGTCGGCGGCAGTGAGCTGCGTCAGCGTCTCAGGTTCGGGCGTCAGGCCGAGCCGGGCCGCATAGCGGGCCCCGCGCAGGGTGCGGGTCGGGTCGTCGACGAACGACTCAGGGTGGATCGCGCGCAGGGTCCGCGCCTCGAGATCGGCGAGGCCGTCGTAGGGGTCGATCAGGATCGCTTCGCCGCGCAGCGGAATTGCCATCGCGTTGATCGTGAAGTCGCGGCGGGCGAGGTCGGTCCGGATCGGCGCAGGCTCGACCTCGGGCAGCGCGCCGGGGGTCGCGTAGCTCTCGCGCCGCGTTCGCGCGAGGTCGACGGCGCGGCCCTCGAGCAGCACCTTCGCGGTACCGAAGCGCTCGTGGCTGCGATGCTCGACCCCGAGCCGGTCGAGCAGCGGACCGATGTCCCCCTCGACGGCGATGTCGATGTCCGGCTCGGCGGGCTCGTGAGCGAGCAGCGCGTCGCGAACGGCGCCGCCGACCAGGTAGGCCTGCAGGTCGGCTGCCTCGAGCGCTGCAACCAGCGATCGCGGGACGTTGCGCTCGCGCGCTTCTGTGAGCTGTTCGGCTGAGACGGTCAGGGGCATCGGCTTATCTCCGTAGCATGAGCGTTCCCCGAGATGAAGGTCGTGAAGCGGATATGGAGCGGGACGAGCGGCGCCGAGAAGTTGCTGCTCGGCATCGCCGTGGCCGGGCTCTGCCTGACCGTGGCGTTCGCAGGCTACGCCCTGGTCAAGCGGCCGGGCGACATCTCCAACCCTGACGCCGCCTTCAAGACCGGTTCACTCGGCAAGAAGCCCGAACCCGAACCCGAGAGCAAGGACCGCTCCGTCGACTGGCCTCGCTTCGGTTACGACCTCGCGCGGACCAAGTTCCTCAACACACCGAAGGTGCGGCCGCCGTATCGGAAGCTCTGGAAGTACGACCAGGACCAGCTGATCGAGTTCGCTCCGATCATCGCCGGCAAACGCATGTACATGATCGACAACGACGCCGTCTTCGTCACCCTCAACAAGGACAGCGGCAAGGTGGTCTGGAAGAAGCAGCTCGGCTCGCTCAACGCTTCCTCTCCCGTCTTCTGGCGCGGCCGGCTGCTTGCCGTCACGCTCGAGCCGGGCCAGGCGCTCTCCGTCCGCGCCAGCGACGGTAAGGTGATCTGGAAGCGGCCGCTGCCATCGCGGGCGGAGTCCTCGCCGCTGGTGATCGGCGACACGATGTACTTCGGCTCGGAGTCGGGCGAGTTCTTCGCGCTCGACGCCCGCACCGGCAAGCCCAAGTGGCAGATCAGCCTCGGCGGCTCGGTCAAGGCGGCGCCGGCCTACGCGGACGGCACCCTCTACGTCGGCGACTATTCGGGCCAGATGTACGCGATCCGGGCCGAGGACGGGGCGATCCGCTGGCAGACCGGAGATCTTGGTACTGGGCTCGGCGGCTCCGGCCGCTTCTACTCGACGCCGGCAGTGGCTTTCGGCCGCGTCTACGCCGGCAACGTCGACGGCCGCGTCTACAGCTTCGACCGTCAGACCGGTGATATCGCCTGGACCTTCTCGGCCGGGGACTACGTCTACTCGGGGGTCGCGGCCGCCGACGGCAAGCGAATCAAGCCCTCGGTCTACTTCGGCTCTCACGACAAGAACGTCTATGCACTCGAGGCCGACTCCGGCAAGGAGATCTGGAAAGCGGCGCCGGGCGGGCAGGTCAGCGGGCCGGCCACCGTGGTCGGCGACGTCGTCTACGTCTCGACGTTCAGCGGCAACTCGACCGTCGGTTTCGATCTCGGCACCGGCCGTCGCGTCTTCAAGGTTGACGACGGCGAGTACGGTCCGGCGGTCTCCGACGGAGTCCGTCTCTACGTGACCGGCGGCTCGACCGTGATCGCCTACAAGCCGGTCAAGATCGACGAGTTCAAGGAGAAGCCCGGGGAGACCGGCATCGTGCCGCCGTCGGAGCGCCGCAAGGCGCTGCAGAAGGCGCGCAAGCGGGCTCAGGGCCAACAGCAGCCGGCCTCCGACGGCGGCGAGACGACGACCCCCGAGGAGCCCGCGGCCGACGCCGGCGCCGATCAGGGCGCCGGGCAGCCCTCCGACAGCTCGACGAAGAACAAGAAGAAGACGTCCGGCGGCTCGAAACAGGGCAAGAACGGGAAGAAGCCGTCTGGCCAGGGCTCGGGCGGCAAGTAGCGCTCAGACGATCTCGCGAACGGGGATCCCGGCGGCGCTGAGTGCGGCCTTGGCCTCGGCGATCGAGTAGCGCCCGTAGTGGAAGATCGACGCCGAGAGGACCGCGTCGGCGTGTCCCTCGAGAATCCCTTCGACCAGGTGTGAGAGCTCGCCGACTCCGCCCGACGCGATCACCGGGATCGCGACCGCGTCGGCCACCGCCCGGGTCAGCGCCAGGTCGTAGCCGGAGGTCGTGCCGTCACGGTCCATGCTCGTCAAGAGGATCTCCCCCGCTCCCCGCTCGGCGGCCTCCCGTGCCCAGGCGACGGCCTCCCGCCCCTCGACCTTCCTGCGACCGCCGGCGACATAGACGTCCCAGTCAGCTGTATCCCACTTTGCGTCGATGGCTACTACTACGCACTGGCTGCCGAAGTGTTCGGCGAGCTCGGTGATCAGCTCTGGGCGGGCGAGAGCCGAGGAGTTGATCGCGACCTTGTCGGCGCCGGCGTCGAGCACCGCCTGCGCGTCCTCGACCGAGGCGATGCCGCCGCCGATCGTGAACGGGATGAAGACGTCGTTCGCGGTCCGCCGCGCGAGCTCGGTGATCGTGTCGCGCTTCTCGTGCGTGGCGGTGATGTCGAGAAAGACGAGCTCGTCGGCGCCCTCGGCGTCATAGCGCGCCGCCAGCTCGACCGGGTCGCCGGCGTCGCGGATCTCGATGAAGTTGGTGCCTTTGACGACGCGGCCGGCATCGACGTCGAGGCACGGAATGACGCGCTTGAGGATCACCGCGGCGACTTGCGCCAGGGGACCGCAGCCTCGGCGACCTCCTTGCCGAGCGCTGTCGGCTCGATCTTGGCGACGATCGCGCCCATCCGCTGGCGCTCCCGCTTGGTCAGGTTCGAGGGCTTGCCCTTCGACTTCTTGACCAGGTCCTGCAGATCCCGCTTCTCGTCGGCGTCGAGCAGGTCGAGCCGGCGCTTGATCGCCAGCGCGATCTCGGCCAGGATCAGGACCCGGGCCCAGACCGTCCACTTCATGCCGGTCTTCGCCGCCAGTCCGAGAACGCTCATCCTGTCCCTCCTGTCGGTGCTCTTGTCGGTTTGGTACCGCTGACGCCGGAGAGTGTCGCGATCGCATCGGCGACGCCGAAGCGGCCCTCGTAAAGCGCGCGGCCGACGATCACACCGCCAATCGCACTGTCGGCGATCGCCGCGAGCCGCGCCAGGTCCTCGAGGACTCCCACCCCGCCCGAGTAGACCAGCTCCGAGCTCGATTCGCGGCAGGCGGCCGAGATCGGCTCGAGCCCCTCGAGCCCCGGACCCGAGAGGGTCCCGTCGACCTCGACGGGCGTATAGACGAAGCGCCTGGCGCCGAGCTCGGCGAGGACCCGGATCAGATCGGTGACCGGCGTCTCCGTCTCCTGCTTCCAGCCCTCGATGGCGACCTTGCCGCCGCGCCCGTCTACGGAGGCGACGATCCGCTCGCTGCCGTGACGCTCGACGATGCGGCCGACGAAAGCGGGCTCGCGCTGCGCGCGCGTGCCGAGCACGACCCGGGCGGCGCCTGTCTCGAGCACCGCCTCGACGGCTCCCTCGTCGCGAATGCCGCCACCGACCTGCACCGGGACGCCGACGCCGGCAACGATCCGCTCGATCGCACCGAGGTTCTGCGGGGACCCGGCGCGGGCGCCGTCGAGGTCGACGACGTGCAGGATCTCGGCGCCGCCCTCGGCCCAGCGCCGGGCGGCGTCCAGTGGATCGGCGTCGTAGGCGGTCTCGCGGTCGTAGTCGCCTTGGGTCAGGCGCACCGCGCTGCCGCCGCGGATATCGATCGCCGGGTAAAGGGTGATCGTCATCGCCTAGGGGCCTCGGCGGCCTCGGCGACGGGTGCGCACAGGGCCGTGAAGTTGGCCAGCATCCGCAGGCCGGCGGCGCTCGACTTCTCGGGATGGAACTGGGCCCCGAAGACGCGGTCGCGCCCGACGACCGCCGCAAACGGGCGCCCATAGGAGGCGGTCGCGATCAGCTCATCGCCTGCCGGCTCGGGCGCGAGGCTGTGCACGAAGTAGAAGGCGGCGCCGTCGGCGATACCCGCGGTCAGCGCCGAGTCGCGCTCGAGCGACAGCTTCGCCCAGCCGATGTGCGGCAGCTTCAGCCCCGGAGCCTCGAGCGGCCTCACCTCGCCCTCGAGCAGCCCGAGGCCCTCCGAACCGCCGTTCTCGGCCGACGACTCGAACAGCAGCTGCATCCCGAGGCAGACGCCGAGCACCGGGATGCCGGCCGCCACGCGTTCGGCGATCAGCTCGGCGAGGCCGAGCTCTCGGACCCGCTCCATCGCGCGGGGGAAGGCGCCGACGCCGGGCAGAACGAGTCCGTCGGCCTCGGCAAGGCGCGAGGGCTCCCCGCTGATCTCGGGGATCGCACCGACGTGCTCGATCGCCTTCTCGACCGAGCGCAGGTTGCCCATCCCGTAGTTGACGATGCCGATGCGCGGGCTCACCGGCCTGATCTTAGGGAGCGCCCTAGTTCGCCCGGGTGATCTTCCGGTAGGCCTTGCCCGAGGGCTTGAGCTTGCCCTTCTCGTTCAAGAGGCCGGCCCTCGGGCACCAGTTGCAGACTTCCGCGCCCGAGTAGTCGTTGAGCGAAAACCACAGTGCCCCGTCGATGTTCCAGCTGCGGCGCTTGGCGAGGAACAGCTCGTAGGACTGCTTCAGAAGGCGCGCCTGCGACCTCTTGTCCTTGATCAGGAAGTAGCTCTTCGGGCTGCCACCCGAGGCCCAGCCGATCTCGCCGATCAGGATCCCGGCACCTGGGTCGCCGGAGCGCTTGATCACCCTGCGGCCGTCCTTGACCTGCTCGGTGACGCCCTTGACGTTGCTCGCGTACGGATGCAACGAGACCCGGTCGATGATCTGCTTGATCCCCTTCTGGCGGTAGAGCTTCTTCAGGTACTTGGTCGCCTTCATCGAGTTCTCGTCGCCGGGGAAGCCGTACATGCCGCCGGTAGTGATCGTCAGCGCCGGATCGACCTCGTCGAGCGCCTTGCGCGAGGCACGCAGCAGCGCCGCGTACTCGCCGGGGTTCACCTTTGGCCACCAGAAGTTGCGGGCGTTCATCTCGTTCCAGATCACCCAGTCGCGCGGCGCCAGGCCTCCGTTCAGGCCCGGGTGCTCCTGCCAGAAGCTGCCGCCGGGGCCGTATCGCGACGCGGCGCTGCGGACGAACCCGGCGTAGCGCCTGCGCTCCTTCTTGCTGCCGACCGGCGGCTTCACGTGCTTGCTCGTGCCGGAGACCCACTCGGGGGTTCCGAACAGGACCGGCAGGACGCGAACCCCCTGCGACGCGGCCCGCTTGACCCGCTGGTCGACGCCGCCCCAGCGGAACCCCGAGCCCTTGTCCGGCTCGACCACGGGCCAGGCGATCTCGAGCCTGGCGACGCCGACGCCGAGATCCGGCATCTTCTTGTAGTCCTTGGCCGTCGGCCGGACGACGCTGACCCCGAAGAACGTGCTCGGAGCCGCCGCGGAGGCGGCCGAAGCACCGATCAGCATCACGCAAAGAGCGATCAGGATCGCCATCGGGAGGCGGAGGGCGCGGGTCGGCTTGGGGTCTGCGGGCTGCGAAATCACCATTGAAAACGCTAACCCCTGGCACCGCGACAAGCTGCGGTTGCCGCCCCGCTCAGCCGGTCAGAGTGCCCTTGGTCGAGGGCACGCCGCTCTCGCCGGGATCGACGGAAACCGCATCGCGTAGCGCCCTGGCGAACGCCTTGAAGGATGCCTCGATCAGGTGGTGGACGTTCGATCCATACGGGGTCGAGAGGTGCAGAGTCAGCTTCGCGTTGGTGGCGAAGGCACGGAAGAACTCCTCGGTCAGCTCGACCTCGTAGTTGCCGATCGTCGTCTGCGGCAGCACCGATTCGAAGCGGCAGAAGGGCCTGCCGCTGACGTCGATCGAGCAGCGCGCAAGCGCCTCGTCCATCGGAATCTCCGTGTGCGCGTAGCGGCGGATCCCGGCCCGGTCACCGAGGGCCGCGTCGAGCGCCTGCCCGAGCGCGATGCCGACGTCCTCGACCGTGTGGTGGGAACCGGTGTCGAGATCGCCCTCGGCGACGACCTCGAGGCCGAGCCGGCCGTGGCGGCCGAGCAGATCGAGCATGTGATCGAGGAAGCCGACCCCGGTCGAGGCGCGGACGTCGCCCCCGTCGAGGTCGAGCGCCAGGCTGATGCTGGTCTCGTTCGTATTCCGTTCGATCTTCGCCGTGCGTGCCATCTCAGTCGTCCTCGCGGGTCTCGGGTGTACCGCTGCGGGCCAGCGCCGAGATGCCGTGCACCTCGAAGCCCTCGGCCCGTGCGATCCGATCCACGATCGGACCAAGTTCGACGGCGGCCGCCGTATCCATTTCGACGACGCTGATCCTGCGGCGGAAGGTGCCCGGCCCGAGCGGGCCGGTGAAGCGCCCGGCGCCGCCGGTCGGGAGCACGTGGTTGGAACCCGCGGCGTAGTCGCCGAAGGCAGTCGCGCCGAGTGGGCCGGTGAACACGCATCCGGCGCGCCGGATCTTCTCCGCGAAGAGCCCGGCCGCGGCGCAGCACAGCTCGAGATGCTCGGGGGCGAGCTCGTCCGCGAGCGCGACGGCGGCCTCGAGGTCCGGGGCCTCGAGCAGCGTTACCTCGGCGTCGCTGACCGTGCCGTGGGCATCGGCGAGCGGGCCGATCTCGGACTCGAGCCTGTCCGTGGTGCCCGCGCCGACGCAGATCGCGACGAGCAGGCCGTCGCTGCCGTGCTCCGCCTGCGCGCACAGATCGAGCGCGATCCACTCGAGTGGCGCGTCGTCGTCGGCTACGACGACGAGCTCCGAGGGGCCCGCGTAGCCGTCGATGCCGGTCCAGCGAGATACGGCGAGCTTCGCCTCCTGCACCCAAGGTCCACCCGGGCCGGCGATCACGTCGACCGGGCGAACCGACGCGGTTCCCAGGGCAAGTGCCGCGATCGCCTGGGCGCCGCCCATCGCGTAGATCTCGTCGACACCGGCGATCGCGCAGGCCGCCAGCACCGCCGCGTCGGGCAGGCCGCCCTCTGTCGGGGGTGTCGCGACGACGACGCGCTCGACACCGGCGCAACGGGCGGGAATCGCGCCCATCAGGACGGTCGAGGGGTACGGCGCCCGGCCGCCGGGAACGTAGATGCCGGCGGCGCCTACCGGCACCTCGGAGATGCTGATCCGCTGCCCCTGCCCGGGCTCGACCACGGTTTCGCCGGCGCGGAGCTGGGCGTCGGCGACGGCCTCGACGTTCTCCGCCGCCGCCTCGAGCGCGGCGACGAGGTCGCGATCGAGCGACTCGAGCGCATCGGTCGCCGCCTCGGCGGGAACGCGCAGGCTCTCGGCCATGACGCCGTCGAAGCGGGCGCCGAGCTCAAGCACGGCCGAGTCGCCCTCGGCGCGGACGCGGTCGACGATCGCGCCGATCGAGGCCGCGATCGCGTCCGGCGCCGGCACGCCCTTTCGCAGCGAAGCCGCCGTCGGCGCCGGATCGGCGCCGTCCCAGCTCTTGCGCACGATCTTCATCGTGTCGCCTCGCGCAGCCTCTGGACCATCGCGTCGAGCTCGGCGACGCGGAGCTTGTGGGCGACGCGGTTGGCGATCAGGCGCGCGGTCGAGATGAAGATCTCCTCGCGCTCGACGAGGCCGTTCTCGCGCATCGTGCGGCCGGTGTCGACGAGGTCGACAATCCCGTCGGAAAGCCCGACAAGCGGCGCCAGCTCGACCGACCCCTTGACCTCGATCAGCTCGACCTGCCGGCCGGTGGCCTGGAAGTAGCGGCGGGCCGAGCGGCTGTACTTGGTCGCGATCCTCATGAAGCCGAGACGACTCAGCGAGCGCTCGAGGCTGTCGTCGCCGCCACGGGCGGCGAGCACCAGCCGGCAGCGCCCGAAGCCGAGATCGGCGAGCTGGTAGACGGCGCTGTCGGCCTGCTCGTCGAGCACGTCGCGGCCGGTGATGCCGAGCTCGGCGGCGCCGGCGCGTACGTAGGTCGGCACGTCGGAGGGCCGCATCGTGATCAGCGACAGGCCGTCGAGCTCGAAGATCAGCGCTCGCGAGTCTCCGCGCGGCTCACTCGTGTCGAAGCCCGCCCGATCGAGCATGTCGAGGCACTCGCCGAACATCGCGCCGCGGGGCACGGCGAGCCGCAGGCTCTCACGCGACTGCACGCGACGGGCGAGGTCGATCGTTCCGGGGCTCATTGCGCCCCCTCCTCGCCGCGCTCGCCCGCGGCCTCGGCGGCGATCCGCTCCTCCTCCGCCTGAGCGATGTGGATCCGCTCGACGAACAGGGCGAAGCCGGCGGCAGGCATCGGGCGGCCGAAGCGGCCCATGAGGCCGTCGTAGCGGCCGCCGCCGCCGATGATGTGGCCGACCGCGGGGTCGTAGACCTCGAGGATCGCGCCCGTGTAGTAGCCGAGATCCCGCAGCAGCCCGAAATCGACCTGGACGCGGTCGGCGACCCCTCGCCGCTCGAGCTCTTCGTAGGTCTCGGTCAGGCGCGCGGCGGCGAGCCGGACGGCTGCGCCGCCGAGCTCGGCGGCGCGCTCGAGCACGCGGGCGTCGCCACGCAGGTTGGAGAGCTCGGTGATCAGCTGGCGCTGCTCGTCCGCGAGGCCGGGCAGATCGCCGGCCTCGGCCTCGATCGCGACGAGGTCGTGCGCCGCGAGCTGGTCGAGGATCCGCTGCCGCGGCTCGCCCTCGACCCCGAGCTCGGTCAGCATCTGGCGGAACAGGTCGGCGTCGCCGAGACCGACGATGGCGCGGCCGAGACCGACAGCGTCGAGCGCGGCGACCAGCAGCTCGACGAGCTCGGCGGTGGCGGCGGGGGCATCGGCCCCGAACAGCTCGACGCCGGCCTGGCGGAACTCGCGTACCTGCTGACCGGAGCTGACCGAGCGGTAGGCGTCGCCGATGTAGTGGAGGCGGAACGGCGGCTCAACGTCGGTGAAGCGATCGGCGACGAGGCGCGCGATCGGCACGGTCATGTCGCTGCGCAGGGTCAGCAGCTCGCCCGAGGGGTCGATGAACCTGAAGGCGCTGCGCGAGAGGCGCTCGTCGCCCTGCCGCATCACCGAGTCGAACTCGATCGCAGGCGTCGAGATCTCACCGAAGCCGCGCGATTCGAAGAGCTCGCGCAGCGACGACTCGATCGCGCGGAGCTCGCGCATCTCGTTCGGGAGGATGTCCCTGGTGCCTTGCGGGATCGGGTGGGTCATGGCTTCGTGCCTCGAGCGGGGTTGGTCGTGCCCGGATCGACGCCGATGGCGCCCCGAGCGGGCATGGAAGCGTAGAGAGCGAGCCTAGGCGGAGGCGGCGACCGCGTCGGTCGCGACACGTTCGATGCGCGCGCCCAGCGCCCGCAGCCGTTCGTCGATGCGTTCGTAGCCGCGGTCGATCTGCACGATGTTGCCGATCTCCGACGTTCCCTCGGCCGCCAGAGCGGCGATGAGCATCGCCATCCCGGCCCGGATGTCGGGACTCTCGACGCGCTCCCCATGAAGCCGGCTCGGACCGCTGACGATCGCCCGGTGGGGATCGCAGAGCGTTATCCGAGCGCCCATGGCAACGAGCTTGTCGGTGAAGAACAGGCGGTTCTCGAACATCTTCTCGAAGATCAGGATCGTGCCCTCGGCCTGGGTCGCGAGCGCCAGCGCGATCGAGGTCAGGTCGGCGGGGAACGCGGGCCAGGGCCCGTCGTCGATCTTCCCGATCGCGTCGCCCATGTCGTCCTGGACCGCGAGCCGCTGGCGCGGCGGCACGATCACGTCGCGACCGTCGATCAGCGACTGCAGGCCGAGCCGCTGGAACTGCCGGCGGATCATCCGCAGGTCCTCCGGCTCGGTCTCGCGGATCCGCAGCTCACCCCCGGTCACCGCGGCGAGCGCCATGAAGCTGCCGACCTCGATGTGGTCGGGGCAGATCCGATGGTCGGCGCCGCCGAGCTTGTCGCGGCCGTGCACCGTCATCACGTTCGAGCCGATCCCGTCGACGCGGGCGCCCATCTGCGTCAGCAGGCGGGCCAGGTCCTGGACGTGCGGCTCGCAGGCTGCGTTCGCGATCGTCGTCGCGCCGTCGGTCAGGGCGGCGGCGAGCAGCGCGTTCTCGGTGCCCATAACCGAGGGCTCGTCCATGAAGATCTCGCAGGCGCGGAGGCCGCCGGGAGCGGAGATCTCGATCACCCGGTCGCCCTCGACGACGGCGCCGAGGTCGCGGAAGGCGTCGAGATGCGGGTCGAGCCGGCGGCGGCCGATCGTGTCGCCGCCCGGTGGCGGCATCGCCACCTTGCCGAAGCGGGCGAGCAGCGGGCCGGCGAGCAGGAAGGAGGCACGGATCTGCGCCGCGACGTCCTCCTCGAGCTCGGTCGAGTCGATCGAATCGGCCTGCAGCTTGAGGTCGTGGGCGTTGAGCCACTCGGTCTTGACACCGATCCCCTCGAGCAGGCTGATCTGCGCCTCCGCGTCACGGATCCGCGGCATGTTGCGGAGGATCACCTCCTCCTCGGTGAGCAGGCAGGCGGCTAGCAGCGGCAGGGCCGCGTTCTTGTTTCCGGCGGTGACGATCTCTCCCGAGAGCTCGGCTCCGCCCTGGATCACGAACTTCTCCAAAGCTCGGCTAGGGTAGCCCCTCGTGGAGCCGACGCGCGATCAGGCCTGGGACCTCTTCTGCGAGTGGACGGAGTCCGATTCGCTGCGCAAGCACGCGCTCGCCGTCGAAGCCTGCATGACCGCTTACGCTCGCGTCTGGGGCGAGGACGAAGAGCGCTACGCGGTCACCGGCCTCGTCCACGACCTCGACTACGAGCGCTACCCGGACCTCGACACGGGTCACCCGAGGATGGCGCTCGAGGAGCTGCGCCGGCTCGGCTACCCGGAGGACGTGATCGATGCGGTCGCCGGTCACGCCGAGTTCCTCGAGGTCCCGCGGGAGACGCGGATGGCGAAGACCCTGTTCGCCGTCGATGAGCTCTCGGGCTTCGTCACCGCGTGCGCCCTCGTCCGGCCGACCGGAATCGAGGGGATGAAGGTCAAGTCGGTGCGCAAGAAGCTGAAGCAGCCCTCGTTCGCTGCCAAGGTAGACCGGGGTCAGATCGAGCGCTCGATCGCCGAGCTCGAGGTCGACGAAACCGAGCACATCCAGCGGGTCATCGACGCGCTCAGCGCCGAGGCCGAGACGCTGGGACTCACCGCCGCTCAGGCATCCGCCGGCTCCGGCGGCGGCTCCCCGTCCGACGACTAGTCGAAAATCGGGCCTGACATGCGTCGTGGATGGAAGATCCTGCTCGTCGCGATGGTCGTGCTCGCGGCGCTGCTCGCGATCAACACGGTCGTGATCGACAGCGAGACGAAACCGGCCGAGGTGACGACCGAGGGCGGCGAGATCCTCGAGCTGAACTCGGTCGACCTCCAGGTCGTCGACCAGCCCGCGACCGGCCCGGGCCCCGAGGGCGCCCCGATCGTGTTGCTGCACTGCTACGCGTGCTCGTTGCACTGGTGGGACGAGTTCGTGCCGCTGATCAACGAGAACCACCGGGTGATCCGCTTCGATCTGATCGGCTTCGGCGGCTCGCAGAAGCCGGGCAGCGGTTATGCGATCGACGATCAGGCCCGGGCCGTCTCCGAGGCGATGAACCAGCTCGGGGTCGAGGCCGCGGTGCTTGTCGGCCACTCTATGGGCGGCCTCGTCGCCACCGCCCTCGCCCAGAACTCGAGTGAGCTGGTCGACAGGGTCGGGACAATCTCGACGGGGAGCTCGATCGACGACGTCGAGCTGCCGTTCATCGCCCGCATCACCCACGTCCCCGTGCTCGGCGAGGCGTTGTGGCGGCTGACCCCGTCGGCGGCAATCGAGAAGGGCTACGAGTCGGCGTTCGCCCCGGGCTTCGACTACGAGGCCGCCTTCCCGAACCCCGACCAGGTCGTGCTCGACCACGACGCAATGACCTTCACCTCCTACGACGAGGCTCATAACGAGGCGTCCGACTTCACCGACGAGGCCACCGTTGCGGCGCGGCTGACCGACGCCGCGGTCCCGGTGATGGCGATCCTCGGCTCCGAGGATCAGATCGTCGACAACGGGCCGACGGCGGCCGCCTACGGGGGCGTGCCCGGCGCCGAGGTCCAGCTGATCGACGGCGTCGGCCACTCCGCGCAACTCGAGGACCCGAAGAAGACGGCCGAGCTGATCCTGCGCTTCGCCGAGGACGCGCCCGCGCCGGTCGAGCCCGAGCCGGCACCGAAGCCGAAGGCCAAGGCCGAGAAGAAGAATCCGAAGGAGAACAAGGCAAAGACTTCTGCCGGCAAGGCGAACGACCAGCAGGGCACGAAGGGCAAGAAGAAGGACTCGAAGCCCGACAGGAAGGGCTCCGGTTAACGGAAGCGGCCGCCGGCTTTGGCCCAGGCGCCGAGGTGCTCGAGATCGCAGAACCCGTCGGCGATCCGGTGCTTGCCTCTGTGGCGGAAGAGGACGATGCGCTTGTCGCCGAGCTGCGCCTCACACCAGGAGCAGCGCGTCACCGCCTCCCGGTCTACCGCGACGCCGTCGCCGGCGTCCGCCCAGCGCGCCCCTTTGATCAGCCATGGGATCACGTGCTCGAGCCTGCAGAAGGCCGCCGCCTGACCGGTTGCGGTCTCGGCGAGCCGGAAGCCGTCGTCCTCGGGCACCTCCACCCCGCACCACGTGCAGACCGGATGTGCTGATGCCGCTGTCTCCATGCCCATGACGATGACGGACAGGGGTAGATTGCGCCCGATGGCTTCCCCGCTGCCCATAGTCGTGCTCGACGGCGACGAGACCGGCCAGGAGCTGCTCGAGGCGGCCTTGATCGTGCTCTCGCCCGAGGTGACCGGCCTCGAGCTCGATCTCGTTCACTACGACCTCTCGCTCGAGAACAGGCGGGCAACCGGCAACGCCGTCTGCAGCGAGGCGGCGGCCGCGATGCGCGAGGCCGGCCTCGGCCTCAAGGCGGCGACGATCACCCCCGAGGGCGCCGAGGACGTCGGCTCGCCCAACCGCCTGATCCGGGAGGGCATCGACGGCACCGTGATCGTCCGCACCGGCCGCCGGATCCCCGGCGTCACCCCGATCGCCGGTATCCATCACCCGATCTCCGTCTGCCGGATGGCCGTCGGCGACGCCTACGGTGCCGAGGAGTGGCGCGAGGAGATCGCGGGCAGCGAGTACGCGTTTCGGACCGAGCGGATCAGCCGTCAGGTCTGCCGCGCGGTCGCCGAGCATTCGTTCCGGGCGGCGAAGAGCCTCGACGCCAAGGTCTACGGCGGCCCGAAGTGGACGGTCAGCCCGGTCTACGAGGGGATGCTGAAGGAGGAGCTGGACGCCGCCGCCGAGCGCCATCCCGAGGTGCCCTACCAGCCGGTGCTGATCGACGCGACCTATGCCGGGCTCGTCAGCGGCGCCGCCTCGGAGCCGCTCGTGATCCCGACCCTGAACCGTGACGGCGACCTGCTCAGTGACCTGGTGATGCCGATGTTCGGCTCGATCGCCGGCGCCGAGTCGGTGCTGCTCAGCCTCGACGAGGAGCTGCGCGTGGCGACGGCGATGGCGGAGGCGCCGCACGGGACCGCCCCGGCCCTGCTCGGCAAGGACATCGCCAACCCGATGGCGATGGTGCTCGCTTGTGCCGCAGTCCTGCACTACGCGGGCGAGCGCGGCGCTGCCGGCGCTGAGGCCGCCTCCGCCGCAATCTACGAGGCAACGCTCGAGACAGCCGCCGCCGGGGTCCGGACCCCGGACCTCGGCGGCCGCTCCTCGACCACTGCGGTCTGCCGCGAGGTCGCCGCTCGAGTCGGCGCCGAGCTCCGCTCGTGAACGAGCGGTGAACCAAGCCGGGGCGCGGATGCTTAGGATGCGGGCCAGTGGAGGCGTCTGAAGCAACGGCGGGCAGGGGCCCGGGCCTGCTCGGCGGCAGGGACGTCGACCGTGCCCGGCTTGGGCTGTTCGCGTTCGTCGTCGCGCTCGTCCTCTTCCTGGTCGCGACGGAGGGCCTCAACGCCGTCGCCCAGCGCGGACTCAACGGGCTCTCGCTCGGTGCGATCTACGCGCTCGGCGCAGTCGGCCTGACGCTCGTCTACGGGATCCTCAAGCTCGTCAACTTCGCCCATGGCGACTTCCTCACCTTCGGCGCCTACATGGCGTATCTCGTCAACGTCACCTGGGGCCTGCCGCTGGCGCTCGGCGTCGTCTTCGCGATCGTCGCGACCGCAATGCTCGGCATCACCCTGGAGAAGGTCATGTGGGGCCCGATGCGGGCGAAGGGCGGCGGCATGCTGCAGCTGCTGCTGATGGCGATCGGTCTCGCCTTCGTGATCCGTTACGGCATCCAGTTCGTCTGGGGCACCGAGTTGCGGCAGCTCGATGTCAATCGCTCCGAGGTCGTCGAGTTCCTCGGCTTGCGGATCGGTCGCACGAACCTGGTCGTCGTGATCGTCGGCGCCGTCGCCCTGGTCGCGACCGGCCTGATGCTTCGATACTCGCTGCTCGGCAAGCGGATGCGGGCGCTCTCGGACAGCATCGATCTCGCCGAGACTTCAGGTATCAACACGTCGCGAGTGATCCTCTGGACCTGGATCTTCGCCGCCGGCCTCGCCGGCCTCGCGGGCGTGTTCGCCGGTGCGATCACGCAGATCCAGCCCGAGATGGGCTTCGAGCTGCTGCTGCCGATATTTGCCGCGGTCGTGCTGGGTGGAATCGGGAACGCGTTCGGGGCGCTCTATGCGGGCATCCTGCTCGGCGTGATCATCGAATGGTCGACGTTCTTCGTCGAGTCCGGCCTGAAGCTGGCCGTCGGCTTCATCGTGCTCATCCTCGTGCTCGTGATCCGCCCCCAGGGCATCCTCGGGAAGGCGCGGGCGGTATGAGCGAGCTCGCGACCCTGATCCCGCTCGGCGTCAGCTTCGATGCCTTCACCGACGTCGAGTTCTGGACCAGCGTCGGCATCCTCGCCGGCATCTACACGATCTTCGCCCTCGGGCTGCAGATCAACGCCGGCTTCACCGGTATCCAGAACTTCGGTCAGGCCGGCTTCATGGCGGTCGGCGCCTACTCGATGGCGATCCTCACCGTCGACGCCGGCATCAACCTCTGGGTCTCGATGCTGATCGCGATGGCGATCACGGTGCTGTTCGCCCTGCTGGTCGGACTGCCCTCCCTGCGCCTGCGCGCCGACTACTTCGCGATCGCGACGATCGCCGCTGCCGAGGCAGTCCGCCTCGTTGCTCTCAACGCCCGCGACCTCACCGGCGGCTCGAACGGCGTCTTCGGCTTCGCCGACAGCTGGGACACGGTCTCCGAGTCGATCCAGGACTTCATCGTCGATCTCGGCTGGACCGACGTCCCGAATCTGTTCCCACTCTTTCTCGTCACCTGGATCGTCGCCGTCGTCTTCATGTTCGGCCTGAGCCGGATCCAGGGGACGCCCTGGGGTCGCGTGCTGCGCGCGGTGCGTGAGGACGAGGACGCGGCTCGGGCGCTCGGCAAGAACGTCTTCTCATACAAGCTGCAGTCGCTCTCGATAGCGGCTTTCACCGCCGCGGTCGCAGGCTTCTTCCTCGCCCTCAACCTCAAGTTCGTGGTCCCGGACGAGTTCCTGCCGCTCGTCACCTTCATCGGCTACGCGGTCCTCGTGCTCGGGGGCCTCGCCAACTACTGGGGCGTCGCGGTCGGCTCGATCATCCTCTGGACGGTGCTGGAGGGCCTCCGCTTTCTCGATCTCCCGCTCGACGAGACCCAGGTCGCGGCGCTGCGCTTCATCATCCTCGGCCTGATCCTGATCCTGCTGATGGCGTTCAGGCCGCAGGGCGTGTTCGGCAAGCGCGAGGAGATGGTTCTCGGTGACTGACGCTGCGGCGGCGGCGGACCCGATTTTCAGGGCCGAGGGCGTCGTCAAGCGCTTCGGTGGCATCCGCGCGGTGAACGGGGCGACGATGGAGGTCGAGCGCGGCTCGATCACGGCCCTGATCGGACCCAACGGCGCCGGCAAGACAACCTTCTTCAACCTGATCACGGGCTTCTACAAGCCGGACGCCGGCAGCGTCACCTTCGACGGCACCGCGATCGGCGGCCGCCCCCCGTACGCGATCGCACGCCGGGGCATGGTCCGCACCTTCCAGATCACCAAGGCGCTTGCGGCGATGCCGGTGATCGACAACATGATGCTCGCCGCACCCGATCAGCCCGGCGAGAAGCTGCTCAACCTCTTCGTCCGCCCCGGCGGCTGGCGCCGGCGCGAGAAGGAGGTGCGGGCCGAGGCGATGGAGTTGCTCGAGGTCTTCAACCTGACGAAGCTCGCCGACTCCTACGCGGGCACCCTCTCGGGCGGCCAGCGTAAGCTGCTCGAGCTGGCGCGAGCGCTGATGACGCAACCCCGCTTCCTGCTGCTCGACGAGCCGATGGCGGGCATCAACCCGACGCTCGGCAAGCGGCTGCTCGACCACATGCAGCGCCTGCGGGCCGAGAACGGCGTCACCTTCCTGTTCGTCGAGCACGACATGGACGTCGTCATGAACCACTCCGACCGGGTGATCGTGATGGCCGAGGGCAAGGTGATCGCCGAGGGCGACCCGGCCCAGATCCGCTCCGACCAGGCCGTCGTAGACGCTTACCTCGGCGGCGTCGTCCCGGAGGAGGGGACGGATGGCTGAACAGATCGGCGGCAACGCCGGCGGATCGCGCAGCGAGACGGTGCTCGCGACGAGCGGGGTCGTCGCCGGCTACGTGCCCGAGGTGAACATCCTCAACGGCGTCTCGATCGAGGTCGGGCGCGGTGAGATCGTCACGATCGTCGGGCCGAACGGGGCCGGCAAGTCGACCCTGATCAAGACGATCTTCGGCCTGCTGACGCCGCGCGAGGGCGAGATCACGCTCGAGGGCAAGCCGATCGCGGGCCGCAAGCCGCACGACATCACCCGTCTCGGCATGAGCTACGTGCCGCAGGTCGACAACGTCTTCCCGAGCCTGACCGTGGCCGAGAACCTCGAGATGGGCTCGCTCGACAGCTCGACGGCCTCCGAGCAGGCGGACCGGATGTACGAGCTCTTCCCCCGCCTCGGTGAGCGCAAGAACCAGCCCGCCGGCACGATGAGCGGCGGCGAGCGCCAGATGGTTGCGATGGGCCGGGCGCTGATGCCGGACCCCTCACTGATCCTCCTGGACGAGCCTTCGGCCGGCCTCGCCCCCGCCTTCGTCGACGCGATCTTCGAGAAGGTCGCCGAGATCAACGAGGCCGGCGTCACGATCGCGATGGTCGAGCAGAACGCCCGCCGCGCGCTCGAGATGTCCGACCGCGGCTACGTGCTCGACCTCGGCCGCGACCGTTTCGAGGGCCCAGGTAAGGACCTGCTCGACGACCCCAAGGTCGCGGAGCTGTACCTGGGCGGCGCTAGCGGACGGGTCGCGGAAGCCGACGGAACCGACACCGCGGCCGAGGGCGTCTCTCCCGACGCCGAGACGAACCAGCCCTAGGGCGCCGAGACGCCGGCACGGCCGAGGGTTCGAGGAGGGCTCGGGCCTGGCTGCAGGCGGGCGTTGCAGTGAGCGGGTGTGGAAGTTGGTGGCGGCCGAGGGTTCGGGGCGTCGGTGCGAAGTGGGCCCTAATGAGGTCGAAAATCGACTCTCAAAGAGCCGAGTTCGGCGGCTGGAGCCCGGTCGGGCCCCGAGACACCAGATGTGGGGGTTGGAACGGGACGAACGTGAAGCGCCTCCCGGGGACAGGCGATGCCAAGCACGTTCGTTGCGCTCAGCGCAACGTTCGCGCAGCACCTCCCCCCGCGCCGGGACGTCAGTCACGTTTGTCCCGCTTTCCCCGACCACGCCGAGGGTCGAGCCCCCGCCGGCACCCTCGGCCCCGCCCCATCTCCCCTCCCTCACTGCAAATCAGTGGCCGGCACCCTCGAACACGACCTCGGACGGCCCTACCCCTACCCCGAGGCCCACGGCCCACTCCCGCCCCACAACCAAACGCGGCCGGGGCCCCGAGGGCCCCGGCCGCGCCGGTCACAGGTCCGGGGCGGATGCCCCGGGTGGCCTCGATGGCTACTCGGCGGCAACCACCTCGACCTCGTCCACGGCCTCCGGAGCTCCGTTCTTGAACTCGTAGATATCGTAGACACCGGCCGTTGCATCGCCGGACTCGTTCATGTCGATCGAGCCGGACGCGCCCTGGTAATCGATGTCGTCTCCGTTCTGGAGAGCCTCGATCGCCTCGGGCAGCTGATCCCAGGTGTACGGGTCACCACCCGGGCTGCTGACGTCGCGGATCGTCTCCGCGATATCGGCGCCCTCGGTCGAGCCGGCGGCGACTGCCGCGAGGTAGCAGAGAACGACTGCGTCGAAATTCTGCGCGTCGAACGTCATCCGCTCGACATCCTTCGGCTCGTAGTCGGTGTAGGCCTCATCGAAGGCCGTCGCCGAGGCGTCGTCATCCGGCACGCCCGGAGCGGTGCCCCGGAGCCCGTTGACTGCATCCTCGCCGGCACTTTCGGCGAGATCGCCCGAGATCAGGCCGTCCGTTACGAACGCCTTGCTCGGATCGAAGTCCCCGGTCCGCGCGAGTGCGGGCCCGACCTTGTTGTAGGTCTCGGGGAAGTCGATGATCACGATGCCGTCGGGGTTACCGCCGACGATCGCTGCCGCTTCCGTGTCGTAGTTGGGGAGCTTGGTGTCGTAGATCTCGGTCGTGCCGATCGCTCCGCCCATCTCTTCCCATGCCGCGCTGAACGTCTCGGCAAGACCGTTGCCGTAGGCGTCGTTGCGGGCGCCGATGTTGACCGTCATGCCCTCGGCACCGCCGAGCTGGTCGGCCACGTACGTGGCCAGCGTCGGACCCTGGAAGGAGTCCGGCGGAGCCGTACGGTTGACGAATCCGTCGTCCTCGAGCGCGGTGATCTCATCCGAGGTCGAGGCCGGCGATACCAGCGTCACCTCTTCCGGGATCGCCACGGACTCGGCCGTCGGGATCGTGTCGGACGACGCCCAGGCGCCGGCGATGCAGCTGGCACCGTCGGAGGTCGCCAGCTTGCGAGCGGCCTGTACCGCCGCTTGCGGGTCGGCACCGCCGCCGTTGTCCTCGTGGATCACCTCGACGGTGTGATCGACTCCGGCCTCCGCGATCGCGTCGTTGATCGTGTCAACGGCGAGATCGGCCGCCTTCTGCCCCGGAGGGCCGAAGTCGGCGAGGTCGCCGCTCAGGGGTACGGAATCGCCGATGACGAGGTCGAGCGATGTCTCGCCGCCCCCGCCGTCCGCAGTAGTGCTGTCGTCGTCTCCGCAAGCCGCCACGCCAAGTGACAGAGCGGTGACGGTTCCAGCGATAGCCAGAAGCTTTTTGCTCCTCATATGGTCTCCTCTCTCTGTTGCCCCGCCCGGGCTGCGTAAGGCCTGGACGTGGCCGTGCAAGGCCCTCTTCGGAGGCCTAGACAAGGACCACCGGCCTGAGCCGGACTGGAACATAACCAAATCGGCCGGCCGGCGTGCGGGCCCTCGGCTGAGAGCAGGAGAACCCCCTCAGACGGTCTCCGCTCCGGAGTCGGGCGCGGCTCCCTCCTCGCCCACACGGCGCCATTCGGCGATCTTCCCGTCCTCGATCACGAACGAGGTCGAAGCCGTTCCGCCGGTGCCGCCGCCGCAGCCGCCCCCCGGCCTCTCCGAGAGCTCGAAGGTCGCCGTCGTGAAATCGCCGACAGTCTCCGCGGAGACGATCGCACCGCCGCACGGCAGGCTCTCGTTGAAGGCCACGGCATCGCTCTCGTCGCGGATCCGAACCAGGAGCGGGCCGTTCTGGGCCGTGCTGGGAACTGCGAAGTAGCCGGCGGCCGCTTCGACGTCTCCCTCGCTGAGGGCGCCGATCCAGCCCCTGATCACCTCGAGCTCGTCGGGGTCCGCCCCGCCGACGTCGGGCTCGGCTGCGGTCGGGCTCGCGTCCTGCGCGGCTGGATCGGTGTCCGTCTCTTGCTCGGAACCGCATCCGGATGCGACGAGAACCGCGACGAGCACGGCAATTCCGAAAAGCCTCTTGAAAATGTTTGACGGGTGGGCGAACATACGTTCGTACTGAGTATGACTGTCGGCTGTGTCCTCATCCCCCGCTTCGCGCTGATCGCCGCCCTTGGCGATCGCCGGGAGATGCTCTCACAGCCCGCCGCCCTCACCCCCCGGCCCGGCGGCGAACAGTCGATCGGCGAGGTCACCGGCGCCGCTGAGGCGTTCGGTGTGCGCCCGGCGATGCCGCTCTCGGAGGCGCTGGCCCGCTGCCCGGCCCTGGTCCTGGTCCCACCCGACCCCGGCCGGGCGGAGACCCTCTGGGAGCGCTCGCTGCAGCGGCTCGAGGGGATCGGGGCCGAGGTCGAGCCGGCCCATGCGGGCGAGGCCTTCTTCTCGGTCGACGCCCTGCTGCGCATGTGGGGACCGAACCCGGAGGGCGTGCTCGCCACGGCCGGCCGCGCCGTCGGCTCTCCCGTGCGGCTCGGTGCGGGCCCGACCCGGCTCTGTGCGCACGCGGTCGCGAGCACCGCCCGCGCCCGCAGCCGCCCGACCGTGATCAGTGCGGCGATGGCGCGCAGCTGGCTGCAGCCGCTGCCGGTCTCGCTGCTTCGCGAGCGCCTCCCCGGCCCGCCCGCGGAGGCGAGCAGGCTCGTGCAGACCCTCGAGCGGCTCGGGGTCACGACACTCGGCGACCTGGCCGGGCTGCCGCGCATCGCCGTCGCCGACCGCTTCGGGACACTCGGCCTGCGCGCCCTCGATCTCGCCTCGGGCGCCGACGCCCCGCTGCGGCCGCGGCGGCCGCACGAGGAGCTCGTGCAGGCGATCGGACTGCCCGAGGCCGCCTATGGGACCCAGCTCGACCGGGCACTGGAACTGCTGATCGAGCGTCTCGTCGCCGACCCCCGCAGGCGCGGGCGCTCGATCCGGACGCTGCGGCTGGAGGCGCGGCTCGCCGGAGGCGGCAGCTGGCAGGCCGACGTGCCGATGCGGAGCGCAACGACCTCGGCCGAGCGGATCATGCTCGCCACCGGGCCGAAGCTGGAAGCGCTCCCCGCCCCCGCGGCGACGCTGGCGCTGCGCGCAGTCGAGCTCGGCCCCGAGGACGCGCTGCAGTCGACCCTGACCGGCGACGACTCCGAGCGGCGGCGGGAGCTGCTCTCGGAGGCGGTGCGGCAGGCGCGCGCTACCGCCGGCCGCGACGCCCTGCTCAGGGTCGTCGAGGTGGACCCGGACTCGCGAATCCCCGAGCGGCGGGCGATGCTCGTCCCGCACACGCCGTGAGCGCCCCCCTGCGGCCGCGGCGATCGATGTGAACGCCCCCTCGGGCTTCGCGCTCTACCGACCCCGCACGATCGAGGTCGAGGCCCCCTCGGGCCGACCCCGCGCGATCGCCGGCCGCAGCGTCGAATCCGTCCGCGAGGAATGGCTGATCGAAGACCGCTGGTGGACCGCCACCCCCCTACGCCGCCACTACTTCGAACTGATCCTGAGCGGCGGCAAGTGCCTAACCGTCTTCCACGACCTCAACGCAGGCGGCTGGTTTGAACAACGCGTCTGAACCCCACACAGGCGCCGCACCATCCAGCGCATCCCCGCAGGGCCGCCTCCGGCGGCCCGAGGAGATGCGGTGTGCCAGCGGCGCCGCCGCCCAGGGTCGACGGGCGCACGCCCGGACGGCCGCCTCTGGCGGCCGGAGGACGTGGCGCCAGGTATCTCGAACCACGACACGGCCCAGGGGCCCGGTCCCAGGGTCCCGGCCCAGGGTCCCCGTCCCATGAGCCCGGCCCAGGGTGGACGCGTGACCGACTACGTCGAGCTCCATACCCACTCGGCCTTTTCTTTCCTTGATGGGGCCTCGCTGCCGGACGAAATGGCGGCCGCTGCCGCGCGCCTTGGGCATCGGGCTCTCGCGCTCACCGACCACGATGGGCTCTGGGGCTCGATGGAGTTCGCGCAGGCTTGTGCGAGGCTCGGGGTGCGGCCGATCACCGGCGCCGAGCTGACCGTCGCACCGACGCCGGCCCAGGTCCCGGCCGGGCCCGATCGCGGCAACTGTCCGGCCGGCTGTTTCCACCTGACCCTGCTCGTCGCCGACACGACCGGCTACCGCAACCTCTGCCGGCTGTTGACGGTCGCCCACGCCGCGACGCGAGGCTGGAACGACCCGGGTCCGGGCGATCCGGGGGCACTGTCGGCACCGTCGGTCCCGATCGCAGCGGCTGATCCGGCGCTCAATCGCCGTCACGACCTCGTTCATCCGGCCCTGCCGCTCGAGGCGCTCGAGGCGGAGGGGGCGACCGAGGGGATCATCTGCCTCTCGGGCTGTGCCCGCGACGGCGCCCTCGCCGGCAGGATCGCCCGCGGCGACCGCCGCGGGGCCGAGCTGCTCGGCCGCCGCCTGCTCGCCGCCTTTGGTGCCGAACGCTTCCGGGTCGAACTGCAGCGTCCGCTCTGGCGCGGCGACCGGCGGCGCAACCGGCGCCTGGCGGAGCTCGCGGAGCTGCTCGGCGTCCGCACCGTGGCCACCGGCAACGTCCACTTCCACGACCGCCGGCGGGCGCCGCTTCAGGACGCCCTGGTCGCGGCGCGGATGCTCGGCACGCTCGAGTCGACCGAGCCGCTGCGGCGTGGCAACGGGGCCGGCTTCCTGGTCGAGCCGGCGCGGGCGGCGGAGCGCTTCGCCGAGCACCCCCGCGCGGTCGCCGAGACGGTGCGCCTCGCCGAGCGGCTGCGCTTCGACCTGACCCGGGACCTCGGCTACCGCTATCCCGGCGCCGAGGATCCCGATGCGGACCGCAAGCTGGCCGAGGTCTGCGGCGCCCGCTTCGGCGAGCGCTACGACGGCACGGCGGAGCGGGCCGAGGCCGCGAAGCGCCTCGAGGAGGAGCTGCGGGTAATCGCCAAGCTCGACCTCTCCGGCTTCTTCCTCCTGCACCGGGACCTGCTCGAGCTCGCCCGCGACGTCGCACTCGAGGTCCGCGGGCCCTCGGCGGCGCGGGCGCTGCTGCCACCCGGGCGCGGCCGCGGGTCCTCCGTCAGCTCGGTCGTCTGCTATTTGACCGGGCTCTCGCACGTCGATCCGGTTAAGGCGGGGCTCTTCCTCGGGCGCTTCCTCAACGACGAGATCACCGACGCGCCCGACATCGACCTCGACTTCCCGCGCGACGTCCGCAAGGTCCTGATCCCGCGGATCCACGACCGCTACGGCGCCGAGCGCTCGGCGCTCGTCGCGGCCTTCCCGACCTACCGCTCGCGCGGCGCCATCCGCGACCTCGGCGCCGCGCTCGGGCTGCCGGGTGGCGAGATCGAGCGGGTCGCGCGCTCGGTCGACGTCTACGGCTCCGGCGAGATCGAGCGGGAGATCGCGGAGGCGATCGGCGAGGCACGGGCCCGATCGGAGCGCTGGCGAGCGCTGGTCTCGCTCGCACACGAGTCGAAGGGCCTGCCCCGGCACGCCTCCCAGCACCCGGGCGGGATGATCCTCTCGACCCGGCCGCTGATCGACCTCTGCCCGGTGGTGCCCGCGGCGATGGAGGGCCGGCGGATCGCCCAGTGGGACAAGGACTCGTGCGCGGACGCGGGCTTTCTCAAGATCGATCTGCTCGGTCTCGGCATGCTCTCGGCGGTCGAGCGCACCGTCGACGAGATCGCCCGGATCCGCTCCGAGCACGTCGACCTCTCGCGGATCGCGCTCGACGATCCCGAGGTCTACCGCTCGATCCAGCGGGCGGAGACGACCGGCGTCTTCCAGATCGAGAGCCGCGCGCAGATGCAGATGCTGCCCCGCTCCCATCCCGAGAACCTCGACGACCTCACCGTCCAGGTCGCGCTCGTCCGGCCCGGCCCGATCCAGGGCGGCGCCGTCCACCCCTACCTCGAGCGCAAGCGGGCGCTGCGCGAGGATCCCTCCTTCCGGGTTCCCTACGAGGATCCCTCGCTGGAGCCGATCCTCTCCGACACGCTCGGCGCGATCGTCTTCCAGGACCAGGTGATCCAGGTGGCGATGGCGCTCGCCGGCTTCAGCTCCGGTGAGGCCGAGGGCCTGCGCCGGGCGATGAGCCGCAAGCGCTCGGAAGAGGCGCTCAATGCCTACCGTGAGCGCTTCGTCTTCGGTGCGCTCGCAAACGGGGTCGAGGAGGTGGTCGCGAACCGCGTCTACGACCAGATCAAGGGCTTCTCGGGCTTCGGTTTCCCGAAGTCCCACGCGGCCGCCTTCGGCCTGCTCGCCTACCAGTCGACCTGGCTGCGGGTCCACTACGGGCCCGAGTTCCTCTGCGGCCTGCTCAACGAGCAGCCGATGGGCTTCTACCCACCCGACGCGCTCGTCCACGACGCCCAGCGGCGCCGGATCGGCGTGCTCGGGCCCGACGTCAACGCCTCGGCCGTCCTCTGCAGCTGCGAGCTCGATCCGGCGGGCACGAAGACACCTGCAGCGGCCGGAATCGCCGTGCGGATCGGGCTCGGCTATGTGAATGGGCTCGCGGAGGCCGACGCCGAGGCGGTCGTCGCCGCTCGGGAGCAGGCCGGCCCCTACCGGGACCTCGGCGATCTGGCGGCGCGGTCCGGGGTCTCCCGTGAGGGGCTCGAGAAGCTGGCCTGGGCCGACGCCTGTGCGTCGCTCGGCCTCGACGCCGAGCAGGCCCGGTCCGGACAGAGATCGCGGCGGCGGCGCGATCTGTGGACGCTCGGGATCTCGCGCGGTGCGTCGAGACGCGGCGGCAACGAGCAGCTGCCGCTTCCCCTCGATCTGCCGGAGGCGCCCGCCGGGGTTCCCGAGCAGAGCGCCTGGGAGCGCGTCACCGCCGACTACAGCGCCTTCGGCATCTCCCTCAACGAGCATCCGATGGAGCTGATCAGGCCCGAGCTCTCGTCCGAGACGGTCACCAGCGCCGACCTCGGGCGAATCCGGGATGGGGCGCAGATCGTGATCGCAGGGATGACCGTCGCCCGCCAGCGCCCGGCGACCGCCAACGGAGTCGTCTTCATGCTGCTCGAGGACGAGTTCGGGATGACCAACGTGGTCGTGCTGCCGCCCGTCTACGAGCGGCACCGCCTGATCGTCCGCACAGCGGGCCTGGTCACGATCAGCGGCCGGCTCGAGCGCCGGGAGGGCGTCGTCAACGTCGTCGCCGAGCGGATCGCGGAGCTGCAGCGCCCCGATCTGCCCCTGGCCGAGGTTCGGCCCCTGGAGCCACCGGTCGAGCGGGAAACCGGCCGTGAGCAGGGGAAACAGGTAGCTGATCTCGGGGCTGTGCTGCCCGCAGCGCACAGCTTCGGCCGCCGCGGCAGATGAGGCGACACAAGCCGCTCAGATGCGCTTGGATGGCTCCTCCGAGCCGTTTCCGGGCCGGTGGTGCAAGATCCCTTGCACGAACACCTGTACGTCCGGAGTCGGGCGTACCTTCGTTCGCACGATGACACCGAAGACCAACATCATCAATCGGATCGCAGACCGGGTCGATCTGGCCATCGACTTCCTGACGCTCGGCCAATACGGGCTCGAGAGCGTCGAGACCTCCGCGCGCGACGCCGGATGCGAGGGTGGCGACTGCAGTCGCCGGGAGGCCCTCGCTCCGGCCCGCAACCGCGGTTGTGAGGGGTTCGGCCGTCCGGCCGCCCCTCAGCCCGCTGCCTGAATCCAGATCAACCGTCTGGGCGGGCCTCTCCCCCGCTTTCAGGTTCAGCACCGGGCGCCGCAGAGGGGATGGCCAGGCGAGTCGGCTGTGACCTACCTCGCAGCTCGACCTGATCCGCCAGGTTCCATCGGGAGGCCTCTGCGGCGCCCGCAGCTTCAACGGCCCGGCCCGAGGCGAGCAGTCGCCCGGGCCGGTCCTTGGCAAGCTCCGTCAGGCGCGCGGCCTCGTTGACGGGATCCCCGATCACCGTGTACTCGAAGCGCTGAGCGCTGCCGATGTTGCCGGCGACGACTGCGCCGAAGGAGACGCCGATCCCAGCAGCGGCGTCGTCGATCTCGGTCTCGAGCCGCTCACTGAGCTCGCGGCCGGCCCGCAGGGCGCAGCCGGCGGCATCCTCGAGCGGCTCCGGAGCGCCGAACACAGCCAGCGCCGCGTCGCCTTCGAACTTGTTGACCCAGCCGCCGCAGCCGTCGACCACATCGACGACGATCCCGAAGAAGCGGTTGAGCAGCTCGACAACTTCCTCTGGAGGCCGCTCGACGGCGATCGAGGTCGAGCCGATCACGTCGACGAACAGGACCGCGACCTCGCGCTGCTCGCCGCCGAGCCCGGCCTCGCGCTCCATCGCCTCGCGAGCGACCTCCTCGCCAACGTGCATCCCGAACAGCTCCCGGATCCGTTCGCGCTCGCGCAGTCCCTCGGCCATGCGGTTGAAGCCCGCCTGCAGCAGGCCGATCTCGGTCCCGTCGTAGACGGGTACCTCGGCTTCGAGGTCACCGCGCTCGATCTCGCCGACGGCCTGACGCACCGAGACGATCGGATCGGCCGCGGTTCGAGCTGCGAAGAACGTCGCGAAGAAGCCGATCACGATCGCGCCGCCACCGATCGCGAGTACGGCGATCGCGAGGTCGGTGCGATCGAAGTCCTTCTGGATCAGTGCCGAGAGCGCGATCATCACCAGGCCGGAAAGGGGGATGCCGGAGCCGATCAGCCAGGCGCCCATCGCCCGGGCCGTGATCCCCGGCAGCGCCGGCTCCTCGAGCGGGCGAGCGGCAAGCGCCCTCGCCGCGGCCGGCCGCAGCAGCCGCTCGCTCAGCATGTAGGCGAAGGCGCAGGTGACAAGCCCGCCGAGGGCAACCGTGATCCCGACGCGCTGGGCGAGCTCGAACGAGCCGCTCTCGGCCAGGTTGTAGGCGCCGAAGACGACCGCGGCGACCAGCCACAGGGTGCCGACGACGATCATGATCTGCAGCGGCGAGCGCAGCAGATTGCGCTGCTCAGCCTCCGTCGGTGGCCGCCCCTCGTGCAGCCAGAGGCGGCCGGGCCGGGTTGCCCTGATTGCCCAGGCGACTCCGAGCGGCAGCGCGACGAGAACGTAGGCGCCGGCCAGGATCAGATTGACGATGATCGAGGCGTCGTTACCGTCGAGGTCCTTGGTCGGCAGCACCCAGGCCGCTATCACGAAGACCGAGATCGTGCCGATCACGTTGGCGATGAACGCCGCGAGCAGGGTCAGCAGGCGCACGGCACGCTCCACCGCCTGATCGCTGGGGCGGCTCAGGTCGAGCGCCTCCGCCACCCGCTGGCTCGCGATCCAGCGCGAGAGCCTCCTGCGACGTCCGCTCATCCCGGGTCGGCGACGCCGGCGTCGACGAGACCGACGATTGCCCTGCCCGCTCTCAACGTCCGTGAGACGCCATCCGCCTCGACGTTCTCGTAGGTGTCGGTCGGCCAGTGCAGGTTCGGGATCGACCCGTCCTGGACCGAGATCGTCAGCGCCCGGCCGCCGCGCGCGAGGATCGGGCTCGAGTCGTAGGTGAGCCCGGCCGGGGTGTCCGTCGGCAGCATCCGCAACTCCGGCGTCTCGGCGGCGACTCGATCCGCAGCCGCGATCAGGCCGGGATCCGCGTCCCACTTCGAGAGCACGCCCTCGCGCCGCAGGTATCGGACCGAGCCCGGCCCGCCGACGTTGTCGAAGTTGAGAAAGGCCCAGCCCTCCGTGTCGTGCGACTCGATCAAAGCCTGGGAACCGAGCGTGCCGGCCTCCTCACAGCCAGTCAGGGCGAGGACGACGCGCGTCGTGCGCAGCGGGCTGGCAGCGATCTCGGTGGCCAGCACGCCGGCCACGGCGCAGCCGGAGGCGTTGTCGTTGGCACCCGGCACGTCGACGCCGCGCAGCTCGCGCTCCGCGAGCAGGGCGAGTCCGGCCGCGAGCAGAGCCCTCAGGCCGCCGAGCGCCAGCCGGCCACGCCGGGTGCCGCCGACGAGCGGCTCCCCGACCGCCTGAGCGAGCCCGGCGACGCTCTGAACCGAGATCCAGGGGCCGAGCATCGAGACGTAGCGCGGATCGAACATCAGGCCGCTGCGCGAGGTGTCCATGTGCGCCATCAGGCAGAGCGTGCGCTCGGCGGGTCCCGACGGCTCGATCGTGGCAACGACGTTGCCGCTTCGCCGGCGCGAGAGCAGCTTCGAGAGCGGCGAGTAGACGAGACTGCCCTCGCTGGCCAGGGCGACTCCCGCCAGCAGGGCGATCGCCGAGCGTGAGACCCGCCGGCGCGCAGGCAGCAGCGAGGGGATCAGTGCCGCCGCCTGGATCAGCCCGAACGGGTAGCCGAAGCTTTCGTAGCCGTTGAAGCGCTCGATCTCGGCCGCGACGCCGTCGCGCCGGAGCCTGTCGCGAAGCAGCAGCGCCGCCAGTCCCTCATCGCGGGAGGTGGGCCGGCGCGAGCCGACCTCGTTCGCGAGCAGGTCGATCATGGCCATGGCGCCCTCGAGGGCGGCCTCGGCGTCTGTCGGGTCCGTCACCTCCCTCGCCATGATGCGATCGTATCGGCGGGGTGAGCGAGAGGGCGAGGCAAAGCGCGGAGCAGCAGCCGGGGCCGATTGCCTCGATATCGCGGCTGCTCGTTCGCGCCCGGATCTACGTCGTCGGCTTCTGGCTGATCGCCGCGGTCTCTGCAGTGCTGCTGCTGCCGAGCGTCGACCAGGCCGGCACGGGCTCGCTCGGAGACCTCGTCGCGACGGACGCCGAGGCGATCGACACCGAGGTCCGGTCCGTCGAGCTGTTCCGCTTCCCGGTCCTCAGCCGCACCGTCGTGGTCGAGCGTGATCGCTCCGGCCTCACCGCCGCGGAGACCACGGCGATCGCGCAACGGGCGGTCGATCTCGGGCTCAACCGCCTTCCCGGCCTCGAGGGCATTGCCTTCGCCCTGCCCGTCACCGACGACCTGATCGGGGGAACCGATAGCGGCACCCCCGATTCCGCCCTCACCTACCTCTTCTTCCCGCTTGAGATCGGGCCCGTGGGCCGCACCGGGCTCGCCGAGCGCCTGATTGATCGCGAGCTGGAGCCGACCGGGCGCCAGACCGGGCTGACCGGGGCGGTGCCCGCCCGTGGCGAGCAGGTGCGGCGGATCCAGGACGCCCTGCCGCTCGTCGAGCTGGCGACGCTCCTGCTGGTCGCGATCGCCGTCGGGTTGCACTTCCGCTCACTCGTGGCGCCGCTCGCGAACGTCGTCACCGTCGCGCTTGCCTATGTCGTCTCGGTGCGGCTCGTCGGCGGCATTGGACAAGGGGTCGGGATCTCTGTCCCGGAGGAGGTCGAGCCGGTGATGGTCGCCCTGCTGTTCGGGATCGTCACCGACTACCTGATCTTCTTCGTCTCCCGGTTCCGCGGCTATCTCGCCGACGGGCTCGATCCCCACGCTGCCGCGGAGCGCGCAACAACTTCCCTGATGCCGATCGTCTTCGTGGCAGGAATATCCGTGGCGGCGGCTGCGAGCGCCCTGGTGGTCGCACAGCTGGGGTTCTTCCGGGCCTTCGGCCCCGGCCTGGCGCTGACCGTCCTGATCGCGCTGGCGGTCGTCCTCACGTTCGTCCCGGCGCTTCTCGCGCTCGTCGGCGATCGCCTCTTCTGGCCGACACGGCCGGGGGCCGAGCGGTCGCGCCGGCCCGCGGCCATGCGCGAGCGGCTCGGCTCGGTTCGGGCGCGGCTGCTCGCGTTCCCGGTCGAGCGCCCGGCGCTGGCGGTCCTCGTCACCGCGCTTCCTCTCGCGGCGCTCTCGCTGCTGCTCACCCAGCTGCAGCTGGCGAACACGCTGATCAGCGGGCTGCCACCCGACGCGCCGCCGAAGCAGGGCCTGCGGCTCGCCGCAGGCGACTTTCCACCCGGCGCGATTGCGCCGACGATGGTGCTGGTCGAGGGCGAGGGCATCACCGCCGATCGCCGTGGACTGAAGGAGCTGGAGACGGCCCTCGCCGACCGCCGTAACTTCGCCGACGTGATCGGTCCGGCAGGCGCAGCCGAGCTCGCTGACCTCGGGGCCACGGTTTCGGCGACTGGTGACGCCGCGCGGCTACTCGTCATCCTCGACCTGGACCCGCTCGGCGCCCGTGCGATCGACACGATCGCCCGGCTAGACGCGGATCTGCCGGAGCTCCTCGAGGACGCTGGGCTCGACGGTGCAACCGCCTCTCTCGCCGGCGACACGGCGATCAGCGAGGAGACCGTGAACGAGACCCAATCGGATCTTTCGCGAGTTGTCCCGGTGGTGGCGCTGGTCGTGTTCGCCGTGCTCGCGATCTTCCTCCGGGCTCTGGTTGCGCCCGCATATCTCGTCGCCACGAGTCTGCTCGCGCTGGGCGCCAGCCTCGGCCTGACGATCGGCATCTTTCAGTTCGTGCTCGGCTACGGCGCACTCAGCTACTACGTCCCGTTCGCGGGCACCGTCCTGCTGGTCGCGCTGGGGTCCGACTACAACGTCTACCTCGCCGGCAGGGTCTGGTCGGAGGCCCGCACGAGGCCGATCCGCGAAGCCGTTGCGGTGGCTGCGTCTCGCGCCTCCTCCGCGATTGGCGTCGCCGGCATCGTGCTTGCGCTCAGTTTCGCGATGCTCGCGATCGTGCCGCTGCGACCGTTCCGAGAGCTCGCCTTCCTGCTCGCCTCAGGCCTGCTGATCGACGCGTTCGTGGTCCGGGCCCTGCTTGCGCCGGCGCTGATGACCCTGTTCGGCGATCGCAGCGGATGGCCGGGCCGACGCCTGCGCGGAGATACCGCTCCTGAGAGGATGGGTCCCAGCACGTGATGAACCGAACCGGCGGCCCCCAGTCCCTCCTGCTCGCCCTCTGTGTTGGGGTCGTCCTCGCCGACTCTTCGATCGTGACGCTGGCCCTTCCCGACGTCCTCCGGGAGTACGACACGACCGTGTTCGGCGTCAGCTGGGTGCTGACCGCCTACAACATCGTCCTCGCCGCCGCGATCCTGCCCGCCGCGCGCCTCGCTCGCCGCTCGCCGGCACGGGTCTGGGGGACGGGCCTGGTCCTGTTCGGCCTCGCCTCGCTGGCTTGCGCGCTGGCCCCTTCCGCTGCGGCCCTGGTCGCAGCCCGGTGCGTACAGGCCTTCGGCGGCGCCGCGGTTCTCGCCGGCGGGATCGAGCTGCTCGCGCGCCGTCACGGCTCGCACCGTGCCGCCGTTCGGCTATGGGGCACGGCGGGCACCCTGGGACTCGCGCTGGGACCGGCCGTCGGAGGCGTCCTCACGGAGCTGCTGAGCTGGCAGTCGATCTTCCTTCTGCAGACGCCGCTGCTCCTGCTGGTGCCGCTCGCGTTCCGGATCCAGGTTGGCCTGCCGGAGCGCGGCCCGGAGGGGCCGAACGAGTCGGCTCCGGAGTTCGCGCTCGGCCTACTCTCAGCCGGTCTCACCGCGGCACTCTTTCTGCTCGTGATCCTGCTCACCGAGGGCTGGGGCCTGACGCCAATCGCGGCGGCCGGAGTGGTCTCGATCATCCCGCTCGCAACCGTGATCGCGGGGCGGCTCGAGCCAGCGCCGCTGGGCTCGTGGATCTGGGCCATGGCGGGCACGATCGCCGTTGCGGGCGGCCTGCTGGCGCTCGGTGTGCTCCCGGGCGCGAGCCCAAACCTGACCTTCGCACCCCAGGTCCTGATCGGCGCGGGACTGGCGATGGCGCTGCCGATTCTCACCGCGGCGGCGGTCGAGGTGAATGACCCCGATGGCTCGCGGGCGGCGTCGACGATCGCCGCCAGGCACGCCGGCATCGTCGTCGGAATCTTGCTGCTCACGCCTCTGTTGTCTGCCCAGCTCGACGACCAACACGAGGCGGGAACCGCGGCCGGGACGGCGCTGCTGCTCGATGCTCCGCTCTCGCCGGTGACGAAGGTACGCGTCGCCGCCGAGATCGACGATGCCGTTGCCGTTGCGGACGGTCAGCTACCCGATCTCGACCCCGCCTTCGACCGACTCGCCGCGGATTCCGCGCCTGAGGATCAAGCGCCTCTCGCCGAGCTCGAGGCGGGCGTCCGCGACCAGCTCGAGCGCGCCGCGACACATGCATTCAGCCTGCCGTTCATCGGTGCCGCCTTGCTCGCGGCCCTGGCGTTGATTCCGCTCGGAATGCTGCTCCAGTCGCACGGCCACGCGGGCCTCGACGCGCGCAGCCGTCGCGAGCCCGACACCGCCGTCAAGCCGCCCCCTCCTTATCCGCGAGGGCCGGCGAGCGAGGAGGGCCCGCCGAAGTGAAGCGCTGGCTCCCAGTGATCCTCGCGACGGGCGCGTCGCTCGGCGTCTTCGTCGCATACCTGATCGGCGGCGGTGCATCCTACGAACCGCTGGCAGTGGCGGATCCGTGTGAGCCTCGATCCCAGGACGTACTGGACGAGCGCGGCGTCTTCGAGGGGATCCTCCTCAGCGGCCTCGACGGCGCCGCCTGTGAGCTGGGTGTCTCCCGGGAGGAGCTCGTCGCCGCGCTCACGGACGAGGACGCATTGGCGGCGTTCTCGGAGGCAAACGAGATCGATCCCGAGCGCATCGAGCAGGCGATCCGGGCGGGCCTGATCCGGGCGGTCGACGATGCGGAGATGGAGGGCAAGCTGCCAACCGCGATTGCATCGGTCGCCCGCGGACTCGCGGAGAACGCGCCCGTCGGCGTCGTCGTAGAGCTGTTCGGCGCGCTACCGGGTGACCCCACCCTTCCGGAGGTAATCGACGCAATCGGCGAAGCAGGCCTCACGGTCGACGATCTCGGCGATCTCGCAGCAAGTGAGATCGAGGAGTTCCTGGGCGGTATCGGCGAGTTCCCGGAAGGCTTCGAGGGACTCTTGCCGGAGCTCCAGCCGGAGAGCCTGCCCGATGGTCTCGAGGGCCTGCTGCCGGAGGGGATCGACTCCGGACAGCTCGAGGACGGGCTCAACGAACTCTTTCCCTAGCCACAGCGGGGCCCGAGCGGCCCACCCGGGCAACGAAAAAGAGCCGCCCCACCGAAGTGGGACGGCTCAAAGACTGGCGGCGACCTACTCTCCCAGGCGGTTTCCCACCAAGTACCATCGGCGCTGAGGGGCTTAACGGCTCTGTTCGGAATGGGAAGAGGTGTATCCCCCTCGCTATTGCCACCAAACTGGGCGGGACCGCGAAGGCCGGCAGACCGCTTATTCAAGCGGAGTGCCGGGCCTCACCGCACTCGGCGAGGCTTGAAAACTGCACGCAAGCCAATGTGTGTAATAGCAAAAATATACGTCAAGCCCTCGACCCATTAGTACCGGTCAGCTGAACGCGTCACCGCGCTTACACCGCCGGCCTATCAACCTGGTGTTCTTCCAGGGGTCTTACTTCCTCTAGGGAATGGGAGAATTCATCTCGAGGTCGGCTTCCCGCTTAGATGCCTTCAGCGGTTATCCGATCCGCACGTAGCTAAGCAGCGGTGCCCTTGGCAGGACAACTGCTACACCAGAGGTGCGTTCTTCCCGGTCCTCTCGTACTAAGGAAGACTCCTCTCAATTCTCCAACGCCCATGGCAGATAGGGACCGAACTGTCTCACGACGTTCTGAACCCAGCTCGCGTACCGCTTTAATGGGCGAACAGCCCAACCCTTGGGACCTACTCCAGCCCCAGGATGCGACGAGCCGACATCGAGGTGCCAAACCGAGCCGTCGATGTGGACTCTTGGGCTCGATAAGCCTGTTATCCCCGGAGTACCTTTTATCCGTTGAGCGACGGCGCTTCCACTTGCAACCGCCGGATCACTAAGCCCAACTTTCGTTCCTGCTCGACCTGTCGGTCTCGCAGTCAAGCTCCCTTATTGCCTTTACACTCTACGCACGATTTCCGACCGTGCTGAGGGAACCTTTGGGCGCCTCCGTTACTCTTTAGGAGGCGACCGCCCCAGTCAAACTGCCCACCTGACACTGTTCACCGCCCGGATTACGGAACGGTGTTAGAAGCCCAGAATCCCAAGGGTGGTATCTCAAGGGCGGCTCCCCGATGACCGAAGTCACCGGTTCGTAGCCTCCCACCTATCCTGAGCGAGAAATCCCAGACTCCAATATCAAGTTGCAGTAAAGGTTCACGGGGTCTTTCCGTCTAGCCATGGGTACTCGGTATCTTCACCGAGACTCTAATTTCACCGAGCCCCTCGTTGAGACAGCGTCCAACTCGTTGCGCCATTCGTGCAGGTCGGAACTTACCCGACAAGGAATTTCGCTACCTTAGGACCGTTATAGTTACGGCCGCCGTTTACCGGGGCTTAGTTTCAAAGCTTCGCTCCGAAGAGCTAACCTCTCCACGTAACCTTCCGGCACCGGGCAGGCGTCAGCCCCTATACATCGTCTTGCGACTTAGCAGAGGCCTGTGTTTTTGGTAAACAGTCGGTTGGACCTAGTCACTGCGGCCCCCTCGGGCTCCGCGAGTAAATCGCATCACCCTACCGAGGCGTCCCTTCTCCCGAAGTTACGGGACGATTTTGCCGAGTTCCTTAACGAGGGTTAGCTCGCTCACCTTACTATTCTCTAGTAGAGCACCTGTGTTGGTTCTGGGTACGGGCACGAGCAATCTGCCTAGAGGCTTTTCTAGGGGGCATGGCGTAGAGGACTCGCCGGCGGTCAAGCCAGCTGGCATAACGTCTCGCGTCAAAACGCCGCGACGGACTTACCTATCGCGACTAGCTACACGCTTGCCCCAGGACAACCATCGCCTGGGTTCCTTTAGCCTTCCCCGTCCCCTCATCGGTCATAACGATTGCGACGTGGTACAGGAATATCAACCTGTTGACCATCGACTACGCCTTTCGGCCTCGCCTTAGGTCCCGACTAACCCTGAGCAGACGAACTTTACTCAGGAAACCTTGCTCTATCGGTGGAGAGGATTCTCACCTCTCTTGCGCTACTTATGCCGGCATTCTCACTTCCCACAACTCCACGGGTTCGCTTTCGCGCCCGCTTCGCAGTAGTGGGAACGCTCTCCTACCACTCGAGACCCACGCATGGTTCTCGAGTTCATAGCTTCGGAGACTGGCTTGAGCCCCGTTACATTCTCCGCGCCCGAACACTTGACCAGTGAGCTGTTACGCACTCTTTCAAGGATGGCTGCTTCTAAGCCAACCTCTTGGTTGTCTATGCATTCGGACATCGTTGTCCACTTAGCCAGTACTTAGGGTCCTTAGCTGATGATCTGGGCTGTTCCCCTCTCGCGTATGGAGTTTATCCCCCACACACTGACTCCCGAGTTGAAACGAATTGGTCTTCGGAGTTTGCCTGACGTCGGTAACCTGGTAGGGCCCCTAAGCCAAACAGTAGCTCTACGGCCAAAACGCACTAACTCGAGGCTATACCTAAATATATTTCGGAGAGAACCAGATATCTCCGAGCTTGCTTAGCCTTTCACTCCTATCCACAGGTCATCCGCCCAGTTTTCAACCTAGGTCGGTTCGGCCCTCCACCAGGTCTTACC
>CAWCAC010000002.1:0-1987500 GCA_963793415.1 uncultured Solirubrobacterales bacterium | reverse complement strand
CCTCGGCGCGCTCGCCCTCGTCTCCTGGGTCTTCGGCGTGATGATGGCCGTCACCTCCGATCTACCCGAGCTCGAGGCCCGGGCCCAGTACGAACGGGCGGAGAACTCGTTCGTCACCGACCGCTTCGAGAACCGCCTGGTGACCCTTACCGGGAACGAGCGCCGGATCCTGGTCGACTCGGAAGACATCTCCCCGCTGATGAAGCAGGCGGTCGTCGCGATCGAGGACGAGCGCTTCTACGAGCACCGCGGCATCGACTACATGGGCATGGCCCGGGCGCTGCAGCAGGACATCCTCGCCGGCAGCGCCGTGCAGGGCGGCTCGACGATCACCCAACAGTTCGTGAAGACGGCGCTCGAGGCCCAGCAGGACCGGACCGTCCTGCAGAAGCTCAAGGAGGCTGCCCTCGCGTACCAGATCGAGCGCCAGTGGTCGAAGGACAAGATCCTCACCAACTACCTCAACAACATCTATTTCGGCAACGGCGCATACGGCATCGAGGCTGCGGCGCGGACCTACTTCGGCGCCAACCACCCCGGTTGCGGCACCCCGGACAACTCTTCCTGCGCCGCGCAGCTGCGGGTCGAGGAGGCGGCGATGCTGGCCGGGATGATCTCCTCGCCCACCGCCTACGACCCCGTCGCCCACCCCGAGGCGGCGACCGGCCGCCGCAACATCGTGCTCGACAAGATGCGCGAGCTCGGGACGCTCGAGGTCAGCGACTCCCAGCTGGAGTCGCTGAAGGCGATCTCGGCGCCGGCCAGCTCGACGGTCGAGCCGCCCTCGGAGGACTCCGCTTCGCCCTACTTCACCGAGTGGCTGCGCCAGCAGATCGTCGATCGCTACGGCGCCGGCCAGGCCTTCGGCGGCGGGCTCGAGGTCGAGTCGACGCTCGACCTCGAGCTCCAGGAGGCGGCCGAGGCCGCCGTGCAGTCGCGGCTCTCGGGCCTTGGGCCGACCGCCGCCGTGGTCGTGATCGAGAACGGGACCGGCAAGGTCCGGGCGATGGTCGGCGGCCTCGACTACGAGAGCAGCGGCTTCAACATCGCAACCAACGGCTTGCGCCAGCCGGGCTCGTCGTTCAAGCCGTTCACCCTCGTGACGGCGCTCAGCAACGGGATCAGCGCCGACTCGGTCTGGGCTTCCGAGCCCGTCGAGATCCCGTTCGACGTCCGGGTCGAGGGCAAGAACGGGAAGATGAAGACGGTCACCGAATACTTCGCCCCGAAGAACTACGACGACAACTACCTCGGTTCGGCGACGCTCGCGACCGGCACCACCTACTCGGACAACTCCGTCTACGCCCAGGTCGGCATGGAGGTCGGACCGGACAAGATCGCCGACATGGCGAACAAGCTCGGGATCCAGAGCAAGGTCCCGAACAACCCGGCGATGATCCTCGGCGGCCTCAAGCGCGGCGTCACGCCGCTCGAGATGGCCTACGCCTACTCGACGCTCGCCAACGACGGCAACAAGATCAGCGGCACGATGGCGAGTCGCGGGATCGGAGAGGGGCCGGTCGGAATCGAGTCCGTCAAGGACGACGAGGGCGAGCTCGTTCCGGACAACCTCGGTGCCTCCGGTGAGAACGAACAGATCGACAACCAGGTCCTCGATCCCGCGATCGCACAGCAGTCGAAGGACATCCTGCACACGGTCGTGACCAGCGGCACCGGCAAGAACGCACAGGTCGGAGACGACTTCATCTGGGGCAAGACGGGCACGACGGACGGCAACATCGACGCCTGGTTCGTCGGCGCCAACGAGTCCGTGACGGCCGCTGTCTGGATCGGCTACCCCGATGGCGCGACGCCGATGGAGACCGAGTACGGCGGTCTGCCGGTCGACGGTGGCACGATCCCGGCGCTGCTCTGGGCCGATGTGATCGCCGCCTACGACGGGCTCCAGGCCAACCGCCTGGCCGAGAAGGAGAGCGACGGCGACGGTGACTCCGGCACGACCGACACGGCGGCCCCGGTCACGCCGACCACGGCCGCGCCCGTGACGCCCGCTCCGGCGCCCGTCGAGGAGGCCCCGGCGCCTGCGCCGACGGAGGCCGCGCCCGCGGCGCCGACCGAGCCAGCACCGACCGACGGCGGCTCCGGCGCAGTTCCGGTCGGCTGAGCACGCCGGACCGGGCCAACCCCGTCCCGCCGACGGCTCAGGCGCCGGCAGCCTTCGCGCCAGGAGGACTCGGCCTCGAGATCCACGGGCTCGCCGCCTCGCAGAACCGCCACGGCAGCGCCGTCGCCTTCGTGATCCCGACCCTCGGGCCGGACTCGATCCGCGGCTGTGCCCCGGGCGGGCGCGGGCCGATGCCCGGGAGATCGTCGCGACCGCTGCCGAGCGGCGCCCCGTTGTGACCGAGGCCGATCCCAAGTGCGAGCGTCAGGCGGCCCGGGCCCGAGCAGAGTTCGCGGTCGGCCCTGCCCGGCCGCCGGTCGCGGATCCCCTCGAGACCGCGGGTTGGCTCGAGTGCCCTGATCAGGACGGCGGCGCCGTGGCCCTCGTCGCCGGTGACGACATTGAAGAGCTCGTGGATGCCGTACGAGAGATAGACGTAGGCGTGGCCGGCGGGCCCGAACAGCGGTCCTGGTCCGCGCCGTCACACCGACGTATGCGTGGCAGGCGGGCTCGGACTCGTCGTAGGCCTCGGTCTCGACGATCCGCCCGCCACGGCCGCTGAGCTCGAGCGTGCAGCCGATCAGATCGCGAGCGACCTCGACGACGTCGCGCTCGAAGAAGCCCTGCGGAAGCGCGGCCCGGGGTCACTCCGAGCGACGGCGAATCAGCTCGCGGGCGGCGTCCAGCTGAGCTTCGAGCGACGCTGCCGATGTGCCGCCGGCGGAGAGCTTCGAATCGAGCCAGTTCTCGCTCTCGAGCACCGTCGTAATACTCGTCGTCGAGCAGCTCCGAGAAGTCCGCGAGCTGCTCGGGCGGAATCTGCGAGAGGCCGATGTCGTGGTCGAGCGCGTAGCGGACGAGGCTGCCGACGACGCCGTGGGCCTCGCGGAACGGCAGCCCGCGCCGGACGAGCAGGTCGGCGACGTCGGTGGCCGCGGCCATCTCGTCGGAGGCCGCCGCCTCCATGCGCCCGCGGTCGAAGGCGATCCCGTCGAGCATCCCGGCCAGCGCCTGCAGGCTGAGCTCGATCGTGTCGACGGCGTCGAACAGCGGCTCCTTGTCCTCCTGCAGGTCCTTGCTGTACGCGAGCGGCAGGGCGTGCTGGACGCCGAGCAGCGTCGTCAGCGAGGCGACGATCCGCGGCGCCTTCGCCCGCAGCAGCTCGGCCGCGTCGGGGTTCATCTTCTGCGGCATGATCGAGGAGCCCGAGGAGAATTCCTCGGCCGGCTTGCAGAAACCGAACTCACTCGACGCCCAGAGCACGATCTCCGAGCCAATCCGCGAGAGATGCGTCGCGCAGGTTGCGGCGGCCGCGAGGTAGTCGATCGCGAAGTCGCGATTGGCGACGCCGTCCATCGAGTTCGGGGCGATCGTGTGGAAGCCGAGCTCGGCAGCGACGGCGCGACGATCGAGTGACCAGTTGACTCCGGCCAGGGCTCCCGACCCCAGCGGCATCACGCCGGCGGAGTGGCGGGCGGCGGCGAAACGGTCGAGATCGCGGGCGAGCATCCAGAACCAGGCCATCAGGTGATGGCCGAGGGAGACGGGCTGGGCACGCTGCAGGTGGGTGTAGCCGGGCATGCGCCAGTCACGGTGCTCGGAGGCGAGCGCGGCGATCCGCACCAGCGCGTCCTCGAGCAGGCCCGAGGCGACGTCGCTGCGGTCGGTGACGAACATCGCCAGGTCGGTCGCGACCTGGTCGTTGCGCGAGCGCCCGGTGTGGATCTTGCCGCCGACCCTGCCGACGATCTCGGTGAGCCGGCGCTCGACGGCCATGTGGATGTCCTCGTCGGTCTGCTCGAACGGGAAGCTGCCCGTCTCGAGCTCGGCCTCGACGCGATCGAGGCCGGCGATCAGCTCGCCGAGCTCGGCCTCGTCGAGCACGCCCGCCTCGCGCAGCGCGCGGGCGTGGGCACGCGACTGGCGCACGTCGTAGGGAGCCAGCCTGCGGTCGAAGTCGAGCGAGGCGTTGAGCGCCCAGAAGACGGGGTCGGGCTGTTTCTCGAAGCGGGCCATCAGCGTCCCAGAGCCTTTCGCAGCGACCCGACGACGCGCTCGACCTGCCGCTCGCCGAGCGTCGCGTGGAACGGCAGCGCCACCGCCCGGGCCGAGAACTCCTCGGCGACCGGGAACTCGCCGCCCGAGAAGCCGAAACGCTCGCGGAAGAACTCATGCAGGTGGATACACGGGATGTAGGGCCGCGCGTCGATGCCGTCGCGGTCGAGGGTCTCGATCACGGCGTCGCGGTCGGTGCCGACCGGGACGCGGACGATGTAGACGAACCAGCTGCGCTGAGCGTCGCCGACGTCGGCGGTCGGTAGCAGCAGCTCCTCGAGCGCCCCGTCCGCGGGATCGACGGCGCCGATCTCCGCCAGCTGCTCCGTGTAGGCGGCAGCGATCGCCGCGCGGGCGGCAAGCATCTCGTCGAGTCGCTCGAGTTGGGCGATCCCGATCGCAGCCTGAACGTCGGTGAGCCGGTAGTTGAAGCCGAGCCGGTCGTGGGTCATCACCTTCATGCCGACGCCGGGCGCCCGGCCCTGGTTGCGCTCGCTGCGCGCGGCCTCGGCGGCGCCGGGGCCGGCCGGCACGAGCACTCCCCCCTCCCCCGTCGTCATCTGCTTGTTGGCGTAGAAGGCGAACGCTGCCGGGTTGCCGCGGGCGCCCGCCTGGCGACCGTCGGCGGTGACCGCGCCCAGCGCCTGGGCGGCGTCCTCGAGGATCCCGATCGAGCGCGAGCGGGCGATCGCCTCGAGCTCGTCCATCGCCGCCGGGTGACCGAAGATGTGGATCGGGAGGATGCCGCTGATCCGCTCGCCGCCGGCGTTCGCCGCCGCGATCTCCGGGTCGATGCAGAGGGTCACCGGGTCGACGTCGCAGAAGACCGGCTCGGCGCCTTCGAACAGCAGGCAATTGGAGGACGCGATGAAGCTCAGCGGCGAGGTCAGGACCTGGTCGCCCGGGCCCCAGCCGCGCTCGCGGACGCCGAGATGGAGCGCCGCGGTGCCGCTGGAGACCGCGACCGCGTCCTCGCATCCGACCCAGTCGGAGAACGCGCGCTCGAATCGGCCCAGCATCGGACCGAGCGAGAGCATCCCCGAGCGCAGCACCTCGAGCACGAGCTCCTCCTCGCGCTCGCCGAGGACCGGCCGCGCCAGCGGGATCCGGTCGCCGGTGGCGGTGCCCGTCGCGGCGGCCTGACCGCTCTCAGCCACCGCCGGCGGCCCCCGCTGCCTCCTCGACGCCGGCGCTCGGGGCGTCGGGGCGAGGCTGGAAGGCGTACTCGAGCGAGTCGACCAGGGCCTCCCAGGAGGCCTCGATGACGTTGTCGGAGACCCCGATCGAGCCCCAAGAGTCGTGGCCGTCGGAGCTGTCGAGCAGGACCCGGGTGACCGCTTCGGTGCCCTTGTCCTCGTCGAGGATCCGGACCTTGAAGTTGGTCAGCTCGATGCCGGCGAGATCCGGGTGCTGCTCGCTGATCGCGTCGCGCAGCGCCCGATCGAGCGCGTTGACGGGGCCGCGGCCCTCGGCCGTGCGGATGTAGCGATTGCCGCCGACCCAGACCTTGATCGTCGCCTCGGTCTCGACGCGACCGTCGGCCCGCTTCTCGGTCACGACCCGGAAGCTCTCGAGCGTGAACAGCGGCTCGTACAGGCCCGACTCGCGCCGGATCAGGAGCTCGAAGGAGGCGTCCGCGGCCTCGTAGTGGTAGCCGCGGTGCTCGCGCTCCTTGATTCGCTCGACCGCGCGGCGTGCCGCGTCGTCGTCGATCTCGATCCCGGCCCGCTGGGCCCGGTTCAGCACCGACCCCTTGCCGGCGAGCTCGGAGATCAGCACCTCGCGGCTGTTGCCGACCTCGGCCGGGTCCATGTGCTCGAAGGTGCGGGCATCTGCGGCGATCCCGGCCGCGTGCATCCCACCCTTGTGCGCGAACGCGTTGCGGCCGACATAGGGGGCATCCGGGTGCGGCGAGAGATTGCAGATCTCGTCGACGAGGTGGGAGGTATCGGTGAGACTGCGCAACTGCTCGGGGCTGACGCACTCGTAGCCGAGCTTGAGCTGCAACGCCGGCAGGATCGAGACGAGGTTCGCGTTGCCGGTGCGCTCGCCGAAGCCGTTGATCGTGCCCTGAACCAGCGTCGCCCCGGCGCGGACGGACTCGATCGAGTTGGCGACACCGCAGCCGGCATCGTCGTGGGTGTGGATCCCGATCGAGGGTCCCTCGGAGCCGAGCAGCCCGAGCGCCGAGGCGGTCGCCTCGCCGATCTGGTGCGGCAGGCTGGAGCCGTTCGTGTCGCAGAGGGTGATGTTCTCGGCACCCGCCTTGGCGGCGGCACGGAGGCACTCGGCCGCGTAGCCGGGGTCGTCGCGCCAGCCGTCGAAGAAGTGCTCGGCGTCGTAGACCACGCGCTTGCCCTGATCGCGGAGCCAGGCGATCGACTCGCCGATCATCGCCAGGTTCTCCTCGCGCGAGACCCGGGTCACCTTCTCCAGATGCAGGCCCCAGGTCTTGCCGACGAGGGTGACGACGGGCGCGAAGCTCGAGGCGAGCACCCGCAGGCCTGGATCGTCCTCGGGCGCGGTCTCCCGGCGCCGGGTCATGCCGAAGGCGCAGATCGTGGCCGAGTCGAGCTCGACGTCCGCGAGCCGCTCGAACAGCTCCAGCTCCTTCGGGTTGGAGTCGGGGAAGCCGGCCTCGATGAACTGGACTCCGAGCGCGTCGAGGGCCTGAACGACGCGCACCTTCTCGGCCGCGGACAGGGACATGCCCTGCCCCTGCATGCCGTCACGGAGGGTCGTGTCGTAGAGCTGAACGGTCGTCATGGTCGATGCGGATCCTTGCTGAGTGCGAGTTGCTGTGACGCCCCGAAACGAGTCGTGTGGCGCCACGTGCACGCGCGGTCGCGTGCGGGTACGGGCTCGGGCCGCGTGCGCCCGAGCTCTCGCTCAGGCGGGCGCGGTGCCGGTAATTCGGCCGCTGCGCGCGGGGCGGCGCGCGTCATAGGGTCCGCGAAGGCGCTCCATCAGGAGCTCACCTTACTCGGTTCGCTGACGACGTCCAGCCATTCGCGGTACTCCTCGGCGCGTCCGTGCAGGGCGTCCTCGAACTTGTCCTGGACGACCTTGGTGATCTCACCCGGGCCGCCGATCGCGTGGTCGTCGATCTCCCGCACCGGCACCAGCTCGGCGGCCGTTCCGGTCAAGAAGACCTCCTCGGCCACATACAGCTCGTCGCGGGCGATATCGCGCTCGATCACGGTGTAGCCGAGGTCGCGGGCGATCTGGATCACCGACTTGCGGCTGATGCCGTCGAGGATCGAGGCCGTGTGCGGTGGCGTGCAGATGATGCCGTCGCGGATCACGAAGATGTTCTCGCCCGAGCCCTCGCAGACCATGCCGCGGTGGTCGAGCAGGATCGCCTCGTCGTAGCCGGCGCTGGCGGTCTCCGTCTTCGCCAGGATCGAGTTCAGGTACTGGCCGGAGGCCTTCGCCCGCGGGATCAGGCTGTCGGGCGAGATCCGGCGCCAGGACGAGACCTTGGCGCGGATGCCGTTGCGCTTGCCCTCATCGCCGAGGTAGGCGCCCCACGGCCAGGCAGCGACCATCACGTTGACCGGCGCCGTCTTCGCGTACAGGCCCATTTCGCCGTAGCCGCGCCAGGCGAGCGGCCTTAGGTAACAGGCGTCGAAGCCGCAGCGGCGGATCAGCTCGTTCGCGGCCTCGCGGATCTCGTCGACCGAGTACGGGAGGTCGAGGTAATACATCGCTGCCGAGCGCTCGAGCCGCTCGAGGTGCTCGCGGTGGCGGAAGACGGCGGTCCCGATCTCAGTGTTGTAGGCGCGGACGCCCTCGAAAACCGCGGTTCCGTAGTGGAGCGCGTGGGTGAGTACGTGGACGTTGGCCTCGTCCCATGCGACGAACTCGCCATCCATCCAGATGCACTCGGCCTTGTCCACTGCGCTCGCTCCTTTCGGCTCTCCCACCGGGCCCTCCCCGGGGGTCGGCCCAAGTATGCCGGAAGACGGAAGCGGCGCTCTTCGAGAAGCACGAAGGCGGTTTCTTTCTTCCCGCCGATTGACTAGGGTCACGCGAAGACCGGGGCGTCCCTGCACCGGTCGATTCGACAACTAGGGAGAAATATGCGCAGCAAGACCCTGCTGATCCTGCTTGCCGTCGTGCTCAGCTTCGGCCTGATCGCCGCCGGCTGTGGCGATGACGACTCGACGTCCTCGACCTCCGCCGAGACGACGGCGACCGAGAGCACGACCGCCGAGGACACGGACGCGACGACCGAGGAGACGACCAGCGACGACACCAGCTCGGACTCGAGCAGCATCGACTCCGAGGGCGTCTACAACGCCTGCGTCGACGCGATCTCGGGCACGCCTGCCGAGGCAGCCGGCGAGACCGCCTGCGCCCAGGCGCGCGACGCCTTCGAGCAGTGCGCGACCCAGGCCGAGTCGCTGCCCGAGGACAACTCGGCGCGCGACGACGCGATCGCGATCTGCCAGGACGCGGCCGACCAGGCAATCAAGAGCCTGGAAGCTGCCGGCTGAGCCCGATCCAACGCTGACGGAAGAGGGCCGGGGCTTCGCTCCGGCCCTCGTTCGTTAAGGGCCTGAGGGGCTAAGGCCTAAAGGGCGTCGGCAACGGCCGCGGTGACTTCGGCGGTCCCGACCGAGGGCTCTCCGGCGGCGGCGAGGTCCGCTGTCCGGATCCCAGCGCCGAGGGCTGTTTCGACCGCTGCTTCGAGCCGGGCCGCCTCGCCCTCGCGGCCGAGGCCGTGCCGCAGCATCAGCGCTACGGAGAGGAACGTCGCAAGCGGATTCGCCACGCCGGTTCCGGCAATGTCGGGCGCCGAGCCGTGAACGGGCTCGAACAGCCCGGGCCCGTCGCCGCCGAGGCTCGCGGAGGGGAGCATCCCGAGTGAGCCCGTCAGCATCGCGGCTTCGTCGCTGAGGATGTCCCCGAACATGTTCTCGGTGACGATCACGTCGAAGCGGGCCGGGTCGGAGACGAGCTGCATCGCAGCGTTGTCGACCAGCATGTGGTCGAGGGCGACGTCGGCGTACTCGCCGGCGAGGCCGCTGACGACCTCCCGCCACAGGCGTGAGGTCTCGAGCACGTTGGCCTTGTCGACCGAGGTCATCCGCGGCCTCTCGCCCGAAGCCTGCGCCCGCCGGCGGGCGGCCTCGAAGCCGGTGCGCGCGATCCGCTCAACCTCGGCCGCCGTGTAGACGCAGTCGTCGCGGGCGAAGTCGGGACCGCGCTCCTTCTCGCCGAAGTAGATGCCGCCGGTGAGCTCGCGGACGACGAGCAGATCGGTTCCGCCGATCACCTCGGGCCGCAGCGGCGAAGCGTCGATCAGAGCAGGGATCGGACGCACGGGCCGCAGATTCGCGTAGAGGCCGAGTCCCTTGCGGAGCCCGAGCAGGCCCTGCTCAGGGCGTGGTGCATCCGGGTCCGTCGTGTCCCACTTGGGCCCGCCGACGGCTCCGAGCAGCACGGCGTCGGCCGCCTTGCAGGCGTCGAGCACCTCGTCGGTGAGCGCCGTCCCGTGGGCGTCGATCGAGGCGCCGCCGATCAGGTGCTCGGAGAAGTCGAACTCGCCGAGCCGCTCGAGCAGCTCGACCGCGGCGCCGACGATCTCGGGCCCGATCCCGTCGCCGGGCAGCAGGACGATCTTTGCGGGCGCTTCGGGGCTCATCGGGCCGGGCAGTCTAGATGGCCGTCGCAGGCGCGCGGCGGGCGCGCACGTTGAGGCGCACGTAGTCGAGCTCGCTTCCGGGCCCCCAGCGCTCGTAGACGGCGTCGATGAACGGGTCGCGGAGTTCGGCCGGCAGCGCGTCGGTGTGTACGCCGAGACAGACCGTGCCGACGAACTCGCGCGGCTCCGCGGGCTCGGTGTTGCGCGGCTCGAGCCAGCACTCGACGTCGGTGAAACCGCTGCGCTCGAGCCGTCGCGCCGTCTCCTCGGCGCCGGCGAAGTAGCGGCTCGGCGGCAGGTCCGCGAGGTAAGTTGCCCACGGCTGCTCGGCCGCAACCGCGTCGCAGGCCGCCATGAAGCGGGCGACGTTGCCCTCGCCGCCGCACTGGGCGCGGAGCCGGCCGCCGGGGCGGAGCCAGCCCGCGACCCGCTCCCAGAGCAGGTCGTGATCGAGAATCCAGTGGAAGGTGGCGGTCGAGAGCACGGCGTCGACAGGCTCCGGCAGCTCGAGCCCGAGCAGGTCCGAGTGGATCAGGGTGACGCCCGGACCGAGCCGGCGCCGCGCCTCCTCGACCATGGCGGCGGAACCGTCCACCCCAATCAGCTGTCCGCCACTCCCGGGATCGAGCCGCTCCAGGACCAGCTCGGAGACGCGACCACTGCCGCAACCGGCGTCGAGCACGGTCTCGTCGCCGTCGAGCTCGAGATCGGCAACGACAGCGGCCCCCCACTCGAACTGGGGCCCGCTGACGCGGTCGTAGGTGCCCGCGTCCCACTCACGGGAGCCGCTCATGCGCGGTCCCCCGCCTCAGAGCGCCGTGGTCGACGTCGTCGCGACCTCGCGATCGCGCTCGTAGGCGCTGATCGCATCGTCGTTGGTGAGGGTGATGTCGATCTCGTCGTGTCCGTGCATGAGCCGGTGGCGGATCTCCTCGTCGAGCTCGAACGGAATCACGCCCCCGGCGTAGTCGACGGTCAGATCGTCGACGTCGATCCGGGCCTCGCCGGCCTCGGCGATGCCGCGCACGTGCTCGGGCGGGAGCGCGACCGGCAGCAGGCCGTTCTTGGTGCAGTTCGAATAGAAGATGTCCGCGAACGAGGGCGCGATGATCGCCTCGAAGCCGAAGTCCTGCAGGGCCCACGGCGCATGCTCCCGCGAGGAGCCGCAGCCGAAGTTGGCGCCTGTGACCAGAATCGGGTTCGGCTCGAGCGCGATCTCGCCGTCGCGGATCCAGTCGTAGAAGAGGAACTCGCCGAAGCCGGTTCGTTCGATCCTCTTCAGGAACTGCTTGGGGATGATCTGGTCGGTGTCGACGTCGGCCCGGTCGAGGACCGAGACCTTGCCCTTGATGATGTCCAACGGTTCCATCTGTCTCTCCTTACAGCGGCGCGCTCGCCGTTAGTTCCACTCTCGGATGTCTACGAATCGGCCCTCGATCGCGGCCGCCGCCGCCATGTGCGGGCTGACCAGGTGAGTGCGCCCGCCCTTGCCCTGGCGGCCCTCGAAGTTGCGGTTCGAGGTCGAGGCGCAGCGCTCGCCCTCGATCAGGATGTCCGGGTTCATGCCCAGGCACATCGAGCAGCCCGAGGCGCGCCATTCGAAGCCGGCTTCGCGGAAGACCTCGTGTAGCCCCTCCTGCTCCGCCTGTGCACGGACCTGCTCGGAGCCGGGCACGACCATCGCGCGGACCGTGTCGGCGACCTTGCGCCCCTTGACGACGCCGGCGGCGAGTCGCAGATCCTCGATCCGGGAGTTCGTGCAGGAGCCGATGAAGACGCGGTCGAGCGCGATCTCGGTGATCGGCGTGCCGGCCTCCAGCGCCATGTAGGTGAGCGCGCGCTCGGCCGACGCGCGGTCGGCGGGCAACTCCATCGCGCCTGGATCGGGGACCGACGCGGCCACCTCGGTGACCATCCCCGGGGTCGTGCCCCAGGTGACCATCGGCGAGAGCGAGGCGGCGTCGATGTCGACCTCGGTGTCGAAGCTCGCGCCCTCGTCGGTCGGCAACCGGCGCCAGCGGGCGACAGCGCCGTCGAAGTCCTCGGGGGCGCCGGGCCGACCCTTCACCCACTCGAACGTGGTCTCGTCGGGAGCGATCATGCCGGCGCGGCCGCCGCCCTCGATCGTCATGTTGCAGACGGTCATCCGGCCTTCCATCGAGAGGCTCTCGATCGTCTCGCCGGCGTACTCGACCGCGTAGCCGGTCATGCCCCCGGTGCCGAGCCGGCCGATCGTCGCCAGGATCAGGTCCTTGGCGCTGACGCCGGGGGCGAGCTCGCCCGTGTAGTTGATCCGCATCGTCTTCGGGCGCTTCTGGATCAGGGTCTGGGTCGCGAGCACGTGCTCGACCTCCGAGGTCCCGATGCCGAACGCGAGCGCGCCGAAGGCCCCGTGCGTTGAGGTGTGTGAGTCGCCGCAGACGATCGTCATCCCCGGCTGGGTCGCTCCCAGCTCCGGGCCGATCACGTGGACGATGCCGCGCCGGTTCGAGCCCAGCGAGTAGAGCGGTACCCCGAACTCCTCGCAGTTCGACTCCAGCTTCTCGACCTGCTTGCGGGAGAGCTCGTCGGCGATCATCCGCGCCACCGGCGTGTCGTCGGTCGGCACGTTGTGGTCGGCGGTGGCCAGGGTGCGGTCCGGACGGCGGACCTTGCGGCCGGCGAGGCGCAGGCCCTCGAAGGCCTGCGGGGAGGTGACCTCGTGGACGAGATGCAGATCGATGTAGATCAGGCCCTCGGATACTTCGTGGGCGGTCCAGATCTTGTCGAACATGGTCTGGGGTGTCATCGCGTTCCGCTCCTGTCTCGTTCCTGTCTCGGTTTCTGAAGTCTGCTCGATCGCCTGTGGTCAGCTGCGGCGCAGCCCGGCCGCGACCACGGCGAGCATCCGCGCGGGCTCGGGGCCTGGATTGCTGAGCCCGTGGGAGAGATCGGCGTCGAAGGTGGCGCTGTCCCCGGCCGAGAGCGAGTGGACCTCGCCGTCGATCGCGAGCTCGACGACGCCCTCGACGACGACTACCGTCTCGCGGCTGCCCGGCTCGTGCATCGGCGGATCGCCTTCTCCCCCGGTCGCGGCGCCCGGCTCGAGCGTGTGAGCCGATACGTCGGCCCGCTGGCCCGGCAGCGGCGGCGTCAACTCCTCGACCTTGTGTCCCGACCGGCTGCGCTTGCGGCCGCTGCCGGCACGGACGATCGCCACGTTGCCGCCCTCGTCGAGGCGGAGCAGCTGCGAAAGCGTCAGCTCGAGGCCGTCCGCGATCCGGCCGGCGACGGCCAGCGTCGGCGAGCTCTCCCCCCGCTCGACCTGCGAGAGCGTTGCCGCCGAGACGCCGGAGCGCTCGGCCAGCTCTCGTAGAGAGAGGTCCATGCCCTCGCGGAGGGCCCGTACGCGGCCGCCGACCGCGGCCGGCTCGACCACGACCGGTGGTGCGTCCGTCTCGCCGGATCTGCTGCGGGTGCGCGACCCGTCCTCTGTGCCGTTGCTCGGGGATGTCATCGTGTCTTTCCGGGGGCCCACTCGGTGGACCCGGCGGGTTGTACGGTATCACAGACACTTGTCCAGGATTCGAACCATCATCGGAACCTTCGGCGGCCTCGTCGCCGTCGTCGTGGGCGCCGCGGTCGCGGTTGGAACGGCCTGGTACGTGATCGACAACGCCTCCGGCGGGGACGATGGCCTGCCCGAGCACTGGCAGCGCGGCATGAACGTGACTGCGTTCCTGCCCGACGCCTACGCGAAGCCGGCCGCCCGGCGGGCGATGGTGACGGCGCGGTCAACCGGTACGCGGCGGGTCGCCCTGGTCCCCACCTGGTACATGGCCAACAGCGCCTCCAACGACGTCTTCTCCAACCCGGAGAAAACCCCCACCGACGCCAGCATCGAGACCGCCGCCGGCTTCGCCCGCTCGCTCGGCCTCAGCGTCGTCCTCAAGCCGCATGTCGACGTGCTCGACGGGACCTTCCGCGGCGACATCATGCCCGCCGACTCGAAGGCCTGGTTCGCCTCCTATGAGGCGATGGTCATGCGCTACGCCGAGCTCGCCCAGCGGCTCGACGTCGACGCCTTCGTGATCGGCACGGAGCTGACCTCGATGTCGCTGTTTCCCGACGACTGGCGAGCCCTGATCGCCCGGGTTCGCAAGGTGTACGACGGGACTCTGACCTACGCCGCCAACTGGGTCGACGGCGCTGAGTCGGTCGAATTCTGGGACGACCTCGATCTGATCGGGATCGATGCCTACATGCCGTTGCAGACCGCCTCAGCCGAACCGAGCGTCGAAGAGCTGGTCACCGCCTGGGGCCCGTACGAGTCGCGGATGGCATCGCTCTCGGACCGATGGGACATGCCGATCGTCTTCACGGAGCTCGGCTACCAGAGCCGCACCGGCTCGGCCGCACAGCTCGGCCAGGCCGACGCCCCGGCCAACCAGCAGGCTCAGGCCAACGCCTACGAAGCCGCCTTCCAGGCGCTCTCCGACCAGCCCGACTTCAATGGCATCTGGTGGTGGGACTGGTCGGCCGAAGGCCTCGAGGACCCGGTCGGCTGGTCGGCCCAGGGCAAGCTCGCCGAGCAGGTCCTCTCGAAGTGGCAGGGCCCTCCGGCCCCGAAGCCCCACAGCCCCTGACGAGCCTGAGACGTCGCCATCATGGAAGAGGGAGCCCGGCGACAGCATCGCCGGCCGCCGGCGGCGGTGCCCCTCGGCGGGCCGGAAAGCGGCGCTAACGTGAATGACGTCCGGGCTAGAGGGACTGTGCTGCACGAAAGTTGCACTGAGCGCAACAAACGTGCGCGTCGTCGCCCGGCCCCGAGGGGTGCTTCACGTTATTCCCGCTCCAGCCCCCACATCTGGTGTCTCGGGCCCCCGGCGGGCCCCGAGCCCCCGAACTCGGCCCTTCTACCCCCGAACTTCGGGGGTAAAGCGGCCCACTTCGCACCGGCGCCCCGAACCCTCAACCCCCACCAACTTCCGCACCCCTCACCGCAAGGCTCGCCTGGAGCCAGGCCCGAGCCCCCCCCGAACCCTCGACCGCGCCCAGCGCGGGCGCTTCAGGCCTTCAGGTCCGGCTCGATGTAGATCCGCGTTGCGATCGGAACTGCGGCGCGGATCCGGGCCTCGCAGGCGTCGATCGCGGCCGCGAGGCCGTCGATCGAGAGGCTGCCGTCGAACTCGACCTTGGTCGCGACGAGCAGCTCGTCGGGGCCGATGTGCTGGGTGACGACGTAGATCACGCCGACCACTCCCTCCGATTGCGCCAGCTCGCGCTCGATCGTCGCCTGGTTCTCGGGGGTCGCGGACTCGCCCAGCAGCAGGCTTTTCATCTCGACCGCGAGGACCGCCGCGACGACGACGAGCAGGGCGCCGATTCCGAGTGTCCCGATCCCGTCCCAGACCGGGGCCCCGGTGATCTCGGCCAGGCCGACGCCGATCAGCGCGAACGTGAGGCCGATCAGAGCCGCCGAGTCCTCCATCAGCAGCACCGGCAGCTCCGGGCTGCGGGAAGAGCGGATGTACTCGACCCAGGAGCGATCGCCGCGGTGCGGGCGCGCGTGGCGGACCGCCGTCCGCAGCGCAAAGCTCTCGAAGCCGAGCGCGAGGACAAGGATCACGATCGCGACCATCGGCGAGTCGAGCTGCTCGGGGTGCTGGACCTTGTGCACGCCCTCGTAGATCGAGAAGACGCCGCCGACCGAGAACAGCACGGCGGCGACCATGAACGACCAGAAGTAGCGATTGCGCCCGTAGCCGAACTGATGCAGCTCGTCGGGCGCCTTCTGCGCCGCCTTGCCGCCCCAGAACAGCAGGCCCTGGTTCGAGGAGTCGGCGACCGAATGGATCGACTCCGCCAGCAGCGAGGACGAGCCGGTGATCAGGAAGCCGACGAACTTTGTCGCCGCGATCCCCATGTTGGCGATGAAGGCGGCGAGGATCGCGCCGGTGCTCTCTCCGTGTCCGCCTCCGCCCTCGGTCATCGGGAGCTACTCGCTCAGCCTGCTTGCTTGGTCGGGCGGATCAGGATCTCGTTGACGCTGACCCGTTGCGGCCGCGTCACCGACCAGGCGATCGCGTCGGCGATGTCCTCGGCCTGCAGTGGGTCGATCTTGTCGAGCATCTTCTCGAGCCGCTCGAGCACCATCGGGTGCTCGTTGTGGCCCTGCAGCTCCGTCTCGACGAAGCCGGGCTCGATCGTCGTGACGCGGACGTTGGCGTGCAGGACCTCCTGTCGCAGCGCCTCCGAGAAGCCGACGACGCCCCACTTCGTGAAGTTGTAGACGCCGGCGCCCATCGCCGCCGTGCGTCCGGCGACGGACGAGATGTTGACGATGTGGCCGGAACCGGCGGCACCCATGATCGGCAGTGCCGCGTGCGTGCAGTAGAGGAGACCGAGGCCATTGACCTCGAGCATCCGCCGCCAGTCGTCCGTGTTGGCGCCCGCGACGGGGCCGAGCAGCATCACTCCGGCGTTGTTGACGAGGATGTCGAGGCTGCCGAGGTGCTCGTTGGCGCCGCTGACGAAGTCGTTCGCCTGCTGCTCGTCGGTGACGTCGGTGACGAAGGCCCGGGCGTTGCCGCCCGCGGCGATGATCCGCTCGGCGAGGTCCTCGATCCGCTCCCCGCGCCGGGCGGCGAGCGCGACCGCGCAGCCTTCCTCCGCCAGCGCCAGCGCCGTCGCCTCGCCGATCCCGGATGAAGCCCCGGTGATCGCCGCGACCTTGCCCTGCAGTGAGTTTCCGCTCATCGCTGGCACCCTACCCTCCGATGCTCCGATGAGGCTCCAGCGTCAGTTGAAGAGGGCGTGGAGGGCGCCGGCCTCGAAGGCGAGGTGCTCGCGGAGGCCGTCGGAGATCGGCAATTCGCCCGGGAGCTCGGTCGCCTTCAGAGCCGAGCGCACGTCGCCGGTCAGGCAGAAGACGGTCCTCGCCGAGAATGCGGAGCAGCACTGCGCGCTCGCCGCCGAGCACGACCCCCGTCAGCCTTTCCCGGCCTCAGGGGCCGGGCGTCGCCGACTCCTGGGCCGAGTCGGCGACAAGCGCCTCGGCCTCGCGGATCGCCGCCCCCTCGAGCGCGTTCGAGAGCGCCCGTACGTAGGCGCGGGCGGCCGCCTCGATCGTGTCGGTCGAGACGCCCTGACCGTTCGCGAGCCGGCCGTGGGCCTGGAGCATGACGCTGACTTCGCCGAGCGCGTCCTCGCCTCCGGTCACCGCCCCGACCTCGAAGCGGCGCAGGTCGCACTCGACGTCGACGGCGGCCTGGATCGCCCCGAAGACCGAGTCGAAGGGGCCGTCGCCGCTGTACTCGCCGACGCGTTCCTCTCCCGAGGGCATCGTCACGCCGACCCGGGCGACCGGGGCCTTGCGACTGCCGGACTCGACCTCGAACCAGGCGAGCTCGTACTTCTGGCCGGCCTCGCGCAGCTCGTCGGAGACGATCGCCTCCAGATCGAGCGCCGTCACCTGCTTCTTCTTGTCGGCGATCTCCTTGAACCGCTGGAAGGCCTGGTTGAGGGCGTTGCCCTCGACCTTGAAGCCGAGCTGGGTCAGCGCGTCCTTGAGCGCGTGGCGCCCCGAATGCTTGCCGAGCACGATCGAGTTCGACTCGAGGCCGACGTCGCGCGCGTCCATGATCTCGTAGGTGGAGCGCTCCTTGAGCACGCCGTCCTGGTGGATGCCGGACTCGTGCGCAAACGCATTGCGCCCGATCACGGCCTTGTTCGGCTGCACGGCGTAGCCGGTGAACCGGCTCACCATCCGCGACGTCCGCGCCAGCTCGCGCGTGTTCACGGTCGTGTCGAAGCCATGGTCGGCCCGGCGCGTCCGCAGCAGCATCACGATCTCCTCGAGCGCGCAGTTGCCGGCGCGCTCGCCGAGCCCGTTGATCGCGCACTCGACCTGACGGGCACCGGCGAGGATGCCCGCGTAGGAGTTGGCGACGGCCAACCCGAGGTCGTTGTGGCAATGGACCGACATCGTCACCTGGTGCAGCTCCGGCGCCATTTCGTAGAGGCGCTCGAAATAGCGGGTGTACTCCTCCGGCGTCGTGTAGCCGACCGTGTCGGGGATGTTGACCACGGTCGCGCCCTCGGCGACCGCGATCGCGCAGACCTCGGCGGTGAACTCGACGTCGGCACGGGTCGCGTCCATCGGCGAGAACTCGACGTCCTCGCAGAACGAGCGCGCATGAGCCACGGCCGCCTTCGCCTGCCCCTTGACGTCCTCGCGGTCGGTCTGGAGCTGATGGGTGATGTGAATGTCCGACGTCGAGATGAACGTGTGGATCCGCGGCCGGGCGGCGTCCTTGACGGCGCCCCACGCGGCCTCGATGTCGGCCTTGTGGGTCCGCGCGAGCCCGGCCACGATCGGCCCCTCGACCGTGCGGGAGATCGCCTGGACCGCCTCGAAATCGCCGGGCGAGGTGATCGGGAAGCCGGCCTCGATCACATCGACGCCGAGCCGCGCCAGCTGCGTCGCGATCTCGACCTTCTCCTGGGTGTTGAGCGAGATCCCCGGCGACTGCTCGCCGTCTCGCAGGGTCGTGTCGAAGATCTGGACTCGGTTGTCCTCTTCGACCGGTTCGTGGGCGGCAGCCTCGGCGGCCACCTCGTGGTTGTCAGCGTTCATCGCTGAGTCTCCTTCTCCTTGTAAGCGTGATGTCCCTTGTCAGTCGCGGCTATCGCGCCGCCCAGCGCTAATCCCCCCGAGGGGGGAGGAGAAGGTGAAGCGCGAGCTGAAGGGCCTTGGGGTCCATCGCGAAGCAGGGTAGCGAAATCCGCTGTCGGTTCAAGCGCGACGCAGGCGCCTGGGCGTCAGGGAATGAGGACGACCTTGCCGATGTTGCGGCGCTCGTGCAGAAAGCGGTGGGCCTCGGCAGCCCGCTCGAACGGGAACGCAGCGGCGACGACCGGCTCGAGCGCACCGGACTCCAGCTCCGCCGACAGCGGCTCGATCGCGCGGTGCAGATCGCCCTCCGTCTTCCACCAGGCGAGCATGTTGAGGCCGAAGACGCCCTTGTTCTCGTTCATCATCGCCAGGCTCTTCCACCATGGCATCGTCGCCGTCGTCATCCCGGCGAGGCCCTTGAGCATGCCCGGCAGGTTGCGCCCCTCGCCGGTCTGGACCTCGGAGAGGCCGAAGCAGACGAGGCGGCCGCCCGGGCGCAGCAGGCGGTAGTCCTTGCGGAAGCTGGACGGGCCGACCGCGTCGAAGGCGACGTCGATCCCCTCCCCTCCGGTGAGCTCACGCACGGCCGCCTCGAAGTCCTGGTTGCGGTAGTCGATCGCGTGATCGACGCCCTGGGCGCGGATCGCGTCGTGCTTGCCGGCGGAGGCGGTGCCGAAGATCTCGGCCCCGATCTTTCGCGCGATCTGCGTCGCGGCGATGCCGACGCCTCCGGCGGCGGCGTGGATCAGGACCCGATCGCCCGCGCGCAGGCCGCCCATCATCACCAGGCCCGCCCAGGCGGTCGCGTAGTTGACGGGGACGGCGGCGCCCTGCTCGAAGCTGAGCCGCTCCGGCAGCGGGATCACGTTCGCCTCGACCGCGGTGACGACCTCCGAGTAGCCGCCGAAGACGGTCCCGGCGACGACGCGATCGCCGACCGAATAGCGCTCGACGCCCTCCCCGACCGACTCGACCTCGCCGGCAACCTCGTATCCGACCACGCACGGCGGCTTCGGAGCGTCGGGGTACATCCCGGTCCGAGCCATCAGATCGGCGAAGTTGATCCCCGCCGCCCGGACCGCGATCCGCACCTCCCCGGGCCCGACGACGGGCTCCGGCCGCTCCTCGACCTCGAGCACCTCCGGCGGCCCATGACGGGTGATCACGACAGAACGCATGAGAGCAACCTATTGACCCGTCACCCGAGGCGGTCTCTGACCCAACCCCCGCCAGCGGAAACAAGGCTCCGGTTTGCAGTGAGGGGCGGTGGAAGGAGGGGCCGGGCCGTCGTTCGGCGGGGCCGGGGCGTCGGGGCTTTTGTCACGGAAGTGGCGCGGGCGTGGCTGTCCCGTGACGGCTCAGAGGGGGCCGATGACGGACTGCATGATTGTGTCCCCTATAGGGGTGCAAATCATGCAGTTGGTCTCGCGGCGAGGGCGCGGTGTGGCGGAGCCACATAAGCCCCGAGTCGGTGCGCTCAGGCGCAGCGTCAGAGGACGCCGGCTCAGATCTCGATCGCTCTGCCGGCGAAGAAGTCGTCGGCGCCGGCGATCTCGTCGATCACGTCCTGGGCGACGGGGGCGTCGGTGGTCAAAGCCATCACGGCCTCGGCGCCGTCGGTCTCGGCGCCGACTGCGGCCGAGACGATGTTGACGCCATGCTCGCCGAAGGCGGAGCCGACGCGGCCGATCATCCCCGGGCGATCGCTGTAGCGGAAGATCGCGAGGTGGTCGGCGAAGGGCAGGTAGAAACTCTGGCCCCAGGCGCCGACGAGATAAGGGTCGTTGCGCGGGCCGACGCCGGTGCCGGCGACCTCCGCCGTGCCCCAGGATCCGCCGGCGCGGACGACGATCAGCTCGGTGAAGTCCTCCGACGACTTGTTGGTCGTCTCGCTGACCTCGATGCCGCGCTCCTCGGCGATGGTCGGGGCGTTGACCAGGTTAACGGGCTCCTCGGTGTGGCCGCCGAGCAGGCCGGTCAGCGTGGCCATGCCCAGCAGCCTCGTCTCCTGCTCGGCAATCGGGCCACGGACCTCGACCTCGATGCTCTCGACCGGCCCGTCGGCGAGACCCTGAACGAGGCGCCCGAGCTTCTCGCAGAGCGGCACGAACGGCGCCAGCGCCTCCATCGCGACCGGTGAGACGGCCGGGATGTTGACCGCGTTGGTGACGACGCCGCCGGTCAGCGCGGCGACGACCTGCTCGGCGGTGACGATTCCGGCACGATCCTGCGCCTCCGCGGTCGAGGCGCCGAGGTGCGGCGTGATCACGACATCGTCGCGCTCGAACAGGGGGTGCTCGGTCATCGGCTCGGAGGGGAAGACGTCGAGGGCGGCGCCGGCGAGCTTGCCGGACTCGAGCCCGCGCTGAACGGCGTCGAGGTCGACCAGCGGCCCGCGAGCGCAGTTGACGATGCGGGCGCCGTCCTTCATCTGCGCGATCGCCTCGTCGTCGATCATGTTCAGGGTCTCCGGCGTCTTCGGCAGGTGCAGGGTGATCAGGTCGGCCTGCTCGTAGACCTCCTCGAGTGACTCGGCGCCCTCGACGCCGAGCTCGCGGAAGCGCTCGGCGGAGACGAACTTGTCGAAGGCGACGACCTCCATCTCGAAGGAGTGCGCGCGCTTGGCGACGAGCTGGCCGATGCGGCCGAAGCCGAGCACGCCGAGCGTCTTGCCGTAGAGCTCGTTGCCGCCGTAGCGGGAGCGGGCCCACTCGCCCTGCTTGAGCGCGGCGTCGGCCTGGGGGACGTTGCGGAACAGCGCCAGCGCCAGCGCCAGCGTGTGCTCGGCGGCGGCGACCGAGTTCGACTCGGGCGCGTTGGCGACGATGATCCCGCGCTTGCTGGCGGCGCGGCATGTCGACGTTGTCGACGCCGGTCCCGGCCCGGCCGATCACCTTCAGGTTGGTCGCCTTCTCGATCAGCTCCGGCGTCATCGTCGTCGCCGAGCGGATGATGATCGCGTCGAACTCGCCGATCCGCCGCTCGAGCTCGGCCTGATCCCAGTCGACGCCGAGCTCGACATCGAACTGCTCGCGCAGCAGGTCGACGCCTGTGTCGGCGATCTTCTCCTTGACCAGAACCTTCACGAGCGCACGCCCTCGACGTTGTCGATCACCCAGTCGATCGCAGGCGGTCAGCGCCTCGACGTCGGCGGGGTCGACCGCCGGGAACATCCCGATCCGCAGCTGGTTGCGGCCGAGCTTGCGGTACGGCTCGGTGTCGACGATCCCGTTGGCGCGCAGGGTCGCGGCGATCGCCGCGGCGTCGATGCTCTCGTCGAAGTCGATCGTGCCGACCACCAGCGAGCGCTTCGCCGGGTCGGCGACGAACGGCGTCGCGAAGTCGGAGGCCTCGGCCCAGCCGTAGAGGTGGCCGGAGGAGTCGGCCGCAGCGCTCGACGCACCAGTCGAGGCCGCCGTTGCCGAGCATCCACTCGATCTGGTCGACGAGCAGCAGCAGGGTCGCGACCGCGGGCGTGTTGTAGGTCTGGTCCTTGCGCGAGTTGTCGAGCGCCGTCGACAGCGACAGCAACTCGGGCTGCCAGCGGTCGGCGCCGTCGAGCTCCTCGATCCGGGCCATGGCCGCGGGGCTGAGCAGCGCGAGCCAGAGGCCGCCGTCGGAGCCGAAGGCCTTCTGCGGGGCGAAGTAGTAGGCGTCGGTCGCGGCCGCGTCGACGGGCAGACCGCCGGCGCCCGAGGTGGCGTCGATCAGGACGAGGGCGTCGGTCCCGGCCGGCCGGGCGATCTCGGCCATCACCCCGGTCGAGGTCTCGTTGTGGGCCCAGGCGAGGACGTCGACTCCGTCATCGGCGCGGGGCGACGGGCGCCGGGCGCGTCGCCGGGCTCGGCCTCGACGATCACGGGCTCGGCCAGGTGCGGGGCCGTGGCCGTCACCTTGGCGAACTTGCTCGAGAACTCGCCGAAGGTGAGGTGCAGGGAGCGCTCGCGGATCAGGCCGGCGGCGGCCGCGTCCCAGAAGGCGGTGGTGCCGCCGTTGCCGAGCGCGATCTCGTAGCCGTCGGGGAGCGGAGAAGAGCTCGAGCAGGCCGCTGCGGATCCGGCCGACGAGGTCCTTGACCGGCGCCTGGCGGTGCGAGGTGCCCATCACGTCGGCACGCTCGGCGAGCGCCGCCAGCGCCTCGACGCGAACCCGGGACGGGCCGCAGCCGAAGCGCCCGTCCTCCGGAAGCAGGTCGGCGGGGATCGTCACAGCCGTCTCGGTCTCGGTCTCGGGGGTCATGCGGGGCCGACAGGTTAGGGATTGGGGCCGACGAGCAACGCGCGGTGCAGTCACAGCTCCGAAACGGCATCCGCCCGGGCCGCCGATAAGCTCCGGGTCGTCTCAATCCGACCCATACAGGGGGTTCACAAGTTCATGCATCCAGTTGCTTTTTCCGCGGATCACGAGGAGGAGGGCCGTAACCGGCTCACCGTCTTCTTCCGCCTGCTCGTCGTCATCCCGTGGCTGATCGTCGCCATCTTCTGGGGGCTCGCGGCGGGTATCGCCGAATCTTCATCGCCTGGTTCGCGCTGCTGTTCACGGGGCGCTACCCGGATGGCCTCTACAACTTCGTCGCGGGCTACATCCGCTTCGCGAACCGCGTCAACGGCTTCACTGGCTGCTGACCGACGAATGGCCGCCGTTCGACGGTGACCCCGACTACGAGTACCCGGTCCGGGTCCTGATCCCGGAGCCGAAGCAGGAGTACAGCCGCGCCAAGGTGTTCTTCCGGATCATCCTCGCTGATCCCGGTCTACATCCTCGCGTACATCATGAGCATCATCCTGCAGCTCGTCGGGCTGATCGCCTGGATCGTGATGATCTTCACGGCGAAGTTGCCCGAGGGCCTCTACAAGCCGATGCGGGCGGCCTCCGCCTACACTGCGAAGGCCTACGGCTACTACGCGCTGCTGACCGAGGACTTCCCCCCGTTCTGGATGGACGAGGACGAGGAGCGCCCGCGGTTCGACGGCGGCGAAGTGGCGCCCGCCGCTGTTCCGCCGCCCCCGCCTCCGCCCCCCGCTCCCGCGGTCTAGGCCGGAAGCGACAGTGTCAGAAATCATCGAGGGGCCCGGCTTCGCAGTCGGGCCCCTCGACGCTTTGGGTGACGGCTACGGCCTCCGCAAGGTCCGCGGGCCGCTCGGCGTCACCGCGTTCGGCGTCAACGCGATCGTGCTCCCGCCCGGCTACACGACCGGTTACCACGCGCACGAGCGGCAGGAGGAGCTCTACATCTGCCTGCAGGGGCAGATGACAATCGAGTTCGAGGGCGAGGGCGTCCACACCCTCGAGTCCGGCGCCATGGCCCGCGTCAGCCCCGAGGTCTTCCGCCGCACCGGAAACCCCGGCCCCGGCGACGCGATCTACGTCTGCATCGGCGGCAAGGACGGCTACGTCGGCCGCGACGGCGTGCTCCGCGAGACGGACTGACCCGTCTCGGCCGAGCTGGCCGGAGTCAGTCGGAGCTGATCCAATCCATGTGAGAACGTAGCTCCCCGCCGACCTTCTCGATCTCGTGGTTCTTGCCCTCTTCGCGGAGGCGGTCGAAGTTCTCGGTGCCGGCGTTGTTCTCGGCGATCCACTCACGCGCGAAGTCGCCGCTCTGGATGTCGGCGAGGATCTTCCGCATCGCTTCCCGGGTCTCGTCGGTGATCACCTTCGGGCCGCGGGTCATGTCGCCGTACTCGGCCGTGTTCGAGATCGAGTGGCGCATCCCCTGGATGCCCTTCTCGTACATCAGATCGACGATCAGCTTGAGCTCGTGCAGGCACTCGAAGTAGGCGAGGCGCGGGTCGTACCCGGCCTCGACCAGCGTCTCGAAGCCGGCCCGGACCAGCTCGGTGGCGCCGCCGCAGAGGACGGCCTGCTCGCCGAACAGGTCGGTCTCGCACTCGTCCTTGAAGGTCGTCTCGATGACGCCGGCGCGGGTGCCGCCGACGCCCCTGGCGTAGGCGAGGACCAGGTCGCGGGCGTTGCCCGTCGCATCGGCGTGGATCGCCATCAGGCACGGGACTCCCGAGCCCTCCTGGAACTGGCGCCGGACCATGTGACCCGGCCCCTTCGGGGCGACCATGCCGACGTCGACGCCCTCGGGCGGCTCGATCTGGTCGAAGCGGATCGCGAAGCCGTGGGCGAACATCAGCAGGTTGCCGGGAGCGATCCCGTCCTTGATCTCGCTCTCCCAGATCTCGGCCTGCTTCTCGTCCGGGAGCAGGATCATCACGACGTCGCCCTTGGCGGCGGCATCGGCGACGCTCAGCACCTCGAGGCCCTCGCCCTCCGCTTCGGCGACCGAGGCGGAGTCGGGACGGAGCCCGACGACGACGTCGACCCCGGAGTCCTTGAGGTTGAGGGCGTGGGCGTGGCCCTGGGAGCCGTAGCCGAGGATCGCGACGGTCTTGCCCTCGAGCGGCTCGAGGGAGGCGTCGTCGTCGTAGTACATCTTCTGAAGATCTGGTGAGTCGCTCATAGGCGCGGGAGCGTACACGCCAAGCGGCTCCACCCCGCGCCGGCCCCGGCCCACACCCGGTCAGGCCCGCAGCCGTGCCCGCTGCAGCTTGCCGCTCGCCGTGCGGGGAAGCTCGGCGACGAGCTCAACCCGCTTCGGCACCATCGCCGGTGCCAGCGCCTCGCGGCAGTGGGCGATCAACTCCGCGGCCGTCGGCTCGGCGCCCTCCACGGGGACGACTACAGCGGTGACCGCCTCCCCCCACTCGGCGTCGGGGCGGCCGACGACGGCCGCTGCGGCGACCGCCGCGTGGCTCTCCAGCCGCTCCTCGACCGGCTCCGGCCGCACGTTCTCGCCGCCACTGACGATCGTGTCGTCGGCGCGGCCCTCGACCCAGAGATAACCGTCGTCATCAATGCGGCCGAGATCGCCGGTCCGAAGCCAGCCGCCGTCGCCCGCCGCGCCCGCGGCGACGACCGGCTCCGCGGACTTCGATCTCGCCGGATTCGCCGATCCGGACCTCGATCCCGGGCAGCGCCCGCCCGCTCGAGCCGCGGTGTCCGCGCGCCTGCTCCGTGGCCAGCGTGCACACCTGCGAGCAGGCCTGAGTGAGCCCGTAGGACTGGACGACCGGCGCACCCGCGTCGAGCGCCGCATCGAGGGTCGCGCGGTCGAGCGCGGCGCCGCCGATCAGCGCGAAGCGCAGGCGGCGCAACGGCGCCCCCGCCTCGAGCAGGCGCCTTAGCTGCGTCGGCACGAGCGAGATCCCGGTGACGCGTGGCGCCTCGGCGGCCAGCGCGGCACCCACCGCATCGGTCTCGAAGCGCGGGTGGATCAAGGCGGTCGTCCCGTAGATCACCGACCGGATCAGGATCGAGAGGCCGCCGACGTGGTCCATCGGCAGGCAGGCCAGCCAGACGTCCTCCCGCTCGACGCCGAGGTTGGCAGCCGAGGCGGCAGCCGAGGCCGCGAAATTCCCCGATGAGAGGTCGACCGGGCGCCGCGGGCCCGTAGTCCCGGAACTGAGCACCCGAGCAACGACCACCGCGCCCTCGACGTCCTCGGCAGCCTCGACGCCCCCCAAACCACGCGAACGTCCCTCACCTGCCCCTATGGATAGGTCTGAGGGACGTTCGCCTTGATCCGGCCGCGCCGCTACGCCCTCGGGGCTCCAGATCAGCGCCGGAGCGCCCGCCGCCAATACCTCCTCGCGCTCGGCCTCGGGCAGGCCCGGACGCGCGGTCAACAGCGGCCGGCCGGCCAGGATCGCGGCGTGGACCGCGACCGCGTGCTCGATCCCCGGTTCGAGCTCGATTGCCACCGGTCCCGCCTCGGCGGACGCCAGGCCCGGCGCCGCGGCTCGCGCGCGCTCGAGCAACTCGGCGTAGCTGACCGTCGCGCCGGCGGCGTCGATCAGCGCCGCACGGCGCGGCGCCCGGGCGGCGGCATTCTCGAGCCAGGTTGTCGATCCTCTGGGGTCAGGCATCTCTATCGTTGCCGCAGCATTCTCCCGCCGCCGCGCACGCGCAGGCGTGCCGGCACCGGCGGGGCCAATCGACTTACGAGAGCGAGCGATGCCGAGACGACACAAGGACGCCCCGCCGGAGGAGCGACTCTACGAGCCGATCGAGTGGCAGAGCGCCGGCGAATACGAGGACATCCTCTACGAGAAGGGCGACGGGATCGCGAAGATCACGATCAACCGTCCCGATCGCCGCAACGCCTTCCGCCCGCCGACCCTGGCCGAGCTCCGCGACGCCTTCACGAAGGCCCGCGACGACCTCGAGGTCGGCTCGATCATCTTCACCGGCGCCGGCGATCAGGCGTTCTGCTCCGGCGGCGACCAGAAGATCCGCGGCGACGACGGCTACATCGGATCCGACGAGGTCGCGCGGAAGGGCGTCGGCCGCCTCGACGTCGGCGACCTGCACGTGCAGATGCGTCGCACGCCGAAGCCGATCGTCGCCGCCGTGGCGGGCTATGCGGTCGGCGGCGGCCACATCCTCCATCTCGTCTGCGACATCACGATCGCCGCCGAGAACGCGATCTTCGGACAGACCGGTCCCCGCGTCGGCAGCTTCGACGGCGGCTTCGGGGCGAGCCTGCTCTCGCGCCAGGTCGGAGTCAAGAAGGCGAAGGAGATCTGGTACCTGTGCCGCCTCTACGACGCCTCCGAGGCGCTCGAGATGGGGCTCGTCAACACGGTCGTGCCGACTGCGGACCTCGAGAAGGAGGCCGTGGCCTGGTGCCGCGAGATGAACTCCCTCTCCCCTCTGTCGCTGCGCCTGCTGAAGTCGAGCTTCAACGCCGACGAGGACGGGATCACCGGGATCCAGCAGCTCAGCCACGACGCGACGCTGCTCTTCTACATGTCCGAGGAGGGCCAGGAAGGCCGCAACGCCTTCCAGGAAGGCCGCGAGGTCGAGTACGGGGACTTCGACAAGTTCCCGCGCCGCCCCTAGCCGGACGAGATCGTGAGCGCCTTCCGCATCTGGGTGATGGCATCGCGGCCGCGGACGCTGCCCGCCGCCCTGGCGCCGGTCCTCGTCGGCACGGCCGCCGCCTTCCACGAGCTGCAGGGGCTGACGGTCACGACCGTGGTCAGCGGCGGCGGCACGCCGGGGCAGCTGGCGATGGGGTCGATCACCACCGGCGACGCCACCGACGCGTTCCGCTGGGGAACGTTCATCGCCGCCCTGATCGGGGCGATCTTCATCCAGATCGGGACCAATCTCGCCAACGACTACTCCGACGCCAAGCGCGGCACCGACACCGAGGACCGCCTCGGGCCGGTCCGCGTCACCGCCTCCGGGCTCGCCGCCCCGAAGCGCGTCCTGCACGCGACCTGGGCCGCGTTCGCGGTCGCCTCGCTCGCCGGCCTCTACCTCGCGATCGAGGTCGGCCCGGTGATCATTGCCGTCGGCGTGCTCTCGATCGCCGCCGGCGTCCTCTACACGGGCGGACCGCGACCGTACGGCTACGAGGGCCTCGGCGAAGTCTTCGTCTTCGTCTTCTTCGGCCTCGTCGCCGTCAACGGGTCCTACTACGTGCAGCTCGAGCAGATCGACCTGGCGCCGGTCCTGCTATCGATCCCGATCGGCCTGCTCTCGGCGGCGATCCTCGTCGTCAACAACGTCCGCGACATCGACACCGACCGCCGCGCCGGCAAGCGCACGCTCGCCGTCCGGCTCGGACGCGAGCGCACGCGGCGTCTGTACGCGTGGATGATCGGCCTCTCCTTCCTGCTACTGCCGCTGGTGTTGCTCGCCGGCTGGCGCTGGGCGCCGGCGCTGATCGCCCTGATCACGATTCCGCTGGCCGCGAAGCCGATGCGCGCGGTCCGCAACCGCACCGACGGGCCGGCCCTGAACGGCGCGCTTGCGCAGACCGGCGCACTGCTCGGCGCTTACGCCGCCGTCGCCGCAATCGCGCTCGCCGTCTGAGCTGCAGGGAGCGCCACGATGCGCATCGCGAGAGCTGAAGTGATTCCGATCGCACTTCCCTTCCGCGAGCGTTACCGGACCGCGAGCGGCGAGCTCGACACCCGCTCGATGGCGATCCTGCGGCTGCGCAGCGACGACGGGGCCTGCGGCCACGGCGAGGCGGTGCCGATGAGCCTCAGGGGCGGCCCGGGGCTCGCGCAGGTGACGGCACAGCTGGCCGATTGCAGCGAGCTGCTCGAGGCAGCCGATCTCGCCGGTTTGTCGGCGGCCAACGGCGGCGGCGTCCGCGTCGTCATCGCCGACCTGCTTGCGCGTTGCCGCGAGCTGGGTGCGGGTGCGCAAGCGCTGTGCGCGGTCGACTCGGCGCTGTTCGATCTCGCCGGCAGGACGGTGGCGGCTCCCGCCTGGAGGCTACTCGGCGTGACCGCGACGGCCCCGGTCGCCTGCAACGCGACCCTGGATGCCGGCAGCGCCGAAGCCGTCGGGACCACGGCCGCGGCGCAGCGAGCCGCCGGGTTCGAGACGTTCAAGGTCAAGGTCGGGGTCGGGGGCGACCACGGGCGCGTCGCCGCGGTGCGCAGGGCGGGGGGCGCCGATGCCCGGATCCGGATCGACGCCAACGGCGCCTGGAGTGTCGAGCAGGCACTCGAGAGCCTGGCCGGGATGGAGGACCTCCGCCTCGAACTGGTCGAACAGCCCTGCGGCGGGGCCGCCGAGCTCGCCGAGGTTCGGGCCCGCACGAACATCCCGGTCGTCGCCGACGAGAGCGTCTCCACCCTCGAGGAGGCCGAGCTCGCCGTCGCGGTGGGCGCCTGCGACGCGGCAACGCTGAAGCTCTCGAAGGTTGGTGGGATCCTCGAGGCCCTGCGGATCGCCGCGGTCGTCCCGGCCTACCTCTCGAGCGCCCTCGACGGTCCGCTCGGGATCGCCGCGGCCCTGCATGCCGCCCAGGCGCTGCCGCGCACGGGCTTCGCGGCCGGGCTCGCGCACGGCCTCGGGACGCTGGAGATGTTCGCCGGCACATACGCTGGCCACGAGGGGCTCTACGGTCCCTCGTTGCTGCCACCGGATGCGCCCGGTCTCGGGGTCGAGATCGACGAGGCGCGACTTAAGCAACTGAGGATCGCGTGATCGACCCGACCAACAGAAACTCTGCCCAGGCGAGCGCCCTCTGCGAGGAGCTCGCACGCAGTGGCGTCCGCACCGCCGTGCTCAGTCCGGGGTCGCGCTCGACCCCGGTCGCGCTGGCGCTCGACCGTGAGCCCGGGATAGAGCTCGCGGTCGTCGTCGACGAGCGCTGCGCCGGGTTCACCGCGCTCGGGATCGCGCTCGCGACCGGCGCCCCCGTCGCGGTCGCCTGCACCAGCGGCTCCGCCGCCGCGAACCTGCACCCGGCGGTGGCCGAGGCCGACCTCGCCGGCGTGCCGCTGATCGTGCTCACTTCGGACCGGCCGCCGGAGCTCCGCGACATCGGCGCCGGCCAGACGATCGACCAGATCAAGCTCTACGGCAGCGCCGTGCGCTGGTTCTGCGAAGCGGGCTCGCACGACGGCGACGACGTCGGCCTCCTGCACTACCGGGCGATCGGCTGCCGCGCGGCTGCCGAGGCCGCGATCGGCCGCGGCCCCGTCCACCTCAACCTTCCCTGGCGCGACCCGCTCGGGCCGGAGCCGATCGAAGGTGACGTCACCGCGACGGACACCCTGGCAATCGAGGGGCGAGACGGCGACCGGCCCCTGACCGCGGCGATCGGCTGTCGCGAGGCTCATTCGCCCCTGATCGAGGCCCTCGCCGCGGCCCTCGCCGCGGCCGAGCGGCCGTTGATCGTCGCAGGTCGCGAGCCGCGCTCCGAGGTCGCAGCCGCGGCTGCGGGCCTGGCTGCCAAGGCGGGCGTCCCGATCCTTGCCGAGCCGACATCGGGCCTGCGGGTCGGCCCCGACGCGCCCGCCGGCGCGATCGCGGCCTACGACCTGATCCTGCGCGAGCCGCCCTCCACCCTCGAGCCGGACCTCGTACTACGAATTGGCGACATGCCGACGAGCAAGCCGCTGCGGGCCTGGCTCTCGCGTCCGGACGCGGCCGATCAGATCGTGATCTCCCCTCCCGGCCGTTGGAACGAGCCGACGCGCCGGGCCGGGGCGATCGTCGACGCCGATCCTGCGTCGACTCTGAGCGCCCTCAGGGCCGCCTCAGACCCGAGCGCCGCCGGCGACCGGACCCGGTGGCTGGACCGGTGGAGCGCAGCGGAGGCAGCCGCACAGACCGCGATCGACGCCCACCTCGGCGCGGCCGGCCCGATGACCGAGCCGGGCCTGGCGCGAGCGCTCGGCGCTGCGATCGACGTAGGTGAACAGGCGCTGATCGCATCGAGCATGCCGATCCGCGACGCCGAGTCGTACATGAAACCGCGCACGATCGACGCCCATCTCTACGCCAACCGCGGTGCCAACGGGATCGACGGGCTGATCTCGACCGCCTGCGGCCTCGCCCGCGGCGCCGGCCGCCCCACCTGGGCGCTGCTCGGCGACCTCGCGACGGGCTACGACGTCGGCGGCATCGCCAACGTCGGCGGGCTGCCGGCCGGCGCGCCCCTGCGCCTCGTCGTCGCCGACAACGGCGGCGGCCGCATTTTCGACTTCCTGCCGCAGGCAGAGCAGGTGGACAGCGACCGCTTCGAGCGCCTGTTCACGACCCCGGCCGAGCTCGACTTCGAGCGAGTCGCGGACCTCTTCGGCCTCGACTACGTCGAGCTCGCCGCCGCCGGCGAGCTGAGCGGTATCCGCGGCGACCGCAGCGTGCTCGTTCACGCCCGCCTCGAGCCCGACCGCAACGTCGAGCTGCACCGGGAGCTCGCCCGGGACGTCGCCGAGGCAGTCGCCGCCCTCGAATAGGCGGCGCTCAGCCCGCGAGCAGCGGCAGCAGCGCCCCGAGCTTGACCTCGGTCTCGGCCAGCTCGGCCGCCGGATCGGAGTCGGCGACGATCCCGGCACCGGCGAACAGATGCGCGCGACGGTCGCGGATCAGCGCCGAGCGCAGCGCCACGCAGAACTCGCCGTCCTCGGACATGTCCATCCACCCGACCGGGCCCGCGTACCAGCCGCGATCCATCCCCTCGAGCTCGGCGATCAGCCGCTCGCCGTCCGCCCCGGCGGGCTCGACGCCGACGGCCGGCGTCGGATGCAACAGGCCGGCGAGCTCGAGCACCGACTGGGACTGGGTCAGCTGCGCCCGGATCGGCGTCGCCAGGTGCTGGATGTTGGCGACCTTGATCACGACGGGCTCGGGCGCGACCTCGACCCAGACGGCGTGCGGATCGAGCCGCCGCTTGATCCGCCGGGCGACGATCTCGTGCTCCTCGCGATCCTTGGCGCTGCGGAGCAGCTGCTCGCCGAGGTGGTCGTCGACAGCGGGGTCGGCGCTGCGGCGGGCGGAGCCCGCGAGGGCGACCGTCGCTGCGCCGGCGCCGTCGCGGCGGACGAGGAGCTCGGGCGAGGCGCCAATGAAGTCGGCCTCGGGCGTGCCGACGCAGAACACGAAACAGGACTCGAACAGCTCGCGCAGGGCGCCGAACAGGGCCGGAGCCGAGTGCGCCGCGGGCGCGTCGACCGTGACCTCGCGGGCGAGCACGATCTTCGAGACGGCTCCGGCGCGAACTCGCTCGACCGCAGCGGCAACGGCGCGCTCGTAGTCGGCAGGAGGCCGGGCGCCGCGAACCTCGATCCCGGCGGTCGGGCTGGGGTCCAGCGGCGGCAGGCCCGCCGTCGTCTCGAGCGATCCGAGCCGGGCCGCGGCACCGGCGCGGATCGCCGCCGGATCGGCGCCTGAACCAGCGACGGCGCAGACCGTGATCCAGGATCCGCCGCGGCCGCGGCTGAGCAGCACCTCGGGCAGGACGAGCAGGGCGGGCGGCAACGAGGACCAGTGCGGGGAGGCGCCGCCGTCGGGCGCGAAGGCGAGGCCGCCGGTCCACAGGGGCCCGGCGCCGGTGGGCAGCGAGTCGGGCTCGTCGGCCAGTCGCCCGGACGCGAACTCGATCGTATCCTCGCGCAGGTCGTCGAGACGATCTGCACCTCGGGAGACCACCTCGCGGACCGATCCAAGCGTCGCGATCGCGAAGTCGCCCCGCCCCGGCTCCTCCCAGCAGAAGTAGCGGTCGCTGGCCCGGCGCGAGGCGAAGACCGTGGCGACCGGATCGGCGATCGACGACGGCCGGGTGACGCTGATCAGCCGGCGCGGGCCGCCGGACGCACGCTCGGCGAGCCCCTCGAGGGAGTCGAGGAGCCGGGCGGTATCGGCCGCTACCGCAGAGATACCCGCTCAGCCCTCGGGGCGGCTGCGGGCGATTGCGACCTCGCCGGTGCGGGCCATCTCGATCAGCCCGTGCGGGCGGACCATGCGCTCGAAGGCGTCGATCTTGTCGGCGGTGCCGGTCACCTCGATTGTCATCGTGCGCCGCGAGACGTCGACGATCTGGCCCCGGAAGATCTGCGTGAACTCCATGATCTCGGCGCGACTCTCGGCCGGTGAGTTGACCTTGAAGATCGCCATCTCACGGGAGACTGTCGAATCGGGCTCCATGTCGCGGATCTTGATCACGTTGACCAGCTTGTGCAGCTGCTTGGTGACCTGATCGATCGGGTGTACCGCCCCGTCGACCGTCAGCGTGATTCGGGAGATATCCGGATCGTCGGTCGGGCCGACCGCGAGCGTGTCGATGTTGAACCCGCGGCGACTGAACAGCAGAGCCACCCTGGCGAGGACGCCCGGGCGGTTCTCGACCATCAGCGAGAGCAGGTGCTTGCGGCCGGTCAGGCCGCTGGTGACCTCGAGGTCCTCGAGGTTGAGATCTGATGCCTGTGCGTCTGCCATGAGTAGCTCCTCGCTCGTCCGTGGCCTCAGCCGACCATGTCCCGGGCGGCCTGGCCGGCCGGGATCATCGGGTAGCAGTTCTCGTTCTGGGTGACGCGGACATCGAGCAGCGCCGGCCCGGGCGTCTCGATGATCTCCTTCATCGCGTCGCCGAGCTGCGCCTTGTCGTCGCAGAGGGCGGCGTTCCAGCCGAACGCCTTGGCGAGTGCGACCCAGTCGGGGCTCGGGCCCATCTCGACAGACTGGTACCGCTCCTCCCAGAACAACTCCTGCCACTGACGGACCATGCCGAAGTAGCCGTTGTTCATCAGCATCACCTTGACGTCGAGATCGTGCGCGGCGGCCGTTGCCATCTCCTGGCAGACCATCACCAGGCTGCCGTCGCCGGCGAGACAGACGACGGTGTCGTCGGGCCGCGCGACCTTGGCGCCGATCGCGGACGGGAGGCCGAAGCCCATCGTCCCGAGACCGCCGGAGTTGAGCCACTGGCGGGGCTCGGCGAAGTGGTAGTACTGCGCCGCCCACATCTGGTGCTGGCCGACGTCCGAGGTGATGATCGCCTTGCCGTCGGTGACCCGGTAGAGCTCCTCGACCATGAATTGCGGCTTGATCTCGGAGTCGTCGCTGTCGGCGTAGCCGAGCGGGTACTTCTCCTGCCAACCGCGGATCCGGTCCCACCACTCGTCCATGCGGGATGTGTCGGTCTCCAGCGCCCGGTACTCCCGGGTCAGCTTCGGGAGGATGTCGCCGGCGTCGCCGACGATCGGGATGTGCGCGGGCACGTTCTTGCTGATCTCAGCCGGGTCGACGTCGATATGGATGAACTTGGCGCGCGGCGCAAACTCGCTCAGCTTGCCGGTGATCCGGTCGTCGAAGCGGGCCCCGATCGCGACGATCAGGTCGGCCTCGTCCATCGCGTAGTTGGCGGCGCGGGTGCCGTGCATTCCGAGCATGCCGAGCCACTGCTCGTCCGGCGCCGGGTAGGCGCCGAGGCCCATCAACGTCGACGTGATCGGGAACCGGTCCGAGCGGACCAGGTCGCGCAGCTCCTGCGAGGCATTCGCGTTGATGACGCCGCCACCCGAGTAGATGATCGGGCGCCGCGCATTGGCCATCGCCTTGGCAGCAATCCGGATCTGCTTGATGTTGCCTTCCTTGGTCGGCTGGTAGCCGGGCAGGACGGCGGGGCCGGAAACGGGCTCGTAGTCGATCTCCTCGCGGGACAGGTCCTGCGGGATGTCGATCAACACCGGGCCGGGCCGGCCGCTGGAGGCGATGTGGAAGGCGGCGTGGACGTACTCGGGGATCTGTTTCGGGTCGGTGACCAGGAACGAGTGCTTGACGATCGGCATCGTGATCCCCGTGACGTCGGCCTCCTGGAAGCCGTCGGTCCCGATCAGGTCGGTGCGGACCTGCCCGGTGATGAAGACGGTCGGGACCGAGTCCATGTTCGCGTCGGCGATCGCCGTGACCAGGTTCGTGGCGCCGGGCCCGGAGGTGGCGAAGGCGACCCCGACCTTGCCGCTCGCCTTGGCGTAGCCCTCGGCGGAGTGGCCGGCGCACTGCTCGTGGCGCGCCTGGATGTGCTCGAAGTCGGCGTCGTAGATCGCGTCGTAGAGCGGAAGACTGGCGCCTCCCGGAATCCCGAATACGTGCTCGACGCCTTCGGCCTTGAGGGCTTCGCAAAGGGCATCGGCAGCGCGCATCAGATTCGACCTCCTGAGACGTTTCGGGATTTCTACGGGTTGGAAAAGCCGCGGTGGTCGCCCGAGACTCTCGGGCCCCTCCCGCGGAGAGCCGAGTGTAACAGCCGTTTTCCGCTGCTCAGCGCGGGTCCCGGGCCCTCGGGCGGCGCTCCTGCAGGGACTCGCCCGTGCCTAGCGGTAGTCGGGGCCCGGCCGGACCTCGGTGACCGGCGGCAGGTAGAGATCCTCACCGCAGCGCGGGCAGACCTGGACCCAGAGCTTGAGCACCTTGCCGCAGCGCGGGCACTGGCGCTCGGGCTCGCTCTTCTCGCGCCGGTGCAGGATCGCCGCCAACAGCCCCAGCGGCCCCGTCACGAGCCCGATCAGGAACCAGATGAAGAAGCTCGAGCCCTTGGCTCGAGCGATCACCCCGGTCGCCACACCGAAGCAAGCCATGATCACGAGGAAGGCCATCCGTGGGGATGCTTGCAGGGGCGGTCGCTGAGCGGCGTGCCCGCGAGTCGGAGCGATGGCCGTCCGAGGGCGGACGTTGCCGGGTGCGGCCGTCCGAGGGCGTCCTTCGAGGGCTCAGGCCGGGTATTTGCAGAGAGGGTGAAGTGGAGGAGGGTGCCGGCCGCCCCGAGGCGGGGCCGGGTCGTCCTTTGTCACGTGAGGCGCGTGGGCGTCACGGTTTCGTAGCTGTTGCCCGGGGCCCCGCGCGACGCGATCCACATCGGCGTCGCATAGCGAGGTCAATGTGGATCGCCCGCAGCCTCACCGCGAATCCACCCTGAAACCGCAACGAAGCACGCGCCCCGTGTGACCAACCACAGAGCGCACCCCTTCCCTCACTGCAATCTCAGCCCGGCCTGAACCCTGCAGCCACAGCGCGAAACAACACGCGCCCTCGACCACGCCCGAACCCGAGGCCCCGGCGCCGTGGCTTCGCCTGGGCAGCCGGGCGGCCCGCCTAGCCCACCGGTCGGTGGGTCCCGCCGCGCTCGTAGACCTCGGCGCGGAGCGGGTGCGGGTGGCCGATCGAGCCGACCTCGGCGGTGTCGCGTGAGAATGGGAGCCCGACGGTCCAGTCGGCGACGGCGTGGAGCTTGCGGGCGGATCCCGGCATCTGCGACACGTGGTAGGTCCGTGCCGCCCACCAGGCCGGGAATCCGGACAGGGTCAGGCCGGGGCCGCTGGCGACGGCCTTGTGGCGGCCGAGGTTGACGAAGGCGCCGCGGCTCTTGTAGGCGAAGGTCTGCTCCTTGCCGACGCCGAGGCCGGCGGCCATGTTGCGGGCGGCGACGCGAGCCTGGCGGATCGCGTGCTGGGCGGTCGGCGGGCAGAGGCCGCCGTCCGGGTTCGGGACCGCGGCGCAGTCGCCGGCGGCGTAGACGCCCTGCAGGCCCGGGACCGCAAGCCGCTCGTCGACGGGAACGCGGCCGCGATCGTCGAGCTCGACACCCATCGCCCGCATGCTCGGATGGGCGACGACGCCGGCCGTCCAGACGACGGTCCGGGTCGGGATCAGCTCCCCGGTCGAGAGCTTGACGTGGTCGGCGTCGACCTCTTCGAGCGTCGTCCCGAGCCGGATCTCGATCCCGCGCCCGCGCAACTCGCGGACCGCGTAGTCGGCGAGCTCGCCCGGAATCTCGGGCAGGACCCGGTCCATCGCCTCGACGAGCATGAAGCGGATGCCGCTGAGCCGGGCGCGCGGGTAGTCCTTCATCGCGTCGGCGGCGAAGTCCTGGAGCTCGGCGAGCGCCTCGAGGCCGCTGTAGCCACCGCCGACGAAGACGTAGGTGAGCATCTCCTCGCGCTTGGCGGGGTCCTCGGTCGCGTTCGCGGCCTCGAGCGTCTCGATCAGGTGATTGCGGAGCCAGATCGCGTCGGCGAGGCTCTTGAAACCGATCGCGTGCTCGCTCAGACCGGGGATCGGCAGCGAGCGACTGACCGAGCCGGTCGCCAGCAGCAGCTGGTCGTATCGGAGCTCCTCGGTCTCCCCGTCATGCGAGCGCAGCGTCACCGTGCGCGCCGCCGGGTCGTGACTAGAGATCGCACCGAGGCGGAGGTAGGTGCGCTTGAGGATGTCGCGGAGCGGCGTCACCACGTGGCGCGGCTCGAGCGTGCCGGCGGCCGCCTCAGGCAACAGCGGCGTGTAGAGCAGGAAGTTGACGTCGTTGACGAGGATCAGCCGGGTCGACTGCGGCGGCAGGATCTTCTCCAGCTCCCGGGCCGCGTTCGCGCCTGCAAACCCCCCACCCGCGATGACGACGTTGTGTGCCATGCCGGTTAGTCTACCGCACCTTGTAACAAAGTGTTACAAAGTGATGAATGTGACTAACCAGCCGAGCTAGAGCCCGAGCTTCGAGCGGATCAGGCGCGTGGCCTCGCCGCCGTCGGCGCGACCCTGTGTCTCACGCATGACGATCCCGATCAGGGCGCCGATCGCCTTGCCCTCCCCCGCCTTGACCTTCTCGGCCGCATCGGGGTCCGCGGCGATCGCCTTCTCGACGGCCGCCTCGAGCGCGCCCTCGTCGGAAGCGCCGAGCCCCTCGGCCTCGACCAGCGCCGCCGGGTCGCCGCCCTCGGCGAGCAGGCGCCCGACGAGGTTGCGGCCGGTCTTGCGGTTGATCGTCTTCGCGGCGACCAGGTCGGCGAGCGCGGCGATCTCGGCCGGCCCGGCCTTGCCGGCGGTCGGGTGCTCGAGGCCCTGCTCGCGGGAGACGCGGACGAGCTCGCCGGTGACCCAGTTGGCGACGGCCTGGGCGTCGGCCTGCTTCGCCAGCGGCACCGCCGCCTCGAAGAAGTCGCCGAGCTCGGCGTCGAAGGCGAGTTGCGCGGCGTCATCGGCACTAAGCCCGAGCTCAGAGGCGAAGCGGTCTCGGCGGGCGCCCGGCAGCTCCGGCAACGACGCGCGCACGGCCTCGATCTGCTCGCTGCTCGGCGCGAGCGGCACCAGGTCGGGTTCGGGGAAGTAGCGATAGTCGTGCGCGTACTCCTTCGAGCGCATCGATGTCAGCGAGCCGTCGGTCGGGTCGAAGTGGAGCGTCTCCTGCTCGACCTCTCCCCCGGCCTGGACGATCGCCGTCTGCCGGGCTATCTCGGCCGCGATCCCGCGCTCGATGAAGCGGAAGCTGTTCATGTTCTTGAGCTCGGTCTTGGTCCCGAGCTCGGTGGCGCCGACCGGACGGATCGAGATGTTGGCGTCGCAGCGGAGGCTGCCCTCCTCCATGTTCACGTCGGAGACGCCGAGCTGGCGCAAGGTCGTGCGCAGCAGCTGCAGCCACTCGCGTGCCTGGGCGCCGCTGACCAGGTCGGGCTCGGAGACGATCTCGACGAGCGGGGTGCCGCCCCGGTTGTAGTCGACGAGCGAGGCGCCGGAGCCGTGGATCCGCCCGGAGTCGCCGACGTGGCTGAGCTTGGCGGCGTCCTCCTCGACGTGGACGCGGTGGATGCGGACATCGCCGAGCGCGCCGCCGCTGCCGAGCGGAATGTCGTACTGGCTGATCTGGTACCCCTTCGGAAGGTCGGGGTAGAAGTAGTTCTTGCGGTGGAAGATCGAGTGCGGGGCGATCTCGCAGCCGAGGGCGAGGGCGACCGCGATCGCGTAGTCGATCGCCTGGCGGTTGGGGACCGGCAGCGTTCCTGGATGACCGAGGCAGACGGGACAGGTGTGCGTGTTCGGCGCGGCCCCGAACTCGAGCTCGCAGCCGCAGAACATCTTCGTCTTCGTCTGCAGCTGAACGTGGATCTCGAGCCCGATCACGGGCTCGTAGCCGGTCGCCTCCGCTGCCGGCGCCTCGGCGCTCATCGGGAGCCCTCCGCCCCGCTCGCCAGCGCCGGCGACCCGTCGAATCCGATCGCCCCTTCGAGTGCGTGCGCGGCGTCGAGCAGGCGGCTCTCGCTGTAGGCCGGGCCGGCGATCTGCAACCCGACAGGGAGCTTCGGGCCGCCGCCGGGCGGCTCGGCAAGGCCTGCGGGGATCGAGATCGCCGGGATCCCCGCGAGCGACATCGGCACCGTGCAGTAGTCGGACATGTACATCGCCAGCGGGTCGTCGGCGCGCGAGCCGAGCTCGAAGGAGACCGAGGGCGAGGTCGGGGTCAAGAGCAGATCGAAGTTCTCGAACGCATCGGCGAAGTCGCGGGCGATCAGCGTCCGGACCCGCTGCGCCTGCCCGTAGTAGGCGTCGTAGTAGCCGGAGGAGAGGGCGTAGGTACCGAGCATGATCCGGCGCTTGACCTCGTCGCCGAAACCGGCGGCGCGAGTGTTCTCGTACATCGCCGTGAGGTCGTCAGCGGGGACGCGAACGCCGAAGCGGACCCCGTCGAATCGGGCCAGGTTGGCCGAGGCCTCGGCTGGGGCGAGCACGTAGTAGGCGGAGATCCCGTGCTCGGCGTGCGGGAGGTGGGTCTCGGCGACCTCCGCTCCGAGCGACTCGCAGAGCTCGAGCGTGCGTTCGAAGACCTCGCGGACGCCGGGCTCGATCCCCTCGGCGTCGCCGGCGAGCTCACGCGGGACCCCTAGCTTGAGGCCGTCGAGGCGCTCGGCTGTCGGCATCGCCACATCGGACTCGAGCCCGGTGCAGGTGGAGTCGCGCGGGTCGGCGCCCTGCATCGCCGACAGCATCAGGGCCGAGTCGGCGACCGTCCGGGTCAGCGGGCCGCACTGGTCGAGCGAAGAGGCGAAGGCGATCATCCCGTAGCGGGAGATCGCGCCGTAGGTCGGCTTCAGTCCGACGATCCCGCAGAGTGCCGCCGGCTGGCGGATCGAGCCGCCCGTGTCGGTGCCGATCGCGCAGGGAGCCGAGCCGCCGGCGACCGCCGCCGCCGAACCGCCCGAGGAGCCACCGGGAACACGGGTGCGATCCCACGGGTTGAGCACGGCCCCGTAGCCCGAGTTCTCGTTCGAGGAGCCCATCGCGAACTCGTCCATGTTCGTCTTGCCGAGAACGCCGGCGCCGGCGGCGCCCAGCCGCTCGACCGCAGTCGCCGTATAGGGCGGGACGTAGCCCTGGAGGATCCGCGAGGCGGCCGTGGCGGGCACGCCGTCGACGCAGAAGATGTCCTTGATCGCGACCGGAATGCCCGTCAGCGGGCCCTCGCCGGTCTCGACCTGCTCAGCCGTCCACAGGTAGGAGCCGAGATCGTCGGCCCGGGCCGCCTCGAGCCAAGCGGACGCGTACTCGGCACGGTCGAGCTCGCCGGAGCCGATCGCGGCGACGGCGTCGACGACGCTGAGCTCGTGGAGATTCACCTCAGGCCTGGGGCGAGGGAACGCGAAAGGCGCCCTGATCGGGATCGGGGGCGTTCGCCAGGGCCTGCTCGGCGGTCAGCCCTGGAACCACCTCGTCCTCGCGGAGGACGTTCTCGAGCCGGACCACGTGCGAGGTCGGCGGCACGTCCGCAAGATCCAGCTCGGAGATCCGGTCGACGTGGGAGAGGATCCCGGCCAGCTCCTGCTGCATGCGGTCGACCTCCGCCTCTTCGAGGCGGAGCCGGGCGAGCCGGGCGACGTGCAGGACCTGATCGCGATCGATCATTGAAGCGCGCATTCTAGGAAGCGCGCGCCCGGCCCGGGCCCCGGCCCGGAAATGGAAGCGGCCGCCCCGCAGGACGGCCGCTTCCGATCTGTTTGTGGTCCGCGGTCTCTGGCGCCGCGGACCAGGTCCAGGCTCAGGCCGCCGGAGGCGGAGTCCTGCGCGAGTCGCCCGAGAAGGAGGTGCCCTCCTCCTGCATCGCCTGCCAGCCACCGAAGGCGATTCCACCGGCCGCAATCAGGCCAAGGAAGACGCCGATCTTGCGGCCCACCTCGACCCCGGCGATGTCGCCGAAGTCGCCGACGCCGAAGTCGGGCGGGCTGATGATCCGGAACAGGATCAGCAGGACCGAGAGGATGCCGAGCCCCGCTGTGACAGCGCTGATCGCAACCGGGCTGTTGACTGCCTGGGCGTTCGCTGACATCGCGGCGCCGGCGATCGCGACGATGATCGTAATCAGCAGGATCAGATCGATCAGGCCGAACGACTCCCATGCGTTCGCGCCTGCTGATGCGCTGAAGGCTCCTGCGGATGCGTCGATCCCGAACCAGCTGAAGATGAACATGATCAGGAACAAGGCGATAGCGGAAACCGCCGCGATCATCTCTCCCCGACCGATTCTGCTTGTGTCCATGTAATTGAGTCCGATCTCCTCGTAGTGCGCCGGTCGGGGTGACCGGCGACGTCTATTCGGAATCTACAGCCGCTCTCAGTCGGACGCGTGGGCACGTGCGGCGCGAACCGTGTTCGCAAGCAGCATTGCGATCGTCATCGGGCCCACCCCACCGGGCACCGGGGTGATTGCCCCGGCGACCTCGGCCGCGGCCTCGAAGTCGACATCGCCGACGAGGCCCTCCTCGGTCCGGTTCATGCCGACGTCGATGACCGTGGCGCCGGGCTTGACCCAGTCGCCCTCGATCAGCTTCGGGACCCCGACGGCGGCGACGATCACGTCCGCGCGGCGACAGGTTCCGGCGAGATCCCGGGTGCGCGAGTGCGCCGTGGTCACCGTCGCGTTCGCGGCCAGCATCAGGCTCGCCAGCGGCCTGCCGACCAGATTCGAGCGGCCGACGATCACGACCTCGGCGCCCTCGAGCTCGACACCGGTCACGCGCAGCATCTCCATCACCCCGCTCGGGGTGCAGGCGATCAGTCCGGCGGGCGGTCCGCCCCGCTCGATCTCGAGCGCCTCGGCGACGCCGATCTTGCCCTGCGCGAGCAGGCCGGCGTTGACCGTGGTCAGCCCGTCGACGTCCTTGGCGGCCGAGATCCGGCTCAGGACGGGCTCGGAGTCGAGGCCGTCAGGGAGCGGCAGCTGCACGAGGATGCCGTCGACCTCCGGGTCGGCGTCGAGATCGGCGACCACCCGCTCCAGCTTCCGCTGGCCGATGTCGGCGGGCAGCTCGTGGTGGATCGAGCGGATCCCGGCCGCCTCACAGGCCTTGAGCTTGTTGGCGACGTAGACGTGCGAGGCGGGGTCGTCGCCGACGAGGACCGTCGCCAGGCCGGGCGGCGTCCGCCCCTCGGCGGCGGCTGCCGCGACGACCGCCGCAACCCGCTGCCGAACCGCGGTCGAGATCGCCTTGCCGTCGATGATCGATGCGCTCATCCGCCCGCCCTCACGACGCTCTCTGGATCGGTGCGTAGTCGGCCATCAACTTGCGCTCCTCGCCGCCGCCGCCAAAGCGGACGACAACGACGTTGCCCGGCTCGACAGCGGTCACGATGCCCTCGCCGAAGGCGGCGTGGATGACGTCGTCGCCGACCGCCAGCTCCATGGTCGGCTCCGTCGGCTGGGCCTGCGAGAAGCCGCCGGGGTAACCGCCGCCCGAGCCGAGGCTGCCCCATCCGGTCGTCGCGCTGACGGTCGAATGACGCTCGACGAGCCGGTCGGGGATCTCGCCGAGGAAGCGCGAGGGGACCCCGGACCCGGCGGCACCAAAAATCGTGCGGCGGCGGGCGTAGGAGAGCGCCAGCGTCTCGCGGGCGCGAGTCAGGCCGACGTAGGCGAGGCGGCGCTCCTCCTCGATGTCGCCCTCGTCGATCGAGCGCGAGTGCGGGAAGACACCGTCCTCGCAGCCGATGATGAAGACGGTGCGGTACTCGAGGCCCTTGGCGTTGTGGAGGGTCATCAGCGTGACCTGCTCGGTGTCGTCGTCGATGTCGTCCTGGGCGGTGTAGAGCGAGATCTGCGCGAGGAACTCCTCCAGCGGCGCGAGCTCCCCGTCTCCCTCGAGCTCGCGGTTGAGGTCGAACTCGGCGGCGACCCCGACGAGCTCGCGCAGGTTCTCGACCCGTCCCTCCGCCTCGATCGTGCGCTCGGCGTCGAGCGCGTCGATGTAGCCGGACTCGCTCAGCACCGCCTCGAGCAGGTCGGAGACGCTGCCCCTCCTCGCAGCCTTCTCGCGCAGCGAGTCGACGAGCTCGGCGAAGCGCCCCATCGCCTTGACCGCGGCCGAGCCCAGGGCCGGCACCGCGGCGGGCTCGCGCAGGACCTCGATCGGCGTCTTGCCGACCGTGTTCGCGTACGAGAGCAGGCGCGCCTCCGAGGTCTTGCCGATGCCGCGGCGCGGTGTGTTGATCACGCGCTGGAGTGAGACGGTGTCGTCGGGGTTGACGAGCAGCGTCAGGTAGGCGACAGCGTCCTTGATCTCGGCCCGCTCGTAGAACTTGGTGCCGCCGATCACCTGATACGGGACGTCGAAGCGGACCAGCGTGTCCTCGAGCACCCGGCTCTGGGCGTTCATCCGGTAGAAGACCGCGACCTCAGTGCGCGGGATCCCCTCCTCCTCGACGAGTCGCTCGATCTCGCCGGCGACCCAGCGCGCCTCCTCGTGCTCGTCCTGCAGCTCGGCGATCGTCACGAGGTCACCCTGGCCGGCATCGGTCCACAAGCGCTTCTCGAGCTGGTCGCGGTTGTGGGCGATCAGCTCGTTCGAGGCGTCGAGGATCGTCTGCGTCGAGCGGTAGTTCTGCTCGAGCTTGACCCGGGTCGCGTCGAAGTCCTTCTCGAAGTCGAGGATGTTGCGGATCTCGGCGGCGCGGAAGCCGTAGATCGACTGCGCATCATCGCCAACCACGAACAGATTCCCCGATTCCTCGGTCAGGAGCTGCAGGAGCCGGTACTGGACGCGGTTGGTGTCCTGGTACTCGTCGACGAGCACGTGGCGGAACTGGCGCGCGTAGCCCTCGCGGACGTCGGAGAAGAGCTCGAGCAGGTTGACCGTGCGGACCAGCAGGTCGTCGAAGTCCATCGCGTTGTTGTCGTGCATCTGCTTCTCGTACATCGCGTAGACGTCGGCGACGATCGCCTCGAAGTAGGAGCCCTGCTCCTCGCGGAAGGTCTCGGCGTCGATCAGCCGGTTCTTGGCATCCGAGATCCGCGACTTGATCGTCCGCGCCGGATAGCGTTTCGGGTCGACGTCGAGTTCGTCCATGCAGCGCTTGACCATCCGCACCGAGTCGGCGTCGTCGAAGATCGAGAAGCCGCGCTTGTAGCCGAGCCGCTCGGCGTGCTGGCGCAGGATCCGGGCGCAGGCGGAGTGGAAGGTCATCACCCACATCACCCGCGCGGCGGCACCGGTCAGATCGGCGACCCGCGTCTTCATCTCGTTCGCGGCCTTGTTCGTGAAGGTGATCGCGAGGATCTGACCGGGCCGGGCCATCCCGGTCGCGAGCAGGTAGGCGATCCGATGGACGAGCACGCGGGTCTTGCCCGAGCCGGCGCCGGCCAGCACCAGCAGCGGGCCCTCGCCGTGCTCGACCGCGCTCCGCTGGTCCGGGTTCAGGCCCTCGAGCAGCTGCTCGATCGGCGTCGAGCCCGCGCTCGTCGGCGCTCCGAGAAAGCCCTCGAGCTCGCCCTGCTCCTCGGGCCCGGGATCGCCGGTGTCGTCGTATGCATGCGCCTCGCTCACGGACAGCCGAGGATAGCCGCGGGCCCGGAGCGGTTCGCGCCGGCGCGGGCGCCGGAGCTCAGCCCCCGGCGGTGCTGGGACCGCGCTTGGCGCGTAGCTCGCGAACCTCGCCGGTCGCCTGCTCGCCATCGAGTGCGGCGAGCCTGCCCTCGAGCGCGGCGAGCCGCTCGCTCAGCTTGCGAACCGAGTCGGCTACGGGGTCGGGAAGGTGGATCCAGTCGCTGTCCGGCCCCTCGACCTTGCGGCCCTCGACCCTGACCGTGTGCCCGGGGTTGCCGACCACGGTCGAGTTCGCGGGAACGTCGCTGATGACGACGGTGTTGGCGCCGACCTTGGCGCCGTGGCCGACGGTGATCGGCCCGAGCAGCTTCGCCCCGGAACCGATCGTGACGTTGTCCTCGACCGTCGGATGCCGCTTGCCGCGCTGGAAGCCGGTGCCGCCGAGGGTGACGCCCTGGTAGATCGTCACGCAGCAGCCAATCTCGGCGGTCTCGCCGATGACGACGCCGGAGCCGTGGTCGATGAAGAAGTCGTTGCCGATCTTCGCCGCAGGATGGATCTCGACGCCGGTCACGACCCGCGAGCCCTGCGCGAGGACCCGGGGCACGAGCGGCACGTCGGCCTCGTGCAGGGCGTGGGCGACGCGGTGGGTGAGGATCGCCTGTACCCCTCCCCACGTAGCGAGGATCTCGACCGTGCCGGCCGTACGCGCCGCGGGATCGCGGTCGCGTGCCGCGCTGACGTCGGCGCGAACCTCATGGAGGACCCGCGCCAGGGTGCCGAGGCCGAACATGGGAAAGAGGATACGGGCGCGGGCGTGCTCTCAGGATCCAAAGAAGGGCAGGGACATGTATCGCTCGCCGCTGTCGCAGAGGATCACTGCGATCCGCTTGCCACGCATCTCGGGCCGCGCCCCGACCTCGATCGCCGCGTACAGGGCGGCTCCGGCCGAGATCCCGATCAGCAGGCCCTCGCGGGTCGCGGCCAGCGCCGCGGTCCCGATCGCCGACTCGTCCTCGACACCGATCATCTCGTCGACCACTTCGAGGTCCAGCACCGGCGGCACGAACCCGGCGCCGATCCCCTGGATCCGGTGCGGACCGGGCTTGCCGCCCGAGATCACCGGCGAGGCGGCGGGCTCGACGCCGATCATCTGGATCTCGGGACGGCGCTCCTTGAGTGCGTGGCCGATGCCGGTGATCGTGCCGCCGGTGCCGACGCCGCAGACGATCGCGTCGATCTCGCCGTCGGTGTCGCGCCAGATCTCCTCAGCGGTCGTGCGGCGGTGCACGTCGGGATTTGCCGCGTTCTCGAACTGCATCGGCATGTAGGCGTTCTCGTGCTGGGACGCGATCTGACGGGCGAGGTCGACGGACTCGTTCATGCCGCCCATCGAGGGCGTCTCGCGGACGACCGCGCCGTAGCTGCGCAGCAGCGCCGAGCGCTCGCGGCTCATGCCCTCGGGAAGCGTGAGGATGCAGTGATAGCCGCGGGCGGCACAGACCATCGCCAGGGCGATCCCCGTGTTGCCGCTGGTCGGCTCGACGATCACCGAGCGCCCGCGCTCGATCCGGCCCTCCGCCTCGGCCGCGTCGATCATCGCGACCCCGATCCGGTCCTTGACCGACCCGCCGGGGTTGAACCACTCGAGCTTGCCGACAATCTCCGCCCCGAGCCCCTCCCCGATCCGGCCGAGCTTGACCATTGGCGTGTCGCCGACGACGCCGGATGCTTCCGCGGCGATCCGCAGCGTCGACTTCGGGAGCCCTGATCCCATCGGTTCAGGCTAGTACGCGCCGCCGACGATCGCCGCGCTGGCCTAGATGTAGTAGACGGGACCTCCGGCCTCGCTGTCCTCGCGCCGGGCGACGTCGGCGATCGTCGCCTGTCCGAAGACGCGGCGCAGGGCCTCGACGCCGTCGGACCAGATCCCACCCGCCTCGGTCGCCTCGTCGCCGATCCGGCCGTCGAGCGCCTGCACGACCTCGAGCACGGTGATCTCTTCGGCGGGGCGGGCGAGCCGGAAACCACCCTTCGCCCCGCGCTGGGAGACCAGAAGCCCGTCGCGGCGCAAGGTGCTGAACAGCTGTTCGAGGAACTGGACCGGGATCCCCCGCCGCTCGGCGACGACCGAGATCGGGACGGGCCGATCCCCATGGCGTGAGAGCTCCGCCATGCCGACCACGGCGTACCGGGACTTCGCGGTGACCGAGATCATCGTCCGTCGTTTTTACCGGTTCGGACGGCGGCGGCCCCTGCGTTACGATCGCGGCGTCGTCAATGGGGGCCTTCTGGGCGGACGGAGACTTAGGTGCAGACAGCTCGAATCTGCCTGGTGATCGATGCGCATCCTGTGGTGCGTAACGGCATCCGCAGCCTGATCGCGCCCGCGTTCGAGGTCGAGGAGCTCGAGCATGGGCGCCGGGTCTCGGACCTGCTGACGAGTGTCGGCAGCTTCGACGTCGCCGTCGTCGAGATGCGGGCCGCAACCGACGGGCTTCCCTCCGGCACGGCGACGATCCGGGAGCTGCTCGGCTCGCAGCCGGCGCTCGGGATCGTCGCCTTCGGCGGGCCGCTCGAGCGACATGCGGTCCGCGAGGCGATCGAGGCAGGCGCTACGGGCTACGTCAGTCGTCTCTCCTCGCTGCAGACCGTCTCCGACGCGATTCGCGCCGCAGCCGAGCAGGAGCCGTTCATCGATCCGCTGGCGGGCAAGGCACCGGCGACCACGCTGACCCCCCGGCAGCGGCAGGTGCTGCAGCTGTTCGCCGACGGCCTCTCGACCGGGCAGGCCGCAAGCCGCCTCGGCCTCAGCGAGGAGACCGTCCGCACCCACGCGAAGGCAAGCCTCGCCCGGATGAACGCCCGCGATCGCACCCACGCAGTCGCCAAGGCCCTCCGCCTCAGCCTGATCGAGTAGCTAGATCCAGCCGCGCTCGCGCGCGACGAGGACAGCTTGGGCTCGGTCGGCGGCGCCGATCTTGCGGTAGACGTTGTGAAGGTGGGTGCGGACGGTGCTCGCCGAGAGGCCCATCTCGACCGCGATCTCCTTGTAGACCTTGCCCTCGGCGAGACCGCGCAGGGCATCGACCTCACGCTTGGAGAGCGGGCAGGGCTCGCCACGCCGCTGGCGGGGGACGCGAGCGTGCGGGAACTCGTAGACGACCTGCCGCAGCCGCTCTCGGGTCAGGCCGCACGCCTCCCCCATCGAGGCCATCGCCTCTCCGGAGACGACGTCGCCCTGCGAGTGATGCACGACCAGGTCACCGAGGCGGACGGCTGCCGCCAGACCCTGGGCGCCGTCGGAGTGGTGCCGCTCGATCGCGCTCGCGATCACCGCCGGCAGCCCCCAGCGGCGCGCGAGCACGCCGCCGACGAGGGTGTGGTCGATGCCGAGCTCACGGCGCTCCTGTTGGGTCCGCTGCTCGGGCGTCATCGAACGGTCGTCGAGGATCTCGGAATAGCCGGGATAGAGGCGCATCAGCACGAGCTGGCCGATGTCGTGAAGCAGCGCCGCGGTCGCCAGTTCGTCGCGGCCGGCGACGTCGCCGAGCTCGGAGATCCGCTCGGCAGCGTGGCGGGTCGCGAGGGCGTGGCGGCGGAAGCGCTCCGGGAGGCGATCCCAGTTGCCGACCGACTGGAAGAACTCGTAGGTGTCGAGCTGCACGGTCACAGCCCGGATCCCGGCCGGGGTCAGCGCCTCGACCGCGTCCGGCACGTTGGAGACGCGGCCGCGCGGCCCGCCACCGTTGTTGGCGGCCTTCATCACCGCGATCGCGACGGCCGTGTCCGACTCGACCAGCTCGGCGATCTCGCCGACGGTCGCCCCTTCCTTCGAAGTGACCTTGGTCACCCGGTCGACCGTCTCCGCCAGCGCCGGCAGGGTGTTGACGGCCTCGAAGGCTGCGGACAGGCGGTGCCCGCCCTTACCCATGGGCTTGCTCGCTGGGGTTGCCTTCGTCTCCGTGGTCGTCATCAGGTGGCGTGTCGGGGGACCCGCTTTACCCCAATCGGCAGTTTTGGCCGAGTGATTTAGCCCTGCACGGGATTCGTGCCCGAATCAGGCGTGGAGAGGCGCTCCAGCGCCTCCCGTATCCGCCGCAAAGAGCGGTCCCGGCCGAGCGCGGCGAGCGACTCGAAGATCCCCGGGGAGATGCTCGAGCCGCTGATCGCGACGCGGATCGGCTGCAGCAGCTTGCGGGCGCCGATCTCGCGCGCCTCCATCAGTTCCCGCAGGGCGGCCTCGAGCCGCTCGGCATTCCAGGCGCCCTCGTCGAGTGCCTCCAGCGCCTCCAGGCCGGCGGCCAGCGGTTCGACGACGGAGGGCTTCATCACCTTCTTCCACGACGCCTCGTCCGGCTCCGGCTCCATGAACAGGAAAGCGATCAAGGGCCAGACCTCGGTCACGACCTGGGCCTTCTCCCGGACGATCTCGCAGGCCTCGCGTCGCGCCTCGGGCGCTGCCGCGCCAAACGCCGCTGCGGCGTCCGGGTCGGTGCGGTCGAGATGGGCGGCGAGCGTCGCCTCGTACTCGGGCAGCGGCTCCTCGCGCATGAACCGGCCGTTGACCCAGCGCAGCTTCTGCTCGTCGAAGACGGCGGCGGAGCGGCCCACACGCGAGATGTCGAAGCGCTCGAGCAGCTCCCCGGTGCTCATCAGGGTGGTGTCGTCGGTCGTGCCCCAGCCGAGCAGCGCCACGTAGTTACGGACCGCGGCAGGCAGGTAGCCCGCCTCGCGCAACTCCTGCACCGAGGCGGCGCCGTGGCGCTTGGAGAGCTTCTTGCCGTCGGGCCCGTGCAGGAGCGGCAGGTGCGCGTAGCGTGGCGCCGGGAAGCCGAGCGCCTCGAGCACGAGCAGCTGCTTCGGAGTGTTCGAGATGTGGTCGTCGCCGCGGATCACGTCGGTGATCCCCATCTCGGCGTCGTCGACGGCGACCGCGAAGTTGTAGAGGACGCTGCCGTCGCTGCGGGCGATCACGAGATCGTCCTGATGGGAGTTCTCGAAGCTGATCGGCCCGCGGATCAGGTCCTCGACGACGGTCGAGCCCTCGTCGGGCACGCGCAGGCGGATCGCCGCCTCGGGGTCGTCGCTGGTCTCGCCGCGGAAGCCGCGCCCGGGGTTCGCCTGCTTGAACTCCTTGACCGTCTCGGCGGTGGCGTCGCTGCGGTAGGCGCGGCCGGAGTCGAGCAGCTGCTGGAGCCGCTCGCGGTGTGCGGGCGCCCGCTCGAACTGGCTGATCGGGCCCTCGTCCCAGTCGAGCTCGAGCCACTCGAGCGCGTCGAGGATCTGGGCGACGTTCTCCGGCGTCGAGCGCTCGCGGTCGGTGTCCTCGATCCTCAGCACCAGCTCGCCGCCCGACCCCCTGGCCGCGAGCCAGTTATAGAGTGCAGTCCGAGCGCCGCCTATGTGCAGGGCGCCGGTCGGGGAGGGGGCGAATCTAACTCTCAACGGTTTCTCGGAGGTCTCGGTACGGAATGCTGATCGGCGCGCATGTTTCCACAGCGGGTGGTGTCGACAAGGCCGTCGCGCGCGGAGTCGAGCTCGAGTGCGACGCGATTCAGATCTTCAACCAGAGCCCGCGCATGTGGCGGCCGACCGATCACAAGCCCTCGACGATCGCCGCTTTCAACGAGTCATTTGCCGAATCGCGGCTCGAATCGGTCGTCATCCACGCCGTTTATCTGATCAACACGACCAGCCCCGACCCTGAGATCCGCGAGAAGTCGCTGATCTCCCTGACCCAGTCGCTGCGCCTCGGGGACGCGATCGGCGCCGACGGCGTCGTCGTCCACGCCGGCTCCCGTAAGGGCGAGCCGCTCGAGGAGGCGATCGAGCGCTCCGGCGAGGTCGTGTTGGAGGCGCTGGCCGGCTCCGAGAGCTGCCCGCTGCTGTTCGAGAACACGGCCGGAACACAAGGCCCGCTCGGCCGCAACTTCGACGAGCTCGCGCGCCTCGTCGAAGCTGCCGGCGCCGGTGACCGGATCGGCGTCTGTCTCGACTGCTGCCACCTGTTCGCCTCCGGCTACGACATCGTCGAGCCCGAGGGGCTGAGTGCCGTCGTCGACGAGTACGACGCGGCGGTCGGCCTCGACCGGCTCAAGTGCCTGCACGTCAACGACAGCCGCGTGCCGCTCGGCGCCAACCGCGACATGCACGCCAATGTCGGCGAGGGCGAGATGGGCGAGCTCGGGATCGCGACCTTCCTCTCGGAGCCCCGCTTCGAGCAGCTGCCCGCGCTGCTCGAGACCCCGGGACCGGACAAGAAGGGCGCCGACCTCGGAGAGATCCGCAACGCGAAGCGGCTACGCGAGATGGGCCGAAAAGCACGGCGAGCCTGAGGGCGTCGAGGGCAAGGAGCCGCGAGCGATAGTGGAGGAGCCACGTGAGCGAGCGGGGACGCCGCCATCGGCGTCCTCAGCCCGCCGCCCTAGGCGGCGCGGCGGAAGGTGAGGGAATCGCGGAGATCGAAGTCCTCCGCCGGCTCGACGCAGTCGAAGAAGGACGGATTGAGGCAGGTGTGCGCGGGTCCGTCACCCTCGAAGGCCGGCTCGACCCGGAACTGGCAGTGCTCGAGCGGCTCACCGGTCATCTTGATGCCGCCAAAGCCGCCGTTGCGCTCGGCGGCCTCGAACATCTGCACGTCGATCTCCCCGCGGAAGACCTTCTGCACACAGCCCATGAAGCGGCGGCCGGTGGGGCCGTCGACGTAGCTCCACAGATAGGGGCAGCGCATCTCGAGACAGGCGCGCGGCTCGATCAGCTTGTCGCAGTAGGTCCGGCAGCGTCGGCACTCACCCGCGGGCGCCCTGACTCCTCCGGTTGCTGCAACTGCCATGCCCGCCGATTCTACGGATAGGCCCGGCCCGCGGTCCCGCCGCGATGCGCCCCTGAGCCCGGCGTGAGCCGCGCATCGATGATCTAGATTGACGCCGATGCGGGGAGCCGTGACACGCGCCGTCGCGACGCTCGCAGCGTCCGCCCTGATCGCCCTGCCGATCGCGGGCTGCGGCGACGAGGAGACGCCCACCGGCGCGCCCGAGGGCGTGCCCGCGGCCGGGCCCTACACGCCGCCCTCAGGCACCCCCGGGGTTTCGGAGGGAGCGTCCTACGACCTCGACGGTCGCAAGTGGCTCAGGCTCACCCAGGCTCAGCAGTTCGAGACCGCCAACGACTTCATCGCCGACACCCCCGAGCGTTGCGACGGAGCCGAGGTCGGCGCCGTCGTCGACTACACCACCGACTCCTACGGCTCCGACTTCCCGCTCGAGATCGAGGCCGCCGAGGTGCTCGCCGAAGGCTGCGACGCGAGTCTCCAGAGCTAGGGGGCGGGCGGTCCAGGGACGGGCAGGGTTCCGGCCTGGCCGCAGGCGAGCGCTGCAGTGAGGGGCTGTGGAAGCGGGTCGCGGCCCAGGGTGCGGGCGCGAATCGGGAAGTCGGCCCCATTGCCCCCGAAGTTCGGGGGTAAAAGGGCCGAGTCCGGAAATGGACCCCATCCAGTGCCCCGATCCAGAAGTGGGCCCCTATGAGGTCGAAAATCGACTCTAAAAGGGCCGACTTCGCCTCGTGCGAGCCTACCCAGCCCCGAGACCCCACATATGGGGTGGCCGACCACGTCGGAGCCCAACCGCCGCCCCGCACCCTCGGCCGCCGCCCCATCTCCCCTCCCTCACTGCAAATCCACGCCCGAGCCCTCGCCGCCGTTGCTCGGACGGCAACGGTCTCAGGTCCTCAGCCGCGCCTCAGGCCGCGAGGCTCGAGCCACCCGAGGAGCTGGTCCAGCTCCGCGCGCAGGCCGGCTGAGCGGGCGACCTTCCAGTCGTCGCCGAAGCGGAGCTTGCGGGTTCCCTCACGCGTCTTCATCTCGAGCACGACCTCTTCCTCGCCGGGGAAGTCGGCGAAGACGGCCTTGAGGTCGGCGATGATGCCGAGCCCGTACTGGGCCGCGTCGAGCTGCAGCACGATCGGCTCGCGCCGGTCGAGCTCGGCGACCTTCTCCTTCGCCTCCGACATCTCCTCGGCCGAGGGCTGGAAGAGCTCGACGTCCTGGACGATCAGCTTCGTCTCGTTGCGGTCCTTGTGATCGACGCGGCCGCGGACGATCAGCACGGCATCGGTGTCGATCGTGTCCCCGGCCTTCTCGAGCGACTTCGCGAAGACGATCATCTCGACCCGCCCCTCGAGGTCGTCGAGGGTCGCGAACATCATGTTGTTGCCGGCCTTGGTGCGGATCCGCTTGCACTCGGCGACGATGCCGCCGACCGTCACCCAGGTGTTGTCCGGCTTGCTCTCGAGCTCGCTGATCGGGCAGTCGGTCCTGACCCGGAGCGCCTCGCGCACCTCCGAGAGTGGGTGATCGCTGAGGAAGGTCCCGAGCGTCTCCTTCTCCATCGCGAGCAGCTCGCGCTGGGTGAACTCCTCGCCGACCAGAGGCGGGTGCTGGTTGCGCATCGCGCCGGGCCCGGAGTTCGCCTCCTCGAGGGCGAAGATCGAGGCCTGACCGTTGAGCGCGTCCTCCTGGCTCTTGGCGCCGGCCGACTGCGCGTCCCCGAGCCGATCGAGCATCGCCCGGCGCGGCGCTCCGGTCGAGTCGAGCGCCCCGCACTTGATCAGGCACTCGATCGCGCGCTTGTTGACCGTGCGCGCGTCGACCCGTTCGCAGAAGTCCCAGAGCGAGTCGATCTCGCGGTCCTGGCGCGCCTTGATGATCGCCTCGACCGCGGCGTGGCCGACGTTCTTGACGGCGTCGAGGCCGAAGCGGATCTTGTTGCCGAAGACGACGAAGCCGTGATCGGAGGTGTTGACGTCGGGCGGCAGCACCTCGATCCCCATCTCCTCGCACTTGTTGACGAAGAACGGCACCTTGTCCTTCGTCGACATCACCGAGGAGATCACGGCCGCCATGTACTCGGCCGGGTAGTTCGCCTTCAGATAGGCGGTCCGGTAGGCGATCAGCCCGTAGCAGGCGGCGTGGGACTTGTTGAACGAGTAGTCGGCGGCTGCGGTCATCAGCGACCAGAGGTCGCGGGAGACGCTGGTCGCGGTCCCCGAGGCGGCGGCGCCCTCGACGAACTTCGACTCCATCGTCGCCATCATGTCGCGCTTCTTCTTGCCGATCGCCTTGCGCAGATCGTCCGCCTCGGCCGGTGAGAAGCCGCCGATCTGCTTCGAGATCTCCATCAGCTGCTCCTGGTAGATGCAGCAGCCGTAGGTGTCCTCGGTGATCGGGCGCAGGCGCTCGTCGGCGTAGCGGACCGTCTCCGGGTCGCGCTTGCCGCGGGCGTAGTCGTCGATGTAGCGCATCGCGCCCGGGCGGTAGAGCGAGACGAGCGCGACGATGTCGCCGAACTCGGTCGGCTTGACCTTGCGGAGGGCGTCGCGCATGCCCTCGGACTCGAGCTGGAAGACGCCGACCGAGTCGCCGCGGCGCAGCATCTCGTAGGTCGCCTCGTCGTCGAGCGGCAGCTGCTCGACGTCGATCTTCTCGCCGCGCGAGCGCTCGATGAACTTGACCGCGTCCTCGATCACGTCGAGGTTGCGGAGCCCGAGGAAGTCCATCTTCAGCAGGCCGATCTCCTCGACCGGGACCATCGAGAACTGGGTCACGATCTTGTACGAGCGCTCCGTCCCGTCCTTGATCGCGCCGCGGTCCTCGGCGAGCTGCAGCGGCACCACCTGCTGCAGCGGCCGGTCGGCGATGACGACGGCGGCGGCGTGGATCGAGTTGTTGCGGACGATCCCCTCGAGGCCGCGCGCGGTGTCGACGATCTGGCGCACGTCGCTCTCGGTGTCGTAGGCCTTGCGCAGGTCCTGGCCTTCCTTGAGGCACTCGTCGAAGCTCGGGCTGCGGCCCATGATCGGCTCCGGGATCAGCTTCGCGACCTTGTCGCCGGTGCCGTAGTCGAAGTCGAGCACGCGGGCGGCGTCGCGGGTCGCGGCCCGCGGCGCCATCTTGCCGAAGGTGATGATCTGGGCGACCGACTCGCGCCCGTACTTCTCGGCGACGTAGCGGATCACGCGCTCGCGGCCGCGAACCGAGAAGTCGATGTCGATGTCCGGCATCGACTTGCGGGCCGGGTTGAGGAAGCGCTCGAACAGCAGGTCGTTGGCGAGCGGGTCGAGGTCGGTGATCCCGAGCGAGTAGGCGACGATCGAGCCGGCCGCGGAGCCACGACCGGGACCGACGGCGATGTCGTTGTCCTTGGCGAAGCGGACGAAGTCCCAGACGATCAGGAAGTAGGACGGGAAGCCCATGTTCTCGATCACGCCGAGCTCGAACTCGAGCCGCTCGACCGCCTCGGCCGGGGCCGGATCGCCGTAACGGCGGGCGAGGCCCTCGTAGGCGACGCGCCGCAGCATCTCGAGCGGCTCGGTGCCGTCCGGGGTCGGGAACTTCGGCAGCAGCAGCTCGCCCAGCTTGATCTCGACGTTGCACCGCTCGGCGATCTCGAGCGTGTTCGGGATCGCCTCCGGCCACGGCTCGAAGGATTCGTACATCTCCTCCGGGCTCTTCAAGTAGAACTCGTTCGTGTCGAAGCGCATCTTCGGCGCCGACAGAGTCGACTTCGTCTGCACGCAGAGCAGCGCCGAGTGGTTGTCGTAGTCGTCGCGGGTCAGGTAGTGGACGTCGGCGGTGCCGACGAGCGGCGCGCCGAGCTCGCGGGCAACGCGCTCGATGCCGACGTTGGCCTTGTCCTGGTCGGCGATCCCGTTGACCTGGAGCTCGAAGTAGACGTTGCCGCGGCCGAAGATGTTGAGCAGGTCGTCGGCGTGCGCACGGGCCTCATCGGGCCGGTCCTCGACGACGCGGCGGCAGAAGCGCGACTGCAGGCAGCCGGTCAGCGCGATCACGCCCTCGGAGTAGCGCTCGAGCATCTTCAGGTCGACGTTCGCCTTGCCGCGGGCGAAGCCCTCGAGGAAGCCGGCCGAGGAGAGCTGGACGAGGTTGCGGTAGCCCTCGTCGGAGGAGGCGAGCAGCGTCAGGTGGTTGCGCTCCCACTTCGTCTTCGTCTTGATCTCGGCGATGTCACCGACGAGATACGCCTCGAGGCCGATGATCGGCTTGATGCCCTTGTCGTTACAGGCCTTGTAGAGCTCGACGGCGCCGTTCATGACCCCGTGGTCGGTGAGGCCGAGGGCGGGCATGCCGAGATCGGCCGCGCGCTCGGCCATCGCCGAGATCTTGTTGGCGCCGTCCAGCAGCGAATACTCGCTGTGGACGTGCAGATGGGCCGCGGTCGCGCTCATCGGGCCATCATGCCAAGGCGGGTAGACGCCAAAGGGTGGTCCGGCGGAGCTCTTTCCGCAGTTTGGGAGAGCGAGCGACCGGCCTCAGCGGCCGGCGCCCTCGAGCCTGTCCATCACCTCGGCGAGCCGCAGTTCCGCGTCGCGGACGCGGCGGTCGGCCTCCTCGCGGGCGCGCTCGGACCGCTCCCGGATCCGCACCTCGCGCTCCTGGGCCGCGTCGGCAGCGGCGATCCGCTGCTCAGCATCGGCCGCGGCCGCCTGGATCCTCCGCGCCGCCTCGGTCTCGGCCGCATCGATCGTCGCCCGGACCTGCTCCTCGAGCTCGCATCGTGCGGCGCTCGATCGCCTCCTCGGCGGCGCGACGGGCCGCCTCGGCGGCCGCCTCCGCTGCAGACGTCCGGGCCCGAGCCTCGACCGCCGCGGCCGACTGCTCGACGCGCTCCTCCGCCCCGGATGCGGCCAGCCCGGCCCGCTCCTCCGCCGCGGCTACCGCCGCGGCGAGATCGGCGCCGGCTGCGCGCGCGGCCTCGCCGACGGCCGCCGCCGCGGATCCGGTCAACTCGTTGACGGTGCCGGCTAGCGCCGCCAGCGCCTTCTCGCGCTCGGCCTCGAGCTTGCCGAGTGACTCCTCGCTGGCTGCGCGGTGCTCGGCGATCAGCTTCTCGCGCTCGCGGCGCGCGCCCTTGCGGGACATCTCCTCGCGCAATGTCCGCACCTCGGTCTCGAGCTCGGCGGCGCGGTCCTCGAGCCGCTCGCGCGCGGCATCGGCGGCGCGGGAGACGGCCTCGTCGGCATCGGCCTCGACCGCCGCCCGCAGATCGGCTCGGGCCCGCTCGGCCGCGTCGCTGACGCCGGCGTCGACCTTGCCCGCGAGCTCAGCCGCGACCTCGGTGCGGGCTCCCTCCATCGCGGCCGCGATCCGCGAGTCGAGATCCTCCGTCCGGGCCCGCAAGCCGGCCTCGAACTCCTCGAGCCGGTCGGCGCCCTGACGGTCGAGGCTGCGCCGGCCCTCGGTGAGACGGTCCTCGATCTCGGCGTTGAGCGCGCGCTCGGCATCGGTGATCGCGTCGGCGACCCGGCGCTCCGCGGCGGCCGAGAGGTCCTCGAACAGCCGGGTGCCGAGCTGGTCGCCCTCGACCCGGACCCACTCGGCGAGCTCGTCGGTGAGCTCCGCGCGGGTGCGATCGATCTGCTCGGCGAGCCGCTCGTCGGTTCCGGCAAGGCGTTCGACGGCGGCGGCGGAGGCAGCGGCCCTCGCCGCCGACTGGATCTCCTGCTCGGCGCCGGCGATGCGAGCGTCGACCCGCTCGCGCAGGCCCGACTCGGCATCCTGCAGCCGCGAGTCGGTCGCGGCCTCCATCCGCTGGATCGCATCGCTCTGCTCGGCGCGCAGCGACCCGGCCAGCGTGCCCTGCTCGCGGCGCAGATCGCCGCGCAACTCGGCCCGGACCTCCTCGACGCGACCGGCGAGATCGGTCGCGGCCTCTTCGACCCGGGCCGCGGCGCGCTCGTTCATCGCATCGGTCTCCGACTTCACCCGCGCCGCGAGGCGCTCGCCGCGTTCGGCGTCCGCGGCCTCGAGCCGCGCCCCGAGGCGCTCCTCGGAGTCGGCGAAGTTTTCGGCGACGGCGCCCGCGGCGGAGCTCCTGGCGGCTGCCCCGATCTCGGCCTCGGCCTCGGTGATGCGCCTGTCGATGCGCCCGCCGAGCTCCTCCTCGGCCTGGTCGAGGTGTCTGCTCAGGGCCGCGTCCGAAGCGCTGATGCGGCCTGCCACGTTCGCCTCGAGATCGCGTCTCGCCTCGGTGCTGAGCCGGTCGATCCGCTCGACCGACGCCTCCTCGATCTCGGCGGCCCGCACGCTCAGGCGGCCGTCGATCTCGGCTTTGAACTCGGTCAGGCCCGCCTCGGTCGCAGCGCGCGCCTCGGCCAGATGGCTCTCGGAGGCGCTGCGGCTCTCGGCAATGAACGCCTCGGTCGTCGTCCGGCTTTCCGCGATGTGGGCCTCGACGGCGGCTCGCCCCTGGGCGGACTGCGTCTCGATCGCGGCGCGGCTCTCGGCGATGTGAGCCTCGGTGCCGGCTCGGCTCTCGGCGATGTGAGCCTCGGTCGCCGCCCTGCTCTCGGCGACGTGCGCGTCGAGGGTCTCGTGGATCTCGACGCCGTAGGAGGCGACGGCAGCGTCGAGCTCGCTGCGGGCCGCTTCGCTGGCGACGGCGACTCGATCGGCGAGCCGTTCGAAGACCCCGTCCAGCCTCGCGGTCGCGACCTCCTCGGCGCGGGCACCGGCAATCGCATCAGCCTTGCCCGCAGCCTCCGAGGACGTGCGCGTGACGGTCGCAAGCGCGGCTTCGATCGCGGACTCGATCTTGAGCCGGAGCTCGTCCATCCTGCGAGCGGCCTCGATCGCGCGGGCGTCGATCGCCTCGCGGGATTCCTGGGCGAGTGCCGAGATCCGCTCCGACTCACGCGCCAGCCGCTCCTCCCCCGTCGTTTCGATCCTGGAGACGGCAGCGGCGGCCGACTGCGACGACTCCAGCGCGATCCGCTCGCGAAGCTCGGCAAGCACGGTCGTCGTGCGCGCGCTGGACGCCGCCTCGAGCTCGGCCCGTGCGGCGGCCACGGTCCCGGAGATCTCGGCGCCGAGATCGGCCGCGAGCTTCGCCCGCACCTCCTCGCCGACGCCGGCGAGACGGGTCTCCGCAACGTCTGTGGCGCGGTCGCCGGCGGCGGCGATCGCGTCGCTCTCGATCCGGCCGGCCGTCTCGAGCAGCGAGCTCAGCGCGGTCTCGATCTGGACCCGTGCCGCCTCGCGCGCCTCGCTGACCCGGGCGGCGCCGGCCGCGGCGTCCGCCTCGATCGAAGCCCGGGCTCGCACCGAGGCCGCCTCGATCCGCTCGTCGGCCGCGTCGAGCTGCGCCTCGCCGCGTGCGTCGACCGCAGCCTGCGCCTCCTCGATCCGGCTCCGGGCGTCCATCTCGAGCGAGCGGATCGCGGCGCCGAGGTCCTCAGTGATCCGGCGCTCACCCGCCTCGGAGAGCTCGCTGCGGAGGGTTTCGAGGCGGTCGCTCGACTCGGAGCGAACGCGCTCGAGCTCGGACTCGATGCGCGAGCTCAGCGTCTCGTTGCGCTGTGCCTCGGCGGCCTCGAACCGCTCGCGCAGCCGACCCTCCGAAGTCTCGAAGTGCTCGTCGGCGGCGCGTTCGGCGGATTCCCGCGCAGCCGCCTCGAGCCGGCCCCGGGCCTCGGCGACAGCCGCGTCGATCCGGGCAGCGAGCTCGGCATTGGCGCCCTGAAGCCGGTCGCTCAGGGCTGCATCCGACTCGTGCCCGCGGCGGGCAATCTCCTCCTCGAGCTGGCGGCGCGCATCGGCTGCAAGGCTGTCGACCCGGGCCGCAGCGGCAGCGAGCCCTTCGGCGATCAGCGCCTCGCCGCGAGCGCGGATCTCGGCCTCGAGCCGCTCCCCTTCGGCGCCGACGCGCTCGTCGATGCGCAGCTCGTGGCGCGTCCTCGTCTCCTCGAAACGGCGGCCGAGCTCCTCTCCGGCAAGCTCGAGCCGGCGCTCGGCGGCAAGCCGTGCCGCCTCCTCGGCACGGGCCGCGGCGGTCTCGGCGGCAGCGTCGCGCTCCCCGGTGACGGCCTCCAGTGAAGTCGTGCCCGCCTCCTCGACGGAGCGGCGGATCTCCTCGGCGCGGCCCCCGAGGCGCTCGAGCGCCGCGTCGCGCTCGACCGCGATCTCGGAGCGCAGGGCCTCGATCCGCGCGACCCCCTCGCGCAGCCGTGCATCGTGCTCGCTTGCGAGCCGCTGCTCGGCGGCGGTGAGCTTGCCGCTGACGTCCTGCTCGGCGCTGCTCGAGAGCTTGGCCACGGCCGCGGCCATCGCCTCGCCGATCCGTGCCTCCGCCTCCTCGGTGCGCTTGCGCTCGCGCTCGTCGAGCTCCGAGCCGAGACGGCTGCCGGCGTCCTCGAGCAGCTCGCGGGCGACCTCGGCCGCGGCGGCGCGACCGGCTTCGGTCGCCTGCGCGGAGAGCTCGGTCGCGCGTGCTGAAAGGCTTTCCAGCTCCTGCTGGGCGCGGGCGCCGATCCGCTCGCCCGCCGCGGTCACGTCCGCCTGAAGCGACTCCCTGACCTTGGCGAGCTCGGCGGCCGAGATCTCCGCGTGGCGCCCCTGCGCTTCCTCGGAGAGCGAGGCAGCGCGCTTCTCGAGCTCGTCCGCGCGCACGGCGATGCGGCTCGCCGCTGCCGTCTGCTCGGTGGCGATGGCCTCACGCAGGCGGGCCTCGGCCGCCTCGGCCAGCGACCCGATCCGCTGCGTCAGCTCCTCACGGCTCTCGTTCGCCAGGCGCGCGATCTCCTTGCGGTCGCCGGCAAGGGAGCTCCCCGCCTCGGCGCGCAGCTCGCCGAGGCCGGCCGCAAGGGCATCCGCGGTCTCGCGGCGGGTCGCGGCGAGTAGCTCGGAGACGCGGGACTCGAGCCTGTTCTCGGCCGCACGAGCCTCCGTTGCGAGCGCCTCGCGGTGTGCCTCGACGCCCGCCTTGAGCTCGGTCGTGGCGGCCTCGAACCGCTCGTCGGCAGTCGCGCCGGCGGAGCTGCGGGCGGCCGCTGCGGCCTCCTCGCGGATCTCGGCCGCACGCGCATCGAGCTCGGCCCGGATCCTCGCCGCCTCCTGCTCGAGCCGTGCCCGGGCGGCACTGGAGTCGCGCTCGATCTGCGCGCGCTGCTCGGCCCCGTCGGCGCCTAGTCCCGCCCGGGCTTTGCCGGCGCCCTCCTCGATCTCGGTCGCAAGGTCCCTCAGCTTCTTCTCGAGCGCCTCGGCCGCGTCGCGCAACTCCCGGTCGCGCGAACCCGCGTCGGCAGCGTGGTCGGTCGAGAGCCGTCCGATCGCGGCGGTCAGCTCCGCCCCGCGCTCGCCGAGCCGCCGCTCGGCGGCGGCGAAACGCTCCTCGGCGGGGCCCTCGAACTCGAGCCGCGCTCGCCGCAGCTCCTCGGCCGTGTCGCGGCGCAGGTCGGCGAGAGCGGAGTCGACGTGCATGTCGAGCTCACCCCGCGCCTCGGCGACGCGCTCGGCCAATCGCTGCTCGACCGCCTGTCGGAGCCTGCTCTCGGCTCCCTCAGCCCGTTCTGAGACCTCTCGGGCGAGCTTCTGCTCCGCACCCTCGATTCGCTCTTCGACGGCCCTCTCGGCCGCTGCCCTGGAGCCCTCGACGGTCTCGGCCTTGAGCTTCGCCGCCGCCGACTCGAGCTCGGCGACCGCCTCCCGCAGCGCCGCAGCGACTTCGGCCCTCTGCTCGTCACCGCGCGCGGTCGCGTCGGCGTCGAGCTTCGCCGATGCCGCGCCAAGCGTCTCCTCGACCCTGGCGATCAGGCTGGTGGTCGCCTCGCCGACGGCACCCGCGACGCGATCCTCGGCCTCCGCGATCGCCGTCGCGACCTCCCTGCGGGCGCGCTCGGCCGCGGCCTCGCCGGTCTCGTCGCCAAGCTTGCGCCCAAGCTCGCGGAGCTCGCTCTCGGCCTCGCGCCCGGATCGGCGCAGCTTCTCTGCGACCTGGGCCGACGCCTCCGTGCGCGCCTCCTCGACACCCTTGGCGAGGGCCGCCAGGGCCTCCTCGCGGGCCTCGGTCAGCGCCGCCCGGGAAAGATCGATCTGCTCGGCGGTGCGCCGAGCGACCTCGGCCTCCTGACCGAGCGCCGCCTCGAGCGCCTCGGTCTGCAGCTCGAGCCTGCGCTCGGCGGTGCGGACCCTGGCGTTGACCCAGTCGCCGACGCGCTCCTCGATGCCCGCCGCCGCCTCCCAGATCCGCTGCTCGAGCAGGTCGTCCAGCACGTCGAGCCGGGCTCGGACCTCAGCCGATCCGGCCGAGATCGCCGTCACCGGCGCCGGCTCCGGGGCGCCCGCGCTGGGACCCCGATCCGGGCGAGCGGGCCTCGATCTCGCTCAGGTTCGCATCGAGAGCCTCGCGGGCCCGTCTGATGCGCTCCCGCACCTCGTCCTCGGGTCGATCTCCGGCCATCGGCGACATCGTCTAACACCGGCGCCGATGCGGCAAGCCCGGCGCCGGGCGTTGGGCGCGGTCGGCCAGCATCCGGACCCACCGACGGCGTGACTAAGATCGCCGCCGAATGGCTTCCACCGTGATCGGCCAGACGCTCGGCGCTTTGCGTGCGAGCCGCGAGGAGGCCGAGCGTCTGCTCGAACGCGCCGCGGTCGACGCGAGCCGGATCGAGCGCGACGGCGCCGCCCGCGCCCGCGAGCAGGCGGCCGAGCGCCTGCGCGAGATCGAGTCGCTGCGGGCAGCGATCGCCGAGCACGCCGAACAGACGGAGCTCGCCGCGATCAGGCTCGCCGAAGCGATGGCCGCGGCGGCCGCCAAGCTCGTCGAGCTGGCCCGCGAGGCGGACTTCAGCCCGCCCCCCTGGCCGGAGCGCGGGTCGGCGCCCACCGCTCAGGAGGCGACGACGTGAGCACGACCGGAAGCCCCGAGACCCCCGAGCAGCGCCTTGCCGAGGCACGGGCCTGGGCCGGCGAGCTCGACGACGACACCCACATCGCCGGCCTGCGGGAGTCGGTCGACGGCATGACCCAGCGCCTGCAGGCGGTCGTCGCCGCCGGCGAGCGAGCCGCCGACGCGATCCGGATCGACGCCGAGGAGCAGGCCAGCCGCCACCTCGCCGAGGCGCAGCGCAAAGCGGACTGGCTCACGGCCGAGCGCGTCCGCCTCGTCTCCCGCCTGACCGACGACCTGATCGAGCACGCAACCAGCGTCCGCGACCACTCCGAGCGCATGCTCGGTGCGATCGAGCAGGCCGTGGCGACGATCTCAGCCCGGATCGAGCAGGTCGAGGCCGAACCACACGGCACGAGCTTCGAGCGCCCCATGGCCGCCGCCCCCGTCGCCGAGTCGAGCGAGGCAATCGGCCCCGAGCCCAAGAGCCCTGCGCCGCTCACTCCCGCTCGTGAGCCGGCCGAGCCGCCGGCGACAGCGCTCGTGCGGGCGACACAGCTCTCTGCCTCGGGCGTGGCGCCCGCCGAGATCGCCGAGACGATCGCGCGCGAGTTCGGGATCGACCCGGTCCCGGTCTTCGACCGGGTCCTCGGCAACCCCTAGAAGCCGCTCAGCCCTCTTCGACGTCGCGCGAGGCCAACAGATAGCCGGCGGCGACGGTGGCGCCGATCCCGAGCACCGCGACGACGCGCAACTGGCGCCTGTAGCGGACGCGGATCAGGGTCACGACCATGCGGCCGATGGCTTCGTAGAAGCGCTCATGACCCGGACTCTACCCGCCCTCAGCCGCCCGCAAACGGGACGGCTCAGCTCTCCGGGGCATCGATCGGCGCCGCCACGAACCCGGTGCGCGAGCCGGCTCTGCAGCGTGAACAGCTCGATGAAGCCGGGGCTCGCCTGCTGGCTGAACTCGCCGCCCGACTCGCCGAAGCTGGCCAGCGTCTTGTCGTAGAGGGCGTAGGGCGAGCTGCGGGCGACCGGCGTCGCCAGCCCCTTGAAGAGCTTCACGGTCACCTCGCCGGTGACCATCCGATTGGCCGAGAGCATGTAGGCGTCGATGTCCTCGCGCAGCGGCTCGTGCCAGAGGCCGGCGTAGGCGAGGTAGGCCCAGTGCGTCTCCAGGGTCGACTTGTAGTTGTTCTGGTGGATCGTCGAGACGAGCTTCTCGAGGTCCTTGTGGGCGGCGAGCACGATCGTCGCGGCCGGGACCTCATAGAGATCGCGGACCTTGAGCCCGACGATCCGGTCCTCGATGTGGTCGACGATGCCGACTCCGTGCCGGCAGCCGATCTCCGAGAGCCGGTCGATCAGCGGCACCAGCTCGAGCGCCTCGCCGTCGATCGATACGGGCTTGCCCCGCTCGAAGCCGACCCGAACGTGCTCGGGCTCGTCGGGCGCCTCTTCAGGCCGGGTCACGAGCTGGAAGACGTCGTCGGGCGGCGGCGTGTCGAGATCCTCGATCGTGCGACCCTCCGAGGAGCGCCCCCAGAGGTTGTCGTCGATCGAGTAGGGCGCCGCCGAGGTGCCGCCGGAGATCGGGATCCCGTGCTCGCGGGCGTAGGCGATCTCCTCCTCGCGGCCCATCTTCCACTCGCGAACCGGCGCCAGCAGCTTCAGCTCAGGAGCGAGCGTGACCACGGTGCCCTCGATCCGGACCTGGTCGTTGCCCTTACCGGTGCAGCCGTGCGCGACCGTGTCGCAGCCGTGCTCGCGAGCTGCATCGACGGCGAGCTTGGCGATCAGCGGCCTCGCGAGCGCCGTGAACAGCGGGTAACCGCCGCCGTAGAGGGCGTTGGCGCGGATCGCGGGCAGCACGTAGTCGGCGGCGAACTCCTCACGCGCGTCGACGACGATCGACTCGATCGCGCCGAGGTCCCTGGCCTTGCCCGTGACGACGCCGTAGTCCTCGTCGGGCTGGCCCAGGTTGACGGTCAGGGTGACGATCTCGGCGCCGTAGCGCTCCTGGATCCAGCGCAGCATCACGCTCGTGTCGAGCCCGCCCGAGTAGAGCAGCAGAACGCGGGAGACATTCTTGGGATCGGCCTCGTAGGAGGCGGTCGGGACGTAGGTGCTGTCGGCGTTCCGGTCCATGGGGCGCGAAAGTGTTGCAGGTGCCGTGCGAGGCGTTCGCCCTAGTCCGCGGGGCGCCCGGCGGCGCGTTCGGACCGGGCCCAGGCGAAGGTCTCGGCCAGCGCCGGCTCGAGCTCGAACTCGGCCTTCCATCCGAGGTCGCGGCCCGCTGCTTCGGGGGAGATCGAGACGCGCTGGATTTCACCGGTCCGCCGCGGCCTGAACTCGGGGTCGGGCGCGCTGCCGGCGATCGCCGACAGCGACGCGGCGATCTCGAGCACCGAGGTCTCAGCCCCGGTACCGATGTTGTAGACGTCCTGCGCAGCAGCTCCGGCGAGCAGGCCGGCCTCCGCAGCAAGCAGTCCGGCAACGACATCGCCGACGTAGATGTAGTCACGCGTCTGCTCACCGTCGCCGAAGACGACCGGCGCCTCGCCGTCGAGCAAACGTCCGCAGAAGATCGCGACCACGCCTGCCTCGCCGTGGGGGTCCTGCCGAGGTCCGTAGACGTTGCCGAGCCGCAGCGACACCGCGGGCACCCCGAACAGCAGCCGATAGAAGGCGACGTACTTCTCTGCCGCGAGCTTGCTGACCCCGTAGGCCGTCTCCGGGACGGTCGGATCGTCCTCGGTGAATGGAAGGCGACGCCCCTCACCCTCCCCGTAGGAGGCGCCACCGGTCGAGGTGAACAGCACGGGGCATGCCGATCGGCGAGCCGCCTCGAGCACCTCGATCGTGCCGACCACGTTCACCTGTGAATCGCGGACAGGGTCGGCGATCGCCTTGCGCACGTCGACCTGACCGGCAAGGTGGAAGATCCGCTCCGGAGCCCAGTCCCCGATCGCAGCCTCGAGCGCTCCCCGTTCGGCGATGTCGAGCTCGGCGAGACGGACCTCGTCGGAGCCCGGCAGCGACCCGAAGTTCGAGCGCTTCCCGCTCGAGAGATCGTCGACGACCAGGATGTCGTCACCGCGCTCGAGCAGAGCCGCGACCAGATGCGAGCCGATGAAGCCCGCGCCACCTGTGACGAGCGAACGCGTCAAGCGTGCGTCAGGGCGCGACGCCGCCGCTGTCGCCGCCACCGCCGCCATCCGTGGTGGTCGTCGTCGGCGTGGTCGTCGTGGTGGTCGTAGGCGCTGTCGTCGACGTCGTCGTCGGCGTCGTCGAGGTCGTCGTCGAGCTCGTGGTCGTCGACGTGGTAGTCGGCTGCGAGGTCGTCGTCGAGGAGGTCGTCGTCGAGGAGGTCGAGCTCGAGGTCGTCGAGTCGTTGCCGCTGTCGGAGGCGAGCGCCACGAGGGCGATGATCAGCCCGATCACGATCGCGGCGACGAGGCCGATTGCGACCTTCTGGGCCGTCGACATCGGTGGCTTGTCGACCGGCCCGCCGGGCCCGCCGGGGCCGCCGGAAGCAGGCGGATGCTGCTGGTCGTAGGGGTGGCGACGGTCGTCACCGTCGTCCATAGGCATGCGGCGCGTCGGATCCTCGTTCATGGCTGCAGTCTATGCCCGGTCGGGGCCGCTCGCCCGGATCGCGCCCGAGAGCAGGTCGATGCCTTGCAGGAGCTCCTCCTCGGAGATCGTCAGCGCCGGCAGCAGCCGCACGGTCTCCGGGTTCGGCGGGTTGACGACGACGCCGGCCTCGAGCGCGGCAGCCGCGATCTCGCGCGAGTCGTATCCGTCCTCGAGCGCGATCCCGGCGATCAGGCCGCGCCGGCGCACCGCGGCGACGCCGTCGATCGCCAGGCAGGCTTCCTCGACGACCTGCCCGAGCCGCACGACCTCGCTCAGCAGCGCCGGCTCGTCGATCACCTCGAGCGCCGCCAGCGCCGATCGCGCGCAGATCGGACCGCCGGCGAAGGTCGAGCCGTGCTCGCCCGCGGTCAGGCCCTCGCCGAGCTCGGGGCTGATCACGCAGGCGCCGACCGGCAGCCCGCCGCCGAGCGCCTTCGCCGTCGTCATCACGTCCGGAGTGACCGGGCCGCCCTCGTACGCCCAGAGCGTCCCCGTCCGGCCCATGCCGGCCTGGATCTCGTCGAAGACCAGCAGCGCTCCGGCCGCGTCGCAGCTCTCGCGGGCCGCGGTCAGGACCCCGTCGTCGATCGGGAAGACTCCCGCCTCGCCCTGGACGGGTTCGACCATGACAGCGGCAGTGCTCGGGCCGACGGCGGCCCGCAGCGCCTCGGCGTCGTCGCGCGACACGCCGACGAAGCCGGGCACGAGCGGTCCGAAGAGATCCTCGCGAGCCAGCTTCACGGTCGCCGAGAGCGTCGCCAGGGTGCGTCCGTGAAAGCCGTTCTCGAGGACGACGATCTCGGGCGAGTCGACGCCGCGGGCGTGGGCGTGCTTGCGGACGAGCTTGATCGCGGCCTCGTTCGCCTCGGCGCCGGAGTTACAGAGGAAGCTGCGGCCACCGAGGCTCGACTCCGCCAGCCGCTCCTGCAGCCGTAGTGCCGGCTCCGAGTAGTAGAGGTTGGAGGAGCCCGCAATCCGGCCGAGCTGGTCTTCGATCGCGGCGACGATCGCGGGGTGCCGGTGGCCGGCGTTGTGGACCGAGAGGCCGCTGAACAGGTCGATGTACTCCTTGCCGTCGGAGTCCCACATCCGCGAGCCCTCGCCGCGCACGAACTCGACCGGGTTGCGGGCGTAGGTCGGCATCGCGTAGCGCGACTCGAGCCCGCGCAGCTCCTCGATCCCGCTCACGGCGTCACCTTGGTGCCGATGCCGGCGTCGGTGAAGAGCTCGAGCAGGAGGCTGTGCGGGCGGCGGCCGTCGATGATGTGGGCGGCACCGACGCCGCCGCGGATCGCCTCGACGCAGGCGCCGAGCTTCGGCCGCATGCCACCGTCGAGCGTCGGGATCGCGGAGACGACCTCCTCGACGCTCGCCAGCGAGATCAGCGAGGCGGGGTCGTCGGCGTCGGCCCGCCAGCCTTCGACGTCGGTCAGGAAGATCGCCTTGTAGGCCTTCAGCGCCGCCGCGACCTTGCCGGCGGCCGAGTCGGCGTTGACGTTGTAGGAGTTGCCCTGGCCGTCGGTGCCGGCCGAGGCGATCACCGGGATGTAGTCGGAGGCGATGTGGTTGAGGACGTCGACGTCGACGCGCTCGATGTCGCCGACGAAGCCGACCTTCTCGGCCTCCGGCGCCGGCTTGATGTGGAACAGCGTCCCGTCCTCGCCGGAGAGGCCGACGGCGGGCTGGCCGGCGCGGTTGAGCCGCTGCACGATGTCGGAGTTGATTTTGCCGAGCAGAACCATCTTCGCCACCTCGACCGTCTCGCGGTCGGAGACGCGCAGGCCCTCGACGAACTTGACCTCCATCCCGAGCTTCTTCATGTAGCGCGTGATCTCGGGACCGCCGCCGTGCACGATCACCGGGTTCAGCCCGACGTACTTGAGCAGGACGATGTCGGTCGCGAACTCGTCCCGGAGGAGCTCCTCCTCCATCGCGGCGCCGCCGTACTTGATCACCACCGTTCGCCCGTGGAACTGGCGGATGTAGGGAAGCGCCTCGAGCAGCGTCCCAACGCTGTCGGCGATGTCGGCGCGCTCGGCGCGCTCGTCTGCGGTCGTCCGTCGCATCATCTCGTCCTCACGTCGTGTATTCGGCGTTGATCTCGATGTAGGTGTGAGTCAGGTCACTGAAGAACATGTGGGCGCGGGCCGGGCCGCGATCGAGCCGCAGCGAGATCTCGGCCTCGGTCTCGCTGCCCGCGAGCGCCGTGGCGTCGATCACGTCGGGGCCGAGCTCGGGGATCTGCTCGCCCGCAAGCGCCATCCCGGCGGCCTGCGCGATCCGCCCCCAGTTCGGGTCGTGCCCGAACAGCGCCGTCTTGACGAGCGGCGAGTTGGCGATCGCGCGGGCGACGCGGTCGGCCTCGGCGACGTCGCGGGCGCCGCTCACCTCGATCCGGCCGACGCGGCTCGCCCCCTCGCCGTCGGCGACGATCTCGAGCGCCAGCTGCAGCAGCACCTCGTCGAGCAACCCCGCCGGGAGCGGCGTCCCGGCCGTGCCGGTCGCCTGCAACACGACCGTGTCGTTGGTGCTCATCTGCCCGTCGACGGTGATCCGCTCGAACGACGAGGAGACCGCCCGTCGCAGGGCTCCCTCGGGGTTGTCGACGACGGCGTCGGTCTGCACGAAGCAGAGCATCGTCGCGTAGCCCGGCTCGATCATCCCGGCGCCCTTGGCCTGAGCGCTGATCGTGACGCCGCCGTGGCGGATCGTGCAGCGCTTCGGGAAGGCATCGGTGGTCATGATCGCCCTGGTGAAGTCGCGGGCGCTGCCGGCCTCGAGCCGCGGCGCGCAGTCAGCGATCCCATCCAGGACCTCCTCGATCGGCAGCGGCACGCCGATCGTGCCGGTCTCGGCCACGGCCACCGCATCGGCCTCGACGCCGAGCAGCTCGGCCGCCTTCGCCTGCATCGCCTCGGCGTCGTGCAGGCCCTGCTCGCCGGTCGAGGCGTTGGCGTTGCCGCTGTTGACGACGACGCCGCGGATCCGGCCGTGGTCGAGCCCGTTGCGGCAGAGCACGATCGGCGCGGCCGCGGAGGCGTTGCGGGTCAGCAGGATCGCGGTGCGCAGGCCGGTGGGCTCGGCGTCGCAATGCATCAGTGCCACGTCGGTCGAGACGCCTGCGGCGCGGCGCCCGGAGCCGGCGGAGAGGAAGCCCGGGGCGAGCCCGTCCGGGGCGAGCTCCTCGAGCCCGTCCGGCGGGTCGACCCAGCGCGAGCGGAAGAACGACTTCCCGGGCCGCGGCTCGAGCGGCGAGGAAGGCACCTCGAGCCCGCTCACGAGATTCCCTCGCCCTCGGGCAGGCCGTGCATCAGGTTCAGGTTCTGGACGGCCTGCGAGGCGGCGCCCTTCCAGAGATTGTCGATCACCGCGAAGACGAGGATCCGCTCGGTGTTGCCCCTGCCGGCGAGCGTCGCGTGGATCCGGCAGATGTTCGTGTCGCGCACGTCGCGGACGCCGGGCGGCGCGGCGACCAGCTCGACGAACGGCTCTTCTGCGTAGCGCGCCGCGTACAGCTGCGCCAGCTCCTCCGGGTCGATCGCCCGCGTCGGGCTCACGTAGCAGGAGACGAGCTCGCCCTGATCGAGCGGCAGCAGGTGCGGGACGAAGGTCAGCGGCGGCGTCTGCCCCCCGGCGAGCACAGCGAGTTCCTGCCCGATCTCGGGCGCGTGGCGATGGCCGGCGGTGCCGTAGGGCGAGGTGTTCTCGTCCAGGGTCACGAAGTGGAGCCGGTCGCCGCCGCCCCGGCCGGCACCGGAGACGCCGGACTTGGCGTCGACGACGACGTCGCCGATCAGCCCCGCCTCGGCCAGCGGGGCGAGCGCGAGGATCGTCGCGGTCGGGTAGCAGCCCGGGTTCGCGACCAGCGAGGCCGAGGAGATCCGGCTCCGGTAGAGCTCGGGCAGGCCGTAGACGGCCTCCGGCAGGATCTCGGGCGCACCGAGCTGCCCGTACCACTCGCGGTACTCCTCGGGATCGCGCAGGCGGAAGTCGGCGCTGAGGTCGACGACGGAGAGCCCGAGCTCGCGTAGGCCCGCGACCGTCGGGGCGGCGGCGCCATGCGGGTAGGCGACGACCGCGGCGTCGCAGTCCTCGGCGCCGTCGATGTCGAGCTCGACCAGCTCCATCGGCACGCGGTAGCGCGGATAGAGCTCGTCCAGGCGGGTGCCGACGTCGGAGCGCGAGGTCACCTCGGCGAGCTCGAAGCGCGGGTGCCGCCAGAGCAGCTGGGCGGTCAGCGCCCCGGCGAAGCCGGAGGCGCCGGCGACCAGCACCCTGGCGACCGGATCACCATCGAGCGGCTGCCGATCAGCCACGGAGCTCGCCCCCGAGCTCGCCGAGCGCGGCGATGATCGCCGCGCGCGGGCCGGCGACGTCCTCGTCGGTCAGGGTGCGATCGGGCGAGCGGAACTCGAGCCGCAGGGCCAGGCTGCGCTTGCCCTCGCCGACCTGGGGCCCCTCGTAGACGTCGAAGACACTGACCGATCCGAGCAGCTCGCCGCCGGCCGCCCGGGCAGCGGCGATCAGCGAATCCGCCGAGACGCCGGCGTCGACGACGACCGCGAGATCCTCGAGCACCGCGGGGTACGAGGTCAGGTCCTGGTACGTCTCCCGGCCGCGGCTCGAGGCGTCGATCAGCGCCCCGGCGTCGAGCTCGAAGGCGACGGTGGGCGGCAGGTCGCGCTCGGTCGACAGCCGCGGGTGCAGCTCGCCGACCCAGCCTGCGCTGCGGTCGCCGACGAGGACCTCGGCCGCGCGACCGGGATAGAGGAACGGCCGCTCGACCGGGGCGAAGCGCGCCTCGACCCCGAGCGCCGTGCAGAGCAGCTCGACCAGGCCCTTGCCGGCGTAGAAGTCAGCGCTCGGGACGCCGTCGGCGCCGCTGCGCCAGTCGGGCTCGAGCAGCGGCCCGCAGACGATCGCGGCGAGCCGGTGCGGCTCCCGCGCGGGCGCCGGACGGTTGCCGGCGAAGCGCCCGTCGAGTACCGAGCCTTGCTCCGGCGGCGTCTGCGGCAGGTAGGCGCGGCCGGACTCGAACAGGGCGACACGGCCGGCGCCTCGGGCGAGGTTGTACGAAGCTGCCGCGAGCAGCCCGCCGATCAGCTCGGTCCGCATCACCGACTGATCCTCCGAGAGCGGGTTGTGGACGACGATGCCGGGCTCGGGGGGGCCGCCGAGCGCCTCGGCGGCGCCCGGGGCGACGAAGCTCCAGGTGATCGCCTCGTCGAGGCCGGCGTCGCGGATCGCGTCCTCGGCGACCCGCAGCAGGCGCTGCTCGCGCGAGAGGCCGCCCGCGCCGGCGGGGCGCGACGGCAGTGTCGCCGGCAGGTGCTCGTCGATCCCGTGCACGCGACCGACCTCCTCGATCAGGTCGACCTCGCGGGTCGTGTCGAAGTGGCGGTCGGCCGGCACCGCGACGGTCAGGGTCTCCCCCGCCTCCTCGACGCCGTAGCCGAGACGCTCGAGGTAGGTGCGGCCGAGCCCCGGGTCGATCTCCATGCCGAGCAGCTGCCGGGCACGGTCCATCCGCAGCTCGACCGACAACTGCTCCATCCTCGTCAGCCGGGCATCGACGTCGATCGTGCCGGGGACGAGCTCGGCCCCGCACAGATCCACGAGCAAGCGTGAGGCGAGGATCTGCCCGCGCATCGTCAGATCCGGATGCAGGCCCTTCTCGAACCGGGTCGAGGCCTCCGAGCGGAGCCCAAGCTTGCCCGAGGTCGAGAGGATGTTGGTGCCGTCCCAGTTGGCAGCCTCGAGCAGCACGCGGGTGGTGGTCTCGGAGACCTCGGAGATCTGACCGCCCATGATCCCGGCGATGCCCGTCGCCTGCTCGCGGTCGCAGACGAGCACCGCGTCGGTGTCGAGCGCCCGCTCGACGTCGTCGAGGGTCGTGATCCTCTCGCCCTCGCGGGCGCTGCGGACGATCACCTCGCCGCCGGGCACCTTGTCGAGGTCGAATGAGTGCAGCGGCTGCCCGGTCAGCAGCATCACGTAGTTGGTGATGTCGACGACGTTGTTGATCGGGCGCTGGCCGGCCGCGGCGAGCCGCTGCTTCAGCCAAAGCGGCGAGGGGCCGACCTCGATGCCGGTGAAGACGCGGGCCGTGAAGCGCGGGCAGAGCTCCGGCACCTCGACCGTGACCGAGGCGTAGTCGAAGGCCTCGCCCTCCCCCGTCGGCTCCGGATCGGCGGCCCAGGGTTCGGGTCCGAGCGGAGCGCCGCTGATCGCGTGCAGCTCGCGGGCAACGCCGTAGACCGAGAGGCAGTCGGGCCGGTTCGGCGTGATCTCGAGCTCGAGCACGTCCTCGCCGACCGGAACGAGCTCGCTCAACGGCGTGCCCGGGGCGGCGTCGGTCTCGAGCACGGCGATGCCGGAGTGGTCGGAGCCGATCTCGAGCTCCTGCTCGGAGAGGATCATCCCGCTCGACTCGACGCCGCGCAGCTTCGCCTTGCCGAGCTTGGCGCCATCGGGCATGACGGCGCCGGGCAGGGCGACGGCGACGGTCTGACCCGCATCGACGTTCGGAGCCCCGCAGACGATCGTCCGCGGCTCGCTCTCGCCGACGTCGACCGTGCAGACCTTGAGCCGGTCGGCGTCGGGGTGCTTGTCGGCCGTGAGCACGGCGCCGACGACGAAGCCGTCGCCGTCGGAGGAGCCGTGGTGGGAGATCCGCTCGACCTCGGTCCCGGTCATCGTCAACCGCTCGGCGAGCGCCCGCGCGTCAGCGGTGAGGCCGCTGCCGTCGCAGTACTCGCTCAGCCATTGCAGGGGGATCCGCATCAGAACTGCTCCAGGAAGCGGACGTCGTTGTCGAAGAACAGGCGCAGGTCGGGAACGCCATAGCGAAGCATCGCGATCCGCTCGATGCCCATCCCGAAGGCGAAGCCCTGGACCTTCTCCGGGTCGTAGCCGTTGGCGGCGACGAAGCCGAACACGTTCGGGTCGACCATGCCGGCGCCGAGGATCTCGAGCCAGCCCGTGCCCTTGCAGAGGTTGCAGCGGGCGCCGTCGTCGAGCGAGCCGCTTCCCGAGCAGCGGAAGCACGACACGTCGACCTCGACGCTCGGTTCCGTGAACGGGAAGAAGTGCGGCCGGATCCGGACCTCGCGGTCGGGACCGAAGATCGCCCGCGCGAAGGTCAGCAGCGTGCCGTGCAGGTCGGCGAGCGTGATCCCGGTGCCGACGGCGAGGCCCTCGATCTGGTTGAACATCGGCGTGTGGGTCGCGTCGGAGTCGCGGCGGTAGACCGTCCCCGGCACGACGATGAAGATCGGCGGCTCGTTGCTCTCCATCGCCCGCACCTGCATCGGCGAGGTGTGGGTGCGGAGCAGGACGTCGCGCGGGCCGGGCGGCACCGTCAGTGGCTCGCCGTCGTCGCCGTAGAGGCCGACGCCGTCAGCGAGCGTCGAGGGATCGACGTAGAAGGTGTCCTGCAGCATCCGCGCCGGGTGCCCGGGTGGATGGTTGAGGGCGGTGAAGTTGTAGAAGTCGTGCTCGACCTCCGGCCCCTCCATGACCCGGTAGCCGAGCCCGCAGAAGACGTCCTCGATCTCGCGGCGCGTCCGGGTCAGCAGGTGTGTGTGTCCGGGCGCGACGGGTGGCGTCCCCGGCAGCGTCACGTCGATCGCGTCGGCGGCGAGCCGCGCCTCCAGCTCACCGGCCTCGAGTGCCGAGACGCGCTCGTCGAGCTCGGCCTCGATCGCCTTGCGAGCGAGGTTGCCGTTCTTGCCGACCGGACCGCGCTCGGCCGGGTCGAGCTCGCCGATTCCGCGCAGGATCGTCGTCAGCTCGGCCTTGCGGCCGAGGTAGTGAACCCGGATCTCCTCGAGCTCGGAGGCCGACCCGGCAGCGGCGATCGCTGACTCGGCCTCGTTCCGGATCTGTTCGATGCGTTCGACCATGCTCAGGCTGCCCCTGCACCGGCGGCGCCGGTGCCCTCGGAGGCGGCGATCGAAGATATCCGCTGCAGGGCGATCGCCGCGGTCGCGGCGACGTTGAGCGACTCCGCGCCGGCCGCGAGTGGGATCGTCGCGACCCCGTCGCAGGCGGCGAGCGCCGCGTCGGTCAGGCCCCGGCGCTCGGCCCCGAGCACGAGCGTCGCCGGTGCGAGCCGCTCGATCTCGGCATCGAGGCTGCCGCCGCCGTGGGCCACGAGACCGAGTCGCGGCGCCGGAGTGGCGTCGATCGCCGCCAGCGCCGGCGGCGAGCTGTGCAGGGTGCCCATCGCCGCTCGCACGGCCTTCGGCGAATAGGGATCGGCCGAGCCCGGGCCGAGCACGACGCGGGCCCCACAGAGCGCTGCGGAGCTGCGGATGATCGTGCCGACGTTGCCGGGATCGGCGACCCCGTCGAGGTAGACGCAGGGGCCGTCGGCCGGGACCTCGTCGGGCGGAAGCTCCCAGACCGCGATCACCCGCGTGCCCGAACCGAGGGCCGACACGCGGCCGAGCAGCTCTGCCTCGACCGGGATCGTCTCCGCCGAGGCCGCCGCCGGGGCCACGGCCTCGGGGTCGCTTGTGCCTGCCGCGTAGAGCACGAACCGCGGCGTCCGGCATGCCGCGAGGCCGGCCTCGAGCAGGTCCTCGCCCTCGGTCGCGAACGCGTTCTCCTTGGCGCGCCCTCGTCCCTCCTGCAGCTTGCGGACGAGCTTCAGCTTCTCGTTGGCGGGGCTCTTGATCGTCTCGGTCATCTGCTCTGTCGGTTCTATCGCTGTCTCGGATCGGTCCTGGAACGAAAAAGGGCGGCCGCTTTGCGGTCCGCCCGGGAAAGGTGAGTATGCGACCGCGGCTACGCCGCGGCCTCCCGGGCCACCTCGGCAAATCGGCGGAACGCCTCGGGGTCGTGGACGGCGATGTCGGCCAGCATCTTGCGGTTGACCTCGACGCCGGCCTTCGAGAGGCCGTGCATGAACTCCGAGTAGCTCATCTCGTGCTGGCGGGCGGCGGCGTTGATCCGCGTGATCCAGAGACGACGGAAGTCGCGCTTGCGGTTGCGGCGGTCGCGGAAGGCGTAGTTGCCCGACCGCATGACCTGCTCGTTCGCGAACCGGTACGAGGAGTGCTTGCGCCCGTAGTAGCCCTTCGCCTGGGCGAGCGTCTTCTTGCGCCGCTTCTTGCGAGCGACGGCGTTCGTTGCGCGGGCCATCGGCTAGCGGCCCTTCCGGCCGGCGAGCAGCTGGTTGACGCGCTCGGAGTCCTGCGGGGAGATCACGGACGGCTTGCGCATCTGGCGCTTCCGCTTCGGCGACTTCTTCTCGAGGATGTGACTCGAGAACGCGCGATGACCGCGGAGCTTCCCGCTCGCGGTCTTCTTGAAGCGCTTCTTGGCGCCCGAATGTGACTTCATCTTCGGCATGACTCGGACGCGGTATGTAAGCAAATCCGCGGACTCCCCGCACGCGACCTGACGAGCACGTGGGCGGCGAGGGCAAGGACGCACAAGGCGAAGCGTGCGCCAGCACGTGAGCCGCGGAGGACGCCGCCATCGGCGTCCACGTGCCGTCAGGCTTTGCCGGCTTCCTTTGAAGGCGCCAGCACCATGTGCATGTTGCGGCCCTCGCGCTGCGGAGCCTGCTCGATCACGGCGATCTCGTCGAGATCCTCGTAGAGGCGGTCGAGCAGAGCGCGGCCGCGCTCTGGGTGGGCCTGCTCACGACCGCGGAACATGATCGTCACCTTGACCTTGTCCTTCTTGTTGAGGAAGCGAGCGACGTGGCCCTTCTTCGTCTCGTAGTCGTGGTCGGCGATCTTCGGGCGCAGCTTGATCTCGCGCACGTTGACCTGCTGCTGGTGCTTGCGGGCCTGCTTGGCCTTCTGCTCCTGCTCGTACTTGTACTTCGAGTAGTCGAGGATCTTGCAGACCGGCGGCCGCGACTCGGGCGCGACCTCGACCAGGTCGAGGTCGGCGTCGCGGGCGATCCGGCGAGCCTCGTCGGTCTCGACGATCCCGACCTGAGAGCCGTCGGCACCGATCAGGCGGACCTTGGGTACGCGGATCCGCTCGTTGATCCTTGTCGGGTCCCTATCCGGGGGACGCCGGTCGAAACGTCGAGGGACCGGCACTAGCTGGAGATGACGCCGAGCTTCAAGCTACGGAGTGGAGACGGATCGGGAAATGCGCAAGGGCGGACGCGGGCGCTCAACGGCGCGGGCGGATGTAGTTGCCTTGCATCGCGGCGCAGTATACGCACGAACCGCGGCGGCGCAAGCTCAAACCGAGGCGCCGATCCGATCGGCGAGCGCGGCCGGCGTCATCGAGCCGAGCTCACCGTCGCTGTGCGAGCGCACGGAGGGCTCGCCCGACTCCGCCTCGCGATCGCCGAGGACGAGCATGTAGGGGGCCTTCGAGAGCTCGGCGTCGCGGATCTTGCGGCCGACTGACTCGGAGCGATCGTCGAGGCGGACGCGGACGCCGAGGCGCTTGAGCTCGTCGAGCACCTCGCGGGCGGCGTCGTTGTGACGGTCGGCGACGGGGAGCACGACGGCCTGCGTCGGCGCCAACCAGTCCGGAAAGCGACCTGCCCAGTGCTCGATCAGGATCCCGGCGAAGCGCTCCATCGAGCCGACCAGCGCTCGGTGGATCATCAGCGGCCGGTGCTCGGCGTTGTCGGCCCCCTGGTAGGTGAGCCCGAAGCGCTCGGGCATGAAGAAGTCGAGCTGGCAGGTGCCGAGCTGCCAGGAGCGGCCGAGGGCGTCGGTCACGTGGAAGTCGATCTTCGGCCCGTAGAAGGCGCCGTCGCCGGGGTTGACCTTGTGCTCGCGACCGATCGACTCGAGTGCGTCGCGCAGCATCCGCTCGGCCTGCTCCCACTGCTCGTCGGAGCCGATCGACTTCTCCGGCCGCGTCGAGAGCTCGACGGTGACGTCGTCGAAGCCGAAGCGGGCGTAGAGCTCGTCGATCGCCTCGACGATGTCGACGACCTCCGCCGGCGCCTGCTCTTCGGTGCAGTAGACGTGGGCGTCGTCCTGGGTGAAGGCGCGGACGCGGAGCAGGCCGTGCAGGACGCCTTCGCGCTCGTAGCGGGAGACGCGGCCGAACTCGGCCATCCGCAGCGGCAGCTCCCGATAGGAGTGGCGGCCGGAGTCGAAGACGAGGCAGGCTCCCGGGCAGTTCATCGGCCGGACCGCGTAGCGGCGGCCACCCTCCTCCGCCCCGTCGCGATCGCGCTCGGCGGCCTCGGCGAAGAACATGTTCTCGCGGTAGTTGTCGTAGTGGCCGGAGCGGTGCCAGAGCTCGACGTCCATGATCTGCGGGGTGTCGACGCGGACGTAGCCGCGCTTGTCGAGTTGCTCGCGGATCTCGCCCTCGATCAGGTCCAGCAGGACCGTGCCCTGCGGCAGCCAGAACGGCATCCCGGGCGCTTCCTCGCGGAACATGAACAGGTCGAGCTCGGGGCCGAGCTTGCGGTGGTCGCGTGTCTTCGCATCCTTGATCCGCTCGAGGTGCGCGCTCAGGTCCTTCTTCGAGAAGAACGCGGTCCCGTAGATCCGCGTCAGCATCTCGCGCGTCTCGTCGCCGCGCCAGTAGGCGCCGGCGACCGAGTTCAGCTTGATCGCCTTGATCCGCCCCGTCGAGGGCGCGTGCGGGCCGCGGCATAGGTCTGTGAAGGGGCCGTTGCGGTACAGGGAGACGGTCTCGACGTCCTCGTTGGTGACGAGGTCCTCGATCAGCTCGACCTTGAACGGCTGCCCCTCTCCCTTGAACCGCTCGAGCGCCTCCGAGACTGGAATGTCGGTGCGCTCGAAGCTCTCGTCGGCGGCGATGTGCTCGGCCATCTTTGCCTCGATCGCCGGGAAGTCAGCCTCGGTCACCTTGACGCCCTCGGGGAACTCGAAGTCGTAGTAGAAGCCGTCCTTGATCGGCGGGCCGATCGAGACCTTGGTCCCGGGCCAAAGCTCACAGACCGCGGTCGCCATCACGTGCGCGGCGTCGTGGCGGACGAGATCGAGCGCCTCGGGGCTGCGGTCGGTGACGATCGAGATCTCCTCGCCGTCGGCGAGCGGCGCTGCGAGGTCGCGGACCTCCCCTCCCACCTCGACCGCGAGCGCCGCCTTCGCCAGACCGGGGCCGATCGCGGCGGCGGCATCGGCGCCGCTGGCCCCGTCCTCGAGCTCGAGCGGGGTTCCATCGGGCAGCTTCACGGTCAGGGCGGGCACGGCGGTGGATCCTAGGTCATCCAGATCGGGCCCTCGCAGCGGTCGTCCGCAATAGAGTCGCGGCCGATGGAGTCCGGTCAGGGAAGCGAGCAGAGCCGAGGCGGGATCGACGGGCTTAGCCGCTGGCTCGGGCTGCGATGGGAGTCCTACGACCGCGTCCGGATCACGATCCGGCCGGAGCTGATGAATCCGGCCGGCCTACTCGCCGGCGGCGTCTCCTACGCGATGGTCGACTACTGCATGGGCTCGGCGCTGTGGCAGGCGCGCGAGCAGGGCGAGCGGGTGGCGACGATCAACATCGCGATCAACTACCTGCGGACCGCGCGCGAGGGCGACGTGATCTGCAGCTCGAGCTTGGACCGCCGCAACGACCGCGTCGCGATCCTCTCGAGCCGGGTCTTCAGCGAGCTCGAGGACGGCAGCGAGCGCCTGCTCGCAACCGCGATCGGCAGCTACTCGATCTTCCCGGCCGAACGACTCGGGGAGTTCGACAACGGCCCCTCGGCCCCGACAGCCGAGCCCTGACCCGGTCCTCTACTCCGGCTCGGGCAGGTCGAGGTCGCAGTTGGCCGGCCGGGCCGGGTCGATCCTGATGTCGGGCTGCTTGGCGGAGTCGAACGTGGGCACCTCCCAGAGCGCGACCCGGTCGCGCCGATCGACCTCGGTCAGGTCGGTGAAGGGCGGCTCGGTCTTGCCGCCGATCGTGATCACGTAACGGATCCCGGCGGGGGCCGGGAAGTCGAAGCCACTCTCGTCTTCGGGGAAGGCCTCGACGCAGATCGGCTTGCCACCGCGCAGCTCCCAGCCGTAGAACTCGGCGCCGTGACGCTGGGCGAGCTGCTCAGCCGGGGCCAGGATCAGGACCGGCACATCGGTCAGCTGCGGCCGCAGCTTCGCGAGCCCGGCGCTGTAGCGCTCGGGGCCGACCGGCGCGTTGGCGAGGGCGAGGGCCGAGGAGCCGGCCGCGGCGAGCGCAAAGGCGGCGGCGAGCGCGGTCCCCAGGCCCGGGCGCGGCCGCAGCGGTGAGAACGATGGGTGCAGGACGCCGCGCAGGGCGATCAGCATCAGCACGGGCGCGACCATCTGCAGGGCCTTGGCGGTCGTATACGGGGTGCTTTCTGCGAGCGCCCCCGCCCAGATCACGAGCGAGGCGATCAGGGCCGCCAGCAGGGCGTCGTCGCGCTGGCGCCAGGCCCGGAGGAGGCCGGCGCCGAGCGCCAGCGCCCCGAGCAGCGCTGCGAGGTAGAAGACCGCGGCCGGGATCGCGCCGTCGCCGGGCTCGACGCGGAAGTCGCCGCTCGGCCAGACGCCGAACACCTCCAGCGCCGGGATGTCGCCGAAGAGGTTGCCGAGGTCGTTGTCGAAGAGGTCCAGCGTTCGCTTCTCCGGCTCGCCGCCCGCGTCCGAGTCCGACGCCTGTGTCATCAGAGGTCGCTTCGGCAGGGCTGCGCCGGGCTCCGCGTCGCGCGAGTTGGCGACGTTGCCGGCGCTGCCGCCGAAGTCGACGATCCGCGAGGCCTCGGGGGCGACGAGCAGGGCGAGCACGACAACCGCGATGCCGAGCCCCGCGAGCGCGGGACGGACCCGCGCGATCGCCGCGGCCGGCGACCGCACCAGCCCCAGCAGGGCCCAGATCCCGATCGTGCCGACGATCCAGGCGAGGCCCGGCCCCGAGTACGAGTAGAGCATCCCGGCCGCGAGCACGGCCGCCGGGATCGCCCAGCCTCTGGCCGCGAGCGGGTCAGGGCGCCGGCTCACCTCCCAGAGCCAGATCGCGAAGGCAAGCAGAAAGGTCGCCGCGAAGATCTCCTTGAAGGCACCCTGAGCCAGGTAGGAGGCGACCAGATATGGCAATGCGACGAGCGGAGCGGCCAGCGCGCCCCGCCGCCGGCCGAGCGGGCGGGTCGCCGCCAGCGCCGTCATCGCGCCGATCACCGGCACCGCGATCGTCACGCCGGAGAAGCCGTAGACCAGGTTTGCGGACGAGAGCTCGCCGCCGGCGACGGCGAGCGAGTGCGGCCCGACCGGATACCCCTGCTGGATCAGCGTCGGCGGCCGCGCCAGCGGATCGGCGATCCACGAGGCCGTGAACAGATGCTGGGACATGTCGACGTTGAAGCCGGTGCCGAGGATCCCGAAGTGGCCCTCGGCGAGGAACGGGATCGAGACGGCGACGAGCGCGATCGCGGCCGGAACCCAGCCCTCGGCGAGTTGCGCCCGGCCGAAGCCGGTGCGCGGCAGCGCCGGCGCGCAGGCCAACGCCAGCACGACGATCCCGATCAGGGCGGCGAGCCCCTCGTCGGGAAGCCGGACCAGCAGCCAGGCGGCAACCGTGATCACGGCGAGGCCGAGAACGGGAGCGGTCCACGACCACTCGCGGCGCCCGGAGAGCCAGAGGACTGCGGCGCCGACGGGCACGGAGGCGCCGATCACGAGCAGCGCGGCGGCGTACGTACCCAGCATGGCGGGCGAGGATAGTGCGGTGCGGAACCGGAGCCCGGTCGCTCAGGCGCCGGAGGCGGGGTTCGCCCGCGCCCAGTCGACGATCTTCTCGGTGCCCTGGATGAAGGTGCCGTCGTCGAGGACCATCGCCGGCACCTCGTCGTTGCCGCCGCTCATCTCGCGGACCTCGCGGCGGCCGCGAGAGCTGTTCAGTGCGTTCGGCAGCTTCGTCCAGCCGCGTGCATGGACGACGTCGGGGTCGTAGCCCGCGTCCTTGACTGCGTCGTAGGCGGTCGCGCACGGATGCTCGTGCCCGAGGCTGCGCGTCGTCCAGCAGACGTAGAACTTCACGCCCCGAGCCTATCCCTTTCCGGGCGTTCCGCGGCAATCCCGAGCCGGCGCTCCATCACGGCGACCGCTTCGGCGCTCGAGTCGACGAGCAGGAAGCTGCGGCCGAGCTCCGCCGCGACCGCTCCGAGCGTGCCGCTGCCGGCGAAGAAGTCGAGGCAGAGATCGCCCGCCTGCGAGGAGGCGGTGACGATCCGGCGCAAGATCCCCTCCGGCTTCTGCGTCGGGTAGCCGGTCTTCTCGGGGCCTGAAGTCGGCACAATCGTGTGCCACCACACATCGGTCGGCAGCTTGCCGCGCGCAGCCTTCTCCGGGCCGACCAGGCCGGGCGCCATGTATGGCTCGCGATCGACCTCGGTCGAGTCGAACAGGTACCGCTTCGGGTCCTTGACGTAGACCAGGATCGTGTCGTGCTTTGCGGGCCAGCGCCGTTTCGACTTGCCGCCGTAGTCGTAGGCCCAGACGATCTCGTTGAGGAAGCACTCGCGGCCGAAGATCTCGTCGAGCAGGACCTTGACGTAGTGGGACTCGCGCGGATCGAGGTGTACGTAGAGAGTGCCGCGCTCGTCCAGCAGCCGCTGCGCCTCGCGCAGCCTCGGCTCGAGGAAGCCGAGGTAGTCGCCGAAGTCGTCGTCGTAGGCGATCGAACCGACCGCGCGCGAGCTGTAGCGGCGGCCGCCGAAGCCGACCCGGTCCCCATCCGGATCGGCCCGGGACTCGAGCGTCTCGCGCTTCCGCTCCGAGCCCGTGTTGAACGGCGGATCGATGTAGATCAGGCGGACCGACCCGTCCTCGAGGCCGGGCAGCACGGCGAGGTTGTCGGCGAGCACGACCCGGCCGCTCATCAGAGTTCGATCCCGACCAGCTTCGGCTCCGGTACCAGCCGGACGCCGAACGCGTCGGCGACGCCGTCGCGGATCTCGCGGGCGAGGGCGATGAGATCGGCGGTGCCTGCGTCGCCGCGGTTGATCAAGGCGAGGGTGTGCTTGGCGGAGAGCCCGACCTTGCCCTCGCCGTAGCCACGACTGAAGCCGGCCCGCTCGATCAGCCACGCGGCCGAGGTCTTGACCCGATCGCCCGACTCCGGCCAGCCGGGCGGCTCGATCCCTGCTCCGAGCCGCTCGCTGACGCGGGCGCCCAGCGCCGCAAACTCTTCCGGCTCGAGGACCGGATTGGTGAAGAAGGAGCCGGCACTGACCGAGTCCGGGTCGGCTGGATCCACGACCATCCCCTTGCTGCGCCGCAACTCGAGCACCGCCGCCCTCGCCTCCGCGGCAGGGACGGCGGCCCCGAGCTCGACCCCGAGCGCGTCAGCCAGCTGCGCGTAGCGGACCGGCGGGCCTGCCTCGGAGCGCGCGAGCGCGAAGGTCACGTCGAGCACGACCCAGCGGTCGTCGCCCTTGAAGGCGCTGCTGCGGTACCCGAACCCACACTGCTCGGGCGCCAGCGTCACGATCTCGCCGGCGCTCCGGTCCCAGCAGCGGACACTGCGCATCACCGAGGAGACCTCCTCGCCGTAGGCGCCGACGTTCTGGATCGGCGTCGCCCCGGTCGAGCCGGGAATCCCCGACAAACACTCGATCCCGGCGAGGCCGTCGGCGACCGTCCGTGCGACGAGATCGTCCCAGGGCTCGCCCGCGGCGACCGTCAGCTCGACGATCTCGCCCTCGGGGCGCTCGGCGACGCCCCGCGAGCCGATCGCCACGACCGTGCCGGGCCAGCCGGAATCCGAGATGACCAGGTTCGAGCCGCCGGCGATCAGAAGCAGCGGCGCGTTGTCTTCGTCCGCGGCGGCGACCGCCTCGATCAGCTCCGCGGAGCTCTCGACCTCGACCAGCCGCTCCGCAGGGCCGCCCAGCCTCAGCGTCGTCCGCTCTGCCAGGGGCGCTTGCGAGAACTCACGCATCGGCCGCAGACTAGATGGACCGCCCGGCGCTCAGAGCTCGCGCTCGAAGAACAGCATCCGCTCCCGCTCCGCCTCCGGAGCGTCCGGGTTGGCGAAGTTCGTGAACCCCGAGCGCTCGTAGAGACGGTGAGCGTCATGGTCGTGCTCGTCGGTGCCGAGCTCGATGAAGCGACAGCCGCGCTCGCGGGCGAGCCCGATCACCGCCGCCATCAGCTCCGCCCCCAGCCCGCGCTTGCGGCGGTCCGGCAACACGAAGAGCTCCGCCAGATAGGCCTCGTCCGCGTCTTCCCACAACGACGGGCGGAAGCGCAGGACCGCGATCCCGACGTCCTCTGCCCCGTCCCGCGCCAGGAACGTCGCGCAGCCGGCGCCGTCGAGCTCGGCGACGCGCCGGGCCAGGAAATCGGGACCCGGCGTCTCCAGCTCGTACTCGCGATTGAAGCGGTCGAGCAGCTCACCTGCCGCCCGGGCGTCCTCGCTGCCGTCAATGCGACGGACGCGCGAGTGGTCCGCGGTTCCGCCCTGCGTATTGAGCTCCTCTGCCAGCCCGACGACGATGCCCTCCGGGCCGCGCACGTAACAGAGCCTGTAGCTGTCCCCGTACTGTGCGACCTCGCCGACGAGCTCGGCACCGTGGCCGCGCAGCCGCTCGACGACGTCGTCGACATCGTCGACGGCGAACATGATCCGGCGTATGCCGAGCGCGTTCGAGGGGGCGTCTTCCGGCTCCGCTCTGACTGCCGGCGGGTTGTGGAACCTAGAAAGCTCGACCCGGCCGTGACCGTCCGGGGTCCGCATCATCGCGATGTCGGCGCGGACGTCCTCGAGCCCGAGGGTCTGGTCGACCCACGGCCCCTCGACCGTCATCTCGGCTTCCGGCTCCATGCCGAGCTCGGCGAAGAAGGCCTTTGCCCTGTCGAGGTCTTCGACAACGATCAGCACGTTGTCCATCCGCTTGATCATCGAGGCCAATCTCCCTGGGAGCCTCCGGGTGATGGGCGTTGTGGGTGCAGAATGGCGGCCTGAGCGGTCATGCGGACTCCCTGCTACCGATCTTGCTACCGATCAGATCAGGTCGTGGATCGAAGGCGTGAAGTAGCCGGGTCCTCGCGGCATCGACGGAGGGGTGCCCGTATCGAGCCATGACCAGGGCACCGCCATCCGTGTGCCCTAGCTGGATCGAGACATCGAAGTGACTCAGGCCGAGTTCTAGGAGTTGGGTCGCGGCGAAGTGCCGGAGGTCGTGCCAGCGAACGCCGGGGAGCCCTGCGGCTGCTCGGACCTTGTGCCAGCTCCAAGCGTGGGTGCCCTTGAGCAGCGGCCTGCCGCGAACTGAGTTGAAGATGAACGGCGAGCCCTTGGCACCGCTGAAGTCATCGAGGACGCGGGCAGGCGGCAGGAATGGGATCTCCCGCTTGATGCCGTTCTTCGGCAGGCCGATCGAGCCGTCGAGCTTGCGGGAGCGGTGGACCCTGACCATGTCCTCGCTGATGTCGGACCACTTCAGCGCGAATAGCTCGCCCTGCCGGACGCCGGTCCACGCGGCGAACTGGACCATCGCCCGGAACTCAGCCGCATACCCGCCGAGCGTCAAGCAGCCTGCGACCAGCGACTCGTACTCCTCCATCGTCGGCGGGACGATCGTGCCCTTCTTCTCGGCCGCCGGGAGTCGGAGGTTTGAGAAGGGGTTGGACTCGACCAGGCCGACGTTGCGGGCGTCCTCGTACATCGTGCCGATCACCCGGCTGATGCTGCGGGGCACGGTCAGAGCCAAGGCCCTCGCACTCAGCCGCTCGACATCGCCGATCGGGGTCGGTCCGAAGTGTTCGGCAAAGCGGTGCGCGGCGGCTGCGTACTGGCGCTGGGTTGAAGTCTCCGGACGAGCCCACTCGATCAGCCAGCGGTCAGCGAAGCTCGCGCAGGTCTCGTCAGTGGGGCGGGCGAGCAGCCTGTCGCGGTAGCGACGTTCGGCGGTTCTTGCGTGAGACTCGCGCTGCCACGGTCCGCCGGGAACCCAAAGCTGGGTGCCGTGGAGGGTGAACTTGGCGACCCACTTGTCGCCTCGTTTGAAGGTGCTCATGCTGCGGGGACTCCTATCTTCGGTCGGAGCGGCGTCACGTTGTCGGGCAGATCCTCGGACTCGCCGCGTGTCTGTCGCCGGACGTCGCTCATTAGGTAACGGTTCTGGCCGCCCACTCGTCCCGATGGACGGATGTGGCGTTGCACGCTCTTGGGCGAGACCCCAAGCTTGGCCGCGACCTCTGGCTTCGTGAGGTACGGCTCGCTCATGACCCGTACTCCACGGCGACGGCGACCCTCGCACGGAGCAGACCGGCCACGAGGCCATCGCCTTCGTCGGATGATCTCGTCGCATGCCACCCGGCGGCCTCCTCGTTCCGAGGGACCGGGCGGGCTAATAGCCTTCCCCGCGCGTCGGGACTGGTCCTACTAGGCCCGACGCCACGGGGCCGGACGTTCACGCGTCGCGGCCCCACTTGACTTGTCGGGGCGACCCTACCGCGAAGGGAGGTCGGCGGCAAGGCGCTCACGATCCGACCTCTCCGGACGGCAGGTCCGCCATCCTTTCGAGGATTCTCCGCTCCTCGGCCTCCGCGACCTGCAGCACGCTGAGCTGCCGCTGATCGACGTGGCGCTCGATCACCTGCTCGGCGAGCTGGCGCAGTCGTGCCGGTGGGATCGCGTCAAGCTCGACGGAGTCACCTTTGAACTTCGCCGAGCGGGGGTCTTTCCCCTTGGTCGGCCGGGTCGGGAGGTTCCAGTTGCTGATCTGCTGTGGCGTGACGGCGACCCGGTCGAAGCTGGCGTAGTCGGCGAAGGCTGCCTCGGTGTCGCCGAGGTCGTCGGCGAAGGTGTCCTCGATCGAGAGCAGCGACTCGCCGATGCCCTTGATGACTGCCCGGTCGATGTCGACGCCGCTCGGGTCGCGGTCGCCGAAGTAGTAGATGTGGGTCCGGCGACCGTGACGCTCGTACCGGGCGTCGATCGCGGCGGCGGCTGAGTGCAGGAAGCTCATCGACGGGTAGCCGCGCGTGACCATCAGCGGCACGTCCCACTGCTCGCTGACGTCGACCAGGACTCCGGCTAGGGCCTCTTTCTCAAGCCATATCTCGACCGCGTCGGACCCTGGCCCGTCCTAGAGTGACCGGCGCTGCCCGAGTTGCCAGCCTGCGCCTCGGAAGCTGCGCGGTCGGCCGTGGCGACGTCAGCGGGAGCGGGTCTTCGCCTTGAAGGGCCGGACCTGCTGGCGCTGCGGCGAACCGGCGACCGACATTGACCACATCGTCCCGCTTGTCGCCGGTGGCGGCGACTCGCTCGGGAATCTCAGGCCCGCTTGCGCTCGCTGTAATCGCGGCTGGCGCTAGGCCCTCTCACGGGCCTGCCGCTCGGTGTCGATCGAATCCCTCAGCAGATGCCGGTGATGCTGAAGTTCTGACGGACGGCGGCGTTCGCCTCATTCTGGACCGCGAGCTGCACGACAGTGCCGCTCGACTGGCTCGAATGACGCACGATCGACGTCCCAGCGGTGGCTGAGGTCGTTGCGGTGATCGCGCAATTGGTCATCGACTGCGGGAACCCAATTCTCGGAAATCCCAACGCGCCCTCTCCCTGCGAGCTCACCCCGGGGCTCCCCGCGAGGATTACCGGGTTGGCCGCGTCGTACTGCACCTTCGCGAAGAACACCTTGGTCTGGAGCTGAGCGTTGCCGACGCTGTTCGTCGCGAGGTCGTCCTGGGTGATGGTGGCGTTCGCGATCTTGGCCGAGTTGACGGCGTCATCCGCGATCTTCAGCGTGGTCACCGCAGCGTCGGCGATCTCTTCGGTCGTCACGGCTGCGTCGGCGATCTTCGGCGTGGTCACCGCATTGTCGGCGATCTTCGGCGTGGTCACCGCATCCACGGCGATCTTGTCGGTCGTCACGGCAAAGTTGGCGATCTTGTCGGTCGCCACGGCAAGGTTGGCGATCTTGTCGGTCCTCACGGCAGCGTCGGCGATCTTGCCGGTAGTTATAACCGCATCGGCAACCTTGTCTGTTGTCACAGCCAGGTCCTTGATCTTGTCCGTTTTTACCGCCGCGTTCTTGATGTGCTTCGTCTTTACCGCGTTCTTCTTGAGTTGCTTCGAGCCGACGCTGTTCTTCGGCAGCTTGGCGGCATCGGCGACCGCAACAAACCCGACGCATGCGAGAAGTGCGAGAGCGGAAACAGCAAGCCCTCCCAAGAAACCGATCCTCTGGCGAACACACACAGTCTTGACCTCCCTGTTGAGAAACTCCGGATCGGGGGCTACCGATGAATCCGACCCGTGGCTCTCAACCTATCCTCAGAACCCCGGAAAGTCCAGTCCAGACTGTCCCTCAGGGAAACCTGACGCATGCTCGGCGCCGTGTAGTCGGCCTTGGGTCGGGCGAGGCCGCGATCCGAAGGGCGTTGGGGCGCGCCGGTCACTGGGGGCGGTGTCCGGTTTCCCATTCCAAAGAAACCGGCCCGGCCTACTCGTCGCGGTTCCCTCTGGCGAGCGGGTCGTCGGCGAGCTGGGCGAGATAGCGGCTGCCGTCCGGGCGGATCACGATCAGGCCGACCTTCGGGGCGAGCGGGGCAAGTGACCCGACCGCGTGCACGTCGTCGCCGTAGTTGGCGAAGTAGGCACCGCTGCCGCCGTCGATCCCGCCGCCGTCCATGAGCAGGGCCTCCGAGCCGTCGTCGAGCTTCGTCCAGTCGATCTCGTGCTGATCGAGGTCTAGTCCCGGCAGCCGCTCGGCCAACCGGTCGAGCAAGCGCAGTCGGTCGGCGTCGGTCTCGTCGAGGGTCGTCTCGTCGCTCATCTTGGTCTTCTCCTCGATGTAGTCGGGGATGCTGAGGCCGCCGGTCAGCTCGGCGATCGTCGCCTCGCGCTTGGCCTGCTTCGCCTCGTGCTCGGCGTCCTGCTTTCGGCACAGCTCGTCCAGCTCGTCGAGCTTGCACTGCTTGTCGGTGTCCATGTCTTTGAGTCTGCGGTCTCGGTCGGTCATTGGTTCCTCCTTCTGGGGTTCTCTGCTTTGGGTTTCGGGGTAGGGGGAGGGCCAGCCGCAAAGGGCTGGGGCCGGTTTCTGCTCCGGGAACGAGGCAGGCATCGGGCCGATCGGTCCTCCACTCGCCACGCAATCCCCGCTTGTGCTCCGAGCTTCACTGGACCTACTAAGCCGCCCCCGGATCGAGATAGAAGTCACCGGGGCCGTGGTCGCGGGCCACCCCGCTGGGTATCGGGAGCCGTGTCGCAGCTCAGGCGGGACGGTGGTGGCGGCTACGCGGCGTCCTGCGCGTTCCTGTCCGGGCTACCGGGCGTCGCGGGCTAGGCGATCGCGGCCTCGCACGCTGCTACCGATCCGGCGTCTGCGCCGGAGCATCCTGCTACCAGCTTGCTACCAGTAGCGCCCCAAACGCGACACGGGAGGCCATGAACGGCAGGCGTGGCGTTCGATGACCGCGAACCCGCAAACGGCGGGATAGTGCGGGATACGGGCTCCGTGTCCTGACCTGTCCCGATCTGTCCATGAGACCGGGACGATGGGCGTTACTGGGCTCGAACCAGTGACCTCCAGCTTGTCGAGCTGGCGCTCTCCCAACTGAGCTAAACGCCCGGGGTGCGGGAATGTAGCGAACCGGGGCCGGCTGACCGCCCGCCGGCGACGGGGCTGAAGCGGGCTAAGCGGCCGCGCCAGGAATCGGGGCGCCGGCGAGCTCCGAGATCAGCACGTTGACCTGCTCGGGGCACTCGACCGGGCTCATGTGACCGGAGCGTGGGATCTCGATCACGTCGAGCACGTCGGGCAGCTCCAGCGCCATCTCGTAGGCGTGCTTGGGCGGCGTCAGGCGGTCGAGCTCGCCGGCGACGACGAGAGTCGGGACCTGCAGGTGGGCGAGCGCCGCACGCAGATCGAGGCGCGTCAGCGTGCCGCCGACCGCGCTGCGCACGTCGGCCGGGCAGGAGAGCACGAGCTGCTCGCAGAAGGCGACCTCGGCCGGGCTCGCGTCGGGGCCGGTGACGGCGTAGCGGATGACCCGGTTGGAGATCGGAGCCGAGAAGGCCGGGATCGGACCACGGGCCCGGAGCACGGCCTCGCCGGCGAAGCGCTCGAGGCCGCCGAGGCCCTTCGGCAGCCCGGCGACGACCAGCGACTCGCTGATCAGGTCGCCGACGCCGGTGTTGACGAGCACGGCCGAGGCGACGCGGGAGTCGACCTTCTCGGGGTGGGCTCCCGCCCAGGCGACGATCGTCATCGCGCCGAGCGAGTGACCGACCAGCATCGCCCGTTCGTCCGCCGGCACACACGCCTCGAGTACGCTGTCGAGGTCCCGGGCGAAGGTCTCGATCGAGTAGTTGCGGCCCGGCGGGCGCTCGCTCTGCCCGTGGCCGCGGAGGTCGAAGGCGACGAGCCGCCGCTCGCCCTTCAGCGCCTGCGCCTGCAGCTTCCAGAACTCTGCCGCACAGGTCCAGCCGTGGACGAAGACGATCGTCGGCGCATCGACGGGGCCGAAGGTGCGGACCCACAGCGCGGTGCCATCGTCGGCGCGGACGACGTTGCGCTCGCCGCCGAACTCGGCGAACAGAGCCCGCCGGGCCGGATCCGCCTCGATCGCCCGGCGGTCGGCCCGCTGCGTCGCGATCCAGCCGGCCGCTGCCACGGCCGCCGCCCCGAGGCCGCCGGCGACGGCCTTCCGGGTCGAGCTCATCGACAGCACTCCATCGCCGCAACATAACCGGAGCGGCGGAGCCCCCGCAAATATGCTCGCGCGATGAGCTCACCCGACGTCGGCCGATCGACAGGCAGAACGGAGCTTCTGACATTCAGCGGCTGGACGCGGGCGCCGTCGCGGCGCGCGGAGCCGGCCGAGGGCGAGCTCCACGCGGATGTCGTCGTGATCGGTGGTGGCTTCTGCGGCATCTCGGCAGCGATGCGGCTACGCGAGCACGGCCTCGAGACGATGCTCGTCGAGGCGGAGTTCTGCGGCTGGGGTGCGAGTTCCCGCAACGCCGGCCATCTGACGCCGACGATCGCCGGCGACCCGCAGCTGCTCGCGACCGTCTACCGGCGCCGGGCGCCGGAGCTCGTCCGGATCGCCGACCGCTCGGTGCGCTTCACCGAAGAGCTGATCGAGAATCACGGGATCGATTGCGACCTCGAGCGGGCCGGCAACGTCTCCGTGGCGCTGACCGCCGGGGGCATGCGCAGGGCGGAGAAGATCGCCGCCTACCTGGCCGGCGCCGGGGCCGAGGTCGAGCTCGTCGACGGATCGTCATTCGGCCTGCCCGAGACGATGCCCGGCGGCATCCTCGAACGGCTCGGCGGCGTGCTCGACCCCGGCAAGCTCGCATCGGGCCTGCGCGAGCGCCTGCTCGACTCCGGCGTCCGCGTACACGAGGGAACGCCCGCGACCGCGCTCGAGCGCGCCGGATCCGGATTCGTGCTCAGCACCGACCGCGCCCGGATCAGCTGCGATCACGTGCTGCTGGCGACGAACGCGTTCAGCGGCGAGTTGCCGTTCGCCCCACCCCGCGTCGTCGCGCCGCTGTGGGTGACCCTGGCCGAGACCGAGCCGATCGCGGTCGACCGGCTCGCGGCGACGGGATGGACGAGCCCGGCCGGTATCTACACCCAGCATCTCGTGCTCGAGAGCTACCGGCGCACCGCCCGCGGGTCGATCGTGTTCGGCAGCCGCCTCGTCCAGCCCGCCAGGCGGCGCCTGCTCGCGCGAGCGCCACGGGAGGCCGTCGTCGCCGATCTCGAGCGCGGCCTGCACGAGCGCCTGCCCGGCCTCGGCGATGTGACGCTGCGGAGCGCCTGGGGTGGCTGGATCGCGATGACTCCCTCCTGGCTGCCCGTCGCCGGCCGCACGAGCGAAGGGGCCCACTACGCGCTCGGCTTCAACGGGCACGGCGTCGCCCAGGCGCCGTATCTCGGCAGCCTGATCGCGGACGAGATCGCGGGCGAGCCCCGCTCCGACGACCTCGAAGCGCTGTGGCGCGACACTTCCAGGTTCCTGCCGGCGCCGATCTTCAGCGCTCCGATGCTGCGGCTCGGCTGGGCGCTCGATCGCGCCGGCGACCGCCTCGCGAACCGAAACCGCGCCTCACGACCCCGCTCGAGCTGAAAAGCGCCGCGGCCCCGGGAGGGCTCAGAGCTCGGGAGGCTCGATCCGATCCGACTCGCCGATCTCGCGCTGGACCCGCGCGGGACTACCGTGTGCGACGACGCCGGCGGGAAGGTCCCGGGTGACGACGGCTCCTGCGCCGACGACGGTGTTTTCGCCGATCGAGACGCCGGGGCAGACGATCACGCCGGCGCCGAGCCAGACGCCGTCGGCCAGGTCGATCGGGTGCGCCATCTCCCAGGTGTCGCGACGGGCGACGGGGTCGATCGGGTGGGTCGGGGTGACCAGCTGGACGCTCGATGCGAGCAGGCACTCGCGCCCGATCGTGATCGTCGCGCAGTCCAGCATCGTGCAGTTCGAGTTGACGAAGGTCCCCTCCCCGATCGAGATCCCGTCGCCGAAATCGCAGAAGAACGGCGAGCGGACCTGGGCGTTCTCGCCGAGCTCGCCGAGCAGCTCCTGCAGCGCCCACCAGCGCTCGTTCGTGCGCTCGTAACGGATCGAGTTGAGCTTCTGGACCAGCGACTGGCGACCGTCGAGCTCCGCGTTCAGCTCGGGGTCGTCACCGCGATAGAGATCGCCACTCCGCATCCGCTCCTTCATCTCTCCCATCGAGCCACAATCTAGGCGGTCGGGCGCCGGGCGGCGGGGCGGTAGTTCTCCGCTCCGGGCCTTAGGGGTCAGCACCGATGGCGCCCAGCCCTTATCCGGGAATGATGACCGCCATCGGCCGATCGACCCACTGACGATCTCGAGCCGAGCTCAAGATTCGAAGAGCGTGAAGCGTTGAGTCCCAGTCTGCATCGAACAACCGACGTCTCCGCAGATGACGCAGTTGCGGCGCTGGCGAGCGCACCTGCGCAGCCCTCCGAGGGCGACCAGCAGCTGGCGCGAGCGTGGGCCCGGGCAGGTGAGCTCGCGGTCGCGCTTCGGGAGACGACCGAGGAGCTGGCCGTTGCGCGAAGACAGAATCGCTCCCTCCAGGCGGAGCTCGAGCGGATGCGGACGAAATCGGGAGCAGGAGCTGGGGCGGCATCATGAATCCGCGTTTCACCCAGACCTACGCCAACCGGCGCGAGGCGGGGCGTCTGCTCGCCGCCGATCTCGCCGGCCGCAGCCTCGACGACCCGGTCGTTGTTGCTTTGCCGCGCGGCGGTGTGCCCGTTGCCCACGAGGTTGCGAGGGCAATCGGTGCGCCGCTCGACATCACCCTCGTTCGCAAGGTGGGCGCCCCGCTCAATCCCGAGCTCGCGGTCGGAGCGATCGCCGACGATGGGCAGCTGATCCTCGACGGGGCCGCGATCAGCGATCTCGGCATCAGCCGAGCCGAACTCGCCGAGACGATCGACGCCGAACGAGCTGAGCTCGAGCGCCGCCGGGATCAGTACCGGGGCGAATCCGAGCCACTCGACGTCAGCGGCCGTCCGGTCCTGCTCGTAGACGATGGCGTCGCAACCGGCAGCACCGCAATCGCGGCTGCCCGCGCGCTGCGGAGTCGCGGCGCGAGCCGGATCACGCTCCTGGTTCCAGTCGGCCCGCAGGGTGTCGACTCGGCGCTCGCGGGCGAGTTCGACGAGGTGATCTGCCCGCTCCAGCCGCGTCACTTCGGCGGTGTTGGGCGTTGGTACGACGACTTCAGCCCGACGACCGATGCCGAGGTCATCGCGCTCCTCGAGGAGGCGGAGCGCGGGCGGGAGACCGGCCGGCTCTTCGGCGACGCAACCGAGGTAGCGGTCCGAATCCCGGCAGGGAGGCGAATCGCGCTGAGCGGCGACCTGCGTATCCCGCCGGCCCCCGAGGCCCTCGTCATCTTCGCCCATGGATCCGGCTCCGGGCGGAACAGCCCGCGCAACCGGTCCGTCGCCGAGGCGCTCAACGACGCCGGCTTCGCGACGCTGCTGCTGGACCTGCTGACGGAGCGCGAGGAGCGCGTCAGGGCGAACGTCTTCAACATCGAGTTGCTCGCGGAACGACTGCTGGCCGCGATCGACTGGGCCGGGACGGAGCCCTCCGTCTCCGGGCTGCCGGTCGGGCTTTTCGGCGCGTCCACGGGTGCAGCTGCGGCCCTCCTCGCAGCGGCGGTCGGTGGCGAGCGGATCGGGGCCGTCGTCTCGCGCGGCGGGCGTCCCGACCTCGCTGAGGGCGCCCTGACCCACGTGCAGGCTCCGACGCTACTGATCGTCGGGGGTGCCGACCAAGTCGTCCTCGGCCTCAACGAGAGTGCGGCCGACCTGATCGCGGGGCCTGTGGAGATCGCCGTCGTGCCGGGCGCCGGACACCTCTTCGAGGAGACCGGCGCTCTCGCGCTGGTCGCCAGATATGCCATCGAGTGGTTCGAGGCGAGACTCGCTCCGAAGCCCGACCGCGCCCGGCTCCAGCCCCGATGAGCGCCCGAGGCGCCGCCATCCGAGGCGACGTCGACCGCGTCGGCGTCCTTCGCGACGCCGTGCGGCCGTTGAGCGGCGGGCCCGGCGACTACGACGACTTGATCGAAGCCGTCAAGGACAAGCGCGTCGTCCTGATCGGCGAGGCGAGCCACGGTACGCACGAGTTCTATCGGCGGCGCGCCGAGATCAGCAAGCGGCTGATCGCTGAGTACGGGTTTGGCGCCGTCGCGATCGAGGGCGACTGGCCCGATGCCCATCGCGTCAACCGCTGGGTGCACGGAGCGGCCGACGACGCCGACGCCGAACAGGCGCTGCGCGGCTTCGAGCGCTTCCCTACCTGGATGTGGCGCAACGCCGAGATGCTCGACTTCGTCGGCTGGCTGCGCGACGCCAATGACGGCGGGCAAGACGCCTCCCTGTTCGGCCTCGATCTGTACAGCCTCTACAGATCCGTCTCCTGCGTGCTCGAGTACCTCGAGAGGATCTCACCCGAGCAGGCAGCGGCCGCCCGCGCGCGTTACGCCTGCTTCGACCCCTTCGAAAGCAGCCAGGACTATGGCTACGCGGCGATCCGCGACATGACTCAGGCCTGCCAGGACGAGGTCCTGGAACAGCTCGTCGCCCTGCAGAAGGCGGGGGATGCGTATCTGCGGCGCGACGGATTCGCCGCTGAGGACGAGCAGTTCCACGCCGAGCAGAACGCCCGGCTCGTGATCAACGCCGAGCGCTACTACCGAGCGATGTTCGTGGGCCGGCACGAGCTCTCCTGGAACCTCCGCGACCGGCACATGGCCCAGACCCTGGAACAGATGCTGCGGCACCTCGATCGGCGCGGAAGCGGCCCTGCCAAAGCGATCGTTTGGGCTCACAACTCGCACGTCGGGGACGCGCGGCGGACCGAGATGTCAAAGCGCGGCGAGCTCAACCTCGGGCAGCTCGCCCGCGAGCTCCACGGCGACGGCTGCGCCCTGATCGGCTTCTCGACTTACGAGGGGACGGTGACGGCTGCCTCCGCCTGGGATGCGGCCGCCGAGCGCAAGACGGTACGCCCCGGCCTGCCGGGCAGCTACGAGCGGCTCTTCCACGACCTCGCCGTCCCCGACTTCATCGTCGATCTCAGCCGGCCCGGCGCCGGACGCTCGATGCTCTCGGAACCAATGCTCCAGCGCGCCATCGGCGTCATCTACCGGCCCGAGACCGAGCGCGCAAGCCACTACTTCGGCTCGTGGGTAAGCGAGCAGTTCGACTGGCTCCTGCACATCGACCACACCCGCGCCGTCGAGCCACTCGAGCTGAGCGCGGAGTGGCAGCGGAACGAGCCTCCGGAGACCTTCCCGAGCTCCCTCTGAACGGGATACGGCAGCGTCAATCGCAGAAGCGGCCCGCCCAGCCAGGACGCGCCGCCCCTCGGCCCCACGAGAACCGCGGTCGCGAGGTTGTCCGGGGTCTGCCCGCTCTCGGGCGGGCTATGCGGCCTTGTCCTCGCCGACCTCGTCGCCGGCGGGCGAGGAGGGATCGGCGAGCAGGAAGAGGAAGCCGCTCGTGTCGTGCTCGGGCGCGACGTCATAGAGGACGGTCTCGACGGTGCCGCCCGAGGTGCTCTCGACGGCCTCGATCAGGCGATCGCGGTTGTTCTCGAAGACCTCCCGGCGCATCTGCCGCACTGCGTCCGCCCCACCCGTGGCGACGAGTTCGCGCTCGACCTGGGTGAGCACGTCTCGGAAGACCATCGCGATCGCGCCCTCGATCGCGAATGCCTTCGCGTAGTTGGGACCCCGGCCGACCTTCTCCTTCCAGATCCGCACGGCCTCGCGGGCGATCGCGCGGCAGTCGGCCGGGGTCACGTTCTGCTCGAAGTTCGTCTCGCCGTACACCGGACTCATTCTTCTTCGATCGTACCCGGATAGGCCGGTTTGCTCACGCCCGCAGGAAACTTCCGATCCGTGCCTGGATCGCGGCGTCGTCAGGATGCGCCCAGGCACAGAGGTGGGTGCCGCGATCGACCCGGATCAGCTCACTGTCGGCGAGCCGGGCGTCGGCCCTCTCGCTCTGCTCGACCGGCACGTCCGTGTCGGCATCCCCGTGCACGAGCAGCACCGGCGCCTCGATCGACTCGAGCCCGAGCGAAGCGATCGCCGCGAACTCCCGCTTGTCGTTCTCGAAGCCGGTCTTGCGGTCCGGCCGGTGATCGACCGTTCCTGCGAGCTCCCGCATGAAGCCGAGCGCGTTGTCGTCGGCGAGGACCGAGTCGCGCTGCTCGCGCAACTCCTCCTTGGTCAGGTCTCCCTCTTCGCTGAGCGTCGCCTGTACCGCCTGCCCGGGCAGGTGCTCCATCAAGACTTCGATAGTCCAGTTGCCGGCCGTCGTCGAGAGCATCATCCGATCGGCCCAGCTCTCCTCGTGCATGGCGTAGGCGCCGCTGACCGCGCTGAGCGCGACGAGACGCTCGACCCGCTCAGGGTGACGCGCGGCGAGGCGGTAGGAAGATGGGCCGCCGCCGGACCAGCAGAGCACCCTGACCCGGTCGAGGCCGAGGTGATCGAGCAGGCCGGCAAGCCGATCCGCCTGCGCATCGATCCCCGGGCCGGCGTCGAGCGGGGTCCCGAGGTATCCGGGGCGGCTCGGGCTGATCACCTCGAAGCCGGCGCGGATCAGGAAGCGTCCGAGCGCGACACCCTGATCGGAGCCGCCGGGGCTGCCATGGACGACGAGCACGGGCTCGCCCTCGCCCTCGCGCACGAACTCGACCGGGATCCCGCCTGATCCGTCCATCGCAGGACACCGTAGCGACTGCGGCCGTCGCGATTGGCCCGGGTCGAGCCGGGGTAAACACCTGGGCACCCATCCACCAAGGAGCCAAAGATGACAATCGGAGCCGCAATCTTCCTCGTCGCGATCGGCGCGATCCTTCGCTACGCCGTCTCGGACAGCATCGACGGCGTCGACCTGCAGACGATCGGCCTGATCCTGATGATCGCCGGCGTCGCCGGGGCGGTCCTCGAGTTCTTCCGCCTCAGCATGTGGCGGCGGCGCGATGCGCAGCCCGTCGAGCGCGAGGTCGTCACCCGCGAGCCGCCGGTCCGCGACCGCTACTGAGCGCCCCCGCCCCCGGGCGATACGGCCCAGCCCGTCTCGGGCGCCATAATCGGCGCATGCCTGAGAGGACTTGCCCTGGGGGGCGCGGGCGCGGCCGTCTGGCCGCCCTGTGGCTGTCGACCCTGACGCTGCTGACGGTACCCGCGAGCGCCGCCGCTGCCGACGGCCAGACGATCGCCGTCGATCCCGAGTCGGGGGCGCTCTCGGTGCTCGGCGTCGCCGCCGACGGAGCGCTGAACGAGGCGAGCGGCACCGGGCCTGGGCCCGGCGGACGGATCGCCTACCTCGCCGGCGGCTGGCACCACGCGACCGGGATCCTCAGCGAGAAGTTCGTCGGCGACGAGCACCTCGTGGTGCTCGATACGGACGACCCCTCCGGCCGTCGCATCGCGCTGACGATCGGGCCGGCGGGCGGCGGCGTCCAGTCCCTCGCGGCGGAGGTCGAAGGCCAAGGTCCCAATCCCGTCGAGCGAATCGGCATCGGCTTCGATGCCACCGGCTCGGAGCGGATGCTCGGCTTCGGGGAGCGCTCCGACCACGTCGATCAGCGCGGCCGCGTGGTCGAGAACTACGTCGGCGAGGGGCCCTACCAAGAGAGCGAGTACGCGGTGATCAGCAACACCGTTCCGCCCTGGGGCTTCCGCGAGCGCAGCGACGCCACCTACTTCCCGATGCCCTGGCTGCTCTCCACCCGGGGCTACGGTGTTCTCTCCGGCAACTTCGAGACGAGCCGCTTCCGGCTCGGTACCGAGGCCGCCGACGAGTGGAGCTTCGAGGTCAGCGCGCAGCGACTCGAGCTCAGCTTCTACGCGGGGCCGAAGCCGGAGGACGCGTTGCGGCGATTGACCGCCGACATCGGCCGCCAGCCCCGGCCCGCGGCCCCGTGGCTGTTCGGGCCCTGGATCCAGACCGGGCACCAGAACACGGCGCCGGACGAGCTCGACAACCTCGGCATCCTGCGCGACGCCGACGCCCCGTATTCGGCGGTCGAGACCCACATGCGCTACATGCCGTGTGGCTCCGATCTCGGTGAAGATGAGAGCGAACGGCAACGCGCCGCGGACCTGCACGCGACCGGCGCCGCCGCCCTCACCTACACACGCGAGGCGATCTGCGCCAGCTACGAGGAGCCCTACGACCGCGCGATCGACGCCGGCGCCTTCTACGAGAAGCCCGACGGCAGCCCGTACACGTTCACCGCCTTCGTCGGCTCCGGCGTCACCCAGGTCGGCATGTTCGACTTCTCCGACCCGGCGGCGGTGCCGATCTACCGCTCGATCCTCGATCGCGCCTACCGGGCGGGCTACGACGGCTGGATGGAGGACTACGGCGAGTACACGCCGCCCGACGCGCTCGCCGCCAACGGCCAGACAGGCAAGCAGATGCACAACCGCTACCCGGTCCTCTACCACCGCCAGGGCATGCGCTACGCCGACTCCAAGGACCGACCGGTGATCCGCTTCAACCGCTCCGGTTTCACCGGTGCCGCCAAGCACTCCCAGATCGTCTGGGGCGGCGACCCGACCACCGGCTGGGGCTTCGACGGGCTCCGCTCGTCGGTGCGCGAGGCGCTGACGATGGGTCTCTCGGGCGTCTCTCTGTGGGGCTCGGACATCGGCGGCTTCTTCACGCTCTCGGGCCAGACCCTGGACGCGGAGTTGCTCGCGCGCTGGCTCCAGTTCGGCGCCTTCAGCGGCGTCATGCGGACCAAGGCCGAGGGCATCGGCGTGCCGGCCTCGGCCCGGCCGCAGGTCTGGGAGGACGAGACGCTGCCGATCTACCGCCGCTACGCGAAGCTCCGCACCCAGCTCTACCCGTACCTGAAGGCGGCCGACCGGGCCTACGCGAAGCGCGGGATGCCGATCATGCGCCAGCTCGCGCTCGCCTACCCGAAGGACCCGCACGCGACCGGCCGCGACGCCCAGTACCTGTTCGGCCCGAGCCTGCTGGTGGCGCCGATCCTCGAGCCGGGCGCGACCTCACGGAGGGTCTACCTGCCCCACGACGAGTGGATCGACCTCTGGGACGCGGTCGGCTTCCGCGACAAGAGCGGCGAGTTCGGCGTCGAGGGCCGCGCGAAGGTGATCGACGGCTCGCGCAAGGTCAGAGCCGAGGCGCCGCTGGACGAGATCCCGGCCTACGCCAAGGCCGGCACCCTGCTGCCGCTGCTCCCCGCCGACGTCGAGACGCTCGCCGACTACGCCGACAAGGGTCACGTCGGCCTCGACGACCGCCGCGACCGCCTCCACGTGCTCGCCTTCCCCCGCGGCAAGAGCTCCGCCCGCTTCAACGGCGGCGGTCAGTTGCGCTCGACCGAGACCCAGCGCGGCTGGAAGCTCCGGATCGGCGCCGATCGCCGGCTACGGCTCGACGTCGAGGCCTCGCTGGCGACGCTGAAGCGACCATTCCGACCCCGGACCGTCAAGGTCGACGGCCGCGAGCTCGCGAGGAGCAGGTGGAGCTACGACCGCAAGAGCCGCGCGATCCGCATCGCCGCCCGGGTCGAAGACGGCAAGGTCGCCGTCTCCCGCTGACCGGCTAGCGGCTGCGGACCCTCCACCAGGTCAGTCGCCGGGGCCGGGGTCGCGAGCGAATGCGGCGGCGTTCGGCTCCCAGAGCTGGGCGATTCCCCTCGGGATCCTCGAGCCAGGCGAATCGCCCGTTCGGGTAGGACTCGGGATCGGGCTCGCCCGGGATGCCCTCGGCCCGCTGTTCGCCGCGGAGAGGCGCCTACCGGAATCGAACCGGTGTAAACGGCTTTGCAGGCCGCTGCGTAACCACTCCGCCAAGGCGCCGGGGGCGGACAAGGGTAGCGGCGCGATAGGAAGGACGGTGGGCGTGGCGGCCGCTCGGAGCGACCCGCCCTGGCCTGAGGTCTCGGCCTTCGCGGCGGTAGGGTCGTCGTGTGAGCGCCGTCGAGCTGAAGCGGTCCGGGGCCCTCGCCTATCGCGAGGCTTGCCCGGCCGAGGAGACCGCGGCCCCGGTGCTGCTGCTGCACGGCTTCCCCGAGAGCTCGCGGATGTGGACTGGCCTGATGGAGCGGCTGGCAGCCGGGGGACGACGCTCGATCGCTCCCGACCTCTACTGCCTCGGCGACTCCGAGGACCCGGGCCCTGCGAGCTACGAGCGCAACGTCGAGGCCGTCGAGGGCCTCTGCGACGAGCTCGGCCTCGAGCGGGTCGCGATCGTCGTCCACGACTGGGGCGGCTTCATCGGCCTGACCTGGGCCGCTCGCCACCCCGGGCGGGTCGAGGCGCTCGTGATCAGCGACACGGGCTTCTTCAGCGACGGTCGCTGGCACGGCGTCGCCGAACTGCTGCGCTCCGAACAGGGCGAGGACGCGATCGCCGCCTTCGACTTCGCCTCCTTCGGGGCGATGCTGCGCGCCGACGGCGCCGGCTTCGACGACGATGACCTCGAGGCCTACTGGCGCCCGTTCGCGGAGGGCCGCGGTCGCAAGGCGACGCTCGAGTTCTACCGCTCGATGGACTTCGAGAAACTGGCGCCACACGAAGCCGGGCCGGCCGCTCTCGGGGTGCCGACCCTGCTGCTCTGGGGCGAGAGGGACAACTTTGCTCCGCTCAGCGGCGCGCACCGGTTCGAGCGCGAGATCGAGGGCTCGAAGCTGGTCGTCGTGCCCGATGCCGGGCACTTCGTCTGGGAGACGTCCCCGGGCCTCTGCGTGGCCGAGACGGTCGACTTCCTCGCCTGAGCGAGCTCTAGGCGCCCGTGACCTTGACCACGCCCGGCGGCATCCAGACCCCGGTCTGCGCGTCCTTGCTGGGCCCGTAGAGGCGCATGTTGAGCCGGAAGCCCGTGTCGGGGGCCGGCAGCCAGTTGACGTCCTTCTCGGTCGGCTCGGTCGGCCCGATCGCGATCACGATCGAGCCGTCGGGCTTCTTCGCCAGCTTGCCGTGGCTCGGGCCGATCGAGTAGCGGTCGATCGGGTTCGCGACGAGGAAGCCTTCGGTGTCGTACATCGTCACCGACCAGAAGAACCGCGCCGGTGGCAGGTCGTCGGCCTCGAACGTGAGCCGGTAGCTGTTGCTGCCATCGAAGAGGGCGCCGTCCGCGTCGGCGATCGCGACCGGGTAGATCGCCTCGTCGGGGGTGTTGGCGCCGATCCCGGCGGAGGCGACGAACGCCCTCAGCTCGTAGTCGGTCCCGAACTTGCCGATGTTGGGCGGCGCCAGGAACCAGCCGTCGGTGGCGAGCGCCTGCGTGTAGGCCCAGAGCCGGGTCTCGGTCGGCAGCGACGGGGCCTTCGCGGCGACGGCATCGTAGAGGGCGTCGAGCGCGTCGGGCGAGAGCCCGGCGTCCTCGGGCGAGAGCCCGGCGCCGACTCCGACCCGGGCGAGCTCGTCGAGCAGCGGATCGTCGCGCGAGGGTGGCGGGTTCTTGGCGAGCGCGTCGTTGAGCTTGCGGACGAACGGCTTGCCCTCGGTCGGCGTCGGGTAGGTGGCGGGCTCGCCGGGCTTGCAGCCCTTCGGGAAGTGGCGCTGCTTGCCGTTCGGCAGGGTCAGCGAGTACTTGTCCATCTTCTTGTGCGCCTTCTTCTGGTCCTGCTTGGAGTCGCTCGCGAGCGTCCTGCCGATCACCCAGACGCGGCGGTACTTGGACTTGATCGCCTCGGCGCCCTTCGGCTTGTCGAACTTGCCATCCGCTCCGGTCCAGCGGATCACGTAGCTGCCGGCACCGGAGCCGTTCTCACGCTTGCCGGGGATCGCGATCACGTTCGTGTAGGGATCGACCATCTCGAAGCTGTAGTAGCGCTTGCCCATGTCCGGGTGGCTGAGCGTGATCGGCCCCTTCTTCAGGTCGAGGTGGGCGAGCGAGTACAGAGTGTCGGTGTTCGGCAGCACAACAGTGCGGTCGTCGGCGGTCGCGAAGTTCCCCGCGTTCGAGAAGGAGTTGACCGGGGAGTTGCCGCGCTCGTCGGGACAGGGAACGCTGGTCTGCTCCTTGCGGATCCGGAGCAGGTCGACCAGCGGGAATCCGTACTCGTAGGCGCGCTCGCCGAGCGCCGCTGCCTCGACCGGGTTGGGCGGCGCCGCCGCCGCCGGCGACGCCGTCGCCAGCAGCGCCGCTGCGGTCGAGACCAGCAGCGCGACCAGGACCTTGGACTTCGCGAGCGCGTTCACAGGAACCGGAACCCTATGGCAGGCGTAGAGTTTCGGATATGGCCTCGCTCCCCGATAGCGCCAGGAAGCTGATCCGCTCGGGCCCGCTCGGCCACCTGGTCACGATTGGCGGCGACGGCGCGCCCCAGGTCACCTGCGTCTGGGTCGCCGTGGACGGCGACACGCTCCTGACCGCGCATCTGAACCCGGGTCAGCGCAAGCTCGAGAACGTGCGGCGCGACCCGCGGGTCGTGATCTCGTTCGAGGGTACCGAGGTGCAGCCGCCCGGCCTGCGCCAGTACCTCGTCGTCCGCGGCACCGCCGAGATCGAGGAGGGCGGCGCCCCGGAGCTCCTGCAGAAGCTCGCGCACGTCTACCTCGGCCCCGAGGTCAGGTTCCCGCCGATGGACGAGCCGCCCCCCGGCGTGCGCCTGCGGATCAGCGTCGAGCGCGTCGGCGGCATCGGCCCCTGGGCTGAGTAGTTCTCCGCACCCCGGGGCGGCCCGGCACCGATGGGCCGGCAACCGCGGCTGCCTACCGTCCGTCTGTGAGCGAGACCGCCGCCGACCCGCGCCCCGCCGCCGACCGTCGTCCCTCCGGTCGCGATCCGGCGACCGAGCGCGGCGGACCGATGCACGCGAGCCTCAGGCTCGGCCGCGTCGCCGGCGTCGAGATCGGGATCAACTGGAGCTGGCTCGTGATCTTCGGGCTGATCACCTGGTCGCTGGGAGCCGCCGTCTTCCCGGACAGCAATCCGGGCCTCGGTGACGGCGTCTACGCGGTAATGGCCGGCGTCGCCGCCGTCTTGTTCTTCACCTCGCTGCTGCTCCATGAGCTCGGGCACGCGGTCGTGGCCAAGCGCGAGGGGATGGAGATCGAGGGGATCGTGCTCTGGATGTTCGGAGGGGTTGCGCAGTTCAGGGGCCTGTTCCCGTCGGCAGGAGCCGAGCTCAGGATCGCGCTCGCAGGACCCGCCGTCAGCCTCGCGATCGGCCTCGTCCTGCTCGGTGCCGCGTCCGTGCTGCCGCTGCCCGAGACAGTTGACGGTGTCACCTGGTGGCTCGGCAGCATCAACCTCTTCCTGCTCGCCTTCAACATGCTCCCGGCGCTGCCGCTCGATGGCGGCCGCGTGCTCAGGGCGATCCTCTGGCACTACACAGGGGACTTCACCCGGGCGACCGCGATCGCGGGCGCGCTCGGCAAGGGATTCGGACAGGTCCTGATCTTCGGCGGCATCCTCGCGCTCTTCCTGGCCGGCGCAGTCGGCGGCCTCTGGTTCGCCCTGATCGGCTGGTTCCTGATCGCAGCGGCGAGCGCAGAGACCCGATTTGCGACGATCCGCGCCGCGCTCGGGGACATGCATGTCGCCGAGGCGATGGCGGCCCACCCATCTGTCGCTGAGTCGGCGATGACGCTCACAGAGTTCAGCGACGCGGTCTTTTCGCGCAGCCGCCACGCCGCCTACCCAGTGGTCGAGGACGGGCGGCCGGCGGGCATCCTCGGCTTTCGCAGCCTGGCGGGCGTGCCGCCGGCGAGCTGGGAGCGGACCACGGTCGGCGAGATCGCAACTCCAATCGATTCGGCGCTGGTGCTGGCGCCCGAAGACGATCTCGGCTTGGCCGCGATGGAGCTGGCGGCGGACCGGCTCGGGCGAGCGCTCGTGGTCGACGCCGAAGGCCGCCTCGCAGGCCTGCTCTCGATGACCGACGTCTCGCGTTTGATCGAGCTCCGCAGCGGCAACCCGAAACCCAGGCACGCCGCCCTGACCGGATAGGGTCCGCCGGCATGGATCTCGGCGAGCCAACCTCCTACCTGACTCTGTCGGCTGGCACGGCCGTCTACTCGAGCGACGGCGAGAAGCTCGGCAAGGTCGAGCGCGTGCTCGCCGCTCCCGACCTCGACATCTTCGACGGGCTCGTGATCGGGGCCGGTCACCGGGGCCGAGGCAAGCGCTTCGTCGATGCCGCCCAGGTCAGGGAGATCTTCGAGCGCGGCGTCGAGCTGAAGATCAGCGCCGCCGAAGCGCAGGATCTGCCTCCACCCCGCGCCTGAACAGCGCGGAGGCCAAGACAGCTCGACCGCTAGTCGGACTCCTTGCAGAGGGTCCAGCCGGCACGGTCAGTCACGTCGGCGACGTTGGTGCCGCCGGAGCCATCCGGATAGCGGAGCTTGACGTGGCGATAGACCCTGATCTTCTTGCCCTTCTTGCTGCCGAACTCGGGCGTGCAGGTGACGGGCATGCGGGCTGTGATCCTCGCCGGTCCTGTCGTGTCCGGCTTGCCCGGGAACGAAGGCGAGGTGTCCTCGAAGATCCCTTCGCCGACGGCCTTCTTGCCGCCCCAGTTCGTCCAGCTCAGGTCGTGGACCTGACCGCCTGAGTTGGCAGTGAAGTAGACGAAGTCCGGGTGTTGCGCAGCCTGCCCGGACAGATCGATCCAGAACACCTTCTTGCTCTTCGCCGCCGGACTCGCGGCCGCGAACAGCAGCATCGCCGCAACACCGATCAGGGCCAGGACGGCACCGATCGCTCTCAGATTCCTCATTCAGATCCCCATTCCCCGGGCCAGCCGCTCCACCGCCGCCAGCTTTGCGCGGACGATAATGCACTCCGGAAGACGGAAGCCGAACCGGACACAGCTCCCAATGAAGGGCCTGCGACGTTCAGCGTCGGCCGCGCCCGATCCTGCCGGTCAGTGTCAGAAGGATCCACCACAGGATCGGCAGTGCGACGACGATCAAGAGGAAAATGATCGCTGCCTCAGTGCTGACCTGGATCGCAGTCGGCATGGTATGAGGCTATACCACCCCCTCTGGCACCAGCCTGGCGCCCAAGCAACCGGGCGCGCCTAAGGACTGCCTACCCGCTCCCAGCCTTCAGGCCGACTCGACGCCCTCGGCCGCGAGGGGGTCCGACGGAGGGCGGCCGGCGAGTCGTCCGGGCAACAACGGGGCCACTTCAAGAAACGGGCCGAGCGGACGATCCGTTCTGGAATGGGAAGCGGCTGATGGGATTCGAACCCAGCTCGTGGCTATCTGTCGGTCAGCACTTGATCGGCTCGCTGCGCCCGCTGATTCCGAGGCCCCCCGGCATGCCGGCTGCCCTCAGGAAGTAGCGGTGCTTGTTGCCGTCGCAGATCGGGTTCGAGGTCAGGACGCACTTGTAGGTGCCACCGTCCGAATCGATCTGGCCGAACTCGCAGACGTTCTCGTCGATGAACCCGTGCGGCTTTTCCCAATCCTTGAGCCTCAGGCGGAGCCAGACGGGGTCGTTTCCGAGTTCTTCAACAATGCCGGCGCACACACGGTTGGCGCGGATGAACGCCCGCGAGACGATCTCGCCTTTGGCGAGCTTCGGCGTGCCCGGACGGATCTCGCACGACGCTCGTTGCGAGTTCTCTGCTCCGCTTACCGATGGCATCCCCACCGTCAGCGCGATCGCGCCAGCCGCGACTACACCAACGAGCAATCTCCTCATCCCCATGATCCTTTCCAACGCGCCGAGCTCCCCGATGTCAGTCCGGCTATTGGCGGAAACCTATTGCATGGCAAGGCTGACGGGTCTTCTAGCCTGCGAGGAACGGGGCGCGATCGGTGCGTAACTGCTGCCTTGCATTTGGCGCAGAGCATCGGCCGACCTTTCGACTCCGCCGGCCCTGCCTTGCTTGAGCCGAGCCACCGCCCTTGTCGCGATGAGTTCGGAAACGGCTTAGGAAAGCCGTAACGGGAGGGCGAGAGCCGAAACCCCTCGCGCCCTGATCTCGGTACATCTGGGTCCATATCGGTCTATCGGGGCAGCGACTGCCCGCATTAGGGATGAGCCGTAGCGCGACCCGTGCTAACCGGTGTACACGAAGGAACCAGCTATCCCGCTTTCCGATGTGCCGCTATATAGTCCTCAGACGACACGATTTTCCGTAGCGCATGTAGTTTGGTTGCGGGCAGCGTCATTCCAGAGGGAGAAGCGTGAAAAGATCAGGCGGATTCCTGGCGCTGGCCATTGCGACCCTGGCAGTACTTGTGTCTCAGGCCGAGGCGCAGACTTCAGTGGAAGCTGCCGGTCCGGTCAAGACATCGGTGACCCTCGAAGTCTGGCCCGGTGAAGGGGTTTTCGGGTTCGTCGGTAGCGTCGCGAAGTGTGGGAAGGGGCGAGTCGTGGTCGTCTCCCGTGAGGGCAGCGATGGTTGGAACCGGATCGGCGCGGTCAAGGCGAGCAAATCGGGCACTAGCCGCGGCTCATTTCAGTGGCAGCTGAAGACGAGCAGGGTGATCGGGAGGCTTAGGGCACGGGTGCCGGGGTCGTCCCGGTGCCGTGCCGCTTTCGCCATCAGGAAGTTATTGCCCGACAGCGGGGACCACCCGGCGTCCTGTCCTGACGCCGACGGTGCCCATACTCGGCCCTGTCGGTTCGAGGAACTCAACCTCAACCTAGGTGCCTGCACCGCGTTCTCGGCCGGTGTTGGCTCGTGCGATGGCGAAGCAGACAGCGGTGTTTGGCCCTGGTCACCGGCCAGGGCGGAAGTCTGGTGGAGGGATGACCGTGGGCCGGAGCGAACCCTCACATATATCTCGACTGGAACCGGTGGCAACCGGGCGAGATCCGAACTGAGGGGCACGTTATCCAGCTCGGACAGCCCGGCTTTGCGGGCTTCGGTAGACATCTCCTACACCTTTCCGAACAGCTGCTACTTAACGGCAGACTTGGGCGAGCCCCCCGGGGAGCCGGGGGGACCGCTCTACCTCAACTGGGTCAACGTCAAGTGGCCGTTCAATGCACACGCGTACATTCGGGGTTATCTCTATCCCAACCCCTCCCCCAAGTCAGACTATTGCCACCCCTAAATAAGCCCGCCCCGAAGACGGCCACGCCGACCCGCGTACTACACGCCGGGATGACAGGGGCCGGGAATCGCTCGACCGCCACCCGCGAACTCATTACCCGGAACCCGGCACGAGGTAAGCGGCGGCGAGTCAAAGCCCGGCAACCGCATCGCCCCTACATGGACAGTGCGGGACAGATCGAGGCTCTGCTGAAGGCCGCCGGGGAGTTGGACGCCGAAAGCGAATAGCACCCTCAGGCCGAGAAACGACTCGCCGCCCGCAGGACGATTCTGGCGACGCTCGTCTTCTCCGGGGTGCGGATCGGGGAGCTATGCGCGCTTCGATAGCGAGACGTTGACCTAGCGACCGGGCGGCTCAGGGTTGGGGACGTAGCGAATCGAAAGCCTCGGGCTGAGGATCCGTGGGCCATTACCTCCGCCGAAGAGTCTCCTAGCGCGTAAAGGACGCTTGCGAATGCAGGACGCCGAGGAGATCCAGAACGACGAAATCCCGCCTGAAAAGCGGGACTCCGACAGAGCGGCTGATGGGATTCGAACCCACGACCTTCTGCATGGCAAGCAGACGCTCTAGCCAACTGAGCTACAGCCGCAAGGACGCCGCAGTATAGGGAGCGGGCCGGGTGCCCGCCCGCGGGTCGAGCGGCCTGCAGGAGTCGCCGCCCCGAGCCGTCAGTCGGCGTCGAGCGCCTCGTTGACGAGCCGATCCGCTTCCTTATTGAGCTCGCGCTTGACGTGGCGGAGCGACCAGGCGTCGAGGTCGGCCAGCGCCGCCCGGACCTCCGCGTGCAGCGGCTTCAGGTCGGCGTTCTTGACCCGGTATTCGCCGCGGACCTGCTTGACGATCAGCTCCGAGTCCCCGACCAGGTCGAGCTCGGCGCCGCCGAGTGCCTTCGCGGTCTCGATCCCGAGCAGCAGAGCCCGGTACTCCGCGACGTTGTTGGTGGCCCGGCCGATCACGCGCGCCGCCTCGGTCAGGACCTGGCCGTTCTCGTCGGAGACGACGGCAGCAACCGCTGCCGGCCCCGGGTTGCCGCGGGCGCCGCCGTCGACGTGGACCGTGAGCCTCACTCGGGCGGCCCTCCGACCGGACGGCGGGCAAGGGTGCCGTCACGGGAGACGTCGAGGTTCCAGTTGCGGTCGGCCGCGCGCAGCTGATCGATCGTCTCCCCCTTTGCGATCTCGCGGATCTCGGGTGCACGGCGGCCCGGCCCGACCTCCCACTGGTACCAGGCGAGCTCCCAGGCGACGGTGATCCGGGCGCCCGTGTCGCCGCTCGCGGTCCGCACCGCCAGCGCCGTCGCCATCGGCTCGCCGAGCGCCTTGCTGAGCCCGGAGACGGTGCGGCGCGCATCGCTGACGTTGAAAGCGTTGATCGCCTCGAGCACGTCGGGGCCGGCGCTGGAGCGCATCGTCGGAGCGTTCTGCGGCTCGGAGGCTGCCGGCGTTCCACGCTCCCGATCCCGGGAGCGCGAACGATCGCGCTCGCGGGTGCGCGAACGGCGCGCAGGTCGAGCCGGACGGGCATCGGGCTCGCTGCCCTCCTCCCCCTCGAGTGGTTCGAAGTCCTCTTCCTCGTCGAGCGCGTCGGCCTCGGCATCGGCCACGGAGCCCTGGACCCGCTCGACCCGGGCTCGCAGGCCGCTGAGCAGCTCACCGCTGCCGCGACGGCGACGGCGACGGCCACCGCCGGTGGATCGCGCGGCCGCGAACTCGTCCGGGCGCAGCCAGCCGGCTGCCTCAGCGCGCGGCTTGCAGAGCTCGCAGACCACGACCTCAGCCCCCTCGCGGGCGATGAAGGCATTGGAGCGCTCACCGATCAGGAGGCGGCGACCGCACACGGCACAGCTCTGATCTACGGGTTCGCTGGATTCCGCCATCGGGCGGATCACGTTAGATCACGGCCGTCGCCGACGGTGCCGCCGGCAGGCAGGCTGGGCGCGCGGTTCCGTCAGCGCGAGGCGAGATGCCCGCGGAGTCCGATCACGGCCTTCGTGTGCAGCTGGGAGACCCGGGACTCGGTCACTCCGAGCACCTCGCCGATCTCCCGCAGAGTCAGGTTCTCGTAGTAGTAGAGGGCGATCACCAGCCGTTCGCGGTCCGGCAGCGACTCGATCGCATCAGCGAGCCGGTCCTTGAGCTCGACCGTGTCGATCTCCTCCTGTGGATCAACCGCGTGCGGGTCGCGGATCGTGTCTAGCAGCGAGATCTGGCCGCCGTCGGCGTCGGCGATCGTCCAGAGGTCGTCCAGCGCCAGCACGGATGAGTTGGCGATCTCGAGCAGCGTCTTGCGGAAGTCCTCGACCTCGACGCCGAGCTTCGTCGCCATCTCCTCCTCGGTCGGCGTCCGCTGCAGCTGGTTCTCGAGCTGGGCGTGGACCCGCTCGACGTCGCGGGCCTTGGCGCGGACCGAGCGCGGAACCCAGTCGAGCGAGCGCAGCTCGTCGATGATCGCGCCCTTGATTCGGGAGACGGCGTAGGTCTCGAACTTGATCTCCCTGTCCAGGTCGTAGCGCTCGATCGCCCCGATCAGTCCGATCAGGCCATAGGAGATCAGGTCGCCCTCCTCGACGTGGCTGGGCAGACCGGCCGCCATCCGGCCGGCCACGTACTTGACCAGGGGCGAGTACGCGACGACGAGGCGCTCCCGCGCGCGTTCGTCGTCCTCCTCCTTACAGCGACGCCAGAGCTCTTTGAGCTCGACTGCCTTGACGTTGGTCTCCATCACCCTTCTCCGGACCGAGGCTCATACGTTAGTCCAGCCACCAAGGTATGTATCCCCCCGTACAAGGCCTGTTGAAACGTGCCGCCCGATTCAGCAACCCGCAACCTGCTCATGCCCGCGGATGCGCCTCCCCATATGCCCGCCGCAGCCGGCCCGGCTCGACCCGCGTGTAGACCTGCGTCGTCGAGACGCTGGCATGCCCGAGCAGCTCCTGGATCGCGCGCAGATCGGCGCCCCCCTCGAGCATGTGGGTGGCGAAGGAATGCCGCAGCGCATGCGGTGAGACGCGGCCGGCGATCGCCGCCTCGTGAACCCAGCGGCTGAGGCGGCGGGTGACGTCGGATGGCGACAGGCGCCTGCCGCTCTTCGAGAGCAGCAGCGCCCGCTCGTCCGGGTCGGCGACCAGCGCCGGGCGCCAGCGCTCGAGATAGCGGCCGAGCGCCTGCTGGGCCGGCTCGCCGAGCGGCACGACCCGCTCCTTGCCGCCCTTGCCCATGACCCGCAGCGTCTCGCCCTCGAAATCGGCGCTCTCGACGTCGAGGCCGACCATCTCCGAGCAGCGCAGCCCGCACGAGTAGGCGATCTCGAGCATCGCCCGGTCGCGGGCCTCGAGCGCCGTGCTCATCGGGATCCGCTCGAGCAGCTGCCGCATCTCGTCGGCGGAGAGGACGTGCGGCAGGCGCGACTCGCTGCGCGGATTCGGGAGCAGTTCAGCGGGGTTCTGGCTTACCTGCCCGCGGCGGTGCAGGTGGTCGAACAGGGCCCGTACCGCGGCGAGCTTGCGGCCGACGGTCGAGCGGTTGAGCTCGCGCGAGCCGAGCTCGGCCGCGAAGCCGCGCAGGGCTCGGTAGCCGATCTGCTCCGGTGCCAGGTCGCGCCCGTCGGCCCAGGCGGCAAGCTCGCCGGCGTCGTTGGCGTACGCGCGCCGCGTGTGCTCGGACAAACGCCGCGTGCGCATGTCCGAGTCGAAGCCGAGCAACGCCGCCTCCCAGGCCGGCCTGAGATCGCGCGGCCCGGGGCCGGCCGCCTGCTCGGGAATCGTCTCGGTGCTCATCACCGCAGGTTTCGCCGGAGGCGCCTGGCGCCCTGCTCCTGCAGGCGCCTGACCGAGCGCCCGCGGAGTCAGCTGATGTAGATCGGGGTGCCGACATCGACGCGGTCGTAGAGATCGATCACGTCGGGGATGTCCATCCGCACGCAGCCGTGCGAGGCGGCGCTGCCGAGCGAGCCGACGTCGCTGGTGCCGTGGATGCCGGCACCGTTGTAGATGCCCATCCAGCGCGCCTTGAGCGGGTTCTCGGGGCCCGGCGGCACCGTGGTTCCCGCCAGGTCGCCGGCCCAGTCGGAGTCGGGCACGTTCCAGACCGGATCGACCTGCTTGTCCTGGATCGAATACAGGCCCGTCGGCGTGTCGTAACCGACGGCGCCGATCGCGACCGTGTAGGTCTTCTCGAGCTTCAAGTCCCTGTAGAGCTTGAGCTGGAAGTTGCTGCGGTCGACGACGATGTAGGTCGGGTACTGCGTCGCCAGGTCTGCGGTGGTGACCTCGGGCTCGACCTTCTCGACGTCGGCCTTGACCTTGCGGTCGACGGGACTTCCGAGCGCCGCCTCGACCGATTTGCGGAGCTTGTCCTCGTCGACCTTGATCCCGGGCTGGGCCGGGACCGGCTCGAGCGATGTCGGGGTCGGCTCGACGCTTGCGTCCTGCGGCTCCTGGTCGATGTTCTCCTCGACGCCGGCAATGAAGTCGTTGACGCTGCCCTCGTCGTACTTGATCTTCGGCTCGATCTGGAGGTCGACCTCCTCGCCGCTGACCCGGCGCCAGGTGCGGGAGAGGATCCCCCCTTCCTGAGACTCGGCGAGCGCCTCGTCGACCATCCGGTTGATGTCGGTGTCGACGTCGAGCTCGTCGGCGTCGAGCTTGTACTTCTCCTCGCCGTAGCGGACGACGACGTCCTTGTCGAGCGGTGTGACGAGGTTCGCGCGCAGCTGGGCCGCGGCGGCATCGGCGTCGAGGCCGCCAACCTGGACGCCCCCGATCGTCACGCCCTCGGCGATCTCGTCCTTGTAGGACTTGTCCCAGAAGTAGACGAGGAACGCGCCGGAGATCGCCACGAGGACGATCACGACGAGGGATATCTGAAGCTTCCGACCCATTAGCGAGAAATTCGAACGGTGGTGAGTGGGCGTGCGTGCCCGATCACGCTGCGACTCCACAGCCGCGGGGGCTCAGTGTAGGAGCCGCCCCCCGAAAACACCAAATCGCGACGGACATGCAACCCGTATTGCGCGAATCGGCTGCAAACGGATCACTTCTCCGGGCGCTCGACGAGCGGGCTGCGACGTAGGAACTCCTCGACCTCACGCTCGTAGCGGTACCCGCCCTCGCCGTCGCGAAGCACCGGATGCAGACGCTGATGGGCAGCCAGCCTCTGCACGGTCTCGCGTGTGGTGAAGTCGTAGGCGAACCCGGTCGCCTTGTAGAGGCGGTTGTCGAGGGCGCGGCCGAAGCGCATCTGGGCGAGCATCTCGTCCGGGATCCGGACTCCGGCCGCACGCAGCGGCAGGCCCGCGAGGCGGGTCCCGTACGGCGGCAGGACCGGCGCCGGGCGCCTGCCGAGCAGCGAGATCACCTCGCTCATCGCCAGCACGCCGTCGGCGGCGACGTTGAAGATCCCGTGCAGGTCGTTTGCGGTCCCATGCGCCAACGCCCGGACGACGTCGTCCTGGTGGACGAACTGGTAGCGGGGATCGAAGCCGAGCACCATCGGCACCGCGGGCAGGTCGAACAGCCGCGTGTGCGAGGTCCGCACCTCGGGCCCGAGGACATTGGCGAAGCGCAGCACCGTGACCGTGACGTCGGGGTGCTTGCGGGCGTGATCGGCGACGGCCGCCTCCGCCTCGACGATGTCGCGCTCGATCGCCGTCCGCGGCGGGTGCGGGCGCGGCATCCGCTCGGTGAAGAAGGCGGGGTCGTCCTGCTCGCAGCCGTAGTAGTGGGCCGAGGACTTGTAGATCAGCTTGCGGACCGGCGAATCGGAGCCGGTGCAGCCTGCGAGGATGTTCATCGTCCCGATCACGTTGTTCTCGTGCGTCTCCGGTCGCGAGCGCGTGATCGAGTCGACGACCAGCCGCGTGTCGATCACGGTGTCGATCCGCGCCGCCCTGACGATCCGGTTGATCAGCGCGTGCTGGTTGCCGACGCGGACGAACTCGGTCCGGCCGAGCTCCCTGGTCGGCTCCTCGGAGTCAACGCCGACGATCGCCTCGATCGCGGGGTCCGCCTCCAGCGTCTGCGCGAGCTTGCCCCCCCAGTAGGTCGCAAGGCCGGTCAGCAGCACCCGGCGGGCGCCCGGGGTCCGCGGGGTGAGCTGCTGCTCCGGCTCCTGTTCGTTGGTGTCGAGGTGCTCGTCCATGGCTTCGAGGCGCGGTCGGAGGCGGGATTCTCGCACTCCGGCTCGGACCTCAGAGAGGGCAGTCACCCCGCTGCATCTAGGATCCGGCCCCATGGACGGACGCGATGCCACGCCGGGCACTCCCGCCGCGCCCGCGGAAGAGCTCCGCGACGTGGTCGACGCCACGGTCGAGGCCGGCGCTGTTCCCGACCTCGGCCCGCGCGCGGTCACCTACCCTTACCGGAAGATCGAGCGGCCGGCCCCGACCCCCGCCGACGGCCCCGACCCATACGGCGATGACGATCCCGACTGGCTGCGTATCGACTGGCGCGAGCACGTGCGCACGATCGAGATCGAGGGGTCGCCCCTCACCTACGCCGAGATCGGCAGCGGCCCGCCGATCCTGTTCGTGCACGGGCTCGGCGGCAGCTGGCAGAACTGGCTCGAGAACATGCCCTTCTTCGCCGCCGCCGGACGCCGGGCGATCGCCCTCGATCTGCCCGGGTTCGGGTCGAGCCCGATGCCGCCCTGGGAGATCACCGTCCCCGCCTACGGACGTCTGCTCAACGGCTTCTGCGCCGCGCTCGGCCTCTCCGACGTAGTCCTCGTCGGCAACTCGCTCGGCGGCTTCATCGCGGCCGAGACTGCGATCGCGATGCCCGCCTGGATCGATCGGCTCGTGCTCGTCTCCGCCGCCGGCATCAGCCACGCCGAGATGAAGCGCGGCCCGGTTGTCGCCGGCGCCCGGATGCTGCACTTGCTCAACCCGCTCACTCAGAACCTGAACGAGGCCGGGCTGCGCCGCCCCGGCCTACGCCAGGTCGCCTTCCAGGGCGTCTTCCGCCACCCGCAGCGAATCCGGCGCGAGCTGCTCTTCGAGTTCTCGGTCCACGGCGTCGGCCGGCCCGGCTTTCTGCCCTCGGTCGCGAGCCTGACCGGCTACGACTTCCTCGACCGACTCGAGGAGATCGCGATTTCGACGCTGATCATCTGGGGCCGTGACGACCTCGTCGTCCCCGCCTCCGACGCGCCCGGCTACCGCGATCGGATCAGCGACTGCGAGCTGCAGATCTTCGACGACTGCGGCCACGTGCCGATGGCCGAGCGTCCCGTCCGCTTCAACCGCGCCGTCGCCCGTTTCGCCGACATCGCGACGCCGGAGGGTGAGAAGTGACCGGGCCCGGCATCGTCGAGGCGATCGCGATCGCGCCTGCGGAAGGGCAGGCGCTGAGCACGGTCGCCGAGGTCGAGGCGATCACGGGCAAGGGCCTCGCCGGCGATCGTTACGCGGAGGAGGCGGGGCATTTCTCCGACCCGATGCGCAGACCCGATGCGCTGACCCTGATCGAGGCGGAGACGATCGAGGGGGTCAACGTGGACGGCCTCGAGCTGACCCACGCGGAGTCGAGGCGCAACCTGCTGACCCGGGGCATCGACCTCAACGCGCTTGTCGGCCGCCGCTTCCGCGTCGGCGAGGCGGAGTGCGTCGGCGTCGAGCTCGCCGACCCCTGCGACTACCTGCAGAAGCTGACCCGGCCCGGCGTGCTGCGGGCGCTCGTCGATCGTGGCGGCCTGCGCGCCGCGATCGTCGCCGGCGGCGCGATCAGCGTCGGCGACGAGGTCGCCGACCTCGGCCCAGCCGGCGACTAGCCCGTGATCGCGCCGTGTGAGGCGCTGGAGACGGAGTCGGCGTACTTCTTCATCACGCCCGAGGCGAACATCGGCTCCGGCGGCTCGTAGGCGGCGACGCGTTCGGCGATCTCCTCGTCGGAGAGCTCGACATCGATCGTCCGCGCGGCGATGTCGATCTTGATCGTGTCGCCCTCGCGGATCGCGGCGATCGGGCCGCCCTTGACGGCCTCGGGGGCGACGTGGCCGATCATCATCCCGCGGGTCGCGCCGGAGAAGCGGCCGTCGGTGAGCAGGGCGACGTCCTCGCCGTGGCCGGCGCCGACGATCGCCGCAGTGACGGCGAGCATCTCGCGCATGCCGGGGCCGCCGGTCGGGCCCTCGTTGCGGATCACGACGATGTCGCCGGGCTTGATCTCGTCCGCCTTGACGGCCGCGAAGCAGTCCTCCTCGTTCTCGAAGACGCGCGCGGGCCCGCTCTGGCCGGTGCGCTCGGTGCCGGCGAGCTTGACGACGGCCGCCCTCGGGGGCGAGGTTGCCGTGCAGGATCGCGAGCCCACCCTGGGCCTTGACCGGGTCGTCGACCGGCCGGACCACGTCCTGGCCGGGCTTCTCGGTTACGAGGTCGGCCTCCTCGCCGATCGTGCGGCCGCTGACGGTGATCTCGTCGCGATGCAGGAGCCCGGCCTCCGAGAGACGGCTCAGGATCAGCGGCACGCCGCCGGCGCGGTAGAGGTCGGTGGCGACGTAGCGGCCGCCCGGCTTGAGATCGGCGAACAGCGGCGTCTGCCGCGAGATCCGCTCGAAGTCGGCCATCTCGAGCGGGATCCCCGCCTCCCGGGCGACCGCGAGCAGGTGCAGGACGCCGTTGGTCGAGCCGCCGGAGGCGCAGATCGTCGCGATCGCGTTCTCGAGCGACTCCTTGGTGATGATCCGGCTCGGGCGCAGGTCCTCGGCGAGCACGTTCATGACCAGCTCACCGATCTTCTCGGCCACGGTCGCCTTCTCCTCGTCCTCGGCCGGGACCATCGCTGAGCCGCCGGCGGAGATCCCGAGCGCCTCGAACGCGCAGGCCATCGTGTTCGCTGTGAACTGGGCGCCGCAGGCGCCGGCTCCGGGGCTGGCGACGTCCTCGAGCTCGGCCAGCTCCTCGTCGGTCATCTTGCCCGCGTTGTGGGCGCCGACGGCCTCGAAGACGTCGAGGATCGTGACGTCGCGGCCGTGGTAGCGGCCGGGCGCGATCGAACCGCCGTAGAGCATCACCGAGGGGATGTCGAGGCGAGCCAGGGCCATCACGCAGCCGGGGATCGTCTTGTCGCAGGCGGAGAGGGCGATCACGGCATCGAACTGGTAGCCGCGCGCTGTCAGCTCGATCGAGTCGGCGATCACCTCGCGGCTGACCAGCGAGCTCTTCATGCCCTTGGTGCCCATCGTGATCCCGTCCGAGATCGCAATCGTGTTGAACTCCATCGGCGTCCCGCCCGCCTTGCGAACACCGTCCTTGATGTGCTCGGCAAGCCCGCGCAGGTGGAAGTTGCAGGGCATCGCCTCGATCCAGGTGTTGGCGATGCCGATCGTCGGCCGTTTCAGGGCGTCGTCGTCGAAGCCGATCCCCTTCATGTAGGCGCGGGCGGCGGCGCGATCGGGGCCGTCGAAGACGGCGGATGAACGGGGACGTGGAAGGGCGGTCTTGGTGCCGTTGCTCTCGCTGCTCATGGGTGCGAGCAGTCTACGGAGAGCCCGCCGCTGGTCAGGTGGCGGTCTTCGAGCCGCCCGAGGTGCCCGAGGTGCCGGTACCCGAGAAGCCGACCCACTCCTGCAGGCGGACGAGGTCCCGTCGCGCTTGCTCGGGATCGATCTGGGTGCCGGGACGGTCGATGTTGGCCTCGGCCAGCAGACCGAGCTCGTCGCCGCGCAACGCCAGCCACTTGGCGAGCACGTCGTCGGCGTCGGGGAGCCGCCTCGGCTCGCCGTCGGTGTCCCTGTCGGGGAAGCGGACACAGAGCTCGTTCAGCAGCTTGCCCGTGCGGGTGTCGAAGCTGACGATTGGGCGGTGCGGATAGATCAGGTAGCCGTAGCCCGGCAGACCGTCGCCCTCGGGGCTGCCGAACGAGTGCAGGAACCCGAGCGCCCGGTAGGTCGCGAGGCCCTCGGCACCGACGACTGATCCGAGCAGGTCCTCGGCCCGCTCCTCGGCAAGACGCTCCTCGGGGGTGATCTTGCGTCCAATCGCGAGCCCGCGGGAGCGGCGGCGGCGGGCGCGCCTGTCCCGGGCCAGACGCCAGCGATAGAGGGCGCGGCTCATCGGACCCGGCATCTCAGCCCCCGGCCGCCTGCGGGAAGAAGATCACGCGCTCGGCGTCACGCGGTACATCGGCGAAGTCGCGCACCAGCACCGCCTCGCGACGCCCGGTGTCGCCTGTCGGCACGGCTGCCCAGAGCCCCTCGTCGAGCTGGCGGCGGAAGGCCTCGATCAGCTCGCGCTCCTCGTCCTCGACCTCCGGGTCTCCCTCGGCGATCAGCTGATCACCATGCCCCGCTCTCATCCGGACGAGCTTCACCCGATCGATTATGTCAAGGGGCGGTCGCCACGCCCGTTCGGGGGCCGGCCACCGTCAACCGCCGCCGCGACGCGAGACGCCGAGGACATCGACCGGCCCGGGCCCGGCGCCGATTCCGCGCAGTCCGTCCCGCACCGCGCGTGAGGCGACGACCCGGGACTCCGCCGCAGCCTTCGCGAGCGGCAGGCCGTGGGCGAGCTGCGCCGCGAGCGTCGAGGAATGCGTGCAGCCGGAGCCGTGGGCGGCGCCGTCGGGGTGGAGCTCGCCCGGGATCTCTACAGGCACCGCACCCGGACGGGCCTCGAGCAGGAGGTCGACTCCATCGCCGTGGCCGCCGGTGACGATCACCGCGGCCGGCCCGAGCTCGAGGATCGCGCGGGCAAGCTCGACGGGCCTCGCCCCCTCCCCCGCTCCGGCCAGCTCCCTCGCTTCGGCGAGGTTCGGCGTCAGCACCGACGCGCGCGGCACGATCTGCTCGACGAGCGCGCTGCGGGCCGCCGTCTCGAGCAGCACCGAGCCGCTCTCGGAGACCATCACCGGGTCGACGACGACCGGCGCATCCCCGACCAGGTCGAGGGCCTCGGCGACCGCCGCGATCGTCGGCTCGTCGCCGAGCATCCCGACCTTGACCGCATCGACGCCGATGTCAGCGACCACGGCCCGGACCTGGGCGATGATCATCGCCGGCGAGACCGCCTCGATCAGCTCGACGCCGACCGTGTTCTGAGCTGTCAGCGCCGTCACCGCTACGGTGCCGTGCACGCCCGCCGCGGCGAACGCCTTCAGGTCGGCCTGTACCCCGGCGCCGCCCCCCGAGTCGGAGCCGGCGATCGAGAGAACCACCGGAATCCGCTGCGCCTCGTCGCTCACCCCCCAATCGTATTCGCGAGCCCTCCCGTGACCCCGGGCGGCCGCAGCAGGGTCCGGGACGTGCGACCGGCGACGTCGACCTGGATGTAGCCGGCGAGCTCGAGACGCGCGAGTGATGCGGCGCAGGCGGCAGCGCCGATCCCGGCGGCGGTGGCGATCGCGTCCTGCGACGCCGCGCCCGACTCGATCGCGTCGAGAACGACGAGCTCCCGTCTCTCGAGTCGTGGACCCGCCGCCTCGGCCCAGCCGCCGGCACCGAACAGGTGCTCGAGCACGTCCCCGGCTCCGCGGATCGGAACCGCCCCGTCGACGAGCAGATAGTTCGTCCCCGATGACCGCCAGGTGTTGACGGGACCCGGCACCGCGCCCACCGCGCGACCGCAGTCCGACGCCATCTCGGCGGTGATCAACGAGCCCGACCGCTCCGCCGCCTCGACCACGACTGTGATCTCGCCGGCGGCGGCCATGATCCGGTTGCGAGCCGGGAACATCCAGCGCCGCACGGCGGTGCCCGGCGGCAGCTCCGAGACGACGGTGCCACCAGACGCGACCAGCTCGCGGTAGAGACGGGCGGCGCTGCGCGGATACGGGCGCTCCGGTCCGGCGGCCAGCACCGCCACGGCGGGCGTGCCGGCGCGGACGCAGCCCTCGTGCACGGCGCCGTCGATTCCGAGCGCGAGTCCGCTGATCACCCGCACCCCGGCGGCGGCGAGCCCGTAGCCGAGTGCCTCCGCAACCTCGCGCCCATAGGCACCGGCACGCCTCGCCCCGACCACCGTCGCGGCCGGCGCGGCGACGAGAGCCGTGCCTTCCTCGCCCACACCGGCGCCGGACCCGCCGAGCCCGGCGAGCAGGCCGGGCTCGCCGCGCCCGAACAGCGCCTTCGGCTCGGCATCGCCGAGGCGGACAAGCTCCTCCGGCCAGCCGCGGTCGTGGCGGCACAGCATCCAGCAACCGTTCGCCTCGAGGCTGCGGTCGAGCGCACGCAATGCCTCCGGGCTGCGCGAGTCCTCGAGCATCTCGGCGGCCACTCCTTCCCCGGCCACGGCTGCCGCCAGCTCGTCGTCGCCGAGACCGAGCAGGTCCCGCGCGCGGCGGCCTGCGCTGCGATCGACTACCCGGCCGATGTGCCCGGCGAGCCGCGAGAGCAGAATCCCACGCGGGCCGCACTCGGGGCAGACCGCCTCGCCGCTCATCGCTCGAGCCTCCCGCCGCTCATCGCTCGAGCCTCCCGCGCAACGACAGCGCCGCGGCGACGTGGTCCTCCTTGACGCGCTCACTGGCCGCGAGATCGGCACAAGTACGGGCCAGGCGCAGCGTCCGGACCCAGCCGCGACCGCTGAGCCCATGCCGGCGCTGGGCGGCATCGAGCGCTGTCAGCGCCGCCCTCGTCGGCGCCGCGGTCGCAGCCAGGACCTCGTCCGGCGCTGAGGCGTTGGTCAGGGAGGCCTCGTAACGGGCCAACTGCTCGATCCGCGCACGCTCGACCCGCTCGCGGACGTCGGAGGAGCGCTCGGGCTCGTCGCCGGCGAGTGACCCGGCGGTCGGCTGATCGACGCTGACCGTGAGGTCGATGCGATCGGCCAGCGCGCCGCTCAGCCGGCCCTGATACCGATTGACCATCTCGGGTGAGCAGCGGCAGCGGGTCGATGCCGGCCCGTGCCCGCAGGGACACGGATTGGCGGCGGCGACGAGCTGGAAGGCCGCGGGAAAGCAGAGCGCGCCGCCGGCGCGGGCGATCACGATCGACCCGGCCTCGAGCGGCTGCCGCAGGGCCTCGACGGCGGGCCGGGTGAACTCCGGCAGCTCGTCCAGGAACAGGACCCCTCGATGAGCGAGCGTGATTTCGCCGGGACGAGGAGGGCTGCCGCCGCCGACCAGGCCCGCGGCGGAGATCGTGTGGTGTGGCGCCCGGAACGGCCGCTCAGCCACCACCCCGGCCGGCTGCGCGACGCCGGCCACGCTCGAGATCCGCCGCACCTCGATCGCCTCCTCGTGGCTGAGTGCGGGAAGCAGCGACGGCAGACGCCTGGCCGCCATCGACTTGCCCGCGCCCGGAGGCCCGACGACGAACAGGCTGTGCGCGCCGGCGGCCGCGACCTCGAGTGCGTAGCGGAGCGCCGGCTGACCCTTGAGGTCGGCGATGTCCGGCAGGCCGTCTCCATCCGGAGGCCCCGTTTGAAGCAGGTCGCCGGAGGCCGGGGCGACCGTGCCTGCGGCCAGTGCCCTGAGCTCGGCGAGGGACCCGATCGGCGCGACCTCGAGCCCCGGAACCAGCGCCGCCTCAGTGGCATCCGAGAGCGGCACGACAAGTCCTGAGGCGCCTGCACGCCGCGCGGTCTCGGCCATCGCCAGCGTCCCCCGTACCTGGCGAACGCCCCCATCCAGCCCCAGCTCTCCGGCCAGCGCCCAGTCGCCGAGCAGCCGCTCGGGCAGCTGGCCAGAGGCGACGAGGATCGCGGCGGCGATGGCCAGGTCGAAGCCTGGCCCGGCTTTGCGCAGATCCGAGGGCGCGAGGCTGACCGTGATCCGCTGCAGCGGAAAGTCGCAGCCGGAGTTCGCGATGGCCGCCCGCACCCGCTCGCGACTCTCGCGCACGGCAGCGTCGGGCAGTCCGACGATCGAGAAGGCCGGCAGCCCCCGGTGGATGTCGACCTCGGCATCGACGGGAACCGCCTCCACGCCGGAGATCGCGAATGTCCTGGCCACTGCAAGCACCTGTCGAGCGTGCCCACGACGGGTTCACGGGTGGGCGACCGCGCGTGCCGAACCGGTGCCGGCTTCGTGCAGGATCAGGGCGAGGGGCGCTGCACGTACCACTCCGTGAACTCGCGGCAGCGGCCGTCGGAGTCGAAGCGGAGCACGAAGCAGTTGTCGTAGACCTGCTCGACCGGTCCGCCGGGGCCGGCGGTGTAGGTACTGGCGCCGACGGCGACGGCGGTATCGCCCTCGACGGCGACGGTCCGGTAGCGAGCGTCGTATGCGCCCGGCTCGTCGCGGCTGGGAGCGTCCGGGAAATCCCCCTCCTCGAGCCAAGAGGCGACGACGGAGCCGCGCCCGCGAATCGGCTCGTCGTAGGGGTGGTACCTGTACTCGACGTCCTCGGAGAACAGCGCCGCGATCTCGGTGCGGTCGTAGCTCTTCCAGGCGGCAACGTAGTCCTGCAGCCATCCGTCCACGGTTGCGCGGTCGATCACGGGAACGATCTTGCCGGACCCGGCCTCTTGATTCAAAGCCGGTGCTGTGCAGGCACGCTGCGCGCGCCATGGGTCGGTCTCTGATCGCCAGCGTCCGGGTGGTGGCGGATCCGCGCAGACAGACAGGGGCGACCGGGGAGCAGGCCGCGGTCGAGCACCTGTCCTCGATCGGGTTCGAGGTGCTCGAGCGCAACGCGCGAACCCGCTTCGGCGAACTCGACATCGTCGGGCTCGACGGCCGCACGCTCGTCTTCGTCGAGGTCAAGGCGCTGCGTGGCTCCGGCCGCGACCAGGCCGAGCAGGCGCTCGAGTCGATCGGCCCGCGCAAGCGCCTCCAGGTCCGTCGCCTCGCCCGAGCCTGGCTCGCCGAGCGCCCCTCCCCTGGTCCCTACGCCCAGATCCGCTTCGACGCCGTCGGGGTGGCGATCAGCCGCGCCGGGGCCGAGGTCATTCACATTCCGGCAGCTTTCTGACCCGAAGGGCGTCGTCGTCAGGCGCCGAGCTCGAGCTGGCTGTACGCCGTCGACGCGAACGAGCGCCGGTGCAGGGCGCTGATCCCGTTGCTGATGATCGCCTCGCGGTGCTCGGGGGTGCTGTAGCCGACGTTGCCGGCGAAGTCCCAGTCGGGGTAGAGGTCGTGGGCGCGCTCCATGTAGCGGTCGCGGGTCACCTTGGCGACGACCGAGGCGGCGGCGATCGCGGCGCTGCGAGCGTCGCCGCCGACGACCGCCTCGTGCGGCACCGCGCAGCGGGAGCCGAGCTTGAAACCGTCGCTGAGGCACTTGGCGCCGGGCACGGCGACTTTGCCGAGGCAGTCGGCGAGCGCCTGCAGGTTGGTCACGTGCAGGCCGCGCGCATCGATTCCCGGGGCGCAGCGGGCGGTGACGACAACCCGCTCGGCGCAGGCGATAACGGCGGGATAGAGCGCCTCGCGCTCCTCGAGGGTCTTCTTCTTCGAGTCATCGAGGCCGGCGAGCATCTTGCGCTCGTCCGGGCCGAGCTTCGCGTAGTCGAGCAGGACGCCGGCGGCTACGAGCGGTCCCGCGAGACAGCCGCGGCCCGCCTCATCGGCGCCGGCGACGTAGCGGCAGCCATAGTTCTGGTCGAAGCGGAAGAGCCAGGCGGTGCGACGACCGTCGGCGCGCTTGCGCCGGCGCTTCGGCTTCGCGGCGGGAGCCGCTGACGCGGTCTCGGCGCCGCCGGCGGGCTGATCCTCGCACTCAGGTTCGTTCGCTGGCGCCGGAACCGGCACGAGCTCAGAAGATCCCGATGCGATCGGGTGGCCAGTAGGTGGCAAAGGCCTTGCCGATGATCCAGTCCTCGGGAACGGGACCCCAGAAGCGGCTGTCGTCGCTGGCTCCACGATTGTCGCCCATCATGAAGTAGTGATCGGGTGGAATCGTGATCTCCCTGGGGAGGTCGCAGCCGCCGCCGACGCCCTGGCAGGGTTTGATGAAGTCCTCTTCGGCGATCTCGCCGTTGACCACCGGATGGCCGTCGTCGATGCTGAGCGTATCGCCGGGACCCGCGACGATCCGCTTGATGAAGTTCGTCTCCGACTGCTCGGGAACCGGCGCCGGGCACGCCTGACCGGTCTCCTTCGGTGCCCCGCACTCCGGGCCCGGGCCGTCAGCGCCGAGCGGCGGATGGAAGACGACGATATCCCCGATCGAGGGATCTCCGACGTGGTAGGACATCCGGTTGACGAGCACCCGCTGGTTGATCTCCAGCGTCGGGATCATCGACCCGGACGGGATCTGGAAGGGCTTGACCACGTAGGCCTGGATCAGCAGCGCCAGCCCGATCGCAAAGGCAACGATGGCGACCAGCTCGACGAACGCGCCGGCGGTGCTCTTGGGACGCGGTATCAGGGCTCAGCCCCCGCGGCCCTCAGCCGTCCCGCTCGGACGCCTCGTCTTCGGTGGAGTCCTCGGACTCACCCGCCTGATCGTCGCCCTCACCGGCGCCTTCGTCGGCATCGGTATCGGTATCGGCTGCCTCTTCCTCGGCGTCCGCCTCGGGGGCGGCTTCGGCCTCGGCCTCGGCGGCGGGCTCTCCCTCATCAGTCTTCTCGACCTCAGCGGTCTCCTCGCCCTCGGGCTCGGCCGGGGTGACCTCGACCTCAGCCTCCTCCTGGACCTCGCCCTCGACGTCGAGGGCCCCTGCCTCTTCGGCGTCGAGCACGTCCTCGTCGATGCCCCAGCGGCGCTCGGCGACGCGTGCCGCCTTGCCGACGCGGTCGCGGAGGTAGTAGAGCTTGGCCCGACGGACGTCGCCGCGAGCGGCGACCTCGAGCTTCTCGATCTTCGGCGAGTGCAGCGGGAACGTACGCTCGACGCCGACGCCGAAGGACTGCTTGCGGACGGTAAACGTCTCGCGGACGCCGCTGCCCTGGCGCTTGATGACGACGCCCTCGAAGACCTGCGTACGGGTGCGGGTGCCCTCGACGACGCGGAAGTGGACCCGGACGCGGTCGCCGGCTGCGAAGCGCGGGACGCGGCGGAGCTGCTCCTTCTCGATGCTGTCGATGATCGTGCTCATGTGAAGTTCCTGTGGGTCTCGGTGGCGGCCCCGGCGCGGCGGCCAGCGGCGCGCGCTCAGCGGGCAAAAAGATCGCGCAAGCCGGCAAGGCCCGCGCGGGTGCGGAATAGTAGCGAACGACCGGCCCGCGAAGGACCCGCTTGCCCTATCCGGCTTCCTCTCCTCCTCCGCTGCGGCGCGGCTGCGGCTCTGCTCCAGCCGCCAATCGCGGATCGCGGCGTGGTCGCCCGAAAGCAGGATCTCCGGCACGCCCCAGCCTCTGTAGGTCGGCGGTCGCGTGTAGTGCGGGTACTCGGGGGCGCCGTCGAGCGCCTCCGAGAAGGACTCCTCGACGACGCTGTCGGCGTGGCCGAGCGCGCCCGGCACCTTGCGCAGCACGGAGTCTGCGATCACCATCGCCGCCAGCTCGCCGCCGGCGAGCACGTAGCGGCCGATCGAGACGGCGTCGTCGGCGATGTGGTCGCGGACGCGCTCGTCGATGCCCTCGTAGCGCCCGCAGAGCAGCGCGATGTGGCGCTCCTCGGCAAGCTCCTGGGCGAGCGAGTCGTCGAAGGTCCGACCCGAAGGCGTCAGCACGATCGTCCGCGGTCGCATGCCGTTGTCGCCGTAGGTCTCCTGTAGAGCCTTGTCGACGACATCGACCCGCATCACCATGCCGGCACCGCCACCGTAGGGCGAGTCATCAACCTGCCCCGCCCCGAGCGGCGTCGTCTCGCGGTAGTTCAGATAGCGCAGCTCGGTGCCGCCGGCGACGGCATTGGCAACGTGCCGCTGCTCGCCGAACCACGAGAACCATTCAGGGAAGAGTGTGAAGACGTCGATGCGCATGATCGGGAGGGATTGCGCGAGCCGCCCCGCCAACGGCACCTGCGGCGCGCCACCTTAGAGGTCGTCGCCCGGGATCGCACCATCGATAGGCGCCGCACCATCCAGCGCATCCCCGCAGGGCCGCCTCTGGCGGCCCGAGGAGATGCGGTGCGCCGGCGGCGCCGCCGCCCAGGGTCGATGGGCGCACGCCCGGACGGCCGCCTCTGGCGGCCGGAGGACGTGGCGCCAGGTATCCCTCAGTCGAGGATGTCGACGATGACGCGGCGCTCGTCGCGGGCGCCTACCGCCCTTGCGACCGTGCGGATCGCGTTGGCGATGCGGCCGCCGCGGCCGATCACGCGGCCGAGGTCGTCCTCGGCGACGGTCACCTCGAGCACGAGATCGCCGTCCTCGTCGAACTCCTCGACCTCGACGGCGTCAGGATCGTCTACGAGCGAACGGACCAGGTACTCGACGAGGTCACGCATCCGGAGAACCGGTTACTCGCCGCTCGCCTTGACGCCCTGGGTACGCAGCAGCTTCGCCACCGTCTCCGAGGGCTGAGCGCCATGGTCGAGCCAGTGCTTGGCGCGATCGGCGTCGATCGTGATCGTGGAAGGCTGAGTCTGCGGGTTGTAGCTGCCGATCGTCTCGATCGTGCGGCCGTCCCGCGGCGAGCGCTTGTCGGCGACGACGATGCGCCAGATCGGGTTCTTCTTGGAGCCCGCTCGTCTAAGTCTGATTCGTACTGCCATGTGCGGCGGCGCAGGTTACATGTTTCGAAAGGCGCCGCGTCGCCGCCCAGTCGGGGGGCGCACGCCCGGACGGCCGCCTCTGGCGGCCGGAGGACGTGGCGTCGGGTATCTAGCGGCGGCGGCCTGCGCCCATGCCCTGACGCATCAGCGCCTCGGGGTTGGGCATCTTGCCGGAGGCCATCTGCTTCATCACCTTGCGCATCTGATCGAACTGCTTGGTCAGCTGCTTGACGGCCTGGACGTTGGTCCCCGAACCCATCGCGATCCGGCGCCGGCGCGAGCCGCGGATCACATCGGGGTTGCGGCGCTCCTCCGGCGTCATCGAGAGGATGATCGCCTCGAGCCGGTCGAGCTCGCGGTCGTCGACGTTGGCGCCCTTCAGCTCCTTCATCGCCTTGCCCATGCCGGGCATCATCCCGAGCACGCTGGTCAGCGGCCCCATCTTGCGGACCTGCTTGAGCTGCTTGAGGAAGTCGTCGAGCGTGAACTCGTTGCGGCGCATCTTGCGCTCGAGCTCCTCGGCGTCGGAGAGGTCCATCTCCTTCTCCGCCTTCTCGATCAGCGTCAGCACGTCGCCCATGCCGAGGATCCGCTGCGCCATCCGATCCGGGTGGAAGCGCTCGAGCGCGTCGAGCTTCTCGCCGGTCGAGGCGTAGAGGATCGGCTTGCCGGTAACGGCCTTGACCGAGAGCGCGGCGCCGCCGCGGGCGTCGCCGTCGAGCTTCGTCATCACGACGCCGTCGAACTCGGTCGCATCCGCGAACTGCTCGGCGACGTTGACGGCGTCCTGGCCGGTCATCGCGTCGACCGCGAGCAGCACGTCGTGCGGCTTCGTCCGCTTCTTGATCTGGACGAGCTCGTCCATCAGGTCGGCGTCGACGTGGAGGCGGCCGGCGGTGTCGATGATCAGCGCATCGAGGCCCTGGGCCTTGGCCTGGCCCAGCGCCCACTCGGCGATGTCGACGGGGTCGCGCTCGGTTCCCTGCTGGAAGACCTCGACCCCGGCCTGCTCGCCGAGCCGCTGGAGCTGGTCGACGGCCGCGGGCCGCTGCGTGTCGCAGGCGGCGACCGCGACGCTCTTGCCCTCCTCCTTGAGGAAGCGGGCGAGCTTCGCCGTCGCGGTCGTCTTGCCGGAGCCCTGCAGGCCGGCCATCAGGATCACCGTCGGGCCCTTGCCCTTCGGCGCGAAAACGAGGTCGCGGCCGGAGCCGCCCATCAGCTCGGTCAGCTGCTCGTTGACGACCTTGACGACCATCTCGCCCGGCTTCAGGCTCGACAGCACGCCCTCGCCGATCGCCTTCTCACGGACCCCGGCGACGAACTGCTTGGTGACCTTGAAGTTGACGTCCGCCTCGAGCAGGGCGAGGCGGATCTCGCGCATCGCCTTGTCGACGTCGTCCTCGCTCAGCTTGCCGCGTGAGCGGAGGTCCGACATCGTCCCCTGGAGGCGCTCTGAGAGCTGGTCGAACATCGGAACGGGAGCTTACGGGGTGGTCAGCGGGCTCAGGTGCGAATGCTCAGGTGTGCCGCTTGCGGCCCACTGCGAAGTAGGCGATCGGCCCGGCGAAGTTGATCAGGCAGAGCAGCCGCCATAGCCGCTTCGGCCCGTTCACCTCGTCGGCTTCCCGGCGAGCGAGATCGCGCTGTGCCGCGGCGAGCAGGCCGATCTGCAGGACGGCGAGGAGGACGATCACGACACGCTCGCGGGACGACAGCTCACTCCACTTCCGCTTCCTCGTCACACTCACTCCTCTCCAAGCAGGGCGCTCGCGAACTCCGCCGCATCGAATGGGCGCAGGTCCTCGATGCCTTCACCGACGCCGATCATTTTGACCGGAATGCCAAGCTCGGAGGCGATCGCGAGGGCGATGCCGCCCTTCGCGGTCCCGTCCAGCTTGGTCAGGACGACGCCGTCGACGTGGACGGCCTCGCTGAAAATCTTCGCCTGCCGCAGCCCGTTCTGGCCGGTCGTCGAGTCGACGACGATCAGCGTCTCCGCCGGCCCCTGTCCGAGCTTCTTTTCGATCACGCGGTTGACCTTGGAGAGCTCGTCCATCAGGTCGGTGCGCGTGTGCAGGCGCCCGGCGGTGTCGGCGAGGACGACATCGGCGCCGCGCGCCTCGGCGGCGGCGATCGCGTCGAAGATCACCGAGCCCGAGTCCTGGCCGGTCTGCGCCTTGATGATCTCGACGCCGGCCCGCTCGGCCCAGGTCGAGAGCTGCTCGACAGCCGCGGCGCGGTAGGTGTCGCCGGCGGCGAGCACGACACTGAGGCCCATCTGCGCCAGCCGCGAGGCGAGCTTGCCGATTGTCGTCGTCTTGCCGGTGCCGTTGACGCCGACGACGAGGATCACCGCGGGCCTGTCCCGCAGGTCGATCTTCGGGTCGCCGACCTGGGCGATCTCGGCGAGCAGCTCGATCAGCCGGTCGCGGGCCGCCTCTCCCCCCTCGACCTCGCCGGATTCGACCTCGGCCTCGAGCCGGCCGACGACGTCAGCCGTGGTCCGGGCGCCCACGTCAGCCATGATCAGCGCCTCCTCGAGGCGCTCCCAGGTCTCGGCGTCGAGCGTCTCGAACAGTGAGGCGGAGATCTCCGCGGTGAGCGCCTCGCGGCTCGTTGCCAAACTCTCCCGCAGGCGCTTGAAGATGCCGCGGCGCCGGGGCGCGTCCTCGGCCTCTGCGTCGGCAGCGCCGTCGGCCTCGCCCGGCGCATCGGCGCCGAGCTCGATCAGATCGGTCCAGGTCGTCGGCATGGGCCGCGGAGGGTAGCCGCCGCGGGCTGGATCGGGCTAGGCGGCGCGGGGCTCGGAGTCGGCCGCGGGCTCGGAGGCCGATTCGTCGGCGTCCCCGCCCTCGGCCGGGTCGTCGGAGGTGACGAGCTGGGTCTCGCGGGGCAGGCGGCGGGAGATCACCTTGGTGGCGCCGTCCTGCATCGAGACGCCGTAGAGGACGTCGGCGGCGTCCATCGTGCGCTTCTGGTGGGTGACGATCACGAACTGGGCTCGGTCGGAGAATCGGCGCACGAGCTGCAGGAAGCGGTCGATGTTGGCGTCGTCGAGGGCGGCCTCGACCTCGTCGAGGATGTAGAACGGCGACGGCCGCGCAAGGAAGACGCTGAAGACGAAGGCGAGGGCGACGAGTGACTTCTCCCCACCCGAGAGCAGCGAAAGCTTGCGGGTCGCCTTGCCGGCCGGGGTGACCTCGATCTCGACGCCGCGCTCGTCGTCCTGCTCGGCGGCGATGTCCGGATCCTCGACGACGGCATCGGAGCCGACCTCCGTCTCGCCCTCTCCGTGGTGCGGCGCACCGTCCTGGCCGGCCTCAGCCGGGGCCTGGCCGCCGCCGAGCACACGGCTCTGGCGCTGCGGCTCGACCATCCGCAGGCGACCGCGGCCACCCGGGAACATGTGCTCGATCAGCTCCTCGAAGTTCTTGGTCGCGGCCGCGAAGGTCTCCTCGAAGGCGGCGCTGATCTCCTTGTCGGTCTGCCGGATCAGCTTCTCGAGCTCGCCGAGAGCCTTCTCGAGGTCCTCGCGCTGCTCCTCGAGTTCCTCGACGTGGGCCTTGGCCTCCTCGTACTCCCGCTCGGCCAGCGGGTTGACCGGGCCGAGCTGCTCACGGCGGCGGATCAGGCGCTCGATCTTGGCCTCGACCTCGGCCCGCTCCTCCTCCGGCAGGCGCGCGGGGGGCGGTGGCTCCTCCAGCTCGAGCCGCTCGGAGACGCGGGCGTGCTCGGCGACGGCCTCGTCGCGGCGGTCGCGCAGGTGCGCGGCGCGGACCTCGGCTTCGGTGACGCGCTCGCCGATCGCCCGCAGCTTCGCCTGCAGCTCGGCCTCCGCCCGTGAGCAGTCGCGCAGCTCGCTGGTGAGGTCGTCGCCCTGCTGCTGGCCGACGACCTTCTCCTCGAGGGCCGAGGCGCGCGCCCCGACCGCGTCGCGGGCCGAGCCCAGCGCGGTACAGAGCGAGCCGAGCGTCCCGAGCAGGTCGGCCTCGGCCTCGACCCGGCGCTCGAGCGAATCCTGGCGACGGTGGCCGAGGATGTCCTCGGCGCGGCGAGCCGAGCGCACACCGCGCTCGGCCGCCGAGCGGACCTCGGCGAGCGCGCCGAGGCGGGTGTCGACGTCGCCGTCGCGCGCGGTCTCGATGCCGGCCGCGGCCTCGCCCAGGTAGGCGGCTGCTGCATCGAGCTCCTTGGCGAGCGCGGCCTCGGCGTCGGAATGGGTGGCGCGGAGCTCGGCGGCGAGAGCTCCGAGCGCCTCGCGGCGCCTGGTGACCGCGGCGCGCAGCTCCGTCTCACGAGCGACGATCGACTCGGTCCGAGCGCCGAGCCGCTCGTGCGCTGCCCGCAGAGCGCTGAGATCGCCCCAGACGGCGGTCCGCTCGCGGTCGCGGGCGGCAAGCTGCTCCTCGATCGCCGAGCGACGGCGGCTGATCTCGCCGAGCTCCTTCTCTACGCCTTCGCGCTGAGCCCGAGCGGCCTTCGCCTCAGCCTCGGCCTTGCGCAGGTCGCCGCTGCCCATCGCGAGCCGATCGCAGAGCAATCGCAGCTGCAGCTCCATCGTCTGCTGCTCGAGCCTGGCGTGGGTCTCGGCGGCGTTCGCCTGCCGACGCAGCGGCCGCAGGCGCGAGCGCGCCTCGCGTTCGACATCGAGCGAGCGGTCGAGGTTGGAGCGGGTCCGCTCGAGCTTGAGCTGGGCGCGGCGACGGCGCTTGCGGTGCTTGCCCAGCCCGGCCGCCTCCTCGATCAGCATGCGCCGATCGCGCGGCTTCGAGAGCACGATCGCCTCGACCTTGCCCTGCCCGATCACCGAGTGCATCTCGCGCCCGAGGCTGGCGTCGGAGAGCGCGTCGGTGATGTCGGCGAGGCGGCAGGCGGCGCCGTTGAGGCGGTAGCCGCCCTCCCCGTCGCGGCCGAGCTTGCGCTGGACCGAGATCTCGGAGAACTCGGAGCCGGCGGCGCCGTCCGAGTTGTCGATCACGACCTCGACCTCGGCGGCGCTCCGGGCCGAGCGCTCGCGGCCGCCGGCGAAGATCACGTCCTGCATCGACTGGCCGCGGACCGCGAGCGGGCTCTGCTCGCCGAGCGCCCACAGCACCGCATCGGTGATGTTCGACTTACCGCAGCCGTTCGGCCCGACGATCACACTGACGCCGGGAGAGAAGTCCAGCTTCGTGCGCTCGGGAAATGATTTGAATCCCTTGAGGGTTATCGATTTGAGATGCATCTCCGCCCCGTGTGAGGGCCCAAGATTCGACTATCGGTCGGACGTGACGGTTTCGAGCCGGTCGCGGCGCCGCTCAGGCCTTGAGCGCCGCCAGCGCATCGGCCGCCGCGGCCTGCTCGGCCGCCTTCTTGCTGGCGCCCGCGCCGCTGCCGAGGACGGCCCCCGAGACGACCGCTTCGACGACGAAGCGGCGGTCGTGAGGAGGCCCCTCCTCGCCGGCGACGGCGTAGGTTACGAGCTCGCCACGACGCGCGAGAAGCTCCTGCAAAGCGGACTTGAAGTCGAGCATCGTCTCGCTGGCGAGCGCGATCTCGGGCTCGAACGCGGCCAGCACCGCCGGCCCCAGCCGATCGAGTCCGAGCTCGAGGTAGACCGCCCCGATCAGCGCCTCGACGATCGAGGCCATCGCCCGCTCGCTGCTCAGCAGTTCCTCGACGGAGATGCCGCCCTCGGGCGCGCCGGCACGTCGCTGCCGCAGCATCTCGGGCACGTCGAGGGAGATCGCGACCTCGGCGCAGGCGCGCCCGGAGACGGCCTGGCCGTGGATCTTCGTCAGCCGCCCGATGTCCGAGCGCGGGTAGCGGCGGAAGAGCTCCTCGGCGACGACGAGGCCGAGCACCGAGTCGCCGAGAAAGGCGGCGCGGCCCCAAGAGTCGACGCGGCGGCCCGTCCAGGAGCTGTGGGTGACCGCCTGAGCACGCCGCTCGTCGGGCAGCGCTGCGACCAGATCCCGAAGCTGCGTTGCGGCGCTGCGGCCCTCGGAGGGGTGATCGCCTTCGTCGGCGCCGGGCAAGCCTCAGGTCCCCGCCGGGAGCCTCTCGAAGACGAAGTCGACCGCCTGCCCCACCGTCTCGATCTTCGCCGCCTCCTCCTCGCTCATGCCGACACCGTAGGTGTCCTCGAGCTCCATGACCAGCTCGTAGAGATCGAGCGAGTCGGCGTCGAGATCCTCGCGGAAGCGGACCCCGTCCTGGATCTCGGCAGGATCGAGCTCGAGTTCAGCAGCGAGATGGCTGCGGACCTTGTCGAAGATCTGATCGCGGTCGCTCACCGCTCCGGTGCTCATGACAGCGGACGGTTTATCACGACTCGGCCACCGGGTCCATATCCGCCGCCGCGCGCTCGCGCAGGGCCGCCCGGCCCGAGCCGGCCCGCTCGAGCAGCTCCGCGGTGCGAGCCGGGGCATCGACCCGTGCGGCCTCGGCCGCGAGCCGGATCTGGTTGGCGATCCCCTCGGGGCCGGCCGAGCCGTGCCCGACCACGGCGACGCCGCGCAGGCCGAGCAGGATCGCGCCGCCGGTCCGGTCCGGATCGAGGCTGGCGCGCAGATCGCCGAGCGCGCCGCGCATCAGCAGACCCCCGGCCGCAGCGCGGGCGCCGCTCCGAGCCGCGGCCCGGACGGCGCCGCCGACGGCCTTGGCCGTCCCCTCGATCGTCTTCAGGGTGACGTTGCCGGTAAAGCCGTCCGTGACGACGACGTCGGCGGCCCCCGTCAGCAGGTCGCCGCCCTCGACGTTGCCGATGAAGTCGATCCCCTCGCCCGCAGCCAGCGCCTCGTGTGCCTCGACGACCATCATCGAGCCCTTCTTCGGCTCGGAGCCGACCGAGAGCAGGGCGACTTGCGGGCGCTCGACCCCGAGTACCGCGGCGGCGAAGGCTGAGCCGAGCGAGGCGAACTGGACCAGATGTGAGGGCCTGGCGTCGGCGTTGGCGCCGACGTCGAGCATCAGTACCGGGCGCTCGAGCCCGGGCGCCGGCAGCTGCACAGCGAGGGCAGGGCGCTGGACGCCCTTGATCCGCTTCAGCGCGAACAGGGCAGCGGCCATCGTCGCTCCGGTCGAGCCGGGGCTGGCGAGCGCCTGCGAGCGGCCCTCGGCGACGTCGGCGGCGGCGAGCACGATCGATGCGTCGGGCGTCGAGCGGACCGCTGCGACGGGCTCCGCCTCGTTCGGGATCAGCGAACCCGCTTCGACCACCTCGACGCCGTTGAGCGCGCCGAGCGCGGTCAGCTCACCGGGCCGCCCGAAAACACGGACGGCGATGCCGTCGGCAGCGGCGCGCCCGATCCCCTCGACGACTACGTCAGCCCCACCCTCGGCGCCAAGCGCATCGAAGGCGACGACGGGGTCGCCGGCGCGTCCCCCCGCGCCAGGCGCGGGAGTCTGCGCAGACACTTACTCGTTCCCGGCGGCCGGGCCTTCGAGCGTCGGCTCGTCGAGGTTGATGACCTCGCGGCCGGCGTAGGTCCCGCACGTCGGGCAGACGCGATGGGGAAGCCTCGGGCTGTGGCACTGCGGGCACTCGTTGAGGCGCGCGGCCGGGACGGCGTCGTGACTGCGCCGGCGATCGCGGCGGGCGCTCGATTGGCGTTTCTTCGGTACGGCCATTGGAGCGGGCATGCTAGCGGGCGCCCGGTGCCGCGTGGCGGGGGGCTCGCTGGATCGCGATCCCGTGATCTCGATCACACGTCCAGGACAACCGTGGACAGCGTGTGTGGATCCTGTTAGCTTCGTCGGCGAGAGGGGTTGGCGCCTTCCCCCCAGCGGCTCCAGCCCCCTCATTTACCGCCGACCCGGGTCCACTTCCCCCGAAAGGACCCGGGTCGGCTCTTTTTTGGCTTGATGAAGCTCTGCGTGGGCCGTCCGGCCCGAGCGCAGCGAGGCTCCAGGGGCCCGTTCAGTCCTCGCTCTGGAGCTCGCGCAGCTTCGCGAAACGGGGGTCCGGGGCGGGCTCGTGGCTGTGGCCCTCGGGCCCGACTTCGTTCAGGTTGATGCCGCACTCGGGGCAGATGCCGGCGCAGTCCGGCCTGCACAAGACCTTGTCCGGCAGCGCCAGCCTGATCGCATCGTGCAGCCAGGCGCCGGCATTGAGGATTCCCTCGTCCACGTAGGGGCTCGAGAGCTCGGAGTCGTCGGAGCCGGACTGCTCGACCTCGCGCGCCTCGATCGGGATCTCGAGCCGGGCCGGCTCGAGGCACCGTGCGCATGGGCCTTCGATCGTGACATCCGCGGTGAGGCGCAGCGCGTAGCCGCCGGTCGTCTTCGAGACGTCGATCCGGGCCGGCACCGAGCCACCCTCGATCGGGAAGGGCTCGCCGCCGACGATCGGGTCGGCCGGGGTGAGCCGGCGCCGGTATGTGTGCGCCTGTCCGCTGAGCAGACCGAGCAGGTCGAGATCGAGGAGCCCTTCTTCCATAGTCTCCGAGGGTAATGGCAGCGCAATTCCACTGGGACCCGGAGACCTATCTCGACCGGGCGCGGTCCCTGGTCCCCCACTTCGACGAACTGCAGGCGGCGACGATCGAGGCGATCCCGTTCGCCCCCGTGCGCGTGCTCGAGCTCGGAGTCGGCACCGGCGAGACCTCGCGGGCGCTGCTCGCGGTCTATCCGGATGCGCAGGTCACGGGCCTGGACTCGAGCCCGGAGATGGTCTTCCACGCGCGGCGCTCCGGGATCGAGGTGCGGCTGGCGCGGATGGAGGATCCGCTCCCCGACGGCCCCTGGGACCTGATCGTCTCGGTGCTCAGCGTCCACCACCTCGACACGGCCGGCAAGCAGGACCTGTTCCGGCGGGTCCGCGAGCAGTCAAGGGCGCTGGTGATCGGCGACGTCGTCCGCGACGGGAGGCCGGCGGATCAGCACTCGCCGCTCGATCCCGAGCACGACCATCCCGACACGCTCGACGACCTGCTCGAGTGGAGCGGCGGCCGGCTCAGCTGGCAGCAGGGCGATCTCGCCGTGATCGCTGCCGTCTACGACTGAGAAGAGGAGAAGCCAGTGCCGCTGACCGAGTCCCCGAGCGAGAAGGTCCTCTACGCCAAGGACGAGCGGATCGCCCGGGTGACGATCAACCGGCCCGAGGCCCGCAACGCGATCGACCCGGAGACACACGAGGCGCTGTGCGAGATCTGGGAGGACTTCCGCGACGACGACGCGGTCGACGTCGCGATCCTGACCGGGGCCGGCGAGGCGTTCTGCGCCGGCGCCGACCTGAAGACGTACATCCCGCCGATCATCGAAGACGCCTCACCTGAGCGGATCCGCGAGATCGTCGAGCTCGGTCTCGGCGGGCTGACCCGCGGCCTGCACCGGATCCCGAAGCCTGTGATCGCCGCCGTCAACGGCTGGGCCTTGGCCGGCGGGCTCGAGACGGCGCTCGCCTGCGACATCCGAGTCGCCGGTGAGAGCGCGATGTTCGGCTCGTTCGAGGCGCGGCGCGGGTACCACCACGGCGACGGCGGCATCGTCCGGCTCGTCAACACCTGCGGCGTCGGGGTCGCGATGCAGATGCTGCTCACGGCGGAGCCGATCGACGCGCAGCGGGCGCTTGCCTGCAACCTGGTCTCGAAGGTCGTCCCCGACGACGATCTGGAGGCCGAGGCGGAGCTGATCGCGCGGCAGATCCTCCGCAACAGCCAGCGAGCGGTGCGCTCGGCGAAGGGGACGATCCTCGATGTGATCGGGCAGCAGCTCGACCAGCAACTGCGGCACGAGGCATGGAACGCCTATACCTCGCCCGACCCGGATGAGACGATGCGGCTTCTGAACCGCTTCTACGACAAGACCGACGCCGGCCGCGCGGGCCGGCACGAGACCGGCCTGTGAGCGAGTCCCCGGCACAGCCCGCCCCCGACCGGCGCCGCCGCGCGCTCGTCACCGGCGCGGCCCGCGGGATCGGCGCCGCGATCGCGGTGCGGCTGCGCGGCGCCGGCATCGAGGTCGTGACGCTCGACAAGGAACCCGGCTGCGACATCACCCTCGACCTCGCGACCGACGAGCTTCCCGACCTCTCCGAGATCGACATCTGCGTCTCCAACGCGGCGATCACCGACACGATCGCCGCCGCCGACCGGATGAGCGCCGAGCAGTGGCAGCGCGACATCGACGTCAACCTGACCGGCGCCTTCCGCGTGATCCAGGCCTGCCTGGCGGGGATGCGGGAGCGACGCTGGGGCCGGATCGTCGTGATCTCGAGCGGCGCCGCCCGCGACGGGCTCCCGGGTCAGGTCGCCTACACCGCCTCCAAGGCCGGCCTGGTCGGGATGACGAAGACGATCGCGGCCGAGAACGTGCGCCGCGGGATCACCGCCAACGCCGTCCTGCCGGGCATGGTCGCGACCGAGAAGGTGCGGCAGATGCCCGAGGAGATCCTCGACGCGCTCGAACGAGCTGCTGCCGATGGAGCGCCTCGCCGGACCCTGAGGAGGTCGCAGCGCTCGCCGTCTTCCTCTGTACCGACATCGCCGGCTACATCACCGGCGAGGCGATCGGAGTCGACGGCGGCGCCTCCCTCAACACGATGTCGCTGACCAGGGCGCTGAGGGACCGGGGCGGCTGGAAGGGCTGAAGGCGGCCGGCGGCTGGGGCGTGCGCGGTGGCATCGCTCCCTGCTCGAGCACGCCGAACGTCCCTGAGACCTATCCCTGGGGGCAGTTGAGGGACGTTCGCGCTCTGCGTAGCCCGGGCGGGCGATCTCGAGCTTGCGGGCGGCTACGTCGCGGAGGATCGGGCGATCGCTTCGCCGAGGCTGTCGTCGAGGCGGCCTTCGCGGATCAGGGCGGATAGCTCGGCGGCGGCTTCGCGGGCTTCGGCCGGTGCCTCCTCGGCGGTCGGTGGCCGAGGCCTCGACGCCGGTCGCGCGCCTGAAGTCGGCGACGTCGGCGAGATCCGGCCCGGTGCCGGCGCGGATCTCGCGGGCGACGACGGCGCAGACGTTGGCGGCGACGAGGACGCGGAAGCGCTCCTCCTTCGACACCTGGGGACGGAGCTCGGCGAACAGGTAGGCGGCTACCGCGTCGAGCAGCTCCTCCGGCTTCGGGAAGTCCTGCATCAGGCTGCTGCTCCGATCCGGCCCGCGAGCTGATCGAGCAGGTCCCACTCCGGCTCGCAGATGCGGCGGCCGAGCGAGGCGAGCTCGTGGCTGGGCCGACTGCCGTCGAGGTGGTCGAGCGCCTGGCGGGCACAGATCACGGCCCACTTGACGTTGCCCATCGCCTCCCACCAGAACAGCCGCTCGGGCGAGGGCCGGGCGCCGCCGCGCCTCATGGTAGGCGTCGAGGAAGGGCTCGAGCAGGCCGATCCCGGCGACCGGCAGCTCGTCGTTGCCGAAGCGCCAGGAGCGGATCATGAGCCAGCCGATGTCCTCGGCGGGGTCGCCGCCATGGGCGAGCTCCCAGTCGATCACAGCGGCGAGCCCCGAGTCGTCGACGATGAAGTTGCCGAGCCGGAAGTCGCCGTGGATCAGCGCCGGGGCCGACGCCGGCTCGGGGGCATTGAGCCGCAGCCAGCGCAGGCCCGCCTCGACGCCCGGCAGCGGCTGGCCGATCCGGTCGATCTCCTCCTCCCAGAGCGTGCAGGCAGCGAGCGCCGGGTCGCCCTCGGGGACGGTGAGCCCGTCGATCGTGCGCGGGATCGATCGAGTGGACCTTTGCGAGAGCGGCGCCGAGCTGGGCGGCGAGCGCCCTCCGGGCTGCTCCGTACTCGGGCTTGCGTAGGAGCCTCGGCGGCACCGAGTCGCCGGGCACGTGCTCCATCAGGTAGCCGTCGCGCCCGCCGAGGGCGCCGTCGGCCGCGGCGGCGAAGGCGAGCGGCGCGGGCGCGGGGACGGCCGCCTGCCGGGCAGCCTCGAGCAGCTCGTACTCGACCGCGAGCGGCGCGAACGAGGAGGCGCCGGGCGGGTCGCAGCGCAGGACCCATCGGCGCCCCGGCCCGTCGCCTCCCTCGTCGACGAGGTAGACCTCGCGCGAGGCACCGCCGGGGATCCGGCTCAGACGCAGCAGGCCGGGCTCGATCCCGGCGCCACGCAGCATTGCCGCCACCGCGCCCGCATCAGGAGCCGCCGCGCCGCTGCCCGGCGGGTCAGCCATCCGAGCCCCCGTCGCCCCCGTCGGCCGCTACCGCCGGCCGCTCGAGGCCGTGGCGGCTGAAGTGCTCGTCGGGGATGTCGGCCGGGTCCTTGTACCAGTGCCAGACGCAGGGATCGGTCTCGAAGTCGGTCGGCGGATGGGACGGGTAGACGGGGTAGCCGATCCAGCGGATCGGCAGCGTCTCGTTCATGAACGCGCAGTGGGTGCAGTAGAGCGGGAAACCCTCGCGGCCGTAGCTCCACGAGTGGGCGCCGTCGGTCCTCCCGTAGCCACCCTCCCCGTAGCGGCCGAGCCGCACGAGCCGCTGGCCCGACCCGCACGGGTTCATCGTGAAGGTCAGCTTCTCCTCGTCCTCGCTGATCTCGAAGGCGCCGGGCTTGGGGCCGACGCCACTTGTCGAGTGGGCGCGCCAGGTCGCGGCGAGGGCCTGGGCGATGAAGCGCCGGTCGGCGCGGTCGATCGCCTCGACCGTCGGCTTCCAGCCGCGCTCGAGCGAGAACTCCCAGGCCTCCTCGACGCCGTCGTCGCCGAGCTTGTCCTTGACGTAGGAGATCAGGCCCGCGATTCCGTCGACAAGCATGTCGTGCATGAACTGGCCCTCGTACTTCATCTCCTCGCAGAGCCGCTTGGCAGTCTCCGCGTCGCCGCGCTCGATCGCCTCGATCGCCCGGTCCATCGTCGGCCGCGACATCTCGCCCAGCTCGTCATCGCTGAACCAGCGCCCGCTCTCGTCGTTCGGCATAGACGCCTCTCCTTCCGTCAGGGAAGGACGACGCTATCCGTATCGCCGGGGATCGGACGAGCCGATCCCGGGAGTTACTCGACTACCTCTTCGACTTCGAGGTCGTCGCGGCCGGCTAGGCGGTCGCGGCCGCGCTGTACGGCGGCGAGGAACTTCTGCAGGTTGACCTCGAGGGTCGAAAGGATCTCGTCGGCGTAGTCCTCGGCTCCGAGGCGGATCTGCCGTTCGGTGTCGCGGGCGTCCTCGAGGATCTCCTCGGCGCCACGCTCGGCCTGCTTGTAGACCTCTTCCTCGGAGATCAGGCGTGCCTGTTGGTCGCGGGCCTCCTTGACGATGCGCTCAGCCTCGCGCTTCGCCTCGGCGAGCATCTCCTGACGCTCCTTGACGATCCAGCGTGCCTGCTTGATCTCCTCGGGGATCGTCGCCCGCATCTGGTCGAGGAGGTCGTAGATCTCCTCGCGATCCACACGGACCTGGTCGGTGAGCGGCACCGGCCGGGCGTTGTGGATCAGGTCGTCGAGCTTGTCGATCAGTACTAGTACGTCCATGGCTGCGCGTAAAGATTAGGGGTCAGCAGGCAATTCCCTCTTGTGGGGGCTGTTTCGTCGCCGCCCTGCAAGCTCCTGCCCAGTCCGGATGATGTGAATCGGGGGTCCACCGCGCGCATCATCGCCTCTGGATCCGGTCGGCGAGCTGCTCGGCCACCGGCGCCGGGACGAGGTCGGAGACGTCGCCCCCGAAGGTCGCGAGCTCCTTGACGCCGGTCGAGGAGAGGAACGAGTACTCCGGCGAGGCCATTACGTAGACGCTCTCGATGTCCGGGGCCAGCTTGCGGTTGAGCTGGTTCATCTCGAACTCGTACTCGAAGTCGGAGATCGCGCGCAGACCCTTGACGATTGCGCGGGCCTTGTTGTCGCGGGCGAAGTCGACGAGCAGCGTCGAGAAGATCTCGACCTCGATGTTGCCGGCCTCCGCGGTCGCGCCCTCGATGAAGGCCTTGCGCTCCTCGGGTGTGAACAGCGTCTTGTTCTTGCGCAGCGGCTGGTTGACGACGCCGACGATCACCCGGTCGAAGACGCGCGCGGCACGGCCGATGATGTCGAGGTGGCCGTTGGTGACCGGGTCGTAGCTGCCGGGGCAGATCGCGGTGCGGGGTCCGTCGGGCATCAGTCCTCCCCCCGTCGGCGCCGGCGGGGGCGTCGTAGAAGCCGACGTGCGCAGCGCCATAGCGGCGCTCGCTGCGGAGCGGCAGCGAGAGCTCGATCGGCTCTGTCGCGGAACTCTCCACGATCAGGATTCCCGACCGCGTGAGCAGTCCGGGCAGCAGCTTGTCGAGTTGCGGGCCAAGGCGGTCGGCGAGTCTATAGGGCGGATCGCAGAAGACGAGGTCGAACCGCTCGCCTGAGAGCGGCCCGCCGGCCGCGAGGCCGCGCGGGAGCTCGGCCCTGAGCAGCGTCGCGCGGTCGTTGACGCCGAGCGCCTCGGCGTTGTCGCGGATCGTCGTGACGTCGCGATCGACGAAGGTCGCATGATCGGCGCCGCGGCTCAGCGCTTCAAGTCCGAGGGCGCCGCTGCCGCAGTAGAGGTCGAGGACCGAGCCCGAAAGCGGGCCGAGGATCGAGAAGATTGCCTCGCGGGTGCGCTCGGCACTCGGGCGCACGTCGCCACCGGGCGAGCGCAGTCTGCGACCGCCGAGCTCGCCGCCGACGATCCTCAGTTTCGGGCCGGGGGCTGCCATCAGGCGGCGATCGGCTCGGCCCGCTCGTCGCCGAAGCGCTCGCGGACGACATCGGTCAGTGGTCCCATCGCCGGAGCTTCGAGCGAGCCGTGGCGCTCGATCAGCGCCAGCAGGTCGGCGCGCGCCTCGGCCAGCAGGGCGCCGTCCTCGGGCAGGCTCGCGACCCGGAACCGGGGCAGGCCCGATTGCCGGGTGCCGAGCACCTCGCCCTCGCCGCGCAGGGTCAGGTCGATCTCGGAGAGCCGGAAGCCGTCGCGCTCGGCCTTGATCGCGGCGAGCCGCGCCTGCGCACGCTCGGTCTCGGGATCGCCGAACAGGATGCAGAAGGACTCGTGCTCGCCGCGGCCGATCCGCCCGCGCAGCTGGTGCAGCTGGCTGAGCCCGTAGCGGTCGGCGTCCTCGATCACCATCACCGAGGCGTTGGCGACGTCGATCCCGACCTCGATCACGCTCGTCGCCACGAGCACGTCGATCTCCCCCGCCCCGAAGCGCGCCATCGTCTCCGCCTTCGCCGGCGACGGCATCTGCCCGTGCATGACCGCGACGCGCAGCCCCTCGAGCTCCTCGGCCGCGAGCCGCTCGGCCTCGGCGACGGCGGCCTTCGCCTGCGCCGCCTCCGACTCGGAGACGAGCGCACAGACGACGTAGACCTGGCGCCCCTCGGCTACACGCTCGCGGATGAAGCCGTAGGCGCCGGCGCGGCGCTCCTCGCCGACGACCCAGGTCTTGACCGGACGCCGGCCCGCGGGAAGCTCGCGCAGCGTCGTCGTGTCGAGATCCCCGTAGGCGGTCAGCGAGAGTGTCCGCGGGATCGGCGTCGCCGTCATGTGCAGCGCGTGCGGCGCCGCCATGCCCGGGCCCTTGTCGTCGAGGGCCCGCCGCTGGCGGACTCCGAAGCGGTGCTGCTCGTCGACGACGGCGACGGCCAGCCGGGCGAAGCGGACGTCGGGCTCGATCAACGCGTGGGTGCCGACGATCAGCCCGAGCTCGCCCGTTTCGAGGACCGCAAGCGTGCGCCGCCGATTCGCGGCCGAGGTCGAGCCGGTCAGCAGCGCCGCCGGCAGCGGCATCCCGCCGAGCAGCCGCTCGAGCGTGGCGAAATGCTGGTTCGCGAGCGTCTCCGTCGGCGCCATCAGCGCCGCCTGTTGGCCCGCCTCGAGCGCGCGCAGCATCGCGTAGAGGGCGATCACCGTCTTGCCGGAGCCGACCTCGCCCATCAGCAGCCGCTGCATCGGCCGCTCGGCGGCGAGGTCGGCGTCGACCTCGGCGAAGGCCCGCATCTGGTCCGCGGTCGGCTCGAACGGGAGCGAGCGCAGCCAATCGCCGACGAGCGCGCCCGGCTCGTCGAGCGGCACCGCGGCCCGGCCCTCGTCGCGCTCGCCGCGGCGCAGCGCGAGCGCCGCCTGATGCAGGAAGAGCTCCTCGTAGGCGAGCCGCATGCGGGCCGTGTCGAGCTCCGCAGCGTCGCTGGGAAAGTGGGCGGCGATCCGGGCGTCGGCGGCGCCGGCGAGCGCGTGCGCATTGCGGATCGCTGCCGGGAGCGGCTCGGGGACGTCGCCGGCCCGAGCCAGCGCCAGCCACGCCCACTCCCTCAGCTTCTGCGGGCGCAGGCCCTCGGCGGCTGCATGGGCGGGCACCATCCCGGTCGTGTGGACGCCGGACGGAACCACGCCGTCGCCGTGCAGCGGGCTCGGCCGCTCTCCGGCCTCGAGGGCGGCGGCGCCGTTACCGAGGACCTCGTAGTTCTCGACACGGAAGCCGTGGCGGTCGAGGCGGCCGTTGAGCAGCAGGCGGGCCCCGGGGACGAGCCGCTCGGCGAGCCAGCCCTGGTTGAACCAGGTCGCCTTGACCGGTCCCGAGCCGTCGGCGACGGTCGCCTCGACGATCCGTAGGTTGCGGCGCCGGGTCGGGCGCAGCCTGCCCTGGGTCCGGACCTCGGCGACGATCGTCGCCTGCTGGCCGAGCTTGAGCTGGGCGATCTCGGTCGCCTCGGAACGCTCTCTGTAGGAGTGCGGCACGTGCTCGATCAGATCGCCGATCGTCTCCAGCCCGACGCGCTCGGCCGCCTCGGCGAGCTTGGCGCCGACGCCCTTCAGCGACGTCAGAGGCGCCTCGAGCACGGCCGGCCGGCGCGCGCAGCGAAGCGGGATGCCGAGCAGCTCCTCGCGTGTCTGCGCGGCGCCGGATCCGATCGCGCGCGGGGGCTCGGGGTCCATCGGGTCAGGCTACGCGAGCCCTCCGTTGGAACCGGCCCGCCGATTGCGGGCGCCGCCGGTGTTCTAGGCTCGGTCGATGGGCCGCATCGAGGACCGCATCGCCGAACTCGGCATCGAACTGCCGCAGCCGTTCGCGCCGCCGCCCGGCATCGAGTTCTCCTTCGACCTCGTCACGGTCAGCGGCAACCTCGCCTACATCTCAGGCCACGGCCCGACCAACGGCGCCGAGGTGCTCGTCGCCGGCAAGGTCGGCGAGAACGTAAACCTCGAGCAGGCCGCCCGCGCCGCCCGGCTCACCGGCCTGGCCCTGATCTCGTCGCTGAAGCAGGAGCTCGGCGAGCTCGACCGCGTGCGCCGTTGGGTCAAGGCGCTCGGACTAGTCAACTGCGCACCGGGCTTCACCCTGACCCCACCGGTGATAAACGGCTTCAGCGACCTGATCATCGAGATCTGGGGCGACGCCGGTCGCCACGCGCGGTCGGCGATCGGCGCCTCGGAGCTGCCGTTCGACATGGCGGTCGAGGTCGAGGCGATCGTCGAGATCGACGACTGATGGCGATCGGGATGAACAGGCCGGTGCCGGAGCCCGCGGAGGGGACCGCGACGAACGGCCTCCCCCGCGAGTCGGTCTGGGACTACCCGCGGCCGCCCGCGATCCGGCCCGAGCCGCGGCTCGTCACGGTCGTCTTCGGAGGCGAGGAGATCGCCCGCAGCGATCGCGCCGTCAAGGTCTGCGAGACAGCGGGGCCGCCGGTCGTCTATCTGCCCGACGGGGACGTCGACCACGATGCGTTGGTGCCGGGGAGCGGTCAGACCTTCTGCGAGTGGAAGGGGAGCGCGTCCTACTACGACGTCGTCGCCGGCGGGCACGTGGCCGAGCGCGCAGCCTGGGCCTACCGGACGCCGACGGCCGCCTTCGCCGCGATCCGCGACTGGGTCGCCTTCTACCCGGCCCTGGTCGAGTGCCGGCTCGGCGACGAGCGCGTGGCGCCGCAGCCGGGACAGTTCTACGGCGGCTGGGTCACGGCCGAGATCTGCGGCCCCTTCAAGGGCTCGCCCGGCAGCCTCGGCTGGTGAGCGCGCCCCGGGGGCCGCTCTAACGGCGCATCAGGCGCCCGACGGCGCCCATCAACTCGTCGACCTGGGCGTCAGGCTCCGCGGGGCCCTCGCCCTCGCCGAGCAGGCAGTGACGGGCGTGGCCGTCGAGCAGGCCGAGCGAGATCTTGTCGAGCGCCGCCTGGATCGCGTTGATCTGGGTGATCACGTCGATGCAGTAACGATCCTCCTCGACCATCCGCGTGACGCCGTCGACCTGTCCTCTGACCCGCGCAAGGCGAGTCAACAGTTGGTCCTTCTCGATCGTGTATCCGCGTTCGGGCATGGCCTCACTATACCCCACCCGGGTATACAGAGCGGAACCGGTCCGCTACTGGACGGCGAGCAGCCACCAGTAGGCGGGCTGACCGCCGGCGTGCGCCTCGACCTCGAGCCCATCCGGGGCCATCGCGGTGACCTCGTCGAGCGAGATCGGCGCGCCCTCGCCTTCGATGATCGTCACGATCTCGGCCTCCGGAGCGAGGGCGCCGATCGTCTCCTGCAGCGTCGATCCGGCTCCGCCCCAGGCGATCACCTCGCCGCCGACGATGCCGACTGCGTCGCCGCGGACGAAGCGGCCGCCGACGTCGTCCTTGGCAGCCGGCGCGACCCCTCCGACGCGGATCTCGGCGACGGCCTCCGAGAGACGCTCGGCGTTCTCGTCGATCTCGGCCAGCGGGTTGAATTCGATCATCGCGACCAGGCCCGCCTGCTGAGCGGTGCAGTCGAGGACGACGGCGACACGATCGCTGAGCTCGGCGGCGCGCTCGGCCGCCATCACCACGTTGGGCGAGTTGGGCAGCACGATCACAGTCTCGGCCGGAACCGAATGGATGCCGGCGAGCAGCTCGTCGGTCGAGGGGTTCATCGTCGGACCCCCGTCGACGACATCGGCGCCGAGCTCCCGGTAGAGCATCCGCAGGCCCGGCGCCGGAGACGACCGCGAGCACCCCGGTGCTGTTGCCCCCGGTCGCAAGCCGCTTCTCGCGCGCCTCGATCTGGGCCCTCATGTCGGCCTCGTCGACGTTGCTGACCGAGCCGAGGTCCTCGAATACGGCCCTTGCGGCAGGCGGATCGTCGGTGTGGACGTGGACCTTGAGCGTCTGGCTGTCGCCGACGACGAGGACTGAGTCGCCGAGCTCCTCGAGTCGCGGGACCATCGCCTGCCCGTCGAGATCGGAGCCGGTGACGATGAAGTTGACGCAGAAGCGAAAGCGGCTGTCGGTGTGGTGAGGGACCGACATCCGCGCCGGGGCCTGCTCGGCGACTTCGACGCCGTCGTCGCCCCCGCGCAGCCCGGCCAGAGCCCCGGCGAGAATCAGCACGAGCCCGTGGGCTCCGGCGTCGACGACCCCGGCCTCGGCGAGCACGTCGAGCTGATCGGTCGTCTTGGCGACCGCCTCGTTGCCGGCGGCGATCATCACTTCGACGACCTCGGCCAGGATCAGGTCCTGGCGCTCACCGGTCACGTCCTCGGTGAGCCGGCGCTTGTCGTCCTCGAGCCGGGCGAGATGGGTCGTGGCCGCGTGAGCCATCGCCCTGACCACGGTCAGCATCGTCCCCTCGGCCGGATCGCGGACCGACTCGTAGGCAGCGTCGGCGGCGCGCGCGAAGGCGGCCGCGACCAGGGTCGGGTCGATCAGCTCGCCGGGACGGGTCGCGAGCTCCTCCGCGGCCCCCCGCACGATCTGACTGAGAATCACGCCGGAGTTGCCGCGGGCGCCCATCAGCGCCGCCCGGGCGACCGCGTGGACGATGTCGTTGCGGTCCGGCGACTCGCCGCCCTCGGCCTCGATCCGGTCGAGCTCGGCAAGGACCGACCGCATCGTCAGCGCCATGTTGTCGCCCGTGTCGCCGTCGGCAACCGGGAAGACGTTCAGGTCATTGACTTCCTGGCGCCGGGACTCGAGCTTGCCGTAGGCAGCTTCGACGACGCGCCGGAAGCGCTGGACAGAGGGATCCGCGGGCACGGCGCCGCAAAATAGCGGCGCGACCGGCTAGCCCGCAGTCCGCCCGGCGAGGTCAGGAGCGCCGAGTGCAAGGAGCCGCGAGCGATAGTGGCGGAGCCACGTGAGCGAGCGGGGACGCCGCAATCGGCGCTCCTGGCCCGCCGGACTACGCCTTTACGACCTTGTTGGCCTTTAGGCAGCGGGTGCAGACGTAGGTGCGCCGAGGGCTTCCGTCCTCGAGGATCCGCACCTTCTGGAGGTTCGGGTTGAAGCGGCGCCGAGTCGCGACCATCGAGTGGCTTCGCGAGTTTCCGACCGCCGGCTTCTTGCCGCAGCTGTGACATACCTTCGCCATGAGACGCGGCATGGTAGCGCATGCGGAGAACCCCGCTGGAAGCTCGTGGCGCGGACCGCGACCTCCGGCGCATGCTTCGAACCTGGCGACGCCCGCGGCCAGATGCGGCCGTCTGGCGGCGCCGCCGACCCTTGGTCGGCGGCGCCGCCCGAACGGCCGCCTCTGGCCGCCGGAGGCGGGCGCCGGGATGCGCCGCGACCGTCCGGCGGAAATCGAGGCTCAGCCCTAGGCGCCCAGCTGCTTGGACATGACGCGCATCCTCGCTACCGCGATGGCGGCGTTGCGGCCTTGGTCTCGTTTGCCGCCTCCGGCACGGGCCTCCGCTTGCTCTCTCGTGTCGCAGGTGATCACTCCGAAGGCGGCGGCGATGCCGGTGTCGAGCGAGACGTCCTGGATGCCCCGGGCCGCCTCGCCGCAGACGAAGTCGAAGTGGTCGGTCTCGCCACGAATGACGACACCGACGCAGGCGACGCCGGCGTAGCGCCCGGACTCGGCGCACAGCTTCGCGGCGAGCGGCAGCTCGAAGGCGCCGGGGACCTCGTAGACGTCGATCGAGCCCGCCTCCACCCCGGCCTCCGCGAAGCCCTCGTGGGCACCGGCGATCAGCCGGTCGGCGAGGTCGCGGTAGAAGGTCGCCGCGCAGACCGCCCAGCGCTCGCCGCCGAGCGCCGTGCGCTCGTCGTCGGAGAACTCGTGCTCGCTTGCGCCGCCCGCCATCAGGACTCGGCCGGCCGGCCGTCGTCGCCGGCGGCGTCGCGTTCCTGCTCGGAGTGGAGCATCTCCTCGTCCAGCGGCAGCGCCTGGTGGTGCAGCATGTGACCCATCTTCTCGCGCTTGGTCTTCATGTAGGCCTCGTTGTGGACGTTGGTCGGCGCCTGGATCGGGACCTGCTCGCTGACCGACAGCCCGTACCCCTCCATCCCGATGATCTTCTTCGGGTTGTTGGTCAGGATCCGGATCGAGCTGAGCCCGAGGTCCTTGAGGATCTGGGCGCCGATCCCGTAGTCGCGCAGGTCGGCGGGCAGGCCGAGCTTGAGGTTGGCGTCGACCGTGTCGAGGCCCTCCTCCTGCAGCTTGTAGGCCTTGAGCTTGTTGAGCAGCCCGATCCCGCGTCCCTCCTGCGAGAGGTAGAGCAGGACGCCGCGACCCTCCATCTCGATCTGCGACATCGCCGCCTCGAGCTGGTCGCCGCAGTCGCAGCGCAGGCTGTGGAAGACGTCGCCGGTCAGGCACTCGCTGTGGACCCGGACGAGGATGTCCTCGTGGCCGGCAACGTCGCCCTTGACCATCGCGACGTGGTGCTTGTCGTCGACGAGCGAGCGGTAGCCGACGGCGGTGAAGTCGCCGAGCGCGGTCGGCAGCTTCGTCGCCACGATCCGCTCGACGAGCTTCTCGGTGCGGCGCCGGTAGGAGATCAGGTCGGCGACCGTGACCATCAGCAGGTCGTGCTCGGCGCAGTAGGCGGCGAGATCGGGGACGCGGGCCATGGTCCCGTCCTCGTTCATGATCTCGCAGATCACGCCGGCCGGGATCAGGCCTGCGAGCCGGGCCAGGTCGATGCTCGCCTCGGTGTGACCGGTGCGCTCGAGAACGCCGCCGGTCTTCGCCTTGAGCGGGAAGATGTGGCCGGGCTGGACGAGGTCGGCTGGGCCCGAGTGCGGATCGATCGCGACCTGGATCGTGCGGGCGCGGTCGTGCGCGGAGATCCCGGTCGTGACGCCCTCGGCGGCCTCGATCGTGATCGTGAAAGCCGTCTGCAGCGGCGCCTCGTTCTTTGCCGTCATCAGGTTCAGGCCGAGCTCCTCGCAGCGATTGGAGGTGAGCGCAAGGCAGATCAGCCCGCGCCCGTTCTTGGCCATGAAGTTGACCGCCTCCGGCGTCGCGAACTGCGCCGCCATCACGAGGTCGCCCTCGTTCTCGCGGTCCTCGCCGTCACAGACGACGACCATGCGGCCGCGGCGGATCTCCTCGATCGCCTCCTCGATAGTCGAGAAGGGTGAGTCTGTCTTTGTGCCGGTGGATCGACCGGCAGCGGTCTTGTCGTCAGGCATTCGGTGGGTTCCTTTCGATCGTGTTGAAGGGTTGCAGGAGTCGCTCCGCGTAGCGGGCGATGACGTCGATCTCGACGTTGATGCGGCGGCCCTCGAGCTCGTCGGGGGCCGCTCCGAACGTGGTTCGCTCGAGTGTCTCGGGAATCAGCGAGACCTCGGCGCCGGCGGCGTCGAGGCCCGCGACCGTGAGCGAAACGCCGTCCAGCGCGATCGAGCCGTGCTCGACCACGTAGCGCAGCAGCTCGTCGCCGAGCGCCACCTGGACGCGCCGGGCGAAGCCGTCCGCCGCGACCGAGGCGACGGTAGCGACGCCGTCGACGTGTCCCTGGACCATGTGGCCGCCCAGCGGGTCGCCGGCCCGCAGCGCCGGCTCGAGGTTGACCGGCGCGCCGGCCTCGAGGTCGCCCAGCGCGGTCACGGTCAGGGTCTGGTTCATGACATCGGCCGAGAACGAGTCGCGGCCGGGCTCTGTCACGGTCAGGCAGACGCCGTTGACGGCGACCGAGTCGCCCTCGTGAAGGCCGGACGCGAGCTCCGTCGCGATCCGCAGCCGGGCTCCTTCGGGCCCGGCCTCGATCACCTCGACGCGGCCGAGATCGGCTACCAGGCCCGTGAACATCTCATCTCCAGGGTCGCGGTCATCGGCCTCACCACTCTCGCAGCCTCGCGCGCACCAGCAGGTCGTCGCCGGAGGCCTCCCAATCCATCGAGAGGGCTCGCTCGGCGTGCTCGAGATCGGGAGCGCCGCGACCGGCGGCGAGCGGCCGCGAGCCCTCGCCGCCGAGCAGCTTCGGGGCGATGAAGATCCTCAGCTCGTCGATCGCCCCGGCGTCCAGGAACGACCCCGCGAGCGTCGCCCCGCCCTCGAGCAGCAGGCTCGTGATCTCGCGCCTGCCGAGCTCGTCGAGCGCGGCCTCGACGCGGCGCGGGCCCCGGCCGGGGCAGACGATCACCTCGACGCCGGCGTTGGTCAGGTGGTCGATCGCCATCGCCGGCGCCTCGCTACCCGCAATCACGATCACCGGCGCCTCGGTCGCGGTCCGCACGAGCCGGCCCTCGAGCGGGAGCCGGGCCGAGCCGTCGAAGACGACCCGCGTCGGCTGGCGCTCGGCACCGACGCCGCGTGCCGTCAGGGTCGGGTCGTCGGCGAGAGCGGTCCCGATCCCGACGGCGACGGCGTCCATCGAGGCGCGCCAGCGATGCACGCTCTCGCGGCTGCTGTCGCCGGATATCCACTTCGAGACGCCCGAGGCGCTCGCGGTGCGGCCGTCGAGCGTGACGGCCGACTTGAAGGTGACGAGCGGACGCGCGCAGCGGGCGTGCTTGCGGAAGGCCTGGATCAGCAGCCGCGCCTCGTGCGCCTCGGCGCCGTCGATGAAGTCGACTTCGATCCCCTCGTCGCGAAGGGTGCCCGGGCCGCGACCGCTCGCCTTCTCGCTCGGATCGTCGCTGCCGATCACGACCCGCGCCAGACGGGCGGCGACGATCGCATCGGCGCACGGCGGCTGCCGACCCTGATGCGCACAGGGCTCGAGCGTCACGTACATCGTCGCCCCCGCGGCATCGCCGCCGCGCCCGCGGACGTCCTCCAGGGCCGCCGCCTCCGCGTGCAGGCCGCCGAGCCGGTCGTGCCAGCCCTCGCCGATCACGTCGCCGTCGCGGACGATCACCGCGCCGACCAGCGGGTTCGGGCTGACGCGCCCGCGGCCGCGCTCGGCCAGCTCCAGCGCCCGGCGCATGTACGTGCGGTCGCTGTCCGCCGTGATGCTCGCCTGTTTCGATTGCCTCGGGTCCGTCAAGCCGTCCTCCGGCTGGAATCCGGGCCGGGCCGCCCGGGGTGGGTGTACGCGAGACCGATTGACTGGTCAGTCAGCCAGGATTCTACTCCTCGCCGGCGGCGTGAGTAGGACTTTGCCAGACGCCCGCCGGACGCCCTATCCTTCGCCTATGGAACGCTCGGAAGCAGAGCAGATGCGGGACCGTTTGACCGCGGAGCACCCCGATCGGGAGACCCACAGCTTCATCCTCAGCGAGAGCGACGGCATCTGGACCGTCGCCAAAGTCGCACTCCCGCCCGCCCTCGGTCCCGCCGGGACCGAGCTCAGCGGACCGCAGCCGGTGCACGACCACGACCCCTCGAGCCTCCCCGGTCGCCTGCCCAACAACTCCGCCGGCTTCTAACGCCCGCCGTCCAGCCCGATCTCCCGCCCGCTGAGATATGTCGGACGCTGAGCTGATCCTCGTCGGCGCGACGCTGCTCGGCGCCGGAATCGCGGCGGCGATGGTCGCGGACCGGGTCCGGGTGCCCGGTCTGATCCTGTTCCTCGGCCTCGGGATGCTGATCGGTGAGGAGGGCTTCGGCAACGTCGACTTCGACGATGTCGAGCTGACCCGGACGCTGGGCACGATCGGACTCGTGCTGATCCTCTTCGAGGGCGGCCTGGCGGCGGGCTGGAAGGAGATCAGGCCGGTACTCGGCACGGCCGTCTCGCTGGCGACGATCGGGACCCTGCTGACGTCGCTCGTCGCCGGCGTCGGCGCGATGCTGATCTTCGACCTCGACCTGCTCGAGGGCCTGATCATCGGCGCAGCCGTCGCCGCCACCGACAGCGCCGCGATCTTCGCGGTCCTGCGCGGATCGACCCTGCGCAAGCGGCTGGCCCGCTCGCTCGAGGGCGAATCCGGCATGAACGATCCGATCGCGCTGCTACTCGTGACGGGCTTCATCGCCTGGATCGAGGAACCCGGCTACGGACTGCTCGACATGGGAACCGAGTTCGTCTTCGAGCTCGCGATCGGGGTCGCAATCGGGGTCGGCGTCGGGCTGCTCTCCCGGATCGCCTTCCGCGAGCTCGACTATCCGACGCCGGGGCTCTACCCGGTCGCCTCGATGGCGACGGTTGGGCTCTCCTACGGAGTCGCCGAAGTCGCGCACGGCTCCGGCTTCCTCGCCGTCTACCTCACAGGACTCGTGCTCGGCACCGGAATTCTCCCTGCACGCCGCACGATCACCGCCTTCCACCAGGGCCTGAGCTGGGTCGCGCAGATCTCGCTCTTCTTCTTGCTCGGCCTGTTGGTCGTGCCGAGCGAGCTCGGCGACGTCGCCCTGCAGGGGATCGGTCTCGCGCTTGTCGTGATGTTGATCGCGCGCCCGCTCGCCACCTTGATCTCGACGGCGTTCGCGCCGCTGCGAGTACAGGAGCGGATGATGCTGAGCTGGGCCGGAATGCGGGGGGCCGTGCCGATCTGGCTCGCGACATTCCCCGTGATCGCGGGGGTTGAGATCGGCGACGACGCCTTCGACATCATCTTCTTCGTCGTCGTTCTCTCAACGCTGATCCAGGGCACGACCTTCGAGCCCCTCGCCGAGCGGCTCGGCCTGACCACGAACGAGCCCGCCCTGCCGCAGTCCCTGGTCGAGACCGGGATCATTCAGGAGCTCGGAGGCGACACCTTCGCCTACAGGGTTGCCGTCGACGACGCCGCCGTCGGCCGTCAGGTCAAGGAGCTCGGGCTGCCGCGCGACGCGCTCGTCAACCTGATCGTCAGATCCGGCGAAGCCCTGCCGCCGCGGGGGTCGACCGTGATCGAGGCCGGCGACGAGCTCCACTTCCTGATCCGGCGCGAGGCGCGGGCGCAGGTCGGCGACCTGACCCGGCGCTGGAAGGAGGGGCCGCTCGGGGAAAAGCCGCTCTCGGAGCTCGGCATGCGGGGCTCGCCCCAGATCTTCAGGGTCCGGCCCCGCACCGACGAGGACGGCGATACCGGCAACCCCCGGAGCATCGACGGCGTCAAGGTCGCGCGGGTGCTGAGGACCCGCAGCGACCGCGCCGCGGCGATCGTCGCCCTGATGGACGGCCGCTTCGCCATCACCGGGCCCGACGTGATTGCGCTCGGCGGCCGCCGCGCCCTCGCTCGCTGGTGTGTCGAGCGCGCCGACCGGGCCACGACCACCCCCCAGGACCGCTCCTGGTGGCAGGAGGCCGTTGGCGTCCTCAACACCGCCGCCCTCCGCTGAGCTGCGTCAGAGACCGGTGCTCGGCGTCATCGCCTGCCCCGCATAGCGGTGCTATGGCGGGGCAGACTCTTTCTTGATCAGCGGCCTCTGCCGCAGCTCAGTCTCTTAGATGGCGCCGGCGGCTTCGGCTATCGCTTGATAGGCGGCGGCCGGGTCGTCCTTGGCGAAGATTGCCGAGCCCGCGACGAACAGGTCGGCGCCGCGCTCGGCGACGAGCGGCGCTGTCGTCGCGTCGATGCCGCCGTCGACCTCGATCCGCGGGCCGTCGGAGAGCGCCCGCAGGGCTGCCACCTTCGCGGGCGAGGCGGCGATGAACTTCTGCCCGCCCCAGCCCGGGTTGACGGTCATGCAGAGCAGGATGTCGGCGAGCTCCGCCACGTCCTCGTCGATCACGGCCGGGGTGCCCGGGTTGAGGGCGAGACCGGCTAGGCAGCCGGCGTCGCGGACGGCGCCGAGCAGCCGGTGCGTGTGCGGCGTCGCCTCGGCGTGGAAGGTGATCGAGTCGGCGCCGGCGGAGGCGAAGTCCGCGATCTGGCGGTCCGGGTCGGCGATCATCAGGTGGCAGTCGAGGACGCCGCCCGCGTCGTGGACCTGGTCGGCGATCGCCGAGACGATCAGCGGCCCGATCGTGATCGGAGGGACGAAGCGGCCGTCCATGACGTCGACGTGGATCACGCGGGCGCCGGCGTCGATCACCTCCGCCACCTGGGAGCCGAGCTTCGAGAAGTCGGCGGACAGGATCGAGGGCGCGATCCGCGCCCCCGGACCGGTCAGAGGGCTGCGATCGACGGCGCTCACACGAGCCTCAGCATCGACTCGCCGCAGGTCTGACAGCGGAGGTCGCTGTCGGTCTTCATCCGCGCGATCGTCTGGTGGACGCCGCAGCCCGGGCACTGGGAGACGAGCTCGTAGCGCTGCATGCAGTTGACGCAGCGGAAGCGCCCCGGAAGCTGCGTCGGGCGCAGCCAGGGCTCGCCGCAACCGGGGCAGGTCGGCCGCTCGAGCACCGCTTCGCTCTCGGCGCTCATCCGCGCCTCTCGAGCGCCGCGACGAAGAACCCCTCGCCGGCGTCGCTGCCGGGCAGCAGCTGCAGGGCGCCCGCGCAGGCCGGATCGGCGGAGGCGGGCGCCAGCGGTGTCAGATCGACGGCATCGATGTCCTCGCGGCCGGCGAGCACCTGCCCGAGCACACCCTCCGACTCCCGGCGCGAGATCGTGCAGACCGAGTAGACCGCACGGCCCCCGGGCCGCAGCGCTCCGAGCCCGGCCTCGAGCAGCCGCTGCTGCAGGCCGGCGAGCTCCGGGATGTCGGCCGCCGTGCGCTGCCAGCGCGCGTCCGGCCGTGAGGCGAGTGTGCCCAGCCCTGTGCATGGTGCGTCCACGAGGACGCGATCGTAGCCCGACCCGAGGTCGGCCACGGCCCCGTCCCCCTCGACGACCTCGACGTTGACGCTGCCGGCCCGCTCGCAGAACTCGACCAGCTCCCTGGCCCGGCCCGGATCGCGCTCGACCGCAACGACGCCGCCCTCGGGTCCGGCGGCCTCGGCGAGCTGCGTCGTCTTGATCCCGGGAGCGGCGCAGAGGTCGAGAACCCGGTCCCCGGGCGCGACCGCGAGCGCGGCGGCGGCCAGGGCCGATCCGGGCGACTGCGGCACGAGCTCGCCGGCCGCGACCGCCGCCTCGATCGCCTCCCACGACGCGTCGCCATGTGAGACCAGGGCGACACCGGCGGGAGCGTCTGCGAGCGGCTCGACGCCGGCCGGCGCGCTGCGCCCGGCGACGACCCGGTAGACCCGCCGCGGTGGCTCGTTCGCAGCAGCCATCAACCGGCCCGCCTGCTCCGCCCCGCGCTCCTCGAACCAGAGCTCGGCGATCCAGAGCGGGACCGAGTTGACGATCGCTGCGCCCTCCGGCTTCGTCGCATCGAGCGCAGCGACCATGCCGGAGCCCTCGCGGGCGGCCCGTCGCATGACCGCGTTGACGAGTCCGGCGCCGCGGTGCCGGCGGCCACCGTCGCGACCGCCCTTGGCGAGCTCGACCGCCTGATCGACGGTCGCATGGTCGGCGGCGCCGCCGGCGAACAGCAGCTCGAACATCCCCAGTCGCAGAGCGGCGAGCAGCGGCGCCTCGATTCGCTCGACCGGGCGCGAGGTGAGCTCGGCGATCAGCCAGTCGCTCGTCCCTCGCCGCTGCACCGCCCCGTAGGCGAGATGCTGCGCCTGGGCCCGTTCGCGCCCCGAGATGCCGTGACGCTCGGCCGCCGAGCGGAAGGCGCGGTCGGCCCAGGCCCCATGCTCGAAGACCCGGCGCAGGACCTCGTAGGCGGCCTTGCGGGCCGGCGTCGGGGCGCTCAAGCCGCCTCCGCCACTCCGACGCGCGCCGGCGGCGCATGGCCGCGCAGCCACTCGGCCGCATCCATCGCCCGCTTGCCCGGGGGCTGCAGGCGGTCGATCGAGAGGATCCCCTCGCCGCAGCGGACGAGCAGCCGACCGCCGGCTGCGGCAGTCGCTCCCGGCTCGGGGCCGGGACGATCATCGCCCTCACCAAGTCCGCCCTCGGCGATCGCAGTCGCGGAGCGGACGCCAAGCCGGTCGCCCTCGCCGATCTCGAAGAAGGCGCCGATGTGGGGGTCCAGGGCCCGGACGCTGCGGGCCAGCTCTGACGCCGGACGAGCCGGATCGAGACGGCGGTCGGCCGGGCCGATCTTCTCGGCGTAGGTGACGCCCGCGTTGGACTGCTCGGTGAACTCGAGATCGCCCGCCTCCTGCAGGTCGAGCGCCCGCACGAGCATCCTGCCGCCGAGCTCGGCGAGCCGGGGCGCGAGGTCGCCGTAGGTGTCGTCGGGCAGGATCTGCTCGCGCTCGACGAGCGCGACGGGCCCGGAGTCGAGCCCCTCGGTGAGCCGGATCACGGCGACACCGGTCTCCGCATCGCCGGCCATGATCGCTCGCTCGAGCGGTGCGGCGCCACGCCAGCGCGGCAGGAGCGAGGGATGGACGTTGAGCATCGGCACCTCTGTCAGCAGCGGCTCGCCGATCAACTGGCCGAAGGCGCAGACACAGCCGACGTCGACGCCGGCGTCGCGGACCGCCGCAACCGAGTCCGGCTCGTTGACGCTGCGGGTCTGGTGCAACGGCAGACCGAGCTCGCCGGCGACGGTGGCGACGGGCGGGGCGCTGAGCTTGCGCCCGCGGCCGGCGGGCCGATCGGGCGGCGTCACCACGAGGGTCGGGCGATGAGGCGAAGCGGCGAGGATCCGGAGGACGGTCGCAGCGAACTCCGACGTCCCCAGGTAGGCGTTTGCGACCGGCATCGGCGCCGGTTCAGCCCGGGCGCTCATCCCCGGCGCCGTCCTCGCTCGGCTCGGGGTCGTCGCCGTTGGCCTCGGATGCCGCCGGCGCGTCGGGCTCGAGCATCTCCGGGCTGAAGGTCTCGCCGTTGCGAAGCGCCCGCATCGCCGCCCGCCGCTGTTCCCGCGCCGTCCGGTCGAGGATCAGGACGCCGTCGAGATGGTCGATCTCGTGCTGGAGGACGCGGGCCTCGAGACCGGACGCCTCGAGCAGGACGCGCTCGCCGGCGGTGCCCCTGGCCGTGACGCGCGCGTGCAGGGGCCGCTCGACGTCGACCGCGATCCCGGGCAGGGACAGACAGCCCTCCTCGGCGGTTACGAGATCGTCGGAGAGCCACTCGATCTCGGGGTTGACGATCGCCCTCGGCTCGGCGTCGGGGCCGGCCTGGAAGACGAGCATGCGGCGCATGACGCCGAGCTGCGTCGCCGCCAGCCCGATCCCGAGCGCGTCGTGCATCAGCTCGAACATGCTCTCCGCCTCCTCGTCCAGGTAGGTGCCGAACTGGGTCACCTCGGAGGCGCGCGACTTCAGGACCGGGTCGCCGAAGGTGCGGACCTGGGCGAGCGCCTCGCGGCGCTTCTCGCGGATCTCCTCGAGCCTCGCCTCCTCTTCGGGCGTCAGCTTGCGCTCGACGCCGGCCTCCTCGTCGGCGGCCGGGTCGATCGCCTCGGGGACCTCATCACGGTCGACCCCCGCCTTCGGCGCGGCCTCGTGCGTCTCGCGCTCGCGTTCGCTCATCGGCGCAAGTCTAAGTGTCGGCAGCGGGCGGTCACTGCGGGTCGACGTCGACCGCGAGCGCGACCGAGCGCAGCTCGCGGGCGCCCGTGAGCTGCTCGAGCGCCTTCGAGATCGCCAGCGTGACGGGCGCCGCATCGGCGCTCTTGATCAGCATCCGCCGGCGGTAGCGGCCGCGACGCCTGAATCGCGGGGCCGGCCCGAGCAGCTCGGCCCCGTCGGGCAGCAGCGGCGCGATCCGCGCCGCGACCAGCTCCGCCGCGCCGGCGAGCTCGCGCTCGTTTGCGCCGGCGAGCTCGATCGCCACCAGCGACGAGTAGGGCGGATAGCCGAACTCGCGGCGACGGCCGAGCTCGCCGGCGAGAAAGCCGGGAGTGTCGTGCGCCGCTGCGGCGCGCATCGGGTCGGCGTCGGGCGCCAGGGTCTGCACGAGCACGCGGCCGCCGCGGGCGCCGCGGCCGCTCCGGCCCGCGAGCTGCGAGACGAGCGCGAAGGTGCGCTCCTCGGCGCGGAAGTCCGGATAGCGCAGGGTCGAATCGGCGTCGAGCAGGACGCTGAGGACGACATCAGCGAAGTCGTGACCCTTGGCAACCATCTGGGTGCCGACCAGGACGCCGCCCCGGGCGGCGCCGAACTCGCCGAGCAGCTGCGCGTGGGCGCCCTTGCGGGCCGTCGTGTCGGCGTCGAGCCGGATCACCGGGTGCGGCTCGACGAGCTCGCCGACGATCTCCTCGATCCGTTCGGTACCGGCTCCGGCCCGGGCGAGGGCGACGGATCCGCACGACGGGCACTCGGTCGGGATCGGCTCGCTGTAGCTGCAGTGGTGGCAGACCATGCGACCGCTGCCGCGATGCATGACCAGGGAGACGTCGCAGTGCGGGCACCCGATCGCCTCCCCGCAGGAGGAGCAGGAGAGGTGTGGCGCGAAGCCGCGCCGGTTCAGCATCACGATCGCCTTCTCGTCCGGTGCGAGGGCCCCGAGCGCCGCCCGCACCTCGGGATGCAGCGGCCCCGCGCGCGGCGACACCTCGCGCATGTCGAGCAGCTTCACCTCCGGCATCGGCCGCGAGTCGACCCGCTCGGGCAGCTCGATCCGCGCCATCTCCTGCCAGCTCTCGGGCCGCGGCGTCGCGCTGCCGGCGAGGTAGACGCCTCCCGCCATCTCGGCCCGGCGCCGGGCGACGGCGCGCGCGTCGTAGCGCGGGTCGCCCTCCTGCTTGTAGGAACTGTCGTGCTCCTCGTCGACGATGATCAGCCCGGGAGCCGGCAGCGGCGCGAAGATCGCCGAGCGCGGCCCGACGCAGACCCGGGCCTCGCCGCTGCGCAGGCGCCTCCATTCGTCGCCCCGCTCTCCCTCCGATAGGCCCGAATGGATCACCGCGACGCGGTCGCCGAGCCGGGCCGCGACCCGACCCATCGTCTGCGGCGTCAGGCCGATCTCGGGCACGAGCAGGATCGCCGTGCGGCCGCGCTCGAGCGTCGCCTCGATCGCCTCCAGGTAGACCTCGGTCTTGCCCGACCCGGTGACCCCGTGCAAGAGCAGCTCCGACGGCCCCTCGCCGTCGATCGCGGCGATCACCGCGTCCGCCGCGTCGCGCTGCGCCGACGAGAGCTCGATGCTGCCGCGGACGTCGCCGACCGCCGCGAGCACGGGCCGGCGGTGGACCGGGGCGCGGCGCGACTCGAGCAGGCCGCGCTCGCCGAGCCGCGCGATAGTCGGCGCTCCGGCGCCGGTCAGCGCCGCCAGCTCCCGGTCGGAGAGCTCACCGCCGCCGGTCAGCGCGGCGAGCACCGCGCGCTGCTTGGGGCCGAGCCGCGCGTCCTCCGCCCCGAGCGCCTGCTCGCCAGCCTCGGTCAGCCGCGAGCGCCGCTCGGTCCTCGCCTTCGAGGTCCGGGGCCGCTTGCCGGTCCCGGCGCCCGGCGGCAGGCCTAGCGCGATGCCACGTGAGCGCGGCGAGACGTAGCGGTCGGCGATCCAGCCGCCGAGCTCGATCAGCTCCGCCGTGGTCCCCGACTCGAGCAGCTCGAGCGGCTCCGCGAGGCGCTCCGGTGAGAGGTCCGAGTGGTCGGCCGTCGCTGTGACGACGCCGAGCAGCTTGCGCCGCGCGAAGGGGACGATCAGCAGCGACCCGACGCCGGCCTCCATCCCCTCCGGGATCAGGTAGTCGAACGGGCCCTCCAAGGCCCTGGCGGTCGTAATCGGCTCTACCTTGGCGATCCGCATCGAAGCGTCGAAGGTAGGGCCGCCCCCGGATGGGTAGGGGCCGATATGTTTCCCCCGTGTCGTTCAACCTCGGGCCCGGAGAGCAGATCGTCTTCGAGGGACATCCCTCGTGGCGGGCGATCCTCGACTTCTATCTGAAGGGCGCCGCGGTCACCGGCGTTCTGATCGCCCTCGTCTGGCTCTGGGGCGAGACGGTCGGCGACGGCGTCAACGCCGGCCTGATCACGGCCGTGCTGCTGGTCGGCGTCGGCGTCACCGCCGTGGCCGGGTTCTTGCGGCGCGTCTCGACCCGGTACACGATCACCAACCGCCGGCTCCACATCAAGCACGGGATCGTCTCCCGCGAGGTGCAGGAGTCGCGGCTGACCCGCGTCCAGGACGTTCACTACTCGCAGTCGCTGATCCAGCGGCTGCTGCAGATCGGCGACATCGACTTCGACACCGCCTCCAACGACCCGACCGACTTCGTCTTCGCCGGCGTCGCCAACCCCGAAGACGTCGTCGAGAAGGTCCACCAGGCGACGAACCCCGCCGAAGAGGCCGGGCTCGGCGAGCCGACGGAACGCCGCCCGGCGCCGCCGGCCTAGCCGCCCGACCAGGCCCTGGGCCGAGCTAGACGGCCGAGGTCTCGAGCCCGGCTGCGGCGCGGAGCTCGTCGGCGCGGTCGGTGCGCTCCCAGGTGAAGTCCGGGTCGTCGCGGCCGAAGTGGCCGTAGGCGGCGGTCTTCTGGTAGATCGGCCGATGCAGGTCGAGGTAGCGGCGGAAGGCACCGGGGCGCAGGTCGAAGACCTCGCGGACGGCCTTCGTCAGCGCGTGGTCCGAGACCTTGCCGGTCCCGAAGCTCTCGACCATGATCGAGACCGGGTGGGCGACGCCGATCGCGTAGGCGACCTGGACCTCACAGCGGTCGGCGAGGCCGGCGGCGACGACGTTCTTGGCCACGTAACGGGCGGCGTAGGCGGCCGAGCGATCGACCTTCGAGGGGTCCTTGCCACTGAAGGCGCCGCCGCCGTGGCGGGCGGCGCCGCCGTAGGTGTCGACGATGATCTTGCGGCCGGTGAGCCCGGCGTCGCCGACGGGGCCGCCGATCACGAACTTGCCGGTCGGATTGACGAGGAACTCGTTCTTCAGCGACGAGTGGTCGTAGAGACTGCTGTACTCGTCGTCGAGGACCGGGACAACGACGTTCTCCCACAGGTCACCCTTGATCATGCCCTCGCTGTCGACCTCAGGCGCATGCTGGGTCGAGATCAGGAGCTTGACGATCTCGATCGGACGGTCGTCCTGGTAGCGGATCGTGACCTGGGTCTTGGCATCGGGACGCAGGTAGGGCAGGGCGCCGTCCTTGCGGACGCGAGCGATCCGGGCGGCGAGCGTGTGCGCGATCTGGATCGGCATCGGCATCAGCGCCTTGGTCTCGTTGGTCGCGTAGCCGAACATCATTCCCTGGTCGCCGGCTCCGGCGACGTCGAGCTCGTCCTCATCGGAGGGATCGGTGCGCGTCTCGTAAGCCTTGTCGACGCCCTGGGCGATGTCGGGCGACTGTTCGTCGATCGCAACCATCACGGCGCAGTGCGAGCCATCGAAGCCCATCTCGCCGCTGTCGTAGCCGATCCCGTTGACCGTCTCGCGGACGATTCCGGGGATGTCGACGTAGGTGGTGGTCGAGATCTCACCGGAGACGACGACGAGGCCTGTGTTGACGAGGGTCTCGCAGGCGACACGACCGGTCGGGTCGTCGCGGAGGACGGCGTCCAGGACCCCGTCGGAGATCTGATCGCACATCTTGTCGGGGTGCCCCTCGGACACCGACTCCGAGGTGAAGAGGTGCTCGTTCTCGGAAAGCTCGATCGTCTCGCCCGTTGCCATCGTTGTCTCTCTTCCTCGCTTCCGCTGCTGCGCAGGTCTGTTTCGTCTTGTGTGAGACGGGCACCTTACCCGCCTTCGAGCCCGGTCGAGACCGTCCCGCCGGCTCAGCCCGGGCCGACGTCGATCGGCGCCGGCTCGGTGTCTGCGACCACCGGCTCGCCGACGGCGACGCGGAGGTCCGTCGCGAGCACGCTCTTGGAGCTGTTGACGCCGAGCGCAATGGCCTCGAGCGTTCTCAGGTCGGGGGCGAGGCGGGCGTAGGTCGGATCGGCGCCGAGGAACAGCCGCTCCCCGAGTGCGAGCAGCGAGCGCGAATTCAGATAGACGAGCATCGAGAGCTTGTCCGGGAGCGGCTCGGTCGTCTCCTCGTAGACGCCGAGGTCGGCGAGGCTGTCGGCGTCGGAGCGCGCCCGCTCGACCGCGAGCGGACTGGTGCCGACGACGAGCTCATCCTCCCAGCCCGCGTAGGTGAGATCGACGACCGGGCTGATCTGCAGGCTGTGGGCCTCGACGCCGGCGATCTCGGAAGTCTCGAAGACGGGCGCCTGCCCGGCCGCGTCGGGATCGACGCCGTCGGCGATCGGTCCCTGCAACTCCGCCAGGTCCGTCAAGGCAGTGTCGACGTCGACCCCGGTCGCCAGCATCGCCAGGTAGGGCGTCGTCGCCGGCGCCAGCGCCCCGGGGACCTCGCTTGGCTTCGGCCCCTCGCCCGGCTTCTGCTGCGGCTCGACGGTCAGCGCAGTCTCACCGTCGAGCGTCGGCAGCAGCTCTCCCTGCAGGTCCACCCCGTCCTTCTTGCCGAGCCGCCGGTTGAAGTCCTCGAGCCCGCTGAACAGGTCCGGTGCGGTGTCGGCCGCGCGCTCGATCAAGGCCTCGGCGCTCTCGGCCGGGTTGCCGATCCCCAGGTATGCGAGCGCGTCGGCGCCGATCCCGTCCGCGAGCGTCGGCTCGAAGTCCGGCAGGTTGGCGAAGAAGTCGCGCTCGGTCGCAGGCGCCCCCGGGTCCTGGGCGCTGCGGATCGTGATGCCGAGCGTCTCTTCGTCGAAGCTGACCGCGGCGCCGACGCCCTCCGTCGCGGCCGCGTTGACGAACGTGTTGAAGGTTCCGAACTGCGCACCCGGACCGGAGAACAGGGTGTCGGCGAGCGCCGGCGCGATCCAGGCATCGACGATCCGCTCGTCGGGCAGCGACTCCTCGACCCGATCGTAGGCCTCGTCGCCGGCGAGGCTGCCGCCCTCAGCGGTTCCGCGGGCGCGCTCGACGGTCGCGTTGACCCCGTCCTCGGGACCGAGGATCAGGAACCCCCCTGCGATCGCCGCCGAGGTCCCCGCCCTGTCGGTCCTGACGGTGATCCCGTCGACGTCGGTCTCGGTGACGCCGTCGCGCAGATAACTGTCAACGAAGGCTTCGGCCCCTTCCGTGTTGGCGACCTCGATCAACAGCACGCGATCGACGGAGCTGAGTCCGGCGTCGACCGAGAGCGCGAGCTCACCGCCGCTCCAAGGCGCGACGTCGCGGCGATAGTCGATCACGCGGTCCGTCGCCAGGGCCAGCAGCCCCGCGGCCTGGGTAGTCAGCTCGGGGAGCTTCTCGGTAACGGGGCCCGCCACCTCGGCTTGATCGGTGTCGGGGTCGAGGTTCATGTGGACGTAGGCGTCGGCGTCGGCACGGACAAGCTCGATCGCGTCGTCGGAGGGCGGACAGCGGTCGCCGCCCGGTGCCCAGCACGGCGCCAATGGCGCAATCACGAGAACGAGCACTGCGACGGCGCCGACGAGGATCGCGACCGCCGCGATCCGTCGCCGCGTCGTCACCTCGAGCTGCTGCCAAGCCTCGGAGACGCGGTCGCCGACGTCACGCAAAGCGGCGCCCGTCGCGCGGCCGGCGGAGGCGATCGCCGTCCCTGCCGCCGCGGCCTTCCGGCCTGCACCCGCCTCCTTCGCCGCGCCCCCTCCGGCGTCCACCCTCGCGGACCGCTCCTGCTCGGGCTCGTGGTCGAAAAGGGTCGGTGCGTCAGGGTCGGGACGATCGCGTCCGCCGACGCTGGAGAGGCGGCGGCGGATCCGCTCACGGCGACTCTCCCGCAGGTCGAGACCGGCCAGGGACGGGCGCTCGTAGCCGGACGACGGGCCCGCGGGATCGGGCTCCGGCTCGGGGTCCGAGCCTGCGGCTGCCGCCTGCAGTCCCGGCAGCGGCTCCTCGACTGGCTCCGCCGGCTCGGCTTCAGCGCCGCGCCCGGCGATCCGGCGCCCGATCCTGCTCAGCCTTCCCCGTTCCGCCACGCCCGCGGTTTATACCGGGCAGTGCACTAGTCGCGTGACCGTTGCCGGGGGACGAAGTCGATCACGAGCGGGACTCCCTGCAATCCGTATTCGTCGCGGAGCGCGTTCTCGAGGTAGTAGGCCCAGTCGCGGCTGATCAGCTTGCGGTCGTTGACCTGGACGGCAAAACGCGGCGGTGACTCCCCGACCTGAGCGATGTAATAGGCGCGCAGGCGGCGGCCGTGACGCGAGGGCGGCGAGTTGCGGGAGACGGCCTCGCCGAGGAAGCGGTTGAGGTCGGACGTCTTCAGGCGAGAGGCGCGCCGGTCGGCGAGGTCGAGCGCCTTCGGCAGCAGCTTCTGCAGATTCCGGTGCTTGATCGTCGAGCAGGTGATCACCGGCGGTCGCTGACGCAGGCGCTGCTCGATCCGGGCCTTGGCGTCGTCGAGGTCGACCTCGACGATGTCCCACTTGTTGAGCCCGACCACGGTCGCGCAGCCGCTCTTCATCGCCAGCTCGCCGATCCGCAGGTCCTCGGAGGTGACACCCTCGGACGCGTCGCAGAGGAGGATCGCGACATCGGCCCGCGAGGCGGCCCGCTCCGCCCGCAGCTGCGCGTAGTAGTCGACCGTCCCCGCGACCTTGGTCCGGCGGCGGATCCCGGCCGTGTCGATCAGGGTGACGCGGCGGCCGTCGACCTCGATCTCGGTGTCGATCGAGTCGCGCGTCGTCCCGGCGATGTCGCTGACGATCGTCCGCTCGGATCCGAGCAGGGCATTGAGCAACGAGGACTTGCCGACGTTCGGGCGGCCGAGGATCGCCACGCGCGGCTGATCGGGCTCGGCCTCGTCCTCGGAGGCGGGCGGCCCGATCTCGACGATCCGGTCGAGCAGGTCGCCGGTCCCGAGCCCGTGCGTCGAGCTGACCGCCATCGGCTCGCCGAGCCCGAGCCCGTAGAGCTCAGCGGTCAGGTAGTCGGAGCTGGCCGCATCGACCTTGTTGGCGACGACGATCACCGGCTTGCCTGACCTGCGCAGCAGCGTCGCCACCTCGGCGTCGCCGGGGCCGAGGCCGGCGCGGGCGTCGACGGTGTGCAGGATCACGTCGGCGTCGGCGATCGCCTCGCGCGCCTGCTGCTGGACCGAGCGCGAGATCGAGTCGCCGGCGGCGAGGTCGACACCGCCGGTGTCGATCAGCGTGATCTTGCGGCCGTTCCACTCGGCTGGGATCTCCTTGCGGTCGCGGGTCGCCCCCGGCTGATCGTGCGTAACCGCCTCGCGACCGCCGGCGAGGCGATTGACGAGGGTGCTCTTGCCGGCGTTGGGGTAGCCGACGACGGCGACCTTCATATGAGGCTCCGCTCGGCGGCAAGCGCCGCGATCCGCTCGACCACCTGCTCGACAGCGAGTCCGGTGGTCTCGACCTCGACCGCGTCGGGGGCGGCGCGCAGGGCGCCGTGTTCGCGCTCGCGGTCGCGGCCGTCGCGGTCGCGCTGCTCGGCGAGCACCTCGGCGACCTCGCGCCCGGTCTGGAGAGCGCGGCGCGCGGCGCGCTCGTCCTCCGAGGCGGTCAGGAAGACCTTGAGCGGCGCCTCGGGCGAGACGACGGTGCCGATATCGCGGCCCTCGGCGACCCAGCCGCCATCGGCAATCAGCTGTCGCTGACGATCGACGAGCGCCGTCCGCACGTCGGGATGGACGGATACGCGAGACGCGAGCGCCGTCACCTCCGGCTCGCGGATCGCCTCGCTCACGTCCTCGCCTTCGAGCTCGACCCGTCCCGGCGACATTCTCAGGTCGAGCTCGCGGGCGATCGGTTCGACCTGCTCGGGCGAATCGGGGTCGGCGCCGGCCCGCAGCGCCGCAAGCGCTACGCACCGGTACATGGCCCCTGAATCGAGGTACGTGAAGCCAAGGCGCTCGGCGAGCGCCTTGGCTACGGTCGACTTTCCGGCCCCGGCGGGACCATCGATGGCGATCACCATGGCGGCGTCAGGGTAGCCGCGGGGGCAGTAGCGAGCCCAGGTCCGTCTCGAACGCCGGGTAGCTGACCGCTGCGGCCTCCATCCCCCGGACCTCGACACCGGACCGCGAGGCAAGCCCGGCAACGGCCCCGAGCATCGCGATCCGGTGGTCGCCGGCGGCCTCGATGACGCCACCCTCGAGGCTCCGCGAGCCCTTGACGACGAAGCCGTCGGCGAGCGCGTCGATCGAGGCGCCGAGCCCGGCGAGACCGCCGACGACGGTGGCGATCCGGTCCGACTCCTTGTGACGCAGCTCCTCGGCGCCGGTGACGACCGTCTCGCCGTCGGCGAAGCATCCGAGCAGCGCCACCAGCGGCAGCTCGTCGATCGCGAGCGGGACTTCGGCGCCGCCTACGCGGGTCGGGCTGAGCTTGCCGCCGCGGGCGCTGATGCGGCCGATCGGCTCTCCGGCCTCGAACCCTGTTTCCTCGACCTCGATCCGGGCGCCCATCCGGTTCATGATCCCGAGCAGGCCGACCCGGGTCGGGTTCAATCCGACCCCGTCGACGATCACGTGGCTGCCGGGGACCAGCGCCGCCGCGACCAGGTGGAAGGCGGCCGAGGAGAGGTCGCCGGGCACGCGCATCGACGGCAGCTGCATGCGCTCGACGCGGCTGACCGAGACGATCGCCGGCGAGGGAGCCGTCGGCAGCGCCGTGCGCGGCTCGCTCCGCAGCGGCACGCCTGCGGCCTTCAGCATCCGCTCGGTGTGGTCGCGGGTCATCTCCGGCTCGCGCACGACGGTCGTGCCGGATGCACTCAGGCCGGCGAGTAGAAGGCAGGACTTGACCTGGGCGGAGGCGACGGGGAGCGTGTAGTCGATGCCGGCAAGTTCGGCGCCCTCGATCCGCAGCGGCGGCCGATCGCCGTCGGCGGCCTCGATCGTCGCCCCCATCCGCCGCAGGGGCTCGGCTACGCGGCCCATCGGCCGGCGCCGGATCGAGTCGTCGCCGTCGATCGAGAAGGTGGCACCCGGCCGGCCCGCGAGCCAGCCCGAGATCAGCCGGATCAGCGTGCCGGCGTTGCCGACGTCGAGATCGGCGCCGGATCGCGGCCCGGCGATGCCGACTCCGTCGATTCGCACGGCGAGACCGCCGGCCGGATCGGGCTCGGTCGCGACCTCCGCGCCGAGCGCCGCCACCGCCGCGAGCGTGCTGCGCGTGTCGGCCGCATCGAGGTAGCCGCCGATCTGGCTAGTCCCCTCGCTCATCGCGGCGAGCAACGCCGCGCGGTGCGAGATCGACTTGTCGGGGGCGGCCCGGAGGCGGCCCTCGAGCGGCCCCGCGGGATCGAAACGGCGACTCGCCACGGGTCAGCCCCCGCTGACGGTCGTCACGGCGTGGCCGAGCTCGGAGATGATCGCCCCGGCCCGCACCGCCTCTTCGCCCCCGGCGATCCACAGCGAGATCGCTCCGGTGCGCTGGTCCGAGGAGGGGGCGAGGCTCATGTCCTCGATGTTGACACCGGCGCGGCCCAGCGCGAGCGCCAGCTCGGCGACGACGCCCGGCCGGTTCTCGACCGCGAGCCGCAGCTCGAACAGCTGACCCCCCTCGAGCACGTCCTCCTCGAGGGCGCGTCGGTCGGCGGCGGCGCTCTGCTGGTAGCTGTGCAGCGCCGTCGCGTCGCCCTCGTGGAGCAGGTGGGAAGCCTGCTGGAGGAGCTCGATCACGGCGTCGACCTCATCGGCGACCGCGGCGTGGTTGGCGGCAAAGATCTCGGACCAGATCGCCGGGTTGGCGCCGGCGACGCGGGTCGCGTCGCGAAAGCTCCGCCCCACCTCCGGCCGCCGCTCCCCACCCTCGAGCGTCGCCGCCGCACGGGTGACGAGGGCGTTCGAGAGCACGTGCGGGAGGTGGCTGACCGTCGCCATCATGTGGTCGTGCTCGACCGGATCGATCGCCTGCGGCCGGGCGCCGAGGCCGGCGAGCAGGCTGTGGAGCCGGTCGAACAGCACGCCCTCGGAGCTGCTCGTCGGCGTCAGGAACCAGCGCGCGCCGTCGAACAGGTCGGCGCGCGAGTTGCGGACGCCGGCGGTCTCGGCGCCCGCGAGAGGGTGGCCGCCGATGAACCGCGCCGCGGCCGGATCCGTCGAGACCGCCTCGACCAGGCCCGACTTGGTCGAGCCGACGTCGCTGACCACGGTCTCCGGGCCGCTCGCCGCGAGCGCCTCGATCACGAGGCCCGGCAGGGAGTTGACCGGCGCTGCGCAGAACACGGCATCCGCCCCACGCACGGCGTCCGCGATCGACGAGGCCGGGATGTCGACCGCGCCCACCTCGAGGGCGGCATCGAGCGTCTCCCCGGAGGGGTCGAAGCCGGCGACTTCCGCGTCGAGGCGGGTGCGCGCAGCCAGGCCGATCGACCCGCCGATCAGCCCGACGCCGAGGACGGCCAGCTTCATGATCCGATTGGCGCGACCCTCAACTCAGAGCGCCGCGGCCGCCTCTCCGCGCGCGGCCATGCTGACCGCCCGCAGCTGCTCGGTGTAGGCAGCGAACTCGTCCGTGTGGAGAGCCTGAGGTCCGTCGCAGATCGCTTGTCCGGGCTCGTTGTGCACCTCGACGATGATGCCATCGGCACCGGCCGCCGCGGCGGCCAGCGACATCGGCAGCACCCAGTCGCGCCGGCCGGCCGCGTGACTCGGATCGACGACGACCGGCAGGTGCGTCATCTCCTTCAGGGCCGGGACGGCGAGCAGGTCGAGCGTGAACCGGTAGGCGCTCTCGTGAGTGCGGATCCCGCGCTCGCAGAGCATCACCCGCTCGTTGCCCTCCTTGAGGAGGTACTCCGACGCCATCAGCAGCTCCTCGAGGGAGGCTGCGAGCCCGCGCTTGAGCAGGACGGCGCATCCGGTCCGGCCGATCTCGGTCAGCAGGTTGTAGTTCTGCATGTTGCGGGCGCCGACCTGGATCACGTCCGCGACCTCGGCGACGGCCTCGACGTCACGCACGTCCATCAGCTCGGTGACGATCGGCAGGCCGGTCTCCTCCTTCGCCTCGGCCAGCAGCTTCAGGCCCTCGAGCCCGAGTCCCTGGAACGAGTAGGGCGACGTCCTCGGCTTGTAGGCCCCGCCCCGCAGCATCTCGGCGCCGGCGTCCTCGACGCAGCGCGCCACCTCGAGCGTCTGCTCGCGGGTCTCGACCGTGCATGGGCCCGCGATCAAACACAGGTCCGCGTCGCCCCCGACCTCGGCGCCGCCGATCTCGAAGCGCGATCGTCGGCCGCCGCGGAACTGCGCGGAGCTGAGCTTGTAGGGCTTCAGGATCGGGACCACGCGGTCGACGCCCGGGGCCACCTCGAGGCCGAGCGAGGCGACTCGCTCGCGGTCCCCGATCGCACCGATCACGCAGAGCAACTCGCCGGTCGAGACGTGGGCCGAACAGCCCGCCGCCTCGACCCGCTCGATCACGGCGGCGATCTGCGCCTCGTCCGCCTCGGGTCTCATCACGATCATCATTTTCTTGGCTTGCCTTTCTCTGTACTCGTAAGGGATCGAGCAGGCGCGCGGGTGCGCGGACCTGCGGAGGTCCGGCGTCCGGCACAACGACAGAGGTGAGGCGGGTAGCGCTTCAGCTGCAGGTCGACAGGGCAGGTGCTGCCCAGGCCGGACGCCTAGCTAAATCGCCAATACCAGGAATACGCATGCCGAACGGAGGCCTCGGGGGCCGTCTGGATCGGGTTCGGCACGAATTCCATGGGCCTGGGTTTGTACCACGGCCGTGGGCCGGGGACAAGAGCCGCTGCCCGCGGGCCCGCTAGAGCAGGCTCTCGAGCGCATCGAGGAAGCGCTGGTTCTCCTCGGGAGTGCCGTAGGTGACGCGAACGTGACCGGGCCCCCCGAGCGGCGTCCCGCCACGGACGATGACCCCGCGGCTGCCGAGGCCCTCGACGATCTCCGCGTCGTCGCGGCCGTCGAGGTCGATCCAGGAGAAGTTGGTCTGGGTCTTGGCCGTCCGCAGGCCGAGCTCGTGCAGGCGCTCCTCGACGTCGAGCCTCTCGGCCACGGTCCGCTCGACGCGGCGGGTGACGTCGTCCTGGTGGAGGATCGCCTCCGCCCCGGCGGCCTGAGCGACGAGGTTGACGCTGAACGGCTGGCGCACGGCGTCGACGGCAGCCCGGAAGCGGGCCGACCCGAGGGCGTAGCCGCAGCGCATGCCGGCGAGTCCGTAGATCTTCGAGAAGGTCCGCAGCAGCACGAGGTTCGGAAAGCGGCGGGTCAGGTCGACCGTCGCGAACGGGTCGTCGACGATCTGCAGCTCGACGTAGGCCTCGTCGAGGATCACGGTCACGTGCGTCGGCACCTGCTCGAGGAAGGCGGCGATCCGCTCGGCGGGCAGGTACGTGCCGGTGGGATTGTTCGGGTTGCAGAGCAACACGATCTGGGTCGCGACGGTGATCTCGGCCAGCATCGCGTCGAGGTCGTGTTCGTAGCGATCGTTGAGCGGCACCCGGATCTCGGACGCGCCGCTGAGTGGAGCGAGCTGCGGGTACATCGAGAACGCGGGCCAGGCGAAGACGATCTCGGCACCGGGCTCGCAGAGCGCGAGCGCGCCGGCGAGCAGGAACTCGCAGGAACCGTTGGCGACAGCGATCCCGGCCGGGTCGAAGTCGTAGTGAGCCGCGATCCGCTCCCGCAGCAGCGCCGCGTACTGGTCCGGGTACCGGTTTGCGTCGGCGGCCGCCTTTGCGATCACCTCGAGCACTGCCGGGTGCGGGCCCCAAGGCGACTCGTTCGAGGCGAGCTTGATCACGTCGCTCGTCTCGTAGAGCTTGCGGGCGCGCTCGAGGTCCATGCCGCCCTCGTAGTGGGGCAGCTGCTCGAGCTTGCGGGAATAGTGGATCTGCGAGGTCACTGGGCCGAGTGTAGGTCCGAGCGCAACTGCTTGGCCGCTCCCAGGTAGGTGTGCGCCGGGGTGTGGTCGGCGGCGGCGTAGTAGTGGACCAGGGCCCGGATCACCCGCTCCATCGAGCCGGGAACGTCCATCTCGCGGGTGCAGAGCAGGGGCACGTTGTCGAGGCCGGCGCTGCGGGCGGCGACCGCGGGGAACTCGGCGTCGAGGTCCTCGGTGCAGGTGAGGATGCAGCTGATCATCGCCTCGGGCGCGAGATCGTTGCGGGCCATCAGCTCCCGGATCAGCTCGTCGGCCGTCGCCAGGATCGACTCGCGATCGTTGCGGTCAGCCTGGGCGGCGCCGCGCACCGCGAAGACGCGCTCGGCGTCAGCCACGCTTTCCCCGCCCCGCCCTCGGCTCTGTCGGCTGCTCGGCCTCGTCCATCGCCCCGGCATCCTTCCAGAGGCGCCGCAGCTCCGACCTGCTCAGCTGCCGGCTCTCGCCCGGACCCAGGTCCCCGAGCCGAAGCGAGCCGAACCCGACCCGCCTCAGCGAGACGACCTCGTTGCCGACCGCCTTGACCATCCGCCGCACCTGTCGGTTGCGGCCTTCGGTGATCGTCACCTCGATAGCGCGCTCGCCGGCGCGGCGGGCCTTCGCCGGCTGCGTCGGCCCGTCATCGAGCACCGGGCCCTCGCGCAGACGGCGCAGCTGCGCGTCCGTCGGCGGCCGGCGGAGCTCGACCTCGTAGGTCTTCGGCACCTCGAAGCGCGGATGCGTGAGCCGGTTGGCAAGCTCGCCGTCGTTGGCGATCAGGATCAGGCCGGTCGAGTCGGCGTCGAGCCTGCCGACCGGGTAGAGGCGGCGCCGGGAGTCGACCAGGTCGACCACCGCGCGCCGGCGGCCCGGCTCCGAGGCCGTCGAGACGACGTGCATCGGCTTGTTCAGCATCCACACCTCGCGCCCCTCCGGGGAGACCGGCTTGCCGTCCACCTCGACCCCGCTCGAGGCCTCGACGTCGCGAGCCGGGTCGGTGACGACCTCGCCGCCGACCCTGACCCGGCCGTCGGCGATCAGGACCTCGGAGGCACGGCGCGAGGCGACGCCACTGTGCGCGAGGTACTTGACGAGCCTCACGTCAGGCCCCCTTCGTCGGCGCCCGCCCCGGTGACACGGTGGCCCGCTGCGGTCAGGGCGTGGAGGGCGCGATCGAGGTCCTCGTCGGCGACGAGCACGTAGTCGGTGTCCCAGGTCGAGATCGCGAAGATCGGCAGTCCGGCCTCTGCCAGCGGCGCGGCGATCGAGGCGAGCACCCCGGTCAGCGAGTGATCGAGGGTTCCCGAGACTCGCAGGGCGCGGCGGCCGCCGCTGCGCGGCAGATCGGCGGGCACCAGCGCCTCGGGAGCGACGATCGCGAGCTCCTCCGCCGTGCGGCCGATCGCGACGATCGCTCCCGGCTCGATGCGAGCGCCGGCGGCCCAGCCGGGCAGCGGCGCGTCGGGCTCGAGGCGGCAGAGCGCGTGCCCCTCGGCGAGGACCTCGAGCTGGAGCGAGGGAGCGGACGGCACGGGGCCGACCACGCTCAGCTCTCGCTGCGTTGCTCGCCCGCCTTGAGCAGGCGCTCGCGCAGCTCGGCGGCGTCCTCGGGTGTCGGGTCGAAGCGCTCGACGTCGGGCAGTTGATCGAGGCCGGAGATCCCGAAGAGTCGCTGGAAGAGGTCGGTGGTCGCGTAGATCGTCGCGCCGAAGCGCGAGCGCCCGGCTTCCTCGATCAGGCCGCGCTCGCTCAGCGAGGTGACCGCGGACTCGGAGCTGACGCCGCGGATGCGAGCTATCTCGGGGCGCGAGACCGGCTGCAGATAGGCGACGATCGCGAGCGTCTCCGCCTGTGCCTGGGTCAGCGGCGGCGTCTTCGGCCGCGAGAGCAGGCGCCGCGCCGGCAGCTCGGCGATCGGGTCGGTCGCCAGCGTGTAGCCGCCACCGACCTCCTTGAGGACGAGGCCGCGCCGTCCCGGAGCGAGCTCCTCGGCGAGCACGTCGAGCGCGTTGCGGACCTGGACCTCGCCGACCTCGCAGGCCTCGATCAACTCCTCGACCGGGACCGGATCGGGTGAGAGGAAGAGCAGCGCCTCTACGGTCCGGGCGAGATCGGCGGCCGAGCTCACAGCGCCGCCCTCCGCTCAGCCCCGCCGGCGCCGTCGGCCGTGCCGCTCGCGGCGGCCTCGCCGGCGACGATCTCGATCGGCCCGAACGTCTCCTTCTGGCGCCAGGTGGCCTCGCCCTTCTTGTGCATTTCCAGCAGGGCGAAGATCGTCACGGCCTGGGTGAGGCGGTCCTCGGAACCGAACGAATCGTCGAAGTCGATCCGCGAGCGCCGGCCGAGCAGGTCGCGCAGGACCTCGAGCCGCCGCTCCAGGGAGACGGTCGGGCGGATGTGGCTGGTGTCCACCTTCGGCGGCGTCCGCAGCAGGTTGCCGAGCGCGGCGCCGAGCGCATCGGGGTCGTACACCGGCCGCGCCACCTCGACCGAGACGCGGCGCAGCTCGAGCGGCAGCGGCGCGGAGCGGTAGAGGTGGCCGCGCTCGGCCTCGAAGCGGGCGGCGAGATCGGCGCCCGCGTCCTTGTAGCGCCGGTACTCGAGCATCCGCGCGAGCAGCTCCTCGGCGGCCTCCTCGGGACCGAGGTCGATCTCGACCTCCTCGGCGGCGGGCAGCATCAGCCGCGACTTGAGCTCGAGCAGGGCCGCGATCAGGACCAGGAACTCGGTCGCCGACTCGAGATCGAGCTCGCCCGTTTCCTCGAGCCGGGCGACGTAGGCGGCGCAGATCTCGCCGAGCTCGACTTCGAGCAGGCTGATCTCCTCGCGGAGCACGACCGCGAGCAGCAGGTCGAACGGGCCGGCGAAGACGTCGAGGTCGAGCTCGAGGTCGGCTGAACGCATCCCCGGAAGCGTAGAGCGGGGCGCGGAGGCAACCGCGGCGCGAGCGGGAACCGCGCCTGATGTCCACGCAGTTTCCGGGGCCTGCCGTCGGCTAGCTTGCCGGGATCGACGAGATCGCCGAGATCCGGACCGAGCTCGAGGCGCTCGGTGAGCTCGAGCGGGCCGAGGTGATGACCCGCTACCTGCGAACCGGGCTCGGCGGCTACGGCGAGGGCGACGCCGCGACGCCCATCGCGTCACGGACGTCGCTCAGAACGACGGACGCGATCTCGCGGGCGCGGCCGGCGCCCTGCGCGAGGATCCGCTCGAGCTCGGCCTCGTCGGGGCGGATCTCCTCGTAGCGCTCGCGGACCGGCCCGAGGTACTCGACGACCGCCTCGGCGACGGCCCCCTTGAAATCGCCGTAGCCCTTGCCTTCGAACTCAGCCTCGATCGCGTCGGCATCGGAGTCGCGGACGACGGCGAGGATGTCGATCAGGTTCTCGATCCCCTCCTTGCCCTCACCGCGGACGACCTCGCGGCCGGAGTCGGTGACCGCGCTCTTGATCTTCTTCGTGACCGTGCCAGGCTCATCGAGGACGAGCACCGTGCCCTGCTCGGAGCCGCCGGTCGTCGACATCTTCGAGGTCGGGTCCTGCAGGTCCATGATCCGCGCCCCGATCTCCGGAATTCGATGCTCCGGCACCACGAGCTCCGGCCCGAAGCGCTCGTTGAAGCGGCGGGCGATCTCCCGCGTCAGCTCGATGTGCTGTCGCTGGTCGTCGCCGACCGGCACTTCGGTCGCCCGGTAGGCGAGCACGTCGGCCGCCATCAGGACCGGATAGCTGAACAGCCCGGCGGATACGAACCCTCCCTGGCCGCGCTCGATCTGCTCACGCTTGACCTTCCACTGGTGCATGCGGTTGAGGTCGCCCCAGGCGGTGACGCCGCCGAGCAGCCAGGCGAGCTCGGTGTGCTCGTGGACGTCGCCCTGACGGAAGAGGATGCAGCGCTCGGGGTCGAGGCCTGCGGCGAGCAGGATCGCGGTCGTGTCGTGGACGCGCTCGCGCAGCTCGACCGGGTCGTAGGCGACCGTGATCGCGTGCAGGTCGACGATGCAGTAGATCGCGGCGTCGGGAGTGGCGGCGCGCTCCTGACCGTCGACGTACTGGCGGATCGCGCCGATGTAGTTGCCGAGGTGCTTGCGCCCGGTCGGCTGGATGCCGCTGAAGATCCGCTTCGGGTGCTGAGGATGTGCGGCCTGCTCGCTCACGGAGACGGCAGCCTAGTCCAGATCGCACGGCACACCTGCGGGTTGTGGCTCGGCATAGACTGGCGGCGTCGTGTCTCGACCCGCGAGCCGTCCGCTGACCCTTACCGCGACCGTCGCCGGAGCCGGGATCGTGCAGCTGCCGACGGCCGCCGTCGTCGTCGCGCTGCCGCAGATCCACGCCGACTTCGGCACCTCGATCGCCGAGCTGCAGTGGGCCGTGACCGCTTTCATGATCCCGTTCTCGGCCTTCCTGATCGCAGCCGGGCGGCTCGCGGACATCTTCGGCCGCAAGCGCTTCATGCTGCTCGGCACCGCCCTCTTCGGCCTCGGCTCCCTGGTCGCAGCGGCCGCCCCTGGGATCGTCGCGCTGATCGCCGGCATCGCCCTCGCAGGTGCGGGCGGCGCGATGATCATGCCCGCGTCGATGTCGATCCTCACCAACGTCTTCACCGGTGAGAAACGCGGCACCGCGATCGGCATGTGGGGCGCCGCGACCGAGCTCGTATCCGGGATCGGGGTGCTGATCGGCGGCGTGCTCACCGGGGCGCTCGACTGGCGCTGGATCTTCATCGTCTGCTTCCTGATCGCGGTCGCGATCGCGGTGACGACGTGGCGGGGGGCGCCCGAGTCGAGCGATCCCGAGGCCCCACGCGAGGTCGACCTGCTCGGCGTCGGCCTCTCTGTCACCGCCCTTACCTCGCTGACCCTGGCCCTGATCCAGGGCGCGGCCTGGGGCTGGGGCTCAGTTGCGATCGTCGGGCTGCTCGTTGCCGCCGTCGTGCTCGCCGCCTCGTTCGTGATCGTCGAGCGCCGGTCCCCGAATCCGATCATCGACTTCGGCTTCTTCCGCCGGCGCAACTTCGCCGGCGCCACGATCGTGATCTTCGTGCTCGACTTCTCCTTCGGGGCGCTGCTGTTCTTCCTGCCGCTCTACTTCCAAGAGATCCTCGGCTACTCGCCGGCCGAAGTCGGCCTTCTGCTGCTGCCGCTGACCGGCCTGATGGTGATCGGGTCGCCGGCCGGCGGCAAGGTCGCGGGCAGGGTCGGCGTGCTGATCCCGATCGCCACCGGCCTCGCCGTGATGGCGCTGGCGGTGTGGCTGATCTCCGGACTCGATGTGACGACCGACTACTCCGACCTCTGGCTGCCGACGGCGCTGATGGGCTTCGGCGTCGGCTTCGCGCTGACGCCGATGAATCTGGCGGCGATGAACGCCGTCCGTCGCGAGCACGCGGGCGCCGCCTCGGGAATGCTGGTGACGCTGAGCGGGCTCGGCGCGACGCTCGGCGTCGCCGTCACCGGCGCGATCTTCAACAGCCTCAACGCCGAGCGGACCGTGACCGAGGTCGCGAAGACCGGGATCACGATCAGCGAGGATCAGGCCCGCAGCCTCGACGGCGTCCTCGCCGGCGCCGAGGGCGCGACGAAGACACTCGACAAGATCGCCGGAGGCAAGTCGGCTGCAGTCGAGCAGGCGCTGCGGGAGGCGTTCGTCGACGCGCTCGGAACCAGCTTGAAGCTCTCGGCGGCGCTGATCCTCTGCGGTCTGGTCCTGGCGCTGATCCTGATCCGCCGCTCCGACCCCGTCGACGCCGCGGCGCCGATCCCGCCGGTCGGCGGCGCCCCGACGCCGCGGCCGGCGCCGCGCCGGATCGAGACCGACGTCGCGCTCACACCCGGCGGCGTCGCCAGGCGGGACCCCGGAGACGTCGCGGCACCCGGCTAGGCGATCCCGAGGCGTTCAGCGACCGCCGCGTCCTGGGTCTCCATCACCGCGCGGACCGCCGCGACGATCTCCGCCGGCGCCTTCTCGAGCGAGCCGGTGTCGTGTGGCGGGTCGGGGTCGTACTCGATCGCGAGCTGTACCGCCTGGGCGGCGATCTCGCCGTGCATCCGCTCGACGAGACGGAGCGCCATGTCGATGCCCGATGAGACGCCGGCCGCGGTGACGATCCTGCCCCGCTCGACGACGCGCTCGGCAACCGGGTTTGCGCCGAGCTCGGCGAGCGTCTCGCGGGCGGCCCAGTGGGTCGCGGCATCGACGCCATCGAGCAGGCCGGCAGCCGCGAGCATCAGCGAGCCCGTGCAGACCGAAGTCGTCCAGGTCGTGGTCTCGTGCACCGAAGCGAGCCAGTCGGTGTAGGCGTTCGGGCCGTCGAGCCAACGGCGGTTGCCGAGCCCACCCGGCACGACGACCACGTCGGGCTCGGGAACGTCGGCGAGCGTGGCGTCGGCGAGGACACCGAGCCGGCCATTCTCGGTCCGGTGGACGCCGACCTCGGAGGCGCAGAACACGACCTCGGTGCCGGGCACGTTCTGGAGGACGTCGTAGGGACCGATCGCGTCGAGCGCCGTGAAGCCCTCGTAGATCGGGATCGCAACCTGCATCGGGTCATCTCCTTGATTCGGAAGGGTCGTGGATCAGGAAGTCGCGCCGGCGAGGCGTTCGCGGTGAAAGCGCTCGCGGTAGGCGCTCGGACTCGTGCCGAGTCGGCGCTGAAAGGCGCGGCGCATGACCTCGGCGCTGGCGAACCCGCACCGACCGGCGACGCCCTCCAGCCCGAGGCTGCCGTACTCGAGCCAGCTCCGGGCCGCCTCGACCCGGGCCTGCTCGACGTAGTCGGCGGGGCTGGCTCCGAGCTCGACCCGGAAGCGGCGGGCGAGCTGCCGCTCGGAGAGATGGACACGGGCGGCGAGCGCCGGGACCGAGAGGTCCTCGCTCAGGTTCTCGGCGATCCAGCTCTGGAGGTCACGGAACGGATCCGACGATGCCGCCCGGTGTGCGAGCTGAACCGAGAACTGCGACTGCCCGCCGGGACGCTGCGCGTAGACGACGAGCCAGCGGGCGATCTCCAGTGCGAGCTCGGGCCCGTGGTCCTCGTCGACGAGGGCCAGCGCCAGGTCGATGCCGGCCGTGACCCCGGCCGAGGTGAAGATGTTGCCGTCGCGGATGTAAATCGGGTCGGCGTCGACGTCGGCCGTCGGGAAGGCCCCGGCGAGAGCGTCGCAGTAGGCCCAGTGGGTGACCGCCCTGCGGCCGTCGAGCAGCCCGGCGGCGCCGAGCAGGAACGAGCCCGAGCAGACGGCTGCGGTGCGCCGGGCGCCGATAGAGAGACGGCCGATCTCGCCGATGAGCCGCGCGTCACCGACCGCCGCACGCGTGCCGAACCCGCCCGGCACAACCAGGGTGTCGAGCGCCGTCACCTCCGAGAGCCGGGTGTGGGCGCCAATCGAGAGTCCGCTGGAAGTCGTGACCGGTCCCCCGTCGAGCGAGGCAGCTAGCAGCTCGTACGAGCCGGCGCCCCGGGTGACAGCCGACTCGAAGACCTCCCACGGCCCGGTCAGATCAAGGCTCTGGATTCCCTCGTAGAGGACGAAGACGACGCGGTGAGCAGCAACCATGCGGCCATTGTGGTCTGCCCGGTGGTGTCGCGCAAGTCGGCTGTCCCACGATTTCGGACATTGGTGGTTGGCGGTGGTGGCCGTCCGAGAGTGGGCTTCGAGGGCTCCGGCCGGGTATTTGCAGAGAGGATGAGGTGGAGGAGGGTGCCGGCGGTGCCGAGGCGGGGCCGGGCCGTCCTTTGTCACGCGAGGCGCGTGGGGGTCACAGTTGCGTAGCTGTTGCTCGGGCCCCGCGCGACGCGATCCACATCGGCGTCGCATAGCGGGGTCAATGTGGATCGCTTCCGCGGCCTCACCGGGAATCCACCCTGAAACCGCAACGAAACACGCGCCGCGTGTGACCGACCACAGACCGCACCCCTTCCCTCACTGCAATCTCAGCCCGGTCTGAACCCTGCGGCCACAATCCGAAACAACACGCGCCCTCGACCACGCCAGCGTCCCACCCGGACCCCGCCACGCCCCTCCCCGCGCTCGCGTCCCTCCCTACGGCACCGCAGCCCCGGCCCCCACGCCATCCTCGTCGCGGGTCAGCCTGTAGGCGGCGTAGACGGGGATCAGTGAGAGCAGGATCACGATCACGGCGACGACGTTGACGATCGGCAGCTGGTTCGGTCGCGAGAAGTTGGTGAAGATCCAGATCGGCAGGGTCTGATCGCCGGCGCCCGCTGTGAACGTGGTGACGATGATCTCGTCGAAGGAGAGGCCGAAGGCGAGCAGCGCGCCGGCGACGAGGGCGCCGCGCATGTTCGGCAGCGTCACCCTCCGGAACGTCGTCCATGGTGTCGCGCCGAGGTCGGCCGAAGCCTCCTCGAAGTTGCTCGACAGCCTCCGCAGGCGGGCGACGACATTGTTGTAGACGACGACGATGCAGAACGTTGCGTGACCGACGACGATCGTGAACAGGCTCAGGTCGACCCCGAGGATCTGTGTGAACGTCGTGTTCAGGGCGACGCCGGTGACGATGCCCGGCAGCGCGATCGGCAGGATCACCAGGAACGAGATCGTTTCCCGGCCGAAGAACTTGTAGCGCGCGACGGCCAGCGAGGCGAGTGTGCCGAGGACGATCGCGATCGCAGTCGCGGCGAGGCCGGCCCTGATCGAGAGGAAGAAGGCGTCGCGGGCGCCGTCGTTCTCGATCGCCTTCCCGAACCATTCGAGCGTGAAGCCGGGTGGCGGCCACGACATCACCGTCTCCGAGTTGAACGCGTAGACGAAGATGATCGCCAGCGGGATGTACATGAACGCGAGCGTGAAGCCCGACGCGATGCGAAGCACGACCTCGGAGCGGCGCGACAGCCTCATCAGACGTGCTCGAACGCCCCGGTTCGCCGGGCGATCAGGAGGTAGACGATCATGATCATGATCGGCACCGTCGCGAAGGCCGCGGCGAACGGCAGATCGGTTGCGATGTTCGAGTAGACGACGTTGCCGATGAACTGAGTCGAGCTGACCAGTTGCGGGGCGATGTAGTCCCCCAGAGTCAGCGAGAAGGTGAAGATCGAGCCGGCGACGATGCCGGGGAAGATCAGCGGCAGGACCACGCGCCGGAACGTCTGCCACGGATGTGCGCCGAGATCCTCGGACGCGCTCAGCAACGAGTCCGGCATCCGGTCGAGCGCCGCGTAGATCGGGATCACCATGTACGGAAGCCAGATGTAGCTCATCACCAGCCAGACGGCGACGTTGCCGTAGCCGGGGCCCTCGATCCCGAACGGCTCCAGGGCCCAGTTGAGGGCGCCATCCTGGCTCAGGATCGTGCGCCATGCGTAGACCTTGACCAGGTACGCAGACCAGAGCGGCACGAGCACCGCGACGACGAGCATGCCCCGGGACCGGTTGCGCGCGACCTTCGCCATGAAGAACGCCAGCGGCAGCGCCAGGAGGATGTCTGTGAAGGTGACGAGCGCGGCGATCAGGATCGTGCGGCCGATGATCGACCGGTAGACCGGCTCGGTGAATATCTGCTCGAAGTTCTCGAGCGTGAAGTCGCGCTCGACCTCGCCGCTGAGCTCGCCGAGCGTCCAGAAACCCGCGATCAAGAGGATCGCGAGCGAGCCCAGATAGCCGACGACGAGCCAGCCGACCGGACCTGCCAGGAGCGTGCTCAGCTGCAGGCGCGTGCGACCGTGGAAGAGGCCGGCGAGCCTACGGCCCACCGACCTCTTCGGCTGCTGCTCGAGTGAGTCAGCCGCCTCCACGGATCGCTCGCTGCTGATCGCGGGTCAGGGCCCCGAGATCAGCCCTTGACCTCGGTCCAACCCTGGACCCACTCGTCGTACGTCTTACAGACGTCACCGCGGTCGTCGCCACAGTCGGAAACGGGAGTCGTCCAGTAATAGATCTGGTCGAAGTACTCCTCGTCATCCGCGTGGTAGATGTCGCAGTGGTTCTTGTCCGCGGTAAGCGCACACGACTTCTCGTTCGAGGGCGCCTCACCGAACCACTCCGCGACCTGGGCGTTGGCCTCCGGCGAGATGATGTGGTTCATCCACATGTAGGCGCAGTTCGGATGCTCTGCCTCCGAGCTCACCATCCACGTGTCGGACCAACCGGTCGAACCTTCCTCCGGAAGGGTGGTGTCGACCTTGACGCCATCCGCCTCGAGCAGGTTCGCAATCACCTGCCAGGTCGTCCCGACCGTGCTGTCGCCGTTGGCGAACGCCGAGATCTGCTTCGTGTAGTCGGACCAGTACTCACCGATGTGCTCGCGCTGCTGCTTGAGCAACTCGATCGCCGCGTCGAACTGCTCCTGATCGAGCTCGTAGGGGTTCGTGATCCCCAGGTCGGGCTCATGTGCCATCAGGTACAGCGCGGCGTCCGCGATGTAGATCGGATTGTCGTAGGCGGTCACGTTGCCGCTCTGGTCCGCTGCATCGTCGAAGACCGCGCTCCACGACGTCGGCGCCGGGTTCACGTCCTCGGGGTTCGACATCAGCAGGTTCGCTCCGCGGCCGTGCGGAACGCCGTACATCTGCCCGTCGACGCTGTTGAACGGCTGCTCCTTGAGAGCGTCGAAGACGTCCTCGTAGTTCGGGATCAGGTCCGTGTTGACGGGGACGACATCGCCGCCGTCGATCAGACGCAGCGTCGCGTCACCGGAAGCCGACACCGTGTCGTACTCGCCGGTCCGCATCAGCTGGACCATCTCGTCAGACGTGTTACCGACCTTGACGTTGACCTTGCAGCCCGTCTCCTTCTCGAAGTCGGAGACCCAATCGACCGCCGGGTCGGTGGAGCCGTCCTCGACGTAACCGGCCCAGGCCACGATGTTGACCTCGCCCTCGCCCTCACCGAGCTCGGTGGGCATGTCGCTCGATGCCGTCGTGCTGCTGTCGTCGTCACTGTCTCCGCATCCGGCCGCAAAGGCCGCGATGAACAGAGTCAGCCCCGCAACGATGAGCCATGCCCATCGAACGGAGCCTGAATTTGTACTCATGTGTTCTCCTCTCTCATGGCGACGGGCACGGTGTGCTCGCTTCGCCAGCCGATTAGGACAGGCCTCCCCTGCTGCTCGTGGGCCTCTTTCGAGGTCTCCTCGAGGTTCTGGCGGACGACCTGGACCTCTCCCCCCTTCTCAAGCTCGACCCTGTAGCGGGTGAGCATCCCCGTGTAAGCCACTGCCTGGACGGTTCCGGGCTCGGTCTCGAGCCCGTCCGCCGGCGTCCCCGGCTCGAGCAGCCGGAGCTTCTCCGGCCTCACGGTGAAAGTGCGCCCGCCGCGCTCGATCACGTTCGAAGTTCCGACAAAGCCGGCGACGAAGTCGTTCGCCGGGTGCTCATAGACGTCCTCGGGGGCGCCGACCTGCTCGATCCGCCCCTCGTTGAAGACCGCGAGCCGGTCCGACATCGTCAGCGCCTCGTCTTGGTCGTGGGTCACGTACAGGAACGTGATCCCGACCTCCTGCTGAATCTGCTTGAGCTCGATCTGGAGCCGCTCTCGGAGCTTCAGGTCGAGAGCGCCCAGCGGCTCGTCGAGGAGCAGTACCCGCGGCCGGTTGACGATCGCGCGGGCGAGAGCGACGCGCTGGCGCTGCCCACCCGAGAGTTCCGCCGGCTTGCGGCCGTCGTAGCCGGCAAGCCCAACCATCTCCAGCGCCTCGCCGCGGCGAGAGGCCCGCTCGGCCTTGTCCACCTTGGCGACCCGCAGTCCGTACTCGACGTTCTCGGCGACGCTCATGTGTGGGAACAGGGCGTAGTCCTGGAAGACCGTGTTGACCTCGCGGTCGTAGGCCGGCAGCTTCGTGACTTCGCGACCGCCGAGCTCGACCGTGCCGGAGTCGGGGAGCTCGAAGCCGGCGATCATCCGCAGGGTCGTCGTCTTGCCCGATCCCGAGGGGCCGAGCAGCGTGAAGAACTCCCCTTGGCGCACGTCCAGAGCGATGTCGTCCACGGCGACGAAATCCCCGAACGACTTGGTGACGCCGAGAAGCCGGATGTCGAGGGGTACTCCGGATTCGCCGGCGTCGGCGTTCGGTGACCGCTCTTCGGGCTCTGCGTGCAGTTCGTGCTCCATTTTGTCGTGCGAGATGACGGGCGTTGGGCCACGCTATCCGTTTAGGGAGTCTTTAGTCAAAACGGATTGGCCAATCTTCGGTCGGGCGTTGCACCACCGGGGCAGGCCGACCGGCAACGGCTGGCCCCGCAGCCCTACCCTGAGCGCGATGCCGGCCCGCTACGCACCGATGCTCGCTACCGACGCGAGGGAGCTCCCGGCCGGAGGCGGATGGGCGTTCGAGATCAAGTGGGACGGCGTCCGCGCGATCGCGGAGGTCGAGGCGGGGGTGGTCCGACTGCGCAACCGCCGCGGCGGCCTGATCACCGACCGCTACCCCGAGCTCGAGCCGCTCGGCGCCGCCCTCGCCAAGCACTCGGCCGTGCTCGACGGCGAGATCGTCGCGATCGCGGCCGACGGACGGCCCAGCTTCCAGCTCCTGCAAAGCCGGATGGGGGTCACCGACCCGCTGACGATCGCACGGCGCGCGCCGGAGACGCCGGTCACCTTCGTCGCCTTCGACCTGCTCGAGCTCGACGGTGAGGACCTGACCACGCTTCCCTACGAGCGCCGCAGAGAGCGCCTCGCAGGGCTCGGCCTTCAGGGCGAGCGCTGGATGACCCCGCGCCACCATCTCGACGACGGCCCCTCGCTGCTCGAGGCCGCGAGGCGGCAACGGCTCGAGGGAGTGGTTGCGAAGCGGCTCGGCAGCCCCTACCGACCCGGCGCCCGCAGTCGCGACTGGGTCAAGGTCCGGATCAAGCAGCGCCAGGACTTCGTGATCGGCGGCAGCTACGGCGGCGACGGCGGCCGGGCCGGCCGGCTCGGATCTCTGATCCTCGGCGTCTGGGACGTCGGACCCGAGCAGGCGGCGGAGCGCGGCGAACCGCAGCGGCTCGTCTACGCGGGCGGCGTCGGCAGCGGCCTCTCGGAGCGGAGCATCGACGAGATCGAGCGGCTGCTGGCGCCGCTGGCGACGGACGTCAACCCGTTCGAGCTCGGGGTCGGCCCGAAGCGGCCGAAGCCGCGCTTCTGCGAGCCGCTGCTCGTCTGCTCGGTCGAGTTCAGCGAGTGGACCCGCGAGGCGACGCTGCGCCAGCCCGCGTTCAAGGGTCTGCGCGACGACATCGACCCGGCGACCGTGGTCCGCGAGGGTTGAACGGGGGTGGATCCGGGGTAGGACCGATGAGAACCGCGCCGCGCCCGGGTCACAGATTCCACATGGAGCAAACGCAAGATCGCTTTCGGCCCGCCAACCCCGCGCAGGAGCGGGGTCTAACCTCGGGAAACTCCTGACGATGGCTCGCGCAATCTGGACAGGCTCAATCTCCTTCGGCCTCCTCAACGTGCCCGTGAAGCTCTACTCGGCGGTCTCGAGCCGCTCGATCAGCTTCCGGGAGCTGCGCGCCGACGACCATTCGCGCGTCCGCCACAAGCGCGTCGCCGAAGAGGACGGCGAGGAGGTTCCCTACGAGAAGATCGTCAAGGGTTACGAGATCGCCCCCGAGCAGTACGTGATCCTGAGCAAGGACGAGCTCGAGGAGATGGCCCCGAAGAAGACGAAGTCGATCCAGATCGAGGACTTCGTCGACCTCGACGAGATCGACCCGATCTACTTCGACCGGCCCTATTACCTGGGCCCACAGCTTGGCGCCGAGCGGGCCTACGCTCTGCTCGCGAAGGCGATGAACGAGCAGCGCAAGGTCGCAATCGCCCGCTTCGTGATGCGCAACAAGGAGAGCCTGGCGGCGATCCGCGCCAGCGCCGACGGCGATGTGCTGACGCTGGCGACGATGCGCTTTGCGGACGAGGTCGTACCGCCCGAGCAGCTCGACGGGCTGCTCGGCGAGGAGCAGGACGTCGAGCCGAACAAGAAGGAGGTCGAGATGGCGAAGGCCCTGATCGACTCCCTCGCATCCGACTTCGAGCCTGGTGAGTACAAGGACGAGTATCGCGAGGAGTTGCTCGACCTGATCGAGCGCAAGGCCCGCGGTGAGGACGTCGTTTCGGTCGATACCGAAGCTCCGAAGCCGACCAAGGCGCCAGACCTGATGGCCGCCCTGGAGGAGAGCCTCGCGGCCGTCAAGAGCGAGGAGCTCGGCGAGGGCGGATCGAAGTCGAAGGCTGAGAAGAAGCCGGCCGCCAAGAAGAAGCCCGCGGCGAAGTCGAAGGCGGGATCGAAGTCGCGGGCAAAGGCCGCGAAGTAGAGGTCGACGGCCGGCAACTGTCGGTCACGAACCTCGACAAGGTCCTCTACCCGGAGGCGGGCTTCAGCAAGGGTGAGGTCCTCGACTACTACGCGCGGATCGCCCCGGCGATCCTGCCCCACCTGCGGGACCGCGCACTGACCGTGACCCGGTGGCCCGACGGCGTGGAAGGCAAGCACTTCTACGAGAAGCGCAGCCCCGGCCACCGGCCCGAGTGGGTTCGGACCGAGCCGATCTGGGCCGGTAACCGGGCAGGCGAGATCGAGTTCGCCGTATGCGACGACCGCCCGACGCTGATCTGGCTGGCGCAGCTGGCGGCGCTCGAGCTGCACCCTTCGCTGGCGCTCGTCGAAGACGTCATGCAGCCGACCGTGCTCGCCTTCGACCTCGACCCGGGCCCGCCGGCGACGATCGTCGAGTGCTGCGGGGTGGCGCTGACGCTGCGCAAGCTGTTCGCCGGGTTCGGGCTCGAGTGCTTCCCGAAGTCCTCGGGGTCGAAGGGCATGCAGGTCTACGTACCGCTCAACACCGAGGTCACTTACGAGACGACGAAACCGTTTGCCCACGCCGTCGCGCAGGCGCTCGAGCGCTCAGATCCGGAGCTCGTGATCTCGAAGATGAAGAAGGAGCTGCGCACGGGAAAGGTCTTCGTCGACTGGTCCCAGAACGACGCGTCGAAGACGACGATCGCCGTCTACTCGCTGCGGGCCCGCCCTCACCCGACCGTCTCGACGCCGCTGAGCTGGGACGAGGTCGAGCGGGCCGCCGCCGAGAACGACCCCGACCTGCTCCGGTTCGAGGCGGCAGAGGTCGTCGACCGGGTCGAAGAGCACGGCGACCTGTTCGCACCGGTGCTCGAGCTCGAGCAGCGGCTACCCGACGCCGTGTGAGATCTTGCCTCGCGGGTAGTTCACCGCCGACGTCCGCAGCGAGAGAGTGATCGTGGAGGGAAAGACAACGGAGCGGGAGGCCGGCGCCGAGGACGGGACCGCCTACGGCGAAAGCCCGACCAAGCTGAAGCGGACGATCGGGCCCGGGCTGCTGTTGATGTTCATCGTCGGCGACATGCTCGGCGGCGGGATCTACACCCTCGTCGGCGAGGTCGGCGCCGAGGTCGGCGGCGCGATCTGGACCGCGTTCCTGGCCGCGTTCGTGCTCGCCGCACTGACCGCCTTCGGCTACGCCGAGCTCGTCACCAAGTATCCGCGGGCCGCCGGCGCCGCCCTCTACACGAACCGCGCCTTCGGGATCCAGTTCCTCACCTTCATGGTCGCCTTCGCCGTGATGGCCTCGGGGATCACTTCGGCCAGCACCCTCGCCCGCGGCTTCGCCGGCGACTCGCTCGCCGCCTTCGTCGACTGGCCGGTGATTCCGGTCGCGATCGTCTTCCTGCTGTTGATCGCGGCGCTCAACCTCCGTGGCGTCTCGGAGTCGCTCAAGGTCAACGTCATCTTCACGATGATCGAGGTCTTCGGCCTGCTGCTGATCGTGCTCGTCGGCATCGCGGCGTTCGGCGAGGGTACCGCCGACGCCTCCCGAAACTTCGAGTTCAAGGAGGGCGAGAGCGTCCTCCTCGCGATCGTCGGCGGCACGACGCTCGCCTTCTACGCGTTGATCGGCTTCGAGGACTCCGTCAACCTGGCTGAGGAGGCGAAGCGGCCGAGCTACGCATATCCGCGCGCGCTGTTCGGCGGTCTGCTGATCGTCGGCGTCCTCTACATGGCGATCACCTTTATCGCCTCCTCCGTGGTCCCGACCGAGGACCTCGCCGGTTCCTCGGCACCGCTGCTGCAGGTCGTCGAGATCGGGCCACTCGACCTGCCGCCGAAGCTGTTCGCGGGGATCACGCTGTTCGCACTCGCCAACGGCGCCCTGATCAACATGATCATGGCCTCGCGCCTCGTCTACGGAATGTCGAACGAAGGGGTCGTCGCGCGTGCCTTCGGCCGCGTGCTGCCCGCCCGCAAGACACCGTGGGTGGCGATCGCCTTCACCACCGCGCTGGCCCTGATCCTGGTCTCGACCGGCGACCTCTCGACCCTCGCCGACACAACCGTCTTCTTGCTGCTCTGCGTGTTCACGATCGTCAACGTCTCGGTCCTGGTGCTGCGGCGCGAGGACGTCGAGCACGACCACTTCAGGGCACCGAGCGTGTTTCCGGTGCTCGGCGCCATCGTCTCGGTCTTCCTGATCACCCAGACCGATGCGGAGATCATCCTCCGCGGCGGCATCATCCTGCTCGTCGGCGTCGCCCTCTACGTGCTCAGCGAACTGCTCCGTCGCCGCGACCCGAGCGAGGACGAGGACTCGCGGACGATCGACCTGCGGCCGCCGCCGCAGGGCTGATCCGGGCTCAGGCGAGCGGCAGCGCCGTGCGGGCCGGCGCCTCGGCACGCCTCGCGGCGCGGATCGCGACCCCGAGCCGGCGCAGTCCCTCGCGGACCTGCTCCGGCGGCAGGAAGCTGTAGGAGATCCGCAGCAGGCTGCCCTGCGGCCGCTCCGGCATCGCGGCGCCGGCCGGCATGAAGTTGACGCCGGCTGCGACCGCCTCCGCGTACAGCGTGCGCTCGTCGAGAGGCTGGCGCAGGCGCAGCCACAGGTGAGCGCCGCCGAGCGGCATGCTCGCGACCTCGACGACTCCGAGCAGGTGGCTCTCGACACCGGAGAGCGCCGCCTTGAGGCCACGCTCGTGGAACTCGACCGCGCGCTCGATCTGACCCTCGTACTCGCCCGCCTCGAGGTAGGCGGCGGCGATCTGCTGCGCGAGAACCGAGCTGTTCATGTCGTCGTGCCGCTTCTGTTGCAGGAGCCGCTCGTAGATTGGCCCCGAGGAGACCATCCAGCCGACGCGCAGGCCCGGCGAGACCGTCTTCGACAGCGAGCCGACGAGGATCACGCGCTCCGGCGCCAGCGTGCGGAGCGCACCGTGATCAGCTCCTTCGAAGCGCAGGTGCGAGTAGACGGCGTCCTCGAGGATGAAGAAGCCGTGGCGACGGGCGAGGGTGACGAGCCGTTCGCGCCGTTCGGGCGAGAGGTCGCGGCCGGTCGGGTTCTGCAGCCGCGGCTGCAGCGCCAGCAGACGGATCTCGTGCCGCGCGAGCAGCATCTCGAGCGCGTCGACGTCGAGTCCGTCATCGTCGGTCGGGACGCCGAGCACATCGGCGCCCGCCATCCGCGAGGCGGCGATGATCCCGGCGAAGCTCGGCGACTCGACGGCGACCTTCTCGCCCGGCCGGACGACCGCACGGGCAGTCAGCGTCAGCGCCTGGTAGGCGCCCGAGGTGACGATCACGCGATCTGGCCCCTCGAAGACACCGTCGCGCTCGAGCAACAGCGCGATCTGCTCGCGCAGGGCCGGCACCCCTTCGATCAGGTCGTAGTTGAGTGCGTGGGCGCCACGCCTGCCGAAGACCTCGGCCGACAGCTCGGCGATCCGCTCGACCGGCAGGATCTCGTCGGCGGGGTATCCCGCCATCAGTGGGATCACATCCTGCTCGGCGCCGGTGGCACTGCGATGCATGTCGGCGAGGACCGTGTCCGTGTACTCGTAGATGGGAGCGGGCAGCGCGTAGTTCTGCCAGGCGGTGCCGACGCCCGCGGCTTCGCCGTCACCATCCGGGTCGCCGGCGGGCGCGGCGAGTTCGACCGCGGCGCCGGCGCCGCGGACGAACGTCCCAGCCCCGACCCGCGCGGTGACCATGCCGTGCTCGGCCAGTCGCCGGTAGGCGCGCGCGGCGGTCAGGTGATTGACGCCAGCCAGCTCTGCGAGCTCGCGCGTCGGCGGCAGCTTCTCGCCGGCCCCGACCTCACCGGCTGCGATCGCCGCTTCGACGGCAGCGACGATCTGGTCGGTGAGCGACTCCCCGGCTTCACGATCGAGAGCAGACAATCGACCTTTGTATGACATTACAAACCCTTCATTCGGCTGTACCTTGGGCTTTGTTGTAGGTCGAAGGTGGCAAGTCTGGCGCACCTCGACCGGACAAATCGGGATAAACGGTCGCACACGGAGGCCACCATGTCAAACAAACGGTCACACAATTCAGAAGGCAGCGTCACGCTACGCCGCGCCAACTTCCGCGACGACGCCGCCCTCGATCGGCTCGCCCAGCTCGAGGGCCTCCAGGTCCCCGCCGAGCCGATCCTGTTGGCCGAGGTGGACGGCCGCGTGCTGGCGGCCGTCTCGATCGCCGACGGCGATGCGATCGCCGACCCGTTCGCCCCGACCGCACACCTGATCGAGATGCTGCGTGCGCACGCGCACCCTCGGCCCGTCGACAGCAGCCGCCTGCCCCTCGGCCGCGCCTTCGGGCGCCGCGCGCCCTGGCCGGCCTGAGGCCGGCCGCAGCCGACTAGAGCGGCTGCCGAACGACCGGATTCCGCGTGGCCCCCACCTCATCGAGGCGGCGGACCGGGGTCGTGTACGGGGCGTTGATCAGGATCTCGGGGTCGCGCTCGGCCTCCTCGAGGATCGACTCGATCGCGGCGGCGAAGGCGTCGAGCGACTCCTTCGTCTCGGTCTCGGTCGGCTCGATCATCATCGCCTCGTCGACCAGCAGCGGGAAGTAGATCGTCGGGGGGTGCATGCCGTGGTCGAGGATCCGCTTGGCGACGTCGAGAGTCTTGACGCCGAGCTCCTTCTTCGCCGGCTTGCCGGAGAGGACGAACTCGTGCAGCGGGGTCTGCTCGAAGGCGAGCGGCAGGTGCTTGCCGGCGCGGCCCTCCCGCATCCTGGCGAGCAGGTAGTTGGCGTTGAGCACGGCCGTCTCCGAGGCCTCGGTAAGTCCATCGCCGCCGAGGCTGAGCATGTAGGCGTAAGAGCGCACGAAGACACCGAAGTTGCCCTGAAAGCCGCGCAGGCGGCCGATCGTCTCCGGGTGGTGGGTCTTGCCCCGCAGCTCGAAATGGGGACCGCTGCCGTTGCCGGATGAGCTCTCGACGCGCTCGATCCGCGGCACCGGCAGGAACGGCTCGATCCGCTCCGAGACCGCGATCGGACCGGCGCCGGGACCGCCGCCGCCGTGCGGCTGACTGAACGACTTGTGCAGGTTGACGTGGACGATGTCGAAGCCCATGTCGCCGGGCCGCGACTTGCCCATGATCGCGTTCAGGTTGGCGCCGTCGTAGTAAAGGGTGCCGCCGGCCTCCCGGACGATCCGGGTGATCTCGGAGATGTTCGAGTCGAACAGCCCGAGCGTGTTCGGATTGGTCAGCATCAGGCAGGCGGTGCGCTCACCGGCCTTCGCCTTCAGGTCCTCGAGGTCGACGCCGCCGTCGGGCGCGGTCGCGACCTTGACCACCTCGAAGCCGGCCATCGTCACCGAGGCCGGGTTCGTGCCGTGGGCCGTGTCCGGGGTCAGGACCTGCGTGCGCTGCTCCTCCTCGCCGTTGCGCGCGTGGAAGGCCCGGGTCAGCAGCAGCCCGGCGAGCTCGCCATGCGAGCCGGCGGAGGGCTGGAGGCTGACGTGCGGGAGGCCGCAGATCTCCGACAGGGACCGCTCCAGGTTCCACATCAGCTCGAGCGCGCCCTGGGCCCGCTCCGGTCGCTGGCCGGGGTGCAGGCGGGCGTGGCCCGGAAGCGCGGCGACCCGTTCGTTGATACGCGGGTTGTGCTTCATCGTGCACGAGCCGAGCGGGTAGAAGCCCGAGTCGAGGTCGAAGTTGCGGCGCGAGACGCGGTTGTAGTGGCGGACGATCTCGGGCTCGGCGATCTCCGGCAGCTGCGCGGGCTCGTCACGCAGCAGCTTCGACGGGATCAGCTCCTCGATCGGCACCTCGCCGCCGGGCACCCCGGACTCGCCGATCACCGCGGCGCGGCGGCCAGGTACGGAGCGCTCGAAGATCGTCACGGCCGGGTCGCGCTGCATCGGCGTCTCGGTCGTCTCGCCATACGGTGGCGCCACGGCGGCGTTCGGCTCGCTCATCGGGCCGCAGCTCCCTCTGTCTCGCCGGCGCCGCGAACCGAGACGTCGCCGCAGTCGGCGATTGCGTCCTCGAGCACGGTCGCGAGGCGCTCGATGTCGGCGACCGTCCGCTGCTCGGTGATCGCGATCAACAGCCCCTGACCCAGTTCCGCGTAGTCGGCCTCGAGCGGGATGCCGGCGGCGATGCCGCGCTCGGAGCAGTAGTCGAGGACCGGGGCGACCGGCGCCTCGAGCCGGACGGCGAACTCGCGCAGGACCGGCGCGTCGTGCGCCGGCTCGATCCCGGGCACCGCGGCGAGCCGGGCCCGCGCGTGCGCGGTGCGGCGGGCGAGCAGCTCGCCGAGCTCGACCAGCCCCTGCTTGCCGAGCCAGCTCAGGTAGATCATGCCGCCGAGCGCGTTCAGCGCCTGCGCGGTGCAGATGTTGTGGGTCGCCTTCTCGCGGCGGATGTGCTGCTCGCGTGTCTGCAGCGAGAGGACGAACCCGCGGCGCCCGTCAGCGTCGGTCGTCTGCCCGGAGATCCGGCCCGGCATGCGGCGGATGTGCTCCTCGCGAGCGCAGAAGAAGCCGAACGAGGGCCCGCCGTAGTCGAGACGGCCGCCGAGCGGCTGGCCCTCGCCGACGGCGACGTCGGCGCCGCACTCGCCGGGTGGGCGGAGGATGCCGAGCGAGATCGGATCGCAGGAGACGATCAGCAGCGCCCCGACGGCGTGGGCGGCCTCGGCCAGCGACTCGAGGTCCTCGATCGAGCCGAGGTAATTGGGGTTCTGGACGAAGAGAGCGGCGGTGTCCTCGTCGAGCAGGTCGGCGAGCGCGGCCGCATCGGTGAGGCCAGCGTCGAGGCCGGCCTCGACGATCTCCGCCGGGTAGCCGCGGGAGTAGGTCTCGAGCGTCTCACGGGCGTGCGGGTGGACGCCGCGGGAGACGACGAAGCGGCGGCGCTTGGTCGCGGCGATCGCCAGATAGCCGGCGGAGGCGACCGACGAGGGCCCCTCGTAGAGGCCGGCGGAAGCGATCGGCAGGGCGGTCAACTCCGACATCGCGGTCTGGAACTCGAACATCGTCTGCAGCCCGCCCTGGGAGATCTCGGGCTGGTAAGGCGTGTACGGCGTCAGGAACTCCGAGCGCGAGGTGATCGCGTCGACAATCGAGGGCGCGTAGTGGTCGTACATGCCGCCGCCGAGGAAGCAGAGCTCGGACTCGGCGTCGGCGTTGCGCGCAGCCAGCGCCCGCAGCCGGTCGTAGACCTCGTTCTCGGCCAGCCCGTCCTCGAGCTCGAGCGGCCGCGCCAAACGCACGTCGGCCGGGACGTCGGCGAACAGCTCGTCCACGGAGGCTGCGCCGATCGCGGCGAGCATCGCCTCGCGGTCGGAATCCGTTGCTGAGGTGTAGCGGCTCATCGGGGCAGCCTAGGTTAGAGATCGGCTGACGCGGTCAGGAGCGTCGAGGGCAGGGACGCAGTCGGCGATGTGTGCGCCGGCACATGAGCCGGCGAGGACGCCGCCATCGGCGCTTCTGGCCTGTCGGCTACTCGGAGAGCATGGCCTTGTAGGCGGCGACGTCCATGAGCGTGTCGACCTCAGCCGGGTCGGAGAGCTTGACCTTGACCATCCAGCCGCCGGCGTAGGGATCCTCGTTGATCACCTCGGGGTTCTCGGCTGCCTGCTCGTTGACGGCGACGATCTCGCCCGAGAGCGGCGCGAACACGTCGGAGACGGCCTTGACCGACTCGACCTCGGCGTAAGCCTCGTCCTTGGTCACCGTGCTGCCGAGCTCGGGCGGCTCGAAGAAGACGACCTCGCCAAGCGCGTCCTGCGCGTACCAGGTGACGCCGAAGGTGGCCTCGTCGCCCTCGATCCGGGCCCAGTCGTGCTCGGGGTGGTAGCGGAGGTCCTCGGGGTAGGTCTCTTCGGCAGCCAAGCTCTTCTCCTCTTCCTGATCCGCGCGGGGCGGGTCGTGGGGTTCAGTCCTTCTTCTTCTCGTAAAGCGGCATCGGCCTGATCTCGGCCGCTCGCCGGCGCCCGCGGATGTCGACCGCGAGCTCGGTGCCGGGCTCGGCAAGATCGGCGCGAACGTATCCGATTCCGGCGCCGACCTCCAGCGAGGGCGCCCAGGTGCCGCTGGTCAGCTCGCCGACGACCTCGTCGCCCTGCAGAAGCGGGTTGCCGCCGCGCGGGATTCCGCGTTCGGTCAGCACGATCGCGACGAGCTTCTCGGGCGGGCCCTCGGCCCGGAACCGGGCAATCGCGTCGGAGCCGATGAAGTCCGTCTCCTCCTTGCAGCACCAGCCGAGACGGGCCTCGATCGGGTTGCGCTCGGGCGTGATCTCGTTGCCGTGCAGGTGGAAGCAGACCTCGAGCCGAAGCGTGTCGCGGGCGCCGAGTCCCGCGGGCACCGCGCCGGCGGCGAGCAACGCCCGCCACAGCGCCGCCGCGCCCTCGGGAGGAGCAAGCAGCTCGACCCCGGACTCGCCCGTGTAGCCGGTCCCGCAGACCAGGCAGGGGATCCCGTCGATCTCTACCTCGGCGACGCGCATCCGCGGCGGCAGCTCCCCGGCTGCGAGGCCGGAGACGATTGCGCGGGCGTCCGGGCCCTGGACGGCGATCATCGCGTACTCGGGCGCGCGGTCCTTGATCTCGACGTCGAAGCCCTCGGCGACCTCGCGGAAGCGGGCCAGGTCGGTCTCGTGATTGGCGGCGTTGGACACGGTCAGGTAGCGATCGTCGTCGAGCCGATAGGTGAAGAGGTCGTCGAGGATGCCGCCGTCCTCCGCGCACAGGCACGAGTACTGGGCGCCGCCCACCTCGATCTTGGCGACGTCGTTGGAGAGCAGCCGCTGCAGGAAGGCGAGCGCGTCCGGTCCGCCGGTCCCGATCTCGCCCATGTGCGAGACGTCGAAGATCCCGCAGGAGCTTCGCACCGCGAGGTGCTCCTCCTTGACCCCCTCGTACTGAACCGGCATCTCCCAGCCGGCGAAAGGCACGATCTTGGCCCCGGCGGCGACGTGCTCGTCGTAAAGGGGCGTACGCTTGCGGTCGTCGCTCACCGGCCGCAGGCTAGTGAGATCTTGGCGCCAACGCGACCGGCCGCCCTGAGGCGGCCTGAGCCGCAACGTTCTTACGCGACGGGGCCTACGTGTCGCGCAGGAAGGGCGGGATGTCGATGTCGTCGTCGCTGACCTCGAGCGAACGCATCTCGCGGTCGGACCGCTTGATGCCGGCACGCTCGCGAGTGCGGCGGCGGATCTCGGCGGGCCGGCGGGCGAGCAGCTCGAAGCCCTCGAATCCGGTCGCGATCACCGTGACCCGGATCTCGTCGCCCATCGTGTTGTCGACGACCGAACCGAAGATGATGTTGGCGCCCTTGTCGGCGGTCTCGACGACCACGTCGGCGGCTTCGTTGACCTCGAACAGGCCCATGTCCTCGCCGCCCGTGATGTTGAGCAGCATCCCGGTGGCCCCATCGATCGCCGACTCGAGCAGCGGCGAGGAGATCGCCTCCTTGGCGGCGTCGACGGCGCGGGTCTCGCCGGCCGAGGAACCGACGCCCATCAGCGCCGATCCAGCGTCGGCCATGATCGCGCGGACGTCTGCGAAGTCGAGGTTGATCAGGCCCGGGACGGTGATCAGGTCGGTGATGCCCTGGACGCCCTGGCGGAGGATGTCGTCGGCCTTGCGGAAGGCCTCCGAGATCGGCTCGCGCCGCTCGACGATGTTGAGCAGCTTCTCGTTCGGGACGATGATCAGCGTGTCGACCTCGTTGCGGAGGCGCTCGATCCCGTCGAGGGCCTGCTGCATGCGGCGCGATCCCTCGAACTCAAACGGCTTGGTGACGACGCCGACCGTGAGGGCGCCGATCTCCTGCTTGGCGATCTCGGCGATCACGGGCGCGGCACCCGTGCCGGTGCCACCACCCTCGCCGGCGGTTACGAAGACCATGTCGGCGCCCTTCAGCGCCTCCTTGATGTCGTCGCGGCTCTCGCTCGCAGCGCCCGCTCCGACCTCCGGGTTGCCGCCGGCGCCGAGGCCCCGGGTCAGCTCCTGGCCGATCGCCAGCTTGACGTCGGCTTCGCTGGCGCGGAGCGCCTGCGCATCAGTGTTCACGGCAAGGAACTCAACGCCCTTGAGACCGGCATCGACCATGCGGGAGACGGCGTTGGTACCGCCACCGCCCGCGCCGACGACCTTGATCACGGCCAGGTAACTAGAAGCCTCCATGTGAGCTTCACTTGCCTTTCTGAGTTCTGTCCGGAGCTGGACTCATAGTTGAGGGTTTGCGGGCCTCTCCCCCGCAAACTGCACCAAAGCTAGGGCAGAAGGTGGGGGTTGTCAACGAGTCGTCGAGGCCCTTGCAAGATAGCTGTCTCAACCATGACCTGAGGGTTCAGCAACCCTCAGGTCAGGCTAGAGGGTTGTTTTCGAGGCCCATCGTGCGCCCCGGCGGGCCTAGGGAACCACGGTGGCAGCAGGGTCGGCACTCGCCGCCGGGTCGACCGGAGCGACAGGGTCAACCGCCACTTCAGGGTCGACCGGTGCGACCTCCTCGACCGGCGGCGCCGGCGAGTCCGGAATCCCGCCTGCGACCGGACGATCGGGGACGCTGAGGTCGAGATAGCCGGCTCCGGTGAACTTCGGGTCGGCGAGCACGGCGGCCACGGCCTTCCACTTGAGGTCGGCGCCGACGGAGTCGCCAAAGCGGAGCTCGATGCCCGGACCGAAGTCGACGGTGACGCCGTAGTCGCCGCTGAGCCGGCCCTCGTTGACCTCGGCGGCAAGGGGGCCCGGCGCGGCGCCGATCACGCGGGCGACCTCGAGCGCGTCACCGCTGACCGCAGCGCCGGAGACGAGGCCCGATTTGTCGCCCTTGATCTCGATGCCAGGCACGCCCTCGGGCCGGTCGCCCGTGCGGTCGAGGATGACCCCGTCGGCCGCGACCACGGCGTCCTCCGCCCCCAGGTAGGCGACCGGGGTGCGCACTTCGACGTCGATCAACATCGTGTGCGGGACCTCGGTGTCGACGGTGATGCCCTTGACGAGCGGATCGTCGGCCACGGCCGCCTGCAGCGAGCCGAGGTCGACGTGCAGCGTGCTCTGCCCATCGGCGGCCGCTCGTAGCGCCGCATCAACTTCGGGCGCCTGTTCGGCGCCGGTGATCCGGACCTCCTCGACGGCGACGAAGGACGAGGTTCGGAACCAGAGCATGTAGGCGGCAAGCAGAGCGATGAGGATCAGCCCGACCAAGATCAGACGGCGACGCAGGACCGGCCACGACGGCAGGCTGCGGCCGGACCTGCGAGCCGCCGAACGCGACTTCGGCTTCGTGCGGGATCCGCTGCCGCCACCGAGGAAGGCGGGCAGCCGCGGTCGGGGCAGCGACTTCGGAAGGGATCCCATCAGGGAGGGTTTCGACCCCGAGCCCCCCACTCCTACCCCCCGCTCGTGCCCGCGGGCGAGGCGACCAGTGCCTCGCCGAGACGGAAGATGTCGCCGGCCCCGATCGTGACGAGGATGTCGCCATCGGCCAGCTCTGGGCGCACGATCGCCGCGGCGCGGTCGAGCGCGCCCAGCCACAGCACGCGGCGCCCCGGCGCCGCGGAAGCCGCCGCGCGAGCGACCATCAGGCCGCTGACGCCTTCGAGTTCGCCGACAGGCTCCTCGCGCGCCGCGTAGACGTCGAGCACGCCGATCACATCGGCGCCGGCGAGCGCCCGCCCAAAGCGACCCGCGAGCGCCCGCGTGCGCGAGTACAGGTGCGGCTGAAAGACGACGAAGAGGCGCTCGTGCGGCAACTCGCGCACGGCGGCGAGGCTGGCCGCAACTTCGGTCGGATGGTGGGCGTAGTCGTCGTAGACGCGGGCGCCGTTGCAGGTGCCCTTGAGCTCGAGTCGGCGGGCCATGCCCGGGAAGCTCGCGAGTGCCTCCGCCAGCTCGGCCAGCGGCGGCAGCGTCTCGCCGGCGCCGGCCGCGTGCATCGCCGCCAGCGCCGCAGTCGCGTTAGCGACGTTGTGACGGCCGGGAACCGAGAGACGGACGGGGATCGCCCCGGCCGGGCTCTCCACGGTGAAGCCCGTGCCGCCGGCTCCCGGCTCGATCGAGTGCGCCGTGAAATCGCCTCGGCCCGGGGAGCGGTGATCGTCGGCCGGCTCGACGGCGAAGCCAATGCCCCCGCCGAGCCGCTCGAGGTCGTCTCCGGCGGGCCCGACGACGACCCGAGCCTTGGCGCAGAACTCGGCGAACGCCCGCCACAGCTCGGCCTCCCCCGACCAGTGCGAGTGATGGTCGAGCTCGACGTTGGTGACGAGGGCGACATCGGGATCGAGCCGCAGGAAGCTGCCGTCGCTTTCGTCCGCCTCGGCGACGACGACACCGCCGCTTCCCCAGCCGGCGTTGGCGGGACCGCCGTCGGCCCCCGCCGCCGGGAGCTCGCCCCCGAGGATGAAGGCCGGATCGGCCCCGGCACCGCGGAGCGCGTGGGCGATCATCCCCGAGGTCGTCGTCTTGCCGTGGGCGCCGGCGACCGCGATCAGCCGCGCCGCGGCGGTCAGCTCGGCAAGCAGCTCGCTGCGATGCATGACCCGCTGACCGCGCTCGCGAGCCCGGACGAGCTCGGGGTTGTCCTCACCGATCGCGGTCGAGATGACGACCTCGGCGTCCCTGGGCACCCGATCGGGGTCGTGGCCGACTCTTGGATCGAGACCGGCGTCCCGGAGCCTCTGCATGTAAGTCGACTCGGAGCGATCGCTGCCGCCAACCTCGGCCCCGAGCGAGTGGCAGACGAGCGCGAGACCGCTCATGCCCGCGCCGCCGATCGCGATGAAGTGCAGGTGGCGCCCCGTGAAGGGCTCCGTGCCCGTGGCCTCTCCGGTGCTCGCGTCGCTCATACCTGCGCCAGGATCTCAGCCGCGATCCGCTCGGCGGCGTCCGGCTTCGCAATCGCGCGCGACGCCGCCGACATCTGCTCGATCCGGGCGGCGTCGGCGAGCAGCGGCTCGACCTCGGAGCGGAGGCGCTCGGCGCTCAGCGCCGCATCCTCGACGATGACTGCGGCGCCGGCGTCGGCCATCCAACTCGCGTTCTGGTGCTGGTGATTTGCCGAGGCATAGGGATAGGGGACGAGCAGCGCCGGGCGCCCGGCGGCGGTCAGCTCGAAGACCGAGCCGCCGGAGCGGGCCAGGGCGAGGTCGCAGGCCGCGAGCGGATCCCCGAGGTTAGGCAGGTAGTCGATCAGCGTGTAGCGGGGCGCGTCCGCGACCCGGGCCGCGATCGAGTCGTGATCGCGCTTGCCCGAGATGTGGAGGACGTGGAACGGCCGCTCGGCCGCATCGGGACCGGCGAAGGCGCCCGCGGCGGCCTCGTTGATCGTGCGGGCGCCGAGGCTGCCGCCGAAGATCAGCAGACACGGGACCTCGGGATCGATCCCGAAGCGCTGCCGGGCCTGGCCGCGGTCGGCCTCGAGGATCGCCTTCGGCACCGGACGGCCCGTGTGGAGGTACAGGGGGCCCTCCCGCCCGGGGATCTGGAAGGCGAGACAGACCCGTCGGGCCCGCCTGGCCAGCATCCGGTTCGTGATCCCGAGATGGCTGTCGGCCTCGGTCAGAACCAGCGGCAGCCCGATCGTCGAGGCGGCGAGCCCGGCCGGGCCGGCCACGTAGCCGCCGCCGCCCATGACGACGTCGGCGCCGCGTTGCCGCAGCAGTTGCCGGGCGACGCGAACCGCGAGCCCGGCACGACCCGCCGCGACCGCCGCCTTGAGCGGATTGCGCCGGTCCAGCCCGCGGACGGCGAGGAAGTCGATCTCGTAGCCGGCCGCCGGCACGAGCTCGGCCTCGGCCCGCTCGCGCGTGCCGATGAAGGAGACGGTCGCTCCGTGCTCAGCGAGCGCGTCGGCGACGGCGAGGGCCGGCACTACGTGCCCCGCTGTCCCGCCGGCCGCTATCACTACGTGGGGCACGGTTTCCTCCGCTGCTGGTCGGGCGGCGCGCCGGGCGTGAGCCCGCCGAGCGACGCTGCTTCGCCGGCGCCGGGGCGCTGCGCCGCGGTCGCGTCTCGCGCTCGCCGTCGATCACGCGCAAGCCGCCGAGGGCCGGCCGCGAGCGCGGCCGGCGTGAGGATGCGCGGCGCGTGGTCGCGGTCCGGCGTCCGTCGCCAGCCATCGCCGCGGTACCGCCGTTGGCGATGTTGAGGAGCAGGCCGACGGCGGCCAGGGTCACGATCAAGCTGCTGTTTCCGTAGGAGACGAATGGAAGAGTCACTCCGGTGAGCGGCGCCATCCCCATCGCGGCATAGAGGTTGATGGTCGCCTGGATCAGGATGATCGCGGTCAGAGCGGCAGCAAGGAGGCGGCCGTAGCGGTCCTTCGCTTTCTGCGCAGTCCTGAAGCCGCCGTAGCCGATCAGCATGTAGAGGCCGACGAGCACGGTGATGCCGGCGAGCCCGATCTCCTCGCCGATCACGGCGGAGATCATGTCGGTGTGGGCCTCGGGCAGGTAGAACGCCTTCTGGACGCTCTCGCCGAGGCCGACGCCGAAGAGGCCGCCCGAACCGAGCGCGATCGAGGCCTGGCCGGTCTGGAAGCCGGCGCCGGAGGGATCCGCGCCCGGGTTGAGGAACGTCGTCAGACGGGCCATCCGGTAGGGCTCCATCAGCACGGCGATCAGCCCGACGAAGGCGATCGCACCGGCGATCATCGCCAGATGCCGGAGCTTGGCGCCGCCGGCGATCAGCAGCGCCGCAACACCAAGCGAGGTGACCATCGTCGTCCCGAAGTCCGGCTGCAGCATGATCAGCGCGAAGGCCCCGGCGACGACGAGCAGGTAGGGCCGCATCGACCGCAGGTCCTCGGTCATCTGCGGCCGGGCGGCGATCAGGTGGGCGCCGTACAGCAGCAGGACGATCTTCATGATCTCCGCGGGCTGAACCTGCAGCGGGCCGGCGACGATCCAGCTCTTGGCGCCGTTGACGGCGGGCATCGCCAGCACGAGGACCAGCATCGCGAAGGTGACCGCCAGCAGCATCGGCGTCATCTGCCGGATCGCGCTGAGCCGGGTGCGGGCGAGGAAGTGGAGGGCGATCAGGCCGATCGCCCCGAACATCAGCGTGCGCTTCAGGTAGTAGGCGCCGTCCCCGTTCTCGCCGAGCAGCGACGAGGTCGAGCTGGCACTGAAGACCATCACCGCCCCGAACGCCACCAGGCACATCGTCGCGGTGATGATCAGCTGGTACTCGACGGGTTGGCTCGGGCGCGCCTTCTTGCGGCTCGCCGAGCGACGCTTCGCGCCGATGCCGAAGCCGCTCCGCAGGGAAGCGATCGCGCCGCTCACCTCAGCGCTCCGACGATCTCCCGGAAGCGATCGCCGCGCTGCTCGTAGTCGCGGAAGGCGTCGAAGCTGGCGCAGGCGGGGGCTGAGCAGGACCACGTCGCCGGGCGCAGCCGCGTCGTGGGCCGCCTCGACCGCCGCCTCCAGCGTGCCCGTACGAACCGCGGGGACGCCGGCCGGCGCCAGCGCCTCCTCGAGGGCGTCGGCCGCCTCCCCGATCAGATAGGTCGCCTTGCAGCTCGCCGCCACGGCCGGATAGAGGGCATCGAAGGAGCCGCCCTTGAGGCTGCCGCCGAGGATCGCGTGGATCGGGGCTTCGCCGAAGGCGCCGAGCGCGGCCTGGGCGGCGGCGACGTTGGTCGCCTTCGAGTCGTTCACGTAGGTGACCCCGTCGATCTCGGCGACGCGCTCGAGCCGATGCGGGACGCCGGCGAAGGTGCGCAGGCCACGGGCGATCGCCTCGCGCGGCACTCCCCCGCAGAGCGCGGCGGCGGCGACCGCCATCGCGTTGCGGACGTTGTGCTCGCCGGAGAGGGCGAGCTCGGTGACCGGCACCAGCGCCATGCCGTCGACCTCGATCACCTCGTTGCGGAGCCGCACCAGACAGCCTCCCTCGGCGCAGGCGGAGACGCCGTAGGCGATCGTGGCGCCGCTGCCGGGCCGGTCTGAGGCCGCGAAGGGGACGAGGTCGGCGTCGAAGATCGAGTAGTCGGTCGCGGACTGGCCCGCGAAGATCCGCAGCTTGGCGTCGCGGTAGGCGTCGAGGGTGCCGTGGCGGTCGAGGTGGTCCGGCGTCACGTTGAGCAGGACGGCGACCTCGGGGGCGAAGGCGGCGCTGTCCTCGAGCTGGAAGGACGAGCACTCGCAGATCACGGTCGCGTACTCGTCGATCGTCGACGGCAGCGACGAGAGCGGCGTGCCGACGTTGCCGGCGACGACAACGGGCATCCCGGCCTCGCGCCAGACGTGACCGAGCCACTCGACGACGGTCGTCTTGCCGTTCGTGCCGGTAACGGCGACGAACGGGTTGTTGAGCGAGCGCCAGGCGATCTCGAGCTCCCCGATCACGGGAATCCCGCGCTCGCGCGCAACCTCGATCACCGGCGCCTTCTGCGGAACCCCCGGGCTCTTGATCACGAGCCCGATCCCGTCCAGGTGAGAGGTTCCGTCGTCATTAAGGGCAACTTCGACGCCCGCCTCCCGCAATCCTGCATCCAACGAAGGATTTCCCGAATCAACGGCGACGACCCGCGGCTCGCCCGGCAACGAAGCCAGCAGCCGAGCCACAGCCTGCCCCGACCGAGCCATCCCAACCACCAAGTAGGGCCCGGCAGGAATCTCAGGTCGATGCGCCGCCGCAGTTGTCATAACCGCAATCTTCGCCATCCACCCCGACATTCCCCGTCCTTCGCACGGCGGACTGAGGGCGTCGAGGGCAAGGACGGTGAGGCGATAGTGGCGGAGCCACGTGAGCCGAACCGGACGCCGCCATCGGCGCCCTCAGCCCGCCGCGCCTAGCCCAAAGAGTTCTGGAAAAGGGTGTAGCCGATGCCGGCGCATACTGCCGCAATGATCCAGAAGCGGAGCATGATCTTCGTCTCCGACCAGGCGAGCATCTCGAAGTGGTGATGGATCGGGGCCATCAGGAAGACCCGGCGGCGGAGTGTCTTGAAGGTGAGGACCTGGATCGCGACCGAGAGTGCCTCGATAACGAAGATGCCGCCGAGGATGATCAGCAGGATCTCGGTCTGAGTCATGATCGCCAGGGCGCCGATCGCACCGCCCATACCGAGCGATCCGGTGTCGCCCATGAAGATCGTCGCCGGGAAGGCGTTGAACCAGAGGAAGCCGACCGAGGCTCCGACCAGGCACGCGGACAGCACGGCGAGCCCGTCCTGCCCGGTCGTGATCGTGATCGCGAGGTAGGCGAGGAAGACGATCGCGCATGACCCCGCGGCGAGGCCGTCGAGGCCGTCGGTCAGGTTGACGCCGTTGCTGGCCCCGGCGAGGACGAGGAAGGTGACGATCACGTAGACGGCCGGGCCGAGGTAGATGTCGACGTCCCAGGTGCGGATCTGCAGCATCGGGTCGAGGCCGACCGACTGGAAGGCGAACCACCAGAGCAGCAGCGTCAGCCCGATCTGACCGAGGATCTTCCAGCGCGCGGCGAGGCCGAGCGAGCGGCGCTTGACGATCTTGATCCAATCGTCGGCGAAGCCGAGACCGGCGCTGCCGAGCGCGATCAGGAAAACAGCGAGGCTCTCGGTGTCGCGGTCGCTGAGGACCAGATACGGGATCGAGATCCCCGCGAAGATGATCAGCCCGCCCATCGTTGGCGTGCCGGCCTTCTCGTGATGGCCCTGCGGCCCCTCTTCCCGGATCTGCTGGCCGAACTCGCGGTTGCGGAGGATCTCGATGAACTTCGGACCGAGGAAGATCGTGATCAGCATCGCCGCCATCCCGGCGATCAGGATCTCGCCGCGGTCGATCACCGCGGTGCCCACGTCGCTCCCGATCTGCGCCACGAGTCCGATCACGGCGTCTCGCCGGCCCCGTCGGCTCCGCGATCGGCGCGGAGCTTGTCGGCGACCAACTCGAGGCCGACCGACCGCGAGCCCTTGATCAGGGCGACATCGCCCTCGCCGAGCTCGCGCTCGGCCAGTCGCGCCGCCTCGGCCGGGCTCGCGACCCACTCGTCGGGCCCGTAGTCGCGGGCGAGGTCGCCGACGCCGATCACCGGGGCGATCCCCTTGGCCCGCGCCAGCTCACCGATTTCCTCGTGGAAGGCGGGCGCGTCCGGCCCGAGCTCCGCCATGCCGCCGAGGATCGCCACGCGCCGCCCCGCCGCGGGCTCGGAGGCGAGGTGCTCGATCGCCGCACGCATCGAGATCGGGTTCGCGTTGTAGCAGTCGTTGAGCAGCAGGATCCCTCCGTCGAGCGCGACCCGCTCGCCGCGCAGTCGGGAGAAGCGGATCCCGGAAGCCCGACCGGCCATCTCGGCCGGGTCGAGGTCGAGCGCAACGCCGATCGCGATCGCGCAGAGCGCGTTGCGGAGGTTGTGGTCCTCGGAGAAGCCGAACGTGAACTCGGCCTCGCCGTGCGGCGTCCCGACCTTGGCCCGCATGCCTGGCTGTCCGTCGACCTCGATCCGCTCGACCGACTCCGCGAAGACGCCGCCGCCGGGCCCGAACGTGAACGTGATCAGCTCATCGTGCAGGTGCGGCTCCAGCGCCTCGGCATCTTCAGGCACGACCGCCCGCCCACCGGCCGCGTCGCCGCCGCGGCGGTAGCCGAGCCCGGCGAGGATCTCCGCCTTGGCGGCCGCAATCGCCTCGATCGTGCCGAGCAGCTCGAGATGGACCGGGCCGACGTTGGTGATCGCGGCGACGTCGGGCTCGGCGATCTCGCAGAGCTGGGTGATCTGCCCGGAGCCGCGCATCGCCATCTCCATCACGAGGATCTCCGTGTCGCGCGGCGCCGCCAGCAGTGCCAAGGGCATCCCGATCTCGGTGTTGAAGTTCTCCGGGCTGGCGTGGACGTTGCGGGGCAGCAGCGCCCGTGTGATGTCCTTGACCGAGGTCTTGCCGGTCGAGCCGGTGATGCCGACAAGCGGACAGTCGATTCTTCGCCGCCAGGCCGTCGCCATCCGGCCCAGGCAGGCCTCAGGATCGGGACTCGAGAAGACCCAGGCGCGGCCCTCGCCGACCCGCTCGCCGGGCGTCCCCTGACCGAGGTCCGCCGCGTGGTCGGGTTCGACGACGACGCCCCAGGCGCCGGCCGAGATCGCATCCGAGGCGAAACGCCCACCGTCGGTCCGTTCGCCGCTGAGGCCGAAGAAGAGGTCGCCCGGACCCGCCTCGCGCGAGTCGACGACGGCACGCTCGGCGAACTCCTCGTTACCGCGGACGACGATCTCGGCGCCGCTCTCGGCAGCGAGCCTCTCAGCCGGGAGGTCGATCATGCCGCCGCCCCCAGCGCCCGCAGTTCCTCGCGGGCGACGTCGCGGTCGTCGAAGGGGATCTTGCGCCCGCCCTCGAACTCCTGACCCTGCTCGTGACCCTTGCCGGCGATCACGACCAGGTCGTGCGGCCGCGCCTCGCGGAGCGCCGTCCCGATCGCCTTGCGCCGGTCGACCTCGACGATCACATTCGAGCGATCCTCGATTCCCTCGAGCACGTCGGCGAGGATCGCCTCGGGGTCCTCCGAGCGCGGGTTGTCCGAGGTGACGACGCAGATGTCGGAGGCATCGGCACCGGCGCGGCCCATCAGCGGGCGCTTGGCACGGTCGCGGTCACCGCCGCAGCCGAGCACGCTGATCAGGCGACCGCCGGTCAGCATGCGGGCGGCGGCGAGCACGTTGACGAGCGAATCCGGCGTGTGTGCGTAGTCGACGATCACCGCGAAGTCCTGGCCCTCGGCGATCGGCTCCATCCGGCCGGGGACCGGGTCCGCGTCGCGGAGCCCGGCGACCGCGCGCTCGAGCGGCACGCCGAGCCCACGGGCGAGCGAGAGGGCCGCGAGCGCGTTCTCGACGTTGAAGTGGCCGGGAAGACCGAGCTCGACCGGGACCGAGGCCCCCTCGGCGTCGAGAACGAAGCGCGCCCCGGACGCGTCGAACTCGACCTCGCGGGCACTGAGGTCGGCCTCCGCACCGGCGGCCGAGAAGCTGACGAACTCCGTGCCGACGCCCCCGGCCCGCAGTTCCTCGAGCAGGCGCCTGCCGTACTCGTCATCGACGTTGATCGCCGAGACCCGCGGCGGCTCGCGGCGGTCGCCGTCGCCCGTGAACAGCAGGCGCTTGGCCGCGTAGTAGTCCTCCATGTCGGCGTGGAAGTCGAGGTGATCCTGGGTCAGGTTCGTGAACGCGGCCGCGGCGACGTGGACGTGGTCGGCGCGGCCGAGGACGAGCGCATGCGAGGAGATCTCCGTCGCGACGGCTAGATCGCCGGCGGCGAGCATCTCGGCGAACGTCCGTTGCAGGTCGATTGCCTCCGGGGTCGTCCTCACGGCATCCGTCTCGACGCCCCCGATCACCTGCTTGATCGTGCCGAGCAGACCGCAGGAGACTCCGTCGGCCTCGAGGATCGAGCGCGTCAGGAAGGCGGTGGTCGTCTTCCCGTTGGTGCCGGTCACGGCGCCGAGCGCCAGCGTCGCCGTCGGATCGCCGAAGAAGCGGGCGGCGAGCGGCGCCATCGCGGCACGCGCATCCTCGACCCTCACCTCGGGGACCCCGAGACCGAGCGGGCGCTCGACGACGAGAGCGGACGCTCCGGCCGCGACGGCGCCGGCGGCGAAATCGTGTCCGTCTGCGGTCATCCCGGTGACGCAGAAGAACAGGGACCCGGGGCCGACCTTGCGGCTGTCGAAGACGAGATCGCTGATCTCGGTCTCCGCATCGCCTTCGATCGTGCACGCGGAAGCCCCCTCGCAGAGGTCGGCAAGCTTCATCGCCGACGATTCTATGAGCGCATCAGGCGGTGGGGCGCGGACCGGGACGCCGCTGCTCGGCGTCCTCCGCGGCTCACGTGCTGGCGCACGCTTCGCCTTGTGCGTCCTTGATCAGCGACGGCCCGGCCTCGCGCCCTGGATAATCAGTCGGGCGGGATGCCGAGATACGGGAGCGCGAAGCTGGCGATCTCGGCGAAGGCCGGGGCCGCAACGCTGCCGCCGTAGTAGTCGCCCTGCGGGCTGTCGACGACGACCGTGGCCAGCAGCTCGGGGTTCTCGGCCGGCGCGAAGCCGACGAACGAGGCGACGTACTGGGTCTCAGAGTAGGTGCCGTCGACGACCTTCTGGGCGGTTCCGGTCTTGCCGGCGAGCACGTAGCCGGGAACCTCGATCGGGGCGGTGCCGTCGGCCTCGACGACGCCCTCGAGCATCTCGCGCAGGTCCTTCGACGTCTTCTCACTGATGATCTGCTCGCCCGGGTCCTCGGGGACCTCCTCGCCGTTGACCGACTCGATCAGGCGCGGCGTCCGCAGGGTGCCGCCGTTCGCGATCGCGGCGTAGCCGGCCATCATCTGCAGCGGCGTCACCGAGAGGCCCTGGCCGATCGGCAGGTTGCCCATCGTCGAGCCCGAGTAGTCCTTCGGAGCCGGGACGATGCCCTGCTCCTCACCCGGGAAGTCGATCCCGGTCGGCTCGGCGAAGCCGAACTTCCGGACCCACTCGTCGAAGCGCCCGCCGTACTGGCCCTTGTTGAGCTCGAGACCGATCGTGACCGCGCCCACGTTCGACGAGACCTTGAGGATGTCGGCGACGCTCATCGTCGCGTAGCCGCGCGGGTGCGACTCCTCGATCGTGCGGTCGGCGACCGTGATCGTCGGCGGCAGGTCGAAGCTCGTGGTCGGCTTGACGAGGCCGTCCTCCTCGGCGCCGGCAACCGTGAAGGCCTTGAAGGTCGAGCCGGGCTCGTAGGTGAACGAGGTCGCCATGTTCGAGAGCAGGTCGGGATCGGTGTCCTCGAGATCGGTCGGGTCGACCGGGGGCCAGCTTGCCATCGAGAGAATGTCGCCGGTCTGCGGGTTCATCACGATCGCCGTGGCGCCCTCGGGCTGGTAGGTCTCGCCGAGCTCGGCCATCACGTTCTCGGTCTCCTGCTGGATCTTGCCGTCGATCGTCAGCTGGACTGTGCCGCCGGTGGTCGCTTCGTCGATCGTGTCGCGGCCGATCTCGTCGCCGAGCGCGTCGCGGGTGACGGCTAGCTCGCCGTCGTCGCCATGCAGCGTCTCGTCCTGGGAGGCCTCGATCCCGAACAGTCCCTGGCCGTCGGTGCCGACAGCGCCGATCAGTCGGGCCCCGATCTCACCCTGCGGGTAGACGCGGCGCGAGTCCGGCAGGATCCCGATCCCGGCGATCTCCATCTTCTCGATCTTGTCAGCGGTGACGAGGTCGACCTTGCGAGCGACGTACTCGAACCCGTTCTCGGAGTTGAAGACGTCGAGGAGCTTCTCCGGGCTCTCGTCGAGCGCCTCGCCGATCTTCTCGGCCGCCTTCTCGGGGTTCTCGACCTGGTACGGGGTCACGAAGATCGTCGCCGCGTCCTCGGAGACCGCCAGCTCCTTGCCGCGGCGGTCGAGGATGCTGCCGCGAGTGCCGGGGACCTCGACGGTCGCGACCTGCTGGCTGCGCGCGTCGGCGCTGAACTCGCCGCCCTTGACGGTCTGCAACCAGGCTGCGCGCAAAAAGACGCCGACGAACGCGATCGCGAAGAAGGCGAAGAGGAGCCCGACGCGCCGCTCGATCAGCTTCACGCTGCGAACCTCGCATCCATCTCTCGGGCCCGTCGATTCACGGTTCTAGGGAGCCACTCCCCCGAGATCGCCGCTGACGGGATCGGTCGTCGTCGGGTCGGCCGGTGCGACTGCGGCTGGGTCTGTCGTCTCGGGCGCGGGCGCTACCGCGGCCGGGTCGATGATCGGCTCTTCGACGATCGGCTCGGTCGCGATCGGAGCCGCTGCGGTGTCTGTTGGGACGGTGGTCGTCTCGAGCGGCGCGGTCGCGGCCGGGTCGGCAAACTCGGGCGCGATCGGCAGCGCCGTCAGGATCGAGACCTCCCCCGCGGCCAACCGCTTGGCAGCGTCGGCGGCGTCGGATGACCCGTACTCGAGGTAGCGGATCGCCTTCGGGTTTGCCGTGTCGAGCCCCTGGCTGGCCGCCAGCGCCGAAATCTTCTCGGTCGAGCCGCGGCGGGCGGCCCGGGCGGCGAGCACGCTGTTCGACTGCTCGAGCTCGTCGATCTTGGCGGCGGTGCCGCTGGTCGATGCGCTCAGGCTCAGGCCCCAGACGTTGATCGCGACGATCCCGCCGAGCAAGACGCCGAGTACGGCGATCCAGGCACGGCCGCGGGTCATCGAGACGAGCAGCGGCGAATCGGCGATGCCGCCGACGGCGCCGGCGGTTCCGGCGACTGCGTGCACCGGCAGCATCGCGACGCCGCCGGCCGGCGTGTTGCGGGCGCGGCGCCGGGGCGCGGTCGTGCGGGTGCGCTTGCGCGCGGGCGCGGTGGCGGCGCCGCGCGAGGCGGCCGTGCGCTTCGATGGCGTCGAGACCCGGCGTGCGGGAGCGCTGCGAGCCGTCGCCGGCCGGGCTGCGGTGCGGCGCTTCGGCGCGGCCGTCCGCGCCGCTGCGGCAGAACCGCGAACGCTTACTGCTGGGGCTCCCATCAGAGATCTCCTTCTCGATCGAGCTTGACCACGGCGCGCAAGCGCGCAGAGGATGCCCGGGGGTTGTCGGATAATTCGCCGCCCGTGGGGGTTACGCCTCCTCGGGCCAGCGGCTCTCCCTCCGGCTCGTGACCGCAGCGGCAGACCGGGAACTCCGGCGGGCAGACGCAGCCGCGAGCGAGCTCGACGATGAACCGCTTGACCCTGCGGTCCTCGTGCGAGTGGAAGCTGATCGCCGCGAGACGGCCGCCCGGCACGAGCAGCTCCCAGGCAGCAGGGAGCGCGGCGTCAAGCGCGTCGAGCTCGGCGTTGACGGCGATCCGGATCGCCTGGAAGGTGCGCTTCGCGGGGTTGCCGCGGCCGAACCGTTCCGCCGGCGGCAGCCCGGCCTTGACTGCGTCGACGAGCTCGGAGGTGCGCTCGATCGGTCGCCGGTTGACGATCTGGCGGGCGACGGAGCGGGCGCGGCGCTCGTCCCCGTAGGTCTTGATGATCTCCGCGAGCCGGTTCTCGGGCCACTCGTTGACGATCTCGCGCGCCGACAGGTCCTCGCGCGGATCCATCCGCATGTCCAGGGGCGCGTCGAAAGAGTAGGAGAAGCCGCGCTCCCAGGCGTCGATCTGCATCGAGGAGACGCCGAGGTCGAAGTAGACGATGTCGGCGCGGACGCCCTCGTCAGCGAGCTCGGTCAGCGCCTCGTCGAAGCGGGCGGAGATGAAGCGCGTCTCGCAGACCGCCTCGGCCGCGAACTCCTCGTAGCGAGCCCCGGCCGCAGGATCGCGATCGATGCAGATCAGGGTGCCCTCGGAGCCGAGCCGCTCGGCGATCAGGCGGGCGTGGCCGCCGGCGCCGAAGGTGCAGTCGACGACGACGTCGCCGGGAGCCGGCTCGGTCAGCCCGATCAGCTCACCCGCGAGGACCGGTACGTGCTCGGTGGGCATGTAAGTCAGTGTGGCCGACGCCATCGGGATACCGCGCGCGGCCCCTAGGCCCCGGCGCCCGCCTCCGACGGGCCTGGTCCCTGCGCCGCGAGGCGCTCGGTCAGCTCGGCAGCCTGGGCCTCGAACTCGGCGCTCTCCTCACCCCAGGCGCTGCCGTTCCAGATCTCGAGGTGATCGCCGACGCCGACGATCAACGAAGAGCCGTCGAGGCCCGCGTGCTTGATCAGGTGCTTGGGAAGGCGGATGCGGCCGGCGCTGTCGAGCTCGACCTGCTCGGAGGTACCGAAGACGCGACGGCGGATGCGGCGGCCGTCGGCCCCCATCGGGCTCAAGGGGTTGATCCAGATCGCCTCCATCGCCTCGGCGGCGGACTCGGGCCAGACCTCGACGCAACTCTCGACGCCCTCCATCACCACGACCCCGTCGGCGAGGTCGGCGCGGTATCCGGCCGGAACGGTGATCCGGTCCTTTGCGTCGAGGCTGTGTTCATGTTGTCCGCGGAACGCCATCTGGAAGGTCTCTGGTGTGGGTCTGGCGAAGCTGGGCTGGGTGCGGAGAAGAAAAGGGGCCGAGGTGAGGAGATGGGAGGAATCTCCACACCCCGGCCCTGTTGATCACAACTGATGCGACACAGTACCCCACTTTTCGCCACTTCGCCACACAAACTTGAAAGTCGCTCACACCTGAGGACGTCAGCTCCGGGTGCTAGAGGCGGCTCCTTGGCGCCGACATGGCTTGAACAAAGGGGTTGAGCGCCGTGGGGCGCCCGCCCATCCCCCGCCCCGGATCCGCCGCGGATGCAACCCCGGTTGCACCCGCAGGAGCACGCAGGCCGCCGTCGTCGGGTTTGCGACGGCCGCGGGTGGGTGATCGTGGGGCGTTCGCGGACGCCGTTCGGAGCCGCCTGTAGATTGCCCGCGATGGCCGAGGAGCAGAGCAGCGCCCCGCCCGGGGCCGAGCCGGAGGGAATCGAGCGGACCGCCGACCCGCTCGCTCCCGACCCCGCGATCCCACAGGACACCGACGACACACGCGGCAAGCACTTCGCACAGCTGAGCCGCAACCCCTGGGCGCTCAGCATCGGCGGCACGCTGGCGATCGTCGCCTTCGTCGTCACCACGACCCAGGTCGGCGCCGCGATCGGCGCCGGTGCCGCGGCAGCGGTGATCGCGATCCTCTTCCTCGTCCTCTTCCTGATCGCCTCCGGGCGCGCCAAGGAGGACTTCTTCGACGCCTACGCGACCGCCCGCGGCCTCAACCGCCAGGGCAAGGGCCAGCTGCCACCCACCACTCCCCTGCTCCGCAAGGGCGACCGCCACTACGCCGAGCAGATCATGAACGGGACGCTTCCGAGCGGCCTGCCGGGTGCGCTGGCCCTCTACACCTACGAGGAGCGCAGCCGCGACAGCGACGGAAACGAGGACGTCGAGTACTACCGCTTCTCGGTCGTCCTCCACGACCTTCCGGCCGTCGCCCATCACGTCAGCGACATCTACTGCCAGCGGCGCTCAGGCTTCCGCTGGATGGACTCGGCCGAGGACAAGTTCCGGACGATGAAGCGGCTCGAGCTCGAGAGCACCGATCTCGACAAGCGCTACGAGATCTTCTACGGGCCGAACGACGACGAGGTCTGGCTCAAGCGCCTGTTCTCGCCAAAGTTCATCGTCTGGCTCAGCGAGGCGGCGCCGGACGGCCTCGCCTTCGAACTCTCGGCCGGCAGCCTCTGCGTCAACCGCAAGGGCCACCACGACAACGCCGTCGAGCTCGACCACCTCTGCGACGGCGCCGGCGAGATCGCCCGGCGGCTCGCCGGGGAAGCGTCCGAGTAGGCGCTTCCCGGCGGCCCCACCGGGGGCCTCGCGGTTGCCCCGGGCAGGGCGCGCCGCTCAGCCGCGGTTGTAGAGACGCGTGGTGATCGGCGCGAACACCGCCGTCAGCAGCACCGCGGTGACCAGCACGATCGTCAGGTCGCCGCCGTCGACCGTTCCGTCCATCAGCCCGCGGCAGCAATCGGAGAGGTAGGAGATCGGGTTGTGGTCGACGAACCACTCGAGCCCGGCCGGCAGCGTCTCGGGGTCGACGAACACGTTCGAGAGGAACGTGAGCGGGAAGATCAGCGTGAACCCGGCGTTCATGACCGCATTCGGCGACCGCATCAGCAGGCCGAGCGTCGTGAACGCCCACGAGAGCGCGAACGCGAACAGCGTCACCAGCCCCATCGCGCCCAGCACGCCGACGATCCCGTTGCTCGGGTCGTAGCCGAGGACGACGCCGAGCACGACGATCACGGTGCCGGCGACGAGGTAGCGGACGCTGTCGCCGAGCAGCGCGCCGAGCAACGGCGCCGGCCGCCAGATCGGCAGCGAGCGGAAGCGGTCGACGACGCCGCGGGTCAGGTCCGTGTTCAGCGAGATCCCCGAGTAGACGGTCGTGAACAGCACCGACATGACGAGCAGCCCCGGCAGGATGTACTGCAGGTAGGCGTCGGTCGAGCCGGCGATCGCGCCGCCGAACAGGAACGTGAACATCAGCGTGAACATGACCGGTGTCAGCGTCACGTCCAGCAACTGCTCGGGCACGTGCTTGATCTTCAGCATCCCGCGCCAGCCGAAGGTGAGCGCGTTGCCGAGCGCTCCCGGCTTGGCCGGGGACGGCGCTGCTGAAAGCGCCTTGCGGATCAGAGCGTCGTCGGTCTGGAACGCGGCCGCGTCGGCGGCCTCGGCCCCGGTTGCCGGGGCGGGCTTCGGGTCGGCGCTCATGCGGCCACCTCCTGCTCGTCGCGGGGAGGCTCCTGGCTGCTCTCCTCCGCCGTGTGTCCCGTCAAAGCCAGGAAGACCTCGTCGAGGCTCGGCTGGCCGAGCGAGAAGTCGGCGACGGCGACGCCGGCAGCGCTCAACGCCGCGACGGCCTCCGCCCCAGCCTCGGCATCCCCGCACTGGGCCGAGAGCGCGCTCGAATCCGCCTCGAGGTGCACTGCCCCGAGCCGCTCGCTCAGCAGCCGCTCGGCCCTGCCGCGATCGGAGGGATGCAACAGCCGCACCTTCAGCGCGCCGGCGCCGACCGAGGACTTGAGCTGCGCGGGCGTGCCCTCGGCGATCACCTTGCCGCGATCGATCACGGCGATTCCATCGGCGAGTTGGTCGGCCTCCTCCAGGTACTGGGTGCAGAGCAGGATCGTCGTGCCGCCGGCAACCAGCGCCCGGATGATGTCCCAGACCTGGTTGCGGGAGCGCGGATCGAGTCCCGTCGTCGGCTCGTCGAGGAACATCAGCTTCGGCGTGACGACGATGCTGGCCGCGATGTCAAGGCGGCGCCGCATCCCGCCCGAGTAGTTCTTGACCAGGCGCCCCGCGGCCTCGGTCAGACCGAAAGCCTCGAGCAGCTCGTCGGCGCGCTTCTTGACCCCGGCGCGGCCGAGGCCGAGCAAGCGGCCGATCAAGATCAGGTTCTCGCGGCCGGTCAGGTCCTCGTCGACCGAGGCGAGCTGGCCGGTGAGGCTGACGAGCGCGCGGACCGCGTCGCCCTCGCTCGAGATATCGCGACCGAGCACCCGGGCGGACCCGCCGTCGGGCCGGATCAGCGTCGCCAGCATCCGGATCGTCGTCGTCTTGCCGGCCCCGTTCGGGCCGAGCACCCCATAGACCGTGCCCTGCGGCACGGCGAGGTCGACGCCGTCGACGGCGCGCACGTCCCCGTAATCCTTGACGAGACCGCTGGCCTCGATCGCAAGTGTGTTCTGGTCGCTCATAGGTCCCTTCGTCTGATTCCTGCCGCCGCGAGGCGGGCTCCGTGGATGGAGACCGGCGCCGGCACCGGAACTCATCGGCAGCGCGGGATTCCCGGAGTCGGCCGCTGATCTAAGCAGCCGCTCCGGGGACTCGCCATACGGTTTTCCGTAGTTCCCGCTCAGCTCTCGTCCGGCAGGCCGTGCTCGGCGACTGCCCGGTCGTAGTTGATCCGCATCAAGGCGATCGAGTCGGCCACGTCCTCGTCGCTGCGGAGCGCGAGAGCGCCGAGGCCGGGACGATCGACCGGATGCCGCTCGATCCGCCCGTCCGCCATCAGCTCCGCCCAGAGGCTCTTCGGGAAGGCGAAATGGGCGACCCCATCGCCGTGCAGGTGGCCGATCTGCCGGCGGCCGACCGAGAAGCCGTACTCGCCGCGCTTGCCGATACCCGCGGTGACGCCGGGCCAGGAGGTCACCTCCGCCTCGATCCGCCCCGCCGCGTTGCTCCGTGTCGTCGTCTCGATCGTCGCCATCGTGCCGCTCCTTCCGATCCGCGTCTGCTTATCACGAGCGACCGTACAACTTCAAGTGTGCTTGAAGTCAAGGCCCGCGGGCGCTCAGGCCAACCCCGAGAGCAGCGCCTCCGCATTGGCGGCGATCGCGGCTGCGACGAGCAGCAGCACCGATGGAACCAGCATCAGGGCGACAACCAGCTGGATCTTCGGAGCGGCGCGCGCCGCCGACTCAGCAAGGCTCCGACCTTGTTGCTCGCGCAGGGCGGCGGCCTGGCGCTGGAGGTTGTCGGCGAGCGGCGCGCCGAGCCGGCGCGAGCGCTCGATCGCCACCGCCAGCGCGGCGAGATCCGGGCCGCCCTCGATCCCGAGGCGCTCGAGGCTTCGCGAGTGCGGCACTCCACAGCGGGCCTCCGCCCAGGCGGCGGCGAGTTCGCCCCGGAGCGGACCGTCGCCGAGGGCCGCACGCGCGTCGCCGAGCAGGGTCAGCGGCCCTCCCCCACTCGCGGCGCGCACCGCCATCAGCTCCAGCGAGGCCGGAAGCGCTGCGGCGACTGCGGCACGACGCCGCTTGATCAGGCGCTCCAGCGCGAGGTCGGGCGAGAGCGCCGCGGCCAGCGGCAGGCCGACGACGACCAGCACCCCCGTGCGCCCGGGCGCCGCCGGCGCCAGGGCGACCGCTGCGGGAAGCGCGATCAGCGCCGCCGCGGCGCGGGCCAGGGCGAGCTCGCGTGCGCCGAGACGTCCCGCCAACCCGGCGGCCCTGATCCGGGCCTCGACCCGCGGACCGGCTATGGCTGCCAGCGCCCGGCCCGCCGGGGAGCCCGATATGCGGCGGACCAGCCGCTCGGCGGTGCTCGACGCAATCTCGCCGTGGGCGGCGGCGAACTCGTGCAGCGCCGCCGCCGACAGCAGCACGGCCGCCAGCATCGCCAACGCGCTCACGTCCCGACCCCGCCGAGCCGCTGGATCACGAACCAGGCGAGCACCTGCAGCAGCAGGGAGGCCGCGACGAGGACCGCGGCGAGCGGATCGCCGAGCAGACGCCCGATGAACCCCGGCTGTACGAGCTCGATCAAGAGGCCCGCCGCGACCGGCATCGCGACCACCATGCCGCCGGTCAGGCGCGCCTGCGCAGTCGCCGATCGGGCCTCGGCCCGGACCCGCTGTCGCCCCTCGGCCGCGTCGCCGAGCCGACGCAACAACGCAACCAGGTCCCCTCCGGAGCGCTCCTGGGAAGTGAGCGCAGCGATCAGCTCCCGCACCTCCTCCGAGCCGGAGCGGGCGGCCAACGCCGCCAGGGCCTGACGCGGCGACACTCCGAGCTCGACGTCGGCGCAGACGCGTCCGAGCTCGATCGCCGCCGGGCCCTTGAGCGTCGGAGCCAGGTCGGCGAGCGCCCGCCGCAGCGAGCCACCCGAGCCCAGAGCCGCGGCGAGGCCGCGGGCGAGGTCTGGAACCGCGTCCTCGAGGCCCTCCCGGTAGCGCCGCGCGCCGCGCGAGATCAGCCGCCCCGCCACCCAGGGCCCGAGCAGGGCCACCGCGACGGCCGGGCCGAAGCCTGCGATCGTCAGGGTCAGCAGAGCGAGGACCGCCCCGGTTATGACGCCGAGCCGGCGGCGCTCGAGAACCGACGGGAAGCTGCCCTCTCGCTTCGTCCGCTGGAAGGCGGCGGCCGCTGAGCCGAGATAGCGCCGCACTGCCGGGACGCCGGACAGCAGCTCGGCCGCGGCGAGCGCCAGCGCCGCGCCGCCGGCCCCCGCGATCAGCGCTGCGATCGCCGGGCTCACGACACCGCCCCCGGCTCGCGAACCCAGAGCTCGCGGACCGCGGCGGCGCCGGCCGTCCGCACCACTTCCGAGAGCGAGACGGCGACGCGAGAGCCGTCGGGCCTGCGCTCGATCTGGACGATCCGGTCGAGGGCGCCGGTGAGCTGCTCGCGGATTACCTCCGGAGCGACCCGGACGCCCGACATCAGGGCCAGCATCTCGAGCCGGCGCAGGGCGTCGGCGGGACCGTTGGCGTGGACGGTCGAGAGCGCGCCGCGGTGGCCCGTGTTGAGGGCGACGACCAGATCCATCGCCTCCGGGCCGCGGACCTCCCCGATGATCAGCCTGTCCGGCCGCATCCGCAGCGCGTTGCGGACCAGGTCGCGGATCGTCACCGCCCCGGTCCCCTCGATCCCGGGTGGACGACTCTCGAGCCGGACCACGTGTGGCTGACAAAGCCTGAGCTCGGCGGCGTCCTCGATCGTGATCACGCGCTCGTTCGGCTCGATGAAGGTCGAGATCGCGTTCAGCAGGGTCGTCTTTCCTGATCCCGTGCCGCCGCTGATCAGAACGTTGCGGCGGGCGGCGACGTCGGTGCTGAGGATCTCCATCAGATCAGCGGGAACCGAGCCGCGGGCGATGAGCTCCTCGGGTCCGGGCCGCAGGCCGCGGAAGCGGCGGATCGAGATCGTCACCCCGTCGATCGCGAGCGGCGGGATGATCACGTTGACGCGGGAGCCGTCCGGCAGCCGACCGTCGGCAATCGGGCTGAGCTCGTCGACGCGGCGTCCGAGCGGCCCGAGGATCCGCTCGACGACGTCGAGCAGTTGCGACTCGCTCTCGAACGAGCCCTCACGCAGCTCGAGCCTGCCCTCGCGCTCGATCCACACCTCCCGGCATCCGTTGACGAGCACCTCGTCGATCGAATCGTCGTCGAGCAGGTCCTCGAGCGGGCCGAGCCCGATCGTCTCACGCAGGATCCGCGAGCGCAGCCGGGCGCGGCTCTCCTCCGAGAGCAGGGCCGCGCGCTCAGCGATCAGCTCGTCGAGCTGATGCTCGACCGGCGGCGGGCTGCCGGCCTCGTCGATCGCCGCGCGCCGATGCCGCTCGATCAGCTCCGCCCGCAGCTCGCCGGCGAGCGCGTCGAGGCGGGCCGCGAGCACATGGGCGGCGCGGTCGGTGCGAGCCGGCGTCATCGCGCCAGCAACCTGACCTCGCGCGCGTAGTTGTCGGCCTCGATCACTGCCAGGGAGCGGCGCCGATCGAGGGCCAGGGTCGCCAACCAGGATGCGGGCGGGCCGGCGACCGGGTCCTCGAGGCCGTCGCTGCGAAGCGGCTCGAGCGCGATCAGCGGCACGCGCCGAGCGAGGACCCGGACGCGCGGATTGCTGGTCGAGCCCGGCTCATCGGCGGCGAGCACGTCGACCCGGCTGCCGGGCGCGGGCAGGCCTCCGGCACCGCCCGGTCCGCCGCTGACCACGACCTCGACCGGCCGCAGTCCCGGCCGAACCGCCGGCGACGCGGGCTTCACTCCGCCGCCCTCGCGAAGCTGCGAGGCGAGCAGGTACGAGCCCACCGGAATCTCGCCGGCGGCCCGGGAGCCGAGCGCCAGGGCGGGATCGGCGAGGCCGTCGGGCGGCAGGAAGCGGGCCGGCAGCTGCCGGACGGTCAGCGCGGCCGCCGCGAGCTTCGGCGTGATCCGGCTGCCGCGCGCGATCGGCCGCTCCACGACGACCACCGCCTGCAGCTCCCCGAGCTCCGCCGTCGCGTCGGCGTCGCGGCGCACGGCGGCCGCCGCGGAGAGCACCGCGCAGATCACGGCGAAGAGCGCGAACAGACCCGCCCGTCGCCGGCTCGGCCGCCGCCCCTCACTCATGCCGCGGGAGGGCGCGGGTCCGTGCGCGGAAGCTCGACCGCGGCGACCACCCGGCCGCCCTGCTCACGCGGGCGGCGAAGACGGCCGCTGTCGGCCGCCGCGTGGCGGGCTGCGATCCGCAGGCCATTGCCGCGCGGCGGTCCGTCCTCGCCGGCACGCCGCTGCTCAGCGGGGTGCGACCCACCGCCGGCGGAGCCGTTGACGACCTCCAGATGGACCCGGCGCCGGCCCTCTCTGGCGACGACGCTGACGCCGGATCCACCATGCTCGAGTCCGTTCGCGATGAGGTTGTCGAGTGCCATCCCGATGTGTATGCGATCTCCCTCGACCGTCGCCGAGGCGTCGCCGGGTGCGGAGACCGCAACCGGGTAGCCGGGCCAGCGCTGCTCGGCATCGCGGAGCAGCTCGGCAGCGGTGAAGCACCCACGCCGCCGCGAGCTCGGGCGACGCCCTTCGACGGCGTTCTCGAGGTCCGCGAGCGCGACCCGAAGCTGGTCCAGCAGGGCATGATCGGGCTTCGCAGGGTCGGCCCCGAGGATCAGCGACTGCAGCGGCCGGCGCAGCTCGTGCAGCGCCTCCCGTAGGTCGACGGTCCGCCGCCGGTCGCGGCGGACGCGGGTCACCAGCAGCAGCAACGCGCCGGCGAGGAGCCCCGCGAATGCCGCGGTGGTCACGGCCCCTCCACGAGCCGGTAACCGACTCCCCAGCAGTTGATCACGAAGCGTCCGCGCTCGGGGTCGAGCTTGCGCCGCAGCCGGCTCGCGTGCGAGTCGAGCGTCCTGGTCCGCCCCGTCGAGCGGAAGCCCCAAACGTCGCGAAGCAGCTCCTGCTTGGTGAACACCTTGCTCGGCTCGGCGGCGAGCGCCCGCAGCAGCTCGAACTCCTTGTTCGCCAGCTGCACCTCGCGCTCGCCGACGGCGACCCGACGCGAGGCGGAGTCGACCGTCAGCGGACCCACCCGGATCGGTCCGCTGCGCCGGCCGTCGCGCTCGGAGAGCAGGCGCTGCAGACGGATCAGCAGCTCCGGGTAGTGGAACGGCTTGACCAGGTACTCGCTGGCGCCCTCGGCGAGGCCGCGGACGCGGTCGTCGGCGGCCGAGCGGCCGGTCACGATCAGCACCGGTAGGCGGCTGTCGAACTCCGCCGCCGGCCCATCGGAGCCCCGGATCCTGCGCAGCACGTCGAGACCGGCGGCGTCGGGAAGGGCGAGGTCGAGGAGCAGTGCGTCGGGCTGGCTGTAGCGACAGAAGCGCAGCGCGTCGGAAGCCGTCGGCGCGGCCAGGGCCCGGTAGCGGTCGGCCTCGAGGTTCTCGACGAGCAGGTCGCGGGTGACAGCGTCGTCCTCACAGACGACGATCGTTCCCAGGGTCTCGATCTCGGGCAGCATCGCTTCCTCCTCGGTGCGTGTTGGTCCCCGCTGGTTCACGGGCGGACGCCTCCGACAACCCCGGACGTTCTGCCGGCGCCCCCGTACTGCCCGGGGACGGAACTTCGAGCACAGCGCTCGCCTCCCGCTCGGCGACGAAGCGGCCCCGGCCGACCGATCGTTCGATCCGCAGCGGCCCACCAGCCTGGTCGAGGAAGAAGAGGTCGAGCTCGAAGCGCATCCCGAACGTGTGCACGGCCGAACAGCGCGGCAAGAGCAACCCGGCCCCGGCGCGCTCCCGGTCGAGGTGAGCGAGGCCGAGCAGGCGCGCGAGCGGACGGTCGGCGACGGGCACGGCGATGCCCAGAACGACCTCGCGCCGCAGTCGCCGAAACCGGCCCGACGGACTTGATGCTCGAGGAGGCCTGCCCATGACGTCCCAACCCCCGTTCCGTGCCCGGCGCCCCGATCCGGCGTGGTCGGGTAGGCGAGCGGCCCGGCCCTGCCGGGCCCCTAAGGGGTCCGAGCCCTCGCGGGCTTCGAGAGACCCCTGGTTGGGTGCAAGCCTGCGTTCAGGCACGGGCGGGCTTCGACCCCGGGAGGGTGGGTCCGGAAACATTCGCGGCCCGCGGCGGGGAGGACTGCCGCGGGAGGATCACAACTGTGGAAAAAGCAACACGCAGAGGCAACTACGAGTCCGGCTCGGACTACGTTCTCGAATACGGAGAGCTCCGTTTCGCGTTCAACGAGCAGGATTTCGCGCAACGGGTCGAGCAGGCCGCGGTGAAGCTCAGCTTCATTTCGCCCGGGCTCGAACACGAGGAGCTGCACGACCTCGTCGAGCTCGCCGTCAACGGCGAGATCCGCGAGTCCGCCTCCGCCCTGGGTGAGCACGTCAACGACAACTGGGGCGAGCTGGTCGACGGCTCCAACCGCAGCCTCGTCCACTGGATCCGCCGCCTAGTCTTTCGCGGAGCCTGGCTCGACCAGCGCGTTAAGGAAGGCGAGCTCGACATCGTCTTCGACGAGTCGACCAACACCTTTGGATACATCCAGCCCGATCGTGACTCAGAGCCGATCGAGCTCTCGCGCGAGCCCTCCTGGGCTTCGCTCGCCTACAACACCTGATCCCGCGGGCCAGTCCCCGAGCGCCTGAACCGGGGTCCTGACCGTCTCGGCGCTGTTACGGTCGCCGCGCTCCCCCGTGGAGCGGGACAGGGATGAGGACTCCGACTCGATCGATCGTGCGCCGGCTCACGTCAGCCCTGGCGCTGGTGGCAGCGGCAGCGCTGCTCGGCTCCGCGGCGGCCGCGGCCTTCGACCCGGCGCTCGAGGCGAAGAACTTCGCCAAGACCTCCGAGCGGATGCAGTACGTGACGCTGACGCCGGAGTTCCAGCAGCGACTGGTCAAGGCCGACACCGAGAACCTGGCCGAGGTCGCCCGGATCGCCGCCTCCGACCCCGAGCGCAACTTCGCCGGCAACGTCTGCGCCAGCGGCGGCCAGGAGTGCGCCGGCGACGTCCGCTTCTACGACTGGGCGAAGGCCGGGATGGGGATCGTCGAGCCGGTCCTGTTCACCGCCCGCAACGGCTCGACGATCTCGGGCAAGGTCTGGGCCTCGGCCGAGGGGCCGCCGAAGCGGCCGCTGGTCGTAATCACCAACGGCTCGGTCCAGGCTCCCGAGCGGCTCTACTGGGGCCAGGCCGCGACGCTGGCCAAGCACGGCTTCATCGTGCTCACGTACGACCCCCAGGGACAGGGACTGTCCGACACCTTCGGGGCCGGCCCCGACCGCCTCGACGGCGTCCCCTCCCAGGAGGGGCGGCCGTTCTTCGACAACACCGAGGACGCACTCGACTTTGCCCTCTCGACTCCGGCGCGCCCGTACGACCCGCGCCCGAGCTGTACAAGCGGCACCGACCACTCGCCGAAGCAGGACCGGCGCGTCGACGCCGGTCTCAACGCCGCCCACAACCCGCTGTTCGAGATGATCGATCGCCGCCGCGTCGGCATCGCCGGGCACTCGCTCGGGGCCGCCGCCGTCTCCTACGCGGGCCAGATCGACCCGCGCGTCGACGCGATCGTCGCCTGGGACAACCTCGCCGATCCCGCCGACAGCGACTTCAGCGTGCCCGAGTGCGCGTCCGGCTCCTCCCCCCGCCCCGACGAGCCGGAGATCGTCAAGCCGGCGATGGGGATCACCAACGACTACGGGATCGCACCGGCGCCGATGACCTCCGACCCCGATCCGCAGCGGGGCAACGAGGGCTTCCTCGCCTACAAGCGGGCGGGTGTCGACTCGGTCGAGCTCCACATCCGTGGCGGCACGCACGAGGAGTCGGCGTTCATCCCCGGGATGACGGTGCCGGCGCTCGGCCTCGCCAGCCTGCGCGGCGGCGATCTGGTCGCCTGGTACACGACCGCCTGGATGGACCGCTGGGTGCGCTGCGCCGGCAGCCGCTCCTGCAAGGAGGACGCCGACTCGCGCCTGCTCAGCGATCGCTGGCGCGACGACGAGCGCTCCGGGCAGATCGATGCCAACGACGACCCGAACGTCTTCTCCTTCTACACGCGCTCGCGCTACGACTTCCACACCGCCGGCGGGGCCGAGGTCGTCTGCGACGACATGCGCTCGGGATGCCCGTCGATGCAACCCGACGGCCTGCCGCCCGGCTACGACTTCGTCGCCGACGCCTACACGCTGCCGTCCGGTTCCGCCGGGCAGGGACGCTCCTGCGCGCTACCTCAGCGCGGTTCGCGGGCCGACGACACCCCGGCCACACTTCCCCCGTCAGCCGCCGGCGACGCGATCCGCGGCCGCGGTGGTGACGACCGGCTGCGCGGTGGGCTCGGCGACGACTGCCTCTACGGCGCCGGCGGCGACGACCGTCTCGCCGGCAGCCCGGGGGCCGACGAGCTCCAGGGTGGGGCCGGAAGCGACCGTCTGCGTGGCGGCAGCGGCGCCGACCGCCTCCGCGGCGGCAAGGGCGCCGATCTGATCGACGCTCGCGGCGGCGGCCGTGACGAGATCGCCTGTGGACCCGGCCGCGACCGGGTCAGGGCGGGCCGGCGCGATAGCGTCGGTCGAAGCTGCTGACGGCCGCTCAGCCGCCGCTTGCGAGGCGCTCGGCCGCCTCTTTGGCGTCGAGGCGCTCGAGCTGCGCGCGCAGCTCGCGGGCGGCCTTGAGCTCCTCGTCGTCGCGGAGCTTGTCCTCGCCCGTGACCCGGCACGCCGTGGCGTCGATCGCCGGATAGATGCCCTCGCGGGCGAGCGAGCCGTCGAGGACGACGGTGACGTTCTCGGTCGTGCTGAGGACCGAGGCGACGGCGTCGTCGGTGTCGGTGAGAACCGTGGCGATCACGGTCAGCGAGCCCGACTCCTCGGCGACCGTCTCGCGGCCGGCGGCGAAGATCGGCTTCGCTGCGGCCGGGTCGTCGGCCGCGACTGCGAGGCGCGAGAGCGAGTCGATCAGGATCGCGACGTCCTCACCCTTCTCGACCCGACGCTTGGCTTGGGAGATCGCCACCTCGACGACCCTGAGCTGATCCTTGGGGCGCATGTCGGCGGTCGCGATCGCAAGCTCGGCGTCGGGGAGGGCCTCGCGCCAGGCGGGCGCCTCCTCGGGCCGCTCGTCGATCAGGACGACGATCACGGCGAGATCTTCATGTCCGGAGAGCTCTCGGGCGAGCGCGCGGAGCAGGGTTGTCCGGCCGGAGCCACGACTCGCGTGGATCAGCACGCGCTGACCATGGGCGAGCGGCACGAGGCGATCGAGCGCGCGGACGAGCGTCTGCTCGCCACCCTCGAGCGAATCGCCGCCCAGCGGGATCCGGCGATGCGGCTGTGTCGGCTCGAGGTCCTCGAAGCGGAAGCGGTCGCCGCCGGGCTCGGAGCCGTTGACGGTGTCGATGTGGATCAGCGCGGGATGGCGCTCGCCACGCCGTGGGCGGCGGGCGGGGCCGGTGACGACGTCGCCGTCCTCGAGCTCGCAGCGGCGGATCTGGGAGGGCGAGACGTAGACGTCGCCCTCGTCATCGGGGTCCTCTTCGCGGCGTACGAAGCCGTGGCCGCGCGAGGTGATCTCGAGCACGCCGGTGACCGGCACGCCCTCCTCGTCGGCCTCGTCCTCGGGCTCCTCGCGCTCGCGCGAGTCGCGACCGCGGTCGGAATCGCGCTCGTCGCGTCCGCGTCCGCCGCGGCCCCGGCCGCCGCGTCCACGGCGACGCTCGCCGCGGCCGCCGTTGCGCCCGCCCCGGGAGGAGCGGCGCGAGGGCTCGCGTCCCGAATCGCGGTCGGAATCGCGCTCGTCGGCCTCGGCGTCACCGCCGAGGGCCTCGATCAGCTCGGCGCGGGTCAGCATCCGGAAGCGGTCGACGCCCTGCTCGCGGGCGAGGTCATGAAGTTCAGCGAGGTGCTTGCTGCTCAGTGAGTTGGCCATCTGGCGGCAGGATAGAGATCGACGCCGCCAACCCTCCCCCGCCCCGCGGGCGTGGGCTCCTCAGGCCGGAGCGCCGGCGGGGTCGCAGCCCTCACGGGCGAGCTCAGTGACCCAGGCATCGGCCTCGTCGCGGACGCGCCCGGCATCCCATCCGAGCTCGCGGCCGATCGCCTCGGCGACGGGCATCACCGATTCGGCGGTGCGTAGCTCGGGGGCCGCGACGAGCGCGAGCCGGGTGCGGCGGAGCAGCACGTCTCCCACCGAGCGCGCCTGCTCGAGCCGCGCGGCGAGGACGGCCTCGGCGAGCATGTCGGGATGCCCGGGCACGATCGGGCGGACCAGCTCGGGGCGCTCGGCGGCGACGGCGAGCACGTTGCGGGCGGCGTGCCCGTAACGGAAGGCGAGCTGCTCGGCGGCGTCCTCGGGCAGCTGGCCGGGCTCGAGCGGCGGCGGCGGCGTCAGCGCCTCCGGCGAGGCCTCCATCCCGAGCGGGATGTCCGCTGTCCGGCAAGGAACCTCACGGCCCTCCCGCTCACCGAGCCGATCGACGACCTGCTTGGCCATCCGCCGCCAGGTCGTCAGCTTGCCGCCGGTGATCGTCAGCATCCCCGACGAGGTCTCGTACAGCTCCGCCTTGCGCGAGATGTCGACCGACTTCTTCGGATCGCCGGTCGAGATCAGCGGCCGGACCCCCGCGTAGGCACCGGTCAGGTCGTCACGGGTGAAGCTGCAGTCGAAGTACTCGTTGACCGCGTCGAGCAGGTAGTCGACGTCGTCGCCGCCGGGCCGGACCTCGTTGATGTCGCCGTCGAAGTCCTCGTCGGTGGTGCCGATCAGGACGCGGCCGTACCAGGGGAGGACGAAGATCGTGCGGCCGGAGCCGGCGGGGACGATGCAGGCGGCGTCGTTGAGCGGCAGGCCCTCGAGCGGCAGCGTCACATGGGTTCCGCGGCTCGGCGCGATCCGCGGCACCTCCGTCTCGGTCAGGATCTCATCCGGCTTGATCCGGTCGGCCCAGACGCCGGTCGCGTTGATCACATTCTCGGCCCGGATCTCGAGCGCCTCCCCGGTCTCGGTGTCGACGCAGTTGACGCCGGCGGCCTTGCCGTTCTCCTCGAGCAGCGATGTGACGTCGAGCCGGTTTGCCATCACGGCGCCGAATCGCTCAGCCTCGCCGAGGATCGTCAGCACGAGCCGCACGTCGTCGGTCTGGCAGTCGTAGAACATGTAGGCGCCCTTGGGGTCGCGCGCCGCGAGCGCCGGGATGTACTCGAGCGTCTCCTCGGCCGAGATCGTCCGGTGCCGGTCCGGCGCCCACGAAGCGAGATCCTCGGGATCGTCTCCCTTGGCCCGCTGGCGCCTGCCCTGCCCGACCCGGGTGGTCGCCATCACGTCGTACATGTTGAGCCCGATCCCGATCTTCATATCGCGGCGGTCGTCGCCGAGCGTCGGCACCAGATACGGGGTCGGGTAGACGAGGTGCGGGGCAAGGTGGACCATCAACTGGCGCTCGAGCAGGGCCTCGCGGACGAGGCCGAGGTCGAAGTTCTGCAGATAGCGAAGCCCCCCGTGGACCATCTTCGAGCTCCGGCTCGAGGTCCCGAACGCCCAGTCCCGGCGCTCGACGATCGCGGTCGAGTAGCCACGCGATGCGGCATCGAGGGCGACGCCGGCGCCGGTCACGCCGCCGCCGATCACGACCACGTCGAAGGTCTCGGAGGTGAGCTCCTTCAGCGCTCGCTCGCGCTCGATCATCGGATCGGTCCGCATCTGTGCATCGGTTTCCTCACGCTATCGAGCCGCGCCGCCCGTCAGTCCAGCCACGTCACATAGGCTTCGGGCTCTGCACGCTCGGGCGGGCGCTGCTCCTGGATCGGGCGGCCGACGTAGACGAGGCCGAGCACCGTCTCCCCCTGCTCGACGCCCACCGCCTCACGCCCGGCCGGATCGCGGAGCACCGCCGGCGTTCTCCAGTAGGCCGCGTAGCCACGACCGTGGGCGGCGAGTAGCAGCGCGTAGACCGCTGCCGCCGCGGCGTGCATGTCCTCCTCCGCCGCGACCGGGTCCTCGGGGTCGGCCGCGACCGAGGCGACGACGAGCGTCGGCGCCCGGTCGAGCTTCGGCGCCGCCTCGGGGCCGGCGGCCAGCTTGAGACGCTCGAGCGCAGCCGGGCCGACGACCCGGAACCGCCAGGGGTTGGTCAGATTGTGGTTCGGAGCCCAGCGCGCCAGCTCGAGCAGCGCCGCCAGGTCCTCGCGCGGGACCGGCTCGGGTCGGTAGGCCTTGTGGGTGCGGCGGGTGCGGATCGCTTCCTCGAGCTCCATCGTCCCGGACGATTGCAGACGGCTCCCGTGCGGGCGCAGGCCCCGGCGACGCCGGCCACGGTCCCCGGATCTAGGGCAGCGTGCGCCGGTAGAGCAGCCAACCGCCGGCGAGGCCGAGCGCAAGGACGCCGATCCCGCCGAGCAGCACCGGAGTCGCCGGCACCTCCGACTCGCCGATCGGCGCCTCCTCTTCCTCCTCGGGCGGCACGATCACGGCGGCTTCCGGAAGGACCTCGGCTTCCGCCTCGGGGCCGGGGCCGGTGCCGGCCTGCGCCTCGCCGTCCCCGCCCTCGCGAGACTCCTTCTTCCCGGCACCGCTGCCGAGCGACTCCTCGAGCGCGCGCTTGTAGTCGCCACCGAGCCCACCCGGGTCGCCGAGCTCGCCGAGGTCGTCGAGCCCGTCCAGCTGACCGCCGGAAGAAGGCTGGTAGCCGGAGCCGGAGCCGTAACCGCCCGAGCTGCCGTCGCCACCATCGCCGGTGCCGTTGCCGTCGCCCTCGTCCGGCTTCAGCCCCACCGGGGCGATCGGGAATGCCTCGCGCTCGACCCCTGCCAAGGCCTGGGCGGTGACCCAGACCGGCGTCTGGTCGCTCGACTTCGAGTACCGGTAGTGCCCGTCGGACTGGCGACGCGAGCTGAGATAGTCGAAGCCCGTGCGAGAGCGCTTGCTGATCCGCGGGTTGGCGCCGACCGCGACGAGGCCCTGCAGCGCCCAGGCGGTCGATTGCGCGTTCGAACCCGAGCCCTGGACGAGCGCCCAACCGCCGTCGCCGTTCTGCGCCCGCTTGAGCCAGCGGACCCCCTCCCCGATCGGCTTCTCGGCGCCGACCAGGGCCAGGGCCTGCAGCGCGGCGCCGGTGCTGTCGGGCTCGCTCGGGCCGCTCGGTACCGAGCCCCAGCCGCCGTTCTTGTTCTGGGCCTCGCGGAGCCAGCCGGCGGGCTTGCGCAGCGATCCGGTCTCCTCACCTGCGGCGACGCGCGCGAGGATCGCGAACGCGGTCTGGTTGACCTGCTTGTCGTAGGAGCCGTTGCCGCGCTGCCGGGAACGCAGCTCGGCGAGCAGGTCGCGGCGGCCGAAGTTGCGTACTCCGATGCCGGCGCCGCGCAGCGCCAGGATCGTGCGCTCGAGGTCGCCGGTGGAGCCGACGTCGTCGACGTGCCGCCGCAGGTACTCGACTGCCGTGCGGCCGCCGCTGCGGACGTCGCGCGGATTGACGCCGGCCGACTCGAGGCCGAGCATCGCCCAACCCGTCATCCCCGGGCTCGAGCTGGCCCCCGGCGAGATCCCGAAGCCGCCGTCGTCGTTCTGCGCCTGACGCAGCCAGCCGACCGGGCCCGATCCAGAGGCCTGCGCCGAGGGCTCCGCGGCGGCGCGCTCGGCGCCGACGCCCGAGAGGCCGAGCGCGAGGCCGGCGCAGATCAACAGCGCCGCGAGGCCTCCCCCGGCGGCGCCAGAGGGAATCCGACCGCCGGCGGGAACGGGCTCCCACTCGACCTCGAAGCGGTCCCGGTAGCGGTCGACGATCCGGACCAGGGCCGGTCCGGCAGCGAGCATGATCGCGGCGTTGCCGACTGCGTGGGCGATGTTGAAGGGAATGCCTCGGATCGAGAGTGCAAGGTAGCGGTCGAGCGACTGTTCGCCACCGAAGCTGACCATCGCCGAGAGGTCGAGGAAGGCGCCGTAGGCAAGCCCCGCGACAGCGCCGGCGATCGCCAGCCCCCAGCGCCCGAACCGCCGCGCGGTCAAGGTCGCGAGCACCGCGCCGCCGACGCCGACCATTCCCCATCCGGCCATCTGCCAGGGGGTCCACGGTCCCTGGCCGAGCCAGAAGTTCGAGATCAGCGCGGAGAGCGCGCCGACCGCGAAGCCGGGCGGGCCGCCGAGTACGTAGCCCGTGATCAGGGCGACGTCGGTGGTCGCGACGACGTTCGGGATCGGGGCGAGCACGAGCCGGCCGGCGACACCGAGCGCCGCCAGCGCCGCGACCGCGGCGACGACCCGGGCCGAGGGCCGCGAGCGCTCGAACCAGACGCCGCCAACGACGAGGACGAGCGCCAGCAGGGTGAAGACGGAGAGCTGCCAGCTCATCGCCGCGCCCCTTCGCCCGCCCTGTCGGGCCCGGCGGCGGCGAGCAGCTCGGCCCCGGCCTCGGCGGTGATCGCGCGCCCGCCGGTGATCCGGGCGACCTCGGTCGCGAAGTACCAGCCGCCGGCCAGCATCTGCGGGGCCGGGCCGTCGGCCAGCACCCGGCCTCGGCCGAGCAGGACGACGCGGTCGGTCAGGGCGGCGGCGAACTCGACATCGTGGGTGGCGATAAGCACCGCGGAGCCGGTCGCCGCCAGACCCCGCAGCCACTCGACCAGGGCAGCCTTGCGGTCGCGGTCGAGGCCGCGAGTCGGCTCGTCGAGACAGATCACGCCGGGCGAGTTGCCGCCGGCGCCGCGACCCGCCATCGCGATCGCCAGCGCCAAGCGCTGGCGCTCCCCGCCGGAGAGGTCGCGCGCGTCGCGGGAGCGGTCGATGTCGAGACCCACGGCCTCGAGCGCGCGCATCCCCTCGGGCCCGGGAAGCTCATCGTCGACGCGCTCGCGGACGAAGTAATCGTCGGGCCGCTGGGTGAGCAGCGCGCAGCCGCCCGGAACGGCGATCGAGCCCGCGACCGGCTCGAGGAGGCCGGCCGCCGAGCGCATCAGGGTGCTCTTGCCGGCGCCGTTGGGGCCGACGAGCGCGACGAGCTCGCCGGCGCCGATCCTGAGTTCGACTCCGTGCAGGATCTCGCGCGGACCGTCGCCCGGATCGAGCTCTACCCGCAGGTCCTTGGCCTCGAGCGCGATCCCGCCCGCCACCGGCGCCGCCGCCTCGGGCGGCGCCGCGTCGTCACCCGCCGGAGGAACCGCAACCCCGGACTGGCCGAGCGCCGCGCGCGCCTGCTTCACCGACCGCGGCCGCTCCGGCCGCCCGGCCAGCTCGAACATCCTCATCCCCGGCGTTGCCAGCCACGGGGCCGAGCCGGTCGCGAAGGTGCCGAAGTCCGCGGGGCGGCCGTCGAAGATCAGGCGTCCGGCCTCGAGCGCGAGCACACGGTCGGCCGCCGGCAGACAGCGCTCGAGTCGATGCTCGCCGAGCAGGACGGTCACGCCCCATTCCTCGTTCAGGCGTCGCAGCAGCGCGATCAGCTCGTCGCCGGCGACCGGGTCGAGCTGGGAGGTCGGCTCGTCGAGCAGCAGCAGCGGTGGGCGCGTGACCAGGGCCGCGGCAATCGCGATCCGCTGCAGCTCGCCGCCCGAGAGGGCGTCGGTCGTACGGTCGAGCAGCGACTCGATCCCGAGCGCGAGCGCCACTTCCTCGACGGCGCGGGCGATCTCGCCGGCGGGGCGCCCGCGCAGCTCGAGCGGCAGCTCGAGCTCGGACCGGACCGTCGTTGAGACGACCTGGGCCTCGGGCTCCTGGGCGACGAAGCCGACGTTGAGAGCGAGCTCGGCCGGGCCCGCCTCGCGGGTGCTGCGGCCGTCGACGACGACGTCGCCGCCGAAGCGGCCGCCGTGGAAGTGCGGCACGAGCCCGCAGGCCGCGCGCAGCAGCGTCGACTTGCCCGAGCCCGAGCGGCCGGCGAGGACGACGAGATCGCCGTGATCGATCTCGAGGTCGAAGCCCTCGAGCGCCGGGCGCGCGGCCGTCGCGTAGGTGTAGTGGAACCCCTGGAAGCTGAGGACGGTCGAGCTCACGGGCGACCCTTCCTGTGCGTGGCGGCGGCACGGAGGCGACGCAGCTCACGCGGGGAACAGAACGGGATCGCAGCGAGCAACGGCAGCAGCAGCGTGAAGCCTAGGGTGGCGGGCTCAAAGCCGCCGCTGATCGACGGGTAGGTCTCGATCGTGCCGGCGCCGGCAAGCGCCGCGGCGACCGCCACGATCGCAATCGCGAAACCGGCGATCAGCATCGCGGGCTCACCGGGCACACGGCGCGCGTGGGCTCGGGTCGGCCGTACCTCCAGCCCGAACCCGCGCAGCTCGAGCGTCGCCGCGACGTCGACCGAGCGGTCGAGCGCGCCCGCGACCAGGCGCCGGGCGAGGGCGCCGCGGCCGACCGGCGCCGCGGCCGGCCCACGCAGCGACGCGGCCTCCGACAGGCGAACGTGGTCGGCGGCGGCGAGCGGCACGAGGCGCGAGATCAGGGTCGCGGTCAGCGCCGAGCGGGCGGCGAAGGGGCGCACCGCCTTGAGGATGCGATCGGGATCGACGCAGGCGGACCAGACCGCGAAGACGAGCAGGGCGACGAGGATCCGGAGCGCCAGGATGCAGCCTTCGACGAGCGCCTCGAGCGTGACGTCGATCTGCCCGAGCACCGGCAGTTCCCAGCCACGCAGCAGGATCGTGTCGCCGCGCTGGCTGACGATCACGTTGACGACGACGACCGTCAGCGCCAGCGCCCACGCGTACCGCAGCGGCGCCAGCGCCGGCCGAACGGCGCCGGACGCCGCGGCGATCCCGACGGCCGCGAGGCCGACGGCGACGAGCACGATCGGGCTCGAGAAGCTGAAGCAGATCACCGCCAGCGGCATCAGGTACAGGGCTGCGATCAGCGGCCGGGCGGCGCCGAGCGGGCCTGGCCGGGGCGAGTAGGCGAGCAGCGCCTTCATCGGCAGATCTCCCCCGCAGCTTCAGGTTCGACGGCGGCCGGCACCCCAAACGGCGCACCACCCGCGAACGAGACGGCCGCGTAGCGGTCGCGCAGCGTCTCCTCGTCGAGCATCGCCGCGGCGTCGTCGAGCCCGTCCGGGGTGCTCGAAGCGACGACCCATGTGGGCCTGTCGTCGCCCTCCTGCAGGGCGACGACCCAGGAGGCGTCGGAGGAGGCGCCGGTCGGCTCACCCTCGCCGTCGACCACGCCCAGACTCCAGAGGCCGCTGCCGCTGTCCCCGCACTCGGCCGGCTCGGCGTAGACGCCGCTGCGGCCCGGCCCGCCCTCCATCGTCCGCGCGGTCGGATCGGCACGGACCTCGTCCCAGGTGCCGACCAGCAAACGCAGGCTCTGCTTCGGGTCCGAGTCCTCGAGCATCGTCGGCTGCGGCTCGGCGCCCGCGTCGCTCAGCGCCCCTTCGGCGCTCTCGCAGGCGTCACTCTGCTCGGCCGAGTCGAAGCAGACGATCTCGGTTGGATAGCTCTCCCCGTCGAGGCCCGAGAGAAACGGCTGCGGAAAGGATCCGACGACCGCGGGCACGCGGTAGGCACCGGTCCAGTCGCGATAGTCCCACCAGATCCTGTCGCCCGCGTGGACGGTCGCTTCGCCGGCCCCGATCGGCGACCAGATCCCGTTCACGAAGTAGTACCAATCGAGGCTGCGACCGCCCTCGATCACGTTCTCGACGCCGTCGATCGAGTCGACGAAGTTGCCCCCGTAGCTGGTCTCGATCTCGGTCTCGCGATCGAGGAACCGGACCACGGTCTCTGACTCGGTCGGGTCGGTCGTGGTCGCCTCGGCGAGCAGCTCGGCGCCGTGGTCGCGCGTCACCCGCAGCGAGGCCGTTCCCTCCTCGCTCTCCCCCGCGCCGATACCGCAGCCCGCGGCCGCGACGGCGAGCACTGCGCTCGCCGTCGCAACCGCAATCGCGCGGGCGCGGGCGCGGGGCATCGGTCAGGCCCGCTTCACGCGCTCGCAGCCGCGAGCCGTGTACTCCTGTTTGCGGCGGACGATGATCGTGTCCTTGCCGGTCCCGCACTTGACCAGCGGCGGCAGCGAGTCCTTCGCTCGCCGCAGGTCGATCGTGTCGCTGCCACCGTGGGAGTGGATCGCGCTGAGCCGACGGTCGGCCTTGATCTTGTCCTTGGCACCGGTACCGACGACGAAGAGGTCGCCGACGTCGGGGCAGTCGGTGACCGCGCTGCCGGCGCAGACGCCGACCTGCCGGGAGGGGATGTCCCCGGCGCGCACGGCCTGAAGGCGGGTGGTGCCGCCCTGCGGCTCGACCTCCGCCCGGCCGTCGGGGCCGGTCACAACTCCCGTGCCGGCGATCGATGCGCCGGTGGCCGGAGCCCTGCTGCCGTCATCGGCGTACTCGAACACCTGAACGGGGATCTTCGCTCCGGGTTCGACGGCGAGCGGCGCCTCGATCTCGAGCTCGGCCGGGATCGGGTCGTTGTAGTCGGTGATCAGATACCAGAGCACGTCGTCGCCCTTGTCGATCGGGGTCTGATCGCCGCCGGTCGTGGTCGCGGCGTGGTTGAGCTTCAGGTACCAGTAGCCCGTCTGCGGTGCGACGGCACCTCCGAAACCGCAGATGCCGATCCCGAAGTCGAAATAGTCGGAGAGCAACAACGGCCGCAGCTTCGACGTATGCGCCGATGCGTCGGCGACGACGCCGAGCGCTGTCGCGCCCGGGACCTTGACCTTGTCGCCGGAGCCGCCGGTCCCTTCACCGAAGCAGTCGGCCTTCTTCGACGTCGGCACCTTGGCGGTGCCCGTGTACTGGCGCTGGTCGACCAGCGTCTTGCCGTCGGCGGTGACGACGCGGACGTCGGCCCCGGTCTTGTTGGCCGCTTGCGCGGAGCCGGCCAGAATCAAAGTCGCCAGTCCGAAAGCCATGAGCGGCTTTAAGGCCCGACGCATACGCGGGAGGTGTGTGGACATGAGCCACCCTTTCCTCGAGGGTTTACAGCTGGGCCGGAGACAGGTCTCCTGACTTACGGGGCCTATTCACCGCGCCTTCCCGGGGCCGAAGGGCTCCCAGTGGCTGACGGGACGTCTCGCGTCGTCGCCGTGCGATGAACTCACCCGGTCACAGTGGCGGGACCGTGCCGGATTCTCACCGGACTTCCCTGAACACCGACCTATGGATCGAGGGCCACTCTAGACCCCCAAGCGGGGGAATGCCTAGGTTCGCTCCTGAACCGTCTTGACGAGGTTGTCGACCACCTCGGGCATCGCCTTGCGCATGCGGGCGAGCTCCCAGTGCTCGATCTTGAGCGCGCGGACCACGGAGGTCGCGATCACGCTCGCCGAGCGCTCCTGCCTCTCGAGCAGGCCCTGCTCGCCGAAGATGTCGCCGGGGCCGAGCTCGGCGACGGTCTCGCCACCCTTGTCGACGCGGACGGTGCCCTCGTCGATCGCGTAGAAGTCGTTGGCGAAGCCACCCTCCTGGATGATCACCTTGCCCTCGGGGAACTCCACGAGCTGCGTGAACGGGGCGATCTTCGCGAGGCTTTCCTCGGGAACGCCCTCGAACAGGGAGAACCTCTTGAGCTGACTGGAATCCACTTGGCTACTCCTTGGTTGAGACGCTCTGGAACCTACCCGATCCGCGTGCGCGTTTGGAGGGTTCACCGGACTATGTGGTGGGTCTCACGCACGGTAGTCTCGTCGGCGCGGCGCACGAGGGGTGCGATCGCAAAGCGGCAGTCACCTGTCTTGATCGTCCTCATCCTCATCGTCGTCCTGGTCATCGCGCTCGCCGCGTTCGCCTGGCTGACCTACAACCGGCTCGTCGCGCTGCGGCTCGCCTGCGAGAACTCGTGGTCTCAGATCGACGTCGCGCTGCGGCTCCGCCACGACCTGATCCCCAACCTCGTCTCAGCCGTCGCCGGCTACGCCGGCCATGAGCAGGGGACGCTGACCCAGGTGACCGAGCTGCGCGCCGGAGCGATGTCGGCCGATCAGGCGGCGCCCGCCGAACGTGGCACCGCCGAGGCCCGGCTCGGCAGCGGGCTCGGGCGGATGCTGATCCTCGCCGAGGACTACCCGGACCTGAAGGCGACCGAGAACTTCTCCCGCCTGCAGACCGACCTAGCCGAGGTCGAGGAGAAGATCTCGATCACGCGCCGGGTCTACAACGACACCGTCGAGACCTACAACACGAAGATCCAGGTGTTCCCCTCGAACCTGGTCGCGAACGGATTCAGGTTCGAGCGGCGCGAATTCTTCGAGGCGGGAGCGGGCGCCGACATCGCCCCGACGATCTCGCTGCCGGGAAGCGGCGGCGCCACCGGGGGCCCGGCAGCGTGAGCGCCGGACGAGTGATCTGGGGTGTGATCTGGCGAGTCGCCCTGGCGGCGATCGTGTTCCTCGTACTAGCGATCCTGCCGAGCCTGTTCATCCCCGAGGAGGGCACGACCAAGGACTTCGACATCACGGACGCGAACATCCGCGTCGAGCTCCAGGACGACGCCGGCCTGAGGATCTCCGAGACGCTCGAGTTCCACTACCACGGCGGCAACTTCACGGGCGCCTACCGGGACATCCCGCTGCGTAACGGGGCGAAGATCACGGGCGTCACCGTCTTCGAGGGCGATCGCCGCTACCGGCCCGGCGGCAACACGGCGCTCGGCTCCTTCGATCGGCCGGGCACGTTCGGGACGACACCGATTCCGAGGAGCGAGGGCGAGGGCCTGCGGGTCGTCTGGCACTACGACAAGACCGACACCGAGAGGACCTTCACGCTGGTCTACGACGTCGAGAACGCGGTCACCGCCTACGACGATGTGGTCGACGTCGGCTGGGTCGTCTGGGGCGATCAGTGGAAGTTCTGGCTCGACGACCTCTCCGGGCAGATCGCGACACCCGACGGCAGCGACCCGACCGAGACCTGGGTCTCAAGCTTCGACGCGCCCGACCCGGGAGCGATCGCCGCCGGAGATGAGCCGCAGGGCACGCGCGCGCTCGGCGTCGATGCGGAGATCTCCGACGGCGAGGCGAGCTTCACGGCCGAGCGCGTGCCAGAGGCCCACGACGTCGTCCTTCGGGCGCTGGTCCCGCGCAACGCCGTCAGCTCCGTGAGCGGCGCCCGGGTCGTCGCCGGAGATGGCGCCGAGAAGGTGATCGCACAGGAGGACGACGTCTCCGACACCTTCCTGATGAAGGCGCGCAACTTCGTCTTCGACAATGCCTGGCTCGTCTTCGGGCTCTGGACCCTGCTCGTCGTCGCGCTTTCGTTCCTGCTCGCGATGATGGCCCGCGAGCGGCCGACCGACGTCGGCGAATATCTGAACGAACCGCCCGAGGAGCTGCCCCCGGCGATCGCCTACGCGCTCGCGACCGAGGGTCAGTACGACGACCGTGTCGTGCTGGCAACGCTGCTCAGCCTCGTCGATCGCGGCTACTACGACGCCAAGGCCTCGCAGGGCGACGACCTCGACCTCGAGCTGAGCGTCGCCGCGGATCGCCCGGCGGTCGAGTCGCTGCAGCCGTTCGAGGTGACGACGATGACCTTCTTCGACGACCTGCTCGGCGGCAAGACGGTCGCGCTCGGCAAGCTCAAGGACGAGATCCCCGAGCACTCTGCCACCTGGCGCTCGCGTTGGAACGGACTGACCGGGGAGCTCGACCAGGCGGACGAGGGCACGATCACCTGGGACCGCGACTTCGCCGGCGAGCGCACCGCCCTCGCGATCGTCGCGCTGTTCGGCTACCTGGTGCTCGGCTGGCTGTTCTTCTCCCGCACTCACTGGCTTGCGATCCCGGCCGGCACCGCGGTGCTGGGCCTGCTGTTCGTCTACTTCCTGCCCTCGACGATGTACAAGCGCCTCGACCCCGCCGCCCGCGAGCGCGGCGCCCGCTGGGCCGCCTTCCGCCGCTGGACCGACGACTTCCCGCGCCTCGACGACGACCCGCCCGCGACCCTGAAGCTGTGGCGCAGCATCCTCGTCTACGCCGTCGCCTTCGGGACCGCGGAGAAGGTCGCGAAGTCGGGCCGGATCCCGCCGCCGGTCGGCGAGGAGGCGACGAACACCGGCAGTTGGACCGCCTTCGCCCTCTACGGCGGCGTCTGGAGCTCCGACTTCAACTCGTTCGGCTCCGGCTTCTCGAGCCAGGTCGCCCCGCAGTCGAGCTCGTCCGGCGGAGGCGGCGGCTTCAGCGGCGGAGGCGGAGGGTTCTCTGGCGGCGGGGGCGGCGGCGCCTGGTGATGACCTCGGGCCTCTGGCGGCGCTGAGCTACTTCTTCTTCTTCTCGAGCTTGGCGAAATCGCTCGCCAGCTCGTAACCCTCTGGCAGCACCTTCTTCGCGGGCTTGCGGACGAGGCCGCCGAGCTCACCCGGCCCCTCTGCCACCGGCAGCCGCAGCTGCAGGTTGCTGACCGTGATCGGGGCCTGGCCGTCGGAGGCGCGGCCGTAACCGCCGGCGATGCCGGGGTCGCTGTCGGAGGGCAGCAGCTCGAGCTTGGCGACGTGGCCGTCCTCGAAAGTCCAGCCGTTCGGGTGCAGCTGGAAGACCTTGCGCTTACCGCTCTCGGGTCGCCACAGCGCTCGCGAGACGAGCGTCTCCTGGCCGTCGGGCCCGACGTCGAGCAGGCGCGCCGCGAGCTGCGAGGTGTCGCCGGCGACTTCGAAGTCGCCGATCACCGTCGCCGAGCCCAGCAGCGTGAAGCCGGCGTCGCCGGGCGCCTCGACCCTGTAGCTGGCGGCACCGGCTTGATCGGCGCCGTCCGCGGTCGCGCAGGCGTCGCCGCCGACCGGGTTGAACTTCTGCGCGATCGCGGGGTCGCCGGCGTCGGGCGCGATCGTCTTCGCTGCCTTCGACGCGAGGCGGACCTCACCGGGCGCGATCTTGGCCCAGTTCGGCGCGAAGTACGGGCCGCCGGACGGCGCGTCGCCGGGGCATGTCTCCGTGTAGAGGGTGACGCCCTCGCGCGGCTCGAAGTCGTTGCCCTTGACCCAGCGCGCCATCCAGCGCTGCTCGCGGTTCTGCTGGGCGGCGACGACGTCGTCCTTGTTGTTCGCGCGCGGGTGGCCGAAGTCCCCGAAGAACAGCGCCATGTGGGCCTTCTTGCCGTACTCGGTCCGGGTTCGGTTGTAGAAGCGGATCGTCTCGTCGGCCGGGAACAGGTCGTCGGTGAAGCCGCTCGACATCAGCAGCGGCGCCGGCGGCGTCGAGTGGTCGATGTAGTACGAGGAGTGGTTGGTCGTGATCTCCTCGAGCATCGCCTGAGCCTCGGCTCCGTAGGGCTCACCCTGCTCGAGCAGGGTGCGCCAGCCGCGCAGGTCGGCCGAGGGATCGGTGCCTTCCGCGGCGTAGTAGCCGGGGGCGCCGAGGCCCGAGAAGTAGAGGCCGTTGACGAGCGACTCCTTCTGGATGCCGATCGCGCCGCTGTACGGGGCATCGGCGACGTAGTCGAGCGTGCTGCCGTTCGGGACCAGCGAGTAGGCGAGATCGGTCCATGGGATGCTCGGCGCGGCGGCCGCGATCCGCATCTTCTTGCCTTCAGGGCTCGTCCAGGGGACGAGGCTGCCGTCGGGCATCACCATCCGGTTCTTGAGCGCGCCCAGCGCCATTGACATGCCGCCGCCGTAGGAGCCGCCGATCGAGCCGATCTTCTTCGGCTCGGCGAGGCCCTCGTCGGCGAGCGCGCCGGCAAACTCCTGCGCATCGCGAACCTCGTAGCGGTTGTCGATCAGACGGATGTAGCCGTCGTCGCAGGCACCACCGGCGGCGGTCTGGGAGGCGGTCGAGCCGCAGGACTCGTGGAAGCCGCGGTCGGTCATCGAGAAGGTCGCGTAGCCGCGGACGAGCCAGCGGCGCATGCTCTGCAGATCGGCCTTGCTGCCGCCGTAGCCGTGGAACATCATGATCAGCGGGTAGGGGCCCGGGCCGAAGCGGTCCTCCGAAGGCAGGCCGACGCTGACGTCGATCGGGACGCCGTCGAAGGCAGGGACGGTGCTGCGGGGGTCGTCGGAGCAGTAGGTGAGCCCGTTCGATCCAGCCGGCTGACAGGGAACGGCGCCGTCGAAGACGGAGTCGGGCGGCGCGGCCGAGGCCAGCGCCGGGGCGGCAAGGGCGACGGAAGCCGCCACCAGCACGCCGATCATCAAGGACTTCCAACCGTTCGCAAGCAGCTTCCGCAACGCCTCTCTCCTTCGTGTCCGCACGACGACGATGCCCCCAGCGGGCGCCGACAAACGTATCAACGCCCGAGCTGCCTGCAGGTTGCGGTCAGCCGTCGAGGAAGAGATCGAGCGCGGGCTCGCCGGTACCTGCGCGATAGCGGTCGAGGTCGTTGACTCCCTCCTCGGCAAGCACCTCGTCGTCGATGAAGAAGTTGCCGGTGCACTCGGCCGCGGGCCTGGTCAGGATCGCGTAGGCGGCGTCGGAAACGATCTCGGGCGTTCGCGACTGGTTCATCGCCTGCTCGCCGCCGAGCAGGTTCAGCACCGCCGCGGTCGCGATCAGGGTCCGCGGCCAGAGCGAGTTGGCGGCGATCTCCCGGTCCCTCAGCTCCTCGGCGAGGCCGAGCGTGCAGAGGCTCATTCCGTACTTGGCGATCGTGTAACCGAGCTGCCCGCCGGCCCACTTCGGGTCGAGGTTGATCGGCGGGCTCAGGGTGAGGATGTGGGCATTGTCGCTGCACTCGAGGTGCGGGATGCAGGCCCGGCTCAACATGAAGGTGCCGCGCGTGTTGATGTCCTGCATCAGGTCGTAGCGCTTCGGATCGAGGTCGGGCGTCTTCGCCAGGTTGATCGCGGAGGCGTTGTTGACACAGACGTCGATGCCGCCGAAGGCGTCGACCGTCTTCGCCACAGCCTTCTCGATGCTCGCGTCGTCGCGGACATCGCCGAGGATCGCAAGGCCCCTACCCCCCGCCGCCTCGATCTCCTCGACCGCCGTGTGGATCGTGCCCGGAAGCTTCGGGTGCGGCGCCTCCGTCTTCGCCATCACGGCGACGTTGGCGCCTTCGCGGGCGGCGCGGACGGCGATCGCGAGGCCGATGCCACGGCTGCCGCCGGACATCAGGATCGTCTTGCCTTCGAGGGTGCTGGGCATGAGGGGAGGCTCCTTGGATGCTTGGGTGGGACTCGGAGACGAGTGGCGGCAACCGTATACGTGCGGTACCTTTCGAGGCGGCCTTCGGGCCGACTCATGCGCTCCTTCCTCTGACAGCCAGACCCGAGCCCGGTCCAACCGCCCCCGGTCGGCCGGCCCGCTGTCACCCCGCCCGCTCACGAGCCGGGCATCCGAAGGAGCAACGCATGCCAGAGACACTGCTGCGTGCCGAGAACGTCGGCTTCGCCCACGGCGCGAGAACCGTTCTCGGCTCGATCGACATCACCTTGAACACGAGATCGCGGCTTGCGATCACCGGGCCGAACGGCTCGGGCAAGACAACGCTGCTGCGGATCCTCGCCGGCGAGCTCAGGCCCGACTCCGGCCTGATCGCTCGGATCGGCAGGGTCGGCTATCTGCCCCAGCTCGCCTCGAACCGCGCCGATCCGCTCAGCGCCCGCGAGCGGATCCTCGCCCAGGCGGGCCTGACGGAGGCGAGCCGCGAGCTCGACCGGCTCACAGCCGCACTCTCGAACGGGCGGACCGAGCTGATCGACGCGCACGCGGCGGCACTGACGCGCTGGCTCGCGCTCGGGGGCGACGACGCGGGCGCCAGGGCCGACACCGCGGCCGCCGACATCGGGCTCGACCCGGAGCTGCTCGAGCGGCCGATGGCCTCGCTCTCGGGCGGTCAGGCGGCGCGCGTCGGCCTGGCTGCCCTCGAGGTGACGCGCTTCGATGTCGTCCTGCTCGACGAGCCGACCAACCACCTCGACGCGGACGGCCTCGCGCGCCTGCACGAGCTGGTGGCGGCCCGCGACGGCGCCGTCGCGCTCGTCTCCCACGATCGCCCGACGCTAGCTGAGCTGGCGAGCGAGGTGCTCGAGCTCGACCCCGGCGACGGCAGCTGCCACCTCTACTCAGGCGGCTGGGATGCCTTCGAGCGGGAGCGTCGGATCGGTCGCGAGCGGGCTCGCTCCGCCTACGAGGACGCGGCGGCCGAGCGCCGTCGGATCGCCGGGATCGAGACCGAGATGCGGCGGCGGGCCGCGGCCTCAGCCAGGCGAGTTTCCGGCAGCGGCGGGGCCGACGGCGACAAGCACGTCAAGGAGTGGGTGCGGGCGCGGGCCGACGGCGCCGCCCGCCGGGCACGCCGGGTCGGAACCCGGATCGAGCGGCTCGAGATGCCGGAGGCGCCGCGCGAGGCCCGGCCGCTGCGGCTCGAGCTCGACGCCGCCGAGCGCCGGGACGGCTGGGCGCTGCGGATCTCCGGCCTCGTGCTTGGCCGCGGCGAGTGGCGGCTCGGCCCGCTCGAGCTGGCGGTCCGCTACGGAGACCGGATCCGTCTCGCCGGACCGAACGGGAGCGGCAAGTCGACTCTGATCGGCGCGATCGCCGGGGAGATCGCACCCCTCGCGGGATCGATCGATCGCTCCGCGAGCGCGACGATCGGCACCCTCGGCCAGGGACGCGAAGGGCTCGACCCGGGCCTGCCCGTGGCCGAGTCGGTCCGCCGGCTGACCGGGCTCGGCGTCACAGAGGCGCGGACCGCTCTCGCCGGGTTCGGCCTCGGCGCCGAGGCGGTGACGCGGCCGGCGGGCTCGCTCTCCCCGGGCGAGCGCACCCGGGCGGAGCTGACGCTGCTCGCCCACGCCGGCGCCAACTGCCTGCTGCTCGACGAGCCGGGCAACCACCTCGACATCGAGTCGCTGGAGCTGATCGAGGCCGGACTCGAGGGCTGGCCGGGTGCGGTCGTGCTGGCGACTCACGACGAGCGCCTGGCAGCGGCGCTGGGTGCCGAGCAGGCCCTCGAACTGGAGCGGGTCGCAGGCTCAGCAGGCCCTTCAGCGCGTGAAGTAGCCAGTGATACTGTCCACTCCGGACCGGCTGACCCGCGGCCGGCGACGATGAAGGAGCGCTCTTGAGCCTCGACGACCCCGTGATCATCTGCTGCGCGATCTCCGGCGCGATCGCGAACCGCGAACAGTGCCCGGCGATCCCCTACACACCAGAGGAGTACGCGGCCGAAGCGCGCAGGATCGTCGACGAGGGCGGCACCCACATCCACATCCACGCCCGCACGCCCGACGGCACCCCCTCCTACGAGATCGAGGACTTCCAGGCGATCAGCGACGCGGTCCGGGCCGAGGTCGGCACCGGCGCGATCGTCAACTTCTCGACCGGCACGATCGGCGTCCCGGTCGCGAAGCGGATCGCCTACCTGGAGGCGGTCAGGCCCGAGGTGGCGGCGCTCAACATGGGCTCGATGAACTACGCCAAGTACTCGCGCTCGCGCAAGGACTTCGTCTTCAAGTTCGTCTTCGAGAACCCGATCGACGAGATCGTCGAGCTGCTGGAGGCGATGAACCGGCTCGGAATCAAGCCCGAGCACGAGTGCTTCGACACCGGCCACGTCAGCTCGCTCGAGCCGCTGATCGACATGGGCGTGCTGCAGGGCCGTCCCCACATCGACTTCGTCATGGGCGTGATCGGCGGCGTCGCCCCGACCGCCCGCAACGTCGCGGCAATGGCCGACAACGTGCCCGAGGGCGCGCACTGGGGCGTGATCGGGATCTCCCGGGCGCAGTGGATGCTGGTCGCCGCGGCGCTGACGCTCGGCGGCTCGATCCGAGTTGGGCTCGAGGACAACCTCTACCTGCCGAGCGGTGAGATGGCGAAGAGCAACGGCGAGCTGATCGCGAAGGCGCGCCAGATGACCGAGGACGTCGGCCGCCGCCCCGCCACGGTCGACGAGGCCCGTGAGATCCTCGGGATCCCGACGCCTGTCCTGAGCTAGGAATCAACCCGTGAGGCCGGAGCGGTGAGCGATACGGATGGGCGGCTGCTCTGGCAGCCGGACGAGGCGCGGATCGAGCGCGCCCAGGTGACCGGGTTCGCCCGCACCCAGGGCGTCGAGGGCGGCTACGCCGAGCTCTGGCAGTGGTCGGTCGACGACGTCGAGCGCTTCTGGGGCGCGATCTGGGATTACTTCGATGTCGAGGGGGAGCGCGGCGACGTCGTCCTCTCCTCGCACGAGATGCCGGGCGCCGAGTGGTTCCCGGGCGCCTCCGTCTCCTACGCAGAGCACGTCTTCCGCGGCACCGACGATGCAGCGATCGCGATCCGCCATGCCTCCGAGAGCCGCGAGCTGGCCGAGATGACGTGGGGCGAGCTACGCGCCGAGACGGCGCGGATCCGCGCGGGCCTCGTCGCGCTCGGGATCGGGCGGGGCGACCGCGTCGCCGCCTACCTGCCGAACATCCCCGAGACGATCGCGGCCTTCTGTGCCTGCGCCTCGATCGGCGCCGTCTGGTCCTCGGCGGCGCCGGAGTTCGGGGCCCGCAGCGTCATCGACCGCTTCGCCCAGATCGAGCCGAAGGTCCTGCTCGCGGTCGACGGCTACCGCTACGGCGGCAAGGACTTCGACCGTTCCGCGGTCGTCTCCGAGATCGCCGCCGGCATCCCCTCGCTCGAGCACACGATCCGCCTCGGCTACCTCGACGGCAGCGGCTGGGAGCCGGGCTTCCTCGGGCCGGAGGGATCGGAGCTCACCTTCGAGCGTCTCCCCTTCTCGCACCCGCTCTGGATCCTCTACTCCTCGGGGACGACCGGGTTGCCGAAGGCGATCGTCCACTCGCAGGGCGGGATCCTGCTCGAGCACCTGAAGAAGATGCACCTCCACCTCGACGCCGGCCCCGACGACCGCGTCTTCTGGTTCACCACCACCGGCTGGATGATGTGGAACTTCCTCGTCGGCGTGTTGCTGACCGAGGCCTCGATCGTGCTGTTCGACGGCAACCCCGGCTATCCGTCGCTCGACCGCCTCTGGGAACTGAGCGAGGAGGCCGGGATCACCAGTTTCGGGACCAGCGCCAGCTTCATCGCCTCCTGCATGAAGGCCGGGATCGAGCCCGGCGAGGGACGCGATCTCTCGAAGCTCGCCGCTGTCGGCTCGACCGGCTCCCCCCTCTCGCCCGAGGGCTTCGACTGGATCTACGAGAAGCTCGGCGCCGACACCTGGCTGTTCTCGACCAGCGGCGGCACCGATGTCTGCACCGCCTTCGTCGGCGGCGTGCCGACGTTGCCCGTCTACGAGGGCGAGCTGCAGGCGCGCTCGCTCGGCGCCGCGCTCGAGAGCTGGGACGAGCAGGGCAACCCGCACATCGGCCGGGTCGGCGAGCTCGTCCTGACCGAGCCGATGCCCTCGATGCCGATCTATTTCTGGGACGACCCCGACGGCAGCCGTCTGCGCGAGGCCTACTTCGACCACTACCCGGGCGTCTGGCGCCACGGTGACTGGATCGAGGTGACCGAGCGCGGCACGGCGATCATCTACGGCCGCAGCGACTCGACGATCAATCGCGGTGGCATCCGCATGGGCACGAGCGAGATCTACCGGGCGGTGCTCAGCATCCCCGAGATCACCGACGCGCTGGTCGTCGACGTGCCGCCTCCCCCCGAGAGGTCGGGCGAGGACAACTGGATGCCGCTGTTCGTCGTCCTCTCCGAGGGGACCGAGCTCAACGACGAGCTGATCAAGCGGATCGCCGCCCGCGTCCGCGCCGACTGCTCGCCGCGCCACGTGCCGAACGAGGTGCACGCGATCGCCGAGGTGCCGCGGACGCTGTCGGGCAAGGTGCTGGAGATCCCGGTCAAGCGGATCCTGATGGGGACGCCGGCCGAGCAGGCCGCGAGCCGCGAGTCGCTGGCGAATCCCGCCGCACTCGACCCGTTCGTCGAGATGGCGCGCAGTCGCAGGGACTGATTGGCGCCGGCAGGCTCAGCGCGCCCAGGGCGGCGGCTGTGTCGGGTCTCCGGTGCGGCGCGCGTAGGAGACCCCGTAGGCGCGCGGCCGGAAGTGGAGGATCGGATCCTCCGAGGGCTCGATCCCCTCGGTCAGGCGCAGCGGGTCGAAGATCGTGTCCTCGCGGCCGTCGGCGAGCGCGTCGAGCACGAGCCTGCCGGCGACGACGCGATCGGCGCCCTTCCACACCGACGTCGGGTCGTGCGGGTCGTCGCCGGCGCCGGCGACGCTGAGCTCGAGATCGAAGGCGATCTCGCCAGCGGCGGCGAAACGGGCCGCAAGCTCGGCGCTCAGGTAGTCGGCAACTGAGCGGTCGGGCTCGGAGACGGGCGGTTCGGAGACCGGGACGAGCGTGTAGCGGACCCAGTGCGAACGCCCGTCGGGGCCGGTCCAGCGATAGGCGTGGACCGCGTAGTAGGTGGGATCGGCGTAGCTCGAGGGCGCTTTCAGGGCGGAGGCGTTGGCGCGCAAGGCGCCGGCAGCCGAGGGGTTGCGGGCGAGGAACAACGGCAGCTTGACCAGCATCCCGGCCCCGCGCTCGGTCGCCTCGATCAGGTCGACGAAGGCGTCGGGGGTACGGACCGGGAACCGCGGCGCGCTCTGGGCGACGATGTCGGTCCGGGCGCCGCCGGGAAGCTCGAACCGGATCGCGAGGCCGCGCACGTCGGGCGCCCGGTCCGGCTCGTCGGGATTACCGGAGCCGTTCGAGAGGCGGGCGACGACCGGCACGGCATCGCCCTGCATGTGCACCGCCGTCGTCAGCGGCGCGGCCTCGGCCGCAGCCGTGAAGGTGCCCGAGCAGACGACGCCGCGGGCGTGCAGCGCTCGGCGTCCGCTGTGGACCCCGAAGCGGGCGGCGATCCGCTCGATCGCCTCGGCCGGCTCGATCACGGCTCCGATCCTATCCCTCAGGTAGCTTCCTCTGCGATGTCGGGAATCGGGGATCTGGGCTCGTCGGGGGCCCTCGGGCCGTTCGCGGAGCAGTACGCGCTGACGCCGGGACCGGATGGATACCTGCCCCAGGTCGGCACGGCGCTCACCCACGGCAACTCGATCGACGGCGCCGCCCACGGCATGCTGCCCGGCGACATCGAGGGGATCGTCGCCCTGCTCCGCTACGAGCGGCGCAGCAACGACCAGACGCACACCGAGCGCTTCACCGCGGTGATCACGCGGGTGCCGGAATCGATCGGCTTCGCACCGTTTCTCGCCGTCGGCGGGGGCGGCGGCCACATCACGATCAAGCTCGACGCCGAGAGTCGCGAGATCGCCGGCGTCAACCTCCGCGTCGACGAGGGTGTCGACGATGGCTGGCTGACCGAGCTCTTCTCCCCTGCACTCGCCGACTGGGTCAGCCGCAGCCGCGACGACTGGGGCTTCGAGCTCGCCGACGGGGTTCTCGTCACCGTCCGCGACGGCCACCTCAGCGCGAGCGCGGACCTGAAGCAGCTGTGCGAGGACGCCGCCCACCTCGCCACTGCGATCCGCGCCGAGGCGCTCGAGGACGCCGGCGCCGGGCAGGCCGACCGGACCGCGGCGAAACCGAAGAAGCAGGAGCTCAAGGACAGGCGAGTCGAGTACTTCCTTCCCTACGTCCCCTTCGACGACGGCGGCCCGGCCAACGTCGCGACCGCGACCGGTTCCTACCGCTCGGTCGTCAGCCGGGCCCCGGTCACCTACCTCGGCGGCCTGCTCACGGCGTTCTGGATCTGGCTCGGGATCAGCGTCATCGCCGGCGGCATCTACGGCCTGCTGCTGACCGTCGGCGATCCGCTCACCAACGCCCTGATCTGGGAGCTGGGCCTGTTCGCGATCGTCTTCTTCTTCGTGATCCGCAGTCGCATCAACGGCGACTCGGAGGCGACGGCCGAGGCCGCCTTTTACGCCGAGTACGCGCGCAGCCGCAAGCTCGAGCCGGTCGAGCCGCTCCGGTTCGCCGCCACGAACGCGGAGGCGAGCCTCCCCGGCAAGCCCGAGCGGGTCTGGACCGGCACCTTCAGCGGGCCATCCGGCCCGATCGAGGGTGCCCTGATGCTGACCGGCGACGGGCTCGAGCGCGGTCACTACGCGGCCCTCGTCGTCGGGCCGCGCGGCCCGACGGCGACCGCGGAGCTGAACGTCTCGGCCCCCGGAATCTCCGCCGCCTACCTCGACGAGCTGACGCAGACGCTGCTGCTCGACCTCGCGACGGCGCCCGCCGCCGCCGGCGTCTGAGCCGTGGCCCGGACCCTGAACGTCCCCGCCGCCGGCCTCGGCCGTCCCGGCGAGCCGGAGTCGGACCCGGTCGCGCTCTCGGCGGCGCTGATCGAAGCGACGCTGCGGCAGCGGCGCGAGGTGAGCGGCCGCGCCGGCGATCTCGCAGCGCGGCTCGCGCGCGTCGATCCGGCGGCGATCCGTGGCGACGACGCCCGCGTCGCATTCTGGATCAACGTCTACAACGCGCTGCTTCTGAGGATCACCGCCGAGCATCCGTTCCGCGGCAGCGTCCTGCTCGGGATCCGGTCGTTCGGCGCCTACGCCTTCGACGTCGGCGGCCGCGCCTACAGCCTGAATCTGATCGAGCACGGGATCCTTCGCGGCAACCGGCGGCCGCCGGGCGGCCTGCGCGCGCCGCTGCGGGATCGGGACCCGCGCCTCGCGGCGCTTCCCAGCGCCCCGGACCCGCGGATCCACTTCGCGCTCAACTGCGGCGCCCGCTCCTGCCCGCCGATCAGGGTCTTCGAGGCCGGCTCGTGCGACGAGCTGCTCGAGTCCGCGACCCGTGCCTATCTCGAGGGCGAGACCGACGTCGACGCCGAGGCGGCGAAGGTCGAGCTCCCCGGCCTGATCAAGCTCTACGGCTCCGACTTCGGCGGCACCGGGGCGCGGTTGGCGTTCGCGGCCGAACGGCTGCCGGCGCTGGCGGCGCTGCTCGCGGCCGGCGGTCGGCCGGCGGTCGGCTATGCGAAGTTCGACTGGCGGGTTGCGGCGCCCACCGGCCCGTCCTAGGCGACGAGCGCGGCGCCGACCGGCAGACGCGTCCCCACCTCGAGTCGCGCCCGGCCTTCGAGCTCGGAGAGCTCGAGCAGGAAGGCGAAGCCGGCCGGGTCGCCGTCCAGGCCCTCGACCAGTCGCGCCGTCGCGGTCGCCGTGCCACCAGTCGCGAGCACGTCGTCGTAGATCAGGATCGGGCCGGCATCGACGAGCGGGTGCGCCTGGATCTCGAGCCGGTCGAGCCCGTACTCGAGCTGGTACTCGTGGCTGCGCACCGGCGGCGGCAGCTTCGACGGCTTGCGGACCGGGACGAAGCCGGCACCGATCTCGCGGGCGAGCATCGGCCCGAGGATGAAGCCGCGCGCCTCCGGCGCGACGACCAGCGCGAACTCGCCCAGGTCCGAGGCAACCCTTGCAAGCGCGGCCGCCGCCTCGGCCATCAGGCCCGGATCCCGGTAGATCGGGTTCAGGTCCCGGAAGACGATCCCCGCCGAAGGCCAGTCCTCATGGCTCGTGATGTGATCGAGCAGGCTCAAGGAATCAGCGTACGGCGCTCTAGTAGGACTTGGGTAATCCCAAGGAGTGCTCGGCCACGTAGTTGAGGATCATCTCGCGGCTGACCGGGGCGATCTTGTTGAGCCGCGCTCCCCACCACATGTCGGTGAGGCCGTACTCGAGGGCGACGCCGTTGCCGCCGTGGACCTGGATCGCCTGATCGACGCACTCGACGCAGGCCTCCGCCGCCGCGTACTTGGCCATGTTCGAGCTCTCCCCCGCTCCCTTGAAGCCGGCGTCGTAGAGGGCGCACGCCTTGTGGGTCATCAGCCGCGCCAGTTCGAGGTCGACCTTGCACTGCGCGAGCGGGTGCGAGAGGCCTTGGTGCGTACCGATCGGCTTGCCCCAGACCTGGCGCTCGCGCGCGTACTCGGCGGCCTGCCGCAGGGCGCGATCGCCCGCTCCGATCGAGCCGGCCGCGGCCATGATCCGCTCCGGATTGAGCCCGTCGAACAGTGCCCCGAGGCCGCCGGTCGTGCCTCCGATCAGCCGCTCCTCACCGACCTCGATCCCGTCGATGAAGAGCGTCCACTGACGGTCGGGAAGCCGCAGCGCTGTCGGGATGTACTCGCGCGTCAGCCCGGCGGCGTCGACGTCGACGATGAACAGCAACGGCAGCCCGAGCTCGCCGCCCTCGAGCTCCTGTCGGGCGACGATCAGGATGTGGGTCGCGTGCTCGACGCCGGAGATGTAAGTCTTCTGGCCGCGCAGTGTCCAGGTCCCGTCGGCGGTCTCCTTCCCCCGCGTGGTGATGTTGTGCGTGTTCGTGCCGGCGTCAGGCTCGGTCACGGCGAACGAGATCCGGGTCGTTCCCCTGGCGATGCCCGGCAACCACTCCTCCTGCTGAGTACGGCTGCCTCGAGAGACGAGGATCGAACCGGCGATCGCCGGTGAGACAACCAGCAACAGCTGCGTGCAGCCCTGCAGCGCCAGCTCCTCCTGGACCGCGGCGAGCCCGGTCATGCCGAGGCCGCCGCCGCCGAACTCCTCCGGCAGGTTGACACCGCAGTAGCCCTTCTCGGCGAGCGCGTCCCAGAGCTCGGTCGGCGGCTCGCCGGCGTCAGTACACCGCAGCATGTAGGCGGGGCCGTACTCGCCGGCGATGCCGGCGACCGCCTCGCGAAGCATCGTTTCTTCGTGGCTGGGGACGAGGGGAATGACTGGCTCGGACTGATCCCGTGGGGCTGTGGCGCTCATCGGCGCAGCCTATTGGGATGACCCGTCCACGGCGGCCGCAAACCGGCCGCCGGCGCCGCCCCGCGCGCTACTTTCTGCGATCGGCGGGGTTGCGAATTGTTGACCGGTACTGCTTTGAAATCGAACGAGCGAGAGATGCCGAGCCGGTCGCTGACCGGCGTGATCGCCGCGGCCGTCGCCGCGGTCGCCGTCCTGCTCGCGCTCGGGCTCGGATCGGCCTCCACCCCGCCGGCGAGCGCCGCGCCCGGCAGCACCGCGGGCGATGGGACCACCGACGAGCGACCGAACGTGGTCCTGATCGAAAGCGACGACCAGACGCTCGACTCGATGCGGTTCATGCCGCATACCGAGCAGCTGATCGGAGAGAAAGGCGCGACCTTTCCCGTCAGCATCGCCAGCTGGCCGCTGTGCTGTCCGTCGCGAGCGACTTTGCTGACGGGCCAGTACGCCCACAACCACGGTGTCCTCGGCAACAAGGACGTGCCGCTCGGCGGCTTCGACCGACTCGATTCCGAGACCGCGCTCCCCGTCTGGATGGAGAACGCCGGCTACTACACGGCGCACATCGGCAAGTACCTGAACGGCTACGAGGAGAGCCCGGTCGGAGTCCCGCCCGGCTGGACGGAATGGCACGGCTCCAAGGACACCTACAAGTTCTACGGCTACACACTGCTCGAGGACGGCGAGAACGTCCAGTACGGCAATCCGCTCGAGGATCCCGACAACCCGGCCGACCCCGCCTCCTACTCGACCGACGTCTACACGGACAAGGCGGTCGAGATCATCGACCGGCGCGCGCAGGATCCCGAGCCCTTCTTCCTCTCGCTCGCCTATCTCGCGCCCCACAGCGGCGCGCCTCAGCCGAACCAGGGCAGCGGCCCGAGCGTCTGCGCCGGCTCCGCCAAGCCCGCGAAGCGCCACATCGGCGACCTCGCCGCGGAACCGACGCCGGTGCCCCCCAACTTCAACGAGGCCGACACGAGCGATAAGCCGCTCTCGATCCGCCGGCGCGCCCCGCTCACCGAGGAGCAGCTGTTGCGGATCGACCGCAGCTTCCACTGCCGCGCGGAATCACTGCTGGCGATCGACGAGGGCGTGCAGCGGATCGTCGGTGCGCTCCGCAAGAGCGGCGAGCTCAAGAACACACTGATCATCTACACCTCCGACAACGGCTTCTTTGGCGGCGAACACCGGATCCCGAACGGCAAGAACCGCGTCTACGAGGAGGCAGCGCGGGTGCCGCTGCTGATGCGCGGGCCCGAGATCCCGGAAGGGGTCACGGTCGAGGAGATGGCCGTCAACACCGACCTCGCCCCGACCCTCGCCGATGTCGCCGGCGCCTTTCCGCTGGTCGAGGTCGATGGACGCTCGTTGATCCCATTGGCCCAGCGTCCCGATCGCTACCGCGGTCGCGAAGTCCTGATCGAGCAGTTCTCCTCGATCGGAGAGGACGGCGAGCCGGCCGGGATCCAGTACTCCGCGATCCGGACCGAGCGATACAAGTACGTCGAGAACGCAACCGGCGAGGTCGAGCTCTACGACCTCGAGCTCGACCCCTATGAGCTCGAGAACCAACGCCGCAACCCCGACTACCAGAAGGTCAAGCTGGCGCTCGCCGGCAGGCTCGCGACGCTGCGCGACTGCGCGGGTAGCGAGTGCCGGCTGAAGCCGCGGCTGACGCTCGAGATCTCCGGCAAACAGGAGCCGAAGCGGAACGGCAACGGCCTTAAGGAATGCCTGCTGCCTGATTCGGTCACCGCGAAGCTGCCGCGCAAGACGGACGAGATGCCGCTGGTCGAGGCCGAGTTCAGAGTCGAAGGCCGCCGCGCCGGCGACGTCGTCGAGCCGCCGTTCGAGACGCGGCTGCGCCCGTCGCTGCTGAAAGCAGCGCGCAAGCCGCAGATCTCGGTCGACGCGACCCTGCTCGACGGTCGCATGATCACGATCACGAGCCGGATCAAGATCTGCAGTTGAGCCGGCCTGCGGCTGTAGGATCGACGCCGTTGCCGCCCCGGAGCTCCGAGTCACCCTCCGCCTGGCCCGACGCGCCGCCGACCGCGACCGAACGCGAGGCGTTCGCCGGAGCCGTGCCACGCCCGTTCTGGCTCGATCGCCGGCCGGTGCCCCGCTCCTATGCGCCCCTCGCGGGATCGACCGAGACCGACCTCTGCGTCGTCGGCGGCGGCTTCACCGGCCTCTGGACGGCGCTGCAGGCGAAGACGCGCGACCCGGGGCGCCGGGTCGTCCTGCTCGAGGCCGAGACGATCGGTGCCGGCGCCAGCGGCCGCAACGGCGGCTTTCTCTCCTCTTCGATCACGCACGGGATCGAGAACGGGATGAGCCGCTTCGCCGACGAAGTAGAGGCGCTCGAGCGGCTCGGCATCGAGAACTTCGAGGGGCTCAAGGCTGATCTCGCACGGCACCGGATCGACTGCGACTTCGAGGAGAACGGCGAGCTCCACGTCGCCGTTTCCGACTACCAGGTGGCGCCGCTCGCCGAGGAGGCAGAGATCCTCGCCGCACACGGCCACGAGGTCGACGTTCTCGATGCGGAGGCGGTCCGTGCCGAGGTCGGATCGCCGACCTACCTGGCGGCGATCTGGGACCGGACCGGCTCGGCGTTGGTCGACCCCGCGAAGCTCGCCGACGGGCTTGCTGCCGCGGCCGACGGGCTCGGCGTCGAGATCCATGAGCGCTCGGCGGCGAAGGGGATCGAGGACGCTGGAGACTCGGTCGAGGTCGCGACCGGCTCGGGAACCGTGACGGCGCGGCGGGCGATCCTCGCGACCAGCGCCTACCCGCCCCTGGTCCGATCGCTGCGACGCTACATCGTGCCGGTCTACGACTACGTACTCGTCACCGAACCGCTCACTCCCGAGCAGCTCGCGGAGATCGGCTGGCGCTCCCGCCAGGGGATCAGCGACTGCGGCAATCAGTTCCACTACTACCGCCTCACCGACGACGACCGAATCCTCTGGGGCGGGTTCGAGGCGGTCTACCGCTACGGCGGCCCGGTCGCCGCGCGGCTCGACACCGACGACGAGACGTTCGGCGCCCTCTCGCGGAACTTCTTCGCGACGTTCCCGAGCCTGCGCGGGATCGGTTTCTCGCACAAGTGGGGCGGCGCAATCGACACGTGCAGCCGCTTCTCGGCCTTCTTCGATGTCCGGCACGGCGGCAAGGCTGTCTTTGCCGGCGGCTACACCGGCCTCGGCGTCGGCGCCTCCCGCTTCGCCGCCGGCGTCGCCCTCGACCTCGCCGACGGGGTCGACTCCGAGGCGACGCGACTCCGCTACGTCCGCACCAAGCCGGTCCCGTTCCCACCCGAGCCGCTGCGCTGGGCCGTGGTCCAGTTCACCCGCGGACGGCTTGCCGCGGCCGACCGCAAGGGCGGCCGGCCGGGCCTGTGGCTGCGACTGCTGGAGCGGCTCGGGCTCGGGTTCGACAGCTGATGCGTACGTTCGCCGACACCCACCGGGCCGGAGCCGCCGACGTCGACGGCGAGGGCCGGGCCCATCCGGCGGCGGTGGCCCGCTGGCTGCAGGAGACCGCGTTCGCCGACGGCCTCGACTCCGGCTTCGGAGCCGAGGCATTCTGGATCATCCGGCGCCTCGCGCTGACGATCCGGCGGATGCCGGTCTTCCCCGAGGCGCTCGAGGTGCGGACCTGGTGCAGCGCCAAGGCGAAGACCGTCGCGGAGCGATCGAGCACGATCGCCGGCGACGCCGGGGCCGACGTCGAGTCGGTCGCGATCTGGATCCACGTCGATCCCGAGACGCGGCTGCCGTCGCGGCTGCCGGCGGCGTTCGAGGAGATCTACGGTCCCAGCGCCGGCGACCGCAGGGCGCGCAGCTCGCTGCGGCATCCAGCCGAGCCCCCCGCCGGCGCCGAGCAGCTCTCCTGGCACTTCGGCCGCTCCGACATCGACCTCGCCGGTCATGTCAGCAACCTCTGGTACTGGCAGGTCGCCGAGGAGTACCTCGACCTGAGCGTGCCCGCGGATCGGCCGCTGGTCCTCGAGGCCGAGTTCCGGGCCGGGATCGGCCAAGGGCGGGCTATCGTGCACCGCGCCGGCACCATGCTCTGGATCAGCGACGAAGAAGGCAACCTCGCGGCGACCCTCGCCGTGGCCCCCGCCGACGGCTCCGAGGAGCGGGACCGGTGAAGGCGGTCGTCTGCCACGACGCCGAGCTCAGCGTCGAGGAGCTGCCCGAGCGCTACCCCGCGCAGGGACAGGTGCGGCTCGAGGTCGTTCGCTGCGGGATCTGCGGCTCCGATCTCCACGCCCGCCACGGAATCGACGAATGGGCCGATCTCGCCGCCTCGATCGGCTACGACCGGCTCGGGCGGTCGGCCGACTCGCTCGTCTTCGGCCACGAGTTCTCGGGCTCGGTCGCCGAGTACGGGCCCGGCTGCAGGAAGGAGGTCGCCACCGGCGCGCCGGCGGTCGCGCTGCCACTGCTGCGCAACCCCCACGGCGTCGACGGCACCGGTCTCTCCGCGCACGCGCCGGGGGCCTATGCCGAGCAGGTGATCGTGCAGGAATCGATGATGCTGCCGATCCCGAACGGCCTCGCACCCGACGTCGCCGCCCTGACCGAGCCGATGGCCGTCGCCTGGCATGCGGTTCGCCGCGGCGAGGTCGGCAGGAAGGACGTCGCGATCGTGATCGGCTGCGGCCCCGTCGGGCTCGGCGTGATCCTCTGCCTGAAGGCGAAGGGCGTCCGCACCGTCGTCGCCAGCGACTACTCGCCCAAGCGCCGCGCCCTGGCCAGCGCCTGCGGGGCCGACGTCGTCATCGACCCGGCCGAGGCCTCGCCGTTCGACGACGGCGAGAAGCGCGGTCATCTGGTCCGCGCCGAGGCCGCCTTCGAGCTCGTCGTCGGCACGAAGGAGAAGCTCGAGAAGCTTCCGGTCGGCTGGTGGCACGCCTGGCGGCTCGGTGAGCGACTCGGGGCGAGGCCGAAGGCGCCGGTGATCTTCGAGTGCGTCGGCGTGCCCGGCGTGATCTCCAGCATCGTCGACGAGGCGCCGCTGCTCTCGCGGGTAGTCGTCGTCGGCGTCTGCGTCGGCACCGACGAGTTCAAGCCGGCAATGGCGATCAACAAGGAACTCGATCTGCGCTTCGTGCTCGGCTACACCCCGCTCGAGTTCCGCGACACGCTGCAGATGCTGGCCGAGGGCAAGATCGACCCGCGGCCGATGATCACCGGCACGGTCGGGCTCGAGGGCGTCGACGCGGCGTTCACGGCGCTCGCCGATCCCGAGGGCCACGCCAAGATCCTGATCGATCCGCGCTCCGGCGCATCCGCGCCCGAGCCCGTAGACGCCTGACGTTTTCGGCCGGCGCTGGCGGGGTATCGGTCCCCCATGGAGAGGTCCGCGGACAAACAGGATGAGGAGCGCGCCGAGGGCGAGGGCAGGCGATTCCCATGGGAGGAGGAGCCTGACGACGACGGCGAGCCCGGCCTCGTCAAGCGCAACCTCGAGGAGCTCGGCGACGAGGCCGCCGAGGATGTCCGCACGCTGCACGGGGGCAGCTCGATCGGCTTCTTCGGCACCAGGCTGCCGCTGCGCCTGCTCGGGGCGATATCCGTCTTCATCGGCGTTTTCGTCGGCGTCTACCTGCTTACCTGGGCGGCGCCGGGCGACATCGGCCTCGCGGTCGGCCTGTTCGTGGCGGCGATCCTCGCCGTGATCGCGGTGAAGCTGTTCGCGTCGCTCTCGTCGGCGTCGGCAGCCGCCTGAGGACCCAAGCGCACCGCGCTTCCCGGGCTTCCGCGCTCAGTCTGCGGACGCCGGCACGGCGCGGAACACGCGCGTCTCACTCGAGAGCGCCTCGATCGTCGTCCGCCACTTGCCCGGGTGGCCCGCCGGCACGTGCCAGCTGCGAACCGCCCGCCCGGCCTTGGCGTTGAAGCCCTCCCGGGGGACGTCGCTGAAGCTGTCGTACAGGTAGACGTTGTAGGCGCGGTCGGTGGCCGGCAGCCTCGCGTGCGCGGTGAGCTCGATTGAGCGCGGCTCCGGAGGCGCCTTCAGCTTCGCGTCGTTCTGCAGGCCCTCGCCGTTCGCCGAAGAGCTGAGGCGGACAGGAACGGTGACGCCTTCGCGGTCGGCGAGGCCGTCGATCGCAACGCCATAGCTGGGTGGCCGTCGCTTCAGCGAGTAGAGCGGCCCGCCGGCGGCGGAGGCCTGCTTGCGGCTCTTGCCGAAGCGGCTCAGCTCGTAGCTGAAGAGGAACGGCACGTTTGGGCCGAGGTCGAAGAGCCCGTTGTCGCTGAGGGTGATCTGGTCGGTCGGTCGGTAGGCGGCGCTCGTCCCGAACGGAGTGGCCGAACCGAACCCCATCAGCGGCACGATGTGGTCGTACTCGGGGTCGGCGAGGCTGAGCGGCTCGCCGAGCTTGCGGACGTTGTTGAAGACGCCGATGACGACGTCCTCGCCGCGCAGGAAGCGGCGCTTGCTCCAGCTCAGGAACTGCCGCGAGGAGCGCTGGCGGCGGTTGTCGTACTCGCTGGCCCGCAGGCGCATCGCCCGAGCGGCGACGAGGTCGTTGACACCGAGCAGCAGCTGCGCTTCCGGCTTCCACTGCGGGATGCCGGGCGAGGCCAGCGCTCGCGCGGTCCACTGCGACGTGTACTGGCCGTGGCGCATGCCGACCGCGATCAAGCTCGTCTCGCCGCAGTAGCCGGAGTTGGCGTTCCACTGCTGGCGCGGCTGCAACGGCGTGCCACGCTGGTGCCAGCCGGCTGAGGCGGGCGCCGCCGGGGCGAGTACCGCCAGCGCGGTAGCCGCAACGGCGACGATGGCGACGGCCGTCCCCCGGATACCGCTCATCGGCCCCATATGGTGAAACGGTATCCGCGATGACGACGGAGCGGCGCTGCGGCAAGCGCCGGGTCAGACGTCGGGGAAGCTCCAGCGCTCGGCGGTCGCCGGCTCCGGCTCCCCGGGCCGGGAATCGATCCGCTCCAGCTCACGGACCTCGCGCGGGATCAGGGCCAGCAACCAGGCGAGCATCGCCACGACCGAGCCTGCCGCGAGCACCTCGACGGCGCCGACGGCGTCGGCCAGCGGCCCGGCGAGGAGATAGCCGATCGGCAGGAGGCCGAGCGAGATCATCCAGTCATAGGAGGTCACCCGCGAGAGCCGGTCGGGCGAAATCCGCTCGGCCAGCGCGGTCAGCCACCAGACGTCGAAGAGAGAGAAGCCGAAGCCACCGACCACTGCGGCCGGCAGGACGACCGCAAGCGGGGCCCCAAGAGCGTAGGCGACGGCCATCGGGCACCAGAGGGCGCCGAGCACGAGGCCGAGCCGCATCGGGTGCCGCGGCCGCCAACGGATGCCGGCGATCGCGCCGATGATCGTGCCGGCGCCGAGAGCCGCTGTGACGATCCCGTAGACGTCGGTGCCGCCGTAGTTCTGTTCGGCGACGACGGGACCGAGCACGTACCAGGGGGCGAGCCCCGCGAAGACGAGCGCGCAGGCGGCGATCAAGACCGCCCAGACCCATGTCCGCGATCGCACCTCTCGGTAGCCAATCTCGAGCTGGGCCCGCAACGACCGCGGCTCCTCCCCGTCCGGGCGCGCCAGCTCGGCGCCGGCCGCGGCCTCGCGGCGGCGCGGGCTCATCCGCACCAGCAGGGCGGCGCTGACGAGAAAGGTCGCGGCGTCGACCGCGAAGGCCTCGCCGGCGCCGACGCCGAGCACGAGCGCGGTCGCCAGCGCCGGTCCCGCGAACTCGCAGACGTTGTTCGACATCGCCACCAGCGCGTTCGCCTCCTGGACCTCGTGCTCAGGGACGGTCTGCGGGATCACCGCGGTCGAGGCGGGCCGGAAGAAGGCCTCCGCGCAGCCGAACAGGGCCTCGATCACGACGACCTGCCAGATCTCGACGTCGCCGGTGATGATCAACAGCGCCAGAGCGGCATGCAGGACGAAGCGGATCAGGTCGGTGACGACCATCAGCCGGTGCCGCGGCAGCCGGTCGGCCCAGACGCCCCCGATCAGCATGAACCCGACGAGCGGGATCGTGTGCGCGGCGAGGACGAGGCCGAGGTCCGTCGGATCCCCGGTCAGGTCGATCACGAACAGCGCCAGCGCCACCGTCACGATCCGGTCCCCGAGCACGCTTGCGAGCCCGGCCAGCCACAGCAGCCGGAAGTCGTGGTGCCGGAGGACAGCGAAGAGCTCGCGCATGCCCCGGATTGTCAGCACGAATCGGGCGACAGCAGTGTGCGGTTGACTCCCGCCCCGGGCGCCGAACGTCCCTCAGATGCCTCTATGGATAGGTGTGAGGGACGTTCGCCTCGTGGGCTGATGCCCCACCAACAACGACGAAACCCGCCTCGGGGGCGGGTCTCGGAAGTACCGCTACGGGGATTCGAACCCCGGTTTCCGCCGTGAGAGGGCGGCGTCCTAGTCCCCTAGACGATAGCGGCGCGGGGTCGGCGATCTTAGCAGCGGATCGCACGTCGAAAAGGGCCCTGATGCGGGCCCTTTCCTATGCGGCTGAGAGGACTCGAACCTCCACGGGGTTTCCCCCACGAGCACCTGAAGCTCGCGTGTATACCAATTTCACCACAGCCGCGGGAGAGGCCAATTTAGCGTTTCGCGGCCTTCTTGACCCTGAAGCTCCAGCCCGTGGTCTCATCCAGTCGGTTACCCGCAAGGTCACGGATCGAAGTGCCGAGGACGACGTCGTAAACGGCGCCGCGGCGAAGCTTGCGCTCCTGCCTCGCATACCATCCCCCCATGCGCCATCTGCTGCGGCCGCTGTTCGACAGGGTGATCATCAAGGAGCTCGAGCCTGACCGGGTGCGTCAGTCTGGGCTCGTCGTCCCGCCCGGGACGCGCGAGGATCCGCCTCAGCACGGGATCGTGCTCGCGGTCGGGCCCGGCCTCGACTGGTGGGATCAGGCCGGGGTGCGGATGCCGATCGAGCCCGGCGACCACGTCGTCTTCCCCTCCTCCGCCGGCTCCTGGGTCGAGGTGGACGAGGAGCGGCTGCTCGTGCTGCGAGTCGGCGAGCTGCTCGGCGCACTCGAGCGGATCGAGACCTGCCCCTACTGCAGCAAGCGCGAGCTGCCGAGTGGCGAGGGCTGTCCGGTCTGCGGGCGAGAACCGGGATCCGTCGGGGTCTGAGGGGAGCGCTGGGGCGATGAAGGTCGGATTGGTGCTGGGCGCCGGGGGCGTCCAGGGTGGAGCCTGGCTGACGGGCGGGCTCGATGCGATCGCCGAGCAGACCGGCTGGGACCCGGCGACGGCCGACGTGATCGTCGGCACCTCGGCCGGATCGATGATCGCCTCGCTGCTGGCCGCCGGCCTGCCGCCCTGGTTCATGGTCGCCCACAGCCGCGGTGAGGAGTTCCCGATCCTCGACGCCCGCGGCGAGCCCGCCGCCTACGCCGACCGCAGCGCCGGCGCCGTCTTCCACTACGACCGCGGCGCCTTCCCACTGTTCCCGGGGTCGCTGCCGCTGGTCGTCCGCAGCCTGATCCGGCCGCGCCGGCACACGCCGGCCGGCGTCCTCTCAGGCTGGCTCCCCCGGGGCGTGATCTCGAGCGACCCGCTCCGCGACATCGTCCGCAGGACGGTTCCGGGGCCCTGGACCGAGCACCCAAACCACTGGGTGGTCGCCTGCGACTACTCGAACGGGCGCCGGGTCGCATTCGGGCGCAGCGACGCTCCGGAGGCCGAGCTCGACGATGCGGTCGCAGCGTCCTGCGCGATCCCCGGCTTCTACCGCCCGGTCCGGATCGGCGACCGCAGCTACGTCGACGGCGGCATCTGGTCGACCTCGAATCTCGACATCGTCCGCGGGCTCGGCCTCGACCTGGTGATCTGCCTAAATCCGACCTCGACCCTGCACCCGATCCGCGCCTTCAACCCCGCCGACGCGATCCGCCTGTTCACTCACACCGAGGCAGGGCGCCGGCTCGGGCGCGAGGCGCGGCGCCTCCGCGAGGAGGGGACCGAGGTCCTGCTGATTCAGCCGACCGGCCGCGACCTCGACGCGATGGGCGTCAACCTTATGAGCAACCGGAACCGCAACGAGGTGATCGAGGTCGCCCGGGAGACGGTGGCCGAGCAGCTAGTGCTGGGTGACAGCTCCGGGTTACTCGCCGACCTTCCCGCCGGCGAGGAGATCTTCGTCCGCCGGCCCGACCTGCCGATCTCCGAGTGGCCGGGGCTCGAGGAGCTCGGCGACCGGATCGCCCGGATCCCGGCTGAGCCGATCTAGGCCTTGAGCGCGCGGGCACGCCTCGAACGGGAAGGACGGCGCGCTCGGCGGCAGCTCGCCGGCGCGCGCCTGTGGGGCGTCCGCGCCGCCGCCGACGCCCGTGAGCGGCTCTCCGGCAAGGCCGATCCGCGGGTGCCGCCCCGGCGCTACGGGCTGCCGTCGTTCATGCCCGGGGTGCTCGACCGGACCGTGTCGCTGGCGATCGTCGGCGCCGGCGGGCTCGGTGAGGGCGACCGGATGCTCGACATCGGCTGCGGGCCGGGCCAGATCGCGATCCGCGTCGCCCCCCACCTCGGGATCGACGGCCGCTACGAGGGGTTCGACATCGACGAGCGGGCGATCGTCTGGTGTCGTAAGCGGATCGAGCCGACCGACTCCAGGCTCCGCTTCACGCTTGCCGACGTCGGCAACGACCTCTACAACCCGGGCGGCTCCGACGCCACCTCGTTCCGCTTCCCGTACCCCGACGGGAGCTTCAGCCTCGCCTTCGCGGGCTCGGTCTTCACACACCTGAAGCCGCGCGAGTCCGCCCACTACCTGCGCGAGACCGCTCGGACCCTGCAACCGGGCGGCCGCATCGCCTCGACCTGGTTCCTACTCAATGACGAGTCGGAGGCGATGCTGGCCGCCGGAGCGGCCCGCTACTCAGCGCTCGAGGGCGGCGGCGAGATCCGGCTCGAGCACGAGATGACCGATGCCGATGGCTGGCGCTTCCGAACCTCACACCCCCGCATCCCCGAGCAGCGGATCGCCGTCGGCGAGGAAGACGTCCGCGGCTTCTATGCGGCCGCCGGCCTCGAGATCGGCGAGATCCGACATGGCGACTGGTGCGGCCGCGAGCGCAACGACGAGCGCCCCGGCCAGGACCTGATCGTCGCGATCAAGGGTCGGCCCTAAGCCCGGGGATCCGCCTAAGCGCCAGGGCTGGCCAAGCCGCCGGCATTGGCGGCTGCGGCGGCCGCGCTCTCGGGCGTCGCGTCATCGGCCCGCTCACCGGCCTCGCCGACCTCGAGGTTCTCCTGCAGGAAGGCCATCTGGTCGGCGATCGTCTTCTCGAAGAGCTCGCCTACGTAGATGTTGAAGTGCCCGCCCCACTCGGCGCCGTACTCGATCGAGCGACCCTGCGGCGCCCGCTCCGCCATCTTCCGGGCCGCAGCCGGCGGCGTCACCTGATCGCCGGCGCAGGTGATGACGAGCAGCGGGCACAGCACCTGCGGGGCCTTCGCCCCGGGCCGGTAGGAGCCGATCGTCAGCGCCGCGCGGCCGCAGAACTCGTTGCGGAACTCCTCGCCCGGCTCGAACAGGGCGTGGTAGCCGTCGTAGGAATCCGGCTGCGTCATCGCGGCGGTCTCGCCGGGTCTACCGACTGCCGGGATCCGGTAGGGCTCGCGTCCGGTGGCGGCGCGGGAGACGTCCTTGAGCCCCGCTGCGGTCAGCTTCGCGATGTTGCCGACACCGGCCTGCTGCAGGGTGCTGGGCCCGTCGGCATACGGCGTCTGCGAGACCACGGCCTTGATCCGGACGTCCTCGGCGGCGATCGCGACGACGTGGCCGCCGGAGAAGCTCGAACCCCATAGCGCGATGCGGGAGGCGTCGATCCCGTCGAGCGTGCGGGCGAAGGCGATCGCGGCGCGCCAGTCCTCGTGCTGACGCCCGATCGAGAGCAGCTGGCGCGGCTCGCCGGTCGAGTCGCCGAAGTAGCGGTAGTCGAAGACGAGCGCGGCGATGCCGGCGTCGCGGAAGCGCTCGGCGTACGCCCACAGGCGCGCCGAGCGGGTGCCGGCGAAGCCGTGGGCGAGGATCACGATCGGCTGCGGGCCCTTGCCCCAGCGGCTCGCATCGGGTCGGTAGAGCCAGGCGGCGCAGCGCTCGCCGCCCGATTCGAAGTACAGGTCCTCGCGCTCGGTCGTTGCTTCGCTCATCCGACTCTCCTCCAGCTCCGGCCCGCGGGCCTAGACGACGTCCTGCTCGCGGGCTCCGCGAACCATCGCGGCGAGCGTATCGGCCGAGTCGTAACGCGGCTCCCAGCCCAGCTTCTGCTTCGCTCGGTCGCAGTCCATGACGACGGGCACCCGGAACGCCGTCAGCCATGCGAACTCGTGCGGCAGGCCGGGGACGCGATGAGCGAGCTCGTCGACCGGGCCGATCAGGCCGCCCGGCAGCGGGACCGTCCACCAGCCGAGCGCGTGCGCGACGTGCCCGACGTTGAGCGTGTCGGGAGCGGCGAGGTTGTAGGAGCCGGGCTCGCCCTTGCCCTCTGCCGCGGTGACGAGCGCGGCAGCCACGTCGTCCTGGTGGACGAGCTGGAACTCGACCCCGGGATCGGGCAGCACCGGGGCGAGGAACGGAACCTCGCCGAAGATCCTGCGGACCAGCGGTAGCTGCCCGTAGAGCGGCAGCATCGCGACCATCGTCTCGACGAAGGTGATCGCCTCGGGGCCGGCGACGATGCAGGGGCGGAAGACGTAGGTCTCCGGCGCCTTCCCGTTCGCCGAGGCGACGATCTCGTGCAGGAGCTCCTCGAGCTCTGCCTTGTGGGCCGAGTAGTAGAAGCCCTCGGTCCCGCGCGGCGCCACGTCCTCGGTCAGCGGCTGCGGGTTGTCATCGTGGAAGCCATAGGCAGCGACCGACGACGTGTAGACGAGGCGCTTGACGCCCGCCGCGACGGCGGCCTCGAAGACGTTGCGCGAGCCCTCGACGTTGATCGGCTGAGCCTTCTCGGGGTCGCCGAAGATGATGAAGGCGAGGTGGATGACGACATCGGCGCCCTTGACGGCCGCATCGACCGCGTCGCGGTCGAGGACGTCGCCCCGCACGTAGGTGATCTTCGGGCTGAGGCCGTGCTCGGCGGGGTCGAACGGCCGCCGGGCCATCCCGACGACCGAGCCGATCGCTTCGGAGGCATCGAGCGCCTTCAGGGTCGAGATCCCGATGTCCCCGGTCGGTCCCGTGACTGCAACCTTCAAACCGGCCATCGGCCTCTCCTCCTGTGTCGGGTGCGCTCCGGGCCTGAAACTACTCCTCGCGCCTGGCCGGCGCAGCCTCGGCGCCGCGCTCCTTGTCGACGAGCTCGAAGTACTCGTCGCCCTCGATGCCGATGTTCGGCATGTGCCGCTCGAGCGGCCCCGGCAGCCACCAGTTCGACTTGCCGAAGATGATCATCACCGCCGGCACCAGCAGCGTCCGGACGACAGTCGCGTCGATCGCGATCGCCACCGCGAGCCCGACGCCGAACTGCTTCACGGTCGGATCACCGTTGAGCACGAAGCTGGTGAACACCGCGACCATGATCAGCGCCGCCGAGGTGATCACGCGGGCCGTGCCGGCGAGGCCCTCGACGACGGCGTCGTGGTTGTCGTGCTCGGCCCGCCAGTGCTCCTGGATCCGGGTCAGCAGGAACACCTGGTAGTCCATCGAGAGGCCGAACAGGATCGCGAACATCAGCAGCGGCACGAAGCTGACGATCGGCGCCGTGTGGTCGAGCCCGATCAGGCTCAGCCCCCACCCCTTCTCGAAGACGGCGACGAGCACCCCATAGGCGGCGCCGACGCTGAGCAGGTTCATCAGACCGGCGGTGAGCGGCACGACCAGGGAGCGGAAGGCCAGCATCAACAGAAAGAACGAGAGGCCGACGACGATCGCGATCACCAGCGGCAGCTTCTCCCCGATCCGGTCGGCGAGGTCGATGTAGGCGGCGGTCGAGCCGTCGACGAAGGTCGTCATCCCCTTGCCCTCAGCCTCGGGGACGACGTTGTCGCGCAGGTTCGTGACGAGGTCGCGGGTACGCTGCGAGGAGGGCGAGGAATCGGGCGTCGCCGTGAACACGGCGGCCTTGCCGCTGTCGTCGACCTTGGCCGGCGAGACCAGGTAGACGTCGGGCGTCTTCGCGATCTTGTTCTGCAGCTTGACCAGCCGCGGGTCGCTGGCGCTCGACTTCAGGAACGCCTCCTGCTGCGCGGTCTGTTGCTGTTGCTTCTGGCTCGGCCCGGCCGGCTCCGGAGGCGGCGGCTCGCCCGCCGCGGCGGCTTCCTGGGCCTGTTGGGTGTACTGCTCCTGGGCCTGCTGCTCCTGCTCTTGCTGCTGTTTCTCCAGCTGGTTCAGCTTCTTCGTGTCGGGCTGCGCCGGGTCCTCGAACTGGACTGCGATCAACAGCGGCCCGTTGGCGCCCGGGCTGAAGCCGCCGGTGAGCGCGTCGTATGACTTGCGCGTCTGCGTGTCGCTCGGCATCTGCGAGTTGTCGGGCTGGCCCAGGGTGATGTCGAGCAGCGGCATCGCCAGCAGGACGAGGATCACGATCCCGGTCGCCGCCGCCGGCCACGGGTGGCGACCGACGAAGTGAGCCCAGCGGTTCCAGCCGCGCGGATGCTCGTCGGAGTGAGCACCGCGGGCGAGGCTGAAGTGGCCCTTGTGGATGCGGTCGCCGACGAGGCCGAGCAGAGCGGGCAGCAGCGTCAGCGCCGCGACGATCGCGACGGCGACGACGATCGCCGCCGAGTACCCGAGCGCCCTGACGATCGGGATGCCGCCGAAGTACAACGCGAGCAGTGCGACGACGACCGTGCTGCCGGCGAAGAGCACAGCCCCGCCCGCGGTCGCGGCGGCCCGCGCGGCGGCCTCGGCCGGCGGGTGCCCGTCCTTGAGGAAGCCGAGGTGGCGGGTGACGATGAACAGCGCGTAGTCGATGCCGACGCCGAGCCCGAGCATCGTCCCGAGCGTCGGCGCGATGCTCGGGACCGAGATCACGTGGCCGGCGATCCCGACCAGCGCCAGGCCGGTGCCGAGCCCGAACAGGGCCGTGACGATCGGCAGCGACATCGCCACCGCGGTGCCGAAGGCGAAGAGCAGGACGATGATCGCGACGAGCAGCCCGATCGCCTCGCTGGACTCGGTCGCCGGCGTCGAGACCTCCTGGCCGAGATAGCCGCCGACGCTGACCCTGAGGCCGGCGCGCCGGGCAGGGTCGGCAGCCGCGATCACCTCGTTGGCCTCATCCTCGTCGAGCTGGTCGGGCGCGAGCGTCAGCGTCACCGCGATGAAGCCGACCGTGCCGTCGTCGGAGAGGTTGTCCGCGCCGGCGGGGGTGAGTGGGCTGACGGCGTCGTGCACGTACTGGTTGGCGGCGAGCGACTTCGTCGTCGCCTTCACCGCCTGCTCGTTCGAGCCCCCGCTGAGCTTGCTGCCGTCGGTCGTCTCGAGCACGACGGGGTTGGAGCCGTTCGCCTGGTTCGGCAGGTAGCGATCGAGGGTGTTGGTGGCGTGGGTCGAGTCCGAGCCGGGGATCGAGAGGTCGTCGTTGGTGATCCGCCCGATCGTGTTGGCGATCATCACGATCGCGACGGCGGCCACCGCCCAGATCGCCAGCACGAGCTTGGCGTGCTGCACCGTCCACTGCGAGAACCGATAGAGCGGTCCCGTCATCGCGCGACCCCTCCCCCTCGGAGGGCCCCCACCCCCCGCCTCATCCGGGCACTCCTAGCTCGCCGCCTCGATCGCGTGGGCCGTCCGCCTCGCGAGGGCCATGATCGTCAGCATCGGGTTGGTGCCCGAGGAGGTCGGGAAGGCGCTGCCGTCGCCGATCCAGACCCCGGGCGTGTCGTGCAGCTCGCCCCACGGGCCGGCGACGCTCGTCGACGGGTCGGTTCCCATCCGGCAGCTGCCCATCTGGTGGGCGCTGAACAGGGCCATCTCGCGTGGCGCCAGCGACGCCTCGCGGACCGCCGAGATGAACACCTCGAGGTCGTCACCCCGGCGCCAGGTCGGAGTCTTGCGCCCGAGCGCGACGAGCTCCTCCGCCCCGGCCGCCTCGTGGATCCGCGCCATCTGCTCGAAGGCGTCGCGCAGGTGGCGGACGTCGAGCTCGTCGTCGAGCGGGTAGGTCGGGACGGGCCTGCCGCGGTCGTCGATCGAGACGCGCCCGTGACCGCGGTCGCGGGTGACCGTGATGATCGAGGCGCCGCGGCGGAACTTCAGCATCTCGGCCTTGTGCTGGGCGCCCGAGTGCCAGGGCACCGCGGCGCCGTAGAGGCCGGTCGTGTGCTGGGCGCACTCGAGCAGGTAGCCGTAGCCGTCCTCGAGATCCTCGAAGGAGTGCGAGAGGCCGGCCTGCGGCGGTCCCCACCACGGGTCCTGGTTTTCGCCGTAGATGCCGAAGATCGCTGCGGCCGGGTGCAGGCGCAGGTAGTCGCCGGCGGCGGCGCCGCCGATCCCCGAGCGCAGCAGCAGCGCCGGCGACTCGATCGAGCCGCAGGCGACGACTACCTGCGGCGCGCGGACGATGACGTCGACCGTGCTGCCGTCCTCGCGCGTCCAGACGCCCTCGACCCCGGCGGCGCGACCGTTCTCGACCAGGACCCGCTCGACCCGGCAGTTGACGAGAACATCGGCGCCGTTGGCGGCGGCATCGGCGAGATAGGTCTTCTGGGTCGACTGCTTCGAGCCCGATTGCTCGCCGAAGCCCATGTAGCCGGCGGTGACCGGGTCGTAGCTCTCGGGGTCGGTATTGCGGACCGTGAGCTTGAAGTCGAGCCCGAGCGCCTCGCAACCCTCCTGCAGCCGCCGATGCGGACCGTTCAGGTCCGAGCAGTCGTCGTTGGCGCTGATCCGGGCGCTGACCGCATCGAGGTGGGCGTCGTAGTCGGGGCCGTCGAGGCCCTCGAGTCCGTGCTCGTTCGCCCACTGCTCGCGCACCCAGGGGTGGGTGCGCAGGCAGTTGGTCCAGTTGAGCACGGTGCCGCCGCCGAGTGAGCTGCCCGCCTGCAGGCCGATCTGCCCGTCCGCGGTCGGGAACGGGCCGCCGTTCAGATAGAGCTGCTGGTAGGCGGGGAGCTCGAGGCCGACGAAGTCGGACTCGTCGTAGTAGCCGCCCATCTCGACCACGCAGACCTTCCTGCCCGCCGTCGCGAGCTCGCCGGCGATGACGCCGCCGCCGGCGCCCGAGCCGACGATGACGACGTCCGCCTCGAGGCTGACCGGCGCGTCGGCCGCGGGCGGGTCGAGCGGCTTGATCGGCCGCTCCCCCGGCGGCTTCGGCAGCGCCTGCGGGCCCGGGTAGCCCATCGCGGGCCAGTTCGGGTTGATGCCGGTGCCCGCGTCGGGAAGCGCGTAGAAGAGGCTGAGCGCGAGGCCGCGCAGCGTCTGCACGCCGGCGAGCGCCTCGGGCGAGGAGTCGCTGAAGCCGTGGATCAGCGCCTCGCGCGCCTCCTGCGGGGTCTCGGCGAGCAGTCCCTCGGCGGCGAACGAGTCGAGCAGGCCGCGCAGGCCGTCGAGCTGCTCATCGGGGAGATCGGCCTGCAGGACCCCGATCTCGATCGCCTCGGCGATCGCCATGTCGGAGGCGCGCCGGGCCCAGAAGCCGGTCGGGTCGGAGGCGCCGGACCCGTTGCCGCTGCCGCTCGAGGCGGCGGGCGGCAGCGACGGGATCAGCGTGTCGCAGAAGACGGCGAGGGTGCGGCGCTGCTCGGGACTGAAGACCTCGCTCAGCGCCAGCGCCGCCATCATCTCGCCGACGGTTGTCGAGACCTCGCCCGAGTAGGGCAGCATGTGCAGCTCGCGCGAGGGGGCCCAGGCGGGGGTCAGCAGCACCGACTGTCGCTTCGTGTACTTGCGGATCCCGTCGGCGCCGTGGCGGGAGCCGAGGCCCGACTCCTTCCAGCCGCCCATCGGCAGCTCGAGCGCCCCGTAGTTGACGGCTGTATCGTTGACCGAGGCGACGCCGGCCTGCATTCGCCGGGCGATCTCCTCGCCGCGCTCCATGTCGGTCGTCCAGACCGATGCCTGCAGCCCGTAGCTGCCGTCGTTGGCGAGCTCGATCGCCTCCTCGGCCCCGGAGACCCGCATCACCGGCAGGGTCGGCCCGAAGGTCTCCTCCTGCATGCACCGCATCGAGTGATCGACGCCGGTCAGGATCGTCGGCTCATAGAAGCGACCTGGGCCCGAAGCCGGCTTGCCACCGGTGACGACCGTGGCCCCTCGCTCGACGGCGTCGGAGACGTGCGCCTCGATCAGCTCGGCCTGCGGCGGGAAGATGATCGCGCCGACGTCGACCGAGCCGAGCGGCCCGGGCGGCCCCTGGCGTAGGGCGGTGACCTTCTCGGTCAGCCGCTCGACGAACTCGTCGTGGACCGACTCCTCGACGTAGATGCGCTCGACCGAGATGCAGACCTGGCCGGCGTTGAGCAGACCGAAGGTGGCGGCGGCGTTGGCGGCGCGCTCGATGTCGGCGTCGGCGAGGACGATCATCGGGTCCTTGCCGCCGAGTTCGAGGCTGACCGGCGTGAGGCTCTCGGCCGCCTTCGCCATCACCTTCTTGCCGGTCGCGGTCGAGCCGGTGAACATGACGAAGTCCGACTCCTCGACGAGCGCCGCCCCGGCCGGTCCCCGGCCGGTCGCGACGCTGAAGACACCCTCGGGTAGACCGGCGGCGTCGAGCATCTCCGCCATCACCAGCGAGGTCAACGGCGTCACCTCGGACGGCTTCAGGATCACCGCGTTGCCGGCGGCGAGCGCCGGGATGCAGTCGCCGAAGCTGTTCGTCAGCGGGAAGTTCCAGGGCCCGATCACGCCGACCAGCCCGACCGGCTCGTAGCGGACCTTGAGCTTGCGGCCGCCGCGCACCGACGGCGCCGCGGTCTCGACCTGCTCGTCGGCGAGGAAGCGCTCCGCGTTCGCGGCCCAGAACTCCAGCGCCGAGATGCCGTAGGCGAGGTCGGTGAACTGGACCTCGTCGGCGGGACGTCCGGTCTCGCCGCAGATCGTCTCGAGCACGCGCTCGCCGTTGATCACGAGCCAGGCCCGGGCCGCCATCAGGATCGCGCCGCGCTCGGCGAAGCTGAGCGCGGCCCAGGCGGGCTGCGCCGCACGTGCCTTCGCTGCCAGCGCGGCGACCTCGGCCGCACCCAGGTCGGGGACGGTCGCAATCGTCTCGCCGCTGGCCGGGTTCTCGACCTCGATGCCGGGGGCGCCGAAGCCGGAAACGCCGTCGCCGTCGCCGCCCTGCTCCGAGCCTCGCTCAGCTTCGGTCGCGCTCTCCATCCGGCGATCGAGTCTATCGGCACAAGGGCGTCACGCAACGACGCGCGTGCCGGGTCCGCGAGTGGTCCTGCGAGGATGCGCGATCGATGAAGACCGCCGTGATCACTCAGACCTCCACCTCGGCTCCGGCGCCCGCTCGGACCTTCTGCGCCGACCCGAGTTCGTCGCCCGCCTGACCGAGGCGACGGCGGACTGCGAGCGGCTGGTCCTACTCGGCGACACGATCGAGCTCCGGGACGGGCCGATCGAGCCGGCGATGGCGGAGGCGCGCTCGTTCTTCGAGGAGATCGCGGGCGCCACGAGGAGGTCGTGCTCGTCCCCGGCAACCACGACCACCGCCTGCTCGGCCAGTGGCTCGAGCGGATCAAAGAGGGCGACCGCGGATCCGGGCTGGCCGAGCTCGTCGAGTCGCCGCACTTCTACGTGAGCGAGATCGACGCTTGGCTCGGTGAGACACGGCTCGAGGTCCGCTATCCGGGCTACTGGGTCCGCGAGGACGTGTTCGCGACCCACGGCCACTACCTCGACAGCCACATCACGCTGCCGACGATCGAGCGCCTCTCGATCGCGACGATCGACAGAATCGGCGGCAAGCCGACCGGCCGGCGCCGGACCCCGCAGGACTACGAGAAGGTCCACGCTCCCGTCTACGACCTGCTCTTCAACCTCGCCCAGGGCGCCCGTAACCCGACCGCCCAGAAGGAGGGCTCGGGCGCGTCGATGCGGGTCTGGGAGATGCTCGGCGGCGCCTCCGGCCGGGCCCGCAACTGGCGCGGCCGGGTGCTCCAGTCCGCCGTCGTCCCGGCGACGCTGAGCGGCCTCGAGCGCGCCGGGATGGGCCGCTTCGGGCGCGACTTCTCGCTCGCCGAGATCGGCCGGGCCGGGGTCGAGGGCATGCACACGGTCGTCGACCGCCTGCGGATCGACGCCGACCACGTCCTCTTCGGTCACATCCACCGCCGCGGCCCGCTGCATGGCGAGGACGGACGCGCCGCAACCGACCCCCTCTGGGAGCTGCGCGGGACGACGCTGCACAACACGGGCTGCTGGCTCTACGTCTCGGCGATGCTCGGCAGGACCTCGGCCGAGAGCCCGTTCTGGCCCGGTCGCGTGATCGTCGTCGGCGAGAGTGGCGATCCGGAGCCGGTCGAGGTCCTCGCCGACGCCGGCCACGGCGAGCTCGCGGAGCCCGCGCCCCGCTCCTGAGACAATCGCCGGGTGGACTCCCTCGCCCGCAACGGCCTGATCCTGTTCGCGCTGCTGGCGCTGCCCTGTTGCCGGGCTGGACCGCGCTCAGCGAGCGCTGCTGGGACTTCGACGCGAACCCGCTCTCCTGGCTGCTGCTCGTGGCGCCGCTGATCGCCGCCCTCTCGCTCACGGTCGCGGGCTTCCGGCACCTCACAGCCCGCCCGGCCGCGATCGCCTGAGCGCGGTGGAGATCGAGATCTCAGCACCGGTCCGCGAGCTGCTCAGCGACGAGCAGATCGCGGCCGTCGAGATCCAGGCCGGATCCGGCGCCGCGCCCTGCATCCACTGCGGCGAGACGATCGATCCCGAGCTGTCCGCAGCCGCGGTTGTGATGCTCATCGACCCGGGCCGGAGGCGCGCCGCGGTGCGCCTCGCCCACGTCGGATGCGGCGAATCCCAGGTCTATGAGGCCGACCTGTCTGGACCGGGGCCGGGCCCCGGGTCGGCGGAGGCGCGGCTGGCCGAGCGCTGGGCCGCCTTCGTGCTCCCGCGGGTGCCGCTGCTGGTCCTGCAGGCGCGCGCCGACGTCTGGACCGACGAGGAGCGGCCGGCGCTACTCGAGATGCTCGGCTCGCTCGGTTTCGAGAGCGCCCGCGAGCTGCTCGACTCCGACCTGTTCGCGACCGGCGTCGGCGGGCCGCCGCTGGCGCGCGGGCTCGAGCTCAGGATCGACGGCGACGACGCGGCGCTGGTGCTCGCCGACGGAACGGTGCTCGAGACACTGGCGGGCGCGCTCGCCGGAGAGCTCGGCGCGCTGGCGCTGGAGCGCGGCGGCGTCGCGGTCGCGATCGGGGTCGAGATCGGCCTGCCCGGTCCCGACAGCGACCAGATCCTCACCTTCGAGACGGTCCTGCCGGGGCTGCTCGAGCGCGCGATCGGAGCTTTCGTCGCCGTCAGCGCGATCGAGAATCCGGACGGATCGGCTGATCCGACCCCGCCCGGCCCTGCGTAGATCCCGTCGATGGCCGACACGCTGCTCAGGTATCAGCTGCTCGACCGCCTGCTCGGAGCCGGCGTCGTCCCCGACTGGGCGCTGCGCGCCGGCTCACGGGCCGGGATCGCCCGGGTCGAGCGCCGCGAGCGAGCCGGCGGAGTCGCCGGTGCCCAGAGGCGGCTGACGGCACTCGTCGCCCGCAAGAGCAGCGGCCCGATCGCGCTCGCAACCGAGACCGCCAACGAGCAGCACTACGCGCTGCCACCGGAGTTCTTCGGCCTCTTCCTCGGCGCTCGCCGCAAGTACAGCGGCTGCCTGTTCCCGCGGCCGGACTCGATCCTCGACGAGGCCGAGGAGGCGATGCTGGAGCTGAGCTGCGAGCGGGCCGGGATCGAGGACGGCCAGGACGTGCTCGACCTCGGCTGCGGGTGGGGCGCGATCAGCCTCTGGATCGCCGAGCGCTACCCGGGCTGCCGCGTCACCGGCGTCTCGAACTCGGCCCCGCAGCGGCTCTGGATCGAGGCCGAGGCCGAGCGCCGCGGCGTCGCCGACCGGGTCCGGATCATCACCGCCGACGTCAATGACCTCGAGCTCGAGCCGGCGAGCTTCGACCGCGTCGTCTCGGTCGAGATGCTCGAGCACCTCAACAACTGGAAGGAGCTGCTGCGCCGCGTCTCGACCTGGGTCCGCCCCGAGGGAAGGGTCTTCATCCACGTCTTCACCCACCGCACCGCCGCCTATCTCTACGAGGGCACGTGGGCCGCCGAGCGCTTCTTCACCGCCGGCGTCATGCCCTCGCACGACCTGTTGCTCCACTTTCAGGACGACCTCGTGGTGCGCGAGCGCTGGGTCGTCGACGGCACCCACTACTCCCGCACCCTCGCCGCCTGGCTCGAACGCCTCGATGCCAACCGCGACGCCGCGCTCGTGATCCTCGCCGAGGTCTACCGCGATGACCGCCAGGCCCGGATCGCGCTCGGCAACTGGCGCCTGTTCCTGATCTGCTGCACCGCGATCTGGGGCCACCGCCAAGGAAGCGAGTGGCTCGTCAGCCACTACCTGCTCGAGCCGCGAGGCTAAACCAACAACGCGAACGTCCCTCACACCTACCTATAAGGGCAGGTGAGGGACGTTCGGGGATTTGGAGCGTCAGTGCCGGTCGTCTGCGCCGCCCAGCAGCCGCAGGGCATGCGGGAGGGCGGCGGCGATCGCCTCGCCGCACTCAGCGATCGACTTCGGGCTGCCGGGGAAGTTGACGATCAGGGTGCGGCCGCGGGTGCCGGCGACGCCACGGGAGAGCATCCACTTCGGCGTGTGCTCGCGGGAGACGGCGCGCATCGCCTCCGCGATCCCGGGTGCCTCGCGGTCGATCACGTCGCGGGTCGCCTCGGGCGTCAGGTCGCTGGGGGCGAAGCCGGTGCCACCGGTGGTCAGGATCAGGTCGACGCCGACCCCGTCGGACAGGTAGCGGAGCCGCTCGCCGATCAGCTCGCGGTCGTCGGGAACCAGCTCGCGCTCGCTGATCCCGGCGCCGATCGACTCGGCGAAGGCGACGAGGGCCGGGCCGCCTTCGTCGGGCTCACCGGAACCCGACGCGCGGGAGGAGGAGACGGTCAGCACGGCGGCGCGGAAGGCCACCACCGGAGCCTCAGGCATTCGCCGCTCCGGGGCCGTCGGGGACGTCGGCCTCGCGGTTCCACTCGCCGCTCTTGCCACCGCTCTTGTGCAGCAGCACAACGCGTTCGATCTCGATCCCGCGCTCGATCGCCTTCGCCATGTCGTAGACGGTCAGGGCCGCGACCGAAGCCGCACACATCGCCTCCATCTCGACGCCGGTGCGGCCGACGCAGCGGGCCTCGGCGGTCAGGGTCACGGTCCCGGCCTCAGGATCGACCTCGCCACGGACGTCGGCGAAGCTGAGCGGCAGCGGGTGCGCGAGCGGGATCAGATCGCCGGTCCGCTTCGCGGCGGCAATCCCGGCGAGCCGCGCCGGCCCGAGCACGTCGCCCTTGGGACCGTTGCCGTCGGCGATCGCCCGGGCGGTGGCCGGCGTCATCCGCAGCCGTGCCTCGGCGACGGCGCGGCGCTCGCTCTCGGGCTTGGCGCCGACGTCGACCATCCGCGCCTCGCCCTCGGAGTCGAGGTGAGTCAGGCCGGAGTCGTGCCCTCCACCCATCGCGCCTCACCTCCCTCGATCTCGCGCTTCCAGATCGGCGCCTCGGCCTTGATCCTGTCGATCGCCAGCCGCGCGGTCACGAATGCCTCCTCGCGGTGGGCGGCGGAAGCGACGACGATCACGCTCGGCTCGCCGAGTGGCACCGGGCCGATCCGGTGCTCGGCCGCCACGGCCAGCGCTCCCCCGTCCTCCAGGCACCGAGCGAGGATCTCGGCGATCTTCGCCTCGGCCATCTCGCCGTAGGCCTCGTAGTCGAGCCGATCGACGTCACGGGTGACGCCGCTGAAGGTGACCAGCGCGCCGGCGCCGTCGCGACCGACCATGCGTACGAGCCGATCGAGCGAAAGCGGCTCGGAGCTGACCGCGGCATGCAGGTCGGAGCCACCGGAGACGGGCGGGATCAGGGCAATCTCGTCGCCCGGCTGCAGGACGGCCGACTCGCTCGAGTACTCGCGGTTGACGGCGGCGCGGACCGGCATCGCGCCGATCAGCTCGGAGAGCTCGCCGATCAGCTCGCCGACAGTCGCGCCCTCGGGCAGCTCGAGCTCGATCGAGCCGCTGCCGGCGCGCTCCCGCAGCATCGCGAACAGCTTCACCTCGAGCGTCATCGTCGCCGCCATCGGAGCTGATCCTAGCCCCGCCCTCACGCCCGGCTCCAATCGCCGGGCCCGCGCCCCGGGATCAGCTCGACGTCGATCCCCTCGCCGGCGGCAAGGCTGGTCGTCTCCTCGGCGATCAGGCCGAGGCCGTCGGCGCCGAGCAGGCTCGTCATCACGTGCGAGCCCTGACGCGGAGCCGGCGTCGCCAGCCATCCCCGCGGGCCGGCCGCGAGGCCGACCCGGATCGCGTGGGCCCGGTCGCCCTCCTTCTCGTACGCCGTCGTCAGCTCGGCGCGGATCCGGGCCTCGGCCGGATCGATGCCCTGCAGCGCCAGCAGTGCCGGCCGCACGAAGAGCAGGAAGGTGACGAAGGCGGAGACCGGGTTGCCCGGCAGCCCGAACAGCAGCTGCTCCCCGGCGGTCCCGAACCAGGCCGGCTTGCCGGGCTTGAGCGAGACGCGCCAGAAGACCTGCTTGGCGCCGGCGGCGGCGAAGGCGGCCTTGACGTGGTCGTGGGGACCGACCGAGACGCCGCCGCAGGCGACGACGACGTCGGCGCTCGCGAGCGCCCGGGCGACGCCCTCGTTGGTGGCGTCGGGGTCGTCGGGCAGGCGCCCGTTCAGCGCCACCTCTCCTCCGGCCGCCGCGACCAGCCCCGGCAGCGCGTATGCGTTCGAGTTGCGGACACCTCCGGAGGGCAGCTCGTCCCCGACGCCGACGAGCTCGTCGCCGGTGCTGAGCAGCGCCACGCGCGGCCGCCGCACGCACTGCGGCACGCCCACCCCGACCGAGGCGAGCACGCCGAGGCCGGCGGCGTCGAGCCTGGCGCCGGCACCGATCAGCTCCGCCCCGGGCTCTATGTCCTCGCCTGCCCTGCGCACGTTGGCGCCCTCGCCGGGAACAACCTCGACGGCGACGCAGCCCTGCTCGGGCTCGCTCGTGTCCTCGACGCGGACGACCGTGTCGGCCCCGTCGGGAAGCACGGCCCCGGTCGAGATCGTCACCGCCTCGCCCGCACCGACCACGTCCGGATATGGGTGCCCGGCGCTGGACTCGCCGGCGATCCGCAGCAGGCCGGGCCGATCGAGGTCTGCCCTGCGGAACGCGTACCCATCCATCGCCGAGTTGTCGAAGCCCGGCACGCGTTCGGCCGCGACCACGGCCATCGCCAGGCTGCGGCGGAGAGCATCCTCGAGCGGCACCGGCTCGGCCTCGAGCCGCGCGCAGGCGGCAAGGATCAGCCGCCGCGCCTCGGCTATCGGTGTCAGCTCGGCCATCGCCCGCCAATCATCCCTGCCAGACTCGGGCCGTGACTTCCGGGGAGCCCGCGAGCCGCTGCACGATCCTGATCGGAGGCGCCGGCGAGCGCATCGGCGGCGACAAGCACCTGCGCGAGCTCGCCGGGCGGCCGCTCGCCTGGTGGGTGCTGAATGCCGGCCGCAAAGCCCACCTCGAACCGCTGCTGGTCGCCAAGAGCGGCACGCCGCTCGGCTCGCTGGTCGGCGAGGCCGAGGTCGAGATCGAGCAGCGAGCCGACCGCCATCCGCTGAACGGCGTGATCGCCGCGCTCGAACTCACCGGCGAGCCGCTGGTCGTAGCGCCCTGCGACATGCCGCTCGTCCCCGGGCCGCTGCTGCGGGCGCTCGCCCACGCAGACACGCCGACCGTCGTCGAGGGCCCGGCCGGGCTCGAACCGTTGCTCGGGCGCTACGAGCCGGAGATGCTGCCGCTGCTGCACGAGACGGTCACGTCGGGCGAGTCGGCGCGGGCGCTGGTCGTCGAGTGCGGCGCCGAGCGGATCGCGGGCGAGGCGCTGGCAGCCTTCGGCGACCCCGCCGCCTTCCTGCGCAACGTCAACACCCAGAACGAGCTGCTCGAGATCGGCCGCGAGCTCAGCGTGCCGCCGCGCTGATGCTGATCAGAGCGGCTCGACGCTGACCCGGGCGTTGTAGTCGGGGATCCCGGACTCGGCCGAGCGCTCCGGGCCGATCAGGACGTTGCCCTCGGGCCAGTGGACCTGCAGGTTGCCGGGCGCGATCGGTGCGATCAGAAGCTTCGCCTCGAGCTCGCCGAAGCGGCTCCGCAGCAGCACTGTGCTCCCTTCCCCGAGCCCGAGCCGCGTCGCGTCGGCGGCGGAGATCAGGACCGACTCACGGCCGGCGCCGGTGATCGCGTCGCTCCGCTCCTGGACCATCGAGTTGAACTGCTTGCCGCGCCGCGTCGAGAGCGCGAAGAGTCCGTCGTCGGGCGGCGGCTCCGGCAGCTCGATCGTCGCGAAGTGGGCCTTGCCGTCGGCGGTCGGGAAGCTCTCGCCCTCGCAGAGCCGCGGGCCGCCGTACTGGAACGAGTCGCCCCCCTCGGCGAGACCGGCGATCTCGGCGTAGGCGGGGACGACGCGGGCGATCTCGGCCCGGATCTCCGGCGTGCCGGCAAAGCGAACGGCGTCCGCGAGCTCAGGGCGGACGCGCGCCGCGAGATCGCCGAACGCCTTCCACTCGGGCCGCGCCTCTTCGATCCGCGGCCCCTCGACCTCGGGACTGAGGACGACGCGGCGTTCGGTCGAGGTCTCGGTCAGCCCGCCGGGGACCTCGTAGCGGGTCGTCGCCGGCAGCAGCAGCACCTCGCCGCCGGGCGGCGGCGGTACAAGCATCTGCGAGGAGACGGTGATGTCCATGTGGACGCGGGTCGGGATCCGGCCCAGGGTCGCCGCGACCTCGTCGGGATCAGGGAGCACGTCGACGAAGTTGCCGCCGGCTGCGAACAGCAGATCGAGCTCGCCGTCGCGGGCCGCGTCGATCATCTCGGGCGCCGTCCGGCCCGGCTCGGCCGGAACCTCGAAGCCCCAGAGCTCGCCGAGCTCGCGGGCCGAGCCGGCGTCGATATACCGGCCGCCCGGAAACGCGGTCGAGTAACAACCCATCTCGGCGCCGCCCTGGACACCGGAATGACCGCGGATCGGCATCAGCCCGCAGCCCTCACGGCCGATCCAGCCGCGGGCGAGCCCGAGGTTGACGATCGCGCGGACGCCGTCCTCGCCGCGGCCGTGCTGGGTCACGCCCATGCTCCAGACGAGCACGCCGCGCCGGGCATCGCCCAGCATCCGCGCCAACCCGAGCATCTCATCGCGGCTGGCTCCAGCGAGCCGTTCGAGTTCCTCCCACGGCGCCGCCTCGACGGTAGCCCGCAGCCCGTCGAAGCCGACAGTGCGGTCGGCGAGGAAGCTCTCGTCGAGCCAGCCCTGCTCGCAGAGGTGCTTGAGCACCCCGGTCAGAAAGCCGATGTCGCCGCCGGTCGTGATCTGGAAGAAGCGATCGCTGAGCTTCGTCCCGAAGACGGCGCTCTCCGCCTTCGAGGGGATCCAGTAGCGCTCCATGCCGGGCTCGCGGTAGGGGCCGACCGTCGCGATCTTCGTGCCCGCCTTCTTGGCAACGTGCAGGTACTTGGTCGCGACCGGCTGGTTGTTGGCGACGTTGGAGCCGATGAAGACGATCAGGTCGGTACCGATCCAGTCGCTGTAGGAGCAGGTCGTGGCGGCGACGCCGAGCGCACCCTTGAGCGCGAAGGTGCTGGGCGAGTGGCAGATCCGGGCGGCGTTGTCGATCGAGTTGGTGCCGATCGCCCGCGCCGCCTTCTGCGCGGCGTAGTAGCTCTCGTTCGCCATCCCGCGACTGGTCAGGAAGAAGCCCGCCCGCCCGGGACCCGACTGCCGGATCCGCTCGGCGGCGATGTCGAGCGCCCGGCTCCAGCCGATCCGCCGGAAACCCTCGTCGAGACCTCCCTCGCGGTGCTCGCGGATCATCGGATACGGGAGCCGGCCGAGGCGCCGCAGCGCGTCGCCGCGCAGGCCGGTGAGCGCCTCGGCGTCATCGAGGGCACCATCGGGGAGCGGCCCCATCGTGTTCAGGCGCAGCAGCCGCAGGCGCACGTTGCAGAGGTGGACGCCGGGGAGCGTCCAGTCGGAGAGGCCCTTGGTGCCCAGCGCGCAGCCGTCGCAAACGCCCTCGCGCAGGATCCGCATCGCGTAGCCCGCGTTGTCGGAGTTCTCCCGCACAGCGCGGAAGACCTCGCGGTAGTTGTTCGGCCGCTGCTCCCCGAGACCGAACGGCTTCGGGCTCGCCCAGTTCGAGGGCGTTGGCAGCTTCGTCGGTTTCCTCAGAGGCATCCTCGTCAGTCTCGCCGACTCCCCGTCCGACCGCATCCCCGGTGTCGGCGGGATCAGCCGACCAGGACGAGCTCGGCTTCCCGCTCGACGCTGACCCCGGGACCGAGCCGGGAGCGGACGGTGACCCGGACCGGCCCCGGCCCCGGATCGCGGGCGATCGGCACCCGGACTCGCTCCTGCTCTCCGCGAGCAATCTCGAAGCGGGCGCCGCCGAGTCGAGCCCGGCGCTTCGGCGTCCGGAGCGCCACCCGCCCTGCGCACGGACCCGGGCCGTCCGGGCAGACCAGCCGGAGCCGGAGCGCCCGGCCGGCCGCATCCAGCACGACGGGGCGTGGCGCCGGCCGCGCCACGTCCGCCCCACGCCGGTAGCGGCCGCCGAGCTGGCCGCCGTGCTCGGCGCAGTACGCGTCCCGGGTCTCGGGGCCCTGGCCCGGCAGATACCGCGAGCCTGAATAGATCAGCTCGGCCCAGAAGTTCGCGTACGCCTCGATTCCGGCGACGACCTCGCGGCGCTCGGCGTCGCTCTTCGCCTCGGCCAGCTTCTTCGCGTTCTGCCAGGCGCTCTCGCGCCACTGGACCAGCAGCTCGAAGAGGGCGTCGTCGTCGGCGATCGTGCCGGGCACGTCGTAGTCGTCGATCGTCGGATCGAAGCGGGCCGCGAGCTCCTTCAGCATCGGCTTGTAGAGCGCGCGCAGCCGCGAGCCGTAGGCGTCGTGGTCGGGCTTGCGCGTCGTCCCGTCCGGGTAGCGGAGGCCGGTCCGGTAGAGGATGAACGGGAAGTCGCGGTTGATGTGGGCGTTCATCGAGAGCAGCAGGTTGCCGAGGCCCTGGACCTCGCCCCTGTCACTCGCCCCGAAGGCAACGCGCCAGGACTCGGGAACGAGCTCGGTGCGGCCGGCCCCGACCGCCGGTTCCCGGCTAGCGGAACTCCTTGATCCGGACGCCCGAAGCGGAGTCGGAGATCAGCCGCGCGAGCCGGCGCTCCCGCGTCTCCTCGCGCTTGGCTGAGACGACGAAGTGGATCGAGTTGCGCCGGTATCCGGGCGGCTGGGCGTCGAAGAACTCCGCCGCCCCCGGGTTCGCGCGCAGACGCTCGTCGTAGCTGGGCGGCAGCGCCGGCTCGCCGTCCTGCTCGAACGAGTAGATCCCGGTCTTGTCCTCGCGGCGGCGCTTCCAGGCGGCGCGGCCGGCGTCGGTCATGCTCCCGTCGGCCTCGAGCGCGGCGTAACGCTCGACGTTGACTTTGCTCCAGACGCTGTTCGGGCGCCTCGGCGTGAACCGGAGCTGGTGGCGCTCGTCGTCGATCCGGTTCAGGCGCCCGTCGATCCAGCCGAAGCAGAGCGCCAGGTCGCGGGCCTCGGGATAGCTGATACCCGCCTTCGCGCTGCTCTTCTTGTAGAAGCCGACGAACACCTCGTCCGCCGTCTCGCCGTGCTCGGACAGCCATGCACGGAACTCGACCGCGTCGCCGAAGAAGATCGCTTCGCCCATCGCGGATATCTTGGCGCGGTGGATCCGCGGATGCACAAGCGCGTGTGCCACGACGGCCGCGAGGACGAGGTCGCCGTCGAGGAGCCGCTCGAGATCCGGGTCGACGGCCGCCCGCTCGCCGTGACGATGCGGACGCCCGGCCACGACGAGGAGCTGGCGCTCGGCTTCCTCCACGGCGAGGCGCTGATCGACGGTCCCCACGAGGTCGGGCCCGGGCCGGAGCTCGAGGGCAACGTCGTCGAGGTGAGGGGGCCGCTGCTGGCCGAGCCCGGCGAGCGCTCGTTCTACGCGACCTCCTCCTGTGGTGTCTGCGGCAAGGGAGCGATCGAGCAGGTCCGGATCGACGCCAACCCCGCACCGGCCGGCCCCGAGGTTCCGCGGGCGCTGCTGGCGGCGCTGCCGGAGCGCCTGCGGCAGCCCGCCTTCGAGCTGACCGGCGGCATGCACGCGACCGGGCTCTTCGACAGCGGCGGCGAGCTGCTCTGCGCCCGCGAGGACGTCGGCCGCCACAACGCGATGGACAAGGTGATCGGCGCCACGCTCCGCGACGGCGGCCTGCCCCTGCACGGGCAGCTGCTCTGCGTCAGCGGCCGGCTTTCTTTCGAGCTCGTGCAGAAGGCCGCTGTCGCCGGCGCCCCGATCCTCGTCGGCGTCGGCGCCCCGAGCTCGCTGGCGATCTCGCTCGCCGAGGAGCTCGGCATGACCCTCTGCGGCTTCGCGCGTGGCGGGACCCTGAACGTCTACACGGGCGAGGCGCGGGTCAGGTGAACGCGGCGCCGTCGAAGCTCGAGGCTCTCGCCGAGAGCCAGGGGTTGACGCTCGAGCAGGGCTACGTCGTCCACCCCTATACGCCGTCGCTGTGGCGCGCCGACGCACCGGCCGCGAGCGGGACGCTCGCCGAGGGAATCGAGGCGACGATCGCCGTGCCGGCCGTCGAGACGTCCGAGGGTGCCGCCACCGCGAGGCCGGTCGTCCTCGTCCACCTGCCCGCGACGATCGCGCGGATTCCGGGGCTCCTCTGCCGCGACGCCGCCTGGCGGATGACCCGCGAGTACGAGCTGACCGCCTCCGGATTCGAGCGCCTCGATCACGAGACCGTGTTCGAGAGCGTTGCCGTCGAGCGCCGCTTCGCGGTCGAGCATCCAGCCTCGATCGACGAGGTGTTCCTCCGCAGGCTGTTCGTCCCCACCTTCCTCGACTGGCTCGGTGAGCATGCGCCCGAGGAGCTGTTCTTCGAGCTGGTCAGCGGCCGGCTCGCGGTGATTCTCGGCGAGGGCGACGACCTGAGCACGCTGTGGGAGTCAGCGGGGCGGATCGCCTCGACGCTGCGCGACGAGTGTGCCGAGGGGCGCGGCCGGGACGAGAGCCCGTTCGCCGCCCCGCTTCGCGCACCGCCACCCGCCGAACAGTCGACCGTCGAGGGCGTTTCCAGGATCAGCTGGGAGCGGCCGCCACGGTCGGTCAAGGAAGCGGCCGACGCCTACGCCAGCAAGGTCGGGTTCCGGTTCGGGGTGCTGGCCAGAGCGCTGCTGCTGGCCGGCGGGATCGCCGGAATCCTGCTCCTGCTCGCGATCGCCGATCTGGTCCTGCTCGGCGACCCGTTCTCCTCGATCGGGCTGGCGGCCGCGGCCTTCGGCGTCTTCTTCCTGATCTTCCCGATCGCGCTCCGCAACCCGCGCGCGAAGCTGGCCGCAGAGTGGGGCAAGCTCGCCTTCGCTACGGAATTCGCTCGCGCGGAGAGGCTGGAGCTCGAGGACCCAGGCGCCGTCCACGAGCGCTGGCTCGACCTCCCGCTGCCGGGCCCGGTCCGGCGCCTGTGGCGCGGCACGAGCGCGGAGGGCCGCACGTTCCGGCTGATGCTGATCCACGACCCCAGCCACACGCCCGGCCGCAGCGGCTTCGAGGGGGTCCTCGTCGAGGACGGTGGTGCGGCGTTGCGGACGCCCGAAGGCGCCCCGGCCGAGGAGATCCGCGGCGGCGGGCTGCTCGCCCTCGTCCGGCCGACCCCGTTGTCGAGCCCGACCGCCGCCGGGCTGCGCGAGCTGCGCAACGCGGTCGGCGGTTGACGCGCGCACGCGCGTCAACCGCCGAGCACTCAGCTCGGGCGCCAGCCGCGGACGTCGACGAACTCGCCGGCCCCGGTCGCCTCGGCCGCCTGTACGGCCTCCTGAAGCTCGCCGACCTCGGTCTCGAGCTCGGCCACCCGGGCGCTCAGCTTGCGGTTCTCGGTGCCGATCGCGTCACGCTCGAGCTCCGAGCCCATCAGCTTCGCGATCGCCCTCAGCACGAGCACGTCGCGCTCGCTGAGATCGCTGCGATCGGTGTGGCTGACGGCGCAGACCGTGCCGTAGATGCGGCCGTCGGAGAAGGTGATCGGGACGCCGATGTAGGCGCCGATCTCGCCGATCTTCGTCAGCGCCAGATCGCGCACCTGCTCCTCGGCGGCCGAGTCGGCGACGACGTTCGGGATGTCGCCGGCAACCATCCGCTTGCAGTAGGTGCCGTCGAGGGGCACGCCCTCGTCGAGGCGGATGTCGAATGAGTCGGCGTCGCCGGCAACCTCGCGGTAGACCTGCTCGCCCTCGCTGAACTGAGCGACGTACCCCGCGTCCATCCCAAGCGCCTCACGGGCGATCTCGAGCGCCTCGTGAATCGAGCGCTCCACACCTCCGGCCTCGGCCCCGCCGGCGGAACCGTCCTGCTGCTCTTCTGCCATCCCCATCCTCCGTCGATTCCAGCGGGAGGGTATCGGCTCGCGACCGCCGAGCCCGCGCGCTTCCCCTCCGCCGCCGCTCTCGCATATCCTCGGACCCTCATCGGGGATTCGAACGGGGAAGGGACTCGCATTGCGCTTCAGGACCAGGGCGCTGTCGAAGCGGCGGCAGGCTGATCAACTCGACAGCCTGCCCGAGGTCGCCAAGCCCCGTGGCTGGCTCGCCGCCCTGGCCCTTGCGGTCGTCGTCTTCGGCGTCGTCGGCTACGCCCTCGCCGGCGAGATACCGCGCCGGGTCACCGCTGAAGGCGTGCTCGGCTCCAAGGGCGGGCTGATCGAGGTCCAGAGCGGCGTCTCGGGCGAGGTCGAGCGGGTGCTCGTCACCAGCGGCGAGAACGTCCAGGCCGACACCCCGCTGGTCGAGGTTGACGCAGCCGACGGGAGCACGACCCGGATCCCGGCCGGATTCGAGGGACGGGTGCTCGAGGTACGAACCGCCCCCGGCCGCGTGCTCAGTCCCGGCAGCGACGTCGTCACGCTCGCAGGCGAGCCCGGTGAGGAACCGGACCGCGCATACCTCTTCCTCTCCCAGGATCTCGCCGCCGGGGTCGCGCCCGGGATGGAGGCCGACATCAACGTCTCCTCGGCGCCGCAGGAGGCCTTCGGGACGGTCCGCGGCACCGTCGAGTCCGTAAACGGTGCCCCGATCTCCCCGCAGCAGATCGACGTGCTCGTCTCCAACGACGAGCTCGTGCAGCAGTTCACGGCCGAGGGGGCCCCGGTGCTGGCCACGGTCCGGCTGAACCCAGCCGATACGCCGACCGGCATCGAGTGGGCCGGCGGCAGCGGGCCCGAGTATGGTCTGCGGCCGGGGACACCGGTCGAAGGTGACGTCCAGCAGGGCGAGCAGTCGGTGCTCGACGTCGTCCTCGGGGACCGGTGAGCGCCGAGGCTCCCGAGAAGGAGTCGGGCGATTCCGCCCCCGCTCCGCATCCCCTGCTGACCGGCAACGGCGGCGACGGGCGACGCGTCCGGACGCCGACGGTTCTGCAGATGGAGGCTGTCGAGTGCGGCGCCGCCTGCCTCTCGATCGTGCTCTCGCACCGCGGTCGGCACGTCCCGCTCGAGCAGCTGCGGATCGAGTGCGGCGTATCCCGCGACGGGACCAATGCAGGCAACCTGCTCCGCGCCGCGCGCTCCCACGGGCTTCAGACCCGCGGCTTTCAGCTCGAGGCCGAAGTCCTCCGCGACGCGCCGCTGCCGCTGATCGCCTTCTGGAACTTCGACCACTTCGTCGTCGTCGAGGGGATGAAGGGCGACACCGTCTACCTCAACGACCCCGCCACCGGCCCGCGCTCGGTCAGCTGGGACGAGTTCGACGGCTCGTTCACGGGCATCGCGCTCGTCTTCGAGGACGGCGACGAGGTCGAACGCACGAAGCGCCCGCCGGGGACGCTCGCCCGCCTCTGGGAGCGGATGGACCAAGGCCGCTCCGGCTTGCTGCTGATCCTCCTGCTCAGCTTCCTGATCGTCGCACCCGGCCTGGCGCTGCCAGGCCTGCAGCGCGTCTTCGTCGATCAGGTGCTCGTCACCGGCCGCGAGTCCTGGGCGCTGCCGCTGGCGCTCGGAGCGGCGGCCGCGGCCCTACTGATGTTCGCGCTCACCGTCCTCCAGCAGCACTACCTGCTCAGGCTCGAGTCGCGAATGGCGATCTCGACCTCGGCCCGCTTCCTGCGCCATGTCTTCAGACTGCCGATCGAGTTCTTCACGCAGCGCCAGCCCGCCGACATCGCGGCGCGGATGATGGCCAACGACCGCGTCGCCCAGATCCTCTCGCGCGACCTCGCGACGGCGGTCGTCAGCACGGTGATGGCGGTCTTCTTCGCGATCGTTCTGCTGCTCACCGACGTCAAGCTGGCGCTGATCGGGATCGTCACGGCCTTGCTCAACCTGCTTGCGCTCCGCGTCGTCGCCAGGATCCGCCGCGACGCGACCGCCAGGCTCGAGCAGGATCGCTCGAAGGTGATCTCGACCACGTACAACGGAATCGCCTTGATGGAGACGCTGAAGTCCTCCGGTCGCGAGTCGGACTACTTCGCGCGCTGGGCCGGGATGCAGGCGAACATGGTCTCCGGCGTTCAGCGACTCGGCGTGCCGACGCAGCTGCTCGGCGTCGTGCCGCCGGTGCTGACGATCGTCTCCGGCGCCCTGATCCTGCTCGTCGGGGCCAACCAGGCGATCGATGGCGTGATCACGGTCGGCCTGCTTGTCGCCGTGCAGACGCTGATCGTCAACTTCAACAAGCCGATCGTCGATCTCGCCGACGTCGGTGCCCGGGCGCAGGAGGCGGCCGCCGACATCGGACGACTCGACGACGTCGAGCGCTACCCGCCGGCCGAGCCCGTGCCACCGAGGGCCGGCGTTCGCGGCCGGCGCCGGCGCCTCTCTGGACACCTGCGTCTCGAGAACGTGACCTTCGGCTACAACCCGCTGACGGGACCGCTGATCGAGGACTTCTCGCTCGAGCTGGCCCCGGGCGAGCGGATCGCGCTGGTCGGGTCCTCAGGCAGCGGCAAGTCGACGATCGCGCGTCTGATCGCCGGCCTGCACGAGCCCTGGTCGGGGCGGATCCTGTTCGACGACCTGCAGCGCAGCGAGCTCTCGCGCGACATCCTCGCCGCCTCGATCGGCGTCGTCGAGCAGGAACCGTTCCTGTTCGAGGGCAGCGTCCGCGAGAACCTGACGCTCTGGGACGAGACCGTGCCCGACGAGGTCCTCGTCGCGGCCCTGCGCGACGCCGCGATCGACGCCGAGATCCTCGGCCGCCCAGGCAAGCTTGGCGGGGCCGTCGGCGAGGGCGGCCGCGACCTCTCCGGGGGCCAGCGCCAGCGGATCGAGATCGCCCGGGCACTCGCTGCCGACCCCTCGATCCTGATCCTCGACGAGGCGACGAGCGCGCTCGATGCCGTCTCCGAGCAACGCGTGGACGAGGCGCTGCGCCGGCACGGGTGTTCCTGCGTGATCGTCGCCCACAGGCTCTCGGCGATTCGCGACGCGGACGAAATCATCGTCCTCGACCGCGGCTCGGTCGTCGAGCGCGGCGGCCACGAGGAGCTGCTCGCCGCGGGCGGCCCCTACACGGAGCTGATCCAGAGCACATGAGCGCCCCGACCACAGGCAACGGCGGGGGCGCGGCGGCGGTCGCCGGCGCAGGACCCCCGCTCGAGCTCGGCGCGGCGGCACGACCGATCGAGAATGTCAGCTTCGCGCTCGACGATCCCGAGGTCTTCGTCCACGTGGTCGAGGGCAAACTCGACCTGTTCCTCGTCGGCAAACCGGCCGCGGACGGCGAGAGCCGCTGGCATCCGCTGCTGTCGGCCGGGGCGCAGACTCTGATCCCGTCGATCCCCGGTCGCGGCTTCCGGGTGATCGGGCGCCGCTCGCCCGGCTCGAAGGTCGAGCTGATCGACCGCGTCTGAGTTGCGCGAGATCTCCCGCGTCCAGCCAGGCGCCTCCTCGCAGGCGTTCGAAACATGGCTCGACCTGCTGCTGGAGGTGCTCTCCGACGGAGAGCTGCCACCGCGCGAGTTCCGCCCGATCGACGACGCCGAGACGGTCGAGCTCGCGGCGCGCGACGTCGTCCGCCCGGTCGGCCGGACGCTGTGGCTCGAGGCGCCTGGCTGCCGGCTACGCGGCCGCGCCGGCAGCCGTGTCCTGAAGCCGGGCGAGCTGGCGCCGCTGAACGAGGACAACTGGCTCGATGCCGAGGAAGAGACGACGATCGTCGCCCATTCGAGCTCGACGCTGCTCGCCGACGGCCGGCTCTGGGACGCGCTCGAGCCCGTCCTCGCCAACGCCTCGCGGGCGCTGGCGCTGAGCCTCGCTCGCGACGAGGAGGCCGACCTCGCCCGGCTCGGCCGGCGCAGCGACCGCGACGCGGAGCTGCGGGCCGAGACCTCGGGCGAGTTCGCGGCGCTGATGGAGCAGGCGGGCAGCCGCCGCCTGACCAGGGCCGGCCGCGACCCACTTCTGGCCGCGATCAGGGTCGTCACCGACGAGCTTGGAGTCGAGGCGCGCCGCCCTCCCCCCTCCGCCCGCCTCGCCCCCCGCGTCGACGAGCTCGCCGAGATCGTCCGCGCATCCGGCCTCTACTCGCGTCAGGTCTCGCTGCGCGCGAAGCGCTGGTGGAAGGAGGACGCGGGGCCGATCGTCGCCTTCTGGGAGAAACCGGTCGAAGCGGCGCCCACTGCCGGCGACGACGGGAGCGACGGCAACGGCTCCGGGGCCGAGACGAGCCCGGAGGCTCTGCCGGTCGCGCTCGTGCGGCGGCCGTTCGGTTACGAGATGTTCGAGCCCGTCTCGGGCGAGCGCCGGCGGATCGACGCCGAGCTCTCGGCCCAGCTCCGCGAGCACGGACACAGCCTCTACCGCCAGCTTCCCGACAAGCCGGTCAGCGGCGTCGAGCTGGTTCGCTTCGGCCTCCGCGGCTCCCGTCGCGACCTCGTCACCTTCCTGCTCGCGGCCTTCTGGGTCGCCGGCCTCGGCCTGCTCGTGCCGATCGCCAGCGGCGAGATCCTCAGCAGCCTCGTGCCGGCCGGCCAGAGCACGCTGATCACCCATATCTGCCTCGGCCTACTCGGCGTCGCCGCCGTCGTGATGCTGCTCGCAGCCGTGCAGAACCTCGCGGCGCTGCGGGTCGAGGGCAAGATGCAAGCGCAGATCCAGGCCGGGATCTGGGGCCGGATCATGCGCCTCTCGCCGAGCTTCTTCCGGCGCTTCTCGACCGGCGATCTCGCGACGAGGACCCTGGCGTTGACCCAGGTGCAGGAACTGCTCGGCAACCTTGGGATCAAGATGGCCGTGGCGCTCGTCGCCGCGGTCGCCAACACCCTGCTGATCCTCGTCTACGACATCCGGCTCGGGCTCCTGACCCTTGGCTTGCTCGCGGTGCTTGCGATCGTCGCCGTCCTGCTCGGGAGGCGCTCGCTGGCCCTGCAGCGGCGCTCGTTCGACCACCAGCGCGAGGTCAACTCGCGGGCCTTCCAGCTGATCGGGCACGTCGGCAAGCTGCGCGCGGCAGCCGCCGAGGAGCGTGCGTTCGCCTTCTGGGCCGACTCCTTCGCGCGCAACCGCGATGCGATGTTCGCCGCCAGGCGGATCCAGAACCGCTTCGCGGCCTTCGCCGCCGCCTTCGCGCTCGCTTCCTTCGCGGTCGTGTTCTTTGCCGTCGGCGAGCTCTTCGAGGTCAGCCAGCAGACCTTCTTCGTCTTCACGCTCGCCTACGGGCAAGCCCTCGCCGGCGCTCTCGTCGTTGCCGTGACGGCGATGAACTCGCTGCCGGTCGTGCCTCTGCTCGAGGGCATGAGCCCGATCATCCGTGCCGTCCCCGAGGTCGGCGAGGCACTCGCCGACCCGGGCGAGCTCTCCGGCGAGATCACCGTGTCGGGCGTCCACTTCGCCTACGAGGCCGGCGGCCCCGAGGTCCTCGACGACGTCTCCTTCACCGTCCGGCCGGGCGAGTTCGTCGCGATCGTCGGGCCCTCCGGCTCCGGCAAGTCGACGATGATGCGGCTGTTGCTCGGGTTCGAGTCGCCCGGCAGCGGCGCAGTCCTCTTCGACGGCCAGGACCTCGCCGATCTCGACGTCGCCGCCGTCCGCAGACAGTGCGGCGTCGTCATGCAGGACTCGGCCCTCTTCGCCGGCGACATCCTCTCGAACGTCGTCGGCTCCGGCCTCTATACAGCCGACGACGCCTGGGAGGCGATCGAGATGGTCGGCATGGACGCCGACATCGCCGAGATGCCGATGGGGATGTTCACCGTGCTGAGTGAGGGCGCTGGCACGCTCTCCGGCGGCCAGCGGCAGCGGATCGCGATCGCCCGGGCGCTGGTCTCCCGGCCTCGGATCATCTTCCTCGACGAGGCGACCAGCGCGCTCGACAACGTCACCCAGCAGCAGGTGATCGAGTCGATGCGCAAGCTCAACGCAACCCGAGTCGTGGTCGCCCACCGGCTGACGACGATCCGCGACGCAGACCGGATCATCGTCATGGAGGCGGGTCGGATCGCCGAGTCCGGCACCTATGAGCAACTGATGGAGCTCGGCGGCATCTTCAAGCGGCTGGCCGAGCGGCAGCTCGCCTGAGCCGGGTCCGCGCTCCGCTCAGCCGACGACCGGGCCCGGGTCTCCGGCCGGCGAGCCGACGATGAACTCGCCGACGCTGGTCTCGGCCTCGTAGTTGAGTCCGGCCGCTCGCGAGAACAGCTCGGAGTCGCCGCCGCCGAGCCCGCAGGGGGCGAGCCCCATCGCCGTCGCCGCGAGGTAGAGAGTCTGGTACAGGACGCCGACGTGCTTGAGGGTCAGGGCGTAGGGCACCGCCTCGTACTTCCAGGTGGTGCGGCCGAAGCGCGCGGCGATGATCAGCAGCACCTGTGGACGCTGCTGCATCAGCGCCGCGACCTTCGCGTGTTCGATCAGCCCGTCGGTCGGGGCACCGGCGTCAGCGAGCCGGCGCAGCGCGTGTGCCTCCGGGTCGTAGCGGAAGAGACCCGGCTCGACGCCGCTGCAGAGACGGACGAGCGGGTAGACGTCGAGCTCGTAGAGGGCGCCGCCATTCGGGTACGGACGCAACGCGAAGGGCTCGTTCGGCGTCGGGACCTTGCCCTTCAGGCGCGAGGTGCGGAACAGCAGCTCGCCGAGTTGGGCGATGTCGATCGGCGAGTCGTCGTCGTGACGGCGGATCGAGCGCCGCGTCTCCATCGCCTCGGTCAGGGTCATGTCGGTCGCCGCCAGCGCATCCAGGTCGGGGCGCGGCAGCTCCTGCGCGAGCCCCTGCTCGGGCCGCACCGAGGGCGGCTCCGGGAAGACGCCCTTGAACGGGTAGACGCCGCCGTACGGCCCGGCGGTGCGGCCCAGCCTGCTGCGGGCGTGGAAGCTCATGTCGACCGGGTGCCACTGGGCGAGATCCTGGGCGTCGAGCTCGGGATCGCCGGCGCCCTCGGTCTCGTCGAGGCGGACCGCAAGCCGGCCCTGCTGCAGGATCCGCAGCACCGCCTCGAGCGCCGGGCGCCCGACCCCAAAGTCGGCCGGGTCGAGGCTCTCGGCGGTGTGTGGCTCGGCGAGCCCGGCCAGCAGGGCCGAGAGCGCGGGGACGTGGAGCACGGCGCGGGCCCGCGCGAGCCCCGACTCGACCAGCATCCTGCCGGCCTCGGGCCGCAGCGCCGCGAAACGCGAGAGCTTGACCGGGATCGCCGGGTCAAAGCCGCGCTTGGAGAGCACGTCGACGAACGCCAGCGGCTCGAGTGTGACCAGGTCGCGCTCGCCCTCGCGCACGGTGCGGGCGAGCCAACCGCCGGCCTCGAGCCGGTGCACCAACATCGCCAGGTTCTGGTCGAAGACGAGCGAGGCGGCGTCGAGGCCCGCTTCGGAGACGAGCGAGTCGAGAGCGCTGAGCGTCGCCTCGGAGGGCTCCCGGAACGGCAGGCGCGCCAGGCCTGCCGTCAGCGCCGGACCGGAGCGATCGAGCTCGGCGCCCGGCCGCAGCCGCAGCACGTGACGGAGCTCGGCTGCCGTTTCCAAGCCGGCCCCCACCTAGAACCAGATGTTCTTCGGGTTCATCTCGGACTCCGGCGTCGGCCGCTCGAGCCGGCCCATCGCCACTGGCACGTCGTAGAGGCGGCCGGGGCGCAGGCGGCGCCAGAAATGCCTCAGGCCCGGGACCATCACCTTCGCGGTCCGCAGCTCGATGTCGGGGCGGCTCTGATCGATCACGATCGTCTCCAGGCCGGCCTCGCCGAACAGCCGCACGCAGGTCTCGATGTCGGTCGAGAGGTCGTCGCCGGCGAGCACCGGGAAGTCGGAGAGGCGCCGGACCGGTGCGTCGGGGTCGGGCGCCAGGTAGGGATCGGCGGCGAGCGAGGAGTTGTCCCACCAGTCGATCGCGACCGCGTCGTCGAGCTGGAACTCGCCGTTCTCGTCGCGGCGGACGGCGGGCAGGAACTGGTTCAGCTCCGAGAAGGCGCGTGTCATCGCCAGCCGCGGCTCGATGTGGGCGCCGAAACCGAAGATCAGGTCCTCATCGGGCGAGTCGCGGCGCTTCGAGGCGGCGACGAAGACCGGGATGCCGATGTCGGTGGTCAGGTCGATCGCCCAGATCTCGCGGCCGAGCGCGTCGTACTCGGCCCGCACGCGATCGATCCAGGGATCCTCGAAGGAGCCGAGGTCGACCTCCGGCAGCCGCAGCCGGTTGTACCACCAGATCGCGACCCCGTCGCGCTCGACGAGCTCCATCGTCCCCTGCGTGATCGCCTCGTCGAGCGTGTTGCCGGCACCCTGCCCGTTCGAGTCCCCGGTGCAGAAGAAGGTCTCGAAGTCGGCGATATCGGGGTGCCCGTAGTAGCAGTAAGCGGTAGGGACCAGCCGCGGCTCCTCCCGCGACAGCGACCATGCGGTGGAGAAGTCGATCTCGCGATCGGCCTCGAGCCGCGCCGGCACCAGCTGCAGCTCGCTGTCGATCGAGGCGTTCCACTCGTGCCGATGGTCGTACTGCTCCTCCGAGTAGAGCGGCAGCTCGGCGAACTCGACGGCGCGATCGCCCAGCTCCGCGAGGCTCGAGTGCTCGACCGCCTCGTCTCCGAACCAGCAGCCGCTGTAGCGCTCGAGCGACTCGCAGATCGCCGAAGCCCGTGCTTGCGCCGCGGTCGGGCCCTTGCCGCCGCTGCGGCCGCGGACGTTCTGGCGCAGAACCGCGGCGCCGCGCTCGGAGCCGAGGATCGGGAACCAGTGGCCGGCCCAGAAGGTGTGGCCCGAGTCCTCGGGCTCGGTCAGGTCGGCGACCCAGGCGACGGCGCCGGTGATCGGGCTGACGTGTTTCTCGAGCCGCTCCAGCGTCTGCTCCGCGCTCATCGAGCGGTAGGCACCACCGGCTGTGATCCCCTTCGGCGCCGGATGCAGGATGACCTCGGGGCCGCCGTATGCATCGGCGCCGGCGCCGCAGACCCTGCACTGCGGTCGCTTGATCAGCTCGTGCTCGAGCGTGCCGAGGTCGCGGCGCAGGGTGACGATCGTTCCGGCCAGCGTCGGGCTCGATCCGGTTGCGGCGATCTCGGCGATCTCGCGGGCGAGCAGGCCGGCCGCGGCCTGTGCGGCGCCGGGCGGAGTCGCGCCGGGGCGCCAGGGGCGCTCGCCGGTGCGGCGATGGATGTAGCTCTCGACGTGGCGGTTGCGCTCGAGCCGGAAGGAGAGGCAACGCCAGCAGCCGGTCTCGCCAGGGCGGAATTGGGGTCCGAGCCAGATCGTCTCGCCCTGCGGGCGGGCGAGCAGCCAGGGCGCTCCGAGCTCGACCGACGCCCCGTTGAGCTCGGCGAGCCCGTCGGAGAGATAGTCCTCGGCGAGCACGACCGCAGTCGCGCCCTCGGCGAGCAGCTCCGAGGGGGACACTGCACCGTCGCCGTCAACGAGCGGGCGCGGACTGCCGTCGAGCTCGAAGCCGGCCGACTGGAGGGCGTCCGCGAACTCCGTCGCCCCCGGCACGTCGCCGGCCACGGCGATTCGCACCGGCGCTCCCTCGAGCGCCCGCGCGATCGTCTCGGGGTCGCGCTCGTCGGCCTCCCACCAGGCGAGCCCCGGCTCGCCGGGGCCGTTGCCCTCGGCGAGATGGCCGCCGCGCTCGAGCGCGGCGATCGCTCCCATCACTTCACCGAACGGCACCTGCGAGGAAAGGCTCATCGCGATCTCGGGAACGCTGTGCTCGCCGTCGAGCATCGGTGCGATCAGGACCGCTGCGCGGCTCTCGATCAGATGCTGGCGGTCGTCGCCGAGCAGGAAGAGCTCGTCCGGCTGGACGGCGTGTGCACTGAGATGCGCCTTCAGACGCGGTCGTTCGATCATGCCCAAGAACAGTCGCGGCCACCCGGGCGAACCCGGGCGGCCGCAAACCGGTCGTCTTCTCCTAGCAGCAGCAGCAGCAGGAGATGATCGACGAGGAGCAAGCCCCCGCCGCGACGCCCTCGAGCTCCTGCTCGGAGACCTCCTGCGTCTGGAGCTGGTTCGACTCCTGCACGTAGAACGTGTAGGTGCCGGTCTCCTGGCCCTCGCCGTAGAGGTCGATCTGCTTGTCGAGATCGGGGCCCGCATCGGCGGGCGGCGACTCGAGGTTGACGACCGCGTCCTCTTGGATCGCGAGACCGTTCTCGTTCATCACGGTCTTCGGGTCGCTGTGCAGACGGGCCTTGAAGTCCTCGTCCTCCCAGGACCGCATCAGGATCGTGCCCCAGGCACGGACGAATTCCTCGCGCTCTCTTGTGTCCAGCGTCATCTCTTCTCCTCTGTTCGTGTTCGGTCTGTCTCGCTCAGCAGCAGCAGCAGGAGAGGATCGATGAGCAACACGCGCCCGCCGAGACTCCCTCGAGCTCCTGCTCGGAGACCTCCTGCGTCTGGAGCTGGTTCGTCTCCTGGACGTAGAAGGTGTACGAGCCGCTCTCGCGACCCTGTTCGTATGCGTCGATCTGCTTGTCGAGATCGGGCCCGGCATCCGCGGGGGGCTCGACGAGCTCGACGCTCGCGCCCTCCTGGATCTCGACGCCGTTCTCGTTCAGGACGGCAGCCGGATCGCTCCGGAAGCGCGCCTTGAAATCGTCGTCCTCCCAACTCTTCATCAGGACGTTCCCCCACGACCGGACGAAGCCCTCGCGTTCCCGCGCGTCGAGCGCCATACGTATTCCTCCTCCATTTGACACGGTCCCCCCGGAGGTCCCCCCGGACGGTGCTGCCACCCAAGCAGCACGCGGGTTCTATTCCTCGAGGCCCTCTTGTCAAGGCCATTCCGGTGAAGATCCGGAGAAGTCAGCCCGGGTGCGGGCGGACGATCTTCGCGCCGGCAAAAGCCCCGAGCCGCAGCAGTTCGATCTCCGAAGTAACTACGTAGTCGGCGCCCGCGGTCCGCGCCACCTCGAGCAATCGGCGGGCGCCCGGCCGGACCGCGAGGCCGACCCGCTCGCTCGGCTCGACGACGAGCGAGACGGAGCGGATCAGACCGACCAGCCCCCCGGGGTCGCGGAAGCCGCCACGCAGGGCCGGTCCGCGGACGACTTCGTCGATCTCGTCGAGCAGCTCGGGGCTGCTGATGGGGACCACCCGGCCCCCGAGGACCGCATGGACAAGGCGTCTGGACGGCGCCTGCTGCCAGCCGAGGCCGGTCAGCCAGACGTCCGTGTCGAGCACGGCCTGGATCAATCGAGCCGCCGTACGATCTCGAGCGCCTCGCGAACCGAGCTGCGGTCGAGGCCGACGTGCTCCATCTGCGTTTCGACCCGCACCAGCAGGCGTTCGAGCTCGGCCCGGTCCTCGCGGCTCTGATGGACCTTGAAGCGCAGGTACTTGTCGCGATCGATCAGCATCGCGCGGGCGATGCCGCGGCGCGAGAGGACGACGGGGTCGGATCCGCCCGCGACCTCGTCGGCGAGCTCGCCGAGCCGCCCCCGTGCCTCCTCGATTCCTACGGTCCGCTCCATCCCAACCTTCAGGTTCACCGTAAGGTTAGTTGAACGGCCGGTGCTCGCCCCCGTCAGAGCTCGGCGTCGAGGCCGGCGCGCTCGATCTCGTTCACCTTCGCGAGCCGCCGCGCGTGGCGCTCCTCGCCGGTGAAGGCGGCGCCGGCGAAGGCCGAGACGAGCTCGGCGGCGATCACCGGCCCGATCACCCGCGCCCCGAGCGCCAACACGTTGCAGGCGTCGTGCTCGACGCACTGCGCCGCTGTGTAGGTGTCGTGGGCCATCGCCGCGCGGATCCCGTCGATCTTGTTGGCGGCGACGGCGACGCCGGCGCCGGAGCCGCAGACGAGCACGCCCCGCTCCGCACCACCGCCGACGACTTCGCGACAGACGGCGAGCGCGAAATCCGGGTAGTCGTCGCCGTCCTCGTAGGTGGTCGCGCCGAGGTCGATGATCTCGTGGCCGTCCTCGCGCAGCGTCTCGAAGATCGTCTCCCGCAGGGGGAAGCCGCCGTGGTCGAATCCGCACGCGATCCTCATCGGCGCCTCCCTCCTACCGCTTGCGCCGCATCTGCGTGAACACGGCGGTCTGGCCGTCCTCGCCGTCGGCGCGCAGCTCGTCGGCGATCACGTGGTTGACGGCGTTGATCAGGGCCAGATGCGTGAAGGCCTGCGGGAAGTTGCCGAGCTGCTGGCCGCTGAGCGGCTCGATCTCCTCCGCGTAGAGGCCGAGCTCACCGCCCATCCGCAGCAGCCGGTCGGTCAGCGCCCGCGCCCGCTTCGACTCGCCGATCTCCGAGAGCGCCGAGGCGAGCCAGAAGGAGCAGATCGAAAACGTCCCCTCCTCGCCGTGCAGGCCGTCGTCGGTCTCCTCGACGATGTAACGGAGCACGAGCCCGTTGCTGGTCAGGTCCTCGGCGATCGCGAGCACGGTCTTGACGACGCGCTCGTCGTCGGGCGGCAGGAAGCGGACGAGCGGGATCAAGAGCGTCGAGGCGTCGAGCGCGTCGGTCTCGTAGTGCTGGCGGAAGACGCCCTCGTCGCTGACGCCGTTGGCGATGATGTCCTCCTTGATCTTGTCGGCGATCGGGGCCCACTTGGCGACGAGGTCCTCCTCGCCTCTGGTCGCGGCGAGGCGGGCGCCGCGATCGAGCGCGACCCAGCACATCAGCTTCGAGCTGACGTAGTGCTTGGGCTCGCCGCGTGCCTCCCAGATTCCCTGGTCGGGCTTGTCCCAGACGGCGATCGCACCGTCGACCTGGTCCTCGACGACCTCCCAGAGCTCGGTCGGCACGTGCTCCTTGGCCTTTGTGTGGATGTAGACCGAGTCGAGCAGCGCCCCGAAGACGTCGTTCTGGTGCTGGTCGAACGCGCCGTTGCCGATCCGCACTGGCTTCGAGTCCTTGTACCCGGAGAGGTGGTCGAGCGTCGACTCGGTCAGGTCGGAGCTGCCGTCGATCCCGTACATGATCTGCAGGTCGGTGCCCTCCTTCCGGCAGATGTCGCCGATGAACATGATGAAGTCGCGCGCCTCGGCGTCGAAGCCGAGGATGTGCAGGCTCCAGAGGGTGAATGTCGCGTCGCGGATCCAGGTGTAGCGGTAGTCCCAGTTGCGCTCGCCGCCCGGGGTCTCCGGCAGCGACGTCGTCAGCGCGGCGACGGTGGCTCCGGTCGGCAGGTAGGTGAGCCCCTTGAGCGCCAGCGCCGCGCGCTGCAGGTGCACGCGCCAGGGATGGTCGGGGAACTCCCCGCGCGAGAGCCAGCGGCGCCAGAAGCGCTCGGTGATCCTGATCTCCTCGCGCGCCTGCTCAGCGGTCTCGGGGTCCTCGAGCGGCTCGTCCCAGCTCAGCGCCGCGAAGCAGCTCTCGCCCTCCTTGAGCCAGTGACGGCCGGCAACGACACCCTGATCGGAGCCGAGCCGCATGTCGCTCATCAGCCTCAGCCTGAGCCCGTTGTGGAGGACCGTGTCGGCCGAGAGCCGGTCGCCCTTGACGTCCCAGGTCGGGCGGTTGCGGCCATAGTCGTCGCGGACGTTGCAGACCAGCTCGACCTCGACCTCTCCGTTGAGGCACTTGACGTGGCGAACGAGCATGTGGCGCGCGTCCATGTCGGAGGGCGGGCGATCGTGGTGGTCGATCGTGTCCTCGCGCCAGGGGCCGATCGCGAGCGCGTCGCGGACGACGAGCCAGCCGGCGTCGGTCGCCCAGTCGGTCTCGACGACGTTCGTGCCCGGCAGGTAGCGCCGGCTGATCGGGACCGAGCTCGAGGGGCCGATCCGGAAGCGGCCGGCGTCGCGGTCGAGCAGGGCACCGAAGATGCTCGGCGAGTCGAAGCGCGGCAGGCAGAGCCACTCGACGCCGCCGTCGGGCGCGACGAGGGCGCCGGTGTGGCAGTCGGAGAGGAAGGCGTAGTCCCCGATCGCCGGGAAGTTCGTGTTGCCGAACATCGCCGCGGCCCCCGCTCAGCCGGCCAGCACTTCGCGGGCCCTGGCCGCGACGTTGTCAGCGGTGAAGCCGAACTTCTTGGCGATCTCCGGTCCCGGCGCCGAGGTGCCGAAGTGGTTGACCCCGAGGCTGGCGCCGCGATCGCCGACCCAGCGGTTCCAGCCCATCGTCGCCCCGGCCTCGACCGAGAGGCGCGCCGGCACCGACGGCGGCAGCACCTCGTCCTTGTAGGCCGCCTCCTGGATCGCGAAGCGCGAGGTCGAGGGCATCGAGACGACGCGGACGGCTGTCCCCTCGGCGCTCAGCGCCGCCGCTGCGTCGACGCAGAGCGAGACCTCGGAGCCGGTCCCGATCAGGATCAGCTCGGGCTCGCCCTCGTCGGGGTCCGAGTAGACGTAGGCGCCGCGGTCGATCGCGTCGTCGGGGATCCGCGAGCGATCGAGGTTGGGCAGCTTTTGGCGGGTCAGGATCAGCGCCGTCGGGGCCGAGCTGGCGCCGAGCAGGAAGTGCCAGGCGAGGTGGGTCTCGTTGGCGTCGGCGGGACGTACCACCTCGAGGTTTGGCATCGCCCGCAGCGAGGCCAGATGCTCGATCGGCTCATGCGTCGGGCCGTCCTCGCCGACCCAGAACGAGTCATGTGTGAAGACGAAGATCGAGGGGATCTCCATCAGCGCCGACATCCGGATCGCACCGCGCATGTAGTCGCTGAAGACGAAGAAGGTGGCGCCGTAGGCGCGCCACCCCTCGACGGTCATCGCGTTGACGACGGCCCCCATCGCGTGCTCGCGGATCCCGAAGTGGAGGTTGCGGCCGTCGTAGTGGTGGTGGGTGACGCTCGCGTAGTCGTCGAGGTTGGTCGCGGTCGAGGGCGCCAGGTCGGCGGCGCCGCCGATCAGCTCCGGCACGCGCGGGGCCAGCCAGTTGAGCGCCTTGCCGGACGAGGCCCGGGTCGCGATCGGATCGTCGTCGGGCGAGAAGACCGGCATCTCCGAGATCGCGGGAAGCCGCGGCGTGTGCCGGCCGGCGACCCTGAGCAGCTCATCGGCGGCCTCGGGGTGGTCGGCGGCGTAGCTCTCGAACAGCTCCGACCAGGCCTTCTCCTCCTCGGCGCCGCGGCGCTTGACCGCCTCGAACAGCTCGCGGACCTCGTCGGGAACCGTAAACGGCTCCTCGTACGGCCAGCCCAGGTTTTCCTTGGTCAGCTTCACCTCCTCGACGCCGAGCGGTGAGCCGTGTGCCGCGGCGGTGCCCGCCTTGTGCGGCGAGCCGATCCCGATCTCGGTCGGCATCACGATCAGCGAGGGGCGGTCGGTGACCGCCTTGGCCTCGTTCAATGCCAACTCGATCTCCTCGAGCGTGGCGCCGCGCGGCAGCTCGTGGACCGACCACCCGTAGGCGGCGAACCGGCCCGCGACCTTCTCCCTGAAGGCGAGATGGGTCGAGCCCTCGATCGAGATCTCGTTGTCGTCGTAGATCGCGATCAGCTTGCCGAGGCCGAGGTTGCCGGCCAGCGAAGCTGCCTCGGAGGAGATCCCCTCCTCCATATCGCCGTCGCTGCAGATCACGAAGGTGTGGTGATCGATGACAGGGGCGCCCTCGCGGTTGTAGCGCTCGGCGCGGATCGCCTCCGAGAGCGCGAAGCCGACGCCGTTGGCGAAGCCCTGGCCGAGCGGACCAGTCGAGATCTCGATCCCGGCGGTGACTCCGTACTCGGGATGGCCGGGGCAGCGGCTGCCCATCTGCCTGAAGGTCTCGATGTCGTCGAGGGTGACGTCGTAGCCCGAGAGGTGCAGACACGAGTACTGGAGCATGCAGGCGTGGCCGGCGCTGAGCACGAAGCGGTCGCGGTTGAGCCAGTGCGGGTTGGCCGGGTTGTGCCGCATGATCCGCGAGTAGAGGACGTAGCCGAGCGGCGCCAGTGCCATCGGTGTACCGGGGTGCCCGGAATTTGCCTTCTGGACTGCGTCCATCGAGAGGGTGCGGATCGTGTTGACCGCGAGTGCATCCAGCTTGTCCTCTGCCATTTGAGCTCCTTCCGGGACGACCGCGCGGACTCTATGGCAAGGCGCGAGTGGGCTCGCTCGGCCCCAGGCGATAGGCTCGCGGCCATGAGTCCGCGCGCGAAGGCCAGAGGCGGAATCGACCTCGGGGGAACGAAGATCCAGACCGTCGTCGTCGGCGCCCGCAATCAGGTGCTCGGCGAGGCGCGGACGCCGACCCCGCACGATGGCGGGCCGGAGGCAATCGCCGAGGCGATGGCCGACTGCCTGACCGACGCGGCGCAGTCGGCGGGCTACGAGACCTCGGGCCTGATCGGAATCGGCGTCGGCTCCCCCGGGGAGGTCGACGCGACGAAGGGCACGGTCGCCGAAGCCCGCAATCTGAGCCGGTGGATCGAGCCCTTTCCGCTCGCGGCGACGCTTCAGGAGGCGCTCGGAGCGCCGGTCAAGATCGGCAACGACGTCCAGGTCGCAACGACGGGCGAGTTCGAGCTCGGCGCCGCCAAGCCCTACAAAGACGTGCTCGGCGTCTTCTGGGGCACCGGCGTCGGCGGCGGCATCGTCCTCGACGGCAAGGACTGGCTCGGCCGCGGCGCGGCCGGCGAGATCGGCCACATGGTCGTCCGCAAGGGCGGCGCCAAGTGCCCGTGCGGCAACCACGGCTGCCTCGAGGCCTACGCGGGCCGCGCGGCGATGGAGGCCGAGGCACGCAAGCGACACCGCAAGGGCGAGAAGACCGACCTCTTCAAGATCATGAAGCACAAGAACCGTGACCGACTCACCTCGGCGGTCTGGGAGAAGGCGCTCGAGGACGACGACGAACTCACAACCGATCTGATCGACCGAGCGATCGACGCGCTTGGCGCCGGGATCGCATCGGCGGTCAACCTGCTCGACGTTGAAGCGGTGATCCTCGGCGGCGGCCTCGGCGTCCGCTTCGGCGAGCGGCTCGGGCCACGGATCGAAGCCCGCATGCAGGAGAGCCTCTTCGACCACGGCGACCCGCCTGCCTTCCACGTCGCCGCGCTCGGCGACCTCGGCGGCGCGATCGGCGCCGCACTGCTCGCCCGCAAGTAGATCCGGCGCTCGCGGCCCCGGTCGCGCCAGTAGATGAAGCAGGCCGACCGCTCCGGCGCCGCCTATGCCGTGTCCTGGTCAGCGGCGTCCGGGTCGAATAGGCTCGCCGCGATGGCGATCCACGACGTCTCAGTCCCGATCCACGCGGGGATGCCGATCTACCGCGGCAATCCCGGCTATTCGCGCAGCCTCCATCAGGCGATCGCCGATGGCGCGACCGCGAACGTCTCCCGCCTCAACATGGGCGCCCACACAGGCACCCATGTCGACGGCCCCTCCCACTTCTACGACGGCGGACCCGGCACCGAGGTGCTCGACCTCGAGGCGATGCTGGGGGCGTGCGTCGTCGTCGAGATCCCCGACCGCGGGCTCGATCCGATCGACGGGGCCGCGCTCGAGGCCGCGGCGATCCCCGACGGCAGCCAGCGCGTACTGCTGAAGACGACGAACTCGAAGCTCTGGGAGCAGGCCGAGTTCACCCACGACTTCATCCGCCTCGACAAGTCCGGAGCGGCGTTCGTGCTCGAGCGCGGCATCCGCCTGATCGGCATCGACTACCTCTCGATCGGCGACGGCGACGCCCACCTGGCGCTGCTCGAGGCGCGCGTCGTCGCGCTCGAGGGCCTCGACCTGCGCGAGATCGAGCCGGGGCCGTACGAGCTGCTCTGTCTGCCCCTGCGTCTCGCCGACGGCTCGGACGGTGCCCCGACGCGCGTCGTCCTTCGCGACCTTTGAGCCCGTTCGGGATCGACATGGACGGCTCCGGCGCGCTCGCCGAGCTCGCCGAGACCGAGCGCCGGCTGCAGGAGTACGCCGACGAGCGCGGCCTGCAGCTGCGGCCCGAGTACCCCTGGCCCGGAGCGCTGCCGCCCGCCGAGCAGCCGGGCCCGATCAAGCATGCGATGTGGGCGCTCGCCGGGCGCTTCCCCGGTGGCGCCGTCGGCCGGCTCCGTCACCAGGCGACCTTCGGCAAGCAGATCGTCGACGTCGGCCTGCAGCACACACTGATGGTCTGCCGGATCCCCGAGAGCGTCGGCTACGTGCCGATGCTCTGCTGCCGGCCGAAGGAGCTCGGCAGCGGCACCTACTACTGGGGCGGCGATCAGCGCAAGCGCCAGTCGAAGGTCTTCGAGTCGGTCGAGCTCGACCGGCGCTACGAGGTCGAGCTCGCCCCCGGTCAGTCGCAGCAGTGGCTCTACCAGCTGTTCACTCCGAAGTTCATCGACTGGCTCGCGCACGAGACGCCGCAGGACTTCGGCTTCAAGCTCGACCTCGGGGTGTTCACCTGCGAGCTGCCCGAGTGGCGCGGGCAGGAGGGCAGCACGAACCGCCAGGTCCGGCCCGACTACCTGGACCGGCTGGCACAGATCGGCGGCACGGTCGCCGGCCGGATCCGCGACGAGGTCCTCGAGGAGGCCGGCAGCCGAGGCATCTCCCAAGTCGACTCGGCCGCGGCCTACGCCGAGTGGGCGAACGCGAAGAAGCACGGCAGGATCGTCGGCTCGATCCTCGGGGTCGCGAGCCTGCTCGGCGCCGACCTCGGTCCCGACAAGTCGGCTCAGAAGTGGGCTGAGGGGCACGACCTCGAGCTCGAATCGCCTGCGCAGTTCCATGCCCGCTACATCGGCCTGGCGATGCCCGGCGCCGCGGTCAGCGCCGCCCGCGGCCGGCTCCCCGGGATCGAGCGGGAAGGCTCGGTCGCCTGGCTCGAGTTCACGAGCTTCGTCGACATGGAGCACAGCTACGTCGCCGTCGTGCTTCCGGCCCGCAGCTCGGGGAGTCGCCTCCCAGAGCGCTGGGTCGACGAAGGCGACGTCGGCGTGCAGGCGTTCGGCGAAGGCCTGGCGGCCGCGGCCCTAGAGCGCGCCGCCGGCGGCGGCTACGGCCTCTCGACGAGCGCCGCCGGAGTCTGCGTCTACCTCGAGACGAACGAGACGTCGCCCGGCGCCCGCATCGAGCAGCTGATCCACGACGCCGCCGAGGTCGCGAGCCTGCTCGAAGCAGGCTGAGCCGGGGAGCGCAAGCACTAACCGTTCGCAGCCGGAGGAAAGGCCTCGAGCGCCTCGAGCTCAAAGCGGAGCGCCTCGACCAGGCGATCGTCGAGCCGGCACTGCTCGAGCATCTCGAGGGATTTGCGATAGCGCCGCAGCTTCGCGTCCGTGCCCTCCCCCGGATCTGTCGAAGCCAGCCCGAGGCGCAACTCCCGCACCTTCGAGATCTTGTCTGCGGCGTAGACCAGCGCGGCGTCGCCGCCCGCTTCGCGGACGCGTTCCCGGACGTCGTCCTTGCGGGTCTCCTCGTCCCCGATCCCGGGGTCGTCGCTGACAAGGGAGACGACCGCGCCGACATCCGCGCCGAAGCGCAGGTCGAGCTCCCTCCGCCCCGCATCGGTGTCCTCGAGCACGTCGTGGAGAACGGCTGCGGCGACGACCCGATCGGGGCAGCCACATCGGTCGAGGAGGGCGGCGACCTCGAGCAGGTGCAGAAGGACCAGGGCTCCGTCTGCCTCCCGTCGCTGCCCGTCGTGATGATCGGCCGCATAATCGACCGCTTGCTGGGTCAGGGGGAGACGGCGGAGGAAGCTGAACTGTCGTTTCTGCATCGCGCGACGCATCACCACCGGGCTGCGGGGCCGCGCGTCACAGGCGCGCAGCCCCCGCCCTCCTCGACTACGACTTCGACTTCGCGCCCTTGCGAGCGCTCTCGCTCCGCTTGCGCGAGTTCGCCTTCCGGGTCCGGGCCGCCTTCTTCGCCGCCTGCGAGCGCTTGCGCTTGCCGCCACCGGCTCGCTCTCTGATGCCATCTGCAGCGTGCGAGAGCTGATCGGCGATCTTGTGGGCCGTGGCGGGCCTGCTCGAGCCCTTCGCCGGGAGCGCCTCGGACGCGCGCCGGGCGGCCTTCTTGCGCAGCCCACTCCCTCGCAAACGTCGATAGAGATCCTTATCGGCCTTCTTCGTATTCGCCATTTTTGGGTCTCCTTCCGTTGGTCAAGAAGGGACTACCCGGGTCGGGGTTCGCCTAACGGTGCGCGCGGTACCACTCGATCAGCGCGTTGGTGGAGCTGTCGTGAGCGAGCTCGGAGTCGCTCTGCAACTCGGGGATGATCTTCTTCGCCAGGACCTTGCCGAGCTCGACACCCCACTGGTCGAAGGAGTTGATCCCCCAGATCGCGCCCTGGGTGAAGACCGAGTGCTCGTAGAGGGCGACGAGCCTGCCCAGCGTCCTCGGGTCGAGGCGCTCCGCGAGGATCACGTTCGAGGGGCGGTTGCCGTCGAACTCCTTGTGCGGGACCAGCGCCTCCGGCACCCCTTCCGCCCGGACCTCTTCCTCGGTCTTGCCGAAAGCGAGCGCCTCGGCCTGGGCGAAGACATTGGAGACGAGCTTGTCCTGGTGCTCACCCGGCAGGTCCGGGTTGAGGCTTTGGGCGAAGGCGATGAAATCGCACGGGATCAGGTGCGTCCCCTGGTGGATCAACTGGTAGAAGCTGTGCTGCCCGTTGGTCCCGGGCTCGCCCCAGAAGATCGGGCCGGTCGGGCCGACGACCCGGGTGCCGTCGAGCCGCACGTGCTTGCCGTTCGACTCCATCGTCAGCTGCTGCAGGTAAGCGGGAAAGCGCTCCAGGTACTGGTCGTAGGGCAGCACCGCGACGGTCTCGGCCTCGAAGAACTCGGCGTACCAGAAGCTCAACAGACCGAGGATCGCGGGCAGGTTGCGCTCCAGCGGCGTCGTCCGGAAGTGCTCGTCGATCTCGTGGAAGCCGGCCAGCATCTCGGCGAACGCCTCGGGCCCGACCGCGATCATCGTCGTCAGGCCGATCGCCGAGTCCATCGAGTAGCGGCCGCCGACCCAGTCCCAGAAGCCGAACATGTTGGCGGTGTCGATCCCGAACTCCGAGACCTGCTCGGCGTTGGTCGAGAGCGCGACGAAATGCCGGGCGACCGCCGCCTCGTCGCCGCCGAGGCCGGCCAGCGACCAATCCCGCGCGGTGTGTGCATTGGTCATCGTCTCCAGCGTCGTGAAGGTCTTCGAGGCGACGACGAACAGAGTCGTCTCCGGATCGAGGTCCTGGGTCTTCTCGGCGAAGTCGGTGCCGTCGACGTTGGAGACGAAGCGCATCGTCAAACCGCGGTCGGCGTAGTGGCGCAGGGCCCGGTCGGCCATCACGGGGCCGAGGTCGGAGCCGCCGATGCCGATGTTGACGATCGCCGTGATCGGCTTGCCGGTGTGGCCGAGCCACTCCCGCGAGCGGATCTGGTTCGCGAAGGCCGCCATCCGGTCGACCGTCTCGTGAACCTCCTTGACGACATCGACTCCGTCCACGAACAGGGAGCGCTCGCGTGGCATCCGCAGGGCGACGTGGAGCACCGCCCGGTCCTCGGTCACGTTGATGTGCTCACCGGCGAACATCGCGTCGCGTCGCGCCTCGACCCCGGCCTCGCGAGCGAGCTCGAATAGACGCGAGAGAATCTCGTCGTCGACGAGGTGCTTGGAATAGTCGAGGCGCAGGCCGGCGGCCTCGGTGACCAGCCGCGTGCCGCGCTCGGGATCGGCCGCGAACAGGTGCCGCAGGTGCCGGCTCGCCGCCACCTCGTGCAGGTCGGCGAGGTGCCCGAAGGCGGGCAGCTGCTGGTATCCGGGCTGGCCCTGGTCGGACATCGGCCGCTCCGCCTCCAGCCTTCTCAGCCCGCCGCTACGGCTTTGCTCTTCTCCTCGATCCGGGCGAGGAGCTCGTTCCAGCTCTTGACGAACTTGTCGGCGCCCTCGTCCTGCAGCTGCTTGGCGAGCGCGTCGAGGTCGACCCCTGCCGTCTCGAACTCGGCCAGCAGCTGCTCGTTGTCGCCGCCGTCGCCGGCGAGGAGCGGGCCGATCGAGTCCTTCTCCGCCAGCGCGAGCAGCGTCTCCTCGGGCATCGTGTTGACGCTCAGCGGCGCCGCAAGCTCGCCCACGTATTTGGTCTTCTCGAGCGCCGGATCCTTGGTCCCGGTCGAGGCAAAGAGGAAGCGCTGCGCGCGGGCCCCCTCGTTGGCGAGCCGCAGCCAGCGATCGCTCTCGAGCAGCTCGCGGTAGGCGACGTAGCCGCGGATCGCGGCGGCGCTGCCGAGCCGGTTCTCGAGCTCGCCGGGGACCTTGCCGGAGACGGCGACATCCCAGCGGCTGACGAACAGCGAGGCGACCGAGGCGACGTTCGGGTCGAGGCCCTGCTCGACGCGGCGCTCGATCCCGCGCATGTAGGCCTCCGCCTGGGCGACGTACTGGGCTGCGTCGAAGAGCAGCGTCACGTTGACCGAGGTGCCGGCCGCGATCGTGTCCTCGATCGCCGCCAGGCCCTCGGGCGTGCCCGGGATCTTGATGAAGAGGTTGTCGCGGTCGGCCTCGGCATACAGGCGCGCCGCCTCGGCCGCGGTCGCGTCCGTGTCACGCGCGAGCAGCGGCGAGACCTCGAGCGACGCGTAGCCGTCGACCCCGTCCGTGCGCCGGTGCACGTCGGCGAACAGGTCGCAGGCGCCGCGAATGTCGGTCAGGGCAAGCTCGAAGAACAGCTCCTCGCCGCTCTTGCCTGCCGCGAGCAGCTCCGAGGTCTGCTCGTCGTAGGCGTCGCCCTCGCCGAGTGCCTTGTCGAAGATCGTCGGGTTCGAGGTCAGGCCGGTGAGCGAGAGCTCGTCGATGTAGCGCTTGATCGTGCCGTCGTTGACGGCATCGCGGGTGATGTTGTCCAGCCACAGGCTCTGGCCTGCGTCGTGGAGCTCCTTCGTCGCTGCCATTTCTCTGTTCCGCTCGCTTTCGTCTCTGATTGTGCGCGGGTCCGCTAGACCGATTCTGTCGGTCGGGCCGGACCCGTATCGGGCAGGCGCCAGCCGAACGGGGCGACGAGCTCCGTCGCCTCCTTCGGCCCCCACGTGCCCTGGGCGTAGGCGATCACCGGGTTCGGGTTCTCGAGCGCCGGCATGCTCACTTCCCAGAGCCGCTCGATGCCGCTCGCCTGGGTGAACAGGGTCCCGTCGCCGATCATCGCGTCGTGGATCAGGCGCTCGTACGCCTCGAGCTGGTTGTCGGCGCAGAAGCTGTCGTCGTAGCGGAACGTCATCCGCGCCGGGCCCAGCTCCATCGTCGGCCCCGGCACCTTCGCCTGGAAGTCGGCGGTGATCTCGCCGGGCTCGGAGAACTCGAAGACGAGCTGGTTGGCGCCTTGATGCTGGACCTCGCCGGGGAACATGCTCATCGGCGGCTCGTGGAAGTCGAGCGAGACGGTGTGCCGGGACTCGGGCATGCACTTGCCGGTCCGCAGGTAGAAGGGCACCCCCGCCCAGCGCCAGTTGTCGATCTCGACCTTGACGGCGGCGAAGGTCTCGGTGTCGGAGTCGGGCGCGACGCCGTCGGTTTCCCGGTAGCCCTCGTACTGGCCGCGGATCACATCGTCGGGCTCGATCGGCTTGATCTGGTCGAAGACCTTCTGCTTCTCGACCTTGAGGTCCCTGGCGTGGAGGCTGGACGGCGGCTCCATCGCGACGAAGCTGAGCAGCTGCAGCAGGTGGGTGACGATCATGTCCCGATAGGCGCCGGTGCCCTCGTAGAAGCCGGCGCGGGTACCGATCGAGAGCGTCTCGGGCACGTCGATCTGCACGAACTCGACGTTGTTGCGGTTCCAGACCGGCTCGAAGAGGCCGTTCGCGAAGCGCAGCGCGAGCACGTTCTGGACCGCCTCCTTGCCGAGGAAGTGGTCGATCCGGAAGATCTGGCTCTCGTCGAAGACGCTGTGCAGGAGCGCGTTGAGCGCAACCGCCGACTCGTAGTCGTGGCCGAACGGCTTCTCCATGATCACCCGGGCTTCGGGCCCGGTCAGCTTCAGCGAGGCGAGCTCCTCGGTGATCGCACCGAAGGCGGGTGGCGGCACCGCCAGGTAGTGGAGCAGGCGGCAGTCGCCGTCGATCTGCTTGCGCGCGTCGGCGATCTTCTCTCCGAGAGCGTCGACGCCGGCCGAGATCGGCACGTACGAGAGCCGCCGCTGGAAGCCCTCGAAGTCGCTCTCCTCGACCCCACGACGGCCGAACTTCTCGATCGACTCGCGGGCGTGCTCGCGAAAGCCGTCGTCGTCGTACTCCTGGTCGGCGTTGCCGACGATCCGCCACTCGTCCGGCAAGAGCCCCGCGGCCTGCAGGTGGAAGAAGCCGGGGATCAGCTTGCGGGCGGCGAGGTCGCCGCCCGCTCCGAAGAGGACGATCACATGCGGGTCGGGCTTGCGGGCACCGGTTCCGGCCCCGTCGCCGGCGGCGGGCAGCGTCGTCTCACCGGCGCTCAAGAGCCGCTCCCGCCCACCGGCTTCTCGTCGTGGCCGCCGAACTGCTTGCGCATCGCCGACAGCAGCTTGTTCGCGAACTCGTCCTCGTTGCGCGAGGAGAAGCGCTCGAACAGCGCGCTCGAGAGGACCGGCGAGGGCACGCCTTCGTCGATCGCCGCGTGCTGGGTCCAGCGACCCTCGCCCGAGTCGGAGACGCGGCCGCCGAACTCGTCCAGCTGCGGCGATTCGAGCAGCGCCGCCGCGGTCAGGTCGAGCAGCCACGAGCCGATCACCGAGCCGCGGCGCCAGACCTCGGCGACCTCGGTCAGGTCGATGTCGTACTCGTAGTACTGGGGATCGCGCAGCGGCGTCGTCTCCGCGTCGACCTCGCCCGCCCGCTTGCCGGCATTCGCGTTCTTGATGATGTTGAGGCCCTCGGCGTAGGCCGCCATGACGCCGTACTCGATGCCGTTGTGGACCATCTTCACGAAGTGGCCGGCGCCCGAGGGGCCGCAATGCAGGTAGCCGTTCTCGGAGGCGGTCGGATCGCCGGAGCGGCCGGGCGTGCGCTCCGGGGCGCCGTCGATCCCGGGCGCGATCGTCTTGAAGACGGGATCGAGACGCTCGACCGCCTCGTCGGGGCCGCCGATCATCAGGCAGTAGCCGCGCTCGAGGCCCCAGACGCCGCCGGAGGTGCCGACGTCGACATAGTGGATGCCGCTCGGCTCGAGCGCCTTGGCCCGGTCGACGTCGTCGCGGTAGTAGGAGTTGCCGCCGTCGATGATCGCGTCGCCGGCCTCCATCAGGCCCGAGAGCTCATCGACGGTCTCCTGGACGTAGCCGGCCGGAACCATGATCCACGCGTGCCGGGGAGCATCGAGCTTGGCGACGAAGTCGGAGAGCGAGTCGGCGCCGGTCGCGCCTTCGCCGGCGAGCTCGGAGACGGCGTCGGCGCTGACGTCGTAGACGACGCAGTCGTGTCCGTCCCGCATCAGTCGGCGAACCATGTTCGCCCCCATCCGGCCGAGGCCGATCATCCCGATCTGCATCCGCGCTTCTCCTCTCGAACGATTGGACGGAGCGAGTGCTCGCCCCTCCTGCCCGTCAGCTTTTCACAGGCGGCGCGCCTGCGGTTATCGCGCCGTTACGCGACCTCGCGCGAGGCCCGGGCGAGGATGCTCAGCCGGGCTTCGAGCCGATGATCGTCAGGTACTCGCCCGTGTAGGCGATGCGCCCGTCATCGGTCGGCACCGAGCGGCTCGAGAACAGCTCGATCAGGTCCGACCGCAGCGCCTCCCACTTGCCCTCCGGCTCGAGCAGGCGCTTCGCCATCACGACCGGGCCGAAGAACTCGGCGTAGAAGTCGGCCGCATCCTCGCCGGAGTCGAAGGCGAAGTCGACGGAGTCGTCCTCGAACTCGAGCCGGACGCCGGTCCCCTCGTAGAGGCCCTCGACGTGCTCGCGGCTGCCCCAGGCCGGTGGCGGCACGAACCCCTCCGGCTGCGGGGGCAGGTGCCCGGCGGTGGTTCGGAAGAAGTCGCCGATGCCGCCATCCGGACGCCAGCAGGCGAACCCGAAGCGACCGCCCGGGCGCAGCACGCGAACCGCCTCAGCGGCGGCAACTTCGTGCCGTGGGGCGAACATGATCCCGAAGGTCGAGAGCACGATGTCGAAGCTCTCGTCATCGAACGGCAGCGCCTCGGCGTCGGCCTCGACCCACTCCACCTCGATACCCGCGGCGGCGGCGTTCGCGCGCCCGGCCTCGAACAGCTCGGGCGTGAGGTCGGAGGCCGTGACTGCGGCGCCGGTCTCGGCGGCCGCGATCGCCGCGTTGCCGGTGCCGGCGGCGATGTCGAGCACCTCCTGCCCGGCGCCGAGCCCGATCCGGTCGACGAGGCCGCCGCCGACGCTCCAGATCTTCTTCGCGACATCGTCGAAGTTGCCGGCCGCCCACGTCTTGTGCGCCTTCGCCTTGAGCTCGGTCGCAGTCGATTCGTCCATCTCACCCTCCTCCGCGATTACCGCCCGAGCCTAACGCGAACGAGCGAGAAATCAATCGCGATTTCGATCGCGCGGTGGCAGCGGGATGAAGGCGCTGGTCCGCTCCACGTACTCGGAGTAGCCGGGGCGGCGCTTGCCGATCGTCTTCTCGGTCAGGGCGACGCCCGAGACCTTGAGCAGGAAGAAGGTCATCACGATCGGTCCGATCACGGTCCAGGCGGCGGAGCCGGTCTCGAGTGCGATCAACCAGATCCCGAACCACAGCGTCGCGTTGCCGAAGTAGTTCGGGTGGCGCGAGTAACGCCACAGGCCGCGGTCCATGACGCCGCTCTCGGCTCCCTCCGCCTTGCGGGCGAGGAAGCGCGAGAGCTGCAGGTCGGCGATTCCTTCGAAGGCGATCCCGAACAGGGTGACGAGGGCGCCGATCATGCCGAGGACGCCGATCGCGTCCGGACTCGGGTCCGCGGCGGCGCCTTGGACCGGCGCTGAGACGACCCAGGCGATCGCGCTCTGCAGCAAGAAGACGGTGAACAGGCTGCGGATCGCGAAGCTCGAGCCCTGGCGCTCGCGCATGGCCACGTAGCGCTTGTCCTCGCCGTCGTGGCGCCAGGCTATGTAGAGCGAGAGCCGCAGCGCCCAGATCGTGACCAGCACCGCGATCAGCAGCATCCGCTGCTCGTAGCCGTCGCCGACGGCGAACGCCGCCCAGGCGATCGCGGCGAAGACCAGCCCCCAGGCGATATCAGCGACCGAGGCGTCGCGCATCGACAGGCTGACGAGCCAGGCGACGAACATCACCGCGGCGCCGGCTCCGAGTGTCGCGAGTTGCACGTCGAGATTCAGCACCAGCCGAACCTTACGTCTCCCTCTACCCTGCCGTCCGCGAAGCGATGGTGGGACCCGGGGACAACGAGAAAGACGAGGAGGGGCGCCGACGCCCCGTGGCGCGGGCGCGGGCGCGACCCGAGCATCGGCGGCGGATCCTCACCGCACTTCTACTCGCGGCCCTGGTCGCGTTCGCGATCGACTCCGCGGTCGGCCCCAGCCACGAGCTGTCCGGCGCCGATGCGATCGCCGAGAAAGAGGCCCCCTCACCCTGGCAGCAGGCCCGCGGGCGACTCGAGCACGAGTCGGCGATCGTCGATCGGACCCTGAGGAACGCCTTGTACGTGAGCCGTGGCAACGACGCCCGACCGAACGTGGCGCTGACCTTCGACGACGGCCCGGGGTCCGAGACGCCGGCGATCCTCGAGATCCTTGGCCGCTTCGACGCGAAAGCGACGTTCTTCAGCCTCGGCAGCGCCGTCGGCGAGCACCCGCAACAGAACCGTGCCGAGCTGCTCGCCGGTCACGCAATCGGCAACCACACCTTCGACCATCCGCGCCTCGCCGGTCTGCCGCCGGAGGAACAGGAGCGACAGATCGACGCGACCACGGAGGCACTCCGCAAGGAGGGTCTGAAGTCGGCGCGGCTGTTCCGCCCGCCGTTCGGCAGCTTCGACGCAACGACCCTCGAGCTCCTGCGCAAGCGCCGGCAGCTGATGGTTCTCTGGAGCCTCGACGCCACCGACTTCGGCGGCAGCGACTCGACCGGGATCGCCGCCCGCGTCCTCGATGAGATCGAGCCGGGCTCGATCGTGCTCATGCACGACGGCGGCGGCGACCGCAGCGAGACCGTCGCGGCGCTTCCGGCAGTCCTGCGGGGTCTCGAGCAACGCGGTCTGCGCGCGGTCACGGTGCCGGAGCTGCTGGCCACGAACCCGCCGCCGCGCGATCAGCTGCCGCCGACTGCGCTCGACGGCCTTCCCTAAAGGCGCTAGGCGCCGGCCGCGACCGCCTCGTCGCCGCTCGGCTCGGCGGCGGCTCCGACGGGCTCGATCCGGACGGGGATCCCGTTCAGGTGGGCCATGCCGGCGAGCGGCTCGAGGTCGGCGGGGTCAGAGGAGGCGAGCACGTTGATGTTGACGCCGCCGGCCGCGTTCGCAACCTGCCAGCCGCCCGCGTGGCCCCAGCCGTGCGGGGCGGCGATCGTGCCGCGCTTGACCTCGTCGGTCAGCGTCGCAACGAGCTCGACCTCACCGTGCGGGGAGGCGATGCGGACGCCGTCGCCCTCGGTGATCCCGACCGCCTCGGCGTCGCCGGGATGGACCCGGGCCCGGTGCACCCGGTCGCCGCGCATCAGCTTCTCGGAGTTGTGCATCCAGGAGTTGTGGGAGCGCAGCTCGCGCATCCCGATCAGCAGCAGCGGATACTCGTCGCTGGGCCCGGCGATCGAGGCGAGCCGGTCAACCTCGGCGACGATCTCGGGCGGGTCGAGGTGGACGCGGTCGCCATCGTTGCGGATCTTCCCCTTCAGCGTGCCCGTCTCCCAATGGTCGGCGAGGACGACGCCGTGCTCGCTCTCGCGCAGCTTCGCGGGGTTGAGCCCGTCGCGCTTGAGCCCGAACTTGTCGCCGACGGGACTGAGCCGCAGGCCGGTCTCGATCAGCCGCCGCGGCGTGATCTTGATCCCGGTCTTGCCGAGGATCCGCAGGCCGAGGACCGAGGACGGGACGACGCCGACACGGCTCGCGATGTCCTCGATGATCTCCCACTCCTGGCGCGCCTCGCCGCGGGGCTCGACGACCGCCTCGGTCATCTGGATGAACGGCGTCGTGAACAGCGACAGGAACGGCAGCGGGTAGTCCTCGCGCTCGAGGAAGGTCGTCGCCGGTAGGACGAAGTCTGCGTGCTTGGTCGTCTCGGTCACGTAGAGGTCGATCGCGACGCAGAGCTCGAGCTCTTCCATCGCCTCCTCGAGCTCGGGGCCATTGGGGACGCTGAGCACGGGGTTTCCGGACGAGACGAACAGGGCCTTCATCTGGCCTTCGCCCGGGGAGGTGATCTCCTTCGCCATCAGCGACGCCGGCAGCGCCCCGAGCACCTCGGGGAAGCCACCGACGCGCGAGCGCACCTTGCCGTAGCTGCCGGCGCCGATCAGCTCGGCGACGCGGTCGAACGGGATCGCGGGATCGCCGAACAGCGAGCCGCCCTCGCTGTCGAGGTTGCCGGTGACGAGCGCCAGCGCGTCGAGCAGGAAGGAGACGAGCGTGCCGCTGCGACCGAGACACGATCCGGTGCGGCCGTAGATCGCGCAGGCGTCGCTGGCGGCGATGTCGCGGGCGATCGCGCGGACGTCGGCGGCGGGGACGCCGGTCCGGGCCTCCGTCTCCTCCGGAGCGAATCCGGCTGCCATCTCCCGTAGGCGTTCGAAACCGCGCGTCTCGAAGGGCAGCGTGCCGGTGTCCTGCAGCGACTCCTCGAAGATCACGTTGAGCAGCGACAGCAGCAGCCACGCGTCGGAGTCGGGGTTGACGGCGATGTGCTCGAACTCGCGCGCGGTCTCGGTCCGGCGCGGATCGACGACGATCACGCGACCGCCGCGCTTGGTGATCGCGTGCAGCTGGTCCTTGACGCGCGGCGCGCTCATCACGCTGCCGTGACTGACGAGCGGATTGGCGCCGAGCATGAACAGCATCTCGCAGCGGGCCAGGTCCGGGATCGGCAGCACGAACGGGGAGCCGTACAGCAGCGAAGAGGCGGCGAAGCGATTGGAGACGTCCTGGCTCGAGGCCGTGTAGTAGTGCTGGGAGCCGAGGCCGTCGATGAAGCCCTTGACCCAGAGCGGGTGCGAGTAACTGAAGGCGCCGGGGTTGCCCATGTACCAGCCGATCGAGCCGCCGCCGTGGGCCTCCTTGATCCGACCCAGGCGCTCGCCGATCTCGTCCAGGGCGAGCTTCCAGCTGACCCGCTCGAAGCTGCCGTCGGGCTTGCGCCGCAGCGGATGGGTGACCCGGTCGGGGTCATTCTGGATCTCGGTCATCGCGATCCCCTTTGGGCAGGCGAAGCCCTTCGAGAGGGGATGTTCGGGGTCGGGTCGGAGCTTCGTCACCTCACCGTCGGTGACCGTTGCCACCATCCCGCAGAGCGGTTCGCAGATCCGGCAGTAGGTGACTCTCTCCTCGGTGGCCATTCCGGCCCTCCTCCGCGCGGCGCGCCTCGTGTTCGGTTCGAACCTTCCCCGGACGCCGATTCTGCCCGATCGCTCGAGGCGCCGTCAAACCGCGGCACCCGCGGGGCGCCGGCGGGCGAGCAGCAGGGCGGCGCCGAGGTGGATCGCGAACAACAGCGCGAGCACGAAGGCCAGCGATGTCTCGACGGCGAGGAAGCCGCCGATCACCGCCCCCGCGACGAGCGCGGCGATGCCGGCCAGCCGCCACTTGTCCTCAACTCGCATCCCGGCACCCCGCGCCTCCTCTGAGGCGAGTGTGGCGAGCGTCATCGTCTGCACGGTCGTCTGCAGCTCCGGCACCCCGACCTGACGGATCGTCGCGTTGCGGCAGCCCATCGCGGCCGCGAGCAGAGCGAGGATCAAAAGGCGCCGGATCTCCTCGCCGTCGTAGGAGATCGCAAGCGCAATCGCCGGTACGAGCATGACCGACTCGACGACCACCGTGCGCCGCAACAGCAACCAGCGGTCGGCACCGGCCGAGTCGAGCCGGCCCGTGATCGCGGCGCCGACGACGAAGGCGATCAGGGCGATGATCGGGCCCGCCAAGGTCATCTCCGAGGAGGCCAGCGAGACGCCGATCAGGATGATGTTGCCGGTCACGATCGCGACGAAGACGCGGTCGAGCGCCAGGAACGTCGTCGCGTCGTAGATCCCGGCGGTGAAAGTGAGCAGGACGAGGATCCGGACCTCGATCGGCGCGAGCTGCGGCGAGGTCGTCACCGTCGCCGCGCCCCCGACCCTACTCGCCGATCCGCTCGGCGAGCTCCCGTGCCTCGTCGAGATCGAGCCCGGCGCTGCCGGCGACCCAGCAGGCGACCGGTGCCGCGATCCGTTCGGAGCTGTGCGCCGCGATCGAAGCCAGCTTCAGCATCTTCTCGATCTGCTCCGGCGTCGGTACGTCGGCTCCAGCCTCGGCCGCGAAGGCGGCGATCCACTTCTCGGGTTCCATGCGCCAGACCCTACCCCGGCCGCGGGACGCTCAGCCGGACACGCTCCGCCCATCTTCCGGAACTCTCCCCGAATGTGCGGACGGTCAGCCCGGCCGCGCCGAGAGACGCGTCGCGGTCGCCTTCCAGGTCGCCGTCGCGCGGCCGCCCGGTCGCAGACCGAGGCGCTCGACCGAGGCCGCCGTGACCTCGGCGACGAGCGGCTGCGGCGTCATCAGCATCACCCGGGCGCGGTTGCCGAACTCAGTCACCGAGGCGATCTCGCCGCCGAGATGGTTCATCGCCGACTCAGCCCCGGGCGCCTCGCGGGCGAGCGTGATCTCCCACGGAAAGATGCTGACCGAGACCGGCCCCTCGCCCTCGTCGGTTGCGAGCAGCGATGCGGTGCCGCCGACGTCGATCACGGTCAGGCCGTCGCGGACGCCGGCGACCCGGCCCTCGAGAACGGTCGCGCCGGCGAGATCGCCGACGAGGCCGGTGGCCGGCCGCGCCGCGAGCTCGGCCGCCGTCCCTCGCTGGACGATCCGGCCCTCGTCGAGCACGGCGATCTCGTCGCCGAGGATCGCCGCCTCCGAGAACGAGTGGGTGACGATCACGGCCGGCACCGGAGTCTCCGCCAGGACCGTTGCGAGCTCCCCTGCGGCCGACGCCCGCGTCCGCGGGTCGAGCGCCGAGAGCGGCTCGTCGAGCAGCAGCAGGCGCGGCTCGCGCGCCAGTGCCCGGGCCAGGGCGACGCGCTGGCGCTCGCCGCCCGAGAGCTGCGCCGGCCGCGCCGCGGCCCGGTCACCGACGCCGAGGCGGTCGAGCAGCTCCATCGCTCGGCCGCGCCGGTCGCGCTTGCGCCTGCCACCGCGGATCCCGTAGCCGACGTTGTCGATCGCGCTCATCTGTGGGAACAGCGCGTAACTCTGGAAGACGAAGCCGACACCGCGGCGCTCGGGCGCGAGGTCGGCTCCGGCGTCGGTGTCGAGCCAGGTCTCACCGTCGAGCGAGATCCGCCCTCGCTCGGGCCGCAGAAGACCGGCGAGCGCTCGCAACAGCGAGCTCTTTCCGGCCCCGGACGGACCCATGACCGCGAGCGCACCCGATCCGCCGAGCTCTGCGCCGAGCTGCAGCCGCGGGCCCGCGTTGGCGAGCTCAAACGACAGCATCGGGCCTCCCCGCTCCCGCCCCGGTCCCGGCGCGGAGCCGGGCGGGGCCGATCAGCTTGACCGACAGCAGGATCGCGGCCGAGAGCGCGACGAGCACCGCCGAGAGCGCCAGCGAGGCGTCGAAGTCACGCCCCAACAAGCCGTAGATCGCCAGTGGCGCCGTCTGCGTACGGCCCTGAAGTGAGCCGGCGAACATCAGCGTCGCCCCGAACTCACCCAGCGCCCGACCCCAGGCGAGCGCCGCGCCGGAGACAAGGCCGGCGCCGGCGGCCGGGATCGAGACGCGGGCGAAAGTGCGCGCCTCACCCGCGCCGAGCGTGCGCGAGGCATCGATCAGGTCGTCGTCGACCGACTCGAAGGCTGCGATCGCCTGGCGTAGGAAGAACGGGGCCGCGACGAAGACGAGCGCGACGACGACGCCCGCCGTCTGCAGCACGAGCCCGATCCCGAGGTCCTCGAGCGCACCGCCGAGCAGGCCGTTGGGGCCGAAGGCTGCGAGCAGTGCGATTCCCGCCGCGGCCGGGGGCAGCACCAGCGGCAGCTCGATCAGCGTGATCGTCGCGGCCCGGCCACGAAACTGCCCGCGCGCGATCAGGTAGGCGGCCGGGGTGCCGACCGTGAGGATCACGACGAGCGCGATCAGCGTCGTCTCGAGGCTGAGCCGGAGTGCGTCGAGTGCGGCGTCGGAGCCGAGCGCGTTCCAGAGCTCACCGGGCCCGGCCTCGACGAAGATCGAGACGAGCGGCACGGCGAGGAAGACGAGGACGAGGACGAGCGCGACTGCGCTCGCGAGACGAAAGGCGGAGGGGCGCCGGCCGTCCGCGTCCATCGCACCGCCGGCCGCCGGGACCGCCGTCATGCCTCAGCCCGTTCCGCCGCGTCGGGGCGGGCCGAACTCGTTGTCCGCGAGTGCTTCCGCCCCGGCCCCCACGAGCAGCCCGTCGAGGAACTGCTGCGCGAGCCCGGGCTCGGCGGCACCACCCCCGACGCCGGCTCCGTAGGCGACATCGGGCGAGACATCCCTCGACAGCGCGATCGCGTCGAGATCGCCACCGGCAGCGGCGACGTCGCTGCGGTAGACGAAGCCGGCGTCGACGGCACCCTGCGTGAGCTTGCCGACGATCCCAGCCACGTCGGGCTCCTCGGAGGCGACGTTGGCGAGGATCTCCTCGCCCTCACCGTCGGGCAGCGCGCCGAGAACGTCTCGCGTGTAATCGCCGACCGGGACGCCCTCGGCGCCGATCGCGACGCTGAGGCCGGGCTCGGCGGCGTCGTCGACGGACTCGATCTCCGAGCCGATGGGCACCGCGAGCACCAGCTCGTTCGCCGCGAAGACGACCGGCTGCTCCAGCAGCCCCTCGGCGTGGAGCTGCTCCGGATACGTCGTGTTGGCGGCCGCGAAGACGTCGGGCTCGAGACCCTGTCGCATCTGCGCCGCGAGCGTGTCCGAGCCCGCGAACGAGTAGGCGATGTCCGCTGCGGGGAACTGCTTCGCGTATGCCTCGAAGGCGGGCTGCAGCGAGGAGGCGGCGAAGACGACGATCTCCGGTTTGGCACCTGAGCCGGCGGCCGTCGAGGCGGAGTCGCCATCGCCGCAGGAGGTGAGGATGAGGGCGCAGGCGGCGAGTGCAACGGTGGAGCCGAAGCGGCTCACGCCCGCTCGACCATCACCGAGGTCGCCTTGACGAAGGCGGTGGCCTCGACGCCCTCGGTGAGGCCGAGCTCCTCGACCGAGTCCCTGGTGATCGCGGCCGTGATCCGGTGCGGCCCGGCCTCGATCTCGACCAGGGCCATGACACCGTCGACCTCGACCGAGGTGACGGTCCCCGAAAAGCGGTTGCGCGGCGAGGCACCGGTGCCGGTGACATGCCGTCCGGGCGAGGGCCGCAGCCGCTCGACCTCAGCGACCGGAACCCGGCGCCGGTTGGAGGCGTCCCGAGTCGTCTTCACCTTCCCGGCCGAGTCCCACCGCCGCAACGTGTCGACGCTGACGCCAAGCTGCTTGGCCGCCTCCCCGAGGCTCAGATCGCTGTCGTTGGTCTCCGCGATTGCCTAAGCATTGCATAGGCAGACAGCAGGAGCCGAGGCGTTCTCTGACCAAGCATGAGCGTGCACGCAACGGGCGCGGTGTAGCGGAGCTACATGAGCCCGGTGCGGGTGCGCTCAGGCGCCGCGTCAGAGGACGCCGTCAGCCGCCTATCGCACTCATCGACCGGGGCGGTGCCCTGAAGCCGGGCTCGCCGACGTGGTGCTTGAGCTCCTTGCGCCAGACCGCCTCGCGGACGATCCGCTCGAGCTCGTCGTCCTCGGCCCCGGCCCGCATCGGCTCGCGCAGGTCGGTCTCGTGGATCGAGAACAGGCAGGTGCGGAGCTTGCCCTCGGCGGTCAGCCGGACCCGGTTGCAGTCGGCGCAGAACGGCTCCGAGACCGGGTTGATGAAGCCGATCTCCCCCGCCCCGTCGGCGAAACCGAAGACGCGCGCGGTCGCCGAGGGCTCGCGCTCGCGCTCGACCATCGGGTAGCGGGCCTCGATCAGCGCCCGGATCTCGGCGCCGGTCAGGACCGAGTCGGGCTCCCAGGCACGGTCGGCGTCGAGCGGCATGAACTCGATGAAGCGCACCTGGTAGTCGGTGGTCCGGGCGAGCTCGGCGAAGGAGAGAACCTCGTCCTCGGTGAAGTCGCGGATCGCGACCGCGTTGACCTTGACCGGCCGGACCTCCGGGTAGGCCGCAATCGCCTCGAGACCGCGCAGCACCTGCGGCAGCGCGTCACGCCGGGTGATCTGGAAGAAGCGGTCGCGGGCGAGCGAATCGATCGAGACGTTGACCCGGCCGATGCCGGCGTCGACCAGGGCGGCCGCGTCGCGTTCGAGCAGGTAGGCGTTCGTGGTCAGCGAGAGATCGTCGACCCCCTCGATCGCGGACAGCATCGAGACCAGGCGCGGGAAGTCGCGGCGCACGAGCGGCTCGCCGCCCGTCAGCCGCACGTCGCCGACACCGAAGCTCGCGAACAACCGCACGAGCCGCTCGATCTCCTCGAAGGTGAGGATCTCGTCACGCTCGAGCCAGGGCAGGCCGTCGGCCGGCATGCAGTACTGGCAGCGGAAGTTGCAGCGGTCGGTGACGGAGACGCGCAGATCGCCGATCAGGCGGCCATGGGCGTCGACGAGGGGCTCGGACTCTGCCGCGGGCACCCGTTCAGGGTAGAGGGCGCAGCCCCCGGCCCCCAGGCCCCCTCAGCCGCCCTTGTGGATCTGCGTCGCCAGGCGCGGGTCGTTAGTGATGACGCCGTCGACTCCTGCCTGCTCGGCCGCCCGCAGGTCCGCGGCCGCATCGATCGTGTACGGCAGCACCTTCAGTCCCATCCCGTGCGCGTCGTCGACGTACTTCGGCGTCACCGGCCAACCCGGCGAGACGTACTCGGCCCCGACCGACTCGGCGATCGCGGGCGCGCCGCTGTTGCCCGCCGCCAGCGACAGGAACGAGGTCGCCGTCTGATCGAAGTACGGGTCGGCCTCGATCACGCTCAGGTTCGCGGGCCAGAAGCTCTGCACGATCAGCTTCCGCGGGGGGAAGCCGGAGCGCTCGATCTTCGCGGCGACCTTCTTCGCGTAGGCCGGTTCGGGGTCGGCGTCGAAGTCTGGCTCGCCCGGCTGGTTCTTGATCTCGAGGTTGATCCAGGCTCTGTTGTGCTTGGCCATCCGCAGCACCTGGCCGAGCTGCGGCACCGGGGCACGCAGCGGATCGTCGGCTTTCATCGGCTTGTCGTTGCCGTCGGTCCCGAGCAGGTCGACCTCGCATTGCGCGCGCAACTCCGCGGCCGTGATCTCGCCGACGTTGCCGTCGCAGTTAGTGGTCCGCTCGAGCGAGGCGTCGTGGAGGACGACGGGGACGCGGTCGGCGGTCAGCTTGACGTCGAGCTCGACGACGTAGCCCGCCTTGGCAGCGTTGCGGAAGGTCGCCAGCGTCTCCTCGGGCCGGACCGGCTTCTGGACTCCGCCGATCGTCGCCAGCGGGCCGCCGCGATGAGCCTGCACGAACGACTGGCCCGCCGCCTCGGCCCGCGAGGCGCCGAGCGCCGCCAGCAGCGCCACTGCGGCGGCCGTCGCCGCGACCCTCGTACCGAAGCGCGCTCGGCGCCTGTCCACAACCGTCATCAGCTTCTCCTCACTCGTTCACATCCAGAGACTCGATCACCGCGATCGACGATCGCGGTGTCCTTGCCGGCCCCGCAGCGGACGACATCCCGGCTGCCGTCGCCGGCCGCCGTGATCCTGTCGCCGCCGGCATCGCCGAGCAGTAGGTCTTCGCCGTGGCCGCCGTCGATCCGGTCGCGGTGGCCACCGCCCTCGACGCGGTCATCGCCGCCACCGCCGCCGAGGCAGTCCTCGCCGGCACGACCACGGATCGCGTCGGCGCCGCGCAGCGCCTTGATCCGGTCGCCCTTGCGCAGCCCGTTGAGGCTGTCGGAGAAGGTGGTGCCGACCTTCAGGTTCGCGCACGGGCCCGCGACCGCGACGCTGCCGCCGTTGCAGAACGGCCGGTCCGGGTCCGGCGGGAACGGCAGATCGGCGACGACGGCCGTCTCGACGTAGCGGTTCTCGCGTGGCTTGCCCGAGGAGGGCGCCAGCGCTTCCCCCGCGGCGCGCAGCCTCTCGCGCGAGGCATCGGCGCGGACCCAGGGCGCGAGGCCGAGGAACTCGGTCTTCGGACCCGAGTAGACCCGGTACTTCTCGGGATCCTCACTCAGGAACTTCGAGTCGCCGACGTAGTTGCAGCCCTGTGCGGGGGGCGCGTCGGCGCCGAGCCCGCGCTGGGTGATCGCCGTCTGGCCATCGAAGGGGAGGTCGGCGAGGTTGCCGACCATGTGCGGCGTCACGTTGTAGTCGAAGGAGACGGTCGGGTCCGCGGCTGCGCGCCAGGTCGAGCTCATCCATTCGAGCGGCTGCCACTCGCCGCCTGCCCGGGTCGCCCAGCGGCCCGGGTTGGCCTCGTCCTGCATGACGAGGTTGGTGCCGAGCTCGTCGAGGCAGTACATGTAGTACTTCGAGGTGTCGGCACAGGGGTCGGTGCCCGCCGGCGGCGCCTCGGCGAACGGGGTCACCGGCCCACCGTCGTAGACGAAGGCGGGCAGGCTCGTCGCGAACGAGATCCTCGCCTTCGAGCCGGGCAGCGCGTACGGGCGCACGTTCTCGACAGCGTCGGGGCCGGTCGCCGGCCCGGGCTCGAGCTGCATCACCTTCTCGATCTCGGTCAGCGGCACCTTCTTGTTCTGGGCGACGACGTTGCGGAGCGGCCGCGGCCCCTCGTCGGTGATCCGCTCGGGCGCCCACATGAAGACCTCGTTGTAGGCGGCATCGTCGGTCGCGACGAAGGCCGTCTTCGCCTTCGGCACGTCCGGATCGGCGAACTTGGCCACCTCGGCAGGATCGACGGACTCACGGAACGGCGCCTGGTTATTGGAGCCGAGGATGTAGACGTCGTACCGCTTCGCCATGTCGCTGAAGGTCTGCATCCAGCCGCGCCCGAAGGTGTCGGTGCCGGCGACGAAGGTGGCGCCCACCGCGGGCATGTCCGGGAAACGCGACCTGTACTCGGTGATCACGTCGTCGTAGCCGCTCTGGATCGCGACGATCACGCCGGCGATCCCGCAGGGGACCGGCTCGAACTCGCAGGAGGGCGCGTCGGGGTCCGAGGCCAGCGCCCGCGCCGCCTCGCCCCTGCTGCCGGTCGCCAGCGTCATCAGCCCGACGTCCTCGGTCAGAGCGACGACGTTGGGCCGGTCTCGCGCCAGCCGCGGCTTTACGTACTCGAGGATCATGCACTCGATCTTGGTCCGGAACGAGCGGTAGGTCTCGACGCTGCGGATCTCCTGCAGGAACTGCAGCGCGAACACGCGCGGGCCGCTGTCCGAGGGGTGGTAGCTCTCGACCGGCGAGCGCTGCTCGGGCCCGAGAGCCGCGCGGCAGTCGGCCGGCGCCGGCGCCGGCGGCGGCTTCGGCGCGGCGGGCTCGGCGCGGTTGCCGACCTCGCGGGCGAGCAGCGGGTCATCGGTGATCACCGCGTCGACGCCGGCCTCGGCCGCGTCGCGCAGATCGGCGGCCGAGTCGAGCGTGAACGGCGCCACCTGGAGGCCGAGCGCGTGCGCCTCCTGGATGTAGGAGGGCGCCACCGGCCACTGTGGGGAGACGTACTCGTAGCCGCGGTCGACCGCCACCCCCGGAGCCGCCGAGTTCGAGGCGGCGAGCGAGAGGAACGAAGTCGGCGTCCGCTCGAAGTAGGGGTCGGACTCGATCACGTCGAGGTTCGGGGGCCAGAAGCTCTGCACGATCAGCCACGACGGCGGGTAGCCCGAGCGCTCGATCGCCGCCGCGACCTTCTTCGCGTAGGCGGGCATCGGTCCGGACTCGAAGTCAGGATCGCCGGGGACGTTCTTGATCTCGAGGTTGACCCTGGCGCCGTGGTCGAAGGCCAGGTCGAGTACCTCGGCCAGCGTCGGCACGGGCTCGCGACGCGGGTCGTTGCGGTCGAGCGGCTGCGTGTTCTCGGCCGTGCCGAGCAGATCGGCGACGCACTGATTGCGCAACTGCCGGGCGGTCATCTCGGCGACGGTGCCGGTGCAATTCGTAGTCCGCTCGAGCTCGGCGTCATGGATCACGACGGGGACGTCGTCGGCGGTCAGCTTCACGTCGAGCTCGAGCACGAAGCCCGCCTTCGCCGCATGCCGGAAGGTCTTCAGGGTCTCCTCGGTGCGGGTCGGCACCTGGGCCGATCCCCGCGTCTCGAGCGTGCCGCCGCGATGCGCGTGGACATACGGAAGGCCGGCCTCGGCGCTGACCGGGCCGAAGCCGAGCCAGGCGCCGAGCGCGACGGCGGCTACCGCCAGCGGTCTGCGCGCGGTCCCCGCGGGTCGACCCCAGCGTGCTCCCACTCGCTTCCCCATCGAACGAAGTGTATTGCTGCGCTCAGCAGCGCGGAAAGAGGGCCGCGGCTAGCTTCCCGCCCCAGCCCCGCCGCGGACCAGATCCACCGTGAAGTCCTCGCCCTGCTCGTGAATGAACAGACGCCGGTAGTCCTCATCGCCGCGCGACAGGTCGAGGCGGATCCCGCGCTCGTCCCAGGAGACCAGCTTCGTCTCGATCGGCTTACCCGCGAGCGTCAGCGTCGTGATCTGGTCGAGGTCCGCGCCCTTCGAGCGCAGCCGGGCGGTAGTCCGCGGGACCCAGCGGCGGAACGAGGGGGAGGTCAGCCCTCGGAGCGGGTCCATCTCCCCCTTCGCCAGCTCGATCCGCTCACCGCCGGCGCCGTTGGTCGTCACCGCTCCCTCGAACCCGGGAGCCGAGAGCTCGAGCCCTCCCCCCTTCGCCGGCTTCACGTCTACTCCGGGCGCGAACTGCAGGAACCGTGCGTATCGGTGCTCGTCGTCGGCCTCGAGGCGGTCGACGATCACCAGGTAACGGTGCGGCTCGTAGACGAACAGGCGCTGATGGTCGACCCCCTGCTCGGTTACCGCGGGGTTCGTGCCGAGCACGGCGTAGATGCCATGGCCCTTGCCGGTCTGTTCGATGCCGCTGCCGTAGGCGCCGCTGCCGTCTCGCGGGAACTCCTCGCCGTCGACCGTCAGCACCGAGTGGGCACGTGTCGCATGAGCGAAGGCAAAGTTCTCGTCCTTGTCCTTGGCGTACAGGCCGGTGTCGGTGATCAGCCGGCGGCCGCGGTCGAAGAGATCGAAGCTGAGCGCGTCGGCGTGCTTGTGCTTGTCGGAGAAGTAGCTCGCCATCACCGCCAGGTAGGCGCCCGGGTTCTTGACGACGGCGAGGCCGGACTCGTCGAGCTCGAGCACGCCGTTGTCGTTCTCCGCGCGCCGCACCCCGAAGCCGGGCACGGTCTTCAGGTCGGAGTCTCCGAATTGGGGAATCATCCCGTCCGGCTCGCGCAGCCAGCCGGTCACGTCCTCCATCTTCGCGAGGATCGCCTCGAGCTCGGGTGACTCGTTGCCGGGGATCTCGAGGAAGCGCTGGACCGTCCGCGCGAGCAGGATCTGGTAGCCGGCCGAGTGCTCGAGCCAGAAGCCCTCGTCGGGGACGATCGTCGCCTTCAGGGTCTCCGCGAACCGCTGCCGCCCGAGGTCGCCCCAGGCCTCGGCGTCCGGCTGGGAGTCGAGCTGGCGGGCGAGCAGGGTCAGGCCGAGGTCGACGAACAGTCCGTGGTTGGTCGGCTTGTAGATCTCGGGGTCGGTGAGGACGTTGGCGTGCCGCTCCATCAGCGCCAGCAGCAGCTCCTGCTCGGAGTCGTCGAGCAGGCCCTCGCACTGCGGCTGCCCGGAGCACGTAGGCGAGATAGGGGCCGCGGTCGCCCGTTCGCTTGTCGTCCCAGACGTCGGGGTCGACGGGTTCGCCGTCGGGCGGATTCGCCTCGGCGAAGTCGACCGTCAGATCGACGGCCTGCTGCGAGCGCCTCGACGTTGCCGTTCTCGCGGTAGTCGAAGAGCAGCGGATCGATCCACTGGAACTTCCAGAGGTTGTGCGCGAAGGAGCGCGCGTCCTGCGGGTTCATGGTCCAGTCGACCGGCGGGGCCAGCTCGACCCGCTCGCCGTTGATCGTGAACTCGCCGCCCGCGGCGGCTTCGATCTGGGCCCGGCCGTGGCTTGCCGGCCCTGAGCACCTCGTAGGCGGGCGGACAACGGGCAGCGTCGAGCGCCGCGATGTCCGCTTCGGTGACATCGACGTCCGTGAGCGGCTCGTCGCGCGTGAGCAGGTAGGCGAGCGCGAGACCCGCCAGCGCCAGTGCGACGACCGCCCCGCCGATCGCGAGGCGCTTCAGTGACATCGCCCGGCAGGCTAGCGGGGCGGCGTCCTCTGACTCGGCGCCTGAGCGCACCCGCACCGGGCTCATGTGGCTCCGCCACACAGCGCCCGTTGCGTGCACGCTCATGCTTGGTCAGAGAACGCCTTTGCTTAGGCTCCTTCGGTGGCCGCGAGCAGGGCCGCGCCGAGGACGCCGGCCTCGGGGCCGCGGCGGGCGAGGCGGATCTCGGTCGCCGTGCCGACGCCGGGCAGCACGTAGCCGAGCGCCGTCCGCCGCGCCGGCTCGAGCAGGAGATCACCGGCGGCGCTGGCACCGCCGCCGATCGCGACCACGTCGGGGTCGAGCAGGTTGATCGCGTTGGCGATCCCGATCCCGAGACACTCGCCAAGGGTCGTGATCGCAGCGATCGCGGCCTCGTCTCCGGCCAGCCCGCACTCGACGGCGTCGTGGCCTGTGATCTCGTCACCGGCCGCGAGGTGGGCGCCGAGAGCGGAGTCCGGGTGATCGGCTGCCGCGCGGCGCGCGAGCGCATCGAGCCTGGTGCCGGCGGCGAGCGACTCGAGCGATCCCGACTGCGGAAAGCCCGACGGCGGCGGGGCGCCGGCGGACAGATCGAGGCCGATCAGCGTGTGGCCCATCTCGGCGGCCGCCCCGGTGCTGCCCCTGAAGATGCGGCCGTTGAGGACGAGCCCGCCGCCGACGCCAGTGCCGACCGTGAACATGACCAGGTTCCGGATCGCGATTCGCTCGCCTTCGGAGGCCTCCGCGAGCGCTGCCACGGTGGCGTCGTTGTCGACGAAGACCGGCAGCCCGAGGCGCTCGGTCAAGAGATCGCGCAGAGGCAGATCGGCGAACGGGACGTTGACGCTGGTCCGCAGCCTCCCGGTCGCGAAGTCGACCACCGACGGGACCCCGAGGCCGACGGCCGACGTGGCGGCTGTGCGGATCCCCTCGACCCCGGAGACGATCTCCTCGATCAGCTCGTCGGCGCCGCCCTTGATGGTCGGGCGCACGATCGGCTCGGAGAGGCCGCCGTCGCGAAGCGCGGCGACCGACACCTTCGTTCCTCCGACGTCGACTCCGATGGTCTCGCTCACGGTCGTTGGCAAGCTACCGGGATGGCCACCCTCGTGACCGCCGTCATCCTGCTCGCGATCGCTGCAACGGTCGTCCAGGTCGCCGTGCCGCGGATCGCCGAGCGCGGCATCGAGCGGCGCCTCGCAGAGGGCGGTGGCGAGGCGTTCGTGGTCGTCGAGGCGATGCCGGCTCTGCGCCTGCTCAGTCGCTCCGGTGACAAGCTGATGGTCAGGGGCCGGCGGCTCGAGATCGGAATGTCGCGAGACGGCAGCGGCCTCGCATCGCTCGACCGCTTCCGCGAGATCGACATCGTCCTCAACGAGTTCCGCACCGGTCCCTTCGAGATCGCGCACTTCGAGCTGCGCCGCGCGGGCGCCGGGCCGTATCTGATGGTCTCGCACGCGACCACCAGCGGCGCAGCCCTGGCCGCGTTCGGCGGTCGCCAGCTCGGCGGTCCGCTGCCTGCTCTCGGGGCGGTTGCGGGCCGAGCGGCGCCGCTGGTCGAGCGCCCGATCCCGGTCTCGCTCGAGGCCAGGCTGATCAGCGAGGAGGGGCGCCTTGCGGTCGCCTCCGGCGGCGCCACGATCGCGGGCTACCCGGCCGGCCCGATCGCCTCGACGATCGCCTCCGCCGTCGCGCGCCGGCTCGAGATCAACTACTGAACGGCGTCGCCAACCCCGCCCGGCCAGCTCTGGGCGGCGATGGCGATCGCGCCGATCGACGCCGAGGCGGCGGCGGCGCAGACACAGGGCTGGGAGATCGCCGAGCGCTCGCTGTCGACCGGCAAGATCGTCACGGCGATGATCTTCGTCGCCGTCCCGCTCACCTACATCCTCGAGAGCTTCGTTCCGCTGCTGATCGGCGTGCCGGTGATCGTCATCTTCATCGGCGCCAAGTCGATCGCGTTGTTGCGAGGCGGTGGTGAGATCGACCGGGCGTACGACTCTTCGGCGCGCGCGATCGCGCCGCTGGGTCTCGAGTTGATCGAGCGGCCGCAGGTCGGCGCCGGACCTCGGTGGGGCCCCGCTCCCGGGATGAAGACCGAGATCTCGGGGCGCCTCGAGTACTCGGGCAAACGGCACGGACGCTACGTCGAGGTGCGCTGGGAGGACGGCGCCTGCGACGTCTACGTCGCCGCGGCTGCCGCGGAGTTCGAGGCGCGGAGCACCGATCGGCGGGTACGCTCGAAGCAGGCCGATCTGCCAGGGGAGGTGGCCACCGCACTCGAGGCGATCCCACGCTCGGCGGCGTGGAAGAACCTGCGGCTGTCCTCGGACGGCAAGGGGATCCGGGTGCGGCGCAAGCCGCTCGGAGAGAGCGCCAGCTGGCTCTGCGACCTCTGGCTTGCCGAGCGGCTCGCGGACGCCCTGAGCTGAGCGGATTCCGGCACGATCGCGACGGGGGCCGCCTCGAGTGATTTGATAGCAGGGCAAGGCGAGAAGCGGCCCGCGATGCCGGGGCGCAGGCGAGAAGAAGGAGTGGGGAGTTGTCGGAGAAAGCAGGGGAGCAGGGCGACAGGGACGACGACGGCGCCGAGCGGGACGAGCGGGCCCCGCGGACGACGCGCCGCAAGCTGCTCGGCACCGCCGCCGCCACGGCCCCGGTCGTCGCGGGCCTGCCGCTGGCAGAGGCCGCTGGCGCCCGCACCGCAGCAGGCGGCGCCGGCGCCGGCCTCAGCAAGAGCGATTTCAAGGGCAAGAACGTCGTCATCTTCCTGACCGACCAGGAGCGCGCGATCCAGCACTTCCCGCAGGGCTGGACGCGCCGCAACCTACCCGGTCGCCGGCGGCTGCTCAAGCACGGCGTCAACTTCACCCACGCCTACACCAACGCCTGCATGTGCACGCCGGCGCGCTCGACTCTTATGACTGGCTACTTCACCGCCCAGCACGGCTGCAAGTACACGCTCGAGACCGACATGCCCAACGACCAGTACCCACAGGTCGAGCTGCCGGTCGACTTCAAGAACATCGCTTCGGTGATGTCGGCGGCCGGCTACAACGTCGTCTACAAGGGCAAATGGCACCTGAGCAAGCCGGCGCCGAACCAGCCGTTCGTGCCCGCCGACGCCGCCAGGTACGGCTTCGATCGCTGGGATCCACCCGACGCCGGAGCCAACCAGGACCCCTCCGAGGCGGGCGGCGGCTCGGTCGACAACGACGGCCGCTACATCAACGCCCTGGGCGACTACACGACCGGGGACGAGGGAACGCTGCAGTACATCAACGACGTCGCCCGCACGCAGGAGCCCTTCTGCCTGATCGTCTCGCTCGTCAATCCCCACGACGTGCTGCTCTGGCCTCGCACCTGGGATCAGGCCGGCTACACCAAGGACTGGCTCACGGGCGAGATCGGCCTGCCGCCGACGGTCGCCGAGGACCTTTCGACGAAGCCGGCCGTGCAGAAGCAGTTCGTGCGCCTGTTTGCGGCCGGCAGCGGCCCCCTGCACACGGATCGCAAGAAGCGGCGCTACCTGAACTTCTACGCGAACCTGATCAAGTCCTCGGACGCCTATCTGACCCAGGTCCTCGACGCTCTCCAGGGCACCGGCCTGATGAAGGACACGATCGTGATCCGGACCTCCGACCACGGCGAGATGGGCCTCGCCCACGGCGGCCTGCGGCAGAAGAACTTCAACATGTACGAGGAGGCGACGAAGGTGCCGCTGATCTTCTCGAACCCGCGGATCTGGGAGAAGTCGCTGCGCTGCAACCACCTCGTCTCGCACGTCGACTTCCTCCCCACGCTCGCCTCGCTGTTCGGCGCTCCGAGCTCGGCGAAGGCCGACTGGCAGGGAGTCGACTACTCGAAGTCCGTGCTCGATCCCGAGGGCTCGAAGCCGCCACAGGACTACCTGCTGTTCAACTTCGACGACTACCAGTCGGGTCAGTCGGGCGGCCCCTACCCCTCGCCCCCGAACCACGTCGTCGGGATGCGCGAGCGGCACTGGAAGATCGTCAAGTACTTCGACATCGAGGGGGTCGAGCCAAACGAATGGGAGTTCTACGACCTTCGCAAGGATCCGCTCGAGGAGATCAACCTCGCCGACCCCTCCTCCGACCCGACCGCGAATCAGAAGAGCCAGTACAAGCGGATGAAGCAGAAGCTCGAGCAGGTCGTGGCGGAGCGCCAGCAGCCGCTGCCGAACACGCCGCAGCCGCTGACCCCGCCGAGTAACCAGGGAACCATCCCCGACCGCGGTTAGGCTGGCGCCGTCCCGGCGTCCGCAACGCCGCGGATGCCGGAACGGCCCGAACCCTCGGTGCCGGCCGGGCACCGAGGAAGGGATCTAGGGAGATGAAGCTGGTGATCGGGATCGTCCGCCCCGAGCGGGCGAACGACGTTCTCGAGGCGCTGTACCGGGCCAATGTCCGCGGCGTCTCGATCAGCCGCGTGCAGGGCCACGGCGGCGAGCTCGACCGCGTCGAGACCTACCGCGGGACCCGCGTGAAGATGGAACTGGCCGACAAGGTCCGCTTCGAGATCGCGGTCTCGAAGGAGTTCGTCGAGCCGACCATCGAGGCTCTCTGCGAGGGCGGTCGCACCGGCGAGGTCGGTGACGGCAAGATCTTCGTGATCGACCTCGAGCGCGTCGTCCGGATCCGGACCGGCGACACCGACGACGCGGCCGTGACGCCGGTGGGGTCCTGATGGACGCCACCGGAATCGACGCCGGCAACACCGCCTGGATGCTCGCCGCGACGGCGCTGGTCCTGCTGATGACCCCGGCGCTCGGCCTCTTCTACGCGGGTCTGGTGCGCTCGAAGAACACCCTGAACACGTTCATGATGTGCGTCGCCGCGCTCGCCGTTGCGACGATCAGCTGGGCGGCGATCGGCTACTCGCTCGCCTTCTCCGAGGGCAACGGCTTCATCGGCGGGCTCGACTACGCGTTCCTCGAGCGGAGTCGGCCTCGAGCCGCTCGACGGGCAGACGATCCCGCACCTGCTCTTCTTCGCCTTCCAGGGGACCTTCTGCATCATCACCGCGGCGCTCGTCTCCGGCGCCGTCGTCGAGCGCATGCGCTTCGGGCCGTTCCTGATCTTCATCGCGATCTGGAGCGTGACGATCTACCCGGTGCTCGCGCACTGGGTGTTCGGCGGCGGCTGGCTGCAGACCAACGGCACGCTCGACTTCGCGGGCGGCGTCCCGGTCGAGATGGGCTCCGGCTTCTCGGCGCTGGCCGCCGCTCTCGTCGTCGGAGCCAGACGCGACTACGGCCGCCAGGCCCTGCTCCCGCACAACGCGGTCTACGTGTTGCTCGGCGCCGGGCTGCTCTGGTTCGGCTGGTTCGGGTTCAACGGCGGCAGCGGTCTCGGCGCGACCGAGATCAGCACGCTCGCCTTCGTCAACACGCTGCTCTGCCCCGCCTGCACGCTGTTCGTCTGGTTCATCCTCGATCTGATCCGCGGCCGCCACGTGACCGCGATCGGGGCGGCGACCGCGATCGTCGTCGGCTGCGTCGGGATCACTCCGGCCGGCGGCTTCATCAGTCCCGGGCTGGGCGATGGCACTTGGCGCGCTCGCGGCGCTGCCGAGCTACGCGATCATCGCCTGGCGTACGCGGACCCGGGTCGACGAGACGCTCGACGTGCTCGCCGCCCACGGCATCGCCGGACTGACCGGCATCGTCTTCATCGGGTTCTTCGCGCAGCAATCGTGGAACGGGATCTCCGACGGCCTCATCTACGGCAACGGGGCCCAGCTCGCCGACCAGGTCGTCGCCGCGCTCGTCACCCCCGCCTACGCGTTCATCGGCACCTTCGTGCTGCTCAAGGTGATCGCGGCCGTGATGCCGCTCCGCGTCAGTGCCCGCGACGAATCGGTCGGCATGGACATCGTCGAGCACGGCGAGGAGGCCTACATAACCGGCGAGGGCGCGATCCTCGTCGGTATCGATGCGAACCCGGAGGCGGCGCGAGCCAGCACCTGAGACGGCTCGGGGTCGACGGTCAGTCGATCCCGAGCAGCAGGCTGAGCGCCAGCATCCCGGCCGCGCCCGCGACGATGCCGATCAGGGCCTGGCGGTTGTTTCCACCTGCGAACGACTCCGGCAGCAGCTCGACCACGATCAGGGCGAGCATCGCGCCGGCGGCGAAGGCGAAGGAGACCGGCAGCAGCGACTCGATGCTCTCGACGAGCAGATAGGCGACCACAGCGCCGATCGGCTGCGGGACGCTGGTTCCGACCGCCGCCCAGAACTGCTGTGCGGGAGAGAAGCCGGCAGCCTCCATCGGAATCGCGACGCTCGTCCCCTCGGGGATGTTCTGGACGCCGATCGCGATGATGATGAACAGGGCCAGGCCGTCGACCGTGGAGGCGTAGGCGGAGCCGATCGCGAGGCCCTCAGGCAGGCTGTGCACGAACAGGACGAGGAAGACGAGCAGGGTCGTACGGCTGCCGCGGACCCGGGTCAGATCGGCGGTCGGCGACTCGAGCAGGCGCCGTGCGATCAGCAGGAAGGCGATTCCCGCGGCAAGGCCGGCAGCAACCTCGGGCACACCGCCGTCGTCAAGAGCCGGCAGCAGCAGGCCGGCCACCGCCGCGACCCCCATCACGCCCGCCGCCAGCCCGAGCAGACCGGGCCGCAGGCCCGCCGCCCGCGCGCCGAGCATGAAGACCGGGATTGCGCCGAGCCCGGTGGCCACGGCCGTCAGCGAGGCGAAGAAGATCAGCTCGAGCATCGGGGCAGTTCTATCGCCCTCGTGCGCGTGCGCCGGCGCGGGCCGACGTCGGCGCCTCTCTAGGCTGTCCGGACCTTGCCGCCGACCTATCCCCGCCGATGATCTCGAACCTCCTCGACAAGGCCATGGACCTGACCGTGCTGCCCGGCTACAGCCGGATCGGGATCGCCGTCCGGCGCGGATTCTGGAGCGAGCAGGCGGAAGCCGGGCTCGAGGGCCGTCGCGTCCTCGTCACGGGCGCGAGCTCGGGAATCGGGGCCGCCGCTTGCCATCTCTTCGCCCGGGGCGGCGCCGATCTGCACATGCTGGTCCGCGATCGCGCCAAGGGCGAGGGCGTCCGCGACTCGATCGCCGCCGCGACAGGCAGTGACCGCATCCACGTCGAGGTCTGCGACCTCTCCAGCCTCGCCTCCGTGCGGGAGTTCGCCACCGGCTTCGCCGAGCGCCACTCCGACCTGCACGTGCTCGTCAACAACGCCGGCGTCATGCCACAGCAGCGCACCCACACAGACGAGGGCTTCGAGCTCACCTTTGCGACCAACGTGCTCGGGCCCTACCTGCTCACCGATCTGCTGCTCCCCCTGCTGCGAGCCGGCGCGCCCTCGCGGGTGATCAACGTCTCCTCCGGCGGCATGTACACCGAGGGCCTCGATGCCGCCGACCTGCAGCTCGAGCGGCGCGAGTACGACCCGCCCGCCTTCTACGCCCACAGCAAGCGCTGCGAGGTGCTGCTGACCGAACTCTGGGACGAGCGCCTCGCCGGCAGCGGCGTCAGCTTCCACTCGATGCACCCGGGCTGGGCCGACACCCCCGGAGTCGAGACGTCGCTGCCGACCTTCCGCCGCGTCCTCGGGCCCGTGCTCCGCAACGCCGCCGAGGGAGCCGACACGATCGTCTGGCTCGCCGGCGCCGACGAGCCCGCGCGGCGAGCGGGCCGGTTCTGGCACGACCGCGTCGTGCGGCCGACGCACCGGCTGCCGCGCACGCGCTCCGGCGACGCCGACCGCGAGCAGCTCTGGCGGCAGTGCCGCTCGCTGGCCGGGCTCGGGCCCGAGCTCGAAGATCCTGAGGGGGCTACGACCGAAGCGAAGGAGGCCGGCTGAGCCGTGGCCCGATACGTGACATCCGTCAACAGCAGACTGACCCGCGAGGAAGCGTTCGACTATCTCGCCGACTTCAGCTCCGTCCGCGAGTGGGACCCCAGCTGCGTTCGTGCCGAGCTGCTCTCCGAGGCCCCCGGCCTCGGAGCTGAGTTCCTCGTCGTCGTCAAGTTCGCCGGCCGCGAGACCGAGCTCATCTACCGCACGACGGAGTTCGCGCGTTCCGACCGCGTCGTCCTCGTCGCCGAGACATCGACCTTCAGCTCCGAGGACACGATCACCTTCGAGGCCGCAGGCAACGCCTCGATCGTCACCTACGACGCCAACCTGCAGCTCAAGGGCGCGCTCAAGCTCGGCGACCCGGTCCTGCGCCTGCTGTTCAAGCACCTCGGCGACAACGCCGCCGCGGGGCTGCGCCGGGAGCTCGGCAGCGGCTGATCGGGCCAAACCGGTCCGTCAGTGCGCGAGCACGCCGGACATGCCCTTGAGGCCGACGTCCATCATCTTCCAGCCGGCGCCGGCGTGGAACGGCTCGCCGGCTCCGAACCGCATCGGCACCGAGAAGCCCAGCACCTTCTTGCCGAGCCGCCAGGCCTGCGAGGTGCCGACCTTGTACTCGTCGCCGGCGTCGGGCCGCACGCGCACGGGACGCGCCGGGTCGCCGGTCAACTCGAGCGGCACCTGCGCGTAGGTGGCCTTGTCGAACATCTCCATCACGCACATCGAGACCGGGTCGAACGGGTTCTCGAACTCGTCGCGGTGCACCTGTGAGCCGATGTGCTCGGCGACGGTGTCGGCCTGCAGGAAGGCGAGGAAGGCCTGCTTGACCGGGAAGTCGCCGGCGTCGCCCGGGGCGTAGATCTCGGGGTGGCCGACGACCTGACGGGTATCGGGCACGCAGTCGATGAAGCCCCGCTCATCCGAAGGCAGGCCGTCGTATTCGAGCGCCGCGACGTAGGGCGGAAAGGCGATCAGCTCGTCGTAGTGACGCTCATTCCCGTCCTCGAAGAGCACCCGGTCGGGCTCGACCGCGCTGACGCGCTGGTCGGTCGCGCCGGCGATACCGCGCTCTGAGAACTCCTCGACGACGAGCTCGTGCAGGCGTGGGCCGAACGCCTGGATGAACGAACCCTCGAACGTCGACCAGCCGATCTCGACCGCCTCGCGCGCGCCCTCGCGGCGCAGCCAGGTCTCGAACATCATCACGACCTCGTAGAGCGGGCCGGCGCACTTGTTGTTGGGCGGGACCAAGAACAGCACCCGCGACTTCTCCCCGGCAAGCGCCTTGTCGCGGACACGCTCGAAGCGGCGGCGCACCTCGAGCATCCCCTCGCGGGTCCAGATCGTGGCGGCGTGCTCGGCGAGGCCGGGCACCTCGTCGATCGCCGTGTCGGCGCCGGTCGCGATGATCAGCTTGTCGTAGTCGAGCTTGCCGCCGTCGGCGAGCTCGACCTGCCGCTGACTCGCGTCGACGCCCGCGACGCGGGCGTGGTGGAAGGCAATGTGGCGCCGCCGCATCGGCTTCGCCAGATCGACGAGCAGCGAGTCCGGGTCTGCCCCGAACGGAACGTAGATCGAGTTCGGCCGGAAGACGAACGACGCGTTGTCGGAGACGAGCGAGAGGTCGACCTGATCGCGGAGGCGCATCCGCAGCAGGAAGGCACTCTCGAGGGCGGCGAAGCCGCCGCCGAGAATCAGGACGCGTGGCTTGTGGCTCATCGATCTCCTCAGTCGTGGGCAGTGGAGACGCACCGGGATGCGCACGGAGATGGTCGCGACTGCGGCGACGCCCCGGAACGGGGTTTTGGCGAAGCCGCTCCGGGTCTTCTACGGACCCACGGGGCGGAGCGCGGTCGCGCCGCGGGACCGGCAGACTGCGCGATGCCGATGGACGACGCCGTTGCGATCCCACCGCCGCCCGCCGATCCGGACGGCGCCGGATCGATCTTCCTCCGCTTCCTCAGGTTCGGCTTGCTCGCCTGGGGCGGCCCGGCGGCCCAGATTGCGATGATCAAGCACGAGTGCGTCGACGAGGAGGGATGGGTCTCCGAGGGGACGTTCAAGAAGACGCTCGCCGTCTACCAGGTGCTGCCGGGACCAGAGGCGCATGAGCTCTGCGTCTACTTCGGTCGCATCCGCGGCGGCAAGCTCGGCGGCTTCATGGCCGGGCTCGGGTTCATGCTGCCGGGCTTCATCTTGATGCTGGCGCTGTCGATCCTCTACGTCGAGGCCGACCTGGAGGGAGCGCTCGACGAGATCTTCTACGGCCTCACAGCCGCGGTCGGGGCGATCGTCGCCCGGGCCCTGGTCCGGCTCAGCGGCAACTTCATCACCGACGTGCCGCTCGCGGTGATCGCCGTCGCCGGCTTCGCGCTGACGCTGTTCGCCGACGCCAACTTCGTGATCGTGCTGCTCGGTGGCGGGCTCGCCTACGAGCTCTGGCGCGCGGCCGGACGCTGGTCGGAGGGGATCACTTCGGTCTCGTTCGCGCCCGGCACGCTGGTCGGAATCGCGCTCGGGGCGATCACGCTCTCGCTGACGGCGACGATCTTCTGGGAGGGGCTGAAGGCCGGTCTGCTGACCTTCGGTGGCGCCTTCACGGTGATCCCGTTCCTGCAGCAGAGCGCCGTCGAGACGCAGGGCTGGCTCACGAACGAGCAGTTCGTCGACGGGCTCGCGATGGGTGGCGTCCTCCCCGCCCCCCTGATCATCTTCTCGACCTTCGTCGGCTACGTCGCGGGCGGCATGGCCGGAGCCCTGGCGATGACACTCGGGATCTTCCTGCCCGCCTTCCTGCTGCCGATCTTCTTCCACCGCGGCCTCGTCGCGATCGCCGAGAACCCGCGCATCCACCTGTTCCTGCTCGGCGTCGCCGCCGGCGTCATCGGCCTGATCGCGGCGGTCACCGTCGAGATCCTCGATACGAGCGTGGTCGACGTCTGGACCGCGCTGCTGGCGGTCGGCGCCTTCCTCTGCCTCAACCGCTGGCACGGCAAGCTCACGGTCCTCTGGGTCGTGCTCGGCTGCGGGCTGATCGGAGGGCTCCTGCAGCTGACCGTGGTCTGAGCCCGATCGCGATCGCCGTCCGCCTGGTCCGCGGCTCCGGGCTTAGAGTCGTCGCATGGAGGCCGGCTTCGTCATCGCGATCCTGCTCGCGTTCGCGTTCGCGGCCACGAACGGGCTCCACGACGCCTCGAACGCGATCGCGACCCTGGTCGCGACGCCGGGCCGCGACCCCGGCTCAGGCGATCGCCCTGGCGACCGTCTTCAACCTGCTCGGGCCGCTGCTACTCGGGGCCGCCGTCGCCGACACGATCGGCGGCATCGTCACCGTCAGCCCGGCGGAGGCTGCCGCCGTGATCGGCTCCGGGCTCGCGGGCGCCGTCACCTGGAACATGGTCACCTGGCGATTCGGACTCCCCTCGAGCTCCGGACACGCGCTCATCGGCGGCCTCGTCGGGGCGGCTCTTGCGGAGGGTGGGACCGGCGCCGTGCTCTGGGGCGGCATGGAAGGCGTGCACCCGGTCGGCGTCTTCGGCGCCCTGATCGCCCTCGCGATCACACCGCCGCTCGGCCTGCTCGGAGGCCTCGTGGTGATCCGCGGGCTGCGGCTCGTGGGCCGGCGCGGCACGCGACGCTGGCGCGGGCCCGTCCACGGCGGCGAGTGGGCGATGTCGGCCGCGCTCGCGTTCAGCCACGGCGCCAACGACGCTCAGAAGACGGTCGGCGTGATCGCGGCGCTGCTGCTCGCCGAGGGCAGCATCGACACCCTCTCGGCACCGACCTGGGCGGTCGCCCTATCGGCGATGGCGCTGACGCTCGGGACGACGCTGGGCGGATGGCGGATCATTCGTACCGTGGGGCGTCGCATCTACCGCATCCAGCCGGTCGAGGGCCTGGCCAGCCAGTCGGCCTCGTCGGCGATCATCTTCGGCGCTTCGCTGATCGGCGGGCCGACCGCCACCACCCAGGTCGTCGCTTCCTCGATCGTCGGCATCGGCGCCGGGCGGCGCCGGATCCACCACGTGCGCTGGCAGGTCGTCAGGCAGATCCTGATTGCCTGGCTGGTCACGATCCCCGCGGCGGCGCTGCTCGCCGTCGCGATTTTCGGCGCCTGGGAGGCGATCGCATGAAGATCAGGAGGTGGTTCCTGCCCGAGGAGCCGGACGTCGTCGGCCATCTGCGCTCGCAGATCGAGATCACACTCGAGGGCCTCGACGCCCTCGCCGACTGGGCTCGGGGCGACGCGGGCGCGGCGCGGATCGTGCAGGAGGCCGAGCCGCGCGGAGACGAGCAGAAGCGGCTCTTGATGGAGACGCTACGGGCTGCCTTCGTCGTCCCGCTCGAGCCCGAGGACGTGTTCACGCTCTCGCGCGGGATCGACCGGGTCCTCGACGACGCCGTCGACCTGATCGCCGAGTCGCAGGTGCTGGCGCGCGCTCCCGACGAGGGAATCGCGGAGATGGCCGAGCGGATGGGCGAGTCGATGCGCTCGATCGGCGAGGCGATCGCGCGGCTGGGTGGGGACGGCGATGCGGCGACGGCCGAGGCGGAGCAGGCGATCGCTGTCGTCAAGCTGCTCGAGGACGCCTACTACCGCGGCATGGCCGGGTTGCTCGAGGTCGAGGACCGCGGCGACCGGATCGCCCGCCGCGAGCTCTACCGGCGCTGCTCGCGGATCGGCGAGGGGATCGTCGAGATCGCCGAACGCGTCATGTACGCGGTCGTCAAACAGAGCTGAGCGGCGCGCGGCCGCACCGTGCCGGCGCAGCCGCGCTGAACCGCTCAGCCCCCGAGGATCTTCGCCTTCTCGGCCTGGAACTCGGCGTCGGTGAGCACGCCCTGCTCGTGCAACTCGCCGAGCTTCTTGAGCTGCTCCATCGAGTCGGGTGCCGCCGCGCCCGCCTCGACGGGCGCATCGCCGGTCGAAGCGGGCGCGGCGGCCTCAGCCTGCTGCCCCTCGACCTTCTTGTCGTGATGGTGCTTGGCCGCCACGGCGGCCCCTCCAACCACGGCCGCACGCCGGCGCCGCTGTCGTCTGTCACGTCCGCTCATCGCTTTCTCCTTCGGCTCGTCTGACTGCGGCACGGAGCATCCCGCCGCGAGCTGTTGCCGCCATCACCCCGATGGGGTGAGCGCCGCGGACACCCCGAGCGGGACACTTGCCCTGATGGCTCTAATGGCTGCGGAAATCGATCCGGCGGGAGACGTCCTTCCACTCGCCGCGGCGCTCGGCATCGGGCTCCTGCTCGGAATCGAGCGCGAGCGGCGCAAGGGCAGCGGGCCGTCGCGCGATCCGGCCGGTGTCCGGACCTTCGCGCTGACCGCCCTGCTCGGCGGAATCGCCTGGCAGGTCGGAGGGGTTCCGCTGACCGCGGTCGGCGCCGGGTTCATTGCTCTCGCCACGATCGCCGGCTACCTTCGGACAACCGACCAGGACCCGGGCCTGACGACCGAGGTCGCGCTCGTCCTCACGTTCCTGCTCGGGGCCCTGGCCCAGCAGGACACAGCCCTGGCGGCCGGCCTCGGCGTGGCTGTCGCGCTGGTCCTCGCCTACCGGGAGCGCTTTCATCATCTGGCCAGGGAGACGCTCTCCGAGCAGGAGGTCCACGACGGCTTGCTGATGGCCGCCGCCGCGTTGATCATCCTGCCGCTCGTTCCCGATGAGGGATTCGGGCCCAACGACGCCCTCAACCCATTCGTCGTCTGGCAACTGGTCGTGATCGTGATGGCGGTGCAGGGTGCCGGCTACGTCGCGCTGCGCGCGATCGGCCCCCGGTATGGGCTGCTGCTGAGCGGCTTCATCTCGGGCTTCGTCTCGAGCGCCCTGACTGTGGCGGCGATGGGAACGCGCGCGCAGGAGGAGCCGAAGCTGCTGCGGCCGTGTGTCGGCGCGGCGGTCGCCTCGACGGTCGCAACGGTGATCCTCCTCGCGATCGTGCTCGCGGCCACAGGCCCGGCAACCCTGCGGGAGGCGATGCTGCCGCTGGTCCTGGCGGGGCTGGCTGCCGTCGCCTACGCGGCGATCGTCACGGCGCGCGTGATGCGGATGCAGCCACCGGAGGACATCGAACTGGGGCGCGCGTTCGAGTTCAGAGCGGCGCTGATGCTCGCCGGCGCGGTATCTCTGATCCTGCTCGTCACCGGCGGCCTCAACGAGATCATCGGGGTCCGCGGAGTCGCACTCGGCACGGCAATCGCGGGGTTTGCCGACTCGCAGTCATCCGCGGCATCGGCGGCCGCTCTTGCCGACGCCGGCAAGATCACCGCGTCCCAGGCGGTCGTGCCCGTACTCGCCGCCCTGACGACGAACACGATCAGTAAGGCCGTGCTGGCGTACGGAGCGGGCTCCCGCCGCTACGCGTTCCAGGTCTGGATTGGGCTTCTACTCGTGCTCCTCGCCGCTTGGGGCGGCTGGGCCATCGTCGAGACGATCGGCTGAGTCATCGACTCAGCCGAAGCCGCGAGGCCTCCTCGCGCCGCCCTTGTAGATGAACCAGTGCACGAAGCGCGGAAAGACCCGGCCGACGTGGTGGAAGACGGTGTACAGGAACGGCGCCGTCGCCTCGCGTCGCTCGCGCTCCACGGCCCGGGTCACCGCCTCGGCCGCCTGCTCGGGCGACATCGTCGGCAGCAGGTGGTCGACCCAGGGGATCCGGTCCTCGGTGCCGGGGTTGTTCTCCCAGTAGTTGCTGCTGATCTTCGACATGACGACATCGGTGACCGAGACGCCGGTGTCACGGAGGTCGACCCGCAGGGCCATCGAGAAGCCGCGCAGCGCCCAGCGCGCGGAGGCGTAGGCGACCGAGCTCGGCCAGGGGAACCAGGCTCCAGGGCCGTTGATGTTGCAGATGTTGCCGCTGCCCCGATCGGCCATCCCGACGACGAACGCCTTCGTCACCGCGAACGCCGCGAAGTACGGGACCGCCATGTCGGCGGTCATCTCCTCGAGGCTCGTCTCCTCGATGAAGAGCCAACGACCGATCCCGGCGTTGTTGACGATCACATCCGGGATCGTGCCCTCGGCCTTGATCGCGTCCGTCGTCGCGACCACGGCCTCGAGGTCGGAGAGGTCGACCGGATAGACACGGGCACGGCCACCGGAGGCCTCGATCCCGGTCGCCACCTCGCGCAGCTTCTCCTCGCCACGGGCGAGCAGCAGTACCTCGGCGCCGCGCCGCGCCATCGCCCGGGCGATCGCCGCCCCCAGGCCCTGCGAGGCGCCGGTGACGAGAACCGTCTTTCCCCGCAGCTCGATCACGATGCGCCCGTCCCGCCCGGGCCTTCCGGTGTCGCGGCGGCCCGCTCGTCCCCGGGCTCGAGCGCCGTCTGGCTGGTCGGGTCCGGGAGACTCGGGCGGCCGCCGATCGCGTTGAGGAAGCCGTCGCGCATGCGGTGGCCGAGCGAGTCGGGCGGGAAGCGGGCCTCCGCGCGCGCGAGCTTCTTGCCGGTGTAGCGCCGCCGGCCCCACGGGGACGTCGGCTTGCCGAGGCGCAGTGCTCCCCAGAGCCCCAGGAAGGGGATGAAGATCGCAAGCGTCCCGAGCCCGATCCGGCCCTTCATGAACGAGATGATCGAGAGCACGAACGCCTGCGCGACCGTGAGCGCCGCGAGCACCGGCGCCTCGCCGCCTTCGAGGCCGGACGGCTCGATCCCGATCACGACCAGGCCCATGAAGACGGTTACAAGCACGACCGCGTCGAGCGAGACGCGCCCCTGCTGGGCCCAGTAGACGTCCTCGAGGTTGACCCAGAGGGCGAACTCGTCGAACGTGAGCCCGGCCCCGAATCCGAACCCGAGCGCGGTCAGCTGATACCAGGGGTCCGCCGGGGTCTTCAGGGCGAAGGCGACAAACCCGCTCAGCAGCATCAGCGAGATGCCCCAGACGAGGTGATGGAGGTGCAGGCCCGAGCTCGTCTCGACGTTGCCGGGCCACCACGAGACCTGGGCCCGGATCATCCGCGCGCTGGTGCGGATGAACAGGAACGAGATCATGAACGCGAGCAGGACCAGGAATGCCGCGCCACTGCCCGGCTCGGAGGATTCGCCGAACGGATCGATCGCGATGAAGGCAAGCGCCGGATCGGGCATCGGCGCGTGATCCTATTGCGGGCCCGTCAGTAGTTGCCCGCGGGCCCGGCGGCTGATCTTCGGTGGAAGCGCACCCCAGGCCGGGTACTCTGGTTACCGCTAACAGGCGATCAAGACGATCGCCGGCCACACACGGACGTGAAACAGGAGCATGGAATGAGCTTTAACCGCAACTTCAGAGTCGCTGTCGCCGCGCTGGCGACCGGCGCCCTCATCGCCACCGGGGCCGCCTCCGCCCCGGCGAGCCAAACCGGCAGCGGCGAGGCCGAGGCCGTCGCCGCGAAGAAGGGCAAGAAGGGCAAGGTGCACAAGGCCTGGCCGCACAAGAAGGACGGCAAGAAGCCGCACAGCAAGCTGGCCCGACGGCTCGCCAAGCAGGTCGGTCCGGTCAAGCTGAAGAAGCAGCACAACAGCTCCCCCGGGATCAGCCTGCGCGAGGCGCCGGCACTGCGAGCGACAGGAACCTCTCCCGGAGTGGTCGGCACGACCGACGGCAGCGGCAACAAGCTGTGGCTCGTCCGCTCCTTCAACATCCCCCCGAAGGACCCGCTCTACGCGGACCTGACCAACTACTCGTGGACCTACGACAACGCGCTGGCGACGATCGGCTTCGTCGCCGACAAGGACCGCAGCCAGGCGCGCCAGTTGCTCGATCAGCTCGCCCTGCTGCAGAACCCGAACGGTTCCTTCAACTTCGCCTTCGACGTCGCCACCGGCGCCAGCTCGGACGTGGTGCGCTCGGGCGCGGTCGCCTGGGTCGGACTCGCCGGCACCGCGTTCGCCGACAAGTACGGCGACAAGAGCTACGACGCGATGGTCGGCGGCACGATCGACTACCTGCTCGGCCAGCGCAACGCGGCCGGTCTGATCACGGGAGGCTCGGATGTCACCTGGGCCTCGACCCAGCACAACCTGCTCACCGCCGAGCTCCTGCGCGAGGCAGAGGCGCTGAGCAAGGGCTCGCACAAGTTCGGCTCCTACACCGCCGCGACTCTTGCGGCCGCCCGCAAGAGCCTCGAGGCCGCGATCGAGAAGGACCTCTACGTCACCGACAGCGCGACGATGGGCCACTTCCGCGAGGGCCAGGACGACAACCGGATCCCGATCGACGTCCAGGCGCTCGGAAGCATGTACTTCGACAGCCACAAGGACTCCCGTGGCACCAAGGTCGGCCGCTACATCACCCAGCAGCCCGGCTTCTACATCGCGCCGCGCACGACGACCGCAGCCTCGAACAAGGTCAGCGGTATGAGGCCGTTCCTCGACGCCGGCTCTCCCAACCTGATCTGGTCCGAGGGCACGATCGAGTCACAGATGGCGATGACCCGCCTCGGCTCGCCGGAGACGTTCCTGAAGGCCTCGGTCGAGTCGCTCAAGGAGACGATGGAGCCCGACACCGTCGGGCCGATCGGCGCCGACCGCGACAGCGATTCGGACTGGGGTCAGTACCGGACCTGGCCGACGTCGGCGGCGGCGAGCTGGCTGCTGATGAACGAGCTCGAGGAGAAGGTCTACCTGTTCCAGCCCTGACCATGGTCCCATCCGGGGGTCGCAGGTCAGGGTCCGGTAAAGCCACCGGCGAAGCAGGCGGTCGCTCCGCATACGTTGGTGACCTGCCCGTCCGGCTCGAGGAAGTCCGACATCAGCTGCACCGCCTGCGGCGCCCCACGCGGGGCGCCGTGGGGATCCTCCCCCTCGCGGTTGGGTTCGTTGGTCAGCGGCGGTGGCGGCACGCCGATCGTCTCGCCCGGGTTGCCCGGGTCGGGCCGGACCGGTCCGATGTCGCCGTAGACGACGGCCGAGCCGTCGAACGGATAAGCGGGGATCGTCGGCACGCCCCAGAGCACGGCCACCCCGGGCCAGCGCCCCGGGTATAGAACCGGACGGCGAGCGTAGGCGCCGATCGTTCGCGCCTGTACGTCGGCCTGGATGTTGGTCACCTGGTGATCGCCGAAGGCGACGTTCATCAAGACCGTGTGGGCCGGCGTCTCTGGCAGTGGGTCCGTCGTCATCCGGTGCGCGTAGCCGTTCGGCTCGCCGCGGTCCCAGAGCATCTGGATCAGGTCGAGCGCCAGCGGCCGCTCCATCTCCGAGTACTGGGCGTTGATGAAGATCGCGAACTCGTCGTAGTCGACCGAGCGCGGCAGCAGCACCGAGTAGTTCATCGCCGGGACGTTGAGGACCGAGCGCGTGAAGTCGGGCGCCAACGCCGTCAGCGCTCCGCCCATGATCCCGCCCTGACTGGCGCCGACGTAGTAGTTCTGGCTCGTGTCGATCACCGAGGGGGTGCCCAGGGTGCCGTCCTGGCGGAACGCCGGGTCAGAGCCGAGCCCGTCCGGGTGGATCATCAGCCGGCTCAGGAAGAGCTCGTTCAGCAGTCCCTGCTGGAGCCGGTCGGCGAGCTGGTTGAAGTTGGAGAGGTCGCTGAGGATGTTGGCGACAGTGTTCGGGATGTCGCCGCCCGACATCCCGATCTCGTCGGTCGCGCACATCGTGAAGCCGTACTGCTCGGCGAGATCCCGGTTCGTCGAGCTGCCGTAGACCTCGCCGGCGCCACCGAACAGTCCGTGGCCGTAGATCGCGGGCCGGACGAGCTCGGGACCGGGAGCGCCGACGGCGCGCTGGGGAACAATGCAGATGAAGTTCGCCGTGTAGTCACCGTTGCGGACCGGCAGGCCGTCCGGGTTGAGGTCGAACTTGCCACCCGGGTCGCAGTTCGGCTCCAGGTAGCAGGGCACCGTGAACGTGCCGGTGACCCGGCGGGCGATCTGCGGATCCGCCGGCACGGCGGTCCCGGTCACGGTGAACTGCGGCGAGTCACCGGTGACGACGCCGTCGGCCATCTCGGTGTCGCCGAGCGAGGCGAAGGCGTCGTTGCGCATGTGCAGGGCGCGGTCGGCGATGTTCTCGTCGCTGGCAACGGTGAAGTCCCAGGCCATGTAGAGCGGAGAGCGCCGGATCCCGGCATCGCGGAGCGCCTCGAAGATGCCCTCGAAGTGCTCGCGCCGATCGCCGATCGTCGCCTCGTCGGACGGCAGCTCGTCGCGGTAGTAGCGGAAGCCCTCGGGCGCCGGGATCGTGCTGCCGTCGGCCGCGCGCAGCTTTCGCATCGCGACGATGTAGCGACCCCCGGACTCGTAGTTGCGGGCCGGGTGGATCTCGAGCAGCGTCGAGTCGGGGCCGGAGGCGTTGGAGTCGATCTCGACCCAGATCGGAACCCGCTCGCCCGTCTCGGCGTCGATCACTACGACCGGCGTGCCGCTCTCCGCGTAGCGACCGATGTGGTCGATCGGAGCCGGGTCGGTCTGCGCCAGCGCGGCTGGGTTGTCCAGCCCGGGCACGCGGACGAGGATCGTCTCGCCGGGGCTGAAGCCGTCGTTGAGCGCGTAGGGCGCCGGATCGATCGGCTCGCCGAACGCGTTGTCGGGCATCGCGGCGGCGTGGAAATCGACCCTACGACCCGTCGCCGACGAGGGGTCGGCAGCCGTGTAGTAGTCGCTCGGGAACGGCAGCATGCAGAGCGAGCCGTTCTGCTGGCCGATGAAGTCGCAGTCGTCGGCGCGCTTCACGTCGATCGGCTGCGGCGCGCACTCGGCGGTCCGCACCAGGCTCGCGGTCGTCTTGCGCCCCCGGACCTTGGCCCGCAGGGTCCGCGCCTCGCAGCCCGCCAGCTTCCGCTCGCCGGCGGCGTCAAGTGGGATCCGCACGGTGCGCTTCCCGCCCGCGTCGAGGCGGACGCGCTCGGGCTTGGCGATCGGCACGAAGGCCGCCGTGTCGAAGCTCGACGAGGCGAGCCTGACCCGGACACTCCGAGGCTTGCCGCCGGCAGGTGCCTTGAGCACGACCTTGACTCCCTCAGCGAGAATCGCGCCCTGCCGTGCTCCGAGGATCTTCGGCTTCGGCTTCTTACCCGCCTGCTTGACGTCGGCCGGGCCGGCCGCGCTCGTTGCCGGCGCTGCCACACCGAGACCTAGCGCGATCAGGACCAGCGCGCCGGCAATCGTCCTCTTCCCCATCTCTCTCCTCCGTGGTGGCCCGGCGTCCCCATGGCGCCCAGCCGGTCTCCCAGACTACGCGAGCGCCGGACGACGGCGCGGCCGGGCTCAGCCCGGCATCTCGGCGCCGGTCAGCCGCTCGCTGAGCTCGCGCAGGCGCCGGCGGGCATCCTCGTCGTAGGTGCCGGGCTCGGGCTCGGCCCGCTCGAGCACGTCGAAGAACGCGCCCGTCGTCGTCGCGACGTCGTCGTCGACGGCGAGTCGCAGCGTCGCCTCCATCCCGTACTCGACGGTGTTTCGCGCCTCCTGGCGGATCCCGCGGACCAGCTTCGTGTCCATGAACGTCGCCGGGTGCAGCGAGTTGACCGTCGGCGAAGGCCCGAGCCGGGCGGCAAGGTCGATCGTGAACATGACCTGTGCCAGCTTCGACTGGCAGTACGCCTGTCCCGGGTCGAAGCCGCGCTCGAGCATCACGTCGTCGAAGTCGATCGGCGCCTGCCCGATCGAGGCGACGTTGACGATCCGCGGCTCCCGCCCCGCCTCGACCAGCGGCAGCAGCTCGAGCGTCAGTAGGTAGTGGGAGAGGTAGTTGACGGCGAAGTCGAGCTCGTAGCCGTTGCTGCTGAGCCGCCGCTCCATCGTCGCGACGCCGGCGTTGTTGACGAGCACGTCGATCCGCTCGTGCTCTGCCGCGATCTCCGCGGCAAGACGTCGCACCTGGTCCAGCGATCCGAGATCGGCGGTGTACCCGGAGGGCCTGATCGGCGCGGCGGCGGAGATCTCCGCAACGATCCGCTCGACCTTGCCGGCATCGCGACCGTGGACGAGGACGAAGGCGCCGTCAGCGGCGAGCCGCCTCGCCAGGGCGAGCCCATGACCGTCGGTCGATCCGGTGATCAGGAAGCTGCGGCCGACCGGGTCCATCGACCGAGGCTATCCACTCCGGGTGCGGCGCTCCCGAGGGCGCACAACGCGGATCCGCTCTAGGGTCGCTGCCATCGTCAAGACCGCCGCAGGCCGAACCGAGATCCACCGCTCGCATCGCTCCGGATGGCTGCGGGCAGCCGTGCTCGGCGCCAACGACGGCATCGTCTCGACCGCGAGCCTCGTCCTCGGCGTGGCCGCATCCGGAGCCTCGAACACCGCGATCATCACCGCGGGCATCGCCGGGCTGACCGCCGGCGCCCTTTCGATGGCGGCGGGCGAGTACGTCTCCGTCAGCTCCCAGCGCGACTCCGAACTCGCCGACCTCGAGATCGAGCGTCGCGAGCTCGCCCAGGATCCCGAGGGCGAGCTGCTCGAGCTCGAGGGCATCTACGAGCGGCGGGGCGTGCCACCGGAGCTCGCCCAGCAGGTCGCGGAGGCGCTGACCGAACGCGACGCGCTCGAGGCGCATGCGCTCGAGGAGCTCGGCCTGCATGGCGGCCGCGAGGCTCGCCCACTGCAGGCGGCCTGGTCCTCCGCGGTCTCCTTCGCCGCCGGCGCAATCCTGCCCGTCCTCGCGGTCGCGATCGTCCCGGCCGGTGCCAGGATCGCCGTCTGCATCCTCATCACCCTGCTCGCCCTCGCGGCGCTCGGCTACACCGGCGCCCGCCTCGGCGGTGGCCCGAGGATGGCGGCGACCGCCCGGGTCGTGATCTGGGGCGCGGTGGCGATGGCGGTCACGTCCGGGATCGGCCTGATCGTCGGGGCTGCGGTCTGACGCCTCGACGCATCGCGAACGCTTCTACGCCGGTTTCGTGCTCAGCAGGGGGTTGGGCGTGCCTATCGTTTCGATGTCTTGACGCGGACGAAGTACGCGTCGACCTTGTTCTTGGCAATCGGCTTACCCATCGAGAACGCTGCTACGACACCGTGCGGCAACCGCCCACTCCCGAGGTAGTCGCCAAGGAAGCAACAGGGGCGAGCCTCGCTGCCCACCGTGAGCAGGTTGAACGGCCCCGCGATCTGACGACGCTTCCAGTTGCGACCGTGGTCATCCGAGGTGGCGAGAAACACCCGCGTCGCCCAGAATCCGTCTTTGCTCGAGCGGGCGATCTTGTAGTAGAGGACAACGACCGTACCGTCGCCGGCGACCTCCACCGTAGGCAGCGCCGCCTGCGCCCCAACCGGCAGTCTGTGGGTGAGCCAGTGGCGTCCCTCGTCAGCCGAGCGCGCGACTGCGATCCGCGCGGACTCATCCGTCCCGCCGGTATCCACCCAGCTCACGTAGACGTCGCCGTTCGGTGCCACGGTCTGCGACGGGTAGGTGACGTACGCGTTGAACACCTCGCCGGTAACCGGGTCCACCGGTCGCCGCCCAGCCGAGTCGCCGATCGTCACCGGCCTGCGCCACGTGAGGCCTCCGTCCACCGAACGGATCGCCAGCTGCTCGGTCGGGGTCGGTGCGAGACCGTCCGCGGGATCGACGGCGACGATCGCCGAGACGGCGAGCAGGGAGCCATCGTCGTTGACAAGGACCTTGGTGATCCCCGGCCAGCTGTTCGAGGTGCCAGGGTCATAGAGCAGCCGCTTGCGAGACCACGTTTCGCCGCCGTCGTTGGTGGCCGAGATGACGGCATAGCCGCTGTAGAAGCCGGGCGGTTCTCGTAGGTCGTAGACGTAGTACGCCTTCTGGGCCTGCCGAGGGTGCGGCGTCAGGCGCGGTAGGTCCCAGAACTGCCCGTCGGCGGGCTGGATCAGGTCCGGCTCCGACCACGAGAAACCGCCGTCGAAGGATCGGCTCGCGACCATTCCCGTGGAAGCCGTCGCAGCCGATTCCGGGTTGTTGACCACGATCGCACTGAAGTACGCCATGCCATCGGCCGCGAACTCGACCCCGGGGTCGCTGGCGACCTGAAAGGAACCGCCGGTGCAGGCCGAGAGGCCGGGAACGAAGACCCGCGAGAACGAGCGCCCGCCGTTGCGGGATGCCATCACGGTGTCGGTCGTCCGACCGTCCTGGATCCAGGAGACCAGGATCCGCCGCGGATTGCGCGGATTCACCGCGACCGAGGTCTCCTGCGCAAACCCGCGGCTGTATCCGGGGTTCGCCTGCACGCAGGGCGCCGTGGGAGGGAAGGGACTCGGCGGCGAAATGCGCTTCGTCTTGACGCTCACCGAGGCCGGCGCCGACTCGGTCGCGGCGAAGCTCAAAGTCATGGCGAGTGCCAGCCCCAGACCGGCAAGCAGCATGCGCCGTGCCCACCGCCCCGCCACCGCAGAACAAACCAGAGCCTGTCCGACCTCCCTCAACACTGTGGTCCACCCTACTCGCGCGGTCCGGGGCATGTCCGCAGCGACGCCAACGTCCTTGATCGGGGCGACTGGATTTGAACCCAGCGACCTTTCGACCCCCAGCTGACTCGAAGGCCACGCCGATGTGTCCCGTCCCGTCCCCCGCGTCCTATGCCTCCCCCGGCTGTGGACATTCTGGACGGATGGGACGTAGCGATCGGCACCAAAGCGGTACCGCGGCCGGCGCCGCTGACGGGTGGCGCGTGGGATTCCCACCAGCGACATCCAGGTCATCGGCCAGATGTCCCAACCGAGCCGGGACGCATGCGACGATTCAGCTGTGAGCGAGGAGAGTCCAAGAGCCGCTGTAGAGGGGGACGGCTCCAGCGGCCTCAAGGCCGGACAGGAGGCGCTCGACGCCGGTGAGTGGGAACAGGCCACCGAGCGGTTCCGTGCGGCGATCGAACGCGACGAGTCACCCGAGGCCTGGGAGGGGCTCGGATGGGCAGCTTGGTGGCTGGCCGACGAGGAGCTGACCTTCGAGGCGCGGACTCGGGCGTTTCGTCTCTATCGGTCGGCAGGTGAGGCGACTGCGGCGGCCCGGGTTGCGGCCTGGATTGCGGGAGATTTTCGGGAGTTCAGGGGCGAGGAGGCGACCGCTCGGGGATGGATGCGTCGGGCGTTGAGCCTGCTCGAGGGGCAGACGGAGTCGCCAGATCATGGCTGGGTGGCGCTGATCGAGGCAGACCTGACGTTGAACTTCGACGGCGACAGCTCGAGGGCGCTGACGCTCTGCGAACAGGCGGTGCGGATCGGGCGGGAGTTCGGCGTCAGCGACCTGGAAGCGGTCGGGCTCGCCCAAGGCGGCTGCTGCCACGTCTCTGAGGGGCGGGTCGAGGAGGGGATGCGGTGGCTCGACGAAGCGGTCGCGATCGCCTCGTCGGAGGATCTGCACCTGCCGATCACCGAGGGCTGGGCGCTCTGCTGCTTGATCTCGACCTGCGACGGGATCGGCGATTTCCACCGAGCGGCCGAGTGGTGCGAGAACACGCGGCGATTCGCGGAGCGCTGGGGTTCGCGGCAACTGCTCGGGGTCTGCCGCTCGAGCTACGGGCGGGTGCTCGCCAATCAAGGTGACTGGCCGGCGGCGGATGTCGAGCTGACCGGCGCAATTGAGGATCTGCGCAGCACCCGGCCGGGGATGGCGGCGGGCGGGCTCGTTCGGCTCGGCGAACTGCGGGCGCGCCAGGGGCGCGAGGAGGAGGCGCGAGAGCTGTTCGAGCAGGCCGGTGCAGCGGGGCTGGTCGGCCTCGGGACGATCGAGCTCGAGCATGGCGAGACGGAGCAGGCCGCGGCGATGGCCGCGCGGGCGTTGCGGCGGGTCCCCGAGCAGGCGATCCTCGACAGACTACCGGCGCAGGATCTCTTGGCGCGGGCGCTGATCGCCGAGGGGCGCGCCGAAGAGGCGAACGCGCAGCTCGAGGCGATGCTCTCGACTTCAGCACTGATCGGGACCGACTACGTAGGCGGCAAGGTGAGCCTGCTCGGCGCCGAGCATGCGCTTGCGGCCGGCGATCCTGACGATGCCCGGCGGCGAGCCGAGGACGCGGTCGACTCGTTCGAAGGCATTGCCCCCTACGACACCGCACGGGCCCGGCTGGTACTCGCGCGGACACTGGCGGTGCTCGGGCGGAACGAGCACGCCGAGCGCGAGCGCGCCGCCGCCGAGCGCGCCTTCGGTGAGCTCGGCGCCGAACACGAGGCGAGCCGGGCGGCGGAGTCGCTGTCGCTGGCGGACACCGCCGTCGGCGATGCTTCCCCCGACGAGGACGCCCCCGGGGTTCTCACCCCGCGTGAGCTCGAGGTACTGCGGTTGATCGCAGGTGGCGCCTCCGATGCCGAGATCGCGGAGCAGCTCGTGATCAGCGCTCACACCGTGCACCGCCACGTGGCGAACATCCGCAACAAGCTCGGGCTCTCCTCACGCGCCGCCGCGGTCGCCTTCGCGACCCGCTCCGGCCTGATCTGAGAGCCCCTCCCCCGTCCTGCCGGCTTTCGGCCGTCGCGCGTCGAAGGAGGGGCCGGGGAGGCGATCTCTCACCGAAAAGGGCCATCTACGGAAAATGGCCTGAACAGGCGAAGAAAGCCGGACCGTGCGGTCCTAGCTTGGCCTCCGTAAGCAACCACGAGCGACGGAGGATCCGATGAAAACGCTGATGGCTGAGGCAAAGCCGGCCCTGATCCACGGCAGCGTCCACCTGCCGGGCGAGCCTGAATACGAGGATGCCTGCTCTCTCTACAACGCGATGATCGAGCGCCGGCCGCGGTTCGTGGCTCGCTGCGAATCGGCCGAGGACGTCGCCGCAGCGATCGGGTTCGCCCGCCGCGAGAAGCTCCCATTCGCGGCCCGCGCCGGGGGCCACTCGGTCGCCGGGTACTCGCTCTGCGAGAACGGCGTGGTCGCCGATCTGCGCGGCATGACTGCCGTCGAGGTCGATCCTGAGCGGCGGACCGCTCGGGTCGGCGGCGGCGCTACATGGGCCGACGTCGATGCCGCGACCGGCGCTCACGGCCTGGCGACCACCGGCGGCCGGGTCTCGACTACCGGCGTCGGGGGGCTGACCCTGGGCGGCGGCTCGGGCTGGCTCGAGCGCAAGCACGGGCTCGCCAGCGACAACCTCGTCGGTGCCGAGATCGTCACAGCCGAAGGCGAGATCGTCCGCGCGGACGCCGATCAGAACCCGGACCTGCTCTGGGCGCTCCGCGGCGGCGGCGGCAACTTCGGAGTTGTCACCACGCTCGAGCTTGCATTGCATCCGCTCGAGCGCGAGGTGCTCGCCGGCCTTGTCCTGCACCCGGTGGAGCGCGCGGCCGAGCTGATGACGATCTGGCGCGACGTGATGCGCGACGCGCCCGAGGAGCTGAGCCTCGCCTTCTTCGCGCTGAACGCACCCGATGAGGAGGGCATCCCAGAGGAGTTCCAGGGCCAGCCCGTAGTTGCGATAGCGGGGATGTACGCGGGGCCGCTGGACGAGGGCGAGCAGGCATGGCGCCCGGTGCGCGAGCTGAGCGGCGGCGCCGATCTGGTCGGACCAATGCCCTACGCCGAGCTCCAATGCATGCTCGACGACCCGCCGGGCTTCCGCAACTGGTGGACCGCCGACTACGTGCAGGAGCTGCCGGACGACGCGGTCGAGCGGATCGCGGCCCGCTGCCAGGCGCGGCCGGGGCCGATGACACAGCTCTTCTGTGTCGCCTGGGGTGGCGCCGTCGCCCGCCCCGAGCCGGACGCCGGGCCACTGCAGGGCCGCGGTGCCCGCTACATCGTCCACCCGTTGGTCCTCTGGGAGGATCCCGCCGACGACGAGAAAATGATCGCCTGGGGTCGCGGCTTCCGTGAGGATCTTGGCGAGCTGGCGGAGGCCGGCACCTACCTGAACTTCGTCGGTGACGACGAGGGACAGGCGCGGGCAATCGCTTCCTACGGACGCGAGAACTACGAGCGCCTCGCCCGGATCAAGGCGGAGTGGGACCCCAAGGACGTCTTCCGGGCCACGGGCCACGTTGCACCGGCGAGCGGGGACGCCGAGGGGCGCGGCTGAGCGATGCCCCCCGGGAGCCCGAACATCCGGCCGAGCCGCGGCGCGGGCGTCGACGGCGGTCGCCTTGTGGCCGCCGTCGGCGCCTCCGCCGCCGGTGACACCCTCGCCCTGGTCCCGCTGGCTGGACTGATCTCCGAGGTAGGCGGCTCCGGCTTCGCGGTTGCAGCGCTGTTCGCCGCGCTGTGGGCGCCGATGGTGATCCTCGCTCCCGTCGCGGGCTGGCTCGTCGACCGCTTCGAGACGAGCCGGCTGCTCTTGGTCGTCTCGCTGTTTCAGGCTTTGGTCTCGGCCGGATTCGTGCTCGTGATCGGGTCGGTCGTGGCGATCATCGCCGTCGCGGCGGTGGTCGGCAGCGGTCATGCGATTGCCCAAGCGGCCGAGTTCTCGCTCGCACCGGCGATCGCCTCCGGCGAGCGGCTGAAGCGGCTGAACGGGCGGATCGAGGCGGCCCGCTATCTGGGAATGACCGCAGGGCCCGCGGCGGGCGGCGTCCTCGCCGCGACGGGCGGGATCGAGATTGCGCTGCTCGGCAACGCCGCCACGTTTCTGTTCGTCGCCGCGGTCGCCGGCTCGCTCGAGGTCAGGCGCCGGCCGCGCGAGGACGAGAGGGGTGGGGCGAGCGCCCGCGACGGCTTCGCCGAGCTGTTCTCGCCCTCCCTACGGCTGCTGATGGTTGTCGCCACCTTCTCGCTGTTTCTGATGACCGCGGTCTGGACCGCGGAGCCGTTTTTCGCCCGCGAGGTGCTCGACGGCGGCGATCTCGCCTACGGCCTCCTGATGTCGACCTGGACGCTGGGGATGGCGGTCGGCGCGCTCGCCCTGGCGACCCGCATCCCTGCGGCGATGATGGCGACGGTCGCACTGGCGATGATCGCCCTGCAAGGCGTGGGCCTGCTCGCTCCGACGCTGTGGCTCTCGATTCCCTTCGCACTCGGCAGCTATCTGGTCGGCGGGCTCGCGCACGGGACCAAGAACACCCTGATCCGGACCCTGATCCAGGAGCGGGTGCCCGCCGCCTGCCACGGCCGCGCCGCCGCCGCCTACAACGCTCTGCGCAACGGGGCGGAGCTCCTGGCGCTCGGCGCCGGCGGGGCCCTGGTCGCGACCCTCGGCGCGCGCACGACGGTCTCGCTCTCAGGGGCACTGCCGATGGCCTTCGCGCTGGTCGCGCTGCTCGGCCTCGGTCTCCGCGCCCGGATGCAGTCCCCACAGGCCGGGGTCAAGGCCGAGCCGGCAACCGAACCGCTCGGGGCTTGAGCCAGGCCCCGGCCTTCATCGGGGCGACTGGATTTGAACCAGCGACCTTTCGACCCCAGTCGACGAGGCGGTGGTGCGTATGCGTCCCTTCGCGTCCTCCGCGTCCCGTCTATCCCCGGCTGTGAACTTCGTGGACGGATCGGACGTAGCGGTCGGTACCAACGCGGTACCAAGGACGCCTCGCCTAAGAGATGCCTCGCTTATGTGGGTGCAGGGACCGCGCGACGCTCTGCCAGCCGTTCAGCCGAGTCTGGGTCGTGCGAGGGCAAGTAGACGACATGGCGCTGCCTCGCGAACTCCTGGAGCCGGCTGAGTGAGAGTCGAGCTGCATCTACGTCCGGGGAAACGCCGTCTGCCCTACCCTCGATCATCAGCTGCTCCGTGTAGGAGGTATCACCTGCGAACAGGACCGACTTGTCGCCCTCCTCGAGCACAACCGAGACGTGACCGGGTGTATGACCAGCAGTCCCAATGATGGCGACGTCGCCTGCCTCGGTGAGCCGGAGACTCTCCGGAAATGGGCCGAAGCGCGTCGATTCCAGATCAATCAGCTCAGGAGAGAACCAGTCCGGCCACCGATGCGGCAAGAAGCCGCGAATCTTCCCTAGCGCACCGCGTGCGTTCTCGAATTCGGGCCGCGTGACCAAGATTTCGCTCTTTGGGAAGTGCCCGAGGCCTCCTGCGTGGTCAGTGTGAAGATGGGTCATCACCACCCACCGCACGTCGTCTGGCGAGATTCCGAGCGTGCGAAGCTGAGGCCCGATCTCCTGTTCGGGCTCTACCCACTCCCTGACCCCCAGCCGATAGTACGGGTGCCAGCCGGGGAAGTAGCCGGGATCGTTGACGCGAGCGGTCTCCCCCGTGTCCACCACGATCACACCCTCCGGATGCTCGATAACCCACGCGTAGATCGGAAGGGGATCTGTCCAGTCGCGATCTGCGAGCGTCAGGGGCAGACGGAGCGGCCCCGGCCCGGCTCCGGAACGCTGCCGCTCCTTCACTGCAACCGCGCCCGTCTGGATCGCGTGGACCTTCATCTCGAGGCACGCTATCGGAACGAGTCCGGTCCACTTGCCGTGTAAGCAGCATGGATGCCTATGCCATGGGGACGGAGGGGACGCTCGGGACGCGGCTTTGAATATCGGGGCGACTGGATTTGAACCAGCGACCTTTCGACCCCCAGTCGAATGCGCTACCAAACTGCGCCACGCCCCGTGACGGCGGTGAGTCTAGGCGAGATTTCTGTCCGAAGGCCGTGCGAACATATGTTCGTGGCCGGCCCCGAGCCCGAACTCCGCCGATGCGGCCGCTGGAACGGTTCAAACCGCTGGACGAGTTCGCCTGGCGACGCAAGAGCCGGAACCAGCGCCACAACTTGTGCCGGCCGTGCCATGCGGCCTACCGGCGCGAGCACTACCTCGAGAACCGGCAGCGGTACATCGACCGAGCGGCGGTGACGAAGCGGAACGAACGGCTTCGACGGACGCGGTTTCTTGTCGAGTACTTCCGGGAGCACCCTTGCGTTGACTGCGGCGAGGCAGATCCCGTCGTCCTCGAGTTCGATCACCGCGGGGAGAAGGCCTTCGAGGTGAGCGTCAACTTCGCGGAACGGAGTTGGCAAAGCATCCTCGACGAGATCGCGAAGTGCGACGTCCGCTGTGCAAACTGCCACCGGGTTCGAACGGCGCAACAGAGGAAATCGCTGCGATGGCAGCTGACGCGGGAGCCATCCGCAAAAGGAGACTAAGCGGGCGACGGGACTCGAACCCGCTACCTCGACCTTGGAAGGGTCACGTGCAACCAGTTACACCTCGCCCGCGCGGCGCCGGAGTATAGGTCGTGGAAACGTGCCGCCTCAGGCGCCGGCGGGCGCCGGCGTCTGGCGGCGGCGCGTCCAGGCGAGCGTCGCGACCGCGATCAACGCCGCCGCCTGCAGCCCGTAGGCGAACCGCGGGCTGGCGATCTGCAGGGCCAGCCCGGCGACCACGGGACCGACCGTGTAGCCGGTCGAGTAGATCAGGTTGAGGAAGCCGAAGCCGAAGCCGCGATCGACAGCGCCGAAGGCGTCGTCGAGCCAGGGGACGGCGGCCGCAAAGACGATGCTCGAGCCGATTCCGTAGACCGAGAGGCCAGTCAGCAGGCCAGCGATGCCGCCGAGCCAGGAGAGCAGCCCCATAGCGGCGATCATCAGGACGAGTCCCGCGAGCGAGACCACGCTCCTCCCCCTTCGGTCGCTCTGGCGGCCGCCGAACGGGGCCGCAATCGCGTCGAGGGCAATCGTCGCGGCGAACACGATTCCGATCGTCGAGGCGCTGAGACCGAGTCGCTCGTCCGCATCCAGCGGCGCCACGACCTCGATCACGCCGAGCGCCCCCGAGGCGACGGCGACGATCATCGTCGCGGGCAGCACCGGCCGCGAGACGGCCAGGGCGAGCAGCTCGCGCGCCGTCGTCTCCCCCGTCCCCTCGCGGCGGCCTTCCCGCGGCAGGGCGAACCATCCGGCAACGGCGATCCCCGCGCCGATCCCACCGACCAGGAAGAACGGGAAGGAGAACCCGGCTGCGTCGCCGAGGATGCCGCCCATCGCCGGACCCGCGATCGCGCCGACGCTGTTGGCCGCGAGGGCGTAGCCGAGCGCCTCGCCCTTGCGGTCGGGAGGGGCGAGTTCGGAGACGAGCGCCAGCGCCGCAATCCAGCTCGCCGCCGAGCCGACGCCCTGGACGGCGCGGCCAAGCACCAGCAGCCCGAGCGACGGTGCGACCGCGATCAACACCGAACCGACGACCGTGAGCATCAAGCCGCCGAGCAACAGCGGCCGCCGGCCGCGGGTGTCGGCGAGCCGGCCGAACGGCAACGAGACGAAGAGGATCGGAAGCGCGTAGGCCCCGAGCGCGATCCCGAGCTCGGCCTCGCTCGCTCCGACCCGGTCCTCGATCTCGGGCAGCAGCGGCGCGATCAGGCCGAGCAGCGCCGTATCGAGCGCGATCGCCCCGATCGCGATCACGAGCACCATGCGCCGGCGACGGGCGCTGATCGAACTGCGGAGGTCGGCCATGCCGGGCCACCCTAGATCGCGTGCGCCGGGCTCGCCGCGCGACGCCGGGCGGTGTCAGGCGGCCTAGGGGTCGACCGGGTTGCGCGAGACGAGGCCCTTGAAGAAGTCCCTGATCTCTTCGCCGATCGTCTTGCCCTCGCCGTCGTCACTGCCGTCGTCGTCGCGGATCCCCGGCCACTCCGCCGCCATCTCCGCCCCGAGCAGGAAGAACAGCGAGGCGAGATAGATGAAGACCATGAACGCGATCACGGCGCCGAGCGACCCATAGATCGCGCTGTAGTTGGAGAAGTTGTCGAGGTAGACCGAGAAGCCGCGCTTGAGCAGCTCATAGGAGACGATCGCGAAGAGGATCCCTGGCCACATGTCGCGGAGCTTGTGGCGCTCGGCGGGCAGGATCTTGAAGGCGAGCGTGAACAGGATCGTCGTCGCCGCGACCGTGATCACGGTGCCGCCGAGCGACTCGAACACGCCCTGCAGCCAATCGCCGATACCGCCGGAGAGGTCGAGCTGGAACTGGCCGACTACCGTCGCCGCGAACGAAATTGTCAGCAGCACGCCGAGGACGACGACGATCAGCACGTCGAGCGCCTTGCCACGGATCGGGCCGCGGCGAATCCCCTCCTCGAAGATCGCGCTGAGCGAGTTGCGGACGGCGCCGATCAGAGCGCTGGCCGCAATGAGCAGTGCGACCAGACCGAAGGCGCCGAGCGCGCCGGCGTTCGTCGCCACGCCATCGAGCAGCTTGTCGATGTCGCTGCGGCCCGAGCTCTCGCTGAGCGGCAGCTCGCGGGTGAGGAACTCGACGACGTCCTCGCGCGCTCCCGGGTCGTCGAGCACGAAGCCTGCGGCCGCTGCGACCACGATCACGGCCGGGAAGACCGAGAGCAGCGCGTAGTAGGCCATCGAGGCCGCGAGCTGGGTGCCGTGATGCTCGCCGAGCCCGCCGATCCCCCGGCTGATCAGAAGCCAGACGACCTCGAGCCCACGCAGCAGCCGGCGGCGAATCGACACCGTGACCCCGTCGGAATCCTCCGCATCCGGCATCGCTCCAAGCTAGCGGGGCGTGAACCCGAAGCGGCGCTGAAGCTCGAGGCCCGCACGACGCCCGTCAGCGTCGTCCCACGCGGCTGGGCCCGGCCCGCGGCCGCTACGATCGCGTCCGTCAAGGGGCACTGGCCAAACTGGCTAAGGCACCGGTCTCCAAAACCGGCGATTCCAGGTTCGAGTCCTGGGTGCCCCGCTTCGATTGCCGCGGCCCGTGCGAGACGCGCAAGGGACTGCGCGCGGCCCCCTCAATCCGATGCGGACGAGAGGACTCGAACCTCCACGGGCAATGCCCACCAGGACCTAAACCTGGCGCGTCTTCCAGTTCCGCCACGTCCGCGCGGGGCGGCAACGGTAGCGCCCGACCGCCGGAGAATCTATATTCCCCTGCGATGGCCGCGCTAGGAGAGGCGCGCCCGGGCTACGAGCTCTGGCGCCCAAACAGGGAAAAGGCCGAGTCGAAGACGACGAAGGCGATCGTCGCGTTCGTGCTCCTGGTCTCGGCGGCGCTGCTGATCATCATCACCCTGGGCGGCTGGGAGCGCCTGCAGAGCCCCGGCATCGGCCTGATCACACTGCTCTGGGCCGGCCTCTACATCCTCTTCGCGTTCCTCGTCCTGCGCTGGAACCGCGGCGTCCTCCCGGTCGCCGCCGCGCTCGCCGTGCTCCTGACGATCTTCGCCGCGGTCGCGGCGCCTGCGTGGTTCGCCCGCGCCAAGGACGGGCTCGAGTCGCCGGCCCTTCCGGAGGACCTGCTCGGCATGCTGACCGTGATCGTCATCCCGGTGCAGCTCCTGCTCGTGGTCGTGGCGATGGTCGCTTTCAACCAGGAGTGGCACGTCGAGGAGGAGCGCCCTCTCGACAGCGGACCCGACACCGGTCCCCGCGGCGACGACGAGTGGGTGGAAGACGAGGACGAGTCCACGGCCCCGCCACACGCTCCCGGCGCGCCGGCCTGACCCTTAGAACAGCTTCAGCGGCGGCTCGAGCAACTCGGGCCCGTCCTTGCGGACGTCGTTGACGCCCTCCCCGACCTCGCGTGCGACCAGCAGGTCCGCCCGCGCCGGCCCGAGCAGCGCCAACAGGACGTCCGGATCGGCATCCGGGTCGAGCCAGGTCGACTCGACGTCCGGATCGAGGATCGCCGGCATCCGGTCGTGAATCGTGCGCATCATCTCGTTCGGCTCGCAGGTGATGATCGAGCAGCTGTGGACGGTCTCGCCGTCGGAGCGCTCGAGGCTCGCCCATATCCCGGCGAAGGCGAACAGGTCCTCGTCGGGACGACTGATCCAGACCGGCTGCTTGCCGGTCGGCAGCTTCTGCCACTCGTAGAAGCCGTCGGCCGGGATCAGACAGCGGCGGGCGCGGAACGACTCGCGGTAGGCGGGCTGCGTCGCGACCGTCTCGGCGCGGGCGTTGATCAGCGGCCGACCCGGCTTCTCCGCCCAGCGGCCGGGCATCAGCCCCCAGCGCAGCTTGCCGAGCTCGCGCTCGCCGTCGTGCGCGCGAACCGCGAGCACCGAGTCGGTCGGCGCGATGTTGAAACGCGGCCGCTCGTCGAACTCGAACGGCGCGTCGATCCCGAAGCGGAGCCTGAGCCGCTTCGGGTCCGGATTGGTCAGCGTGTAGCGCCCGCACATGGTTGAGATGGACCCTGCGATACCGGAGGTGGGACTCGAACCCACAAGCCCGTAAGGGCAATCGATTTTGAGCCGATCGCGTATGCCAATTCCGCCACTCCGGCAGGGAACGAAAAGACCTTAGACCGTGCACCGCACGGTGCGGTGTCGCTCAGAGCCCGGCGCGGATGAAGAACTGCGCCAGCGCCTCGACGCCGCCGCGCTGGGACTCGCCGCCGCCGAGATTGCCGAGCGGTCCAGTGCCGCGCATGAACATGAAGCGACGCTTCTCGCCGTCCTTCGTCTTCAGCTTCAGCTTGACCGCGGTGCTGTCCATGATCGCCGGCCCGAGCTCAGCCCAGCCGCCGCCGGCGCCGTCGGCCTCGGCGGAGGCGAGATCGCCCGGCGCGATCGACTCCGCCTCATCCGCCGGACGACCCCGGCGATCGAGAGCGACAACGATCAGGCGTCGATCGGTGACCGCCAACAGCACCGCCCGGCCCTTGAACATCCCCTGCTGCTCGGAAGCCGAGCAGACCCCGAGCAGATCCTCCCCCGCCTCGAGCATCGAATCGAGGTGGTCGCCGTAATGCTCCTCGGCAGATGGACGCGCCATCGCACCGTGACCCTAGCGCCGACTGATCGCCTCGGCGCGAGCGGCGGACATATATCGGGGCGACTGGATTCGAACCAGCGATCTCAGCCCCCCAAAGGCCGCGCGATACCAGGCTTCGCTACGCCCCGACGCGGTCGATTCTAGACAGCGGTCCAGTCTCGCTTGGTGATGTCCAGCCATGCCTGGAGACGGGACCTCAGATCGGTGTCATATGCGTTTACCGAAATGACCCCGTGACGACAGCGCCAGTTCCGGCGGGCGAGCTGTCCGCTGTTGGATTTCCGAAATGTCGTGATCACCTCAGGTTCGATACCCAGGCGAAACGCCCAGAAGGCGCGGAGCCGGTCCGGATCCTGATCGGCGTGGTACTGAATCGCGTAGCGGACGCGATTCTGGGCCAGGCGCTCGATCCATCTCGAACACAGCGAAACGACCACAGGATCTGAGTTGGCGACAGAAATGGTGTTCCGGTGACGCTTGTAGCCCTCGCCAACGTAGATACAGATGAAGTCTCGAAAGGTCGGGTCATCCGCCAGGCCGTCGAACTCGTCCTTGCCGCGCTCATACGCGGCGCGCCGCTTAAGTCGAAATGACTCGGAGTTGCTCGCGTTCCGGCGCCGCTGGGCGGCGGACTGCGGGCTCCTCTTGCGCTCGATCGGGAGGTCCTTCACCCAGTAGTAGATCGTCGTTCGACTGACGGCCAAGCGCTCGGCGATCTCATCGATCGTCATCTGGCGCTCGCGACGCAGAACCAGCGCCTTCGCGCGAATGTGGGCGTCGTGTGCCATCGAACGTATGTTCGCATAGGAGGCGGACGGAAACTGCGGCGGCGCCAGCCGCTAGGGTCCGCCGCCGATGGCCGAGGTCCGCCCACTCGACGCAGTCCACTACGACCCCGAGCGGGTCGAGATCGGCGACGTCGTCGCTCCCCCTTACGACGTGATCGACGCCGCCGGCCGGGCTCGACTGCTCGAGGGCTCTCCGTACAACGTGGTCGAGCTCGACCTGCCCGAGACCTCGGACGGCTCCGACATCTACGAGCACGCGGCGGCGACGATGAGGGCCTGGGAGCAGGAGGGCGTCCTCGCCCGCGACGGCGAGCCGACGATCTGGGCCTACGAGCAGGACTACACGGGCCCCGACGGCGAGCGCCGCACCCGTCGCGGGTTCCTCGCTCGGATCCGGGTCACCGACTACGGCCCCGGACTCGTACGCCCGCACGAGCGCACCCAGCCCGGCCCGAAGGAGGACCGGCTTCGTCTCACCCGTGCCACCGGCCACAGCATGTCCCCGATTTTCATCCTCCACGAGGGCGACGCCTGGTCCCACCTCGCCGACGCCGCCTCCGCCGCACCCTGGGCGGAGACGACCGACGCCGACGGCACGACCCACCGGGTCTGGCCGATCGCCGACCCGGCCGTCCACGAGGCGATCGCGGCGACGCTCGACCCCTCGGAGCTGCTGATCGCCGACGGTCACCATCGCTACGAGACGGCGCGCACCTACGGCGATGAGATCGGCGGCGAGGGGCCGCACCGGTACACGCTCGCGGCGCTCGTCTCGCTCGAGGATCCGGGCCTGAGCGTGTTCGCCACGCACCGGCTCCTGCACGACCTCGACACACCCAAGCAGGAGGCGATCCGCGACACGCTGATGTCGCTTTTCGAGGTCACGGAGGCGCCGTCGTCGGACCCCGAGAGGATCGTCCCGAGCGCCGACGCGGGTGCCGTCGCCTTCGGCTACATGGACTCGCACCACGGCAAGCCGTGCCACCTCGTGCTCCGCGACACGGCCGCGCTCGACGCCGAGCTCGAAGGCTTCAGCGAGGCCTACCGCCGACTCGATGCCGCCGCCCTCGAGGCGCTGATCCTGCGCAAGGCGCTCGGCATGAGCACCGACGACATCGCCGCCAAGAAGGGTCTCTCCTACTGTTCCGACACGGCCGAGGCGGTGCGTCGGATCGAGGCCGGCGAGTGCGACGCGGGCTTCCTGCTCCGCCCCACGCCCGTCCAGCAGGTGCGCGACGTCGCCGCGGCCGGCGAGACGATGCCGCCCAAGTCCACCTTCTTCTTCCCGAAGCTGCTCACCGGGCTCGTCTTCAACCCGCTCACAGACGCCGGCGACGTCCGGCGATGAAGATCTACACCCGCAAGGGAGACGACGGCACCACCGGCCTCTGGTACGGCGGCCGCCGCTCCAAGGCGGACGTGCGGATCGAGGCCTACGGCGCGATCGACGAGGCGGGCTCGGCGCTCGGCGTCGCTCGCTCGCTCTGCTCCGAGGACAGCGAGCGCGGCCCCGAGATCGCGGCCGACGTCTTGCGGCTCCAGAACGAGCTGTTCGTCGCCGGGGCCGAGCTGGCGACGGCGCCCGAGTCCTCCGACCGGCTCGAGGACGGCATCAGCCGAGTCACCGCCGAGATGATCGGCTGGATGGAGGAGGCGATCGACCGCTACATGGACCGCGTCGACCTGCCGCCCAAGTTCGTGATCCCCGGCGGGACGCGCCTCTCCGCCCAGCTCGATCTCGCCCGCGCGACCTTGCGCCGGGCGGAGCGCCGTGTCGCCGCCCTCGCCGGTGCCGGCGAGCCCGCCGCCGAGAACCTGACCGGCTACGTCAACCGTGCCGCCGACCTCGTCTGGGCGATGGCCCGCTTCGCGGACGTCCCCGAGCCTGAGCTGTTCGAGGGCCGCGGCTGATGGCCGAGCCCGTTCACGCCGCGCTCGCGACCCGCGTGGAGGGCTATCGCCACGACGTCGTCGCCGGCGACCACGCCCTCGTCGTCGACGAGCCGGCCGACAAGGGCGGCGCCGACGCCGGGCCCTCACCCCAGAACCTGCTCAACGCGGCGCTGGCCTCGTGCACGGCGGTGACGATGGAGATGTACGCCGAGCGCAAGGGATGGGATCTCGACGGGCTCTCGGTCGCGGTGATCGCCGACGGCGAGCTGAGTAAGGGCACCCGCACCTACGAGGTCGTGATCGAGCTTCCGGAGGGCCTCGACGCCGACCAGCGCGAACGGCTGCTGAAGATCGCCGGCAAGTGCCCGGTGCACAAGGCGCTCGCAACCCCGCAGCCGATCTCGATCCGGGCCGGGAGCACCGCCACGTGAGCCCGGCCGGCGAGCTTGCCGGCCGCGTCGCCGTCGTCACCGGCGCGAGCCGCGGCATCGGCCGCGCCGTCTCCGTCGATCTCGCTGCCCGCGGCGCCGCCGTCCTGCTCGTCGCCCGCGGTGCCGACGATCTCGACGAAGCCCTCGCAGCCGCCCGCGACGCCGGCTCCGGCGTCGCGGCGGCGTTCGCCACCGACGTCACCGTGGCCGACGCACCCGAACGGCTGCTCGCCGCCGCCGCCGACCTCGGCGGGCCGGTCGACGTCCTCGTCAACAACGCGGGCGCCTCGCGGCTGCGGAAGATCGAGGAGGTCCCCGACGCCGAGTGGCGCGACGCCTTCGAGCTCAACGTGATGGCGCCGAAGCGGCTGATGGACGCGACCGTGCCGGGGATGGCCGAGCGACGCTGGGGGCGGGTCGTCAACGTCGCCTCGACCGCCGGCAAGCGGCCGACGGCGTCGATGCCGGAGTACTCGGTCGCGAAGGCGGCGCAGCTCTCGCTCTCGCGGCTCTACGCCGACCGCTGGGCGCCCGAGGGCGTCGCGGTCAACGCCGTCTGCCCGGGCCCGGTCAAGAGCGAGATGTGGATGGAAGAGGGCGGCCTGCTCGATCAGACGATTGCAACCGGCCGTAGCGAGACCCGCGAGCAGGCGCTCGCCGAGGTCGGAGGCAAGCGGCCGATCGGCAGGCTCGCCGAGGTCGAGGAGATCGCCTCGGTGATCTGCTTCCTCTGCTCCCCCGCCGCCTCGTACGTCTCGGGCGCAGCGTGGAGCGTCGACGGCGGCACCGTCCAGGTGATCATCTGAGCGCGACGGAGGGGCCAGACGCCATTTCGCTGCGCTCGCGCCTGCTCGACCCCGAAGTCGCGCTCGCGATCGACACCCACGGCAGCAAGGAGGCGGCCGTGCTGCTGCCGCTGTACGGATGGCCCCACTCCCCCGGCCTGATCTTCACCGAGCGTCGCCACGACCTGCGCCGCCACGCCGGCGAGATCTCATTCCCGGGCGGCCGCTCCGAGCCGGGCGAGCACCTGACCGATACGGCGCTGCGTGAAGCGCACGAGGAGATCGGGCTCGACCCCTCAGCGGTCGAGGTGCTCGGCGCGCTGCAGCCGATCTCCACCGTCGTCACCAGCTACCGGGTGCTGCCGGTCGTCGGGCTCGTGCCGGCCGGGCTCGAGCACGCCCTGCAGCCGACCGAGGTCGAGCGCGTGATCGAGATCGGCCTCGACGAGCTTCGCGAGGGCTACGGGATGCGGCGCCTGATCCGGCGGGGAGTCCCCTTCCGGACGCCGACCTACGCGGTCGGCGAGACCTTCATCTGGGGCGCCACGGCGCGGATGCTGCAGGTCTTCTTCGAGCGTCTCGGCGGCGACGATCGATAGGCGGCGCCGGCAGCGCCGGTTGTCACTGGAATTCCCGCTGACCTCGGGCTACCGTGTCCTCATGGAGGAGTCCCGCGAGGAGGAGACCGGCGGCGAGCACGCGCCGTCGCAGGAGCGCCCGTACCCGGGCGCCGGCTCGAAGACGGCGCCGAGCGATCTCGACTCGATGGGGATGGACAAGCGGCGTCCGGTCATCGGTCAGCAGTACGGCGCCTCGGCCAAGAAGCAGCTGACCGTCTACGGCATCTTCCTCGCCGTCGTCGTCGCGCTGGCGATCGGGTTCCTGACCGTGGTCAACGGGATCGACAACAAGGAGATCCCGCTCGAGGACACGGCGCCATGGACGGCAGCGAACGCCTCCCAGGAGGCGCCCCGCGACATCGACTTCCCGCGCAACGGCCCCCAGGACACGATTCCCGAGAACGAGATCGGCAAGGCCGTGCCGGCCGAGGAATCGGACTCGGTCAGCGGCGGCTGAGGCCGGCGGCCGGCTCTAGCCGAGGCCGACCGAGCGCTCGACCGCCGCGGCGACGCTCTCCGCCCAGGCAGTCGGATCGGAGCGATCGCAGCTGAGGATCTCCGCCGGCAACCGCCAGCGCTCGATCGCATCCTCGACCGCGTCGCGGCCGGTGCCGTCGGCCGGCGCCTCGAAGACGAAGCCGCGGACCGGCGTGTCGACGACCTTCGCGAGCAGGCTCTCGAGCCGCGGGCCGTTGAGCTCGGCGCCACGCTCGCCCGGGACCGCGCCAAGCATCCAGCCGAGCACGGTGACATCGCCGAGCAGCTCGACGACTGAGCCGACCAGGTCCGGATCCGCCTCCGCCGCCTCGAGGCCGGCGGCCTCGATCTCGCCGCGGCCCGCCGCGCTGCGGCTCGTTCCCCGGACGGCCCAGCCGCGGCCGGCCAGTGTCGTCCCGGCGCCGCGCGCACAGCAGCCGCAGCCGACCAGCATCGCCCGCGCCATCGGTGGCTCAGTCGCCCTTGTCCGGCTCGCGATCCCGGAGATCGCTCTCGAGCTCGGCGACGTCGGCCGGATCCATCGAGCGCGCGCCGTTGCGGGCCCGATTGTCCTCTGCCGCCATCCGCTCGGCGTCGAGCTCGGTCAGCTCGGCGGCGCCACGCCGGCGCCGGTACTCGTTCTGGGCGGCGAGCATCTGGGAGATGTCGTCCTGCTCGAGTTGGACCTCGGTCTCGTAGTCCCGGGTCGGCTTCCAGTCGAGCAGATCGGCGCCGCTGCCCGGGTAGGCGCGACCGAGCAGCACGAGCACGCCGATGATGAAGAGGACCATCCCGCCGGTGACGAGCACGAACTCCATGCGGCCACCTTAGCCCCACCGGCCCGCGCCTGATCCTCCCCTCCCTCCGGTAGCTTGCGGGTCGTGGCTGAGGCGATCACGATCAGCATCGATGGGGAGATCCTCGCCCCGGGCGAGGCGACGATCTCCGTCCTCGACGACGGGCTGCTCCGCGGCGACGGCGCCTTCGAGGCGATCAAGCTCTACGGCAGCCATCCCTTCCGGCTCGGCGAGCACCTGGAGCGGCTCGGCGTCTCCGCTGCGGCGATCCACCTCGACTTCGATCTCGAGGCGCTGCGCGAGGAGATCGCGGGCCTGCTCGAGAGCCTCGACGGCCCGTCCGAATCGATGCTGCGAATCGTCGTCACCCGTGGCGGCCGCAGGATCCTGATCGCCGAGCAGCTGCCCGTGTGGGACGCCGAGGTCGATGTCGCGCTCGTGCAACTGAGCCCGAGCGAGATCCTCGCCGGAGTCAAGTCGATCTCTTACGCGGCGAACATGCACGCGACCCGCGTCGCCCGCTCGAAGGGCGCCGACGAGGCCGTCTACATCGACCGCGACGGCATCGTCCTGGAGGCGCCGACCTCGTCCGTCCTCTGGGCCGGAGCCGACGGCGCCCTCCGCACTCCCGAGCTGGAGACGGGCATCCTCGACTCGATCACCCGCCGGGTCCTGGTCGAGGCACTCGCGCCCGAGGAGGGCCGCTACGACGCCGACGAGCTGCGCGGCGCCAGCGAGGCGTTCCTCGCCTCGACCACGCGCGAGGTCCAGCCGATCGCGTCGATCGACGGCGTCGCCCTGCCCGAGCCGCGCGGCGGCGCCTTCGCGATCGCCGCCGCAGACGCGCTCGCGACCGCGGTCGAGCTCGAGCGCGCGGCCGGGGTCTAGGCCGGAACGCCGATGGACCTCGAGCTCAGCGACGAGCAGCGGCTGATCTCCGAGACCGCCCGCGAGTTCGCGGACGAGTGGATCGCGCCGCGCGTGCGCGAGTTCGATCGCGCCGGCCGCTTCGACCTCGAGCTCGCCCGCAAGCTCGGCGAGATCGGCTACCTCGGCGCGACCGCGGCCGAGCAGTACGGCGGCCGCGGCCTCGACTACGTCTCCTACGCGCTCGTGCTCGAGCAGATCGAGCGTGCCTCGAGCGCCGCCCGCACGGTCGTCTCGGTCCAGACCTCGCTCGTCGCCGGCTCGATCGAGCGCTGGGGGTCGGAGGAGCAGAAGCGCCGTTGGCTGCCGAAGCTCTGCGCGGGCGAGTCGTTCGGCTGCTTTGGCCTGACCGAGCCCGACACCGGCTCAGACGCGGCCAACCTCCGGACCCGGGCCGAGCGCACTGACTCCGGCTGGCGCATCAACGGCCAGAAGATGTGGATCTCGCTCGGCAACCATGCCGAGGTGGCGCTCGTCTTCGCCCAGGCCGACCCCGAGGCCAAGCACCGCGGCCTCGCCTGCTTCCTCGTCCCCACCGATACCCCGGGCTTCTCATCCCAGGAGATCCACGGCAAGCTCGGACTGCGCTCCTCCGACACTGCCTCGCTCGCACTCGACGACGTCGAGGTCGGCGACGAGGCGCTGATGGGCGAGCCCGGCGAGGGCTTCAAGATCGCGATGTCGGCGCTCGACAACGGCCGTTACTCGGTCGCCGCCGGCTGCGTCGGGATCTGCACCGGCTGCGTCGACGCTTCAGTCGCCTATGCGAAGGAGCGGCAGCAGTTCGGCGTCCCGCTGGCCCGCTTCCAGCTCGTGCAGGCGATGATCGCGGAGATGATCGTCAAGCGGGATGCGGCGCGAATGCTCGTCTTCCGGGCTGGGATGATGAAGGACGCGGGCAAGCCGAACACGACCGAGACCTCGATCGCGAAGCTGTTCGCGACCGAGTCGGCCAGCGAGTGCGCCGACGCCGCGATCCAGGTCCATGGCGGCGCCGGCTACGTAGACGACCACCCAGTGGAGCGGTACCTGCGCGACGCCCGCGTCACCCGCCTCTACGAGGGGACCTCGCAGATCCAGAAACTGATCATCGGCCGCGCCGCGACCGGCGTCGACGCGATCCTCCCGTTCGCGCCGGAAGAGGCTCGCTGAGCGATGAGCGACGCGATCCTCACCTCCGTCGAGCACGGGATCGGGGCGGTCACGCTCAACGACCCGGCGATGCGCAACGCGCTCGGGCCCGAGCTGATGCCCGCCCTCGCCTCGGCACTCGAGCAGCTCGACGCCGAGCCCGCGGCGAACTGCCTGCTGATCGCCGGCAGCGATGACGTCTTCGCCTCCGGCGCCGATCCGCGGACGCTCGCCGACCCGGCCCGCTCCGCGGCCGCGCAGGCCGCCGCGGCCGAGTTCTGGCCGCGGCTGGCGGCGATCCGCAAACCGACCGTCGCCGCCGCCTCGGGCTGGGCGCTGGGAAGCGGCTGCGAGCTCGCTCTCGCCTGCGACATGCTCGTCGCGGCCGAGCAGACCCAGTTCGGCCTACCCGAGATCACGGTCGGCGTGATCCCCGGCGGCGGCGCCACCCAGCGACTGACGCGGGCGATCGGCAAGCAGCGGGCGATGGAGATGATCCTCACGGGCCGTCGCTTCAGCGTCGAGCAAGCCTTCGACTGGGGTCTCGTCAACCTCGTCACCCGCCGCAGCGACTGGCGGACCGGGGCCTTCGACCTCGCGCACGAAGTCGCAACGCGGGCGCCGGTCGCAACGCGGCTCGCCAAGCAGGCGATCCTCGCTGCCGAGCGCGAGCTCCTCGACGAGGGGCTCGAGACCGAGCGGAAGCTGCTGGCCGAGGCGATGGCGACCGAGGACCGGATCGAGGGCGCCGAGGCCCTGATCGAGGGGCGCCGGCCGGACTTCAAGGGTCGCTGAAAGGCCGGGGATCGAGCCCGCCGGCGACCGGATCGGCGTCGGGCAGCTCCTCCGGATCCTGCGGACGCCGGCGCCCGGGCAGGCGCCCCTCGGCCGCCAGGTAGGAGCCGGCGAGAATCAGAACGAGACCGGCAACGGTGGCCACAGCGATCGACTCGTCGAGGAAGACCGCCCCGTAGACGACCGCGAAGCCGGGCGCGAGGTAGGTGACGACGAACGTCCGCGAGGGTCCGGCGCGGGCGATCAGCCCATAGAAGATCGCGAAGGCGATGCCGGTGCCGAGGATGCCGAGCCCGGCGACGGCGGCCAGCGGTCCCAGCCCTGGAACCGAGTCCGGTGCCGTGGCGATCGCGGCCGGAGCCGAGAGCACGACGGCGATGACGAGGACCGATGCGGCGATCCCCAGCGGCTGGACCCCTCCGAGGCGCTTCTTGACGAGCAGGGCGCCGACCGCGTATCCGAGGCTGGCGAGCAGGATCATCAGCCCGCCCCAGATCGCATCGCCGCCCTCGAGGTCGAGCCCGAGGAGCAGCCCGACGCCGACGATCCCGACGACGACGCCAACGCCCCGGAGCCCCTCCGAGCGATCCTCCGGGTCGTAGAAGATCGCCAGCAGCGCGGTGAAGATCGGCACCGATGCGACGAGGATCCCGGCCAGCGCCGAGTCGACGTGCTCCTCACCCTCGGCGATCAGCAGGAACGGGCCCGCGACCTGGACGAGCGCGACCAGGATCAGAAGCGGCCAGACCGCACCGATACCGGCGAATGCACCCCGTCGCCATGCCAACGGAGCGAGGACCAGGGCCCCGAAGGCGACCCGCCCAAAGGCGATCACCGGCGGCGACATCTCCCGCAGGCCGATCTTGATGAACAGATAGCTCGCTCCCCAAAGCGCAGCCAGGATCAAAAGCAGTGTCCAGTCCCGCTGCTTCACCGGGTTCAGGCTAGCCGCGCGTACCCGTCACGACAGTACGGCCTGCCCGTGGAATTGGGCGCGGCATCGCGGACGGCGCGGTGCGAGTCTCGGCGTGGTCGAGGGCGCGTGTTGTTTCGGTTTGTGGCTGCAGGGCTCAGACCGGCATGAGATTGCATCGAGGGAAGGGGTGCGGTCTGTGGTTGGTCACACGGCGCGCGTGTCTCGTTGCCGTTTCGGGGTGGATTCCCGGTGAGACCGGGACGAGATATCGATTGACCACACATATCGCGGTCAATGCATCCCTCGCGAAAGCGTCTTTCGAAACAGCTACGAGACCGTGACGCCCACGCACCCCAGGTGACAAAGGACGCTCCGGCCCCGCCTCGGCGCGGCCGGCAGCCCTTTCCACCTCACCCTCACTGCCAATACCCGGCCTGAGCTCTCGAAGCCCACCCTCGGATGGCCACAGCCGCCCCTGCCCTCGGACGGCCCCACCCCACTCCGCTCACACGCGGGCGGGTCTCGCCGCCGGCTTAGACGTCGGCGATTGCGGCCTCGGCGGCGCTCTCGGCGCCGACCTCGGCCTGCTCGTCGGTCGGAGGGGTGTCGCGCAGGTACCACTCGGCGTCAAGGGCGCCGCGGCAGCCCGACCCGGCCGCGGTGACGGCCTGCCGGTAGGTGAAGTCAACGAGGTCACCGACCGCGAATACGCCGGCCAGGTTCGTCCTGGTCGAGGGCTCGAGGGTCTTGACGTAGTCGTTGTCGTGCAGGTCGATCTGCCCGGTGACGAGCTGCGAGCCGGGGATGTGGCCGATCGCGACGAAGGCGCCGCCGGCCTCGATCTCCTCCTTCTCGCCCGTCTCCGTGTTGACCAGGCGGACCTTCTCGAGTTTGCCGCCGTCGCCGGCGACGAACTCCTCCGGCGCGAACGGGGTCTTGAACTCGATGTTCGGGACCGCGGCAGCGCGCTCGACCATGATCTTCGAGGCGCGGAACTCGTCGCGGCGGTGGACCACCGTCAGCTTGCGGGCGTACTTGGCAACGAACATCGCGTCCTCCATCGCCGAGTCGCCGCCGCCGACCACGATCACGTCCTGGTCCTTGAAGAAAGCACCGTCGCAGACGCCGCAGGTCGAGACGCCGCGGCCACCGAGCTCGATCTCGCCCGGGAGCCCGATCCGGCGGGGCTGGGCGCCCATCGCCAGGATCACGGCCTTGGCCCGGTACTCGTCGTCGCCGACCCAGACGCGCTGGACACCGCCGTCGCTGAGCTCGACCCTGGTCGCGTCATCGGTGATGAAGCGGGTGCCGAAACGCTCGGCCTGGGCGCGGAAGCTCATCATCAGCTCCGGCCCCATGATCCCCTCGGGAAAGCCGGGGTAGTTCTCGACCTCGGTCGTGTTCTGAAGCTGGCCGCCCCACTGGAAGCCCTCGATCACGAGCGGATCGAGGTTGGCGCGCGAGGCGTAGGTGGCGGCCGTGTATCCGGCGCAGGCCCCACCGATGATGATCAGGTTTTCGAGCTTGTTCTGGTCGCTCATGGTGGTTTCCTCGTTCCAATCGCAGGTTCGGTCTAATACTTTACTTTATGAAGTGATGTTGTGCAAAGCGCCCGGCCTCGAGCCGCGGGACTAGCCTGTGGTTGCCTCGACGCGCTCGGTCGGAGGCCTCCCCGGTGCCTTTCCAGCGCGCTCGGCCTCCCAGCGGGCAACGGTGCGTCGCAGCTGGAAGAAAGCGACGATACCCGGCGGCACCGGCAGGTAGAAGGCAAGCAGCCTGTAGATGAGGACGGCGGCGATCACCGTCTCGAGCGGATAGCCGAAGATCGCGAAGACGCCGATCAGGCCGCCGTCGACGGCGCCGACCCCAGCCGGCGCCGGCGCCAGGTTGGCGACCATGCCGACGAAGAAGCCGACGACGATCTCGCCGAGCGGGACCGCGACGCCGAGCGACTTGAAGCTCGACCAGAGGATCATGATGTTCGCCGCCCAGAAGCCGGCGGCGCCGAAGATCGCGACCCAGCCGCGGCGCGGGTGGCGAGCGTATTCCCAGGCCGTGCGGATGCCGACGGCGAGCGTCGCCGGCAGCGCCGCGAGCTTCGTCATCAGCCGTGCCACCCGGCCGTCGCCGGTCTTGCTATCGAGCCGGCGCTGCAGGTCCCCGGGCACCTTCGCGATCAGCACGACGGCGAGCGCGACGACACCCGCGATCGCCGCCGGCACGATCGTGACCGAGACGGGCCCGTCGCCGGGCAGCACGCCGACGCGGAGCAGGATGCCGAAGATGATCACCGCCGCGACGTAGACCGCATAGAGGATCACGAGGAAGGCGACCATCCGCTCCGCCGACTCGGCCCGCCGCATCCCGGCCTTGAGCAGGGCCCAGTAGGTGAGCAGGATGCCGCCGGCGCCGCCGGCGCTGAACAGCCTCGTCGCAGCCAGCCCGGCCATCGTGATCTGGTAGCTCTCGCGCCAGTCGAGCCGCACGGTCTTGTGACCGACGACTCCGCGGAAGAGGGCGACGTAGGCGCCGAAGGAGGCGATCGTCGCCAACACCGCGACGCCGATCCACCAGCGGCTCGCCTGGCCGAGTTGCTCGATCGCGTCGTCGAGGCCGGCGATCTTCGGAACCGCGATGTAGATCGCGGCGACGAGAACGAGCACGATGACGCCGGTCTTGAGCAGCTGCCCGGGGTCGTCGAAGAAGGACGGCTCGTCGCCGTAGCCCTCTTCCTCCTCGGCGTCCGGATCGGCCGGCATCTGCGGCTCGTCCGGCTCGATTGGATCCGTCTGGCTCTCAGACGAGGCGGAGCTCAATCGGTACCTCCCAGCATCCGCATCGAGGGCAGAGTAACGACGGGTGTGGCCGGTCCGGCGGGCAGATAGCCGGAGGTTCCGGCCGAGCAGCGGCCGCTCAGGCGTTGGCGACGCGCTCGAGCCGCTGGATGCCGTCGCTGAGCGCCAGGGCGAAGGGCTCGACGAGCGGCTCGCCCTTGCGGACGATCCCGACCAGAGCGAGGCCGGCGAGCAGGTCGAGCACGTAGTGCTCTCCGAGGTGGACGAGCGCGACGCCGAGCACCCCGGCATAGGCCCAGCCCACCGCCCCCGCGGTCCGGCTCGACTCCGAGAGCAGGATCGCGGCAAGCACCGAGGCGCCGAAGTGGAGCGAGGGCATCGCCGCCCACGGGTTGCCCCCGGCCGCCTTGTAGAGGTGGGGCCAGACCGGGCCCCAGACATCCTGGCCGACTCTCTCCATCAACCGCGCGACCTTCTCGTCACCGGTGTAGCCGTTCTCGGCCGCCCACCACGGGGGCGCCGTAGGAACCGCGAAGTAGCCGACGCAGCCGAGGTCGTAGGCGGCCGCCATCTGCCGCGCGGCCCGCGCGAACTTCGGGTTGTCGCGGGTGAGGATGAAGAGCAGCGACGCGTGCGGCTCGAGGAACCAGGCCCAGTGCGCGAACGAGAGGAAGCGATCGAAGTGGGTCGGGCCGTCCTCCCGCGCGAACCACTTCTGCAGGCGCGCGTTGGGCAGCTTGCCGCCGCCGATGATCCGGTCGACGACGATCGGGTAGCGGACCTTGAGTCGCCGCCGCAGTGCCTCCGGATCGTCGTAGGGGATCTCGTGGACCATCGTGAACGCCCACATCTGCTGCAGGAAGAGGGCCGCGTCGCGCGTCTTCGTCCGCGGGAAGAGCACCGCCGTCCCCACCGGCCCCGCCGCCGCGGCCGCAACCGTGACCGGCGCCGGCACGCGCAAGCGCTTGCGCAGCAACGGGATCGCCACCGAGGCCGCGATCATCGCCACACCGGCGGCGCGCACGCCAACCCGAAGGCCGGCCGAAGTCCGTTTGCGCTGCAGCGAAGCCGGTCTCAAGGCGCGGCGAGTATAGATCCGGCGTCGCCCCGGACCGGGCTTCCCGACCGCGCTCGCAAGCGACCTCGCCGGACGTGCGCACATCTGCCGCTGCAGGCGCATAGAATGGCGCCCGCCTTGAAGGGCTCTCGTCGAACTCTCGCTCTTGCAAGCGCCGCCGCGGCGACGTTTGCCCTTGCCCTGATGCCCTCGGCGGCATTCGCGGCGCTGATGCCCGAGTCACCTGCCTCCCCGAACGCCGAGGACTCGCAGCTCGCCTACATCGTGATGGTCGTGCTGACGACGCTGCTCGGCCTCGCCGCGATCGTCGGCCTGATCGCGGCCGCTCGCGGCCGTGGACGACGGACCGAGGTCGAGGCCGGCGAGGCAGCCGTCCGCCGGACCCGCGGCACCAACGCCGCCCAGAGGCGGATCGGAGTCGCGATCGGCGCCCTCGCCCTCGTCGTCTTCATCTTCGGCATCGTCGTCACCGAGTCCGCCCGCGAGGTCGACCCGACCGGCGCCGACGGCCTCACCACCGCCCAGAAGGACCTCGACCTGCCGGCCGACAGCCAGCCGCTCGAGATCAACGTCTCCGGCCAGCAGTGGATGTGGCGCTACGAATACCCGGACGGGACCTTCAGCTACTACGACCTGGTCGTCCCCGTCGACACCGAGGTGATCCTCGACGTCGAGTCGACCGACGTGCTCCACCGCTGGTGGGTCCCCGCGCTCGGCGGCATGTTCGACGCGGTCCCCGGCCAGAGCAACCAGACCTGGTTCAAGGCCGACGAGACCGGCGTCTTCGAGGGCCAGTCCACCGCTTTCTCCGGCCCCGCCTATGCGCAGATGCGCGCTCAGGTGACAGTGCTCGAGCCGACTGAGTACGAGGCCTGGCTCGAGCAGCAGGCTGCTGACATCCAGGACGCCCAGGAAGCGATCGCGGAACGCGTGGCGGAGGGCGACACGCTCGCCGTCCAGCTCGAGGGCGAGCCGGCCGCCGGTGACGCCGCGGCAGCCGAGGAGGCCGGCGCCGCGGCCGAGGGCGCCGCCGGCTCCGACTCAGCCGCCCCCACCGAAGGAGCGCCACAGGGATGACCCCGCCCGTCTACACCGGAGCCGCCCGGCCCGAGGTCGTGACCGAGTCGCTGCCGACCCAGCGTCCCGGCTGGACCGCGAACATCACCTCGGCCGACCACAAAACCGTCGGCCGGATGTTCATTGCAACCGCGCTGATCTTCCTCGCCGCCACGGTGACGATGCTGGTGATGATGCGGATCCAGCTGATCATCCCCGAGAACGACTTCATGCGGCCGCAGATCTTCGACCGGCTGCTCAGCATCTACGGCGTCAGCGCCGTGCTGCTCTTTGCGGTACCGCTGTTCATGGGCCTGATGACCCACATCGTGCCGCTGCAGATCGGCGCCCGCAACGTCGCGCTGCCGCGCGTCGCCGCACTCTCGTTCTGGTTCTACCTGGTCGGTGCGGTGACGATCTACGCGAGCTTCCTCTACCTCCCCTCGGAGGCCGGCACCGCAGCCCTGCCGCCGCTCTCGGAGACGCTGTTCACCCCGAACAACGGCGTCGACGCCTGGGCCGCCGGGGTCGGGCTCCTCTGCCTCTCGATGATCGCCTTCGCGATCAACATGATCACGACGATCCGCCGCGACCGGGCGCCGGGCATGTACTGGCGCCGCGTGCCGCTCTTCTCCTACGCCGCCGCCGTGATCTCGTGGACGATGATGGTGATCGCGCCGCTGATGGCGGCCGCGGTGACGATGCTGCTGATCGACCGCAACTTCGACGGCGTCTTCTTCGAGGCCGGTGAGTCGGGCGCGCCGCTGCTCTACCAGCACCTCGCCTGGATCTTCTTCACCGGTGTCTACGCGATCATCGTCACCGCCGGCTTCGGCGTCGTCTCCGAGATCTTCTCGACCTTCTCGCGCCAGCCGCACTTCGGCCACCGCACGATCGCCGGCTCGATGGCCGTCTTCTCGGTGCTCGCCGTGCTCGCCTGGATGCAGAACATGTATTCAGCGCCGATCCGCATCGGCTTCCTCTACTTCGCGATGTTCTGCGCCGTCGCAGCGATGATCCCCGCTGGGCTGATCATCTACAACTGGATCGGGACCCTGCGAGGCGGCGAATCCGGAGTGCGGATGAAGCCGCCGCTGAAGTTCGCGCTCGGTGCCGCGGTGCTGCTCGTGATCGGCCTCGCCGGCGAGCTCGCCCAGTCGGTGATCCCCGTCTCCTGGCAGGTCGCCAACACCCAGGTCTCCTGGGGCGATACGCACTTCGCGCTGATCGGAGCCGGCCTGCTCGGCGGCTTCGCGGCCCTCTACTACTGGTTCCCGAAGCTGAGCGGCCGCTACATGGGCGAGAGCCTCGCCCGCGGCTCGTTCGGGCTGCTCATCGTCGGCTCCCTGCTGATGATCGTGCCGGCGCAGTTGGCCGGGCTCGAGGGCATGCCGGTCGACGTCTACAAGTACTTCTCCGACACCGGCATGTCGACCCTGAACCTGCTCGCCTCGATCGGCTCCTTCGTGCTCGCGCTCGGGATCATCCTGACGCTGATCAACGCCGCCGCCAGCTACAACAACGGCACGCCGGCGGGACCCGACGCCTGGACCGGCAACACGCTCGAGTGGTTCGCGCCCTCGCCGCCCCCGATCCACAACTTCGACCTCGTTCCCGACGTGCGCAGCAACGAGCCGCTCCGGGACATCCGCGAGGCAGTCCGCCGCCGCGCCACCACGCTCGTGCTTCCCGACGCCGCGAGCTCGGAGGCCGTGGGCAAGCCGGAGCCGGTCGGCGTCACCGCCGCCGCCGAGGCACCGCAGGATTCCGAGGCAGCCGCCGCACCGAGCGAGCCGGAGCCGAGCACCTCGAGCGAGCCCGAGGCGGGCCCCGAGCAGCCGACCGACGCCCCCGCCGACGAGGCGGCCCCGGAGGGGGCCGACACGGACGGCGAGAGCGGCGGCCCGGTAGCCTGACCGGGATGTTTGCGTCCCCGGGGGTCGCGAGGCCGGCCGGCGATGACAACGGCGCCGCCGCCCTCCGATCTCACCGAGGGCAGCACTGATCGTCATGGAATCCGCCGGCATCGCACACCGCAGCACGTCTCCCCCTGTGGGCACGCCTTCCGAGCGCGCCCTGCGCGGTCGCGACCCGGAGGCCGAGGCGCCCGCGACGACTGAAGATGCTGCAGTAGAGGCGCCCGAGGCCGAGGCCGGTGAGCGCGGCCTGCTCGGCACCGCCCGCGACTACTTCGCGCTGACGAAACCGCGGATCATCTCGCTGCTGCTGTGGACGACGGTGATGACGATGATCGTCGCCAAGCCGCAGGGCCTGGCGCTCTCGACGGTGCTCTGGACCTGCCTCGGCGGCTACCTCGCCTCGGGCGGCGCCGGCGCGATCAACCACTTCATCGATCGCAAGATCGACGCCCGCATGAGCCGCACCGCGACCCGGCCGCTCGTCGCCGGCCGGATCGAACCGGTCCACGGGCTGATCTTCGGGATCGTGCTCGGCGTTCTCGCCTTCGTCCAGCTCACGGTCACGGTCAACCTGCTCGCCGCAGCCCTGGCGATGGCCGGGCTGCTCGGCTACGTGTTCGTCTACACCGCCTGGCTGAAGCCGCGGACGCCGCAGAACATCGTCATCGGCGGCGCCGCCGGCGCCGTGCCGCCGCTGGTCGGCTGGGCCGCGGCGACCGGATCTCTCGTGCCCGAGGCCTTCTATCCCTTCGGGATCATCTTCCTCTGGACCCCGCCCCACTTCTGGGCGCTGGCGCTGATGATCCGCGACGACTACGCCCGTACCGGCGTGCCGATGCTGCCGGTCGTCAAGGGCGAGGTTGCGACCCGCCACGCGATCCTGATCTACGCCGCGATCCTCGTCGCCTTCACGATCCTGCCGTTCGTGACCGGGATGCTCGGCGGCGTCTACCTCGCCTCAGCGCTCCTCCTCGGCGGCATCTTCCTGGTCCTCGCGATCAGGCTCCAGGGCGACGCCTCCAAGCCCGCCGCCCTGCGGCTGTACCTGAGCTCGCTCGCCTACCTGGCGCTGCTGTTCGCTGCCATGGCAGTCGATCGGCTCATCGCTATATGATCCCGCCCGCATGGACCGGATCCGCGCAAACACCAGCATCAAGTCGGGCCTGTGGCTCGCAGCCCTCGCGGTCTTCGTGTTCGCGCTCGGCTTCTACGTCTCGATCCTCTACGTCGGCTGAGAGCTGAGTTCCGGCGATGAGCGACAAGGTTCCCGAGCCGACTGAGCTGATCTACCTCCCGAGCGACTCCTGGGCGCCGGCGCTGATCGCCGTCGGCCTCGCTGTGGCGATCGCATCGGTCTTCACCGCCTGGTGGTGGGGTGTGATCGGCCTCGTCATCGTGCTCGTCGGCCTCGTCTCCTGGTGGCGCCGCAGCGACGACGAGATTGCGCGCATGCGCCGCGAGCAGGAGCTCGGCACCGCCGTGCTCCCCGCGGAGCCGATCCGCCGCGCGCGCTGAGCCGCTGAGACGCGCTCAGACGCCGTCTGACGGGCGCCCGCCCCGTCGCTCGAACCCGTGACTGGAACCGGCCGAGGCCGGCGCAGAGCGCCTCTAGCCCGGGGTCATCGCCGAGGTGGCGCCGTCAGAGATCCAGACGCGCATGATGTCGCGCATCGAGAGGACTCCGGCGAGCTCGCCGTTCTCGACGATCACCAGGTGGCGGATCTTGCGGTGAGCCATCTCCGAGGCCGCCCGCTCGAGGCTCCAGTCCGGTGCGGCGGTGATCACCGTGTCCGACATGTGGGCGCCGACGCGCTCGCTGTCGGGGTCCTCTCCGCGGCCGACCGAGACGAGCACGTCGCGCTCGCTGATCACGCGCGGGCCCGGCGCCTCCTCGTCGCAGACGACGGCGGCGCCAACCCCCTTCTCGGACATCATCCGTGCGGCCTCGCGCAGCGAGTGCCCAGGACCGACGGTGAGAACGACCTGCGACATCCCTTCCCGAACTTCCATGGCTTCTGTTCTCGATTCCTCCCTGGCCCTCTGTCGGGGCCGGTTTGTGCGGATTGATTCAACCCTAGCCGATGGCCGGGCGGAGGGTGTGGCACGGCCCCCCGCGACCGCCCCAACAGATAGGATTCGCGCCCGTATGACCCGCCCAGCAAAGCTTCTCTCCCTCGCCTGCCTCCTCGCCGCCCTCGCCGTCCTCAGCGGATGCGACGCGCAGGAGAACGCAGACCTCGACAACGGCCGGACACTGTTCTCCGAACAGTGTGGTCGCTGCCACATCCTCGCCGAGGCGGGCTCCGCCGGCGAGCTCGGCCCCGACCTCGACGCCGCCTTCGCCGCCTCCCGCGATGTCGGCATGGACAACGACACGATCGAGGGCGTCGTCGAGCAGCAGATCGCCAACCCCCGCACGACCGACCCGGACGACCCCACCTACATGCCCGCCGACCTCGTCACCGGCGACGACGCCCGCGACGTCGCCGCCTACGTCGCCTCCGTCGCGGGCGTGCCCGGGATCATGCCTCCGACCGCGCCCGGCGGCCCCGGCGGCCAGGTCTTCGCCGACAACGGCTGCGGCAACTGTCACGCCCTTGCCGCCGCAGGGACGACCGGCCAGGTCGGCCCGAACCTCGACCAGGACCTGCCCAGCCAGGATCCGTCGATGATCGAGACCTCGATCGTCGACCCCAATGCCGCGATCGTCCCCGGCTACGAGGCGGGGATCATGCCCGAGAACTACGGCGAGACGATCGCGCCCGAGGACCTGAAGCTGCTCGTCGACTTCCTCGCCACCTGCGCCGGCGAGAAGCTCGGCTGCGGCGAAGAGGGCGGCGGCCAGGGCTGATCGCCCGGCCGCTCGCGAGCCGACCGCAGGAACTCCGCTAGACCGAACCCGGTCCCGCGCCCGGCTCGGGGTCGCGCTCGCTGACCGCGACCTTGAGCCATTTGAACGTCGCGCGGGTGGCCAGCGCGAGCAGGAGCAGCGTCACCGGCACGCCCACCCAGGCGCCGCCGAGCTTGGCGGCGATCACTATCGCCGCGATCGAGACGCCGATGATGACGAGCAGGCGGAAGGCGTCCTGCTCGGAGCGAAACGGGTTGCGGAACGGCTTCGGTGCCTCGGGCGCCCGCTCGCCGTCGCTATCCGTTTCACCCCCGGTCTTCTGCTCGGCGTCATCCATGACGCCGATTCTCGCAGGCCCGCTCAGGCCGCCCGGCCCGCCCGACCGGGGCCCGAGCCCGCGGCCGCGGCGGTGACGTGCGCGACCGGAACCCGGACGCGCTCGCGCAGCGCGCCGACCACGTCACGCTCGATCCAGCGCGAGACGCCCGGCGGTAGGGTCGAGACGATCACCTCGTCGGCCGGGAACCCGTGCAGAGCGTCCGCCGCGGCCTGAACCGGGTCCTCGTCCCCACGTACGCCCGTGGCTGCGATCCCGGCCTGCCCGAGGGCTGTGAGCGACCGCTCGAGCCGCTCCTGAGCCTGATGGCGGGCGTCGTCGGTGTCGGAGGCGATCAGCTGCAGCCTCGAGGCCGGCAGCGACGGCGAGACGACGAGCACCTCGAGGCGCACGTGGTCGGCCTTGCGGGCTTCGAGCTCCGCGATCAGCGGCGCCCCGTCGACGGTCTGATTCGCCAGCACCATGATCCGGTGGGCCCCGTCGCCGGGTGAGCGCGCGGGCTCGATCCGGTCGCGGAGCGAGCCACGGCCGGCGCGCATCGTCAGCCCGATCGCGATGCCGATGAAGACGCCGGCCGCGATCCCGCCCCAGCTCGCATCGGTCAGCGCCCCGATCGTGACCGACGCGGCGATGCCGCCGACGACAATCAACGCTCCCTTGAAGACATCCGACTCTGATCGGAACGGGCTGTGCATCGCGGGCCTCCTCAGGGATCGGGAATCCGGCTTTGTGTCTTTTGCAACTTAGCAGGAACTCCGCGGCGCCCGATCCCATTCCAGAGCGCATTCCCGACCTATCCACTCAATTTTTAGTCCTGCATTAGCGAATCCTAAGGTTTCGGCCTGATCCTCCGTGGAGTTCAACAGGAGGAGGAGAAGAAATATGCCGCAGATCATCATCACCACCGACGGGCCCGACCAGGAGGGCCCGACCGAGGTTCATCGCGAGCGGATCAACGCCGCCGACGTCGAGACCGAGACGGCGAGCCACCTGCTCGTCGAGCGGATCGGCTGGGCCCTGAGCGACGCCGACCAGCTCGAGCGGGACCCGCGCCAGACGCAGGTCGCCTGACCAGACTCTCCCCAAGAGACAGGCGCGGTCGCCCACCCCAGCGGCCCGCCACACGACCCGAAGCCCGTCCCTCCTCCAGGGGGCGGGCTTCTCTTATGCCCGGGCCTCGGTCGTTAGAGGAGATACACGCTGGCGAAGACCACAATCCACATGACATCTACGAAATGCCAGTAGATGCCGGGTACCTCGACGCCGAGATGATCCTTGGCGGCGGGGCCGAAGTGGCCGCGGAAGGCGCGGATGTTGGCGAAGGTGAGCAGCAGCAGGCCGACGAAGACGTGGGCGCCGTGCAGGCCGGTGAGGCCGTAGAAGATCGAGCCGAAAGCGCCGTCGCGAGCGCTGAAGCCGATGTGGATGTACTCGTTGATCTGAATGAAGAGGAAGGTCGAGCCGAGCAGCCAGGTCAGCACCAGGCCGGCCTTCATCGCCGCGCGGTTGTTGCGGCGGATCCCCTCGAGCGCCCAGTGCATCGTGAACGACGAGGAGACGAGGATCGCGGTGTTGATCGCGGCGACGAGGACCGGGAGCTCGAACGGCTCCGGCGGCCAGGCGCCGCCGTCGTTGGCAACCGCGCGGATGAAGAAGTACGACGCGAAGAAGGCGCCGAACAGCATCACCTCGGAGATGATGAAGAGCAGGATGCCGAGCGTCTGGCGGTCGATCTTCGAGGAGGCGTTGGCCTCGGGCGGGCCGTGATGCTCGTGCGCGTGCGTGTCGGCGTGACCGCCGATCGCGCCCGCGGGTACGGAAGCGGACTCCATCAGACCGTCACCCCCTGCTCTGCGGAGCTCGCCGAGCCGACCGGCTCGACCGAACCGCCGCCGGACTCGAAGTGCTCGATCGGGTCGTCGGTCAGCTCCTTGACACGGTCGATCAGGCCGTCCTCGATCCACTTCGAGCTGCGGCCGGCGAAGGTCGAGATCAGGATGTCGTCAACGCGGTAGTGCTCGATCGCGTTCGAGACCGCGGCGAAGGGCTCGGGGCTCATCGGCTGCCCGGTCGCGTCGATCTCCTCGCGGTAGAGCGCGGCGAGCGTGGCCGCGAGCCTGTCGCAGACCTCCTCGCGCGGCGCGTCACCGGAGGCGGGACAGACGAAGGTGTAGCGATGCGGGCTCTCCTTGTGGCGCTGGATCAGCCGCGAGACGAGGTCGGGCGCGTTGACCGTCTGCGTCGCGACGACCAGGGTGTGGGTCACGTCCCAGCGGATCGCGTCGTCCTCGATCCGCACGGGGATGTGCTCGACCGGGGCCTCGAAGCGGTCGCGGGCCCACTCGATCAGGTCCTTGCGGGCGAATCCGAAGCGGGTCTCGGGAAGGCTCGAGATCAGGATCTCGCCGGGCTTGTAGGCGCGGACCGCGTCGTCGAGAGCGAGTGAGGAGTCGGGGTCGAGAACGCTGGCGACCGACTCGATCCCGAATGAGGAGAGCACGGCTTGGGTCACCTCGAGGCGGCTGAGGGCGGCGTCGTAGACCTCGTCGGCGTCGACGATCTGGCCCGCCTCGGGCTGGTTCTGAGGGGCCGCGAGCACGACGTGGCCGGCGCCGGCATCGACCCGCTCGCGGATCGCGTTGAGCAGCTTGCGGCCGCCGGCAACCTCGTTGAGGAAGGCGAGAACGGTGCCGCCCTCGCTGATCGGGGTCGCCGACATCTAGGTGCCTCCTCCGGCTGCGGCACCTGCGACAGCGGGCTTCGGCCCGGTCACCTCCGCACCTTCCTCGTCGTCGCTCATGATCGCGTGCTTGGCGCCGGGGACGCCGAACTCGTACGGGCCGCCGACGACGCGCGGGATCTGGTCGAAGTTGAAGACGGGAGGTGGCGAGGAGACCAGCCACTCGATCGTCTTCGCGCGCCACGGGTTGGCCGGGGCCTTCGGGCCGAAGCGCCAGGAGACGATCATGTTGTACATGAAGATCAGCTGGGCGGCTCCGAGAATGAAGGAGAAGACGCTGATCAAGAGGTTCCAGTCGCCGAACTGGGCCGCGTAGTCGGCAACGCGCCGCGGCATGCCGTCCATCCCGATCCAGTGCATCGGGATGAAGGTGCCGAGCATGCCGACCGTGGTCAGCCAGAAGTGCCAGCGCCCGAGCCGCTCGTCGTACATTCGCCCGGTGATCTTCGGGAACCAGTGATAGAGGCCGCAGAAGATCGTGAACACGGATCCGCCGAACAACACGAAGTGCAGGTGGGCGACGACGAAGTAGGTGTCGGAGACGTGGATGTCGATCGGGATCATGCCGAGCATCACGCCCGAGATGCCGCCGATCGTGAAGGTGACGATGAAGCCGAGCGCGAACAGCATCGAGGTGTTCTCCAGGTGCAGCTTCGAGTCGAACAGCGTGCCCAGCCAGGAGAAGATCTTGATTCCGGTCGGGACCGCGATCAGCAGGGTGGTGATCATCATCGGCACGCGCAGCCACGCGAACATGCCGGCGACGAACATGTGGTGCGCCCAGACCGCGAAGGCGAGCACGACGATGCCGAGCAGCGCCAGTGCCATCAGGCGATAGCCGAAGATCGTCTTTCTCGCGTGGGTCGAGATCACCTCGGAGACGATCCCGAAGCCCGGCAGCATCATGATGTAGACGGCCGGGTGCGAGTAGAACCAGAAGATGTGCTGGTAGCTGATCACGTCGCCACCGGCAGCCGCCTGGAAGAAGTTGGTGCCGAGGACGCGGTCGAAGAGGACCATGAACTGGGCGCCGGCGACGAACGGCGTCGCGCCGACGACGAGCAGCGAGGTCGAGAGGTTCGCCCAGACGAGCAGCGGCATCCGCCAGAAGCTCATGCCGGGCGCACGCATGGTCACGATCGTGACGAGGAAGTTGAGCGCAGTCGCAATCGATGATGCGCCCGCGAACTGGACGCCGATGTTGAAGAACGACTGCCCGAGCGGGGCCCCTGTAGACAGCGGCGCGTAGCCGGTCCAGCCGGCGTCGAAGGCGCCGCCGGGGACGAAGTAGGAGGCCATGAACATCAGGCCCGCGGCCGGCAGCAGCCAGAACGAGAGGGCGTTGAGGCGCGGGAACGCCATGTCCGGAGCGCCGATCATCAGCGGCAGGACGTAGTTCGCGATCCCGGCGAAAATCGGGATGATGAAGAGGAAGATCATGAACGCCGCGTGCGTCGAGAAGAGGCCGTTGAAGACGCCCGGATCGACGATCTGCGTCCCCGGCTGAGCGAGCTCGGCGCGCATGATCATCGCCAGCAGGCCACCGAGCAGGAAGAAGATGAAGGTGGTGACGATGTACTGGATCCCGATCACCTTGTGATCGGTGTTGAACTTGAAGTAGTCCTTCCAGCTGTAGGCGCCGTGCGAGGAGTGATCCTCGGGCACGGTCGGCTTGCCGGCGGCCCAGCGGAACCAGTAGTCGAAGGCGCCGAAGCCGATCAGCCAACCGAACGGGATCAGGATCGCGGGCACGATCACATGCGGGTAGCCGGTGGACTCGGTCTGGAAGATCTCGAGGCCGCTTATCGCGCGGAGCCCGACGACGAGGCCGAAGCCGAACAGGCCGGCGATCACGGCGCCGATCATGGCGCGGGTCCAACCTGGTTGCTTGATTGCTGCGGCCACGTTACCTCCTGATCACGGTCAGTCCGCGAGGCTGCCCGCTCCGGAACCACCTGCGGCTCCGGTGCTGACTGTGCCCTCTGCGGGAATGTCTTTCTGGTCTGCGAGCCAGGCGTCGAAGTCCTCCTCTGAGGCCTCCGTCACGGCCGTCGCCCGCATCGTCGCGTGGCCGAGGCCACAGAGCTCGGTGCAGACCACCGAGTAGGTGCCCGGGACGTCGGGCGTCACGCGGACGATGTTGTCGATGTCGTCGTCATCGTCGATGTTGGCCCCAGGCACGAGGTCGCGCTTGATGCGCCACTCGGGGACCCAGAACGAGTGCAGGACGTCGAGCGCCTGCAGGTGCAGCTCCAGCTGGGTCCCGGAGGGGACGTGGAGCTCGGTCGAAGTCTTGCCCTCGTCGACGTAGTCGAAGCGCCAGGCGAACTGCTGGGCCGTGACGTCGACCCGCATCGAGTCAGCTGCCTCGGCCTCGATGTCGCCGAGGACGACGGCGGAGTAGACGCCAGCGAAGAGGACGATGATCGTCGGGATCGTGGTCCAGATGATCTCGAGCCGGGTGTTGCCGTGGATCGGCTCGCCGTCGGACTCGTCACCGGGCTTGGCGCGGTACTTGAGGATCGCGTACCCCATCATCACCATGACGACGCAGAACACGAACGAGCTGAGGACGATCATCACGTCGAGCAGCGTGTCGATGTCCGCGGCCTCGGCCGATCCCTGCATGCCGTTCCAGTCGGGAATCAACATCAGGATCGACATGATGATCGTCGAAACGACGGTGATCGCCGTGAGGCGGAGGAAGGTGCTGAGGGTCATGTCCTTCATGCGACGGCAGGCATTCTATTGATGGCGCGGCGGCGCGCGGAGCCACCCTCCAGCTAGTGCGAATCGGCTCTTTCGAGCGGGAGATCGGAGGGCACGTCCGGGAGCTGATCGAGCCGTCCGGCGGACGCCGCCAGGACACCCTCGGCAACCTTCTCCCAGCTCCACAGACGGGCGACGGTGGCGGCCAGCGCGGCCCGGGACTCGGCCCGCTCGGAGGGGTCGAGCGCGAGCCAGTCGTTGAGCCGCGAGGCGATTCCCTCGATCGCACCGGGTCCGAGCGGAAAGGCGGTGAGGCCGCGGGCGGCAGCGGGCAGGTCGTCGTCGAGCGCCTCCGCGACCTCGGCCAGCCCCGAGTGATCGGCGCAGACGGGCAGGGCGCCGGCGGCTGCGGCCTCGGCGGCGACCATCCCGAACGCCTCGGGGAAGGTGCTCGGCACGACCATCGCGTCGGTCGCCTCCAGCAGCTGCCCGACCTCCGCGTGCTCGAGCCGGCCGGCGAAGGCGACGCTGCCGGCGAGCGACGAGCAGGCCTCGGCCCAGCCTTCGGGCGGGTCGGCGAGGAAGGCGCCGAGGATCGAGAGCGGCCGCTCCTCCCCGCCCTCGAGCGCCCAGCCGGCGGCGGCGACCGCCCGGGCCTCGTCGAGGTCGCCGGCGGCGAGCGCGGCGAGCAGGCGCTCGAGCCCGGCGCGGTAGGCGCCGAAGCCGACCAGCAGCAGGCGCGCGTCGGGGTTGGCGACGAGGACCAGCGGCCAGGCGGCGAGCAGCAGGTCGCATCCCTTGGAGACGATCAGCTTGCCGACGAAGATCACCCGCGGTGCGTCGGCCGGGCCGGCGGCGAAGTGCTCGAGCGCCGCCGCGGCCGCGTCCTCGTCGCGGTCGAAGGAGTCGGCCTCGGCCTGGTCTCCCTCCCCACTCCGCTCGGCGACGGCGCGCAGGCCGGCGGCGAGGGCGCGGATCGTCGCCACCGGATCGGTCCCGGGCTCGCGCGCGAACTCCTCGACGTCGACGCCGGGCGGGCCGAGCCTGGTCTTCGCCGGCAGCGCCGGGTCGTCGACCGTCTCCCACAGCGACTCGGCGGTGTGGCGGGAGCCGACGAGAACCCCCGAGGCAGCCACCATGCCCTCGCGGGCGAACGGCAGGAACCGGGGGTTGGGCTTGACCGTGTAGGAGAGAGCGCTGCCGTGGACCTTGGCGGCGAAGGTGAGGCCGGCGCGGGCGAGGATCGCCGGGCCCATGACCAGGTGATTGGCGAGGGCGGCGTCGAGCCCGCCGGCGGCGACGGCGCAGACGGCGGCGACGTTGAGCTCGATGTAGCGCTCGAGCTCGGCCTCGGTCAGGTCGGTGAACGTCTTGACCTCGAAGCCGGCGTAGCTGTCGGGTACGTAGACCGGCAGCAGGCCGCCGATCTCCGGCCTGTATGCGGTGATCGAGCCGCTGCCGGGACTGGAGCCGCCGGTCGACGCGACCGCGAAGTCATCGCCCTCCCAGGTCCCGACCGCGTCGATCCAGCCGAGCTCGGCCGCCTCGGTGTCCTGGCAGAGCAGCTGCACGTCATGACCGAGACGGCTCAGCGCGCGGGCCAGATTGGCGTTGTAGACGTTGCTGCCGGTCCCCCGCAGGAGGTAGCCGTGGAAGAGGAGGACGCGCATCGCTGCATGTTCGCTGCTTCACCGGATAAGGTTCCGCCCCGTGAGCAGACGTCAGACCTATCGCTTCCGTGCACCGGCCTCCGGCCGCGAGGCGCTCGTCGAGGCTGAGCCCGGCGGCGTCTACGTCGATCGCGAGACCGGCGAGGAGCTCAAGCCCGTGACCCGGGCGCTACCCCTCGCCCCCTCCCCCTCGAGCCTGCTGCGCAGCCCCGAGAACCTCGTGGTCTGTCGGCGCTGCGATCAGCTGATCGGGCTCGACCTGAGCGACTGCCCGCACTGCGGCCTGCGCCAGGAAGCCACCAACGGCGACTCGTGAGGCGCCGCGCACTCGCTGCGGCCGCCGCCCTGACGCTGCTCGCCGGCGGCATCGCTGCCTGCGGGGACGACGAGACGACGACCTCGTCGACGACCGAGGCGACGACGACCAGCGCGCCGACGACCTCCTCGTCGACGACCTCGACCACATCCACCTCTTCGAGCACGTCCTCGACGACAACGACCCAGTCGACGACGACCACCGATTCGACCGCCACCTCCGAGAAGCCGGACAGCGAGAAGAACGACGTCGCGCCGGAGCCCGGCTCGCCCGAGGCCGCCTTCGAGGCGGAGTGCGAGGCGAACCCCGAGAACTGCGGCTAGGCCGAGAGGCCTGACCGCGGACGGCTAGTTCTTGCCGCCGCCTCCGCCGCCGCCCTTGCCCTTGTCGGGCACGAAGTAGGCCCAGTAGACGACGCGTTCGCCGGTCAGTGTGCACCCGTACGTGCGGGTCGAGCCCTTGCGCATGTGCGGCTTGGCATCGATCACGGTGTCGGCGCCGCACTCGCCGGGCGCGCGGCTCGCCTTCCACGAGTTGGAAGCCTTGTTCAAGGTATCGGTGAACAAAGGGGCCCAGGTCGGCAGGGTCAGGGCGGCGATCTGACCCTTCTTGACCTTGAGCGGCTTGTTCAGCGCGATCACCGGCTTCGAGCCTAAGTGCTCGAGCATCGGCACGGTCGGCGTCTGCTTCGCCAGCGTGTAACGGCTCTTCTTCTTGCCCTTCGCCTTCTTCAGCACCGAGAGACGGGCGACCGGCTCTGTGCCGAACTTCTTGTCCTCGAAGAGTTCGCCGAAGCCTGCGATCTGTCCCTTGTCCGGCTTCGAGAGCTCGACCGACCAGGCGACGATGTGGCCGTCGTCCGGGATCCGGGAGATGCTCTTCCTGCCGTTGGCCAAGACCTGGAAGCCGGTCACCGATCCCGTTCCACGGCAGTCCTTGGGACAGAGCGGCTTCGGCGTCTTGCCGCTGCCGCCGAGCAACTTCGCCGTCTGGTTGGCGGCGCCGGAGGGGCTGACGAGGATCAGGCCGACCGCGGTCAGCGCGAGAACGAGGGCGGCCGCGATCAGCCGCGCCGGGGTCGTTCTGAATGTCGGTGAATCAGGCATCAGGGGACGGAACACGCGCAAGGGGCGAACGTTGCGCCGCGGGTGCTCCGGCAAGTCTAAGGAGCCAGGGCCGCGGAATGCGCAAATCGGCCGATCTCGCAGCGGATTGCCCAAACTGGCCCGGGTGTGTGCGGGATGCCACATGGGGCCCCGCCGGGGCGTGAATACACTGCTTCGCCATGGCCGCGATCGAGGTGAGGAATCTGCAGCGGAGCTTCGAGGGCGGCGTCACCGCCGTCGCCGGCGTCGATCTCGAGGTCGCCGAGGGCGAGATCTTCTCCTTCCTCGGCCCGAACGGGGCCGGCAAGACGACCACGGTGCGGATGCTGACGACGCTGCTGCGCCCGACCGGCGGCAGCGCCCGCGTCGCCGGCTACGACGTCGTCGAGGACGCCGCCGCCGTGCGGCGGGCGATCGGGGTCGCGCTGCAGGAGGCGGCGCTCGACCCGCTGATGACCGGTCGCGAGCTGCTCCAGCTGCAGGCGACCCTGCACGGCCTGCCGCGCAAGCAGGTGGCGCCACGCTCGGAGGCGCTGCTCGACCGCGTCGGCCTAACCGAGGCTGCCGACCGCCGGGTCGGCACCTACTCGGGCGGCATGCAGCGCCGGCTCGACCTCGCCTCCGCCCTCGTCCACGAGCCCCGCGTCCTCTTCCTCGACGAGCCGACGACCGGCCTCGACCCGGTCAGCCGCAAGACGATCTGGGAGGAGGTCCGCAAGCTCAACGACGAGGGCACGACGGTCTTCCTCACGACCCAGTACCTCGAGGAGGCCGACCAGCTGGCCGAGCGGGTCGCGATCATCGCCAGAGGGGTGATCGTGGCCGAGGGGACGCCGACCTCACTCAAGGCCGAGGTCGGCAACCCACGCTTGGAGGTGACGCTGGCCGAGGGTTCGCCGCAGGACTGCGAGCACGTGCTGGAGGAGTTCGGCAAGCCGCTGCCGGCGAAGGCGGGCACGCTGATCGTCGAGCTCGAGCGCGGCGCCGCGCAGATCGCGCCCGTCGTCCGGGCCCTGGACGAGGCCGGGATCCTGGTCGAGTCGCTGGAGCTGGTCGAGCCGACGCTCGATGACGTCTTCGTCGAGAAGACCGGCGAGCACCTCGCCGACGACGAGGACAAGCCCGGCGCCGAGGACACGGACGAGGTCGAGGCGCCGCTGTCGTGATCAGCCGTCACGCATGGCGGGTCGTGATCGAGCTCGGTCGCCGCTCCGTCAAGCAGACCTTCAGGCGCCCGCAGCTGATGGCGCCGCTCCTGATCTTCCCGACGCTGCTGCTGGCGATCCAGACCGGCGGCGCCGGCCGCGCCGTCGACCTGCCCGGCTTCCCGCCGGTGCAGAGCTTCCTCGCCTTCATGCTCGCCGGGGCGATGGTGCAGGCGACGCTGCTCGCCGGCAACACTGGCGGGATCGCGCTCGCGGTCGATATCGAGATGGGCTTCATCGACCGCCTGCTGACCGCGCCGATCCCGCGCTTCGCGATCGTGCTCGGGCGGCTCGTCGGCACCGCGGCGATCGGGCTCTTCACCGGCGTCTGGTTCCTGGTGCTCGGCTTCATCTTCGGCGTCCGCCTGGAGGAGGGCGTGCCGGGGGCGATCGTGATGATCCTCTTCGTCACCGCCTCGGCGGTCGCGTTCGGGTCGCTGGCCGCGGCGACCGCGCTGCGCTCGGGCAGCGCCTCGGTCGTGCAGGGCCAGTTCCCCCTGATCTTCGTGATCCTCTTCCTCTCGACGGCCTTCTTCCCCGACAACCTGCTGCAGGAGCCGGCCCGGACGATCGCCGAGTACAACCCGGCCAGCTTCATCGTCAACGCCGTTCGCGAGCCGGTGATCGCCAGCTTCACGACCGAGGAGATGCTGAAGGGGCTCGGGGGGCTCGTCCTGATCGGAGCGATTGGGTTCACGCTCTCGGCCCGGGCGATGCGGACGAGGCTGAGGACGGGCGGATGACGAACCTGCGCCAGGAGTTCGAGGCGATCGCCGCGATGGTGCGCCGCTCCCGCAACGAGCTGATCCGCGTGCCCGGCGCCGCCGTCCCCGGCGTGCTCGCGCCGACCGTCTTCTTCCTCGGCCTGACTGCGGTGTTCGGGAGCCTGACGCTGCTGCCCGGCTTCGACACCAACAGCTACTCCAGCTTCCTGATCCCGGTCAGCCTCCTGCAGGGGGCCGGCTTCACCGGGGCCGCGACCGGCGTCAACCTCGCCCGCGACCTCGAGAGTGGGCTCTTCGACCGCTTCCTCGCCTCCCCCACACCACGCTGGGTCCTGCTCGCGGGCATGGTCACCTCAGCCGCGGTCAGGGCCCTGATCCCGGGCACCTTCCTGTTCATCGTCGCGATGATCATCGGCGCCCACTTCCCCGGCATCGACGGCCTCATCCTCGCGATCGTGATGGTGATGGGCATGGGCGTCGCCGCCGCCTGCTGGGGCTGCGCGATCGCACTCAAGTTCAAGACCCAGTCCGCAGCGCCGCTGATGCAGGCGGGGATGCTCGCCCTGATCCTGATGACGACCGCCTACGCCCCCCTCGACCTGCTGACCGGCTGGCTGCAGACCGTCGCCACCTACAACCCGGTCACCCAGGTGGTCGACGCCACCCGCCAGGGCTTCGTCGGCGGCCTCAGCTGGGGCGAGACCTGGCCCGGCTTCGTCACCCTGATCGGCCTCATCGTCCTGCTCGGCGCGTGGGCGCTACGAGGGATGCAGCGGACCTCGTACTGAGGGGAACGCGGCGCCGAGGTGGCGCGGGGCCGGGGCTGAGGGACGGCCGAGGGTTCGGGCCGGGCTGCAGGCGGGCGTTGCAGTGAGTGGGTGTGGAAGTTGGTGGCGGCTGAGCGTTCGGGGCGGCCGTGCGAAGTGGGCCGTCATGGCGTCGAAAAACGACTCTCAAACGGCCGAGTTCCGGGGCCCCGGGCCGATCCGGCGCCGAGACACCAGATGTGGGGCTAGGGCGGGACAAACGTGAAGCACCCCCGGGACCGGGCGACCTCATCCACGTTCGTTGCACTCAGCGCAACATTCGTGCAGCACCTCCCCTTCGCGGTGACGTCATTCACGTTTGTCCCGCTCCTCCAACCACGCTCGAGGTCCAACCCCCGCCGGCACCCTCCACGGCACCCCATCTCCCCACCCTCACTGCAAATCGGCGGCCCGAACCCTCGTCCCCGCCGTCGGACGACCACGCGCCACAGCGCGGCCCCATCCCGGAGCGAACCGCCCTACTTGTAGCGGTACGTAATCCGGCCGCGATCGAGGTCGTAGGGGCTGAGCTCGATCTTGACCCGGTCGCCCGGGAGGATGCGGATGTAGTGGCGGCGCATCTTGCCGCTGATGTGCCCGAGGACCTCGTGGTCGTTGTCGAGCTTCACCTTGAACATGGTGTTGGGCAGGGCCTCCACGACCTCGCCCTCCATTTCGATCTTCTCTTCTTTGGCCATGCGGCGGCGAAGGGTAGCTACTCAGCGCACGAAACCGGCACACGTGCCGGTCAGCGGCCCTCGTACGTCGCCTTGCCGGGTCCCTCGGTGAGGAAGCTATGGACCGCGTTCTTGAGGTCCTGGGTGTCGAACAGGGGCCCGGCGATCTCTCCGGTCGCGGCGTCGGCGGCCTCGACCCCCTCGTCGAGGACCTTGCGGACGATCCGCTTCGTTGCCTTGTTCGCCTCGGTCGGACCGTTGGCGACGTGGTGGACGAACTCCATGCTCTTCTCGAGCATCTCGTCTGGCGCGTAGAGGCGGTTGACCACGCCCCACTCGTGCATCGTCTGGGCGTCGTAGACGTCACCGGAGTAGACGAACTCCCGCGCCCGGGCGGCGCCTGCGCGCTCGGCCATGCGCTGGACGCCGCCGCCGAACGGGGTCAGCGCGACGACCCGCTCGACGAGCCCGAACTTGGCCCGCTCGGAGGCGAAGATCATGTCGCAGGCGAGCGCCGCCTCGAACGCCGCCGTCAGACAGAGGCCCTCGACCAGCGCGAAGGTCGGCACCTCGATCCGCTCGAAGGCGGAGAGCTGGTAGACGCCCTCGCCGGCGACCTTGCGGCCGGCCTCGCCGTCGGGGATGCGGCTGAAGTGCTCGACGTCGACGCCGCCGCTGAAGACCTTGCCCCCGGCGCCGCGCCAGACGAAGGCGCGGGCGTCGGAGGCGTTGACCTCGTCGCGGATCTCGCCGATCTGCGCGAAGGTGCGCTCGCGGAAGAGGTTGAGGGGCGGATCGTCGAGGGTGGCGATGAAGACGCCGCCGTCACGCTCGGTGCGGATCGGATCACTCACGGGCAGCTCACTCTCCTCGGATCAAGGCGGCGGTGCGCGCGATCTCTTCGGGGTCGGCGCCGCGGGGGATCCACGGCAGCTTCAGCGGGTCGTCGGCGTAGCGCGGGACGACGTGGATGTGGAAGTGGAAGACCGTCTGCCAGGCGAGCGGGCCGCAGGCGTTGATCAGGTTGAAGCCGTCCGGTTTCAGCGTCTCCTGCATCTGCTCGGCGAGGCGCTTGGCGGCGACTGAGCACTGCTCGAGGCTCTCGGGGCTGATGTCGAGGAGGTCGACGTGATGCTCGCGGGGGATCACCAGCGCGTGCCCGGGGGTCGCCGGGTTGATGTCCATGAACGAGATCGTGTGCTCGTCGGAGTCGAGGATCTGGGCCGGAGCGTCTCCGGCCACGATCGCACAGAAGATGCAGTCGTCTTGGGCGCCGTTGCCTGCCATCGGCGCCAGCCTATTCGACCGAGCCCTGCTGCCGCGCCCGCTCGTGCCAGGCGCGCAGGTGGCTCTCGGCGGCGTCGCGGTCGGCGACCTCGCCGGCGAACTGCGCGGCCTGCAGCTCGCGCACGGCCTTGCCGACGTCCTCGCCTTCGACGCCGAGCAGGGCGACGATCTCGGTCCCGTTCAGAAGCGGTGCCGGCGGCCCCTCGCGCTCGATCACGACGATCTCGGCGAGCATCTCGCGGGCGAGTTCGAGATGGGCTTCGATCGCGGCCGCGGGGACGCCCGAACCCTGGGCCGAGAGCCGGTCGGCGACGGTCAGCAGGGTCGTGTCGAGCGCCTCGCGCCCGGTCCGGCTCAGGTAGTCCCAGATCCGACGGCGAGAGAGCGGCCGCTCGTGGGTCATGAAGCCGAGGATCAGATGGTCGCGCGCGATCGCCGCCTCGAACTCGGCGAAGCGTCGGGAGGTCCGCAGCTCGGCGCAGAGCTCGCGAATCATCTCGGCGCCGACCGCATCGTGGCCGCGGAAGCCGACGAACCCGTCCTGCTCGGTCCGCGTCGCCGGCTTGCCGATGTCATGGAGAATCGCGGCGAAGCGGATCCCGTCGCGGCGGCTGAGGTCGTCGGCGAGCGGCTCGGCCAGCGCGGCGGCGACCTCGCCCGCGACGTCCCCGGCGAAGCGCGGCAGGTCGCGCTCGATCTCGAGCCAGCGGCGCAGGACCTCGATCGTGTGGTCGTAGACGTCGAGGTGGTGGTTGGCGCTCTGGCCGACGCCGCGCAGCGCCGCGAGCGGCGGCAGGACCACGGCGGTGACCCCGGCCTCGTCGAGCAGCTCCAGCGCCCGCAGCGGGTCGGAGCCGCTCAGCATCCCGCGCAGCTCCGCCCAGCGGCGCTCGCCGGCGGGCTCGGCGGCACGCTGCGCCAGCCCACGGGCGAGCTCGAGCGTGTCCGGCTCCGGCTCGAGGCCGAACTCGGCCCCGAGCCGCGCCAGGCGCATCAGCCGCAGCGGGTCGTCGTCGAAGGATCGGGCGGAGACGACGCGCAGGCGCCGCGCCTCGAGGTCGGCGATGCCGCCGGTCGGGTCGACCGCCTCGACAGAGGCTGCTCCTGAGAGCGGCACCGCGATCGCGTTCACGGTGAAGTCGCGCAACGCCAGGTCGGCCTCGATCGAGTCGGCACGGAGCGCGGCGACGTCGATCGAGAAGGCGTCGCCGTCCTCACGCTCGACCCCGACCACGCGCCAGGTGTCGAACTCGTCCGAGAGCTCGAAGAGCTTGCCGCCGAGCGCCTTCGAGAGGTGGTGGGCGACGGTCGAGGCCGGCCCGGGGGTCGCGAGGTCCATGTCGGTCAGCGGCCGCCCGAGCAGCGCGTCGCGAACGGCGCCGCCGACAATCCAGACCGGCGCTTCGAGATCGGCGGTCGCCTCGCGGGCCCGGACGACGAGCGGCGCCGCGGCGAGCGCGTCCTCGAGCCGTGACGCGCTCAACGGCGAACGATCCTCGGCACCCGTGGCGAGACGCCGCAGGAGATCTCGTAGTTGATCGTCTCGAGGTGCCGGGCCCACTCCTCGGCCTTGACCTCGTCCTCGCCGGATACGCCGAGCAGCACGACCTCCTCGCCGAGGCCGACCGAGGGCTCGGGGCCGAGGTCGACCGTGAGGTTGTCCATCGAGATCGTGCCGACGATCGGATAGCGCTCGCCCGCGATCAGGACCTCGAGGCGGTTGCTGAGCCCGCGGCGGACGCCGTCGCCGTAGCCGATCGGGACGACGCCGACGAAGGTGTCGCGGTCGGCGCTCCAGGTGCGGCCGTAGCCGGCGCTGTCGCCGGGCTCGAAGCGCTTGATCGCGGCCACGTAGCTGCTCAGCCCCATCACTGGCTCGAGTCCGAGCGGGCGCGGGTCGGAGCCGAACGGATCGAGGCCGTAGACGGCGATCCCGCAGCGGACCATGTCGAAGTGCGAGCGCGGCTCGCGCAGCGTCGCAGCGCTGTTTCCCGCGTGGATCAGGAGGCCGTCGCCGTAGGTCGCGCGGGCGCGCTCGGCGAGCTCGGCGAAGCGATCGAGCTGGTCGTCGAAGAAGCCGGAGTCGCGCTCGTCGGCGGTCGCGAAGTGGGTCCAGAGGCCGGCGAGCTCGACCCGCGGATCCTCGGCCGCGAGCCCGAGCAGGCGCTCGACGTTGGCTGCCTGACGCTCGCCCAGGCGGCCCATGCCGGTGTCGTACTTGACGTGGATCCGGGGCCGCAGCCCGAAGCCGGAGCCGCGCTCGGCGACGGTCTCGAGGAAACCCTCGCGCCAGACGCCGAGCTCCGAGCGGGCGCTGAGCGCGACGTCGAGCTCGGCGTCGGTGAGGGCGCCCATCGTCAGCACCGGCGTGTCGGCGAGCGACTCGCGAAGCTCGAACGCCTCGCTCGCCGCGGCCACGGCCAGCATCCCGGCTCCGCCGGAGACGGCGGCGCGAGCGCACTCGACGATCCCGTGCCCGTAGCCGTTCGCCTTGACGACCGCGCAGAGCTCGACCCCCTCCCCCAGGCCCTCGCGAAGGCGCTCGCAGTTGCGGGTGACGGCCCCGACGTTGACCCAGGCGGTTGCCCGCTGGAAGGCGCCGCTCACGCCGCCCTCACGAGCGCAGCCCCGCGGGCAGCGCCTCGATCACGTCGCTGGCGATCACGGAGTCGGTGCCGACGCGCTCGGCCGCAACCCGACCGGCTCGGGCGTGGGCGAGCACAGCGGCGCAGCAGGCCTCGAACGGCGCGACGCCGCGCGCGACGAGGGCGCCAATCGTGCCCGAGAGCACGTCGCCCGTGCCCGCCGTCGCCAGCCCCGGTGAGGACAGCGCGTTGACGGCGACCCGATCCCCGTCGGTGACGATCGTGTCGGAGCCCTTGAGGACGACGATGCCGCCGCAGGCTCGGGCGGCGATGCGGGCGCTCTCGAGCCGGGCGTCGCCGACGTCGGCCGACGAGCGGCCGAGCAGGCGGCCGAGCTCACCGGCGTGCGGGGTGAGGATCAGGGGCCGGTCCCGCACCGAGGCGATCTCGAGATCGGTCCCGAGCGCATTGAGCCCGTCGGCGTCGATCAGCAGCGGTTGCTCGATTCGGCCGGCAAGGTCGCGGATCAGCTCGCGGGTGCCCTCGGCGCGGCCGGCGCCGGGGCCGAGCACGACGCAGTCGGCGCTCTCGGCGCGACCGAGGATCGCCTCGGCGGCGGCCGGCGTCAGCGTCCCGTCGTCCTCGGCGACGCCCAACGTCATCACCTCAGTCAGCTTCGCCTCGAGGATCGGCTCCAACGAGGCCGGGACAGCGGCGCCCGCGTAGCCGGTGCCGGCGCGGATCGCGGCCTGCGAGGCGAGGCAGACGGCCCCGGTCAGCCCGCGCGAGCCGCCGGCGACGAGCACGTTGCCGGAGCTGAACTTGTTCGAGACGGAGGCGCGGTGCGGGAGCAGCTCGAGGATCGGCGGCTCGATCACACCGGCCGCGGGCTCGCCGGGCGCCCCATCGGGGATCCCGATGTCGATCACCCGGAGCTCACCGGTGCGACCGGCTCCGGGATTGATCCGGTGGCCGACCTTCGGCGCGTGGAAGGTGACGGTGACGTCGGCCCTGACCGCGGCGCCCTCGGCGCGGCCGTCGGCGGCGTCGACGCCGGAGGCGATGTCGCAGGCGACGATCGCCGAGCCCGCGGCGGCAGCCGCTTCGATCGCGGTGATCGCGACGTCGGCAGGCGCCCGCGGCGCGCCCGAGAACCCGGTCCCGAAGATCGCGTCGACGATCACCGCCGAGCCCATCACGGCGGCGGCGAGACCGTCTTGCTCGACGACCCGCCAGGGTGAGTCGAGTCGCTCCAGGTTCGCGGTCGAGTCCGGGCTGAGCTCGTCCGCGGGCCAGAGCAGGAGGACCTCGGTCTCGTAGCCGCGCTCGGCGAGATGGCGGGCGGCGACGATGCCGTCGCCCGCGTTGTTGCCCTTGCCGCAGACGATCCGCACCGATCCCGAGCCTGCAAGCTCGGCAGCCGCATCGGCGACGGCGCGCCCGGCCGTCTCCATCAGATCGAGCGAAGGGATCCCCCGCTCCTCGATCGCCCACGAATCCGCGGCGCGCATCGAAGCGGCGTCGAGCAGCGGCGTGAAGGCAGCGCCGGCGAACGCGTTGGCTCCTGAGTCTGTCGGCTGCGGCCCGGGCACGCGCCTGAGCCTAGCCGTGCGGCGGGCGGCCGTGTGGTGCGCGGGCGACTGGGGGGTGTGGGGCCGTCCGAGGGGCGTCCTTCGCAGGCTCGGGCCGGGTATTTGCAGTGAGGGCGAGGTGGAAGGAGGGTGCCGGCCGTCCTGAGGCGGGGCTGGGCCGTCCTTTGTCACGTGGGGCGCACGGGCGTCACGGTCTCGTAGCCCTTTCCAATGACGCTTTCACGAGGGGACGATTGACCGCGTATATCGGGGTCAATCGTCCTCTCGTCTCGGCCGCACCGCAATCCACCCCGAAACCGCAACGAGACACGCGCGCCGTGTGACCAACCACAGACCGCACCCCTTCCCTCACTGCAATCTCAGCCCGGTCTGAACCCTCGGCGGCATCCCGAAACAACACGCACCCTGGTCCACACCGGAACCCCGCCCCACGCAGGCGCCCCCTCCCCCGCTCAGGCCGCAATCACGACCGCAGCCGCGTTCTCGCGCGAATGGGTCAGCGAGACGGTCAGCTCCACTCCCTGACGCTCGGCCTCTTCGGCAGCGGCACCGTGCAGGTGGAGCTCGGGCGCCCCGACTTCACCGGAGACCACCTCGATCTCGCTCGGCGCGAGGGGCTTTCCGAGCGCCTTGATCGCGGCCTCCTTGGCGGCGAAGCGTGCGGCCAGATGCCGGGCCGGGCGGGCGCGGGCCCCGGCATAGGCGAGCTCGGCGTCCGTGAACAGGCGCCCGGCCAGGCGCGGACGCCGATCGAGCGCGCGCTCGATGCGCGCGATCTCGATCAGGTCCACCCCAGGCCGGGGCCCCCTCGCGGTCACGGCTACGGCGTGATCGTCGCCGCGGCGGAGTCCGAAGAGTCGGTCGTCTGCTCCTGGACGCCGATCACGACCTTGCCGGTCGCGCGGTCGTCGCTGACCCCACCGCCGGCGATCATGTAGTCGATCGCCGACAGGTATGGCGCCGCCATCGCATAGTCGGGATCGGAGCCGCCGCCCGAACTCTCGACCAGCGACAGGATCGGCGCCATGTCCATGTAGAAGGACGGGTCGAGGTCGTCGCCAAGAGCGTCGTCGGCGCTGCCGAACGTGTCGGAATCGCCGAGCGTCTCCGACGGCTCGAGGACGTCGTCGATCGTCGCGCCGGCGAAGGCCATCACGACCTTGTCGTCGCGGATCCCCACCTCGGCGCCGATTGGGGCGTCGAGCGTCTGGATGTTGAATCCGCCGTCATCGGTCTCGGTGATCTTGAGGCTGCGGTCACGGCCGAGCGCGGTCCGCAGCTTCGCGAGCGCCGCGGCCGCCGCGTCGGGGTCGTCGGTCTCGATCACGATGCCGCCGCCGAGGTCGAAGATCGACGAGCCCTGGATGAAGGCACCCATGTCGCCGATCCAACCCAGGTCCTCGTTGATGTCGAGCCCGAGCTGCTTCTCGATCTCGACGTCGATCTCGGGAATGTCGGTCGGCTTCAGACCCTGAGCGTCGAGGCTGTCCTGGACGTCGCCGATCCCGGACTCGAGCCCGGTCTCGAAGGCGTCGACGAACTGCTGGTAGGACTCGGCGATGCGACCGCCGACGTCGGGCGCGCCGAACGCCATCCAGGCGCCGGAGGGGAGCGAGGTCATGATCTCGGAGCCCTCGGCAGTGCCCTCGGCGGGGCCCGAGGCCTGGAACGACATGTTGTCCTCGCCGGCCGCCATCGAGAGGATGACGGGCTCGTCGCCGATCGTGTCGAGCTGCTCGTTGACACCGGACTGCTGCAGCTCCTGCTCGGTGATCACCTTGCCCGCGAGCGCAGCGTCGACGGCCTTCTGGACGTCGACGTAGGCCGCTGCCAGGGTGCCGTCGGGAACGGAATCGAGCGCGTCGGTCGCGGTGCTCTCGTCGGCGAGCGAGTCGCCACCGGAGGCATCGACGGCCTGCTGGAAGCCCTGCTCGGTACCGATCACCATGAAGTCGCCGACGATCCCGTAGGCGGCGTCGTCGGCGAACTTGTACGAGGTGCCGTTGTACTCGCGATCCTCAGGCTCGGTGCCCGAGGTCGCGGCGAGCTTGTCGACACCCTCCTGGGCGGCGCCGTCGTCGGTCACCGCGAAGGCGACGGCGCCTTCACCGGATTCCTCGCTGAAGGTCGAGACCCAGCCGCCCATCGTGCTGCCGAGCCAGGGGTCGACGTCCTCGCTGAAGTTGATCCCGTCCGACTCGAAGGCCGAGTTGATCTCGTCGGTGATCATCTGGCCGACGTCCTCGGTGCCGAGCAGCTTGTTCAGGCTCCCGATCAGGTTGTCCTTGGTGTCGCCCTCGGGCTTGATCGTCGCTTCGAAGTAGATCGGCGTCGCGGCCGGGGCGATCGCCGCGGGATCGGGACCGGACGAGCTGTCGCTCGAGTCGTCGCCCCCGCAGGCGGCGAGCGTGACCGCAGCGATCAGTGCGGTCAGTAGAAGGAATACGGAACGGAAGGGGTTACGAATGAGAATCTCCATGGCGGCGGGGATCGTAGCGAGAGCTCCCGCGGCAGTCCGCTACTCGACGGTGACTGTCTTCGCCAGGTTCCGCGGCTGATCGACGTTGAGGCCGAGCATTCGAGCCGTGTGGTACGCGAGCAGCTGCATCGGCAGCACCGCGAGGATCGGCTGAAGGATCCAGTCGGTGCTCGGGATGAAGACGGTCTGGTCCGCCGTCTCGGCGACGATATCGTCGCCCTCGGTGGCGATCGCGATCACGTCGGCTCCCCGGGCGCGGACCTCCGCGATGTTCGAGAGCGTCTTCTCGAGGATCGGGCTGGCGGTGGCCACCGCGACGACCGGCGTCGACTCGTCGAGCAGCGCGATCGGGCCGTGCTTCATCTCGCCTGCGGCGTACGCGTCGGAGGGGATGTACGAGATCTCCTTCATCTTCAGCGCCCCCTCGAGACAGATCGGCAGCCCGATGTGGCGCCCCAGGTAGAGGAAGAAGCGGCCCTCGTAGTGGCTGCGGGCGACGGCGCGGATCTGCTCCTCGGTCGACTCCAGCGTCTGCTCGATCTTGTGCGGCAGCGCCTTCATCTCGGTGATCAGCTCGGCCATCCGCTCCGGCGGCAGGGTGCCGCGTGCCTGCGCGAGCCAGAGGCCGAGCAGATACATCGCCGCCACCTGGCTGGTGAAGGTCTTGGTCGCGGCGACGCCGATCTCGAGGCCGGCGCGGGTGAACAGGACCGAGTCCGCATCGCGCGTTGCCTGACTTCCCATCACGTTGGTCAGCGCGACGACGTGGGCGCCGCGTTCGCGCGCGAGCCGCATCGCCGCCAGCGTGTCGGCGGTCTCCCCCGACTGCGTGATTCCGATCACGAGGTCCTCGGGCCCGATCACCGGATCGCGGTAGCGGAACTCCGATGCCACGTCCATCTCGACGGGAACCCGGGCCCAGTGCTCGATCGCGTAGCGCCCGACGAGGCCGGCGTGGTACGAAGTGCCGCAGGCGACGATGATCACGCGGCGGAGCTCGGCGGCGCGCTCCTCCGAGTAGTCGAGCTCGCTGAGATCGACAGAGTCGATGTGCGGGAGGCGGTCGGCGATCGTCTCGGCAACCGCGTCCGGCTGCTCATGGATCTCCTTCATCATGAAGGTCGAGTAGCCGCCTCGCTCGGCAGCTTCCTCGTCCCAGGTGACCTCCTCGACCTCGCGCTCGAGCGGGTTGCCGTCGGCGTCGGTCACCTCGACGCCGTCAGGAGTGACGATCACGATGTCACCGTTCTCGATCTGCATCACCCGCCGGGTCTCCTTGAGAAAGGCGGGGATCGCCGAAGCGAGGAAGGTCTCGCCCTCGCCGATGCCGACGATCAGCGGCGGCTCCTGGCGGGCACCGACGAGCAGCTCAGGGTGCTCGGCGTGCATCGCCACGAACGCGTAGTGGCCGCGCAGGTCGGCGAACGCGGCGCGGACCGCGGCCGGGAGATCGCCTTCGTAGTGGCGCTCGATCAGGTGAGCGACGATCTCAGCGTCGGTCTCGGAGGTGAAGATGTGGCCCTCGTCGCGGAGCTCGCGGCGCAGCTCCGAGTGGTTCTCGACGATTCCGTTGAGGACGATGTGGACGCTGTCGGCGCAGTCCCCGTGGGGATGAGCGTTCTCCTCGGTGACGCGGCCGTGGGTCGCCCAGCGGGTGTGCGCGAGACCGATCGTCGCCTCCTCCTCGGCGACCGCGACGGCGCCACCGTCGGCGGCGGCCTCTTCGACGGCGATCCGGAGGTTGGCGAGGTTGCCGACCGCGCGCACGGTCTCGATCTGGCCGTCATCGAGCAGGGAGACGCCGGCGGAGTCGTATCCGCGGTACTCGAGCTTCTCGAGGCCGGCGATGAGGATGTCGCGACATGGCCTCCCGCCCACGTATCCGACGATGCCGCACATGGCGCATGCCTCTCGGTAGGGGGTATCCGTGTATTGACTGGACCCGCGGACAAGAAGCGGGTCGGCAAAGGTTAGAGGTAGGTGCAAAGCCGCGCGTGTGCACGGCTCCTGCTGCGATCAGCCCGCCGCGCGCTCGGCCGCGGCGACGAGGCGGCCCAGCACCTGCTGGCACTCGGACTCGTCCGGCCCCTCGACCATCACCCGGATCAGCGGCTCGGTCCCGGAGGGGCGCACGAGCACCCGGCCCCGCCCTTCGAGCCCGGCGCCCTCCTTCTCGACGGCCTGCCAGAGCTCGTCGGCGCCCGCCAGCGCCTCCTTCGAGGAGATGCGCACGTTCTCCAGGTACTGCGGCAGCTTCTCGACCGGATGCACGTCGGCAAGCTTGCGCTCGCCCAGGGCCCGCATCACCAGTAGCGCCGCGGCAAGGCCGTCGCCGGTGGCGGCGAACTCGGTCCAGATGATGTGCCCGGACTGCTCGCCACCGATCGTCCAGTCGCGCCGCAGCAGCTCCTCGATCACGAAGCGGTCGCCGACCTTGGTCGTGGCAACCTCGACGCCGGCCTCCTCCATCGCCTTGTGGAAGCCGTAGTTCGACATCACGGTGACGGCGGCGCCACCCGCAAGCTCGCCGGCCTGCTTCAGGTGCAGGGCTGCGAGCGCGACGATCTCGTCGCCGTCGAACTCGCGGCCGTCTGCGTCGACGGCGAGCACCCGGTCGCCGTCGCCGTCGAAGGCGAAGCCGATCTCGGCGCCCTCGCTGCGGACCACGTCGGCGACTTTGCCGAGGTAGGTGGAGCCGCAGCCCTCGTTGATGTTGCGGCCGTCGGGCTCGGTCGCGATCGCGATCACCTCGGCACCGAGCCGCTCGAAGGCTGCCGGAGCGACCTTGTAGGTGGCGCCGTTGGCGCAGTCAAGGACGATCTTGCGGCCGCTCAGGTCCTGATCGAAGACCGAGTCGAGCTCGCGCAGGTAGTCATCGCGGGCGCCGCGCAGCTTGCGGATCCGCCCTGCGGCCGGCGAGTGGACGGGGCCAGCGGCGACGCGAGCCTCGACCCGGACCTCTGCCTCGTCGTCGAGCTTGCGCCCGCGCCGGTCGAAGAACTTGATCCCGTTGTCCTGCCAGGGGTTGTGGGAGGCGGAGACAACGGCTGCGAGATCGAGCCCGTGACGCCGGACGAGGATCGCGGCGGCAGGTGTAGGCAGCACGCCGCCGAGGAAGACGTCGGCCCCCGATGCGGCCATTCCCGAGGCGAGCGCCGATTCGAGCATGCCGCCCGACTCTCGGGTGTCGCGGATGATCAGGACCTGGGGGCGATCGTTGGCGATCTCGGCCGCCGTGGCGCGACCAAGCGCGACCGAGAGCTCCGGCGTCAGCTTCTCGCCGACCGGGCCCCGGACGCCGTCGGTCCCGAACAGTGTTCTTCCCTCACCCGAGCTCATGCGGGCGCCATGTTATGGATCGAGGGAGAGATCAGCGCTTGCTGAACTGCGGCTTCTTGCGGGCCTTCTTCAGGCCGGCCTTGCGCCGCTCCTTGGCCCGGGCGTCCCGGGTCAGCATGCCGCGCTTCTTCAGGTCCCCGCGAAGCTCCGGATCGAGCTGCGTGAGGGCGCGGGCGATGCCGTGGCGCACAGCGCCGGCCTGGCCGGAGATGCCGCCGCCATGAACGCGGATCTTGACGTCGACGTTGCTCTCGTAGCCGGCTGTGACCAGCGGCTGACGAGCAATCGTCTGGTGGTAGGCACGCGGGAAGTAGTCATCGATGGCGCGGCCGTTGACCTCGACCGTGCCGTCGCCGGCGCGGAGGACGACGCGGGCGACCGAGCTCTTGCGCTTGCCGGTCGCCTGGATCGTGGCGTCGGTGGGAACGGCGACGGCCGCGCGGATCGGCGCCTCGTCGTCGTCGGCGTCGGCGGCGGCCTCGCGACTCGCGCGCTCCTCCTCCTCGGCCTCGAGCGCGGCGCGCTCCTCGGCGGTCAGCTCACGCTCCTCGGTGATCGCGATCGGCTCGAGGTTGGCACCGGGGACGACGTCCTTCTTGCCCTCGGCAGAGGGCGCGGCCTCGGCGGGCGCGGCCTCGACCGGGGTCTCTGCCTCGGCTGCAGGAGTCTCCTCGGCGGGAGCCTCGTCTGCGGCCGGCTCAGCGGAAGCCTCCTCGGCAGGGGCTTCCTCGGCGACGGGCGCAGGAGCTTCGACGGGCGCAGGAGCTTCCTCGGCAGGGGCCTCCTCAACCGGGGCTTCCGCGGCAGGTGCCTCCTCGGCGACCGGCTCGGCGGGCTCGGGAGCCGCCTCGGGCTGCTCCGGGCTGCTCGGGCGGCCTCGGGCTGCTCGGGGGCGGCCTCGGGCTCGGTTGCCTCGGGCTCGGGGTTCTCGGCGGGCTCCTGTTCGGGAGCGTCGTCGGTCGCGGTCAAGACTTCACCTCCATGGGCTGCGGCTGCTGGGCCGCGTGCGGGTGCTCGGGACCGGCGTAGACCTTGAGTTTGAGCAGCTGCTTCCGGGCGAGCTTGTTGCGCGGAAGCATGCCCTTGACGGCGAGCCGGATCACGTCTTCGGGCTTGCGGTCGAGCATCTCCTCGAGCGTCCGCGAGCGGATCCCGCCCGGATAGCCGCTGTGACGCCAGTAGCGCTTCTGCGTCCGCTTGTTGCCGGTCACGACGATCTTCTCCGCGTTGACGACGACGACGAAGTCGCCGACGTCGGTGTGCGGGGTGTAGGTCGGCTTGCGCTTGCCGCGGAGGACGTCGGCAATCTGCGTCGAGAGACGGCCAAGGGTCTGACCCTCGGCGTCGACGACGTACCAGTCGCGCTGGCGATCCTCAATGGTTGCTGCGTAGGTCTTCATCGGTTCAGTGCGTGAAAAAACGCGTCCCGGCACGGCCGCCGGTCAACGCGGGCGCAGGATGATAGCCGCTCCCGCCCCGAGCGTGAGAACGGCCCTGCGGCGCGTCCCCCCGGGTCGGTTCGGAAGCCGTCCGACGGGTGCTGCCGCATACGGTAGCCATCTTGCCCGCGCCGCGCCCGTGGATATACTCCCGCGCCAGTTGATACGCCTAATTCCTCGGCCGCACCGGTCGGGGGAGCGGGGGAACCGCAGGGCCGGGGTCGAATACCCAGCCCAGGGGCGAATCGGAAGGCCAGGAGAAGGCCGTATCCGTAGCGCTGCTTCCCGGCGCGAGCCCGTCAGCTAACCCCGCAGGCCCGAATGGAAGAGATTCGATGGACCTGACCTCCGGCATGCGCCGGCGAACGCAGACGAGGACGGCGGCATTCGCGGCGGCGCTGCTCGCGGGCTGCGCCTGGGCGGGAGTCGCCCAGGGAGACGGCGGCATCGGGGTTCCCGATCCGCCCTCGGTCAAGGACGTCACCTGCCTCGAGAGCTGTCTCGACGTGCGCACCGTCGCCGAGGGCGGCCGCGCCGAGCTGACCGGCAAGTCGCTCGGCGAGATCGTCAGCGTCCGGCTCGACGGCGTCGACGAGGACGTCCGAGCAAAGGCGACGAGCGACACGACCGTGGAGTTCGACGTCCCGCTGGGGGCGGCGACCGGCAAGCCCGTCGCGATCGACGACGCCGGCAATCGCTACAGGTCCCCGGTCGAGCTCACGGTCAAGCCCGCCGACACGCTCAACGTCCCGGGCGGGTTCAGCGTTCGAGAGGCCCATGCGACCCCGCACAAGAGCTACTTCGCCGGCGAGGAGCGCAGCCGGGTCGAATACCTGTTCGAGGCCGACGCTCCGACCGACATCCGCGTCGACGTGCTGCGCAAGGACAAGATCGTCGACACCTTCGTCGAGAAGGACCAGGAGCCGTTCGCGCAGCAGAGCGTCACCTGGAAGGGGCTGACCGACTCCGGCAGGATCGCGCCGAACGGCAAGTACAAGTTCGAGGTCTCTCCTCTGAGCGGCGGCGAGGGCGGCAAGGCCGGCTTCGAGTACTACGACCACCGCTTTCCGCTTCCGGCCAAGCACACCTACGGCGACGGCCTCGGCGCCGGCCGCAACCATCAGGGCCAGGACGTCTTCGCCAAATGCGGCAAGCCGATGTACGCAGCCCGCGGCGGCAAGGTGCAGACGGTCCAGTACCACTCCTCCGCCGGCTACTACGTGGTCATCGACGGCGCCAAGACCGGCGTCGACTACGTCTACATGCACATGAACAAGCGCGGCCTGCCGAAGAAGGGCGAGAAGATCAAGACGGGCGAGCAGATCGGGGTCAACGACGACACCGGCAACGCCTCCGGGTGCCACCTCCACTTCGAGATGTGGTCCGCGCCCGGCTGGTACGAGGGCGGCGAGGTCATGGACCCGACGCCGGCTCTGAAGAAGTGGGACGAGTGGAGTTGATCAGCGCCTAGGCGAGGCTGGAGCGTTGCTGGTCAAGGACGCACGAGGCGAAGCGTGCGGCAGCACGTGAGCCGCGGAGGACGCCGAGCAGCGGCGTCCCGGTCCGCCTACTCCCACTCGATGGTTGCCGGCGGCTTGGACGAGATGTCCAGCGCCACGCGGTTGACCTGAGGGACCTCGTTGATGATCCGGTTCGAGGCGCGCTCGAGCAGGTCGTAGGGCAGCCGGGCCCAGTCGGCGGTCATCGCGTCGTCGGAGGTGACGGCGCGGATCACGATCGGGTAGGCGTAGGTGCGCCCGTCGCCCTGGACACCGACCGAGCGGACCACCGGCAGCACGCAGAAGGACTGCCAGAGGTCGCGATAGAGGTTGGCGGCGCGGACCTCCTCCTGAAGGATCGCGTCGGCCTCACGGAGGATGTCGAGGCGCTCCTTGTTGACCTCGCCGCCGACGATCCGGATCGCGAGGCCGGGGCCTGGGAAGGGCTGGCGCCAGACCATCCGGTCGTTGAGCCCGAGCTCGGAGGCGACGGCGCGGACCTCGTCCTTGAAAAGCATCCGCAACGGCTCGACCAGCTCGAACTCGAGATCCTCGGGCAGGCCGCCGACGTTGTGGTGCGACTTGATCGTCGCGGCGCCCTCTCCCCCGCCCGACTCGATCACGTCCGAATAGAGCGTTCCCTGGACGAGGTAGTTGACGTCGGGGATCTTCAGCGCCTCCTCCTCGAAGACGCGAATGAACTCCTCGCCGATGATCTTGCGCTTGGTCTCGGGGTCGTCCTGGCCGGCGAGGCGGGCGAGGAAGCGCTCCTCGCAGTCGACGTCGATCAGCTCGATCCCAAGCCCCTCACGGAAGTTGCGGACGACCTGCTCGGCCTCGCCCTTGCGAAGTAGGCCGTGGTCGACGAGCACGCAGGTGAGCTGGTCGCCGACGGCCCGGTGCACGAGCGCAGCGGCCGTGGCGGAGTCGACGCCGCCGGAGAGCCCGCAGATGATGTTGCCGTCGCCGACCTGAGCGCGGATCTTCTCGATCTGCTCGTCGATCACCGAGGTCATCGTCCAGCGCTCCTCGCAGCCGGCGACGTCGCGGAGGAACTTCTCGAGGATCTCCTGCCCGTGCGGGGTGTGGACGACCTCGGGGTGGAACTGGATCCCATAGAGGCCGCGCTCGACGTTCTCGCAGGCCGCGACCGGCGAGCCGGGGCTGGCGGCGAGGGCGGTGAAGCCGGGGGGCGGCTCGAAGACCGAGTCTCGGTGACTCATCCAGCACTGCTGCTCGTCCGGGAGCCCGTTGAGGAGCTTGCCGCCGTCCTCGGTCAGGGTCAGCGTCGTGCGGCCGAACTCGCCCTTCTCAGCGCCCTCGACGCGGCCGCCGAGCGAACGGACCATGACCTGCATGCCGTAACAGATGCCGAGCACCGGAATCCCGAGCTCGAGCAGCTCCTCGCGCAGCGCCGGCGCGCCCTTCTCGTAGACCGATGCCGGTCCGCCGGAGAGGACCAAAGCCTTCGGCTTGCGGGCCTGGATCCGGTCGATCGCGAGGCCGTGCGGCAGTAGCTCGGCGAAGACGCCGCACTCGCGGATCCTGCGCGCGATCAGCTGCGAGTACTGCCCCCCGAAGTCGAGGACGAGGACCTCCTCGCGGTCGGTCGGCAGCTCGCCGGCCAGCCCCGCTGTCGCGGCTCCGGGATCCTCCGGCTCAGCCGCGGGATCCTGCTCCGCGGTTCCCGCTGCCGGCTCGCCGCTCATCAGTCGTCCGCGACACCCACGCCGTTGGCGACCGCCGAGCGGCCGTTCGAGCCCATCCCGACCGACTGCTGACGCTGCAGCTGCTTACCCTCGGTCTGCAGCGAGGGAGCGACCATCACCTCGGCCCGGTGGAACGAAGGGATGTCCTCGTAGCCGGTCGTCGCCATCGAGGTGCGCAGCGCGCCCATCAGGTTGAACGTGCCGTCGTTCTCCTGGGCAGGGCCGAGCAGGATCTGCTCGAGCGTGCCGTCCTGGTGGGTGGTGACCCTGGTGCCGCGCGGCAGCGAGGGATGGAACGTCGCCATCCCCCAGTGGAAGCCGCGACCGGGCGCCTCTTGGGCACGGGCCAGAGGCGACCCGATCATGACGGCGTCGGCGCCGCAGGCAATCGCCTTCGAGACGTCGCCGCCGGTGCGCATGCCACCGTCGGCGATCACGTTGCAGTACTGCCCGGTCTCGAGCATGTGCTGCGAGCGCGCGGCCGCCACGTCCGCGATCGCGGTCGCCTGCGGGACTCCGATCCCGAGCACACCGCGTGTCGTGCAGGCGGCGCCGGGGCCGACGCCGACGAGGACGCCGACGGCGCCGGTCCGCATCAGGTGCAGACCGGTCGAGTAGGAGGCGCAGCCGCCGACGATGCAGGGCACCGGCGCGGAGGCAATGAATTCCTTCAGGTTGAGCGGCTCGCTCGACTGGCTGACGTGCTCGGCCGAGATCACCGTGCCCTGGACGACGAGGATGTCGAGGCCGGCCTCGAGCGCGGCCTCCTGGTACTCCATGACCTTCTGCGGAGTGAGCGATCCGCAGGTCACGGCGCCAGTCGCCTTTATCTCCTCGATCCGCTGGGCGATCAGCTCGGGCTTGACTGGCTCCGAGTAGACCTCCTGCATGAGCCGGGTGGCGAGCTCGGGCGGCGCCTTGGCGATCCGGTCGAGCTGCTCGTCCGCGTCCTCGTAGCGGGACCAGATGCCCTCGAGGTTGAGGACGCCGAGGCCGCCGTGCTGACCGATCAGGCCGGCCGTCTTCGGGCTGACGACGCCATCCATCGCGGAGGCGAGCAGCGGCAGCTCGAATCGGTAGGGGCCCAGGTTCCAGGTGATGTCGATGTCGTCGGGGTCCCGTGTGCGCCTCGACGGCACGATCGCGATGTCGTCGAACCCGTAGGCCCGACGTCCCTTCTTACCCCGTCCGATCTCGACTTCCAACTGGATTTCTCCCTCTGCTGCTCACTGAACGATTGAAGGATTGATTGTAGGCAGGGTCACCGGCGGGTCTCCGACGGGTACTCGCCGCTATTTGCGCCAATCCGGCCCGCCGGACGGGCCGCGACGATCAGGAGACGCCGATCCGGGTGTCGATCCGGCTCACGGTGACGCGATCGACGAGGCGCGCGACCTCGGCCGGATCGAGCGCTCCGGCCCCGAGGTGCTGGGTCGACTCGGCACCGCAGGCGACCGCGAAGGCGAGTCCCGCCTCAACCCCGAGCCCGGCCCGGTCGGCAGAGACGAGGCCGGCGAGAAAGGCGTCCCCCGAGCCGGCGGCGGCGACGGGCTCGAGCGGATCGATACTGGCCTCATAGCGGTTGCGTGCGCCGGCGGGGCCGGCGATCGCCATGCAGCCGTGGCCGCTGGTCACGTAGGCCTCCTCGGCGCCGAGCTCGAGCAGGCCGCGCAGGCCCTCGGCGGGGTCGCCGAGCTCGCCGAACTCGAAGCCGACGGCCTCTTCGGCCTCGGTGATGTTGGGAGCGACGATTGCCGGCTGGGCCTTGAGGCCGGCGCGCATCGGCTCGCCGTCGGAGTCGAGGATCACGGGGACTCCGACGCCGCGCAGCTCCGAGATCAGTCTCGCGTAGAAATCGTTGGGAGCGCCCGGCGGCAGCGAGCCGGCAAGCACGCAGTGGCTGCAGCCCCGGGCCAGGTAGATGAGACGGTCGGTGAAGCGCTCGAGCTCCTCGGCCGTCACCTCGGGCCCGCGCTGGTTGATCTCGGTCTGCTGGCCGGTGGTCGGGTCGACGACGGAGTAGTTGGTGCGCGAGTCGCCGGCGACCTCGACGAAATCGTGCAGGACCTCCTCAGCGGAGAGCAGCTCCTGGATCCGTGATCCGGTCGGGCCGCCGGAGAGTCCCGTGGCGATGACGGGCTCGCCGAGCGCCTTCAGGGCGCGGGCGACGTTGACGCCCTTGCCGCCCGGAGCGCGGCTCGACTCGACCACGCGATGGCGGCGGCCGAGCTGGAATCGCGGCACCGCGACCGTGCGGTCGAGCGCGACGTTGAGGGTCACTGTGAGTATCAAGCTGTGTCGTTCTCCTGTCCCGGCCGGCCCCTGCGCCGCCCCCGCGGGGGCCTCTCGTCCCTCGCCCGCTCACGCCCCTCAGGCTCCGGCCGAAGCCGACCGGACCTGCGGACTGCGATCACCGAGGCGATGATCAGGAGGATAGAACCCCCGGCGATCAAAAGGACGGCCAAGGGACCGCCAACCTGATCGATCCAGCTCGGCGCCGCGATCCCGGCCCCCGCGACGACCGGGACCGAGCCGATGCGCTCGCCGTCGAGCAGCACCTCGGCGCTGCCAAGACGCTCGCCCCGCGCGATCGGCCCCTCGACAGCCGGCGGCGCGTCGAGCTCGATCTCGAGCTGCTGGTCGGCGCGGGCCGTGACCCGGTAGGAGCGTCCGGCGGAGAGCGCCAGGCTCTCGGGATCGCCCTCGGTGACCGGCACCGAGCCGAGCTCCTCGCCCCGCTCGACCGCGACGCGCGGCTGATAGAGCGAGTAGCCGTAGTCGAGCAGCTGCTCGGAGGCGGCATCGCGCTCGGCCTCGCCGGCGGCGCCGAGGACGACCGAGATCAAGGGGATGCCGCCGCGCTCGGCCGAGGCGACGAGCACGTAGCCGGCGCCGAGCGTGTGGCCGGTCTTGATCCCATTCACGGTCGGGTCGCTGAACATCAGCGTGTTGCGCGTCGTCACCGTCCGCGGCGTCGCCCCCGTCTCGAGCGTCGCCTGCGTCTGGGAGACGATCTCGCGGAAGCGCTTGTCCTCCATCAGCCCGGCGGCCAGGGCCGCGAGGTCGCGGGCGCTGGAGCCGTTGCCGGGGTCGTCGAGGCCGATCGGGGTCGTGTAGCTCGTGTCGTCGAGGCCGAGCCGGGTGGCCTCCTCGTTCATCCGGTCGACGAACGCGGAGACGGATCCGGCGGCTCCCTCGGCAAGCGCGTAGGCGGCGTCGTTGGCGCTTGGCAGCATCATCGCCGTGAGCAGGTCACGGACCGACATCTTCTCCCCCGCTCGTAGACCGAGCACGGACTCCACCGGCAGCGCGTCGTAGCCCGGAGCGCTGATTTTCTCGTCGAGGTCGAGCTCCTCGAGGACGACATAGGCCGTCATCAGCTTCGTCGTGCTCGCGATCGGCAGCGTCCGCGTCTGCTTCGACCCGGCCAGCACGGATCCGTCCCGGGCGTCGACGAGCAGCCACGCCGTTGCCGATATCTGCGGCGGGTCGGGCGTCTTGGCGGCGTTCCCGCCGGCGCCCTGGGCGCCCTGCCCCTGCCCGCGGGCCGGCGCGGTCCCAATCAGCAGCAGCGCCGCGAGCAGCGATACGAGTGCGCAGGATGCGGCAGCGCGATGCCGCGTGGCTCCCTCGGCTTCGGTCATCTACTTCTGGAGCTTGATGACCTGACCGGTCGCAAGCGTCTGCGGATCGAGGTCGGGGTTGAGACGCTCGATGCGCTGCACGCTGATGCCGTACTCGACCGCGATGCCGCTGATCGAGTCGCCGTCCTGGACGACGTACTCCTCCGGCGTCTCGGGACCGCTCTTGCTCTGCGTCTTCTCGGTCCGGGCGCCATCGTCCACGGATCCGTCGTCGGCAGCGAGTGAGCCGGAGATGACCAGGTAGAGGACGACCACCGTTCCGGCCAGGGCCAGCAGGGCGAGGACTCGGGCGAAGATCGACCGCTTCGGTGGCTCGGGCAGGTATCTCTCGTCGTCGGACCCCATCGCGAGGCGATGGTACGAGACCGGAGCCGCCGTCAACGGCGCATGCGCGGCTCTGCAAAGCGCGATCCGCGGGCGATCGGCAGCCGGCGCGTCGCCGCCCCCCGGTGCGGCGCCCCCGTGAGGACCACCCCGGCCAGCTCGATCCCGGCCAACGCGGCCTTCGCGTCGGTCAGCTCACGGCGCCTGGTGACGCCGGAGCGGACGCAGAGCACGGTGGTGTCGGTCGCCTCGGAGACGAGGATCGCCTCAGGCGCCGGCAGCAGCGCCGGGCTGTCGAAGACGACCAGGTCGTAGACCCGGCGCAGCTGATCGATCAGCGAGCGGAAGCGGGTCGAGGAGAGCATCCCGCCCGGCGACTCCGTGCGCGTGCCGGCGGTCACGCAGACGAACGAGGGCAGCTCGCCCGACGCCTCGCCGCGGGCGACGGGGATCGCGTTGATCACCTCGCGCGGGGTCGCGGCGCCGGCGAGGTAGTCGGAGAGGCCCGGGCCGGCCTCGATTCCGAGCAGCTCGGCAAGCGCCGGACGGCGCATGTCCGCCTCGACCAGGAGGACGCTGACACCGTCGGCCGCGGCGGCGGCGGCGAGGCCGAGCGCCACCGACGTACGGCCCTCGCCCGGCATCGGGCTGGCGACCGTCAGCGTCACCGGAGCCTCGGCGCGGTCGAGGCCGAGCGCCCGCTCGACGCGCTGGGCCCGGTCGGCGCTGAGCGGGTCGATCTCGAAGACGGCGGGCCGGCGCGAGGGCACGGCGCCATCGCGGGGCCCGAGGATCGCGAGCGGCTCGGACCCGGTAACGGCCGCCGCCTGAGCAGGGGTCCTGATCGGCCGGCGGCGCAACTCCCCCGCCAGCAGGAAGATCAGCGCCAGCGCCACCCCGGCGCCGAGCCCGAACAGGCCCGATCGCGTGGCGGAGCGATCGCTCGTCGGCGCACTCGGCAGCTCGGCCTCGGCTCCGGGAACGACGGGGTCGCCGGCGTCCGCGAGTGCCTCGACCGCACCGAGGCGCTCGCTCAGCGCCACGCCTTCCTCAGAGGCGGGGTCGACCGAGGCGAGCTCCTCCTCGAGGTTGGCCCGCAGTCGCTCCAGCCGGCGCTTCTCGATCGAGCCGGCCTCAGCGCTGACCGCGCTCGCGTAAGCGTTCGCCGCCGCGGCGGCGAAGTCCGGAAAGCTCGCCGTCGAGCGGACGATCAGGGTGGTGCCGTCGGCCTCCGGCACGAACGTCGTCCGGGCCAGCAGGTCAGCGCCGCTGACGTCGCCGCCGAGGCTCTCGGCCGCGAGCCTCGCGACCTCGTTCGAGCCCGCGAGCTCGAGCAGGCGCTCGGCCGACTCCGGATCGCTACCGCCGACGACGCCGCCGCCGACCGCGTCGGTGAAATCGCCGCGGTCACTGAGGATCACCGTGGCCGAGGCGCTGTATACGGGCTCGTCGGCAAGACCCCAGGCGAGACCGAGGAGCAGGCCGGCAAGCCCGCACGCGACTATCGGGCGCAGCCCCGCCCGGACCGCCGCGGCGAGGCCGGTGATCAGGCTCACATCTCCTCCGGGGCCCCTACGCCGAGCAGGCCGAGCGAGGTCGCGATCACCGAGCGCGTCGCGGCACAGAGCTCGAGGCGGCGGCCGCGGGCCTCCTCCGGCGCGGTCAGCACCGGGCAGTCGCGGTAGAAGGCGTGGAAGTCGGCCGCGACCTCTCTGGTCCAGGCGCCGAGCGAATGCGGCTCGCGCCGCAGCTCGGCGCGCTCGACCTGGGCGGGCAACTCGAGCAGGCGCAGCAAGAGCGCCTTCTCGGACGGATGCAGGGAGCCGTCGTCGGGCTCGGGCCGGGCGTCCGCCGCCGACCGCCCCTCCCCCGGCCCGTCCTCGTCGGGCTCGGCGAGCGGCAGCTCGGACCGCCTGAAGATGTTGCAGATCCGAGCGTGCGCGTACTGGACGTAGAAGACCGGGTTCTCGTTCGAGCGCTTGCGGGCGACGTCGAGATCGATGTCGATCGGCGTGTCGTGGGAGCGCTGGACGAGGAAGAAGCGGGCCGCGTCGACGCCGATGTCGTCGACGAGCTCGTCGAGCGTCGTGAACTCCCCGCGCCGCTTCGACATCCGCGCCCGCTCGCCGCCCTCGAGCAGGTTGACGAGCTGCATGATCTCCACCTCGAGCGCGTCGGGGGCGCCGCCGAGCGCGATGACGGCAGCCTGGAGCCGAGCGATGTAGCCGTGGTGATCGGCCCCGAGGACGTTGATCATCAACTCGAACCCGCGCTCGAGCTTGTCGCGGTGGTAGGCGATGTCCGACGCGAAGTAGGTCGGCTCGCCGTCGGCGCGGACGACGACCCGGTCCTTGTCGTCGCCGAGCTCGGAGGTGCGCATCCACAGCGCGCCGGCACTCTCGTAGGTGAGGTTCGAGGCCGAGACCCGGTCGATGCCTTCCTGCAGGGCGCCCGACTCGTGCAGGCTGCGCTCGGAGAACCAGCGGTCGAAGTGGACCCTGAAGCGGTCGAGGGTCGCGCCGATCGACTCGACCATCAGCTCGATCCCGCGTCGCGCCAGGGCCTCGGTGTCGCCCGATTCGAGGCCCTCGCCGGCGAGCCGGTCGGCGAGCGCCGCGACGTACTCGCCCTGGTAGCCGCCCTCAGGAATCTCGCCACCCGTCATCCGCGCCGAGAGCGAGGCGCCGAACAGGCGGATCTGGCCGCCGGCGTCGTTGACGTAGTACTCGCGCTCGACCGGATGGCCGGCGAACTCGAGGATCCGTGCGAGCGAATCGCCGTAGGCGGCGTGGCGGGCGCTGGCGACCGTGATCGGGCCGGTCGGGTTGGCGCTGACGAACTCGACCTGGGTGCGACGCTCGCGACCGGCGGCGACGCCCGAGCCCCAGCGATCGCCGGCCTCGGCAACCGCGGCGGCGGCGCCCTCGAACCAGCCGTCGGCGAGGAACAGGTTGAGGAAGCCGGGGCCCGCGACCTCGACGGCGCGCAGCGAGTCACCGAGCTCCGCTTCGAGCGCGGCGCCGAGCCGAGCGGCGACGTCGCGAGGCTTCTCGCCGGCCAGCGGGGCAAGCAGCAGGGCTGCGTTGGTCGAGTAGTCGCCGAACTCGGCCTTTGGCGGCCGCTCCAGCGTCGGCTCGAGCTCGGTCCCCGGAAGGACGACCTCGACCGCCGCCAGGACGGCCGCGCGCAACGCTGCGATCGGATCGCTCATCGCCGGGACTCTAGATACCCACCCGGGAGGGCGAACCGACCCGGGTCAGGAGGCCGCGCCGCTCAGCGTCCAGACGAGCTCGCGGAGCTGCTCGGCAGCGGCGGCCGGGTCGTCGGCGCCGGCGACGCTTCGCGAGGCAGTGATCAGCGCCGAGGCGGGGCCGGCTGCGAACGCCGGGCCGAGCGCGGCAGGGTCTCCGCCCTGGGCCCCGACGCCGGGCAGCAGGAAGATCGAGCGCGGCATCAGCTCGCGCAGGCGCGCGATGAAGCGTGGCTCGGTCGCGCCGACGACGGCGCCGGAGCCGCTGAGGCCACCGTCGGCGCCGGCAAGCGGTCCGGAAGCGGCGTCGACGAGCGCAGCGATGCGCTCGTGCAGCGGGCAGCCGTCGGCGAGCTCGAGGTCGAGGATGTCGCGAGCGCCTTCGTTCGAGGTGCGGACCAGGGTGAAGACGCCGGCGCCGGCGCTCGCGGCGGCGGCGAAGATCGGCTCGAGCGAGTCGGCGCCCATCAGCGGGTTGGCGGTGATCGCGTCGGCGCCGAGGCCGGGGGCCTCGCCCCACGGCGTCGGGGTCGAGCCGAGCAGCCCGGCCGCGTAGGCCTCGGCGGAGACGGGAACGTCGCCGCGCTTGCCGTCGGCGACGACGAGCAGTCCCGCCTCGCGGGCGGCCGCGCAGACCTCGGCGAGCGCGGCGACACCGCTCGCACCAAGCGCCTCGAAGCGCGCGAGCTGGGGCTTGACCGCGACGCAGGCCGGGCCTGCCGTCTCGATCAGGCGGACACAGGCGGTCGCCGCGGCCGAAGCTGCGGCCGCGGCGGGATCGCCCTCGGTCCCCGGACGCGGCGATGCCGAGCGCCAGGGCTCGGCATCTGGAACCGGGTCGAACCCGATGCAGACCTGGCTGCGGCGCTCTTCTACGAGCGCCGCAAGCCGGTCTGCGAACGGTGTCGGGCTACCGTCGGGCAGCTAGCTGCCCTTGACCGCGTTCTTGAGGCCGGCACCGGCCGAGAACTTCGGCACCTTGCCGCCCGGGATCGTGATCCGCTCGCCGGTGCGCGGGTTGACGCCCTGGCGCGGGCCGCGCTCGTTGACGCTGAACTTCCCGAAACCGGTGAAGTTGACGTCCTCGCCGGACTTCAGTGCCTCGACGACGGCATCCAGAACTGCCTCGACGGCGTCCCCGGCAGCCTTCTTGCTGCCAACGCGCTCGTCCTCGGCTACTCGATCGATGAACTCAGACTTCGTCACTTTTGCCTCCTCGTGGGTCGTAAGCGGCGCCAATCTAACAACGCGGACCGGACGAATCCCAGAAACCATGCGGAATTCCGCCGGATCCTCCGGGAAACGGGACAGTCCGGAGGGCCTCTGAGCGGCGGCGAGCGGCCGCTGGGGACCGGTCCGAGGTTGCGCATCGGCGGCCTCGGGGGGCTTGAGGTGGCGCGAGTCGCGCCGCCGTCGGGTACGTTCGGCGCATGGCCGATTGGGGAGCTGAGATGGAAGAGCTCAACGATTCGCTCGCACCCGGCGAGGCCGGCCCGCAGCAGTTCTGGGCGAAGGGCCCCGAAGCCCTCGACGCGGTGCTCGGCAGCATCGGCGTGGTGATCCGACCCGACGACGACATCGTCGAGCTCGGCTGCGGGATCGGCGGCATGACCCGGCCGATCGCGGAGCGCGGGCGCAGCGTCCGTGCCCTCGACGTCTCCGCCGAGTTGCTCGCCGAGGCGCGCCGGAAGAACGCAGAGCTCGGGAACGTCGCCTGGCTTCACGGCGACGGCGAGAGCCTGACCGGGGTCGGCACCGGCAGCGCCGACGGCGTCATCTCCTACGCGGTCTTCGAGCACATCCAGGAACCGGAGGTGATCCTCGGATACGTCCGCGAGATGGGGCGCGTACTGCGGCCGGGCGGCTGGGCCGCGTTCCAGGTCTCGAACGATCCGGGAGGTCGCCGGCCCCGTGAGCGGCCGAGCCTCCGGAGCCGGCTCCGAGCGCTGGTCGGCAAGGCGCCGGAGAGCCGGCCGGAGGGCGCCACAACCGGGTCGTCGGTGGCCGTCGCGCAGGTGCGACAGGCGGCCTCCGCATCCGGCATGGAGATCGAGCGGACCCAGGGCGCAGGCACCCGGTCCTGCCTGGTGCTTGCCCGCAAGCGCGACTGAACGCCCTTCCCCAGGTGAGGGTGGCCGGGGCCACTGACCGGCTGAGTGTGCGCAGCTGCGCTGCTCGCTCGGCGCCCGGGGCGCCGTCCCGGACTAGACCTCAGACGGTCAGCCGGGAGATCAGCTCGGCCCGGAACTCGAGTGGCAGGCCGGGGACGTCGCCGAGATCCTCCGGCGAGGAGAAGCCGCCGCGAACCTTGCGGGCGGCGAGGATCCGTGCCGTCTGCGTAACCGAGCAGCCGAGGCTGCGGAGGACCTCGAAGCTCGCCTCGTTGATGTTGACGGGCCCCGTCGGCTCGGGCGCGGGGCGGCCGGAGGCGGGACGCGGCGCGGGCGCGGGCGCGGCCGAGGGCTTCGGCGCGGGCGCCGCTTGCGGAGCCGGGGGCGGGGCGGTCGGGGTGGCCGACGTTTCGCCGCCACCGTCGGCGGTGCCGGCGAGCCCTTCGAAGCGCGCCTCGATCTCGGCGATGTCCCGCTCGACCATCTCCAGCCTGCCGACCATCGACTCCGCCATCGAGCCGGCGGCGCTGGTCGCGGTGCCGAGCCGGCCCGCGAGTGCCTCGAGCGAGGAGGTGATCCGCCCCTCGAGATCCTCGAGCGCATCGGCGGCCGCTGCTGCCTGATCGGCGAGCCGCAGCTCGAGCGCCCGGTCCGCCGCCCGGCTGCCTCGCTCGACGTCGGAGATCACGTCCTGGACGTCCTCCCGGTCGGCCCCGTGGCGCACGGTCAGGTTCGACTCCGCGACCGAGATCCGGGCCTCGATCTCGCGCGAGACCAGCTCGGCGCGGGCCTCGGACTCGCGCGAGGCGAGATCGAGCCTGTCGCCGAGGGCGATCACCTCCTGCTCGAGCGCCGCGATCGTCGCCGGCACGCCGATCAACGGGCCGAGCTCATCGAGCACGCGCTCGACACCGCCGACCCTGAGATCGATGTCGGCCCCGGGGCCGCCTCCCTTGCCCTCCACAACCTCCAGCGCGATCTCCTCGACGCGCCCGTTGAGATGGTCGATCAGCACCTCGACCGCACCCATCCGCGTCAGCAGCTCCTCAGCCTCCTCGGCACGAGCCCGCTCGGCGGCCGCGAGCCGCTCCTCGATGCGGCGCAGATCGGCCGCTGCATCGCCGACCCGCCCCAGTCCGGGCTCGGCATCGTTGAAACCGGGCTCCTCGGACACCGGCACGACTGTAGCCGCCGGTCCGGGCGTCAAAACCCGGCATCCGGCGTTCTGCGCCGGGCTCGGCCGGCGTCCTCGTAGGCCTCGGCGACGCCGAGGCGCTCGGCCGTCGACGGGTGGGTCGAGAACAGCAACCGGTACCAGCCGGGAGGATCGGGGTCGGAGCGGTTGCGCTCTGCCAGCTGTGTCTGCAGCTCGATCAACCCCAGCGGCTCGCCCGTGAGCTCGACCGCATAACGATCCGCGCGCTGTTCGACCGAACGCGAGAGCACGTTTCCGGCAATCCCGAGGAAGAAGGCGACGAGCATGATCGGCAGCGCGTAGGCGACCAGCCCGGACGGCGTTCCGGCGCTGAGCCCACGGCGACGGGCGAGCGCGTCGCCCAGTTCCCTGGCGAGCAGCATTCCTGCCGGCGCGACGAGCGCTACGAAGGCAATACCGCGGAGGATGTCGTCGGCCGCCACGTGACCGAGCTCGTGGGCGACGACGGCGCGCAGCGCTGGTCGGTCGGCGTCGTCGATCAAGTTGTCGTAGAGAACGATGCGCCTGGTCGAGCCGAGCCCGGTCACGTACGCGTTCAGGGTCGTCGACCGCGATGAGGCATCGACCGAGTAGACGTCCTCGACGTCGACATCCGCCTGTTCGGCCAGCGCCAGAACCTGCGAGCGGGTCTCGCCGGCGGGCAGCCGCTCGAAGTCGTTGAAGATCGGCGCGAGGACTACCGGCGCCAGGTAGCTGGTCACGAAGGCGAAGACGACGACGATCGCAGCGCCGGCAACCCACCAGGACCGCGGCAGACGCCGCTGCAGGACGATCAACAGCAGTGCCCCGATCGCCGCGTAGATGAGCGTGATCGCGTTGCCGCGGATCGCGTCGAAGAGCCAGCCGCCGAAGCTCTGGACCGAGACGCCGGCATCGACGGCGCGGGCATGCACGAGCGCCCCGAGCGGCAGCTCCGCCAGCGCGATCGCGAGCGAGAGCAGCGCCCCGGCGCCGAGCGCCCCCCACAGCGGCCGGGCGTCGAGCCGGCGCAGGGCAGCCGCGAGGCGGCGCGGCAGGCCCGCGGCGAACAGCGCCAGCAGACCGAAGTTGACGACCAGGCCCACGATCAGGAGCAGGCGCAGATCCGACCGGTACCCCTCCCCCTCCGAGATCGCCTCGGGGCTCAGGTAGGAGGCGGGATCGGCGTCCGCCGCCGCCGGGCCGGGCTGCTCAGGAGTGAGCAGCAGCAGGGCGAGGGCGACCGAGACGACGAGCAGCGCGAGGGCCGCAAGTATCCGGGCGCCGGGAGCGCGCAGCCAAGCCCGCGAAGACATCGCCACCTACGATAGTGAGGGCCCGCGTGCGTTCCGCGGGCTTCTATGTATCCATGCAAGTAGCGGTACTCAGCGACATCCACGGCAACCTCCCGGCCCTCGAGGCCGTGCTCGCCGACGTTTCGGAAACGGGCGTCGAGGAGCTGTGGTGCCTCGGCGACGTCGTCGGCTACGGCGCCAGCCCGACCGAGTGCACCGACCTCGTCCGCGAACGGTGTGCGACGGTGCTGGTCGGTAACCACGATCTCGCCGTGCTCGGCGCGCTCGACACCTCGACCTTCTCGGGCGCAGCCTCAGCCGCGGTCGAGTGGACCAAGGAGCGGATTGGGGCCGAGCAGCTCGCCTATCTCGGGACCCTCTCCCCCTCCGACACCTCCCGTCCCGCAGCGCTGTACCACGCCTCCCCGCGCGATCCCGTCTGGGAGTACGTGCTCTGGCCCGACCAGGCGGCCGACTGCATCGCCGTCCAGGAGAAGCGGGTCAGCCTCGTCGGCCACTCCCACGTCGCCCTCTTCTTCTCGATCCCCGGCGACGACGAGCCGGGACCGGGCACCAGCGAGGCGCGCGGCTGGCAGGCAGGAGCCGGCACGCGCCTCGAGATCACCCACGGTCGCTGGCTGATCAACCCAGGCAGCGTCGGCCAGCCGCGGGACGGCGATCCCCGGGCGGCCTGGCTCGAGCTCGACACCGAGAGCTGGGAGGCCACCTATCACCGCGTCACCTACGACATCGACCGCGCGGCCGATGCGATCGAGGCGACGGATCTGCCGCCCCACCTCGCAAAACGGCTCTATGTCGGACGTTGAGGGGGCAGCGAATGCCACAGCTAGACTCGGGTCCGATGCGCCCAAATCCGAGAACGACTCTCACCTGCACCCTCCTCGCGGCGGTTGCCGGGCTGCTCCTGGCCGCGTGCGGCGGCTCCTCGAACGGGGAGATCCCGACCGACCAGGCGGAGAGCCTGAATCAGGCCGTCGAGCAGGCTCGCGATTCCTTCAACAACGGAAAGTGCGACGAGGCGGACGCGGCCTTGGCTGACGCGCAGCAACAGATCGACAGCCTCGACGTCAGCGACGACGTGCGCGACGGACTCTCCCAGCTCGCCGACAACCTCGACAGGCGCCTCGCCGAGGACTGCGAGCCGGTCGAAGAGACGACCACCACTACGACCACTACGGATCCGACCACGACGACGACCTCGACGACCGCTGATCCGACGACTTCGGACACGACGTCCACCGACACGACGTCGAGCGACACGACCTCGACCGGCCCGGACGTGACGACCGAGCCGCCCGTCTCCCCGCCCCCCGGCAACGGCCCCGACGGAACGGGCCCTCCCGGCCAGGGCGACAGTGGCGGCACCGCGCCGCGCAAGGATGCGAAGAACGCCGAGCACGAGAAGAAGCCAGAACCCAAGAAGCCGGCCAAAGACTCCGAGGAAAAAAAGGAGAAGGGCAAGTGAGCCCCGACGGCGCAATCGCGGATCGCTACATGCTGGCCGAGCGGCTCGGCTCAGGCGGCATGTCGACGGTCTACAAGGCGACCGACGAGGTCCTCGAGCGGACCGTCGCCGTCAAGGTGCTGGCCGAGCACCTCTCCGACGACGAGAAGTTCGTCGCCCGCTTCCGGCGCGAGGCCCTGGCCGTGGCCAAGCTCGTGCACCCGAACATCGTCCAGGTCTACGACACCGGTGTCGACGGCGGCCGCCACTTCATCGTCATGGAGTACGTCGAGGGCAAGTCCGGCGCCCAGCTCCTGCAGACCCGCGGCTCGCTCGACCCGCAGACGACGGTTGACATCGCCGCTGACGCCTGCGCCGGGCTCGACTACGCCCACAAGCAGGGCATCGTCCACCGCGACGTCAAGCCCGGCAACCTGATGGTGATCGGCGGGCCCGCCGGCGGCAACGCCGCGATGACCGTGAAGATCGCCGACTTCGGCATCGCGCGGGCGGCCGAGCAGACGCGCCTGACCCAGGTCGGGTCGGTCGTCGGCACCGCCGCCTACCTCTCGCCCGAGCAGTCCCGCGGCGAAGAGGCGACCGGAATCAGCGATGTCTACTCGCTCGGCGTCGTCGTCTACCAGTTCCTCACGGGCCGGCTGCCCTACGAGGGCAACAGCCTCGCCGAGCTCGCGATCCGCCGCGAGAACGAGCGGCCCCTCCCCCCTTCCAGCTACGAGCCAGAGGTTCCCGAGGCGCTCTCGAAGGCCGTCCTGCAGGCGCTCGAGAACGAGCCGGAGGACCGCTATCCGGACGCACTCGAGCTCGCCGCGGCACTGCGCGACGGCCTTGACGGGATCGCGCCGAGCGGCGGCGCGGCGACGACGCGGATGATGCGCGACGAGACCGCCGCGACCCGCGTCGCCCGCGAGCCACGGACCCCGGCCGCCCCGGTACCGGCGCCGCGCCGCCGGCGTCCGGCCCCGGCCCCGGCCCCGGTGCGTCCCGCCCCGGCAGCAGCACAGCCGCAGAGCCGCAGCCGCTCAGCCTTCTCGAAGTTCATGCGCGCCGTCGGCGGCGTGATCCTGATCGCGCTCGTCGCGGCGATCGTCGCCGCAGTGATCCTGCTCGCGACCGACGCCGGCTCGAACACCGACGTCGCCGAGTACATCCGCGACAACGTCAACGATCAGGTCGACTCGATCAAGCAGTTCATCGACGAGAACACCGGCGGCGGCAACTAGCCGGCGAGGGCCTCCCAAGGCGTCGCCCCGCCGAGCAGGCGCTCGCGGTAGGCGGCGAATGAGCCGGCGCGAATCGCGTCGCGCGCCCCGGCGACGATCGCCTCGGTGTAGACGAGGTTGTGGAGGGTGACGAGGCGGACCCCGGTCAGCTCCTCCGAACGCGACAGGTAGTGCACGTAGCCGCGGCTCATCCGTGCGCAGGCCGGGCACGGGCAGCCCTCGACCAGCGGGCCGGTGAGCGCCGCCTCACGGCGGTTGCGGACGTTGAAGCGGAAGCGGCTCTCGGGAAGCGGCGCCAGCGCCATCCCGTGGCGACCGAGTCTGGTCGGGACGGCGCAGTCGAAGCTGTCGATGCCGCGGGCGATGCCGTCGACGAGGTCATCGGGCTCGCCGATCCCGAGCAGGTGCTTGGGCGCCTCGACCGGCAGCGAAGCGATCGTCATGTCGAGCACCTCGCGCATCTGCTGCTTGTCCTTGCCGAGCGTGCCGCCGATCGCGAGGCCGTCGACGCGGGCGGCCGAGACCGCGGCGGCCGACTCCTTGCGCAGGTCTTCGTAGACGCCCCCCTGAACGATCCCGAAGACCGCCTGCCGGGCGGGGCCGTGTTCGTCGTGCCAGTCGAGGCAGCGATCGAGCCAGCGGTGGGTGCGCTCCATCGAGTCCGCCGTGTAGTCACGGTCGGCGTTGAAGGGCGTGCACTCATCGAAGACGAGGGCGATGTCGGAGCCGAGCTGTGCCTGGACCTCCATCGACCGCTCGGGTGAGAGGAAGTGCTCGTCGCCGTCGATGTAGGAGCGGAAGCGGACCCCCTCCTCGCCGATCGAGAGCACGCCCCCCTCGAGCGGCGGCCGGCCGCCCCGGCCCTTGACCTCGTCGGCGACGGCGCCGTGAGCAAGCGAGAAGACCTGAAAGCCGCCCGAGTCGGTGATGATCGCGCCTTGCCAGTCCATAAACCCGTGCAAGCCGCCGAACTCGGCGATTCGCTCGCCGCCCGGGGCCAGCATCAGGTGGTAGGTGTTGCCAAGAACCATCTCGAACCCGAGACCGCGCACCTCATCCGGCAACAGCCCCTTGACCGAGCCCCGCGTCGCCAGCGGCACGAACGCCGGCGTCTCGACGTCGCCGTGCGGCGTCTTCAGCACCCCGGTCCGGGCCGCACCCTCACGGGCGTCGATCTCGAACACGAGGCGTTCCGGCTCCAGGCGCATCCGCTGAATCTAGATGGCCTGGGCCCGAGGGCCGGGTGCGGGTCGCAGGCGGCAGGGTCCAAGGCCGGGCCACAGGGACGTTTTGCAGAGAGGGTGGATTGGATTGGCGGGTCGGTCCGCGCTGCCGTCCCCGGAAGTTGGTCGCGGACCAGGGTGAGGGGCTCGATCCGGAGGCGAGATGCCAAAAAGGACGAACCATTCGTCCCATTCGTCCCCTCACCCCGCGAGATGCCGAAAGGCAGGAATAGTTCCGGCAAATCGTCCCCTCGTCGCACGAGGAGTCGAAAGACCCCGATATATGTGCTCAATCGACCTCTCGTCCCAGCCTCACCGAGAATCCACACCGATCCCACACGCACTCCTACGCCGGAGTGACCAACCCCACCCCGAACTCCCTCCCTCACTGCAAACGGACCCGCTTACGTCCCTGCAGCGCACGGCCGCGCTGACAACCAACCACTCCCTGCGCCCCTCGCTCGAACCACCCCGAGCCCCCCGGCCGCCCCTACAACTTGACCAACGACCTCCCGGTCATCTCGGCCGGCTGGGTGATCCCGAGGATCTTCAGCGCCGTCGGTGAGACGTCGGCGAGGATGCCGCCGGTGTCAAGCTCGATTCCATCGACGGTCGCGATCAGCGGCACCGGATTCGTCGTGTGCGCGGTGTTCGGCGTGCCGTCGGGGTTGAGCATGTAGTCCGCGTTGCCGTGGTCGGCTGTGATCAGGCAGGCGCCGCCACGGGCATGCACGGCCGCGACCACCTTTGCGAGACAGGCGTCGACGGCCTCGATCGCCCGCGTCGCCGCGGGGATGTCGCCGGTGTGCCCGACCATGTCCGGGTTGGCGAAGTTGATGATCCCGAAGCGGTATCCGTCGCCGGCTTCCGACTCCCAGCCGTCGCAGAAGGCCGCCGCGGCTGCGGCGGCGCTCATCTCGGGCTTGAAGTCGTAGGTCGGCACGTCGCGCGGGGAGTCGACGAGCCTGCGCTCCTCACCCTGCCACTCGTCCTCACGGCCGCCGTTGAAGAAGTAGGTCACGTGGGCGTACTTCTCGGTCTCCGCCACATGCAGCTGGTGCCCGCCCGCCCCCGAGATCGTCTCCGCCATCGTCACCGCCGGCTCGCGGGGCGGGAACGCGGTCGGGTAGCTCCAGCCGTGGCGGTACTGGGTCATCGTCGTCACGTCGAAGGCGCCGGCGCCGCGCTCGAACGCATCGAAGTCGGGGTCCCCGAGCGTCTCGACGATCTGACGCATGCGGTCGGGCCGGAAGTTGAAGGTGATGATCACGTCGCCCTCGGCGATGCCGTCGTAGTCACCGATCACCGTCGGCTTGACGAACTCGTCGGTCTCCCCCGCCTCGTGCGAGCTGCGCACGGCGGCGACCGCGTCGTCGGCGCGCGGCCCCTGCGCGTGAACGATCGCGTCGTAGGCGAGCTTCGTGCGCTCCCAGCGGTGGTCCCGGTCCATGCCGTAGTAGCGGCCTCCGACCGTGCCGAACCTGCCGGCGCTCTTGAGCCAGCGCGAGACCTCCTTCAGATATGCCGGCCCGCCGGTCGGCGAGGTGTCCCGCCCGTCGGTGAGCGCATGGAAGACGAGGTCCGGAACGCCCTCGCGGGCGGCCAGCTCGATGCAGGCCTCGATGTGCTCCCAGCCCGAGTGGACGCCGCCGTCGGAAACGAGGCCGATCAGGTGCAGGCGCCCGCGGGGCGAGGCGACAGCCCGCTCGCAAGCCGCGCGCAGGGCCTCGTTCTCGAAGAAGCTGCCGTCGGCGACGGCGTCGTCGATCCGCGCCAGGTCCTGCTTGACGATCGAACCGGCCCCGAGGTTGAGGTGACCGACCTCGGAGTTGCCCATCTGCCCGGGCGGCAGGCCGACGTCGCGGCCCGAGGCGGAGAGCTGCGTGTGCGGATAGCGCTCCCAGAGCTCGTCGAAGGTGGGCGTCCGCGCCAGCGAAACCGCGTTGCCCGGGCCGGGATCGGCAAGGCCCCAGCCGTCGAGGATGACGAGCGCGAGCGAGGGGACGGGGATGCCCTCTGAGCCTGCCGGAAGTTCCATGTCGCTCATCGCCAAGCTCCCCCGCGGTCAGGCCGCGTCGACAATCGCCTTGAAGTCGGCCGGGTCGAGGCTGGCGCCGCCGACCAGGGCGCCGTCGATCTCCTCGCGCCCGAGCAGCTCGACGGCGTTGCCGGGCTTGACCGAGCCGCCGTAGAGAATCCGCGTCGCGGCAGCAGCGTCGACGTTGCGGGCGGAGATCAGTGCGCGGATGAAGCCGCAGGCGTCCTCCGCCTGCTCGGGCGTCGCCGTGCGGCCGGTGCCGATCGCCCAGATCGGCTCGTAGGCGATCACGACCTGGGCGAGCTGCTCGTCGGGCACCCGCGAGAGCCCGGCCTCGATCTGGCGCCGAAGCACGCGATCGGTCTCGTCGGCGTCGCGCTGCTCCTCGGTCTCGCCGCAGCAGAGGATCGGCAGGATCCCGGCGTCGAGCGCGGCCGGGACCTTGCGCGACAGCGCCTCGTCGGACTCGCCGAACATCTGGCGCCGCTCGGAGTGGCCGAGGACGGCGGCCCGGACGCCCGCGTCGAGCAGCATCGGGGGCGAGACCTCGCCGGTGTAGGCGCCGGAGTCCTCGAAGAACATGTTCTGAGTGGCGACGAGGACCGGCGTCCCCGCGCAGGCCTCGACGACCGCGTGCACGGCCAGGAACGGCGGGCAGATCACGATCTCGGCCGCAGTCGGCGAGTCGTCGAGCGCCGGCAGGAACTCGGCGCAGAAGGCGCGCGCCTCGCCGATCGTCTTCTGCATCTTCCAGTTGGCCGCGATCAGCGGCCTGCGCTCGGGCTCAGGCATCGGCGGTCTCCGCGTCGAGCAGCGCCGCGACGCCCGGCAGCTCCTTGCCCTCGACGAGCTCGAGCGAGGCGCCGCCGCCGGTCGAGAGCCAGCTCACCTTGTCGGCGAGGCCGAACTGCGCCAGCGCCGCGCCGGAGTCGCCGCCGCCGACGACCGTGGTGCCCTTGCAGGCGGCGACCGCCTCGGCGACCGCCTTCGTCCCCGCCGCGAACGGCGGCAGCTCGAAGGCGCCCATCGGCCCGTTCCAGAAGACGGTGCCGGCGGCGGCGATCGCGTCGGCGTAAGCGGCGGCAGTCGCGGGGCCGATGTCGAGCCCCATCATGCCCTCGGGGACGTCGATGCCGTCGAGCGGAACGGGGTCGGAGTCGGCCGAGAACGCCTCGCCGAGCACGAGATCGGTCGGCAGCAGCAGCTCGCAGTCCGATTCAGCGGCGCGCGCGAGGACCTCCTCGGCCAGGCCGATGCCCTCCTCCTCGACCAGCGAGTTGCCGGTCTCGTGACCCTGGGCGCGGAAGAAGCTGAAGCACATGGCGCCGCCGATCAGGACCTTGTCGGCGATCTCCAGGAAACGGTCGATGACGCCGATCTTGTCCGAGACCTTGGCGCCGCCGAGCACGACCACGAGCGGCCGCGCCGGATCGGCGAGGACCGAGGTCAGCTCGCGCACCTCGCGCTCGAGCAGCAGCCCGGCGTAGGCAGGGATGTGATGGGCGACGCCCTCGGTGGAGGCGTGGGCGCGGTGGGCGGCGCCGAAGGCGTCGTTGACGTAGACGTCGGCGAGGTGAGCGAGTGCCTCGGCCAGCTCGGGGTCGTTCTTGGTCTCCCCCGGATCGAAGCGGGTGTTCTCGAGCAGCAGCACCTCGCCGCTGTCGAGCCCGGCGACGACGCCGGCGACGTCATCGCCGACGACGCCGGGGGCGACGGCCACGTAGGTGCCGAGCAGCTCAGCGAGGCGGGCGGCGATCGGCGCCATCGAGTAGTCGGCGTCCTCGCCGTCGGGCCGGCCGAGGTGCGAGCACAGGACGACCATCGCGCCGCGGTCGCGGAGCAGCTCGATCGTCGGCAGGGCCGCGCGGATCCGGGCGTCGTCCTTGACGATGCCGTGGTCGAGCGGGACGTTGAAGTCCGCCCGCACGAGCACCTTCTTGCCCGCGACGCGGGCGTCGCGGACGGAGGCCTTGGCGAAGACCCCCTTGTCCGCTTCCGTCTCGGCTGCGCGCGCCACAGTCCCGCTCCCGACCCGCCGGGCCCGAAGGCCTAGAGGACCCTCTGGGCCAGCTCGACGACCCGGTTCGAGTAGCCCCACTCGTTGTCGTACCAGGTGAGGATCTTCAGCATCGTGCCCTCCATCACCAGGGTGACGCTCGCGTCGAAGATCGACGAGTGCGGGTCGCCGACGATGTCGGTCGAGACGATCGGGTCCTCGGTGTAGGCGAGGATGCCCTTCATCGGGCCCTCGGCGGCCTCCTTGACCGCGGCGTTGATCTCCTCGACGCTGGTCTCACGCCCGACGTTGCAGGTGAGGTCGACGACCGAGCCCGTCGCGACGGGGGCGCGGACGGCGAAGCCGCTCAGCTTGCCGTTCAGCTCCGGCAGCACGAGGCCGACGGCCTTGGCGGCGCCGGTCGAGGCCGGAATCAGGTTGAGCGCCGCCGCGCGGGCCCGGCGCAGATCCTTGTGCGGCATGTCCTGAAGCCGCTGGTCGGCCGTGTAGGCGTGGATCGTCGTCATCAGGCCGCGCTCGATCCCGACGGTGTCGTTGATCACCTTCGCGACGGGCGCCAGGCAGTTCGTGGTGCACGACGCGTTCGAGATGATGTTGTCGGTCTCGGGGTCGTAGTCGTCGAAGTTGACGCCGAGCGCCACGGTCACGTCCGGATCGGTCGCCGGAGCGCTGATGATCACCTTCTTGGCGCCGGCCTCGAGATGCTTGGCGGCATCGTCCCGCTTGGTGAAGAAGCCGGTCGACTCGATCACGACTTCGACACCGAGGTCGGCCCAGGGCAGGTCGGCCGGATCGCGCTCGGAGAGGACCTTGATCTCCTTGCCGTCGACGGTCAGCGAGCTGTCGCCGTGCTCGATCGTGCCGGGGAAGCGGCCGAGGATCGAGTCGTACTTGAGGAGGTGAGCGAGGGTAGCCGCGTCGGTGAGGTCGTTGACGGCGACGATGTCGAGGTCGGCGCCGGCTGCGTGGGCGGCTCGGTAGAGGTTGCGGCCGATACGGCCGAAACCGTTGATCCCCACTTTGACTGCCATGTGTTGTGACTCCTGCGTTTGCGGTTGGAAGTTGAGGGTCGAGGGCCACTTGGGGCCGAAATGGAACCTAACGCGTCGCGGTCGGCCGCGTTGTCAGCCCTTTCCCGCACCCACTCTGCGGCGGGGCCGTCCGCCGCACGGGCTCAGTCGGCGCGCGGGGCCCAGCGGAAGCGGCGCAGCGCGAACAGCAGCCCCGCGGCGCCCCAGGCCGCGACCACGGCGAGGTGCCCGAACTCGAAGCCGGCCCCGGTCGTGGCCGGGTCGAACGCGGCGAAGAACGATTCGAACAGGTGCCTGATCGGGAAGATGTCGGCGATGTGGAGAACGCTGTCGGGGATCTCGCTCTCCGGGATGAAGACGCCGGAGAGGAAGTAGAGCGGCAGCACGACCGCATTGGTGATCGCGGGCGCGGCGTCCTCGCTCGGGATCAGCGAGCTGAACGCGAAGCCGAGGGCGGAGAACGAGAAGGCGCCGACGATCAGCGTCAGGAGCAGCGCCGGAATCGTCGCCGTCGGGATGTCGACCCCGAAGAGCAGCGCCCCGAGCAGCGTGACGACGACGACCATCAGGAACGAGACCACGATCGAGTTGCCGACGCGGCCGCCGATGAACGCCCAGGTCGGCAGTGGCGTTCCCCGGACCCGCTTCAGCCGGCCTGCCTCGCGGGCGATGACGAGGCTCATCGTCAGGCTGACCAGCGTCGCCGAGACGACGGCCAGCGTGATGATCCCCGGCACGTAGTAGGTCGCCATCGTGACGCCGAGCGACTCGATGTCCTGGTCGCCGAACAGCCCCGCGAACAGGACCAGGAAGATCAAGGGGAAGATGACCGTGAAGAAGACCGACGCGGGGTTGCGCCAGAAGACGCGCTGGTCGAATCGGAACTGGTGGATCGCGAGCGCCGGGCCGCTCATGCCTCGTCGTCCTCGCTCGTCAGCTCGAGATAGACGTCCTCGAGGCTGGGCCTGCGGACCTCGAGCGCCTGCAGTTCCACCTCGCGCTCGAGCGCCCACCCGGTGAGCGCGTCGAGGACCCGGACCGGCTCGGTGGTGCGCAACGAGATCGTTCCGTTCGCCGTCGGCCCCGCCGCTGCGCGGACGATCTCCGGCAGCGAGTCGCCGCCGATCGAGGCCGGCAGCACGAAACTGATCAGGCTGGCGGCGTCGCCACGACCACCGAGGTCGTCCGGCGTCCCTCTCGCGACGATCTCGCCGGCCCGGATCACGGCGACCCGATCGGCCAACGCCTGCGCCTCGTCCATGTAGTGGGTGGTCAAAAAGACGGTCTTGCCGAGGTCGCGGAGGCCGGATATGACCTCCCAGAAGTGGCGCCGGGCCGAGGGATCGAAGCCCGTCGTCGGCTCGTCGAGGAAGAGCAGCTCAGCGTCGCCGATCAGGGCGACCGCGACGTCGAGGCGGCGCTGTTGGCCGCCGGAGAGCTTGCCGGCCCGCTGGTCCGCCTTCTCGGAGAGCCCGACGAGCTCGATCGTCGCCTCGACGTCGCGCGGCGCCGGGTAGTAGCCGGCGTACATGGCGAGCGTCTCGCGGACGGTCAGCTTCGGCTCCATCCGGCACTCCTGCAGGACGATGCCGACTCGCCCGCGCCAGTCGCGGCCGGCGTTCTCGGGGTCGGTGCCGAGCACTTCAACGTCCCCGGCGTTGCGCCGACGGTAGCCCTCGAGGATCTCGACGGTGGTCGTCTTGCCGGCCCCGTTCGGGCCGAGGAAGGCGAAGATCTCGCCGTGGGCGACCTCGAGATCGATGCCCTGCACCGCCTCGTGCCTGCCGTAGGACTTGCGAAGACCCGTGATGCTGATCGCCGCCGTGTCCATCGACGGGGCATTATGGGTGAACCTGGCCTCCCGCCCCCCGACGGCGTCTGCCGAGGGCGCCCGCGCGACGGTCATCCGGTCTTGTTGATGCGGCCGTGGATCTCCCGCGCGAGCTTGCCCGGGATGCCGGGGACGGACTCGAGCTCCTCGCGGCTGGCCGACAGGACCCGCTCGGGGGAGCCGAAGTGCCCGAGCAGGGCGCGCTTGCGGGCCGGGCCGACGCCGGGTAGGTCGTCGAGGACCGATGTCGTCATCGCCTTGCTGCGGCGGCGTCGATGTCCCTCGAGCGCAAAGCGGTGCGCCTCGTCCCGGACCCGCTGCAGAAGCCGCGACGCCTCGGAGTCGCGCGGGATCGGAAGGGGTCGCGAGTTGCCCGGGGCATAGACCTCCTCGAGGCGCTTGGCGAGGGAGATGACGACGACGCCGCGCTCGACGAGGGGCCGCAGCGCTCTCATTCCGGCGCTGAGCTGGCCGCGACCGCCGTCGATCATGATCAACGAGGGCAGCGTGGCGAAGCTCTCGTCGAGCTCGGCGTCGTGCGGCGACAGATCGGACTGGGCGACGAACCGAGACATCCGCCTCCCCAGCACCTCCTCGATCGAGGCAAAGTCGTCGGGCCCGGCCGTACCCTCGCGGCCGCGGATGTTGAAGCGCCGGTAGTGGGCCTTCTTCGGGGCGCCACCCTCGAAGACGACCATCGAGGCGACGGTGTGCTCGGGGCCGATGTTGGAGATGTCGTAACCCTCGATCCGGATCGGGATCTCCGGCATCCCCAGGGCCTCTGCCAGCTCCGCGAGCGCCGCCGTCCGCTCGGCGCGGCGCCGTTCCTTTCGGAGCCGGTCCTGGGCGAGCGCCAACTGCGCGTTGCGCTCGGCGAGCTCGCGCAACTGCCGCTTGTCGCCGCGTTCGGCGGCGCGCACCTCGACCCGTGTGCCGCGGCGCTCGCCGAGCGCCTCCGCGAGAACCGCGGTGCGCCCGGCGAGCTCGGGGCCGACGACGACGAGTGGGGGCACGACCGGCGAGGCCTCGTAGTACTGGGCGACGAACTGCTCGGCGACCTCCTCGATCTCGCGGCCCCCTTTGTTCTCGAGGTAGAAGCTCTGGCGCTCCGCCAGGACCCCGTCGCGAACCTGAAACAGCTGCGCGTTGGCGTCCTCGCCCTCGACCGCGACGCCGATCAGGTCGGCGGTGCCGACTGACTCCCCAGCGACGCGCTGGCGCTCCATCAGCGAGCGCACGGCCGCGAGCCGGTCACGGAAAAGCGCCGCCCGCTCGAACTCCTGGTCGGCCGCGGCCGCATCCATCTTCTCCTCGAGATCGCGCTGCACGTCCCGGTAGCGACCGCCGAGGAAGCGCCGGATCGACTCGATCGAGCGCATGTACTCGTCGCGGTCGATGTAGCCCACGCAGGGCGCCCCGCAGCGCTTGATGTAGTAGTCGAGGCAGGGGACGCCGGAGCGGCGGCCGGGCTCGGGGCCGTCACAGGTCCGGTACTGGAACAGCTTGCCGAGCAGCTCGAGCGTCTCGCGGACGCGGCGCGCGTTGGCGTAGGGACCGAAGTAGACGCGACTGGGCCGATGGCGCTCGCGGGTGAAGTAGACCCTCGGGAACTCCTCGTCGAGCGAGATCGCGATGTAGGGATAGGACTTGTCGTCGCGGAGCTTGACGTTGAGGACGGGCCGATGGCGCTTGATGAACTGCTGCTCGGCGATCAGCGCCTCCGCCTCCGAGTCCGTGACGAGGAAATCGATGTGAACGATCCGCTCGGCCATCGCGCCGAGCGTCGTGCGACTCGAGAAGTGGCTGGCGACGCGCTTGCGGATCGAGAGCGACTTGCCCACGTAGACGACCCGGCCCTCGTCGTCGCTGAACAGGTAGACACCCGGCGAGTCGGGCAGCCGCCGCCGCTGCTCGGCGATCGACTCCGCCCGGCCCTGCACGGAACCGTCGCGGTCGCCGTTCTCGCTTCTGCCGCTCTCGGTCACGGGATCACTTTAGGAGGAGGCCGGACCGGACCCGATCGGCACCGCAGCGCGCGCGCTTCGGAGTATGGTGATCAGATCGACCGTCCCCGCCCGAAGGAGCACCGATGAACAAGAAGCTCACGATCCTGCTTGCCACGCTCGCCCTCAGCGCCTTCGGGCTCGCGGCATGCGGCGGCGACGATTCCGACAGCGACACTTCGACGACGGCCGCGGAGACGACCGAAACGACCGCCCCGAGCGGCGGCAGCGGCAGCGCCGAGGCGATCGACATCAGCGCCGACCCCGATGGCGCCCTCGCCTACACGACGGGCGACATCGACGCCGAGGCCGGCGCGGCCGAGATCACCTTCGACAACCCCTCCTCGACTCCGCACGATGTCCGCATCGAGAGCTCCGACGGCGCCGACATCGGCGGCACCGAGGTGATCACCGAGTCAACGACGACCGCATCGGTCGACCTCGAGCCCGGTACCTACACCTACTACTGCTCCGTCGACGGCCACAGGGCCGCAGGCATGGAAGGCACCCTCACAGTCAAGTAAGGCGGACTGCACGCCGCCACTCGGCGACGTCGTCGGCGCACGTGCTGGCGCACGCATCGCCAATCCTGCGACGATGAGCGCCGGCGATCGCAGCGCTCGCCGCGACCGGGCGACGGCGGGATGTCTCAGCCCGCGACGAAGCGCGCGACTGACTCAGCCACGCAAACAGGCTTCTCGTTGCCCTCGACCTCGACGGTGAGGACGTTGACCGCCTGCCACCAGCCGTTGCCGACGTCGTCCACCGACTCGAGCCGTGAGGAGGCGCGGATCTTCGAGCCGGCCGGCACGGGCGCCGGGAATCGCACCTTGTTCCAGCCGTAGTTGACGGCGAGCTTGAAGCCGGTCATCTCGACCAGGCCCATGCGGAGACCGTCGATCATCGAGAGGGTCAGGTTGCCGTGGGCGATCGTCTCGCCGAACGGGCTCTCCTTCTTGGCGCGTTCGACGTCGACGTGGATCCACTGGTCGTCGCCCGAAAGCCGCGCGAAGTCGTCGATGTCCTGCTGGGTCACCTCTCGCCACTCGCCGGGGCCGATCGTCTCGCCGACCGATGCCTGCAGTTCGTCGATGCCGTTGATCTGTTTGGGAGCCATGGGCGCCACCCTATTGCACGCTTACTCGACGAGGCGGACTTCCAGGACGGGGGCCGTCGCACCGAGCTGGCCGGCCCCGTCGAGCAGGGCGAGGATGCGGGCGACGTAGGCCTGGGTTTCGGGATAGGCGGGGACGCACGAGCAGGCGGCGACGGGGGCGGGGCCCGCGTTGTAGGCGGCGAGGGCAAGGTCGATCTGGCCGAACTGGCCGAGCAGGTCGCGCATCAGCCTGGCCTGGGCGTCGATCGCCTGCTCGGCGTCGAACGGGTCGGAGAGGCCGTAGGCGGCGGCCGTCGCCGGCATGAACTGCGCGATCCCCTGCGCACCGGCCGAGGACACAGCCGCTGGATTGAAGTTCGACTCGGCCATCAGCTGGGCCGCGAGCAGCGCCGCCGGAACGTCGTGCCGGGCCGCCGCCGCCAGCAGCGGCCGCCGATAACGGGTCGGCACGAAGCCGGGCAGGCCGGGCCCGCCGGCGCCGCGTCCGTCGCCGGCGATGGCGCGGTCACCCGCCCCGGCTGCGGCGGCATCACCTGCCGCCGAGCAGGGATCGGGCCCGCGCACGTACCCGTAGTGCCACGCTTCCCAGGAGTAGCGCTGCAGAAAGCCGAACCGTCCCGCGTTGGCGGCGAGCCAGCCGTACGCGGACGACGGCCCGAGGTCGAGCTCGGTCCCGCATCGGTGCAGAGAGGTGCCCGGCGGCGCGACCATGCGCGGGTCCGGGTTCGCGGCGAAGAGCCGTGCCTGCTCGGCGTCGGAGCGGTAGCCGGAGTTGATCGTCAGCGTGATGCCGTCAGCCCCGGCCACCGCAGCGAGGCGATCGAAGGCGTCGGCCACGTCGGGCCGCATCGGCTTTCCCTGCCGCATCGCGAGCGGGCCCGAGTAGCCGCCGCCGCTCGTGGTCGGGGTGGCGGCGGTCGTCTGCGCCTGGACCGGCGGCGTGACCGCCGCCTCCGCATCAACCTCGATCCGCTCGCCGCCCAACGGCTGGCCGTCGATCTCCAGATCCGGACGCGCCGCCACAGAGACACGCGTCGGTGCTATCGAGGAACCGTCCGGGAAGCTGACGACGACCGCGGCAGGGTCGAGCCCGTTGCGCTCAGCCCCCTCCCTGGCGGCGGCCTCGGCCCGCTGCTCGTACTCCGGCTTGCTCAGGTGGCGTGGATCAGCTGTCCCGTCGGCCCGGACCGGCGGGATGAACAGCCGCGGTAAGTCGTCGCGCATCGAGCGGGCGGCCGAGAGCGCCGCGAGGTCGGCCGCCCGCTGGGCGCGGCCCTTCGCTGTGACGGCGCCGCCGATCGCCACCAGCGCCAGGGTCGCCACCAGCGCCGCGAAGATCAACCCGAGCACCGCGGGAACGGCCTGTCCGTCGGCGCGGCCGAGCGAGCGCGCGCTGGCGAGCGCCCGCCGCGCCGTCTCGCCCCCGGGGTCGAGGCCGGCCAGCGCCCTGCGCGCCTGGATCGCCCCCGGCGGCCGCCGCCAGATCCGGTGCTTGACACCCGCACGACGAAGCTCGATCGAGACTGCGCCGAGCAGTCGCCGCCCGCTGTCGCCGGGCCCATCGGCGCGGGCCTGGATCAGCGCCACCGGCGGGCCGGCCTGCTCGCCGACCGCGGCGACCGCGTCCCGGAACGCACCGGCCGGCACGTGTGCGGCGATCGCCGCGGCGGGCACGATCCCCGCATCGAAGAGCGCAGTCAGCGCCGCGCAGCGGTAGGGCGCACACGCCGGCGAGCCGTCGCTGCCGGCACGGGGCGCCGCGATGCAGAGCCGCCCGCGGGGAACCGCACGCCAGCCGTCGAGGGCACCGATCGCGGCCGCGAGGTCGCGAGCGCCATCGGATGCGAGGAGCGCGGGCCGATGAGGCTCCTGCGCAGCGAAATCGACGATCAGCGGCACGTCGCATGCGTCGTCTCGACGCCCGCGCCCCGCGCGGGCGAGCGCCACAGCCGCAGTCGCCGGCAGGGCACTACGGGCGCCCGGCGCTGCGACCGCGAGCAACGGGCCGGCGGAGCCGCCGACACCGGAGCGGGTGCGGCGCCGCGGCACCTCAGCCGCCCTCCCCCGCGGGCCGTACCCAGGCGCTGGAGTCGACGGTGAGGCGATCGCCGATCCCGGCCAGCAGGCTGGGAGGCTCGATCGAGACGGTCACGCGACCCCGCTCGGCCTCGACCCTGGCGCCGCCCGCCGCCCAATCGGGCAGCGCCCCCCGCGCCGCGGCCTCGGCCTCGCCGCCGGCGGCGATCGCGTAGGCGCCGGCCTCGGCCGAGCCGTCCGCCAGCGACTGAGCGTAGCCGACCGCGAGCAGCTGCAGGATCACCGCGGCGACGCAGATCACTGCAGGGATCACCGCGATCAGCTCGACCTGAGCCTGACCGCAATCCGGCCCGCCGCGACGGGCGCCCGAGACCCGGCAGCACGGGCTCATCATCGCCCCGCCCCGGATGCGAGCGGGTCGAGGCCCGCCTCGGCCCCGACCTCGATGCCCGGCAGGAAGGGCACCAGCCGCGGCACCCGGACCTCGACGCGCAGCAGCCGACCGTCGGAGTCGACCTCGGCCCGGCCCGAAAGCGCGCCGGACAGGGCCCGGCGTGCCGCGTCCTCAGGCTCGGAGCCGACCTGCTCGGCACGAGCCGCGGCGCGCGCCGCGCCCGCCGCCGACCAGGCGCTCCAGCCGACAACGGCAAGCTGGACGAGCACCGCCGCGACCGCGATCAGCGCCGGCACGACCGCGATCAGAGCGACCGACGCCTGGCCGGTCTGGCCGGTCTCGCCGGCCCGCTCCGTTCGCGACTCGCTTCCGCAGGGCACCGGCCGAAAGTAGGCGGCGCCGACGCACGGGTGGCCCTCGCAATGGCGCGAGAGCGTGACGGATCAGTAGCTGTTCGCCTCGCGCCAGGTCGCGTACAGGAGCCAGCCCGAGGTCCCTATGACGGCGATCCAGAGAATCGAGCCGAGCCCCGAGTCGAGCAGCTCATCGATGCCGGCGATCATCAGCGCGATCGCGCCGAGCGCCGCGTAGAAGATCAGGCGCTGGCGGTCGCTCATCGAGTCCCGCGTCAGTGCCGTCTGCTGCCAGAGCCGCGCCAGCAGCAATGCGAGGGCCGCGGCGAAGATCAGCGACAGGGCCGTCAGCAGCGCCGAGACGAAGTTGCCGCCGCCGGGAGCGACCGTGAGCAGCAGCGCCAGCAGGGCGATGATCAGGATGTTGCGCAGCGTGAGCAGCACGGCTCAATGGTTGCGGATCGGCGGCCCGCGCGCAGGTTCATCGCCGAGCGGCGCTAGGAGACCATCACGATCAGCCCGAGCGTGACCGCGGCAAGCGAGAGCACCAGCGCGACGCCGCCGAGCAGCCCGGCGAACGCGGCCTCGAACGGGCGGCCGTCACGGCGCAGGTCTGCCGACCGGGTCATCCCGTAGATCGCGATCGAGAAGGTCAGCGTGACGACGGTCCCGGCGATGATCGCCGACGCGACCGTCTCGCCCAGCGGGCCCCACTCGACGACCTGCCCGAGCAGCGCTCCGATCACCGCGATCGCCTCACTGCGCCGGCACCGGTTGGCCCTCGCGGATGCGCCGGGCGAAGAGCCAGAGCCCGAAGGCGATAGCCATCGCGAGCACGATCAGCGGCCCGAGGGCCCCGTTCCCGAAGATGCTCGTGAAGCCGTAGGTGAGCGCCCCGACCCCCGCGGCAGCCGGAAGCGTCAACAGCCAGGCGCCGACGATGTTGCCGGCCACACCCCAGCGCACCGCCGAGAGGCGCTTGCCCGCCCCCGAGCCCATCACCGCGCCGGAGATCACCTGGGTCGTCGAAAGCGGGAAGCCGAAGTGGCTGGAGGCGAGGATCACGGCAGCTCCCGCACCCTGCGCCGTGAAGCCCTGCGCCGTGTCCATCTTGATGATCTTCGACCCCATCGTCCTGATGATCCGCCAACCGCCCATGTAGGTGCCGGCGGCGATCGCAGTCGCCGAGGAGACGACAACCCAGCTCGGGACCTCGAAGTCGCTACCGCTGAGGGTTCCGTTCGCGATCAGCGCCAGGGTGATCACGCCCATCGTCTTCTGGGCGTCGTTGGTGCCGTGCCCGAGCGCAAGCAGGCCACCGGAGACGATCTGTCCGAGCCGATAGCCGCGGTTGACGGGCCCGGGCCGGAGCTTGGCGACGAGCTGGTAGGCGATCCCGATCGCGAGCATCGCGACGAAGAAGGCGACGATCGGGGCGACGATCGCCGGGATCAGCACCTTGCTGAGGATCCCGTCGCCGAAGATCGCGTCGGCGCCGGCGGCGGCGAACGCGGCTCCGACCATGCCGCCGATCAAGGCATGCGAGGAGCTCGAGGGCAGCCCGTAGTACCAGGTGATCAGGTTCCAGGCGATCGCGCCGACGAGGCCCGCGAAGATCACCGTCGGAGTGATCACGTTGGCGTTGACGACGTCGCTGGCTACGGTCGCCGCCACCTCGAGCGAGATGAAGGCGCCGGCGAAGTTGAGGACCGCAGCGATCCCGACCGCGGTCCGCGGCGGCAGGGCGTGGGTCGAGATCGTCGTCGCGACCACGTTCGCCGTGTCGTGGAAGCCGTTCGTGAAGTCGAAGGCGAGCGCCGTGATGACGACGATCGCGAGGATCAGGTCGCCGCTGTCCACCAACGTCCTAGGGTTCGTGGAACGTGGGCGGCCATCTAGGCGTTCTTGATGACGACGCTCTCGATGATGTGGGCGACCGCCTCGGTCGAGTCGATCGCCTTCTCGAGCACGACGAAGATGTCCTTCCAGCGGATCACGACCATCGGGTCGATGCCGCCGGTGAAGAGCGAGGCGACAGCGTCGCGGGAGATCCGGTCGCCGTCGTTCTCGAGCCTGTGGATCTCGATCCAGTACTGGTCGAGCTTCTTGAAGCCCTTCAGCTCGCTCAGCGCCATCGAGAGCTGACGACAGGCGAGGACGAGCACCTCGGCCATGTCGGAGGCCTGCTGCATCGGCGCCTCGATCCCGTACAGGTTGAGGAAGTCGGCGACCTCTTCGGTGTAGTCGACGATGTCGTCCATCTTCGTCGCGAGGCCGTAGATGTCCTCGCGGTCGAAGGGGGTGACGAAGGTCTGGTTGAGCCGCTGGATGATGTCGTGGGTGATCCGGTCACCCTCCTGCTCGGCCTTGAGGATCTCGCGGGCGAGGCCCTCGCGCTCGTCGGGCCAGCGTTCGAGCATCTGCTGCAGGAGCTCCGCTGTGCGCAGCGCGTTCTCGCCCTCCTCTCGCAAGAGGTCGAAGAAGACGCGGTCCTTGGGGGCGAGGCTGAAAGAGGCCATCGGGCGCCAGAATCGCAGAAAGGCGCGACGCGAGCCGCTGAGGCCCGATTAACCCTGCAAGACCTGGATTTCCGGGAGACGGCGGACGATCACGTCCGCCGTACGGGAGGCCGCATGGCCGTCCCACAACGGCGGCGGGCCGCTCTGTTCGCCGCCCGCGGCGAGCAGCCCCGGAACGTCGGCGATCCGCGCCGGGTCGAGCCCGAGCAGGGTGTTGGTGCCGTCGCTGATCGTGATCGGGCGTTCGGTGTTGTCGCGCAGGGTGAAGCAGGGCACGCCGAGGAACGTCGTCTCCTCCTGGATCCCGCCAGAGTCGGTGAGCACAGCACGGGCGTCCGCCTGGAGTGAGAGGAAGTCGAGGTAGCCGACCGGGTCGACCAGATGCAGCCCCGCCGCCTCCGCCTGTCCGCCCTCGAGCGCGGCGAGGCGGGCCCTGGTCCGCGGGTGCACGGGGAAGACGACCGGCATCTCCGCCGCCACCTCGGCGAGCGCGTCGACCGCGGCCGCAAGCAGGTCGCCGTCAACGAGCGCCGGGCGGTGCAGGGTCACGAGCAGGTAGGAGCCGGCCGTCAGACCCATCCCCGCGGCGGCGTTGCGGGCGAGGATCCGTCCCTCCAGCGCGACCAGCGTGTCGATCATCGTGTTGCCGACGAGCTCGACCCTGGCCGGATCGATCCCCTCCCGGGTCAGGTTCCCGAGCGCCTCCGGCGAATGCGTGAACAGCAGGTCGGAAACCTGGTCGACCAGGACCCGGTTGACCTCCTCGGGCATCGAGCGGTCGTAGCTGCGCAGCCCGGCCTCGACGTGGCCGATCGGGATCCGCATATGGGCGCAGGTGAGCGCAGCGGCGAGCGTCGAGTTGACGTCGCCGGGGACGATCACGAGGTCGGGCCGCTCGGCCTCGAGCACCGGCGCGATCCGCTCGATCACCGCCGCCAGCTGCTCGGCGTGGGTTCCGCCACCGGCGCCGAGCATGTGATCCGGAGCTGGGACGCCGAGCTCCTCGAGGAAGATCTCGGACATGTTGCGGTCGTAGTGCTGGCCGGTGTGGACGATCACGTGCCGGCCCTCGGGATCCCGTTCGCGCAGGGCCGCGATCACCGGCGCCATCTTGACGAAGTTGGGGCGCGTCGCGATGACGTGCAGGAGCCGCATCGGCGTTGCCCGGGCGCTCAGGCGAGCGCGTCGATGCGCCCCGCGAGCTCGAAGTCGGCGGGCGTCAGACCGCCCTCCGAGTGGGTCGAGATCGTCACCTTGACCGTCGCCCAGGAGATCTCGACGTCGGGGTGGTGGTTCATGTCCTCAGCCGGCTCGACCAGCCTGCGCACGAACTCGACCGACCCGACGAAGTTGCCGCGATCGAAGTCGCGCGTGATCGCATCGCCCTCGCGCTCCCAATCGGGAAGCGCCTCGAGCCGCTCGCTGATCTCGTTGTCCTCGAGAGGTGGCATCGCTCGATCCTATAGTCCCCCGGCATGCGAATCGCAAACCTCGTCCCCTCGGCTACGGAGATGTGCTTCGCGCTCGGCGTCGGCGATCAGGTCGTCGCCGTCACCCACGAGTGCGACCACCCGTCCGAGGTCCTGGCGCTCCCGCAGCTGACCCGGACCGTGCTGCCGCCCGACCTCGACGCGGCGGGCATCGACCGGGCCGTCCGTCAGCGGACCGAGGCGGGTGAAGCGCTCTACGAGCTCGACGAGGCTCGGCTGGCCGAGCTCGAGGTCGACCTGATCGTGACCCAGGCCGTCTGCGCGGTCTGCGCCGTCAGCTACGACGACGTCGTCACCGTCGCGGGCAGGCTCCCTGGCCGGCCCGAGGTGCTCTCACTCGACCCGTTGACGCTCGACCAGGTCCTCGAGGACGCGATCCGGCTCGGCGAGGCGGCCGGCCGACCCGAGCTGGGACAGCGCCTTCGCGATCGGCTCGACGGGCGGATCGAGGCCGTGCGCGCGGCGGTGGAGGGAAAACCGCGGCCCCGCGTCGCCGCGCTCGAGTGGCTCGACCCCGTCTACGCGGCCGGCCACTGGGTTCCGGAGATGATCGAGGCGGCCGGCGGCGTCGATGTGCTCGCGCGGCCCGGTGAGCGCTCGCGAGTGGTTTCCTGGCAAGAGGTCCGCGACGCCGAACCGGATCTCGTCGTGGTGATGCCGTGCGGTCTCTACTGCGACGAGGCGAGCGCCGAGGCGCGCCGGCACCTGGACGAGCTCGCAGGACTCGGCGCCGGCTCGATCCACGCCGTCGACGCGGCGGCCTCGTTCTCCCGCCCGGGGCCACGGCTGGCCGACGGCGTCGAGCTGCTCGCCGCGCTGCTTCACCCGGACGCCGAGGTTGCGACGACGCCGCTGCGCAGCGAGCCCGTCGCGGCCGGCTAGGCCAGGCCGGTCGAGGACCCGTTGGCGACGACGATCGCGCCGACGAAGGCGACCGCCGTCAGTGCGCAGATCGCGGCGATCTCGGCCCCGACCATCTTCTGGTTCTTGCTGCGCTGCTCGCCGGCGAGCACGATCAGCCCGGCCAGCGCCCCGCCGACGATGCCGCCGAGGTGACCGCCGATGCTGATCCCGCTGACGCTGAAGGTGAGGACGAGGTTGAGCACGAGCCAGAACCCGAGTTGCGAGACCGCCTGGGTCATGCCTCGCTTGTAGGCGATCAGCAGAGCCGCCGCGAACAACCCGTAGATCGCACCCGAGGCCCCGACCGTGAACTGCTGCGGCTCGGCCAGCATCAGGGCTCCCATCGACCCCGCGACCAGCGCCGCGAAGTAGATCGCGACCGTCCGCGTCGTGCCGATCGCCGGCTCCAGCATCGTTCCGAGGATGTAGAGCACGAACATGTTGAGCGCGATGTGGAGGACGCCGCCGTGGAGGAACCCGGCGGTGACGATCCGCCAGTACTCGCCCCCGTCCGTGAAGACCACCGGCGGAGCGCAGCCGCCCCCGGCCCCGACCGCGTCGGCGCAGAGCGCGCCGTTGGCGATCAGGTCGCCGCTGCCGTCGAAGCCGCCCCCGCCGGTGGCGATCTGAGCGACGAAGACGGCGATGTTGATCCCGATCAGCGTGAAGGTCGCGGGAGCGCGATCGAAGCCTGCCGCCTGGCCCGCAAAGGCGGGGCGCTTGACCTCGGTTCGGTCGCTGGAGCACTCCGGACAGCGCATCCCGACCGGGGTCGGGGTCATGCAATCGCCACAGATCGGGCGATCGCAGCGCGAGCAGGAGACGCGGGTCTCGCGGTCGGGGTGGCGGTAGCAGTACATCGGGGCGGCGAAGCGTAGTGACCCGCCTCCGCCGGCTCAGGCGGCGGGCGAAGGAGCTACATCTCAGCGACGAGCACCGGGGCGCTGCGCGGCTGCTTGCTGCCGCCGGCCGGCTCGCGCGTGACCATCAGCCGCTCGGCGTCGGCCGGCATCGAGGGGATCGTTGCACTGCCGTGACCGTCGTGGTTGACGACGAAGATCTCCGACGGCGAGACCTCCCCGTCGTGCTCGATCCACACTTGGTAGACCTCGTCCTGGGGGATGGCGGCCATGTTCTCGACGGTCAGCGTGCCGCTCCCGTCCTCGACCGTCACGGTCCCGTGCGACGAGACCTTGGGCGAGCTCGGCAGCGCCGCGAACTCGGCGGCGTCGGACGAGTCGGACTGGGCGCGCAGCTCGTAGCCGACCACGCCGGCGACGATCAGGCAGAGGACCGCGAACCCGGCGAGCGCGGGACGCAGCGATCCATCGCCGAAGAAACGGCGCCGCATCCTCGCCCCGAAGCCTTGCTCAGCACGGGGCGCCGCCGGCAACGCCACGGGCGCCGACACTGGGCTCTCCTCCCCGGCCTCGGCCCGGACGGTCGCGATCAGGTCCCGCTTGAGCCCGGGCGGCGGCTCGATCTGCGGCACCGACGCGGGCACGAGGTCGACCGCGGGCCGGAGCCACTGCAGGCGTTCGCGGCACGCATCGCAGCCGGCGAGGTGCTGCTCGAGCGCCGCCGCCTCGCCGGGCAGCAGGGCGCCGAGCGCGTAGGCCGCAAGGTCGTCGTGGCGATCGCTGCAGCCGCCGTGGTCTGTCTCGTGCGCGCTCATGTCAGGCCCTCGATCCCCTCCGGCGAGATCGCCTCGGCGATCTCGGCGCGGATCTTCTCCAATCCGAGCCGCATCCTCCCCTTCACGGTTCCGAGCGGCTGATTGATCATCTCCGAGATCTCACTGTGGCTGAAGCCGCCGAAGTAGGCAAGCCTGATCACCTTCGACTGCTCGTCCGGCAGCGAATCGAGCGCCGCGCGCAGCTCCTCGGAGGTCTCGCGGCGGATCGCCTCGACGTCGGTCCGCTCAGACGCCTCGCGCGCCTCGAGCGCGGCCTCGTCGTCGTGGTCGAGCTTCGGCGCGTTGGCACCGCCGCGGCGCAGCGCGTCGATCGCCCGGTTGCGGACGACGCTGAGGACCCAGGAACGGACGCTGCCCCGGGCGCGGTCGAATCGCGCCTTGCTGCGCCAGATCGAGAGGAACGCCTCCTGGGTCGTGTCCTCGGCGAGCGAGGCGTCGCCGACGATCCGGTAGGCGAGCGAGTAGGCGGCGCCGCCGTGGCGGTCGTAGAGAGCCTCGAAGGCATCGGGGTTTTTGCGGTCGACGACCGCCATCAGGTCCTCGTCCGAGAGCCGCGAGAGCTCGGCCGGGTTCATTCGCAGCCTCCGGGACGAGCCCGGGCTGCGGCTGCCGCAGGGGGAGATCGATGCATCACGAGGAAAGGTACGGTCTACGGCGAGGATCGGATCAACCCGGCCTCACGCCCCCCGACGACCTGTTGACGAAGATGAGCCCGAGCGACGAGACAGCCACCGCCGCACGTCTGTTCGTGCTCGTCGTCGGTGCCGCCCTCGTGATCGGCGGCATCGCCGGATTCGCCTACGAGTCGTCGTTCGGGACCGGCGAGTCCTACGTCTCCGACAACATCCTCGGCACCTTCCCGACCAACGGCTGGGACAACGTGCTGCACCTGGCCGCCGGGGTCGCCTGCTTGATCGCGGCCTCGCGCGCGCCGCGGGCGATGGCGCTCGCCGTCGGCGCCGGCTTCACCGCGCTCGGCGTCTGGGGCCTGATCGTCACCGACCATGGCGTCGGCAACCTGCTCGACACGATCCCCGTCGGAACCGAGGACAACATCCTCCACCTCACCCTCGGCCTGACCGGCATCGCCGCCGGCCTGCTCAGCGGCGGCTTCCGCCCGAAGCCCGCTTAGCCGAATCTCCTGCGGATCTCGTCGGCGAGGCCGGCCAGGCCGTCCTGCTTGCGGCGACGGCGCAGCTGGACGAGGATCAGGGCGGAGCCGGCGAGGCCACCGATCGCCGTCGCAGCGACGGGGCGGACCCAGTTGCGTGGATCGCGAAGCGACTCGAGCTCGCTCTCGGTCAGCTCATCGGCCCAGTCGGAGAGCTCGGTCGCGGCGGCATCGGTGACCTTGGTCAGGGTCGATTCGAGCCGGCCGCTGAGCCGTTCGGGCGGCTCGATCGGGCGCAGCGCGTCGGCGAGCAGCGACTCGAGGTCGATCCCGGGCGCCGGCTGCGAGGAGGAGGCCTCACTCATCGGAGTCCCCCGCCCCGTCCTCGGCCGCCAGTTCCTCCTCGAGCTGCTTGATCGAGCGATGGATCAGGACCTTGGTGGCACCGTCGCTGCGGCCGAGTGCGCGCGCGATCTCGCGGTTCGACATGCCCAGCGCGAAGCGCATGATCAGCGCCTCGCGCCGATCCTCCGAGAGGTGGGTGAGACCGCGCATCACGCGACGCAGTTCCTCGCGCCCCTCGGCGACGCGCTCGGTCCCGTGCGGGTGCATCGGCGGCTCGATGTGGTCGAGCGCGGCGGTCGGTTTGCGTGAGCGATCGCGGTGGTAGTTCGAGGCCAGGTTGTGGGCGATGCGGATCAGCCAGGGGCGCAGCGGCCGCCCCTCCGACTCGCGCTGCGCCCGCTCGAAGTGCCGGTAGGCTTGGAGAAAGGTCTGCTCGGTCAGGTCCTCGGCGTCGTGGTGATTGCCGATCCGGTAGTAGGCATAGGAGTAGACGTCGCGCAGATGGGCGCGATAGAGGTCCTCGAAGGCACGATCGAGCACGGCCTTGTCGGCCGCCGAAACGGGTCCGTGCTCGTTCCCTTCGACCGCCGACACGCGGCAAGACTAGATGAGCGCCGGTGGCGGGCAACTCCGCCCGGCAGCCGGCGGCGCGCCCTCCCATCAGGCCGCGCTCCTCGCACGCTCCGCCCGGCGCAGGCGCGCGACCCACTCGACAGCGGTCAGGTCCCCCTCGATCAACGCGGCGAGACCGATCAGCCCGTCAGCGTCGACGCCCGAAGCAGAGACCGCAGCGGCGATCAGCGGCACCGAGTCCAGGCCCTCAGAGGCCTGGCCGAGACGATCGGGGATCTGCACGGCGGGCACGCCGCTGCCGAGCAGCTCGCCGGCGCGCCGGTTGCGGCTGCCGGGGGCGAGCACGGTGGCGGTCAGATCGCCGACTCCGGCGAGCCCGGAGAAGGTCTCGAGGCTGGCGCCCTTCAACGTCGCGTACTCGACGCACTCGCGCCAGACCTCCGCGGCGGCGATCCCCGCGGCGTTGAGCCCGTGCGGTTCGGCCGCGGCCGCGGCAAGCGAGGCGGCGTTCTTGGCAGCGCCGGCCATCTCGACGCCGACGACGTCCGCGGTGCGCTCGCAGATCAGCCCGGCGCGGTCGAAGACGTCGCCGAGCTGCGCGCGCATGTCCTCGTCGGCGCTCGCGAGCGCCAGCGCGGCGGTTCCCGAGGCAGCCTCCTTGGCGTGAGCGGGGCCGCCGAGCGAGGCGAGGGCGCGGGCGCGGACCCGCTCGGTCACGTACTCGGACGGCAGCGTCCCGAGCGGCGGCACGAGACCCTTGCTGAGCAGCAGCACCGCGGTCCTGCTCCCGATCTGATCGCCGAGGGCGCCGACCACGGCAGGCAGCGACGCCGACGGGACCGCGAGGCAGACGAGGTCGAGCCCGGCGACTTCGATCTCGCTCGCGCGCTTGACGGTGATCGCCTCGGGCAAGTGGATGCCGGGCAGGTACTTCTCGTTCTCGCGGTCGGCGAGCAGCTTCTCGGCCTGCTCCGCGGTCCGGCAGCCGAGCTGGACCTCGGCGCCGCCGCGGGCGAGCAGGATCGCGACCGCGGTGCCCCAGCTGCCGGCCCCGATCACTGCCGCCTTGCGCATCGGCGGCAGCCCCCCGAGCCACTCCCACTGGAGCTCGATGCTGGGCCAGATCCGGCCCGTCACGGTTGCGGCGAGCGACGGCGAGGGATTGTCGGTCTGCGGGAACGAGACCGCTTTGCCGGCACGGAGGCGGACCTTTCGCGGCCGTATCTTCCAGCCGCGGCGGACGTGCTCGCTGCCGACGACGGCGACGGGAAGGACCGAAGCGCCCGACTCGAGCGCGAGCCGGCCGACGCCGCGGTGGGGAGCCGCGAGCGAGCCGCGCCGGATCCGGGTGCCCTCGGGAAAGATGCAGACGGCGCCGCCGCGGGCGAGGATCCCGGCCGAGGTGGCGAGCGAATCGGCGTCGGCCTGACCGCGCCGGACCGGGTAGGCGCCGAGCCGGTTGAGGATCCAGCCCTGCCACGGCTTCTCGAACAACTCGACCTTGGCGACGTAGTGGATCGGGCGCCGCCAGGGCAGCAGAGCGCCGATCACGAACGGGTCGAGGAAGCTGCGGTGGTTGGCGGCGACGATCAGGCCGCGGTCGACGCGGGCGTGCTCGCGCCCGATCCGGTCGAGCCGGAACCAGATCAAGAAGAACGGGACGAACAGCGCCCGGGCGAACGAGTAGAGGATGAAGTTGACGCCCTTCGTCCTCGTGTACTCGTGGTAGGAGGCAAGGCGCTCGGCGCCGATCCGCTCCGCGGCGCCGGTCTGGGGCGCCTTGCGGGGTCGCTCGGTGCTGGCGGACGGGTCGTGACGGTCGGACACGCTCAGGCTTACACGCCCTCGGCGGCCCCGTTACAGGCGCCGGCTGGGACTGGACGCGACAGCGGTTCCACGGAAGAGCCCGGAGCGGGACTTGAACCCGCAACCTTTGCTTTACAAGAGCAGTGCTCTACCAATTGAGCTATCCGGGCAGAGGCCCCAATCTACCCGCGCGCCGGGCGCCCCGGGCGGCTCCTGCCGGATCGCGGCAGGCGGTTCCCGGTTGTCGGCCGGTCGCGGCTTCCGTAGCCTGATTCCGCAGCGGCGACAGGGAGAGAGCGCCGGTGGGACCCAGGATCTCGTCAGGAGGGACCTCAGCTTGAATTCGCCCGCAGCCGTACCGGGACGCCCCCGACGGCAACCGCTTGCCGCCGCCGTCCTGGCGCTCGGTCTGCTCGCTGCGCTCGCCGGCGCTGCGACCGCCGAGGCCGACACCGTACTGAGCGAGCGCGTCACCGCGCCGGGCAGCACCGGCGATGCCTGCTCGAGCTCGCTGCGCAGCGGCGCCGGGATCGAGCACGAGCCCTTCACCTCGCCGGGACCAAGCACCCTGACCGCGACGCTCAGCGGCGGCGACGGCGACTGGGATCTGATCGTCTTCAGCAGGCGGACCGGCGAGCCCGTCGCAGGCAGCGCCCAGCCCGGCAGCGCGGAGCTCGCCGAGGGCTACGCCTTCTCCGGCGAGAAGCTGGTCGCCCAGGCGTGCGCGCTCGAGGGCGCGACCGGATCGCCGCAGCTCGAGGTCGGGCTGACCCCGATCGAGGGCAAGCCCTCCCCCGCCCCGAGCCTGCTCCGTGTCTCGACGCCGACCGGCTCCGACGCAGCGGCCTTGTTCGCGACCGGCCTCGACGTGACCCACAGCGAGGGCCCCGGCTGGGCCGACGTCGTCGCCTACGGCGCCGAGGATCGCGAGGCGCTCGCCCGCGCCGGCCTCACCTACACCACCCGTGTCGAGGATCTGAGTCGGCAGAGCGAGCGCCAGCGACTTGCAGAGCAACGCAGCATGGCCCGCACCGAGACCAGGACCGGCGGCGCCCGGGCCGGCGCGGGGTTCCCGAGCGGCCGCACCGGCACCTACCGGCGGCTGTTCGACTACGAGGAGGAGCTGAAAGCGCTCGCCGACGAGAACCCGGGCCTGGTCCGGCTGATCGCGCTGCCGGAGAAGACCTACGAGGGCCGCGAGCTGCTCGGGATCGAGATCACCAAGCGCGTCAACGTCCGCGACGGCAAGCCCGTCTTCATGCAGATGGGCGCCCACCACGCCCGCGAATGGCCCTCGGCCGAGCACGCGATCGAGTGGGCTTACCAGCTGCTCGGCGACTACGAGGCCGGCGAGAAGCGCGCCACCAAGATCGTCGAGCAGACGCGGACCACCGTGATCCCCGTCGTCAACCCGGACGGCTTCAACGCCTCGCGCGAGGCCGGCGAGCTGCAGGGCGCCGCCGGCGGCCGCAGCGCCGCCGACGACACGGCGGAGACGGTCAACATCGTCACCCACCCGGTCGAGTATCGGCGTAAGAACTGCCGCTTCCTCGACGACCGTGAGGGCGGCAGTTGCCTGCAGCCCGACGTCGGGCTCGCGGCCGCGGGGGTGGACCCGAACCGCAACTACGGCGGCTTCTGGGGCGGTCCGGGCGCGAGCACCGACCCGACCGCGGCCGACTACCGCGGCCCGGGTCCGTTCTCGGAGCCGGAGACCCGCGACATCCGCAGCTACATCGCCGGCCACCAGGTGACGGCGTTCATCACCAACCACACGTTCACGGGGCTGGTCCTGCGGCCGCCGGCGATCGCCGCCCAGGGCCCGACCGTCGACGAGCCCGTTTACGAGCAGCTCGGGGCGAAGATGACGGCCGAGAACGGCTACGCCAACGATCCCTCCTACAAGCTCTACGACACCACGGGCGGGACCGAGGACTGGGCCTACTACGCGACCGGGGCCTTCGGCTTCACCTTCGAGATCGGCAGGTTTGCCTTCCACCCCGCCTATGCCGAGACCGTCGCCGAGTGGAACGGGACCAGCAAGTACTTCGACGCCAAGGGCGGCAACGTCGCCGCCTATTACAGGATCGCCCGCTTCGCAGCCCAGAAGCGGCACCACGCCGTGATCGAGGGCAAGGGCCCGAAGCGCGGGACGGTGACCGTCAAGAAGCGGTTCCTGACCGCGACGTCTCCGGTGGTCGACAGCTCCGGGGTACCCGGCAAGGTGATCCGCTTCAAGGACAAGCTCGAGTCGACGACCCGGATCCGCAAACGCGGCCGCTTCGAGATCGCGCTCAACCCCTCGACGCGACCGATCGTCGCGCAGGAGCGCGGCGAGCAGGACGCCGGGCCGCCGAGCGCACCGATCGCATTCAGCGGCGAGGCGGCCACGGCGACCGCCTGCGCGGACGCGGCGACCGAGGATCCGGCCTGCTGGAACGACCATCCGTTCGAAGTTCCAGCCGAGCCCGGCAAGGACAACGACAGTGCCGAGATCCGGATCGACTGGGCGACGCCGACGTCGGACTGGGACATGCTCGTCTTCGAGGACAGCGACGGCGACGGCAGCTCCGAGGGCGAGACCGAGCCGGTCGCGAGCTCGGCGAGCGGCACCAACAACTACGAGCAGGCGACCGTCGCCGATCTCGAGCCCGGCAGCAGATACGTGATCCGGGTCGTCAACTACGCGGCCGCCGAGCCCTACGACGGGACGATCACGTTCGCGGGCCCGGAGCCGTTCGTGCCCGCCGGGCGCGAACGCTGGACCGTGGTCGCCAAGGACCGTGAGGGCGAGGTTGTCAGCCGCCGCAAGCTCTACATCGACCGCGGCCAGGTCAAGCAGCTGAACCTGACGGGGCAGCGGCGCGGCAAGGGTCCGGGCAGGGGCTGAGCCACGCGACGCGGATCCGGGGCCGGGCAAGCGAAAGGCCGGGCCTCGGGCCCGGCCTTTGCCGTCCGTCTCCGCGTCGGGCGGCCGGGTCCGTCCGGCTCGCCGTCGTGAAGGTCTAGTGGAGGATCTCGCGCGAGTCGAGGTGGTTGCCGACCTTGCGCTTGACGCGCTGCAGCGCGTTGTCGACCGTCTTCGTGTCGCACTCGAGCCGCTCGGCGATCTCCTCGTAGGAGCGACCGTCGAGGTAGCAGGTGAGGACCTCGCTCTCGAGGTCGGAGAGCACGGTGGTCAGACACTCGACCAGGCTCGCCAGCTCCTCTGTCGAGATCACCTTCGAGGCCGGATCGTTGACGGCCGGGCCCGGGAGAATCTCCTCGAGCGTCGACTCGCCGTCGCCAGCCGCCGTCGGCGAGGTGGCGAACGAGATCGACTGGTTGAGCGGTGCGTGCTTGTTGCGGCTGGCCGTCTTCACGGCCGTGATCATCTGCCTGGTGATGCAGAGCTCCGCGAAGTTGCGGAAGCTCGACTCGCGGTCCGAACGGAAGTCCCTGACCGCCTTGTAGAGCCCGACGAGGCCCTCCTGAATCAGATCCTCCGACTCGCCGCCGAGCAGGAAGTAGGACGAGGCCTTGAGCCTGACGAACCCCTTGTAACGACGGACAATCCTGTCGTAGGCGACGCTGTCGCCACGCTTGGCCTGGGCTACGAGGTAGGCGTCGGCGAGTTCGCCGGCTCCCTCGTGCGCCGAGCGCCGGTTGGGTGAACGATGCGCGGGCGCTTCAACGACCTGCGCGAACTCCTGGGTGGGTGGTGCCACTGGATCTTCTCCTCCATGAAACGAGACGGATCAGTGGCGTCCTCCTCCCGGACGCCGAGAACTTATGACGGAAGTATCGGCAGTTCCGGGTTCAACCTTGAACCTGAGGTTCAGCGTTACCTTCCGCCGGGGACTATACGCCGCGGCGGAGTTCTGTCAACCCGCCGCCCCAGAGACGTGCAAGAACGCTTGCAGGGCGAGGCTTCCGTCCGGGAGCGTCGCTACCCACTCCCGGGCCGGTGCCAGGCGTCGTTCAGGCCTGGACGCGCCCGGCCGAGAAAGCCAGCACCGCGGCGGCGACCGAGACGTTGAGTGAGGCCACCGGGCCCGCGGTCGGGATCCTGACCAGCTCGTCGCAGGCGCCGGCGACGCGCGGCCTCAGCCCGGTCCCCTCCGCCCCGAGCACGAGTATGGACCTGCCATCGAGGTCGAGGGTCCGGTAGTCGGTGCGTGCCTCGGAGTCGGCCCCGTAGCTCCAGGCGCCGCGGTCGCGGGCCGCAATCAGGAAGTCGGCCATGTTCGTCACGCGCGCGACCGGCAGGTGCTCGACGGCGCCGGCCGAGGCCTTGCAGACGGCAGCGGTGACGCCGCTCGCCCGTCGCTCACAGATGACGACGCCCGCGGCGCCCGCGGCCGAGGCGGTGCGGCAGATCGCGCCGAGGTTGCGCGGATCCTGGATCTGGTCGAGGGCGAGCACGAGCGCGTTCTCGGGCTCGAGCAGCGCCTCGGGATCGGCGTACGGATACGGCTCGACCTCGGCGACGACGCCCTGATGGTCGGGCGAGCCGCAGAGCCGCTCGAGCTCCGCCCCGCCGACCTGCTCGGCGGTCAGCTCGCGGATCACGCGGCGGCGGCCCCGGTGCGCCTCGGCGACCGGGTTGCGGCCGTAGATGTACTCGGACTCGCCGCCCGTGCGCGGGCTCACGGCTCGCCGCGCACCAGCCGGGCGCCGTCGGCCGTGTCGCGGACAACCCAGCCGAGCTCGGCGAGCTCGTCGCGGATCCGGTCGGCGCGCTCGAAATCGCGCTCGGCCCGCGCCGCATTGCGCTGCTCGAGCAGGGCCTCGGCAGCCGCATCCGGGCGCTCCTCCGGCGCCGCGAGGGCGCCGAGGCCGAGCACCTCGAGCAGCTCCTCGAGCACCGCGTGCGCACCGGCCGGCGCCCGGCGGTTGATCTCGCCGGCGAGCTCGTGCAGGGCCGCCAAAGCCCTCGGCGTGTTGAAGTCGTCAGCGAGCGCCGCCAGGAACGTCTCGCGCAGCTCGATCACCCGGGGATCGGGGCCCTCGGGCCCGGCCGGCACCGCCGCGACCGAGCGCAGGGCCTCGCGCAGGCCCTCGTTCGAGGCGCGGGCCTGCTCGAGCGGCTCGGCGCCGAAGCGCAGCGGCTGGCGGTAGTGGCCGGAGAGCAGGAAGGCGACGATCGCTTCCGCTCCGAACGCGTCGAGCGCCTCGCCGAGCAGGAAGATGTTGCCGACCGACTTCGCCATCTTCTGCTCGGCGGCCGTCTCGACCATGCCGTTGTGCATCCAGATCCGGGCCAGCGGCCTGCCGCGCGCCGCCTCGGTCTGTGCGGCCTCGTTCTCGTGGTGCGGAAAGACCAGGTCGGAGCCGCCGCCGTGGATCGCGAACTCGACCCCGAGCAGGTCCTCGGCCATCGCCGAGCACTCGATGTGCCAGCCGGGGCGCCCCTCGCCCCAGGGGCTCGGCCAGGCGGTGTCCTCCCCTTCCTTGCGGGCCTTCCACAAAGCGAAATCGAGGCGGTCCTCCTTGAGCTCGTCGGCGCCGGCCTCCTCCCCCTGGTCCATCTGGTCGGGATCGCGGTTCGAGAGCCGCCCGTAGCCGGGAAAGCTGCGGACGCGGAAGTAGACGTCGCCGGAAGCCTCGTAGGCATGGCCGGAACCGACCAGGTCCTCGATCAGCGCCACGATCGGCCCGATCGTCTCGGTCGCCTTCGGCTCGTGATCGGGACGGCCGAGACCGAGCCGGTCGGTGTCGGCCGTGTATGCGGCGATCATCTCCTCCGCGTGGCGTGCCGACGGCACGCCACGCTCACGGGCCGCCTCGTAGATCTTGTCGTTGACGTCGGTGAGGTTGATGACGAGCGTCGGCGCGTAGCCCTCGTGGGCGAGGAAACGGCAGAGGACGCTGAAGATGACGTAGGGGCGGGCGTTGCCGATGTGGATCGGGCCGTACGTCGTCGGACCGCAGGCGTAGACCCCGACCTCGCCGCCGGGCCCGGCCTCGAGCGGGCGCAACTCCCCCGAGAGGGTGTCCTTGATCACGACTTCACGCATGGGCCCGATGCTACCCGCGGGCCGCCGATGCCACCTATGATCGCTGCATGGCGAAGGCGAGCACCGAGACGGCTGCGATGAACGGCCATAGCGACGGCAGCGTCGACGGCAATGGCGTCCCCAGGCCACAGGGTCCACTCGAGGAGCTGGTCGGTGCCGGCCAGTCGCTCGCCGCAGCGGCCGGGGGGCTCGCCGGGGCCGGGGCCGAGCTCGGCAAGGGTCTCGCGGGCCGCGCGCTCGGGGGCCTTGCCAGGGGCCTGGCGTCGCAGCTCAGCGCCGACTTCGACGATCGCGACCCCGACTACATCCGCGAGCAGCTGCCGCTGCAGTGGCTGATCTCGAGCATCTGGTTCCGGGGCGAGGTGCGCGGGCTCGCCAACGTGCCCGAACACGGTCCGGTCCTGCTCGTCGGCAACCACTCCGGCGGCAACCTGACGCCGGACACGATCGTCTTCAGCCTCGCCTTCCAGACCCACTTCGGGGTCGAGCGTCGCTTCCACCAGCTCGCCCACAACCTCGTCATGGCCCTTCCCCAGGCTCAGCTGCTGCGCCTACGCCGCCACGGCACGGTCGCGGCCTCGCACGAGCACGCCGAGCAGGCTCTGCGCCAGGGCGCCGCGCTGCTCGTCTACCCCGGCGGCGACTGGGAGGTGCACCGCCCCTCCTGGGAGAGCTCGAAGATCGACTTCGGCGGCCGCCGCGGCTTCATCCGGCTGGCACTCGACGCCGACGTGCCGATCGTCCCGGTCGTCGCGATCGGGGGCCAGGAGACGGCGCTGTTCCTCGACCGCGGCGCCTGGCTCGCCCGCCTGCTCGGCCTCGACCGCTCGCTCAGGCTGAAGGTGCTGCCGATCTCGATCGCCGCCCCATGGGGCCTCAACGTGGGCGACTTCCTCGGCCATCTGCCGCTGCCGGCGAAGATCACCGTCGAGGTCCTGCCGCCGATCCGGATCCGCGACGAGTTCGGCGCCGAGCCCGACATCGACGAGGTCTACCGGTACGTCACGGGCGTCATGCAGGACACCCTCGACGCGCTCGCCGCCGAGCGCAGCCTGCCCGTGATCGGCTGAGGAGCGACGGATGCGGATCACGCAGTCGATTTCGATCCACGCCTCCCCCGCCCATGTCTGGGAGGAGATCGTCGAACCGGACAACTACCTGCGGTTCATGGCCGGGGTTACGCGCTGGGACGTCGACGGCGAGATTCGCACCGGGCTCGGAGCGCGATACCGGATGCTGCTCAGGGTCGGCTCGGCCGAGGTCGGCGGCCTGATCGAGATCGTTGAGGAGATCCCCGAGCGCGATCTCGCCTGGACCTCGGTCACCGGCATCGACCAGCGCGGCCGCTGGCGGCTGCGCGAGCGGGCCGAGGGCATCACCTCAGCGGAGCTGCGCTTCTCCTACGGGGTTGCCGGAGCCGGGATTCCCGGCTGGGTCGCCGAGCAGGTCTCGGCCCCGATCGTCCGCCGCCAGATGAAGGCGAGCCTTGCCGAGCTCAAGCGCCAGGTCGAAGCAAAGCGCCGCCGCCGCGAGGCGGAAGCGCGCCGGGCCGCAACCGCTGCGAACTGACGCGGCCGGGGCGGGACCGGCCGCGACCAGGGTCGGTGAGGGGCCAGCCGCGACCAGACTCCGGTTTGCAGTGAGGGGAGGTGGAAGGAGGGGCCGGCCGTCGTGCGGCGGGGCCGGGGTGGCGGAGCGTCACGGAAGTGGCGCGAGCGTGGCTGTTCCGTGAGGGCTCAGAGGGGCCCGATGACGGACTGCATGATTGTGTCCCTATAGGGGTGCAAATCATGCAGTTGGTCTCGCGGGCCCTCGGCAACCAGGACGAAACCGTCACGGAACCCCCCCCCTGTGACGAAATGAACCTTCGATCCCCCCAAAGGCGTTCTCTGACCAAGCATGAGCGTGCCGGCGAGGGGCGCGGTGTGGCGGAGCCACATAAGCCCCGAGTCGGTGCGCTCAGGCGCAGCGTCAGAGGACGCCGCCCCCTTAGGAGAGGTCGCGTTTTAGTACCTTGCCGGTCGGATTGCGTGGCAGCTCGTCGAGGAACTCGACCTCGCGCGGCACCTTGTAGCGGGCCAGGTTCTCCTTGATGTAGCCCTTGACCTCGTCCTCGCTCAGATCCTTGCCCGACGTGGTGACGACGAACGCTTTCAGGCGTTGGCCGAACTTCTCGTCGTCGATGCCGATCACCGCCGCTTCGTCGATCGCGTCGTGGTCGGCGAGCAGGTCCTCGACCTCGCGCGGGAACACGTTCTCGCCGCCGGAGACGATCATCTCGTCGTCGCGACCGTCGATGAACAGACGCCCCTCCTCGTCGAAGTGGCCGACGTCGCCAGAGCTGAGCAGGCCCTCGAGGTCGTCCTTGCCGCCTCCGCCCGTGTAGCCCTCGAACGCCATCTCGTTGCCGACGAAGATCCGGCCGGTCTCGCCTTCGGGCAAGCCCCTCCCCTCTTCGTCGACGATCTTGACGACGGTGCCGTGCGGCGGCCTACCGGCGGTGCCGGGCGCCTTTCGCATGTCCTCCGGCGTCGCGATCGAGGCCCAGGCGACCTCGGTCGATCCGTACAGGTTGTAGAGGTTGTCGCCGAAACTGTCCATCCACCGCGTCGCCAGCTCGCCGGGCAGCGCCGAGCCACTGGCCGCGGTCACGCGTAGCGAGGAGAGGTCGTAGGAGGCGCGCACGTCCTCGGGCAGCTCCATGATCCGCTGCAGCATCACCGGCACGACCGCGAGCGCGTCGGTGCCGTGCTCGGCAACTGCCGAGAGCGCCCCCTCCGGCGTGAACTTGCGCCGCAGCACATAGGTCGAGCCGAGCGCGAGACCGAGCGTGAAATGGAGGAAGCCCCACGAGTGGAACATCGGCGCGGCGATGTGGATCGAGCGCTCCGCCTGCAGCGGAATCCGGTCGAACAGCGCCGCGAGCGGGCCGAGCGAATCGGGCGAGTTGCGCTGGGCGCCCTTCGGCGTGCCTGTGGTGCCCGAGGTGAGGATGATGAAACGGCTCGGGTCGGCCGGCGGATCGAGCGCGTCGGCCCGGTTGGACGCGATCATCTCCTCGGCGTTGGGGAGCTCCGAAGGTGTGTCCTCTTCGACCCAGGAGACGACCTGCGGCATACCCTTGGCGGCGTCCTCGAGCAGGCCGGTGAACTCGGAGTCGAAGATCAGCGCCTTCGGCTCCTCGCGCTCGACGACGCCGACCAGCTGGGGGGCGGCGAAGTCCGTGTTCATCAGCAGCACGGTGGCGCCGAGCTTGGCGCAGGCGAAGATTGCCTCGACGAACCCCTGGTGGTTGCGGCACATGACCGCGACCGAGTCGCCGGGCCCGACCCCCGCAGCGGAGCGCAGCGCTCGCGCAAGCGCGTTCGATCGCGCATCGAGCTCGCCGAAGGTGGCCCGGCCGCGCTCGTCGATGACGGCGACCTCGTCGGGCCTGCGAATCGCCGAGGCGGTGATGCCCGCAGCGGGGGACGCTCCCCAGCGACGAAGTGCGCCGCCTACGGCGAACAGCTTGTCGGGGCGCATCGGCCTGACGATGCCCGCCCGCGTCAGCACCCGGAGGTTGAAGGGAACGTCTGCGGCGGGGCCGAGCTGGCCGACCTTAACCCGCCGCGCTGCGGAAGTGAGACCGTCAATCATGGTTTCGCAGCCTAGAGGAGGGACTCCGAGCCGTGCGGAACCCCGGTCTGGAAGCGGCTGTCCGGCGAATGCGCGACAATCCGCACGAGCAACTCATGGGATCTATTAACAAGTTTGGGGCCCGCTTGTGAATGCGGGCAGACGATCGGCGGTCGGCGTCTGCATGCTCGTAGTCGGGGTCTTGCTGATCCTGCTCAGCATGTACATGATCCTGCGACCCGACACCTCGTGGAAGTGGCTGATCGGGATCACCGACGGCTTCCTGATCGCCTTCTGCGGCCTGCTGATCCTACGCACCGGGCGCCGGCGCGCGGCCGCCACCGAGGCAGCCGGGGCCGATGAGCCCAGCAACCCGTACGGGCTCGAAAGCGGTCGCGGCTCAGTCGACTTCTACGGCGCAGACGGCCATCACGGCGATCCCCTCGCCCCGACCGATCGCCCCCATGCCCTCGTTGGTGGAGGCCTTGACCGACACCGGCGCGCCCAGTACGTCCTGCAGGCGGGCGCCGATCGCCGCCTTGTGGAGTCCAAGCTTCGGCTGCTCACAGACGATCGTCACGTCGACGTTGACAGCCACGCCGCCTAGCTCGGCGAGCACGCTCTCCAGCAGCCCGATCGAATCCGCGTCACGCCAGCGCTCATCGCTGGGCGGGAAGCGATCGCCTATGTCCCCCTGACCACACGCTCCGAGCAGGGCGTCGATCACCGCGTGGGTGACGACGTCGGCGTCCGAGTGACCACCGAGCCCGAGTTCGTGCGGAATCTTCACCCCACCGAGGATCAGCGGCCGGTCCGCCTCGAAGCGATGGCTGTCGTACCCGATCCCGACCCTGATGCTCATCCGATGGGCTCCATGTGTCGCTCACGCCCCTCGAAGACGGCGATCTCGCCGACCCCGATCGAGCCGAACAGCTCGAGCGCTTGATCGTAGGCGTATCCAACCTGGGCGGGTGTGTGAGCGTCGGAGCTGAGCGTCAACGGCACCCCGGCCTCGGCCAGCATCGCGGCGAAGCCGGGGGCCGGGTAGAGCTCGCCGGCCGGCTTGCGCAGGCCCGCCGTCGAGACCTCCGCCGCGACCCCGGCCTCGGCGAATGCCTCGACCGCGATCTCCCAGTAGTGGCGGGGGTCGCGCTCGGGCCCCGGACGCTCCGGACCCCAGACCTTGACCAGATCGGGGTGTGCCATCACGTCGAAGAGGCCGGAGCGGGCGGCGTCGGCGAGCGCCTTGAAGTAGCGGGCCCAGACCCGGTCGGGATCGCCGCGCTCGCGCTCCCAGACGTCCCAGCGGTCCTGATCAACCGATCCTTCGCCGATGAAGTGCACCGACCCGAGCACGTAGTCGAAGTCGCGCGCGTCGAGCACCGCGGCGATGCGGTCCTCCACGCCCGCTACCCAGTCGGCCTCGATCCCGACCCGCAGCCCAGCGTCGGCGAGAAACTCGCAGTAGGCGTCGAGATCGTCGCTCGCCTGCTCGACCCAGAACGGATGACGCCAGATCTCGAGCGCCGCGGCGAAGCGATGGATGTGCTCGGAGATCCCAAGCTCTGAGATCCCGGCAGCTTCGGCGGCCTCTCGGTAGCGACCGGCATTCTCGCTGGTGAAGTAGAGCTCCGGCGGCGTGCCCTCCTCGTCGGGGCGCAGGTGGACGTGGTAGTCGGTGAGCATTGATCTAGGCTAGATACTCGATGCCGACCGCGGTGCTCACAAACCTCGCAATCCCGGCCGCTGCGTTCGCGGTCGTGGCCGTGATCGCCGAGCTCGCCGGCGCCGCCAATCTCGGCGTCTCGTTCGGGATCGGCCAGATCGCCTTCGCCGCGACTGCGGTCTGGGTCCTGCTCACCCGCTGATCCAGCGCAGCAACGCCTCCACGACCCTGAGGTCGTCGGGCGTCGTCACCTTGAGATTGCTCGCCGGCGACGGCTCGATCAGCACGGTGCCGCCCGCCTGCTCGATCAGCCGCGCCTCGTCGGTGGCTTCGACGAGGGTGCCGGCAGACGCCGCGCGTGCCTGCGCGTCGCGGAGCGCGTCGGCGCGGAAGCCCTGAGGCGTCTGCGCCGCCCACAGGCCCTCGCGCGAGACGGTCTCGGCGACCCGGCTGGAGCCGTCGCCGGCACGCTTGATCGTGTCGGCGACAGGTGTCGCCGCAATCACCGCGTCGGCGCCGGGTTCGGCCTCGAGACGGGCGACGATCGCGTCGAACAGAGCCGCTGAGGCAAGCGGGCGGGCGGCGTCGTGGACGAGCACGAGTTCCGTCCCCGTCAGCTCCAGCGCCGCGAAGACCGAGTCGGCCCGAGTGACGCCGCCGGCGACGACCTCGGCCTCGAGGCCGGGGGTCGCGGCGATCAGATCCATAGCCCGCTCGCAGCCGTCGCCGCCGGGCGCGGCGACGATCACGGAATCGATCGCGGAGGCCGCCGCGGCGGCCTCCAACGACCAGGCCAGCAGCGGCCGGCCAGCGACCTCCGCAAAAGCCTTCGGGCCACCGGCCCCGAGCCTCTGCCCGGAGCCGGCGGCCGCGATTACAGCCGTGGCGCTCAGCGCCGCGAGCCTAGGCCGGGGCCCCGGCCCCGAACCGCTCGGTGAGGAGCTCGTCGAGGTACTCCTCGGCGCCCTCCTCGTCCTTGTCGAGCGCGTACATGAACTCGGACGCGAGAATCTTCTTGGCGCGCGTGTACATCTGCTTCTCGCCCGTGGATAGGCCCTTCTCCATCTCGCGGATCGCGAGATTGCGGACGACCTCGGCGAGCTCGAAGACGTCACCGGTCTTGATCTTCTCCCGGTTGTGCTTGAAGCGCCGGTTCCAGTTCTTCGGCATCTCCGAGACGTCGTCGGTGAGGACGCCGACGACCTTCTTGACGTCGTTGGGTCCGATCACGCGCCGGAGGCCTGCCTCCCCCGCTGTGTCACATGGGACCTGCACCGTCATGTCGTTGTGCAGGATCTTGATCGTCAGGTACTCCCGTTCCTCCCCCAGGAGCGACTTCGTCTCCTTGGTCTGCACCACGCCCGCGCCATGGTGCGGATAGACGACGTTGTCACCCACCTCGAAATCGCAAGTGAGATCCTCGAGAACGAGACCGGTGGTCGACGGCTCGTCGGATTCAACTAGTTCGGGAATCGTGTTCCTCCTTTAATCGGACGGGGCGCCCTTGGGGCGCCCGTCACACCTTTGGATATCGATCGAAGACCTCGACCTCACGAAGCCGGTCGAGACCGTCCCGGATGTCGGCGGCACGGGTCTCCCCGACGCCGTCGATCCCGGCGAGCTCCGGCTCGTTCGCCGCGAGGATCGCGTCGAAGGTGCCGAGCTCGTGGATGACCTTCTCGCCGACCAGCCGCGGCAGGCGCGGAATCCTGCCCAGCGCACGGTAGCCGCGCGCCGTCACACGAAGGTCATGTGGATTGACCTTGCGATCGTGGCCGAGCAACTCGGCCAGACGGCCGAGATCGAGAAGTTCGGAGTGGGGCATGCGGGCGAGGGCCGCGAGGGTGTCGTCGAGCGCGGGCTCGGAGTCGTCGTCGGCGTAGTCGCGGATCAGAGCGGCGCGGTCGGGGAGGACGCCGACCACCGTCTCCTCGAGCTGCATCTCGATCAGCCGCCCCTCGGCGCCGAGCTCGATGATGTAGCGCTCGACCTCGTAAGAGGTCCGCAGCAGCAGCTCGGCCCGCTGCAGGACGACGAGCACGTCGTGCAGGGTCACGGCGCCGGCGAACTCGAGCGTCGTCAGGCGGCTGGATACGGCGTCGAGGCGGCGACGGTACTTCTCGAGCGTCGCCAGCCCCTGATTCGCCTTGCTCAGCACCGTCGGGATGTCCTGAAGGATGTACTTCATGCCCTCGTGGTAGATCGAGACCACGTCGCGACGAGCGGAGATCGCGATCACCAGGGCCTTGGTCTGCTTCGAGACGCGCTCCGCGGTCCGGTGCCGGGTGCCGGTCTCGCTCGAGTGGATCGTCGGATCCGGCATCAGCTGCACGTTCGCCCACGAGATCTTCTTCGCCTCGGGGTCGAGCACGATCGCGCCGTCCATCTTCGCCACCTGGTACAGCAGCTGCGGTGTGTACTCGACGTCGAGCTTGAGCCCGCCGGAGAACAGGAACGAGATCTCCTCCGGCTCGCCGAGGACGATCAGGGCGCCGGTCGAGGCGTGAATGATGTTGTCGACACCCTCGCGCAGCGCCGTGCCCGGCGCAACCATGTCCAGGGCCTTGAGCATCCGCGGGTCCTGACGCGCTTGCGGGTCAGTCTGCTCATCCCAGGAAGCCGGCGTCATCAGCCTGCCAGTTTGGCAGACCCCGGCGAATGCGGGCGTGCGCCCAATCCCGAGTGGATGGCTCGGATTGCGGCCTGTCAAGCGGGATGTTTTGCCTGCAACTCAGGCAGCGATCTCGCCGAGCGGCTCGCCGGCTCCGGCCGCGGCCGATGCAGCGCGAGCACGCTTGAGCGCGTCGCGCAGCGTCGCCGCCGAGGCGAGCCCGGAGAGGCGCTCGGCGCCCGACGGTCCGATCACTGGACCGAGCCCGAACTTGGTCGCCTCGCCGACGCGGCGTTCGGGGTGACGGACGTGGCGGAGCTCGCCGGTCAGCCCGACCTCGCCGAAGCAGGCGAGCGGCCGGCCGCCGGCGTCGGCGAGCGGGCGGCCGCTGTGCGCGGAGGCGACCGCGAGCGCGACGGCCAGGTCGGCACCGGGCTCGTCGACGCGGACACCGCCGGCAACGTTGACGAAGACGTCGGCCGCGCCGACGCCGATCCCGGCGTGGCGCGCAAGGACGGCGAGGACCATCGCCAGGCGGTTGCGGTCGATCCCGTTCGCGATCCGGCGCGGAGGCACCATCTCGGTCGGGGCCACGAGGGCCTGCACCTCGACGAGCAGCGGCCGCGTCCCCTCCATCGAGCAGAGAACGACCGAGCCGGGCGCCAGCGTTGCCTCGGCGACGAACCTGGCCGACGGGTCCTCGACCTCGACGAGACCGCCCGACCGCATCTCGAAGACGCCGACCTCGCTGGTCGCCCCGAAGCGATTCTTGAGCGCCCGCAGGGTCCGGTAGGAGCGCTCGCGCTCCCCCTCGAAGATCAGCACGCAGTCGACGAGATGCTCGAGCACGCGCGGGCCCGCTACCGAGCCTTCCTTGGTCACGTGGCCAACGATGATCATCGCGGTGCCCGTCCGCTTCGCAACCTCCATCAGGCCGCCGGTGACCTCGCGGACCTGGGCGACCGAGCCGGCAGCGCTGGTCAGATCGGAGCTGTGCATCGTCTGCACGGAGTCGACGACGCAGACCTCGGGCGCCTCCGCCTCGACTGTTGCCAGCACCGCCTCGAGCTCAGTCTCGGCCAGGGCTGGAACCGAGAGCGCCCCCTCCCCCAGCCGCTCCGCTCGCATCCGCACCTGCGCGGCCGATTCCTCGCCCGTCACGTACAGGGTGCGCCGGCCCGAGGCCGCGAGATTGCCGAGCGCCATCGCCGTGATCGTGCTCTTGCCGATTCCCGGCGCACCGCCCAGTAGGACGAGCGAGCCGGGCACGAGGCCACCGCCGAGCACGCGATCGAGCTCGCGTATCCCCGTCCGCAACCGCACCTCGGGCGGCGACTCGACATCGCGAAGCGGGACCGGCCGCGCGGCCCGGCCACGGGCCCCACTGCCGCGACCTGACGAGCCGCGAGCCGGAGTTGCCGGCTCGACGACCGTCTCGGTCAGCGTGTTCCAGCCTCCACAGCCGCCGCACTGCCCCGACCAGGCCAGCGCCTGATAGCCGCACTCCCCGCAAACGAACCGTGTCTTCGCCTTCGCCATCCGCCTCGATACTGCCAACCCCGGGGGACGCCACCGCGACCCTCGGAGGTCAGCCCCGAGCCGCTTTCAGCCGGAGAGGTGGCGGCCGATGACCATCCGCTGGATCTCGTTCGTGCCTTCGTAGATCTGGGTGATCTTCGCGTCGCGCATCATCCGCTCGACCGGGTACTCGCTGACGTAGCCGTAGCCGCCAAGGACCTGGACGGCGTCGGTGGTCACCTCCATCGCGGTGTCGGAGGCGAACAGCTTCGCCATCGACGAGTACATCGACAAGCGCGGGTCGTCGCGATCGGCGAGCGCGCAGGCCTTGTAGAGCAGCTCCCGGGCCGCCGCCGTCTTCGTCTGCATGTCGGCGAGCTTCCACTGCAGGCCCTGGTGCTGGATGATCGGCTTGCCGAACGACTCGCGCTCCTTCGCGTACTGGACGGCGTAGTCGGTCGCGCCCTGGGCAAGGCCGACGGCCTGCGCCGCGGCGCCGAGCCGCGTCCGCTCGAGCGTGCCCAGCGCCACCGCCATGCCACGGCCGACCTCTCCGACGATGTTCGCGGACGGGACCCGCACGTCCTCGAGCACGGGCTGGCCCGTCGGCGAGCCGTGGATGCCCAGCTTGTGCTCGAACTTCGGCACCGAGAACCCCTCGCGGTCCTTCTCGACGACGAAGGCGGTGGCCCGGTTGCTCTCGCGGTCGGTGACCGCGAAGACGATGTAGAAGTCGGCGACGCCGGCGTTCGTGATCCAGGTCTTGGTCCCGTTGATCACCCACTCGTCGCCGTCCTGAACGGCGGTCGTCCGCATCGCGGCGGCGTTGGAGCCCGCTTCGGACTCGCTCAGGCAGAAGGCCGGCGACCACTCGCCCGAGGCGCACTTGGGCAGGAAGCGCTGCTTGAGCTCATCGGAGCCGAACAGCTGGATCGGCAGCGTGCCGAGCTCCTGGATCATCAGGATCAGAGCGCACGAGCCGGAGGCCTTGGCGATCTCCTCGACGCCGATCTGCAGCATCAGCGTGCCGGTGCCGGTGCCGCCGTACTCCTCCGCGAACGGAAGCCCGAGCACGTCCTGGGACGCAAGCAGCTCGCGGATGTCCCATGGGTACTCGTCGCTGGCATCGATCTCGGCCGCGCGCGGCGCGATCTTGTCGGTGGCGAGATTGGCGATCATCTCGCGGAAGTCCTGGAACTCCTGAGGGATCTCGTAGAGATCGTGGGCTGTAGCGCTCATCTGCCTGACTCTACGAGAGAAGCGGGGCGCTGCGACGGGTGGCCGCGGACCGCCGGTGCGGCCGCCGGGCTATCGTCGCCTTGTGACCGACGTCCGGCTCGAGCCCCCAGAAGACCTCCACGAAGAGCACCCGAAGCCGAGCGGCCCGACCCTGGCGGAGGCCGTCGGCGGCCCGCTCGGCGTCGCCGAGGCGACGCTGCCCTTCATCGTCTTCACGGCCGTCTACGCAGCCACCGGCCAGGAGCAGATCGGCCCGCCGGCGATTGCCGCGGTCGCGATCAGCGCGATCCTCGCCGCCCTGCGTCTGAAGCGGGGAGAGTCCACCCAGTTCGCGATCTCGGGCCTGATCGGCGTCGCGATCGGAGCCTTCGTCGCCTCGAGAACCGGCGAAGCGAGCGGCTTCTTCCTGCCCGGGATCATCATCAACGCCTGCTGGCTGACCGCCTACCTGGGCTCGATCGTCGTCCGGCGTCCGCTGCTCGGCCTGATCCTCTCCCGCTTCACCGGCGAGGACGGCGACTGGCGCGCCGACCGCAGCCGCCTCCGGCTCTACACGCTCGCCAGCTGGATCTGGGTCGGCGTCTTCTCGGTCCGGCTCTCGATCCAGGTCCCGCTCTACCTGAGTGACTCGGTCGGCTCGCTCGCCGTCGCCAGGATCGTCACCGGCCTGCCGCTGTTCGCCGCCGGCCTCTACGCCTCCTACCTGATCCTGAAGCCGATCCTCGACGAGGTCGAGCTCAGGCTGCCGCCGCTCCCCGGTGGCGGCGGCTGAAAAGCGGCGATGAGACGTCGCTGATCAAGGACGCACAAGGCGAAGCGTGCGCCAGCACGTGAGCCGCGGAGGACGCCGAGCAGTGGCGTCTCAGCGTCGCTTCTTCGGGGCGTAGATGTCGGTCACGGTGCCCTCGGCGACCTCGGCCGCGAAGGTGACCGTCTCCGAGAGCGTCGGGTGCGGATGGATCGTCAGCCCGACGTCGGTCGCGTTGGCCCCGAGCTCGATCGCCAGGACCAGCTCCGCGATCAGCTCGCCCGCATTGACGCCGGTGATGCCGGCGCCGAGGATGCGGCGGCTCTCGGGGTCGACGAGCAGCTTCGTCACCCCGTCGGTCCGCGCGATGCCGAGCGCCCGCGCGGAGGCACCCCAGTTGAACTTCGCGACCTCGTAATCGATGCCGTTTTCTTTTGCCTCGGTCTCGGTCAGGCCGGTCCAGGCGATCTCGGGGTCGGTGTAGGCGACCGAGGGGATGCTCAGGGCGTCGAAGCGAACGTCCTCGCCGGCGACCACCTCGGCCGCGACGACGCCCTCGTAGGTCGCCTTGTGGGCGAGCATCGGGCCGCCGGTGATGTCGCCGATCGCGAAGATGTGGGGGACGTTGGTGCGCTGCTGGGGGTCGACCTCGATCGTGCCGTCCTCGGCCACCTCGACGCCGCTGGAGCCGAGCTCGAGCCGGTCTCCGTTGGCGCGCCGCCCGGCGGCGACGAGGATCCGGTCGTAGACCTGCGCGGCGGGCGCGTCGTCGCCCTCGAAGCTGACCTCGAGCCCCTTCTCCGTCGCCTTCACCTCGCTCACCTTGGTCTTGAGCATGATCGCCTCGTAGCGGGGCTCGATCCTCGTCTGCAGCGGCTTGACCAGGTCGGGATCGCAGCCCGGCACGAGCTGCGGCGTCATCTCGACGACGCTGACCTCACTGCCGAGCGCGTCGTAGACGGTCGCCATCTCGAGCCCGATGATGCCGCCGCCGACAACGAGCAGGCGCTCGGGCACGTCGGCAATCTCGAGCGCGCCTGTCGAGTCGATCACGCGCTCGTCGTCGGGGAAGCCGGGCAGCTCGATCGGCCGCGAGCCGGCGGCGATGATGCAGTGGGTGAAGTCGATCGTCGTGCCGTCGACGTCGATCTCGTTCGGACCCGTGAACTTCGCCTCGCCGGTGACGACGCGGACCTTGCGCTGCTTCGAGAGGCCGGCGAGGCCGCCGGTCAGCTTGCCGACCACCTCGTCCTTCCACTCGCGCAGCCGGTCGAGGTCGATCTCGGGCTCGCCGAAGGTGACGCCGAGGCCGGCTGCATCCTCGGCCGCGCCGATCACCTCGGCGGCGTGCAGAAGCGCCTTCGATGGGATGCAGCCGACGTTGAGGCAGATACCGCCGAGCACGTCGAAGCGCTCGACCAGGACGACGTCGAGGCCGAGGTCGGCGGCCCGGAAGGCGGCCGTGTAGCCGCCGGGCCCGGAGCCGATCACGACGACACGCCCGGGCGTCGCGTCCGCGGCGCCCTCGTCGCCGGGCTCGCCCTCGTCCGCTCGCTCCCCCTCACCACTCGAACGTCCCTCAGCCGCCCCTATAGGACCGGGTGAGGGACGTTCGTCGTGTTCTGCGTCGTCGCCTCCGTCGCCCCCCGCGCTCATCCTCGCGATCACGCTCCCCTCGCTGACCTTGTCCCCGACCTCGACGAGGATCTCCTCGACGGTGCCGGCCTCCGGGGCCGGGACGTCCATCGTCGCCTTCTCGGACTCGAGCGTGATCAGGCCATCGTCAGCCTCGACCGTGTCGCCGGGCGAGACGAGGATCTCGATCACGGGGACGTCGGTGAAGTCGCCGATGTCGGGGACCTTGACCTCGGTGGAAGCCATGGCTAGAGCAGGATCCTCCTGAAGTCCTCGAGGACCTTGACCAGAGCGACGCAGAAGCGGGCGGCAGCGGCGCCGTCGACGACGCGATGGTCGTAGGAGAGTGAGAGCGGCACCATCAGCCGCGGCACGAACTCGCCGGTGTCGGGCTCCCAGACCGGCTTGATCGCAGATCTCGTGACGCCGAGGATCGCGACCTGGGGCGCGTTGACGATCGGCGTGAAGCCGGTGCCGCCGATCCCGCCGAGCGAGGAGATCGTGAAGGTGGCGCCGGCCATCTCGGCCGGGCCGAGCTTGCCCTCGCGGGCCTTGCCGGAGAGCTCGATCAGCTCGGCGGCGACCTCGAGCAATCCCTTCTTATCGACGTCGCGGATCACCGGCACGAGTAGGCCCTGGGGCGTGTCGGCGGCGAAGCCGAGGTGGTAGTAGCGCTTCAGGATCAGGGCGTCGCCGTCGAGCGAGGAGTTGAACTCGGGGTACTGCTTCAACACCGGCACGCAGGCCTTGAGCAGCAGCGCGACCATCGTCACCTTGACGTCCTGCTCGGAGTTGATCTGCCTGCGGAAAGCTTCCAGCTCGGTGATGTCGGCCTCGTCGTGGTGGGTGACGTGCGGGATGTAGACCCAGTTACGGGCCAGGTTCGGGCCCGAGATCTGCTTGATCCGCGAGAGCTCGACGCGCTCGATCTCGCCGTACTTCGCGTGGTCGACCTGGGGCCACGGGGCCATCTGGGGACCCGCGAGCGAGATTCCGGCGCCCGCCTGGCCGGCGCCCTCGCTCCGGCCGCCGCCGGCCTCGGCCCTCTCGACATCCTCGACCGTGATCCGGCCCTTGCGCCCGCTGCCCTCGACCCGGCTCAGGTCGATTCCCTTCTGGCGCGCGATCCGGCGCACCGACGGGCTCGCGTAGACGGGCTCGCCACTGCGTTCCCCGTCCTCACCACCCGAACGTCCCTCAGCCCTATCTATAGGGGCAGTTGAGGGACGTTCGTCGTGTTTGTCGCTGGTGCCCCCGTCCTTCTCGGCGCCGTCGGCGCTCTCGTCTTCCTCGTCGCCTTCGTCCTTCTCCGCGCCCTCGTCCTTCTTGTCCTTCGTCGCGTCCGCGTCCTCGCCGGACCCCTTGTCGTCCCCACCACTCGACATCTTTGCGATCACAGTCCCTTCACTGACCTTGTCGCCGACCTCGACGAGGATCTCCTCGACGGTGCCGGCCTCCGGGGCGGGAACGTCCATCGTCGCCTTCTCGGACTCGAGCGTGATCAGTCCCTCGTCGGCCTCGACCGTCTCGCCGGGCGAGACGAGGATCTCGATCACGGGGACGTCGGTGAAGTCGCCGATGTCGGGGACGGTGACCTCGGTCGAAGCCATCAGCGATGCCTCCTTCCGCGGTGATGTGCCGGCGTGGGAGGAGGCATCGCTAGCTGACCGCCGGATCGGGCTTGTCGGGGTCGATCTCGTAGCGCTCGATCGCGCCCTTGACCGCCGAGCGCGGCCCCTTGCCGTCGTCGGCGAGCGCCTGCAGCGCGGCGACCGCGATGTGGCGGGCGTCGATTTCGAAGAAGTCGCGCAGGTGGCGGCGGAAGTCGCTGCGGCCGTAGCCGTCGGTGCCGAGCACCGAGTAGCGGCCCGGGACCCAGGCCCGGATCCCGTCGGCGAGCGCCTTCATGTAGTCGCTCGAGGCGATGACCGGGGCGCCCGGCTCGCGGCCGAGGCAGTGCTCGATCCAGGTCTCGCGGCGCTCGTCGGAGGCGGCGAGGCGGGCCTCGCGGTCGGCGGCAATCCCGTCGCGGCGCAGCTCGGTCCAGCTCGTCACGCTCCAGACCTCGGCGCCGACGTCGAAGTCGGACTCGAGCAGCTCGGCCGCGACCAGCGACTCGCGCAGGATCGGGCCCGAGCCGAGCAGCCGCATCTTCGCCTCGCCCCCCTCCCCACCGTCGCCGCCGGCCTCGCGAATCCGGTGCATGCCGCGCAGGATCCCCTCCTCCGCCCCCTCCGGCAGCGGCGGGTGCGCGTAGTTCTCGTTCGCGATCGTCAGGTAGTAGAAGACGTCCTCCTGCTCGCCGACCATCCGCCGCAGCCCGTCCTGGACGATCACCGCGAGCTCGTGGCCGTAGGCGGGGTCGTAGGAGACGCAGTTGGGGACGGTCGCGGCGAGCACGTGGCTGTGGCCGTCCTCGTGCTGAAGCCCCTCGCCGTTGAGCGTCGTCCGTCCCGCGGTGCCGCCGAGCAGGAAACCGCGGGCGCGCGAGTCGCCGGCGGCCCAGGCGAGATCGCCAATCCGCTGGAAGCCGAACATCGAATAGAAGACGTAGAAGGGGATCATCTGCACGTCGTTGTTCGAGTACGACGTCGCCGCCGCGATCCAGGCACTCATCGCGCCCGCCTCGTTGATCCCCTCCTGCAGGATCTGGCCCTTCTGGTCCTCCTTGTAGAACATCATCGAGCCCGCGTCCTCGGGCTCGTAGAGCTGGCCGACGTGGGAGTAGATCCCGAGCTGGCGGAACATCCCCTCCATCCCGAAGGTCCGTGACTCGTCGGGCACGATCGGCACGATCCGATCGCCGATCTTCTTGTCGCGGAGCAGCGCCGCCAGCACCCGGACGAACGCCATCGTCGTCGAGACCTCGCGCTCGTCGGTGCCCTCGAGCACGCTCTTGAAGGTCTCCAGATCGGGAACCGGCAACGGCTCCGAGACCTTCGTCCGGCGCGCGGGGAGATAGCCGCCGAGCTCCTTCCGGCGCTCTTTCATGTAGGTGATCTCGGGCGAGTCGTCGGGCGGGCGGTGGAAGGCGACCTCTTCGATCTCCTCGTCGCTGATCTCGAGGTCGAAGCGGTCGCGGAAGGCCTTCAGCGCTTCGGTGTTCATCTTCTTCTGCTGGTGAGTGACGTTCTGGCCCTCGCCGGCCTCGCCCATCCCGTAGCCCTTGATCGTCTTCGCGAGGATCACGGTCGGCCGGCCGGTGTGCTCGGCAGCCGCCTTGAAGGCGGCATAGACCTTGCCGGCGTCGTGGCCGCCGCGGTTCAGGTTCCAGATCTCCTCGTCGCTCATGCCCTCGACCCGCTTGGCGAGCTCGGGGTGGGCGCCGAAGAAGTGCTCGCGGACGTAGGCGCCGTCGCGCGACTTGTAGACCTGGTACTCGCCGTCGATCGCCTGCTCCATCCGCTCGACCAGCAGGCCGCTTTCGTCGGCGGCGAGCAGCGGGTCCCAGCGGTCGCCCCAGATCACCTTGATCACGTTCCAGCCGGCGCCGCGGAAGATCGTCTCCAGGACCTGGATGATCTTGCCGTTGCCGTGCACCGGGCCGTCGAGGCGCTGCAGGTTGCAGTTGACGACGAAGACGAGGTTGTCGAGCCCCTCGCGCCCGGCCAGACCGATCTCGCCGAGCGACTCGGGCTCGTCGGTCTCGCCGTCGCCGAGAAAGCACCAGACCTTGCGGTCGCCCATCTCCGAGATCCCGCGATCGTCGAGGTAGCGCATGAAGTAGGCCTGATGGATCGCCATGATCGGCCCCAGACCCATCGAGACCGTCGGGAACTGCCAGTAGGAGGGCATCAGCCACGGGTGCGGATAGGAGCTGAGCCCGTCGCGGGAGACCTCCTGGCGGAAGCCCTCCATCTGCTCCTCCGTCAATCGACCCTCGAGGAACGATCGCGCGTAGATCCCCGGCGAGCTGTGGCCCTGGATGTAGACCAGGTCTCCCCCGTGTTCGTCGCTGGGCGCGCGCCAGAAGTGGTTGAAGCCGGTTTCATAGAGAAGCGCCGCCGACTGGTAGGAGGCGATGTGGCCGCCGAGCTCGGAGGACTCGGCGTTGGCGCGGAGGATCGTCGCGATCGCGTTCCAGCGGACGAGCGAGCGCACGCGCCGCTCCATCGCAGGGTCGCCCGGCAGCTCGGGCTGGTCGTCGGCGTGGATCGTGTTGATGTAAGGCGTCGGGCCGCTGGTCTCGATCGCCGCGCCCTTGCGGTGCGCCTCGCCGACGACCTGGCTGAGCAGCTGCTCGGCGCGAGCGGGCCCGTCGGCGCCGATCACCGCGTCGATCGCCTCCACCCACTCGCGGGTCTCCTCGGGGTCGACGTCGGCGGTAGCGTCCCCGCCCTTGCGATCCGGTGCCTTCTCAGCCATCGCTTCTCCGTCTACCCATCCACGGGCAGCCTATGCCAACGGACGCACCCTGTTGGCGACGGCGGGGCGCGATCGCGACCGCCGTGATCGCCATCGTGGCCAGCGCCGCTACTCGGCTTCGGTAGCGGTGCCGTCGCCGGTGTCGGCGGCAGGCGGCTCATCGGAGCCTGAGCTCTTCGGTGAGACCTCGGGGGCCGAGGACTGCGCCCCGACTCCGACCGGCTCCTTCTCGGCCTCGTCGCCCTTCTTCTTCGAGGGGCGCGGCTTCTTCGGCTTGATCAGCGTCAGGCTCAGTGGCTGGTCGTTCTCGTCACCGGCCTCGTCGCGCTCGATCATCACGGTCGTACCGGGCTCGATCTGATCGGGACCGGCCCTCAGCACCTCGTCGGCGAGCGGGTCCTCGATGTAGCGCTGAATCGCGCGGCGCAGCGGACGTGCGCCCATCGACGGGTCCCAGCCCTTTTCGACCAGCAAGTCCTTCGCCTCGTCGTTGAGGTCGAGCTGCAGCTCGCGCTCGGAGACCTGGGCCTTGACGCGGGCGACGAGCAGGTCGACGACCTCGCGGATCTGCTCGCGGGTGAGCTTGTGGAAGACGATGATCTCGTCGATGCGGTTCAGGAACTCGGGCCTGAAGACCTTCTTCAGGTCGCCCATGATCCGCTTCTTCATCTCGTCATAGGTCGTGCCGAGCTCGTCGTTGACGGCGAACCCGAGCGGTGTGTTGCGGGCGATGTCCTGGGCGCCGACGTTCGAGGTCATGATCACGATCGCGTTGCGGAAATCGACCGTGCGGCCTTGGCTGTCGGTCAGGCGGCCGTCCTCGAGAATCTGCAGGAGGATGTTGAAGACGTCCGGGTGGGCCTTCTCGATCTCGTCGAGCAGCAGCACGCAGTACGGCTTGCGTCGCACGGCCTCGGTCAGCTGGCCGCCCTCGTCGTAGCCGACGTACCCGGGAGGAGAGCCGACCAGTCGAGAGACGGCGTGCTTCTCCATGTACTCGGACATGTCGATCCGAATCATCGCGTCCTCGTCGCTGAACAGGAACTCGGCCAGCGTGCGGGCGAGCTCGGTCTTGCCGACACCCGAGGGGCCGAGGAAGATGAACGAGCCGGCCGGCCGCTTCGGGTCCTTGATCCCGGCGCGGGAGCGGCGGATCGCCTTCGAGACAGCGGTGATCGCGACCTCCTGGCCGATCACGCGCTTGTGCAGCTCGGACTCCATCTCGACCAGCTTCTTGGTCTCGGCCTCGGTCAGCTTGAAGACGGGGATGCCGGTCCACATCGAGACGATGTCGGCGATCTCGTCCTCGCCGACGACCGGGCGGGTGCCCTCCTCGCCCGAGTTCCACTCCTCTTCGAGCTCGCGCTTCTTCGAGGTCAGTTGGCGCTCGGTGTCGCGCAGGTTCGCGGCCTTCTCGAACTCCTGGGCCTCGATCGCAGTCTCCTTGGCGCGCCGGGTCTCCTCGATCTCGTCCTCGAGCTCGCGGTAGACGGGCGGCTGGCTCATCGACTTGATCCGCAGGCGGGAGGCCGCCTCGTCGATCAGGTCGATCGCCTTGTCCGGCAGGAAGCGTTCGGAGATGTAGCGATCGGCCAGGTCGGCTGCGGCGGCCAGGGCCTCGTCGCTGATCTTGACCCGGTGGTGCTGCTCGTAGCGCTCGCGCAGCCCCTCGAGGATCTGCACGGTCTGATCGACCGAGGGCTGGTCGACCTTGACCTGCTGGAAGCGGCGCTCGAGCGCGGAGTCGCGCTCCAGGTACTTGCGGTACTCGTCGAGCGTCGTCGCGCCGATCGTCTGCAGCTCGCCGCGGGCCAGGGCCGGCTTCAGGATCGAGGCCGCGTCGATCGCGCCCTCGGCGGCGCCGGCGCCGACCAGGTTGTGGAGCTCGTCGATGAAGAGGATGATGTCGCCGCGCTGGGTGATCTCCTTCATCACCTTCTTGAGCCGCTCCTCGAACTCGCCGCGGTACTTGGAACCGGCGACCAGGGCCGCCAGGTCGAGCGTGTAGATCTGCTTGTTGCGGAGCAGGTCCGGGACCTCGCCGGAGATGATCCGTGAGGCGAGGCCCTCGACGACGGCCGTCTTGCCGACGCCGGGCTCGCCGAGCAGCACGGGGTTGTTCTTCTGGCGGCGGGCGAGGATCTGCATGATCCGCTCGATCTCGGTCTCGCGGCCGATCACAGGGTCGAGCTTGCCGTCCTCGGCGAGCTTGGTCAGGTTGCGGCCGAACTGGTCGAGCAGTTTCGAAGACTTCTTGCCCTCGCCGGAGCCCGAGGAGGAGGAGCCCGAGCCGGAGCCCTGGCGGCGGCCGCCGGGGCCGGAGAGCATCCGGATGACCTCGTTGCGGATCTTCTCGGAGTCGGCGTCGAAGTCGAGCAGGATGCGGGCGGCGACGCCCTCGTTCTCACGGACGAGGCCGAGCAGGATGTGCTCGGTGCCGATGTAGTTGTGGCCGAGCGAGAGCGCCTCGCGCAGCGCCAGTTCGAGCACCTTCTTGGCGCGTGGCGTGAACGGGATCTGGCCCGAGGTCACTTCCTCGCCCGAGCCGACGATGCGGACGACCTGGGCGCGGACGCGTTCCACGGTGATGTCGAGCGACTCGAGCACGCGGGCGGCAAGGCCTTCCTCCTCGCGGAGGAGTCCGAGCAGGATGTGCTCGGTGCCGATGTAGTTGTGCTTGAGGGTCCTGGCCTCTTCCTGGGCAAGGACGACGACCTGGCGGGCCCTCTCTGTGAATCGTTCGAACATCTAGATCAAGTTGTAGCGGTTGAGTATCTCGGGCTCGTAGGTCGGACTTGTGATGCGCCCCTCCGGAGGCTTCCGGGGAACGCGGCAGCGCCGGCGGTCTTCATCCTCTTCTTCGGCTCGAAGGTGCCGATGGATTAGACCTCCGGTTTGTCGACTGCGCGGAGGCGGAAGTATAGACGGGCATGCCTGCCGACCTTTTGCCCCCGGTCACGCACGAGAGCGGATTCCCGGAGATTGCGGATATTCGGTCGCGAACCGTCTTCAGCGATGCGTCAGGAGGCGTGCCCGCCCCAGAGGCGCTACGCCGGTTCCGGGGCCGCCGCGGAATCAGTCCCGCATCGCTGGAAACAGCAGGACCTCGCGCAGGCCCTGGGCGCCGGTCAGCATCATCACCAGGCGGTCGATGCCGAGGCCGACACCGCCGGTCGGCGGCATGCCCTGCTCGAGCGCCCTGAGGAAGGCCTCGTCGTGGGGCTGGGCCTCCTCATCGCCGCGAGCCAGTTCCTCGGCCTGCATCTCGAAGCGGCGCCGCTGTTCGTCGGGATCGTTGAGCTCGGTGAACGAGTTCGCGATCTCGACGCCGCCGAGGAACGCTTCCCAGCGCTCGACCAGGCCTTCGGTCTCGCGGTGGTCCTTGGCGAACGGCGAGAGCTCGACCGGGTAGTCGCGGACGAAGGTCGGCTCGATCAGCTTCGGCTCGACCAGCTTCGAGAAGACCTGGTCGACGAGCTTGCCCCAGCCCTCGTCCGCGGCCGGCTCGCGGCCGAGCGCGGCGGCGAGATCCTCGCGGCTCGGCCGCTGCGAGAGATCGACGCCGGAGTGCTCGCGGATCACCTCGGTCAGCGTCACCCTCCGCCAGGGCGGCGAGAGATCGATCGTGCCGCCATCGCGCTCGATCCGCGTCGAGCCGATCGCCGCCTCGGCGACCGCCGCGACGAGCTGCTCGAGGCGCACCGCGTTGTCGTCGTAGTCGGCGTAGGCCTCGTACCACTCGAGCATCGTGAACTCGGGGTTGTGCTTGTGGCTGATGCCCTCGTTGCGGAAGTCCTTGCCGAGCTCGTAGACCCTGTCGATGCCGCCGACGATGCACCGCTTCAGGTACAGCTCGGTCGCGATCCGCAGATAGAAGTCGCGGTCGAGCGCGTTGTGATGGGTGACGAAGGGGCGCGCCAGGGCGCCGCCGTAGATCGGCTGCAGGACCGGGGTCTCGACCTCGACGAAGCCGTCGCCGTCGAGCAGGCGCCGGGTCTCCGAGATCACCTTGGCCCTGGTGATGAAGGTCTCGCGAACGTCCGGGTTGGCGATCAGGTCGAGCTCGCGATGGCGGTAGCGCGCCTCGACGTCGGTGAGGCCGTGGTACTTGTCCGGCAACGGCCGCAGGCTCTTGGCGAGCGGCTGCCAGGAGTCGACCCGCAGGGTCAGCTCGCCGCGGCGGCTCATGAAGGCGGTGCCCTCGATGCCGATGTGGTCGCCGAGATCCATCGCGACCAGCAGCTGATGCATGTCCTCGCCGAGCACGTCGAGCCGCGACTGCAACTGGATCTGACCGCTGCCGTCGCGGAGGTCGATGAAGGCCGCCTTGCCCATCCCGCGCCGGCCCATGATCCGGCCCGCGACGCGGTAGGAGCGGTCAGTCTCCTCGCCCGCCTCGAGGCCGTCGTTCTCGGACCGCACCTCGGCGATCTCGGTGCGGTCGGCGAAAGTGTGCGGGAACGGGTCGAAGCCGGCCTCGCGCAGGCGCTCGAGCTTCGCGCGGCGCTCGGCGATCAGCGCGCCCTCGCTGGGGCGCTCTTCTTCGCTCTCGGGCGGGGTTGCCTCGGCCATAAGACGGACGAGCGTAGCTGGACCGCCCTACTCTTGACGGCCTTGAACGCGCCCGAGCTCGACATCCGCGCCGCCACAGCCGCCGATCTGGGACGGATCTTCGAGATCTACAACCACGAGGTCGAACACGAGATGACGACCTTCGACACCGAGCCCCGCGTGCTCGGCCGCGACGACGGCTGGCTGCTCGACCGCCCCGACCGCTACCCCGTGCTGGTCGGCGAGGTCGGCGGCGAGCTGGTCGGCTGGAGCTCCCTGTCCCAGTGGTCGCCCCGCGGCGCCTACGTGCGGACCGCGGAGGTCTCGGTCTATGTCGACCGCGCCTTCCGCGGCCGCGGCTACGGCAAGGCCCTGCTCGCAGCGGCAATCGAGATCGCACCGAGCACCGGCGCCGGCGTCCTGCTCGCCCGCATCGCCGACAGCAACCCGGCCAGCATCGGCGTCCACCGCTCGCTCGGCTTCGAGCCGATCGGCACCCAGCGCCGCGCCGGCGAGAAGTTCGGCCGCATCCTCGACGTCACGCTGATGGACCTGCACGTGGACGGACGCGGCTGAGGGCTGGGCGTTGGAGCCCCGGCGCGGCCGAGGGTTCGGGGAGGGCTCCGGCGTGGCTGCAGGCGGGCGTTGCAGTGAGGGGTGTGAAGTTGGTGGCGGTTGAGGATTCGGGGCGTCGGTGCGAAGTGGGCCCCCATGAGGTCGAAAAGCGACTCTCAAAGGGCCGACTTCGCCCGGTCGGGGCCTGATCGAGTTCCGAGACACCAGATGTGGGGTCCAGGCCGGCAGTTACCCGCGTCACCCTCGGGACCTGGGGACGTGACGAGTGTTTGTTTCGCTCAGGGCAACTTTCGCGCGGGACATCCCCTGCGCGCGGACCTCTCGCGGGTGACTGCCGCTTTCCCCGGCCCCGCCGAGAGTCCAGCGGCCGCCGGCACCCTCGGCCCCGCCCCATCTCCCCTCACTCACTGCAAATCAGCGGCCTGAGCACTGATCGCCGCCCTCGGACGGCCGCACACGTTCGACCCCTCGTCGCCGCCCCTCGGACGGCCACAGGCACTCGCGCCGCGGGGGCGCCGAGCAGCGGCGTCCTGTGCCGCCAGATCAGGTGGCTAGGCCGCTTCGATCTTTGTGATCTTCAGCTTGCGCTTCGGGCCGCGGGGGACCTCGACGGTGACTACGTCGTTGCGCTTGTGTCCCATCAGGGCGCGGCCGATCGGGGACTCGTGCGAGAGGCGGCCCTCGGCGAGGTTCGACTCGGCCGAGCCGACGATCTGAAACTTCTTCGAGTCGCCGGTCTTCTCGTCCTTGACGTGGACCTTGACGCCGACGCCGACTGCGGTCGTGTCGACGTCCTTGGCGTCGATCACGGTCGCGCGCCGGATCCGCTCCTCCATCTGCATGATCCGGCTCTCGAGCATCGCCTGCTCGTTCTTGGCGTCGTCGTACTCGGCGTTCTCGGCGATGTCACCGAACTCGCGCGCGTCCTTGATCCGCTCCGCCACCTCGCGGCGGCGCACGGTCTGCAGGACGTCCAGTTCCTCCTTGAGCTTCTCAAGGCCTTCCGGTGTGATGAGGGACTCGCGAGCCACTACTTGAAACCTCTTCTCGACTTCGCTTTTCCGCGGGTTGGCGCCCCTGCCGGAAGCGCCCCCAAAGACTGCAAATGCCCGTATCCGCGGCGCCGATTGGAGCCGACTCACGGGCGGGAAGACGCGCCACTATAGCAACGGCCGTTGCCCGCGCAAGGGCCGTTGCGAAAGCTCAGTTGACGCCCGCCAATGAGCCCGCCCGGGGCGCCGCCAAGCGCAGCTCCCGGACCATCTCACGGGCCTCGTCGAGGTCCTCCACACGCTGGAAGAGATCGGCCTCACGACGGCCGACCTCGAGCCGCTCCAGATACCACGGGTAAAACTTGCGCAGATAGCGTGCGGCGCGCTCGCCGAAGTGCTCTTCGGCCCGGTCCATCACCCACAGCAGCTCGTCGACGATCTCCTCCCGGGTCGGCGGTTCGGTCCGCGCCCCGGTCAGCTCCTCGAAGATCCACGGGTAGCCGAACGAGCCACGGGCGATCATCACCGCGTCGGCCCCCGACTCCGCGTAGGCGCGCCGGGCCCGGTCGGCGCTCGCGAGGCCGCCGGAGACGATCACCGGCACGTCGACACGGCCGCACAGCTCGCCGACCAGCGCGTAGTCGGGCCGGCCCTTGTGGCCGATCGTCGCCGGCCGCGGGTGGAAGCCGATCGCCGAGACCCCGGCCTCCTCGACGAGACGAACACCGACGTCGACGCCGGAGGTGTCACCGGTCCTCATTCCCGAGCGGATCTTGACCGTGACCGGCTTGCCCCCCGCGCCTTCGACCGCGGCTGCGGCGACGGCGACGGCGAGGTCGGGGTCCGAGATCAGCGCCGCACCGGCGCCGGTCTTCAACACCTTCTTGACCGGGCAGCCCATGTTCAGGTCGATCAGGTCGGCGCCGGTCGCAGCGACGACGGCCGCCGCCTCCCGCATCACTTCGGGATCAGCCCCGAACAGCTGCATCGAGACCGGGTGCTCGTCGGGTCGGATCACGAGCAGGTCCCGCATCGTCCGCTCGTTACGGTGGTAGATCGCGTGGCTGGAGACCATCTCCGACACCGCCAGCCCGGCGCCGTGGCGGCGGGCCTGGGTGCGCACGAACCAGTTGCCGATCCCGGCCAGCGGCGCCAGCAGGACGCGGTTGGCGATCTCGACATCGCCGATCCGGAACGGATCGGTGAGTGCGGGGCGCTCGCTCATCGGTTGCGCTCCCTGATCAGCAGCAGGCCGCGCAGCGTCAGCATGTCGTCGACCTCATCGATCTCGTTGCAGAAGGGGACGATCGCGCTCGCGTAGCCACCGGTGGCGACGACGTCGGTCCCCTCGCCGAGCTCGGCAAGCAGCCGCCGCGTGACGCCGTCGATCTGGCCGGCGAAGCCGTAGACGATGCCGGCCTGGATCGACTGAGCGGTGTTGCGGCCGATCACCGCCTCCGGCTTGACGATCTCGATCTCCGGCAACTTCGCTGCGCGGCTGGCGAGCGCCTCGATCGAGATCTCGATCCCCGGTGCGATCAGGCCGCCGAGATACTCACCGGCCTCCGAGATCGCGTCGTAGGTGATCGCGGTGCCGAAGTCGACGACGATGCAGGCGCCGCCGAAGCGCTCATAGGCGGCGACGGCGTTGACGATCCGATCGGCGCCGACTTCGTGCGGGCTCTCGGTCCTGATCGACATGCCGGTCCGCAGCGCCGGCCCGACGACGAGGCAGTCGCGGCCGAGGTAGCTCTCGCACATGCGCCGGTACTCGGCAGCGAGTCGCGGCACGACCGAGGAGACGATCGCCGAGTCGAAGCGGGAGAACTCGATCGAGCGCAGATCACAGAGGCCGGAGATCGCGAGCGCGAGCTCGTCCGCGGTCGCCGACGCGTCGGTCGCGACGCGCCAACTCTCGGTCAGCTCCGAGCCCTCGAAGCAGCCGATGTGGGTCTGCGTGTTCCCGATGTCTACGGCGAGCAGCATCAGCGCGGAAGGTTAGGCCCAACGCACCTGAACTAGGATCGGCGGCATGAAGGCAAGACTCTTTGTGATCCCCGGCTCCCATCCATCGCTCGCCGCCAGGCTGATGCTCGAGCTCAAGGGCATCGAGTACACGCGGATCGATCTGGTCCCGGTGATCTCGAAGGGCGTGCTCCGTGCCGCGGGCTTCCCGGCGATGACCGTGCCGGCGCTGATCCTCGACGGCGAGCGCACCCAGGGAACCGGCGCAATCGCCCGCGCCCTCGATGCTGCCGTACCGGAGCCGGCGTTGCTACCCGCCGATCCGGAGGCCCGGGCGAAGGTCGAGGCCGCCGAGCGCTGGGGCGACGAGGTCCTGCAGCCGATCCCGAGGCGGATCATCTGGAACATCCTCGATCGCGACCCGCGCGGGCGCCGCAGCTACCTCGAGGGCGCCCGGCTCGGCCTGCCGGTCGGGCTGGCGACGAAGACGGCGCCGCCGCTGGTCTACCTCTCGAAACGGTTCAACGAGGCCGACGACGAGGCGGTCCGCCGCGATCTCGAAAACCTCCCCTCGATCCTCGACGAGGCCGACCGGCTGCTCGCCGAGGGCGTGATCGGCGGCGAGACGCCGAACGCGGCCGACTTCCAGATCGCGACCTCGCTGCGGCTGCTGATGACACTCGACGACGTCCGCCCCGCCTTCGAGGGCCGACCCAGCGGCGACTACGCGCTGCGGCTCGTCCCCGACTTCCCCGGCTACGCGCCGTCGGCGCTGCCGGAGGAGTGGAAGCGGTCGTTCAGGGAGCCGGCCGGCGTCACTTCCTGATCGCGGACCGCCTCGAGGCTCGGGGCGAGCGGGGTCCCGTCCGGCAGCCGCAGCCCCGGCGAGAGCTCGAGCAGCGGCTCGAGCACGAAGCGGCGCTCGGTCAGGCCGGCGTGGGGAACCTCGAGGTCCTGGACCGCAAGCTCCGCGTCCCCGAGTAGCAGCACGTCGAGGTCGAGCGGCCGCGGTCCGTGGCGGGGGCCGCCGAAGTCGCGACCCCGGTCGGCCTCGATCTGCTTGCAGAGCGCGAGCAGCGCCACCGGGGGCAGGCCGGTGCGGACCTCCACCACGGCGTTGAGGAAGTCCGGCTGCGGCTCGGGGTACTCGCCGTAGGGGGCCGTCTCGTAGAGGGAGGACACGCGGAGGACGCGGGCGCCGCCGGCGTCGAGGCCCTCGAGCGCCGCGGTCAGATGGGCGTGACGGTCGCCGAGGTTCGAGCCGAGGCCGATGTAGCCGATCATCCCGGGCTCTCCTCCGCTCACGGTGCCTCAGCGGTACCGGCCACCCGTGCAACCCGGACCGCGACCGCGTCGACCGGCTGTGGCATCGGCGGATCGGGCTTGGCGACGCGGACCCCGACCTCGTCGCAGTCGCAGTCGGCGAGGACGCGGTCGGCGATCTTCGCCGCGAGCCGCTCGAGCGTCCGATGCGGCTCGGCGGTCGCCAGCCCTTCGGCGATCGCTGCGACCTGCGAGTAGTCGACCGTGTCCTCGATCGCGTCGGTCTCGGTAGCCGCGCACGAACGCGGGATCAGGTCGATGTCGATCAGCAGCACCCGATCGGCCTCAAGTTCGGCGTCGGTGACCCCGATCCGCGCCTCGACGCGCAGGCCACGCAGCTCGATCCAGACGTCGTCGCTCACAGGCTCTCCGTCCGCGGGCCGTAGCCGGTCGGGCCGGTGCTCGCGACCGAATCGAGCACCATCAGCGCGTCGCGGGTCGCGGCGACGTCGTGGACACGGACCGCGTCGGCGCCGGCCTGGATCCCGAGCAGCGCCGCTGCGATCGAGCCGCCAAGCCGCTGCTCGACCGGGCTGCCGGTGAGCTTGCCGAGAAAGCTCTTGCGCGAAACGCCGAGCAGGATCGGACAGCCGAGCTCGCGCAGCTCGCCCAGGCGTCTGATCAGTTCGAGGTTGTGATCGAGCGTCTTGCCGAAGCCGATCCCGGGATCGATCCAGATCCTCGAATGCTCGACGCCGGCGGCGACGGCCCTGTCGACCCTCTCGGCGAGGAAGGCGCGGACGTCATCGACAACGTCGTCGTAGGCCGGATTCTCCTGCATCGTCCGCGGCGTTCCCTGCATGTGCATGAGGATCAACTCGACGTCACGCTCGGCGCAGACGGCCGCCATCTCCGGGTCGGCAAGCGCCGTCACGTCGTTGACGATCGCGGCGCCGGCCTCGATCGCGGCAGCGGCGACGCCGGCCTTCGAGGTGTCGACGGAGACCCGGGCGCCGGCCGCGGCGAGCACGCCGATCACCGGAACGACCCGCCGCGTCTCCTCCTCGGCGCCGACCTCGGCCGCCCCGGGCCGGGTCGACTCGCCACCGACGTCGAGCACGTCGGCGCCCTGCTCGAGCAGCTCGCGCCCGTGCGCGATCGCGGCCTCGGGATCGAGATACATGCCCCCGTCCGAGAACGAGTCGGGGGTCACGTTGACGATCCCCATGATCCGCGCGCGAGAAGGCATAGCCAGCCGGATTCAACCAGCCCCGCGTCGATGCGACCCGGGCGTCAGTCCGGGGGCTGCTGCTCGTCGGCGCGCATCTCCGCCGCGAAACCGGGCCGGGGCGGCGCCGGAGTCGGGCGCGAGGTCTCACGGCCGGACTCCGGCTCGGCCTCGGAGACCTCGGGGGTCTCCGGCTCGGCCTCGTCCTCGTCAGCGGCTCCGAACACGTCCTCCTCGGAGGCGCCGTCGAGCAGGTCGACGAACTGCTTGGCGTCGATCGTCTCGCGCTCGAGCAAGATCTTCGAGATCGTGTCGAGGCTGTCGCGGCGCTCGGTGAGGATGTCCTTGGCGGTCTGGTGCGCTTCCTCGACGACGCGGCGGATCTCGTCGTCGATCTCGCGGGCGATCTCCTCCGAGTAGTCGGGCTCGGAGGACATGTCGCGGCCGAGGAAGGGCTGGCTGCGGTCGTGGCCGAAGACGCGCGGGCCGAGGCGCTCCGACATGCCGTAGCGCATCACCATCTGCTTCGCGGTCGCGGTCACCTTCTCGAGGTCGTTCGAGGCACCGGTCGTGATCTCGCTGAAGATGATCTCCTCGGCGGCGCGGCCTCCGAGCGTCATCGCCATCGTGTCGGCGAGCTCGGCCCGGGTCGTCAGGAACTTGTCCTCGGTCGGCAAGCTGATCGTGTAGCCGAGCGCCTGACCGCGGCTGATGATCGAGATCTTGTGCACGGGGTCGCAGTTCGGAAGCAGGTGGCCGACGATCGCGTGGCCCATCTCGTGGTAGGCGGTGATCAGGCGCTCCTTCTCGCTCATCACGCGGGTCTTCTTCTCCGGGCCGGCGATCACGCGCATGATCCCTTCCTCGAGCTCGACCATCGTGATCTCGCGCTTGCCCGTGCGGGCCGTGAGCAGTGCCGACTCGTTGATCAGGTTGGCGAGGTCGGCGCCGGTGAAGCCCGGCGTCTGCCCGGCGAGCACGTCGAGGTCGATCTCGCCGGCGAGCGGCTTGCCGCGGGTGTGGACCTCGAGGATCTTCTTGCGGCCCTTGCGATCGGGCCGATCGACGACGACCTGGCGGTCGAAGCGGCCCGGGCGCAGCAGCGCCGGGTCGAGGATGTCGGGCCGGTTGGTGGCGGCGATCAAGATGATGTTGTCCTTCATCTCGAAGCCGTCCATCTCGACGAGCAGCTGGTTCAAGGTCTGCTCGCGCTCGTCGTGACCGCCGCCCATGCCGGCACCGCGATGGCGGCCGACAGCGTCGATCTCGTCCATGAAGATGATGCAGGGCGAGTTCTGCTTCGCCTGCTCGAAGAGGTCGCGGACGCGGCTGGCGCCGACGCCAACGAACATCTCGACGAAGTCGGAGCCGGAGATCGAGAAGAACGGCACGCCCGCCTCGCCGGCGACGGCGCGCGCGAGCAGCGTCTTGCCGGTGCCCGGTGGTCCGTACAGCAGCACGCCCTTCGGGATCCTGGCGCCGAGCGACTGGAACTTCTTCGGGTTTTCGAGGAACTCCTTGATCTCGTGCAGCTCCTGCACGGCCTCGTCGACGCCGGCGACGTCGCGGAAGGTGATCTTTGGAGCGTCGACGGACATCCGCTTGGCCCGCGACTTGCCGAAGTTCATCACCCGCGAGCCGCCGCCCTGCATCTGGTTCATGAGGAAGATCCAGAAGGCGAGGATGAGGACGAAGGGAAGGATGTAGGTGAGCAGGCCGAGGATCGAGGAGCCGCCGGAGCCCTCGACAGTCGTCTCGATCTTCTGCTGCTCGAGCGTGTTGACGAGTTGCTCCTCGGTGTTCGGGGGGAAGCCCGTCTCGTACTCGGTGCCGTCGGTCTGCACGACCTCGAGCACGTTGTCGGAGGTCTTCATCGTCACCGACTCGATATCGGAGGCCGGCGGCGCCCCTTCGGCGCCGTTGATCTGCGCGATGAACTCCGAGTAGGTCGGCTTCTCCTCCTCGGTCGAGGGGGAGATGATCCGCTGCGCGAAGAACGCGAGCACGATCACGATCAGGATCGGCACGAGGGCGCCGCTGCGGGAGATGCGCTTCATCGCTCTGCGATCCCGTTTCGATGGGTGCTGTGGGAGTGCTGGTTCAAGCTCTTGGTATGCCGCATTGGCAAGGGAAATCCCCCGGCTCGAGGCTCGCTCAGCGTACCAGGGTGACTCCGTCTGCCTGCGTGCCTTGACGCCCGCGGGCGTGGCCGCTCACTGATTGAGCACGGCCACGTAGTCGAGGTTGCGGTACCGCTGTCCGTGGTCGAGTCCGTAGCCGATCGCGAACTTGTTCGGGATCTCGAAGCCGACGTAGCGGATCGGCAACTCGACCCGGCGGCGCTCCGGCTTGGTCAGCAGGGCGCAGACCTCGAGCGAGGCCGGATCGCGTGCCTGCAGGTTGCGGAGCAGGTAGTGCAGGGTGAGGCCGGAGTCGACGATGTCCTCGACGATCAGCACGTCGCGGTTCTCGATCGGCGTGTCGAGATCTTTGAGGATGCGGACGACGCCGCTCGACTCGGTCGCCGAGCCGTAGCTGGAGACGGCCATGAACTCGACCTCGCAAGGCGCCGAGATCGCTCGCATCAGGTCCGCCATGAACATCACGGCACCCTTCAGCACCCCGACCAGGACGAGGTCGCGTCCGGCGTAGTCGCGGTCGATCTCGAGCGCAAGCTCGCCGATCCGCTTGTGCAGCTCGGCGCTCGAGACGAGTGTCTCGCCGATCGCGCTTCCGGTCGGTTCGGCCGCCCCACCAGTCATCGCAGCGCAGTCTAGGTTGCTTCTGCCCGACGGGCCGTGATCACGGCTGCGGGAGTGCCAGGGCGCTCGAGCCGGAACTCGTCCGAGACGGCCACTCCGGCCACCCACGCGATCCGCTCGCCGGCAACGAGGACGGGCAGCCGCGCCCGCAACGACCGCGGCACGCCGCTGTCGGTGAACAGGTCCTGCAGCGTCTTCGTGCCGCCGAGGCCGAGCGGCTTGATCCGGTCGCCTTCACGCCAGCAGCGGATCTCGACCTCGGAGCCGAGCTCGGCCGCGTCGAGGGTGGCGAGCTCGGGTCCCGCCGGGGCGACGCCCTCGCCGGCGAGACGCGCCGTGATCTCCCAGTCCCCGTAGCGGGCGCGGCCGGGAATCGTCAGGCGTACAGGCTCGGGCGGCTGCTCGCCACCCTCGGGGGCGAACCGAACCGTGCCCGCCTCGCAGATCGCGACCAGCCCGCGGCCGAGCTCGATCAGGCCGCCCTCCGGGTCGGCGCAGAGGCGCACGATCGAGGCGGTCCGCGAGCGCGAGATCCGCACCGGGCGGCCGCCGGCGGCGCGCTCGGCGAGGATCGTCAGCACCGTCCGCCGCAGGGCCGGCGCCATCGTCGCCAGCTCCTCGTGGCGCAACGGAGCGCCGGCGCCGGAGCCCGAGGCGGCGATCGCCCGTAGCGCCGCGTCGCGCATGAACTCGGCCTCCTCGAGCAGCTCGGCGTGGGTCTCGGCGGCGTTGCGCTCGAACTCGGGGCCGATGTCGCTGAGCACCGGCTCGACCTCCGCCCGGATCCGGTTGCGGGCGAAGGCGAGGCTGTCGTTGGTCGGATCGTCCGCGAACGGGATCCCGGCGGCGATCGCGCCGTCGCGGATCTGCGCCCGCGTAAAGCCGAGCAGAGGCCGGACGACCCGGCCGCTGCGGGGCCGCAGGCCGATCAGCGCCCGTGAGCCGGGCGAGACGGCGAGCCGATAGAGCATCGTCTCGGCCAGGTCGGTGCGGCTGTGGCCGGTCGCGATCCACTCGGCGCCGAGCTTCGCCCGCAGGCGCTCGGCCGCCTCGTACCGCGCATCGCGGGCCCGGGCCTGGAGATTGCCCTCGCCGAGCTCGGGGCGCTCGATGTGGAGGTCGATCCGGAGCTTCGCGCAAAGCGCGCGGGCCGCCTCCTCGCCCTCGTTCGAGTCGGGGCGCAGGCCGTAGTTGAGATGGATCGCGTAGACGGCCTGCGGCCCGAGCACCTGTACGGCGACCGCAGCGAGCAGCGAGGAGTCGGCGCCCCCGGACAGCATCACGACGCCGTCCGAGTTGCGGCGGAAAGCGCCCTCCTCCGAGAGCCGGCGCGCGAATGGGGCCAGAGCCTCCGTTTCCCTCATCGCGCCGCGATCATAGGCGCGCCGCAGGCGGCCTCGGTCGGGCGCGCTCAGTCGTCGAGGGCGCGGCCGGCCGTGTAGAGGTCGACCGGTTCGGGGAAGCCCTTCAGGTCGACCTCCCCGATCGGCTCGAAGGAGAGGTACTCGGAGGAGCCGATCTGGTCGACCACCGAGCGGGTCACCATCACCTCGCCGGCGAGGGTGCGGGCGACGATCCGGTGGGCGAGATTGACGTCGCCGCCGAAGTAGTCACCGTCCCTGTAGACGGCGCTGCCGAAGTGGATCCCGGTCCGCGGCCGCGGACGGTCCCTGAACAGCGTCAGGAAGCCGACGGCCCACTCCGTCAGCACTTCGGGCTCCGGCGAGACGATCATCACCTCGTCGCCGATCGTCTTGACGATCGTCGCGTCGCTCGGCAGCGTCGCCTCGACGGTCTCGATGAAGCGCTCGATCAGGTCCAGCGCCTGCTCGTCCCCCTCCTCCTCCGTGAAGCGGGTGAACCCCGTCAGATCGACGAAGCAGATCGCAACCGAGACGTGGGCGGCGCCGCCGGGATCGATCCCGAAGTCGGACTCCATGTGGCCGACCACGTCCTGCTCGAGGTAGTGGGCCAGGTAGCGGCGGTGAACGTAGGAGGTGATCGGGCCGAGCTCCGGCAGCAGCCGCTCCGCCAGCCCGCCCATCTCCTCGGCCATCTCGAGCGCGTCGACGCCGTCGGCGATCATCGGCTCGTGCACATAGAGATGGAAGAGGCGCACCTCCGCCTCGGCGATCCGGCGCATCGACTGGGCGTAGACGCGGATCAGCTGCAGCAGCGCCACCAGCGGAAAGCCGTTGTCGAGGATCCGCTTGAGGCTGCGGAGCGCCTCGATGTCGTCCTCCGAGAGGTGGTCGGCATTAGCGAGCGGGGTCCCGAGCAGGGTCATGATCCGCTCGACCAGCTCGTCGTCGAGGCCGACGATCTCGGCCGCCTGCTTGCGACTGTGCCCGGGATCCGGCTGCGAGAGCAGCTCCTCCGCGTAGCCGAACGCGAGCCTGCCGTCGCGAACCGCGCGACGCACCTCGCGCAGCGAGTGCCCGCGGGCGCGCATCCGCGCGACAACGCGCGCCTGCGCAGCCGCACCGACGGTCCAGCGGCCGCCCTTGACAGGGATCACCCGCTGGTCGGCCCAGCGCTTCAGGGTGCTCTCGGAGACGCCGGCGCGGCGGGCAGCCTCGCTGAGCGGGATCTGGTCGGTGCTGCGGGTGCTCACCTCAGCGGCCCCTCAATGAAGAGGCGACCCGAGCGTATGGCTCCGGTCGCCTCGGCGGGCATACGGCCCGCAACGTCGGCCGTCGGCGTGGAATGCATCGCCTCGCGTCTGCAAATCCGGAGGACCGGAGCTCCAGTCCTACCGGCAGCAGGCGCTCCCGGCCTGTTGCCTTGTGTTGATCGTCTCAATGTATGCCGGTCGGGCGCTCGCGTCAAGGGGGATTTGCTCGCAGTTTGCGGAGTCGTGCCTCGCTGCCTCAGAGGAATGCGGAGCCGCGCTTGACGAGGTTCTCGTAGAGCTTCTCCTGAATCGTCTCGCGAACCCGCTCCGAGAGCTCGAAGACGACGCGCCGATCCTCGGCGGCCTCGGCCGGGTACCGGGAGATGTCGATCGGCTCGCAGAACTCGATCCGCCAGCGCGACGGCAGCGGCACCATTCCCAGCGGCCCGAGCCACGGAAAGGTCGGCGTCAGCGGCACGAACGGCGCCCCGATCGCCCGCGCCAGTGGGCCCGCGTCGCCGAGCATCGGGTAGATCTCCTCGGAGCCGACGACGGCGACGGGCACGATCGGCGACCGGGTTCGCAGCGCGATCTCGACGAAGCCGCCGCGGCCGAAGCGCTGCAACCGATAACGGTCACGGAACGGTTTCCCGGTCCCCTTCGCGCCCTCGGGGAAGACCATCATCAGGCCGTCGGACTCGAGGATCCGGGTCGCGTTGAAAGGGCTCGCCGGGACGCCGCCGACCTTGCGCATGAACGGCGCCAGGAAAGGCAGTGAGAAGGCCCAATCGAGGACCATGAAGCGGGGCCAGCGCGGCAGCGGGTGCCGCTTCATGATCGCCGCTGTGATCATCGAGGCGTCGAACGGGAACAGGGCGCCGGCGTGGTTGGAGACGATCATCGCCCGCCCGTGCGCCGGGACGTGCCCGACGCCCTCGGCCTGCACCCGCCACCAGCGGTCGTAGAGGAACTCGAAAAACGGGTAGGCAGCCTCGGCGAACTCCTCGTCGAAACCCCACTCGTCCTCGTGGTACTCGCCCCGGAGCCGGCGTGCCATCCGCGCTACCGACTCGCGCAGCGAACGCGGCAACGCTGTCGCCGCCGCCTCGGCGGCGGCGAGTGGGTCGAGGCCCGAGTCGAGCCCGCGGCGGACGTTCTGCAGGAACTCGAAGCCGGCGGCCGCCGCAGCCGCGTCCGGTCCGGTCCGGGCTCCGGCGGGAGCCGCGGGCCCGCTCATCGCGGCTCACCGACGATCCGGCCGAGCGCGGCCCCAAGCGTCGGCATCGGCGCGATCCGGAGCCCGGCGCGTCGGGCGCCGAAGTCGCGGACGGTCTCGACCGCGTCCCAGCGCGGCTCGAAGCCGAGGTCCTCTCGGAGCCGGCGGTTGTCGACGCCGCGGCCGTACCGGAGCAGCCGGACCGCATCGCCGTAGAGGGTGCCGACGCCGAGCCGGTCGCCGGCGCGCGCCAGCGCCGGACCGAAGAGCGGGTGCGGGACCGGCATCTCGACGCGACCGAGCAGTCGCAACATGCGGCTCAGGGACACCGACCCCGACGGGGCCACGTTGACGGCGCCCCGGATCGGGTCGAGGGTGGCTGCGAGCAGCGCCGAGGTCGCGTCGTCGGTGTGGATCATCTGCAGGCGCGGGTCATAGCCGAGCTGGGTCGGGACGACCGGCATCGACAGGTACCGGGAGAGCGGCGTCTCGACGTCGGTCCCGAGCTCGGGCTGGTAGCGCAGCATGCAACAGGTCAGGTGGGGATGGCGGCGGGCGAAGTTCTCGAAATAGGCCTCCAGCTCGCCGATGTCGCGCTGGAAGCGGGTGCGCAGCGGGAAGCTCCGGCCCATCTCCTCCGTGAAGAAGGACGGGGCCGCGGGCTCGCATCCGTAGATCGCGGCCGAGCCCCTGACGACGACGCTCTCGAGCTCCGGCGTCTTCTCGCATGCGGCGAGCAACTGCAGCGTCCCGATCACGTTGATGTCGTGCAGCGCGCGGGCGGGCTTGCCGGGCTCCGGGTACCAGACGATCCCGCAGTGGACGACCGTGTCGACGCGGGTCGACGGCAGCAGGCGGCTCAGCACCGGGCTGCGCACGTCGACCTCGATCATCTCGGTCCGCTCGAGGTCGACCGCGGGCGGGCGGATGTCGATTCCGAAGATCTGCTCGACCGCTGGATCGCGGGCGAGCCGGCGCGCGAGCTCAGTCCCCCAGGGGCCGGCGATGCCGGCGATCGCGATGCGGCGTCCCTCAGCCATCCGGACCGGCCTCGGACGCGTCACCCTCACCCTCAGCTGGAGGGTTAGATTGACCCGCCTCAGGCCCATCTTCATGCGGTTCGGACGCTGGGGCGTCGCGACCGGAGCCGGTGCTGCGCAAGACCTTCTCGAGATCGGCAAGCCGGCCCTCGACGGCGCCTATCCGCTCACTGACCAGGCCCAGATCCTCGCGCGAGGTCTGCCGTAGCTCGGCGATCGCGTCGGCAAGCCTGGTCGAGGCCTCCTCTCCGACTCGCACGACCTCGTCGCGCGCCGCCCCTCCTCGTCGCGTCACCTCGTCGCGGGCCGCCTCCCGGCGTCGCGTCACCTCGTCGCGGGCGGCGCCGCCGCGGCGCGCGATCCCGTCGCGCGCGACCTCGCCTCGCCGCGCAACCTCGTCGAGCAGGTCGCGGGCCCGCCGCCCAGTCTCGGAGGCGGATCCGGCGGTCGCCGCCAGCGTCCGCTCGACAGCGCTGCGGAGAGCGTCACCGACCCGATCGGCGGGCTCGGTCGCCCCGGTCCCTGCGGGGTCGGCCCCCTCGGATGCAGACGGATCTGACATGCACTGCAGGTTACCCGCGATCGCACCGCCGGCTGAACCCTCGAGCTCCAGCCTCGGGGCGCCAGGGGCGCGGAAGCGCGGCGCCCGTCTATCTTGGCCCCGATGCCGCCCTACCTGCGACCGATGGCCCCGACCGCCACGCGCGCGATCCTCTGCGGCGATCCGGCTCGCGCCCTTCTACTCGCCCAGGACCTGCTCGTCGAGCCGCGCATGTCGAACCACCATCGCGGGCTCTGGGGCTACTACGGGCTGACCGCCGCCGACAGCGAGCTGACCGTGCACGCGACCGGCATCGGCAGCCCCAGCGCCGCGCTCGTGCTCGGCGAGCTCGCCGACGCCGGCCTCCGCCACGCGATCCGGGTCGGCAGCTGCACCAGTCCGGGAGGCGAGCTGCCGCTCGGGTCCTCGATCGTGGCGACGACCGTCGCCGGCACCGGCGCCGGTGCCCCGGAGCAGCAGCTGGATCCGGACCTGACCGAGGCCCTGCTCGACGCCGGCGCCGGGCCGGGCGCACGGCTGCTCAGCGCCGAGCGCCTGCCCCGCGCCATGTGGCCCGGCGATCCCGCCGCGTCCGCGGCCGGCAACGCGGTCGACCTGCAGACGGCCGGGCTCGCCGCGGAGGCTGCCGAGCGGGGTCTGGCCTTCGCGGCCGCCCTCGTCGTCGCGGACTCGGGCTCAGACGCGCTCGAGGACGACCCGCTCGAGGCCGAGGCGCTGCGCCTCGGCCGGATCGCCGCTGCCGTCCTCGAGAAGTCGAACGGAGCCCCAGGGTCGTAGCCCCAGGGGCAAACCCTAGACCTCAGGTCGAGGGTGAGCTCGCGGTCGACTTGAGTCGCTCGACCTCGCGCTCGAGGCCATCGACAAGATCCTCGAGCTCCTCGATCCGGTCGGAGAGCGAGCGGATTCTTCGCACGAGCCGCTCGACGTCCCCGGCCGAGGCCAGGTCGAGCGCCCCGAGCGCGGTCTTCTGGGCCTGCGCCGCCTTCTCGCCGGCGCCGAGGGCGCGGCCGAGCGCTTGGCTGAACAGCGGGTTCTCGAGCAGGGCCTGGGCGAGGTCTCCCAGCGCCTCTTCGCCGCGGGCGCGAATGCCACTTCCATCGTCGGTCATCGAAGGTCCTCCTTGGCGTTGCGAGGGGGCGGGCTGCCGGGTCCCGCCGGACCCGTGCGTCTAGATACACAGAAGCTAGCCGAAGCGCCGGCCTCGGGCGCTGCGTCCCAGGCACGACGCCCCGCGCGCCCCATCTTCAAGCCCCGTGCGATCGTGCCGACATTAACGGCATGTTGTCTCGAACGGTTCCACATTGCATTCCGCCAGCCAAGTGCAGTAGGTTGGGGGGCGTGCACCGGAGAGAGGTACGGGGGCAAGCCCGACGGCACGTCAGGCGGGGCCATCTCGCACATGGCATAAAGGTATGAAGAACAGGCTTCTGATCACGCTTGCGCTGGGGGTACTCGGCGCCCTATTCATCGCTGGAGCGGTTTCCGCTCGCGATGTCAGTCTCGGCGTCGGCAAAGCCGACGTCTCGGTCGACCTGCCGGCCGGCGGCGACCTCCCGGTCGTCGGCGGTGTGCTCCCCGCCTGCGGCAACGGCAAGGACGACGATGGCGACGGTGCCGTCGACCTCTCCGACGCCGGCTGCTCCTCGGCCACTGATCCCGACGAGAGTGACGAGCCCGTCGCGCCGACGACACCGACCACCCCGACAACGCCGGCCACCCCGACGACTCCCACCACTCCGACCGACCCCACCACTCCGACCGACCCGACCGTCCCCGAGGACGGCAGCGGCGATGGCGATGACGGCGGTGGCAGCGTCCCCGATGTCGACAACCCCTTCAAGGGCAACAAGGACGTCGAGTTCGGCGGCGGCGGTAACTCTCAAGGCAAGGATGAGGGTGACGACGACCGCAAGCCCGACAAGGCCCCGGAGATTCGCAAGCCCGACGGCACCCCGACCAAGGACAACCCCTCGGTCACCGTCGCCGGCTTCGGTCCGGCTCCGATCGGCGTCCCGAACTTCATCATCGACCAGTTCTCGATCCCGCCCTTCCTGCTTCCGATCTACCAGGCCTGCGGAACCCAGTACGGGATCCCGTGGCAGGTGCTCGCCTCGATCAACCGGATCGAGACTGCCTTCGGCACCAACCTCAACGTCTCGACCGCCGGCGCCCTGGGCTGGATGCAGTTCATGCCGGCGACCTGGGAGGCCTACGGCGTCGACGCCAACCAAGACGGCCGCAAGGACCCCTACAACCCGGTCGACGCGATCTGCGCCGCCGCCCGCTACCTGAAGGCCTCCGGCGGCAGCGAGGACCTGCGGACCGCGATCTTCGCCTACAACCACGCCGACTGGTACGTCGACGAGGTCCTGCTCTACGCCGAGCAGTACGGCAAGCTGCCGAGCGGCATCGTCGACTCGCTCACCGGCCTGACCGAGGGCGCCCACTTCCCCGTCGCCGCCAAGGCCCGCTACGCCGACGACATCTCCGAGCGGATCGCGGCCGAGCGCTCGACCCCGCAGAAGGGCGCCGCCGGCAACGCCGCCGACGTGATCAGCGCCTCGCCCACCCGCCGCGGCATCAACATCTACGCCAAGGACGGGGCCCCGGTCGTCGCAGTCAACGACGGCACGATCAAGAAGATCGGCGAGAACAAGCAGCTCGGCAAGTTCATCGTCCTCGAGGACGCCTACGGCAACGAGTTCACCTACGCCGGCCTCGGCGAGGTCGCTGAGGCGATCCCGGTACCGAAGGACCGCAAGCTCAGCAGCTCCGACTTCGAGCTGGTCCGTCCCGGCAAGGCCGGCGACGAGCGAGAGTGCCGACGACACCGAGGAGACGAGCGGCCCGGTCAACACCGAGGACACCCGCGAGCGCGTCTTCGCCCTCCCCCAGCGCAAGGCGAACGTCGCCCGCGCCGACCTCAGCGGCCAGCTCGACGACCTGCTCGGGGACAACGTGCCCGGCTATGAGACCTTCAAGGCCTACTTCACCGGCGTGCTCCAGTTCAACGCCAAGACGATGGAGGCGCAGCCCCTCCGCCAGGGCTCCAAGGTCGTCGCCGGCACCGTGCTCGGCGAGATCGGCGAGGGCGACGACGGCCTCGCTCCCCACCTCCACTTCGCGATCGAGCCCGCCGGCAAGGGCAGCCACAAGATCGACCCGAAGCCGATTCTCGACGGTTGGAAGCTGCTCGAGGCAACCGCGATCTACCGCGCCGCCGGCAAGGATCCGTTCGACCAGAGCGCCAACGTCGGCCAGGTCCTGCTGATGTCGAAGGGCCAGCTGATCCAGCGGGTCCTCAACGACCCGAAGATCGAGCTCTACTCGTGCGGCGCCGAGGACATCAAGACCGGCCAGATCGATCGCCGCGTGCTTTCGATGCTCTCCTACCTCTCGGCCCGCGGCTTCCGCCTGACGATCACCTCGCTCAAGTGCGGTCACAGCGTCTACACCACTTCCGGCAATGTCTCCGCGCACTCGACCGGCGACGCGGTCGACATCGCCCAGGTCAACGGCCTGCCGATCCTCGGCAACCAGGGCCAGGGCTCGATCACCGAGGCGGTCATCAACGACCTGCTCAAGCTGCAGGGCTCGATGACGCCGTCCCAGATCATCTCGCTGATGGAGATGGGCGGACCGACCTTCGCGATGGGCGACCACGCCGATCACATCCACGTCGGCTACACCCCGACGACGACGCCGGACGATGGCGACCCGACCTATTCATCGCTGCTCAAGCCCGAGCAGTGGGACAAGCTCCTCGACCGGATCGGCGAGCTCGACCAGCCGACGGTTCCGACCTCGCCCTCCGAGTTCGCGATCCCGGACAAGAGCAAGAAGCGCTCGAGCAACGCCCACTTGGGCGAGTAACCCCTGGCGGATCTACTTCCCTTCGCTCAACTCGACCTGGCGGGCGCTCTCGCGCTCGGCGACGGTCGCTGGCTGATCCGCCCGCCGGGCGAGCCGGAGGCGGATCCAGACGTCCTCGTCACCCGCCGGCTCGGCGCGCCCAGGGCGGGATCTCGGCTGCGCAAGGGAAAGCCCGTACCGCTCGTCACCGAGCCGGCGCCGGAGCCGGTACCGATCACCCGGCTCACGGTGATCAAGGCGCTGTCGTTCTCCGGCGAGGGGGCGGCGCAGGAGTGGCTCGCGACCGTGCTTGCCGATGACGAGGTCGCAGCCGGCCTGCTCGCCGAAGTGGCGACGACCGTCAACCGCGCAATGCTCAGCTACCGTGTCGCGGCGCCGGACGCCTATGCATCCGATCTCAACCCCGAGAGCGCGCTCGCGGTTCGCTTCGGGTACGGAACGGGGCAGCAGGTCTCGGACGGCAAGTGGACCGAGGCAGCTGAGCTCGCCGAGGGCCGGCGCCGGAGCCTCAGGGTCCAGATGATCGATGGCGTCGGCGCCCAGGAGCGAATCGCCGCCGTGCTCGGCGGCCGCGACGAGGTGCGCCCGGACGAGTCGCTGCTGGTCGATGCCGAGCGAGCCGCTGCGCAGGGACGTGACCGTCTTGCGGCGCTGACCCTCGGACTCGCGATCGAGACGCTGGAGCGCGGCGGCGTCACGCCCGAGGGCGATATCTCCGTCGTCGCCGCGCGTCTGCGCGAACGGGCCCTCGCGGGCGGCGAGATCGACGCGGACGAGCTCGAGAAGGCGCTGAGGGCCGGCAGGCGCGCGATCCGCGCCCACAAGGGACCCCGGGGCGCCCAGGGCTTGAGCGGCTAGGAGCGCGCCTCCAGCGCTTCCAGGGCCGCGAGCAACGCCGGCAGCTGCTCGGCGACGTCGCCCTCGAGCCGGACCTCGGCCTCGCGGTCGTACGGAGTGCTGCTGCGGGTCAGGATCGCGAGCTTGCCGCCGCTCTCGAGCGTCAGCTCCGGCAGCCCGGCCGCAGGGAAGACCTCCAGCGAGGAGCCGACGCAGAGCATCAGATCGGCCGCCTCGGAGAGGGCCCGCGCCCGCTCGATCTGCTCGACCGGGAGCATCTCCCCGAAGAGGACGACGTCGGGCTTGACCTTGCCGGCGCAGGTCGTGCAGATCGCGATCCCCTCCTGGCCCTCGACGCCGAACAGGGTGTCGACCTGCTCCAGCGGCCACGAACTGCCGCACGAGGTGCAGGACGAGGTCGCGACCGAGCCGTGCACCTCGATCAGCTCGCGGGTACCTGCCGCCCTGTGCAGCCGGTCGATGTTCTGGGTGATCACCGCCTCGAGCCTGCCCCGTCGCTCGAGCTCGGCCAGGGCCAGGTGGGCCGGGTTCGGCTGCTTGTCGGCGAGCATCTCGAAGCGCGGCCGGTAGAACTCCCAGAAGCCGCGGGTGTCACGGTGGAAGGCGTCGATCGTCGCCACCTTCATCGGGTCGACCTTCGCCCAGAGGCCGCTCTGCGGAGTCCGGAAGTCGGGGATCCCGGACGGGACCGAGATCCCCGCTCCGGTCAGGGCGACGACGCGCTCGGCGGAGGCGACCAGCTCCGCGAGCGCTTCGATCCGGTCGGCTACTTGCCGGTCCACCGCGGCTTGCGCTTACCGAGGAAGGCGCCGATGCCCTCCTTCGCGTCGGCCGAGAAGAACGCCGTCGCGAAGCCCTGCTTCTCGGCTTCGATCCCCTCGTCGATCTCGCCCTTCGCCGAGACCCGCTTGATCTGCTCGAGCGCCAGCGGCGCCTGTCCGGCGAGCTTGCGCGCGAAGGCCAGCGCCGTGTCGAACATCTCGTGGTCGGGAACGAGGTGGTTGACGAGCCCGTACTCGTAGGCATCGCCGGCCGTGATCGCGTCGCCGGTCAGGTTCATCTCGAGCGCCTTCTGCTCGCCGACCAGCCGCGGCAGCCGCTGGGTGCCGCCGAAGCCGGGGATGATCCCCAGGTTGATCTCCGGCTGCCCGAAGACCGCCGAGGCGGCGGCGATCCGCACGTCGCAGGACATCAGCAGCTCACAGCCGCCGCCGAAGGCGAGCGAGTTGACCGCGGCCACCGTGGCGACGTTCTCGGTCCCGAACTCGCGCAGCAGTGCGTGGGCCGTGTCGACGAGCTCCTTGCCGCCGGCCTCGTCCATCTGCGTGAACGCCTTGATGTCGGCGCCGGCGCTGAAGACGACCGGAATCGAGGAGGCGATCACCATGGCGTGAATCGCGTCGTCGCCCTTGACCCGCTCCCAGACTGTGCGCAGGTCCGCGATCACCTGCGGGCTGATCGCGTTCATCGGCGCGTTCGCGAGCCAGGCGATCGCGACTCCGTGCTCGGAGCGCGTCTCCAGCTTCACGGTCTCGGCCTGATCGCCCTCGTCGGGCTGCGGGTAGGCGTAGAAGCCCTGGCCGGTGGCGAGGCCGAGGCGGCCCTGGGCGACCAGGCGCCTCAGCACCCGCGGCACGCTGAAGCGGTCCGGGTGGCGCTCGGCCAGGTTCTCGAGCCGCTCGAGGGTCTTGTCGAGGCCGTCGATGTCCGCCTTCCAGAACGGCGGGAACAACCCGCGGCGCGGATCGAGTCCGGCCCCGGCCATCATCCCGAGGTCGATCTCGCGGACCGTGCAGACGCCCTCCTCGAGCAGCATGCAGGCCTCGACCAGGGCCTTCAGTGAGAACTTCTCGACGAGATCGTCGATGTCGGGATCGTTGTCGCCCGCCAGGTTCGGCTCGCCGTTGGCGTACGAGCCCTCGCCGCCGCTCTTGGCGCCGAGCTTGCCCTCGGAGACGAGCTTCTGCATCCCCTTGTGGACGTAGAACCGCTCACCGTAGGACTCCTCGAGGTGCTCGGCTACGTGCAGGACGGTGTCGAGGCCGAGCATGTCGGTGAGGAAGAACGGGCCCATCGGAGCCGCTTTGGCGCCGGCGACGCCCTCGTCGATCGCCTTGATCGAGAGACTGCCCTGCTCCTGCTCGCGCCAGACCTCGCCGACCGAGGCGTTGAGGATTCTGTTGACGACGAAGCCGGGGACCTCGCCACAGACGATCGGCTGCTTCTTGATCGCCTGCGCGAAGTTGAAGGCGACCGAGGTCGTCTCCGGCGCCGTGTCCTCGCTCTCGATGATCTCGAGCAGCGGCATCACCGAGGCCGGGTAGAAGAAATGGAAGCCGACGACCTTCTCGGGCCGCAGCGTCGCCTCGCCCATCTCGGTGATCGAAAGCGAGGAAGTGTTCGAGGCGAGGATCGCGTGGCCGGGCGTGACCTCGTCGAGCTCGGCGAAGACCTGCTGCTTGATCTCCATCCGCTCGGGCGCCGCCTCGATCACGAAGTCGACGTCGCCGAACGAGGAGTAGTCGGTCGTGCCCTCGATCCGGCCCATGATCTCGGCCAGGCGCGCCTCGGCGTCCTCAGCGCTGATCTTCTCCTTCTCGACGAGCCGGTCGAGCCGCCCCTTGGTGATCTCGCGCGCCTTGTCGAGGCCGTGGTCGACGAACTTCATGTCGACGTCCTTGAGGACGACGTCGATGTCGGCGGCGGCGATCGCCTGGGCGATCTCGCCGCCCATCGTTCCGGCGCCTACGACTGCAGCTTTGAAGACGAACATTTCTCTCCGATCGTGGGGGTGAAGCGCCGCCGAGGGTAGTGGACGGCGCCCGCTGCGGTCGCCGGGAGAGTCAGCTCAGCCGGCGCCGGAGAGCGCCTCGCCGCGCAGATCCGCGAGCGAGCGCTGCAACGACTGGCGCATCTGCGAGCGGATGAAGAGCAGGTCGGTGACGGCGCTGAGCGGACCGCGCTCGAGCAGGCGGTAGCCGAGCTCCTGGGTGACCCGGGTCGCCCTCTCCCCCTCGCCGGCCGCAACCATCTCGAACCGCGTCTCGAGGTTGCCTTCGGTGCTCGGGTCGCGGAAGCTGATCCGGTGCAGCCGCCGCGGCTCGTGCTCCAGCACTCGCTCGGCGACCCGGCCGCGGCCCGGGGGCGTCGACTCCCAGACGAGAGTGCCGCCCTCCTCCGGGTAGCCGTCCGAGCTGGAGACGCGGGCGAAGCCGTCGACCCAGGTGCGCCAGCGCTCGGGGTCGAAGTAGAGGTCCCAGACCTCGGCGAGCGGAGCCGGGATCTCGACCTCGGCGGCGACCTCGCTCACGGCCCGTAGACCTCGGTCTTGATCAGCTCGATCGTGCGGGCCATCGTCGCCAGAAACGGCTCCAGCTCCTCGCGCAGCCGGGCATACTCCTCGAGTCCGTCGTCGGTGATCCGGTAGAAGCGGCGCGTGCGGCGGTCGGGGTGCTCCCACTCCCCCTCGATCCGGCCGCGGGACTCGAGGTCGCGCAGCAGCGGGTACATCGTGTTCGGGTTGACCGTGATCACGCCGCCCGTGATCTGCTCGATCTCCTCGATCAGCCGGTTCCCGTAGGCCGGCTCGCGCTGGATCAGGTGCAGGACCAGCAGCGGAAAGACGTCGCGCCGTCGCAGCTCCCCGCCGAAGACGTCCGACGCCCGTCCGGCGGGCTTGCGTCGCTTGCCCGGCCTCTCGGCGACACGAGCCGCCTCGACAGCAGCCTCGGCGACCGGCTTGGATCCACGCTCGGCCATCAGTCCACGATATCGGCGGCGGGGTGCGAGGGCGGTGGCTGTGGAGTGTGGTGGCCGTGGTTGTGGGCAGGAGTGTGATGTGTGGCTGTCCGTGCGGGCGAGGCTACAGGGACGCAGGCGGGTCCGTTTGCGGTGAGGGAGGGTGTTCGGGGCGGGGTTGGTCACTCCGGCGTGCGAGTGCGTGCGGGATCGGTGTGGTTTCTCGGTGGGGCGGGGACGAGAGGTCGATTGACCACATATATCGGGGTCTTTTGACTCCTCGCCGGACGAGAGGACGATTGGCCGGAACTATTCCTGCCTTTCGGCATCTCGTCTCCAATCGAGCCCCTCACCTTGGTCCGCGACCAACTTCGGGGCCCGGAGCTCGGTCCGACCCGCCAATCCACTCCACCCTCACCGCTAATCGTCCCTGCAGCCCGGCCTGGACCCTGCCGAACCCTGGTCCCCTCCCGCCCCAAAGAGAAGGGCCCCCGGTTTCCCGGGGGCCCTTCGAATCCTGAGGTGTCCTCAGAGGCGCTTAGGCAGGAACTGCCTCGGCGTCCTTCTTGATCGACTCCGGGATGGGCTCGTTGACGTTGCGGCCCATCAGGACCTCCTTGGCGATGACCAGGCGCTGGATCTGCGAGGTGCCCTCGTAGAGCTGCATGATCTTCGCGTCGCGCATCAGCTTCTCGACCGGGTACTCCTTGATGAAGCCGTAGCCGCCGAAGACCTGGACGGCATCGGTGGTCACCTCCATCGCGGAGTCCGCGGCGAACCGCTTGGCGTGCGAGGCGGCGAGCGTGTTGCGCAGGCCGTTGTCGAGCAGTGCTGCCGACTGCCACGTGAGCAGGCGACCGGCTTCGACCTTGGTCGCCATGTCGGCGATCATGAACGCGACCGCCTGGTGCATGGCGATCGGCATGCCGAACTGCTGGCGCTCCTTCGAGTACTCGCAGGCGTGCTCGAACGCGGCCCGGGCGATGCCGACAGCCATCGCGGCGACGCCGGGACGGGTGCGGTCGAGGGTCATCATCGCGAGCTTGAAGCCCTTGTTCTCCTCGCCGAGCAGGTTCCCCGCGGGGATCTCCGTCTCGTTGAAGGTCACCGTCGCCGTGTTCGAGGCGCGCTGACCCATCTTGTCTTCCTTCTTGTCGATGACGATCGTCTCGTCACGCGGCACGACGAAAGCGGAGATGCCCCGGTGGCCTGCCTCCTTGTCGGTCTTGGCATAGACCGTGTACCAGTCGGCGTACTGGCCGTTGGTGATGAAGCACTTGGATCCGTTGATGATCCACTTGTCACCCTGACGGGTGGCGGTCGTCTTCATCCCGGAGACGTCGGAGCCGGCGTCCGGCTCGGTCAGGCAGAAGCTGGCAAGCTTCGGCTCCTCGGTCAGCATCCCGAGGTACTCCTTCTTGACCTCGTCCGTGCCACCGAGCGCAACCGGCGCGCTGGCCAGCCCGTTCGCGGCGAGCGAGGTGCCGATGCCGGAACAACCCCAGCCCAACTCCTCCTCGATCAGACAGCCCGACAGGTAATCCAGACCCGGGCCGCCGTACTCGACGGGGGTGTGGGTGTTCATCAGGCCGATCTCCCAGGCCTTCTCGATGATGTCCTGGGGCCAGGTGCCGTCCTTGTCGTACTCAGCGGCAACCTTGCGCATGTCCTTCTCAGCGAAGGCGTGCGCCATCTCGCGCAGGTCCTTCTGCTCGTCGGTGAGGGTGAAATCAACCACCGTGGATCGCTCCTTGTAAGTAGTCGTCGTTGTGGTCCGCGGCGACGCCTGGGCGCAAAACGGGCTTACGGTCCCCCGAGTCGCCTTGTCGGCGTGGCTCGCGGCCGGACCGATTGACTGGTCAGTCAACCAAGAAAGAGGATACGGCACGAATCGGGCTCGTGCAAGCCCGCGCGGGCGATACGGCGGCCGGCTACAGATGCTCCGACCGTAGTTCTCCGGAGCGCGGAGTGGCCTCAGGCGGCGATTCAAGCGCCGTTGCGGCAGCCCGCCTGCCGCTGCGCAGCGCCCCCTCCATCAGCCCCGCCATCTCGTCGCCGAGGTACTCGCCGGCGAGGACCACGCGGCCGCGTGGTCCGAGCGGGCGCGCGAGCAGCGCCAGCGCATCGGCCGGCACCGCGACCGAGTAAGCACCGCCGGCCCAGCGATCGGCATCCCAGTGCGAGAGCACGACGCCCTCGGGCTCGAGTGCCAGCTCTGGGCGCAGGGCCGCCACCTTCTCGAGCCAGCGCTTGGGACCGTCGTCGACCCCGAGCGCCGCCAGCGCCGGGGCCGAGCCGGCAAAGGCGCAGAGCACGGGCTGCGGACGATCCCCGTCCCCGGTTGCGGTCCAGGCCCAGTAACGATCGGGCACGGCCAGGGTCGCGCTGGGGGGAGCCGTCTCGGAGAGGGGAACGAACAGCTTCGCCGCGTGGCCGAAGCTGATCGAGGCGAGCGCCGCGCGGACATCCTCCGGCAGGCCCGGCTCGAACGCGATATCTTCGATCAGCGGCTGCGGCACGGCGAGCACGCACGCGTCGGCGAGCACCGGGTCGCCGTCGGTGGTGATCGCGACGCCCCCGTCGTCTGCCGTGATCGCGTGGACGGGCGTCCCGAGTTGGACGGTTCCCTCGGGCAGCGCCGCGGCGAGCGCCGCCGCCAGCCGGCCGTTGCCGCCGGCGATCGTCGGCGCGGGCTCATCGCCGACGCGGGCGAGGAGGGCAAGCTCGGCCGCGGGCACGAGACCGGCCGGAGCGGCGGCCGAGACCTCCACCCGCGCCAGGATCGCCTCCCGCGCGCCGCCGTCGATCGCGAGCCTCGCGAGCAGCGAGGCGGCCGACTCCCCCTGCTCCTCCCCCTTAGCCAGCGCGGCCTCGATCGCGGCGACGGCGGCCTCCATCGCCCCGGCCGGGATCTCGACCCCACGCGGCTCGCGCCGCCCGTATCGCATGCCCTTGTCCCAGAAGCCGAGACCGAAGCGCTCCACTTCCTCGGCAACCGCCGTGCAGCCGGGCAGCACGAACTCGGCGCCCATCTCGACGACAGCCCCATTCGGAAGCGTCCGCGAGTGGACCCTGCCTCCGACCCGGTCGCGGGCCTCGAGCACGACCGGATCGCCCCCGCCGACGGCGATCGCGTCCGCCGCCGCCAGCCCCGCGAGGCCCGCTCCGACGACCGCGATCCTCACCGGCGGACCACGGTTTTCAGCGGAGCACGAGGGTGTTCTCGGGATGCCAGCCGAGCGTCACTTCGTTGCCCTCTTCCCAGCGGTCGTCGGCGCTCGCCCTGTAGGTCGCCTGCTCGAGCGCGACTAGCCGGGCGCCGTCGCCGACGTCGACCGTGATCTGGGTGGTGACGCCGTGGTAGACGCGGGCGACGACCGTACCCCTCATCTGCACCATGCCGTCCTCGACATCCTCGTCGACGGCGATCTTCTCCGGGCGGACCGAGAGCTGGACCGTGTCGCCCTGCGCGCAGCCGTCCGGCACGGGCGCGACGACGCGAAGCTCGCGGCCGACGCGGACCACGTCGTCGCTCTCGACGACGCCCGCGAGCAGGTTCGAGATGCCGATGAAGCCGGCCACGAACTCCTCGTCGGGACGCTCGTAGACCTCCTCCGGCACGCCGCACTGGGCGATCCTGCCCGCGGTCATGACCGCGATCCGGTCTGACATCGACAGCGCCTCCTCCTGGTCGTGAGTCACGTAGACGAACGTGATCCCGACCTCGCGCTGGATCTGCTTGAGCTCGACCTGCATCTGGCGGCGGAGCTTCAGGTCGAGGGCGCCGAGCGGCTCGTCCAGAAGCAGCACCGCGGGCCGGTTGACCAGCGCCCGGGCGAGCGCCACCCGCTGCTTCTGGCCGCCTGAGAGCTCGCGCGGCCTGGCGTCGGAGCGGCTCGGCAGCTGGACCAGCTCCAGCGTCTCCTCGACCCGCCTACGGATCTCGTCCTTCGGGACCTTGCGCCGCTTGAGACCGAAGGCGACGTTCTCGAAGACATCGAGGTTCTCGAACAGCGCGTAGCTCTGGAACACGGTGTTGACGTGGCGCCGGTAGGGCGGTACGTCGGCGACCGGCTCCCCCTCGAGGAAGATCGCGCCCTCGCTCGGCTGCTCGAACCCGGCCACCATCCGCAGGGTCGTCGTCTTGCCGCAACCGGACGGGCCGAGCAGCGAGAAGAACTCTCCCTTGCGGATCGTCAGCTCCATGTCCTTGACCGCCTCGGTCTCGCCGAAGCGCTTGGTCACGCCCTCGAAGCGGATCGCCTCGCCGTTCTCGCTCATGCAGCGTCCTTTCCGATCAGCACGTTCTCGCCCCGTCGACGCAGGAGCCATGGCAGCGCCAGAGCCAGCGCCATCGTGCTCAGCGAGACGAGCAGCATCAGAGTGCCGATCGCGTTGATGGTTGGCGTCACGCCGAACCGGATCGACGAGTAGATCCGGACCGGCAAGGGTTGCGGCGACTCGCCCGTCGTAAAGAACGAGAGCACGAAGTCGTCAAAACTGAGCGCGAACGTGAGCAGCCCGGCGGCGAGGATCGCCGGCCAGAGCGACGGCAGCACGACGAGCCTCAGGGTCTGGAGCCGGGTCGCCCCGAGGTCCATCGCCGCCTCCTCGACCTCGCGGTTCAGCGCTCCGAGCCGCCCCCTGACGATCACCGTCACGTACGAGATCGAGAAGGTGATGTGGGCAAGGATGATCGTCGTCAGCGACAGCTCCATCCCGATCTGGGTGAAGATCAGCAGCGCCGAGACACCGGCGACGATCTCGGGGACGACCAACGGCACGAGCATCATCACGTTCGTCACCGGGCTGAGCCGGTTGCGCGAGCGGACGAGCCCGAACGCGAGCAGCGCCCCGAGCGCGGTCGCGACGATCATCGTCACGAGCGCGATCTCGAGGCTGGCGAAGAGCGACTCGCGGAGCTGCGCGTCGCCGAAGAAGTCGCTGTACCACTGGGTGCTGAAGCCGTCGAAGTTCTGCAGCGACTTGCCCGAGTTGAACGAGAACAGGACGACGATCGCTATCGGAGCGAACGTCCAGACGAGGAAGATCCCCATCAGCACCTTGAGGAACCGGGGGCGGTCGAAGTCCTTCGGCGCCTTGCCCTTCGAGCGCCGTCCGCGGCGGGCGGGGCCCGCCTCGGTCGCCGTCTCGCTCACGCCCGCGCCTCCTCGGCCGCGCGCCCGGCCGAGCGCAGGTAGAAGACCATGAAGATCATCAAGAAGCCCATCAGCACCGTGGTCAGGGCGGCCCCGAACGGGAAGTTGTTCGCCTCGAAGAACTGCTGCTGGATCAGGTTCCCGACCATGTAGGTATCGGCTCCGCCGAGCAGCTGGGCGGAGACGAAGTCGCCGACCGCGGGCAGGAAGACGAGCACGCAACCGGCGAGCACGCCCTGGAACGTCGCCGGCCAGGTCACGTGCCGGAAGGTCTGCCAGCCGTTCGCGTAGAGGTCCTTGCCGGCCTCGATCAGGGACGAGTCCATGCGGTCGAGGGCCGCGTAGATCGGCAGGATCATGAACGCCATGTAGCCGTAGACGAGGCCGCCGATGACCGCTAACGGCGTGTTCAGGAAGCGGACGCCGTCGGTGGTCCAGCCGATGTCCTTGAGGACGCCGTTGAGCAGGCCCTCGTCGGAGAGGATCGCCGTCCAGGCGTAGACGCGGATCAGGTAGTTGACGAGGAAGGGGAGCACCACGAGCGCCACGAGCAAGTACTTGTGGCGACCCCCGAAACGGGCGATGTAGTAAGCGATCGGGTAGCCGATCAGCAGGCAGAGCGTGACCGTCGCGAACGCGTAGCCGACCGATCGCAGCAACACCGGGACGAACAGCGGGTCGAAGACCTGGCTGTAGTTCTCCGGGCGCCACCCGTAGATCGCGTTGCCGAGCTCGTCGGTGTAGCCGAAGGAGATCGCGAGGGTGACCCCGAGCGGGACCAGGAACAGCAGGGCCAGCCAGAGGCCGCCCGGCAGCAGCGTCAGCCCGGCGAACCTGCGCTCGCTCACCTGTCCAGCCGCCCAGCCATCGTCTCCGCGCGCCGGCGATCAGCCGGCCTTGACCTCGATCCAGGTGCGGTCCCACTCCTCACGGTCGGCGCCCTCGAGGTTCGCGAACTGGTCGCCGCCCTCGAGGTCCTCGACGCTGACCTGGAGCTCGGGCTGGCCCTCGACGAGCTTCGCGTAGCTCTTCTCGGAGCTGTTGGTCGGCATCGGGTAGCCCGTCCAGCTCGAGTTCTGGGACGAGTTTTCGAGGATGAAGTCGATGAACTTCAGGGCCGTGCCCGGATGCTCGGCGTTGACCGGGATCGCGAACACGTCGCTGCCCACCGGCACCCCCTCCTCGTTCTTCTGGAACTGGATCGAGTCGGGGTCGTCGACGCGATAGCGGATGTTGATGACATCGCCGTTCCAGAGGTGCTGGATCCAGGCGTTGCCGGATGACATGTTCGTGATCGTGTCGGTGCTGAACCCGCGCAGGTTCGGCTTCAGGCCGACCAGATAGTCGCGCGACTCCGCGAGCTGGTCCGGCTCGACCGTGTTCATGTCGAAGCCGTTGACGAGGTTCGCCATCCCGATCGCCTCCTGGAAGTCATCCAGCACGTAGGAGCGCCCGTCGGCCTGCGGGTTGGTGATGTCGCGCCACGACCCGCTCATCGTGTCGATCTTGTCGGCGCGATAGCCGAGCCCGGTCAGGTACAGGGAATAGGGGATCGTGTGCTTGGAGCCCGGGTCGTACCAGGGGTCGTCGAAGAACGAGTAGACGTCGCTCGCCGCCGGGATCTTGTCGCGGGGGATCTCGAGCAGCTGGTTCGCCTTGATCAGCTTGTCGGCGAACTCCGCGCTCGGGAAGACGAGGTCGTACTTGTTGCCCGATCGGAGCTTCGACATCATCCCGGACATCGAGTCGTAGTAGGACTCGCGCACCGTGACGCCGTACTTCGACTCGAACTCCTTGACCAGCTTCGGGTCCACGTACTGGGCGTAGTTGAAGTAGACGAGATCGCCGTCGATCTTCGGCTCGATCGCCTTCGTCGTCGCCTCGCTGGAGGACTCCGAGCCACCGCCTACGCCGCACGCGCTGAGCCCGGCGGCGAGAGCGACGCCGCCGCCCACCTTAAGCACGTCGCGCCGCGAGAGCCGCTCCGGCAGCCAGAGCCTGTCGATCTTGTCGTCACTCATCCTGCTCCTCCTTTGGCGAGCATCAGGCGCTCGCCGTCGCACGTCGTGCATCGGGTGTCATCAAGTCGACGCCGAGCAACCGCTCGGCCGATTCGAGTGCCAGCACGAGCATCCGCTCGGGCGGCACCTGGGCATCGCCCAGAGTCGCCTGCAGGGCGAGCCCGTCGAGCAGCGAGGCCAGCACGAGCGCCACCTTCTCCGGCGTATGCGTGGCAAGGAAGTCGCCGCTCGCCTGGCCGGCCCGGACCTGCTCGGCGATCGCGTCGCGCCAGCGGTCGTCGAGCCGCTGCCGGGTCTCGCGAGCGTCACGGTCGCGCAGGGCGCGGATCCACAGCTCCATCCACAGGGTCCAGTCGTAGGCCCGCGCCGAGGCCTCGAACAGCAGCCGCAGGCGCTCGCCGGGATCCTCGGACGCCCCGAGCGGCTCCGCAAGCGACTCGTAGAAGCGGTCCTCGGCCGAGGCCAGGGCCGCGCCCAGGAGCTGCTCGCGGTCGTCGAACCAGTAAAGGACGGCGGCGGGGCTGGTGCCGGCCCGCGCGGCGACGTCGCTGATCCGGGTTCCGGCCAAGCCGCGCTCGGAGATCACCGCGGCCGCAGCTGCGAGGATCTGCGGCTTGCGGATGTGCTCCATGTTCGGTCGTGGAGTGACCTCTCCGGTCCCCTCTGGCGCGCGAGCGCCCTCTCTCCCAAAACTGAACCGCCGTTCAATCTACCCCTTGTCGCCGACGAGTTCAAGGGTCCGTCGCCGATTTGCCGGCACGGGGGAATCCGGCGGGACCGGTGGCTCCCCGAATGGCCGAGCACCTCCCCGCCCCGGATGATCGGCGACCGTTCAGTCGAGCAGCGCCTCAGGCTCGACCCCGAGCTCCCGCGCGATCCCGCGAGCGGCGACGCGACGCGCGTCCTCGACGCTCATCGCCGGGTCCGCGAACAGCGCCCTGACGCCGGACCCGTCGAGCAGCGCGATCGCGACGTCGGTCGCACGGTCGACGTCGACCGTGCGACCGAACTCGCCCGAGTCGACCCCTGCCCGGATCAGGCCCGACATCCACTCGCGGTAACGCTCATACATGCGCGCCGCGACCTCGCCGAGCTGCTCGTCGCGGACCGCGCGGAGCCAGAGCTCTACCCAGAGCACCCATTCGCGCCGCTGGCTGCCGGGATAGGGGAGGCTCTCACGGATCGCAATCGCCATCGTCTCGACCGCGCTGCTTGCCGCCGGGGGCGCCTCCTCGCCGAAACGTTCCTCCCCCGCCTGCTCGAAGGAGTGAATCAGGGCCTGCTCGAGCAGCTCCTCCCGGGTCGAGAAGTAGTGGTGCACGAGGGCGGTCGAGGCACCGGCGCGCTGGGCGACCCGGGCGATCCTGACGTCGTCGATTCCGTCCTCGGCGATCAGATCGCAGGCGGCGGCGAGGATCCGCTGCGCGGTGTCCGTGCTCACGAGCCGAGCGTATGTCAAGGGCGGGACGGTTTCCCGCCGGCGACCTCTGTCGCCGGGGGCCGCGACGGCGTTCAGCCGGCCTTCGCGGGGGCCGGCAGCTCAGCGCCCTGGTCGGCGAGCACCGCGGCGGCGGCGTTGCGGCCGTTGAGGGCGATGACGCTGCCCGCCGGATGGGTCGCCGCCCCGCACAGGTACAGCCCTTGGAGCGGCGTCCGCGCAGTCAGCCGCCCCTCCCACATCTGGTCCGGGGTCACCTCACCCTGGAAGATGTTGCCGCCGGTGAGGCCGATCCGCGACTCGATGTCGCGCGGGCCGAGCACCTCACTGAACAGCAGCGTGTCCTCGAAGTCCGGCGCGAAGCGCGAGATCAGGTCGATGAACTGCTTCGCGACGCCGTCCTTGGCGGCCTCCCAGTCCCCCCCGGAGATGTCGTAGGGCGCGTACTGGCCGAAGACGCTCATCAGGTGCTTGCCCTCGGGTGCCGGGCTCGGGTCGTATCCGGTCTGCACGTAGATCTCGCCGAACGCAACCGCGGGCTCGCCCGCGGCACAGCGCTCGAAGGCCCGCTGGGCTTCGGCCATCGGCCCGCAGGCGTCGACCGTCGCGCGGGCCGGCCAGTCCTCCCCGGGGGCGGCAGTCCAGTTCGGGAGCCTGTCCAGCGCCGCGTTGAACTTGACAACGGGCGAGCGGATCTTCCACGCCTCGAGCTTGGCCCGATAGGCGGGATCGACCGAGCCGATTGCGTCGGGGCCGATCAGGTCCATCGTCACCTTCGGATCGGCGTTCGAGATCACCGTCCGGGCCCGGATCGCGGTCCCGTCCTCGAGCTCGACGCCCTCGCCGGGAACGATCTTCGCGACCGGGACGTCGCAGGCCAGGGTCGCGCCCGCCTCGGCGGCGGCATCGGCGATCGCGAACGAGATCATCCCCATGCCGCCCTCGACGTAGCCCCAGACGGGGCCCTGGCCGCCCATGTCGCCCTGGTAGTGCATCAGCTTGATCGAAGCGGTGCCGGGCTCGAAGGGGCCGCCCCAAGTGCCGATGATGCCCTGACCGTAGAGCGCCGTCTGCAGTCGCTCGTCGGAGATGTAGCGGCCGAGCACCTCTGCGATCGAGTCCTCGAAGACGAGGTTGATCTTCTCCTCGTCGCCGCCGAGCAGCTCCTCGATCTCGCCGCGCGTGGGCGTATCGCCGATCCAGGTGTCGCGCTCGCCCTTACGGAGCAGCTTGCGGACGTCGTCGAACAGCTCCTCGTAGGCCCAGTAGCCGTCGATGTCGCGCTTCGAGAGACCGAGCGCGTCGAGGCTCTTCTGCGTCTGCGCGTCGTCGAGGAACTGACCGAAGGAGGTGCCGTCCTCGAACGGGACCCAGAGGTTGGGGTCCGCCATCCAGTACTTGAAGCCGCGCCGTCCGAGATCGAGCTCGTCGATGACGACGTCGTCGAGCAGGCCGACGACATAGGCGCAGGGGCTGATCGTGAAGCCCTGGTCCTCGAACGGCCGCTCCAGCGTCGCGGCGCCGCCGAGCCGCTCACGGCGCTCGAGCACCAGCACCGATCTGCCCGCCCGGGCCAGGTAGGCCGCGGCGGTGAGGCCGTTGTGGCCACCGCCGACGACGACGACGTCCCAGTCCTTCGACGCCAGCTCCGAGACGGGGGCGGGAAGTCCGACCTCACCGAGCTTCGCTGCGATCTCGTTCATGCCTCGCTCCTCACCTGTAGTGCTTCCATGTACCTGCCGGCGACCATCAGGTCGAAGGCGTGCGTGTCGGCCTCGTCGCCGGCGTAGCGACCCGCGGTGTAGCCGCGGGCCCCGACTCCGAGCTGGGTCAGCTCGCAGACGTGCCAGTCCTGTTTGTTGACCATGTCCCAGAACTCGACCGCGTCGCTGGGATCGAAGCCCGGCTTCGCGATCGTCTCCGGCTCGAAGAACCACTCGCAGGTGACCACTGTCTCGCCCGGCGAGACCGGCCACAGCGTGTGCAGCATGACGTAGTCCGGGTGCAGCGAGATAAGCGCGTTCGGGAACAGGGCGAAGTAGTAGACCGAGCCGATGTCCTTCGGGGTCAGGCCCCGAATCGGCGGCCGCGCGCTCGCGTGGCCGCTCTCCAGCGCCATCGTCTCGGCGTTCTCGTTCAGCGTCATCGAGCCGCCACACCAGTTGCCCTCGCCGTAGACCTCCTCGCCGGAGCGATAGTCGCTGAGCGCGTTCAGCTCGGGATGGACCCCTGGGCAGTGCAGGCACTCGTTGTAGTTCTCGGCGATTCCCTTCCAGTTCGCCTTGACGTCGTAGATGGTCTCGTCGGCTCGCTGCAGCTCCGGGACCCGGTAGCGCTCGAGGAACTCCCCGATCGCGCCAACGTGCTCGGCCGGGTCCGGGGCGACACCGCTGAGGTCGATCAGCAGCAGGCCCCAGGCGATCGCCGAGCGCACCTCGAGCAACCCCCAGCAGGAGCGGTCGAAGTCCTCGACCGTGTCCATGTGCGGCGCCGCCACGAGGTTGCCCTGCAGGTCGTACGACCAGGCGTGGTACGGGCACTGGATCCGCTTGCGGACCTGACCCTCGGTCTCGGTCATGATCCGCGAGCCGCGGTGACGGCAGGTGTTGAGGAAGGCGCGGACCTCGCCGTCCTCGCCGCGGGTTGCGAAGACGCTGGTCGGCCCGATCTCGCGCATCAAATAGCTGCCCTGCTCGGTGACGGCGGAGACGTGGCCCATACAGACCCAGCCCCCGAACACGTTCTCGGTCTCCCAGGCGAGTACCCCCGGGTCGGTGAACGCCGCCGGCGGCAGCATCGTCGCGCGCTCGACCGGAACCAGGGTCGCCGCTACCTCGCGCGGATCGAGCGGCAGGGGGATCTCCACGTTGCCGCTGGCCGAACCACTCATCTGGCGCTCCTCGTTCGCTGCTGCTGACGTGCCGTTGCCGTGTCCTCCGTGAGGCCGGAAGCGCGGTTTCGGGAGCATAGTTGACCTTGTAGTCAAATGCTCAATCTCATGTTAGAGTGGCGGTCAAGTGGAGTCCGCGACCACCCCCAGCATCTCCTCGGCTCGAGGAGAGACCCCCTCCCCCGTCGATCCGGCGTCGATCCCGTTCGACCTCGACGAGGCCACGCGTGACGTCCAGGCTCGCGCCCGCGACTTCGCCGAGCAGGTGATGATCCCGCTCGAGGAGCAGGCCGAGCGGCTCTCGGGCCGGCTCCCCGACGACGTCGTCGCCGAGGTCAAGCGCGAGGCGCTCGCGCGCCGGCTCAACGGCGGACTGCACTCCCCCGAGCACGGCGGCCAGGGGTGGACGCGCCTGCAGTGGGCGCTGGTCGAGGAGCAGTACGGCCGCACCACGAACGCGATCCACTGGCACATCCCCAACGGCTACAACGTCTGGGAGCACGCCGGACCCGGGCACACCGAGCGCTGGCTCGAGCCGCTGCTGCGCGGCGAGATCCGCGACGCCTACGCGGTGACCGAGCGTGACGCGGGCTCCGACCCGAGCCGGATCGCCGCCACCGCGACGCCGCTCGAGGGCGGCTCCGGCTGGCGCCTCAACGGCGAGAAGTGGTTCGTCACCTCCGGCGACGTCGCCGCGGTCCTGATCGTGATGGCGAACGTGATCGACGGCGGCGAGAAGCTGCCGACCCTGTTCGTGGTCGAGAAGGACCGGGCCGGGATCGAGACGATCGACGACCCGCTCTTCACCCACTCCTACCCCGACGGCCACCCGACGCTGGTCTTCACCGACGTCGAGGTCGGCGAGGACGACGTGATCGGCGGCGTCGGCGGCGGCGACGATCTGCAGCGCTCCTGGTTCATGGAGGAGCGGCTCGGGATCGCGGCGCGATGTTGCGGAGCGATGTGGCGGCTGCTCGAGGCGACCAGCGAGTGGGCGATCGAGCGCGAGCAGGGCGGCAGCCGGATCTTCGACTACCAGGGCGTCTCCTTCCCGCTCGCCGACTCGACCGCCGACGCCACCGCGGCGCGGCTGCTGACGCTGACGGTCGCATCGCTGGCCGACGCCGGCGCCGACCCGAAGCTGGTCCACAACAAGGCCTCGATGGCGAAGCTCTTCGCGAGCGAGGCGGCGTGGCGCTGCGCCGACCGCTGCGTCCAGGCCTTCGGCGGCCGCGGCTACCTGCGCTCGAACGTCGCCGAGCGTCTGCTGCGCGAGCTCCGCGTCGACCGGATCTGGGAAGGGACCAGCGAGATCCAGCGGCTGATCATCGCCCGCGGGATCGAGCGGCGCGGCGTCGAACGGCTGCTCCAGTAGGGCCGGCGGGCACGTGGCGATCGCCGACGGCCTCGAGCGTCTGCTCCAACCCTCCTCGATCGCCGTAGTCGGCGCCACCGACCGCGCCGACTCCTACGGGGACACCCTGCTGCGCAACCTCGAGCGGCTCGGGTTCGAGGGCGAAGTCTGGGGAGTCAACCCGAGCCGCGAGCGGATCCGCGAGGTCCCCTGCGTGCCGGCGCTCGCCGACCTGCCGGGCCCCGTCGACGCGGTCGCGGTCGCGATCCCGGCCGCTGGAGTTCCGGCGGTGATCGCCGAGGCGGCGACGCTCGGCTGCGGTGGCGCCGTCGTCGTCTCCGCCGGCTTCGGCGAGGTCGAGTCCGGCCGCGGGCTCGAGCGCGAGCTGCGTGAGGCGGCGCTGGCCGGCGCTCTCCCCGTCTGCGGGCCGAACGGCAACGGCGTCGTCAGCTTCCACGCCCGCGCCGCCCTGTGGGGCGACTCGGTCCAGGCGCTGCGGCCCGGGCGCGTCGCGATGGTCTCCCAGAGCGGCAACGTCGCCGTCAACGCACTCGGCTCGCGGCGCGGGATCCGCTTCCACACCGTCGTCTCGACCGGCAACCAGGCGGTCTGCGACGCGAGCGACTGGCTCGGCGCTCTGAGCCGCTCCGACGGCGTCGGCTCGGTCGCCCTGTTCCTCGAGTCCGACGGCGACGGCGAGCGGCTCGCCGCGGCGCTCGCCGACTGCGCCGAGCGCCGCATCGGTGTCGCCGTGCTCAAGGTCGGCTCCTCCGAAGCGGGCGCCGGCGCGGCGGCGGCGCACACCGGCTCGCTCGCCGGAGACCAGCGGGTCTTCCGGTCGCTGATCGAGGAGGCCGGCGGCCGCTGGGCCTCCGACCCGCACGAGCTGCTCGAGCTCGCTCGGGTGCTCGCCGAACCGCGGGCGCGGCCCCGGTCTGCGGCTGCCGCCGACGGCGGCGCCACGGGCAGCGCGGGAGCGAGCGGACTCGCGATCCTGACCTGCTCGGGTGGCGACTCCGGCACTGCCGCCGACCGCGCCGAAGAGCTCGGGATCGAGCTGCCGGCGCTCGCGGAGCCGACCGCGGAGCGCCTCCGCGAGCTGCTGCCGGAGGCGGCGACGATCGCCAACCCGCTCGACTACACCTCGATGATCTGGGCCCAGCGCGAGCGGCTCGCATCGATCGTCGAGACGGTCGGCGCCGATCCCGCGATCGATCAGCTCCTGATCTACCACGACACCCCGGAGGAGCTCTCGCCGGAGGTCGAGCCCGGCTGGCGCGAGACCCGCGGCGGGCTCGCCGACGGCGCCGAACGGGCGGCGGCGGCGCCCCTGTTCGCCTCGACCTTGCCAGACCTGATCGGCGAGGACGAGATCGCCGAGCTCTCCGCGCGCGGGATCGCCGCCGTCCAGGGCCTGACGACGGCGGTCCGCTGCGTCGCCGCGCTCCGCGACGGGGACGGCAACCCGTCGCGGCTACGCGAGATCTCGGCCGCGGCCGGCGCCCGCGGCCCGGGCGGCGCCGGCCCCTGGCGCGGGGAGGCGGAGACGAAGCGGATCCTCGCCGCCTACGGGGTCCCGGTCCCCGAGCTCGAGCTCGCCGGCGATCCGGCCGCAGCCGCGGCGGCCGCGCAGCGGCTCGGCTTCCCGGTCGCGCTCAAGCTCTCCTCGGCAGCGTTCCAGCACAAATCGGATCTCGGCGCGATCGAGCTCGGTCTCGCCGACCCGGCTGACGTCCGCGAGGCGGCGGCACGGATTCTCGCGCTGGCCGAGGCCGAAGGCGCCGAGCTGATCGTCGAGCGGATGGCGGATCCCGGGCCGGAGCTCGTGGTCGCGGTGCGCGGCGATGCCGTGGTGCCGGCGCTCGTGATCGGACTCGGTGGCATCTGGACCGAGTTGCTCGACGACGTCGCCGTGATCCCCCTGCCCGCCCCGCGCCAGCGCATCGAGGCGGCACTGCTCGGGCTCCGCGGCGCCGGCCTGCTGACGGGCGCCCGCGGCTCCGAGCCCGTCGACCTCGCCGCCGTTGCCGCCGCCGCGGCGGCGATCGGAGCGGCAGCGCTCGCCGAGGACCTGGTCCTGCTCGAGGTCAACCCGCTGATCGCGGGACCGGCCGGCTGCGTTGCGGTCGACGCGCTCGCCCGGCGCCGCGCCGCGACCGGCGCAGACGCCTAGGCCGCCCGAAGCCGGGGGAGCCTGCGGTCCCCGGTCCGATACTCAGTGCGGGCGACCGGCCTCGAGCCGCTCGGCAGCGTGGGTCAGGCCGGTGCGGAGGATCTCGGTGATCTCCTCGAACAGGGCCAGATCGGCGACCAGCGGCGGCGCGATCTGGACGATCGGCTCGGCCCGGTCGTCGAGGCGGCAGATCATCCCGCTCTCCCAGAGCTTGTCCGAGAGCACGTCCTTGAGCAGCCAGCCCGCATCCTCCTCCGGCAGCGCCTCGCGGGTCGCCTGGTCCTTGACGACCTCGATCGCGAAGAAGTGCCCCATGCCGCGGACGTCGCCGACGATCGGGATGTCGGAGAGGCCCTCGAGCATCTCGCGGGCCGGGCCCTCGTTCGCGTTCACGTTGCCGAGTATGTCGTCGCGCTCCATGATCTCGATCGCCTTCAGCGCCACCGCCGAGCCGACCGGGTGACCGCCGAACGTGATCCCGTGCAGGTAGTCGTTCTTGCCGGTCAGGAAGGGCTCGGCGACGCGGTCGGAGAGGAACAGGCCGCCCATCGCGAAGTGCGAGCCGGTCAGGCCCTTGGCGAAGGTGATCATGTCCGGCCTCGAGCCGAGGCGCTGGGCGCCGAACCAGTTCCCGATCCGGCCGAAGGCGCAGATCACCTCATCGGAGACGAGCAGGATCCCGTGCTCGTCGCAGATCTCGCGCAGCCCGTCCCAGTAACCCGCCGGCGGCACGATCGAGCCACCCGCGTTCTGGACCGGCTCCATGATCATCATCGCGATCGTCTCCGGGCGCTCGAACTCGATCACGCTGCGGATCTCGTCCAGCAGAGCCTCGGTGAAAGCAGCGTCGCCGAGCCCGCCGGCGGGATGGCGGTAGGCGTTCGTGTTGGAGACGTGGCTGGTCGGAATCGGCAGCGGCTCGAACGGGGTCCGGCAGACGGGGATGCCGGTGAACGAGAGCGCTCCGAGCGAGGTGCCGTGGTAGGAATCGCGGCGGGCGATCACCTTTCGGCGCTGGGGCTCGCCGTTGGCCTGATGCCACTGGACCGCGAGCTTGTACGCGGACTCGACCGACTCCGAGCCGCCCGAGGTGAAGAAGACGCGCTCGAATCCGTCGGGCCCGAGCTCGGCCAGCTTCGTCGCCAGATCGATAGACGGCGGGTGGGCCGTGGTCCAGTTCGTCGTGAACGGGAGGCTTGCCATCTGCGCCGCCGCGGCGGCGCCGATCTCCTCCCCGTGCGAGTGGCCGAGGTTGAGGCAGTAGAGGCCGCTGAGCCCGTCGATGTAGCGGTTGCCGGCCTCGTCGAAGATGTGGGAGCCCTCGCCGCGGACGAGGATCGGGATCTCCTCCGGCTCGAGGGTCATGTCTGAGAAATGCAGCATCAGGTGCTGCTTGGCGCGATTCTGGAGGTCTGTCATATGCCCCAAGTCTATGGGCTCGGCCGGGCCTGTTGATCTTGTAGTCAATTGAACTATCTGGTAGTTTCCCGCGCATGGAGCCATCCGCCACGCCCGGCGCTTCCGATCGGGCATCCCAGTCCCCGCCCGCCTCGACCTCGGCCAACGGGAATGGGTCGGGCACCGGCCGCGCCCCCGGCAGCGGTGGCGCCGGTGGCTACGACGCGATCGTCGTCGGCGGCGGCCACAACGGGCTCACGACCGGCGCCTACCTCGCCAAGGCCGGACTACGCACGATCATCCTCGAGCGCCGCCACATCCTCGGCGGTGCCTGTGTGACCGAGGAGGTCTGGCCCGGCGCCCGGGTCTCGCGCGCCTCCTACGTGGTCTCGATGCTGCAGCCGAAGGTGATCGCCGACCTCGAGCTCAAGCGCCACGGCTTCAAGGCCTATCCGCTCGATCCGGCCTACGCGGCTATCACCCCGGACGGCCCGATCATCTTCCACGACGATCCCGTCAAGACGGCTGCGTCGATCGCGAAGTTCTCGACCAAGGACGCCGAGAACTTCGTGAAGATGGAGGACCTGATCTACATGGCCGCTGACTTCGTGCGGCCGATGATGATCCGCCAGCCGCCGGCACTCGGATCGAAGGCGCCGACGGACATCGCCGGCATCCTCAAGGAGGCTGGCCGCATCGCGGGCATGTCGCAGCGCGACGTCCAGAACCTGGTCCGGATCTTCACGATGTCGGTCGGCGACTGGCTCGACAGCCTCTTCGAGAACGACTACCTGAAGGGCTCGATCGCCTCCTCCGGCGTCGTCGGCGTCTGGGCCGGTCCGTACACGCCCGGGACCGCCTACAACCTCCTGCACCACGCGCTCGGCGAGCTCGACGGCAACGTCGGTTCCTGGGGTCAGGTCGTCGGCGGCATGGGCGCGATCAGCGAGGCGATCGCCGCCTCCGCACGCTCACACGGCGCCGAGATCAGGACCGAGGCCGAGGTCGCGAGCATCGACTCGTCGGGCGGCCGGATCACGGGCGTGACGCTAACCGACGGCACCGTCCTGCGGGCGCCGATCGTCGCTTCCGGCGCCCACCCGAAGACGACGATCCTGAAGCTCGCCGGCGGCGAGAACTTCCCGGACGAGATCCGTGAGGACATGGAGGCGTACCGCACGCGAGGCGCGGCCGTGAAGATCAACATGGTCCTCTCCGAGGCGCCGGTCTACGAGGGGGTCAGCGAGGAGGAGGCCAAGCACCTGCTCACCGCCGGGATCAACTACTGCCCGTCGCTGCAGTACCTCGAACAGGCCTGGCAGGACGCGCAGCGCGGCATGCCGGCCGAGAACCCGTACGTGGAGATGGAGGTGCCGAGCTCGGTCGACCCGTCGCTGACCGACGACGACCGCTGGATCGCGACGATGTACACGCAGTTCGGCCCGCCCCATCACGAGGGGTGGCCGGACGGCGCCCGCGAGAAATACGCCGACACCTGCATCTCGCACATGGCCAAGTTCGCGCCGAATCTGCCCGGCGCGGTCGAGGAGCGCGAGGTGCTGGCGCCGCCCGACCTCGAGGACATCTTCGGCCTCGTCGACGGCTCGATCTTCCAGGGCGAACAGGACCTCGCGCAGATGGCGTTCATGCGCCCGACCCCGGGCCTCGCCCAGTACGCGACTCCGCTCGAAGGGCTCTATCTGTGCGGCGCCGGCACCCACCCGGGCGGTGGCGTGATGGCGGCCAGTGGGCACAACGCGGCGCAGCGGATCCTCCGCGACAAGCGTCGTGCGGCCGGCCTGCGCGGCCGGCTCCGGGCTCGCGCCGGCCGCTAGCTCCGGAGCCGCTTCCGCGGCGGGGACGGCGCTCGACGGCGCTACGCTGGGGCGGTCATGCCGGTCGCTCTCAGCAACGGTGAAGTGATCCTGATCGTGGCCTTCATCGCGCTGCCGCTCGCCGTGCTCGCCTTCGCGGGAGCGGGCGCCGTCTACAAGGAGATCGGCAAGGGCGCCTTCGCGATGGACCACGACGAGCCACAGGCGCGGGGCCGCGGGCCGGGCGAGAGCGCCTCGGCAGCCGAGCAGGAGGCCGAGATCAGGCAGATGCTCGAGGCCAAGGCGTTCAGGCAGGCTGAGCGCGGCGAGCCGGTCATCGACGTCGAGGAGGAGATGCGCAAGCTGCTGGTCCCGAAGGTCGACGTGGGGGCGGACCCGGCGCTGGTCGAGGAGGTCCGTCAGCTCGTCGTCGCGCGCAACGAGCGGCGCCTGCGCCAGGGCAAGGAGCCGCTCGACGTCGAGGCGGAGATCGCCAGACAGTTGAGCGAGTTCGAGAACCTCGGCCAATAGGCGCCCGACTCGGACGCCCCGTCTTTCCGGCATCGGATATAACGGGGCTCCTGATGGCTGACCCGAGCGAGATCGAGGCCAACAAGTACGAGCTCGAGGACCTGGCGAACCAGCCGGGCACGTACTTCAACCCGCAGACCGAGGTGGTCGTGATCGTCGACGACTCGTTCTCGATCGACCAGGAGATCTTCAACATGGAGTCCTACGAGGGCTCCGACTGGGTCCGGATCACCGATGAGGTGCCGGTCGACGAGAGCGCCCTCGACGAGGCGCTGGAGACCTTCCAGACCCACTACCACCCGGGCAACGCGGGCTCGCTCTCGGAGACCGCGCTCGACCTCGACGACGGCGAAGAGGACGAGGGCGAAGAGGGCCAGGACCCAGGCCGCGAGGACTGACGTGGCCGACGGCATGCTCGCCGAGGGGGCCAAGGCCCCGGACTTCACGCTCCCCGATCAGAACGGAGAGCCGTTCTCGCCCAAGGACGCCCGCGGCTCCTGGCTCGTCCTCTACTTCTATCCGCGCGCTGACACCCCTGGCTGCACCACCCAGGCCTGCGCCGTTCGCGACCACTCAGGCGACTACGAGGCGGTCGGCGCCAAGGTCGTCGGCGTCTCTCCTGACGAGGTCGACGCGGTCGCCAAGTTCGACGCCAAGCACGGCCTCGGCTTCACCCTGCTCGCCGACGCCGACCACGCCGTCGCCGAGGCCTACGGGACCTGGGTCGAGAAGAGCATGTACGGCAACAAGTTCATGGGCGTCCAGCGCGCCACCTACCTGATCGACCCGGAGGGCAAGGTCGCCCGGGTCTTCCCCAAGGTGCAGCCGAAGAAGCACGACGGCCTCGTACTCAAAGCGCTCGCCGACCTCAGCGCCTAGCGCCGACCCAGAACCCGCGAACGTCCCTCACCTGTCCCTATAGGTAGGTCTCAGGGACGTTCGGTGTGCGGGGCGAGAGCGAGGAGACGCATTGGACGCTCGTAGACGTCGTCGGAGGGGATGCGGCGCACGGTCCATCCCGCCCCCTCCCAGATTCCCTGCTTGCGCGCGTCCTCGCCGACGTCCATATGGAACGGCCCGCCGTCGACCTCGATGATCAGACGGTGGCGTGGCCAGACGAGATCCGCCTCGCAGCCGGCGACCCTGAAGTTGAGGCGTGGAAGCGGCCGCCCGGACTCGCGCAGCACCTGCATCGCACGGATCTCGGCCCCGCTCCGTGCTCGCTCGATCGGCAGCCCCGAGTAGGAGGCGAGCGCCTGCGCCAGGCGCCGTGATCCACGCGGTCGCCCTGACCGCCCGATCGCATCGCCGATAGCGACGAGGGAAGTGCGCTCGAGCCGCACTGACTCCCGCACCGCGCGCCGCAGCGCTTTGTCGCTCACGCAGGTCGCGACATCGAGCAGGGTCCGCTCGATCGTCGTTATCGGCACGCCGTTGAACTCGGTCGTGTTGCCGTCAAGGGTCGAGCTCCGGTGGACGATGATCCCCTCGAGGCGACGCGGGCCGCCCGAGCCGGGACGCACGACTGTCACGACCTCCTCGAGGCCGAGGACGCCCCACGCGACCGAGGCGGAGACCCGCGAGAGGTAGGTCGACGGGGCCGTCAGCACGGCGCCCATCCAGCGCCCCCAGGGATCGTCGAGGACCGGTGCCACCGCGAAGACGCCCTCGGCAACGCGGACCAGCCGACCCGCTTCGAGGCGGTTACGGATCGCGGGCCAGGTCAGGCCGATCTCCTCGAGTTGCCGGTAGGAGATGCGGTTGTGTTGCGCGCCGGCGCGCTCAGCAATGCGAACGTCCCTCACACCTATCCATAGGGGCAGGTCAGGGACGTTCGCCCCCTGGGGGACCTGGGAGGCGCCTAGGGGCTAGAGCAGCTCAGCGCACTGGGCGAGCTCGTCCGGGCTGGCCGCGGTTGAGACGCACTGCTGGTATTCAGCACTGCCGCCGAGATCGCCGAGGCCCGTGTCGCCGGCACCGCCGCCGAGGTCGCCGAGCGCACCGAGGCCGCCCGGGATCAGCTCATCGATCGGCTGTGCGTCGGCCGGGGCCTCGATCGCCTGGTCCTCGTTGACGTCGGAGATGCCGATCGAAAGCGTGAAGCTGACCGTCTGGTCGGTGCCGCCCGGATCGGCGAGCTGGATCGAGAGGTCGAGCTTGCGGAGGATCTTGTCGTCGGCGCCGGTGTAGACGTCGACGCTCGCGGACTCGACCGCGTCGGCCAGCTGTGGGGAGCTGCCGGCACCGGCGGCGCTGCCTGTCGGGTCGATGCGCTGGGCGTCCTCGAGGATGCGGGACACGTCCGGGGTGCCGCTGATGTGCACCGTCTCGGTGCCCTCGACGTCTTCGGTCCCCTCGTTGGTCACCTCGGTGATCCAGGTCGAGGGGTCGATCCCGAGCTGGTCGAAGATCGCCGCGCCCTCCTCGGCCGAGGAGTCCTGCTCTGCCGCGGACTGGGCGAAGGCCTGGGCGAGCGCGTCGAAGGTGGGCTGATCGACCTCGTACGCCTGCCCGTCCGTCGTCAGGTAGGCGCCATCCTCGACGACGGTCACGCCACCCTCGATCGTCTGCGAGGCAGGGCCGGCCTCGAGGTCGACGGAGGCGTCGAGGTCGAGCAGTGGCAGCTCCTCTGGGCTGCTGCTCTGGAAGGGGCCGGTCAATGCCGCGGTCAGGCTGCCGCCGCCATCGCCGTCAGCCGAGGCGTCGACGCTGATGTCGAGCACACCACTCTCGACCTGTCCCTCGCCGGAGAAGGTCTCCGAGAGAAGCTGCTGCGGATCGGCGTCGTCGGAGGAGCTGTCGCCACAGCCGGCGAGCAGGACGAGGGCGGCACCCAGTGCCGCCGCAAACAGGATCAAGCGCTTCGTCGAGGTGCCCATCGAGCCGCGGAGGGTAGCGAAGGCTCCTCGCGGGCCCGCCGGGTCGCGGCGCCGGCGGGGCCGCTCCCCCGGGCGCCCGGCGGCCCGCGATCGACTACGCTCCACCGATGCCTGACCCGCATGAAACCGGGCCGGGGAAGCCACCTCGCACGATTCTCTACACGGGCAAGGGGGGCGTCGGCAAGACCAGCGTCGCCGCTGCCACCGCCCGCCGTTGTGCGGCGTCCGGGCTGCGAACGGTCGTCCTCTCGACCGACCCGGCGCACAGCCTCTCCGACTCTCTCGAGACGCCTCTCGGCCCCGACCCGACCGAGGTCGACGACCTGCTCTGGGCGCAGGAGGTCGAAGCCCAACGGGAGATGGAGACGAACTGGGCCGCCGTCCAGGACTGGCTCGCCCGGCTGCTCGCGGACCGCGGTGTGATGGGCGTGGCCGCAGAGGAGCTGACGGTGCCGCCGGGCATGGACGAGCTCTTCAGCCTTCTCCAGATCAAGCGCCACCACGAGGCTCGCGACTTCGACGTCGTCATCGTCGACTGCGCTCCGACAGGCGAGACCCTGCGGTTGCTCTCGTTCCCGGACATCGCCCGCTGGTGGCTCGACAAGATCCTGCCCTGGGAGCGACGGCTGGTCGCGGCGGCGCGGCCCTTCGCCCGCACCTTCATGGACGTGCCGCTGCCAAGCGAGGACGTCTTCAGCGACGTCCAGCACCTCGTCCAGAACCTGATCGCGATGAACGCGATCCTTCGCGACCGCGAACACACCTCGATCCGGCTGGTCATGAACCCCGACCGGATGGTGATCCGCGAGGCGCAGCGCACATTCACGTACCTCAATCTCTACGGCTACCTGACTGATGCGGTCGTCGTCAACCGCGTCTTCCCGGCGGACGTCGACAACACATACTTCGCCGCCTGGCGCGAGAAGCAGGCCGAGAACCTCGAGCTCGTCCGCGAGGGCTTCAGCCCCGTCCCGGTGCTGACCTCGCGCTACTTCGATGAGGAGGTCGTCGGCGCCCGCATGCTCGACCGGCTCAGCGCCGAGCTCTTCGGGGCCGAGACGAAGAGTCGGCCCGAAGCGGTCATGCACGCCGAGCTCGCTCAGCAGATCAGCACCCGCGACGGGCTCACGGTCCTCTCGATTCCGGTTCCCTTCGCCTCTCGCGACGAGCTCGAGCTGAAGAAGGTCGGCCAGGACCTGATCGTCCGCGCCGGCCGCGAGAAGCGGGCGATCGTACTGCCGTCGGCGCTCGCCCGGCACAGCCCGGTCGGAGCGAAGCTGAACGACGGCAAGCTCGAGATCAGCTTCGACACGGACAGGCCCGAGGCCCCGGCAGCGGCCGAGCCCGTGCCGCCGCAGGACCGGGCCGCGACCAACGGCGAACAGCCGGGCCCGGCCGTGCCGGTGCCGGGCGGCGAGGAGGGCACGCGATGAGCGACAACGGCAGCGACCACGGTCCGGCTTCGGCCGATCCCGCGACCGACGCTTGGCGCGCGCTCCGCGACGGACTCGGGGCCGCCGCGGCGAGCACCGGCCACGACGGCGAGCTGCAGTGCGTCGAGCTCTGTCCGATCTGCCGCGCCGCCGACGTCCTCCGAGCCAGCGGACCGCCCGAGCTCCGCGGTCAGCTCAACGACTTCCAGAAGGAGGCGCTACTAACCCTCCGCGCCCTCCTCGACCACTACATCGAGCGCATCGACACCGTCGCCGAAGAGTCCGGCGACAAGGTCGAAGACATCCCGATCTCGTAACACCTCTCCTCACCTCCGGTCCCTGCAACCCGGAAAGGCGTTCTCTGACCAAGCATGAGCGCGCCGGCGAGGGCGCGGTGTGGCGGAGCCACATAAGCCCCGAGTCGGTGCCCTCAGGCGCCGCGTCAGAGGACGCCGTCCCGTCTCCGGACGACAGCGGCGGGGCGTCAGCCTGAGCCAACGCCCCGCCGTGTGGGGGGGACCTGTCCTCCTTATCGGAGCTATGAAAGCCTGGAAAGGAATCCCTGCCGGGGACTCTTCTCTCGATATCGACGTAGTACCCGGGCTGGACAGCTGCCAGCACCCCTCTGGACGCATGTATGGGTGAAGCTGGACGGATGCTAGGCGACGTGCCCGGTGATCAGCCGGCGGTCGTGCTCGTAGTCGGCCAGTTCGAGCGCCTCGGCGGCGGTCGCCCAGCGGATCTCGTCAACCTCGTCGTTCGGCTCGAACGGGCGCTCGAGGTCGGCCGGATCGAGCGGCTCCATCAGATACCAGCGGACGATCTTGCTGCGGCCCTTGTGGTCGGTGTAGTCGGCGGGCTCGAGCTCGCGGCCGAGCCTGCAGCGCAGGCCCGTTTCCTCCTCGATCTCGCGCACCGCGGCCTGCTCGAAGCTTTCCCCCTTGTCGAGCTTGCCCTTTGGCAGCGACCAGTCGTCGTAGCGGGGCCGGTGCACGATCAGTACCTCGTGCCTGCCCGCGCGCTCGCGCAACAGCACACCGCCGGCGGCGCGAACCTGATGGTCGCCGCCGACGGCACGGCCCTCTCCCCCGCCGCCGCTCACGCCACCCCCAGCCGCTTCGCGGCCTCTCGCGCCTTCGCGATCACCTCGTCGCCGTCGGTCGCCGTCGGGACGCCGCCTTCGAGCAGGACCTCGCCGGCGACGACCGTGGCGTCGACGACGGAGGCGTCCGCCGCATAGACGAGGCCCGCCGCGAGCGAGCCGAGCGCCAGCGCCGGCGAATCGAGGTCGACGAGCAGGAAGTCCGCCGGCGCCCCCGTCTCGAGAGCCGCGGTCGCCCCGAGCGCCGGCGCCCTTTCCCCCGTCGCAATGCTCCAGGCCTCCTCGGCGGTGACTGCCGCCGCGTCGACGGCGCGCTGCTTCTGTCCGAGCGCGAACTGCTTAACCTCGCCGAGCAGGTCGAGCGCGTTGTTGGAACCGGCACCGTCGGTGCCGAGCCCGACCGGGATGCCGGCCGCGCGGGCCGCGGACAGGTCGAAGATGCCGCCGACCGCGAGCTTCATGTTCGCGTTCGGGTTCGAGACCACCGTCGCACCGGCTGCGGCGATCAGCTCGCGCTCGTGATCGTCGAGCCAGACCGAGTGGGCAAGGACCGTGCGCGGGCCGAGCAGCCCGACCCGGTCGAGGAATTCGGCCGGTCGCAGGCCGTATCGCTCGAGGCAGTCCTTGAGCTCGGTCTCGGTCTCGGAGAGGTGGATCTGGACCGGGATCCCGGCCTCCGCCGAGCGCTCGCCGATCCACGCCAGCGACGACTCGGAGACGGTGTAGATCGCGTGTGGGGCGAAGGCCGGCGTGATCGTCGCCGGCGCCCCGGCGAGCTCCTCGAGCCCTGCCGCCGCGTCCTCCTTCAGCTTCGCGGTCCCGTTCGGATCGGCGCCGTCGATCAGCGGCGCGCCGATCGTCGCCCGGAGGCCGGCGTCGGCGACGGCACGGGCGGTCGCACCCGGCTGCCAGTACATGTCCCAGAAGGCGACGGTGCCGCTGCGGATCATCTCCAGGCAGGCGAGGCGCGTGCCCCAGTAGACGTCTTCGGCCGTGAGCCTCGCCTCAGCCGGCCAGATGTGGCCCTCGAGCCACTCCATCAGCGGCAGGTCGTCTGCGAAGCCCCGGAACAGGGTCATCGCGGCGTGGGTGTGACCGTTGACGAGACCGCGGACCAGCGCCCGTCCCTCGCCGTCGAGAATGCGGTCCCCGGGTGCGGCGGTGACGTCGGCGCCGATCGCCGCGATCAGGCCGTCCTCAGCCCGGAGCCCGACCGGCTCGCCGTCGAGGAGGGCGCCCTCGACCGCGAGGCCGCTCACGCCTCGCCCCCGACCTCGAAGGTGACCGGCCCGAGCGCCGCCAGCAGCCGGTTGCGGTTGAGCGCCTTGCCCGCCTCGAAGTCCTCGACCGAGAGCGCAGCGCCGCCGACCCCGTTGGCGAGGTTGTCGACGATGCAGATTGCCGCGTAGGGCAGCCCGAGCTCGCCCGCGAGCACACACTCGGAGGCTGCCGTCATCCCGACGACGTCGGCGTGAGCGGCCATCAAGCGGATCTCGGCGGGCGTCTCGAACCGCGGCCCGATCGTCTGCCAGTAGACGCCGCCGTCGACGATCTCGACTCCGCCGCTGCGCTGCCAGGCGGCGAGCACCCGTGCGCGCCAACTCGGATCAAAGCCGGGCACGCGCTCGCCACCGTGTGTGTCGGAGAAGGAGAGCCCCAGCTGGAGCGCGATGAAGTCGTCGGGACAGAGAAAGGTTCCGACCCCGTGCTCGGGCCGGAGCCCGCCGACGGAGGCAATCGCCAGCGCCCGGTTGCAGCCGAGCTCGACGAGCGCCGCGATGTTGGCCCGGTGCTCGATCCGGCGAGCCGTCGTATACGAGCTGAGGCCGTGACGCTGGAGGAAGACGTGCGAGCCCATTTCGACCACCTCGACGGTGCCGTGCGGGGTCTCGACCTCGCGGCGATCGCCGTCGGCGACGGGCTCGTCCCCGAGGACCGAATGGCCCGCAATCACCGCAAGTCTTCCCACGCGGGCATCGTATCCACGGCCGCCCGGGCTCCACGGCCCGCCGGGCTGCTCAGCGACCGAGGTGACGCCGCACGAAGCCGCCGGCGCCGACGCTGCTGCCGCCGGCGGCCTTGACGGCGGCCGCGAGCCGGCGGTCGCTGCTGGCGACCAGGACCCGCGCCTCGGCCGACCGCTCGCGGACCCTGGCCGCGATCATCCGATCGGCCGCGTCGGGCCCCGGCCCCGCGAACGAGACCCCGATCCCGGCCTTCGCCGCGGCGGTGCCGACCCGTTCGTGGCGGCGGCCGTCGAAGCAGACCTCGACCTCGAGCCCGGGCCGTTCGCCGGCGAGCGCGCCGAGCTCGGCGACGAGCGACTCCATCGCAGCCGGGCGATCCCGCCACCAGCCGTCGGGGCGCGAGCCGAGCGCGTTGAAGCCATCGACGATCAGCAGGTCGAAGTCGCCGAGCTCCGCCTCGGCGGGGACGTCTCCTGAAGCCACGCCTCAGACGGTAGCGGCGAGCCGGTCGGCCGCGGCGAGCATGTCCGGGGGCAGCAGCTCGGCACCGATCTGCTCGGCGAGCTGCTCCGAGGCGGCAGCGCCCGCGAGCGCGACCGGGCCGCCGAGATCGATCGGCTTTGCCTCCTGCAGTCGCTTCGCCGGCTCCTCGACCGTCAGGGCGAGCACGATCCGGTCCGGCTCGAGCTGGGCGCCCGCGCCGGCGAGCGCCTCGAGCGGCGTGTCGGAGCCGAGCAGGGCGACGCGGCTGCCCCGGTCTCGCATCATCAGACCGAAGCCGGCGAGGGCGATGTCGTGGCGCTCGCCCGGAGGACAGGCGAGCAGGAGCATCGGCCCGGGGCCAGCTCCCCATCCGCGGCTCAGCGAGAGCAGCCGGCCGCGCAGCAGCTGGGTGCTGAAGTGCTCCTGGCCGACGGTCAGATCGCCGGCGCTCCACATCTCGCCGATCCGCCGCAGAACCGGCAGCACGACGTCGATGACGAGGCCGTCGGCGCCGTAGCCGGCGAGGGCGCGGTCGAGGACGCGGTGGGCGCCGCCCTCGTCGTACGACTGCAGGCAGTCGAGCAGCTCGCCCCCGAGCTCGGCCGGATCGGTGGCCAGTCGCGACGGGGATCCCTGTAGGCCCGGCCGAGCATCCCCGTTGGTCGCGGTCGTCGGCGGCTCGACCGCCACCGAGTCGGCCGTGCGCAGAGCCTCGCGGGCCGCCTCCGCCGGCGCCAGTCCCTCGGTGATCAGGCGGACCATCGAGCGCAGCCGCCGCTCGTCCGCGGAGGTGTAGAGCCGGTAGCCGGCCTCGGTCCGGTGCGGGGTGACGATCCCGTAACGGCGCTCCCAGGCGCGCAGCGTCGCCGGCGGGATCCCGGCGCGCCTGGCGAGCTCGCCGATCCGAACCGCCGGCTCCCCCGTGTCCGGTGTCGGGACGCGGCTCATCGGGCCGGGACCCGCACGTCTAAATCTCTGTTCAATCCTTGTACAAACATTTGACAGACCCGGAACATATCTGCTAGCTTGGCCGCCGTCAAGACGTATCGGTTCCGGCCCGGCCGGGGCCGCCCGGGTGCCCTCCCCTCCCCCTGAAGGGCCCCGGACGGTCCCGGGCGGGCCGAACTTTTCGGCTGGGGGCTCGACAGCGTTTCGTGCAACCGCCACCGGTAGCCTCCTCCCCACATGGCGAGCACCGCAGCGAACAGCACCGATCAGCCCCAGACCGGTGTCGACGGCTCCGAGCTGACTATCGACGAGCTCGCCCGCGAGACCGGAATGACCGCGCGCAACATCCGCGCCCACCAATCCCGCGGCCTGCTGTCCCCGCCCCAGGTCCGGGCGCGGACCGGCTACTACACGGGCGAGCACGTCGCCCGGATCCGCCTGATCCAGGACATGCAGGCGCAGGGCTTCAACCTGAAGGCGATCGAGCGCCTGCTCGCGCTCGGCAGCGCCCGCGGCAGCGAGAACGCGCTCGCCTTCGAGCGCGCGATCCTCACCCCCTTCGCGGAGGAGCAGCCCGAGGTGATCCAGACGACCGAGCTCGTCGCGATCTTCGGCGACGAGCCTGACTCCAAGGTCCTTGCCCGCGCCGAGAAGATCGGCGCCGTCCGCCGGCTCAGCGAGGACACGTGGGAGGTGCCCTCACCGACGCTGCTGCGGGCCGCTTCCGCCCTGGTCGAGCTCGGGATCCCGGTCAGTCACGTGCTCGCCGTCGGCGAAGCGATCCGCAAGCACACCAGCGCGATCGCGAAGGAGTTCGTGCGCCTGTTCATGCAGGACGTCCTCGACCCGATCCGGGAGAAGGAGCGGTTCAGCGAGGAGAGCCTGCTGCGGGCCCAGGAAGCGGTCGAGCGCCTGCGCCCGCTCGCCTCCGAAGCTGTGCTCGCAAGCTTCGGCCAGGTGATGACCGAGGCGGTCGAGCGTCAGCTCGAACGCGAGCTCGGCCGCTAGCCAGCGCCCGCTAGATCGCGGCGCGGATCTCGTCTAGATCTCGGCGAAGTGCCGGGATCAGGTCCCAGACCTCGGGGACCTGGTCGCGATCGGCGATCAGGCCGAAGTCCATCCGGTCCCGGTAGCTCATCACCGTGATGTTGAGGCCGGCGCCGTCGGTGATCACCGAGACGGGGTAGTTCGCCTCGACCTCGGCGCCGCCGAGATAGAGCGGGAACGGCGGCCCGGGCACGTTCGAGATGACGAGGTTGTAGAGCGGCCGCATCCGCTGCTGGGTCCCGAGCTGCAGGGCGACCCGCGCGGCGCGGGCGTTGACCGCCGGCGGGATGAAATTGGTCGCGTCCTGAAGCAACTCGGCCGGGATCGCGTGATGGCGGTGCTTCGCCTCGCTCATCGCCGCCGCCGCGCGCCGGACCCGCTCGATCGGGTCGTGCTCGTCGGTCGGGATCGGCACGATCATCACCGAGATCCGGTTGCCGTAGGTCCCCATCTGCTCCTCGGTCCGGACCGAGACCGGGATCTGAGCCAGCAGCGGCTCCGCCGGCAGCGCCCGGTTGGCGACCAGCCACTCGCGCACCGCGCCCGCACAGAGCGCGATCACGATGTCGTTGACCTTGACGCCGAGCCGGTTCTTCGCGTCCTTGACCTCCTCCAGCGGCAGCGAGCCGAAGCTGAAGCGGCGGTGGGGCGAGATCCGGCCGCTGAACGGCGTGTGCGGCGCCCGCATCCGCGGTCGCTCGATTATCTCGCCGTCGCCGCCGCCACCGAGCGCGTTGCGGGCGCGAGAGGCGGTGCGGCTGAAGGTCTCCGAGCCCGGCAAGCCGAGCACCGACGGGGCGACGTCGAGGTAGGGAAGCGTCGAGGGCAGCCGCTTGATCGAGCTCAGCGTGTTCAGCGGCAGGCCGACGACGCCGCGACCGAGCATCTCCAGCGAGCCCGGGGCCCGGGACGAAACCCCGTGACCGTTCGACTCGACCTCGTCCTCGGAGGGAATCTCGCGGCCGCTCTGCTCGAGATCGAAGAGCACGCCCATGATCTCGGCCCCGGACATGCCGTCGATCATCGCGTGGTGCATCTTCGTGAGGATCGCGCAGCGGCCGTTTTCGAGGCCCTGGATCAGGTACAGCTCCCAGAGCGGGCGCGACCGGTCGAGGTGTCGTGAGGTGATCCGCGTCACCTGCTCGGCGAGACGACGATCGTCGCCGGGAGAAGGCAGCGCAATCTCGCGCAGGTGGTACTCCAGGTCGAAGCCCGTGTCCTCGACCCAGTAGGGCCGGTCGAGGCCGAGCGGCACCTCGGCCAGCTTCCACCGCATCACCGGCAGCAGGTGGATGCGCTCGGCGATCAGCTCGGTCACGTCCTCGATCCGCAGCTCGCCCGACTCGCGCGTCGCGGGGTCGAGGACGACGAGGCCGCCAACGTGGCCGTAATGGGTCGAGCTCTCGATCGCCAGGAACTGGGCGTCGAGGCTGGTCAACTGCCGCATCCTCTCTCCTCCTCCCGGCCGCGGACGACGGCCTCGTTCCAGCATATCCCGCGGTGGCGAAGGCGGCACTGCGTCACGCGCCCCCCGGCGGGTAAGCGAAGCGGACCGGCGCTACGCCCGGTAACTCCGCCGGTGATCCGATCGGACCCCCGGCCCGAAAGAAACAGGCAGAGATGGCCCGCTACACCGCCACAGTCGAAACCGCCTGGGACCCCGCTACCGCGTTCGAGTACCTGGCCGAGTTCAGCAACGTCTCCGACTGGGATCCGAGCATCCCCGAGGCGCGCAGCCTCAGTCCGGACCCGCTCACGCCCGGCGCCCGCTTCGAGGTCGATGTCGAGATGCTCGGCCGGACGACGACGATGCCGTACGAGACCAAAGAGCTCGAGCGGCCCCGTCGCGTCGTCCTGCGCTCCGAGACCGGCGCGCTGGTCTCGGTCGACACGCTCACGTTCGACCCCAGGCCGGACGGCGGCACCGACGTCACCTACGACGCCGACCTGACCCTGAAGGGGGCCCTGAAGCTGTTCGACCCGCTGCTCTCGCTCGGCTTCAAGCGAACCGGCGACAAGGCCCGCGACGGCCTCGCCGAGCGCCTCTCCGCCCCGCCCCCGACCCAGGCCGCGACCGCCTGATGGGTCGCCGGGTCGTCGTCATCGGGGCCGGCGTCTCCGGGCTGACCGCGGCAGCCGAGCTGCACCGGGCCGGTCATGAGGTGACCGTGCTCGAAGCCGGCTCGCACACCGGCGGCCACACCCACACCCACACGGTCGTGCTCGGCGACGGGTCCAGCGTCGCGGTCGATACGGGCTTCATCGTCATGAACGACCGCAACTACCCGAACTTCACCCGAATCCTCGAGGAGCTCGAGGTCGAGACCCAGGCCACGAACATGAGCTTCGGGGTCGCCGATGAGCGCGGCGAGTTCGAGTGGTCGGCGCGCGGGCTGCGCGGGGTATTCGCGCAGCCGCGCCACCTCGTCGACCGCCGCTTCCTGCGGATGCTCGGCGACATCGTCCGCTTCAACCGCCGCGCCCGCCGACTCGCCGGACATCGCGGCGAAGGCCCGTCGCTGCTCGCCTTCCTCGAGAACCACGAGTTTTCCGACTACTTCGTCGAGCGGCTGCTCGTGCCCCAGGCCGCCTCGATCTGGTCCGCGGACCCGGAGCAGATGTGGACCTTCCCGGCTGCGTTCCTGGCCGAGTTCTTCGAGAACCACGGCACCCTGCAGATGGTCAACCGGCCGCAGTGGCGGACGATCGTCGGCGGCTCGCGCAACTACGTGCACGCGCTCTGCGCGCCGTTCGCCGAGAGCGTCCACCTCGAGACGCCGGTCGAGTCGGTCGAGCGGCTCGCCGACGGGGTCCGGGTCCGCAGCGCCCGCGGCACGGAGCTCTTCGACGAGGTCGTGATCGCTACCCACTCCGATCAGGCGCTGCACCTGCTCGCCGACCCGACCCCGGCCGAGCGCGAGATCCTCGGCGCGATCCCCTTCCGGCCGAACGAGGCCGTCCTACACACCGACACGGCGCTGATGCCGCGGCGCCGCGCTGCCTGGGCGAGCTGGAACTTCCACCTTCTCGACGAGCCGGGGCCAACGACGCTCACCTACGACATGAACAGGCTGCAACGACTCAACACCGACGAGCAGTTCCTCGTCACACTGAACCGGACAGAGGCGATCGACCCGTCGAAGGTGATCGAGGTGATCGAGTACACCCATCCGGTCTTCACTAACGAAGGCATGAAAGCCCAGGAGCGGTGGCAGCAGATCAGCGGCGTCGGGCGGACGCACTTCTGCGGTGCCTACTGGCGCTGGGGATTCCACGAGGACGGCTGCTGGTCCGGCCTGCGCGTCTCCGAGGCGCTGGGCGGGCGCGGCCCCGGGCTCGGCGGCGTCGTCCCGGCGACCGTCGGACGCTCACCTGGTGAGACCGAGCGCGGCGGCATCGCCGGCGAGCTGATTCCGGAGCCGGTCTGATGAGCGCGGCGCCCGCCGGCCCGGTCGCCGACGAGCGCGCCGCTGCGGACGCGCCCGGCTCCCGGCCCCCGCGACCCCGCGTCCGGTCCAATCACGGCGCCCAGGCCCGGGGCGGCGGCACCCGTCCCGCCTCGGCGATCTACGAGGGCACCGTCTTCCACGCTCGCACGGAGCCCGTCCGTCACGCCTTCAGCTACCGGATCTTCATGCCGCTCTTCGACCTCGGCGAGCTGCCGGGCCTGCTCGACCCGATCCCGCTCTGGTCGGCGCGGCGCCGGGCGCCCGCCCGCTTCCGTCGCTCCGACTACCTCGGTGACCCCGCGCGGCCGCTTGCTGACAGCGCCCGCGAGCTGGTCGCCGCCGAGCTCGGCTCGGCCCCGGCCGGCCCCGTCAGGCTGCTCGCGAACCCCCGCTACTGGGGCGTCGGCATGAACCCGGTCGCGTTCTACTACCTGCACGGCGACGGCCCGGGCGAGCCGGTCGAGGCGATCATCGCCCAGGTCACCAACACTCCGTGGGGACAGACCCGGAGCTACGTGCTGACGCCCGGTCCCGACGGGCTCGCCGGCGAGTTCGACAAGGCGCTGCACGTCTCCCCGTTCATGCCGATGCAGCAGCGCTACAGCTGGACCGCGAACGCGCCGGGCGAGCGGCTCGGAGTTCGGCTCCGCAATCACGAGGACGGCCGGCAGGTGTTCGAGGCGGGGATCGAGCTGCGCCGGCGCGAGATCACGCCGCGGGCGATGGCCGGGCTGCTCGGCCGCTACCCGCCGATGACGGCGGCGACCTTCGTGCGGATCTATGCGAACGCGCTGAAGCTGAAGCTGAAGGGGGTCCCCTACTTCCGCAACCCGGGCAAGGAGAGTGAGCTATGCCCTCACGACGAGTCATCCACCTGCTGCTGAGCCGGATCCGCTCCGGCTCCGTCGAGCTGAACGAGACCTGGCCCGGCGGCGAGCGCCGACTCTTCGGGAACCCGGCCACCGGCCCGCGCGCGGCGCTCGAGATCCACGATCCGTCCGTCTACACGCGGCTCGTGCGCTCGAAGAGCATCGCCCTCGGAACGACCTACTCGGAGGGCCTTTGGGACAGCCCCGACCTGCTCGAGCTGCTCCTGATCGTCACCCGCGAGATCGGTCGCTCCGATCACCTCCGGCGGCGGATCGCGCCCGCCTTGATCCCGTTCCAGCGACTCGGGACGCTGAAGATGCTGAACACGCGCCGCAAGGCGCGCGAGCACATCTCCTCCCACTACGACGCTGGAAACGACATGTTCGAGCTCTTCCTCGACCGCGAGAACATGATGTATTCGTCGGCCTACTTCGAGCACGACGGTCAATCCCTCGAGGACGCGCAGCTGGTCCGGCTCGAGCGGATCTGCGAGATGCTCGAGCTCGGCCCCGACGACCACCTGCTCGAGATCGGGACCGGATGGGGCGGGATGGCGATCCACGCCGCGACGACCCGCGGCTGCCGGGTGACGACGACCACGATCTCCGACGAGCAGCGCGGCTACGCCCTGCGGCGCGTGCACGAGGCCGGCCTCTCTGATCGCGTCCGCGTGCTCGGCACCGACTATCGCGACCTCGACGGGGTCTACGACAAGCTCGTCTCGGTCGAGATGATCGAGGCGGTCGGCTGGGAGTGGTTCGACACGTACTTCCGGCAGTGCAGCGGGCTGCTCAAGGAAGACGGCCTCTTCTTCCTCCAGGCGATCGTCGTCGATGACGCGATCTACGAGACCGAGAAGCGGACGCGGTCGTTCGCCAACGAGCTGATCTTCCCCGGCGGCTGCCTGCCCTCGGTCGAGGCGATCCAGTCCTCGATCGCCCGCTGCACGGACCTGCGCACGCTCACCCTGGAGGACATCTCCTCCAGCTACGTGCGCACCCTGCACGAGTGGCGCGACCGCTTCGTCGCCTCGACCGGGCGACTCGAGGAGCTCGGCTACGACGAGGGCTTCCGGCGCCTGTGGCGCCTCTACATGGCGATGTCGGAGGCCGGCTTCTCGGTCGGCAGGATCCGCGACGTGCAGATGCTGTTCGCGAAGCCACGCCACGAGCGCCACATCGCCGCCGCCGTCTCGACAGACGTCGAGGAGCAGCGCGCCGGCGCTTGATTCGTCGGGGCCCGGGTAAGGCGACCGGGATGAGGGGCGACAACGACAAGCGAGTCACCAACCCGGAGCGCAACGAGACTGAGATCGAGCGGGTTGACCGCAACCTCGAGGAGCTGATGGCAGAGCTGCGGGTGGCGTTGCCGGGCGTTCAAGTGCTGTTCGCGTTCTTGCTGATCCTTCCGTTCAACGCGCGATTCGCAGATGTCACCGAGGCGCAGCAGAAGATCTACTTCGGGACGCTCGTCTGTACGGCGCTGGCGGCGGCGCTGCTGATCGCCCCGACGATGCATCACCGGCTCCAGTTCAGGCGCAACCGTAAACGCAGAGTGCTGGCGTACTCGCAGCAGCTCGCGGTGCTCGGGCTCACCCTGCTGGCAGTTGCGATGAGTGGCGCCGTCTTCCTGGTCGGGGACTTCGTCTTTGACAGCACCACGGCGGCGATCGGAACCGCGATCCCGGCTCTGGTGATGGCCGTTACCTGGTACGTACTGCCGCTGCTCCCCGTACGCGACTGCTGACGGTGGCAGCCGGGACCGTTGGCGCCTCTATCGTCCCAGGCGATTGGAGGCGAGCCTGAAACGACGCGAGTGGAGACCGAGCGGCGCCTTGCCCGGCGCCGGCTCCAGCGCGCGAGAGTCACCCGGCGGCGGCGGTTGACCGCCGCGGGGCTCGTTGGTGCCGCGATTGCCGCGGGCTCGATCGCACTGCTCAGCGGCGGCGGACAGACCGACGACGGCGGCGGAGCGGAGCACACACCGGCAGCGGCCGAGAACGCCGCCCTGGTCGCCGGCATGAGTCCCGGTGAACTCGCCGGGCAACGGCTGATCGCGGGCTGGGACGGCACCGAGCCACCGGCGGGCCTCGAGCGGCTGATCCGCTCCGGCGGCGTCGCCGGCGTGATCCTCTTCGACGACAACATCGGCTCCCGCGCAGCCACCAGGCGCCGGATCGACGAGCTCCAGCGACTGCGTCCGACGGATGCGACCGAGGCGCCGTTGCTCGTCACCGTCGATCAGGAGGGCGGGCAGGTCGAGCGCGTGCCCGGGCCGCCGTCCGCGTCCGCGGCGGAGATGGGCGCTCGCGGTCGCGGCTACGCCCGCCGTCAGGGCGAGCGCACCGGCAGGTCGCTGAGCGCCTGGGGCTTCAACGTCGATCTCGCGCCGGTGCTCGACGTCGGGCAGCCGGGCGGTGCGATCTCGACCGAGGGCCGCTCCTTCGGCACGACCCCGGCACGGGTCGCCTCGGCCGGCGTCGGCGGCTTCGCCGTCGGCCTCCGGTCGGCGGGCATCGCTGCGACGGCCAAGCACTTCCCGGGGATCGGGATGGTCGCGACCAACACCGACTTCGCCAGCCAGCGGGTGACCGATTCGAGGTCGGCGCTGCGGCGTCGCGATGAGCCGCCCTTCCGTGCCTTCGTCCGCTCCGGCGGCGAGCTCGTGATGCTCGGCCTTGCGACGTACACCGCATTCTCGGACCGGCCCGCCGCGTTCAGCCGCGCGATTGCGACCGGCGAGCTCCGCGGCAGGCTCGGGTTCGAGGGCGTCTCGATCAGCGACGGGCTCGGCGCGGCGGCGGCGCAGGACTTCGGCAGCGACGGGGAGATCGCGCTGGCCGCCGCCGGCGCCGGCACCGACCTGCTGCTGTACACGGACTGGCGCGAGGCGCGCAGCGCCCGGATCCTGCTGCGGGACCGCCTCGCCACCGGCCGGCTCGACCGGGCGGCGTTCGAGCGCTCCGTCGCCCGGGTGCTGGCTTTGCGTGCCGGCCGCAACGGTCCGGCCGCCGAGGGATAGGATCGCCGGCGTGGCGGAGAGGCTCAATCCCACCGAGGCCGCCGCACGGATCGGCGCCACGGACTCGATCGGGATGCCGCTGGCGACCGGGCAGCCGGCCGGCCTGCTCGCAGCTCTCGGCGAGCGCACGGACTGGGAGGACCTGCGTGTCTACGGGGCGCTGCTCGCAGTCGGGACCGCCCTGTTCAACCACCCGAACGTCCACTACCTGTCCGGCTTCTACGGCCCGATCGAGCGAATGCTCCGCGACAGCGGCGCCAACATCAGCTTCGCCCCTGCCGACTTCCGCCGCTTCGCACCGCTGATGCGGGCCCTGAACCCGCACGCGATGGTGACCGCTGCAGCGCTCCCGGACGAGGACGGCTACTGCTCGCTTTCCCTGCACGCCGGTGCCTCCGTCAACGAGCTGCACCGGGCCGGGTCGGACCCGGCCCGGATACTGGCCGTCGAGGTCTCGCCGAACTTCCCCCGCACCCGCGGCATCGAGCCCGACCACCCGCACCGGCTCCACCTCGACGAGATCGACCTGCTCGTCGAGAGCGAGGCGGCGCCGCTGCCGCTGCCCGACGCCGCTCCGACCGAGGTCGACCGCCGGATCGCCGCCAACTGTGCGGAGTTCGTCGTCGACGGCTCGACCCTGCAGACCGGGATCGGCGCGGTCCCGTCGCTGATCGCCTCGATCCTCGCCGAAGGCGACGGCGGCGACTACGGGATCCACTCGGAGATGTTCACCGACGGCCTCATGCGGCTGCACCGCGCCGGCAAGGTGACCAACCGCAAGGGCGTGTTCGACGGCGTCTCGGTCGCCACCTTCGCCGCCGGCACCGACGAGCTCTACGGCTGGCTGCACGAGAACGACGAAGTCGCCTTCCTGCCGGTCGACGTCGTCAACTCGCCCGACCACATCCGCGTCAACCGCCGCATGGTCACGATCAATGCCGCACTCGGGGTCGACGTCCAGGGCCAGGTCGTCGCCGACACGATCGGCGGCAAGCAGTTCTCCGGGATCGGCGGGCACGAGGACTTCATCGCGGGCCCGGCGCTCGACCTCGACGACCGGGCGCTCGTCTGTCTGCCGTCGACCTACTCGACCGGTGGCGAGCTGCGCTCACGGATCGTTCCCTGGTTCGAGCGGGGAACCGTCGTCACCACCCCGCGCCACCAGGTCGATGTCGTCGTCACCGAGTACGGGGCGGCGGAGCTGCAGGGCAAGACGATCCACCAACGCGGTCTCGAGCTGGCGGCGGTCGCTCATCCCGACTTCCGCGACGAGCTGATCGAAGCCGCGGAGCGCGCCTCCGGCGGTTTCTCACCGATCCCGGAGTGACCCCGGCTGCCGTGAGCGCACCCGCGCCCTCGTCCGAGCAGCACCCCGACGTCGCAATCTCGATCGCCGGGGAGGGCAGGCGGGCGATGGTCCTGATCCACGGCGTTGGCACCAATCGGTCGATCTGGTCGCGGGCGCTGCCGACGCTCGCGGAGCGGCGCCTGGTCGCGGCGGTCGACCTGCCGGGCTTCGGTGACTCGCCCGCCCCGGCGCGCGGCTGGACGATCGACGGCGTCGCCGAGCAGATCGCGCTCGCGCTCGTCGCCGAGGTCGACCCCCCCTACGACCTCGTCGGCTCGTCGCTCGGGGGTGCCGTCGCCCTCGCCCTGGCGGGCCGCAACCCGGAGCTGGTCGGGCGGCTCGTGCTCTGCGCTCCAGCCGGGTTCAGGCCGGCGCCGGGGCCGCTGCCGCTCGCCGCGGCGGCGCTCGCGGGGCCGTTGCTGAGCGTCCGGCGGACGACGGGGCTGCGCCTCGCCGACGTCGGCTTCGCGCGGCGGGCGATCCTGACCGGCACGGTCGCCGACGGGTCGCGGCTCGACCCCGAGACGGCGCGCCTCGTGCTGCGCGCCTCCGAGGGAGCGATCTCGCTCGGACCCGCCTTCCGGGCAGCGGCGGGCGCCAATCTCGGCGAGATCGCGACCCGGCTCCCGTTCCGGTTCGGGCTCCTCTGGGGCTCGCTCGACCGCGTGATCCCGGCCCACACGGCGGAGCGCGTCCTCGCCCTTCGACCCGACGCCGTGCTCGAGCTGGTCCCGGGGGTCGGCCACATTCCCCATCTCGAAGAGCCGGACCGGTTCAACGCGGCGCTCGAGCGCGTGCTCGAGCGGCTCGCCTGAGCGGACGCCTGGCGCCCGGGGCGCCGTTCTAGGGCAGGTCGACCTTGCGCTCGCAGCTGCCGTCGGAGCGATCGCCTGGCCTCGCGTTGGGCCCGGGGCCACCGCCGTTGCAGAGGTCGCTGCCCGGCCCACCCGAGAGGAAGTCGGCGTTCGTCGCGCCGTAGAGGAAGTCGTTGCCGAGGCCGCCGAAGATCTTGTCGAAGGACTCCTCGCCGCGCAGCACATCGTTGCCGCCGAGCCCGCGGATCACGTCGTCGCCGAGGTCGCCGAAGATCAGGTCGTCCGCATCCGAACCCGTGATCCGGTCGTCGTGGTAGCCGCCGTTCATGTACTCGGGCGCGATCGCCGGGGTGCGCGTCGAGAGGATGTCGTCCTCGGAGCCGCCGAGCACGATGTCGGCACCGCCCGCCTCGACCCTGTCCTGCGTGTGGCCGCCGTCGATCGTGTCCTCACCGTCCTCCGTGTAGCCGCCCTTGGCACGGCCCCATCCGTAGACGCGGTCGCGGCCGGCCGAGCCGAGCGCGTAGTCGTCGCCGGGGCCAGGATGGAGGATGTCGTTGGCCTCCTCGCCGAAGAGCTGGTCGTCGCCCTCGTCCCCGTAGACCTTGTCGTTACCGATCCCGCCGCAGACGATGTCATTGCCGGGCCCGCCATAGACCGTGTCGTTGCCGCGACCGCCGACGATGATGTCGTTGCCCGGCCCGCCGCGCAGCACGTCGCGGCCGCCACCGCCGTTGACGATGTCACGACCGGGCCCGAAGTCCTTGTGGTTGTTGCCGTTGCCGAGGAGCTTGTCCCGCATGCGGCAGATCAGCGACTCCTGCGCGGATGCCGGTACTGCGTCGACCGCAGCGATCGAGACCAGGATTGCGAGAACGGGCAGGAGCGCCCGTAGGCGATCGCTCATCGGCGATCGGTGGAGAAGAGACAGTTGGAGATCGCGTCGCGACCGGTCCCGCCCTCGCAGGTGTCGCGCTCGGCCGAGACCGGCGAAGGCGAGCCCTGAAGGACGTCGTTCTCGCTACCCCCCGAGAGGAAGTCGGTGCCGAGGTCGCCGAAGATCGTGTCACGGCCGCCGTCGCCGAAGAGCTCGTCGTCGCCCTCGTCGCCATGGATCTTGTCGCTGCCGACGTTGCCGTTGATCGTGTCGTTGCCGGGCCCGCCCGAGATGTCGTCGTTCGACTCGCCGCCGTCGATGACGTCGTCGCCACCCAGGCCCTTGATCACGTCGTCGCCGACATCGCCGAGGATCAAGCCGTCCGCCACCTGCGATCCGGTGATCCTGTCGGTCTGGTAGCCGCCGTCCATCTTCTGGACGCCGAGCAGCGGCGTCGCCGTCGTCAGCACGTCGTCCTCGGAGCCGCCGAGCACGATGTCGAATCCACCGGCGATGACACGGTCCTGAGTGTGGCCGCCGTCGATCGTGTCGATACCGTCGGCGACGATGACGCCGTTGACGATCCCGTAGCCGCGCACCTCGTCGCGGCCGGCACTGCCGAGCGCGTAGTCGTCGCCGGGTCCGGGGATCAGCAGGTCATTGTCCTCCTCGCCGAAGAGCTGATCGTTGCCGGTGCTGCCCTCGACCTCGTCGTCGCCGAGACCGCCGCAGACGACGTCGTTGCCCTTGCCGCCGATCACGATGTCGTCGCCCTTGCCGCCGTTGAGAATGTCGTCACCGCCGCCGCCGATCAGGATGTCGTCGCCGTCGCCGGCGTTGACGACGTCGTCGCGATTGCCGAGCACCGTCTTCTGGCTCTCGTTGCCGAGCTTCTTCTCACGCTTGCGGCAGACCAGCGCCTCCTGTCCCAGCGCGGTTCCGGCATCGACGGCGATCAGGGCGGCGATCGTTGCCACGACCACCGCTACCCGTGAGATCCAGCGCATGTTTCCCCTTTTGACAAGCCCCATGTCCCTACATGGTTACACGCTCGGCATGCCGGCACGGCGGCCCGAGGCGCAGCTGAATAGGGTTACTGGACATGGGGAGCATCGAGCCCACACGCGCACAGGTCGAGGCACTGGCCGGCGACACGAGCGGCAAGCCGATCGTGATGCTCAACCTGCTGCGGTTCGCCGAGCAGGCGGACTACCCCGACGACTTCGATGCCGAGCCCTGCAGCGGCGCCGAGGCCTACGCCCGCTACGCAGGCCTGGCGCAGCAGTTCGTCGAGGGCGTCGGCGGCTCCCCGACCTGGGGCGCGCCGGTCTCGTCGGTCGTGATCGGGCCCGAGGCCGAGGAGTGGGACGTCGCGATGCTCGTCAGCTACCCGAGTCGCCAGGCCTTCATCGAGATGGCCCTCAACCCCGAATACCTGGCGATCACACCGCACCGGAGCGCCGCGCTCGCGGACTCGCGGCTGATCATGTGCGACGCGCCCGACGACGCCTCCGGGCCGGGTTTCACGCTGCCGACGCAACCGCCCGGCTGAGCCGGGCTGCGCGGCGTCAGTCGCCCGACGCCGGGCTCGTGACCGGGTCGGGCGCCACCTCGACGTGGTTGATCGCCGCGCTGCGGGCGCTCATCGTTCGCCCGAGAGCCGCAACCTCGGCGTCCATCCTCGGGATCAGCTCGTGTGCGTCCCGCGCCAGCTGACGCTCGCCGATGCTGCTGTTGAGCAGGTTCCGCGCCCAGAACACGAGCCGCGCCGCGCGCGGGATGAAGATCCTGTCCTTGCGAGCCTCCGCCCCGTCGACGATCGTCCTCGCGCAGACCTCGACCGAAGTCGTCGCCTTGACCGGCCAGGGCAGCCGGCTCCGCAGCTCGCCGAAGCTGCCCAGGTCCGAGTCCACCTCGCGGACGAGGTCGGTGTCGATCCACGAAGGATGAACCGTTGCCGCGCAGACGCCGCGCCAGCCGACCTCGGCCCTCAGCGCCCGGTTGTAGAGCTCGACCCCGGCCTTCGAAGCGTTGTAGGGCGCCGATCCCGGCAGCGCCGCGAACGACGCGATCGAGCCCAGGATCCCGACCCAACCCCGGCTCGCGAGTAGATGTGGCAGCGTCGCATGGACGGTCCGGTGGACGCCGTTGACGTTGATGTCGATGATCTCGTCGAAGGCCTCCGGCGGCGTCGTCTCGACCGAGCCGTAGGTGGCGATGCCGGCGTTGGCGAGCACCATGTCGATGCCGCCGAACTCGTCCACAGTTGCCGCCACCGCAGCCTGCACAGAGCCGTAGTCGGTGACATCGCACTCGCGGTGAATGTGTCCCGAGCCCAGCGATGAGGCGACCGCCGCCAGCTCGTCCGGCTCGAGGCCGGTGAGGGCGATCCGCGCGCCGCGACTCGCTGCTTCCGCCGCGACCGCGGCGCCGATTCCACGGGCGCCGCCCGTGATGAAGAAGACCTTGCCTTCGAGAGATCCGGGCATCGGCCGATCCTATTCGCCCGGCCGGGCTTTGGCCACCGGGAGGCTCACGGGCCGAACTCGGTCGCGACATCGCCCGCCGTTGCGCCGCTGTCGCCGGGCCCGGGCGCGCTCGTCGGCGGGGCCACCGCCGACGGCAGCCCGAACTCCTGCTCGGACGCGGGAGCTGTCGGCGCCGGAGACGTGGCCGGCGCTCCCGCGTAATCGGTGGCGCCGTCGACGGTGGCCGCGCCCGTCGCCTCGCTCCGGCGACGCTTGGCCTGTCGCTGCTCGCGAAGCTGCCGGCGCTCGCGGCGCTCGATTGCGACGAGACGCTGCGCGGTGCGCTCCGCCTCGGCCTCTGCCCCGGCAGCCTCGGCTCGCGTGGCGATGCCGACCGCGATCCCGCGCGGGTCGAGAGAGACCGAGACGGGCGGGCGGTCGTTGTCAGATCCCACAGCCCCGGGTCCGGGGACGACGCCGGTCGCCAGGCAGGCGCCACCGATCGCGCCGGCGCCAACGCAGGCGATCGCAACCTTGCCCGCGGCCCCGAGTCCGGCGAGCTTGGCGAGCAGGCTCGCGCCCGCCGCCCCGGCACCGCGACCGCCGGCGGCAAAGGCCGATCCAGTCGCCGTCGCCGAGGTCTCGCTCGCGCTCGAGGAAATCGAGGCGGCGCTCTCGCGGCCGCGGTCGAAGAGCGAGGCGAGCCGATCGCCGAGCGCGTGCTCGCGGCCGCCGATCGTCCCGGCGACGGCGGTCCAGGCGACGGCCCCACCGCCAAACTCGTGCAGCCCCTTGTGGAGCCTGTTGACGAGCTCGCCGCAGCGGCGGCAATGCGAGACGTGCTCGACCGCCTGCCGGCGGCCCTCGGCGTCTGCCGTGCCGGCCACGTAGTCGCGAATCAGCGGCTCCCGCGACTCACACCACTCCCCCCGCTCGAGCTGTCGGAAGCGGGCGATCATCTCCTCGACCCCGCGCGTGACCTCCTTGCGATACGCGCGCGGCGACAGCCCCTCGATCAGCCGGCAGACCTCCTTCGGCTCCAGGCCCCAGCCGTAGCGGAGCAGCATCACCGCACGCCGGCGCGGCGGCAGGCTCGAGAGCACGTCACGCGCCTGCGAGCTCGTCTCCGATCCCGTCGCCCGCTCGTCCGGGGAGAGCTGGTGCGGGTCGGACAGCACCTGAGCGTGGACGTCGTCGAGCGCTCCGGCCGGCTTGCGGGAGCGCCTCCGCATCTCCTTCGAGGCATGGTTGGCGACGGCGGTGAGCAGGTAGGAGCGCAACTCGTCGTCGCTCATCGATGTCTCCCGCCCCCGCAGCGCTGCCAGCGTCGAGGCCCACGCGTTCGAATAGACGTCCTCGACCTCCTCCGGGGAGAACGCCCGCCCGAAGGCGCGGTGGACCATCACCCGGGCTGGCTTGCGCAGATCCTCGAACAGCGCCGCGCAGCGCTCGTCCCAGCTCGCACCGGTCGGAGCCCGCTTCACCAGCCGCAGCCGCGCGCGGCCGTTCGGGACCGCCGGCCGCCGAGACCCGAGCGCCTTCGCGGGCTCGCCGTCGCTCTCCTCTCGACGCGGCTCCCCAATCAGCTGACTGCCCTGACCCTCACTCATCCTCAACCCTCGAACCCCGGACCGCCTCCCGGTGCCCCGAACCTAGCCGCCGCTCAAGGACCGACGCGACAGTTCCTGCCGCAGAAGCCCGCAAATTGCGGAGATACGGAGGGCCGCAGGGTTCAAACCGAGCCGCAGGGACCGTCTGCGGTGAGGGTGAAGTGGACTGGCGGGTCGGACCGGGCCGCAGGGCCCGGAGTCGGTCGCGGACCAGGGTGAGGGGCTCGATCCGGAGGCGAGATGCCAAACGGCAGGAATAGTTCCGGCCAATCGTCCCCTCGTCCGGCGAGACATCGAAAGCCCGCGATATGTGTGGTCAATGCATATTTCGTCCCCGCCTCACCGAGGATCCGCACCGATCCCGCACGCACTCCCACGCCGGAGTGACGAACTCCACCCCGAACACCCTCCCTCACTGCAAACGGATCCGCCTACGTCCCTGCAGCCTCGCCCGCGCTGACAACCCAGCCATCCCAAGCGCACACCCAAGGAGTCGCCGCGCGACGGCCCGACCCTCGGGTCGTGGCCGCCGCGCGGCTGCGGCGACTCCCCTCTGCCCCATACTCGCTATGCGGAGAGTAGGCAAGTCGGCGGCGCAGTGTGCGCTGCGTCACACACGGGTGTCTTCGGAGGTCGGCGCGCGCTCCGTCTGCGATAGAGCTGGAGCCGGACCCGGAGCCGGCGCAGCCGGCGGTCGGCGCCGAAAGGCGACGCGACGGCCGTGCATCTCGATCGCCATCGCGAGCTCGAGGCTCGAAAGAGCCAGATAGAGGCCGGTGACCGTGAACGGCGTCAGGAACCAGGCGAACTCGCCAAAGCCGATCTTGACCAGGGCGCCGGCGCCGAACGCAATCCCCGCGGCGACGATGTGCAGACCCGAGAGCAGGATCGGATGTGAGGAATCGGGGTGGATCGGCAGCGGCTCGTCCCCCGACGGGCCTGCGTGCGCGCGGCGCCGCTGCGAGAGCCACGCCAGCAGCGCAAAGGCGAGCAATGCTCCGAAGATGAACATCAGGGCATGAGCGAAGATGGTTCCCGGGTCGCTTTGGTCCCTGATCAGATAGGCACCGGTCGCCCAGATCGTGACCGTGTACCCGTAGGGCACGACCGCGGCGCGCAGCGTCTTGTCGAGCGTCCCGTCCCAGCGCGCGGCGGCGCCTCGCACGACACCGGGATCGAGCGGCGTCGGCTCGTCGACAACGGCTCGGTCGAGGTCATCGTCGCTGTCTGCTCCCGAATGCACAGCCACGATCGGCGAGTCTATGCCTGCCCTCCGGGACCGACAAGAGCATCAGTTTTCCGGGTACTTGCCCGCGTCGGGCGCGAACCGTGGCTATAGGGTGGCCGCCATGGCGAAGATCCATCACCTCAACTGCGCGTCGATGTGCCCCTACAACGCGAAGCTACTCAGCGACAACGGCGGCTGGGCCGAACCCGCCCACCTCGTCGCCCACGTGCTCGCGATCGAGTCGAACGACGGCATCGTCCTCGTCGACACCGGCCTCGGCGCTGCCGACTGCGCGAACCCGGCGCGCACCGGTCCCTTCTTCAAATATGTGGTCAGGCCGGAGTACCGGGTCGAGGAGACCGCGATCGAGCGCATCCGCGCGCTCGGCTTCGAGCCGGCCGACGTCCGCCACATCGTGCTCACCCACTGCGACGTCGATCACGCCGGCGGTATCGGCGACTTCCCGGCCGCCAAGGTCCACGTCTTCAAGAGCGAGATGGACGCCGCGCTACACCCCGGCATGCGCGAGAAGCTCCGCTACATCCCTTCGCAGTGGGCGCACGGGCCCGAGTGGGTTCCCTACGAGACCGGCGGCGACAAGTGGTTCGGGTTCGACTCCGTCCGTGCGGTCGAGGGGCTCGACGTCGAGATCGCGATCGTCCCGCTCGTCGGCCACACCCGCGGCCACTCGGCGATCGCCGTCCGCCGGGATGAGGCCGACGGCGGCGGCTGGCTGCTGCACTGCGGCGACTCGTACTTCCATCACGCCGAACTGCTGACCCCGCCGCAGCCGCCGGTCGGGATCAAGGCTTTTCAGCTGCTCGTCGAGATCGATCATCGCAAGCGGGTCGCGAATCAGGACCGCCTCCGCGAGCTTGCCGCCGGCCCCGGGGCTGCGGGCGGTGAGGTATCGATGTTCTGCGCTCACGATCCGGTCGAGTTCGGCCGTTACGCGGGCGCCCACTCTCACCCCTAGCGCGTTCCTCCGAGGGCGCGATCGTCGCGCCGCCGGCTCCGACTGCCGCTGCCGCGACCAGCAGCTCGCCCGTGGACGGCTCCGGCGCCGGCTCGACCGGCTCGACCGGCCGGCTCAGCGTCTCGGGCGCGCGACGGCACGGGTCGCAGGGCGGCGACGGCGGCCGCGGCGACGAGGATCCCGGCGACCCCGCCCATGACCAGGGCGGCGCGCGGTGAGACGGCCTCCGCCAGCCAGCCGGCGATCGGACCGCCGATCGGGGTCGAACCGAGGAAGACGATCGAATAGAGGGCCATCACCCGGCCGCGCATCTCGGGCTCGGCGGCGAGCTGCAGGCCGGTGTTGATCGAGGCGGCGAAGGTCACCGAGGCAGCCCCGAGCAGCGCCAGCGCCGCCATCTCGAGCGCCAACGTCGGGGCGGCCGCCGCGAGCAGGGCGGCGATCCCGAAGGCAGCGGCGCCGGCGGCGGTAACGCGCGGCCCGAGTGAGCTCCGCGAGCCGGTAACCAGCGAGCCCGCGATCGCGCCAACGCCCATCGCGACCATCAGCAGCGAGTAGGCGGCGACCTCGCCGCCGAAGCTGAACCGGGCGAGCAGCGGCATGATCACCGGGAAGTTGAAGCCGAGCGTGCCGAGCGCCGCCATCAGCAGCAGCGGCGTGCGCAGCTGCGGCGTCCGCATCACGTGGCGGAAGGCGTCGCCGATTCCGTAGCCCTCGCCGCTCGTTCGCTCGGGCCGGCGCAGCTCTGCGGGACGCATCAGCACCAGCGCGCCGATCATCGCCACGAACGTGAAGGCGTTGACGGCGAAACAGGGAGTCACGCCCCAGATCGCGATCAGGGCACCGGCGAGCGCCGGCCCCGCGATCCGCGCCGAGTGGACGATGATGCTGTTGAGCGAGACGGCGTTGACGACCCGCTCGGGGCCGACCATCTCGATCACGAACGCCTGGCGGGCCGGATTGTCGACCGCCAGCACGAGGCCACGGACGGCGATCAGCGCGTAGACGACGATCACGTCGGCTGCCCCGGCGAGCGAGAAGCCGAACAGGGCCAGTGCCGGCGCTGCCATCGCCGTCTGCGTGACGATCAGCAGCTTGCGCTTGTCGAAGCGGTCGGCAAGGGCGCCGCCGAAGGCGCCGAAGACGAGGATGCCCGTGAACTGAAGCGCGGTCGCGATCCCGACGGCGGCACCGGAGTCGGTGAGCTCGAGGATCAGCCAGAGCTCGGCGACGATCTGCATCCAGTTGCCGGCCAGCGATGCGATCTGGCCGCCGAAGTAGAGGCGGTAGTTACGGACGGATAGGGCTGCGAAGGATCGTCTGGCGGCGGCGCTCAAGCCGGTTCCTCCTCGAGCATCCGCTCGAGGATCGCGGCGGCGCGTCGCAGTGTTGCGACATCGCGCTCGGGGAGGTCTTCGAGCCGCTGCGCCAGGTAGGCGTCCTTGCGGTTGCGAAGCCTCTTGAGGAGATCCTTGCCGGCAGGCGTGATGCTGATCAACGAGCAGCGGCCGTCCTCGGGGTCGGGGCCGCGGTCGACCATCCCTTCCTCGACCAGGCGGGCGACGATCCGCGTGACCGTCGGCCGTTTGACGCGCTCGGCGGCGGCGAGCTCGCTCGGGGTCAGGGGCCCCGCCCGCTCGACCGTCGCCAATGCCGCGATCGAAGAGGCGCCGAGCTCGTGCCCGGTCCCCTGCGAGGCGGTCTGGCGCAGGCGGCGCGCCATCCGCGCGATCGCCATCCGCAGGCGGGCGGCCTGCTCGGCCGTGCCGGCCTCGGTCCTGGTGGACACGCCCCGCCGTCCGGAAGACTCCGCCCCGCTCACCTGACTCGCATCGATCTTCCGGGCAGCCTTGACGGCCCGGCTGACCTCGGTGCGATGAATGTCAGGTGCGTTGCTCACTGCGTCTTGCGTACTGCTCTCTCGAATTGCTTAGTAACGCTAATTACCTTAGCTAACTACTTCCCCGAGGTCAAGCCATCCCGCGAGGCTCAGGCGCAGCTCAGAGAGAGCCGGCGAGGGAGCCGAGGCGCTGAATGGTGTGAAGCCGCTCGGCCGGGTCGGCATGGACCGGGATCGCGATCACCCGGTCGACGCCGGCGTCGGCGAGGCGCTTCAGCCCCTCCCCCACCTCGGCCTCGCTCCCGAGCAGACAGACGCGGTCGAGCATCTCGTCGGGGACCGCGTTGAAGGCGCGCTCCTTCTCGCCGGCGAGGAACAGCTCCTGGACCTCGTCGACGACCAAGCCGTATCCCATCCGCCGGGCGAGCTCGCCGTAGAAGTTGAACCGCTTCGAGCCCATCCCCCCCAGGTACAGGGTCATCCGCATCCGAGCGCCGGTGCGGGCGGTCTCGAGGTCGCCGTCGATCGCCACCTGCACGGTCGGCGAGACGGTCAGGTCGGCGCGCGAGCGGCCGCCCTTCTCGAAACCCGCTGCGAGGTGCTCGCCCCACATCTCCTCCCAGCTCTCGGGGTCGAGGTAGGCGGGGATCCAGCCGTCGGCGATCTCGGCACAGAGCTCGACCGACTTGCGACCGATCGCCCCCAGGTAGACCGGGATCTCGTTACGGACCGGGTGGAAGTTGAGCTTCAACGGTTTGCCCTGGTTCGTCGTTCCCGGACCGCTGATGGGCAGGGTGTAGTTGGGGCCCGAGTGCTCGAGCGGCCCTTCGCGCCGGAGGATCTCGCGGACGATGCCGACGTACTCGCGGACCCGGCCCCACGGCTTCACGTAGGGAACGCCGTACCAGCCCTCCGAGACCTGCGGCCCGGTCGGCCCGAAGCCGAAGATGAAGCGTCCGCCCGAGAGCGTGTCCAGGGTCGCCCCCGCCATCGCGGCGGCGGCCGGCGGCCGCGCCGGCGCCGGCATGATCGCGGCGCCGAGGCCGATCGTGCTCGTCTGAGGCGCCAGCCAGCCGAGCATCGAAACCGCGTCGGAGCCGTAGGACTCGTTCACCCAGACCGAGTCGTAGCCGCTCGCCTCGGCCGCCTGGACCTCGGCCACGGCCTGCTCACCGCGCGGGCCGGAGCGGATGTGGACGAGCAGGTATCCGAGCTTCAGAGGCATTGCGGGCTCACCCTATCCGGCCGCGTTTCCGTCGCGCCGTGCCGGGTAGATCGTCCCTATGTACGGCAAATGGCTTGGATTCACACTCGGCGGCATCGCCGCGATCCTCCTGCTCGTCGGGCTCGCGTTCGCGTGGGCGACGCCGCTCTTCGCGATTCCGCTCTTGCTCGCGGTCGCCGCCGGCTTCGCGCTGGTCACGCTCGGTCGCCGGGCCGGCACCGAGAACCCGGAGGACGCGCACGCAACGAACCTCCGCAACCGTCCCGACCGCCCGGACGCCGGCAAGGCCGAGCCCTCCCACTGACGGAATCTGGAGGGTTCCGACATGCGGCCACTGCATGTCGGTTGCTCGGGCTGGGCCTACGACTCATGGCGGGGCGTCGTCTACCCGGACGGCCTGCTTCACCTTCTCGTTCAAGGCAAGTCGCTACCTGACCCACATCAAGCGACTGAAGGGGATCGGTCACGGGAAGCGGCATCGCCGACGGCCGACTGGAGCTTCGTCCGCTTCCACTACGGCGAACGCGGGCGCCGTGGCAACTACTCGGACTCTGAGCTCGAGACCTGGCGCCGCAAGATCGCCGCCTGGCGCGCTCGGACCGAGGTCTTCGCCTACTTCAACAACGACTGGGAGGGTTTCGCGCCCCGCAACGCGACCGCCCTCGAGCGCCGCTCGATACCCGCGCCGGGCGATCGCGCCAAGATCGGGGTCGGATGAGCGAGACCCCTGAGCACCTGAGCGCCGGCCGCCGCACGGTCCCGATCTCGCATCCATCGAAGGTCCTGATCCCGGGTGACCGGCCGCTGCGGAAGATCGACCTCGCCCGCTACTACGCCGCGGCCGGCAGGTGGATGGCGCCCCATCTCGCCGACCGCCCGATCCACGTCCGCCGATTCCCGGACGGGATCGAGGGCGAAGCGTTCGTCCAGAAGTCGGTCCGCAAGCACTACCCGGAGTGGATCGGCCGCGCCCGGCTACCAAAGCACGAGGGTGGCGAGATCGAGCAGATCGTCTCCCCGGCCGCCGCGACACTCGCCTACCTCGCCGGCCAGAACGCAATCTCCGTCCACGGCTGGCTCTCTCGTGTCGACCGCCCCGAGCACCCGGACCAGCTGATCTTCGATCTCGATCCCTCCAGCAAGGACTTCGGCCAGGTCCGCTCGGCCGCAGCGATCGTCCGCGACGTGCTCGAGGAGCTTTGCCTGCCCGCGTTCCTGAAGACGACGGGCTCGCGCGGCCTTCATGTCGTCACCCCGCTCGACCGAGCCGCCGCCTTCGACGAGGTGCGCCCGCTGGCGCAGCGGATCGCGAGCGTGTGCGCCCGCTTGGCGCCGAACGAGCTCACCGTCGAGTTCCACAAGAGCAAGCGGGACGGCCGCCTGTTCGTCGACTGGCTTCGCAACGGATACGCGCAGACCGCGGTGGCGCCGCTCTCGGTCCGCGCTCGACCCGGGGCGCCGGTCGCGATGCCGATCGAATGGCACGAGCTGCCGACGACGGGTCCGGCCGACTGGACGGTGTGGAACGCGCTCGAGCGGCTCCAGGCCGGGATCGACCCATGGCGAGGCGTGCGGGCACGTGCGCACGGGATCGCGCAGCCGCGCGCCCGCCTGCGCCGGCTCGATCCGGACGGCGAGGACTGACCCGGGACGGGGACGGAAAAAGCAAAGGCCCCCGGTTTCCCGGGAGCCTTTGCGAAGACGGGTACGGGGCGGTCCTTTTTGCCTGCCTGGCGCGTAGCCTTCGCGCCTTCAAGCCTTCCGGACCGCTTCGAGGTCTCCTGCTCCGACTTGGCTTTGTGGAGCTGAGTGCCTCTCTCGTACCGCGCTTTGCACCGTACGTCACGAGCTCCGATCGTGCAAACCGTGAATGCGGATTTTGCGAGCGAAAGAAGTCTGAAAAGAGGTGGGAGCCGGCGGGCTAGCCGGCGAACGGTCCGGGGCGGTCCGCCGGCGCCTGCTCCCGGGAGCTGCGCCCGGTCGCGCGATAGGTCCGGCGGCAGGTGCCGGGGCCGATCGACGGCTTGCTGCCGTGCGACCCAAGGTAGGGCCGCCCCCGGACACGAAAAAGAGCCGGGCCGCACAGCGGCCCGGCTCCGTTGTCGGCCCGGCGCGAGGCCGGGCGGCGCCGCGGCCTCAGCCGCCGGCGCTGACGTTGACGGCCTGGATGCCCTTGGGGCTGTCCTCGACGTCGAAGGTGACTCGATCGCCGTCGGTGATGCGGGTTCCCGGCGCGAGCGCCGTGATGTGGACGAAGGCGTCCTTGTCGCCGCCCTCGTCGAGCTCGATGAACCCGAACCCCTTCTCGTCGTTGAACCACTTGACGGTTCCGGTTGCCATATGAAGCTCCTCCAATGGCTGTCTTGATCTTCAGGCCATTGGAGAGCGACGGCCAAAGCGTGGCTCCCGTCAACAAGCCTCGTACTTGGGCCGCAGGGTAGTGGTTGGCTGCGACGGGTGTCCACTTCCGTAAAGCCCCCGCGCCGGCGACCGCAGAATCGAGCCGACAAAGGTGTGACCGCACCCAGATGCGGGAATACACTGAGGAGGAGTGGCCGACGCAACCGAGACCTCCGCGGCGACCGACGACACGCTCGAGCGTGTCGACCCGGGCACCCTGGGCGACTACCTCGACGAGCCCTATCGCGAGATCCGCGAGCGTGGCCGCGCGATGCTGGCCGAGCCCGAGTTCGCCGCGGTCGGTGCCGGGATCGGGACCGAGGAGTACCGCGAGAAGGTGTTCGGGTGGACGCGGACGCTGGCCGAGGCTGGTCACACCACGCTCGGCTTTCCGGTCGAGTACGGGGGCGGCGGCAACATCGGCGGCTCGATCGCCGCCTTCGAGACGCTCGCCTTCGGCGATCTCTCGCTGCTGGTCAAGTGCGGCGTCCAGTTCGGACTCTTCGGCGGCGCCATCCTTCACCTCGGGACGAAGCCGCACCACGAGCAGTACCTGGCTGACATCGCCGCGATGCGCCTGCCCGGCGCCTTCGCGATGAGCGAGTCCGGGCATGGTTCCGACGTCCAGTCGGTCCGCACCACGGCGCGCCTCGACCAGGCCTCGCAGGAATGGATCATCGACACGCCGACGCCTGCCGACCGCAAGGACTGGATCGGCAACGCCGCCGATCACGGGCAGGTGGCCGTCGTCTTCGCGCAGCTTCTGATCGGGCCCGACAACCACGGGGTGCACGCCTTCGTCGTCCCGATCCGCGACGCCAAGGGGCGCATCGCCGACGGCGTCACGATCGAGGACTGCGGGCACAAGCTCGGCCTCAACGGCGTCGACAACGGGCGCCTCTATTTCGACGATGTCCGCGTGCCCCGCGCGAACCTGCTCGACCGCTACGCCTCCGTCGACGAGGAGGGCACCTACTCGTCGCCGATCGAGAGCGACAACGGCCGCTTCTTCACGATGGTCGGGACCCTGGTCCAGGGCCGCGTCTCGGTCGCGGGGGCCGGGCTCTCGGTCTCGAAGGTGGCGCTGACAACGGCGATCCGGCACGGGCTCGGCCGCCGCCAGTTCGGCCCGCCCGGCGGCGGCGAGGAGGTGCCGCTGCTCGACTACCGCGCCCACCAGCGCCGGCTGTTGCCGCTGCTCGCCCGCACCTACGCGCTGCACTTCGTCCAGCGTGAGATGGTCCGCGACCTCGACGCCGTCTTCAGCGGCAGCGAGCGCGACGAGGACGCGCGCCGTCAGCTCGAGACGAAGGCGGCCGGCGTCAAGGCGTTTGCGACCTGGCACGCGATCGAGTCGCTGCAGGTCGGTCGCGAGGCCTGTGGCGGGCTCGGCTACCTGACCTCGAGCGGCTTCGCCCCGCGCAAGGACGACGCCGAGATCTTCGCCACGTTCGAGGGCGACAACACGGTCCTGCTGCAGCTCGTCGCCAAGAGCCTTCTGACCGGCTACCGGGAGGAGTTCGGCGACCTCAACCCAATTGGGATGGCCGGCTTCGTCGCCTCGCAGGTGATCGAGCGGTTCGTCGAGCGCTCCGCCGCGCGCGAGCTCTTCGGCCGAATCTGGGACGACATCACCCCGAGCTCGGAGGAGGACGGCGACCTCGCCGACCGCAGCTACCAGCAGGCATTATTCGCGTGGCGCGAGGAGCACGTCCTGACCAGCGCCGCGCGCCGGCTCAAGGCGGGGATCGACGACGGCAAGGATCCATTCGCGGTCTTCAATGCCTGTCAGGACCACGTCCTCGTCGCCGCCCGCTCCCACATCGACACCGAGATCTTCGAGGCCTTCTGCCGCGGCGTCGCGGAGTGCGAGGACCCGGCCGCCAAGGCGCTGCTCGACCGCGTCTGCGACCTGCACGCGCTCAGCGTGATCGAGACCCACCGCGGCTGGTATCAGGAGCACGGTCGCATCTCCTCGACCCGCTCGAAGGCCGTGATCCGCGGCGTCAACCGCCTCTGCGACGAGATCCGGCCACACGCGGCGGAGCTCGTCGAAGCCCTGCGGGTGCCCGACGCGGTCCTGCCCGAATTCGGCCCCGGCGGCATCGTCGCCTGAGCCCGCGCTGCGGGCGCCTGGCCCGGCGGCGCGCAGCCCTTCGCCGCATGGATCCGTGCGGTCTACGGATGCGGCACCGACAGGGGCGGCCCAGAGTCCCACGCGTGACCGCCGACGCCAGCGAGCAGGGACGGACCGAGCTCTCGGTCAGTGAGGACCTGTGGTCGCGCGTGTTCACGATCGCGCCGCTGGTGCTCGTCGGCACGATCGAGGAGGACGGCAGCCACGACCTCGCGCCGAAGCACATGGCGATGCCGCTCGGCTGGGGCGGCTGGTTCGCGTTCGCCTGTGCGCCGACCCACGCGACCCAGCGCAACGCGCAGCGGACGGGCGCCTTCACGGTCAGCTATCCCCGCCCCGATCAGCTGATCGCCTCGAGCCTCGCCGCCTCACCCCGCGCCGAGGACGACTCGAAGCCGGCGCTGGCGGCGCTCGAGACCGTGCCGGCCAGCCGGGTCGAAGGCGTCCTCGTCGAAGGTGCCCACCTGTGGCTCGAATGCGAGCTCGACCGCGTAATCGAGGGCTACGGGGAGAACTCACTGGTCACCGGCCGGATCGTGACCGCCTCGGTCGCCGACCAGGCCGCCCGCCGTGACGATCTCGACGACGCCGAGCTGCTCGCCGCGGCGCCGCTGCTCGCCTACGTCGCCCCCCGCCGCTTCGCCGAGATCGGGGAGACGCGCTCGTTCCCGTTCCCGGCCGACTTCCGCCGCTGACGATGACCACCGGCGGTGAGGGCGAGGCCGAGCTGCTGGCGCTCCTGCGCGAGCAGCAGCCGCGGATGCTCGAGCTGCTGCGCGAGCTCGCAGCGGCAGAGTCGCCATCGCGCGAGCCCGCCTCACAGCGGCAGGTCTTCGCACTGCTCTGCGACGCGCTCGCCGAGCGCGGCTTCACGACCGAGGCGCTGCCCGGTCAGGACGTCGGGCCGCATCTGCTTGCCCATCGCGGCGACAACGGGCCCGGCGATGGAGTCCAGCTGATCCTCGGCCACCTCGACACCGTCTGGCCGGTCGGGACCCTGGCCGAGATGCCGCTGCTCGAGCGCGACGGACGCCTGCACGGGCCGGGGGTCTTCGACATGAAGGGCGGTCTGGTCCAGGCCCTGTTCGCGCTCGGGGCCCTGACCGAGCTCGGCCGCGACCCCGCCTGCCCCGTCGTCTTCATGATCGCCTCCGACGAGGAGATCGGCAGCCCCGACTCCCGCGTTCACTCGCTGCGGCTCGCCCGGACCGCCGCGCGCGCCTTCGTCGTCGAGCCCTCGTTCGGCCCGGGCGGCTCGCTGAAGACGGCCCGCAAGGGAGTCGGCCGCTTCGACGTCCGCATCCACGGCCAGGCGAGCCATGCCGGGATCGAGCCGGAGCGGGGCGTCAGCGCAATCCTCGAGCTCTCGCAGCAGATTCAGAAGCTGTTCGAGCTCAACGACCTCGCGCGCGGGATCACCGTCAACGTCGGCACGATCGACGGCGGACTCGGCGCCAACGTGATCGCTCCCGAGGCCTGGGCACGGGTCGAGGCGCGGGTTCCCGAGGCCGACGACGCGGTCCGGATCGAACAGGCGATCCGCTCGCTCGAGCCGTCCCGGGAGGGGATCCGGATCGAGGTCAGCGGCGGCTTCGGCCGCCCGCCGCTCGAGCGCACGCCGCGCAACCGCCGCCTCTGGGAGCAGGCCCGGGCCGCGGCGGACCGGCTCGGCATCGAGATCGACGAGGCAGCTGTCGGCGGTGCCTCCGACGGCAACCTCGCCTCCGCCTTCACCGCGGTGCTCGACGGCCTCGGCGCCGTCGGCGACGGCGCCCACGCGCCCGAGGAGCACATCGTCATCGAGCGGATGCCCGAGCGCGCGGCCCTGCTCGCCGCGCTCCTGCTCGAGCCGACGACTCCTGATCCGAGCCCCCGCGACGATGCGAGGAGCACGACCAATGCCTGAGCCGTTTCTGACCAGCGTCACCCGCAACGCCTCGATCGGATCGGATGAACCCGTGCCGCTGCCGAAGTCCGATTGGGAGACCGGCGACTACGTGATCGGCGAGGTCAAGGCCTCCGGCTCGGTCCCCTACGCGATCGAGGATCGCACGGGCCGCGCGATCGAGCTGATCGGCGGTGACCGGATCGTCGGCGCGCTCGGCCGGCGGGCGGCGACACTCGAGCTGGTCGGCGACTGGACCGCCGTCGGCGAGAATCTCGAGCTCGAGACCCTGACGGCCGCCGGCGTCCTCGGCCGCACGACCTCCGCCGCAGTCATGAGCCAGCCGATCGCGAAGCTCCGCTACCTCGGCCACGTCCACCGCGACGGTGCCAAGGTGACGATGGCCGGCGAGGCGCCCGTTCCCTCCGGCAAGCCGCTGACCGCTCCCGTCGTGCTGCTGATCGGCACCTCGATGGAGGCCGGCAAGACCGTCGCCGGTCGGGCTGTGGTCCGCTGTCTCGAGAAGCGCGGCCTGCGTGTCGTCGGGACGAAGCTGACCGGGGTCGGCCGCTATCGCGATGTGCTCTCGCTCGGCGACGTCGGCGCCGTCGGCATCCGTGACTTCGTCGACGCCGGCCTCCCCTCGAGCGCCGTCAGCCGCGAGCGCTACCTCGAGGCGCTCGCGATCCTGCTCTCGCAGATCGCCGACCTCGAGCCCGACGTCGTCGTCGCCGAGGCCGGCGCCTCGCCGCTCGAGCCCTACAACGGCGACGCCGCGATCGAGGTCCTCGGCGATCTGACCAGGTGCACGATCCTCTGCGCTTCCGACCCCTACGCCGTGACCGGGGTGATGGACGGTTTCGGCATCAAGCCGGACCTGATCTCGGGCCGGGCAGCAAGCACCAGCGCCGCGATCGAGCTGGTCGGGAGGCTCACCGGACTGCCCGTGATGAACACGCTCGATCCCGCCTCGGCGCCCGCCCTGGACGAGATGCTGGGCAGACTGTTGGAGCTCGACTGACCGGGTTTTGCCGCTCGCCGAGGCGGGCATAGCCCATTCCATGCGCAACCTCCCGCTCTGGCTCGACGACCCCTCGCTTGCGGGCCGGACCCGGCCTGTCCTCGACGGCGACACGCGGGCCGAGGTCGCCGTCGTCGGCGGCGGCATCACCGGGCTGACCACGGCGCTGCTGCTCGCCCGGGCCGGCCGCTCGGTGGTCCTCGTCGAGCTCGAGCACCTCGGCTTCGGCTCGACCGGCGCCAACACCGGCAAGGTCTCCTCCCAGCACGGCGAGCACTACGCGCCGCTGACGCGCAAGTATGGGGTCGACGCGGCTCGCACCTATGGCGCCGCCAACGAGGCCGCGATCGACCTGGTCGAAAGCCTCGTCACCGAGGGCGGAATCGAGTGCAGCTTCCGCCGGCGCGACTCCTATCTGTACGCGGCCGAGCCTCAGGAGCGCTCGCAGGTCAGGGCGGAGTTCGAGGCCGCGAGCGCCGCCGGCTTGCCGGCGTCGCTCGCCGAGGAGGCGCCGCTTCCGTTCCCCACGCACGGCGCCGTGCGCTTCGCCGAACAGGCCGAGTTCCACCCGCAGCGCTACATCCACGGCCTCGCACGGCTTTTCGAGGAGGCCGGCGGCAGGATCTTCGAGGGGACGCCGGCGACCGGCGTCTCCGAGCTCGGCCCGCCGGTGCTCGAGACGGAGCACGGCCGCATCCAGGCCGACCACGTCGTCGTCGCCACGCTGATGCCCTTCCTCGATCGCGGCGCCTATTTCGCCCGCGCCTTTCCGTACCGGTCCTACGTCCTCACCGCCGACGCGGAGGCGCCGCCCGAGGCGATGTTCCTCTCGATCGGCTCGACGACGCGCTCGATCCGCTCGCAGCCGCACGACGGCCGCGAGCTGTTGATGGTCGGCGGCGAGGGCCATCACGTCGGCAGCTCGGAGTCGGAGCCGGAGCGCTACGAGCGCCTGGCCGAGTTCGCGCGCATGCACTGGGCCGTCGACGGGATCGAGCATCGCTGGTCCGCGCAGGACTTCATCCCGGCCGACGGCGTCCCCTTCGTCGGGCCGCTGCACCCCTTCAACAAGCGGATCTGGATCGCGACCGGCCTCAACAAGTGGGGCCTGAGCGGCGGCACCGTCGCCGCCAGGCTGATCGCCGACGGGATCGCGGGCGAAGAGGAGACCGACGCCTCGAAGCTGTTCTCGTCGCTGCGCGTCTCGCTGCGGGGCCAGGCTCAGAAGCTGATCAGCGAGAACTCGAAGGTCGGCCTGCACATGGTCGGCGACCGGCTCCGCGACCGGCCCACCCGCGCGCTCGCCGAGCTCGAGCCGGGCGAGGGTGGGATCGTCTCCGGTCCGTCGGGCAAGGTCGCCGGCTATCGCGACCGCGACGGCGGCCTCCACGCCGTCTCCACCCGCTGCACCCACCTCGGCTGCCAGGTCCGCTTCAACTCCGCCGAGGAGTCCTGGGACTGCCCCTGTCACGGCTCCCGCTTCGGCATCGACGGCGAGCTCCTCGACGGGCCCGCCGTGCATCCGCTGGCGCCCCGCCCGACCGGGGAAGGCGAATCCGGGGCCTGAGCGGCGCCGGCCGCGGCTCAGCCCGGCAGCAGGACTGCTCGCAGCGGGACCGGCTGCGCGGCGACGAGCGCCGCCTGCATCGCGGCGCGATCCTCGAAGCGCTGGGTCAGGACCCGCCCCCAGGCCTCGAGCTCGACCGCGACGTCCGAGAACGGCCAGGGCGAGACGCGGATGATCTTCTCCCGCAGCAGCGGCGGTCCGACCGGCTCGGCGGCGTCGGTGTCCTCGGCGAAGCTGATCTCGGTCCCGCCCTCGAGCGAGGACACCGGGCCAAAGCTGCCGGGCAGGTTCGGCATGCAGACCGCGAGCGACATCGCGTCCCAGGCGACCATCAGAGCCCGATTGGTCTCCAGCAACTCGCGGCCGAGGCCCGGGGCGGCGTCGGGCTCGCGCTCGACCTCCCCCGCCCACTCCTCGCGCAGCTCCTCCTGCTCGGCGAGGTAGTCGATCGCGTTCTCGCGGTCGCGGGGATCGTCGAGCCGACGCTGCTCGAGCAACCCGCAGCCGTGCAGGGAGACGAGGATCCCCGCGTAAGGCGAGTCCTCGGCGACGAGCGACGGCCCCAGTCGCCAGCTCTCGAGCCAGAGATCGAGCGGCATCCGCATGAACGATCGCGGCAGCCCCGTCTCAGGATCGAGCTCGGGCTCGGCGTCGAAGTCGTCCATGCCGTCGTCGTGGCGGGCCGCGGCCTCGGTCACGTACTCCCAAGGGCGCGGCACCTCGAACAGCTCGTTGCCCCAGGCGCTCGCGATCTGGCCGGAGACGGCGGCGTGCTGCGACTGCGGGATGCAGAGCGCTCCGGCGCTGTCGGGATCCTCGCGTACGACCACGCCCGCAGGGTAGAGGGGCGGGCACGGCCGAGCTGGCCGCCGTCGACCCCGGGCCGGCACTGCCCCGCGGGCGCGGTTAGCCGCCGAGGATCAGCGCCACGACGACGGCGACCGGCGTCCCGTACAACGACATCCGGGCGAAGAACGCCGACCACATGCCGCGATAGCCGACCGACTGGAATGCGGTCAGGGCGAGGATGTGGGCGATGTTGACGAAGGCGAAGAAGCCGGCGAGCAGGACGACGATCAGATCGCTCGTGTCGAGTCCCGCGCCCGGGTCGCTCGCGTCGCTGATCGAGTCACCAGCGAGGATCAGCAGGACGATCGTGCCGATCGCCGCGACGACCATCGCCAGCAGCTCCCGCGTCGCGAAACGCGGCAGGTTCTCGCTCTCGCCTTCGACGACCGACTCGGCACGACGGTCGGCGCCGGCGTCGGAGCGCTCGAGGTCGACGAGCTCACCGCGCTCGTCCACCTGGATCAGGGTCAAGGGCAGCGAGATCCGGCGGCGGGCGCGGTCGAAGGCGTCGTGCTCGGCCCAGCGCGCGTCGTCGCCGGCGTGGGTCAGCAGGACGATCTCGTCGAGCTCGCCCGGCAGCTCCCGCATCAAGTCCTCGACCGCGATCACCGGGTCTTGGTCGCCGACGGCGGCGGGCTCGGGGTGCAGGCCCGCTTCCTCAAGATGCGGCACCGACTCGTCGATCCGTACTTCGGCCTCGCCACGCGCCTCGTCGGCGATCCCGGCGACGTGCTCGATCCGGGTCCGCGTCACCGCGGGGGCGACGAAGGCGATGTGGGAATCGCTGCCGAAACGGTCGGCGAGCTTGCGCGCGATCTCGGCGGAGACGGAGTGGTCGGCGACCAGCCCGACGCGGGGCGCACTGCCGTTGCGGGAGGTCGGCATAGCTTGTTGCTCGAACTTGGCGATAGCTGGTCCTTACCCGCCTGAGGCTCTCCTAATCCCGTCTGGAGAGAGGGCGGCGTCACCGAAACACCAGACGCTGCTGTCCCGAACTGGACACCGGAAACAACTGTCCAGAAGTCCGCGCTCACATACCTCTTCTTTAGGGGCTGTCTGCTACGTTCGACGGGACGAGTCGTCGCGGTGGCCTACCCGCCGGTGAGCGAACGTCAAGCCAGAAGCAGCTTCAAGTCGACACCCGGGCCGGTGCAGGGAACGCCCCCTCGAGTCGATTTGCGGAGGTGCACGTGCCCCTTGAGGAGGCAACGTGCTCAACAACGATCCAGCACCCGCCGGCTACGCCGCGGGCAATAGCAACAACGACCAGGGCGACAAGGCCGTTCGCGATCGACGCGACCGCATCATGCTGCGCCGCTATGCAGATACCGGCGACCCCGCCCTGCGCGAGGCGCTGGTCGAGCGGTTCATGCCGCTGGCCCGATCCCTCGCATGGAGATACGCCGGTACGAACGAGCCGATGGAGGACCTCATACAGGTCGCTTCCGAGGGACTCGTCAAGGCGATCGATCGCTACGACCCGGTTCGCGCCAACGCGTTCTCGAGTTATGCGACCCCGGTCATCCTCGGCAACCTGAGGCATTACTTCCGGGATGCGACTCAGCGGGTCCACGTGCCCCGCAGCCTCCAGGAGAGCATGCAGAAGGTGGGTAGCGAGATCGAGCGCGCCGAGACCGACCTCGGCCACAGCGTCGACACCGGTGAGCTCGTCGAGCGGACCGGGCTCGACCACGAAACCGTCGACGAGGCGCTGACCGCCCTGGCCACCCGTAGGCCGGCATCCCTGGACACCAGCGCCCGTCCCGACGGCGAGGAGCCGAGCTCCCCGCTGGCCGAGATGATCGGCACGCAGGAGAACGGCTACGACCGCGTCGAGGCGACGATGGCCGCCGAGACCGTCGACCTCGACGACCGCGAGCGCGAGACGCTCCGGTTGCGGTTCGGCCACTCGATGAACCAGCGCGAGATCGGCGATCGGATCGGGACGTCACAGATGCAGGTCTCGCGACTCCTGCGCCGCTCGCTCGACAAGATCCTCGCGGCGACCCAGGGCGGCGGCAGCCCCGCTCACTGAGACCGTCGAACGTCGACGGCCCTCGTTCCGGGTCTCCGGAACGAGGGTCGTTAGAGAGGCGACCGTCTGGGTAGAACGTTGGCGATCGCCGGCCATGCGTTCGGCTTTGCCGGCGATCCTCTCCAGTCAGGCCGACGGGAGTCACCACTGCCCCGGTGGCACCGTCGGCCGGGCTATGCCCGCGTTACGGGTGTCCCCCGGCGTGGGGTCGCCTTCGCCTTCGGTTTCGTCTACATTTCCGGATCGCGTCACCATTCACTCGGGGCGGTGGCGCAGTACTACAGCTGACAAATACCGGTCATGCCTGATGGGGGTTCTTTCCGTCGCGCTCGAGACCGAGGACCACACGGAGTACGACGATCGCTTTGTGCCCTGAACTCGAACGGAAGGCATGCAACCCCAACCGGGCTGCGCCGAGGTGCCGTAGTGAGCGCTGATCCGATCAGTGAATCCGCTCGCGACGCGATCGCCGCCGAGTTCGTCGCACTGTTCGAGGAATATCTCGGGCAGGCCCCCGACCGCGCCCGCTCCTACGTGCACGAAGATCTCGTTCTGGTCGTTCTCGAGAACACCCTGACCAAGGGCGAGCAGGTCCTCGCCGACGACGATCGCGTTGAGCTCGTACAGGAGATGCGGCGCACCTTCATCGGCACGATGCGCGCGCAGCTCCGCGAGGTGATCGAGCAGGAGACCGGACGACGGGTCGAGGCGATGCTGGGCGACCACTCCGTCCTCCCTGACTATGCGGCCGCTGCCTTCATCCTCGAGTCCAGCGGCGCGAACGGGCAACCCGAGCCGATCGCCGGCGACGGGGGTGCCGATCGGCTGCGCGCCCAGCAGGGAGAGATCTCCCGTGGCTTCACCGCCCTCTACAAGGAGGCCGTCGGCCGCGGCCCGGCTGATGTCCGCACCTACATCGCCGACGACATGGTCTCGGTGCTGCTGACCGGGACACTGACCAAAGTCGAGCGGATGCTCGCGGTCGAGTCGCAGTCGGTCAGCGTCGAGGGCATGCGGCGCGAGCTGCAGAGCGCGATCAGGGAGCGTGCCCTCGCCCTCGTCGAAGAGACCACGGGCCACCGCGTCACCGCCTTCATGAGCGACCACTCGATCGAGCCCGACTACGCGATCGAGGTGCTGCTGCTCGATGGCGAGCGCTGGGGCGAGCGGTCCGACGCGGAGCGGCAACCGCCCGGGTAGCCCGGGACGCTGCCGCCGGCATCGCGTGGGGCCCGACCGGTCGCTCAGCCGGCCGGCTGCAGCCTTTCGCTCGCTCAGTGGCCCATCGGGGCTTCCCGGCCCGGTGGCCGGCAAACCCCAGGCGCCGACGCGGCGGGTCCGGATCAGTTGAGGAGTCCCGGCGAAGCGTGCACGTCGAAGACCAGCGTCTCGGTCCCGCTCGGGGGATCGTGCGAGCCGCTCAGGCCCACCACCGCCGAGCCGAGCGCGTGCGCGACCGCCGCCCGCAACGGATCCTCGAGCGCGTCTCGAAGCGCGTCGCGGCCGCGGCGAACGAGGTCAGCGTCGCCGGCGTCGATCAGCAGGTGCTCGAGTGGCGTGCTCGTACCGGTGACCAGCACCGTCAGCAGCGGATCGCAGCTGACGATCTGGACCCGACCGGGCGACTGGTCGAGTGCACGAGCGATGATCTCGCCGATCGAGGCGCGGATCTCGTCCGCTGCTCGCCGATCGGTTGTGGCTTGTGATGGACCCCCCATCGGCTACTACCTCCCGTCGCTGCCTGCGCAAGGCCCCGGGTCGTAGGGACTCACTCCCCCCAGCAGAGCCGTTCGCTCATTTGAGGGTTGCCCTCACAGACTTTTGCCAAACCTTCACCCGCGAGGGCCCCTCCCGGGGCGAGTAAGGTGAACGGGTCGGCGGGATCCGCGTGCTGCGACACCGCCGGGCATCAGATGGAAACGCAGGACGCCCTACTCGCCGGAAACCGTCGCGAAATCTCCCGGCGGGTGCTCGACTTGCTTCAGGGCTACATCGGCCGCGGCCCGACTTCCGCGCGCACGGTGATCGCCGGCGACCTCGTGCTCGTCGTCCTCGCCGAACAGCTGACCAAGGGCGAGCGGGTCCTGGCCGAGCAGGATCAGGAGCGGCTCGTGCGCGAGATGCGACGAACGTTCATGCGAACCGTGACCGACGAGATCGCGTCGATCGTCAGGGGCGAGACCGGCCGCGAGGTCGTCACCACGCTCGTCGACCACTCGGTCTTGCCTGACTACGCATTCGTTGGCTGCGTCCTCGATCGGCCTACCACGGAACCAAGCGTCTCCGCCGATCGGCAGACCCACGCTGCCGCCGCCCCGGACGGGGCGATGGTCGAGGCACAGCGCACGGTGACCCGCGGGATGGTCGCGATCTACAAGGAGTTCATCGGCCGCGGGCCCGAGGAGGCGCGGACCTACATCGACGAGGACGTCGTCGTGACGCTGCTCGGCAAGACCCTGACCCAGGCTGAGCGCGTGCTCGCCGAGGAGGATCGCCCCGAGAGCGTCCGTGAGCTGCGCCGAGACTTCCAGGAGGCGCTCAAGGCCAGCGCCTCCGAGCTCGTCGCCGACGCCCTCGGGCGGCCGGTCGTCGCCTTCATGAGCGACCACTCGATCTTTCCCGACTGCGCGCTCGAGGTCTTCCTGCTCGAGGGCGGCGACGCGAACTCGACCTGACTCACTCGGCCGTCCTCGCCGGTTTTCCGGGGGCGACCGGGGGTAGAGCAGAACGCGCGGGCCCGCCCCGCGCCGATTCCGCCCACCCCGATGCACGCGCCTTCGAGGGCAACCCCTTCAGCAAGCCCGCCGGCTGAAGAACGCCCTCCTCCCCCACGCCGAACGTCCCTCACCTGCCCCTATAGGTAGGTGTGAGGGACGTTCGATGTGTGCGGGGGGGCGATCGCGGTGCGTGTGGGGACGCGGCGTGTGCCGAACGTCCCTCAGGCGCCCCTATAGATAGGTGTGAGGGACGTTCGGCGCGTGGGGGCTCAAGCGGCGGCGGCCGGCTCCATGTCCCTCGCGACCTGGGCTACGAGCTCGTCGAGCGCGGCCTCCAGGGCCTGCACGTGGCCGTCCTCGCGGAGGCGGCCGGACTCGTCGTAGGCGTCGTGGGCGGTGCCGAGCGGCAGCTCGCCCTCGACGACCCGGGCGCCGGCTGAGCCGAGCACCTTGCGCAGCTCCGCCTGGGCCCAGACCGCGCCGAACGGGGTGATGCTGGCGCCGATCACGACGACGGGCTTGCCGGCGATCGCCGCCTCGGCCCGCGGCCGCGAGGCCCAGTCGACCGCGTTCTTGATCACGCCCGGAATCGACGAGTTGTACTCGGGGGTCGCGATCAGCAGCCCGTCGGCCCCGGCGATCGCGTCGCGCAGCCGCTCGACGGCCGCGCCCGGATCGGACTCGATGTCCTCCTCGAAGTGAGGCAGCGAGCGCAAGACGTCGGAGCCGAGGATCTCAACCTCGGCTCCGCGCTCCGCGAGCGGCTCCACCGCGACCTCGAGCAGCCTCCGGTTGTGGGAGTCCGCCCGCAGGCTGCCTGCGATCGCCAGGATCCGCATCGTTCCTACGCCTCCTGGGCGAGCTCGAGCGAGACCGTCAGGGTGACGTCGTCGCCGAGGACCTTGGTGCCGTTCGGCAGGTCCATGTTCCAACCGAGGCCGAACTCGTTGCGATCGACGACCGCCTCGAGGTAGACGCCGACGACAGTCTGGCCGCCGAGATTGGCGCCGGGACCGGAGATCCGGCCGCGCGCCTCGACCTGCTTGGTCTGGTCGCGGATCGTGAGATCGCCGGCGACGGCCAGCTCACCGTTCTCGCCGAGCTGGACGTCGGTCGAGCGGAACTTGATCTCGGGGTAGCGCTCGGCGTCGAAGAACTCCGGGCTCTGCAGGTGGCCGTAGAGGTTCTCGTCCTCACCGGAGATGCTCGTCACCTTGGCCGAGCCTTCGACGGCGACCGAGCCGTTCTCCTCGCCAACGAGCCGGACGTCGTAGTCGCTGAAGCTGCCCCGGTAGGGAGCGACGCCGTTGTGCTGGACGTGGAACTCGACCCGCGAGTGGACCGGGTCGACCGTCCAGGTCCCCGTGGGTGTGGCCTGCGTTGCTGTGCTCATTCTGTGTCTCCTTCCGGCCCCTGTAGTTGGTCTGTCGTGGAGCCTGTTGTTCAAGCAATTGATGTTGTTGCAACAATGTAGCAAAGATAGATGCGCACACAACTAATGCATAGGAAACTACTGAGGGAGGACTTCACCCCGGCCGCCGCCGATGCGACAATCGCCCCGATGGCAGCGACGAGAAGCGGCTCACCCGCGGCGAGGACCGAGCTCCTCGACGAAGCGACCCGCGAGGCGTGGGCGAACGTCTTCCTCGCTCATCGCCGCGTCACCCGCGAGGCAGAGAAGCGGCTCCACGACGCCGGCCTCCCCCCACTCGCCTGGCATGACGTGATCTACACCCTGTACCAGTGCGACGAGGGGCGGATGAAGCAGACCGCGCTCGCCGCCCGGGTCCAGGTCTCCCCCTCGGGCCTGAGCCGGCTCGTCGACCGGATGGTCGCCAAGGGCGTGATCGAGCGCCGCGAGGTCCCCGGCGACCGCCGCGCCGCGGAGCTTGTCGTCACCGATGAAGGCGTCGCCCTGATGCGCGAGATCTGGGCAATCTACGGCGGCGTCCTCGCCGAGCACTTCGCCCCCGCGGTCCAGGGCAGCGCCGCCGAGGTCGCGCGCGTCTTCGCCGCCACCTCCGAGTCGCTCGAGGGAACCTGCAACAGCCGCCTCGCCGAGGCCGAGCGGGAAGTCGAGGAAGCTTGCGAGACCGAGAACGAGGGCGAGCGGTCCTGAACGACGGCTTCCTCGACGACGAGACCTACGCGTTGATCCAGCGCTCGGTCCCGATCGCCACCGTCGATCTCCTCTGCCTGTTCAGTGACCGCAGCGAGCGACCGCTGCTGCTGATCGAACGCGCTGACGGTCACGGGCAGCCCGGTCTGCTCAACCTGATCGGCGGCCGGATCCGGCTCGGCGAATCGCTCGAGGCGGCCGCGATGCGTCACCTGCGCGAGACGGTGGGCGCGGCGGTCCAGGTGGAACCGCGCGACTGGGGCCGCCCCGAATGGGTCGCCGTCTTCCCCAGGGCCGCCGCCGGCCCGGGCCCGTTCGATCCGCGACAGCAGTCGATCTCCCCCACCTATCTGCTGCGCTGTAGCGGCGAGCCGGTGGTCGAGGCCGAGGGCGAGGCGACCGGCCTCGCCTGGTTCGAGCCCGACGCGCTGCCGCCGGCGGAACGGTTCGGCTTCGGTCAGGGCGAGATCGTCACCCGGCTGACCGAGGCGCTGGGGCAAAACCCCAGCGCCTAGGCCTACCGGCCGGGCCTCCCGCCTTTCCCACCTGGCGGAAGAGACCTGGCAGGGCTGTCAGCCCCTGGAGATCGCCTCGACGAGATCGCCGGTCTGCTCATCGGGCAGGTTCTTGGCGATGTCGGCCTGGCTGACGATCCCGATCAGCTCGTGGCCGTCGATCACCGGCAGCCGGCGCACCTTGTGCTCGGACATCGTCCGCAGCGCCTCGTCGAGTGGGTCGTCGGCGCCGCGGCGCCGACTCAGGAGGAGGCGGCCGCCGACGTCCGCCGCTCGAGCTCTCCGATCACCGAGCGGAGCTCATCGAGCGCGTGACTGCCGCCGTCGCCGAGGTCGCGGCGACGCATCTCGAAGGCGGAGACGAGCGAGCGGTAGTACCAGAGGGTTCCGGCGCGGCGGCCCGCGAACCGCAGCCACAGGTCCTCGCCGTGACGCCGGTAGTCACTGAGGATGGACCTGGCGTTGTGGAGCTTGTCGGCGATCGAGACCCTGAGCTCGTCCGGAGCCTTGGTCTGGATCTGCGCGATGTAGTCCTCCTTGCGCTGCCGCCACGGCGCCTTGACCGACTCGCCGCTGAGGCTGTCGGAGTTGGCGCGGACGATCCGGGCGACATCCGGTCCGAACCGCTCGGCGATCTCCGCCTCGGCCTCCGGCCCTCCCCCGTCCTCGATCACGTCGTGCAGGAGTGCCGCGATCGCCTCGTCCTCGGAGCTCTCCATCTCCAGCACCAGCGCCGCGACCGAGAGCAGGTGCGCCGCGTACGGGATCTGCGTCCCCTTGCGGCGGTCGCTGCGGTGATGCTCGATCGCGTAGCCGAGCGCTTCCTCGAAGCGCGGCCCGAGCGGATGCGCGGAGGTCGGCGAGTCGTCGGCGACGGGCGTCATGCCATCACCGTACCCCGCGGCGCGCGACCTCGACCCCGGCCGTCCATCCCGGTGCGCGACCGCCCGGGGGTGGCGCGATCGAGCCGACCTCGAGCCCGCTCGTACCGATCACCCAGGCGATCACCGCGTTCGAGTTCCACATCTCGCCGGCCCCGAGCTCGTCTCGCCCCCAGACCGGCGTCGGCACCTTCGGGACGGTCTCGAGCAGCCGGCGCGCGACCGCCTCGTCGTCGCTGAGCCGCCTCGGGCTGTCGATCGCCTCGGCGATGTCCGGAATCCTGCCGCCGCGCCAGACCCGGACCTCGTAGCGGAAGATCCGCAGGCGGCCCGCCCAGCGGGCCCCGACCGGACCGACGGCGACGACGCCCCGGCTCGCTCCGTCCGCGTCCGGGACCGGTGCCTGCTCGACGACGTACACCTCGTCGCCGACCCGGACCTCCAGGCCGGCGTGGTACAGGTCGCAGGCGGGGCGCCGCTGGAGCCTCGCCGCGATCGCCTCATAGGCGCGCCCGTTCCACTTGACCGAATGCCCGCCCGCGCCGAGCGGCAGCCAGTAGAGGTCGATCGCGGCAGGCACCGGAGCAGCTGCCGGCGCCGCTCAGTCGCTCGCGTCGGAGCCGGGCCCGGAACCGGAGGACTCGAGCTGGGCGACGAGTGTGTCGAGGTCGAGCTTCTCGAGCTCGCCGGAGACGGCGTCGAGCTCGGACTTGCAGTACTCGACCAGCGCCTTGCCCTCGCGGACCAGGCCCAGGGTCTCCCTCAGCTCCGCCTGGCCGGAGTCGAGCCGGGCGATGATCTCGTCGAGCCGCGCCACCGCCGCCTCGTAGCTCTGCGGCGCGGCGGTGGCCGGCGTCGGGTCCGCCATCGCATCGCCCGTCCCGCCCGTCTTCGTATCTGTCGTCATATCCGTCGTCATATCTGTTTTGGGCTCATCCATCTCTGACCTCGGCGTCGACATCATCGTCGGCGAAGCGGACATTGATCTGACCGGCGCGCCGTGCCGCCTCGGCGCTGCTGACGACCTCGCCCTCGGCGCTGCTGACCATCGCGTAGCCGCGCTCCAGCACGCGCGCCGGATCGTGCGCCGCGAGCGTCGCCGCCAGGCCGGCCAGGCGCCGCCGCTCCAGACCCTCCGGCGCCAGCGCCGTCGCCGAGCGCTGCTGCTGGCGGTGCAGGACGAGCGCGAAGACTCCGGCCTTCTCGAGCCGGCCGCCGAGCGAGCGTCGCGAGGCTGCCCGGACCTCACGCAGCTTCTGATGGAGGACGCGCCGCTGGGCCCGCATGTGGCCGGCGAGGCCGGCGGCGCCGGCGCCGAGCCGGCGCGCGTCGGCCGCGACCTTGCGACGGCCGCAGCGGCCGATCGAGGCGGTCGCCAGTCTCAGGTCGGCGCGGGCGACGCTGACGTCGATCCGCACCGCCGCCTCGGCCGCATGGGTCGGCGTCGAGCAGGCCTGGGCGGCGACATCGTCGATCAGCGTGTGGTCCACGTCATGGCCGACGGCCGAGATCACCGGGACCCGCAGCATCGCCACCGCCCGGCACAGGTGCTCGTCGCAGAACGCCCACAGGTCGGTGAGCGAGCCGCCGCCGCGGGAGACGATGATCGTCTCGACCTCGGGAACCCCGGCGAGCGCGGTGATCGCCGCCCGGATCCGCGGCGCCGCCGCCTGGCCCTGGACGGGCGGATGCGCGAGCACCAGCCGGCCGTGCCAGTTGCGGCGCTCGAGCCCGGCGAGGATGTCCTGAAAGGCCGCCGAGTTGCTGCCGACGACGACCCCGATCGTGCGCGGCAGCTGCGCGCGGGGCAGCTGCTTCTGCGGCTCGAACAGACCCTCGGAGTGGAGCTGGCGCCGCAGCTGCTCGAGCCGGGCGAGCAGGTCGCCCTCGCCGGCGAGGCGCAGGTAGGTGACCCGGAACGAGAACGAGGGCGACGAGCGCTCGGAGCCGGCGAAGTAGTCGGGCCCGCCGGCGGCGACGATCCCGATCCCATCGCGCAGGGCATCCTCGGGCAGGTCGAGCCGCTTCAGGTCCGAGTTCCAGATCGAGCAGGGAATCGCGCCGTCGCCGTCGCGCAGGTCGAAGTAGGTGGCCTTGGCCGAGCGCGAGAGGTTGACGACCTCGCCCATCACCCGGACCCGGGGCCGGTTGCGGAGGAAGTTGCGGAACCCGCTCGCCCACTTGCCGACCGCGAACGGCCCCGGCAGGTCGGGCTCGCCCGGAGCGAGCGGCACCGCGGCGGCCGCCTCCGGCAGCTCCTCCCCGGTCGAGCCGGTCGTGCCCGTCAGTGACTCCTGTCCCTCCACTCCGTCCAATATCGCAACCTGTCCGGTCGTCCGGCCCGGACCTGACAGCCGCGGCGCTGGGGCATAGAGTCCGGCCGATGAGCGACGCACGCACAACCTACGCCCTCGACGACGGGATCGCGACGATCACGATCGACGACGGCAAGGTCAACGCCCTGTCCGAATCGACGCTCGGCGAGATCGCCGCGCAGTTCGACCGTGCCGAGTCCGAGGAGGCGCAGGTCGTGATCCTCACCGGCCGCGAGCAGACGCTCTCCGCCGGCTTCGACCTGCGGACCGAGCCCGAGGGCTGGCCGCCGATGCTCGTCGCCGGCGCCGAGCTCGCCGAGCAGCTGCTCAGCTTCCCGCGCCCGGTCGTGATCGCCTGCAACGGCAACGCGCTGGCGATGGCCGGCTTCCTGCTGCTCTCGGCCGACGTCCGCATCGGCGTCGCCGGCGAGCACAAGATCGGGCTGAACGAGGTCCGGATCAACCTGACCGTGCCCTGGTTCGGGATCGAGATCGCCCGCCACCGGCTCAGCGCCCCCTACTTCGACCGCTGCCTCTCGACCGGCGCGATCCTCGACCCCGAGGAGGCGCGGCTGGCCGGCTTCCTCGACCGGGTCGTCGAGGCCGACGTGCTCGAGGACGTCGCCCGCGAGGTCGCCACCGACCTCAAGGACGTCAAGTCCGAGGCCCACCGGGCGACGAAGCTGCGGATCCGCAAGGCGCCGCTTGACGGCATCCGCGACGGCATCGACCGCCTCCAGAGCAACGGCGAGCGCGAGATCTAGGCGCGGCGATGGGCGTGGCGCGTCGACTGCGAGCGCTGCCCGCCCTGCTCCTGGTCGCGGCGGCCGTCGCCGCCGGCTGCGGCGGCGATGAAACAGCGGGTGCCGCGACGGACCCTGCGGCCGCAGCGGACGACAACGCCGCGGCCCGCCTCGACGCCGCCCTCGACCGCGCCGTCGCGCGGAGCGGCACCCCGGGAGCGACCGCGGCCGTGGTCGACGACGGCCGCCTCGTCTGGACCGGCGCCGCCGGGCGCGCCCGGACCGGGCACGGGGGGCGGATGCACCCCGACTCGCTGTTCGCGATCGCGAGCACGACGAAGACCGTGACGGCGGCGATGGCGATGGCGCTCGCCGAGGCCGGCGAGCTCGAGCTCGACCGCCCGATCCGCTCGACGCTCCCCTATCTGCCCGGCTCCGGCCGGATCACGCCGCGGATGCTGATGAGCCACTCGAGCGGGCTCGCCGACTACCTCTCGAGCCCGTGGCTGACGTGGACCGCTTGGCGGCACCCGTTCCATCGCTGGACCCGCCGCGAGGTCCTCAGTCACGCTCCGCGCCGGCTCCGCTTCCCGCCGGGCTCCCGGCACTCGTACTCGAACACGGGCTACGTCGCGCTCGGCGGCGTCATCGAGCGCGCCTCCGGCGCCCGTATCGAGAGCGTCTTCGAGCGCACGATCGCGGCGCCGCTCGGCCTCGAGGACTCGACCTTCCGCTACGGCGCCGCGCCGCAGCGCCAGTTCGCACACCCGCTGCGACCGCGGGCCGGAGGCGGCTACTACGATCGCTTCGGGCCCGACGGCCGGATCCCGACCGACTACTGGGGCGAGGTCTGGACCGACGGCGGCCTCGCCGCCACCGCCGCCGATCTCGCCGAGTTCGGCAACGCCCTCTACGCGGGCGACCTGCTCGAGCCGGCGACGGTGGAGCAGATGCTGCCGCCGAAGCCCGGTGGCTGGGGGCTTGGGACCTTCGACGGCCGCGGACAGGGCTCGACCTGGGTCGGCCACGACGGCTCCTACGGCGGCTACCAGACCGAGAACTGGACCGACCGCGAGCGCGGCGTCACCGTCGTCGTGATGACCAACGGCGCCGGCATCGGCAGCCTCGCGCCGCAGCTGCGGCGCGCGATCGCGGCCGCCTACCCGGGCTGAGCGGAAGCCGCGGGGCCGAGCAGCAGGTAGGCGCTCATCGGGCCCTTGCCCTTGACCTCGATCGTGCCGCGCCGCTCGAAGGCGAAGGCGCCGCGCAGGCACTCGAAGGCGCGCTCGGTCACCTGGATCGTGCCGGGCTCGGCGTGGGACTCCATCCGGCTCGCGGTGTTGACCGGGTCGCCCCAGAGGTCGTAGGAGAACTTCGCCTGGCCGATCACGCCGGCGACGACGGGGCCGGTGTCGATCCCGATCCGCGCCTGCAGCCGCAGCCCCGCCGCCTCCGCGCAGCGCTCCAGCTCGGGCTGCATCTCGAGCGCCATCGCGGCGACGGCCTCGGCGTGGTCGGAACGCGGAAGCGGGATCCCACCGGCGACCATGTAGGCGTCGCCGATCGTCTTGATCTTCTCGACCCCGAAGCGCGCGGCGAGCGCATCCCAGCGGGCGAAGATGCGGTCGAGCAGCGAGACGAGTTCGGCCGCGGAGAGCCGCTCCGAGAGCGGCGTGAACCCGACCAGGTCGGCGAACAGGACCGTGACCGCCGGGAAGTGATCGGCGATCACCCCCTCGCGCAGCTTGAGCCGCTCGGCGACCGGCGCCGGCAGCACGTTGAGCAACAGCCGCTCCGACTTCTGCTGCTCGAGCTCTAGCGCCTCGTGCTGGGCGGCGAGCGCGACCCGGGCCCGCTCGCGGGCGGCGACGAAGTACTGAAGCAGCGCGTAGGTCGTCGCCGCGACGGCGATGATGTTGAGCGCGAAGAAGGCGACGACGACGCCGTGTGGGACGTCCGCCGGGCTCTCCGCAAGCGCCGGGTCGATCGCCGCCGAGAAGGCGACCAGGCCGGCGAAGGCGACGAACCACGGCACCGACTGGCGCGCGCCGAGGAAGAGCAGCGCACCGAGCGGCGAGGTGATGCCCCAGATGCAGACCGCCGAGGACGCCTCGAAGCCGCCGAGGCTCCACTGCAGCAGGAACGGCAGCATCAGGCTGAGGAACAGCTGGCTGCTGCGGAAGAGCACGTAGCGCCGCGTCCGCGCGAACGTGAGCAGGCTGATCGCGGAGGCCACCTGGTAGGCGAACGGGATCGCCGCCGAGACCCAGAGCCCGAGCAACGCATAGGTGACGACCCAGACCGTCGACAGGCTCGCCATCAGCACCGTCGAGAGCACGAGCACGGACTTGCGGACCCTGAGCTCCTCGGAGTCGGTCGGCAGCGCCCCGACCGCGATCAGCCGCTGCAGCCAATCCGGAAGCCGGTCGAGCCTGTACCGAAACCCCGATCGCATCAGGGCTGAGGATACGGCGGCGATCGTCCGGCTCGGGGCCGCCTTCAGCGTTCGGCGACCGGCCGTGCGTCCTGCCAGGTCGCGAGCGCCGAGCTGAGCGTGTCGGCCTCGGCCTCGACGTCATCCAGCAAGAGGCCGGCCGCCGCCGGGTCGGCGACCTTCTCGAGCGCCGCGCAGCGCTCGGTCAGCCCGTTCGAGCCGAACAGGCTGCTGGCTCCCTTGAGCGCGTGGGCGACCCGTTCGCGCTCGGCGTCGTCGCCCTGGTCGACGGCGGTGCGCAGCGCCTCGAGCCGGGTCTCGAGCTCCTGCCGCCAGCGGTCGATCAGGCGCGAGACGGCCTCGTCGCCGCCGAGGTCGGTGCTGAGCTCGGCCAGGCCGGCCTCGAGGCTGCGCGGCCACGATGCGGCCGGCGCCGGCTCTGGCCCCGGGACCCCTTCGGGCTGCGGCTGCGGCGGCTCGGGCGCCTCGGGTGCCGCAGGTAGCTCGGGCGCCTCGACCCAGCGGTCGAGCACGCCCCGCAACGCGGCGCTGCGGACGGGCTTGGCGAGATGGTCGTCCATGCCGGCGTCGAGGCAGGCGCGGCGATCGGCCTCGCTCGCATTGGCGGTGATCGCGACGATCGGGACCCTGGTTCCGGTCGGCTCGAACTCGCGGATCTGGCGCGTCGCCGAGATCCCGTCGAGCCCGGGCATCCGCATGTCCATGAGGATCAGGTCGAGGCCACCCTCGCCCGCTGCCGCGACCGCCTCGTTGCCGTCGCGGGCAGGACGGGCGTGGAAGCCGAGGCCCTCGAGCTGGCGGCAGATCAGGTCGCGGTTGACGTCGACGTCCTCGGCGACCAGCACCCGGGCGCCGGCCGCGCGCGGCAGCGCCTCGGGGGCCGCCGCCTCGGGCTCGGCCTCGGGCGCCAGCACGGTTCCGGTGTCGCCGGCGATCGCGGCGAGGATCAGCTCGGCGAGGCGACGGCGCCGGACGGGCAGCTGCAGCGGCGGGATCGAGCCGCTCATCGGCCCGGCGATCGTCATCACCGGCAGCCCCGGCGGCAGCATGCTGGCGAGCTCCCAGTCGACCAGGGCCACATCGGCCCGCGACTCGTCGGCGAGCTGACGCAGGGCCGGGCGCGTCGGCGCAACCGCGACCTCGGCCCCGAGCGCGGAGAGCTGGGCGCGGAGCGCGTCGACCACGCGGCCCTGCGAGCCGGCCAGCACGATCCGCTTGCCCGCCAGGGGGCCCGGCTCGAAGCTCGGGATTCCGGCGCCGGCGAAGCGCAGCGTCACGGTCATCGTCGTGCCGGCGTCGAGCTCGCTCTCGAGCTCGATGTCGCCGCCCATCAGGCGGGCGAGCTCGCGCGAGATCACGAGGCCGAGGCCGGTGCCGCCGTGCTGGGCGCTGAGCCCGGTGTCGGCCTGGGCGAAGGGGCGGAACAGACGCGCCTGCTGCTCGGGCTCGATCCCTGGGCCCGTATCGACGATCGTGATCGAGACGGTCAGCCCGTAGCGGTCGCGGGCGACCTCGCGCGCCCGCAGCACGACCTCGCCCGTCTCGGTGAACTTGACCGCGTTGCCGAGCAGGTTGACGAGGATCTGGCGGACGCGGAGAGCGTCGCCGCGGGCCGAGCACCAGAGCGAGGGATCGACGGCGGCGACCATCGTCAGGTCCTTGGCTCGGGCCGAGGCCGCGCTCGCCTCGACGGCCGACTCGATCGTGTCGAGCAGGTCGAACTCCTCCTCGAGCAGTCCGAGCCCGCGGGCCTCGATCTTGGCGGCGTCGAGCAGGTCGTTGAGGATCCGCAGCAGGGCGTCGGCCGAGCCCTCGGCGACGTCGACGAGGTCGCGCTGCTGGGTGGAGAGGTCGAGCTGATCGAGCAGGTCGAGGGCGCCGATGATCCCGTTCGCCGGGGTCCGCAGCTCGTGGCTGATCGTCGCCAGGTACTGGCTCTTGAGCCTGGTCGCCTCGAGCGCCTCGTCGCGGGCGGCGGATAGCTCGGCCTCGGCCCGCTTGCGCTCGCTGATGTCGCGCAGGTAGGCGGTGAAGGCGATCACCTCGCCGCCGGCCTCGATCGCAGTCGCGGCGAGCTCGATCAAGAAGCGGGAGCCGTCGGCGCGCAGGGCGGGCAGCTCCAGCCGCCTGTTCAGGGCGACCGGCTGGCGCGTCTGCAGGAAGCGCTGGATCCCCTGGTGATGGGCCTCGCGCAGCTCGACCGGGACGATCAACTCGGCCAGGGTGCGGCCGAGCGCCTCCGAGCGCCGGAACCCGAACATCTGCTCAGCAGCGGGGTTGAACTCGATGATCCGCTCGTCGATGCCGATCGTGATCACGGCGTCGAGCGCGCCCTCGATCGTCGCCACGGCCCGAGCGCGGCTGCGGCGCAGGTCGGTGGTCGTCCGCCGCCGCTCCTCCTCGGCGACGAGGAACTGGCCCATCAGCCCGATCACGTTCAGCTCGCGCTCGCTGAATGGCTTCGAGCGCGGCTCGTGACCGCCGAAGGCGAGCGTTCCCCAGACCTCTTCGCCGGCCCGCAGCGCGATCCCGACCGAGGCCCCGAACGAGGACAGGTAGCCGGCGCCGACCGGGCGGTAGCCGCCGGGCGCCTCGAGCACGACGGCGCCGTGGGCCTCCATCACCTCGGGGAAGTAGAGGGCGTCGCCGGCGAGCCGCATCCCCGAGCGCAGCTGATTGAAGGGGTCGCGGGCGGCGACGATCTCGGCCTCTCCCTCGCTGATTCTGGTCACGACTCCGACCGGGAGCCCGAGCAGCTCGCAGCCGGACTCGAGCAGGCGCTCGACCCGCTGGGGGAAAGCGGCCCGCCGATCGGTGGCGACCTCGAGCAGCTCGGTCGAGGCGCGGTCGCTGCGGCCGATCGCCTCGGCCTCAGCGGTCTGCGCGGTGACGTCGCGATAGACCCACAGGTGCCCGCGCGGCTCACCCTCGGCCACGAGCGGCGAATAGTCGCGCGAGAAGACACGGCCGTCGGCAAAGTGGACGATCTCGTCGCGGACCGGCTTGCCCTTGAAAAGAATCTCATCGATCCGGCGCGGGAACTCCTCCGGCTCGGCGAGGAACTCCTTCGCCTGCTCGGCCGTGCTCGAGCAGTCGGTGCCGATCAGCGCGTCGGGCGAGAACGGGATCCGGAAGATCCGGCAGAACTCGGGCGTGGCGAGCGCGACCCGGCGGAACTCGTCCTCGACGAGGACTCCGGCGGCGAGCGTGCCGATCACCGCAGCGAGCCGCTCGGCGGCCTCGTTTCGGCGCCGCGACGGCCTCAATCGTTCGAGCTTACGGTCGGCCACAGGTCTTCCCCACGATCAGTTTCGTCAATGGTCCCACCGACCGTCGCTCCCCGCACTCCGCCTGCACCGATACGCTCGACGGGAAATGGCGATCGGTGAAGGGGTAACCGTCCTTGTCGTAGAGGACACGCCGGAGATCGCGATGCTCGTCGAGCAGGTTCTCGAGAACGAGAACTTCGCGGTGACCGCGGTCGGGACCGGCGAAGAAGGGCTCGAGGCTGCCGCCTCGATCGATCCCGACGTGGTCATTCTCGACGTCTCGCTGCCGGGGATCGATGGCTACGAGGTCTGCCGGCGGTTGCGCGAGAGCTCGAGTGACGCCTACGTGATCATGCTCACCGCCCGCCAGGAGGAGGCCGACCGCCTCGTCGGGCTCGCCGTCGGAGCCGACGACTACGTGACCAAGCCGTTCTCGCCGCGCGAGCTGGTCGCCAGGGTCAAGGCGATGCTGCGGCGCCCGCGCGCGGGCACGGTCGGTGCCGGAGGCAAGGACGACGGCGCATCGCGGCGCTTCGGCGACCTCGAGATCGACGTCCAGGCTCGCGAGGTGCGGGTCGCCGGCACGCCGATCGAGCTCTCGAAGACCGAGTTCGACCTGCTCGACGCGCTCTCCGAGCAGCCCAAGGTCTCGCTCAGCCGCGATCAGCTGCTCGAGCGCATCTGGGGACCGAGCTGGTTCGGCGACGACCACGTCATCGACGTCCACGTCTCGAACCTCCGTCAGAAGCTCGGCGACGATCCCCGCAGCCCGCGCTACCTGCGCACGATCCGTGGCTTCGGCTACCGGATGGGCGAGGGCTAGAGAGTTCAAGGGGTCACCGGGGTCCTTAACGCCTCGGGAGCCAGGCATCCTTGCCTGACTCCTGAGGACGAGATGCGCGTCGTGCGCGTCGAGGGCGGGCATCCGTGTCTGCCCCAAGTTCAGATCCCGAGTACACGAGCCTCCTGCTCGAACGGGGCGGAGAGACCGAGGCCGATTGCGACGGGCTTGTCGGGCTCGCTGGCGCTCTCGGTCTCGGGGACCAGCCCCGAGGCGATCTCAAGCAGCTTTTCGAGCGCGCCGATCACGTGGTCGGGGCCCTTGCCGAAGGCGTTCGGAAGCGTCTCGGCAAGATCCTCGACGCCGCGACAGACGATCGGTCCGTTGCCGTCGACGACGCCGACCATGACCGGATGGGCGGGCGAGTCGGGGACCACCGGCAGCACGAGGATCTCGAGCGCCGGGCCGCGGACGAGGCCACGTCGCGGTGAGAAGACGACTCGGCTCAGCGTCTCGACCGAGGAGGCGAGGTCGGTGCCGAAGGCGCCGATCCACCAGGCCTCGTGATTGTTGGGATGGATGTCCCAGAGTGCGGAGATCAACTCGGTCGTTCCCTCACGATCCAGCCAGAAGTCCGATCCGTCGGACTCCACCAGGCTGACCGTGGGGGCGGGTGCTTCATGCGTGTGCTGGCTCATCTCTAATCCTTTCGGTGGGTCCTATCCGTGGACCCTCTCCGGGCCGAGAACAAGAGTCCCGCACCCGAATCCGATTCCGGTCACGACAACCTCAGGATTTGCTCAAGGCTGGAAAACGGGCTCTGACAGCCGTCAAACGCGGGCTCCACAGGCGCGCCGGCAGCCGTTTGTCAGATAACTGCACCCTCCGGCGACACCCATTTACGGGATCTCGCGACATGCGCCTTCACATAACCCCAGCCGCCCCCGCACCCGCTAGGTTCAGCGACCCAGAGAGGGAGTCCAGTCTCAGACCGTGTCCAACTACGTCCGTAAGACCGAGAGTGAGCTCGATCGCCTTGGCGACGAGGAGCTGCTCGAGTGGGTGTCGACCGCCCGCGAGGCCGGCGACGTCGAGCATGCCCGCACCGCCTGCGGGATGCTCGCCTTCCGCCACGAGGACCGGGTCGAGGCGAAGGTCCGGATCCGGACCCCGGCCGAGCACGCCGAGGACCTGGTGATGACGGTGATGGAGAGCGTCGTCCGCTCTGCCTTCGACGGCAAGTTCATGGGCGAGTTCGGCTCCTGGATCAACACGATCACGCAGCGCCGGATCGCCGACTTCTACAAGAAGCTGGAGCGCACGCCGGCGACGACGCTGCTCGCCGAGGAGCACGAGGGCGAGGAGGGCGTCTGGGTTCCCGGCGGCGCCGACGATGACGGCATCGTCATGGTCGCCTACCGCGAGCTCGCCGAACAGCTGCGCGCGGAGCGCAGCAAGGACACGCACAGGTACGTGATCGAGCTCTATGGGCCGGTCGAGCTCGGCTACCTCGAGTTCGACGCCGCATCGACCTGCACCGAGATCCTGCGGCTGACCGGCGAGCGGATCAGCGAGGCGAACGTCCATCAGATCTGGCGGCGCTTCAAAATCGACTTCATGCAGGCCCTCGACGAGACGGACAGCGCCGGATCAGGTGAGCAGCCGTGACCGACCTGGAGAAGCTCGTCTCCGAGTTCGCGGCCGCGTTCGAGTCCGGCTCGAAGCCCGATCCAGGCAAGTTCCTGGCCCGCGCGCAGGTCGATGAACGGTCGGCGCTCGCGGACCGGCTCGACCGCTACCTCGACACCGCCCCGACCAAGGCTTGGGACCCGGGCGCCTACGAGCGCTCGCCGGCGAAGGGCGCCGTCGATCGCGTCTTCGAGTCCTTCGAGGGTGAGGCCGGGAGCTGGCCTGAGCTCTTGCCGAGCCTGCGCAAGAAGGCCCGGATCAAGCGCGAGGAGCTGACGGGCAAGCTCGCCGAGGCGCTCGGGTTCGGATCCGAGCAGCGGCGCGTCCACGCCTACTACCACCAGATGGAGCACGGTCAGATCCCAGCCGAGGGAGTCTCCGACCGGGTGCTCGAGGCGCTCGCCGGGCTGCTCGGCACCTCGCGCGAGAAGCTGCGCGAGGCCGGCGAGCGGGTCAGCGGCGCCGATCTCGCCGCCGGCGCCGGCTTTGCCCGCAAGGCCTTCCCCGATCCCGAGTACGTCGAGCTGGACGAGCGCCGACGCGGTCGAGGCGGCGCCCGCCCGCGGAGCCGATGCCGCGGCCCGCTCCGGCGGCCGCGACGAGCTCGACGAGCTCTTCCTCGGCCCCGATTGACGCTGAGCTGAGGCTCGATGTCAGGGAGCGGCGCTTGCCGCCGACTCCGTCCCCATGCCACAGGCAGGGGAAAGCCGCGACACGCTCATCGAGGCCCGTCGCCTCTACATCAGCCACATCGCCGAGTACGACTGGCTCACGGCGCTCGAGTTCGGCCGCGTCGACGACGGCCAGCCGAGCGAGTGCTGGCGGCCGGTCGGCGAGCGGCTCGGCTACCTGCACGACGGCCCCGCCGATCTGGCGCCTGCGGTCGGCTTCAAGGTGATCGGCTTCTCCGAGTTCGACCCCGAGGACCCGGACTACACGGAGATCTGGGGGCCGCCGCTGTTCGAGGCGCCGCAGCTCGGCCTGCCGGCGGCGCCTGCGGGGCAGATCGTGCTCGCGGCCCGCAGCCTCTATGGCGAGCAGGCCTCGCTCAACCGGCTCCTGTTCGAGTCGGCGACCCGGCTCGAGGGCGAGGACGCGCTCGAGGCCTGGACCGCGTGCCTGCACGCCGGCGACTCGATGGCCCATTTCGCGCTCGGCTACACGCTGTTCGAGCTCGGCCGCTTCCGAGACGCCTACCGCCACCTGCGCTACTACGCGCAGATCTCCCCCGCCCATCCCTGGAATCACTGCTGGTACGGGAAGGCGGCCGAGGCGATCGGTGAGCCCGACGAGGCGGCCGGCGCCTACCGGCACGCGATCGAGCTGACCGAGGCGGGCGCCGAGGAGACCGACGCCGCTGAGCTGCTCGCCGCGCTCGAGAGGCGGCGCGGGCATTGAGCGGCGCCGGCGTGCCCGACGCTGCCGGGCGCGGTAGCTTTGCGCCCGTGGAGGAGGAGGACAGGCTGCGCATCGAGACCCGCGCCGAGCAGGTGCTGGCCGAGGTGCCCGAGTGGATCTGGGACGGGAGCACGCTGCCGGTCCCGGTCGAGGCGATCGCCGACTCCTGTTTCGACCTGCTCGTCCGCGACGTCGAGCTCGACGAGATGCAGACCGCCCCCGACTGCCCGCCACTCGAGGAGGGCAGCTCGCTTTCGGGCCTGTTCCTGCCCCAGGTGCGCCAGATCTGGGTCAACGCCGCCGAGGCCCGCGAATGGCCGCCGCGCCGACGCTTCACGATCGGCCACGAGCTCGGCCACTGCGTCCTCCATCAGGACGGCCAACGCTCGCTCTTCTGCCGCCACGGCTCCATCGACCCGGCCTCGGGGTCGGACGCCACGGCCTCGCCGGCCGCTGTCTCGGCCGCTCCCGACCCCGACGAGCAGGCCGCGATCGAGATCGAGCGCGAGGCCAACCACTTCGCAGCGGCGCTGCTGATGCCGGGCGAGCTGATCCGCAGCCACTACCAGCTGACCGGCGGCGACTTCGACGCCCTCTGCCGGATCTTCGGCTCCTCGCGAGCGGCGATGGGCCGCCGCCTGCACCAGGCGATCTAGGCCGCTCCGCCGAGCTCGGCCGGCGGCTCGAAGCCGGCGAGGGCGCGGAGGCTCTGGACCGGGTCGCGGATCGCGTCGCCGGCGCGGAACCAGGGGTTGCCGAGGCCCTCGAGCGTTGCCTGTGCCTGCGGGAAGACCCGGCGGTGGAGCGAGTTGGCGATCAGGACGTCGCCGCGGGCGCCGTTGACGACGTGGACGGGGTTGCGCCGGCCCGCGGATGAGGGTGGCGCGCCCGGCGCCTCGGTGCCGGCGACGCTGACGTCGTCGGGGGCAAGGCCGAGCTCGCCGCGCCAGTAGCGGCGCAGGGCGTCGGGGCGGATCTCGACGACGAGGCCGTCGTCGGGCTGGATGGCGCCGGCGCCGAGATTGTCGCCGCGGTCGGCGTCATCCGCGAGCGGGGCCGTCGTCACCCAGCGCTCGGAGCCGACCGCGGGCGGCGCCACCCGCAGCTCCTCCACCCCCTCGACCAGGAAGCGGGTCGTCGCCGGCACGCCCTCGAGTGAGCGCAGCGCCGCGCAGAGCGCCTCGTCGGCGCGGATCGCGGTGTCGAGCTCCTGCGCCAGGGCCCGCAGCCAGCCGCTCGCATCCCCGGGCTCGACCAGCGCATTGGCCGGGTTCGGATTGTGCGAGCAGGTCAGCAGCAGGTCGGCGTCGGAGCCGGCGGCGAGCACGAACGAGCGGTAGGACTCAGCGCCGCGGCGGCCCCAGGCGATCGAGGAGTGGTCGAGGCTCTCCGACTGCAACCGCAGTTCGATCAGCCAGCCGCCTGCCGCCGGACCCTCCTCGGCCCGCAGCGGGTCGCCGTTGATGTGGACGACTGTGCCGCGCACCGGCGACGGCGTCAGGATCGCGCTCGGGCCGGCCGAGGAGACGAACAGCACGTCGCCCTCCTTGACGTCCTGGCCGACCGCGACGGCGGGCTCGATCCCCTTCGTCGCCAGTGCCCCCAGCGACGGGGTCGGGCCGAGTCGCATGAAGCGACCGTCGTGATCGACGGCGAGATGGCGGTTGATCCACACGCCCCGCCCCTTGAAAGCGGAGGGCATCGCCCCGGCGGGCAGCGGCCGGTTGCTGCGCGCCCGGTAGCCGGAGGGTCGGCTCACGCCCCTCCCCCACCCGACCGGGGTCTCGGCCTCGCGCGGCAGGATCGCGCCGGAGGCAGGCCGCCCGAACTGCGAGGCGTGCTCGCGCAGCTCCGGGAAGGCGAGCAGCGGTACCCCGTAGTGGGCGGCGGCCATGCGCAGCTTCTCGCTGTGGAGCTCGCCGGCACCGTCGTCGAGCAACCCGACCACGGCAGCGAACTGGGCCCGCAGGCCGGTCCCGTAGATGTCGATGTCGCCCCAGGCGGCGATCACGCCGATCGCGTGGCCCGCGTCGCCGCGGAAGTCGTTCGGGGGGTTGTGGAGCGCATTGAAGCCGCAGACACAGCCGCGACCGGGCGCCCGGTGCTTGCTGTCGGTCATGTGGCAGCGGGCCTCGTTCGGGCCCGGCATCCAGGGCTCGCCGGTGACGACGATCGGCTTCAGCAGGCCGTCGCGGTCGAGGTGCCAGACGCGCCACCCGAGCAGAGGCTCGGCCGAGTCCGGGACCCGGAACTCCTCGGTCTCCACGCGCGCCCGACTCGCGTCCCGCGCGGCCTAGGCGACCGCGGGCTCGGTGTCCGGGGCCGGCGGCGGCTCCGGCGCCGGTTCGGGCGCGGGCGGCTCGGGGTCCGGCTGTGGAGCCGGGTCCGGCGGCTGGGGATCGTGAACGGGCTCGCCCGGCTCGGGCGAGGGGGCCGGATCGGGCATCGGGTCCGGGACCGGATCGGGAGTCGGCACCGGCGGCTCGGGGTCCGGGGTCGGCTCCGGCGAGGGCGCCGGGTCGGGGACCGGATCCGGGAACCGGGTCGGGGCCGGGTGTCGGCATCGGCGGCGTCGGCACGTTTGGGCCCGGCATCTCGGTGGCAGGCGACGGTGCCGGCGTCGGCACCTGGATCGGCTCGATCCGGATCCGCCGCGCCGGGCCCGGCAGATCGAGGGCCTGCGGCTGCGTCGCCGGGGAAGTCGGGTGCGTCTGCGGTGCCACGAGGGGCCTGTCGGGGGTGATCACGCTCATCCCATCGAACTTACGCCCCGGGCCGGATGCCTGCATGACGGATTGCGGCGGTCGCGAAAACATCTCCCCTTTGTCTACCCGGTACGGCGGTAGCTATCCGCGGGACCTGGGCGCTTCGCTGCGGCGGCGGGACTTGCGACCGCGGCGGTGAACCAAGTCCGGATGGCCAGCAACCGCGTCTACGTGATCGAGCTCGAGCCGGCCGCCGGCCGGCGCCGCGACCCGCGCCTGCCCTGGGTCTACGTCGGCTCCAGCGCCCGCAGCCCTGAGCAGCGCTTCGAGCAGCACCTGACCGGCTACAAGGCCTCCCGCCTCCCCCGCCGCTTCGGCCTGCGCCTGCGCCCCGACCTCTACGAAGACCTCGGCCCGATCCGCTCCAAGAAGGCCGCCGTTGCCGACGAGGAGGAGCGCGCCCGCGAGCTCGCCGCCTGCGGCTTCGTCGCCCACTGCGACGGCACCAGCTTCGGCCACTCACCACCGGTGAGGGGCAGAGGCAAGGGTCGCGGCCGCGGCAGCGACCGGGGCGGCGCCGCAGACGGCGGCTGGACCGAGTGGGACCGCGAGCGGATCGAGCCCGTGATCGGCCACCTCGACGCCGCGATCGCCGAGCTGACCGAATCCGCCTTCCAGCCGCTCGACCCCGAGCGCTGCGCCCAGCTCCTCTACGGCACCCACGCCTTCTGGGTCGCCGACTACCTCGACCAGGACGACCCGCCCCCGAGCTACGGCCTCTTCCCGCACGTGCGGCTCGACGTGCTGTGCGAGCGCGTCGAGGAGCTCGCCGCGGCGCCGGTCTCGAGCTAACCGACTTCGAGGGGCGTGACGACGGCGATCGTCTCGAAGTCCGAATCCTGGTGGAGCAGGGGAACTCCCTCCCGGATCGCGACCGCGGCGATCAGACAGTCGAGGCCCCGCGCGATCGTCCGACCTTCCGCCCGGGCCGCGCGGTGGATCGCCGCGGCGGTCTCGAAGTCGTCCGGCTGGCGCACGTTCAGCATCTCGCAGCCGGCAAGCAGCCGTTCGAGCTCGAGCAGGTGCTGTCGATCCCTCGCGCCGGCCAGGACCTCCATCAGGATCGGGCCGGTCGTGGCCAGCGCCGCCTCCTCCCCGATCAGCTTCCGCATGCGCCGGTGAGTCGGCGATCCGGTCGCGCGCAGGAACTCGATCCAGGCGGAGGTGTCGGCGAGGATCACTGGGACGGGTCGGCGATCTTGGAGGCACGCATCCGGTCGAGGTCGCCCTCCCAGCCGGCGCCCTCCATCGCCAGCGACTGGTCGCGGTCCATCGGCTCGATGTCGAGGCGTCGCAACGCCATGTCGACCGCAGCGCGCTTCGTCGTCAGCCCGTATCGACGCATCACCCGCTGCACCAGGTCCTCATCGATCTCGATGTTTGTGCGTCCGATGTGTAGAGCGTACACCTGCGCCGCCGTCAGACTGCTGAGAGGTCCCCGAAGTGGGTAGCCCAAGACGATGCAGTCACGCGACGACACACCAGCCCAGACCGATCTCGACCTCGACGAGGTCGGCAAGCGCCTGCGCGCCGACCTGGCCTCGATCTCGGCCGAGATCGAGGAGTTGACGAAGCCGCCCGAGGCGGGGGCGTCGATCGGGTTCGGCAAGCGGATCGGCGAGGGGACGACGGAGGCGATCAGCCGCTTCACCAACGTCGGCGTCGCCAACGACCTGCAGGCGATCAAGGAGCGGACCGAGCGAGCGCTCGAGAAGCTCGAGGAAGGGACCTACGGCAGCTGCGACAACTGCGGCAAGCCGATCCCGGCGGGCCGGCTCGAGGCGGCCCCGGCCAGCGCCCTATGTATCGAGTGCGCCCGCGCCGCCCGCTGAAGTCGCTAAAGCGTTGAGCCCGACCGGTTCGCCGAGCAGCTCCCCGACCTCGCCCGCCAGAGCGGCGCCGATCGCCGCCCAGGTGTAGCGGCGGACCGCCTCCTCGCGGCCGCGGCGGCCGCGGTCCCGGCGTTCGGTCGGATCGTTGACCGCGTCGACCATCGCCGCGACGAGGCCGCGCCGGTCATCCGGCTCGACCAGCCAGCCGGTGCGTCCCGGCTCGACGATCGTCGCCGGGCCGGCGCGATCGACCGCGATCGGCGGCACGCCGCAGGCCATGCCCTCGACCAGCACCTGCCCGAACTGCTCGCGGACGGAGGCGTGGACGATCAGATCGGTGGCGGCGAGGAAGTCGGGCAGCGCGCTCTGCTCGTGCCAGCCGGCGAGGAAGACGTCGTCGAGGCCGAGCCGGGCGATCGTCGCCGCCGGGTGCTCGCCCTCCCACTCCCCGGGGAAGCCGCCGAGCAGGACCAGCGCCGTCGGCGCGCGGAAGCGGGCCCGGGCCTCGGCGTAGGCCTCGATCAGCAACCCGAGCCGCTTGACCTCGGTGAAGCGGCCGCTGTAGAGGAGCGTCGTCCCGGTCTCGAGCGGCGCGACCTCGGCCTCGGTGTAGCCGAGGCTGCCCGGCTTCTCGCCCGGCAGCCAGCCCTGGGGCCGCTGCGACCAGATGCCGGCGCCAGTGCGCGCGGCGGTCGATCTGCTTCGGGTGGAAGTCCGGGTCGAAGCCGTTCGGGACCAGCACGAAGCGCTCGGGGTCGAGGTCGAGCAGGCGGACGGCGCGCTTGCGGCCCTCGGAGCTGTTGACGACGATCCGCTCGCAGCCCTCCGCCCACCGGCAGAGCCGCTCGACCCACTGCTCGGCGTGATCCCAGCCCGGCGGCGGGCCGGCGGCGATCTGCTCCAGCATCAGCAGCTCGGAGCCGTGGATGTGGCCGAGCACGGGGACGTCGCGGAAGCTGCGGGCGGCGACCTCGTTCAGCGGCGTCAGGTGGTGCAGGTAGAGCAGGTCGGCCGAGCCGGCGCCGGCGTCGCTCATCGCCGCGGTCCAGGCCTCGACCTGCCGCTCGAACTCATATCTGCCGAGGCTCGCGAAGACCGGATCCTCGGCGCCCGGCCGATCCTCGTAAGAAGCGTGGATCGGGGCGGTTCCCGGGGCGCCGGCGTAAGCCAGCGGCAGCTCGCTCCAGAGCGCGGGCGTGAAGTCGACGGGGCGCGTCTCGCAGCCCGAGAAGAAGCTGGCGGCGTCGGCGTGGGCGCCGATGTCGCTGCGCGAGCCGGCGAGCAGGGTGACGTCGAGGCCCTGGCGCTCGAGCTCGGTCGCAATCGCGCGACATGCGTGAGCCGATCCACCCCGGGGCGAGAAGTAGAAGCCCATCAGGAGGGTGGTTCGATCTGTTTGCACTCCCTACGAGGCTAGCGTCGCCTCCTAATCCAGCCCCGGGAACGACGCGCGGAGGCGCCGGGCGGGCGGCCAGGCGCCTCGGACCCTCAGCCGCGCGCGTGAAGACGATCGCGGTCGAGACCGGCCGCCCGCCCGGGATCTCGAGCCCGTGCTCCTCGCGGGGCACGTTGGCGAGGGCGCCGCCGGCGATCAGGGTCGCCGAGCCGCCGCCGTCGAGGTTGATCGCCTGCTTGGCGCGGAGCCCGATCATCACGTCGGCGAGTTCGGTCAGGGTGAGGCCGGCGTCGTCGGGACCGCGGCCGTCGCAGACGACCGCGATCAGCTCCCGCCCCGTGAGCCCGAGCGCGGCGCGCGGATAGCGGCCGGAGGTGATGTCGGAGTCGAACTGGCGGGCGCCGCTGGCGAAGCCCTCGGGGTCGGCGACGCCCTCGATCAAGTTCTTGCCGCGCTCGACCAGCATCGGCCCGGCCTGGAGCAGGTCGCCCGCCGGCCGCTTGCCGAGGCTCGGGGGCGAGCCGAGCGTGAGCTCGCCGTCGCTGATCTGCACGCAGGAGCGGGTCACCGTCCAGGGTGGGTCGAAGGGCTGGGAGTGCAGCGGCGCCCCGTCCACCCACAGCGCCCCCAGCGGCGTCCCCTCAGCGCGGATGAAGAAGCCGCCGACGATCGCGTCCTCGATCCCCTGCTCGCGGCAGAGCTCGAACAGCGGCCGCGGCGGTCGCAGGGCCAGGACCCGGGCCGAGGTCCGGGCCCGCTTGAGCCGGGAGACGTGGACCGTGGTCGTGGCGCCGTCCTCGAGACGAACTCGAAGGCCCTGCTGACGCTCGCCGACGGCGGGCTCGAAGTCCACGCCAGCCATCGAACCAGATCGGCGGGCGGCGCGAGCGCGAGGCCGAGCCCCGAGGTGTGGAAAACCCGCGGCCGAACCGCATAAAACCACTTAGTGACAGTAGTTACAATCAAGGCGCAGGCACGAACTCCCAGCCGCCACCGCAAGGCGGTCAGCCCGAAAGGAACGCCATGAGCCTCCGCGACCATCTCCCCCACCACCACGACGAGAACGGCGAGGCGATCGTCCACCACGAGCGCGTCGGCGAGGAACCGTTCCCGGGCTACGACAAGATGACCCTCGACGAGCTCCGGCACGAGTTCCACCACCACACCCAGGCCCAGCTCGACGCCGCCGAGACCTACGAGCGCGCCAACCTCAACCGCAAGGCCGTGCTCGACAAGCTCCACTACATGCACAGCCGTCAGCCCTGGCAGGGCTACGACGAGATGCCGCAGGACGAGATCCTCGCCCGGCTCGAGAACGCCGACGACGAGACGATCAAGCACGTCCGCGACTACGAGCGCAAGTTCGGCAACCGCCCCGTGATCCACGACCGGGCGATGGAGCTGCACCACGAGCGCCTCGCCAACAAGCCGGCCGAGAAGCCCCCGGCCTACCAGCCCGGCGGCGGCAGCCACGACAAGCTGAAGTAGCGGCCAACGCGGGCGAACTCCCGCGTAGCGCAAAGGCGACGTTTCCATATTCCGGAAGCCGGGTATGGCGTTCCGGCTGGGACAAAGAAGCCAGGCGCGGCCCATATCCCGCGTCAGAGAGACCGGATTGCGGGGGACTCCCAACCCATGACCGCACCACCGACTGACATCCCAGGCACCCGAGACCTCCACGAGGTCCGCTGCGAGACCACCGCCTTCTCGCCCTGCATCGACCTCAAGGCCGCCGATGCCGTGCTCGCCACGGTCTTCTACGACGGCAAGCCCGAGTGCGCGTACGCCTCCGTCTCCCGCGACAACGAGCACGGCGAGATGGCCTGGATCGACGCCGCCGCCGCCGGCATCAGCGAGGACGAGGTCGGCTGGTGTCTGCAGTTCACCGACGACCCCCGCCTGATCCAGGTGATCTGCCGCCGCCCACCCGACTGGGAGGAGCACGTCCTCGCCGCCGCCTGGATCCTGCTCGCGGCCCGTATCGACGAACGCGGCACCTGGGCGCCCGAGCCGGACTTCAGGCTCTGGTCGAAGCGAGGCGAGGACGACGGGGGCCGGGTCGCGGCCTAGTTGCGGGGTTGCGGACTGGCCGCTGACAAGCTGCGGGATTCGTCCCGAAGCCGAGGGCGCCGGGTGGGTAGCGTTTACGCGGCAATGGCAACGGTCGATTCCGAAACAGTCGAGTCCCTCGACGACAGGCTCGGGGACGAGTCCCGCGTGGCCACGCCGACCGCTGAGCTTCTCTCGCTCTGCGGCGAGGCCGAGTCCTCCGAGGCAGCGGCCCGGGACCTCGCTGAGCAGCTCGCCTCCGCCGGCATCGGCTTCGAGCCCGATCCCCGCTTCGGGCCCACCTGGCCGCAGCCGGGCACCGACGTCGTCGTCTTCCGCCTCGCCGACGACGCTCCCTCCTCCCCGTCCCCCGCGTACGTCTCCGCTCAGGTCGCGGTCGGGCTGGCAATGGTCGTCGCGGCCGCCGACTCCGAGGTCACCGACTCGGAGCGCGAGGCGATCCAGGACCGCCTCTCGACCTCCCTGCAGCTGGTCCCGGCCGAGAAGGAGCGCCTCGCCGCCCACGAGCACTGGCTGCTGCTCGATCAGCCCCGTCCCAACCTCCGTGTCGCGCACGACCGGATCAGCGGACTCGAACGGCCGCGCCGGCTCGAGATCGGCCGCTTCCTGGCCTTCGTCGCCGCCGCCGACGGCCGCGTGCACCCGCGCGAGCGCGAGTGGCTCGAGCGCTGCTTCCGCGCTCTCGACTTGACCGAAGAGGATCTCGACGCCGACCTCGACGCCATCGAGGACGTCGAGCGCGAGTGGGATTTCGCGGACGAGGGCAGCGCGCTCGACGACCCCGACGAGGTTCTCGACCTGCTCCTCTCCGAGGACTGAGGCAGCCGCGGCCTTTCCGGGCCCCGTGTCAGAAAGCTGCGGCAGCGGGCGACCAGTCCCGTATGCCCGATACAGCCGAAGCACCTCAGTCCCTGAAAACCCTCCGCGACGTCCACGGCGGCCCGATCGAGGTCGGCGCTCCCGACCTCGCCGGCTCGCTCGCCGTCTTCCCGCTCTTCGGACCGCAGTCGGCCCTCGAGTACACCTCCTTCAGCCGCGCCCACGGCGACGGCCGGGTCGAGATCACCGAGCTCGAGGGCGGCGCCTCCGTCAACGACCTGACGATCGTCAACCGCGACAAGGGCCCGGTCCTCCTCTACGAGGGCGAGGAGCTGATCGGCGCCCAGCAGAACCGCGTGCTCGACATCTCGCTGCTGGTCGCGGCCGAGAGCAAGACCCGGATCCCGGTCAGCTGCGTCGAGCAGGGACGCTGGGATGGAGGTCGCCACCGCGAGGCCTTCACCCCTTCCCGCCAGACCGCCGACCCCGAGCTCCGCAAGCTCAAGAACCGGCGCGTCCGCGAGCGCGTTGCCGCCGGCGGCGAGGCCCGGGCCGATCAGGGCGAGGTCTGGAGCGAGGTCGCCTCCCGGATCAACGAGCTCGACACCCCCTCCCCGACCGGCGCGATGAGCGACCTCTACGAGCGTCGCCGCGACTCGCTCGACTCCCTGCGCGAGCCGATCGCTCTGCACGAAGGCCAGATCGGCGCCGTCTGCGCGATCGGCGGCCGCATCTCGATCCTCGACCTCGTCGGCCGGGCCGACGTCTGGGCCGACCTCCACCCCGCCCTGATCGAGGGCTACGCGCTCGACGCCCTGCGCTACGAGAACATCCGCGGCCAGTTGCGGTCCGCGAGCGAGGACCGCCACGGCCGCGTGCCACGGCGACGCTGGGTCCACGAGTTCATCAACCGCGCCACCGCCGCCCCGGCCGGGCCTGAGAAGCGCCGCCAGGACGCCGGGCTCGGCGAGACGGTCCGCTTCGCCACCCTCGGCGTCGCCGGCAGCGCCCTGATCGTCGGGTGACGATCGACCCGGAACCGGCGAGGAGCTGATCCAGCTCACCGCCCACCCCGACCCCGAGCAGGGTCGCGGCTGGGGCGATCAGCCCGGCAGCGGTCGCCCACGGGTGCGCCGGCCGAGCCAGCGGCGACAGCGCTGACCGGACATCGACTCCATGTGGATCTTCACGACACAGGGCTTCTACTCCGCCGTCGAGCACCGGGGCGACCCGGACCTCCTGATCGTCCGGGCCCGGACGCGCGAGGACATCGAGGCGCTACAGGCTCAGATCCCGGGTCTCGAGCCCTTCGAGGACGCGACTGCCGACTACCGATGGCGCGCCGTCGTCAAGCGTGAGGAGTGGATTGCCGCCCTCGCCCTCCTCGGGGCCGGCGTCGACTACCCCAACTTCAAGAGCGCGGTCGCCCAGCGGCAGGGGCACGATCGCGCCTCCTGTTACGGCCGCGTCTGGAGCGAGCTGCTCGGGCTGCAGCAGCGCTGAATCGGCGCCGTCCTGTGTCAGATCCGGTCCCTCCAGGCCGACTACTTCTCTATGGATGAAGGAGACGACTGGGAGATCGACGAGGACGCGCTGGGGCCCGATTTCGAGGGGGTCAACCAGGGCGTGCCGGTGCCGCTGATGCGCGCCGTCTTCGCGAAGCGGCGCCTGACCGTCCTCGGCGGACGCACCAGTCTCTTCAACGATGGCTCCCCGGGCGGGATGAACTTCGCCTCCCGGACCAGGGCCGGGGTTTCGATCCTCGAGCTCGGTGAGACCGAGTCCGAGGGTTTCGGCTGGGAGCTGACCGTGGGCTTTCTCGCCGACGGCAAACGAGCGGGCGCCGAGCAAGCGCTCGCAATCTGGGCCGGCCGCGTCGGATACCGGCGTATCTGGCTGCCCGACAACGTCTTCGAGCCGCCGCCGGCCCCGCCAGTGCGGGCGATCGGCTCGGTCGGCTGCCCCACCTGCGGTCACCGCTGGCAGGGGCGCGGCCGGCGCTTCTGGAAGCAGGTCTGGGATATCCGCCTGTTCCCCAACGTCTGCCCGCTGTGCGGCGCAACGATGCCGCAGTGGAGCGTCCGGGTTCCCTCCCGAACGAGCCCTGAGGAGCTGGCCAGGAGGTCGGCCGCGAGAAAACGCCTTCGGCTGCTGAGCGAGCGCCGGCGCGCCCGAAAAGCGGGAGAGCCGCCCGCGCCGGCGAAGCCCGACGACGGGGACATCCCGTTCTAAGCGACGCGGCCGAGCGGCCCGGCGACATGTCAGAACCCCCCCCCGCGGCCGACCTTAACCCTGTGAGCATCCCTCCGACCGACATCCCGGGCACCGAGAACCTCTACGAGTTGCGGCTCGATGTTGAGGCCTTCGACCCGTGCATCGACCTGATGGCCAACGGCGCCGTCCTCGCCACGCTGTTATACGACGCCAGGCGCGAGCGCACCTACCTCTCGGGCGAGTCCAAGAACGTGGCCGGCAAAGCCGAGGACGTTGAGGATTCCGAAGCGGCCTTCAGCGAGCGCGAGATCGGCTGGTGCCTGCAGTTCACCGATGAAACGGAGCTCGTTCCGTCGATCTCCCGGATGCCGCCGAGCTGGGAGGAGCACGTCCTGGCCGCAGCATGGGTCCAGCTTGCAGACCGTATCGACGAGCGCGGCCCCTGGGACCCAGGCCCTGAATTCCGCCTCTGGGGCCGGCCCGACGGACCGGATGAGATCGAAGACCTCGCCGCATAGAGTGATGCCGACCGCGACCCGAGATCCACGGCCGATGACCGTCGCCGAAGACACATCCGCAGGACAAGCGCCGGAGCCGGAGATGCCACGGATCTGGCCCAGCGCCCTCTACAACCTGCTCAAGCCGAGTCGCTGCGACCTCCGCGTCTGGCTCGAGAGCCACGGCTTCGAGGAGGAGCCACCTGACACCTTCCGCGAGGTGCTGTTCGACCTCGGGCACGCCCACGAGGCCGAGCACGCCCGGCGCTTCCCGCGGGCCGTGGACGTCGCCCAGCTACCCCGCGAGGAACAGGAGGACGCGACGCTGGAGCTCCTGCGCGAGCGCGAGCGGGTCATCTACCAGGGCGCTCTCAGCGCTCGCACGACCCTCACCGGCCGCGAGGTCGAGATCGTCGGTCACCCCGACTTCATGCTCCCCGCCCGCGAGCAGTGGGCGATCCGTGACTCGAAGCTGAACCGCAGCATCAGCGAATACATCGTCTTCCAGCTCCACACCTACGGCTGGCTCTACGAGCAGGCGATGGGCGCCGAGCCGGTGGCGCTCCAGGTCCACTCGGGATCGGGCGAGATCGTCGACGTCCCCTACGAGCGCGAGCGGGTCGAGCAGACGCTGGCGCTGCTCGAGCGGATGATCGAGCTGCGCTTCCGCGAGGACCGTCCCGACGTCCACGTCTCAAACCCGAAGTGCAACGGCTGCGGCTTCCGCCAGCACTGCTGGCCGCAGGCGATCGAGCGCCAGGAGGTCGGCCTGCTGCCCGCGGTCGACCGCGGCACCGTCGAGCAGCTCCACGCCCAAGGCGCCGGCACGATCCCCGAACTCCGAGCCAAGTTCGATGCCGCGAGCCTCGCTGAACTCGAACGCAGTTGGGGTGGCCGGATGAAGCCGCTCGGCGAGGAGTACGCGACCCGAATCCTCGCGGGGGCCGAGGCCTTCGAGACCGGCCAGCCCGTCATGCTCGCCAAGCCCGAGCTGGCCGAGGCCAAGACCTGGGTCATGTTCGACCTCGAGGGCATGCCTCCGCGCGTCGACGAGCTCGAGAAGATCTACCTCTGGGGCCTGCAGGTCTTCGGCGAGAACGGCGGCCCCTTCCGCCCCGCCCTCGCCGGCTTCGGCCCGCGCGGCGACAAGGAGGGCTGGCAGGCGTTCCTCGCCGAGTGCGCCGCGATCTTCGAAGAGCTCAGCGACGTCCCCTTCGTCCACTGGGCCCCCTACGAGCAGGTCAAGATCGACATGTACGTCAACCGCTACGGCGACCAGGGCGGCATCGCCGCCCGCGTCAAGGCGAACCTCCTCGATCTCTACCCGATCACCCGCAAAGCGGTGGCCGTGCCGGCCTCCAGCTACAGCCTCAAAGACGTCGAGATCGTCGCCGGCTACCAGCGCCAACTCGAAGAGTTCGGCGGAGCCTGGTCGATGGCCAAGTACATCGAGGCGACGGAGACGTCCGATCGGGGAGAGCGCGATGCACTGATGAGCGAGATCCTCGACTACAACCGGGAAGACCTGGAGGCGACGTGGGCGGTGTTGAGGTGGCTTGAGGCTCTCGCGGCGGACGCGCCGAGAGCTATGTCGTAGGGACGGATCGGGGGCAGGATTTGAACCTGCGACCTCCGGGTTATGAGCCCGGCGACTCGAGGGCTTCCCCCAAACCGGCAACGACCGACCCGGCCCTCAACCCTCCAACGTCACCTTCAGCTTGCTCTTGGCCTTGTTGCCCACCTCGTCGGTCAGCTTCGCCATCAGCCTCGTCTTCCCCGTCTTGCCCTGATCGAGGGCGCGGAGGATCTTCTTGGTGTGCTTGGGCTTCTTTGGCTTGAGCTTGAACTTCTTCGTCTGGCCGGCGTCGACGCTCTTTGTCTTTGGCGCGAGGCTGAAGCGTCGGCCGCTGATCCTGATCTTGCCCTTCAGCTTTGCGTCCAGTTGCTCGCCGGCGATGACCTTGGCTTCGACGACGACCTTCTTGCCCTTCTGCTTCTGGGTCTTCTTCGCCTTGACCTCTCCGTCGACGACCGAGTCGACCACGACCGTGCCCGTCGTCTGGGCCTGGCGGGCGCCGCGGCAGTAGATCGCGTTGCCGACCGAGACGACGCCGTCGATCGCGGGGGCGGCGGGGTCGCAGTCGTTGGTCACGGTCAGGGTCACGGTGTAGGTGCCGTCCTGCGTGTAGGCGTGGGAGATCGTCGAGCCGCCGTCGGCGGCGGTCGTGCCGTCGCCGAAGTCCCAGTCGAAGCGCGTCGCCTCCCCGCCCCGGACCGTGGTCGCGGAGGCGTCGAAGTCGAGCTGCTCGCCGGCCTTGCCGGTGGCGGGCGCGCTGAAGGCGGGCTCGGGCGTCTGCGTCGGGGTGACCGCGACGCTGAAGAAGTTCGGGAACTCGCCCTCGGTCTCGTACGGCGATCCGGTGAGACGGGTGAGCCCGCCGCCGGCGCCCACTGCCAACCCCTCGACGACTCCCGGGTTGGAGAGCATCGAGACGTAGAGGTTCTCGCCGTCCGGCGTCAGCGCCACGCCCCGGGACTGCCTGGGCGCGAGCGAGAGCGGGGTGCCGGGGATCTGCGTCAGCGCACCGGTCGCCGGGTTGATCGTGAAGCCCTCGACCGCCTGACCGAAGACCTCGGCCACGTACAGCGAGCCGCCGTCGGGGGCGACCGTGAGCTCGCTCGGCGCGTTCGCGCCGGCGGTGAACGGGGAGCCGGCGATCTGGGTGGGCGCGCCGGTCGTGGCGTTGAGGTCGAAGACGTGGATCGCGTTGCCGTTCGAGCGGGTCATGAACAGGCGCGAGCCGTCGGGGGCGATCGAGGCGCCGAACGCGTTCACCTGCCCGACGAGGAAGAAGGGCGAGCCGGTGATCGGCGTCAGCGAGCCGTCCTCCCCGATCGCGAGCACGGCGATCGCCGAGTCGGCGTTCGACGCCGGCGGGCCGGTCGGCCCGCGGCGCGCGGTCACGTAGACGAAGCGGCCGTCGGGGGAGACGACGACGGCGCGCGGGTCGTGGACGCCGACGTCGAAGGGGGAGCCGGCGACGGCCGTCAGCGCGCCATTCGAGGCGTCGACGGCGAAGACCGAGACCGTGGGATCGGCGTCGGTCGAGTCGCGGTTGGTCGCGAGCAGGAAGGAGCCGTCGGGGCTGAAGCCGAGCCCGGTCGGCTGGTTGCCGCCGGCCGGGGTGGCGCCGAGCGGGGTCGGGAGGCCGTTCGCGGCGAGGCTGTAGCGGCCGATCGTGTCGTCGTTGGTGTTCGCGACGTAGGCGTGTCGGGCGTCCGGGCTGATCGCGACGGCGCTCGTCTCGTTGCCGGTCGCAACGGGGGCACCGTCCAGCATCGACAGCTGGCCTTCGGGCGCCGCGAACGCGGCCAGGCCGGTTGTCGGCGTGTCGCTGTTGGTAGCGAGGACGGCGCGATCGGCCTGGGCCGCGGCGGGCCCGAGGAGGGTGAGCGCGGCGAGGACGAGGACCAGGACACCGAACAGCCGACTTCTCACTGAGACCTCCCGACAGGGGACGACGAATGCGGGGGAAGGGTATCTCGACCGGCGCTGAGCCGGTAGCCGTTTGGACGAAGTCCCGATCGGCGGGCCCGCCCCGGCTGGGGCGGGAGCGGCTACGCCCCGAGCGTCGCCTTCTTCTCGAAGGCCCCGTACGGGTATGCCGTCGCCTTGACCTCGCCCTGCTTCTTGATCGCCTTCGAGAGCTTCTTGTTGAGCTTGACCTCGGCGGTCACCTCGGTGGGGCCGCCCTCGCTCGGGGCCTTCCAGCCGAAGTCGAACTTGCCCTTCTTGGTCGCCTTCTCGCCCTTGGCCTTGAGCTCGACCTTGCCGGCGCAGCGGCTGTTGTAGTCGTCCTTGCGGGCGATCGTGACCTTGGCCTTCTTGCCCTTGACGTCGATCGCGGTGGCCTTGACCTCACAGGCGATCGAGACCTTCTTGCTGCAGTGCTTGCCGCCGGTGCTCTTGGGGAGCTTCGGGCGGGGCTCGTCGCGCTTGCACATGTTGTGCTCGAGGCGCATCGGCTCGGCGGTCATGATCCCGTCGACGCCGTAGTCCCAGAGCTCGTTCATCGTCGCGACGTCGTTGATCGTCCAGGGGTGGACGGCGTAGCCGTCGCTGTGGGCCTTGTCGACGAAGTCCTGGGTGACGACCGGGACGCCGTTGAAGGAGGTCGGGACCTGGAAGACCTCGTATCCGGGCGGCAGCGGCGTGCCGGCGAGCACGTAGCCCGCGACCATCGCCGTCGCCGGCGCCAGGTCGATGTCGGGCGCGAGCTCGTGAAAGGCTGTGAGCGCGGTGTCGTTGAAGGAGGCGACGACGATTCCCTTGGTGCGGCCGTAGTCGTTGAGGAACTCGGCCAGGGTCTCGGCGACGAGCAGGTAGTCGGCGTCGGTCTCCGGCTCGCCACCCTTGATCTCGATGTTGATCGGGACGCCGGGGTAGCGGTCCATCAGCTCCTTCAGCTCGAGCGGGCGGAAGTCGCCGGCCTCGTAGCCGACGGGCGGCTTCTTGTCGCCGGTGCGGACGCCGCGGAAGACGTACTGGTCCTCGGGCGCGTCGGACTCGACGCCCTCGAGCGGGACGAAGTTGTAGGCGGCGTCGAGCTTCTTCAGCTCCTTCATCGTGAAGTCGGCGACCTCGCCGGTGCCGTTCGTGGTCCGGTCGACGGTGCCGTCGTGGATGATCGCGAGCTTGCCGTCCTTGGTCACGTTGACGTCGACCTCGAGCATGTCGGAGCCGAGCAGCATCGAGCGCTCGAACGCGTACATCGTCGCCGAGGGGGCCTCGTCCTCGCCACCCTGGTGGGTGATGTTGAGCGCCCGCAGCTTCGTCCAGTCGGTCGGGCCGGCGCCGGCGGCGGCCGGCAGGATCAGCGCGAACAGCGCTCCAACGGTGATCAGCGCCGCGAGGCGCCCCCAAGCTCCAATACGCACGTCAGCTCCCATGTCGGTTTGCTCGCCCCTCATCGGCTTGCGAGTTTAGTCCTGCCCGGCAGCGGTGGCGGTTTGCGCGGCGCCCGCTCGCCCGAGTAGGGTCGTGCTCTCGTCCACTCGGGCGAACTCCACCCCCGAAGCAAGGAGAGCGCCATGTTGGGACGACGTACAGGAGCGGTAGTCGCGAGCATCGTGCTCGCCGCCGGGATCGCCGCTTGCGGCGGCGACGACTCGAACAGCTCCGAGGACGAGGCCTCGGCCGCAGCGGTCGAGATCCTCTCCTCCCAGGACCCCGCCACCTGCGAGCGGCTCAGCGACAGCTTTATCGAGACCCAGTACGGCGCCAGCGGCGAAGAGGGGCTCGCCGCCTGCGAGGAGGGGATCGTCTCCGGCCAGGTTCCCGACAACATCGAGGTGACCGAGATCACCGTCGACGGCGAGACCGCGACCGGCTCGATCACCAGCGACCAGGCGACGGCTGACTTCACGATGGTCGACAGCGACGGCGAGTGGCAGCTCGACGCTCTCGACAACATCGCCCCGGTCGAGACCGGCGACACGACCGACACGACAGGCTGAGCCGGGAGACCGGCCGAGGTCTGAGGGCTGCGGGGCTGAGCGGCGGCCCGCCGGGCTGCCTCTATAGCCTCCGCGCTCACTCAAACGCGCCGCGTGGCGTATGGACGACGATCGAAGCTGAGAGGAGCGCAGATGCGGGGACGACGGATCGGGACGGTGGCCGCTGTGACGGTGGTGCTGGCGCTTGGAATCGGCGCCTGCGGCGACGACGACAGCACGACCGGCACCGACACGACCGCGAGCAGCACCAGCACCGGTGACGCCTCCGCGCAGACCGAGGCCGGGGCCGAGGCGGCGTTCGTCGAGATCGTCGGCTCCAAGGACCCAGCGACCTGCGATCGGCTCACCGACAACTACGTGACGACCCTGTTCCCCGACATGAGCGTCGAGAAGGCCCGCACGAACTGCGAGCAGGTGATCACCGAGGGCAACGACCCCGGTGAGATCGAGGTCCAGACCGTCACGGTCAAGGGCGACGAGGCGAGCGGCGAGGCGACCAGCGCGCTCGGCTACCAGCGCTTCACGCTCGTCTACGTCGACGGCGAGTGGCAGCTCGACACGCTCCAGTCCGGCCTCGGCGAGCAGGGCTCGGGCTCGGGCGATGCCGGGGGCTCGGGCGGCGGCAACTAGCCGGACGCTCAGGCCGCCGGGCCGAGCTCGTCAGCCGACGCTGACCTTCGCCGTCTTCGTCTCAGCCGGCTTGCTGGGCTCGCCGGGCGGCATGTAGTCGAAGGTGATCGTCGCCTCGCCGGCCTTCGTGGCCTCGAAGGTGAAGGTGTCCTTGCCACCGCCGCCGGTGAGGTTCTCCGAGTCGGAATCGGGCTCGTAGGTGCTGCCCGCCGCGGTGACGACATCGGCGGGCGGGTCGATCGTCACCCGCCAGCTGTAGCCGGTGGTCGGGTTCGAGTCGAGGACGACCTCGAAGCTCTCCCCCGCCTCGACCTCGATCGGCTCGCCCAGGTCGGTGACGGTGAACTGCTGCGGGCTCGAGTCGTCGTCGGCGTCGTCGCCGTCGGAGCCGCAGCCCGCGAATGCGGCGAGGGTCAGGGCGAGGAGCGCGAGCACGCCGGCGACGGCGCCGAGCCGCCTCCCGCTCAAGCGCGCGCCTCTTCCAGCGCCGCCTCTTCCGGGGCCATGGCCGGCTCCGTGGCTTCGCTACGGCGCTCCCACCAGGCCCAGGCCAGCATCACGGCGCCGGCGTAGGACCAGCCCAGCAGGACGTCGAAGACGTAGTGCTCGCCGGTCGCGACCAGGGTCAGGCCCATCGCCACCGGATATGCCGCGAGCAGCGGCCGCCAGCGTCGCCGCACCCGGCTCCAGAGGAACATCACGACCAGCGCCGTGAAGGCGGAGTGCAGCGAGGGCACGGCGGCGACGAGGTTGGCGCTGCTCTGGCCGCGCTCGAACAGCCCGACGGTTCCGACCCCGAGCGAGTTGAAGCCGTTCGAGGTGCTGCGGTGGACCTCCTCGAGCAGTCCCATCTGCCCGGCCATCCACGGCGGTGAGGCGGGGAACAGGATGTAGGTGATCAGACCGGCGATCGCGAGCGTGACGAGGCGCTTGCTGAAGCGGAGGAAGGCAGGATGATCCCGCACCCAGAGCAGGCCGGCGAGGGCGAAGGGGACGATGAAGTAGGAGGTGTAGATCGCCGAGAAGGCCGCGTCCCACCAGTTGACGACACCCGGCTCATAGAGGCGGTCCTGCAGCCACTCGGTCGGGGTCTGGCCGAAGAAGAGGAAGCGGTCGACGTCGATCATCGTCTGGTGGTGGACGTCGATGCCGATCTCGTCGGCGGCGCCGCGGGTCAGGTCGTAGACGGCGAGCACGGCGACGATCGGCGCCCAGTCGAGCAGTAGCCGCATGATCTGGCGCGGGTGGCGGCCGATCGAGGCACAGACCAGCGCTCCGCAGACCCAGAGGATGACCAGCTCACGCTGGGTCGAGATCCCGTACTGCGTCGTCCAGACCAGAAAGGCGATCAGATAAAGCGCCAGAGCAGTACGACGCACGGCCACCCAGTGGGTGAAGCGGAACTCGGCCCTCTCGGCCTTGTCCGTCGTCTCAATTGCCCCGACGCGGGCAACTTCGCTCGCGTCCACAGCCATAAATGTACGCGGGACGGCCGACGGCGACAGTTCGGATAGCTCCCGAAAGCTGTGGGCACACAGAAGCGTCGTCTGCGCCCTGACACGAATCGGCGCGAAAAGCTCTCCATTGCGTGCCCCACGCGCGACTTCGGGCGCCGTAGGTTCGAGCCCATGTACCACACACGAAGAGTCGATACATGCAGAGTGCATGCATCACATGCAGGTTGCTAGCATGCCATCTGTGAAGGCGATTCAGATCCGCAACGTGCCGGACGACCTCCACAGGACCCTCCGCTCGCGCGCCGCAGCAGCAGGCGTCTCGCTCTCGGACTACGCGCTCGCGGAACTGCGGAGCGCGGCGAGCCGCCCCGAGATCGCGGACGTCCTTCAGAGGGCGGCAGCCCGAAGCGGCCCGGGCCTGACCACCAATGAGATTGCTGCCGCGGTCCGAGCTGACCGCGACGAAGACTGACGTGCTGATCGTCGACGCCTCGACGATCCTGCGGGCTCTGCTTCCGAGCGGCGATGCATCTGTCTCTGAGCGCCTGAGCAGCGAGCGTGACGTTCACGCCCCCTACCTGATCGACCTCGAGATCACCTCCGCACTCCGGCGCCTTTGCCACCACGAGCGGCTCAGCGCGGACCGCGCCAGCGATGCGCTGCACGACTTCATGGACCTCAACATCCGCCGCTATCCCCACGAGCCCCTACTGCCCAGGGTCTGGGGACTGCGGGAGAACTTGACCACCTATGACGCGGTGTACGTCGCCTTGGCCGAGGCGCTCGACGCGCCCCTACTCACGGCCGATCGAGGACTGGCCCGCGCCCCCGGGAACGGCGCGATCATCGAGCTTGTTCCCGGCGCCTGACTCTGGCCCCTGCGTCAGCCACGCGCGAACGGGTACGCCTCGGCGGTGTTCCTCTTCTTCTCGAACCGGCTCGGCTGCGGCAGCTCGCTGCTGCTCTCGCTGGTCGTGACGCTGGTGCTGCTGGCCGCGTTCGGCGTCTTCGACCGCTGAGCGATCAGCCGCCGAGGCCGCTGCTGGCCAGGGCCAGCGGCCAGACCGCGACGACGCCTGCGCGGCGCAGGTTGCGGCCGGCCTCGGTCAGGGTCCAGCGTGAGTCGACTGTGTCGTCGACGAGCAGCACCGGCTCCTTCGAGTGCAGGCCGGCGCCGTTGACGCTGAAGGCGCCCTCGACGTTGAGGTACTGCTGGCGCGAGTTGTCGAGCTTGCTCTGGTGCTCGGTCTTGCGGGTCTGCTTCAGCGCCGGCGCGTAGGGCAGGTCGAGCTTGGCGGCGAGACGCTTGGCGAAGTCGTCGACGAGCTCGGGGTGGCGCAGCGAGGGCACGGTCGTGATCCAGGCCGGAGCGGGGTCGGGGCCCCAGTTCGCGACCAGGGCCGCGGCGGCGTCGACGAGCTCGTCATCGAAGCGCTCGTCCTTGTGACGGCCCTGCTTGACCAGCCTCCCCCAGCCGGCGTCGCTGATCAGCGAGACGGCGCGGCCGGGCTCACACTGCTCGTCGCGCGGGACCTTCGAGAAGCCGCCGCTGGCGGTCGGGGTCGAGCGGCGCGGCTCGATCTCGATCGGCTTGTCGCGCAGCATCGTGATCGCCTCGAGCGCGAGGTCGCGATCGAGCTCGTCGGCGAACTTCGGCTCGGTGCAGATCGAGCAGCGGCCGCAGGGCTCGGCCTCGGGGTCGTCGAGCTCGATCCGCAGCGACTCCATCAGGCAGCGGCCGTCGTTGCCGTAGGCCTCCATCGCCTTCTGTTCGGCGCGGCGGGCGGCGGTGACGGCCTCGATCCGCTTTTCGTCGTAGAGCCAGCCGCCCTCGCTGCGGCGGTAGCCGGAGCCGACCTTGCGGACCGCGCCTTCGACCTCGAGCTGCTTCAGCATCAGGCTGAGCCGGCCCTTGCCGAGGTTGACGTCATCCATCAGCTGGCCGACGGTGACCGGCTTCATCGAGCCCTCGATCAGCCCGAGCACGGTGTGGACGTGTTCGGCCGGCGGAAAGGCGCTCTTGATGAAGAAATCCTGCACGTCCTTGTCCTCGGCGCCGCGCAGTAAGACCGCGTCCGCCTCCCCGAGACCGCGACCGGCGCGGCCGACCTGCTGGTAGTAGGCGATCGGCGAGCCCGGGCCCTGGAAGTGGACGACGAAGCCGAGATCGGGCTTGTCGTAGCCCATGCCGAGGGCGCTGGTCGCGACGACGCACTTGACCTTGTTGGCGAGCAGCCGCTTCTCGATCTCGATTCGCTCGGCGGAGTCAGTCTGGCCGGAGTAGGCCTCGGCCTTGATCCCCTGTGAGACGAGCCAGTCGGCGACGGTCGCGGTGTCGCGGACGGTCAGGCAGTAGACGATGCCGCTGCCCTCGAGCTTGGGGATGTAGGTCGCGAGCCAGGCAAGGCGCTCGGCCTGGCTCGGCATGTCGACGACCTCGAGCCGCAGCGAGGGCCGGTCGAGCGAGCCGCGGATCGTGATCAGGCCGTCGGGGTTGGCCTTGGTGTTGCCGGTTCCCGAGCCCTGGTCGGACTTGGTCCCGAGCTGCTCCTCGACGTCGCGGATGACGCGGTCGTTGGCGGTCGCGGTCGTCGCCAGCACGGCGGCGTCGGCGGGAAGCTTGTCGACGAGGCCGGCGATCCGGCGGTAGTCGGGCCGGAAGTCGTGGCCCCAGTCGGAGATGCAGTGGGCCTCGTCGATCACGAGCAGGCCGGTGGTCGCGATCAGCTCGGGCAACACACCGGCGCGGAAGGCGGGGTTGGCGAGCCGCTCGGGGCTGAGCAGCAGCAGGTCGATCTCGCCGTCGTCGATCGCGGCGAAGGTCTCCTCCCAGTCGTCGCGGTTGGCCGAGTTGACGGTCGCCGCCTTGATCCCGAGCGCCTCGGCGGCCTCGAGCTGGTTGCGCATCAGCGCGATCAGCGGCGAGACGAGGATCGTCGGGCCGGCGCCGGCCTCGCGCAGCATTGCCGTGGCGACGAAGTAGACGGCGCTCTTGCCCCAGCCGGTGCGCTGCACGCAGAGCACGCGGCCGCGCTTGGAGACGAGCTGGTTGATCGCCTCGAGCTGGCCGTCGCGGAACTCCGCCTTCGGGTCGCCGGTGAGCTGGCGGAGATGGGCCTTCGCGTCCTTGCGGATCGCGGTCGGGATCCTAGCCACGGGCCTGCTCCGTTCCGGAAGCGCGCTGGGCGAGGGCGAACGGGTTGCCCTCGGAGTCCTTGCAGATCGTCCAGGGCTCGCCCGGGTGGATGATCGTGCCGCCGAGCTCGCCGACCCGGGCGGCCGTGGCAGTGACGTCGTCGACCTCTACATAAGGGAGCGAGACGGTGTCGCCGGGGCCTTGGCCGCGGCCGTGGACGCCGAGCGCGGCGCTGTCGGCGGCGCCTGGGGCGTCGCTGGAATCAGGGCGCGTGACCCAACCCTGGCCCTCGTCGCCGGAGCGGGGATCGAGCTCGGTCTCGAGCACTCCCCTCCAGAATCGCAGCGCACGATCGGTGTCATCAGCAGGGAACTCGATCAGTGCAACTCTGGGAAGGGGCATGCCTCCACCTTAGACGCGACCCCTAAGTGCCTCTCCCCCCTCGTCCGTATAAGGCCGCGCGGGGCAGGGGGCTCGGCGGCCCGATCGGCGCCGCTCGTTCCGGCAATCGAGGCTGTTTCGACACAGATCTGTTGCTGCGGGTCCCCCACCGGCTTCGTCTCGCCGGCGAGGATCTCCGCATAGCTGTGGAAGAATCGGGTGCTACGGTGTCGCACATGGATGTCGGGGTACGAGAGCTACGAAATCGGACCTCCGATGTGATCGCCGCAGTCGAGTCCGGCGAGCGCGTCACCCTGACAGTGCGCGGAGCGCCCGTCGCGGACATCGTCCCCCACGGCCGGCGGAGCCGGTGGATCAGTGGCGAGCAGCTCGGTCGGGAGCTCGAGCAACGTTCCACCGACCCGGGTCTCGCGAGCGACCTCGACCGGGTCGCCGGTCAGACACTCGACGAACTGTGAGCGCCGCCGCCGTCGAAGCGGGCCTCGCGGACACCTCCGTCTTCATCGCACGCGAGGACGGGCGCCCGCTGGGGTCGTTACCCGCCAGGATCGCTGTCTCGGTGATCACGATCGGGGAGCTGCAACTCGGAGTCCTCGCCGCCTCCAGTCGCTCCGCCCGATCGCGGCGGGCGGACACCCTGGCGCTCGCGCGGAGCGCCGACCCGATTCCGGTGAGCGAGGCGGTGATGACGACATGGGCGCGTCTCGTCGATGACTGCCGCCGAGCGCGCCTCCGCGGCATCAAGCTCAACGACGCGCTGATCGCCGCCACCGCGATCGAGCATGGCCTGCCCGTGCTCACACAAGACGACGACTTCGCGGCGATGGCGTCGGCACACCCGGCGCTCGACGTACTTGCGGTCTGAGCCCCAGCCGGCCGGCGGCGGGCGGCGAGAAAGCCGCAGTCGCGGCGACCCGATCGGGCGCGATACGGTCCTGACCGTGACCCTGGCGATCTGGCACAACCCCCGCTGCAGCAAGAGCCGGCAGACGCTGGCGCTGATCGAGGAGGCGGGAATCGAGCCGCAGGTGCGCCTCTACCTCGAGGACCCTCCGAGCCCGGCCGAACTGGCGGAGACGTTGGCGCTGCTCGGGCTCGAGCCCTGGGAGCTGGCGCGGATGGGCGAACCGCTGGCCAAAGAGACCGGGCTCAAGGACCTGATCAAGGACGAGGCAGAGCGTGAGGAGTGGATCCGGATCATGTCGGCGAACCCGAAGCTGATCGAGCGCCCCGTCGTGATCCGCGACGACGGCCGCGCGGTCGTCGGCCGCCCGCCCGAGAACGTCAGCGAGCTGCTCGGATGATCGAGCTGATCGAAGACCTCCCGGACGACGTTCTCGGCTTCGAGGCGAAAGGTCACGTCACCGGCGAGGACTACGAGACCGCGCTGATTCCGGCGATTGAGCGGGCGCTCGAGGGTCGTCAGAAGCTGAACCTGCTCTACGTACTGGGAGACGAGTTCGAGGCTTACACAGGGACGGCGATGTGGGATGACACGAAAGTCGGGATGCGCCACCCGTTCGCTTGGCGGCGAATTGCACTGGTCACCGACCACGACGGCTATCGCCACATGCTCAAGGCAGCCGGCTTCCTCACCCCGGCCGAGGTGCGGACCTTCGCGGGCGACGAGCTCGAGGAAGCGAAGCGCTGGGTCAGCGACGGCTGAGGGCCATCGCTACTCGGGCCGCTTCGTCAGCTCGGTCGTGAAGGTGATCGTCTCGAAGCCAAGCTTCGCGTAGAGGTCCTTGGCGCGGTCGTCGGCGTCGGCGCAGATCCAGAGGTCGTCGGCGTCGGCGGCCGCCTCGATCGCGGCGCGGGTCATCGCGGTGCCGCGGCCGCCGACGCGGTGGTCGGGGTGGACGTAGACCTGGGTGATCTCGGCGGAGCCGCCGGCGCGCTCGAGCTGGGCGAAGGAGACGACCTCGCCGCCCTCGCGGCTGATCAGGACCTGGGCTCCCTTGGCGAGGGCGACCTCGCGGGCCTGGCGGTGGTAGTTGCCGGGGTCGACCTCGGGGAAGTCCTCGACGTGCCAGGCGACGCGGAGCTCGTGCGCCTCGTCGTAGCCGACCTCCTCGAGCTCCAGCTCAGGGGTGCCGGGGGAGGCGACGCCCTCGGGGACCTCTCCCCCGTGCCGCATCCAGACGAGCTTGGTCGTGAACCAGCCGGCTGGCTCGAGCTCGAGCCGGTAGGGCTCGGCGACGGCGGCGTCGTCGAAGTCGACACGGCGATGAGTGAGGCCGTCGAGGACCTCGTCGGTGAAGGCGACCAGCTCTTCGGTCGAGAGCGTCAGGGGCTGCTCGACCCGGACCAGGTTGTAGTCCCAGTAGTCGGGGTAGGTGGCGGCGCGGACCACGGTGCCGTGCGCCCAGGGCTCGACCACGTCGCAGATCGCGTGCTGGGCGTTGTGCTGCCAGTCGAGCACGCGCCGGACCCGGTCCTCGCGCTCCCCGTCCGTGTCCTCTGTCTCCGCCGCCATCGCCTCGCAGACTAGCCGGGCTGTGGCGGACCGGCGGGCTCAGTCCTCGGCGTCGCGGGCGGTCTGGCGGGCGTCCTCGGAGGGCTCCCAGAAGTCGTCGACCTTGACCGAGTCGGAGACCTCGACCTGCTTCGAGATCGTCCACATCTCGACCGGCTCGGGACCCTCGTTGCGGTGCGAGCGGACGGTCCCCGGCCCGACCCGGACGACGTTGCCGGCGCCGACCTCGTGCACCTCCTCGCCGAAGCGCATCGTCAGCGTCCCCTCGGTGACGAGGTAGAGCTCTTCGATCTGCTCGTGGCGGTGGCCGGTTCCCTGCTCGAAGTCGGAGTAGGGCGGCACGCGGATCAGGGTGATCGCGACCTGCTCGGCCCCGAGCGCCTCGGTCAGCCGCCGGAACTCGCCGGGCACGTCGCTGTCGGCGTAGGAATCCTCGGCGCTGTCGGCGGCGGCGATCGTGAAGTCGGCCTCGGCCCGCTGCTCGTCGTCGTCGGCGCCCTGATCTGAGTTGGTCTCCGTCTCCTCTGCCATGTCGGTGACGTACCCGGATCGGGGATCGGCAATCCCCCGTCGACAGCGGCTGGCCGGCCAGCTAGGATCGATTTCATCCCCTCGAACGGCGAAAACGGCAACGGCGCCGGGCCGCTCGGCGTCTCCGAGGCCCCAGCGTCCCCCTCCCCCTCCCCCTCCAGCCTCGACCACGAGATCCTGATCGTCGGCGCCGGCTTCTCGGGGATCGGCACCGCGGTCGGGCTCGAGAAGGCCGGCATCCGCGACTACCTGATCGTCGAACAGGGTGAAGGCTTCGGCGGCACCTGGTACTGGAACCGCTACCCCGGCCTCGCGGTCGACATCCCCTCCTTCTCCTACCAGTACTCGTTCGCGAAGAGCGCCGACTGGTCCCGCACCTACGCCCCGGGCGAGGAGCTGCGCGCCTATGCCGAGCGCTGCGCGCACGAGCACCGGCTCGAGGACAAGACCCGCTTCAACACGAAGATCACCGGCGCCCGCTTCGACGAGGAAATTCACGCCTGGCGGGTCGAGACCGACGCCGGCGACGAGCTCGTCGTCCGCGACATCGTCGACGCCAGCGGCGTACTGACGGTGCCGAAGAAGCCGGAGATCCCCGGCGTCGATTCGTTCGCCGGCGAGACGATCCACACCGCCCGCTGGGACGCGGACGCGGAGCTCGCCGGCAAGCGGGTCGCGGTGATCGGGACCGGCGCCTCGGCCGTGCAGCTGATCCCCGAGATCGCGCCCGAGGTCGAGCAGCTGACCGTCTTTCAGCGGACGCCGATCTGGTGTCTGCCGAAGTTCGACAAGCCGATGCCACGCTCGGTCCGCTGGGCGCTCGCCAAGGTTCCCGGCGCGCAGGAGGCGGCGCGGCTTCTGAGCCAGGCGTTCGTCGAGCTCACCTTCCCGCTCTCGGCCCACTACTACCGGCCGCTGAAGCTGGCGACGCTGTTCGAGAAGCAGGCGAAGGAGTTCATCCGCGAGCAGGTCGACGACCCTGAGACGCAGGAGAAGCTGACGCCGCAGTATGGGCTCGGCTGCAAGCGCCCGAGCTTCCACAACACCTATCTGTCGACCTTCAACCGCGAAAACGTCGCGCTGGAGACGAACGCGATCACCGAGATCACGGAGCGCGGGATCCGGACCGCGGACGGGACCGAGCACGAGTTCGACGTGCTCGTGCTGGCGACCGGGTTCAAGGTCTTCGACCCGGGCAACTTCCCCAAGTACCCGATGAAGGGGCGCGGCGGCAAGGACCTGGAGACCTTCTGGCGCGAGAACCGCTTCCAGGCCTACGAGGGCGTCAGCGTTCCCGACTTCCCCAACTACTTCATGGTGATGGGCCCCTACGGCTACAACGGCTCCTCCTACTTCAACCTGGTCGAGACGCAGAACCGCCACATCGTCCGGGCGCTGAGCCATGCGCGCGAGCGCGGCGCGACCCTGATCGAGGTCTCCGAGGAGGCCAACGACCGCTACTTCGCCGAGATGCTGCGGCGGCGCAAGCGCCAGATCTTCTGGCAGGCGAGCTGCGGCGGTGCCAACTCGTATTACTTCGACGACCACGGTGACGTGCCGCTGCGGCCGGTGCCGACGATCGAGACGATGTGGCGCGCCCGCCGCTACCCCCTCGACGACTACCGCCTCGAGCGCCTCGAGCGTGTCGCCCCGCGTGCGACGAACGTCCCTGAGACCGTCCTATAGGGGCAGTTGAGGGACGTTCGCGGGCCAAGGGTGGCGCCTGATTAGCGATTCCTCTTTCCGGTAGGCTCAGACCAACTCGGGCTCCTGCCGCTCGGGTGCTATCGGGTAATCGGGTTATCGGGGAGTACGGGAAAATGGGGACAGAAGGGCTGAGTGCACCGCTTCGGAGGTTGCTGAGCGGCGCTCACGGGCGATTTGCCCTCGCCTTCGCCCTCTGCCTGCTGTGCGCCGGCTCGGTGGCCGCTCTTCTGCCCGCCGTGGCCGGCGCCCAGATCTATTGGTCGAACTACTCCTCCAACGCGATCGGTCGGGCCAACATCGACGCGAGCGGCGTCGATCAGAGCTTCATCACCGGCCCGAACACCCCCGACGGCCTCGCCGTCGATGCCGAGCATGTCTACTGGGCGAACTGGGGCGGTACCTCGATCGGCCGCGCCAACATCGACGGCAGCGGCGTCGATCAGAACTTCATCCCGACGGCGAACAGACCCGCCGACGTCGCCGTCGACGCCGGGCACGTCTATTGGGTGAACGGGGAGTTCCCGCTCGGCTCGATCGGCCGCGCCAACCTCGATGGCACCGGCGTCAATCAGAACTTCATCACCAGCAACAACGCGGCTGGAGTGGCCGTCGACGCCAGCCACATCTACTGGACCAACTTCCTGGACAACTCGATCGGCCGCGCCGACCTCGACGGCGGCAACCCCGTCCAGAACTTCATCGCCCCCGTGGACGGCCCGAATGGGATTGCCGTCGATTCGGGCCATATCTACTGGACGTCCGCCAACTCCGGCGCACTTCGGCGTGCGGCCATCGACGGCACGGGCGCAGTCCAAGACCTGGTGCCCGGCGCCGGCGCATACCGCGTCGCCGTCGACGCCGACAAGCTCTACTGGACGAACTTCGACACGAGCGCGATCGGCCGCGCCAACCTCGACGGCAGCAATCCGGACCTGAACTTCATCGCGACCGCCTCCAACGCCGCCGGCATCGCCGTCACGGCCCAGGCCGTCGCCACCCCCAGCCCGGGCTCGCTGACCTTCGGTACTCCGACGCCAACCCCCCAGGGCACCTTGAGCCCTCCGCAGAGCGTCACCTACACGAACACCGGCAACCTTCCTCTGCGGATCGACGGCTTCGCCTTTGCGGGCGCCGATCCCGACGACTTCCTGATCTCCTCCGACAGCTGCCGCGACGAGATCGCTCCGGGCGATTCATGCGCGGCCGAGGTCCGCTTCGCGCCGCAGGCAGAGGGCGCCCGCGCCGGCACCTTGACGGCGCTCACGAACTCAGGCGGCGCCGACCCGACAACGACCATGGCCGGCACGGCCGGGCCGCTGCCGACCGGGCCCACAGGTCCGACCGGGCCGGAGGGTCCGACCGGGCCCACGGGTCCAACCGGGCCGGAGGGGCCCACAGGCCCCGAGGGGCCGATCGGGCCTACGGGTCCGACCGGGCCCGAGGGTCCGACCGGCCCACAGGGACCGCAAGGCCCAAGCGCTACACCGGGGGCGAGTGAGATCACCTGCACGACCAAGCGCAGGAAGTCCGGCTCCTACCGGGTCGTCTGCAAGGTCAGCCAGCTCGAGCCCCAGGGCTCGGTGCTCGTCAACTGGAGCCTCGCGAACAAGAAGGGCCGGACCCTCGCCCAGGGCGTCAAGCGCTCGCGCCGGGGCTACTTCCGGCTGCCACTGAGCCCGAAGATCCTCGAGCTGCGCAAGGGTTCCTACCGGCTCGCGGTCCAGGGCAACGCCGAAGCGACCAGGATCCGCGTCCGCTAGTCGCCGGGGCGGGGCCGGCCCACGCCCTCCCATCAACGCGAACGTCCGTGAGACCAACCTATAGGGGCAGGTGAGGGACGTTCGTCGCTGGGGGGGGCGCGCGGCCGGCCTAGGCCCCGGGGGCGACGACGCCGAGCTCGTAGGCGAGGATCACGGCCTGGACGCGGTCGCGGGCGTCGAGCTTCATCAGGACCCGCTTGACGTGGGTCTTGACAGTCGTCTCCTCGACGTGGAGCTCGGCGGCGATCTCGCGGTTGGCGAGGCCGCGGGCGATCAGCTCGAGCACCTCGCGCTCGCGCGCGGTCAGCTCCTCGAGCCGATCGGCGGCGCCGGAGTCGGCGGCCGCGCCTCCCCCACCCGGCCCAGCGCCGTCGGCGACGCGGTCGATCAGTCGACGGGTGACCGAGGGTGAGAGCAGCGCCTCGCCGGCGGCGATCGTGCGGATCGTGGCGAGCAGCTCCTGGGGCGAGGAGCGCTTGAGCAGAAAGCCGCTGGCACCGGCCCGCAGGGCGCCGAGCATGTACTCGTCCTGCTCGAAGGTGGTCAGGATCATCACCTTTGCCTCAGGCCGCTCGGCGACGAGCGCCGCGGTCGCCTCGATCCCATCGGTGCCCGGCATGCGGATGTCCGTGAGGACGACGTCGGCGTCGGCGTGCCGGGCGCGGCGCACGGCCTGATCGCCGTCGGCGGCCTCGGCCACGACCTCGATCCCGTCGTCGCTGGAGAGCACGGCCGCGAGCCCGCGCCGCATCAGCTCGTCGTCGTCGACGAGCATCACCCTGACGGGGCCGCCGCTTTCGCCGCCGACTCGTCGCCGCTTTCGCCCTGCGCCTCGGTCTCGCTCATGCCGCCCGGCGATCGTAGGGAAGCACCGCGTGGACGCGGAACGTCCCGCCTGGCGCCCGTCCTTCGCTCGAGCCGCTCGACCCAGCCGACCCTTCCGGCCCCGCGACCAGGGTGCCGCCGAGCAGCGCCGCCCGCTCGCGCATGCCGGCGATGCCGCGGCCGCCGCCGGGCCGGCGCCCGACAGACGCAGCGCCCGGGGCACTGGTCCCGGCGACGGTCTCCTGGCTCGGCCGCTGGAACTGGTGGATGCCGGACCCGGTGCGACGCCTGCTGCGGCTGAAGCCGGAGCACTGCCGGTCGGAGCGGGCGCCAGTCACAGGGCGTCCGGAGCAGCCGGCGGAGGCGACCATCTGATCAGACAGACCAATAAGTCGATGAAGTGCGGAGCCGGGCCCGAGCGCCCGGCTCCGCGTATTTGAACGGGCACGAATCGTTGACTGATCCGGCGCAGAGTGGTTACATCACCTGACAGAAGGTGATGTAGCTTGGCCCGGATGAAGCGACTGCAGATCTCCCTCGAGCCGGAGCTCGACGACGAGCTCGGGCGCGTCGCGCGGGAGCAGGGCGTCTCGAAGGCCGAGATCGTCCGCCGCTATCTGCGGGCGAACTTCGCACTGCTGCCGCCACTCGAGCAGGACCCGTTGATCCGCCTGTTCGGCAGGTTCAGCGGCGGTTACCCGGAGGACTCGGAGCGCCACGACGAGATCATCTACGACTCCGAGCGCCACGAGGACGTGGTCTACGGTCCCGACCGGCCCGAGTGAAGATGGCCCTCGAGGTCTTCGTCGACACCTCGTACCTGATCGCCGCGGTCAACCGGAACGACCGCAACCACGAGACGGCGCTGGCGCTGCGCGACGTGCTCACCTCCGCGCCCGCCCTGACCACCAACCACGTACTCGGCGAGTGCTGGACATTCGCCCGAAGACGTTTTGGTCACGCCGCCGCCGTCGAGCTCGTCGACGCCATGCGGCGCAGCGACCGCTACCGGATCGTTCACGCGAGCCCAGAGGTCGAGCAATCGGCGCTCGAGTGGTTGCGGCGGCGGGATGAGCGCGAGTACTCCTTCGTCGATGCCGTGAGCTTCGAGGTGATGCACTCGCACAACATCCTCGACGCGCTTGCCTTCGACGCCGACTTCCACGCAGCCGGCTTCCGCACCCTCGTGCCGTAGCTCTCCGCACCACAGCGAGCCGGTCGTCTGGTTTGATTGACGTATGGAAGCCGGATCAGAGGACCTCCGCCAGCAGGCCGTCAAGAACCTGAAACGGAAGCGCGACTTCCGCAACCAGATCGTCATGTACGTGCTCGTCAACGCGTTGCTCGTCGTGATCTGGGCCGTGACCGACGCGGGCTTCTTCTGGCCGATCTTCCCGATCGTCGGCTGGGGCATCGGCCTCGCCGCCCAGGCCTACGGGATCTACGGCGAGAAGCCGATCAGCGATTCCGACATCGACCAGGAGGTCGAGAAGCTGCGCCGTTAGCGGAATCGGCGGCTAGGCGAGCGCCAGCCGCACCGGGAGCCGCTCGACCCCGTAGATGCCGCTCACGTTCTGGAGCTCGGGCTCACCGGCGAGCTCGAGCGTCTCGACCCGCTCGGCGACGAAGCGCAGGCCCTCGGTCAGCTCGGCCCGGGCCAGGTTGGCACCGACGCAGTAGTGGATGCCGGCGCCGAAAGTCAGCACGCGCTTGCTGTCGCGCTCGGCGGTGATGTCGAACTCGTCGGGGTCGGCGAAGGCCTCGGGGTCGCGGTTGCCGGTGAACGAGCAGACGCAGATCACGGTGCCGGCCGGGAAGAGCACGTCGCGGTAGGTGACGTCCTCGGTCAGCAGCCGACTCGTCAGCGGCGTGATCGGCTCGTAGCGGACCGCCTCCTCGACGGCCCGCGGCGCCATCGCCTCGGGATCGGCGCGCAGCGCCTGCCACTGCTCGGGGCGGGAGGCGAGCAGCCGCAGCGCGTGGGCGAGCTGGCTCTGGCTCGTGTCGACGCCGCCGACGAGGATGTTGAGGACGAGGTTCTCGAGCTCGGTCGCATCGAGCCGGTCGCCCTCCTCCTCGGCCTCGATCAGCGACGAGATCAGGTCCTCGGCCGGTGAGGCGCGGCGGCGCTCGATCAGCGGCCGGACCCAGTCGTAGAACTCCTGCACCTTGGCCTGGATCTGCCGCTGCTGCTCGGGGTCGCTGAGCGCGATCGGATCGAACTGGCGCTGGATCCACATCGACCAGTCGTGGAGGCGGTCGGCGTCCTCGGCCGGAGCGCCCATCACGGCAGCGATGACGCGGGCGGGGTAGGGACGGGTGAGCGAGGCGACGAGGTCGACCGGCGCCTCGCGATCGCGCTCGACGGACTCCCAGAGCTCGGCGAGGATCTCGCGCATCACCGGCCGGTAGCCGTCCATCTTGCGCGGGCTCAGGGCCGGGTTGACGAGCCGGCGCAGGCGGCCGTGGTCGGTGCCGTTGATGTTGATGATGTTGCGGACCACCTGCTCGCGCAGCGGCCCGTCGGTGACCCCGAACAGGTCGGCGATCAGGACGCCCGGGAAGATCGTCGCCTTCGAGCGCAGGAAGAACTCGCCCGCCTCGCGGTCGACCACGAGCGTGTAGAGCGGCGCCTTCGCGAGCCACTCGCCCGAGGCCTGAAGCTCGCGCATCGTCTCGTGCCAGCGCTGGCCCTTCATCTCAGGTTCGGCGATGTCGATCTCCGGCAGCGGCAACGACTCGAGCGCGGGCATCGGCCGAGGCTACCGCCGGACCGTCGCCGCGGCTAGGGGAGCGACAGGCGGGCGCGGGTCGGCTCAGTCGGCGAGGCGCTCGACCGCTCCGGCGACGACCCGGCTGAGCCGACCCATCGGCTCGTAGTCGAGGCGCCGCGGCACGTCGCAGGAGCGGTGGTAGCAGCGCACGTCCGGGGTCCAGAAGAAGGCGGTCGGGATGCCGCGGCGGGCGAAGGGCCAGTGGTCGGATGAGCCGTCGGTGCCGTCGGCCCCGGGGTAGCGAAGCCGGACGCGATCAGGTCCCTGGTTGGCGGCGTGGATCTCGTCGAAGCCCGGGTCGCCGGCGCGCGGGCCGAAGACATAGGCGAGGCCGCGGTTGCGGTAGGTGCCGATCATGTCGAGGTTGACCATGAAGTCAAGGTCCTTGGCCCGCAGGCCGAGCGGCGGCTTCCGCATGAAGCGGACCGAGCCCTCCAGGTACGGCGTCGAGCGAACCGTCTCCTCGGCGCCGAAGGCGACGAAGATCACCGGCCGTGGCAGCGGCTGCTCGCGGGCGCTGAGCGAGGCCGCGACGGCGAGCATCCCGGTCACGCCGGAGGCGTTGTCGTTGGCGCCGTAGAAGGTCTTGCCACCCGTGGTGCCGAGGTGGTCGTGGTGGGCGCCGACGACGATCGGCTCGTCGGCGAGCCCCGGGTCGGAGCCGGGCAGCAGCCCGATCACGTTCGCGGTGCGGTCGCCCTCGCTGGTCCGGAAGCGCTGGAACCAGCTGTCGCGCTCGCCCGCGGGCACGAGGCCGAGGCAGTTGAAGCGCGCGCCGATCATCTTCATCACGGCGCGGTCGCCGGCGCTGCCGGGCGCCCGGCCGCCAAGCGCCTTCGAAGCGAAGTAGCTGACGTCGGCCCGCAGCTCCTCCGGCGAGAACGGGTCCCCCTTCGGGCAGGCGCCAGGGACGGAGCGGGCGGCGGCGCCGTCGGGAGACGTGGGGGTCGCAGCGGCGGAGCTCAACGACAGGGCTGCGGCCAACAGCAACAGCGCGGCGAGCGCGATCGATCCCAGCTTCCCCGGTATCCCCTTCATGGGTAGCAACGATACGTAGTGGGCTTTGGGGCGGGTAAAGGGACGGGGGCCGTCCGAGGGCGGGCTTCGAGGGCTCAGGCCGGGTATTTGCAGAGAGGGTGAGGTGGAGGAGGGTGCCGGCCGCGCCGAGGCGGGGCCGGACCGTCCCTTGTCACGTGGGCCGCGTGGGCGTCACGGTCTCGTAGCTGTTGCCCGGGGCCCCGCGCGACGCGATCCACATCGGCGTCGTATAGCGAGGTCAATGTGGATCGCTTCCGCAGCCTCACCGGGAATCCACCCCGAAACCGCAACGAGACACGCGCCCCGTGTGACCAACCACAGACCGCATCCCTTCCCTCGCTGCAATCTCGGTCCGGTCTGAACCCTCGGCCCCGGTCCCGAAACAACACGCACCCTCGTCCACGCCCGAACCCTCCCCGTCCCCCACCCGTGTGACGAACGCACACCGCCCCCTCGTGCTCACCCCACCCACGCGTGCGCCACCGTCTGCAACCCTGAACGGCGATGAGCAGGAAGTCCTGGACTTTGATCCTCGTCTGTGTGGCGACGTTCATGTTGCTGCTCGACATCACGATCGTCAACGTCGCCCTGCCTTCGATCCAGGAGGACCTCGATGCGAGCTTCTCGAGCTTGCAGTGGGTCGTCGACGCCTACGCGCTGACCCTCGCCTCGTTCCTGCTCGTCGCCGGCTCGTTCGGCGACCGGCTCGGCCGCCGGCGCGTGTTCGTGATCGGGCTCGGGATCTTCACCGTCGCCTCGCTGCTCTGCGGCATCGCCGGCAACGCCACGGTCCTCAACGTCTTCCGCGGCCTGCAGGGGGTCGGCGCTGCGGCGATGTTCGCGACGGCGCTGGCGCTGATCGCGCAGGAGTTCGAGGGCCGCGAGCGCGCCAAGGCGATCGGGATCTGGGGCGCGACGGTCGGCGGCGCGGTCGCGATCGGGCCGCTGATCGGCGGCCTGCTCACCGACGGGCTCGGCTGGGAGTGGATCTTCTTCGTCAACATCCCGATCGGCGGCGCCGCGATCCTGCTCACCCAGACGAAGCTCGCCAACGTCGCCGCGACCGACTACTTCCCGGTCGACTGGGCCGGGGTGACGACCTTCTCGCTCGCCCTGTTCGGGCTGATCTTCGGCCTGATCCGCGGCAACGCCGAGGGCTGGGGCAGCCTCCCGATCGTCGCCTCGCTCGGCGCCTCGGTCGCGCTGCTGATCGCCTTCTTCGTGATCGAGTCGCGACGCGAGCACGCGATGCTCGACCTGTCGCTGTTCCGGGTCAGCTCCTTCCGCGGCGCCTCGATCGTCGCCTGGTCACTGTCGGCGACGATGTTCTCGCTCTTCCTCTACCTGACGCTCTACCTCCAGGACGTCGTCGGGCTGACGCCGCTACAGGCGGGCGCCTGCTTCCTGCCCCTGAGCCTGCTCTCATTCCTGGTCGCGCCGATCTCGGCCAACCTCTCGCACCGGATCCCCGTCCAGCGGCTGATGGGCGTCGGCCTGCTGCTCGTCGCCGGCGGCCTCTTGCTGATGCGCGGCGTCGAGCCCGGCGACGAGTGGACGACGCTGCTGCCCGGCTTCATCGTCGCCGGCATCGGCGTCGGCATGACCAACCCGCTGATCGCCGAGGTCGCGCTCGGAGTCGTGGAGCCGGCCCGCGCGGGCATGGCCTCGGGGATCAACTCGACCTTCCGCCAGGTCGGGATCTCGACCGGAGTCGCCGCGCTCGGCGCGATCTTCCAGGCCCAGATCCTCAACCACCTCGACTCGATCCCCGCTGCCTCCCGGGACGAATTCGCCGATGCGACCGCGGCGGGGGCGATCGACCAGGCCGTCGCGCAGGCGCAGCCCGCGCTTCAGGACCAGGCCCTCGCGACCGCCGAGTCGGCCTTCACCTTCGCCTTCAACGAGATCCTCCTGATCGGCGCCGTCGTCGCCGGCGTCGGCGGCATCCTCGGCTGGATCTCGATCCGGCGCAGCGACTTCGTCGCGATGGGCGACCCGATGGACGCCGAGGGCGCCGGCGACGCCGGCAGCACTGAGCCGGAGACGGCTCCCGCAGGCTGACACCCGGTTGTATAAGCAAATAGTCTCCGGAAAGCGGCTTCCGCCGCGAGTCCCTCCCCCGCCCCGAAACGAGGATCCCGATGGAAGCCGCCTCGCTGCCCGCAGCCGATGCTGCTGCACGGCCTCTGGGACATGAGCACCTTCCTCAACACGTCGCCGGTCGAGGCGATCGACAGGGTCCCGGCCGGCGCCAGCTTCCAGGGGCTCTTCAGCTGGACCGTGCTGATCGCGACCGCCGTCGTCCTGGTCAAGGTGTTCGGCAAGAAGGGCCGGGAGAGCGGGCTGGCTGAGACGCCAGGGGCGGCGTAGGGCCGGTCGAAGCCACCGTCCCTCGTTACCCTGCGGGCGATGGCTGAGCGGTTCCGGGTTCTCTCGATCGACGGCGGTGGCACGCGCGGGGTGATCCCGAACATGGTGCTCGAGAAGATCGAGCGCGAGACGGGCAAGCCGATCTGCGAGCTCTTCGACCTGATCGCCGGTACCTCCGCCGGCGGCCTGCTCGCGCTCGGCCTCAGCGCTCCCGACCCCGAGGATCCGAGCCGCCCCCGCAACACCGCGCACGAGATGATCGGAATCGCCGAGAACTCGGCGCCGACGATCTTCCACTCCTCGCGCGCCCACCTGATCAAGGCCGCCGGCGGGCTGGTCGCGAGCAAGTACAACCCGGCCGGGCTGGAGGAGGCGGCGAAGGCGATGGTCGGCGAGGAGATGCTGAGCTCGGCGCTGACCAACGTGATCGTCGCGGCCTATGCGATCGAGAATCGGCGGCCGGTCTTCTTCAAGAGCGCCAAGGCGCAGCGCAACCCCGACTTCGACCTGCCGATGTGGCTCGCCGCCCGGGCCGCGACCTCGGCGCCAACCTTCTTCCCGCCGACGCGAATCGAGATCGGCGACCAGGGCGACTACCTCGCCGTCGTCGACGGCGGCGTCTTCCTCAACAATCCGGCCGTCTCCGCCTATGCGGAGGCCCGCAAGAACCACCCCGAGGGCGAGATCTTCGTGCTCTCGCTCGGCACCGGCCAGGTCACCCATCAGATCCGCTACGAGGAGGCGAAGGAATGGGGCCTCGCGCACTGGGCGCGACCGCTGCTCGACATCACCAACGACGGCGTCAACCAGGCGATCGACTACCAGCTGCGGCACCTGCTCGGCGACGATCACTACATCCGCATGCAGCCGCTGCTCGGCGACGATCACTCCCACCTCGACGCCGCCGGCCCCGAGCACCGGCGCAAGGTGCGGCTCGTCGCCCAGCGCCAGGTCGAGTCGCACAAGGACCGGATCGCGCGGATCTGCGAGATCGTCAGCCGCTGAGCGCCGGCTCGCGCCAGGGCTCGAGCCCGTGGCCGGAGAGCAGCGCCCGGGCCTCGGGGCTGAGCCGCTGCTCGCACTGCGAGCGCACGTACTCGATGTCGTCGGCTTCGAGGTAGTCGCGGAAGCCGCCGACGACGGCACGGCGAACACGCAGCGCCTCGGGGTCGGCGGTGTCGTACGTGAGGTTGACGATCCCGCGCTCGAGCTCGATCCGGCGCATGTTCTCGACCGAGGCGTAGTCGAGCGCGTCGGCGATCAGGTCGGCTTCGACCGGGAGCCGGAAGCGGCGGCAGATCGCCGCGAACCCGGGGCGAGCGTCGGCGCGCAGCGCCTCGTAGGAGAGGGTCAGGTCACTGTGGTCGGCGAGTCGTGGCGCCCAGCCATTCCAGTAGTCGATCAGGCCCGGAATCCCGACCTCGGGGTCGGCGATGAACTGCTTGATCTCGCCGTGGTAGTCGACCTGCGTCTTCGTCCGCTGGAAGAAGTTGGAGACGACGACGTCGTAGGGGGAGCGGACGAGGAAGACGACCGGCGCCTGCCCGAACAGCCCCTCCTCGTAGGGAAGGTGCGTGGAGATGATCAGCGGCACCGCGGGGTCGTCGGCGTAGGCGTAGCTGTGGATGTCGCGGCCCGGCTGCGGGTAGGTGGCGTCGAAGTTCGGCAGCACCCGCCACATCGTGTTGAGGTCGATCTCGACGTCGAGCTCGAGCGCGTGGCTCATGTAGCGGGCGAGCGCGAAGCGGATCCAGGTGCGCCCGCACTTGGGGTGCGAGCAAAGGAAGCCGTCTACGGGTGGAAATCCTTCCGGCAGGCGCATCGGGCCGGAGAGCTTATGGCAGGCTGGTGGGCGTGACCGGGCAGCGCGCCTTCGTGACGATCGCCGACTCGCGGTTCGGCAAGGGCGCCGTCGCGCTCGCCCGCAGCCTGGCCCGCCAAAGCGACCGGCAACTGATCTGCGTCGACCTCGGGATCGAGGCCGGCGACCGCACCGAGCTCGAGCGGATCGGCGTCGAGATGCGCGCAGTCGAGCCACTGAAGGCGTCGTTCGCCGACCCGGAGTGGGCGCCCTCGCTGACGAAGCTGCGGCTGATCGGCTGGGAGGGATTCGAGCGACTCGGCTACCTCGACGCGGACACGATCGTGCTCGGCCCCGTCGACGAGTTGCTCGAGATCGAGGGCCCGCTCGCAGCCTGCCCCGACTACGGGATCCGCCTCAGCGACGAGCTCTTCAACGCCGGCGTCATGTCGATCGCCCCCTCGCCGGCGACCGAGCGCGAGCTGCTCGATCTGATCGAGAGCCTCGGCGACGACTACTGGGCCACAGACCGCTCCGACCCGCGCTGGCTCGAGCGCCACCCCAGCGACCAGGGCCTGCTCAACCTCGCCTATCGCGATCGCTGGCAGCGGCTCGATCCCGCCTTCAACGTCTCCAAGCGGCTGCTCGTCCACCACCCGGAACTGTGGGCGGCGCTGCGCCCGCGCCTGCGGGTCCTGCACTTCATCGGCCACAAACCCTGGTGGCCCGCCTCGGATACCGAGCGCGAGCGAGGCTACGAGGAGCTGGAGGAGCTCTGGTGGAAGGAGTACGAGGGATGAGCGACGCGGAGCCCCGCAAGGGCCCCTCGCCGCGCGCGGTGCTCGTCGCGATGACGGCCTCGCTGGCGATGGTCTTCATCGACCAGACCGTGGTCGCGGTGGCGCTGCCCAGCATCCGCGCCGACCTCGGCCTCGACTCGGCCCAGTTCCAGTGGGTCGTCAACGGCTACCTGCTGGCGGTCGCCTCGCTGGCGATCGCCGGTGGACGACTCAGCGACATCATGGGCCACCCGCGCGGTGCGGCGCTGGCGATGAGCGTCTTCATCGGCGGCTCGATCCTCTCCGGCGCAGCGCAGTCGCCGGAGTGGCTGATCGCCTCACGGATCGTGCAGGGCGCCGGCGCGGCGATGCTGACCTCGTCGACTGTCGCGATCGTCAGCGACGCTTACCCGGAGGAGCACCGCGGCAAGGCGCTCGGCGTGTACTGGGGTGTCGCCGGGCTCGCCCTCTCGCTCGGGCCGCTGCTCGGTGGCGCCCTGACCGAGTTGCTCTCCTGGCGCTGGATCTTCTGGATCAACCCGCTGATCGCGCTCGCGATCGCACCGACGATGCTCGGGCTGGTGCGCTCGATGCCGGCCCGCCGGCAGCCCGCGCCGGGCGAGCGCCGGCCCCGGATCGACCTCGCCGGGACGGCGCTGCTGGCGATCGCACTCGCCGTCCTGATCGGCGGCCTGCACCAGTGGGCGCTGCCGCTGCTCGCCGCCGGCGCGGTGCTGATCGCCGCCTTTGTCGTATTCGAGCGCCGCCGGGCGGAGCCGCTGCTCGACCTCGCCCTGTTCCGGGTCAAACCGATCGTCGCGGCGCTGCTGGTGATCGCCCTGACCCAGGCGGTCGTCGTCTGGGGCGCAATCTACCTCGCCGACTACATGCAGCAGGCGCTCGGCTTCTCCCCCGCGAAGGCCGGCTTCGTGCTGTTACCGGCGACGCTGATGCTGCTCGTCGGCTCGATCCTCGGCGGCCGGATCACCGACCGCGCCGGCGCCCGACTGCCGGGCCTGCTCGGCTGCGTGGGCGCGATCGCCGGCCTCGTCTGGCTGGCGCTGACGATCGGCGGCGGCGAGTACCTACCGCTGCTGCCCGGCCTGCTCCTGTTCGGCCTCTCGCTCTCGGTCGCCCAGTCGCCGATGACGGTCGCGGTGATGAACCTGGTCGGGACCGAGCAGCGCGCCGCGGCCAGCGGCCTGCTCGGCACCTGCCGTCAGATCGGCGGCTCGATCGGCCTTGCGGCGCTGAGCGGGATCCTCGTCTCCAACGCCTCCGAGGGGCTCGCGAAGGCGATGGAGCCGGCGCTGCTGGTCGGCGCCGGGTTCGTCGTTGCAGCGCTGGCGGCGCTGCTGGTGCTCATGCCCGCGCGAGCAGCGCGCTGATCTCCCGCTCGGCCGCCGCCGCGAGCAGCTCCGGCTCGGGCAGGTGCTCGGGGTCGGCGACGAAGCCGATCGTCAGCGTTCCCGAGAGCGAGAGCACACCGACGTGGAGCAGGTGCGAGCCGAACAGGTGTGGCAGCGGCGTCGCCGTCGTCACCCGGCCGCCGGCGACGTAGAACGGGCTCGGCGGCCCGGGCACGTTGGTGACGGCGACGTTGTAGTGCGAGGGCGAGGCGAGCTGGTTCTCGGCGACCGCGGCGAGCATGTGTGGCAGGTGGTCGAGAGCGGCCTCGATCGAGCGCGTCTCCTCGACGTCGGCCTGACGCAGGCTGTCGTGGGTGCGACGACCCACCTCGAGCAGCCGCTCGACCGGGTCGTCGAGCGTGACCGGCAGCGGCACGAGCTCGATCGAGCCGCGACCGGTGCGCTGGGCGACGCCGCCCTCCTGCTTGTGCGGGACAACCGGACACTTGACGACGATGTCCTCAAGCTCGTCGCCCTCGGCGAGCATCCAGGCCGCGAGCCCGCCGGCGACGGCGCTGAGACAGACGTCGTTGACGGTCACCTTCTCGCCGAAAGCCGTCTCCAGCTTCTTGACGTCGTCGAGGGCGCTGCCGGCGAGGGCGACGACGCGGCGCTGGCCGAGCTCGCCCTCGAGCGGCGAGGCCGGCGCGTCGGCGCCGAACCACTGCCGGCGCAACGTGCCGGGCGCCCGGCGCACGGTCTCGAAGGCTGATCCGAGCGAGCCGGCGCCGGCGCCGCGGAGGCTCTCGGCCGCATGCGGGATCGCCCGGGCCGCGCCCGCGGCGGCATGGCGAGCGCGCTCGCCCTGGAGGCGGAGCTCGTCGGCGAGCAGCTCGCGCTCGCCCGGAGGCGGCTCTGGCGTCCACTCGAACGGGTCGCCGGCCTCGGCCGTCGGGTCGGCGTCGAAGAGCAGCGCCGCGGCCAACATCACCCCCTTCATCCCGTCCGCGATCGAGTGGTGGAAGCGTCCGACGATCGCGGCGCCGCCATCCTCGAGCGGTGAGATCAAAGTCACCGACCAGAGCGGATGCTCGATATCGAGCGGGGCCGAGATCACCTCGCCGACCACGTCGCGCAGGCCGGCCTCGTCGAGCGGGCCGGCGGTCTCGGCCTGAGCGACATGGCGCTCGAGCGCGAAGTCGTGATCGTCGGCCCAGAGCGGCCGTCCGAGTCCACGGCGCGGGAACAGGACCCGCTGACGCAGGCGTGGATCGGCGCCGAGGCGGGCGGCGGCGTGGGCGCGGATCGCATCGAGCGTGATCGGCGTGCCGGACGCCGGCGCCTCGATCAGCAGCAGGCCGCCGATGTGCCAGGAGCCGGGCACGGTCTCCTTGGCGAGGAATCTCGCCGCAGTCTTGGTCAGTCGCTCGATCGCCATCCCGTCAACCAGCCGTGGAAAGCGGCTCGGGGTAGCCCTCGCCCTCGTTCTCGAAACCGAGCCGGGAGAGCATCGGCTGCAGCGCCTCGATCAGCGCCTCCTGCTCGGCCGCGTCGAGGTTCTGCCGCCAGCCGCCGGTGACGCCGGCGCGTACCGCATGCAGCGGCCCGCGCTCGTTCTCGGGTACGGCGTTGAAGTGGTGACGACCGACGACCCGCTCGACATCGGCGCTCGAGGCGTCGAAGCCGAGCGCCGACGCGATCCGCCCAACCTCGGCGGCCGGGTCGGCGAGCAGCTGCTCGTAGCGGACCATCACCTTGGCGCCCTGGTGCCGCTCGTAGGCCTCGCTGACGACCTCGGTCCGGAACGACCAGACCGCCGCCTGCCAGCGGATCATCGCCAGCCGGCCGGCCGCCGAGAGCGGGTAGGCGCCCTCCGACTGCGCCCACGACCCGGGCCGGTAGGCGGCGAGCCAGGAGTCGACGACGTCGCGGCCGTCGCGGAGGAGGAAGACCATGCCCGAGCGGGGGAAGAGCCGCAGCAGCTCGTCGGCGACGTGCGATCCCGGCTCCTTGATCACGACCAGGGAGGCGGGGTCGGCGCCCGCGTCGACGGCCTCGTCGACCTCCGCCTGAAACCGCGTGAGGATCAGCTGGCGGAGCGCCGGCTCCCAGGCCTCGCGGTAGCGCTCGCTGAAGAAGTAGCTCTGTCTGTCGCGCTTGATCCGGTTCAGCGTCGTCAGCGGCGGCGCGCTGCCCTCGGCCGTCGCCCAGGCGAGCGCGACGGGGCGCCAGACGCCGAGGTGATGGCCGAGGTGTGGATCGTCGATCGTGACCGCACCGAGCTCACCGAGCATTCTCGTCAGCCAGCTCGAACCGCTCCGCGAGGACCCGAAGATCCAGGCCATGCGTGCCTCGTTCGCCGACAGATCGGCCCCAGCAGCCTTCCGTGCCACGGGCCGAGTATGTCAACCGGTGAGGGCTCGAGCCGCCTCGCCTCAATCGAAGTGGGCAGCTCGAACTCTTCAGATGCCAGGTACCAGCGCCTCCATCTCCTCCTCGAAGTGGGCGATGATCGAGCCTGGGTCGGGGACGAGGCCCGCGTCGACCATCAAGCCGACGAGGATGTTGCCGGCGTAGCTGAAGATCGAGACACTCATGCCGACGCTTCCCGACCGCGGCGCCCAGGCGAGCACGCCCCGGACCGGCGAGCCGGCGAAGTAGACCGTCCGCTGCGGGCCGGGGACGTTGGTGACGACGGCGGTCGCGCGGCCTGTGAAGAGCTCGACGATCCGGTGCTCGACCGGAGGCGGGGTGCGCCCGATCGTCTCGAGCAGGCCGTATGAGATCGGCCCCTCGGCCGAGTCCTTGATCGCCTGCATCCGCTCGTGGACCTCGGCGAGGCGCTCGGCTCCGTCGGCGATCCCGAGCGGCAGCCGCAGGAAGACGAGGCCGAAGCGGTTGCCGAGCTCCGCCGGCAACGGCTGGTCGAGCGGCCGCAGATTGAAGGGGACGAAGGCGGTGATCTCCTCGAGAGCCGCGCCCTGCTCGGCGAGGTGCGTACGGAGCGCGCCGCTGAGCGCGGTGACGATGACGTCGTTGACAGTCGCCCCGGCGGTGTGGCCCGCGTCCTTGACGGGCGCGAGCGGAAGCGGCCGCGACCAGGTCGCCCGCTGCGCAACGCCGAGCGGGCCCTTCAGGGGCGAGGCGGGATCGGGGGCGCCGACCAGCTGACGGGCGAGGACCTCCGCGTCCTCCCGGGCAGTTGCGGCGAGGTCAACGAGACCGGAGGGATGCTGTGCAACCTCGATCGCCTCGTGGACGACCGCGCCCGCCGCGCCGCGTGCCAGCGAGAGCCCCTTCCCGATCGGCGAGAGCAGCGCGCCGAGCGGGCTGCCGTTTCCATGCCCTTCCTCGACCGGCGCCGCGACACCGATGTCGCCCGGATCCTCATCAGTGAGCGAGAGCAGGACCCGCGCGAGCGCGATCCCGTCGGCGATGCAGTGGTGCATGCGGGTGACGACGGCGGCTCCGTCTCCGAAGCCCTCGACGAAGTGGAACTGCCACAGCGGCTTGGAGGGATCGAGAGGCTCGGCCATCAGGTCGGCAATCAGCTCCTCGAGCGCCGCCTGATCGCCCGGCGCCGGCAGGGCGACCTTGTGGATGTGGAGATCGATGTCGAAGGTCTCATCGTCCTCCCAGTGCGGGCCTGAGAGTGGCACCGAGCTTTCGACCACGCGCTGGCGGAACCTGGGGAACGGATCGACGAGCCGCGTGCGCAACACCTCCCGCGCCCGCTTCCAGTCGACGGGCTGATCGAACCAGAGTGCGCCCGTGATCACCATCAGGTTGGTCGGCTGGTCCATGTGGAGCCAGGCCGCATCGGCGCGCGACATCGGGTGGGTGGTCGTCACGTTCTCGAGGCTAGGCCCGCAGCCCGTCTCCGACGACCGCAGTTTTCCGCCGCTGCTGTCGCGCCGCCGGGCGAGGCCGATCAGCTCTCGAACTCGGCGACCCGCTCGACGAAGGTGAAGTCCGGCGGGCCCTGCAGGCCGGCCGACTCCATGATTCCCTTGACTTCGGGGTCGGCCATGAAGGCCTCGACGTCGGCCCGGTCCCAGTCGAAGACGTTGACCAGCTCGGTCGGGTCCTCGGTGCTCTGGTGGACCTTGACTCCGCGGCAACCGTGCTCGGCGCGCTTCTGCTTGCCGGCCCCGCCGAAGGTCTCGAGGAACTGGTCCAGCTCGCCGATCTTCACGCGCGCGATCGCGTAGCCCATTCTGCTGCCTCCTGGTCGTCGGGATCCGAGTCGGGCCCGAGCCTACCCGGAGGCCCGACTCGACTTCCGGCTCAGCTCTCGGAGTAGGCCGGTTCAGGCTCGCCCGGCGCTCGCGCGGGGGCGCCGTCGCTGTCGAGCACCTCGACCGCGTGCGCCTGGGCATCGGCCTCCTTCTCGAGCACGACGATCCCGATCAGCAGCGCGACGACGACGAGCGCCGCCCCGATCCCGAAGGCGAGGTGATAGCCGCCGACCAGCGCCTCCGCCTGCGAGTCGCCCGAGGCGAGCAAGTCGTCGGTCCGCGTCGCCGAGAGCGTCGCCAGGACCGCGAGCCCGAGCGCGCCGCCGACCTGGGCGGAGGTGTTGACCAGGCCCGAGGCGAGCCCCGCGTCCTCCTGGGTGGCGCCGGACATCGCCAGCGTCATCAGCGCCGGGAAACTCGAGCCGATCCCGATCGCTAGGACGATCAGGTTCGGGAAGACGTCTGTCCAATACTCGCCGTCGACCGGCACCCGCACCCACATCGCGAGCCCGACCGCGACGAACGTCATGCCGACGAGCAGCACGCGGCGGGCGCCGAACCTGGTGATCAGGGTCTCGGCGTAGCGCAGCGAGAGCGTGCCCATGATCAACGTCGTCGGCAGGAAGGCGAGGCCGACGTCGAGCGCGTCGTAGCCGAGCACCTCGCTGCAGATAGAGGGCGCCCATGAAGAAGAGGGCGAACATGCCGGCGACGAGCAGCGCCTGGACGACGTTCGAGCCGGAGACGTTGCGCGAGCGGAAGATCGCGAGCGGGATCAGCGGGTTGCGGACCTTCGACTCACGCAGCAGAAAGCCACCGAGCAAAGCGAGCGAGACGGCGCCGAGCGCCAGCGTCTGCGGGTCTGCCCAGCCGAGCTCGGCCGCAGGCTTGACGATCGTGTAGACGCCGATCATCAGCGAGGTGACGATCAGGACCGCGCCGGGGACATCGGCGCCGCCCTCGCCGAATCCGATCCCCTCGTCGTTCTCGACCAGGCGCATCGCGAACAGCGCCGTGGCGATCCCGATCGGGACATTGATGAAGAAGATCCAGTGCCAGGAGATCGCCTCGGTGAGCACGCCCCCGAGCAGCAGGCCGATCGTGCCGCCGGCCGAGGCGACGAAGCCGTAGACGCCGATCGCCTTCGCCTGCTCGCGCGGGTGCTGGAACATCGTCACGATCATTCCCAGGGTCACCGCCGAGGCGAGGGCGCCGCCGATGCCCTGGATGAAGCGGGCTCCGACGAGCATCTCCTGGCTGTTCGAGAAGCCGCACAAGAGCGAGGCCACGGTGAAGATCGCGAGGCCGGTGAGGAAGACGCGGCGGCGGCCGAGCAGATCGCCGAGACGGCCGGAGAGCAACAACAGGCCGCCGAAGGTGATCAGGTAGCCGTTGACGACCCAGGCGAGGCTGGACTGGCTGAAGCCGAGATCGTCCTGGATCGTCGGCAGGGCAACGTTGGTCACGGTCACGTCGAGGACGATCATCAGCATGCCCGCGCAGAGCACGTAGAGGGCGATCCAGGCGGATCGCTCCGCGAGCGGCGGCTCGCCGCTCTGAACTGAGTAGTGGCTGGGTTCGGTCTGCATGCTTTTCCTGGCTCCTGGGGTAGGTCGGTGCGGTGCCTGCGTTTCCTCTTCTGACCGCGCCGCCCCCGCGAACTAATCGGTCCGATGCCGCGCCAGAGAGGGTGCCGCGCAACGCCTGTCCCCACAAGACGGTTATCCGGTCGGGCGGTGTAGAGAGAGCCGCACCACGAGAGTCGCTGGGGGTCCGTAGATTCCCGCGAGGACCCGAGCAGAATGGCAGACGCAGTTGGCAGCAGGGCTTCGGCGCGCCTCCGAGGCGCGATCGCGGTGCTCGACCCGGCCCCAGGCGAGCGTGTGCTCGAGGTCGGCTGCGGCCACGGCGTCGCGCTGACGCTCGTCGCCGAGCGGATCGGCCCCGACGGGCACGTGACCGGCATCGACCGCTCCCGGAAGATGATCGAGGCGGCCGGCAGGCGCAACCGCGAGGCAATAGAGGCCGGCGCGATCAGCCTCGTCGAGGGCAGCTTCGACGCGACCGGACTCCCCCGCGGCGCCTTCGACCGGATCTTCGCGATCAACGTCGCCGACTTCTGGCGCCCCGCCAGTGCCGATCGCTTCCTCGCCGTCGCCCGCGACGCGCTCGCCCCCGAGGGCTCGCTGCACCTGTTCTGGCAGCCGCCGTCCTGGACCGAGGGCGAGGCGCGAGCGTCGGCCGCCGGCCTGCGGGAGATGCTCGAGACGCGCGGATTTGCGCCCTTCGCCGAGACCGTCGAGACGACGCCGCCGGTCGCGATGGCAGCGGTCGCGGCCCGCCGGGCCGACTGAGCGCCCTGCCGGCTTCCTCTCAACCGCAGGGGAATTCCGGACAACTACCGAGGAACCCTCGCCGATCTGCTGGGAGAGTTCGGCCATGCACTCCGAAGATTCCGCGTCGTGAGCCGAATCAAGAACTGGTCGTGGTGGAAGAAGGGCCTACTCGGGCTCGTCGTCGCCTTCGTCCTGATCCAGTTCGTCCCCTACGGGCACGCCCACGACAACCCGCCCGTGACCAAGGCGCTTACCTTCGACAGCCCCCGCACCGAGCAGCTCTTCAGCGACGCCTGCGGCGACTGTCACTCGAACCTGACCTCGTGGCCGGCCGACAGCTATGTCGCCCCGTTCTCCTGGCTCGTCCAGCGCGACGTCGAGGAAGGTCGCGGGATCCTCAACGTCTCCGAGTGGGACCGAGCCGAGCAGGAGGCAGGTGAAGTCGGCGAGGCCATCACCGAGGGCGAGATGCCGCCGCTCCAGTACAAGATCATGCACTCGAGCGCCCGGCTCTCCGACACCGAGAAGCAGGAGCTCGCCGACGGGCTCGCGGCGAGCATCGCCAACGACACGCCGGGCCCCTAGGTTCCTGGCCTGCGCGGGCGCGCGCGGCGGCCCGAGTTCAGGCCCCGCGCTCGATCCGCTCCGGCATTCCGAAGCGGCCGAAGAACTTGTCGTAAGCGAGCGGGTCGACCGGCTCCTCCGGGAAGCGCAGGTAGGCATCGGGGTCGTCGCTCTCGGTCGAGCGGCAGATGAAGCAGGTGACGTCGGCGACCTTCTCACCGCGGAAGCTGAGCACGTTGAGCGCGAACGGCAGGTAGGCGCCCTCCTGCTCGCTCCAGGCGTAGAAGGCGAGCGCCGGCTGTCCGTTGGCGGTGGTCAGCCGGTGGATCCAGTCCCACTCGCCGCTGAGCGGCCCGACCTTCATGAACGCGGTCAGTTCCTCGGGGCCGCCGGCGCCGCCGTACCAGGTGGCGAGCGGCGGCATCGAGAAGGTCGCGTCCTCGGTCAGCATCGCGACGACGCCGTCGATGTCCTGCCGGTCCCAGGCCTCGACGTAGGCGTCGATCACGTCCTTGACGCCGTCGTCGCCGAGCTCGCGGACGGTCGCCTGCTGGGTCTGCTCGGGCAGCTTGGCCTCGATCGTCGCGCGGGCGCGCTGCAGGGCGCTGTTGACGGAGGCGACCGAGGTGTCGAGCGTCGCCGCGACCTCCTTCGCCGAGTAGCCGAGCACCTCACGCAGGATCAGCGCCGCGCGCTGGTTCGGAGGCAGCAGCTGGAGCGCGGCGACGAAGGCGAGCTCGACCGCCTCGCGCTGCTCGAAGCGGGCCTCCGGCCCGAGGCTGCGGTCCTCGAGGCCGATCATCTCGTCCGGGTAGGGCTCGATCCAGACCGACTCGACGACCGGCATCCCGGGCGGGCCGTCGCCGTCGGCCTGCGAGCGCGGCCCGTAGTCGACCGGGTGCACGCGCTTGGGCCGCTTCTCGATCGCGTTCAGCGAGGTGTTGGTGGCGATCGTGTAGAGCCAGGAGCGCAGCGAGCTGCGGCCCTCGAAGCGGTCGAGCGCCCGCCAGGCGCGCAGCATCGTCTCCTGGAGCACGTCCTCGGCGTCCTGATGGGAGCCGAGCATCCGGTAGCAGTGGGCGCCGAGCTCGCCGCGGTAGGGCTCGACGAGCTCCGCGAACGCAGCCTCGTCTCCGCCCTGCGCGGACTTCAGCAGCGACGCCTCCGTTCTGGACCCAACCGGCATCGGCTCGCAGGGTAGAGCAGCCGCGCGCCGGTCGCGGGCGGTTTTCCACACCCTGGAAGCGAGCGCGGCGCGTCACGGGCGCCTCTCGTCTCCGTTTCGCGTGTATTCCGTGTTTATCCGTTCTCGATAACTGCCGATCAACTCGCTAACGTCGTCGCATCAGACCGCAGGAGAACCCCTACACCCCGAATGCCGGGGCCCGGCCGCCGGTGCTCGTCGGCCGCGACGACCTGCTCGAGAGCTTCGACGTCCTGCTCGAGCGGCTGCGCCGCGGCCACGCCGAGCAGTCGATGATCGTCACCGGCCTGCGCGGCGTCGGCAAGACGGTCCTGCTCAACGCGTTCGAGGCGCGGGCCCGCGAGCTCGGCTGGACCACCGTCGACGCCGAGATCACCAAGCACACCGACTTCAGCGGCCGCATCGCCCACCTCGTGCGCCGGGCGCTACTGCAGATCGCGCCACGAACCCGCTGGCGCAAGCGCGCGAAGCGAGCGGCCGCCGTGCTGCGCTCGTTCCAGCTCACGGTCAACAGCGAGGGGACGGTGAGCGGCGGCATCGACGTCGAGGCGGCGGAGGGGCTCGCCGACAGCGGCTGGCTGCCCGACGACCTCACCGACCTGATCGTTGCTCTCGGCGAAGCGGCGGCCGAGCATGACACCGGCGTCGTCTTCGTCCTCGACGAGGTCCAGTTCCTCGACTCGGCCGAGCTCGAGGCGTTGATCGCCGCTCTCCACAAGACCGTCCAGCGGCAGCTGCCGGTGACGCTCGTTGCCGCCGGGCTGCCGCAGTTGCCGCGACTCGCCGGCGAGGCGAAGAGCTACGCGGAGCGGCTGTTCAAGTTCCCGGTGATCGGCCGGCTCCCGCACGACGTCGCCGTCGAGGCGCTCGTCGCGCCGGCCGAGCGCGAGGGCGTCGCGATCACGCCCGAGGCAGCTGCCGCGGTGATCGAGTTCAGCGACGGCTACCCGTACTTCATCCAGGAGTACGGCAAGGCGATCTGGGACATGACGGCCGAGCCGCCGGTGACGCTCGAGGACGTGCTCGCGGCGCGCGACGCGGTCGAGGCGAAGCTCGACGGCAGCTTCTTCCGGGTCCGGATCGAGCGCACCACCGAGCTCGAGCTGCGCTACCTGCGGGCGATGGCCGAGCTCGGGCCGGAGCCGCAGCGGGCGATGGCGGTCGCCGAGCAGCTCGGCCGCACCTCCCAGCAGCTCGGCCCGACCCGCTCCCGGCTGATCGACAAGGGCCTGCTCTACACACCCGGCCACGGCCTCGCGGCCTTCACCGTGCCCCAATTCGACCGCTATCTGCGGCGCTCGGCCCCCGAGCCGCGGCCCGAGGCCGCAGACTGACGACGATGAGCGAGCCGACGCCATCGCTTCTCCCCCACCCCGTTCCGGGCGACGACTTCGAGGGCGAGGTCCGGATCGAGAACGTGCGCTGGGCCTCCGAGGACGGCGGCTTCGCGGTCGTCGAGGCCTCGCTCGAGGACGGCTCGCCGGTCGCCGTCGTCGGCCCGCTCGGCCACCTCGACGAGGGGGCGCGAGCGCGGATCGCGGGCCGCTACGAGGACCACGTCAGCCATGGCCTCCAGATCCGCGCCAGCGAGGCCGAGCCGATCGACCCGGCCGGGGCCGAGGGGGCGCGCCAGTACCTGAAGACGATCCCCGCGATCGGCGCCAGCCGCGCCTCGCAGCTGGTCGAGACCTACGGCGAGGAGGTCTTCGAGGCGATCGACCGTGACCCGGAGGCCGCCTTTCGGGAGCTCTCGGGCGTCGGACCGGTCAAAGCCCGCGAGGCGGCTGAGGCGTGGGTCGAGCGGCGAAGCCAGCGGCGCCTCTACTCGCTGCTCGCGCCATACGGCCTGGCCCGGTTCACCGGCGAGCTCGTCGGCGTCCACGGCGAGGGCGCGGTCGAGGCGATCAGCGCCGACCCGTACTCGCTGACCGCGCTGCACGGCATCGGCTTCGCCAGCGCCGACCGCTTTGCACTCGGGCTCGGGACCGACCCGCAGTCCGGCTCCCGCCAGCAGGCCGCTGCCCTGCACGCCCTGGCCGAGGCCGAGCAGCATGGCCATACGCATCTGCCGCTGACGGAGCTGATCGCGGCGATGCGGACGCTGCTCGGCGAGGGGGTCGAGCCCTCGATCGGCCAGGTCACCTCGACCCCCGGGATCACCGTCGACGGGACCCTGATCTACCGCGACTGGACCTACGAGGCCGAGCGCTGGCTCGGGGCGACGATGGCGAGCATGGCGCGCTCGAACGCGGCCTGGACGAAGCCGGCCCTGCCCTCCGAGCTGGTCGAGCTGACGCCGGAGCAGCGCGACGGCGTCACCAACGCGCTGACCCGGCGCCTGTCGGTCGTCACCGGCGGCCCCGGCACCGGCAAGACGCACCTGACCCACTCGGTCGCCGAGCTGGCCGAGTCGCGCAAGCTGAAGCTGCTGCTGATGGCGCCGACCGGGCGGGCGGCGCGACGGCTGACGCAGGCGACGGGGGGCTTCCACGCGCAGACGATCCACAAGGCGCTGGAGTGGATCCCCGGCGACTTCCCCGGCCGCGACGAGGACAACCCGATCGAGGCCGACCTCGTCGTCGTCGACGAGTCCTCGATGCTCTCGCTCGAGATCTGCCGCAACCTGATCGCCGCGATCGGCCCCGAGACCCACCTCGTCCTGATCGGCGACGCCGACCAGCTGCCGCCGGTCGGCCCCGGCAAGCCGTTCTGCGAGCTGATCGAGGCCGGGATCGCGCCGACCGTGCGACTCGGCCACGTCTTCCGCCAGGCCCGACGCTCGATGATCGTCGGCGCCGCTCACTCGATCCGCCGCGGCGAGATGCCGCGCTCGGAGCCGACTTCCGAGGAGGACCGCGACTTCTTCATCCACAGTCGCTCCAGCGCCCAGGCCCTGGCTGAGGACGTCGTCCGGATCGCGGTCGAGCGGATCCCCGAGCAGTACGGCTTCGATCCGGTCCGCGAGGTCCAGGTGCTGGCGCCCCAGTACCGCGGCCCGCTCGGGATCGACGCCCTGCACGAGCGCCTGAGGGACGAGCTCTGCGGCTCCGCCGAGCGGGTCGTCGAGGGCCGGCTCTCGGTCGGCGAGAAGGTCCTGATCACGCGCTCGCTGCCCGAGCTCGAGATCTCGAACGGAACGATGTTCGTGATCGACTCCGCCGACGAGGAGCGCCGGCTGCTCTACCTCGAGACCGAGTTCGGCGACCTGCTGACGATCCCGTACAACGAGGCCCGCTACCTGCGCGGCGGCTTCTGCGCCTCCGTCCACAAGGCCCAGGGCTTCGAGATCCCCGCCGTGATCGTCTGCCTCCACTCCTCCCACGCCCCGCAGCTGCTCTCCCGCAACCTTCTCTACACCGCCGTCACCCGCGCCCAGAAGCTCTGCATCCTCGCCGGCGACCGCCGCGCCATCCACCGCGCCCTCGCCAACACCGACGCCACCGGCCGCCACTCCAGGCTCAAGGCGCGTTTGCTCGGAACGGCCTAGCGGCGTTCGACGCGCTCAGCAGGCCGGGAAGTGGAGGCCGAGGTCGCGGGCGAAGCGGACGACGTCGAGCTCGCCGACCGGGCCGCGGACGTTGAGGCGCTTCGACAGCGCCTCGAGATCGCAGATCGGCAGACCGGCGACCGTCAGCGTCCGGAAGACGGGCAGCTCGGCCCGGGGGAAGCAGAAGGCTCCGAGCGTCGGCAGGCCGGGCGCGACCGAGGCGACGGCGGCCGCGACAAGCTCGATGCGGCGGCCGAGGGCGGACACGTGATCGCTGAGATCGGCCGAGCCGATCCGGAGCTCGCGGCGATCGCGGCGGGCGCAGACGTGGGCCTCGCCCTCGTGGTCTCCCGCCTCCACGACCCAGACCGCAGCGGGCGCGATCGCGATCAGGTCCGTCTTCAGGCCGGCCTGCGGAATCAGTCGGTCGGAGAGGAAGCGGACGTCCCGGTGAGTGCTGCCGGCGAGCGTCGCCGCGAGCTCGGCGCCTTCGCGACCGCAGGGCCTGGCGACCATCGGCGGAAGTGCGCCGGCGCCAGCCTTTGCCTGAGAAGTCCCGAGTGCCATATTCCGGTGATCGGTCGGCCGCGCAGGGGCTTGAGCGGCCACGCGGCAGAGCGGACAGTTGATCGGCGATTCGGTTATCAATCCGGGTCTATGGATGAGGCGAAGAAGGTCGGGGGGCCCGTCTTCCACCGGTACGTCGCGCTCGGGGATTCGACGACCGAGGGCCTGATGGACCTGCACCCACACGGCGTCGGCTACCGCGGCTGGGCGGACCGTCTCGCCGAATACCTGGCGACCGTCAACCCGGGTGTCCACTACGCCAACCTCGCGATCCGGGGCCGCAAGCTGCCCCAGATTCGGGAGGAACAGCTCGGCGCCGCGCTCGAGCTGGAGCCCGATCTCGCCAGCGTGCTCGGCGGCGTCAACGACATCCTCCGCAAGGAGGTCGACCTGGACGCCCGCGCCGACGACCTCGAGACGATCGTCGCCTCCCTGCGCGAGTCGGGCGCGACAGTGCTGATGATGAACTACCCCGATATCGGCGCCTCAGTGACGCTCGGCGCCTCCCGCTTCCGGCCCCGGATCGCCGGCTTCAACAGGACGATCCGCGAGATTGCCGAGCGCCAGAACGCCGTCCTGATCGACCTCGAGCACGACGGCATCGTCCACCCCGCCCTCTGGTCCTCCGATCGCCTGCACGCGAGCCCGGTCGGCCACGAGCGGATTGCCGACGTCGCCGCGGCGTCGCTCGGCCTGATCGAGCTCGATCCCGACTGGGAGACGACGCTGCCGGCACACCGCCCGCGCCCGCGCCCGATCCAGGTAGCGGGCGACGTGGTCTGGGCCGGCCGCTACCTGGCGCCGTGGATCGTGCGCAGGCTGCGCGGCGTCTCCTCCGGCGACGGCCTCACTCCGAAGCGGCCGACGCTGGAGCCGGTGCTGCCGCCGGGCAGTCGCACGGCCGCGAACGTGCCCGATCCGCCCCTATAGGGGCGGATTCCGCGCGTTCGCCCTCAGTAGGAGCCCGGCGTCGCCGGGTCGCGGTGTTCGGCGTACATGCGCAGCGCGAACCGCCCGGCCGGGTGCTCGCGGAAGCTGCGGATCCGATCGGCATGGACCTGCGGGAAGTCCTCGGGCTGGAAGTGCGGCGCCGGGTAGCCCTCGGTCGGGCAGACGGCGGGCGAGGCCATCGCCGCGAAGGCGATGTCGTGGATCCCGAAGCGGTCACCGCCGAGGAATGGGCGACCGTCGGAGAGCCGCTCGCCGATCTCGTCGAAGACGGCCAGCGTCTGCCCCGGCGCCGCGGCGATCGCCTCGGGCGAGAGGTCCATCGACTTGCGGACCGCGGGCTTGCTCGCTCTCATCATGATCGGCATCAGTCGCTGCTGCCACTCAGGCGTACCGTCCGACCAGAAGCGTGTGACGCCGGCTGGATCGTCGATGAAAAACTCCCAGGCCATGCGGCGCGCCGCCAGGCCGAGATCTTTGGCCAGGTGCGAGACGAGGCGCTGCGCCTCCGCTCGCGCCGCGGCTTCGCGCGGATAGATGTGGCCGCCGTCCGGGGCCCGCGCGTCGGCCCACTCGGCGATCTCGGCCGACGCCTTGAGCTTCTGGCCGTCGGCGAGAAGCAGGGGCGTGGTGCCGGCGCCGCCGTGAATACGTGAGGCGATGACGTGGAAGACGGCCGCCTGCCGCCGCTCCTCGTACTCGACCCCACAGGACTCGAGGCTCCAGCGCCCGAGCTCGTTGAAGAGCGAGAGCGGCAGGGTGATCAGAACCGGCTTCGTGTCCGTGGCGGTGGCCATCGGCGCAGCCTACTCCCGAATCTGTGAGCCGGTTACATTTGCGCGATCGCCTCCCCCCTCCACCACCTCGCCGAGATGGTCCGTCGGATCCCGACGCGGGAGGAGTCGAACGCGGCCAGCGCCCAAGCCGCAACCGAGCTGGAGGCGCGTTCGGGGATCGTTGATGATGTGCTGCCCGCCGGGCTCGGGATCGAGTGGCTCGGCGTCTCCGGCTACCGCCTCACCTACGAGAGCAGCGAGCTGTTCATCGACCCCTACGTCTCGCGCGTGCCGCTGAGCTCGCTCCTGCGCCGTCGCACGGCGCTGCCGGACCCGGCCCTGCTCGCGCGCTGGTGCGCGCCCCGGGCCGGCAACACCGTCGAGGGAGTTCTGGTCGGCCACACGCACTTCGACCACGCGGTCGACGCCCCGGCCCTCGCCCGCCGCTCCGGCTGCAACGCCTACGGCTCGGAGTCGCTGGCCCGGCTGATGGGCCTACACGGGCTTCGCGAACAGGCGGTCGTGGTGACGCCGTACGAAACCTACGAGCTCGGCCCGTTCGAGGTCTCCTTCACCCCCTCGCAGCACTCGCGCCTGCTGCTCGGCGCCCGCGTCCCCTTCGACGGCGAGCTCACCTGCGACCACCTCGACGGGCTCAGTCCCGGCGCCTACCGCTGCGGTCAGGTCTGGGGGATCACGATCGCGGTCGGCGGCATCACGCTCTACCACCAGGGCAGCGCCGACCTGATCGACGACGCCCTGCGCCCACCGGGGATCCCCGCAGGCGGTGTCGATGTCTTCCTCGCCGGCGTCGCCGGCCGCAACTTCACCGAGCGCTACTGGGAGCGGGTCCTGCCCAAGCTGGACCCGGCGCTGATCGTCCCCACCCACTACGACGACTTCTTCGTACCGTTGTCGGAACAGCCGCAGCCGATCGCGAACGTGCAGCTGGCCGAGCTCCCGGACGAGATCGGAGCCGTCAGCCGCGATGCGGCGATCGCTTCGATCCCGCGCGTCTCCGGCCCGGCCTGAACCCGTCCCGGCGTAGGGCCTCTGCTAGAACCTGAGGCGATGTCAACCGCCTATCAGGCGGGAACCTCGAGGGTCACGATTGCGGCGACAGCCGCGGCAGCGACCGTCCTGGTGCTCGCGCTCGCACTGCTCCTCGCACCCCGCTCGTTTGCTGCCGGCGGCGGCACGATCGTCCACGAGCTCGACGGGGGCGACAAGCTGACGCGCTCGCAGATCCGCAGCGCCGAGCCGCTCGACCCGATCACGCGGCAGCTGCCGGAGGGCGCCGGAGTGAGCTCCGTCGGGGCGGCCGGGACCGGTGAAGCTCCGTCGGGCAAGCCCGGCTACGTCGAGGGCTACACGCCGCCGAACATCGCCGCGGCCGAGGCCACGAGCCGGGCCGGAGCCGGGGCCTCCGGGTTCGGCACCTTCACCTCTCGCGCAGTCGCCGGCCCGAACGTCTACCCGAACAGCACGAACGGCAGGGTCATCGGCCAGATCCCGGGGATCGGCACCTACTCGTGCTCGGCCAGCGTCGTCCACACGAAGAACCAGAGCACGGTCTTCACCGCCGGCCACTGCGTCAAGGAGCCGGGCGGCAACTTCGCCTCCTCGCTCACTTTCGTCCCCTCCTACAACCGCGGCACCGAGCCGTTCGGGAGCTTCGATGCCCGCTCGGTCCTCGTCAAGAGGTCGTGGGCGCGGCAGGGCAACTCGAACTTCGACTTCTCGGCGGTGAAGCTGGCGCCGAACGCGAACGGCAAGGTCGAGGCCGTCGTCGGCTCACAGGGCTTCGCCTACAACGTCAACCCGAGGAAGAAGCGCTACCGGGCCGTCGGTTACCCCTTCAACAAGCTCGACACCCAGGTCATGTGGGAGTGCATCGACAAGTTCGCGGGCTACGACCCCGGCTACCGCGGCCCCGGCCCGAAGCCGATCGGAATCGGCTGCGACATGCTCGGTGGCGCCAGCGGCGGCGGCTGGGCAATCCCCGGCAAGGCACTGGGCCAGTACTACCTGAACTCGGTCACGAGCTTCGGCTACGAGCAGCTGCCGAACCACCTCTACGGGCCGCAGTTCACGCGGGTCGCCGAGAAGATGCGGAAGGCCGCCGGCAAGCGCTGAGCCGCGGTCGGCAGGCGGCGCAGGCGCCGCTCCGCCGTGTATGTTGCCGCCTCCGCCCAGGGAGCGGACCCCGTCCGGCAGGGACCGGCGTGGGGGGACACACGGGAAAAGGGGATCAGGACCTTGAGGATCAGGCTCACCGGCCTCGCGTTGATCGCGAGCGCCGCACTCGCCGCAGGCTGCGGCTCAGATGACGACACCGACAGCACCGCTGAGACGGCCGCGGCGCCGGCCACGATCGCCGAGATCGAGGTCGATACCGGCCCGTTCGAGAGCGAGGCGGAGTTCACCGACGCGGTCGATTCCTACTGCGACACCGCGGGCGAGATCTTCTCGCGTGCGCCCGTCTACGGCATCTCGGCCGAGGGGCTCGCGGCCGAGTTCGAGCTGCTCGTCGAGCTCGAGAACCAGGAGCAGGCGAAGCTCGCGTCGATCGAGGCCCCCGAGGAGGCCGCTGACGCCTGGGCCGCATATCAGGACGCCAGCGCCAAGCTGATCGCCGAGCACGAGAAGGTCCTTGGCGCCGCCGAGTCCGGCGACGCCGACGGCGCCAACGAGATCCTCTTCGGCGCTGCCACCGACGCGCTGGACGCGCTGACCGAGGCGAACGACGCCGCCGGGCTCGAGTGCATAGATCCCGGGGCCCCCGTCTCGGAGGAGGAGCCGGCCGCGGCAACCGACGCGGCCGCAGACGCCCAGCAGCCCTCGAACACGATCGAGGAGGCGTCCGATGCCTACCTTGCCGCCCTGCAGAGCGGTGACTGCGATGAGATCGCCGCCGAGAGCCATTCGCAGGCCGGGCTCGATGCGAGCGGCTTCGCCGATCCGAAGACCGGCGACTGCTCCTTCCAGGAGAAGACGTTCGCCGAGGCCTCGATCGCCGGCACGGCCCAGTTCGGCCCGGTCGGGATCGCGATCATCACGACCGAGCCCGGCGTCCACGCCTACGAGCAGTGGGTGCTCGATTCCGAGGCTGACGGCGAGCTCAAGCACACGAGCGGGATCTACGCCGACGACAACGGTCTCGACGCCCCGAACGAGGGGATCGACGCCGACGCGACCGCGCAGGCCTTCCTCGACTCGGTCCGGGCAGACGACCCGGCCGCCTTCAACGACACGATCACGGTCGAGGCCCTACCCGCCTCCGAAGGCGGCTTCGTCCAGGACGGGGACTCGATCGAGCGGATCGGCAGCGACCCCGACTACGGCGAGGCGATCGTCGAGGACGTCAGGGCCGACGAGTCGGCGACGGCGGAGCTACTCGGCGTCAACCAGCTCCAGGCCGAGTATCTGGTCGACACCGACGGCGCCAACGACTACATCCTGATGCTCACTCACCAGCCGGGGAGCGAGACGGCGTACCGGGTCAGCGCCTACTGGGCGCTGCCGGCCGAGTAGGCGGGGGCGGCCGGAGGCGCCGCCGCCTTCTCGAGCTCGACCCGCAGCTCCTTCATGTAGTCGTCGAAGTCGACCTGGATCGTGTGCCGCTTGGAGCTGACGTAGCGGCGGTGCATCGCCTGCTGCTTGACCGAGATGTCGTTCTCCATCGCCGGCAGGGTCGGCAGCTCGTAGGCGCCGGTGATGTGCTCGGCGATCAGCGTCGACTGCCGCTCGGCGATCGGCATGATCGCGCCGAGCGGCTGCACGAGACCGACGAAGTAGAGGTTGTCGACCCGTGGGTGGAAGACGAACTTGAACAGGTCGATGCGGTTGTCGGGGGCGCTGACGAAGTCCTCGTCGAAGAACGGGAAGGTGATCTTGTAGCCCGTGCAGTAGACGACGAGGTCTGCGTGGACCTCGCTGCCGTCGTCGAAGCGGACCGTGTCCTTGCCGAGGCCGGCGATGTTCGGCTTCGGGATGATCGCGCCGTGGCTGAGCCGGTCGAGGATTCGGCCTGAGATCGTCGGATGGGCGTGGCCGAGGACGTGATCGGGCTTCTTCAGCCCGTAGTCCTCCATCTTGCCCTGCGCGAGGCGGACCATCAGCCCCAGCATCCGGAAGCGAATCGGCCCCGGCAGCCACTCCGTGCCGCCGATCTGGTCGATCGGCTTGCCGAACAGGTACTTGGGGATCACGTGGGCGCCGCGACGGTGCGCGAGGTAGGTGTTGCGCGCGTAGTAGGAGGCGTCGACGGCGATGTCCATGCCCGAGTTGCCGACGCCGAGCACGACGACGTCCTTGTCGGTCAGCTGCGACTCGAGCTTGTAGTCGTGCGAGTGGATCTGCTCGCCCTCGAAGTCCTCCGAGCCCGGGAACGGCGGCTCCGGCATGCGCGGGTCCCAGTGATGGCCGTTGCAGACGAGCACGTGCGTGTAGACGGCCTCCTCCCCGTTCGTGAGCCGGACGTCGAAGCGGCCGTCGTCGCGCGGGGCGACGTGATCGACGCCGACGCCGAAGCGGATCTTGTCGCGGAAGCCGAAGTGGTCGACGTAGTCGTCGAAGTACTTGGCGATGTGATCATGGCGCGGAAAGTCCGGATAGCTCTTCGGCATCGGGTAGTCGGCGAACTCCATCCGCTCCCGCGAGGTGTTGATGTGGAGACTCTTGTACGAGGACGAGATCTGGTTCGTGTTCTGGAAGACCCAGTTGCCGCCGACCCGGTCGCCGAGCTCGAAGCAGTCGAAGGGGATGCCACGGGTGTGGAGCTCCTTCGCGGCCGCGATCCCGGAGGAGCCGGCGCCGATCACGCAGGCGCGGGTCTTGGCCTCGTCGAGCTCGGGGGCGACGGGGGCCTCGGTGGCGTCTGGCATTCGGCTTCTCCTCTTTCAGCGGTGTGACTGTTCGCGGCGGGCGCTCCGGCGGCGGAGTCTACCCCGGTGCTGAACCTGGCTGGCTGACTAGCCAGAAACCACCGAGTTGTCGCCGGCCGCGGATTCCACTCAGAACGATGCAATTTGCGGCAATCCGAACGGTTCCCACTTGCCCTGGGCTCAGGCGCCGGATTAGCTTCTCGCCAGGGAGAACGAGTAGGGGCAGTGACATGAAAATCGGGACGGTCAACACGGAAGTGGGTCGCAGGGGGCACGACTCCTCGGCTCGGGGTTTCCGGGGCACGATGTCGACACGAATCGCCCTCTTCGCCGCCCCGCTCGGCGTCCTGCTGCTGCTCCTCTTCTCCCCCGAGGCCGAGGCCGGGACCTACACCGTCCGCGAGTGCCATCACACCGCACCCCAGAACGACTTCAACGAGGGGATCGCCCAGGCCTCTCCCAGCCCCGGCCCGTACGGCATCTCGGCCGGCGCCGCGATCTGCGGCAACGCTGCCGGCGAGTACGCGCTCCGGATCGCACCCCAGAGCACCGCCCTCAACGGCCAGTCGGGCAGCATCCGTTTCGTCGCGCCCGAGGGCACGAGCTTCACCGGCGTTGCCCTCGATGCCCGCCTTCGATCCGAGAAAGGCCACCGAGCCCGCCTCAGCATGGCCAACGCAGCCGGCATCGAACGAAACCGGTTCGCCGTCGGCGCCTCAGGCCCCGCCGCCTTCGCCCCTTACAGCTGGTCAGCCCCCGGCCCCGCCGGCACCCTCGACCAGTTCACCGCCACCCTCATCTGCGACAACCCCGGCTTCAACTGCCCCGCCACAGAAGAAGGAGCCAAAGCCGAAACCGCCATCCGCAACATCCGAATGACGCTGAGGGACGAGGTGGCACCGACGGTGGAAGTTGACGGCGGACTTGGTCGAGGGTGGCTGGGTGCGGGGAGATGCGGCCTTGGGCGTGAAGCGACGGACGTCGGAGGCGGCCTCACCTATCGCGCCGATCCTCGTGAACGGACAGCGGTGTCGCAGCGGACAACAGCCTTCCCGTGCGCTCGCAGTATCGCCGGCACGAGCGACGCTGGACGGCTAGTGCCTTGTGCCGACCCGTAACGACGCGAGCTCTTGCAGATCGAACACGAACGATCGAGCCATTCGTGATGGCGAGAATCAGCTTCTTGCGTGCGCAACGTGACTTCGGCAGCGGGAGCGAACCTCATCTGCGACGAACGAATCATTCGCAGTCGACAACACGCCGCCCACGCTTCATTTCCGCGACCAGCTCCGGAAGACCCGGAGCTCGTCCGTGTCGTCGCGTCCGACGCGACGTCCGGTCTCTCTCGAGGAAGGCGGTCGGGTCGAGTACCGGCGCATCGGGAGCCGCGGACTGGATGCCGCTGGCCACGGATCTCGAGGGATGGACACCTAGTCGCACGTGTCGACTCCATTTCCGAGCCGGCCGGTGAGTACGAGTTCAGGGCTTCGATCGAAGATGTCGCCGGGAACATCGGATCGACGAGCCTAGCGCGAGGACGGCGAGCCGATGACCCTGACGTTCCCGCTCAAAGATCCGGCGCGCGTCGAGGCTCGCCTCGGACAACGGAGCGACCGATCAGATGGTGCCGTTTCGGTCGGAAGGCGAGGTGACCGGCCGGCTCGTCGACCAGGCCGGGGACGCCGATCCCCGATCAGGAGGTGACGATCACCGAGACGTTCGCCGAAGGTTCGCTGATCGACAAACGCGTTCGGACGGTCGTCACGAACGCGACCGGGAAGTACCGATCGCTGCTGCCGGGTGGACCGTCGCGCGACGTCCAGGTCGAGTTCGCCGGCTCCCGCAAGTACCTCGACGACCAGGCTGGCGGCCTCGACTTCGACGTTCGCGGCGCTGCCACCTTCGCCACCTCCAAGCGTCGGGTCAAGGCGGGCTCATCCGTCTCCTTCATCGGCCGCGTGAAGCGCTACTACGCGCAGATTCCCAAGGGTGGGAAGCTGGTCGAGGTTCAGGTGAAGAGCGGCGACGACTGGATCACGCTCAAGGAAGCGATCGGCACCGACGCGACGGGGCCGGGTCGAGATCGCTCATCGCTTTCGGCGCTTCTACACCCAGCGGGTGACCTTCACATTCCGACTCAAGGTCACTCCAGAGAACGGATGGCCGTATCGCGGTGCGACCACTACACAGCGACGCAAGGTGACCGTGATGCCGCGATGAACTCGACGCGGACGGCCGGCCGCGTTAGGCTCGGTGGGCGATGAGGGAGCGACTGACCTTCGCAAACGTGATGTCTTGCGTCGCGGTGTTTCTTGCGCTGGGAGGGAGCGCCCTTGCGCTCAACGCGAACAGCGTCGGCTCCAGGGCGGTCAAGAACGAATCGCTGAAGGGGCGCGACGTCAAGAACGAGTCCCTGAAGGGCATCGACCTCGAATCGAACGCGATCGGAAGCCGCGAGATCGACGAGGCCGCGTTCGATCTCGAACCGTTCGTGAAGATGGAAAGCACCGCCTTCGCCTGTGATCCGCAGTCGAGCAACGTTCGTGCCGTGCGGCTCCGTGCTGCTCGGTCTGAACGAACCGAGCCGGGCTCTCCTCACCGCCGCCGGCACGCAGCAGCGGCTCAGCGGGTCGCGAAGGGCGAGTGCCGCCTCAGCGCGCCTGGGTCAGTCCGAGCTTGGCCGAGCATCCTGATCGGGGATCCGACGCCACGGGGACTCGACGACGGCAATGGCTTCGCCCTCACCGCCACCACCGACGCCGCGCAGTTGCTCTCCCCGGGTCCGAACACGTTCCGGATCCTCTGCAACCAGACGGGTGGGGATGTGGCGTTTTCGACGACGCTGTCGGTCGTTGCTTTGGGCGGGACCGCGGGCTGACTAGCTGCTCTCCCGCAGCGGCGTGAAGAAGTCGCTGTCACGTTGACGGCGCCTGTCCCGTCTCCCCTGGTGAAGGCATTCAGCCCACCAAGGAGGCAGACATGAGGATCTTCGTCGCAGGGGCAAGCGGAGCAATTGGCAGGCAGCTCGTACCGATGCTGGTCGAGCGCGGGTACGACGTGACCGGGACGACGCGGGGGTCGAACCTGGCTGCGATCGAGGCGATGGGCGCGCAGGGCGGTGCGGCATGGACGGGCTCGACCCCGAGTCCGTCGCGGCCGCGGTCGGCGGCGCCGAGCCCGACGTGATCGTCCACCAACTCACCGCGTTGGGCGGTGACCTCGATCTCGGCAACTTCGAAAAGACGTTCGAGGAGACGAGCCGGCTGCGCACCGAGGGCACCGACCACCTGCTCTCGGCGGCGCGGGCGGTGGGAGCGCGGCGCTTCGTGGCGCAGAGCTTCGCCGGCTGGCCGTACGCGAAGACCGGCGACTGGGTCAAGGCGGAGGACGCGCCGCTCGACCAGGACCCGCCCGAGGCGGCGCGTACCGCTCTGGAGGCGGTCGGTCATCTCGAGGCGGCCGTGGTCGGCGCCGGCGAGGGAATCGAGGGCATCGTGCTCCGCTACGGCGGCTTCTACGGGCCCAACACCTCGATGGCGACCGATCCCGACGGCGAGCAGACCGAGATGGTCCGCAAGCGGCGTATGCCGATCATCGGCAACGGCCAGGCGCGGTGGTCTCTGGTCCACATCACCGACGCCGCGACGGCGACGGTGGCGGCGATCGAGCACGGCGCGCCCGGCATCTACAACATCGTCGACGACGAGCCGGCTCCGGTCGGGGAAATGCTGCCGGTGCTGGCCGCGGCGATCGGCGCCAAGCCACCGCGGCACGTCCCCGTCTGGCTGGGCCGGATCGTCGCGCGGATCGCCGCCGGCCCGGGCGCCGCCGACGTGATGGTGGCGATGATGCAGGAGGCCCGCGGCGCCTCGAACGAGAAAGCGAAGCGGGATCTCGGCTGGAACCCGCACTACCCGAGCTGGCGCCAGGGATTCCGTGAGGGCCTCTCGAAGGCGCCGCGGATGGTGCTGCCGAGCCGTGACGGCGCTACGTTGTGAGGGCCATGACGGCACGCAGGGAGTCGGACGCCGAGACGGATCTCGAGCAGCTGCGCGGGCGGGCCTTCGCGATCGCCTACCGGATGCTCGGTTCGGTCGGCGATGCCGAGGACGTCGCCCAGGAGGCGCTGATCCGCTTTCACGCGGCCACCGAGGCGGGCGAGTCGATCGACTCGCCCGCCGCCTACGTGGCGACGATCTCAACCCGGCTGGCGATCGACGAGCTGCGCTCGGCCCGCGCCCGACGTGAGACCTATGTCGGCGAGTGGCTGCCGGAGCCGCTGCTGACCGGCTCGCGGGAGCCGCGACCGGCCGGCGCCGAGGGCTTTCCCGACCCTGCCGATCAGGCCGAGCTCGCCGACTCGCTCTCGCTCGCCTTCCTCGTGCTACTCGAACGGCTAACGCCGGAGCAGCGGGCGGCGCTGCTGCTGCACGACGTCTTCGACTACTCGCACGAGGAGGTCGCCGCCGTGATCGGCAAGTCGGTCGACTCGAGCCGGCAGCTGGCCTCGCGCGCGCGGCGGCAGGTCGAGCAGGAGCGGCCTCGTTTCCAGAGCTCGGACGAGCGCGGTCGCGAGCTCGCGGGGCGCTTCTTCGACGCGATCGAGTCCGGTGATCTCAGTGGCCTCGAGTCGCTGCTCGCCGACGACGTCGTCCTCCGCGGCGATGGTGGCGGCAAGGTGCCGGCGCTGGCGCGCCCACTCGTCGGCCGCAGCCGCGCGGCGAAGGCGCTTCGCAACTGGGGCCGGGCGGCGGGCCGGATCGAGGGCCTGCGGTTCGAGCCGGCCGAGCTCAACGGTCAGGCGGGCGCAATCCTGCGGCTCGAGGACGGCCGCCTGCTCAGTGCCATGGTCGTCGAGACCGACGGCGAGCGGATCACGACGATCAACTCGGTCGTCAACCCGGACAAGCTCGGCCACCTCGGCGAGGTCGCCGACTTCAGGATGCTGCTGAACCCGCGTCGCGGCGACTGATCAGCCACTCGCCGAAGCCGACGGTGCCGCGGAAGTCGGGCGCGGCGTCGGTCAGGGCGCCGGCCTTGAGCGGGCGCGCCAGCTTCGGTGGTAGCGGCGTCGGCACGACGAGGCCGGGACGGCCAGTGACTCGCTTCCAGGTCCGGGCCAACGTGCCAAGTTCGAGCACCTCGGGGCCGGTGATCGTGACCGTCTCGTCGCGCTGGGGTCCCTCGGCGATACCGGCGATCACCTCGCCGACCTGGCGTGGATCGCTCGGCTGCAGGCGGGCGCCGCCGCCCGGCAGCAGCCGGTACTTGGCGGCGCCCTCGAACAGGCCCGCGATCAGTGTGTGGAACTGGGTCGCACGGACGACGGTGACCGGCACGGCGGAGCCGCGCGCGAGCTTCTCCTGCTCGACCTTGACCCGGTAGTACGGGAGCGGGACCTGCTCGCAGCCGACGATCGAGATGCAGACCTGGTGGCTGACGCCGGCCCGGGCCGCGGCAGCGTTGAGGCGGCGGCCGCCGTCGAGCAGCACGGCGCGCGCCTGCTTCTCGTTCGGGCCGGCGTTGCTGGCGTCGATCAGGACCGAGCAGCCCTCGAGCGCCTGCTCGAGGCCGGCGCCGGTGGTCAGGTCGACGGGGAACTCGGCCGAGTGGCGGCTGAGCCGGCGGACCGAGTGGCCGCGCTTGGCCAGCTCCTCGGCGACCGGCCTGCCGATCGATCCCGTTGCTCCTGCGACGGCGATGCGCACACTCTGGATTATTCCGGAGCCCCGACGCGGACCGAACCCGGATGGGCACGACCCCGGAACGACGAACGGGGTGCCATGAGGCACCCCGTTCGATCAGCTTGTTTCGCGACCCTGCGGTCGCGAAGTGCGGCTGCCTGGTCGGAACCTAGGCGGCGCGCTTGATGCCGAGCCGCTTGCGGGCCTTGCTGACGGCCATCACCGAGCAGCGGGCGGCGCGAGCGATGTCACCGTCACGACGGTCGGGATCGCGACGGATCTCGAACTCGACGACGGCCTGGCTGCGGACCTTGGCGCGGACAGCCGGGGCGTCCTCGCCCATCTCGGCGAGGGCGTCGTCGACGGCGAGCTCGCGGCGGCAGGCGAGGCAGTAGGACTGGCCGTTCTTGATGACCCAGTTGGCGGGAACCTTCTCGCCCTTGGTGCGGGGGATCCAGGTCGTGGTCATCTCACAGCGGGCGCAGGTGCGCTCGGAGATCTTCTTGTCGGTTTCGGTGGGGAGAAGCATTTCGGCAGTCGGTGGCATCTTGGTGGTGGTCACTCCTTGGCAGGCATCGAAAAGGGTCACCGGAAGCGCGGCCTACTCATTGCGCCTCGACGGAAAAGGGCGGCTGCCGTGTGTTGGCAAACCGACACAGAAAACTTATCAAGGCTGTCAAGGAACTACCCCATATGGGGTAGTAAGCGGGTGATTATTGCGGTAAACCCGCGCCTGCAGGCGCCTCAGCCGTCGTCGTCGCCCGACCGCGAAGTCCCGGTCAGGCCGGTCCCCGGCGGCACCGGGATCCCGGGTTCGACATCGTCGAGATAGATCTTCGTCGACTTCTCGCGAATCTTCAAGGCGATCATCGGCAGCGCCGCCGTCGAGAGCACCGCGGCGCCGACCAGGGCCGAGGCGGTGCCCGGCTGCATGTGCCCGTTCTCGACCGCGATCGTCGTGATCGCGACGACGAGCGGCAGCTCGGTCGCGCAGAAGATCCCGAGCGCGAAGCGGTTGCGACGGTCGAGCTCCTTGCGATAGAGCAGCAGCGCCGGAATCCCGCGGGCGAGCAGGAAGGTGAGCAGGAAGATCGGCACGCCGATCAACAGGATCGGGTTGTCGGCTAAGGCCTGGATATCGAAGGTGATCCCCGTGTAGACGAAGAAGAACGGGATCAGGAAGCCGTAGCCGATCGCCGAGAGCTTCGACTCGAGCACGTCCACCTCCTTGCCCTTCAGCGCCAGCCCGACGATGATGCCGGCGACGAAGCCGCCGAGCAGCAGATCGAGGCCGAGCTCGGAGGCGAGTGCGACCAGAGCGAAGACGATCACGACCGTGATCCGGATCGCGAGCTGGCCGCTGGTCTCCAGCGTCCGCTCGAACAGATTCCAGGTGCGGCCGATCGAGCGCACGGCGAACGTCGCCGCCAGCGCCGCGACGGCCACGAACGCGATCAGGATCGCCGCCTCGTGCAGGGGCGCTGCGCCCGACAGAAACAGGGTGACGACGAGGATCGGCCCGAACTCGCCGGCCGCGCCGGCGGCGAGCAGGTAGGTCCCGAAGCGGGTGTTCATCTCGTCGGCGTCGCGGAGGATCGGGATCAGGGTCCCGATCGCGGTGGTCGCCATCGCGGCGCCGAGATAGATGAGCCCGTCATGGTCGCCGGCGAGCACGGCGATTGCGGCGATTGCGTAGGCGATCGCCATCGAGAGGATCCAGCCCTTCGCTGCGAGCTTGACCGGAATGCCCTTGATCCGCTCGAACTCGATCTCGTAGCCGGCGAAGAAGAACAGCATCCCCAGGCCGAGGTTGGCGAAGAAGAGGACGAAGTCGTCCTTGTTGGCGAGGCCGAGGACCTCGGGTCCGACGATGATCCCAAGCACGATCTCGAGCACGACGACGGGGACGCGGAAGTTCTTCGGCGCCAGCCCGGCGATCGCCGCGGCGACCGCCGCGGTCGTGACGATGACCAGGAAGCTCGCTGCGTCGACGCCGTTGACCATGCGGCCGGGCTCAGCCGGGGGTCGAGGGCGGCGCGCCGTCGCGGAGCAGCGTCGCCAGGTAGATGACGACCTTGGAGTCGCCCGCGTTCCTGGCACTGTGATGGTCGGAGGGCTGCTCGACGATCCACTGCCCGGACCTGATCCGGGCGGTCTCTCCCGCCTCGATCGTGCGGACGAACTGCGGATCGGCGTCGGCGTCGCCCTTGCGCACCTTGACCGCACCCGTATGGACGGTGTAGGTCAGCGTGCCGTGCTCGATACGGGCGATCTGGGTGCCCTCGTGATGGTGCAGCGCCAGCTCGGTACCGGGCTGGATCACGACCCTGGAGAGACCGAGCTCGCGATCCGGAGCACCGCGCGGGTTCAGGCTCTTCGCCAGTGCCTCGCGGGTGACGGGTTCGGGCGCGACCAGTCCTGCGACCGCCGCGCCCGCCGCGACAAGCGCGAGCGCCGCCACCAGCAGACCGGCGACGGCGCGAACGCTCAGCTTTGTTCCGGAGCCCCCGTTCACGCGGGGGAGCCTATCTACCGACCGCGCTGCTGGCCGGCCCGGGCGGGACGCGCCTTGCGCGAGCCCTGGGTCTTGCCGCCGCTCTCGTGCGTGCGGCCGCCGTGGCGCCCGTTGCGGGAGGCCGGCTTGCCGCTGCGCGACTTGCGCGAGTCGCCGCCCTGGCCGCCCTGACCCTTGTAGCCGCCCGAGCGGGACTTGCCACCCTTGCCCTTGGGCTTGTTGCCGTTGCGGCTGCCTCCACCCTGTGGGCGGGAGCCGTTCGGGCGGGAGTTGCCGTTGGCGCTGCCGCCGCCCGAGCCGACGCCCTTCTCGTACTCGCGGAGCAGGTCGAGCTCGCGGGCGACCGCGCGCGTCTCGGAGCGCTGGTCGTTGAGGACGAAGCGTGAGGGCGTGACCTTCGGCACCGGCGCGACCGGTGCGGCCGACGCGGTGGGTATAGGTCTCGCGATCCTCGGGGATGTCGAAGTTGACGACGTTGGTGATCTCGGCGACGTCGATGCCACGGGCGGCGACATCGGTCGCGACCAGGGTCATCAGGTCGCCGCGCTCGAAGCGGGCGAGCGCCTTCTGACGCTGACCCTGGCTCTTGTCGCCGTGCATCGCCAGCGACTTGATCCCCTGCTGGTCGAGCTTCTTGACGAGCCGGTCACAGCCGCGCTTGGTGCGGACGAAGACGAGCGTGCGGCCGCGATCGTGCTCGGTCAGCTCGGAGACGAGCGCCCCGATCTTGCCGGCCTGCGAGTCGATCAGCGCGAACTCGTGCTGGATCGCGGTCGGGCCCTCGATCTCGGGCGCGTAGTCGTGGACGCGGGGCTTATAGGTGTACTCGCGGGCGATCTCGCCGGCCTGACCCTCGAGGGTCGCCGAGAAGAACAGCGTCTGGCGCTTGCGCGGCAGCAGCGAGACGATCCGGTCGACGGGCGGGCGGAAGCCCATGTCGAGCATCCGGTCGGCCTCGTCGAGGACGAGCATGCGGACCTTGGAGAGGTCGATCGCGCGACGCTGGATCAGGTCCTCGAGACGGCCGGGCGTGGCGACGACGATGTGCGCCTTGCGGACGGCCTTGATCTGCGGGTTGATGCCGACGCCGCCGTAGACGGCGGCGATCTTCAAGGCCCGGGCGTGGCAGAGCGAGTCGAGCTCGTCGACGATCTGGCTCGCGAGCTCGCGGGTCGGCGCAAGCACGAGCGCCGCCGGCCGTGGGCCGTTGGAGTCGATCCGCTCGATCAGCGGCAGGCCGAAGGCGAGCGTCTTGCCCGATCCGGTCGGCGACTTGACGAGCGAGTCGTGGCCGTCGAGGACGTCCTCGAGCACCATCTGCTGGATCGGGAACGGGTCGGTGATGCCTCGGCTGCGCAGTGCGTCGGCAACCTGGCTGGATACGCCGAGATCGGCGAAGGAAGTGGACATGGAAGTGTGGCTCCTTTGAGCGTTGAGCCGCAGGCGCGGCTCGCTGGATATGTGGGCGTTGGGGGGAGATTCGAAAGCCCCGATGCGCCGGATAGCGAATGCGAAGAAGTGAACCTCTCGGGTGTCCGCGCCTGCCTCAGATGGCGGCGATGGGATCACCCGACGGGGGGAACCGTAGCAGGCGTCGCTCCGAGCGCCCCCTAGATGAAGCCCGGCGGGCGCTGCTCGTACCAGCGCAGCTCGTCCTCGAGCTCGGCGGCGAGCGCGAGCAAAAGCGGCTCCGAGCCCTCGGAGCCGAGCAGCTGGGTGCCGACGGGTAGGCCGTCGACGAGGCCCGCCGGGACGCTGACCGCAGGCCAGCCGAGCACGTTCCAGGGCCAGGCGAACGGGCAGGCGCCGACGACGACGCGGTCGGTCTCGAACTCGGAGAGCCCCTCGATCGCGCCGATCTCGGGCGGCGGCTTCGCGGTCGTCGGGGCGATGATCACGTCGAAGTCCTCGAAGCCGGCCCCGATCCGGCGCTGGAACAGCCGCTCGGCGGCGCGGGCCAGTGTCAGCACCGGCCCGCCGAGGATGCGGCCGGTGCGGGCGCCGCTGCGGGTGCGGTGGTCGAGCAGCTCGGCGTCCGGCACCCGCTGCTCCCACTGGGCGACGCCGTTGCTGCCGCGGGGGACGAACGAGAAGCCGACCAGTCCGTAGCGGGGCTCGTGCGGCTCGACGGCGTGGCCGAGCGACTCGAGCGTCCGCGCCAGCGCCTCGGTCCGCTCGCGCACGGCCGGCTCCAGCTTCGCCGGCATGCCGCTGAATGGCGGCTCCAGCGAGAGCCCGATCCGCAGGCGGGCGGGCCGCCGCTCGACCGCGGCCGCGAACGGCTCGGACGGACGCGGCGGCTTGTGCAGGTCGCCGGGGTGGTTGCCGGTGATCGCGTCGAGCAGCAGCGCGGCGTCAGCGGTGGTCCGAGCAAGAGGTCCGTTGCAGGTGAGGCCGTTGAAGGCCTCGGGGTCGGGCCAGGTCGAGACGCGCCCGCGCTGCGGCTTGACGCCGACAAGCCCGGTCCAGGAAGCGGGGATCCTGATCGAGCCGGCGCCGTCGGAACCGACCGCGGCCCCGAGCAGGCCGGCAGCGACGATCGCGGCGGAGCCGCCCGAGGAGCCGCCCGGAGTGTGGGCGGAGTTCCACGGGTTGCGGGTGATTCCGCAGCCCTCGCCCTCGGTGAACGGCCACTGGCCGAACTCGGGCGTGTTCGTCTTGGCGACGATCACGGCGCCGGCGGCGCGCAGTCGGCGGACCAGTTCGGCGTCGTTGGCGCGTGGCGGGAACTCGCCGACGCAGCCGAAGTTGGTGCTCTCGCCGGCGACGTCGGTGTCGTCCTTGACCGCGACCGGGACGCCGAGCAACGGCGCCCGCTCGCCGGCGGCCAGCCGCTCGTCGGCGGCCAAGGCCTCGCGCAACGCCCTCTCGCCGCGGATCGTCCGGCAGGCGCCGAGCACCGGCTGCGCCGCCTCGAGCGCCTCGATCGTGGCGGTGACGAGCTCGGCCGAGGAGACGACGCCGTCGGCGAGCATCGCCGCCTGGGCGCCGAGCCCGTCGGGCAGGGCTCGGTCGCTCGTGATCTCACCGGTTGCCATGCCGCGGAGCCTAGAGCGGCGGCGGCGGCGGTTGCCCCGGTCGCCTCCACCTGCTTCCATTTGCCCGGGATGAAGATGGGCCGGGTGCAGCTGAGGATCGCCGAGGCGTTCGTGTCGTGGGCGCAGCGAGCGACGCCCGAGCGGCGAGAGCGGGCGATGACCGGCCCCGCGGGCGGGCTGATCACAGCTCAGATCTTCGCCGGCATGGCGAATGCCTTCGACACCGAGAAGGGCGCCGATCTCGACGCGGTGATCCGCTGGGAGGTCGATAGCGGCACTGAGCGACAGGAGACCTGGGACCTGGTGATCAGCGGCGGCCGGGCCCACTCCGCTCGGATCCGCCGCGAGGAGACTGCCGAGCCGCGCACAACGATCGGGCTCGACCGCCCGACCCTGCTGGAGCTTGCGACCGGGATCCTCAACGCGCCTCAGGCGTATCTCGCCGGCCGGGTGCAGATGCAGGGCGACGTGATGCTCGCCCAGCGGCTCTCGACCCTGCTCGCGATCCCGGGCTCGAGGCCGAGCGCCTGAGGATGCCCGCGGCCCCGCGCAGGCGCCCGCTTCAGGCGCTCGCCGCGGTGACTGCGGCCGCAGCCGCGGCCACGATCATCGCCTGGCCCGGATCGGCCCCGGCGCTCGCCGGACCCGGAGGCGACTGCCTGACCGCCGACCCCCCGCCACCGACCGCACCTCCACACCGAGTCGGCTTCGGGATCACGCCGCTGCTGGCGGGCAGCGTCGGCGGCGTCCAGGTCGAGCCGCTGCCGGAAGACCGCGAGGCGACCCTTGCCGCGCTAGAGCGGCTCGAGCCCCGCAGCCGCGAGCTGACCCTGCGGCTGAACCGGATGTTCTGGGCAGACGGCAAGGCCGGGATCCGCCGCTACGCGCGGATCGTCGACCGCTATGCGCGGGCCGGCTTCTCGACCGAGCTCCAGGTCCGCTACCACCCGCCCGAGGGACTCGAGGGAAACATCCGGGCCTGGAAGGCGTACGTCCGGGACGCCGTCCGGATCCTCGGCCGGCGCCCGTCGGTGACCGCGTTCTCGATCACCAACGAGGCCAACTTCGATGTCTCACCCAACACCTCCGACGGCAGTTACGAGGGCGTCCGGCAGGCGCTGGTCGAGGGGATGGTCGCCGCTGATCGCGAGCTACGCCGGATCGGCCGCGGTGACATCGAGCTCGGCTTCTCGTTCGCGTGGCGCTGGATCCCGAGCTCGGACCGGCAGTTCTGGGAGGAGATCGGCGCGCGCTCGACGCCGGCGTTCCGGCGGGCGGGCGCTGGCTTCGACCCTGCGCTCGCTCCACGCCTACTCGGGCGAGCTCGGGATCAGCGACTACCGTTACTTCAACCTGCGTGACAATCGCTCGTCCGGGACCGACCTGTTCGACGCGGTCGGCGTCCTGCGCGACGACTACTCGCGCAAGCCGGCCTTCGGCATCCTTCGCAGCGCGATCCGGCGCCAGGGCGAATAGCGGGTGCCGAGCGCGGTGCCGGCGACGCCGAGGACGGGCATCGCGGCGAGGAGCAGCTCCTCGACCGGGATGCCCGCCAGGTGTGCAGCGATCACGTCTGCGCCGTGACGGGCGCCTCGTACTCGTCATGGCGCTTGACCCAGGAGCCGTTCGTGCTCTGCGGGTAGCCCTCGGGCGAGTCCTCCCACTCCTCCTGGCGACCCAGCGGCGTGATGTCCAGGTAGCTCCAGAGACTGCCGAGCGCCTCGTCGCCGCGGCCGTCGACGAAGTAGCTGCGGGAGACGCCGGCGCCGTCCCGGAAGAAGACGTTCGTCCCGTGCCACTCACCGACCCCGAAGTCGGCGTCGAAATCGTCGGTGATCGTGTACCAGGGGATCTGCTCCCAGCCCATCCGCGCCTTGAGCCGCTCGATGTCGGTCTGCGGCGCCCGGGAGACGAGGACGATCGTCGTGTCGCGCGCATTGAGATGGGCGGGGTGGGTGATCTGATCGGCGATCCACGAGCAGCCGGGACAGCCTCCTTCGGGCCAGCCGTGGACGCCGGGCTCGTAGAAGAACCGGTAGACGATCAGCTGCCGGCGCCCCTCGAACAGGTCGAGCAGGCTGGCGCGACCGTCCGGGCCCTCGAAGGCGTAGTCCTTGTCGACCGCCATCCGCGGCATCCGCCGCCGCTCGGCCGCGAGCGCGTCGCGGGCGTGGGTCATCTCCTTCTCCTTGACCAGGATCGCCTCGCGCGCCGCCTGCCATTCCTCCACCGGGACGATCGGGGGTAGCTCGATCGCCGCCCCTGCTCGGTTCTCGTTCGCTTCGTCGTTCATGTTCCTGCCTCCTGTTCGTTTCCGTGTTCGTCGTCTTCGTCGGTCTTCGAGCGCTCGGCGTGGATCGCCTCGGCGATCTCCTTGATCCGGCCGAGGCGACGGTCCCAGCGGGCCGCGATCCGGCTGATCTCCGCGGTCGCCTCGTCGAGGGCCCCGGCGCGCACCGTCCACAGGACCTCGCGCCCGTGGCGGGAGCCGCTCACGAGACCGGCCCGCTCGAGCACCGTCAGGTGCTTGGCGACCGCCTGCCGGGTGACCGGCATCCGGTCCGCGAGCGCGCTGGCGCTGGCGTCGCCGTCGTCAAGCAGCAGGTCGACGATCCGGCGCCTGGTCGGCTCGCCGATCGCAGCCCAGAGCTGCTCGGAGCGCTCGGCCACGGCGGTCATCGGGTCGCCGCCACCTGCGCCGCGTACGGGCCGATCCTGCCGAGATGGTGCTCCCAGCCTCCCGCATGGTCTTCGAGGAAGGCGCGCTTGCGCTCCTCGTCCCAGTCGATCTCGAGGATGCCGCTCTCGGCGATCACGAGCCGGGTGCGCCCGTCCTCATCGGTCAGCGTGAACTCGACCAGCGTCGAGTTGCCGGTGCCCGGCTCCTCGCCGTCGACCTGGCTCCAGCGCCACGAGAACAGGCGCGGGCGCTCGGCCCGCTCGACCTGGATCCGGCTCGTGCCGTGGCCGTGGAAGATGAGCGCGCCGGGCGCACCCGGCGCGGCCTCGAGCTCGACCTCGTCGGCGAACCAGTTGGCGACGTGGGCGGGATCGGTGATCACCTCCCAGACGACCTCGCGCGGTGCGTCGATGACTGTCTCTCGTTCTATCCGGTCGGGAATCAACTGCTTCTGCCTCCTGCGCCTGCTTGTTCCGCTTTCGCTATCTGCAACCTCTGGTTGCACATCATTGCACAGAAGTGCAACCGATGGTTGCGCGACGCGACGAGGCGGAGGCGCGGGCGCCGGGGGACGTCTGCCGTACCGAGCGGCCGGCTAGGCGACGGGCTGACGCGGGGGGTCGGCCTCGTCGATCGGGTCCTCGCTCGCCTCGACGACCGCAGCGGTGGGATCGTCGGACTCGATCCGGACCCGCGGGATGATCCGGTCGAGCCAGCCGGGGAGCCACCAGGCGCGGGCACCGAGCAGCTCCATGATCGCCGGCACGAGCAGGCTGCGGATCAGGAAGGCGTCGATCGCGATCGCAGCCGCGAGGCCGACGCCGAACAGCTTGATGATCAGGTCGCCGCCGAGCGCGAACGAGCCGAAGACGCAGATCATGATCGTCGCCGCCGCGGTGATCACGCGGCCGGTGCTGGCGAGGCCGTGCTGGACGGCGCCGGAGGCGTCCCCCCTGCGCTCCCACTCCTCGTGCACCCGCGACATCAGGAAGACCTCGTAGTCCATCGAGAGGCCGAAGACGATCGCGAAGACCATCACCGGCAGGAAGGCGGCGATCGGCGCCGTGTCAGAGATCCCGATCAGCTCGTTGCCCCAGCCAAACTGGAAGATTGCGACGACGAGGCCGAAGGCGGCGCCGATGCTGAGCACGTTCATCAGCACGGCCTTGAGCGGCACCAGCACCGAGCGGAAGGCGACGAGCAGCAGCAGCGCGCTGAGCACGATGACGACGCCGATGAAGAGCGGCAGCTTGCCGGCAACGTAGGTCGAGAAGTCGTCGGTGATCGCGGCCTCGCCGCCGAGGTGCGACTCGATCCCGGCCTCGGCGTCGAACGGATCAAGCGTCTCGTCGCGGATCCGGTCGACGAGCGCCCGGGTCTCCTGCTCCTGTGGGCCGGTCGTCGGGAACGCCCGGATCACGTACACCTGCCCGTTCTCGCTGGCGACCGGTGGCGTCGTCGCGGAGATGCCCTCGGTCTCGTCGACGGCCTGGCGCAGCTCGTCGATCGTCCCTTCGCCGCCTTGCGGGTCGCCGCCGATGTCGGCGACGACGAGCAGCGGGCCGTTGAAGCCCGGGCCGAAGCCCTCGGCGAGCAGGTCGTAGGCCTGGCGCGTGGTCGTGTCGGTGCCGTCGGTACCGGCGTCGGCGTTGCCGATCTCCATCGAGAGGACGGGGATCGCGAGCGCGATCAGGATCGCGAGGGAGACGAGCGTCGCGGTCCAGGGGCGGCGCTGGATCGCGAGGCTCCAGCGCGACCAGAGGCGCCCCTCCTCGCCGCTCGAGCCCTTCGTGCCCGGTACGCGGAGCCGGTCGATCCGGGACCCGACCTTGCTCAGCATCGCGGGCAGCAGGGTCAGCGCCGCGAACATCGTCACCAGCACCGCCAGGGCCGAGGCGACGGCGGGCCCGTAGAGGAAGTCGATGCCGACGGCGAACAGGCCGAGCAGGGCGACGCAGACGGTCGCGCCGGCGAAGAGCACGGCGCGGCCGGCGGTGTCCATCGCGATCATCACCGCCTCGTCGGGCTCGAGACCGGCCCGAAGGCCGGCGCGGAAGCGGGTGACGATGAACAGCGCGTAGTCGATGCCGACGCCGAGGCCGATCATCGCCGCGAGCTGCGGGGCGAAGTCGGCGGTGTCCATCAGATGGGTCAGCAACGTCACGAGGCTGAGGGCGACGCCGAGCGCGATCACCGCGGTCAGCACCGGCAGGCCCATCGCGACGACCGAGCCGAACATGATCAGCAGCACGACGATCGCGGCGAGCAGGCCGATCATCTCGGCGGAACCGCCCTCCCCCTGCTGCTCGTTGCGGACCGCGTCGCCTCCGAACTCGACCCGGACCGGGCCGGCGGCGTCGTCCGCCTCCGCCTCGCGGATCTCGAGCAGGGCCTCGATCGTCTCGGCGTCGACGTCGAAGCTGCGGCCGCTGAGCTGCGCCGTCGCGAGGCCGATCGTGCCGTCCTCGGAGATGACGCCGTTCGGCTCCAGCGGCGAGCTCGCGGATTCGATGCCGTCGACCGCGACGACGTCGCGGAGCACCCTGGTCACGTCTTCGGGGTGGTCGTCGAGGGTGCCCTCGCGGGCCTGCAGGACGACCTGGATCTCGTCGCCGGAGGCCTGCGGGAACTCGTTCTCGAGCAGCTCCTGCGCCTGTTGCGAGTCGGACTCGGGCAGTGTGAAGTTGGTCGAGAAGTCTTCGCCGGCGGCGCTCGCCGCCATCACGCAGACGATCAGCGCCGCGACCCAGGCGAGGAAGGTGATCCGGCGATGACGGACACAGGCCCGAGCGAGCGCGCGCATCTAGGAGCCTGCCTCGGTCCGATCTTCGATTCCCCCTGACAAGGACATGGCCGCGCATGATGCCAGTCCGACGCGTTCGTTCCGTGAAAATCTCACACACGTCTGTTTTCCGGCGAAGGGATTCGGTAGGCTGCCGCGGCCGCCGAATTGGGAGCGACGGGAACGAGGGGTTCCCGCCGTGGCGCGCATCACAAGCCGGTACCGAAGGGATAACCCGGCTCACAGAAAGGAACACGTCCATGACACAGACGCGCATGTCCGTTCGCGCAGCGGCGGTCGCCTCCGCAGCGGCCGTAATCGCGGTGCTGCTCGTCGTCCTCGCCCCGGCGAGCGCCGGCGCCGCGACCGCGACGATCGACATGAAGGGGAAGACCGACCGGGGCCTCAAGTTCAAGGGCCCGGAGAAGGTCGAACGCGGCGACAAGCTCGAGATCGTCAACTCGACGGACCCGAGGAAGGTCGGCCCGCACACGTTCACCCTGCTCGAGAAGAACCTGATCCCGAAGAACGAGACCGAGGGCGAGGCCTGCTTCGGGCCCGACGGCATCTGCGGGCAGATCTTCGAGGCCCACGAGATCGACGAGGAGAGCGAGACGGTCGGCAAGCCCGACATCGACGTCGGCAAGAAGGGCTGGGACGTCGAGTTCGCCGAGGGCAAGACCGGCGACAGCTGGTTCACCTTCGCTGAGGACGAGACGACCAAGCGGAAGATCAAGGCCAAGGCCGGGACCAGGCTCGGCTACTTCTGCGTCATCCACCCGTGGATGGCGGGGTCGATCAAGGTCAAGTGATCGCGAGGGCGAGCGGCGGGCACGGCGAGAGCCGGCCCGCCGCAGCTCTGAGCCGGCGACGGCTACTCGCGGCCGGCGGACTGGCGCTGGGGGGCATCGCAGTCGGCGGCGCCGGGTCGCTGCCGCGGCTGATCGAGGGGGCCCGGGCCGCGACCGCGCCCCGCTTCGATCGCCCGCTCACCTTCCCACCCGAGCTGACCGGCGCGGACCTGCGGATCCCGATCGAGGAGGCCCTCGTCGACGTGCTCCCGGGCCGGAAGACGAGGATGTGGACCTACGGCGGCACCTTTCCCGGCCCGACGATCCGCCGCCCCGCGGGCGAGACGACCCGCGTCAGCTTCGAGCACCGGCTGCCGGTCACGGCCGGCGAGCTCACCGTGCACCTGCACGGAGGCCACAACTCCGCCGATGACGACGGTCAGCCCGGCGGTCTCACCGAGCTGCAGCCGAACGCGTTCTACTGCGACATCTCGGACGGCCTTGGGGCAGGCGAGTCCGGCAACGACTTGCTGATCGAGCCCGGCGGCAGGCGCACCTACACGTACGAGGGAATCGAGGACGGCGAGCCGGAGCGCGCTGCGTTTCAGTGGTACCACGACCACCGGCTCGAGCGGACCGCGAAGAACGTCTGGAACGGGCTCGCCGGGATGTGGATCGTCGAGGACGAGTTCGAGGGCGCGCTGCCGCTGCCGCGCGGGAGTCGCGACCTGCCGCTGATGCTCGGCGACCGCAGCTTCGACTCAAGCAACCAGCTCAAGCAGCCGTTCGGCGACGGCGGCAGCGCCGTCAACCCGCCCGGCGACTCGCTGCTCGGCGGCGAGCTGCTGGTCAACGGCCGCGCCCGCCCCTACCACCGGGTCCGCGCCTGCAGCTACCGCCTGCGGCTGCTCAACACCTCGAACTTCGCCTCTTACGACCTCTCGCTGAGCGACGGGCTGCCGATGGTCCAGATCGCGACCGAGGCGGGCTTGATGCCGAGGCCGTTGAAGCGCCGGCACCTGCTCCTGAGCCCAGGGGAGCGGGCCGAGGTGATCGTCGACTTCGCCGCCGCCCGCGACGGGCGCGTGCGGTTGCGCAGCGGCGGCTTCGGCAGCGGCGGCCGCGGCAACAAGGTCGCGAAGGGCTCGCTGCTCGAGTTCCGGGTCGGCCGACCGGCCGCCGATCCTGCGACGGTCCCGCCGATCCTGCGACCGCTGCCCGCCTGGGTCGCCGACGCTCCTGTCGAGCCGAGCCACCGCTGGAAGATCGCGCTCGGCGGCATCCCGCCGCGCTGGGAGATCAACGGCCGCGGCTTCGACCCCGCCTACACCGACGTCACCGTCGACCTCGGCGAGACCGTCACCTGGGAGCTCCACAACGCGAGCGGCGCGCCCCATGCCTTCCACCTGCACCACACCGACTGGGTGATGCTCTCCCGTAACGGCCGCAGGCCCCCGCCCTGGGAGCGCTGCCTGAAGGAGACCTTCTTCCTCGCCCCGGGTGACCGCATCCTCGTCGCGGGCCGCTTCCGCGATCACCCGGGACGCTTTGTCGTCCACTGCCACATGCTCGACCACGAGGACCACGGGCTGATGTCGCAGTTCCTGGTCCGGGGCTGAGCGCCGCGACGATCGGCGCGGGCTTGCCGCCGCCGGGCGAACGCGACCGCTGGGTCAGGCCGGGTTGCGGGCGGCGACGATCCAGGTCGAGGTGGCGGCGTAGACGCCTGCGGGGGTGGCGTACTTCGCCAGGTCCTCCTTCAGCGCCTCGACGATCTGCGGCCGCAGCTCCTCGCCACGCTCCTCGTTGACGCGGATCAGCTCGCCGGCGGGCCCGATCGCCATCACCAGGTCGAGCGCCTCCTCGATCGTGCCACCCTGCCGCATCATCGAGTCCGAGCGGGTCAGGGTCACGTTCTCGTAGCCGGCGGCGACCATGATCCCGCTGGTCGTGTCCGCGTTCGCCATCGAGAACGGGCCCGGGCCGCAGGTCGGCTCGTCGGTCTGATCGGGGTGAGTGAGGAAGCGCTCGGTGATCTGCTCGGCCTCGTACATGAAGACGTTGTCGACCTTCTGCCGCCAGACGACCATCGTCAGCAGCCCGCCCGGCCGCATCGCGGCGCGGATCGTGCGCATCGCCGGAACCGGGTTGGCGAAGAACATCGTGCCCATCCGGGCGAAGACGCGGTCGAAGCCGTCGCCGGCCTCCTCGGGCAGCCCCTGCTCGACGTCGGCGACCAGGTAGCGGACGTTCTCGACCCCCTCCTCGGCCGCCTCCTCGCGCGAGGCCGCGATGAAACGTGGCGATGCGTCGACGCCGACGGCCTCACCATCGGGGCCGACGAGCCGGGCGAGCTGTCGGGTCGTGTCGCCGAAGCCACAGCCGATGTCGAGCGCCCGTTGGCCCGGCTCAGGCGGATAGAACTCGAGGGCGCGATTGCCGTGCGCGCCGAGCCCGGTGACGAGGGCCTCGCGGAACTCGACGAACCTGTCGAAGAGCACCCCGTCCCATGCTTCGATTGCCTCGGTGTTGTTTTCGAAGTCAGAGACTCCGATCGTGTCCGTGTCAGCCATAGGGCGATGGTACGCCTGAAATCGCATTCGTTACAAGCGAATGGACATCTCTCACAGACGGATCAGCTCGTAGCCGACGCGACCGGCGTCGATCGCCTCCTTGACGGCGCGCTCGTTGGCGTTGAGGCGGCCGCCGCCGGTCTTGATCTCGATCAGCACGACCTCGCGCAGCTCACCCTCCGCGAGCCCGTCGAAGACGACGAAGTCGACCGGGGCGCCGAGGAAGCGGGCGTCGGCGGGATCGAAGCGCTCGGCGAACCCGGCAGCGAACGGCGCCAGCTGCTCGGCCGCGCGGCCGCCGCGGACGCCGCGGCTGCGCTTGATCGCATCGCCGCGCGCCGCCTCGAGATCGTCGTCGCTGTAGCGGTAGAGCGCCCGGTAGCGGGCGTAGGCGACCGCGGTTCGCAGCAGCGCCAGTGTCGCCACGACGGCAATCGCGATCGCGAGGGCTTCGTTCATGACGAAGGATGAAAGGGATGCAGTCGGCGGCAGGGCCGATCTGCAAGGTGGGTTGCGTCCGTGAGCCCGAGGGGTCGGCCGAGACCAGGCTCGGCGAGGGACCGGCCGTGGACAGGCTCCGTTATTCAGAGAGGGGAGGTGGAAGGAGGGCGCCGGCCGTCCCGAGGCGGGGCCGGACCATCCTTTGTCACGCGGGCCGCGTGGGCGTCACGGTCTCGTAGCTGTTTTCCAAGGGCGCTTTCGCGAGAGGACAATTTGCCTGAACTATTCAGGCAAATCCTCCCCTCGCCCCAGCCTCACCGGGAATCCACCCCGAAGCCGCAGAGACACGCGCCCCGTGTGACCAACCACGGACCGCACCCCTTCCCTCACTGCAGTCTCAGCCCGGTCTGAGCCCTGCAGCCACAGCGCGAAACAACACGCGCCCTGGACCAGGCCAGGCCAACCCAGCAAGCCCGTCCAGCCGCGCCGGGTGCCGTCAGGCGCCGCGTCAGAGGGCGCCCCCGCCGTCGTCAGCGGTTGCGGCCCAGCGAGTCGTGCGCCTCGACCCACTCTTCGGCGACGATCGCCGAGCCGAGGCTGATCTCGCCGCAGAGCACGGTCGCGGCGACGATCTCGGCGAACTTGAGCACCTTGCCTTCGCCGTAGCAGTCGAGCAGCTCGAGGCACTCGCGCTGGGTCGGCAGGCCGGTGCCGCCTCCGTGAGTGGCGACGATCAGGGCCGGGATCGTGATCGAGTAGTAGTAGTCGCCGTTCGGCCGCAGCTCTGCGTAGACGTAGGCGGCAGAGGACTCGGCGACGTTGGCAACGTCCTGGCCGGTGGCGATGAACAGGGCCGTGATCCCGTTGGCGGAGTGCGAGCCGTTGTTGTTGACGCCCGCCATCGAGCCGCCGAGCGCGGCAACCTGGCGCGCCCGGTACATGCGCTCGGTGCCGCTGCGCATGCTGCGGCCGACGAGCGCGTCGGGGATCACTGCCTCGGCGACGACCCGCTTGCCGCGCGTCTTCAGCATGTTGATCTGGGAGTGCTTCTTGTCGGTCGCGAAGTTGGACTCGAGGAAGAACTGCTCGATCCCCTCGTAGTTGGCGAGGATCCACTTGCATGCGGCCGCGGTCGCCTTGCCGGTCATGTTCTGGCCGGCGGCGTCGCCGGTCGTGTAGTCGAAGCGCGTGTAGACGATCCGGCTCGCCGGGTACTGCTCGATCTCGATCAGCCGTCCCGACGAGGTCGTCGACTCGGCCGCCGCCTTGATCGGCTCGAAGCTCTCGCGCAGCCAGGCACCGAAGTCGCGCGCCTCGCGCGCGCTGGGGAACAGGAATGAGGGGGCGCGTTGCATGCGGTCGTCGAGCACGGTCGTCTTGACGCCTCCCGCTTCGCGCAAGAGCTTCATGCCGCGGTTGTAGGAGGCGACGAGCGTCCCCTCCGCGGTCGCCAGCGGGACCAGGAACTCGCCCTTGGCGTGCTCGCCGTCGACGAGCAGCGGCCCGGCGAGGCCGATCGGCACCTGGGCGGCGCCGAGGAAGTTCTCGACGTTGCCCTCGGTCACGGCGGGATCGATCGAGTGCGAGCCGACGTGCTCGAGCCGGACCCCGGTGCGCGCCTCGGCGAAGTCACGGCGGGCCCGAGCCGCGGCCTGCGTGTAGTCGTCCTCGGGATCGCGGGGAATCCCAGCCGTGCCATCCGCGTCGCTCACACTCTCGCCTTCCTCTTCGCCCTGCCGGTCTCCCTCGCCCCGCTCTCGCGGGCCGTCGATCCTATTCGGCGGATAGGCTCGGCCGACGTGTTCTCCCGCGGATCCGACGCGATCAGTCCCACCGCCCATTACACGGCGGAGGTCTGGCGCAGGCACGGGCTCTCGGACCCGGCTCTCGGCACCTGGCAGGGGCGGCTGATGCACCTCGGCGTCTGGCCGCTGGCGACGGTTGTCGGTGCGCTCGGGGCCGGCACGCTCGACGCGATGCTGCTCGCCCGCCACCAGCTGATCGACGAGTGCCTGACGGAGTCGATCGAGGATGGGCGGGTCGGCCAGATCGTCGAGATCGCGGCCGGGCTGTCGCCGCGCGGCCTCCGCTTCCGCCGCGAACACCCGGACATCACCTACGTCGAGGCCGACCTGCCGGCGATGGCCGAGCGCAAGCGCGAGGCGCTCGCCGCCGCGGGCGCACCGGACCGGGTCGCCGACCTCGACGCGCTCGCCGAGCGCGGTCCCGGCAGCCTCGCCGAGCTCGCCGCCAGCCTCGACGATCGGAAAGGCACGGCGGTCGTCACCGAGGGCCTTCTCAACTACTTCCCGCGGGCCGAAGTCGAGGGCCTCTGGGAGCGGATCGCGACGGAGCTCGGCCGCTTCCCGAACGGGCTCTACACCTCGGACCTGCTGCTGCAGAGCAACAACGCCGGCCCCGTTGAGCGCGTCTTCGGCGCGGCGCTCGGTGTCTTCGTGCGCGGCATGGTCCACTTCCCCTTCGAGGACGAGGAGGACGCGATCGAGGCGCTCGAGGCCGCCGGCTTCACCGACGTGCAGCTGCATCCCGGGACCGAGGCCGGTGACGATCCGGGAAGCGAGCGGGTGATGGTGATCGAGGCGCGCGTCTGAGTGCTTGTGCCGGGAGTGGTCGCGGCGCCCCTCAGCCCGGACCGGGTTCGATCCCCGCCAGCTCCTCGCCCGGAACCAGCACCTGATCGAGGTCGACGCGCGAGCCGCGGAAGGGAACGCCCTCGCATTCGAGCAGCCGCCGCTGCCGCTCCCCCTGCGCGAGCGAGCCGTCGGCGCGCACGACCCGCTGCCAGGGCACGTCCGGGTCCGAGCAGGAGGCGAGCACGGCGCCGGCAAGCCGAGGCGCCGCGGGGCTGAGCTCGCCGTATGTACAGACCATCCCCTCCGGGATGCGCTGCACGAGCTCGAGGATCCGCCGCTCGCTGTCGTCGTCCATGCCGGTAGGTTGACGGAGATGCCGAGACCCTCCAAGTACGTGCGCCGCAGCGAAGCGCTTTCGCTCGAGGCGATCCCCGCCGAGGCGCGGGCAAGGCTCGAGGACTTCGCCGAGAAGACCGGCGCCGAGCTCGACCTGGCGACGACGCGGACGGCCGTCCGCACGCTGAACGAGCCGGCCGGCGGGGTCGGTTTCCTGCGCCGGCGCGCGACCCCCTCGGAAACCCTGGCGCTGATCACCGAGCGGCACCTGGTGATCGTCGTCCTGCGGGAGGGCGAGCAGGTCAACTCGATCTACCGGCTCGACGCGATCGACGTCACCGACTACGACTCGATCCTGATCGCCGATGTCGGGCTCGAGATCAGCGGCCGGATGGTCGGCGGGACCGACTCCCATCAGGCCTACCTGCCCGTCGACGACGGCCCCGCCGGCGCGGACTTCCGGACCCGGCTGGGCGACGCTGCAAGCCCTGCTGCCCGCTGAGCCCGGGCACCCCCGGCCGCCGGCGGCGGGCTGTCATCCTCGATGGGTGATCCGCCGACCGTCCACCGCCGCGACGGCCCTGCTCGCCGTCCTGCTCGCCTTCTCGGCCTCGCTCGCCGTCGTCGCCGAGGCCGCGGCCGCCAAGCGCGGGATCGACGTCTCCCGCTTCCAAAAGCGGATCGACTGGCAACAGGTCGGGATGACGAAGATCCGCTTCGCCTACGTGCAGGCGAGCCGCGGGAGCGGCGACGACTGCCTCGTCAAGGCCGGCCGGTGCGGCGAGGACAACTACTACGACCGCAACCTCGAGGGCGCGACCGGAGCCGGGATCACCGTCGGCGCCTACCACCGCGCCTTCGCCTCGGGCCGGACCCGGGCGCTGGCCGAGGAGGACGCGAAGGCGGAGGCGCGCGTCTTCAGCCGCTCCGTCGGCCGGATCGGGGAGGGCGAGATGATTCCCGTGCTCGACGTCGAGGCCCCCTTCACCGACCTCTCCCCCGCCCGGCTGCGCCTCTGGGTGGCGACCTGGCTGGAACGGGTCGAGCGCAAGCTCGGCGCCACGCCGATGATCTATACGAACGCCTCGAGCTGGCTCGCCACGGGCGACACTCAGCGCTTCGCCAAGCGTGGGCACCCGCTCTGGGTCGCCAACTTTGGCGTCGAGACACCCGCGGTCCCGGCCGGCGACTGGGCCGGTAATGGTTGGTCGATGTGGCAGTTCACGAGCACGGGCAGCGTCCGCGGCATCGACGGCAACGTCGACAAGAACCGGCTCGGCGTTGGCCTGCGCAAGCTGCTCGCGCCCTGAGCCGTCCCGCCGCGCCACCGCGGCGTCGTAGAGTCCGGCCATGGCTCCCGCGCTGACGCTCCACGTTCTGCCCTCCTCGCATCCCTGTCTGGCCGTGGTCACGGCCCTCGACATCAAGGGGCTCGACTACGAGAAGGTCGTCCTCTCCCCCGGCCCACACACCGAGGAGATGGCGTCCATCTACGGGGAAGGCCTGACCACCGTCCCGGGCCTGCTCGTCGACGGCGAACCGGTGCACGGCTCGCGGCCGATCATGGAGCGGCTCGAGCAGATCGAGCCCGAGCCGGCGCTGTACCCGGAGCCGATCGCCGAACAGGTGCGTGAGGCGGAGCGCTGGGGCGACCTCGAGCTGCAGGACCTCGGCCGCCGCTTCTCCTGGGGCGCCCTCCACTTCCGCCCCGAGGCGATGGCGACCTTCGGCGGCGCCGGCCCGCTCGACCCGCCGGGGACCGACTTCGCGATCCGCTTCCTGCGCGCCGCCTGGAAGTACCACGGAATCACCTGCGAGCGTCTCGCCGACGACCTCGCCGGTTTCCCGGCGAAGGTCGAGCAGATCGAGAGGTTCGCCGCGGATGTGGTGATCGGGGGCGAGAAGCCGAACGCGGCGGACCTGCAGATCGGCACCACAATCCGGGTCCTGCTCACGGTCGGCGACGTTGCGCCGCTGCTCGCGGGCACCGCCGCCGAGCGAATCGCGCTCGCCAACTTCCCCGACTACGACGGCGCGATCCCAGCCGGCGCCTTCCCCGCCAGCTGGATCCCGGCGGGCGCCTAGGCCACGCGACAGGCCAACGCGCCCCGGCGTGGGGGCGGCGGGATCGAGACTGCGTGGGCCCGCGCCGGGCAGTTCTGGAATCTCACACCTGCCAAGCTTGTGGGCATGGAAACGAAGTCCCTGAGCGAGTCGCAGTCCGTTCGCGACCAGCGCATCGAGCAGGTGGTCCCGCTCGCCACCCCCGCCCTGCTCCTGCACGACCTTCCCCTTTCCGACGAGCAGGCCGAGTTCGTGCTGCGCTCACGGGCCGAGATCACCGCGATCCTTGACCGCACCGACACGCGGCTGCTTGTCGTCGTCGGCCCCTGCAGCGTCCACGATCCGGAGGCGGCGCTCGACTACGCACGGCGGCTCAAGCAGCTGAGCGCCGAGCTCCCCGATCTGCTGATCGCGATGCGCGTCTATTTCGAGAAGCCGCGCACGACGACCGGCTGGAAGGGCCTGATCAACGATCCCCACCTCGACGGCTCCGGCGACGTCAACACCGGCCTCCGGACCTCACGCGAGCTGTTGCTCCACATCCTCGAGCTTGGGATCCCGATCGGCTGCGAGTTCCTCGACCCGATCACGCCGCAGTACATCGCCGACACGGTCGCGTGGGGAGCGATCGGGGCGCGCACGACCGAGAGTCAGACGCACCGTCAGCTCGCCTCCGGCCTCTCGATGCCGATCGGCTTCAAGAATCGCACCGACGGCGACCTCGGCGTCGCCGTCGACGCGCTGCGGGCCGCCGGCGCGAAACACTCCTTCGCCGGCGTCGACCTCGCCGGCACCTCGGCGATCCTGCACACGACCGGCAACCCCGACTGCCACATCATCCTCAGGGGTGGCGGCGGCGAGCCCAACTTCGACGCCGAGACGATCGAGCAGACGATGGAGCGTCTGCGCGACGTTGGGCTGCCCGAGCGCGTGATCATCGACGCTTCGCACGAGAACAGCGGCAAAGACCACGAGCGCCAGCCCGCGGTCGCCGAGGAGATCGGCGCCCAGGTCGCGGCCGGCAACGCGGCGATCGTCGGCGTGATGCTCGAGTCGTTCATCGAGCCCGGCCGCCAGGACCTCGGCGACGATCTCGTCTACGGCCAGTCGATCACCGACAAGTGCATGGGCTGGGAGACGACAGTCGACGTTCTCCGCGGCCTCGACCGCGCGGCGGCCGAGCGCCGGTCGCAGTCCTCCTAGAACCGATCAGGGCGTGTCTGCGGGCTTCTGGTCGGCGCCAGGGGCGTAGGCGTTGTCGTCGTAGCCGTCACCGTCGGCGTCGGTGATTGGTGGGACCGTGGTCCCGGTGTCGGGATCGACGGTGCCGGTCGAGTCGGTCGAGGTGTCGCTCGAGTCGGCCGTCTGATCGCTGTGGAACGACGAGAGCTCGGCGGGCTCGGTCGGCTCCGGGAAGTCGTCGCACGGCTCCGTTGCCGCGACCGTCATGTAGTCGTTCCAGATCGGCGCCGAGAGGTCGGCGCCGTAGCCGGGCAGCGGCGAGCGGATGTCGGGGTTGCCGGTCCAGACAGCGGTCGAGATATGCGGGGTGTAGCCAACGAACCAGGCGTCCGACTGCAGCTCGGTGGTTCCGGTCTTGCCGGATGCGGGACAGCCGATCCCATAGCCGGATGCGGTGCCGTACTCGAGCGTGCCCTTCATCACGTCGGCGACCTCGTAGGCGACGCCGTCGCTGATCACGCGGTTCCCCTCGAGGTCCGGCTTGTCGACGTCGCCGTTCGGGAAGACGACCTTGTCGATCGCCGTCGGGTCGTGGTGAATGCCGCCGTCCGCGATCGTCGCGTAGGCGTTCGACATCTCGAGCACCGTGCAGCACTCGGTCGTGCCGCCGAGCGCCTCGGCCGGGTAGCCGTCGAGCTGGGAGGTGATGCCCAGCTTCTTTGCCATCTCGGCGAAGTTCTCGGGCCCGACGTCGAGGCCGAGTTGGGCGTAGACGGTGTTGACCGAGTTCGCCGTCGCAGCGCGCAACGTCATCGAGCCGCTGCCGCCGCCCGAAACCGGCCACGGGGGACAGCCATCGCAGGGGCTGAGGGTGATGCTGGAGGGCGCGGGATAGCTCGTCGTGTCCGGGTCCATGCCCTGATCGACGGCGGTCGTCAACACGAACGGCTTGAAGGAGGACCCGGGCTGCCGTTCGCCCTGGGCGGCGAGGTTGAACTGGCTCGTGTCGTAGGCGGACGAGGAGGCCATTGCGATGATCTCGCCGGTCTCGGTCCGGGTCGAGACGAGCGCGTGCGCGGCCGGTGCCCCGAGCGCGTTGTTGGCGATCGCCTGCTCGGCGGCCGCCTGCAGCTTGGGCTCGAGCGTCGAGTAGACCTTGAGGCCGCCGTTGCGGACCGTCTGCAGGCCGTAACGGTCGATCAGCTCCTGCTGGACGAAGTCGAAGAAGTACTGCTGCTCGCGCACCTCGTAGCGGGTGCCGGGCTGCAAACCGAGGCCCTCGGTCTTGAGCTGGTCGGCCTTCGCCTGCGGGATGTAGCCCTCCGTGGCGAGGGCGGCGAGGACCTGGTTGCGGCGCTCGGTCGCGCCCTTCTCGTTCAGGAACGGGTTGTAGTCGGTCGGCGCCTGCGGCAGGCCCGCGAGCAACGCCGCCTCCTTGATCCCGAGGTCCTTGACGTCCTTGTCGAAGAACTCCTCGGACGCGGCCTGGACGCCGATCGCGGTGCGGCCCTCATTCGTGCCGTAGGCGGCGGTGTTGAGATAGGCCTCGAGGATCTGGTCCTTGGTGTGCTCGGACTCGTACTCCTGGGCCATCTTCGCCTCGATGATCTTGCGCTCGACCGTGTCCTCGGGATCCTCGATGTAGAGGTTGCGGACGAGCTGCTGGGTGATCGTCGAGGCGCCCTGGCGGACCTCGCCAGCTTCGAGGTTGGAGATGCCGGCGCGTACGATCGCCGCGTAGTCGACGCCGCCGTGCTCGTAGAAGCTCTCGTCCTCGATCGCGATCGTCGCCTGTTGAAGGATGTCGGGGATCTGCTTCAGCTTGACCGGCTCGCGGAGGATGTCGTTCTGCACGTAGCCGAGACGGTTGCCGTCCGCGTCGAAGACCTGGGAGAGCTCGCCGCTGTCGGCCGGCTTCAGGGTGTCGATCGAGGGCGCCGAGTTGGCGACGTCGAGAACCCAGATCGCCGCACCGCCAAGACCCGCAGCGATCACGCCGAGGAGCACGGCGAAGCCGGCCATGATCTTCTTCCCGACCGAGCCCTTCGATCGGTTGCGTCTCTGTCGTGCCCGAGCCGACATTGGTCAAAAAGGGTAACGGGCGTGGTACCCGGGCCGATCAACCTTGGGCGGCGACGGTCATCGGTGCCCAGGCGCAAGAATGCGCGGACGCGGCGCCCGCCGGCGCCGAAGAGCTTCGATCGAGGAGGACGGATGACCACGAAAGCCGAGTTCAACGCCGAGGAGTGGTCGCTGATCCTCGAGGCCGGGCCGACCGCCGCGATGGTCGTAATCCGCGCCGACAAGGGGGGCACGATCCGCGAGAGCCTCTCGATCGGCAAGACCTACGCGGCCGAGCAGCAGAACGCCGCAGCGACCGAGCTGCTGGCCGCGATCGTCGCCGACCGCCCTGCGCTGGACACGAAGCGGTACACCGACCCGAGCGAGATCGCGACCGTCGGCCTGCAGCGGGTCCGCGGCGCCGTCGACACCGTCGAGCAGAAGGGCACCGAGCCCGAGGTCGATGACTTCAAGCGCTTCCTCTACGAAGTCGCCCGTCACGCCGCCGAGGCCCACAAGGAGGGCGGCTTCCTCGGGATCGGCGGCACCCGCGTCAGCGAGGAAGAGGCCGAGGCCCTACAGCGACTGGCCGACACGATCGGCTACGACGCCCCGCCGCTGGAGCCGGTCGCGGAGTAGAGGGCCGGCCGGGTGTGGGTTGGGGGGCGAGGGTGCGGGCGCGGTCGAGGGCGCGTGTTGTTTCGGGGCCGGGTTCGAGGGCTCAGACCGGGCTGAGATTGCAGTGAGGGAAGGGGTGCGGCCTGTGGTTGGTCACACGGCGCGCGTGTTTCGTTGCGGTTTCGGGGTGGATTCTCGGTGAGGCCGGGACGAGAGGACCATCTGCCGGAATAGTTCAGGCAAATCGTCCCCTCGCGAAAGCGCCTTGAGAAACAGCGACGAGACCGTGACGCCCACGCGGCTCACGTGACTAAGCACGGCCCGGCCCCGCCTCGGGACGGCCGGTTCCCTCCTCCACTTCACCCTCACTGCAAAACCCGGCCTGGACCCTCGGAGGCCGCCCTCGGACGGATCCGAGTCGGTGCGGCCAGGCGCAGCGTCAGAGAGCGCCGCTACGGGCGCATCATGCGTTCGGCGATCGGAATCTTCAGCGCGTTCGGGAGCAGGCGCAGGGCGCTGAAGCCGGCCTTCACCGGGAGACCCGGAACGACCACTCGGGCGCCCGAATCGAGGCCTTCGACGGCGGCCTTCGCGCACTCCTCGGGAGTCACCCAGACGAGGTCGGGCACGGTCGCCTCGATCGGCTGATCGCCGGCGACCTCCCAGAACTCGGTCTTGACGGGGCCGGGACAGAGCGCGGTGACGCTGACACCGCGCCCCCCGACCTCTCCGTGCAGCGCCTCCGAGAAGGCGAGCGAGTGGGCCTTGGCGGCCGAGTAGCCGGCCGAGTAGGGAAGCGGCTGGAAGGCTGCGGTCGAGGCGACGTTGAGGATCGCGCCCGAGCCGCGCTCGAGCATCCCGGGCAGGAACGCGGAGACGAGCGCCACCGGCGCCTCGCAGAGGACGCGGACCTGGTCGAGCTCACGCTCGGTGTCGGACTCCTCGAAGCGGCCGCCGGTTGCGAAGCCGGCGTTGTTGACGAGCACGTCGACGTCGAGCCCGAGCGACTCGACCCGCTTCGGCAGCCGGGCCCGGGAAGTGGCGCTGCCGAGATCGCAGCCGAGGCTCTCGACCTCGACGCCGGTCTCGGCGCTCAGCTCCTTGGCGAGGGCGTCGAGCCGCGCCTTGCGACGGGCGACGATGATCAGGTTGTAGCCGCGGCCCGCGAGCTCGCGGGCCGTGGCCTCGCCGATGCCGGCCGAGGCGCCCGTTACAAGCGCTGCGCCGTCACTGCGGGGTTCAGGTAGTGCCATCCGACCTTTCTACACGGTTCGGGCGAAGGCGATGCGGGCGGGCACGGCTCAGCAGCCCTTCGGTCGCGTCTGTAGTCCGTACTGGAGCCCGAGCGCGCAGAAGATCGGCTTCGGCTCGTCATCGACGGTGGTGACGCCGAGGCCCTGCTCCCAGGGGCTCGAGCCCTCGATGTCGCGGAGCCTGTGGATGATCACCGACTTCACACCGAGGACCGGGGCGATCTTGACGAGTTGGATCATGCGCGCCGCCTGCTCGACATCACTGACCGCGTTCTCGGCGCTTTCGTTGGTCGACCAGCCGACCTCGGTGATCCACACCGCTCGCGGCGCCTTCGTCCTCGTCAGGGCCTTGCGCACGTTGCGCAGTCGCTTGCGGACCTCGAGCACGCCCCTGCTGCCGACGTATGGGTGCGTTGCCGTGCCGTCGATCAGCTCGCCGCCGCCGAGCTTGCCGAGCGCCCGCTTCAGGTACTTCGGCGCTCCCGGCTTCGGGATCAGGCCGTTGAAGAGGATCGACGGGTGCGGAGCGTTGGCGGTGGCGCCGTCCACGGCCCGCAGCATCGCCACGTAGGCAGCCGCGCTCGGCGAGGGGCCCCAGAACTTCGGGTAGTTGCTCTCGTTCCAGACCTCGAACGCGGCGGCGCGCGGGTAGCGCTCGATCGCCGCGGCCGCCCACTCGGCGAACTCGTCGAGGTAGCCGGGGTCGGGTGCGATCGAGCGGTAGCCCTGGACGGCAGCGGCCTCGCAGGAGATGCTCGGGTGCGCCCAGCAGGGCGCGGTGTGGAGCAGGATGATCGGCTTCAGGCCCGCCCTCAGGGCGAGCTCGTAGGACTCGTCCTCGACCTCCCAGTCGTAGCTGCCCCGATCGGGCTCGACCCGAGCCCACGGGACCACGTAGCGAATCACCCCGGCGCCGCCCTCGCGCGCCCGTGCCATCAACTCGGCGCCGTTCGCCTCGCGGTCCGGCGGCGCCTCCTCGCCCCCGGAGCCGGGCAGCCCCGGCAGCCCGGGCACCACCGGGCCGGAAATCGGCAGGCCCAGGATCGGGTCGTCGACCGTCGTCGTGCGCAGGTCGAAGCGGTTGAAGTCGTCGTTGTAGCCGATGTATGGCGGCGCCTTGGCGGCAGTGGCCCAGGCAGGAGCGAGGAGCGCAGCCAGGCAGACAAGCGCGACCGCCGTCACGGCCGCCGGCATCACCCGCCATAGGTGGCGCCGGGATGTCCCGATCCCATCCACAGACCACCCATCGGCAGCGCCCGGCCAGGCTTGAAGAGCGTCCACCTCAACGACGACCGGCGGCCCCGCTGGGGCCGCCGGAGGTCGGCATGGGTCAAACCGATGGCCGGCGCGCGGCCGGCCGAAGAGGTCAGCCGCAGACGGGCCAGTGGCCGGCACCGTCGCGCTTCTTGAGTGCGACGGCGACCACTGCCTGCGTCTTGTACGAGTACTTGATCGGATCGCCGCCCGGGGACTTGGGCGAGGTGCGCCAGGTCGACTTCATGAACTGGAAGGCGCCACGGTAGGTGCCGCCGCCGCCGATCGCCTTGGGGTCCTTGCCGGACTCGCACTCGGCGGTGCGACGCGCCCAGCGCTTGTTCTTGCGGGAGACGCGATCCCAGATCCGGTCGTACTGGGAGGAAGTGGCCTGGGGGCCGGAGGAGGTCGAGCCGGCCTTCTTCGAGCCGGAGCCGTCAACGGAGACGCCGCCGCCCGCAACAGCGGACGGAGCGAGGGCCGCGAAGATCGCGATCGTGGCGATCGCGATCACGGTGAAGATTCCTGGTTTCAGCTTTGCAGCGCGCGGCTGCGCAAGGGGCTTGGTCATCAATTCACGCTCTTTCAAAATCGCTTACGGGGTTAGCTGACGGGTTCGCGCCAAAGAGCCGGCGCTACAAGGCCATGAGGCCTCGATTCACCCCATACAGATGGGTCCCCCGCTAGCCCGCGGTATGTGGCGGGCGATTCAGCAGGTCGCGCGGCAGCCTACCAGGTTGTGAGCAGACTGTGAGCACCTTCTTGGCAAACCACCAAGAACGCACGAAACCAGTGTCTGTTGTCAAGCCGTAAACCGGCTTGACTACTCGGGCGTGGCGTCCTCGGAGAGCAGCTGGGCGGCGATCGTGGCGCTGTCGAAGTAGACGCGCTCACAGACGAGCTCGTCGCCCTCGAAGAGGAAGAAGGAAGCGCAGCGGCACTCGAACGAGCGCCCGGTCGGCTCGATCCCGCGGATCGGCCCCTCGTGAGTTCCGCGCAGCCAGAATTCGACGATCACAGCATCGTCGGCGTGGTGCATCGCGATCAGTTCGTTGCGCTGGTCGGGGAACGCGGTCCGGGTGATGTCGAAGTAGCTCATCACCTGCTCGGGTCCGTCGTAGACCTCGCCGGTGGCGATCAGCTCGTAACGCGGGTGTTCGAAGGTGGCGAGCGTGGCGTCGAACTCGTGCCGGTTCTCCGACTCCATGTGCTCGACGACGAGCTCCTCGCGGCGGGCACGGACCTCGGCATCGGGCGCCTCCTCCATCGCCGCGGAGCATCGCAGGTTGAGAGCCGCCACAACGGGAACGGCGCAGGAGACGAACCGCACCCCACCCGACAGAGAGGAAGCGATGAGCGCCACCTCGACCTCAGTCCCGACGATCACCCTCAACGACGGCAGCCGCATTCCCCAGCTCGGCTTCGGCGTCTTCCAGATCGACCCGGCCGACACGGCCGAGGCCGTCCGCAAGGCCCTCGATGTCGGCTACCGGCACATCGACACCGCTCAGATGTACGGCAACGAGCGCGGTGTCGGTGAGGCGATCCGCGACTCCGGACTCGCTCGCGAGGACGTCTGGATCACAAGCAAGCTCGACAACGGAGCGCACGAGCCCGATGACGCGAGGCGGGCGATCGAGGGCTCGCTGAGCGACCTCGGCGTCGATCAGCTCGACCTGTTCCTGATCCACTGGCCCCTCCCCACCCGCTACGGCGGTGACTACGTCTCGACCTGGAAGGCGATGGAGTCGTTCGCGGCCGAGGGCCTGACGAAGTCCGTCGGGGTCTCGAACTTCGAGGTCGAGCACCTCGAGCGGCTCGCAGCGGAATGCGAGCGGGCGCCGTCGGTCAATCAGATCGAGCTCCACCCCTACTTCCACAACACCGAGGTGGAGGCCTACGGCACCGCCCACGAGATCGTCACCGAGGCCTGGTCGCCGATCGGGCAGGGCACCGGTGTGCTCGACGATCCTGCGATCGCCGAGCTGGCCGAGCGGGTCGATCGCAGCCCGGCGCAGGTCGTCCTGCGCTGGCACGTTCAGCACGGGCGGATCGTCTTCCCGAAGTCGCAGACGCCGGAGCGGATCGAGGAGAACCTGCGGATCTTCGACTTCGAGCTCGGTGCCGAGGAGATGGCGGCAATCGACGGGCTCGACCAGGGCGAACAGGGCCGGATCGGCCCGAACCCGAACGAGTTCGCGATGGTGCCGGACGAGGACTGACCGCCGGCACCCGAAGGGCCGACGGCTCAGCCGTCTAGCGGGTCGCCGTTCTCGGCGACCCGCTGGATCGTGATCTCGTACTCCCAGGTGTGGTCGATCGATGCCGGCCAGAAGCCACTGTGCTCGCTGATGTGACCGCTGCCGGCGAGCGTCAGCGTGATCGGGCCGGCCCCCTGCAGATGCGAGCGCGGCACCGTGGTCTGGTTGACGGGCGGGTCGAAGTGGCCCCACACGTGGCTGTTGCACTCGGCGTCGCCGGCGTCGATGTAGCCGACCTCGGGATCCTCGAAGGCCCAGGTCAGGCGCACGTCGGCGGGATCGGCGGCGTTGCTGAAGCCGACCCAGACGGAGCTGTCCTTGGTCCGGTTGGCCATCATCTCGTCACAGGGAACGGCCCCATCAGGGCCCGTCTTGCAGCCGAACAGGTGGTGTCCTTGGTACGTCAGGTCGACCGCGCCCTCGACCTGGCCCTCGATGTCACCGCGCTCGTCGACCGTGAGCACGTCGTCGGGTGAGAAGGCGGTCGGGCTGAAGGTCGTGTCGACCTGCTTCTGACCGCCGACCGTCCCGCAGGCCGGGTGGTCCCTCGACGCGTCCGTGTCGGTGCTGATCGAGGCGTCGAGGACCTCGTAGTGGACGGTCGGGCTGTCGGCCAGAAACGTCGCGTCGACGCTGCCGATGCCGGCGGCGCTGACGATTCCCAGCCTCAGCCCGACGGGCTTGCTCTCCGGCCAGGCCGTGGCGGGAGCCGTGAACGAGTACCAGTCCTTCTCGTTCCACAGCTGGTGGATCTGGCCGAGCGGCGCCGACTGCTGCCCCTGGAAGTTGATCCAGCTGGCGGGAAGCCGGCTGGCCTCCTTGAGAATGTAGAACGGCGTCACGTTGCCCTCGACGAGCTTCGGGATCCCACGCAGGTCGACCCTCTCGCCCGGAGCGAGATGGGTCGGCAGGTCGGCCGGCAGCTCGAGTTTGACGCAGCGGTTCGGGGTCTGGGCCAGCTTCTCGGCCTCCAGCACCCGCGAGCGCAGCGCGTCGTAGGGGATCGTCATGAACCAGGTCGCGACGTCCTCCCAGACAGGGGCCCGCAGCGGACGCTCCGGTGCCGGGGCGCCGTCATCCTGGTCGGCGATGAAACGGAGAAAGTCGCCCTCGGGCTTGTAGAAGGGGTCCAGCGAGCTCGAGAAGCGCTCGGTCTCGCCAATCCTGTGGCGCTTGCCGGTCTTGCGGTCGACCGCGACCTGATTGCGGGTGATCTCGATCCGGCCGTGGTCGGCCGTGCTGAAGTCGTCGGCGACGGCGGAGTTGAGCATGCCGGGGCGGGTGGCGAAGTTGCCGTCGATGACGACCGCGGTGACGACGTCCCAGCGGCCGGCCCGCTCCGTCGTGGTCACCTCGTAGGTCGCGCGTGCAGTCCCGTTCCAGCCGTAGCCCTCGATCTCGCCCGGGTGCGGGCAGCCCCCATCCAGCTCGGCGGCGACCTTGAGCTTCCGCGTCTGCTTGCCACCCTTGCCCTTGAGCTGGTCGCCGATCTTGAACCTGCGATCGAAGCTGTCCGCCGCGGACCCCGCACGGTCGCGGCCGCCGCCCTCGGCCTCGATCTCCTGCTCGGAGGCGTCGAGCTTCGCCGCGAAGCCCCCGTCGGCGCGGGCGACCGCCCGCTTCCAGCCGCTGCCCAACAGCCCCTTGTAGGAGGGAAGCCCGAGCCCTCTGCGATCGCTCCCCGACTTCGCCGCGGAGTTCAGCCCGAGAGCGCCGACCGAGGGCATCTCGCCGAGCCGGCCCTCCAGGGCGGCCGGGACCTGTTCGCCCTGATCGACCGAAGGGCTGACGATCGGAGCGGGCCCCGCAGCCTCGGCGGAAGCAGCAGCCGCCAACAGCGCCACGAGCAGCGCGGCGAGCGTGAACAGGGCGAGAATCGGGGTACGGACGGGGCGAGACATCGGGCGGGCTCCTTGATCGGATTGACGAATGTCAACCTAGGAACGCCCGGGATCCCCCGCATCGGGGAGACCCCTAACCCTCACCCCTAGTCTTAGACGACCGAGGTGTAGGCGAGCCGGCCGCGGAGATCGCGACGACTTACTTCGAGACCCGAAGCGACCCGCGCATGAACGGGTGGATGCGGCAGAAGTAGGTGTAGGTCTTGCCGGGCTTGGTCAGTGCCGGCGTCGTGAACTCGTTCGAACCGGTCGTGACCTCGCGGCTGGTCCCGGTGCCGTAGCCGAGCTGACCCGAGTCGAACTTGATCGGCCCGTCCGCAAGCGGGTAGCCGATGCCCGAGTCCTTGTTACAGGGGGCCTTGCAGGAGGTGATGCTGTGCCAGACCTGCTCGGTCTGAGGCTGACCCGGGAGCGCGTCGTTGTTTGTGAAGCTGACCGTGTCTCCCGGAGCGACCACCGGCGGGCGCATCAGGCTCGTCGGGAACCCTCGAACCGCCGAGTAGCCGCCCTGGTCGTAGACGAAGCTGTTGATGTCGACCCCGCCGGGGGCGACCTTGCCGGCGCTCTTGAGGTCGCGGGGGTCGGGCAGGTTGAGGTTCTTGCCGGCCTTCTTGTCGATGTTCTCCTTGAGGCGGCCGTGGGTGAGCGAGCCTCCCTGCTCGTACATCGCCCTGACCTCGGCCGCGTCGTCGAACGGGTCGCGCGCTGCCGAGTCGTTCGCCTTGCTCCAGGCGAGCGGCAGGATCCCCATCGACTCGTACCAGGAGGCCTTCTTGACGTTGTAGGTGACGTTGATCGAGACCTGGTCGCCGGGCTTCAGGCTGATCCGCCACTCGCGCGGCGTCGCCTCGAGGGCGACGTCCCAGGAGACGGCGCCAGCGGGCTCGTAGTACTTCGCATCGGAGCGGAACAGCTGCCGCACCTCGCTCGGCGTGTTGCCCGGTGTGCTGCCCGCGTCGGGGCCGTCACGGGCGACACTGAGGTCGACGCGCTTGCCGCCGGGATGCAGGTGACCGGCGCCGAAGACGAGCGTCGCGCCGGAGGCGCCGACGGTCCACTTGCGGGCGTTGCTGATGTTCGAGCGCTCCTCGTAGCCGGGCTCACTCGGATCGGTCGGGACCTCGTCGGGGAAGACGTACTTGCCGTCGCCGTTGGTGTCGAAGCCCTTCTCGGCGTCGAAGACGGGGTAGATCTGCGGCGCGCCGGCGACGTCGAGCCAGCGGATGTTGACGTCCTTGAGGTTCGCCTGATCGGCGGGGACCCAGTCGATCTGCCAGGTCAGGTAGACGGAGCGGTTCTCGGAAGCGTTGAGGCTGTGCAGCATCTGGTTGATGCCCCAGTTGGCATCGGCCCTGGTCGGGAACCCGTAGCCCTTCGGCATCGAGGCGATCGTCTTCTCCTCGCCGGAGGCGAAGGTCGGGCCGCCGTTCGGCGCCAGCCAGACGACGTGATGCAGGTGCAGGTCCCAGACGCTCGGGGTGACGGTCTTGCCGCCCGGCAGGACCTCGACCATGCTCGGCTTGAAGCGGGTGATCCAGCCTTCCTCGCCGGAGCCCTCCCGGAAGATGTTGGCGCTCTCGGGGCCGCGGACGTTGATCGCGTTCGGGCACGTCTTCGTGACGCCGAAGTCGTTCAGGTTCTGGCCCGGGTGGATCGGGATCGCGCCCGTCCGACACATGAAGGTGGTCTGCCCCGCGTAACCCTTGACGGGAGTGATCTTCGGCTCGCCTGCCGAGGCGGAGCCGGCGAGAAGGAGCAGCGAGACGAGGGCGCCGAAGGCGGCACCGATCGAAAAGATAGAACGCCCCCAGCGACCCATTGGCGAACATTCTGCACCATCCGTCAAGCGGGCGGACCTCGGAACCGATGAAACGCGATTCCGGTGAGAGGCACACACCGGGGTTCAGCCGCGGGCCTGCGGGGCCTCGGCCGGGTCATGCGCCTCGATCCGATCGGGGAGATCGGCGGCGGGGACGCCCTGCCAGTGGTGCTTGCCGAACGCCCGCCGGACGCGGTAATCGAGCGCCCCGGTCAGGTTGAGGGGATGCCAGACCGCCTGGACGCTGGCCGGCATGATCGGAATCCAGAACCGATCCGGAATCGGGTCGAGCGGTTCGGGAGCGGCGAGCGTCACGGCGGCTCCGATGTGACCGGGCCCGTCCTCGTAGGTGAGCCGAGCGAGGATCGTGCCGTCGCGCTCGACGATCTGCGTCTCCCCCAGCATCTGCGTCCGCCAGCGGGCGCCGGGCAGCAGCGGCGCGTCGAACTCGACATCGCCGACGTGCGAGGGCATCGCCACGGGCGCGCCGATCATCCGCGCCACCTGCCGCGGCAGCTCCCGGGCGAGTTGTCGCTGGATGCCGCGCTCACGCCTCATCCTCGACTCCAGCGGGGCGGGCCAGTTGTCGGGGAACGAGGGCCAGCACATGCCGCCGAGCAGCAGGCGGACGCGGCCGGCGCGCAGGCGCGCGGCGGTCCGGCAGCGCGCCCATTCCCAGCCGCAGGCGAGCCCGACGCGGCCGAGCCGGTTCGAGTCGATGACGCCGTCGTCGTCGCCGCCTGCGTAGTAGTGGTGCTCCCAGGCGGTCGGGATGTCCTTGTCGTGGAGGTTGGCGCTGCCGTCGGGCTCGGCGAGAACGTAGGTGCCGTAGGTGTTCTTGCCGCGAGCCGCGATGAAGCCGCCACCGATCACGCAGCCGAGCTCGCGCGCGAGCCGGGTCAGGAGCTGGAACGGCTGCCCGTCGACGGGCCGGGCGGCGCCGTCCATCCGCTTGTCGAAGACGTTCGGCGTGGTCATCGATTCCGGCACGGTGATCACGTCCGGCGAGTGGGCCCGGTGCGCGTCGCGGACCAGTGCCTCGATCCGGGCGAGGTTCTGCTCGACCTCGCCGAGCACGAGCTCCGGCTGTACGGCAGCGACGCGGATGGTTGTCGAGGTGCCGGCACTCACGCCGGCTGCCCCTGCCGTGAGGTGACTGAGGAGAGTGCGGTCGCCTCGGGAGCGGGCTCGGATCGGACCGCGGGCTTCGGCGGCGGCCAGATCGCCGGCCCGGCATGGTCGGAGCCGGGGACGGGGCCGGCCTCGCGAAAGCGGTCGCGAGCCAGCTCGCGGCGCACCCGCGCCCACGTGAGGGCCAGCGCGGCGCCGTCGCGGGCGCCTGAGAGCCGGTGGCGGCCGACGACGACCGCGCGACCGAGGGCGCCGGCCAAACGCGGCCAGGTCAGGACTTCCTCGGCCTTACGGGTACGGCCGAACAGATGCCCGAGCCCCGGCTCCTCGCTGCCGGCGAAGCTCGCGATCAGCTCGCGGAGAACGGGCGAGACCGGCTGCGCGACCGTTTCGAGGTTGGCGAAGTGGTACGCGTGGAGACAGTGGCGGGCGGTCTCGTGCTCCCAGTTACGGGTTGCTAGGTCGGTTGCGGCGGGATCGTCGAGGAGCGGCGCCAGCGCTTCGCCAAGGGTCCTTCCCATTCGCAGCGCGTCGCCCATCCCCTGTCCGGTGACCGGGTCCTTGAAGTGGGCGGCGTCGCCGGCCAGAACCCAGCCCGGGCCCGATGACGCGCGCCAGTAGGCGCTGACATCAGCGGTCGAGCGGATCTTCGTCATGTTGGCCGCCCCCTCGAGCCGCTCCGCGCAGCCCGGGTGCTGACGCAGCTTTTGTTCCCAGTAGCCCTCGGGATCGGTCCTCGCCGCGGCCACCTCCCCGGCCGAGGCCATGAACAGGCAGATCGTGCGACCGCCCGGATTCGGGAAGGCGAAGGCGAGCGAGTCCTCGTCGCGCCACTGCCACATCGTCCGTGACTCCCACTCGCCGGCGCGCGGATCGTCCATGTATCTGAAGACGAGCCCGCGTCCGTTGCGCGAGGCGCGGTACGGCCGCCAGGCTCCGACCTGGGCAGCGACCGTCGAGCGCCGCCCGTCGGCGCCGATCACGATCCGGGCGCGGATCTCGTGCTCGTCGCCGTCGGCGTCGCGGTAGACGACCCCGCTCGCGCGACCGGCATCCCAGAGGACCGAGGTGACCGTGCAGCGTTCGCGGAGATCGGCGCCGCGCTCGGCCGCGTTGGAGGCGAGGACTACGTCGAGCTGGTCGCGGGGGATCGAGACGCCGAAATCGATCCCGTCGACCGGCTCCCATCGCTCGCGCACCTCGGTCCCGTCGGCGAGGGTGATCTGGACGCGGTCGAGGCGGGCCGGGTCGATCTCGTCGAGGACCCGGTCCCACGCCCCGATTCGCTGCATCTCCGCGCAGCCGGCCGGAAACATGGCGTGGGTCGAGAGGGTGTCGGAGGGGAAGCGCGTTCGGTCGAGGACGATCACGCGGCGGCCGGCCATCGCGAGGATCGAGGCGACCGCGGAGCCGGCGCAGCGGGAACCGACGACGACCGCATCGGCCTCCTCGACGACTTCGACCCCGCGAGCACCGTCGCTCATCGGGCCATCCTATTCCCCGATCGAAGGGGAGAGCACGATGTCGGGTGTACCGGTCGAAAGGCCGGGTAGGAACAGGAAGATGGTTGCGACCGCTCCCGCTACGACGACAGGCAGGGGACGCCCCGGACGGGCGCTCGCCCTGCTGGGGATCGCGGCCGTGATGGTCGCTGTCGCCGTCGTCGGCGGTTTCGCCACCGACACGTCCTCGGCCTGGAGATCATCGCGTTGCTGGCCGTGATCGCCGCCCTGATCGGTCTGCTCTGGAGCCGGCTTCGGCTTGCCGCGCTGGCACTGATCCCTTACCTGGCCTGGGTCACGTTCGCAGCCGCCCTCACCTGGACGATCGCCCTCGCGAACTAGGCCGCAGTGGCAGGCCGGCCGGCGACGGCGTCGATCGCCGCCAGATTGAAATCGGTCATCGCCTCGAGGTCGTCGATTGCGATCTGCTCGTCGGCGCTGTGCATGCCGCCGTAGTAGTCGGACGGGTCGGTGACGAAGACCGGCGCGAAGCCGTAGGCGACGGTGCCGAATGCCTTGCGCACGAAAGCGGAGTCGCTGAACCCGGTCCCGAGTATCGGCAGCAGCGTCGCGGCGGGCAGCCGCTCGGACGTCCAGGCCTCGATCGCGTCGTAGAGCGGTCCCGTCGCGGGCGAGGCGGTGCCACCCTCGAGTGGCTCCAGCAGCTCGATCTCATAGGCGGGCCCGCCGTCGAGCGCGGCGGCGATGTGGGCCTCGATCTCGGCCAGGTCGCCGCCGGGCAGCGCCCGGCAGTCACAGGTGAGGTCGACGTACGGCGGGATCACGTTGGCCGGCTCGAACGAGTTGACCCCGGTTGGAGTCACCGTCAGCCGCAGCATCGCATCCAGCTCGGCCGCGAGCAGCGGGTGCTGTGCGCGGGCCCAGGCGATCAGATCGTCGTCACCGAGATCGCCGACGCCGAGCTGGTCGAGCGCTGCGGCCACGTCGTCGACGGGGCGACGCGGGGCGCGGGCCGCAGCGAGGCGGCGAATCGCCTCGCCCGCATGCTCGAGCGGGTTCTCGGCTCCGAGGGGCGTCGAGGCATGGCCGCCCCGGCCGCTGAGCCGCAGCCGCACCGAGCAGACGACCTTCTCGCCGATGCCGACGGTGACGAGCTTGCGCCCGTCGGCGAGCTCGAGCAGGCTGCCGCCGCCCTCGTTGATGGCGTAGTCACAGCGGATGTCCGGGCGCTCGCGCACGAGCCAGGTGATGCCGACATCCGAGGTGTTGCGCTCCTCGTCCGCCTCGGCGATCAGGACGACATCGCCGGCGAGCGGGGCGCCGCTGCGAGCGCGGGCGGCGAGCGCGACAGCCCGCGCGGCCAGCTCACCCTTCATGTCGGCCGCGCCGCGCCCGACGATTCTGCCGCCCGCGATGGTCCCCTCGAACGGGGGCACGCTCCAGCCGTGCGCGGGCGCCGGAACCACGTCGGTGTGGCCGAGCAGCATCAGCGAGGGGCCCTCCCCCGTCCCATCGAGGCGGGCGATCAGGTTGAGACGCTCGGGGTCCGGCCCGGTCAGCTCGCACTGAATCCCGGCGCCCTCGAGGTAGGCGGCGAGCAGCTCGGCGGCGGGCGTCTCGCGGCCGGGGGGGTTCGAGGTGTCGATCCGGATCAGGTCGCGGCACAGCTCCGTGACCTCGTCGCGCAGCCCGGCTTCGCTCAAAGCGAGCGCCCCTGGGCGGCGAGCTCGCGAACGAGGTCGAGCGGGAATGGGTCCTGGCTGGTGCCGTCGAGCCTCGTCCCCGCCCGCGCCGCGACCAGGCAGTTCATGACGGCCTCGTGCGCCGCCTCCCACGCGGCCGCGAACAGCAGCGTCAGCTGCTCGTAGGTGAGCTCGTGGATCTGCTCGGCAGTTGAGAAGGCGAGGCCGATCTCGCCGGAGCCGTTGGTCGCGTAGGAGCCGGCGCGGGCGAGACCGAGCAGCGGCCGCAGCGCCATCCGGCTCAGCGCCAGCGCGTCGAGCGGCGCGTCGGTCGCGCAGACGGCGATGCAGCTTCCGTCCGGCGCCTTCTCCGGCGGTGGCGCCGGGTCGAGCCGGTGCCCGAGCAGGTCGAGCCGCTCGCGGTCGCCGAAGTTGCAGAGCAGCTGAACCCCGACCGTCCACTCGCCGGCGAGCCTCGAGGCGGTGCCGATCCCGCCCGGGAAGTCGAAGCAGCTCATGCCGGTGCCGGCGCCGACCGTCCCCTCCGCGACCGGCCCCGGCGCCAGCGCCGCGAGCGCCGCCTCGACGTCGGCGGCGACGATCTTGCGCGAGTCGGCCATCAGCCCGTCGTCACACTCGCCGACGACCGGAATCGTCACGTACTCGGGGCCGAGGCCGGAAGCGGCGATCGCCGCCTGGTAGACGGTGCCGACCGCGTGCGTCCCGCACAGGTATATGGGCGTACCGAAAGTCCCCCACTCGTCGATCTCGAGCGAGGCGCTGAGCACACCGGTGCCATTGACGACCGCGGTGCCGGCGCGCGCGGGCAGGCGCGGCGGCTCGATCACGGTGACCCCGCTGGCTTCGCCGGCCGACGACTGCGAATGGCCGACGCGGATGCCGGCGACGTCGGTGATCGCGTTCTGCGGCCCGATCTCGAGGATCCCAACCGGTCCGGCGAGGTCGCGCCAGCGCTCAGCCATCGGTCTCGCCCTCATCCTCGGAGACATCGGGGCTGTACTCGGGGTCGTAGAGGTGGCAGGCGACGAGCCGCGGCTCCGTCTCCTCGGCGTCGCCGGCGACCCCGCTCGGGCGGAGCTCCGGATCGACCTGCTCGCAAGGCGAGCCGAACCGGCGCGGGCAGCGTGGGTGGAAGCGACAGCCGCTCGGCACGTCGGCCGGGTCGGGCAGCTCGCCCGGCAGCAGATCGCGGTCACCGCCGCCGCCGGGGGCGGCGACGGGGACCGCGTCGACCAGCGCCCGCGTGTACGGGTGGCGGGGACGCTCGATCACGGCCGCCGCCTCGCCGCTCTCGACGACACGGCCCAGGTACATGACCGCGATCCGGTCGCAGAGCGACCAGGCGAGGCTGAGGTCGTGGGTGATGAAGATCAGCGCAAGGCCGCGCTTGCGCTGCAGCCCGACGAGGACCCGGAGGATCTGAGTCCGCACCGACGTGTCGAGCATCGAGACGGGCTCGTCGCAGATCAGCCCGTCCGGCTCGAGCACGAGCGCCGCGGCGATCGCGACCCGCTGCCGCTGGCCGCCGGAGAGCTGGTGCGGGTAGCGCTCGGCGTAGCGGGCCGGATCGAGCCCGACGTCGCCCAGGGCCTGGTCGACCCGCGCCTCGTGCTCGGAGGTGTCGATGCCCTGCACGATCAGCGGCTCGGCCACGATCGTCCGCACGCGCTGGCGCGGGTTCAGGGACTGGTAGGGGTCCTGGAAGATCATCTGGACGCGGCGCCGCAACTCCGTGCGGCCGGCGCGGTCCTCGACCGTCGCACCTGCGAGCGAGACGGATCCCGAGGCGAGCTCCTGCAGGCCCATCACGGCCCGGGCCAGCGTCGACTTGCCGCAGCCGGACTCGCCGACGATCCCGAGCGTCTCACCCCGGCGCCATTCGAGCGAGACGCCGTCGACCGCCCGCGCGGTGCGGCCGTGGGCGGTGAAGTGGACCGAGAGGTCCTCGACCTCGACCAGGGGTCCCGTCATGGGCGCGGCCGCAGTGGCCGGGCCCGGGCTCACGGCCCCGCCTCCGGCGTCTCGGCTCCGGCCTCGCCGCCGACGCCCCCGAGGCCGCGGCGCCCGCCGATCACCGGGATCGCGTCCAGGAGCTCGCGCGTGTGCTCGTGCTCGGGAGCGTCGAAGACCCTGCGCACCGTGCCCGATTCGATCAGCCGCCCCTGGTCCATGATCGCGATCCGGTCGCAGGTCTCGGCGAGCACGGCAAGGTCGTGCGAGATCAGGATCACCGAGAGCCCGAGCTCCTCGCGCAGGCGCTCGAGGAGCTGCAGGACCTGGGCCTGCATAACGACGTCGAGCGCGGTGGTCGGCTCGTCGGCGATCACGAGCGAAGGCCGGCAGGCGAGGGCAAGGGCGATCATCACCCGCTGTCGCTGACCGCCGGAGAGCTGATGCGGGTACCGGGTGCCCGTCGACGCGGACAGCCCGACCATCTCGAGCAGCTCGCCGATCCGCGTTGCGATCTGCTTGCGGCCGGCCGAGCGCGCGTGGAACTCGATCGCCTCGCCGATCTGGTGGTCGATCTTCCGCACGGGGTCGAGCGAGTTCATCGCCCCCTGGAAGATGAGCGACACGTGGCGCCAGCGGACGCGCTGCATCCCGGCCTCGGTCCGTTTGTGGATGTTGATCTCGTCCTTGCCCGGGAGCCGTAGGACGATCGACCCCTCCTGCCGCAGCGAGGCGGGCAACAGCCTCATCACCGCGAGCGCCGTCGTCGTCTTTCCGCAGCCGGACTCGCCCGCGAGCCCGAGCGCTTCGCCCTGCTCGAGCGTCAGATCGACGCCGTCGACGAGCGCCTGCTCCCGATGGGTGACCCGCAGGCCCTGGATCTCGAGCAGAGGCGGCACTAGACCCCCTCGTCCCGGAGCCGCGGGTTGACGACGTCCTCGAACAGATAGCCGATCAGCGAGACGGCGAAGACGAGCAGCGCGATGCAGAGCCCGGGTGGGACCACATACCACCAGGCGCCGGCGCTCGGGGCACCCGAGCTGAACGCGTTCTCGAGCATCGTCCCCCATGAGATCTGCGTCGGATCGCCAAGTCCGAGGAACGCGAGGGACGCCTCGGCGAGGATCGCCACGGCGACGATCAGGACCGTATTGGCGAAGATCAGCGGCAGCGTGTTGGGGAGGATGTGGGTGCGGATGATGTAGCTGTCCTTGGCGCCGAGCGCCCGGGCACGCTCGACGAAGGCGCGCTCCCTCAGGGTCAGCACCTGAGCCCGGACGATCCGCCCCGTGCCCGCCCACGAGGTCAGTCCGATGACCGCGATCAGCACCGTCAGCGAGGGGTCGAGGAGCCGCGCCAAGACGATCATCAGCGGCAGCGCCGGAATCACCAGGAACCAGTTCTCGAGCGCGTCGAGGATACGGTCGGTCCAGCCGCCGAAGTAGCCCCCGGCGAGCCCGACGGCCGTCCCGAGCACGGAGGAGATCAGGGCGGCCGCGAAGCCGACCAGGATCGAGACGCGGGCGCCCGCGAGAAGCTGCGAGAGCACGTCGGAGCCCTGCTCGGTCGTGCCGAGCGGGTGCGAGGGGCTCGGCTTCGCGAGCACGTCGAGGCTCGAGGCGGTCGGGTCGTAGGGAGCGATCAGGCTGCCGAAGAAGGCGAGGAAGATGAAGAACGCGAGCACGATCACCGGGAACCGCCCGCGCCAGCTTCCGAGCAGCCGAGAGCGGACGCTGATCTCGCCCTGATCGGGCACGTTCGGGGCGACGGCGACGGTCCCGCTCATCGCGCCTGCACCCTGGGGTCGAGGAAGAAGTAGAGGATGTCGGCGGCGAGGTTGGCGAAGATCACGCCGATACTGAAGACGAGGAAGGTGCCCTGCAGGAGCGGGAAGTCCTTGTCGTTGATCGCGTCCCAGGTGAGCTCGCCGAGTCCCGGCCAGGAGAACACAGTCTCGATCGTGATCGCCCCTCCGACGACCGCGCCGAACTGGATCGCGGCCAGCGTCACCAGCGGCAGCAGCGCGTTGGGAACGGCATGACGGTTGATGACCCGCTCCCGCGGCAGGCCGATCGCGCGTTTGACGGTGATGAAGTCCTCGGTCATCACGTCGACCATCGAGCTGCGCATGATCAGGAAGTACTGGCCGAGCAGCATCAGGGTCATCGCGGTGACCGGCAGGATCATGTGCTCGAGGACGTCGAGGGCCTCCGCAAACCAGCTCGTGAATTCGACCCCCGGCGTCACTTGCTGGCCGGCCGGGAGTATCGGGATCCCGACGGCGAAGATCAGGATCAGGATGATCCCGATCCAGTACTCGGGCGAGGCGTACGTGAACAGGCTGAAGCCGAGGAAGCCGTCGTCGGTCTTGCTGCCGCGCCTGGAGGCGGCCACCACCCCCATCCAGGCGCCGATCAAGGTCGCGAGCAGCGTCCCGGTTCCCACCAGCAACAGCGTCCACGGCAACGCGTCCCAGAGCTCCTCCGTCACAGAGAGGCGTGAGCCGTAGCTGATCCCGAGGTCGAGCTGGACCGTGTCGCCGATGTAGTCGACGAACTGGCTCGGAAGCGGCTTGTCGATCCCGTAGTCGGCGCGCAGCTTTTCGATCTCCTCGGGGGAGGAGTTCGGCAGCCGCGTGAGCTGGGTCGTCGGATCACCCATCACGCGGAAGAGGAAGAAGTTGAAGATGAGGACGAAGACCAGGGTCAGCACCGCCGCCCCGGTCTTCGTCAACAGCCATCTCGCGTTCAACTCGCCTCCTCCGCCTCGATCCGCAGCCCGGTCCTACTCCTCGAACTCGAGCGGCTCGTCCTCGCGGCGCTTGTCCCGACGCGAGCGCCAGAACAGGAAGCCGCCGCCGATCACGGCGATCGCGACGACGATCGCGATGATCGCGCCCGCTCCACCGCTGTCCTCGGTCGACGAGCCGCTCTCCGAGCCGTCGGCGGGACCGATCGCGAGCAGCGGCTCGTAAGAGACCTGCTCGCAGATGAGGTCGCCGTCCTCGGCCGGGCAGGTCGGCTCGATCCCCTCGATGCGATCGGTCCGGTAGGCCTGCAGGTTCGCGTCCTCGGTGAGGATCAGATAGCCCATGTCGTCCTGGACGAGGTTGACCATCTGGTTGATCAGCTCCTTGCGCTCCTCGGTGTCGAAGATGCCGCGCTGCTCCTCGTAGAGACGGTCGTACTCGGGGTTCGAGTAGAAGCCGTCCGAGAGTCCGCCGATCTCGTCGGTGGTGTGCAGGCTGAGCAGGAAGCTCGGGTCGTAGGGATCACCTCCCCAGCCCCAGATGAACGTGTCGAAGTCGGGCGCGGCCTTGCCGTCGACCTTGCGGACCGTCATCTCCGTCAGCTTGCCGACGCTGACCACGTCGACGTTGAAGATGATCCCGACCTCGGCCGCCTGCTCGGCGACGACCTTGGCCGCCTGGATGTTGGAGGGCGACTCGGAGCGGACCGCGAGGTCGAACTCGAGCGACTCGCCGTCCTTCGTCCGCGGCTCGCCCTCACCGTTGTCCTGCCAGCCGGCGTCGTCGAGCAGCTGCGCTGCCATCTCCGGATCCCAGGGGTAGTTGTTCTCAGGCTCCTCGAAGAACGAGGTGTAGAAGCGGGGCAGGACGCCCGCTCCCGGCTGTGAGGTGCCGCGGGCGCTGATCACGTTGACCCGCTCGCGATCGACCGAGTAGGCGATCGCCTGCCGCACGGCCGGATCGAGGATCGCCTCGTTGCGCTCCGCGTCCGGGCAGAGCTCCTCGGGGCAGATGTTGAACGCGAGCTCGGTGTAGGAGGGCGAGGGACTCGAGAGCGCCTCGATGTTGGGGTCCTCCTGGATCCGCTCGAAGGTCGAGGCGTCGACCTCGACCACCATGTCGACCTCGCCGAGCCGCAGGGCGCGCTCGACGGCGTCCTGGTTGCCGTACTTGATGTACTGGACCTCGTCGAACTGAGGCTCAGGACCACGCCACTCGGGGTTGCGCTCCATCGTGATGATCCGGCCCCGCTCGAACTCCGTGACCATGTACGGCCCGCTGCCGACGAGCGGCAGGTCCGGCTGGTAGGAGCCGGTGAGCTCGTCGATCGGCACGTCGCCGTAGATGTGCTCGGGGAGGATGTAGACGAACAAGCCGCCGACGATTCGCGCATCGGGGCGCTTCGTCTCGATTACGACGGTCTGATCGTCGGGCGTCTTGATCGAGGTGATCTCGTCCGTGTAGCCGCTGAAGATGTCGCCCTCGCCGCCGAGCGTCTCGAGCGAGTACTTGACATCGGCGGAGGTGACCGGCTCGCCGTCAGACCAGACCTTGTCGGGGTCGAGCGTGAAGGTAACCGTCTTCCGGTCCTCGGAGACCTCCCAGCTCTCCGCGATCCCGGGCGCCGGGCTCAGATCCTCGGGGCTGAAGTTGGTGAGCAGGTCCCAGTTCATCGACCAGACGTTGAAGTTCTCCTCGTCGAGCGCGACAAATGGGTTCAGAGTCTGCGGGTCCTGGGCCCAGCCGATGCGAAGGACGCTGGCCTCGCCCGAGTCGCTCTCGGTCGTGGTTGCGCTCGTCTCGTCCTGTGCGAATGCCGGTAGTGCCAGCAGGGCTGTCGCGATCACGGTGACTACCGCCCCGAGTACGAACCCGATCCTCCGACTCATGTTTGGTCTCCTTGCTCGTTTGCTGTCTCCGAAGTTCTGGGCTCGACGGCGGGCTCGAGCACCTCGAGGTGCTTGCGATCCGCGTCGAGGCGGGCGCGGACGCCGAGCGGCATCGTCGCCAGGTGCTTGCCGTGCCCGAACGGGACGTTCGAGATCGCGGGGATCCCCAGCGGCGCGATCAGCTCGTCGAGGATCTCCTCGATCGAGAGCGTCGATTCCGGGCCCTCCGGCAGGGTCTGGTAGCCGAGGTTGACGCTGGTGCCGAAGGCGAAGCCGGCGACGCCGTCGAGCTTGCCGGCGCGGATCAGGTGGTTGAGCGCCGTGTCGACCAGGTAGGTCTCGGTGTTGAGATCCTCGACGAGCAGGATGCAGCCCTCGGTGTCGACCTCGAACGGGGTGCCGATGCTCGAGCAGAGCAGGGTCAGACAGCCGCCGACCAGCGGCGCCTCGGCGGCACCCTCGGAAACGGTCAGCACGTACGGGTCCTCGGGATCCTCGAAGACCTTGCCGAGCGGCTCGGGCCGGAAAGCGCGGTGGAACCACTCCTCGGTCAACTTCGTCAGCTCGTAGTCGCTTTTGGTGCGCGTGAAGCGCAGGAACGAAGGCCCGTAGAAGCTGACCCAGTCGGTGTAGGCGGCGATGTAGTTGTGAAGCGCCGTCAGGTCGCTGAACCCGCAGACGATCCGGGGGTCCGCGGCCCCGACCCTGGCCCAGTCGATCAGGTCGTGCAGGCGCCCGGTTCCGTAACCGCCCTCGAGCGCGTGGACCATGTCGATCCCGGGCTCGGTCAGCGCCCACTCGAGGTCGGCCGCGCGCTCGGCGTCGGTGCCGGCGAGGTAGCCGTGAACCCTGCGGACGTTCGGCCCGAAGACGATCTCGTGCCCGCGCGAGCTGAAGTACTCGGTCGCCTGCTCGATCCCGGAGCGGGTCTGCGGCGGCGAGGAGGGGGCGACGACCGCGATCCGGGCGCCGCTCTCGGGCAGCGCCGGCGGCTTGCGACGCGCGGCGCTCACGCTGCCCGCTCCGCGATCGCGAGGTCGTCGCCGGGCAGTCCGGCCGGGACGCTGCGGACGCTCTCGATCGCCTCGGCGATCAGCTCCGGCGCGGCCTGCAGCGAGGCGAGCACGAGCTCGACGTGGACCTCGCAGACCTGGTCGAGCGAGAGCGGCCCGGAGCGGTCGAACCAGAGCGCGACCCCGGTGCACTGCAGGAGGATCGCGAAGGTCGCGACCTGGGGGTCGGAGCTGCGCAGCGACCCGTCGCGAACGCCGTCCCTGATCAGGCCGCCGAACAGCGCCTGGTAGGCATCGCGCATCGCGATCAGGCGGCGGCGTCGCTCGTCGCCGAGCGCCCTGATCTCGCTGTCGGTTACGAACGCCGCGAGCGGATGCAGACCGTGGAAGTGGACGTGCTCGCGGACCGCGGCAGCGAGCTTCAGCGCCGGTGTCTCGCGCGCGGCGACGGCGGCGAGCACGCGCTCCTCGAGTCGCTCCATGAAGTCGACCTGGAGGCCGAACAGGAGCGCCTCCTTGTTCTCGTACCAGTGGTAGATCGCGGCCGGCTGGACTCCAGCCTCTGCTGCGATCGCGCGCATCGGGGCGGCGTGGTAGCCGAGCTTCGCGAACAGGCGGACGGCGGCGTCCTCGATCGTCCGGCGCGTCGCCGGACCCCGCTTCGAAGGCGCCTCGGGCTCGATCGGGAGCGCCTCGCCCATCAGCCGAGCCCGAGTAGCTCGGGGGCCTGTTCATGCGTCGCGACCTCGCGGCCCAGTGTCCGCGCCAGGTCGGCGAGCATCCCGACCAGCTGCGCGCTCGAGGAGGCGTGGACGCCGCGCGCCACGTAGGCGACGTCCTCGAGTCCGGTCCGGACCCCCGGGGCACCGCGCAACAGCGCCAGCGCCTGCATTCGGAAGTGGTGGCGGCCGATGCAGGTGACGGTCCAGAAGGTGCCCTCCGGCAGCGGTCGCAGCATTGCCTCCAGCGCTTCGGGCGAGGCATCGATGCCGCCGGGGACGCCGAAGACGAGGTTGATCCGCAGCGGCGGCTCGAGGATCCCCTGCTCGAGCCAGCGGACCGCGCTGACCACGTGGCCGACGTCGAAGCACTCGACCTCGAGCGCGATTCCGGCGGCGCGAGCGCGCTCGACGATGCCGCGACCGGCGGGCGGCGGCGTGATGAAGGTCTCGTCGCCGAAATTCATCGAGCCCGACTCGACGCCGGAGATGTCGGGTCTCGCCTCGAGACCCGTGGTCCGCTCCTCGATCGTCATGTCGTTGGAGCCGCCGGTCGAGACCATCGTCAGGATCGGGCAGCCGGCGCGGATCCGGTCGATCGCGTCGACGAACAGCTCCGGGCGGCCGCTGGGCGTGCCGTCGTCCTCGCGCACGTGCAGGTGGGCGATCGTCGCGCCCGCCTCGGCGGCCTCGATAGTCGACTGCGCGATCTCAGCGGTCGTGTAGGGGATGTTCGGATTGTTGTCGCGGAAGACGTCGGCGCCGGTCACCGCGACCGTGATCACCGCCGGCTGCTCGTTCCAGGCGCCGCTCATCTGTTCTCCTCTCCGAGCGCTTCCCGTTCGGAGGCGCTGATCTCGCGTGAAGCCCGCCGGGCCGGATCCCAGAGCACGAGCCCGAACTCGGCCTCGACGATCACGCGGCCATCCCCAGCGAGGATCCGCTCGCTGGTGGTCAGGCTCGAACGCCCCAGCTCACTGATGCCGCACTGGACGAGGACCGACTCCATCTCCAGAGTGATCTCATCGATCCAGTTGACCGAGCAGCGACCGACCACGTATTGGTCCCTGGCAATGCCGCGCTCGGCGAGGAAGCTGTCGCGGCCCTCCTCGAGGTAGGTGAGGGCGACGACGTGGTTGACGTGGCCGAGGCCGTCGATGTCCCGCCAGCGCATCTGCACCCGGTGGCCACCGTCGATCGCTGCGGGCGCACCGGTCACGCCGACGCCCTCCCGATCGCCTCGCGCAGCCCGGCCGCGGAGCGGTAGAGATCCAGCGCGTAGGCACCTACGTCCTCGGAGTAGCCGTGGCCGATGTGCATCCGCAGGTCGCGGCTCATGCCGTCGGCGGTCAGCGCGGCGGTGCCGAAGTTGGTGGCCATCGAGAAGAAGAGGACGATGCCGCGCGGCGCCGTCAGCACGATCGCGGCAGGCTCGCAGCGAGTGGCGCTGACGACCACGACGGTCAGCTCGGCGGCAGGGGCGCCGGCTGCCTCGAGCGCCTCCAGGGTCGCGAGCGGGTCGCGCAGATCGGCGACCACGCCGATGTCGCAGAGGCCGGCCGAGACGACAGCGTCGATCGCGGCTGCATCGGCATCGACGGCGACCAGAGTCAGCTCGTCGCCGTCATCCCGCGCTGCCGCGAGCGCGAGCTTTCCTGCGTGGCCGGCGCCGAGCACGGTGACCGTGCCGCGCTCCGGCAGCAGCGCCCTGGTGTGCGAGGCGGCCGCGTAAACGTCGTAGATCTCGAGCGCGGTCGCCTCCGGGATGTCGTCGGGCATCGGGCCCCAGGGCGCGCTCTCGGGCAGATAGGCCCAGCCGCGAACGCCGATCTGGGCGGAACCGGGATCGACCGCAATGATCTCGTCGAGGCGCAGCGGGGTCAGGGTGAGCGAGGCGAGCGTGACGACGCGTTCCCCGATTCCGGGCCCTCCCTCGAGCTGATCGCCGACGGCGGTGACGTTGCCGAGCGCGACGCCGCCGGAGTCCGTGAGCGGGTTGTGCATCTTGCCGCGGGCGGCGACGATCGCGAGGATCCGCTCCGCGATCGCATCGGGTTCGCCGCCGGCCTCGGCACGGATGCTGTTGAACGAGGTCGCGTCGAGACAGAGCCTGTCGACCGCCACCTCGAACTCGCGCGGGCGGACCGGCCCGGAGGGGTCGAGGCGCTCGGCCGGCTGCGGCAGCGCGCGGGCGGGGGCAAGCACCCGGTCGATGCCGAGGCCCTCTCCGATCCCCTGAGCCGCTCCGATGCTCATGAACGCCCGTTAGGCTATTTGCACTGTCAAGTCCCCGCTCGATGCGCATGAGCAGCCACACCCCACCTCGCCCCCGGTCCCTGTCTTATCGGTTGTTCAGTCAGCGGACGTGACCACGGTCGACCCTTCGGGCTCACTCGAGATTCCGTTCACGGCGTCGAGCCGCGGCCGCGACCACGTGCCCGAAGGCGAGGTCTACGTCGGCGTCCGCACGCCGGGAACCGAGGTGCCGGAGCGCGCAGCGCTGATCGAGGCTGAGCTGATCGAGGCCGGCGCCCGCCGGGTCGAGGCCGAGCCGCAGCCGGACAACGAGGCGCTGGCACTGCACGATCCGGTCTTGATCGACTGGCTCAGAGGCGCCTGGAGCGAGTGGGAACACTCCGGTCTCGCCGAGGACCCCGGCGCCGACCGGGTAACCCCCTACCTCTTCCCCCACCCCGGGCTGCTCGCGGGGATGCGGCCCGCCGCCGGGCTCGAGCCGCCCGCATCGGTAGCCGCCCGGGCCGGCCTGTTCGCGTACGACACGATGACGCTGATCGGCCCGGGCACCTGGGAAGCGGCCCGCGGGGCACTCGACGCAGCGCTCGGCGCGGCGGACCTCGTCGCCGCCGGCGAGCCGCTCGTCTACGCCCTCTGCCGCCCGCCCGGCCACCACGCGACCCGCAGCGCGATCGGCGGCTCCTGCTACCTGAACAACGCTGCCGCCGCGGCCGCCCGACTGCGCGAGCGGCTCGGAGGATCGGTCGCGGTGCTCGACATCGACGCTCACCACGGCAACGGCACCCAGCAGATCTTCTGGGGGGAGGGCGCGGTCCTGACCGGGTCGGTGCACGTCGATCCGGGCGCGGGCTGGTTCCCCCACTACCTCGGCTTCGCCGGCGAGACCGGGACCGCCGAGGGCGACGGTGCCAACCGCAACGTCCCGCTCGCTCCCGGATCAGGCGACGACGTCTGGCTCGAGGCCGTCGGCGGGCTCGCTCGCTGGGCCACGACCGGTGAGGTCGGCGCCCTCGTAGTCGCACTCGGCGTCGACGCAGCCGCCGCCGACCCCGAGAGCCCGCTCGAGGTGACGGCTGCCGGCTACCGGCAGGCGGGCGAACTGCTCGGAGCGCTCAGCCTGCCGACCGTCGTCGTCCAGGAGGGCGGCTACGACCTCGAGACGCTCGGCCCGCACGTGCGTGAAGCCCTTAGTGGTCTCGCCGACTGACTCGCGTCAGCCGGCCAGAGCGAATCTCGTCGCTAACCGCGTGCGACCGGGGCCACGGCGCCCCGGACCCCGCGGCGCAGGCGCTGCCGCTCCAGCGCATATCGTCGCGGCGATGCGCTTCGACCGACACGAGTTGATCGCGATCTTCGCCGGGGGCGTGATCGGCACCCTCGCCCGCGCCGGGCTCGTCGAGCTCTGGGCGCACGATCCGGGCCGCTGGCCCTGGGCGACCTTCGCCGTCAACGTGATCGGCGCCGGTTTCCTCGGCTGGCTTGCGATCCACCCGCTCGAGCGGCCGCCGCGCTCCCCCTACGACTACGGCGGCGCCCTGCTCGGCTCCGGCGTCTGCGGTGCGCTGACGACGTTCTCGGGGCTGCAGCTCGAGCTACTGGTCATGCTCGACCAGGGGCATGCCGTCCTGGCGCTCGGGTACGCCGCCGCAAGCGTCGCCGTCGGGCTGATCGCGGTCGCCGGCGCAAGCAGGCTGGCAACCCTGAGTTGGAGTCGCCTGTGAGCGGGCCCGTCTGGATTGCGGTCGCGGTGCTCGGCGGCTTCGGCGCGGTCGCCCGCTTCGGAGTCGACAGTTTCGTCTCGAGCCGCCTCCGCTCCGGCTTCCCGCTCGGGATCCTCGCGGTCAACCTGAGCGGCGCCTTCGCCGCCGGCGTCCTGCTCGGAGCCGTGGTCGTCGACGAGACCTACGACATGCTCGTGCTCGGCCTGCTCGGCGGCTTCACGACCTTCAGCACCTGGATGCTGCAGACGCACGAGCTCGGCCAGCGCGGCCTCAGCGAGCGCGCCTTCCTCAACATCGCCCTGAGCCTGCTCGCCGGTCTCCTCCTCGTCTGGGCCGGCCGCGAGCTCGGGGCGATGCTGGTCGAAACCGGCTCCGCGGGGACGGCTCGCACGATTAGCCGGCCGGCTTCCGGGTAGCGCTTTGGGACCACCGACCACCCACGACTCCAGACGAGGAGGCCGAGATGGCCGCTGATACCCAGGACAAGGATTCAAAGGCAAACGCGAAGCTGGTCCAGTACCTGACCGAGGCGTACGGCAAGGAGCGCGAGCTCGAGACCTCGCTGCAGGCGCATATCGGCATGGCCACCCGGCCCGCCTACAAGAAGCGGCTGCAGGAGCACCTGAAGGAGACCAAGCAGCACGCGCGGCTGGTCGAGCGGCGGCTCAAGAAGCTCGGTGGCCCCGGCGCGATCGCAAGCGTCACGACCGGCATCGCGAGCAAGGTCGTGCCGGCGGCGAAGGGCCCGCTGCACGCGCTGCGCGGGAGCGGCGAGGCCGAGAAGCAGCTCAAGAACGCGAAGACCGAGTTCTCCGAGGAGCACGAGGAGATCGCCACCTACCTGGCGATCGAGACGCTGGCGGAAGCGGTCGGGGACACGGAGACTGCGAAGCTTGCAAAGCAGATCCGCCGCGAGGAGGAGCGCATGGCCTCGTTCCTCGAGAAGCAGATCCCGCTGCTGACCCGCGAGGTCGCCAAGGACGAGATCCCCGCATCGGAGCGCCGCGCCGGCAGCAACCGAAAGACAAGCCGCCGCGGCAGCACCAGCAGCAGCAATGGCAGCCGCAGAAGCGGCGGCGCAAGCAAGGCCAAGCCGAAGGCGGGCGGCTCACGCAAGCGCGCGACTACGAAGCGGTAGCGACCGACCGACGAGTCCCCACCGGCCCACCGGCCCGCCCGATGCGGGCCGGTGTGGCCCACCTCGGGTGCGGTGCGGACAGCCGTACCGCGCACGCGGTTCCACGGCGGGACAATCGGGAGTGCAAGATGGCCGTGCGCGTCCTCATAGTCGACGACCACCCCGGTTTCAGGGCTCAGGCGCGAAAGCTGCTCGAGCGGGAGGGGTGCATGATCGTCGGCGAGGCCGGCGACTGCGCCTCGGCGATGCGGGCCGCGAAGGAGATCACCCCCGAGATCGCGCTCGTCGACGTCTTCCTGCCCGACGGTGACGGGTTTGGCCTGACCGGCGATCTGCTGGCGCTGCCGAGCCCTCCCGCGGTCGTGCTGACGTCGAGCCGGGATGCCTCCGAGCTCGAGCCCTGCATCTCCGAGAGCGGCGCCCGCGGCTTCGTCGCCAAGGCGGAGCTCTCCCGCGAGGCGATCGAGGCGGTGCTGGCATGAACGGGCGCACCCGGCCGAGGGCCGCGATCGACGGCATGCGGGTCGTCGTCGCCGAGGACTCTGTGCTCCTGCGCGAGGGGATCGTGCGGCTCCTCGACGGCGCCGGGTTCGATGTCGTCGGCCAGGCCGGCGACGCCGAGGACCTCGTCCGCAAGACCGCGGCCCACAAGCCAGATGTCGCCGTCGTCGACATCCGGATGCCGCCGACCGGTACCGACGACGGCCTGCGGGCCGCGCTCGAGATCCGCGAACGCCTGCCGGACACGGGTGTGCTCGTGCTCTCGCAGTACCTCGAGGAGGGTTACGCGCTGGAGCTCGTCGCCGACAGCGCCGAGGGGATGGGCTACCTGCTCAAGGACCGCGTCGCCGACGTCGACCGGTTCCTCGACTCGGTCCGGCGCGTCGGCGAGGGCGGCTCGGCGCTCGACCCCGAGGTCGTCTCGCAGCTGCTCGGCCGGCGCCGTAGCGACGACCCGCTCGAGGAGCTCACCGACCGCGAGCGCCAGGTGCTGGCGCTGATGGCGGAGGGACGGTCGAACAAGGCGATCGCCGCGGAGCTCGTCGTCACCGAGCGCGCAGTCGAGAAGCACGTGACCGGGATCTTCAGCAAGCTCGGCCTGCCGCCCGCGCCGCAGGACCATCGGCGTGTGCTCGCGGTCTTGACTTTCCTGCGATCGCGATGACGACGGATCCGGACCTCGCCCAGCTCCACGCTCTGCTCGGGGAGCAGGCGGCACTGCGACGTGTGGCGACGCTCGTCGCGAGCGGCGATGCCGAGGCTCTCTTCGACCGCGTCTGCCAGGAGCTCGGGGGCGTGCTCGGCGTCGATAACACCGACATGGTCCGCTTCGACGCGGACGGCGGCGCCACCGTGGTCGGGGCCTGGGCCGACGCCGGGACTCACGCCTTCCCGGTCGGCGAGCGGATCCCGGTCGATGGCGAGACGGTGACCGCGAAGCTGCGCCGCACCGGGGTTCCGCAGCGCGTCGACGACTACGAGGGTGTCGAGGGCGAGCTTGCCGAGCGGCTGCGCTCGTTCGGGATCCGCTCGGTGGTGGGCGCGCCGATCACCGTCTCCGGCCGACTCTGGGGCGGGATCATGGCGACCAGCGGCAAGGCCGGGGTCTTTCCGCCCGACACCGAGCAGCGGATCGCCGATTTCGCCGAGCTCGTCACCGCGGCGCTCGCCAACGTCGACGCGCGTGAGCAGCTCTCGGCACAGCGGGCCCGGATCGTCGCCGCCGCCGACGCCGCCCGGCAGCGGATCGAGCGCGACCTCCATGACGGAGCCCAGCAGCGGCTGGTCTCATTGGCGTTGAGCCTGCGCCTCCTGCAGTCAAGCCTCGAGGAGGGCTCAGAGCCCGCGAAGGAGCTGGAGGCAGCGCGAGCGGAGCTCGACCAGGCGCTCGCAGAGCTGCGCGAGCTGGCCCGGGGCATCCACCCGAGCGTGCTCACCGACCGTGGGCTCGAGGCGGCGCTCGCCGGTCTCGCAAACCGCTCGCCGGTCCCGGTCGACCTCGACACCGGGGACTGCAGCGAGCTGCCGGAGCCGGTCCAGACGACCGTCTATTTCATCGCGGCCGAGGCGCTGACGAACGCGTTCAAGCACGCGCACTGCCGTCAGGCCGAGGTGCGGGTGACGATCGAGGGCGAGTGGGTCACGGTCGAGGTCCGCGACGATGGCGTCGGCGGCGCCGACCCCACTGCCGGCTCGGGCCTGCGCGGGCTCGCGGACCGCGTCAGCGCGCTCGGCGGCACGCTCGAGATCGACAGCCCCGGCGGCGGCGGGACGACGCTACGCGCGAGGATCGCCGCCGCACCGAACCTGTCGGCGATGCCCGGGCTCGCCGCGCGACGCTAGCGGCGGGGCCTGGGCCGGAGCCGGGCACTAGGCGTCTGCCGACCAGGCACCCGCGTGCGCGCGAGCCGGGTGGATGTTCTGGTTGAGCCGGAAGACGTTGCCCGGATCCCAGCGCGCCTTGACCGCGGCGAGCCGTTCGTAGGCGCCGCCGGGGTACGCCTCGCGGACCCGGAGCGGGCCCTCGTCCCCGAGGAAGTTGACATAGGCACCACCGCGCTCGGAGCGGAGGGCGGCCGCGAGCGAGTCGACCCAGGCCTGCTGTGAGGGCAGATCCGAGGCTCGCTCGACGATCGCCGCGACATGGAACATCAGTCCGCGGTCGCGGTGGGCGAACGCGGTCGCGTCCGCCGGCACCCGCGCCATCGCGCCGCCGAGGACGCGAATCTGGGTGACGGCCGTCGGCGCTGTCGCCGTCTCGAGATTGGCGATGATCGTCTCCGCGCGGCGCAGGTCGAACTCGTCGGCAAACAGGTTCCGCATCGCCGCGATCGGGCGCTGCTCGTCCTCCTCTGCCGGGAACATCCCGGAGTAGGGCATCGGCCCGACCGTGTCTGCGATCGGCTCGGCGAGCGCCCGGAACGGCGCCAGGGCCCGCTCGGCCTCGGCGGCCGGCCCTGCAAATGCGAGCAGGCCCATCACGATCAGACGGCCGTGGTGCTCGGGCGGAACGAACGGCATCGGCGGCGCCGGCATCACGTTGGCGATCGCGGTCAGCCCCTCCGGCGCAGCCTGCGCCGCCGCCACGAAACCCGCCAGCACCTCGGCGTTGGCCGGCAGGATCAGCATCCCTCCCGTGAAGTCTTCGATCTCGTGCAGCCGGAACCGGAGCCGGGTGACGACCCCGAAGTTGCCGCCGCCGCCGCGGATCGCCCAGAACAGGTCCGGATGGTGGTCGGGATCGGTGCGGACCAGCCGGCCCTCCGCGGTGACCAGCTCGGCGCCGAGCAGGTCGTCGATCGTCAGCCCGTGCTTGCGGGTCAGGAACCCGACCCCGCCGCCGAGCGTAATGCCGCCGATCCCGACCGTGCCGGCGTCGCCGAAGGGTGTCGCCAGCCCGTACTCGCCGGCAGCGCGTGTGTACTCGCCGGTCGTCAGCCCGGTCTCGGCCCAGGCACGGCGCGCCTCGGCGTCGATCTCGAGGGCTCGCATCGCGGAGAGGTCGATGACGATGCCCCCGTCGCTGACGCTCGGGGATATGCCGACGTGGTCCGCTGATGCGGCACAGCCTCCGCGATCGGGGTCCGGAGTTCGATCGAGGCTCCCTGTGAGCTGGGGTGTGGCTAGCCGTAGGGGTGGTCGAGGGACGGGGGAGGGTTCAGGCCTGGCTGCAGGCGGGCGTTGCAGTGAGGGGGTGTGGAAGCGGGTGGCGGCCGAGGGTTCAGGGCGGATCCGCGAAGTGGGCCGTTAGACGGTCGTTTTTCGACGCTGAAACGGCCCACTTCGCTAGGACGGCCTCAAGAGGGACGCCGAGACACCAGATGTGGGCAGCAAACGTGAAGCGCCTCGCTTCAAGGGTGAGCCGCTCCACGAACGTGCCGCCAGGCGCAAGGAACGTGAAGCCCACTCATTCCGCTCAGACGTCCTTCACGTTTGTGCCGCGCGCCGGCCGCATCTCCCATCCCTCACTGCAAATCCACGGCCCGGACCCTCGTCCCCGCCCCTCGTACGGCCACGCGCCGCATCCACGTCCACTCCCAGGCCCTCCGGCCCGGCCGGCCCCTACTCAGCCCGGACGTAGCCTCCGACGAGCAGGCCTGAGCCGAGGTGGGCTCCGAGGACGGGGCCAACCTGGGTGCAGAAGAGGGGATCGGTGCCGAAGACGCTCTTGCCGTGCTCGACGAGGTGGGCAGCGTCGTCGGCCGACTGGGCGTGCTGGATGATCCAGTCGGTCTTGCCGGACTCGTGCAGCTGCTCGAGGTAGTGCTCCATCCGGGCCAGGGCCTTCGACTTCGTACGGACCCGGTCGACGGGGGTGATCTCGGTTCCGAAGGTGAGGATCGGCTTGATCCGCAGCGCCGAGCCGAGCAGGGCCTGGGCGCCGCCGATGCGGCCACCGCGCTTCAGGTACTCGAGCGTGTCGAGGCAGAACCACATCTCCATCGAACCGCGGGCCCGGCGGGCCTCCTCGACGACGTCGGTGAGGCCGGCTCCGCGACCGGCCGCCGTCGCCGCTGCGATGACGACGCAGCCGAGGGCGCCGGCGCCGGTCTCAGCGTCGACCACCTCGACCCTGCCCTCGACCCCGCGCTCAGCCAGCGTCCGGGCCGCCTCGCGGGCGCTGTCGCAGGTGCCGGAGATGCCGCCGGCGATGTGGACGGAGGCGATATCGCTGCCGGAGCCGAGGATCGGCTCATACAACGCGATGAAGTCGCCGACCGAGGGCTGCGAGGTTTTCGGCAGCGTCTCGGAATCGCGCAGGCGCTCGTAGAACGCGTCGAGATCCTCGTAGGAGTCCTCGCGGCGCATGTCGCTCTCCCAGCCGACGTAGAGCGGGATCTGGCGGATGCCGAGGCTGTCGCTCAGCTCCTTCGGGATGTAGGTCGTGCTGTCGGTGACGACGGTGACGGTGGACATGGCCGGGACTCTATGTGGCGGGGACCGCGAGCACGATCCCGGGCTACAGCTCTTCGGGCACCATCTGGATCGCGCCGCTCGGACACTCGGCTACGCAGAGGCCGCAGCCCTTGCAGAAGTCGAGGTCGATCTCGTAGAGCTCGCCCGGGTTCCCGAGCTTGATCACGGCGTTGTCGGGACAGACCCCGTAACAGTTGTCGCAGGAGAAGCAGTTGCCGCACGACATGCAGCGACGCGCCTCGAACAGCGCCGTCGAGGCGTCGTGGCCGCCGACGACCTCCTCGAAGTTGCTCTGCCGGCGGACCGCGTCGAGCCGCGGCCGGTGGGTGCGCGCGGCGTCGCTGTAGTACCAGGTGTTGAGCTTCGAGAAGTCGGCCAGGTCCGGAGCCGGCTCGGCCTCGGACGCGATGCCGCGCAGCCAGCCGTCGATCGCGCCGGCGGCGCGACGGCCGTGGCCGACGGCAACCGTGACCGAGCGCTCGGCGGGGACCATGTCGCCGCCGGCGAAGATGCCCGGGTAGCCGGTCATCAGGTTCTCGCCGACGCTGACGACGCCGTCGTCGATCTCGATCTCCGGGACGCCCTCGATCAGCGAGAGATCGCAATCCTGGCCGAGCGCCAGTACCAGCGCGTCCGCCTCGAGCTCGTCCAGCTCGCCGGTCGGCTGCGGGAAGCCGGACTCGTCGAGCTCCATGCGCTCGAGCACGAGCTTGCCCTCATCGGCGCGCTTGATCGTCGAAAGCCACCGCATCAGCACGCCCTCGTCGGCCGCCTCCTCGACCTCGATGTCGTGGGCCGGCATCGCCTCGCGGGTGCGGCGGTAGACGACGACCGCCTCGTCGGCCCCGAGCCGCTTCGCGGTGCGGGCCGCGTCCATCGCCGTATCGCCGCCACCGTAGACGGCGACGCGCCGGCCGAGCAGGGGCTTCTCGCCCGCCTCGAGGTCGTGCAGCATCGAGACCGCGTCGAGCACGTGGGAGGCGGAGCCGGCGGGCACGTAGGCGCGCTTGCCGATCTGAGCGCCGACGGCGAGGAAGACGGCATCGAAGCCCTCGGCCTCGATCGCCTCGCGGGCGTCGGTCACCTTGCAGTCGAGCTCGAGCTCGACGCCGAGGTCGAGGATCCGCTGCACCTCCGCGTCGAGCACGTCCCGGGGCAGCCTGTAGGTGGGGATCCCGAACCGCATCATGCCGCCGGCCAGCGGGCCCGCCTCACGAATCGTGACCGCGTGCCCGAGGCCGGCGAGGAAGCAGGCGGCCGAGAGACCGGAGGGACCGGCGCCGACGATCAGGATCCGCTTGCCGGTTGCCGTGGGCGGCTCGGCGTCGCCGAGCAAGGTCCAACCCCGCTCGATCCCCTCGTCGCCGAGGAAGCGCTCGACCGAGTTGATCCCGACCGCCTCGTCGAGCTGGGCGCGGTTGCAGGAGGTCTCGCACGGGTGGTAACAGACGCGTCCCATCACGGCGGGGAACGGGTTCGTCTCGACGATCTTGCGCCAGGCCCGCTCGTAGCCCTCGCCCCCCTCCTCGGCCTCCTGCAGCCAGGCCTGGATGTCCTCGCCGGCCGGGCAGGCGTTGTTGCACGGCGGCAACCGGTCGATGTAGACGGCGCGCTCGCTGCGCCAGCTGCCGGTCTTGTTGGCGAGGCTGGAGCCGACGTCGAGCGTGATCGCGAAAGGCTTCTCCATCATGCCTCCATCCCGTTGCCGGCCGAGCCGGCGCCCTCGTCCTCGCCGAGCAGCCCGAAGCGCTCGATGTTGCGATCGGCGCCGGCCTGGATCCGCTCGATCACGGGCTCGTTCGGCTCCGGCTTGAACAGGTGCGCGAATCGCTTCTGCAGCTTCAGGTACTCGACGACCGGGATCTGCCGGCGGATCTTCGAGACCGCGGTGACGTCGCCGTGCTCGGCCTCGAAGACCGGGAACAGGCCGGTCTCCTTGACCATGCGGGCGAGCTTGATCGTGTCCTCGGAGGCCGACCCCCAGCCGAGCGGGCAGGGGACGAAGACGTGGATGTAGCGGGCGCCGCGCAGCTCCATCGCCCGCTCGACCTTGGCCTCGAGATCGCGCGGCTCGGCGACCGTGGCGGTGGCGACGTACGGGATCTCATGCGCCATCGCGATCAGCGGCACGTTCTTGCCCTGGCCGAAGACGTTGCCGGGCTCGGGCCCGACCGGCTTCGTGTTCGCGGTGCGGGCGGCGGGCGGAGTCGCGCCCGAGCGCTGGACGCCGGTGTTCATGTAGCCCTCGTTGTCGTAACAGATGAACAGCACGTCGTCGTTGCGCTCGAACATGCCCGAGAGGCAGGCGAAGCCGATGTCGACGGTGCCGCCGTCGCCCGCCTGGCCAACGACGCGGACGTCCTCGCGCCCCTTCGCCTTCATCGCCGCCGCGATGCCGCTGGCGACCGCCGGCGCGTTGCCGAACAATGAGTGCAGCCATGGCAGCTGCCACGACGACTCGGGGAACGGAGTCGAGAAGACCTCGAGGCAGCCGGTCGCGTTGGCGGCGACCATGTTGCCGTCGGTCGCGCGCATCGCAGCGTCGAGGGCGTAGCGGGCGCCGAGCGCCTCGCCGCAGCCGCGGCAGGCCCGGTGTCCGCAGGTGAGCGTGTTCGAGCGCTCCATCCGTGCCTGGACGGAGCGCTGGTCGGGATCGAGCAACCGGTTACCGACCACGTAGGTCCCCACCTGGTAGCCCTTGATCTGCTGCTCGGGCATCCCGCTTACGCCCTCAGTGCGGCCGGGCGGCGACGATGCCGAGGTCGCGGACCATGTTCTCGGTGTGCGGGCCGGAGCGGCGGTCGACCCGCATCCGTTCGAGCTCGCGTTCGACGATCTCGCTCTTCAGGTCGAGGAAGTGGAGCCGGTTCGCTTCGAGCCGTCCCTCGAGCACGTCGGCGAACAGGGCGTGCAGGGAGGCCTTGGTGACCGGCCGGCCGCCGAGCCCGGCGACGACGTCGGTGACCTCGACGCTCGTGCCGGAGAGCGCCAGCCGCACGTTCTGCCCGACGATGCCGCCGGCGCCGACCGCGAACGCCTTCTCGATGACGACGACCCGGGCGGCGCCGGCGAGCGCCTCGCGCACCTCGTCGAGCGGCCAGGGACGGAAGCACTTGATCGACACCGCGCCGATCTTGACCCCCTGCTCGCGCAGCTCGTCGATCACATCCTCGATCGTGCCGAGCACCGATCCGAGCGCGACGACGATCGTCTCCGCGTCCTCGGTCCGGTAGGGGCGGACGAGGCCGCCGGAGTCGCGGCCGAAGGCCTCGGCGAAGTCGGCGGCGATCGGCGGGATCGCGTCGAGCGCCTGCAGCTGCTTGGCGTGCATCAGGTAGCGGACCTCGGTGAACGCCTCCGGGCCGACCATTGCGCCGATCGTCAGCGGCTCGGCCGGGTCGAGGACCTGACGCGGCACGAACTCCGGCAAGTAGGCGTCGACCGCCTCCTGGGAGGGGACGTCGACCTCCTCGTAGGCGTGGGTGAGGATGAAGCCGTCCATGCAGACCATCACCGGCAGCGAGATCTCCTCGGCGAGCCGGAACGCCTGTACGTGCAGGTCGGCCGCCTCCTGGTTGGTCTCGGCGAAGAGCTGGACCCAGCCCGAGTCGCGCTGCGACATCGAGTCTGAGTGGTCGTTCCAGATGTTGATCGGGGCGCCGATCGCGCGGTTGGCGAGCGTCATCACGATCGGAAAGCCGAGGCCGGAGGCGTTGTAGAGAGCCTCGGCCATGTAGAGCAGCCCCTGGCTGGCGGTCGCGGTATAGGTGCGGGCGCCGGCGGCCGAGGCGCCGATGCAGGCCGACATCGCCCCGAACTCGGACTCGACCATCAGGTACTCGCAGGGTTCGAGATCGCCGGTGCGTACGTAGTCGGAGAGCGCCTCGACGATGTGCGTCTGCGGCGAGATCGGATAGGCGGAGATCACCTCGGGCCGACAGGCGGCAACCGCCCGCGCAACGGCCTGCGAGCCCTCGATCTGCTCAAGCATGCGCGACCCTGCCCGCCTCTTTACGCACGTAACGGGCCGCGGCTTCGGCCGCGGCGACGTTGTCGTCGCCGACCTTGCCCGGGAAGCGGTCGCGGACGGCGTCGGCGACGGCGTCGAGCGAGACACGGCCGGTCAGCTCGGCGAAGCCGCCGAGCAGAACGGCGTTCGGCATCGGCCGGCCGAGATACTCGCGCGCGATCGAGGTGGCCGGGACCGTCAGCAGCCGCCCGGCCCGGAAGCGGTCCGTGAGCTCACCGAGCCCGAGCTCGTCGAGCCCGGACGAGCTGTTGATCAAGACGTAGGCGTCGGGCCCGACGCCGCTGAAGAGGTCGACCTGGTGCAGCAGGGTCTGGTCCTGGACGATCAGCGCGTCCGGCGCCGCGACGGGCTCCCGCACCCGGATCGGCTGCTCCGAGATCCGGCAGAAGGAGACGACGGGCGCGCCGGTGCGCTCGGAGCCGAATGTGGGAAACGCCTGAGCGTGGAGGCCGCCGTCGAAAGCGGCGACCGAAAGCAGCTCGGCGGCGGTGACGACACCTTGTCCTCCTCGCCCGTGGATCCGTACCTGGAACACAGCCTCAGACTCGCCCGATCCGGCCCGGCCCGCAACGGGGGACGGTCCCCTGGGTGCCTGCGGGTTTTTACGGTCCGGCAAGGGGCGGGCCTGCGCGTAGTCTGGCCCCTGATGGCTGCGGTAGCCGAGGCGAGGACGATTGGGCTCGAAGCGTTCGACGAGTTGCTCGCTGCGCTCCGGCGCCGGGGCTTCGAAGTGATCGGCCCGACGGTCCGCGACGGCGCGATCATCTACGACGAGGTCACGACGGCCGACGACCTACCCCGCGGCCTGACCGACGAGCAGGACGGGGGCACCTATCGCCTACGCGAGCGCGACGACGAGGCCCTGTTCGGCTACGCGGTCGGGCCGCAGTCGTGGAAGCGCTTCCTGCACCCACCGGAGATCAAGCTGATGCGGGCCGAGCGCGGGCCCGACGGACAGCTCGCGATCTCCCAGCCCGCCGACGATCCGCCCGACTACGCCTTCATCGGGGTCCGCTCCTGCGAGCTGCACGCGATCGCGATCCAGGACAAGGTGATGCTCGAGGGCGCCTACCCCGATCCGTTCTACGCCGCCCGCCGCGAGGGTGCCTTCATCGTCGCCGTCAACTGCACCGTCGCCGGCGGCACCTGCTTCTGCGTCTCGATGGAGACCGGTCCGAAGGCGGACGCCGGCTACGACATCGCGCTGACCGAGGTGGTCGAGCCCGGCCGCCACCTGTTCGTCTGCGAGGCCGGCAGCGAGCGCGGTGCCGAGCTGCTCGCCGAGCTCGACACCGGCCTCGCGGCCGAGGCGGATCTCAGTGCCGCCGCGGCCGGGGTCGCGAGCGCCGCCGCCAACCAGGGCCGGGTGATGGAGACGGCCGGGATCAAGGAGCTGCTCTACGAGAACCTCGAGCACCCGCGCTGGGACGAGGTCGCCGAGCGCTGCCTGACCTGCGGCAACTGCACGATGGTCTGCCCGACCTGCTTCTGCACGACGGTCGAGGACTCGACCGACCTCGCCGGCGACGTCGCCGAGCGCACCCGCAGCTGGGACTCGTGCTTCACGATGGACTTCTCCTACGTCCACGGCGGCAGCGTCCGCAGCTCTTCGAGCTCGCGCTACCGGCAGTGGATGACCCACAAGCTGGCGACCTGGATCGACCAGTTCGGCAGCTCCGGCTGCGTCGGCTGCGGCCGCTGCATCACCTGGTGCCCGGTCGGCATCGACATCACCGAGGAGGTGGCGGCGATCCGTGCCGATCCACTCGATTGACGAAATACTTGCCACGCTGCCGACCTTCGAGGGGCTCGATCCCGAGTGGCTCGCGCTGATCGCCGGCTGCGGGCAGAACCGCGGCTTCGAGGCCGGCGAGTACCTCGCGCGCGAGGGCGATGAAGCCGATACGTTCTACGTGATCCGCCACGGACACGTGGCGCTCGAGCTGCCGGGCGCGGCCCGCGGCTCGCTGCTGATCTCGACCCTCGGCGACGGGGCGGTCGTCGGCTGGTCCTGGCTGCTGCCGCCGTACCGGTGGGCGTTCGACGTGCGCGCGACCGAGCTGACCCGGGTGATCGCCTTCGACGGCGCATGCCTGCGCGGCAAGTGTGACGCCGACCCGGCGCTCGGCTACGCGCTGATGCAGCGCTTCGCCGGGATGATCCTCGACCGGCTCCAGGCGACGCGCCTGCAGCTGCTGGACGTCTATGGGAACCCCGGCGGCGGCTGAGCCCAGATCCGCATCGGCCCGCGGGCCGATGACGCCGCGCCCGTTCCGGGTAACCGAGCGGCGGGCCGAGACGGACGACACTGGACGCTGGCGATGGAGCCCGCCGACGGCGGCCCCGAGATCTCGTTCCTACCCGGCCAGTTCAACATGCTCTACGCGTTCGGGGTCGGCGAGATCCCGGTCTCGATCTCGAGCCCCGCCGACGGCAGCACCGGGCTCGAGCACACGGTTCGCGCCGTCGGGCCGGCGAGCGCCGCGATCTGCCGGACGGAACCCGGCACCGAGCTTGGCCTACGCGGGCCGTTCGGCAGCTCCTGGCCGGTCGCGGAGGCGGTCGGCCGCCACCTCGTCGTCGTCGCCGGCGGCCTCGGCCTGGCGCCGCTGCGGCCGGCGCTGCTCGAGGCGATCGCCCGCCGCGACGAACTCGAGGGGATCGTCCTGCTGACCGGCGGCCGCAGCCCGGCCGAGCTGCTGTTCCGGACCGAGCTCGAGATGCTCGGCGGGGACCCGCGGCTCGAGCTCGGCGTCACCGTCGACAGCGCCGGCCAGGACTGGCGCGGACGGGTCGGCGTCGTCACGACGCTGATCGACGACGCCTCCTTCGATCCCGTCAACGCGGTCGCGATGACCTGCGGGCCCGAGGTGATGATGCGGTTCGCGGCGCGGGCGCTGATCGACAGGGGCATCGCCGCCGACGACCTCTACGTCTCGATCGAGCGCAACATGAAGTGCGCCGTGACCCAGTGCGGCCGCTGCCAGTTCGGCCCGACCTTCGCATGCCGCGAGGGCGCGGTGATGAGCTACGGCGCCGTCGAGCGCCTGCTCGAGGTGCGGGAGATATGAGCGCCGCCGCGGCCACGACGAAGCCGAAGCTCGCCGTCTGGAAGTTCGCCTCCTGCGACGGCTGCCAGCTCAGCCTGCTCGACCTCGAGGACGAGATCGTGCAGCTCGCCGGCGAGATCGAGATCGCCCACTTCCTCGAGGCGACCAGCGCAACGGTCGAGGGGCCCTACGACCTCTCGCTCGTCGAGGGCTCGGTGACGACGCCCTCCGACGCCGAGCGGATCCGCGAGGTCCGCCGGGTCTCGAAGCGGCTGGTCACGATCGGCGCCTGTGCCACGGCCGGCGGCATCCAGGCGCTGCGCAACTTCGCCGACGTCGGCGAGTTCGTCCGGGCCGTCTACGCGACGCCCTCCTACATCTCGACGCTCGAGACCTCGACCCCGATCGCCGAGCACGTGCAGGTCGACTACGAACTGCACGGCTGTCCGGTCGACCGCTTCCAGCTGCTCGAGGTCGTCTCCGCGTTCCTCGCCGAGCGCCGCCCGCAGATCCCGGAATACAGCGTCTGCATGGAGTGCAAGCGCCGCGGCAACGTCTGCGTGATGGTCGCCCACGGGACCGCCTGCCTCGGGCCCGTCACCCACGCCGGCTGCGGCGCGATCTGCCCCGCCCACGACCGCGGCTGCTACGGCTGCTTCGGCCCGATGGAGACCCCGAACACCGCCTCCCTCACACACTGGATGCGCGGCCTCGGCGCCGAGACACCGGACCTGATCCGCGCCTACCGGAGCTTCAACGCGCTCGCCCCCGCCTTCCGCGAGGCCGGCGACGCGCGCGTGGCGGAAGCGGCGGCCGAAACGGGAGACGGCGATGGGCGCTGACGGCAACGGTAAGCGGACCCGCCGGATCGAGACCTCGGCCCTGGCCCGGGTCGAGGGCGAGGGCGCGATGCACGTGCAGATCCGCGACGACGAGGTCGTCGGAGTCGAGCTGCGGATCTACGAGCCGCCCCGGTTCTTCGAGGCGCTGCTGCGCGGACGGGCGCTCGAGGACGCCCCGGACATCACCGCCCGGATCTGCGGGATCTGCCCGGTCGCCTACCAGACGAGCGCCTGCGAGGCGATGGAGGATGCGCTTGGGATCGAGGTCGGCGGCATGCTGCGCAACCTGCGCCGGCTGATCTACTGCGGCGAGTGGCTCGAGAGCCACACGCTCCACCTCTACCTGCTGCACGCACCCGACTTCCTCGGCTACGACAGCGGCTTCGGGATGGCCGCCGACCACCCCGAGGTCGTCGAGCGCGGGCTGCGGGCGAAGAAGGTCGGCAACCGCCTGATCGAGATCGTCGGCGGCCGCGCCGTGCATCCGATCAACGTCCGCGTCGGCGGCTTCTTCAAAGCTCCGGACCCGCGCGAGCTGGAGCGCCTGCGACCCGAGCTGGAGCGCTGTCGCGACGAGGCACTGGAGACCGTCCGCTGGTGCGCGGGCCTCCACTTCCCAGAGCTCGAGCGCGACTACGAGTTCGTCTCGATGCGGTCGCCGGACACGAGCGAGTACCCGATCGACCGCGGCCGGATCGTCTCCTCGAAGGGGATCGACATCGCGGTGTCCGAGTGGGACGAGACGTTCGAGGAGCTGCACGTCTCCCACTCGACGGCGCTGCATGCCCGCGTCCGCGAGCGCGGCGCCTATCTCTGTGGGCCGATGGCCCGCTTCGCGCTCAATCGCGAGCGGCTCTCGCCGATCGCGGCCGATGCGGCATCCGAGGCCGGGCTCGACGGCAGCTTCGCGAACCCGTTCAAGAGCATCGTCGTGCGCGCGGTCGAGATCCTCTACGCGTTCGACGAGGCGCTGCGGCTGATCGATGCCTACGAGCGGCCCGAGCAGCCGTTCGTCCCCTACGAGCCCCGTGCCGGTGTCGGTCACGGCGTCAGCGAGGCGCCCCGCGGGCTGCTCTACCACCGCTACGAGCTCGACGACGAGGGCAAGATCGCGTCCGCCTGGATCGTCCCCCCCACCTCCCAGAACCAGCGCTCGATCGAGGAGGACCTGACCGAGTTCGTCGGCGCCCACGTGGCACTGCCCGACGACGAACTCCGGCACCGCTGCGAGCAGACGATCCGCAACTACGACCCCTGCATCTCCTGCTCGACCCACTTCCTCAAGCTCGAGGTCGACCGCGAGTGATGGCCCCGGCTCCCAAGCCCCTGTTCATCGGGCTCGGGAACGAGCTGCGCGGCGACGACGCCGCCGGCCTGCTCGTCGCCCGCGCGGTCCGGGACCGGCTCGGGGACGCGATCGAGACCGCCGAGCACGAGGGCGAGCCGGTCACCCTGCTCGACCTCTGGGAGCATGCCGATCTCGTTCTGCTCGCCGACGCGGTCGGCGGCGGCACCGACCCCGCGCCGGGGACCGTGCACCGCTTCGACGCCGTCGCGGGCCCGCTGCCGGCCGTGTTCGGCGGTCCCTCGACTCACGCGCTCGGCCTCGCCGAGACGATCGAGCTCGCCCGGACGCTCAACCGCCTTCCCGCCCGGCTGATCGTCTTCGGGATTGAGGGCGAGCGCTTCGCCACCGGCGAGCGACAGTCGGGGGCCGTGCTCGAGGCCGTCAACCGCGTCGCCGAGGCCGCGGCAACGGAGTCGGGTCGCGACTCGGCGATCGGACGTCCGGCCTGAGCCGCGAAGGATCCCGGTGAGCCGCCACCGCCGCGAACCGGAGCGCCCCCGAGACGACGGTCGAGCCGGAGGAGCCGGAGGAGCTGATCCTCCAGCACCTCGGGACGAGCCGGTCCGGCCTCGCCTCGCGCGAGGCCGCGCGCCGCCTCGAGCAGCACGGACCGAACCTGATCGAGCGCCGCGAGGGTGAGGGGCAGCTCGGCGAGCTGCTGCGCCAGTTCACCCACCCGTTGGCGCTGCTGCTCTGGGTCGCCGCCGGTCTCGCCGTCGTCGGCGACCTGGTCCCGCTGGCGATCGCGATCGTCGCTGTCATCGTCATCAACGCGGTCTTCGCCTTCGTGCAGGAGCTGCAGGCCGAGAAGGCGACCGAGGCGCTGCGCCGTTTCCTGCCGCCGCAGGCGCGGGTTCGCCGCGGCGGCGACGAAATCGCCATCGACGCGACCGAGATCGTCCCCGGCGACGTTCTCCTGGTCGAGGAGGGCGACCGGCTCAGCGCCGACCTGCGCCTGATCGCCGGCTCCGTCGAGATCGACATGTCGCCGCTGACGGGCGAGTCGCAGCCGGTCGCGCGCTCGGCCGAGCGGACGCGGCCGGCGGACTCCCCACTCGAGGCGGAGGACCTCGGCTTCAGCGGCTGCCTGTGCACGGCCGGGGTCGCCGAGGGCGTCGTCTACGCGACCGGCATGGGCACCCAGTTGGGCCGAATCGCGGCGCTCTCGCAACGGGTCAAGACGGAGCTCAGCCCGCTTCAGGTGCGACGTCAACCGGGTCGCAACGCTGATCGCGGTCGTCGCGGTGATCGCCGGGGTGGTCTTCTTCGCGATCGGCAGCACGGTCGCGGGTCTGCCGATCGACGACGCGATCACCTTCGCGATCGGCCTGCTGGTCGCCAACGTCCCCGAGGGTCTGCTGCCGACGATCACGCTCGCGCTAGCGGTCGGCGTGCGGCGGATGGCGCGTCGCAAGGCGCTCGTCAAGCGGCTCACGGCGGTCGAGACGCTCGGCTCCACCGACGTCATCTGCACCGACAAGACCGGGACGCTGACCGAGGGCCGGATGGAGGTCGAAGCAGCTTTGGGCCGACGGGGTCGGGATCTCGCCGGACGAGGCGGAGCGGCTGCGCGCAGCGGAGGAGCCGTTCTCGGGGCTGTTGCGCACGGCCGTCCGCTGCAACAACGCCCACACCGAGGACTCCGCCTCGGGTGCCGCCGGCGGATCCGGGCGAGCAGGCGCTGCTCGAGGCAGCCGCGAAGCTCGGCGAGGACGTCGCCGCCGCCCAGCTCGAGCGCGAGAGACGGCGGCAGGGCGCCTTCCCGTTCGAAGCCCATCTCAAGCGGATGACGACACGCGACGTCGAGGGCGAGGACGAGCTCTGGCTGCACTCGAAGGGAGCTCCGCTGGAGCTCTTGTCGCGCTGCGCTACCGTCCGCGGGGCGAGCGGCGACCGGCCGCTCACCGACGCCGATCGCGAGGCCGCCAGGGCCGCCTTCGAGTCCTATGCCAGCAGCGGTCTACGCGTGCTCGGGTTCGCGGAGCGCCGCGCCTCCCGGGACGAGAACGACGATCGCGACGCCGCAGAGTCGAGGCTTGACGTTCCTCGGGCTCGTGGCGATGGAGGACCCGCCCCGGCCCGAGGTCTACGAGGCCGTCGCGGCCTGCCGCGCGGCGGGGATCCGGATCATCGTTGTCACCGGTGACACCGGCCTGACCGCCGCAGCGATCGCGCGCCAGGTCGGCATCGTCCGCACATCGAGCGCCAGGATCGTCACCGGGACCGAGGTCGAGGCGCTGTCGGAGCCCGAGCTGGACGAAATGCTGGCCTCCGAGGACGAGCTGATCGTCGCCCGCAGCAACCCGGAGACGAAGCTCCATCTCGTCGATGCCCTGCGCCACCGCGGCCACACCGTCGCGATGACCGGAGACGGTGTCAACGACGCGCCGGCGCTGCGCCGCGCCGACATCGGCGTCGCGATGGGCCGCTCGGGCACCGAGGTCGCCCGCGAGGCCTCGACGATGGTGCTCACCGACGACAACTTCGCCTCGATCGTCTCGGCCGTGCACGAGGGCCGCGTCGTCTACGAGAACATCCGCAAGTTCGTCACCTACATCTTCGCCCACGCGACGCCCGAGGTGATCCCGTTCCTGATCTTCGCGCTCTCCGGCGGGACGATCCCGCTGCCGCTGACGGCCCTGCAGATCCTCGCGATCGACCTCGGCACCGAGACGCTGCCGGCTCTCGCGCTCGGCCGCGAGCCGGCCGAGCCCGGGATCATGCGCCAGCGCCCGCGACCGCGGAGCGAGGGGATCATCAGCCGAAGCATGCTGACCCGCGCCTGGCTCTGGCTCGGCCTCGTCGAGGCGGCGCTTGTCACCGGCGGCTTCTTCTGGGTCCTGACCGGGGCCGGCTGGTCTCCGGGCGACGCGACGGGCGCCGGCAGCTTCCTGCACGAGGACTACCTGGCCGCGACGACGATGACCTTCGCCGGGATCACGGCATGCCAGGTCGGAACCGCGTTCGCCGTCCGCACGTCGCGCTCCTCGCTGCGTGCGATCGGCGTGTTCACGAACCCCCTCCTGCTCTGGGGCATCGCCTTCGAGCTCGTCTTCGCTGCGGCGCTGATCTACCTACCGCCGCTTCAGGAGCTGTTCGCGACCGCCGCGCTCGGTCCGGCCGAGCTCGCGCTGCTGGCGAGCTTCCCGCTGATCGTCTGGGGCAGCGACGAGCTCCGCCGCTGGTACCTGCGCCGGGATCCGCCGGGCGGCGATGGGCCGCCCGGCGGATCCGTGGCTTCTCAGGCCGGGACCTCAGGCTGAGCGGCAGCCATCGCATGGACGGCCTCCGTGGTCAGGCACTGGCCGCCGATCGCCCAGTCGCCGCTCTTGACCTCCTCGAGCACGCACCAGGTGACGCTACGCATGTTCTCGCCCTCGATCTCGACCATCGTGTCGGTCAAACGCTCGGCGATCTCGGTCTTCTGCTCCGGCGTGAAGACGCCTTCGATGAGCTTGACATTGATGAGTGGCATCGCTGCCTCCTTCGTTTCGTTGACGAGAGGCACCTCACAACCCGGCCGTGTGACCGGGCGTGTGATCAGCTCGCGGCGGCGAGGGTCTCGTCGAGCAGCGGATTCCCGATCGCCGCGGCGAGCTCGCGCGCCGACGAGAGCCCGGCGGAATCGCCGAGCAGGGCGCGATGCCCGGCTGCTCTCACGACCAGCTCGCGCATGTCGCTGCGGGCGGCGAGCTCCTCGAGACGCTCGACATGCGCGCCGGCCTGCGGATCGCCGGCGGCGATCGCGACACCCGCCAGTGCGTCGAGGCAGTGCGCCGTGACCCAGGCGTAGGCATCCGGGACCCGGGTCGCGCGGGTAACCGCATCGCGCATCCGCGCCAGCGCCGCCTCACGGTCGCCGCGCGCCTCGCAGACCATCCCGTCGGCCCGCGCAGCCAGAGCCTCCCAACAGGGATCGCCGAGCCGGCAGCTGAGCGAGAACGCGTGCTCGAGCATCTCGGAGGCTCCGTCGAGATCGCCGTGCGCGAGCCTCGCCTCGGCGCCGAGGGCTTCGGGGAGCGGCTGGAAGGCGATCCAGCCCAGCTCCTCGACCAGCTCCAGGGATCGACCGATGCTTGCGTTGGCGGCCGCGTGCCTGCCCCGCAGGAGCTCCGCTCGGCCGAGAATCGCGAGTGACCAGGCGGCCTGCCTGCTCTCCTCACAACGCTCGGCGACGATCACGGACTCCTCAAGCAGGCGGACCGCGGCGGCGTAGTGCGCGCGGTCCGAGAGCGCCATCCCCCGTATCCCGAGGACGGCGGCCCGCTCCGGGGCTCCGTCCGCAAACCCGTCGGCCCGCTGCAGCCAGCGTCCAGCCGCACTCGCCCTGCCTGCCTGGACCTCCACGAACCCCAACTGCCTGCACGCCCGCCCGGCGATCTCGGCATCGGGGATCTCCTCCGCAAGGACAAGCGCCTCGTGCAGCAGCGCGGCCCCTTCCTCGTCTCGTCCGCGCACGGCGTGAACGAGGGCGACCCCGAGAGTCAGGAGCGCCTCGGCGAGGACGGTCGTGTCGCCGCATGCCCTTGCTTCGGCACAGGCCTGCCGGAGGCAGGCCACCCCCGGCTCGACCGCACCGGCATCGAGTGCGGCGACGCCCGCCTCGAGCTGGCCTACGGCCGCCGCGCGATCTCCGACCGCCGCTGCGGCGGCGGCCTCTCCCGGATCCGCCGCACGGCGGATCCGCGGATCCGCCGTGCGCCCGAGCTCGCGCCGGAACAACGCATCGCAAGCGTCAGCCTGCTCGAGCGCCGCCGCGGTCGCTCCGGTCGCGGCAAGCGCGCGTACGAGCAGTTCGTTCATGCTCTCGTCGAACGGGTCGAAAGCAAGCGCGCGCGAGGCCAGCTCAACCGCCTCCTCGTCCCGTCCCCGCGCCAAGGCTCCGAGCGCCGCGTCGTGCAGGAGCCCGACGGAAACCCCCATCAGCCGGCGCCGCTCGACCAGTAGCCAGGCATCGAACGTCGGGCCGGCATCGGGCTGGATGCCCTCCAGTAGCTCGCCGGAGACGAGCGCGGCGCCGGCGTCCTCGTCGCTCGCCGCCTGCAGAGCGAGGACGTCGATCCACGCCCGCTCGGGGAGCGCCAGGTGGAGCGGGTCGCCCTGGAGGACCCCGTTGAGAGCGAGAGCGCGGCGCAGCTCGGCCAGGGTCCAGCGGAGCGCGCCGAGCGGATCGTTGGCGCTCGTGAAGATCAGCTCCGCGAGGTGGGCCCGGGGGACGGGCCGCTCGGCGAGTGCGAGGTATGCGAGGACCGCCCAGGCCTTGTGGCCGCGCGGCGACGCCCCGATCTCGCCGTCACGCTCGATCTTCGGTCTTCCAAGCAGGCGGATGACCAGGTCCGGCACGCCATCGATCGTACGGACAGGGCGTCAGCGCTGACGGAGGACCCGCTCGCAGCCCCGCGTCCGGTCCCGCCGATCGACCTTCGCGACGTCGGTCCCGCCTCCGCACCTGACGAGCTCCCGGCGGCCGTTGCGGGCCTCGACGCGGTCTCCGCCCGCACCCGCGTCGTAGGCATTTCTCGCGCCCCCTCCGTCGAGCAGGTCTCCCCCGCCCCCGCCCGTCAGCCGGTCGGGGCCGGCCGCGCCGAGCAGCCGGTCCCTGCCCGACCCGCCGATCAGGCAATCGCTTCCCGCCCGACCCCGGATCCGGTCGTCGCCTCGCAGGCCCCGGATCAGGTCTCCCGCCGCACCGCCGTCGAGCAGATCGTCGCGCGGCGTCCCCAACAATTCGACCGAGCACCCCCCGGGGGCGAGTGGGTCGCTCGGATCGCCGTCGCCGCCATTGCCTCCGCCTCCGCCTCCGCCTCCGCCGCCGCCACCGCCGCCGTTCAGGGCCGGAACGACGACGAGGCCGCCGTTGACCTCCTTGGTGCCCGAGCCGTGCAGGGTGGCCTCATCGAAGCACGAGATCTTGAGACGCGGCCGCAGACGTCGATCCTTCTCGAGGCGCCCGACGACCTGCATCGCCGATCCGTCGGCCGAGAACACACCGCCGAGGTATCCCTGCTCGCCGGTGTCGACGTCGTCCAGATAGAGGTTGCCCTGATAGGCGGCGCCGCCGGCGGCCGGACCGGAGCAGGCCGCCGACCAGATCACCTCGATGGTGACCGAGGTGGGACGGATCTCGAGGAGCGAAGCGCTGACGCTCGGGGATATGCCGACGTGGTCCGCTGATGCGGGAGCCGGCGAGAAGAGTGCGACAAGGGTCCCGGCAATCACACAAAGAGACCCTGATCGCATGTCGCGATCGTACTCCCCCAGGGGCGGAGCCGCCGCGGCCTGCGGCGGCCCCTCCACCCTCCTAGGGGCGCGCCTCCAGGACCAGGTTGAACGGCGAGATAGCCGCTCGCGGCCTGGGCGGCTGCCCACTCCCGGACGTTACGCTCGCCTACGCCGGTGCGCTCGCCGAGCTCGGCCGGCGTCAGCGGACCGGCGCCGTCGAGCGCCTTCCACAGGCCCAGCTCCCCTCCGATCATCACGAGGACGCCGTTCATAGCGGCGCCCATGTCTGTCACTGCCTGGCCGAGGAACTCCTCGAGCCGGGCCTCGTCAACCGGGGCGATCTGGGCTTCCATCATTCCTCCATTCCCGCGCGACGACCTCTCGCCGAGGCCGGGGTGCGAGGGTTCTTCGGGCGATGCCGCATGCGACCGCGTCGCCGACGGGGCCGGTGACCGTCGGGGGAAGCTGCGGGGATCGTCTTTGCGCCAACTCTCTGCCCTTCCGGCGCCACTGGACGGAGGGCCGGGGTCGAGAGGATCGCCATCGAAGCTACTCCTGCCCAACTGCGCAGTCAAGGTCGCCGGAGCCCGGGTACGATCGCTCACCGTGACCGCGCCCCACGTCCCCCGGCGGGACGGACTCACCTTCGACGAGGACCTGCTCGGCACGACCGGCAGCGGCATCGCGCCGCTGCCGGTCGAGGAGCGTAAGCGGCTCGAGACGATCGCCGCCGAGTTCGCGTCCGGCTTCAGCGCCCTCTCCTCGATCGAGCTCGGCGTCTCGATCTTCGGCTCGGCCCGCACGCCCGAGGGAAGCCCCGAGTACGAGCTCGCCCGGCGGGTGGGGTCGGCCCTGGGCGGCGGAGGCTACGCGGTGATCACCGGAGGCGGGCCGGGGATCATGGAGGCCGCGAACCGCGGCGCCCGGGAAGCCGGGGCGCTCTCGGTCGGCTGCAACATCGAGCTGCCACGGGAGCAGGAGCCGAACCCCTACTGCGACATCAGTCTGCGGTTCCGGCACTTCTTCGCCCGCAAGGTGATGTTCGTCCGCTACGCCTCGGCGTTCGTGATCTTTCCTGGCGGCTACGGCACGCTCGACGAGCTGTTTGAGGCGCTCACCCTGATGCAGACGCAGACGATCCGCCACTTCCCGGTGGTGCTGGTCGGCTCCGGGGAATGGGACGGCCTCGCCGACTGGCTACGCACCGAGGTCGTCAGGCGCGGCTACGTGACCGCGGCCGAAGCGGGGCTGATACATCGGACCACGAGCCCCGACCGCGTCTGCGAACTCTGTCTCGAGGGCTCGGAGCGGCAGCGGCAGCTCGCCGAGGCGCGCTCCTCCGGTTGAGCGGGGGCCGGAACGGCTCTCAGCGCCGTCCTGCGTTGGTGTGCTCGACGAGGCCGAAGATGATCACGGAGTTGAGCGCAATCGCGAGGATCGAGAGGATCGGGAACTTCGGCAGCGCGATGAACCAGAAGATCGTGGTCGTCCCGCAGAGGATCACGCCGACGAACTTGGCGGACGGGGAGGCGGTCGCAACCAGCCAGGCGGCGAGCCCGAGTAGGCATGCCCAGGTGATCGAGATCCAGCCCCAGAAGTTGGCCGTGCTGGTCAGCGTGCCCTCGTCCGGCAGGTACCTGCTGTCTCCGAGCGCGGTCGCACCCCAGACGAGCAACACGAAGGCAGCGACGGCGAAGGTGATCACGATGAACGTGATCCATCCGCGCCGCCGGTCGTCTCCCGGCCGAGTCATCGCTTCCATGCTCTCTCCTGATCTCGGGACCCGCATTCCGCATCGGCACCGATCCGCAGAAGCTTGACCCCCGGAGCGAGGACTCCTGCCCCTACTTCGCCTCGAACGCCTCGTTCTCGTACGGCGCGTAGTCGCGACAGGGCTCACCGCGCAGCGCCGGGCAGGCCGGCAGCGACGTCGGCGCCTCGACGTTCGACGTCACCGGCAAGACCAGGCGCGAGGCATGCTTGGCGCCGCGCGCGACCGCGACCCAGGGGGTGCCGTCCGGTGCCGTCTCGGCGAAGGCCCAGATCGGCTGGTCGCCGCCGGGCGCCGAGAGCACGACCCTGATCCGCGAGCCGGACCGGTAGACGTGGCCCTCGTAGTAGAGCGGGATCCGGGCCTTGACCCAGCGCCCGTCGGGAAGCTTCGTCTCGTCGCGCTTGCGCAGCGACGGCACCGGTTCGGTGAGGCTGCTCGCAGCGCGGTCGAGCTTGCGGGCGCCGCCTCGCAACCAGCCGCCCTGAACGAATGTCTCCTTGCCGTCGGGGCGCACCTCGGTGACGGTCGCCTGCAGGTCGACGTTGTCCGCCTTCGACCGCATCCAGACCTGGAGCTCGCCGGCCCCGAGCACCGCGGTGTCGCTCTTCAGCTTCGGCGTCACGTAGCTGAGCGCCTTGCCCTCGGCCGGCTGGGCCCAGTCGTAGGAGGGGGTGTTGGTCCAGAGGCCGTTGGTGCCGCCGCCGGTGTTGCCGCTGAAGTTGGCCGGCGGGCGGGCATCCGGGTCCCAGGTGAACTGGTCGGCGCCCTTGCCCTTCGCCTTGGCGGTCATCTTGCCGTCAGCGCCGAGGTACCAGGAGCGGGCCTCGGTCCTGGGCGGCGGGAAGCTGCGGAACGACTGCTCGAAGCCGGGCTCCGGCTTCAGCGGATCGCCGCCGGCCCCGAGATCGAAGAGGATCCGGACCGGGGGCTGGGCCTCGAAGGCGGCCTTCGCCGAGGCAAGATCGGGCTGCTCCTGGATCGGATCGTCGGGCAGCTGCACGCCGGGGGTTCCGATGATCGCCTGATAGAGCGCCGGCGCACTCGCCTTGAGAACGGGGTCGAGCTCGGGTTTGCGGTCGGCCACGTAGATCTCGAGGAAGTCGAACCACTTGTTGAAGGTCTCCGGGGCGAGCGAGTCGGTGTGGACGCCGTTGGTGAAGGTGAACCACTTCTTGTCGGTGCCGGTCATGCGCGATGCCAGCGTCGGGCAGTGGCCGCCCGTCTGCTCGTCGGTCCACTGGCAGGCCATGAAGGTCGGGACCTCGATCTTGTCGACGAACTTGTCGGGCGAAAGCGGGTCGGCCGTTGCCGGGCGGTAGTACTTGTTCCGGTAGGTCTTCGCGATCAGGTCGACGGCCTCGGTGTGCAGCTCCTGGTTCTTGGCGCAGATCTGGTCGCCGGACTGGATCTGCTCCCAGGCCCAGGGCTGGCCGCTGTCGGGACCGGCGGGCTCGGCGTCGTCGACGCGATCCTGAGCCCATGCGAGCGCGAAGCCGGTGTTGAGGATGCCGCCCGGGTAGAGCGTCGTCGACGAGTTGTCGATGACCGAGAGCGGCGTGATCGCTGCGAGGCTCGGGGGCTGGGTCGCTGCGACGAAGAGCTGGCTGATGCCGCCGTAGGAGATGCCGAGCATCCCGACCTTGCCACCCTTCACCCAGGGCTGGCGTGCGACGGTCTCGATCACGTCGTAGCCGTCGAGCGACTGCAGGGTCTCGAAGTAGTCGAAAGCGCCGCCGGAGCAGCCGGAGCCGCGCATGTTGACGTCGACGACCGCGTAGCCCATCAGCTCGGCGACGGGCTGGATCCCGCTCTCCGGGCCGTCCGGGTTGGCGGTGCCGTAGCCGGAGTACTCGACGAGCGTCGGATAGGGACCGTCCTCGGCCGGACCCGGCAGGTGGACGGTCAGGGCCAGCTTGGTGCCGTCGCGGGTCTTCGCGTAGCCGTAGCCGCCGGCGGGCAGCTGCTGGTCGTAGAGCTTCTTGCTCGGCGGCTTCGAACGGTCGGTCAGGACCTTGACCGGGCCCGCCTCGTCGCCCTGCTGGCTGACGGTGTAGCCGCCGCCGGGCTCGACCTTGCGGAACACGAACCCGCCGAGCTTGCCGGCGCGGCCGGAGTCGACGACGTCGCCGCGGCGCAGCAGCTCGACCGTCTCGCGGGGCTGAGCGCCGGTGACCTGGACCTGCTCGACACTGCCACGGGCCTTGAGGCCCTCGTCAGCGGCAGCGGCCCCCGCGGGCAACAAAAAGACGACGGCTACAGCCGCCGCCGCCAAACCCCAGTGCAGCTTCCCCTTCAATCCGCTCCACACTCTGTCAGATCGGAAGGGCCGGCGGCCGCCCGCGGCCCGGAAGCCGCGGCGCCCCGCTCGCAGGGCCCGGGAGCGTGGATGCTCAGAGCACCTCGAAGATCCGATAGCCGACGCGGTCGAGCGCGATCTCGTTTACCGCGACCGTGACGATCCCGTTCAGCCACGCGTACCGCTCCGACCCCGTCTCGAACAGGGGGCTCGAGCGCGAGTAGATCCTGCCTGCCTCGGCACGCTCGCCGGAGCCGATCAGGCTCATCGCACCGTCGGAGAGGACGGTCCGTCCCGTGTTGGTCAGATGGATCAGCTCGCCGTCGTCCGTCTCGACCGTCGCGCGGACGTCGAGCCTGGCGATGCGGTCGGATCCGAGCAGCACCCAGTCGCCTCCCCCGGGCAGCAGACGCCCCGCCAGACGCTCTCCGGTGACCGTCCCTCCGGTGACGGTGAAGATCATGCGGTTGCCCCCGGGGCTCTGCACGGACCGCAGATCGAGACCGATCGACATGTCGCAGAGGTGTCGCATCTCGACCCCGGTCCGGGCCTGCAGATCGCTGCTCAGGGATTCGGTTCGAACGGGCATCGTGATCAACTCCTCAGCGGCGACGCCGGACGACCCTGTTGCTGATCGAGGCAGCGCGCCGCGGATTCCGCCGTGGGCCCATCATCAGAGCTCGAGCGTCGCGCCCGGGTCGAGGACGCGGACCTCGACTCCGGTCTCCTCCGCCGCCGCGCTGAACGCCGCGGCCGGATCGTCGACCTGGGCGTAGGCCGGCGGCGAGTGGATCGTCTCGTAGTGGATCGGCACGGCCACCCGGGCCCCGAGCAGCTTCGCCGCGGCCACGGCCTGGCCGGGGTCCATCGCCGCCGCGAACGGGCTCGGCGGCTGCCGGTGGGGAAAGTCGCAGACGGGCCCGTTGCAGGGCAGCAGCGCGACGTCGATCGGACCGTGGCGCATCGCGATCAGCCACCAGGAACCGTGGAAGATCGTGTCGCCCCCGTGGAAGACCTTGCGGCCGCCCGCGTCGATCAGCCACGAGACCTGCGGATCGCCAAAGCCGTCGACCGCGGGCACCGCGGTGACCGTGAACGGGCCGATCTCGACCGACTGCCACGGCTCGATCTCCTCGGGCACGACGTTGAGCTGCTCGAGCGCCTGCTCGGCCGCCAGGGTCGCGATCGTCTCCAGCCCCTCCCCCTCCGCGCGGCGCGGCCTCAGGACCCTGCCATCCGGCTCGAGCGTGCGCGCGATCGCCGGGCCATCGGCGTGATCTCCGTGCAGGTGCGTGACCAGCGCCGCCGCGAGCGGGCCCTCAGCGGCCGGCAGCTCGGTGCGGGGCTCGCCGATGAACGGCGCCATCGGCGAGAGGTCCTCGAGAACGTCGACACCGAGCTTCGCCCCCTGGAACTCGATCTCGGCCCCGGCCCAGCCAAGGCGGCGGATGTGAACTGTTCGATCCTCTGCGTTGCTGCTCATACGAGGTTTATAGCAAACGATCGTTCGCTAACGATCGGTCGTTCGTTATCCTCCTGGACATGAGCCCGCGCTCGTCAGCGAAGGATGCGGAGAGGACCCGGTCGGCCGTCGTCGCCGGGGCCATCGATCTCGCCTCCACCGGCGGCCTCGAGACCCTCTCGATCGGCCAACTGGCCGCAAGCCTCGAGATGAGCAAGGCCGGGGTCGTCGGGCCGTTCGGGAACAAGGAGCAACTACAGCTGGCGGCGATCGACGGCGCCAACGAGATCTTCCGGCGCGAGGTCTGGGAGCCGGCCGAGGGGGAGACGCCGGGCCTGGCCCGCCTCAGCGCTCTGTGCGAGGCATGGGTTTCCTACCTTGAGCGCGACGTCTTCCCCGGAGGCTGCTTCCTGACCCAGGCCGCGACTGAGTTCGACGGCCGGCCGGGCCCGGTGCGGGACTCGGTCAAGCGCGCACTCGACCTCTGGGACAGGGTCCTGCGACGCGAGGCCGAGACCGCGGTCGAGCGCCGCGAGCTCCCCGCCGACACCGACCCCGGGCAGCTCGCCTTCGAGATCGCGGCCGTCGCCCAGGGCGTCAACCAAGCACGCCAGCTGCGCGACGATCCCGAGGCCGCCGACCGCGGCCGCCGCGCGATGGCCCGGGTCCTGCTGGGCTGAGCCGACGCGCCCAAGCGGCCAGCGCCGCTGTCGAATCAGGGGTACTCGACCTCGCCCGTGCTCGCGTCGGTGACGGTGATCGCGAGCGCCGGGCAGGCCTCGGCGGCGGCGAGCACCTCCTCGTCGGCGCCGGCACCGACGACGGTCGCGATCTCGCCGTCGAGGGCGAAGATATGAGGCGCGACGTCGACGCAGTCGCCGTGGGCGCTGCACGCACCTTCGTCGATGGTGGCAAACAGGGTCATGAGATCAACTCCTTGGTTGGTGCTTCGCTTTCTTCGGTGGGCTGAAGGTCGTCGGGTGGGTTCTCGATCAGGCGCCGCATCGCCGCGAACTCGCGCGGGCGGCCGACCGCCAAGCCGGCGACCGGGCGTCCCTCCCGGTGGTAGAGCGCGGCGAAGTCGGCGTCGCCGGGCGCGCCCGTGAGCCGGACCTCGTCGGCTACGTGCGCATGCCCCGCGTACTGGATCCGGAGCCCGTACTGATCGCTCCAGAAGCTCGGCGCGGGCGCCGGCCGCGGCTCGTCGCCGAGCATCGCCGCCGCCGCCGCGACACCCTGTCGGCTCGCCGCTTCCCAGTGCTCGGTCCTGACATGGAGGCCGAGGCGGGCGTCGAAGGGGCGTGAGACGTCGCCGGCGGCGTAGACGTGGGGAAGGACCGTCCGCCCCGCCCCGTCGGTACGGACCCCGTCCGTCTCGAGGCCGGTACCCGCGAGCCATGCGGCCGCCGGCGCAACGCCGATACCGACCACAACGGCATCGCAGCCGATGCGCTCTCCGTCGAGCAGCTCGAGCTGCTCGACGCGGCCGTTGCCGGCCGCGCCGGCGAGCCCGCTCGCTAGCAGTACACGAGCGCCCTGCTCGCGATGCATGTCGACCAGCCTGCGGCCGACATCGGCACCGAGCACGTTGGCGAGGGGAAGCTCGAGCGCCTCGACGATCGTCACGTCGGCGCCGGCCGCCCGCGCGGTCGCTGCCACCTCGAGGCCGATGAAGCCGGCGCCGACGATCACGATCCCGGCCCCGGGCCGGATCGCCGGCTGTAGGCGCCGGGCGTCGGCGATCGTCCGCAGCGGGTGGGCGTTCTCGAATCCGTCGAGCAGAGGCAGCGCCCGGGGCGCGGCGCCGGTCGCGATCAGGAGCTCGTCGTAGGAGAGCGTGGCGCCGTCGTCGAGCTCGAGCGCCCGGGCGGCAGGCTCGAGCGAGACGGCACGGCGGCCGAGGATCAACTCGACCTCGTTGTCGGCGTACCAGCCGGAGTCGCGAAAGCGAACCCGCTCGCTGCCGAGGTCACCGGCGAGCGCCTCCTTCGAGAGCGGCGGCCGGTCGTAGGGCACCTCGTCCTCGGCGCAGACGATCCGGATCCGCCCCTCGTATTCCCGCGAGCGGAGCGCCTCGGCGCAACGCTGCGCCGCGAGCCCGCCGCCGGCGATCAGGACTCCACGTGCGTCGTCTTTCAAGGTCGTCTCCTTCTCGTCTCGGGTACGGGACCGAGTCTGCTCGGCGGTTAGGAAGCTGCCGGCCAAGCGCGGGTAAGGACTTGGAAAAGAATCCGGGTCCACCGAGCGGGAACCGGCGCAACCGCAACCCGGAGCCGGTCAGGGGGGTTGGTAGCCTCAGCCGGCGCGATTCCCCCGGGCGGGCGCGCCAGCTGCTGTTGGGGGCCCGGTTCGAAGGGAGCACCATGTCCGAAGACCACCGCGATCGCACGAGGGCCCGCAAGCCGCTCGGGTTGATCGCAGCCGCTGCCCTCGTCGCGCTCGTGTCGCTGTTCAGCGCCGCCTCCGCTTCGGCCTCGGTCCGTGGCATCAACGGCATCGCCGACGCCCGTTACTGCGAGCTGTTCGAGATGACCGGCGCGCTCCCCGACGCCAAGGTCGTGGTCTGGAACACGATCGGCCTCAACGACTGCCCCAAGCGCAAGTGGGAGGCGATCGACACCTCAGACCTCGCCGAGGAGCGGGGTTCGACGCTGATCATCAAGAACGGCCCGCGCCACTTCCTGATGGACGCCGCCAGTGCCCGGACCGGCCGGGTCGACACGCTCGGCGGAATCGAGATGCGCAAGGTCGCCACGATCCCCGTCTCCAGCCCCGCCGACCTCAACCGCTCCCCGTACACGGAACGGACGATCGGCCGGACCAACGACTGGAAGTGGAAGAAGGGCCGCAAGGTCTTCGAGCTGCTCGCGCCGAACGGCGCCAACTACCTGATGCAGAGCTACTCGCAGGAGATCGATCCGTCGCAGTCGATCGACGACCTCGACAAGCTCGGCAAGAAGCTCACGCTCCCGCAGGGCTGGGAGTACCGGGTCCGCAAGCTGAAGAAGCCGCTGGTCCTCGAGGCCAAGGGCGAGGCGACGATCCTCCAGGACGACCTCCGCAACACCTACCAGCGCTTGCCGGCCAAAAAGGGCGACAAGCGGAAGGCCCACAAGCTCAATCTGACCGGGATCACCAAGCTCGAGGGCTTCGGGCCCGGCGGCTCGCTGATCGACAGGGGCACGATCACCGGCAAGCCGTTCGGCGAAGGGACGATCGAGATCATCGTCACGCTCGAGCCGTCCGATTCAACCGCGGACGCGACCTTCACGATCGACGCGGACGCCGGCGAGATCTACGGGACGGCGGCGCTGACCTACACGATCGCCGACGGCGAGATCCACTTCACCGGGACCAGCTCACTGACCGGTGGCACGGGCAAGTACCGCGGCATCAAGGGCAAGAACCTGCCGACGACCGACGACAACACCTTCCCCGACGGCCAGAACGGCCGCATCAGCGTCAAGGGCAAGGTCAAGTACTAGGCCGGGAGCTCCGCGACGGCCGCCCTCCCCACTCCTTCACCCCACCGTCACCGGTTCGGCACGCCGGACTAACAAGAGCGGCCCGTGCCCGCAATACAAGGGTCTCTCACCTCAAACGAACAAGGGAGACACCTTGCGACGACATCGATTCAGGGCAACAGCAGCGCTGGGTACGCTGACGTCGATCGCATTCGCGACACTCGGCCTCGGCTCGGCCTCGGCCGCACCCGGCACCGGCGTCACCGGCCCTTCGACGAGCACGGCCCCGTACGTGCTGCCTGTCGCCGACGGCGTCCAGACGACCTCGATCCTGACCGTAGGCGACACGCCGGCCGGCAGCCCCGGCTACCGGATGGCGGGGATGCCGGACGGGCTCGGCGCCTTCCAGGGCAGCGGCCAGAACTTCCGGCTGTTCATGAACCACGAGCTCGGCGGCGGCGAGGGCATCGCGCGCAAGCACAACCAGACGGGCACGTTCGTCTCGGACTGGTCGATCAACCGGAACACGTACGCGGTGAACACGGGCGAGGACCTGATCGATCCGGGCGTGAGCTACTTCGACTATCCGAGCGGCTCCTTCGGCACCACGCCGTCGTCGGCCGGCACGGTCAACGGCGGAGGCAGCGCGATCGCGGCTCAGGCCGCGGCATTTGGGCGGTTCTGCTCGTCCTCGCTGACCGGTCGCAACCAGCTCTTCAACGCCGACAGCGGTAACGGCTACACGGGTCGGATCTACTTCGGCACCGAGGAGAACGGGAACGAGGCCAGGAGCTTCGGCATCCTCGAAGACGGCACGGCCAAGCAGCTGCCGCGGCTGGGCCTGTTCTCACGGGAGAACGCGCTCGCAGCTCACAGCGAGAGCGACACGACCCTCGTGCAGGGCCAGGAGGACGCAGGGACCGGCCAGATCTGGTCGTACATCGGCACGAAGACCAACGCCGGTGACGCCTTCGACAAAGCCGGCCTGCAGAACGGGCTCAGCTACGTCGTCGACACGGTCGACGAGTCGATCAGCACCGACACCCAGTTCCGCGGCACCTACGGCAAGGGCGTCCCGGTCGCGGTCGACCTCTCCGAGGTCGGCTGGAACCAGTCGGGCGCAGATCAGAACACCGAGGCGGCAGCCGAGGGCCTGACCCTGAATCGGATCGAGGATGGAGCGTGGGATCCGAACAACCGCAACGACTTCTACTTCGTCACCACGGCGGGCGGCAACACGACGGCGGCTCCCGACAACCCGGCTCCGCGCGACGGCGGCGGCCTCTGGCGGCTCAGCTACGACGACATCGAGCACCCGCTGCGAGGCGGCACGCTCGAGCTGCTGCTCGACGGCAGCGAGGCGCCGTACCTGAACAAGCCGGACAACATGGACATCGACCGGCACGGCAACCTCCTGATCCAGGAGGACCCGGGTGGCAACCCGCACCTGGCGCGGATCGTCGCCTACGACATCGAGACCGGTCGTCGCGCCGTGCTCGCTCAGTTCGACCCCGCCCTGTTCACTCCGGCGACCCCGGGCGGCAGCGACGCGGTTCTGACGACCGACGAGGAGTCGAGCGGCATCATCGACGGCAGCGAGACGATCGGCGACGGCTCGTTCCTGTTCGACGCCCAGGTCCACAAGGCCGCGACGGGGCCGAACGCGACTGAGCTCGTCCAGATGGGCCAGCTGCTGTCGCTAGAGGTCACTGATTGGGGCCTGGTCTACGGTCCCGCAGGCCCCGAGGGCCCGGCCGGTCCTCAGGGTCCGACCGGCCCGACCGGCCCGACCGGCCCCACCGGCCCCACGGGTCCGACCGGCCCGACGGGTCCGACCGGCCCGACGGGTCCCGACGGCCCCGAAGGCCCCGGAGGCCCGAACGGCCCACAGGGACCCAAGGGTCCAGGTGGCCAGGACGGTGAAGACGGCAAGGACGGCAAGGACGGCAAGGACGCAGTCGTCGTCTGCAAGGTCAGGGGCAAAAAGAAGATCAAGTGCATCGTCAAGTTTGAGAAGGGCCGCAACCGCGACGCCCGGCTCGTCCGCGACGGCAGGACCTACGCCTCGGGCACCGCCCGAAAGCTGACCGTCACCCGCGACCTCGAGCGGGGCAGCTACGTGATGGTGATCGGTCACGGCGACAACGCCGACCGCATCGCAGTCCGCGTGCGCTAGGGCCGGCGTACAGCACTCCGCCGACCGGCGGAGGCCGAGAACGAGCCGCGCCCCCGAACGGGGGCGCGGCTGCTGAGGGGAACGTCGGCCGGATTGCGGGTCAGTGCGGAGGCCGGGCGGCAGTCTCTACGGATTCAGCCGCGGGCTGATTGCAGTGTGCTGCTGCGATCGGCGAGCTGCACCCTCATCCGGAACCCCGACTGCCGCCCGACTGCGAAGGCTGTGGCGAGCGCCTCGGCGTCTACGAACCGATCGTGGTCCCGGACGAGGGCAGGCCGACCTCGTGGCTGCGGCTGCGACCGGAGCAGAAGCAAAACGGCCTGCGGGCCTGGCACCCGCGATGCTTTCCGGCAGCCTGGAGCGAGCCGCTGCCCGAGCCGGACCCGGGCTGACCGGCCGAAGCTCGATTCAGCCGGCTAGGGAGAGGCGCGGCCGCGCCGTCGCCGGCACCGGCACAGAGGTCGCGAGTCGCCGAGCGCCCGGCCGACTCACGGCCCCACTCGGCACGGCGGCGGGTTGAGCGCCGAGACACGCGGATGCCGCCCTCTCGGTCCGAGAGGGCTCGGTCAGGACGCGATCGAGATCGGCGCGCAGCCGAACGACCTCGCGCTCGAGGCGAGCGATCCTCGCGGCGTCGCCGTCGGGGTCGGCGTAGATCTGGAAGGACCGGGACACGTCAGCGGTCCTTACCCGCATTCCACGCTCCGAACACGCGATCGCACCGCGTGTGTGGATCGCCACTGACGATCAGGCGGCGTGCTTTCGGCGGCGCCCGGCTACTCGGCCGGGATCACGACCTGGGAACAGGGCGGCGCGGGCGGCTCTGCCTCGGCGTCGCCGGTGTTGAGCACGGGCTCGTCCTGGTCGTCGAGCAGGTCGATCTTCAGCTGCGACTTGGTCACCGCGACCTGGGCGTAGCTGAACTGATCGGTCGAGGCGCACTGCATGCCGACGCCGGCCGGCGGCTCCGGCTGCAGGAAGGCGCTCGTGATCAGCGAGCCCGATGCCGGGTTGCCGGTCGCGCTGCTGATCTCGCCGGCGTAGTTCTCGGTCGCGACAGGGCCTGTCGTGACGTCGAGGATCCCCGAGTCCTGGACGCCGTCGGGGCCGAGCGTGCTGAAGCGCGCGTCGTTGACGAGGTTGGCGTGCACGTCCGTCGTCAGGAAGACGGCGTTGTCGACCTTGTCCTTGAGGAAGTTGAGGAGATTCTCGCGCTCGGCGGCGTAGCCCTCCCAGCGGTCATACGGCAACGCGTAGAACTGCTGGATCGGGACCTCGTTGAGGATCACCTTGAAGGTGGCGTCCGACTTCTTGATCGCGTTCTTGAAGGTCTTCAGCTGATCGGCGCCGAGCATCGTCCGGTCGGGATCGTTGATCGCCTCGACGCAGCCGGGCGGCACCGGATTCGCGAGCGTCGGCACGAGCGCCGAGAAGACGTTGCGCGTGCTCTGGGGGGCGGTCGGCGCCAGGTCGGGATCGCCGCTGCCCTGCGGGTTGTCGCAGACGCCGCTGTAGTCGGCGGCGTTCGAGCGGAACGAGCGCTCGTCGAGGAAGAAGAGCTCGAGGTTCTTGCCCCAGCGCTCGGTCCGGTAGATGCCCGACTTGTCGCTGTAGGAGACCGGGTTGTACTCAGTGAACGCCTCGACACCGTTCTCGTAGAGCTTCTTGCCCTTGATCTTGGTCACGCCCTGGAACTCACCGTCGTTGCTGTAGGGGAACTCGCTCTCCCCCTTGGCGAAGTCGTTGATGAACTCGTGGTCGTCCCAGTGGGCGTAGTAGGCCGCGCTGCCGCGGGCCTTTTGCCACGGCTTCATGCCGAGGTTCAGCTTGTATGCGGCGCGCTTCTCGTCGACCGAGACAGCGACGTCGTCGATCCCATAGCCCGGAACCTCGGTGTCGGAGTAGATCGTGTCGCCCATGAGGATGTTGAAGTCGTTGTCCTGGGCGATGATCCGCTTCCAGACCTCGAAGTTGTTCCAGTAGGGCTTCGACTTGCCCGGCAGCGGTCGCGCGTCCTGGTCTCCGGCGAGCGCGAAGTGGATCGTCTTCGCCTTGTTCGCCTTCGGCGCGGTCTTGAAATGGCCGGTTTCGCTCTTCTTGCCGCCCTTCATGCAAAAGCGGTACTTGTAGGCAGTGTCCGGCTTGAGCTTGCCGATCCGCTTCTGGACCGTCAGGTCGTTCGACTTCTTCGCCTTGACGACGTACTTGCCCTTCGCCTTCTTCGGGTTGCACTTGCCGAAGCCGCCGCCCTTGCTGATCTGGATCTGGGTCTTGCCTTCCTTGGTCGCGCGTGCCCAGAGAATCGCCCCCTTGGCGCCCACGTCACCCGTTGCGACGCCGTACTTGAAGCCTTTCGCCTTGGCCGATGCACCCGGCGCAAGCAGTAGGGCCGCAAAGGCGGCAAGGACGAACAGCGCGGTACCCAGACGACGAATCCCCATGGGCCCATCCAATCAGGTTTCAGTCACTTGTGTGGATTCGCACTCGCGCGACGTCTACGTGAAGCGCCCGAACATGCGCGAGCGCTCGACACCGGTCGCGCCGGCGAGCAGGCTGTAGAGATCGCCGTCCTCCGCCAGCCACAGCGGTCCCGTGAACCGCTCGTGCGCGTCGGCGAGGAAGATCGGCTCCAGCCCCTTGAGCGGCAGCGGCGGCACGATGTGGGTGATCGCCAGCGCCCCGGCCCCGGCCTCGCGGGCCGCGTCGGCAGCGTCGGGTGCGGTCGCGTGGTAGTCGGGAACGTCGGCCAGGATCCGGCTGCGCATCGAGAGCCCGGCCTCACCGGCAGCCTCGGCGACCATGTTCAGCAGCTCGGGCGAGAGCGCGTCGTGAACGAGCAGGTCGGCGCCCTTCGAGGCCGTGATCAACTCCGGCACCAGCACGGTGTCGCCGCTGATCACGGCGCTGCGGCCGTGGTAATCGAAGCGATAGCCGACCGCCGGTTCGATCGGGGAGTGATCGACGACGAAGGCCGTGACCTTGAGGCCGTGCTCCTCGAGCACCACAAGCGAGTCCTCTCCGGGCGCGATCTCGTACGGCTCCGCGACCATCGGCGCGCCGGACGGCGGGGCGACGTCGGTGCCGTGGTGCGCGGTCCGGTAGCTGCTGTCGAGGGCGTAGGCCTCGTTGAAGCCGGCAACGACCCGCTCGACCCCGGGCGGGCCGATCACGCGCATCGGTTCGGTGTCGGCATCGGCGACCCAGCGCTGAAGGTTGACGGTGCCGAGCCCGCCAATGTGATCGGAGTGGAAGTGGGTCATCAGGACCGCCGCGGTCCGGTTCGGCGCGATCCCCATCCGGTTCATCGTCTCGGAGGCGCGCTCGCCGGCGTCGACCACGTAGACGCGGCCGCCTGCGATCACGGCCGCGCAGGGACAACCGCGCTTCGCGTCGGGCAGCGGCGAGCCCGAGCCGACGATCGCGACGTGGAGGCCGTCGCCGAGCTCGGCAACCGGATCGGCCGCGACGAGTTGCGGCAGCCGGCGCTTGACGACCGCCAGCGCCAGCCGGGAGCGGAGCGAGGCGATGCTCAGACCTCGGCTTCGACGAGCATCCGGATCGCGTCGAGCGTCGCCGAGACGTCGTGCTCGTGCTCGGAGCCGTGGGTGGTGTTGAGGAACAGGGTCAGCTTCGAGCCGTCGCCGTCGGCATCCACCTGCAGCCAGCCGCGGTAGCCGCTGTCGGTTCCCCACTCGATTCGCCGCGCGTCGTCGTCGGTGCGGAACGAAGCGTCGCCATGCTGCTCACGGCCTTCATAGCGGGCGTCGACCTCGACCCGCTCGTCACCGGTGTCGCGGATCGACGTCAGCTGCGGCACGAAGCGCGTCAGGTTGGCCGGGTCCGAGATCGCCGCGTAGACCCTGTCGGGGCTCGCTACGACATGCTCGGTGTGCTCGTGCTCCATCGCTGTTCCTTTCGCCGGGGGCCGGCCAACCTTATCTGCGGCATCGCCGGGCGACGGAGCGCACAAAGGCACCGGGCGCCCGGGGGCTACCCAGTCGCGCACTCGGCGGCGCGGGCAAGCAGCAGCCGGCGCTCGCTCGCGTTGTCGCACAGCTCGGCGGCGCGGAGGAACTCGCCGCACGCCTCGGCGGGCCGCTGCAGCCGCATCAGGATGTCGCCGCGGACGCTCGGCAGCAGGTGATACTCGCGCAGCGCCCGCTCGGAGGCGAGCGAGTCGACGAGCTCGAGGCCAGGCTCCGGGCCGAAGGCCATCGTCACGGCGACGGCGCGGTTGAGCTCGACGACCGGCGAGCCGGTCAGCGCCGCGAGGGCGTCGTAGAGCGCGACGATCCGCGGCCAGTCAGTCTCGGAGAAGCTTGCCGCGCGGGCGTGGCAGCCTGCGATCGCGGCCTGCAGTGCATAGGGACCGAGCGCGCCGCCGAGCGCCTCGACCCGCTCGAGCCCGGCGAGCCCGCGCTGCACGAGCAGCCGATCCCAACGTGAGCGATCCTGATCGGCGAGCAGGACGGGCTCGCCGCCGGCGCCGACCCTGGCGCGAAGCCGCGAAGCCTGAAGCTCGATCAGCGCCAGCAGCCCGAGCACCTCCGGCTCGCGCGGCATCAGCGCCGCCAGCATCCGCCCGAGTCGCAACGCGTCGTCGCAGAGCAGCGGCCGCGTCCAGCGCTCACCGGCGCTGGCCGTGTAGCCCTCGTTGAAGGTCAGGTAGACGACCTCGAGCACTGCGTCGAGACGCTCGGTGCGCTCGGTGCTCCCCGGCATCTCGACCGGCACCCGGGCCTCGGCGAGCGTTCGCTTCGCGCGGACGATCCGCTGAGCCACCGTCGCCTCCGAGACCAGGAAGGCGCTGGCGATCTCCGTCGTGGTCAACGCCCCGACGAGCCGCAGTGTCAGCGCCACCCGCGCCTCGCGGGAGAGCACCGGGTGGCAGGTCATGAAGATCAGCCGCAGCACGTCGTCGGAGACGTCTTCGGCCTGCGCGGCGAGGTCGGGCTGCCCGAGCCGCTCAGCGATCTCGAGCTCGCGCCCGATCAGCTCCGTCTTACGCTCGAGGGTGGCGCGCCGGCGCAGGCCGTCGATGCCGCGCCGCTTTGCGGTGGTCATCAGCCAGGCTGCCGGGTTATCGGGGACCCCGTCCCGGGGCCACTGTTCGAGCGCCGCGACGAGGGCGTCCTGGGCGAGGTCCTCAGCGACGCCGACGTCGCCGACGACCCGAGCCAGCCCGGCGATCAGCCGGGCCGACTCGATCCGCCAGACGGCGTCGATCGCGCGGTTGGTGGGTGGCGCCGCCACCCGCTCAGGCGACGCCGCGCTCCTGCTCGGCGAGGCGCTCGTTCGCCTCACGCAACTCCGGCGTCAGCTGCTCGTCGAAGTCCTCCATCTCCGCGATCTCGCGCAGCTCGATCTCGGTGCCGCCGTCGAACGGGGCCCGCTTCAGCCACTCGAGTGCCTCCTCGCGGGAGGAGCACTCCCAGATCCAGTAGCCGGCGACGATCTCCTTCGACTCGGTGAACGGCCCATCGATCACGGTTCGCTCGCCGCCCTCGAAGCGGACGCGGGCGCCGTGCGAGGTCGGGCGCAGCCCGTCGCCGGTCAGCATCACGCCGGCCTTGACCAGCTCCTCGTTGTACCTCGTCATCTGCTCGAGCAACTCGGTCGGGGGCATCTCCCCCGCCTCGGACTCGGGGCCTCCGGGTACCAGGACCATGAAACGCATTTGCTGCCTCCTCTTCGTGTGGATTACGGGTGTTCTACAGGTGCGTCGAACGAACCTGCCCGAAATCGACACGCAGGCCTCAGCGCTTGACGAGCCGCGGCGCTTTCTTGCCCTTCTGCACGCCAACCTGACCTGCCTCGACGATCACCTTGCCCTTGGCGCCGTTACGGCCCTTGAGGTAGACGGAGCTCTCCTCGACCGAGACCTTGGTCTGCTGCTTCGCCTTGTCGTAGGCGACCTCGAAGATCGTGCCGCGAACCCCGACGACGGCGCGCTCGGTGACGACCTCGAACTTCTTGTCGCTTCCGGCCACCGCCTTCTTGACGTGGGCCCAGAAGCTGCCGACCTTCTCACCGAGGAAGACCCGGGTCTCGTTCGTGTCGCACTGGTCGATCTGGAAGGCACCGCCGTCCTCGAGCTCGATCACGCTGCCGTCGCCGAGCCGGATCTTCGACTTCGGCGGGGCGCTGATCTTCTGGCCCGGATAGAAGGGCATCCCGTCGAGCCCGAGCGAGCGGCCGTCGGCGGTCGCCGAGACGATCCGGTTCTGCTTGCCGGCGCAGTAGTCCGGCTCGACCTCGATCCGGGTGCTCTCGTACAGGGGGTACGTGTTGGAGCCGACGCCGACGGTGACGAACCGGTCGAAGCTGCGGGAGAAGGCCTCACCGTCCCACTTGAGCCCGTCGATCTCGAGGTCGTTGCCGATCTGCTGCTGGGTGTCCCGGTGCGCGAAATAGAAGTGGTAGTACCAGGTGCCCATCCGCTGGGTCAGATCCTGGACCGGCGTGCCGCAGCCGCCGTCGCTGCGCTCGGTGATCTCCTCCGGGAACTCGTCGCCGCTGTCGCCGCCGTGGTTGAGTGCAACCGCCATCTCGTTCGTCCCGGGAGCGGTGTTCAGCTCTGAGATCTCGAGCTCGCCGGCCCTCGTGTCGTCGACCGCGATCTCGGAGACGAACGGGTCCGGCTCACCCTCGCAGGTGAAGGAGCGGCTCACCGCGCCCTCCGCCGAAGAGAACGGCAGCTCGGCGACGCCGCGCGTCTTCCGCGAGCGGCGGTCGAACGCGACCGGCACCGTGGCCGTCGTCTCGAGGTCGAGCTGGCCATGGGTGGTGCACGCGGCCAGCCCGGTGCAGGTCAGCGAGTAGCCCGCCGGCGGCACCCCCATCAGCGACCGCATCCTCACCTCGGCCTCGAGCGGCGCGCCGCCCGTGTAGACGCTCGCCGCGCCGGCGAGGGTGGGTGTCGCCGCCGCTGCTGCAATCGTCGCGGCGAGGGCGATCAGCGGAAGGGTGGTCAGGGCGGTCTTTCGGAACATTCGGTCTGCCTCCATCGGGTTCTTGCCGGGCCGAGCGCATCGCTCGTGACCGCAGGTTCGAACATCGCACCGCCCCCGTCATCGGGGTCACCCCTAATAGGCACCCCCAAACTTTCGCCCGAACTGCCGCGGCCGCCACGGCTGCCAGGAGCGGTGCGGCTTGGCGGGCTCGATCTCGGCCCGGGCCTCGAGGTCGAAGTAGAGCAGCGTCGTACCGAGCGTCACGTAGGGAATCAGCAGCGCGAAGACGAGTGACCCGAGGATGTCGATCCAGATCAGGTCGAGCGGCGTGAAGATCAGGGCGAAGGTCAGGATCGGCCCGGCGATCGTCGAGAGGATCGCGAAGAAGAGGATCGGCCTGAGTGCGTGCCACCAGCGGCCGCGGACGAGCTCGGAGCTGCCGCGCAGCGAATCGCGGATCGACTTGTCGGTGAACAGCACCTCCTGCTGCACGAAGGCCCAGCCGACCAGCTTCCAGAGCGCCCAAGGGAGCCCGACGATGCTCAGCGCCAGCAGGATGACGCCGCCGGTCGCCAGCAGCTGCGCGAAGACGACGCGCCAGATCCGGGCCCGGACGCCACCGACGGCGGAGCGGAAGCCCGGCTCCCGCGACTGGACGAGATCGCGAACGAGGACGACCACCATCGCGGCGACGATCGCCGAAGCGACAGGGCGGCCGAGCGTGACGATCAGATCGGAGAGCGCCAGGTCGAGGCCCGAGTGCCCCGATGCTTCGCTGACGGCGGTGCTGCCGGCGAGCAGGCGCGCGAGCAGGTTGGTGCCGCCAACGATCACGATCGCGACCGCCGCGATCACGACCAGCGGTCGCCAGTGACGGCCGTAGAGCTGCCGGGCGGTCCGCAGCAGCTGGCCGAAGGAGCGCCGCTCCCGCAGTCGCTCGAGATCCACCGGCCCCCACTTCGTGTACCCGACGAAGAGCCCGATCGCGATCAGCGCCACGATCAGGATCGCGATCAGCGCGATCGGCGAGGTGGCGTTGAGGTTGATCAGCTCGGAGGCGTTGGCGACCGCGCCGCAGAACAGGCCCGTCACCTGCGGGCCGACGATCGAGCCGCCCGGCAGTCGCGGGCTCGTCGTCCGCTGCTCCGCCATCCAGGTGAACGGTTCGCGCCAGACCGTCTTCGTCGCCGGCCCGGAGGGGCCGTTGTTGAAGCCGGACTCGAGCTGACCCCAGTGACCCTCGTAGCTGAGCCACTTGAGACGGCCGCGCTCGGAGGCCTGCTCCGGCAGCAGGATCGCTTCCGGGGTGAGCTGGCGCAGCGGCTCGCTCGTGTTGTCGCAACCGACGCCGGAGCCGTGCTGGCCGTTCTCGACGTAGACGGTCGAGTCGTAGAAGGTCGCGTGCGAGCCGGCGGCCGGGTAGACGATCGGGTGGGTGCCGTCCTTCTGCACCTTCGGGTCGTTCCATTCGGCGCGCTCGCCACCGGAGTGCTGGAAGAGGATGATCTCGTCCGGCTCCTCGATTCAGCGCCTGCTTCGGGGTCCTGGCCTCGAAGCTGAGCTGCATCCCCTCCCAGTCGCTCTCGTGCAGGTCGTTGAACTGGTTGAAGTACCAGTAGAACCAGTACTGGAGAACGAAACCCGGATGGCCCTCTTCACGCGCGATGTGCGCGTAGACGACGACGGGCGCCTCGCCCGCGGCGAGCTTCTCGGCGAAGGCCTTGGCGTAGACGCAGGTATCGCCGAGCGGGTCGCCCGGGAGATCGAGGTAGTGATTGCCCCCGAGGCCGGCGATGTCGTCGGCTCGTGGCGCCTTCATCACCTCGACCAGACCCTTGCCGGGCACCTCCTTGCGCAGCGTCACCTGCGGATTGCCGAGCACCGTCTCGACGCTGGTCGGCTGGTACTGCTCGCCCTCGGTGTCACAGGGTGGGGTCCGTTGTTCGCGCACCATCGCGATCGGCACGTACTTCGCCGCGAGTTGGCGGGCGGCTGCGCCGGAGTCACTGGAGGCGGCAGTGGCCGGGGGCGCAACGACAGGCAGAAGCCCGAGGGCCATCGCGATCGCGAGCCCCGATACCCGTCCACGAAAGCGGGCCCCCATCGGCATCAACCTATCGGAACGCCCCGGCCGGGCAGTCCGCACGCCTAACATGCAATGGGTGCGGGGAGCAGCGAGAAACGTTCGTGCGCGTGCACGCAGGGGCGCCGCGGCGCTGGTGCCGCTTGCTGCCCTGATCGCGGCGCTCGCCGTCGCGCCGGCGCCGGCGACAGCAACCGCCAAGGTCCCGAAGGGCGCCGTGAAGAAACTCGCGAAAAGCCCTTGCCCGCCCAAGTATGCGGTCCGTGTCAGCCGCCCGGCCGACTCCGGGGAGATCGCGACAGCGAAGAACGGCAACTTCAGCATTGCCGGCCGCAAGGTCCACATCGGGCGCAAGATGGACTGGACCTACGACCCGGTCGGCTCGGCCTCATTCCGCGCCCGGCTCCACGACCTGCGCTGGCTCGACCCCCTCTTCTACGCCTACAGGGAGCGTGGCGACCGAACGGCCCTGAGGACGGCTAAGCGGATCGTCGTCGACTGGGTCAAGAGCAACCCGTTGCGCGAACCGACCACCGACCGCACCTGGTTCGACAAGGTGGCCGGCGATCGCGGCCCCTACATCGCCTACGCGACGCGGGCGGCGATGTGCGAGGGCCTGCTCAAGAACAGCGGGCTCGCCCGGAAGCTGCTCGGCTCGGTCCAGCAGCACATCCGGTTCCTTGCCGACCCGCCCCGCTACTCGCCGACGAACCGCGGCCTGTTCATGGACCTGGGCCTGATCTTCAGCGGCCGGCAGATGCGTTTCCTGCCCGGCGCCGGCAAGGCGCGCAAGCAGGGGCAGCGGCGCTTCGTCGGCAACGTCAACCGCCACGTGATCTGGGGCGAGGGCATGTGGCTGGAGCACTCGACCACCTACCAGTTCCTCACGGTCAACGCGATCGAGCGCTTCCTCGAGATCGACAGCAGGAACCGCCCCGGTCTCGAGCGATTGCTGGAGACGATGAAGGAGACGGCCGCCTGGATGACGATGCCGGACCGTCGCTGGGTTCAGGCAGGCGATTCCTTCCAGGACAAGTCCGCCCGCTTCGCGCAGCAACTCGGTCGCGAGCAGCGCGGCATGCGCGTGCTGCCGGCGAGCGGGATCGCCTTTGTCAAGAAGAAGAAGAGCTACCTGTCGCTGCTCTCGAACTACCACAGCGACATCCACAGGCACTCCGATGATCTCTCGTTCGACCTCTACGAGGACGGGCACCGGATCGTCTCGGACACGGGCATCCCGGACAAGGACTTCGGAGCGCCATACGAGTTCGCGATCTCAGGCCCGGCTCACAGCATCGTCGAGGTCGACGGAGCCGACTTCCCCCGGGACGCCGGGAGCGCCTACGGGAGTGGAATCCTCGCCTCCGGCGCGGGCCACGGCTGGTACGCGATCGAAGCGGTCAACCCACTCGTCGCCGAGCAGGGAGTCGCCCACAACAGGCTGCTGCTCTACAAACCGGGCCGGGCTCTCGTCGTCGCCGATCAGCTCCGGTCGAACGCAAGTCACAGCTACCGCAGCTTCTTCCAGTTCGGCCCCGACTTCGGCCTCCAGCTCGACGACGACCGGATGCGTCTCCACGCAGGCTCCGATCGCGTCTTCGTCTACTCCGAGAGCAGCGATCCCGAGCTGCGGCGGGACGCGGTCCGGGGCCGCCTCGACCCGCTGGCCGGCTTCGTCTACACGGACTTCCGCGATCGCGAGCCGCGTTGGACCGCATCGACCACGACCTCGGGGCCGGCGGTCGACAACGTGACGACCTTCGCCCTCAACCCCAGAAAGCAGGTCCGGGCCAGCGCGGTCGGGCAGCTCGGCGAGACGAGCAGCTTCGCGATCAGCCACAACGGCGACCCGAAGAAGATCGTGACCGTCACCCGCAAGGGCGATCGGCTTTCGATCGCCACGGCCGACCCGCCCTACACGCCCGTCCCCTGACCGATAACCGACTCCCCCCGGAGGCGGCGCGCCCCGAAATGCCGGGCGAACGACAGAACCCCTTGCCTCCACATTATGGCGCACGCGGGGCTTGAATCAAGCCCCGCTCGACCCCTATAAACGCGCGCCTTGAGCCCGGATTCACCGGGGCAGGGACGAGCGAAGGAGGGGCGGATGACGAAGTCGGAACACGCGGTGGTGGTGGGCGGAGGCGGCCCGACCGGCCTGATGCTGGCGGGCGAGCTGGCCTTGGCGGGGATCGACGTCACGATCGTCGAGCGACGGCCGGACCAGGGGCTGGCGGGCTCGCGGGCGGGCGGCCTGCAGTCGCGGACGATCGAGGTCTTCGACCAGCGCGGGATCGCCGACCGGTTCCTCGCGGAAGGACAGGTGGCCCAGGTCCACGCCTTCGGCGCCAGCCGCCTCGACATCAGCGACTTTCCCACCCGTCACCCCTACGGGCTCGGACTCTGGCAGAACCACATCGAGCGGATCATGGCCGCCTGGGTCGAGGAGCTCGGCGTTCCGATCCACCGCGGTCGCGAACTCGCGGGCTTCGCCTCCGACGATGCCGGAGTCGAGGTCCGGTTGGCGGACGGCGGGTCGCTGCGGGCGCAGTACCTGGTCGGCTGCGACGGTGGGCGGAGCCTGATCCGCAAGGCGGCCGGGATCGACTTCCCAGGGTGGGAGGCATCGACGAGCTCGCTGATCGCCGAGGTCGAGATGAGCGATGAACCGGAGCTGGGAGTTCGCCGCGACGCCCGCGGCACCCATGGCATCGGCCGAGTCGAGTACGAGATTCGCGACGGTGAGATCATCTATGCCGACAAGGGGCCGCTGCGGGTGATGATCACCGAGGCGCAGGTCGGCTCCGGCGAGCCGACCCTCGGCGACCTCAGCGCCGAGCTGGTCGAGCTCTACGGCACCGACTTCGGCGTCCACAGCCCGACCTGGATCTCCAGGTTCACCGACGCGACCCGCCAGGCCGCCTCCTACCGGCAGGGGCGGGTGCTGCTCGCCGGCGACGCCGCTCACATCCACTACCCGGTCGGCGGGCAGGGTCTCAACATCGGTGTGCAGGATGCGGTCAACCTGGGCTGGAAACTGGCGCAGGTCGTCGACGGCCGCTCGCCCGACGATCTGCTCGACAGCTACGAGGCCGAGCGTCACCCGGTAGCGGCTCGGACCCTGCAGAGCACGATGGCGCAGACCGCGCTGATGCGGCCTGACCCGCGCAACGAGGCGGCGCGCGCGATCGTCTCCGAGCTGCTCGACATCGACGAGGCCCGGAGGCGGCTCGGCGGAATGCTCTCCGGCCTCGACGTCCACTACGAGCTCGGCGAGGGCCATCCGCTGCTCGGCCGCCGCATGCCCGATCTCGACCTGACCGACGCCGACGGTTCGATGAGGGTGTTCGAGCTGCTGCACGACGCCCGAGGCGTGCTGCTCAACCTCGGCGCGCCCGGCGATCTCGAGATCACCGGCTGGGCGGATCGGGTGCGGCTCGTGAACGCGGGCTACGACGGCATCTGGGAGCTGCCCGTGCTCGGCGAGGTCGCTGCTCCCGCCGCGGTCCTGATCCGACCCGACGGCTACGTCGCCTGGGTCGCCAACGGCCCCGAGTCGAGCCCCGCCGAGGCGTTGGGGACCTGGTTCGGATCGCCGACGGAAGCGGCCGGCTCCGCGTGATTCGCGCTCAGCGCGGCGCGACCGCCGCCGCGACCTCGCCGGCGAGCTTCTTGGCGAAGGCCGGCGTCAGTGGCGTCTGCCCGACGAGGCGCCGGTACCAGATCGGCCCGTAGAGAAGATCGGTGGCGACCTCGAGATCGACATCGGCCCGCACCTCCCCGCGCTCCTGCCAGCGCTCGAGCACGGCGAGGACGGTCGCGCGGCGGCCGGAGACGAAGGTCTCGCGGAAGCTGCGGGCGAAGTCCGGGTCGGCCTCGGCGCTGCCGATCAGCTCGGCGCAGACCCGGCCCGCCGGGGAATTGCTCAGCGTCGAGACGAGGTCCTGCGCGAGCCGGTCGAGGTCGCCGCGCAGGCTGCCGGTGTCGGGCTCGGGCACGGGACGGGCCCGCTCCTGCGCATAGTCGAGCACGAGCGCGGCCTTGTTCGGCCACCAGCGATAGATCGTCTGCTTGCCGACTCCGGCGCGCGCGGCGATCTGGTCGATCGACGTGGCCGCCAGGCCCTGGGCGGCGACGAGGTCGCCGGTCGCGTCGAGGATCGCCTGGTAGGCACGCTCGCTGCGGCGAGCCGGGTTCGGGGGCTTGGAGTCGGTGGACATGCGCTGCATTTGACAAGACGAGACGTCTTGTGTCAAGATAACGAGACGTTGCGTCTCGTGTCAGCTCCCTACCGAAAACAAGGAAAGGCTCCACTCATGTCTCAGCTCCGACTGCGCCCGGCTCAGGCCACAGCCGCCACCGGCGCCCCTCACGCAGCGCCCGCTGCGGCGCCCTGTGCCCCTCCCCCTCGGCACCGGATGGCCGTGATCGTCTGGCTCGCGATCTACCCGACGATCACGCTGCTGCTCGCGCTCGGCGGCTCGGCGATCGCCGCCTGGCCGCTGCCAATACGGACCCTCGCCCTGACCCTCGTCGCCGTGCCGCTGATGGTCTTCGTGTTGCTGCCGCGGCTGCAGCGGCTGCTCGCCCCATGGCTGGCCCGATGACCGCCGCCCCCAACGGATACGACTGCATCGTCGATCGGCGGCGGCGTCGCCGGGCTCAGCGCGGCGCTCGTCCTGGGCCGGGCCCGCCGCCGCACCCTGATCGTCGACGGCGGCGGCCAGAGCAACCGCGCGGCTGCCCACGTCGGCGGCCTGCTCGGCCACGACGGCACTCCGCCGGATCAGCTCTACGAGCTCGGCCGCGAACAGGTGGCCGCCTACCAGGCCGTCCAGTTCCGCACCGGCCAGGTCGCCGACGCCCGGGCCGATCAGGGCGGGTTCCTCGTCCGGCTCGACGGAGGCGAGGAGGTCCGCGCGACGGCCCTCGTGCTCGCGACCGGCATGAACTACGAGATCCCCGACGTACCCGGCTTCGCCGAGCTCTGGGGCGGCTCCGTCTTCCACTGCCCCTTCTGCCACGGCTGGGACGTGCGCGACCGGTCGGTCGCCGTCTACGCGCCGCCCACGGTCGCGGAGCGCTTCGCCGGGCTGCTCGCCGGCTGGACCGACGACGTGACGATGGTCGATCCGGACCAGGTCGAGGCGGCTCGAGTCGAGGACGGGACACTCGCCGGGCTCGTGCTCCGCGACGGCTCCGAGGTTCGCTGCGAAGCGGTGCTCGTCCACGCGCCGCTGCACCGCCGCGACAAGCTCGCCGAGCAGCTCGGCGTCGCCCTGACCGAGGACGGATTCGTGCAGGTCGACTCCGAGGCCCGCACGAGCGTTCCCGGCGTCTACGCGGCCGGCGATCTCGCCTTCGCCCCGCAGCAGGTCGCCGTCGCGCTCGGAAGCGGCCACATGGCCGGGCTGGTAGCCACCCGCGAGCTTCTGCTTGGGCGTGCCTCGTGACTCAGCGGCTGAACCGACCCGGCGCGGGCCTGTTCGTCAAGGGGTTACGGCCGTCGCCGGTCCTCGCGGAACCGGTGTCCGGCTAGCCGGAAGCGCCTGAACCGCTGCCGGTCTTCGGCGGGTCCGGAGCGTCGTCTGTCCGGTCGGTCGTCTTGGCGGCTGCGGCCTCGTCGGTCGCCTTCGCGGCTGAGGCGTCCTCGCCCTTGACCAGATCGCGCACCTCCCGCGCGTCGCGGACGTGCTCACCCGCGGTGCGGGCGATCGCCTTCGTGTCGATCGCCTGCGCCTTCTCACTCGCGACCGAGGCGATCTCCTCCCCCTTCGTCTTTCCGATCCGCACGCCCCTGCCGGCCGAGCGCGCGAGCTTGGGAAGGAACTTGGCCCCGAAGACGACGAGCAGGATCAGAACGAGAATCGCAATCTCGAGCGGTCCGATCATGGTCGCTGCGCTTCGTCGGGCATAGATCCCGGGGCCGAGCATATTCCGTCGGCGCACGGGACCGAGGTCGTCGAAGGAGGACTTGCCTACCGCGCTCCAGAGGGGCGAGTTAAACGCGGAGGAGTGCGTCAATCCGCACAAAGCTCGAAAACATGAAAGGATCTTCGGCCTGGGGTGAAGGATCCTGGTCTGGGGCAGCTGCTTCGGAAAGCAGCCTGGAACGTCCTTGCGTTCCCGGCAAGAGGAGTGGGAGAGGTTCATGAGGAAGAGACTCGAAGGAGTCCGGGTAACACCTGGGCTCGTCATCTCGATGTTTGCGGTGTTCTTTGCGGTCGGCGGCGTTGGATACGCGGCTTCGGCAATCGGCACATCAGACATTCAGCGGGCGGCCGTCACGAAGGCGAAGCTCGCTCCGGACGCCGTTAACAGTAAGCGGATCGAGAACAAGACGATCAATTTCCAGGATCTGAAGTTCAGCCGCGCCGACATCACCGGTGCCCAGGGCCCAAGGGGTCCGCAGGGCGCACGGGGTCCGGCAGGTCCCCAAGGTCCGGCAGGCCCGGTCACGGTCCAGGCCAGTTCTCAGGCGAAGATCGCCACGGCTCAGGCCAGCCCAACGCTCGAAAACGGCGCGATCGTTCCGCTGGCAGTGAACGAGGGCTTCGCCTGGGCAGGCGTGTGTAAGGATGGCCCCAGCGGCACTCCCGGCACCGGCAGCCTGCTCGTGGTTCAGAACCTCTCGGGAGGGGACGACTCGCACATCAACGGGGCACTCCTGTTCCAGGATGAGGCTGGAGCCGTGATGCCCACCGATCAGTCGGACGACTTCGATGAGGGCGAGGTCGCGGTCGTCGGCAACGCGTTCACCGATAACACGATGTCAAGGGCCGGCTACTCGGACGCTACGGGGAACTCTCGCTGAACCCCGCGCCCGGGGTCTTCGTTGCCGAAGGCGTTCGCTCCGCTGCGGAGCAGAACAAGCGCGGAGCGAACATCGTCATCTACGGAACCAACGGCGAGACTCAGAGCGGCATCGGCGCTGCTCTCAGGAAGCCGACGGGTTACCCGGAGTCGCCGACCTGCGTCGCCAGCCTGAACCTCCTGGCCAAGTAGTCCAGAAGGCCCCGGGCAACCGGGTCAGGTAAGCCACAGAAAGACGAGCGGGGCAACCCGCTCGTCTTTCGTTGTGGGGCCAACGCACGCTCACCGCCGGGACGCAAGCTCAAAGTGTCACACCGACGAGGCGGTGGGGCCATGACGCGCTTGTCCGCGGCGACCATCCGGTACAACGGTGCCCGCAGGGCCAAATTCTCTGCGCCCCGAAAAGCGGCAGCACCGCCGAGACCGCTCCGACGATCGTGACCCGCAAGGCCCCCTACAAGTTCAAGGTCGAGCCGACCATCAAGCGAAACCGCTTCTGCGACTTTGGCGGCAACATCAACGTCGAGGCAGAGACCCGGACCGAGGTGACCGGGAAGGTCTTCCACAAGGGCTAGACGCGAAATGCAGGAAGCCCGCTCGCCGAGCGGGCTTCCTTCTGTGGCGGTGCCTGATCCGATTCTTGCTACGGCGCTCGGATCACGACCGGCTGACGCCTACGGCATCAGCTCGAAATACACGCCGCTTTCCGCCGTCGCAATACCTTCAGCGTCACCGTTGGCTGCGACGCCAGCGATGGCCCACGCCTGGATGCCGAGCCCCGCGACATCACCGGGTTCCGCGGCAGGTTGCGAGCCAACGATCCTTACTATTCACATCGCCCTGGGACCGGGCCGTTGAGATCCCGTCGTCCCGCTACGATAGGTCACGAGTTACCGGAGTCATTTCGCGGGTGAACCGCGAGTTACGGGAGAGGGACCGACAATGGCCGATGCTGATCAGATCGAGATTCACGCCGGCGACATCGACCGGCCCTACACGGTCATCGGTCCGGTGAAGGCGAACGCCAGCGCCACGACCATCGTCAGCAAGCGACCCACGGCGGACCAGGGAGACGAGAACCTGCGAGCGGCGGCGGCGAAGGTGGGGGCGGACGCGGTCATCAACGTGAGCTCCAAGCGTGGGGTTTCGATGCGCTCCTGGAAGGCCCTGAAGGTGGAGGGAACCGCGGTCACCTTCGACTAGCGAGGGCGTTTGGCAGCGCGGATCTCAGAGGAGTATCAGCGACCAGACCACCGTCGCGACGGCCGCGGTCAGCAGAATCGCGCTGCCGGTCCAGAGCTGCTCGCGGTTACGTCGCAGGGCTACCACCGCCCCGAGAACGAAGCCGACGACGGGGATCACCACGGCGGAGAAGAACCCGAGCATGACGAGGTAGTCCTGCTCGCTGCCCTCGACGGTGCGATCAGTCCATGCCGCACCGTCCCAATAACGCTCGACATCCTTCCCGTCCCGATACCAGCCGGCCGGGCGGGGCACCGGCGGGTCGCTCCCGTCCTTCTCCCCTGCCTGTCCGGCGCCTTCGTCCACGGGACCCACACTCATCCGTTCAGACCATAATCGCAGCCCAAGCTGAAGCCTTGACGCTCGCGATCGGGGTAGCTGAGGACCGGCGGCAGGCGGACCCGCTCGCGGGACTTGGTCTGAGACCGACGCACGGTTTCGTCCGAGTTCCCTGCTGCGCTGCTCATTCGCCGGTCAGAGTACCCCGGAGCCGGGACAGGGTCTTGCGCCCCCGAACGCAAGAAGCCCGCTTGCTAAGCGGGCTTCTCTCTATAGCGGGGGCAGGATTCGTTTCTCACTGCGACGCACTGATCGTCGAGCGAATGCCGCTCCCGGCAGGCGCAGACCGACTGAAAGCTTCCGCGGGCCGTAAGGCTTGGGCGACGGCTGACGCCCGGATACGGGCGGCTTCTCGAATCAAGCCCAATGGACGGCGAGGGTTCAACGCATTCGACGAGCCGGCGGGCGTCTGCGAGCTCGGCCTGCGCGAACTCTCAGAGCTGCGCGCCGACGGCCTGATACTCGAATCCGACCACGCTGCCCGAGAAGGCAACGAACGCCAGCGCGGAGCGGCACTGGAGGCAGAACGCCTCGTTCAGCCGTGTGACAGCAAGGTCGATATCCAGCTTCTCTTCGTCCTCGTTAGCCATGCCCCGGGTGGTACCCCGGAGTCGCGGTCCCGCATCCGCCGAATAGCATCGCTCGGGAATGGCAACGAACGACGTACTCAGCTCGACCCCGCCGGCCTTCACCGAGAGCGAAGCCGCATCGATCGCCGGCTCACTCTTCGGGCTCGAGGGGCGGGCGACGCCGCTCGACAGCGAGCGGGATCAGAACTTCCTCGTCTCCGCGGCGGACGGCACGCAGGGGGTGCTGAAGATCTCGAACGCATCGGAGCCCGTCGGCGTGGTGGAGATGGAGATCGCGGCCGCCCTGCACGCGAAGGGCGCGGATCCCGAGCTGCCGGTCTCACGGCCCTGGTGCGTTCCCGGCGCCGCCGACGAGAGCGTGGCTGCCCATCGGGCGACGACCGAGGGTCCCGATGGCTCGGTCCACCAGGTGCGGATGTACGACTTCATGAGCGGTGACGCGGACGTCGACCCCCGGACGCTCGACGACGACGCGCTCTGGGAGTTCGGCGCGGTTCTCGCGCGCCTCGGGCGCTCCCTGCGGAGCTTCTTCCATCCCGCGGCCGGCCGGATGCTGCTCTGGGACACTCAGCAGGCTCAGCAGCTGCGCCCGCTGGTGCCGCTGGTTAGCGGCGAGGAGCGCCGCGCGCTGCTCAGCCGGACCATCGACCGCTTCGAGGAGCGGGTGCTCCCGCGCTGGCCGCAGCTCCGGGCCCAGGTGATCCACGGGGATCTCAGCATCAACAACGTCACGCTCGACGCGCGGCGCCGAGTGGCCGGGATCATCGACTTCGGCGACATGAGCCACACGGCTCTCATGGCCGACGTCACATCGGCCTGGGCGTCCGCCGTGTGGAGTCGCCCACCCGCCGGCCTCTTCCGAGCGGCCGCGATCCTGCTCGACGGCTACCGCAGCGTCACCCCGCTCGAGGGGATCGAGCTCGAGCTACTTCCCGACCTGTTCGCCACGCGAGCGGCGGCCTGCGCCGCGATCACCGCCAGGCACGCCGCCGAGAACCCCGGCAACGACTATGCCGCCGGCTTCGACGAGGACGCCTGGCCGTTGATGGAGCTCTTCGATGAGCTCGGCCCGGAGGAGACCTCGCGGCGCTTCGGCTTCCGTTCGTTCACGAGGGCGAAGCCGGTGGGAGAGCTGCTCGAGCGGCGTCGGGGGAGCCTCGGTTCGGCACTCATGCCACCCACCTACGAGCGGCCGCTCCACATGGTCGAGGCCGCGGGCGTGTGGATGACGGATGCCGAGGGTCGCCGCTATCTCGACGCGTATAACAACGTCCCGGTCGTCGGGCATTCGCACCCCCGCGTGGTCGAGGCGCTCGCTCGACAGGCCCGGACCCTGAACACGAACATGCGCTACCTGCACGAGGCCGTGATCGAGCTGTCGGAGCGGCTGCTCGCGTCAATGCCCCCGGACTCCGGCCTCGACGCGGTGATGTTCGTGAACTCCGGCAGCGAGGCCAACGACCTCGCGTGGCGCGTGGCCACGGCATACACGGGGGCGAACGGCGGCCTCTCCTCCGAGTACTCCTACCACGGCATCAGCAACGTGATCGCCGATCTCTCGCCGGAGGGCTCGAGCGCCCCGATGGCGCCGAACGTCGAGCGCTTCCCCCCGCCGCTGGCCGACGGCAGCGGGCCGGAGGACGGCTACGCCGCGGCCATCGCCCGGCTCGCGGAAAAGGGTGTCTCCCCGGCCGCAGTCTTCATCGACGGTGCCTTCACGAGCGACGGCGTCTTCCCGCCAGAGCCCGCCTACCTCGCGGAGATCGTCGCTCTCACCCATACCGCCGGCGGGCTCTACGTAGCCGACGAGGTGCAGGTCGGGCACGGCCGGATCGGCGACGCGCTCTGGTCCTTCGCCGCCTCGGGCGTGAAGCCGGACATGGTCACGATGGGCAAGCCGATGGGCAACGGCTATCCGATCGCGGCACTCGTCACACGGCGCGAGATCGTCGACCGCTTCGCCGAGCTGCGCGAGTTCTTCAGCACCTTCGGGGGCAATCCGCCGGGCGCCGTGGCGGCGCTGACCGTGCTCGACGTGATCGACGACGAGCGGCTCGCCGAGCGGGCCGCCCGCGTGGGCGGCGAGCTGCGGGCGGGCATCGAGGAGATCGCGGCCCGGCGGCCAGGCATCGCTGCCGTCCGAGGCTGGGGTCAGCTCACCGGTGTGGAGCTCGCCGATGCCGACGGCTCACCCGGCACCGAGCTGGCCGACCGCGTGAAGAACGGGATGCGCGAGCGCGGCATCCTCGTCAGCACGACGGGCCGGCACGACAACGTCCTCAAGATCCGCCCACCGCTCCCGTTCGAGACGGAGCACGCAACGCTGCTGCACGAAGCGCTGGACGCGGTGCTGGCCGAGGAGTAGCTGCGGACCTCGGGCCGGTAGCGTGGCGTCCGGCTTCGGGACGGCCTCCCGTCGGACAGCGCAACCCAACCTTCGCCGACGAATGGGCCCATGTTGGGCCCACAGACCTGGAGCCACCCTCGCCCCTCTCACGAAGAAACCCCCGTGTTAGCGGGGGCTTCCCTCTATAGCGGGGGCCCGATTCGTTTCTCGCTACCACCCACCGCTAACCGAGCGAATACGGCTCTGATCCGGTCGCCGGTGCTGCGGATCGCGATCCGGGAAGCACATGCGCAGTCATCGGACTGTTCATCCCGCTGTTTTGGATCATCGGTGCGTTGATGCCGCCGAAGCAGCCTGCCTAGATGATCACTGGCACCTTTCGCCGGTGAGCGGGTCGGGCATCGGGAGGGCCAACTAGATTGGACCCAGACCCTTCGCCCCCCAGTCGAACCTCGATCCGGTTCGCTGCTTTGACGCTGTGTGTCTAGCCCTGTCAAGCCCGGTTCGATCCGCCCGATGCAATGCCTCGACATCGATATGTCCGACCGCTTCGTTGTTCAATTTCGCAAGGAGTCCGGGGAGTGAATGGACTAAGCCAGCCTGCGGGCGGACGAGTTTGAGCGGCTGGATGACGGTGCATACATCTGCTCGGTCGGAGGCTCCGTCAGAGGAGGTCAGGGTCACCCCGGGCGTCACGTTTGCCCTGCGCCTTCGCGGCCTTGCGGAGCTTTCCTGAAGTCGTTGGTTTGGGCACGCCGACGGGGAACGAGAGCGGACGGCTCCGTCCCGCCATGCGCCCGTATCAGCCTGGAGCCTGAGCCGGATGGCGGGGCGTCAGGTAGAGCGAGATCTCCTCGAAGAGCTCGGCGCTGTAGTTAATGGAGGTCTTCGCAGCCTGCGGGCCCTCCGTGGCCGTCACCGCCAGCGAGATCTTGCGCGATGGCAGGTAGGCGCCGATCGATGCGAACCCGTTGATCTGCGGGTTCTGGAACTGCCATCCGTTCAGGACCACGACGCCGAGCCCGTAGTAGAAGTCCTGGTCGAACTGGGGGCCGGGAATTCCCGGCAGGCCGGCGGTGATTGGCTCGAAGCGCTCGCGCGACGCCCGCCCTGAGATCAACGCGCCGGTGCCGAGCGCCTTCGACGACTTGATCAGATCGGCGATCGTCGCGGTCATCAACATGCTCTTGGGGAGCCCGTAGGAAGGACTCCAGAAGGTCGAGTCCTCGTAGACGGGGTCCTTGGAGCCGTATGGGCGCTCGGCCGAGTAGGCGTGAAGAACCGGCGGCGGGATCTGGGGCAGTCCCGAGATCTCGGTGTGCCGTAGGCCTAGCGGGCGGAGCACCCGCTTGCGGAGCAGACTTTCGATCGTTCGGTTGGTGACTTCGTGAATCACCTTGCCCAGAATCGCGAAGTTGGTATGCCCGTAGTGAAAGCACTCGCCCGGTTCGCAGATCAGCTCCTGGGAGAAGGCGGTGTCCAGCAGCTCCGGCGTCGTCCACTGCCGGAACACGTCCGCCAGCAGCTCTTCCTGAAACTTGGCATTGCCCTGGACCCAATCGGGATACCCCGCCGTCGCGCTGGCGAGCATCCGCAAGGTCACGCGATCGGCATTCGGGAGCTGCGGGAACCACTCCGAAAGATAGTCGTCGAGGGAGAGCCGACCTCGGTCCTGAAGCCGGAGCAACAGGTCGATTACGTACGGAATCGCGACCGACCCGATCCGGAAGTTCATCTTCAGGGTCGCCGGCACTCCCGCCATCGACTCGCCGGGAGAGGAGCTGACGAGCGTCCGGTTCCCCACATCGACACGAACAAGGGCAGCCTGGAGATCATCCTTGCGGACCGTCCCTCGAACGATGTCCTTGATCTCACCCTTCGCCTGGGCGAGGGGAGTGCAGCCGTCCGCCGTTCTGATCTCCACGCTTGGGCAGCCGCTCGACGCTCGGCTCTCGCCGGACCAAAACACGGCCGAAAGGGCTACAACCATCACGGCGGTCGCGCAGATCGCCCTGCACCGATGCCCAAAGACCGTCACACCGGCAATCGTTCCACAATCAGAGCCCGGATCGCAGCCGCAGGAAGCCCGGGATCGTCTCTCGGCGGCCCCCAGCACGACGGGCGGCCCTCAGTCCGGCCCGCACGATCCAGCTGCCTAACGCTCATTTTCCGGGGTCTGGCTGAACGGTGCGAGAGACAGTGGCGAGCGGATCAGGCCGGCGGCCCGCCCCGGAGCTGCCGAACCGCGAGCGAGATCATGATCAGTCCGACGACGACCTCGACGACTCGCGACCAAGTCGCGGCATCCACAAAGACGCCAAGCGCGAGGAAGATGATCCCGATCGCCAGCACGATGTACGGATGGATGCCACTTCTGGAGATCGGGCAACTCTACTCCCGCCGGCGCCAGGCTGATCTACTGACGTATAGCCGGCGGACCGCATGGCTATGCGGTGGTAGCGAGAACCGATACCCGGCCCGATTCGTTTCTCGCTGCGACGCACGGATCGTGGAGCGGATCGCCGCTTGCCGGGTCGTGGTCTTTGATCGTGCGGTGGAATGAGAGCGAGATTGCCCAGCCCTGCCTCACGCGCGGCGCCTTTCGGCCTACGGAACGGGGTGAAACGTGAGACCCCGCTGCGAGGTGAAGTCAGTTAGGTCGTCTGTGCCGCGTGCGGCGGGGGTTGCGCCAAACTCGATCTGACCGGACTCGAGCGAGCCCCCCGCCCTCTGGAAGCACTCGGTGAGGTTCAGCTGGAAGGTGATCGTGTTGTCGGAGCTTGCGGGGCCATCGTCGGTCAGGTCCCTGTATCCGCCGCCGGAGAAATAGTCCCCGCTGATCTCCTGGGGCACGAGGTTCGGATCCGAAGTCCAATAGGAGTCCTGCGCGCAGAATCGGCCTTCGAAATATCCGGGCTCGCTGGGCATTGTGTTGGGGAGCGCCGCTGTCGTGACCCGCAACCACGCAGACGACGAGCGCACCAACCAGGTCCTCGCCGGCAACCACAAGGTCGAGGCGTCGACGATCCGCGGGCGGCTCCGCCCGTTGGAACGGCTACGCGGTCTCCGCTCAGCAGGCCGAGACGACCGAGAACCCGAACGGGCCGGGACCCGGCGGGAAGAGATCGACCGGGTTGCCTGAGTGATCCTGGACGATCACGTCGAAGCCATCCGGCCGATAGATGATCCCGATCGAGCCCCCGCCGCTGGTGTCGCCCGGCCTCAGACCGATGAAGCTGGTGCCGAAGCTGCAGCGAGGCTCGTTTTGCTCGAGGGTCATCCTGTAGGTGCCGGTCGAGACATACTCGACCGACGAGAAGCCGTCGTTCTCGAGCATCCGCGGCTCCATCCCGCCGACCACGGCCGCCTGGGCCACGCGGTCCGTGACCGTGCTCTCATCGATATGGACGCCCTTGAGGGAGTTCGGCTCGAGGTCGCGGCCCTGGACCGTCCCGTCCTTGAGGTCCTGGGTCTTCAAAGACCCATCGACGACGTCGCGGCTGCTGACGGTGCCGGCAGCGTAGGCGGAGCCACCCATCGCGACCAGGAGAGCGAGCAGGCCGACGTGGTGGCGGCGCAGGTAACCGATCAATCCGCTCAACATCGCTTGCTCCTGGTTGCCGGGCGCGACTACTTGACCTTGAGCGTCTTCGAAATGCCCCGCTTGCAGAGCGCCTTGCCGAAGAGCGTCTTGCTGACCTTGTACTTCGGCGCGACAGCCTGGTACTTCCTGCCGGACTCGAACTCGGCCTTCACGTAGTAGGAGCCTCCGTCGCTGGAATTGACCAGGTCCACCCGCTGGTGGTTGTTCTTTCGGGTCACGTCGAAGATCTTGATCGGCCGCGGACCCCGGCAAATCCCCCCGTCGTTAGCGCCACGAACCCTGCCGCCGGCCCGGGAGCCGTTTGCGTATTCGCCCTTCAGCGTGATCACAGTCTTAAGCTTCGTCACCTTCGCCGCGCCGGCAACCGGAGCGGTCGCCGAAGCAGTGGTCGCGCCCGCGATCAGGCACGCGCAGATGGCTGCTGCGACAAGCGGTCCAAGATTCTTCATTAGGTACTCCCCGATAGTTGGTGCGAGCACGATATGTGGGCACCCGCTGCAACTGACCATATCGTGAATCTGCGGGGCCAACGGATCTGAAATGCGCCAATTCCGCGTCGGGCCGGGCAACCCGCTTCGCAGCTGCGCAGGAGGCGCCACGCGGAGGGGGAGATGCGCCCGACAGGATTCGAACCTGTGACCTTCGGTTTCGAGACGACCGCCGGAGCAGGTGGAAGTGGTCAAAGTGCAGGCAGTTCGGCGCCCGCCGTCACCACGTTGCGATCGGAGCGGGGTTACGGGCCCTGCCACAATCGACGGGACGACAGGGCCATCGAGGGAGACCCCCTCCAGGGCTTGTGTCGCGCCTCCAACCCTGATTTCGACACCCACGGCGGGGCTTAGAAATCTCGGGGGCGACACTCAAAGCAGATGGACGCACCTGCTCAGCTCTCGGCCGCCCAGATGCCCGGCGGTTTCCCGAATCAAGCCTGACGGACGGCGAGGGTCAACGCATATCGGTGTTCTCATGCGGTGGACGGGCCCTTGATAGCGTCCCGGCACCACCGAATCTCAAAGGAGTAAACATATGTCACGTATTGCCCTTGGCCTTGCTACCGGCGCGACGATGCTCGTAATGGCAAGCGCCGTGATTCCGTCGTCAGCGGGTGCGGATCTCGAAGGTGTGCGTGACTGCGGCGATGTTCAGTCGAAGAGCTGGCAGCACTTCATCGAGACGGCCGAAGGCAGTGACGAATACAGGGGTGACTTCTGGTTCGTGCTAGCCGGCGAGGGGGTGCAGCCGAGCTGCAAGTTCGCGCGAAAGTGGTCGAAGCGGGGCGTGCGTGAAGCTGTAGGTTCGGCGACGAAGGAGTACAGGCACCGCACCTCCCGCAAGAACACACCCCCAGGCTGGAAGTGTTGGGTCTCGAGCGCCCCCGAGCCGGTGGTCTCAACCGGGGGGATCCTCGAGTGCCTCCGCTACAACGGCAAGAAGCTCATTGGGTCGTTCAGCGCGGGGCCCGACTACGACCTTCAAAAGGGACCGTTCTAGCCGAGGGAGATCACGGCGAGCCCCATGCGCCGATGCCCGAGCCGCACCACGAGGCCCTTGAGCTAGATCAGATCCTCGAGGCCGCACGTGCCGCGGGCGATCAGTGGAGGGAGTTCCTGCGCGCGGGGATATTCAGCGCAGGCGTCTACCGCCTCTCCGCAGGGGAAACCGATCATCAGACGCCGCACGCCGAGGACGAGATCTACTACGTGCTCGCGGGGCGTGCTGAGCTCGAAGTCGAGGGGAAGCGACAGGCAGTAGGGCCCGGGTCGATCGCGTTCGTAACCAAGCTTGCCGAGCACCGTTTCGTCGACATCGCCGAGGACCTCGAGCTCCTGGTGATCTTCGCGCCGCCCGAGACGGACCTCTAGGGAATGGGCGACGCTCCTGCTCTTCGGGGTCGGGTGGCTTGCCCGTTCCTGTGGGTCGCCGGGGAGAGCCTGGACCGCTTGAACAAGCGGTGGTAGCGAGAACCGATACCCGGCCCGATTCGTTTCTCGCTGCGACGTACGGATCGTCGAGCGCAGGATGCTCTACGGATCTGTCCTTCCGCGTTTATCTGCCTGACTCGCCTCGCTCATTTGGGCCAGGCGTCCAACAGTGCGGGTCGGACTGGAGGCAACGGCTCCATTGAAGCCGTTGCCCTCGTTCCCCAGTCCTGGAATCGGCGGCGTCGTTCGCCGCTAGTTTTGCTTGACCGCCTTCGACTTCGCGCCCTTACAGACCTCGCCGCCGTCGATCTTCTTCTTCGTCACCTTCCCGTAGTACTTCGTGCCCTTCACAACCTCGCCGGATATCCCGATCTCGAACTTCCCCTTCTTGTTCGTCGTGCCGCTGGCCACCTTCCCCTTCTGGCCCTTCTCGTAGACGTTGATCGTCCGCTTCTTCAGGCACTTGCGGTTCGGGGAGGCGATCTTCCCCTCGACCCCCGCGTACGTCTCCCCGCTCTTGAACTTCTTGAACTCCGTCGGGTACTTGCCCGTGCCGGCCATCGCAGCCCCCGCGCTCAACGCGAGTACCAGGACGGCAAGTGTCGCTATCGACTTCTTCATTGCTTCTGCTCCCTTGTCTTCTGTTTCGGTTTGCGTGGTCTTTGATCGTGCAGTGGAATGAAGGTGGGTGCGGCCCGTCGAGCGGGCGCAGATCGCGGCGTGATCGGTCAACGGGAGTTCGCCCTACGGGACAGGGTAGAAACTGAGATGCCGCTCCGAGGTGAAGTCGTTCAGGTCGCCGCGAGCGAGTGCGGCAGGGGTTGCGCCAATCTCGATCTGGCCGGACTCGAGCGAGGCCCCCGCCGTCTCGAAGCACTCGGTGAGGTTCAGCTGGAAGGTCATCGTGTTGTCGGAGCTTGCAGGGCGATCGTCGGCCAGGTCCCTGTATCCACCACCGGAGAAGTAGTCCCCGCTGATCTCCTGGGGCACGAGGTTCGGATCAGAAGTCGAGTAGGAGTCTTGCGCGCAGAATCGGCCTTCGAAAGTGTCGGGCTCGGTGGGTAGCGCCGCCACGAAGTAGTTGAGCCCGCCGATGTCGATCCAATCAGCCGTCTCTGGTGGTATCGGTCGGCGCTGGGGACGCCAGAAGGTGAGCTCGACCACGACATCGCCGCTCGGACCCGCCTTCACCGGGAAACGGAAGTCCAGTGGGTCGCCTGCTGAGTAGGAGAGCGTCCGCGAGTTGCCTTGCCCGTCGTCGTAGGAGGCCAGCGCCGGGGTGGTGCCGAACACATACTGCAGCGTGGCGACGAGATCCTCCTCGCTGCCGTCGGGGCGCTCGATCCGCTGGATCAGGACGTCGCCAGACTTGATCTGGTCGCTGGTCGCGCCGTGGTGAAGGGCTGTGTTGATGCCCGCCGGGAACGTTCCAAACCCGTCGCCGTCGGGATCGCAGCACCCCCCGGCTCCCCCGGGAAGGGGTCGAGGATGTCGCCACCGGGTTGAAGCCTCCCGGTACCGCCCCTGGTGCAGTAGATGAGGCCCGGGTTGGCGCTGCCTTGAGGTTGGCCGCAGTCGATCTCGTGACTGAGTGTCCTGTCGATACTCATTCCGAGGATCCCGTAGCTCGGCAGGGCGGCCTCGATTCGAGCGTCGCTCATACCGGGCGCGTTGGCGTTGACGGGTTCCTTGTCGGGACCCGCGGCAGTCAGCCGGGAGGCGAGCGGGAAGTCGCCCGCCAAAGTCTCCCCTGACGCACGCGCCTTGCTCCCCTCGCGCGGCTTGCGGTCGAGGTTGTCGAGCACCTTGTCGCCGTCGTCGTCGATGTCGAGCGGGTCCGCCACCCCGTCGAGGTCGAGGTCGCCGGGGGCGCCGCCCTTGGTCTTCTTCGACTTGCACGAAGCCGAAGTTGCCGGCGCCGATCGGGACGCCCTTCTTGGCCCGGGCCTCGCGCTTTGAGTCGGTCGAGCTTCTTCTTCAGCTTCGCCTTCGCATAGCCCTTCTTGGAGTTGACCTTGACCTTGCCGAGCTTGCGCGCCTGCGTAGACGCCCTCGATCGCGCGCTTGCCCTGCTTGCGCGTGCCGACCACGATCGGGCCGGCGTATGTGCCGTCGGGGGCGCGCAGGTGCAGGGTCACCTTCTTGGCCGGCGGCCGTAGCTTGAAGGCGCCCTTCGGGGCCCGGTCGGTCTTTGCCTCGCCGCTCTTGGCGAGGGCGATCACGGTGTAGCCGCCCTTGCTCAGGGTGCCGGTGATCTTCTTCTGCTTCTTGGCGGCGGTGGCGGTGGGCTCGCCGGAGTCGGCCCCAAAGAGCGTCGGGGCTGCGAGCAGCGATGCTGCGGCCAAGCCGAGGACCGCTGAGAGGCTGAAGCGGATCAGGGTCGGTCTTGAGCGGCGCTCTGGTGTCTGGGTCATTGGTGTTTGCTCCCCTTTGGCGTTGCCGAAGCCGGCGGGCGTGGGTGTGAGCCCGGCCGAGTCTTGGTGGCGGGGACGCTAGATGCTTGGGGGTGGGTGGCTCATCCGTACTTGGGCGCTTGTGCGTCGGTAGTCGGGGTCGGTGGTTTGCCGTGCTGCGGGTCTGCGGGGACGGCCTGAACCGCATGAACACGCGGTGGTAGCGAGAACCGATACCCGGCCCGATTCGTTTCTCGCTGCGACGCACGAATCGTGGAACGGATGCCAGTGACCTGAACGCCTTGGAGCGGGCCGGCTCGCGCGGGTTTGCTCGACAAGGAAGGTCTGCAATCCGTGACCGGCGCGGACGGTGCCCGGTACCTGCTACGGAGGAAACGTGGACCGGAGGTGCCTAGCCTCGGCACGATGCACCGTCGAAAGACCCTTGCCGCCCTCATCCTCCTCCCCACGCTGCTACTCGCCGCGGCCTCTCTTCCCATGGCTCTTGCAGGCGGCGGCGCTCATAAGTCCAAGGTCTGGATGATCTACGTCCCTGACATCACGTCTGAGCTCGACTCGTTCGAAGGCCAGGTCACCTCATCGAAGACGAAGTGCATCGACAAGCGGAAGATCAAGGTCTACCGGGAGAAGTCGGGTGACGACGCCCTGATTGGCTCGTCGAAGAGCACCGACGAGGGCTTCTGGTTCGTGCACGTGCCACCGGCTAAAGCCGGCTCCTACTACGCCAAGGTCAGGAAGAGCGAGATCGGCAACAAGCAGCACGAGCAGACCTGCAAGGCGGCGGTCTCGGCACCGGTCGAGGTCTCAGGGACCGCCGGCTGATCGGCGGCACCGCATGACCGGCGTCGGATCGAACTGCAGCCAGTGGCTCCCGACCGGGGCCAATCGCCTTCGCTGCACAGCCGTTCTCTTGGCCGCTTGCCTGGCCTGCGCGCTTTGGGTAGGCGATCCGGATTCTGCCGCAGCTTCATCCGTGCCGACCAAGGTCAGGATCCACCTTGGCTCGTCGGGGGGCTACTTGACTGTCACGGCGAAGATCCGGTCCGAAAAGGACAAGTGTGTCGCGCCCCGCGAGCTCAGGTTCATCGGGGAGGGCGGTCAGGAATATTACGTCGGCAGCACCAGCACCGGTGTCTGGACCATCTTCCTGGACGAATATCCGGCGTACCCTCCCCCGGGGAGCTACTACGTCAAGGTCTCCAAGCGGGTCATCGACGGTAAGCACCATCGCACTCGTTGCGCCGCTGATCGCTCGAACACGATCCAGCTCGGATAGCCCGGGCCCACCCGACAGAATTCAAAGCTGCGACCCTCCCAAACGCATGGCGTCATCTGTAAGCGTGACTGGTGTGGCACGCGGGATTGCCGTGAGATCTCCATCGAGGCGAACGATCCCTGGGCTCCTGAGGTCGCTCGGCGCTGTAGTGGGCGCCATCGTTTTCGCGGGCTGTGGCGGCGGTGGTGGCACGGTCGACGTGACGACGGAAGCCGGGGCACTCACGTGCCCAGCCGGCGGATCGCTCCGTGACGACCCAAACGGCGATGTCAGAGTCATCTCGAGTCGGGGACCGGAGCGCCGGGCCCGGATGCCGAGCGCCGACCTCATCTCGGTGGCGGTCAGACGTGGCGAGGGCGGAATCGTCTGCGTGGCTTTCCGCACAGCGGGGCCGATCCGTCACGGCAGCGGTTTCGCCCTGACAACACGCCAGGCCGGCGGCACCAGCGCGAGCTTTGACGAGCAGCGCTACGAGATCCAACTCAACCCCGACGGCAGCGTGGACGTCAGCAGGCCCCACGGCGAGCCGAGGTATCCGGTCCGAGCAGAGGTGGAGCGGGACGGGCCGCTTCTTCGGGTCGAGATGGAAACCCTGCTCCGGCCCGACGAGGGTTTCGGGTGGCGAGCCGAGTCGAGCTATCTGCCGGACTTCCCGCTCGGCGACGTCTATGTCGATGCAATGCCGAACGGTGAGGGCTGGTCACAGTTTCCGGCCGCGTCCGGCACGTCGCGGCCCTAGCTTGGCCCGGCCGACGCGCAACTAACTTCAGCACCGGAGATCGGCAGGCGGGTTTCGTGCGACGAGCCCGACCAGCCTCTGGGCCAGCTGGCTTGCGATCGCCTGCCCGGATTCGAAGCTTCCGTCATCTGGCGCAACCGCGAGAGTGACAACCACGGGTTGGCCCTGCACCTCGATCACTCCCATCTGTCTCAGCAGGTACCTCCCGGCAGGGTCAGGTCCCCAGCCGCTCTTCCAGCGTGCCGGGACCCCGGCTGACCCGAGCCCCCACGCATCAGACGTCACCCGGCCCATGGTCTCGAGCAGATAGTCCCGTGAATCTTCCGAGCCGATGCACCCCCCGGCCAGTGCTGCCATGAACCGGGCCTGTTCTTGAAGCGACCACTGGGTCTGGCCATAGGGCGAGAAGCCGTCACGGCCCTGGGTCGAAACCTCGGTCTGGGTATCTCCGCCCCAGCGCAAGACCTCGGTAACTGCCCGGCTCGCGCCGACGGGCCCGCCGTGGTCGGAGGAGAGGCCGGCGAAGAGCTCGGCTGCCGCTTCGTTATCGGATGCCGTCAGCGCCCGCTCGATCAGGGACAGTTGCTCCTCCGTCAACTGGTCCGGGCCGCCGGCATCGCTGAGGACGCGGAGCGCAATCGGGAGCTTGATCGTCGACCAGGCCGGCCCTGAGGAGAGCCCGCCGCCGCCGCCGATTCCTGACTGCGGTGAGCCTACCGTCACGCCGACTTCAGCGGGGAGGCCAGAGCCGATAGCGCCGAGATCGACGCCGCGGTAGGGGCCCGGATCACGCGCCTGCAACCGACTGCGCGCCCGAAGCTGCTGAAGCTTCCGCTTGAGGGCGGCGCGTTCGCTCTCGAACTCGTCCTTGTTCGTGGCTCCGGGGTCCGGAGCCTTTCCCTGCTGTGACCCCCCACCCCCACAGCCGCCCCCACCTGCGGCCAGCGCGAGAAAGGCGGCAACGAGAGCCACACCGACGAGGTGACGGCGAGCAGTCAGGGGATGTAGACGGCGGCGTCGTTGCCGCCGGTGCAGACGACCGGAGCAGTCCCGGAGCAACTCATCGTGTACGCCTCGCCGGTCGTGGGGCTGTAGCTGGTGAAGGTGTTGTCGGGACTCGCGTAGTAGTCGCTGGCCACGTTCAGCGCAAATTCACATGAGGTCGTGGCTGAGCTCGCATAGACGCCGGCGCCGCACGATTCGGCATCCGCAGGAAGGCCGCCACCGGTATCGCCGGACCCCTCAGGGGGTGTCGTCGTGCCGGCGGAGCCCTCGGTGCCCTGTTCCTTCTGCAGCGCTTCGACCTTCTCGCGCAGGTCATCGAGTTGGGCCTCGTTCAATGCGTCCTGGCGAGCCTCCTCGGTGGCCTGCTGCAGCTCTTCCTGGCTTACCGAGTCGTCGTCTCCGCACGCTGAAACACCGAAGGTCAGGGCGGTTAGAAGTGCGACCACGGAAACGAGCCGGAGACCTCGGCTGCTTGCTGATTCAGGCATGGAGCGGAGCGTATCCAGGGATGTGAGGAAGTCCCGCGTAGCCGACACCAATCCGACTCAGTAGACACCACGGACGGGCGCCCCTCGGTGCATGATCAGCCCCGGCGGCCCGCCCGACATCAGTCGGCGAGCAGGGCCCAGCCGAGCTTGGCTGACCAGTGCACCTTCTTGCCCTCACAGAGGATCGAATCGTCGGTCAGATCAGTGAAACTGCCCTTTACCTACGGAGAGACCGCTTCCGGGAAGCGCACGGAGGCCAGAAGACGGTCTCGGTCCGCGAGGACTGGCTCGAACGGCTCGTCCTGCGGTTCTTCGAGCAGCGGATCCCGGGCCGATGCGGCTCGACAAGCTCGCCAAGCAGCTGAGGGCCCACGAGCGAGCCGAGCGCCGCAATGGCAAGCTCGCCGGAACCCGGATCCGCCAGCAGGTTGCCGACCTGGATCGGAAGATCAAGGCGCAGGTCCACGCACTCGAGCGCGGCATCGAGCCTGAGCTGGTCTCCGAGCGGATTGCCGAGCTCCGTGGAGAGAAGGAAGCTCTGGAGGAGGCACTGAAAGGTATCGGTGCTGAACGCCAGGAGAGCGAGGACGAGGAGCTGATCGCTCAGCTGAGCCGCATCCCGGACCTCACCGAAGCTCTCCGCACAGCATCGCCGCAAATCAAGCGCCAGGTCTTCGCATCCTTCGACCTCCAGATCGCCTACGACAAGGCGGAAGGCCGCGTGGAGATCTCGGCGACTGTCTCGGAGGCGGTGGCCGAGGCCCTCGAGAACGCAAAAGCCCTCCTGGCGGAGGGCTCGAGCGTGGTAGTGATGGATATAGCGGGGGCCCGATTCGTTTCTCGCTGCGACGCACGGATCGTTGAGCGGATCGCCGCTTGCCGGGTCGTGGTCTTTGATCGTGCGGTGGAATGAGAGCGAGATTGCCCAGCCCTGCCTCACGCGCGGCGCCTTTCGGCCTACGGAACGGGGTGAAACGTGAGACCCCGCTGCGAGGTGAAGTCAGTTAGGTCGTCTGTGCCGCGTGCGGCGGGGGTTGCGCCAAACTCGATCTGACCGGACTCGAGCGAGCCCCCCGCCCTCTGGAAGCACTCGGTGAGGTTCAGCTGGAAGGTGATCGTGTTGTCGGAGCTTGCGGGGCCATCGTCGGTCAGGTCCCTATATCCGCCGCCGGAGAAATAGTCCCCGCTGATCTCCTGGGGCACGAGGTTCGGATCCGAAGTCCAATAGGAGTCCTGCGCGCAGAATCGGCCTTCGAAATATCCGGGCTCGCTGGGCATTGTGTTGGGGAGCGCCGCCGCGAAGTAGTTGAGGCCGCCGATGTCGATCCACTTAGCCGTCTCCGGCGGGATCGGTCGCCGCTGGGGGCGCCAGAAGGTCAGTTCGACCACGACATTGCCGCTCGGCCCCGCCTTTACCGGGAAACTGAAGTCCATTGGGGCTGAATAGGAGAGCGTCTGCGAGTTGCCCTGCCCTACTGACGAGGGCTCGAGCGTGATGTTCAACGCTTCAGCGCTTCACCTTCATGCTCAGCTTGGTGGTCTTGGTGTTGCCGGCTCCATCGGTCAGCTTCACGCTCAGCTTCGCCTTCGCCTTCTTGCCCTTCTTCAGTGCCTTGGCGATCTTCTTGGTGTCCTTGCTCTTGGCCGGCTTCAGCGTCAGGGCCGCCGACTGACCGGATGAGAGGGTCTTGGACTGCGGCCTGAGCTTGTAGGACTTGCCGGCCTTGATAGCGCCGCTGGCGTTGGCGGTGAGGTTCTCGTCGGCGATGACCGTGGCTTTGACGACGATCTTCTTGCCCTTCTGCTTCTGGGTCTTGGCTGCGCTCGCGGAGCCGTTGACGGTGGTGTCGGTTGGCGGCGGAGGCGGGGGCGCGCTCTTTTCTGCCCAATACGACAGGTAGTTCTTGGTGAAACCGTTCAGCACCTCGAAGGAGGTGAGACCCCTGATCCGCACGAGGTACGGCTTGGTCTCGAACTGGTCCTGCCCTGAAGTCGGCCACTCGCTGACGAAACCGAGGCCCTCGTTGAACCGCTGGACCCGGTAGGACTCAGGGTCGACGATGTACACGTCACGGCGGGTCGTGGGGTTGCCTTTCGAATCAAGGTACGTGTTGACGTCGAGGCCGCCAATGGTGTCCGCAATCTGACCGTTGCCGTAGCCCTTGGGCAGCACGGTGTCCTTCTGAACGGGATTCGCGAACCCGGCCTGGTTCATCTGCAAGACCCCAACGGTTCCGGCCGTCGAGTAGGTGGCCCAGAGGGTGTTGCCGGCGTCGGCGGCCATGTCGACCACGTGGCCGTAGGTGCCGGCGCCGTCGGGGTCATCCACCTTTCCAAGATAGGAACCGCCGATGCTGAACTTCTGGATGCGGTCGTTGCTGTAGTCGTTGACGTAGATGCCGTCGGCGGCCGCCTCGATATTCGACGGGTGGTTGAACTCGCCAGTCTGCGACCCGTACTGGCCGCTGCAGGTGGGAGGGCCGCCCTTGCCCCACTCGGCTACGAAGGAACCGTTGGAGTTGAACTCCAGGACACAGTTCCGATCGTAGTCGCTGACGAAGACCGAATCCCCCTGATGCCGATGCCCACGGGAAACTTGAACTGACCCCGTCCGGAACCACTCGAGCCGAACTGGCGCAGGTAATTGCCGTTCTGGTCGTAGACCGCGACGCGGTCGTTGGCCGAGTCGGCCACGTAGACGTCGCTATCCGGGCCGAGCGCGAACTGACGGGGGAGCCGAGCTCCGCCGGCCCGCCGGTCGCCCCGCCGGCATACATGTTCGGGCCGTACTGCCTGATTAGTCCGAACTCGCCTGGGCCGTCGCAGCGAAGACCATCGAAACGACCACGCAGGCGAGCACGGCCCCGATCAGATTTCCCCTTGGCTGGCTCATAGCTAGCACGAGGCTGCCGAGCGTCGGCGCGCCCACCATCCGCGCGGGACCGTACCCGTTACGTAGTTTCTCGCGTGGCGGTTTCGCGCCGAGCGACACGAACCTAGCCGTCCGCGTCCATCTGCAGCAAAGAACGAGCTCAGGTCGCTCGCGCGACCCTACTCCGCCGCGTCCGTCCCGCTGTCCGTTGCCTCCGGCTTCCAGATCCGGCAGGTGCCGTCCTCGCTTGCGGAGACCACGTAGTCGCCGGCGAATGAGCGCGGGGGCAGATCGACGAACGAGTGGCCGAGGCCTTCGAGAACGCAGAAGCCCTCCTGGCGGAGGGCTCAAGCGTGGTAGTGACAAACATAGCGGGGGCCCGATTCGTTTCTCGCTACCACCCGCGGATCATCCAGAGTGAACGCCTGTCGGCCTGATCGCCGGACGATGCCTTCTCTTCACAAGCCTTGATGGCCGCTGCCGATATCCACAAAGGGAGCGACTCGTCGATTGCCCTCGATTCGAGAGCAGTTGAACAGATGGACTTTGAACAGTCGATGGAAGCGAGACCGCTTAGGTCACGGAACGACGTCGAACTGGAGCCGCATCGAGGTCAGGTCGCCCGAGTCGCCCGAGTCGTACTGGCTGCCTTTGTGGGCGGTTGCGCCGAGCTCGATCCATCCGCCGGACTCTTCGATTGCGAACCCCGTCCTTTCGAAGCACTCGGTGAGGTTCACCTCGAAGGCGGCCGTGTCGTCGGGGCTCGCGGGGCGATCATCGGCCTGGTCCCAATATCCGCCACCGGGGGGCCAGTCTCCGACGATCTCCTGAGGAACGAGGTTCGGATCCGAACTCGAATACGAGTCCTGCGCGCAGAACTGGGCCCCGCGCTCGGGGAGCGCCGCCACGAAGTAGTCGAGACCGCCCATATCGATCCACTCGTCCGTCTCTGGCGGAATCGGCCGGCGCTGGGGACGCCAGAAGGTCAGCTCCACCACCACGTCGCCGTTTGGGCCCGCCTTCACCGGGAGGTGGGTGAAGTCCGGTGGGACTGAATAGTCGAACGTCTTTGAGTTGCCCTGCCCGTCGTCGTAGGAGGCCACTGCCGGGGTGGTGACGAATACGTACTGCACAGTGGCGACCAGTTCCTCCTCGCTGCCATCGGTGTGCTCGATCCGCTGGATCAGGACGTCCCCCGACTTGATCTGGTCGCTAGTAGCGCCGTGGAAAAAGGAGAAGGTATTCCTGTTGAGCGATCCGACCGTTCCAAAACCGTCGTCGTCCTCGTCGCAGCAGTCGGGGAAGGGGTCGCCTTGCTCAGCACCAAGGTGAGGGTCGGCAAGCGTCCCGGTCCCGCCCTTCGTGCAATAGATGAGGCCTGGGCTGGCGCTGCCTTGAGGCTGGCCGCAGTCGAGCTCGATGGAGCCATCAGCGAGTGCCTGCATACGCATCGCGATGTGACCGGTGCTCGGAAGGGCAGCCTCGATCCGAGCCTCGCCAATACCGGGCGCATTGGCATTTACGGGGATCGTCCCAAGCTGCAGTCGTTGGGAGAGAGGGAAGTCGCCCGACGGGGATAGCGAGGTCGTCCGCGCGTTAGACCCCGACGGCGCGCTGTCGAGGTTGTCGAGCACCAGGTCGCCGTCGTCGTCGATGTCGAGCGGGTCGGAGACCCCGTCGCGGTCGAGGTCGCCGATCCCGGAGCCGGTCAGCTGGCTGGAGCGCACCCGCCCGAAGTTGCCGGTGCCGATCGGCACCCCGGCCTTGGCCTGGGCCTCATAAGCCGTGTCGACCGACGCATTCCACTGCTGTTCGGTGAGACCGCCGGCATTCGCGAAGCCTGCAGCGGAGTTGACCGTGACCGCGCCGAGCGCCGCTCCGGCCCTGAGACCGAGGATCGCATGGTTTGGCCGGTCAGCATCCTCTGCTTTGGCCTGCTCGAGCTGCGCCCGCGCCTTCTTCAGCTTCTTCTTCGCCTGCTTGAGCTTCTGCTTCGCCTTCTTCAGCTGCTTCTTTGCCTTCTTCAGCCGCCTGCTCGCCTTCTGTTTGGCCTGCTTGCCGCTCGCCCTCTTGAGCTTCTTCTGCGCCTTGTTGACCTTGCTCTTGGCCCGCTTGACCTTCTTCTCGGCCCGCTTGACCTTCTTCTTGGCCTGCTTGGCGTCCTCTTGGGCCGCCTCGAGCTCGAAGTTCTTCGCCGGTTCAAGCACGATCGGGCCGGCGTAGGTGCCGTGGGGGGCCCGCAGGTGCAGGGTCGAGGTCTCGGCCGGCGGGACGAGGCTGAAGCTGCCGCCAGGGCCGGCGATGTCGCTCGCCGCCTCGCCGTTTGCGGCCAAGGCGATCACCGTGTAGCCGGGCTTGCTGAGGGTGCCGGTGATCGGCTCGACCTGAGCGGCTTCGGCATCGCTGGTGCCCACCGCAGGTTCGATGTCACCGCTGATACCAACCGGTATCAACACCGCAAGCACTGCTGCGATCGCGAAGAAGCCGGATGTCAGCTTTGCACGGGGGCTCATTTCTCCTGCAATGCGTCTCACGTCGTCATCGACCGCCTCACTCGCGTTTGAATGCGACTCCCGTGCTGGCTCCGTCGAAAACCGCCTGATGTAACGGGGTGGCGCTTTGAAACCGAACTCTCGGCTCTGACCGAACGTCGGACACGATCGCCTTTCCGAGAGGATGCTAGGTGTGTGGGTGGGGGTGGCTCATCCGTAGTTCGACCTCGGAGGGTGGGTAGTCGGCGTCAGTGGTTTGCCCGTCCTGCCGGTCTGCGGGGAGGGCCTGAACCGCTTGAACATGCGGTGGTAGCGAGAACCGATAGGCGGCCCGATTCGTTTCTCGCTACCACCACGGATCATCGAACACATGCGCCAAGCGGCATGATCGGTCTCGCGAGTCCCTGATGCCGTGTGGGCGGTCGGATCCTGAGCGCCGGGGCGCTATGGGCTAAACGACACCAAGCCGACGCCGCGCTACCCCAGGCAGCCCCGGACAATCCCGTACTCCGGCACGCCAGCGCCCTCTCCACCGGCATCCCAGGCCACGAACCGGCCTACCGCCTCCGCCGGCTCCTCCGTCTTCAACGTGTCCACGAACTCGCTCGCCTCAGTCTCATCCGCGAACTCAACACCGTAGACGAGGCCGCCGCTGGACTCCACGACGGGGAGCGAACCGATCAGGAAGTCGGTCTCGGTCAGCGTCTCGCCCCCGATCGTTAGCCCCTCTCCTTCCACGCAGGCCTGGATCTCGGAGAGCGAATCCGGAGGCTGGTCATCTCCCCCACCACAACCGGCGTTAGCAGCAGCGCCAAGGACCACGGCCGCAGCCAAGGTCAGACTCCATCTTCCACCCATGTCTTCTCCTATTCATCCTGTTCAGACGATCCCGATTGCGTGCACCGTACGACGATCTCGAGCCCGTCGGCGATCTCCTGCTCGGCTTCGGATGGGGCCCGTGGTCCGAGGTTGTTGTTGTTGGTGACGACGAACCTACCCACCACCTCGAGTTCGGTCTCCACATCCCCGAGCTCACCGCTGAACCCGCGCTCCTCGAACACTCCGGGCTCGGGCTCGACCGCGGATTCGGCCTCCTCTGCGCTCGCATACTCCTCGACCCCCGCCCAGACGGCGCCACCGCTGACGGAGAGCTGGCCGTTAGAAGGGTTGCCGGTGGTGGCGTTGAGCTTCGTCTCCAGGCCCGCATCCTCGGCGCAGGCCCGAACGTCTGTCAGCGTCAGCTCGTCGGCGCCTCCTCCACATCCGGCGAGGAGCAGTAGCAGCCCGAGCGGGACACCGAAGGACCAGCACACCGGCCAAGCATTTCATACGTACCCTCGGCCACGGTCGGACCATCAGTCCGACGTTTCGTAGCACCCTCCTCGCGCTCGCCATCGGCTTCGCCTGTCTGTTGGGCTCGCGGTCAATGGTCAAATCGGCTGTTGCCCGCTCCGATCCTCGCTACGACCCACAGATCGTCGGACGAGTGGGCTCATAGCACCCCGCCGTTGGCTCAGAGCACCCCTCCCTTGATATCCAGGAATGGTCGGCGTAGCCTGATCCAGCGTGGGGGAATCGAGGTACCGCGTTCGGTTGATCGGATCCGGCGTTGCCGGCATTCTGCTGGCGCTCTTGATCGGTGGCTCGCTGTGGCTGGGAAGCGCCGGGGCCGCCACCGCACCCTCGCAGTGGGGGCCGCCACCGCAGAAGTGCATGAGCCCACCCGATGGCTGCTACGGGTCCGACTCAGGTCCCAACTTCATGGACAACACGATCGGCAACCTCTCGGTGCAGCCCCATGTGATCGAGGTCGGTGAGAAGCTGACGGCCTCGTGGGCCGGGGACTCCCCTGCCTCGGCCAATCAGTGGGACCCGACCTTCGCAGGGCTCGAGGCCATCGCCGACTGCACCGGCAAGGCGACCTGCACTTACAAGGCGGTCGCGCCCACCGAGGGCTGGGCGCGGCTCAACTTCAACCGGCCCGGGGGCGGTGTTGAGCAGGACTACTACGGGATCGTCGCCGTCAGCACAGGGATCGAGGGCACCGTCGTCGACTCCGACGGCGACGGCCTGGCGGGGGTTCAGCTGCAGGCGAAGCGCAAGGGCGGCGGCGGCGGCCGGGCTAGGACCGACGATGAGGGCTCCTACAAGATCGAGGTCAAGAAGGGCACCTACGTAGTCAAGCCGAAGCTAGCCGGAACCGACTTCAAACCGGCCGACCGCACGGTCAAGGTCCCTAAGGCCGGAGTCGCGACGGCGGACTTCCGCGCCCTTCCCACCTGCTCGAGCGCGGCCGAGGCCCGCAGCGATCTCAGGCGGGCCAAGGATCGTGGCAGCTGCAAGCTCAAGGTCGTGGTCCGGAGCTGGGAGGGCAAACGAGTCGTCGGCGCAAGAGTCGACGTCCGGCCCCAGAAGGGCCGCCGGCAGGAAGGGGCGACGGGCCGCAATGGCAGCGCCACCTTCAAGCTCGACGCGGGCGAGATCTACGGCGTGTTCGTCGGCGGTCCTCCCAAGGACCCGCGCCCGCTCTACGCCGATCCCGACGACGAGCCGGAGAACGGAATGCGGATCGGCAAGATCCGGGCTGGCGTCGATGTCATCGGCGGCACCGAACGGGTCGAGTTCAAGCAGACGCCAAAGTGCCAGGGCGAGTTCTCGAGCCGCTTCGGCACCGACAGCTCAAGCGGACCCGACACGATCACCGGTACCGGCAAAGACGACGTGATCAACACGCTCGAGCCGTATTTGTGGTCGTCCTCGACCGCCGCTGGCACCGACACCGTGGACGCCGGTGCCGGCGACGACCTAATCTGCGGGGTTGGCGGACTCAACGGCGGTGCGGGCAGAGATCGAATCGAGTCGACTTTGCCTGCGGGGGTTCGACTCGGGAACGGTGCGGACGTTCCGTTTGAGCCCTCCACCGGCAGGTACTTGACTGTTGGCGTATACGGCGGCGGCGATCGTGATGACATCTCGGTCAGCGCGATACCGGCCCATGGCGGGCCTGGTGACGATCGGCTTAACGGGTCGGCCAAGGACGCAGGTTTCGGCAACCGCGACCGTCTATACGGGGACGAGGGGGATGACACCCTGACCGGCGGCAGGCGCCCCGACGTGATCGTCGGCGGCGAGGGCGACGACGACATCTTCGGCGGAGACGGCGGAGACGCCAAGGACCCTCAGCTTCTCTCCGGCGGACCAGGAAACGACACGGTCAGAGGGGGCGACGGCGTCGACTACGCGAGCGGTGACCTACTTCGCCCTCATATGAGTAGCGATTCCGGAGACGACACGCTGTGGCTGAGCCTGTACACCAGCCCGCCACCCCGCACCGACAAGGACGCGATATTCGGCAAGGATGGTGATGACACGCTGTTCGGGGCTCGCGACGACGACTTCATCGACGGCGGCACCGGTCACGATCGTCTTGCTGGCGAGGAAGGCCGCGATGAGTGCAAGCGCGGAGAGATCAGAAGTTGGCCGATATATCCAGAGGGCGGGAAGATCGGGGGTTGCGAGGAGTGGCGGCGGGCGCCGTAGTCAGAGGTTCGGTGCGGCCAGCTGCTCGGGACGTCGTTGCGGGGCTTGCGCAGCCCGCATGTTTCGTCCGGCCAAGCGCGCTCACGAGCCCGGAGATGTACTCGCACCGCCTGAACAAGCGGTGGTAGCGAGAACCGATACCCGGCCCGATTCGTTTCTCGCTGCGACGTACGGATCGTCGAGCGCAGGATGCTCTACGGATCTGTCCTTCCGCGTTTATCTGCCTGACTCGCCTCGCTCATTTGGGCCAGGCGTCCAACAGTGCGGGTCGGACTGGAGGCAACGGCTCCATTGAAGCCGTTGCCCTCGTCCCCCGTCCTGGAATCGGCGGCCTCGCCGCTAGAGCTTGGCCGGCTTCGACTTGGCGCCCTTGCAGACGTCGCCGCCGTCGATCTTCTTCTTCGTCACCTTCCCGTAGTACTTCCCGCGAACCTCGCCGGCTATTCCGATCTCGAACTTGCCCTTCTTGTTCGTCGTGCCGCTGGCCACCTTCCCGTTCTCGCCCTTCTTGTAGACGTTGATCGTGCGCTTCTTCAGGCACTTGCGGTTCGGGGAGCCGATCTTCCCTACGACCGCCGCATAGCTGCCCTCGGGCTTGAACTTCTTGAACTCCGTCGGGTACTTGGACGTGTCGGCCATCGCAGCCCCCGCGCTCAACGCGAGTACCAGGACGGCGAGTGTCGCTATCGACTTCTTCATTGCTTCTGCTCCCTTGTTTTCTGTTTCGGTTTCGTGGTCTTTGATCGTGCAGTGGAATGAAGGTGGGTGCGGCTCCCGCCGCGGGGCGGCTACTCGCGGATGAAGGCGGCGCCGGTGCTGGTTTCGTCTCCGCCGGCGTCGAGCCGGGGCGTGACTGCCTTGAAGCCGAAGTCTCGCTTCTCACCCACGTTGAACGATTTCCCGTCTGACTCCAGGCACTTGGTCAGGTTGAGCCGGTAGGTGAAGGTGTTTTCGGATCTGGCGGGCTGATCGGCGGCCAGATCCCTGAACCCGGCCCAGCGCTGCTCGTCCCGGAAGCCCCCATCGACGAGCGCCAGGTTCGGATCCCCGCTCGAATACGAGCCCGGCCCACAGAACTCGCCCGTGCTCGGGATCAGTGCGGCGAGGTCGAGGCCGCCCATGTCGATCCAGTTCGGGTCCTCCGGTGAACCAGGGTCCTCCGCCGGCGGGATCGGCCGCCGCTGCGGCCTCCAGAAGGTCAGCTCCACCTTCACGTCGCCGTCCGGGCCGGCCTTGACCGGGAAGGGGTTCTCCGTGGTTCCCGGCTCGCCAAAGTCGACCGGGTAGTCGATCCCCGATCCGACCGAGGCCGAGTTCCCCTGCCCGTCGTCGTAGGAGACCAGCGCCGGGGTCGTGACGAAGACGTACTGCAGAGCGGCAGCGAACTGCTGCTCGCTGCCGCCGGTGGTCACCCGCTGGATCAACACGTCGCCGGAGCCGATCTGATCGCTCGTGGCCCTCGGGTTTATCCCCGCGCCGCTTTGGCCGGGCCGATCCACGATCAGCGTGCCGAAGCCGTCGCCGTCGGAGTCGCAGCACTCGGGGAAGGGGATCCCCGCCGGCGTGTCCTCGTCCGGGTTTCGCTCGCCCGTTCCGCCCAGGGTGCAATAGGCGAGACCGCCGAGCCCCGGGTCGGTCCTGCTCTGCGGTTGGCCGCAGTCGAGCTCGGCGGAGTCGCCGATCCCCGCGGCGGGAGGACCCCGACCCGAGGACCAAATTGTCCACGAGGTTGGTCTCGATCTGCGCGTTGCTCAGACCCGTGTTGACGTTCGCGGTGCCCCCCAGGGAGCCGCCCTCACCGAGGCTGCTCCGGAGGCCGAAGTCGCCCGCCTCGGCCTCCGACGCATGTGCGGACGCACGCGCCTTGCTCCCCTCGCGCGGCTTGCGGTCGAGGTTGTCGAGCACCTTGTCGCCGTCGTCGTCGATGTCGAGCGGGTCCGCCACCCCGTCGAGGTCGAGGTCGCCGGGGGCGCCGCCCTTGGTCTTCTTCGACTTGACGAAGCCGAAGTTGCCGGCGCCGATCGGGACGCCCTTCTTGGCCCGGGCCTCGCGCTTTGAGTCGGTCGAGCTTCTTCTTCAGCTTCGCCTTCGCGAAGCCCTTCTTGGAGTTGAGCTTGACCTTCCGAGCTTGGCGCCTGCGTAGACGCCCTCGATCGCGCGCTTGCCGTGCTTTCGGGTGGCGACGACGATCGGGCCGGCGTATGTGCCGTCGGGGGCGCGCAGGTGCAGGGTCACCTTCTTGGCGGGTGGGCGCAGCTTGAAGTTGCCCTTCGGTGCCCGGTCGGTCTTGGCCTCGCCGTCTTTGGCGAGGGCGATCACGGTGTAGCCGCCCTTGCTCAGGGTGCCGGTGATCTTCTTCTGCTTCTTGGCGATCGTGGCGGCGCCGGAGTCGGCTCCGGGAAAGGTGAGCAGAGCGAGCAGGCAGAGAGCTGCGAGGGCGAGGGTTGCGGCGAGGATGAGGCGCACGGGTTGTGGCCTTGGCAGGTGCTGCGGTCTGTGGGCCATGTAGAGAACTCCCCCGTTTGGACTGGCGCCAAGAGTCGGCTACCGGCCCTTGGCTGGGTCTTGGTTGAGAGGACGTTAGGTGTGTGAGCGGGGGTGGCTCATCCGAAATTCAGCGTCGGAGGATGGGTAGTCGCCGTCAGTGGTTTGCCCGCCCTGCGGGTCGCCGGGGAGGGCTTGAAGCGCTCGAACACGCGGTGGTAGCGAGAACCGATACCCGGCCCGATTCGTTTCACGCTGCGACGCACGAATCGCGAAACAGATGCCAGCGACCTGTACGCCTGGGAGCGCGCCGGCTCGCGCGAGCTCGATCGCAAGATCAAGGCTCAGGTGCAGGCGCTCGAGAAGGGGGTCGAGCCGGAGCTGGTCTCCGAGCGGATCAAGGAATTGCGCGGCGAGAAGGACGCCCTGGAGGAGGCGCTTGCCGGAATTGGTGCGGAGCGCCAGGAAGCCGAGGAGGAGGAGCTGTTCGCCCAGCTCGAGCGGATCCCGGACCTCACCGAAGCCCTTCGGACGGCATCTCCGTCGATCAAGCGCCAGGTCTTCGAGTCCTTCGACCTTCAGGTCGCCTACGACAAGGCGGAAGGCCGTGTCGAGATCACGGCCACGGTGTCTGAGGCAGTGGCCGAGACCTTCGAGAACGCAAAAGCCCTCCTGGCGGAGGGCTCGAGCGTGGTAGTGACAAACATAGCGGGGGCAGGATTTGAACCTGCGACCTCCGGGTTATGAGCCCGGCGAGCTACCTGACTGCTCCACCCCGCGACGGTGTCTTGCAGGTTAGCAACGCGGCGGTAACAAGCCGGCCGGGCCGGGTCCTGCTGGTGCCGCGAGGCGCTAGCGGGAGGCGCGGTTGCGGAGCTTGAACGAGCGCCGACGCTTCGGCGTCGCGCGACGGGCGCGGTCGGCGTTGGTGCGCGCGGCCTCGTCCATTGCCTTGTAAGCCATGCTGGCGAGTACTGGATGAGCCATGGTGGACTCCTTGAGGGTTCGGATGTGGGTGCAGGGTCCGGCGGAGGGCCGGCGATCCCAAACGTTAGGAAAGTGTGAGCAAAGCGAGTGTGTCCGCGCCCACACAAGCCGGGTGAGACCCGTCACACAGCGGCGACTTTGGTCTGCAGCGCCCCGTTCATGTCGCCAAACCCCTGCTCGGCCGCGTCGAGGGTGCCGGCGAGGGCGCGGACGAGCAGGCCCGAGAAGGACTCGCTCTGGGTAAACCGGCTGCGGCCCTCCCCCAGCGGCTCGATCAGGAAGCGGTGCTCGCCGTCGAACAGGCCCGGGATCAGCACGTGCCCGATCCAGCGCAGCTCGCGTCCCGGCTCGACCGCCAGCAGTCTCGGCTTGAAGCTCATGCCACGACCGCCGGGCGGCTCGATCCGGACCGCGACGCGCGCACCCTCGACGAGCTCGCCCTCGAAGCTGCGGATGAACGGATTCCAGTCCGGGTAGGCATCCGTGTCGCTGAGCACATCCCAGACGGCCTCTGCAGGTGCGTCGATCTCGATGCTGGTGGTGATCTCGGTCTTCATGGTGTCCTCCGTGGTCCGCTCTGATCTCGTATGGCTAACGTTGTTAGCCACTTTAGCAAACAGTGTTAGCCTGTGCAGCACCAGATGCTTTCTCCCCGGGCCGAAGAGATCGTCGATGCCGCCGAGACCCTGCTCGATGAGGAGGGACCGGAGGCGCTGACGATGCGCCGGCTTGCCGACCGGCTCGGGATCAAGGCTGCCTCGCTCTACAAGCATCTAGCCGGCAAGGACGCGATCGAGGCGGAACTGATCTCGCGCGGCTTCGAGGCCCAGGCGGAGGCGTTCGAGCAGGCCGTCGCGGCGGCGGAGCCCGGTCAGGAGCTCGAGGCCGTATCCGAGGTCTACCGGTCGTTCGCCCGCGAGCGCCCGCATCGCTACCGCTTGATGACCGGCAGCGGGCTGCGCCGCGAGCTGCTCCGTCCCGGGGTCGAAGACCGTGCCGCGGCGCCGTTGATCGGGATCTTTGGCGGCGATCGTGACCGGGCGCGCGCGACCTGGGCCTTCGCACACGGGATGACGATCCTCGAGCTCGACCAGCGCTTTCCCGGCGACGCCGATCTCGACGCGGCCTGGCGGACCGGGATCGCGGCGCTCGTTCCCTAGATCGCAGCAAACTGAAACCCGCGCCCCCGAAGGGGCACGGGTCCAGTTCCCTGCCTGGGCATCGGGTATCCCTGGCAAGCCTTGGTTCCGGCTCACGGACCACTTGAGGTCCGGTCCCTGCTGATCGAACCGGAACGTCCCGCTCCCCCCATCGATACCCCAGCCTTCCGAGGACTAAACAGGCAGGCCGCGAGGGGACTACCATCGCCCGCCGTGAGCGTGGCGGTCATCGACATGGGCACCAACTCGACGCGGCTGCTCGTCGCCGACGTCGCGACCCCGGCGCGGCCGGTCGAGCTCGAGCGACGTTCGACGGTGACCCGGCTCGGCCGCGGCGTCGACACCTCCGGCCAGCTCGCGCCCGAGGCGATCGACGACGTCTGCGAGACCGTTGGCGGCTACCTCGAGATCGCCCGCTCGCTCGACGCCGAGCCGACGGTCGCGCTCGCGACCTCCGCCGTGCGCGATGCCGACAACGGTCCCGCCTTCATCGCCGAGCTGCGCGAGCGCTTCGCGATCGAAGCCCGCGTGATCGACGGCGACACCGAGGCCCGGCTCACCTACGCCGGCGCGGTCGCGGGCCGCCCCGTCTCGGGCCCGACGTTCGTCTTCGACATCGGCGGCGGCTCGACCGAGCTGATCGTCGGCGAGGGGCCGGACCGGATCGTCTTCCATGAGTCGCTGCAGATCGGGGTGGTCCGCCACAGCGAGCGCTTCCTAACCCAGGACCCGCCGGACTCGGTCGAGCTCGAGGCGCTGGCGCGATCGGTGACCAGCGAGCTCGTCAACGCCCGCGGCCGCTACGGCGGGCCGACCCCCGAGCGCACGATCGCCGTCGCCGGGACGCCGACCTCGATGGCGGCGATCGATCTCGCGCTCGACCCCTACGAAGCCGAGGGCGTCGAAGGCCACCGGCTGAAGCTGCCGTTCCTGCAGCAGCAGCTCGGCAAGCTCGCGTCGCTGCCCGCGGCGGAGCGCCGCCACGTGCGCGGGCTGCATCCCGACCGGGCCCCGACGATCGTCGCCGGCCTCGTGATCCTGATCAGCACGATGCGCGCCTTCGGGATCGAGACCGTCGAGGCCTCCGAGAACGACATCCTGCTCGGCGCCGCGCTCGAGGCCGGCTGAGCGACCCCGACTCCGGCCGGCCGCGCCGGATCAGGGCGCGAGGCGCTCGATCCGCCAGCCGTCGCCCTCGCGACGGTAGACGAACCGGTCGTGCAGCCGGCCGACCTGGCCCTGCCAGAACTCGATCGTCGCCGGGCGGACCAGGTAGCCGCCCCAGTGCGGGGGCCGCTCGACCTCGCCCTCCCCGAAGCGGGCCTCGACATCGGCGAGCCGCGCGTCGAGCTCGGCCCTGTCGGCAAGCGGACGGCTCTGCGGGCTCGCCCAAGCCCCGAGCTGCGACTGCCGCGGCCGGGTCGCGAAGTACTCGTCGGACTCGGCGTCGTGGATCTGCTCGACCGAGCCGCGAACCCGGACCTGGCGGTCGAGCTCGCGCCAGTAGAGGATCAGCGCCGCCTCGGGCCGGGCGGCGAGCTGTGCGCCCTTCGTCGAGAAGTGATTGCTGAAGAAGCGGAAGCCGCGCGCATCGGCGCCCTTGAGCAGGACCATGCGGGCGTCCGGGGAACCATCGGCGTCGACGGTGGCGAGCGTCATCGCTTCCGCGAGCGGCGCTTCCTCGGCGGCGCGGTCGAACCAGACCGCGAACTGGACGAACGGGTCCGAATCGAGGTCCTCGCGTTCGAGCGGTGGGATGTCGGGGCGTCGCGGCATGTCGGCGGATCCTCCCAGACCCGCCGCCTGTGACGCCGACGGCCGTCGCCGCGATCAGCGCGCCGGTTGACACTCTGTCGATAGTCTGCCGCCGATGGGACTGCTCGAAGCAAGCCACACGGTCGAGATCGCGGCGCCGCTGGAGGCCGTCTACGCGATCGCCTCCGACATCCCCGGCTCGGTCGATTGGCAACCATCGGTCGAGTCGGTCGAGGTCCTCGAGACGCACCCTGACGGCACCGCGAAGCTCGTCGAGCTGAGGGCGGATGCGATCGTCAAGAAGGCGACCTCGATCCTCGCCTACGAGTACGCGCCGCCCGAGGGGCTCTCCTGGAACCAGGAGAAGGGCGACGTCAAGTCACTGACCGGCCAGTGGCAGCTGACGGTCGTCAGCCAGACTCTGACCCGCGCGACCTACTCGCTCCGCGCCGACCCCGGGCGGATGCTCGGCATGCTGCTGCGCGGACCGGCCGAGGGCAAGGTCAAGGAGTTTCTGACCAAGGGCGCCGCCGAAGGTCTCAAGGAGCACGTCGAGGCAGGCTGATCGCCGGTCCGGGCCGGCGCCTGGCCACACGAGCCGAAACCGACCGGAGACGGAGAAGAAGATGAGCGTCGATCCACGACAGCCGGTGATCGCAGGCTGGGCACAGCTCAGCGACCGCGGCACCGAGGCGGAGGGCAACGCCCCCACACCCGAGGGGATGCTCGTCGAGGTCGCACGGGCAGCGCTCGAGCGCAGCGGCCACGCCGACGAGCTGCTCGCCGCGCTCGACTCGATCGGCTTCGTCGACTCCGTCTCCTGGCAGATCCCCGACCCGGCGCGGATCCTGGCCGACGCCCTCGATGCGGAGGGCGTCGAGACGGTGCGGACGCTGACCGGCGGGATCTCCCCGGTCGAGCTGCTCGCCGACGCCTGCGAGCGGATCCGCGACGGCGACGCCGACGTCGTCCTGATCGCGGGAGTCGAGTGCTTCGACGTGCTGATGCGGGCGATGAAGGCCGGCTCGGATCCGGGCTTCCTGACCCAGCCCGAGGGCACCGAGCCCGATCGCACGATCGGCAAGCTCGGCGAGACCAGCCATCCGGTCGAGCTCGCCGCCAACCTGATCGCGCCGGTCGCCTACTACCCGCTGTTCGAGGAGGCGGTGCGCGCCGCCGCCGGTCGTGACCCGGCCGAGCACCAGCACTACCTCGGGCGCCTGTGGGCGCGCTTCGCCGAGGTCGCCGCCGACAACCCTCACGCCTGGTCGCGCGAGGCCCCCTCGGCCGAGCAGATCGCGACGCCGTCGCCCGATAACCGCCAGGTCTCGATCCCGTACACGAAGCTGATGAACTCGAACATCCAGACCAATCAGGCCGCCGCACTGGTCGTCTGCTCGGCATCGGCCGCGGCCGCGATCGGGATCGAGGCCGGCTCGCAGGTCCGCGTGCTCGGCACCGCCGTCGGCTCCGACCACGCTTTCCCATCGGAGCGGCTCGACCTCGACCGCTCGCCGGCGCTCGCCACCTGCGCCGGCGCGGTGCTCGATCACGCGGGCCTGACGATCGACCGCGTCGAGCACCTCGACATCTACTCCTGCTTCCCGTCGGCCGTCGCCGTCGCCGGGTGCGAGCTCGGAGTCGACCTCTTCGATCCCGAGCGGGCGCCAACCGTGACCGGCGGCCTCTCGTTTGCCGGCGGCCCCGGCAGCAACTACGTCACCCACTCGCTCGCCGCGCTCTGTGAGCGGATCTCTGCCGAGGGCGGCAGCGGGCTCGCGACGGGCGTCGGCTGGTACCTGACCAAGCACGGGGTCGTGCTGCTCTCCGAGCTCGGAGACGAGACCGGCGACGGCGCAGGCTGGCGGCACTTCAACCCCCAGGACGAGATCGACTCCGGGCCGCGGCGGCAGGTCGTCGAGCCGCCGGCCACGGGCTCGGGAACGATCGAGGCCTACACCGCGATCTGCGACCGGGACGGCAACCCCGAGGTGGCGATCGCGACCTTCCTGATCGACGACGCGCGAACAGTCGCCAAGGCCGACGATCCCGCCAGCCTTGCCGCCGTCGCCGAGCGCGACTGCCTCGGCGCCGAGGCCGAATTCATCGGCAACGGCTGCTTTCGGCTCGCCTGAGCGCGCCATCCGGCTCTGAACGGCCGCTCAGTCCGCCCGCCGCACCCGAGCCTCCCAGGCGAGCAGCTCCATCAGCGCCCCGAGCTGCGCTCGGTCGGCCTCCTCACACAGCACCCCGTCGGCGGCAAAGGCCCGATCGGCGCTGGGAATCGTGAGCGTCTCCGGCAGCACCCTGGCGCCGGCCACCTCGAGCACCTTGCGGGCGTCGGCCACGGCCCAGTCGCAGCCGAAGCGGCCGCGGTCGGCGCCGATCACGATCGCCGCCTTGCCACTCAGCGGACCGCCGTCCGGAGATCCGGGGCCGGGGGCGGCGATCCAGTCGATCGCGTTCTTGAGCCCACCCGGCAGCGAGCCGTTGTACTCGGGGGTGGCGAGCACGATGCCGTCGCAGGCTACGACGGCACTTCGCAGCCGCTTGACCTCGTCCGACGCCGCCGCGCCCGGCTCGAACGGCGGCATCTTCCAGAGCCCCGGCTCGAGGTAGATCGTCATCTCGACCTCCCCCGGGGCCTCGCGCGCCGCGTTCTCGAGCAAATCCACGTTGAGGGAACGGGAGCTGACCGTCCCCGGGATTCCGAGGAAGCTGACCGTCCCACCTTGAAGCTCGGCGCTTGTCGTCACCCGGTTTCAGCTACCCGTGTCCGGGGGAGTCAAACCCCGCCGGGCACCCGGCGCGCCGATCGGCGCAGGTGACTCAGGAAGTCGCGCGCAGCTCGTCGAGCGCGGCGCCGAGGATCCGCGAGACCTGCATCTGCGAGACGCCGATCTGCTCGCCGATCTCACGCTGGGTCAGGTCCTCGGCGAAGCGCAGGTAGAGGACCTCGCGCTGGCGCTCGTCGAGCTTCTCGAGCCGCTCCTCCAGCAGCACGTTCCACTCGGCGTGCTCGAGGTTCTGGTCCTCCGCGCCGACGAGGTCGGCGATCGTCGCCGCATCGGGCTCGGTCGCGGCGATCGGCGCGTCGAGCGAGGCCGGCCGCGACGCCTCGGCCGCCTCGAGCGCGTCGATCACCACCTCTTCCTCCATCCCGGCCTCCTCGGCGACCTCGGCCGTCTCGGGCGACCGACCGAGGTCCTTGGAGAGCTCGTCGACGGCAGCCCGGATCTTCGGCAGCGCCTCCTTGAGGTCGCGCGGGACCCGCATCGCCCAGCGTTTGTCGCGGAAGTGACGCCGGAGCTCGCCGAGGATCGTCGGCTCGGCGTAGGCGCGGAAGCTGGTCCCGCGGATGTCGTCGAACCCGTCGAGCGCCTTCAACAGGCCGAGGTAGGCGACCTGCTGCAGGTCCTCGAGCCGCTCGCCGCGGTTGGCATAGCGGCGGGCGAGTCCCTCGGCGAGCGGCGCGTAGCGGATCGCGAGCTCCTCGCGCAGGTCCGGATCTCGGGTGCGGACGAAGCGGGCGAGCAGCTCGTCGTCGGACTCGAGCGCGACCTCGGGCTCGGGAGCGTGAGGCGCCTCGTCGTTCACCGCTCGGCGATGCCCTTCCTCTCCCCCTCCGTGATTGCAGCCCCAAGCACGGCGTCCCGCCTCATCAGCTCATCGAGCCCTGGGGCGAGGAAGCCGCGCAGGCGGAACATCAGGCGCCAGCGGCGCGGCAGCATCGTCCGGGCCGCGCGGGCCTCGATCCCGCGGACCAGGGCCTCCCCCGCCTCGGCCGGCTGGATCCGCTTGCGGAGGACCTTCGGAGCGCGATCCTCGACCATCTGTGCGACAGGGTCGCGCTCGGCGCCGCGCACCATCTCCGTATCGACGAAGCCGAAGTAGCCGACGCCGGCGGAGGCGCCAAGTGGGGCGAGCTCGACACGGAGCGCCCGGCCGTACTGCTCGACGGCCGCCTTGCTCATCGCATAGCTCGACTGCAGGGTGCCGTTGACGAAGGCGTAGACGGAGGCGATCACGAGTACGTGGCCGCGCCGCTCGATCACGTGGGGGAGCGCCTGGCGGACCGTGTGGACGACGCCGTGCAGGTTGACGTCGAGGACCCGGTCGAAGTCCTTGGGATCGACGCTGCTGACCGGGCGGATCGTCTGCGCGATGCCGGCGTTGGCGACGACGACGTCGATGCCGCCGAACTCGGTCGTCACCGCGTCGACCGCGAGCGAGACGGCGCTCTCGTCGGTGACGTCGGCCGCCAGCGCCATCGTCCGCTCGCCGACCGAGGCGGCGGCGACCTTGGCGTCCCTCTCCTCGAGGTCGAGAATCGCGACCTGGGCACCGCGGGCGTGCAGCGCCCTCGCGGTCTCCAGCCCGATGCCGCGGGCCGCGCCGGTGACGAGGGCGACGCGTCCGTTCAAATCAAGTCCTGTCATTGGCGCGGGAATCTAGATGATCGCCGCGCGCCGATAGTCAGGCGGATCCGCGCAGCGCCGCCTCGAGGCCGGTCGCGCGCTCGCGCTCGCCGCTCGGCAGGCTGACGTAGACGGCGCCGTCGCGCTCCCACCGCACCCGTGGCTCGACCACGCGGACACCGATGAAACGGCCGGCCTCGTCGAACAGCCAGACGTCCTCCTCCGGGGTCTCCTCACGGCGGGCCGGCTCCGCCCCGGGCAGCGTCGCGTAGAGGATGTCGGAGGAGTCGTCGTAGACGACCCGGGTGAAGTTGTGGCGGCCGAGGCGCAGTCCCATCGGCGCCCGAGACTAGACAGTCGCGAGCGCCGGCCGCCGAGGCACCGGCCTCAGGCGAGGACGGCCTTGCGCGGGTAGACGACCTCGGGGTCGGTGAGTACGTTGACGAGCGCCGGGCCGCCACAGGAGAAGGCGCGCTCGAGAGCCGGCTTCAGCTCGGCCGGCGTGCGAACGATCTCGCTGTGGCAGCCGAGCGCGCCGGCAACCTCCTCGTAGGGCGTCTCGGGCCGCAGCTCGGCGGCGAGCGAGTAGCCGTAGAGGAACTCCATCGGGTGCTTCTCGAGCGCCCAGATCCCGTTGTTGCCGATCACCCCGACGACCGGAAGGCCGTGACGGGCGAGCGTGTCGAACTCCATCCCACTGAAGCCGAAGGCGCCGTCGCCGAGCAGCACGCAGATCTGCCGGCCGGGCTTGGCGCAGGCGGCGCCGATCGCCTGGCCGGGGCCGCCGCCGAGACATCCGAACGGACCGGGGTCCATCCAGCAGCCGGGCTCGTAGGTCTCGATCACGCGACCCGCGTAGGAGACGAAATCACCGCCGTCGCCGATCACGATCGCGTCGCGGTCGAGCACCTCGGCGAGGCCGGCGTAGAGCCGCATCGGATGCAGGGGCGCGCGGTCGTCTCCGAAGTCGGCCTGCTCGGACTCGCGCTTCTCCTGCTCCTGCGCGGTCAGCAGGTCGACCCACTCGCGGGTCCGGGACGGATTGCCGCCGGCGTCGGTGGCGGCCTCGCCGAGGGCGCCGAGCGTCGCCGCAACATCGCCGACGAGATCGACGTCGGCGGCGCGGTTGCCCTCGAGACGGTTCGGCTCGACGTCGACGCGGATCAGCTTCGCCTCGGCCGAAACCGCCGCTCCGAAGCCGAGCCGGAAGTCGAGCGGCACGCCGATCACGACGGCCACGTCGCAGCCACCGAGCCCGGCGCCGCGGGTGCGGCTGAAGGAGAGCGGGTGGTCGGCCGGCACGCAGCCGCGGCCCATGCCATTCAGGTACACGGGAATGCCCAGCGACTCGGCCAGCTCGACGAGCTGCGCCTCGCCGTGACCCCAGTAGAGGCCGGTTCCGGCCATCACCGCGGGGCGCTCGGCGGCGGCCAACAGCGCCGCAGCCTCCTCGATCCCGGCGGCGGGGCCGTGATCGATCGGATCGGGCGCGGGTGGCGCCTGGTAGTCGGCCTCGGTGAAGACGACGTCGAGCGGGTAATCGAGGAAGGTCGGGCCGGTCGGCGCGCCGGCGGCGAGATCGACGGCGCGAGCGGTGGCGGCGGGGATGCCGCCGGCGTCCTTGATCGTCTCCGCGTGCTTGGTCACGGAGGCGACGATCGGCAGGTGGTCGATCTCCTGCAGGCGACCCGTGCCCCAGGTCATCTCAGGCGCTCGGCCCGCGAGAACGACGAGCGGCGAGCCGTTGAAGCTGGCGCCGGCCATCGCGCTGACGCCGTTGGTGACGCCGGGGCCCGCGGTCAGTGCGCAGACGCCTGGCGTCCGCGTCGCCTTCGCCCAGCCCTCGGCCGCGAACGCCGCCGCCTGTTCGTGGCGCACGTCGACGACCTCGATCCCTTCTTCCTTGCAGCCGTCGTAGAGGCTGAACAGGTGACCCCCCGACAGCGTGAACAGGTGCGAGACGCCCCTGTCGACGAGCGCCCGGGCGGCAAGCCTGCCGCCGTGCGATGCGCCCGCGTTGCCGATTCCACCGGACTGCTGCTTCTCCTCGGTAGCCATGACCCGAGCCTACGCGTTGAGCGCACCGACCGTACCGTCGCCCGTCGCGGGCGAGACCGGACCCGACTGCGGCGACAGCAGCTCGACCGGCCGGTCAAGCCCCTTGAGCTCGTGCATGCCGTGCGAGGAGATGACGAACCCCGGTCCGAGCTCCGACGCCGTCGCGGCCGCCATCAGAACCGCGGCGCCGGTGTTCCTCGTCTCCGCCTGCACGCGCGAGGCAACGTTGACCGCATCGCCGATGACGCTGAAGTTGAGCCGGCCGCCGCCGCCGACCGAGCCCGCGATCACCCGGCCCGTGTTGAGCCCGACGCCGAGCCGGAAGCCGCCGCCCTCGCCGGCCACGTTGACCCGAGCGTCGATCTCGAGCGCTGCGCGGACGGCGCGCTCGGCGTGGTCGGGGTAGGGCTCCGGGGCGCCGAAGACGGCCATCAGGCCGTCGCCCTCGAACTTGTCGACATGCCCGCCCTCGGCGCCGATCAGCGGCACGACAACCTCGAACAGCGAGTTGAGCCGGGCGACCACTTCGCGCGCGTCGGCGCCGGCGGCGAAGCTCGTGAAGTCACGGACGTCGCAGAACATGATCGTCACCTCGGCCTCGACCCCGTGCTCGTCGAAGCCCTCGGAGAGGATGTACTCGGCGACCTCGCGATCCAGGTAGGTGCCGAACGCCTCGCGCAGACGCTCGCGCTCGCGCAGCCCCGCGACCATCTGATTGAACGACGACGCGAGCTCGCCGATCTCGTCGGCGGTCGTAACCGGCACGGCGGCCGAGTAGTCGCCGGCCGCGACCCGCTCGGTCGCGCGCTGGAGATCACGAAGCGGGCTCAGGATCGAGCGCGAGAGCAGCACCGTGAGCTCGAGCGAGAGAGTCGTCGCGACGCCGATCGCGACCAGCACGGCGACGCCGAGGCTCTCGCCGCGGTCACCGGTCAGCGCGGCGACGACGAGGCCGGTGATGATGTTGATCATCGGCAGCGCCGCCAGCAGCCGGATCCGGAGCGGCAGCGCCGTCCGCGCCGTCTCGAGCCGCGGGGCGACGGCGCGGTTGATCTCGACGAGCACGGGGCGCATCCCGGCCTCGACGGTCAGGTAGTGGAGGATCGCGCCGTAGCCGACCGCGATCAGGCCGGCGCCCGCGATCGGGAAGATCGCGACCCAGGCGAGGTCGAGGATGATCACGCTCGCGACCACGCCGGGGACGATCACTGCCGCGATCGGGACCAGCATCTCGGCCCGGACCACGTCGAGTGGCAGCCCGATCGCCGCCGCCCAGGCGCGCGCGGTCGAGTCGGGGCCGCGATCGCCGCCGATCCACGACTGGATCGGCGTCACCTTCGGGCGGATCTGTAGGAAGCCCCAGAGCAGCGTCAGACCGGTCAGTGTCAGGGTGATCGCGAGGATCTCGCCGAACTCGGCGGCGCTGCCGTCGTAGTAGAAGGAAAGCAGCAGGACGGTGCCGGCGGTGATCAGGAACCCCGCCTGGAGCTCTAGCGCGATGAACACCGTCGGATAGCGGCGACCGAGGCGCCGATACGCCCACTCGAGGAATCTGCCGCGCATGCCGGCCATTCTCCCCCAAGCACCGCAATCTGCAAGCGGGGACGGCAGCGCTGGCCGCCGCTCAAGTAAAGACGGCCCGACTCCGATTCAATGCCTGTCATGCAACTCCCCACGATGCGGAGAGAAGCGCCGCAGGTTCGTGGCGGAAACAACGGCGGCTTTCCCGAGCCGCCGGAGGGCGAGCCCGTGCGCACGGTCGTCTGCCGGCACCCGACCTGCGGCGCCGAGACGCGCGTCCGCCTGCCGGCCTCGGTGCCCGTCGGCGCGATCCACCGGGTCGTCTGCTCGAGCTGCCGCCAGACTTTCGACCCGCCGCCACCCGCCGCCGGCGGCGCCGGTCCCCTGGAACCGCTGCGGGACGGCCTGCTCGCGGCCTGGGACCGGATCCTCGACGCACGCGACGCCGCCGGCGAGCGGCTCGGTGCCGGCGAGCGGCCGAAGATCTCACGAGCCCGCCTCTGGACCTGGGCCTCGGTCCCGATCGCGGCTCTCGGAGTCGTCGCCGGACTGGCGCTGCTGCAGGGCGACGACGGCACCCCTCCGCCCTCCTCGTCGGTCACGATCAGCGCTGCCCCGAAGGGCGCCCGCGGCGAGCAGGCCAAGTTCATCGAGGGACCGGGCTACTCGCTGGCGCTGCCGGCCGGATGGGAGCAGTCCGATCCGCCCGACGGCGCTGCCTTCGCGGCCGGCTCCGAGGACGGGCTCGCCGACGCGACCCTGTGGATCGAGGAGGACCCCGAGCTCTCCTTCCGCGAGTTCGAGCAGCGCTCGCTCGCCCAGCTCGAGGAGATCGGCGACGACCCGCGGATCGTCGACCGCGTCCAGGGCCCGACGATCGAGAGCACGATCACCGAGCTGCGCGCCGACGCCCCCGTCGCCGACGGCGTCGAGGCGCCGATCAGGGTGACGCTGAGGGCCGCCGGCGACTACCGCCTCTACCTCTCGACCGTGGTCCAGCCCGGCGCCGCGCCGGAGACCGGCGGCGACGTCGAGACCCTGCATGCCTCGCTGCGACCGGACGTGACCCTCGCCGGCACCGAGGACGGTGGCTGAGATGACGATGCGCCCCTGGCACTGGCTGCTGCTGGTCGCCGCGCTCGTCGTCCCGCTGCAGGCGGTCGCCCTCGACGACGGCGGCGGCGACCGGCCTCAGCGCCTCGGCCTCGCTCGGCGTCTGCGGCGTCGCCGAGACCGGGATCACCTGCCGGATCGACGTCAGCTGGAGCGGCGTCGAGGGAGCCGAGCGCTACACGGCCTCGGCGACGCTTGCCGATGGCTCGGTCCGCGACCTCGGCACGGTCGGGATCGGATCCGGCGGCGGCTCGACCTCGGTCTGGGTCCCCTACGTCGGCGACGGCACCTACAGCGTCACGATCACCGCCTGGGGCTCCGAGGACGGCAAGGAGAAGAAGCTCGAGGACGGCGACGCCAAGGTCGAGGCCGACAAGCCCGACCGGCCCGACAAGCCGGAGAAGCCGGCCGAGCCGAAGCCGCCCGCAGATGACGGCGAAGGTCCCTCCGAGCAACCCTCGCCGGGCGAGCAGCCATCGCCCGCCCCGGAACCGGCACCCGAACCCGAGCCGGCCCCGGAGCCCGAACCCGAGCCGGCCCCGGAGCCAGAGCCGGCTCCGACTCCCGAGCCGGCTCCCGCTCCCGAGCCCACCCCGGCGCCGGCGCCAGAAGAGGGGCCGGAGGACGCCGCGGCCGGCCCGCCTGCAGCGCCCGCGGCGCCCTGAATCCCGCTCAACAGCGCGGGCCCGCCGGCGGACGAACCCCGGCCGGCACCCATCGCTAGCCTGCGCCGCTGATGGCTGGCGGGTACGCAATCGAGACGAGCGGGCTCGGCAAGAGCTTCGGCGACGTCGAGGCGCTGACGAGCGTCGATCTCCAGGTCGAGGCCGGCACGGTACTGGGCCTGCTCGGCCCCAACGGCGCCGGCAAGACGACCGCCGTTCGGATCCTGACTACTCTGCTTCCGCCCGACAGCGGCAGCGCCCGCGTCGCCGGCCTCGACGTGGTCGCCGACGCGACGAAGCTGCGCGCGAAGATCGGGCTGGCCGGCCAGTACGCGGCGATCGACGAGAACCTGACCGGGTTCGAGAACCTGGAGATGGTCGGCCGTCTCTACCACCTCGGCCGCAAGGCCGCGGGCGAGCGCGCCCGCGAGCTGCTCGAGCAGTTCGATCTCACCGACGCCGGCGACCGGCCCGCAAACACCTACTCGGGCGGCATGGAGAGACGGCTCGACCTCGCTGCGGCGCTGGTCGCCTCGCCGCCGGTGATCTTCCTCGACGAGCCGACGACCGGCCTCGACCCGCGCAGCCGCCAGGGGCTCTGGGAGACGATCGAGCAGAAGGTCTCCGAGGGGACCACGGTGCTGCTCACGACTCAGTACCTGGACGAGGCCGACCGGCTCGCTGACTCGATCGCGGTGATCGACCACGGCACCGTGATCGCCGAAGGCACCTCGGACGAGCTCAAGGCGCGGGTCGGCGGCGACAGGCTCGAGATCCGGCTCGAAGACGCGGCTCATTGCGAACGCGCCTCGTCGCTGCTCGAGCCGCTCGTCAGCGAACGGCCGACGATCGAGGAAGGGGCGCTGCACGCTCCGATCCGCGAGCGCCGTGGCGCGATCGCGGAGGCGGTCGGCATCCTCAACGCCGAGGGGATCGGGATCGAGGACATCGCCGTCGGCCGGCCCACCCTCGACGACGTCTTCATCGCACTCACCGGCCACGGCGCCGAACCGGCCGCCGCCGACGCGGAGCCAGCCGCCGAGCCGGGAACTGAGGGCGCCCGATGAGGCACGGGCTCGTCGACACGCTGCTGCTCGGCAAGCGCAACCTGCTGCGGTTCCGCCGCTCGCCCGAGCTCGTCGTCGGCTTCCTCGTGCAGCCGATCATGTTCATCCTGCTCTTCGTCTACGTGCTCGGCGGCGCGATCGCGACGCCCGGCTACAGCTACGTCGACTTCCTGATGCCGGGGATCATCGTTCAGACGATCGCCTTCGGCGGCTTCGTGACCGCGATCGCGCTCGCCGAGGACCTGAAGAAGGGGCTGATCGACCGCTTTCGGTCGCTGCCGATCGCCCGCTCGGCGGTGCTCTCCGGCCGCACCATCTCCGACATCGTCACCAACGCGGTCTCGCTCGCGGTGATGTTGATCGTCGGCTTCATCCTCGGCTTCAGCTTCGACGCCAACCCGGCCGAGATCGTCGGCGGGATCCTGCTGGTGCTGCTGATGGGATACGCGTTCAGCTGGATCTTCGCGCTGATGGGCCTCTCGTCCTCGACCCCAGAGGCAGCCCAGCAGATCGGCTTCATCATCATCTTCCCGCTCACCTTCGCCTCCTCGGCCTTCGTCCCGATCGAGACGATGCCGAGCTGGCTCGAGGCGTTCGCGACCGTGAACCCGTTCACGGTGATCATCGACGCGATGCGGGCACTGTGGCTCGGCGCTCCCGCCGGCAACAGCATCTGGGGCGCGGTCGCCTGGTGCGTCGGCCTGATCGTCGTCTTCGCGCCGCTCGCGACCTGGCGCTACAAGCGCACGGTCTCGAGCTAGCTCACGCTCAGACGGTCGAGACGGCTTTCTCGTCGCGGATCACGTGGGTCACCGCGTTGATCAGGGCGAGGTGCGTGAAGGCCTGCGGGTAGTTGCCGAGATGGCGGCCCGAGTTCGGGTCGAGTTCCTCGGCGTAGAGCCCGAGTGAGCTGGCGTCCTTGAGCAGCCGCTCGCAGAGCTCGCGGCCGCGCTGGCGCTCGCCGATCTCGAGCAGGGCCGAGACGAGCCAGAACGAGCAGATCAAGAAAGTGCCTTCCTCCCCCTCGAGGCCGTCGTCGGTCTCGTCGGTTCGGTAGCGGAGCACGAGCCCGTTCTCGGTCAGCTCGTCGGCGATCGCCAGCACCGTCGCCCGGGTCCGCTCGTCGCCCTGGGGCAGGAAGCGGACGAGGGGCACGAGCAGGTTCGAGGCATCGAGCGCCTCGGTCCCGTAGTGCTGGGTGAAGACGCCACGCGAGTCGAGCCCGTTGGCGAGCACGTCGGCGTGGATCTCGTTCGCGACCACGCGCCACTCGTCGGCGAGGTCGTCGTAGCCGCGTCGGGCGGCGAGACGGGCGGCGCGGTCGAGCGCGACCCAGCACATCACCTTCGAGGAGACGTAGTGCTTCGACTCGCCGCGGGTCTCCCACAGGCCCTGGTCGGGCTGGCGCCAGACCGCGGCGGCACAGCGGGCCTGGTCCTCGATCACCGGCCACAGCCGCGGCGAGTTGTGGCCGTACTCCTTCTGGTGCAGGTAGATCGAGTCGAGCACCGCTCCGTAGACGTCGTTCTGGCGCTGCTCGTAGGCGTCGTTGCCGCTGCGGACCGGGCGCGCGCCCTCGTAGCCGGTCAGGTGGTCGAGCTGCTCCTCGGGCAGCGACTTCTCGCCGCCGATCCCGTACATGATCTGCAGGCCGCCGTCGTCGTTGCGCTGGACGTCGCCGACGAACTGGATGAAGTCGTCCGCCTCCCACTCGAGGCCGAGCGAATGCAGCGCCTGCAGGGTGAAAGTCGCGTCGCGCATCCAGGTGTAGCGGTAGTCCCAGTTGCGCTCGCCCTGCGGCGTCTCCGGCAGTGAGGTCGTCAGCGCCGCGACCATCGCGCCGGTCGGCAGATATGTGAGGCCCTTGAGAACCAGCGCCGAGCGTTGCAGGTGCTCGCGCCAGCGATGGTCGGGGAAGCTGCCGGAGGCGAGCCAGGTGCGCCAGAACTGCGAGGTCGTGTCGAGCGCCTCCTCCGCCTCCGAGAAGCTCGATGGGCCGTCGAGGCGCGAGGACCACGAAAGCGCGAAGAAGCAGCCCTCGCCGGCCTGGAGCCGGCGACGGGCCCGGGCGAGGCCACCCTCGATGCCCATGTTGACGTCCGAGTGCAGGCGCAGCTTGACGTCGCCGTCGGAAGCGTCGGCGACCCCGTGCGAGGGCTGCGGCCGCGACCAGGTCGCGGGCCGGCGGCCGTAGTCGAAGACGGGCTCGCAGAGCATCTCGAGCTGGACCGTGCCGTGCACGCAGCGAGCGGTGCGGACGAGCACGTGGTGGGAGTCGTAGTCGGAGGGCGGCCGCGTGTGGGCGGTCGCCTTGGTCGCGTCGCGGGCGCGCCAGCGGCCGACGACGAGCGCGTCGCGGACGATCATCCAGCCGGTCGGCGTCATCCAGGTCGTCTCGACGATGTTGGTGCCCGGCTCGTATCGGCGGCCGACGGGCTCGCCCATGTTCGAAGGCCCGATCCGCCAGCCGCCGGCGGAGCGGTCGAGCAGGGCAGCAAACACGCTCGGCGAGTCGAACCGCGGCGGGCAGAGCCACTCGATCGTGCCGTCGGGAGAGACGAGGGCGCCGGTGTGGCAGTCGGAGAGGAAGGCGTAGTCGGCGATCCCGGGGAAGGGCGAGCGCGGCTGGCGGCGCTCGAGGAACGGGGTCGTCGTCGGCCGGTGGACCGGGTCCATGCCGCCCGCGCGGCGCGGTCCCTCGTGGTCCGGCGAACTCGTCGCGTAGTCCTCGGCGGCCCTACCGGCCTCGCGCTCGTCGACCTCGTTCTGGCCTCGGGTCGGCTCCATCCGGGCAAGGTACCCACGATCGCCGGGCGGTGCGGGGGTCGTGCCGCGCACGCAAGCGGCTACCCGGCAACCTTGCGCTCGCGCCCGTCGCGTGACCCCGTCACGGTGGATGGTGCGAGAGCGAACGGGACGCTCAGCAGCGATCGAGCACGCGGCCGACGAGCGCCGCGATGTCGTCATGGTCTAGCGCGGCGCCGTCGCCGTACAGGTCGGCGATCACGATCCCGTCGAGCGCCGCGAGCAGCTGCGCGGTGTGACGCTCGGGGTCGGTACATCCCATCGCGACCAGGACCCGGCCGGCCGTCGCCGCGAAGCGCCCGCGGGCGGCGGCGATCGGCCCGCGCAGCTCAGTCCGGCGGGTCGACTCGAGCAGCAGCTCGAACCGGGCGACGTTCAGCTCCCGGCGCGCGATCACGGGCTCAACCGCGGCGGTGATCAGCGCGACCGCCCGCTCGCGGCTGATCGGCGGCAACCCGGACTCGTCCGCGGGCGCCGGGCCGGCGGCCGCGAGGTCGAGCTCGGCGTGGCGCTCGAGCGCTCCCGCGAGCAGCGCCGCTCGCGAGCGGAAGACGTTCGAGGTCGAGCCCTGCGGCAGGCCGGCCGCCTGATCGACGGCCCGATGCGTGAGCCCACGGGCGCCCCGCTCGGCGAGCACCGTGAGCGCCGCGTCGGCGACGAGTCTGCGGCGCTCGACGCCGTCGCGGCGCCGCCGCTCAGCCTCGTCGGATTTCTCGTGCGTAGTCACTACAGTTGTAGTATAAGTCGCTCGGAACGAAAATCGCCCTTGAGGGAGGGAAGCGACCAATGAATCAAGGCATGCTGATCGTTCTGCTCGTCCTCGGTGGTCTCACGGCCCTGAGCCTGGCCGGCCACTGCCGCCGCCGCCAAGAGGACCGACACGGCCAAGGCCTTCAAGCAGGCGGGCTGGGGCGACAACGTCAGGGTCACCTTCGACAAGGAGGCGCACACCCTGCGCTACCGCTCCGACGGCCTCCCCAACCACGAGCTGCTGCCTGAGTACGCGGTGCCGAACCCCGGCGTCGTCGTCCCAGACGAGACCAACTCCCACATCGAGACCTCGGATCAGGCGATCAAACGGCAGCGGTACGACTTCCCGATCACGACCAGGCCGCGCAAGGCGGACTCGAAGACGTGATCAAGACGGGTCCGGTCGGCTTGATGATCTCGGGCGCGATGACCTACAACCCGTTCGAGGGCGACGGCGAGACCGTCGCGGCCGCCTCGAACTTCACGCTCACCAACGACGAGGGCGAGCAGGTGCCGCTCGTCGACGACTGCTTCGGGCACCCGGCGCCGCGGCCGCTGTCGGCCTACCACTACCACGCACTCTCGAAGTGCGTGAGCCGGCAGGTCGAAAGATCCCGTCCGGGAACTCCGGAGTCGGGCTCTTGATCCCGTTGCAGCCGTCGAGCTCGGACGGCTTCACCTTCTTGCCGTCGATGTCGCGGTTGCCGTAGATCGGGAAGCCGTCGAAGGCGATCCCCTCGAGTGAAGACCGAGCAGTCCTCGCTCGCGCTCAAGCGCAGGCTCGAGGCGCCCCGCTTCCTCTGCCCGCTGAAGAAGCGGACAGAAGGCGGAGCGAGGGCGCTGAGCCCAGATATCGATGCCCGGGGTGGGACTCGAACCCACAACGCCCCGAGGGACAGCGGCTTTTTAAGGCCGCGGGCTTTACCAGTTTGCCTACCCGGGCCCGGCCATCGTATGGGGCCGTCGCCCGACTACGTAAGTCATGCGTCCTGCTACGGGAGTGCAGCTTCTTTACGGGATCGGGAGCTGATCTTTAGGGAACGCAACAAATCGGCCGATACGGTGTTGATACAGGCGCAGTCTCGCCCCGTCCCATGGAAGCATCCGCACTCTCACACGCGTCCCGTCGAGGGCTACTCGCCCGTCGCTCTCCCGTCCTCAAGCTCGAGGGCGACGAGCGTTTGGTCGCGCTGATCCGCAGCGGCAACGATCGCGCCTTCGAGGTTCTCTTCGACCGCTACCAGTCGCGACTGCTCGCTTTCTGCAGCTCGATGCTGAAGAGCCGTCAGGATGCCGAGGACGTCCTTCAGGAGGTCTTCGCCAACGCCCACGCCGCGATGCTCGCCGACGACCGCAAGATCAACGTGCGGCCCTGGCTCTACCGGATCGCCCGCAACCGCTGCCTCAACCACCTTCGCCGCCCCGTCCACGAGGGGCAGGACTCGATGGACATCCACCCGCACATGCACGGGACGACGACCGCCGAGCGCGTCCAGAACCGCGAGGAGCTGCGCGAGGTCCTCAACGACGTCGGCACACTGCCGGAGACGCAGCGCACGGCGCTGCTCCTGCGCGAGATCGACCAGATGTCATACGAGGAGATCGCGGTCGCGATGGACACGACGATCCCCGCCGTCAAGTCGCTGCTCGTTCGGGCCCGGATCACGCTTGCCGAGTCGAGCGAGTCCCGCACGCTGAGCTGCGAGGAGGTCCGGGTCACCCTGGCCGAGGCCGCCGAAGGCCTGACCAAGGCGACGGGCCCGGTCCGGCTCCACGTCCGCAACTGCGAGGGATGCGCCGGCTTCCGCAAGCAGCTGCGCAGCGACCGCAAGGCGCTCGCAGCGATCCTCCCGATCGGCCCCCTCGTGCTGCTCAAGACCTCCTTCATCGGCAAGCTCTTCGGCGGCGGTGGCGCCGCGGCGAGTGGCGGCGCCGCGACGGGTGGCGCCGTCGGCGCCACCGCGGCGGGTGGCTCGGCGGCCGGCGGCATCGGTGGCGGGCTCAGCGCGATCGGCGGCGTGATCGGCGCCAAGGCAGTGGCCGGCGTCGCCACGGCCGCCCTGCTCACGGCCGGCGCGGTCGAGGTCTCCCATGTCGCTCGCGACCGCTCCTCCTCCGACGGCCCGGCCACGGCCGCGGCAGCTTCAGCACCGGCGCCTGAGACGGCGGCGGCGGCGCCCGACTCGAGCCACGACGGCCAGCTCGCCGAACACCTCCTCGTCGCCGCAGCCGGCGCCGGAGCGGTGACGAACGCCGACCGGCATCCGGCCGCCACCGGCCAGGACCGCCCCGAGCAGGACCGCGGGGCGACGGGATCGCCGGACACCGAGGCGCCCGTGACCGGCGCCGAGGAACCTGTTGCGAGCGAGCCTACGGGCGATCCCGCGACCGTGACCCCGGCCGAGGAGACCCCGGCTGTCGTCGTCGAGGACGGCGGCTCCACCGGCACCGGCGGTCGCCCGGCTTCGGACGGTGGCACGCCCTCTACTGACCCGGGCACGTCGCCGACGACGCCGGTCGAGCCGACACCGCCCCCTCCTTACGTGCCGCCAACCCCGGCCCCGGCCCCAGCCCCAACCCCGGCTCCGGCCCCGGCCGATCCTCCGCCCCCGGCCACGCCGCCGGCGGAGACCCCCGGCGCCACCACCCCCGCCTCGGGCTCCTAGACTCGGCGCTGAGCCCCGCTCAGATCGAGTGGGTCTCCCCCGGCTCCAGCAGCACGGCCTGTGAGTCGGTCTTCTCCTCGAGCTCCTGCTTGAAGGCTTCGAGGTCCGTCTCGATCGGCGGGAAGGTCGTGTGATGGACCGGAATCACGGTCGGCGCTCCGATCAGCTCGGCCGCGACGACGGCGTCGTGGCGGTCCATCGTGTAGTGGCCGCCGACCGGGATCAGGGCGACGTCGACGGGCGTCCGCTTCGCGATCAGCTCGAGATCGCCGAACAGCGCGGTGTCGCCGAGGTGGTACACCGTCTTGCCGCCGATGTTTACGACCCAGCCTGCAGCGTGCCCGATCACGGTCCCGGGAGTCGGGCTGAACGGCGCATCGGCACTGCCCGGCGCCGTGCTCGTGTGCCACGCCTGGACCAGCTTCGCCCAGCCCCAGGGAAAGTCGACGGTGCCGCCCAGGTTCGGGTCGACGGTGTTCTCGACGCCCTGCTCTCCGAGCCAGTTCGCGAGCTCGACGATCGCCGCGACCGTCGCGCCGGTGCGCTGGGCGATCCCTACGCAATCGGCGAGGTGGTCGACGTGGGCGTGCGTGACCAGGATCGTCGTCGGGTCGACCTCCTCGGCAGTGATCGTCGCCTCCGGGTTGTTCGGCGCCAGAAACGGGTCGACGAGCACGCGCGAATCGCCGTCGATGAGCTCGACGCAAGAGTGTCCAATGAAGCGGATGTCAGTCATCGTGGTCAGTCTCCTCGTTGTCGTTGAGTGGTTTGCCGGGGTCCGAGAGCTCGTCCGCCAGGGTCCAGCCGACGGCGACGCCGATCATCATCGCGATCCGGCTCTCCTCGGCGATCAGGGTGCCGATCAGGGCGGTCCGCTCCCCCTCGTCTTCCCGACTCGCGGCGTCCGCAATCGCGCGCTGGTGCGATTCTTCGAACCAGCCCCCGGCGGCAAGCGCCTCGGCGAGCACCTTCTGCAGCCCCGGAGCCGCGGCGGCGACCAGCCTCTCGGCCTCGCCGAAGCGCTCGGCATCGGTGAGCGCCTCGACCGCAGCGTGAAGCTCTGCCTCGGAGTAGGTCGGCGCCGGCATCCCGCCCAACATATCTGTCCGCCGGCGCCGGCGGGACCGGGGCGCCGGCTCAGCCGGAGGCGCGCCGCTCGCGGAACTCGATCCCGCCGAGATCGCGGTAGCCGAGCCGGCGGTAGATCGAAGCCCCGGCGGCGCTCGCCTGCAGCGTCGAAGTGCTGCAACCGCGCTCGCGGGCTTCGATCAGGGCCTGCTGCATGAGGCCGTGGCAGAGGCCGTTGCCACGGGCTTCGGGCAGGGTCGCGACCAGATAGACGCCGCAGTCGCCGTCGTGATCGATCGTCGCCAGCGCGGCGGCATCGAAGTCGCGCCAGCGGGCCGTGTACAGACGCATGCGACCGCCGCTTGCGGCGCCCATGCCCGCCTGGAAGGTGCCGACCTCGTAGCCGTAGGCGACGTCGTTGATCGCGCAGACGGTTTCGAAAGCGCAGCTCCGCTCGATCTCGAGCTCCACCTCGGGCTCCGGGACTCCACCGAGGTCGAGGGTCATCATCCGCGGCAGCCCGTCGAGCACGTGGCCGCGGTCCTCGAGCATCCGGGCGCTGCCGCGGTCGCTCTGGGGCGTCCACACGCACCAGGCGCGCACGCCCGCCGATGCGTAGGCGTCGCTGATCTCGTCGTAATGGTCCGCGAGCGCCCGCGGATGCTCGTAGAGGACGGAGTTGAAAAGCGAGCGCTCCGGGCTTGCGGGGACGACCGACGCGACGAGCCCCGGGCGCTCGACGAGGGCGTTGTCGGCGTCGCCGTCGCCGACCGCTCTGAGGAAGCGCTCGAGGCTCGCGTAACCGAGCGAGTCCCAGCCCGACGCGGTCGTCGCGTACTCCGGACCGCTGTCGGCAGCGCCCGCCACCTCAACCGGCGGCTGCGCCGCCCCTTCTTGCGGCGAGCAGGCCGAGCAGGACCCCGACCAGCCCGCCGACGACGCCGGCGACCGGGTCGGCCGTCGTCTCGACCAGTGGCAACAGCAGCAGCACGGCCGCACAGACCCCGACCGCGGCCAGGTCGAGCGGCTCCGAGAACGGGTCCTCGCTCGCCTCCGCCCGCTTCATCATCACCCAGGCGCCGAGCAGACCGAGCGCGACGCCATTGCCGCCGGCGGCGACGAGGAAGTCGCCGATGCCCGCGGAGGCGACGGCTCCGGCGGCCAGCATGCCGAGCGTGCCACAGGCGAGGATCAGGGTTGCCGTCATCAGCGTCCCGATCCGTCGCTCGACGGCGCTCCCGAAGATCGCGATGCCGGCCGCGGTGACCAGCAGCGCCCCCAGGTCGACATAGACGAACGGCGCGGTCACATAGCGCCAGGCCTCCGAGCCGACGGGCCCGATGATCGCCCCGACCTCGGCCGGAGTGAACGGGACCGCGCGCTGCAGGATCAGCAGAACGGCCGAGATCGCCAGCACGCCGATCGTCGCGATCGGCCGCTCCCCGATCCGCGACTCGGCGAAGGTGCCGACGGACGAGCCGCTGCGCTCCTCGGCCGTGGCCCGACGCTCGTCGCGCCGCATCTGCTTGGCCCGCCTGCGCTTCTCGCGGCGGCTCTCCCTGACCTTGATCTCGTCGCCCTCGCGCTCGAGATCGGGAGCCCGCTTGCGGAGACGCTGCCCACAGTACGGGCACTCCGTCACGTACGGGCTCACCTCCGACCCGCAGTTCTTGCAGACCACGCTCAGTTCCGGCGCTGACACGAGACAACGAGGATAGCCGCGGACAGAGTGTGCGCTCGGCCCGACCGCGCCCCGAGCCTGCAAAGACCCGGGGGGGCGAGCTCAGGCGCCGATCACGACCGCCTCGCGCACGACGGCGCGCAGATCGCCGTCGTTGGCGTCGGCGATCGCGAGCTGGCGGATCGATCCGGTTCCATCGGCGACGATCGCCTCGACCCGTTCGAGCTGCTCGGAGCAGCCGAGCTCGGCGGCGCCCGGGCGCAGCTCGTCGAGCAGGCGCCGGGCGAGCTCGTCCGCCGGAACGTGGGCACGCTCGCTGAGGTCGAGCAGGTGGCCGTCCATGCCGCGCAGGGCCGCGCGGACCTTGTTGTCGTCGACGAGCTCCCAGGGAACCTCGAACAGCGGCTCACCCGCCTCGTAGGCGGCGACGAACCGGTGCGCCAGCGACTGGGTCAGAGCCGCGAAGGCGATCGTGTCCTCGAGCAGGTTGGCCTGGTCGAAGATCCGCGTCTCGACGGTGCCGAGCCGCGGGTGCGGGCGCACGTCCCACCACAGGTAGGTGTAGTCGTCGATCGCGCCGGAGCGGATCATCTGCCCGACGCGGCCGCTGAAGATCTCCCAGCTGCCGTAGTGCGGCGGTACGCCCGAGCGGGGGAAGGCGCGGAAGACCGGGGTCCGCGCGGACTGCATGCCGGTGCGACGGCCCTCCCAGAAGGGCGAGTTCGCAGACAGCGCAAGCAACAGCGGCAGGTAGCGGCGGATCCCGTCGGCGACGTAGATCGCCTCGTCGGGGCTGGAGATGCCGACGTGGACATGGGTCCCGAAGATCAGCTCGCGGTCGGCGATGAAGCTGAGCTCCTTGGCGAGGTCGATGTAGCGCTGGCGCTGGACGATGCGCTGGTCGTCACAGAGCGCGAAGGGGTGCGTCGCGGCTGCCCCGAGCAGCATCCCGTGCTCGCCCGCGATCCCGGCGACGAAGCTGCGCAGCTCGGCGAGCTCGGCCGCGGCCTCGGTGATGTCGGCGCACGGCGTTGTCGCGATCTCGAGCACAGACTGGAAAAGCTCCGGCTTGACGCAGGCCTCGTACTCGGGCGGCACGGCGGCGAGGATCTCCTCGATCCCGCTCTTGAGGTCGAGCGTCTCGGCGTCGAGGAGCATCAACTCCTCCTCGATCCCGAGGGTGAAGGGCGTTCCCGTGAAGCTGTGATCGAGCACGAATTGGACCTCGCGGGCGTCAGGAAGCCCTTTCCGGCTCCCGATCCTAGCCCTCCGCCCAGCTATACACTGGGCCGCCCCAGCGCAAACACGGGGGATACCGCGGCTACGCGCGGCCCACAACTACTTGCCGTAAGGAGGCACACCTCACATGGAGGTCAAGAGCATCACCGAGCAGAAGTCCCTTCTCGAAGTCCTTCCCCCCGGAAAGAAGGCGCGCCTGCACCGCCTCCTGTTCGAGTTCGGACCGGGCAACGGCACGCTGATGCTGCTCCCGATCGACCAGGGGATCGAGCACGGCCCGCGTGACTTCTTCCCGAACCCCGCCTCCAAGGATCCCGAGTACCAGTTCAAGCTCGCCAAGGAGGCCGGCTACTCGGCGATCGCCTGTCAGATCGGCTTCGCCGAGAAGTACTACCCCGACTACGCGGGCGAGGTGCCGATGATCCTCAAGGTCAACGGCAAGACCGACGTGCCGCCTTCGGACCGGGCGCTGTCGACCTGCAACTCCTCGGTCGAGGACGCGGTCCGGCTCGGCGCCGACGCCGTCGGCTACACGATGTACCTCGGCTCGCCGCGCCAGGACGAGGACCTCCTGCAGCTGCGCGGCGTGCGCCAGGACTGCGACCGGTTTGGGATGCCGCTGATCGTCTGGGCCTACCCACGCGGCGAGGCGATCGACAAGAAGGGCGGCGCCGGCTCCTTCTACGCGATCGACTACGCGGCCCGGATGGCGATGGAGATGGGCGCCGACGTGGTCAAGCTGAACATGCCGAAGATCAACGAGGACAAGGACAAGGACGCCCCGGCCCCCTACAACGAGGGCGGGTTCACCCAGGAGGACGCGATCGCGCACTGCGTCGCCTCCGCCGGCCGTTCGCTCGTCGTCCTCTCGGGCGGCTCGAAGATCGACGACGAGCAGCTGCTGCAGCAGACGCGTTTCGTGCTGCAGGCCGGCGGCTCCGGCGTCATCTACGGGCGCAACGTCTGGCAGCGCGAGTGGAGCGAGGCCCTTGAGATCGTCGAGCAGATCAAGGAGATCATGCTCTCGAGCGTCTCCCGCGTTCCCTAGGCCCGCGGGCCCGGGCTGAGACGGCCGCTTCCGGCCGGAGAAGGAACGATGTCTGCAAGGGGCGGTGGCGGTGCCATCGCCCTTTTGCTGATCGCGGTCGTGCTGCTGCTCGCCGACCTCAATGGCGGAGGCGGCGAAGGTGGCGGAGGTGGTGGCGATCCCGGCGACCGGGCCCGCGCTCAGGTCGAGCGGGTGATCGACGGCGACACGATCGAGGTCTCGCTCGCGGGCGAGATCGAGGACGTCCGCTACATCGGAGTCGACACGCCCGAGACCGTGAAGCCGGGCACTCCGGTCCAGTGCTTCGGGCCCGAGGCCTCCGAGTTCAACCACGAACTCGTCGAGGACAGAACCGTGACCTTGCGCTTCGACGCCGAGCGGCGCGACGCTTACGGGCGCCTGCTCGCCTACGTATTCCTCGGCCCCCGCTTCGTCAACGGCGAGCTCGTCCGCGGCGGCTACGCACGGACGCTCGAGATCGAACCGAACACCGCCGAGGCGGACCGCCTGGCGCGGCTCGAGCAGACTGCGAGCCGGGCCGGGCGGGGCCTCTGGGGAGCGTGCTGAACAGCCCTTGTTTGAGGGAGGCGTGACGGATCTGTGAGCAGGGAGTAAACTGCCCGTCGCTATGGCACCCGAGCTTCGCAGCGCCCTCGATCGGCGCCACCTCAGCTACGAGCAGTTCGAAGATGCCTTCGAGCAGGAGGCCCTGCTCGAGGAGCGTCGTCGCGCCGAGCTCCGGCGCCGGGCCGCGAACCGCTCGCGCGCCCGTCGCATCGAGAAGGTCGAGCGCAGCGGCAAGGTCCGCTTCAGCGTCCTCGCCGTCGCACTGACGGTGACCACCGTAGTGGTCGTCATCGTCATGTTTGAGATGTTGGCCTGGATCGTCGGCGGCTGAGGCGGCGCGGACTGGGACGCCGCTGCTCGGCGTCCTCCGCGGCTCACGTGCTGGCGCACGCTTCGCCTTGTGCGTCCTTGATCAGCGACCTCCCAGCCTCGCGCTGGTTCGTTTGGGCTTAGTCGCCCTGGGCGGGCTGGGCGTTGTTCGTGCTCGGGGCGTTGCCGTCGAGGGTGGCGTAGACCTCTTTGCGGAATACGCCGACTTCGCGCGGGGCGGCGATCCCGATCCGCACCTTGTCGCCGGCTACGGAGAGAATCGAGACCTCGACATCGTCCCCGATCATGATGCTCTGATTCGTCTTCCTGGTCAGTACCAACACGGTTGAGCCATCCTTGCCCCCGAGCCTTCACCGGCCGGGCCAGTCTCGTGTGAATCCCCCGGAGTCACCAGATCGACCCCGTACCCACCCGAGACTATCGCAACGTCGCGGCCACTCAAGGCACTCTTCTGTACGCACGCCCCACGCCTGCACGATCCGGCGGGGGCCACAGGGCCCACAGCCGGCCTAGGGGCGGGGGTCGAAGGGCCGTGCGCTGCTAGTCTGCCGCCGGCTATGGCAGGTAGATCACTACGTGCACAACTGAATCAGATCCGCGCCTGGGTCCGCGAGGGCCGCACCGACGCGTGGATCGCTCATCAGCTCGAGGTCCCAGCCTCAGAGCTCCGCGACTTCCGACGCCGCCACGGCCTCTCCCCCGACTCCGAGCCTGACACGGCCGCCGATCTCCGCGACGAGATCGAGGCCGAGGTCGAGGCGGCGACGCTCGCCGCCGGCGACGAGGACGAGGAAGAGGACACCGACGACGACGCCGGCGAGGACGAGAACCGTGACGACGCCGAGGACACCGATGGTGACGGCGAGCCCCGCAGACGGCGCCGCCGTCGTGGCGGCCGCGGTCGTCGCCGGGGTGGCCGCAAGCTCGAAGCGAGCTTCGACCACGGCGAAGACGAGGGCTACGGGCTCTGGCTCGACGCCTCCGTCAAGGACAACCCGGTCTACGCGGAGCATTGGGCCGGACATCGCGAGGTCGAAGTCAGCATCGAGCCGGATCAGATCGTGATCCGGCGCGCCGGCGACTCCGACGACCGCGACGACGACTCGGACTGAGCGACTGAGCTGAACGGAACCGGGGCTGGCGCCTGGGGCGCCTAGTCCGTGGCTCCGCCTGCCCAGGCCGGTCCCGGCAGCGCCTCGAGCCCATCGATCACCGTCTCGAGCGTGTGCAGGTCGAAGGCGTCGGTCTTGCCGTCGCTGATCACGCGCTTGCCGAGCTGGTCGCGCTCGGCGATCGTGCCGCGAGCGAAGAGAAAGCTCCCGACCTCGCTGTCGCGGCCCGGCCGCACCCGCTTCGAGTAGTTCGGCGGCAGCCCGCGGACGCCGCCGCCGACGGCAACCCGGCGCAGCAGGTGGACGAGGATCGCCTCGGCATCCGCGTCGGGCTGGTTGATCGGGTCGTCACCCATGATCCGGATCGCCTTCTCCGGCGGCATCCCGCGCTTGATCGCCCGCCGCAGCGCCCGCCGCTCGACCGGGCTCAGGGCCTCGAGGCCAGCCTCGGGCGCGAAGGCGCGGCCCTCGCGGCGTAGTCCCTTGAACATCATCCACAGCGGCGCCCGGTGCGCGCGCGGGATGCCGCCGAGCAGGACGACGAGCGCGACCCAGGCGGCCATCGCCGCGATCCCGATCAGCGTCTGCACGAAGAGCCCGTCGTCGGTAACGAGCATGTGGAGGCCGGCGATCGCCAGAGCGCTGCCGAGCGAGACGACGATCATCCGCCACGGCATCCGGATCGGACTGCGACCGCGCTGCGAGCGGTAGAAGATGTACATCGCGGGCGGGAGGAAGGCCGCGATCATCGCCAGCGGCGTGCCGATCACGCCGAGTGGTGGCACCAGCAGGAACGAGAGGGCGACGAACAGCACCGCCGCGCAGACGGCGCCGGCTATGAACGGGATCCGCTTGTCGCCGTACTTGACCGACTTGTTGACCATCCGATAGACGGTCGGCGCGACGAGCCCGGCCGAGATCAGCGGGATCAGCGGTGCCGAGTCCGCGTACGACTCCGGCGCCACCCGGAGCAGGATGTGGGCCCCGAGCGTCGTCAACAGCAGTGTGCCGACGAGCATCACCCAGAAGTAGCCGAACTGGATGCCGCGGGCGGTGCCGACGCCGTACTCGTCCTCGACGGCCTTGAACATCGGCGTCTTCTGCAGCGGCCGCAGCGCCTTGCGGTAGCCACCGGGGAGCACCGCGACCAGGAACGCCGCCCTCGAGGCAAGGTGGTACGTGCCGAGATCGGTGTCTGAGACGAAGCGGGAGAGGATGAAGATGTCGGCGTAGGCGACCACCCACATCGAGAGCACGAGCGGGACCCGGATCGCACCCCTGCGATAGATCTGCGCGACCTCGGGAAGATCGAACGCCGGCTCCCAGCTCGAGCTCAGTGCGACCAGCGAGAGGATCGTGGCCAGCCCCATCCCGATCGCCTGGCCGAGAATCGCGCCCTCGATGCCCATGCCTCCGATCAACAGCGGCACGACGGCCGCGAGCGTGAGCACGGGCCGCGCCATCTCGACGGTGATGTACGCGTAGGGGCGGCGCTCGATCCAGATCGCGATCGAGGTCAGCCGGAAGACGGCGCCGGCGCCGCCGAACAGCGCGGCGTAGACGATCAGGGTCGGATCGGAGCCGGTGCCGAGTAGCACGTCGGCGATCGACTGACGGAAGATGAGGGCCAGCGCGGTGCCGACGAGCGAGACGACGGTCATCGTGATCAAGCCGGTCCCGAGGCTCCGCTTCGGGCTCATCGAGAGGTCCTCGTCGTCCTCGTCGTCGTCATCGTCGTCGTCGCCGCCGCCGAAGGTCCGCTTCAGCGTCCCCTGCTTGAGCCCGGCCGTGAACAGCAGCGTCAGCAGGGAGGCGAAGAACTGCAGCAGCCCGAGCTGGCCGAACTCGGCCGGGCTCGAGAAGTTCGCGATCACGATCGCCGCCACGAACGTGAGCACGTTCGAGCCGATCATGCCGATCCCGTGGATCCCCGAGAGGCGGATCACCTGGGTGCCGAAGTGAGCGCCGGTGCCCTGCGCGTCGGCGGGCCCCGAGCCGTTGCCCCCGCCTCCGCCGCCCCCCGGCCGGGGGCTCAAACCGTCCAGCCGGCGAGCTTGCGCCCGGTGAAGGCGCGCAGCCGCTCGGCGTCCTCGTGCAGGACCTCGAGCACCTCGTCGCCGAGAGCCGCCTCGAGCTCCTCGATCGGCGGCTTCGAGATCGGCTTCGAGAGCGGCAGCGCGGCGTCGAGGGCGAGCCAGGCGCGACGCGGGAGCCGGCGGCCCCAGCGGGTCTTGCTCATCTTCTGGACCCGCATGCCGAGGCGGGTCGCGCGCTTCTTGCGCGAGGTCGAGTGGCGCACCTGGTCGAACTTTGGGTGCTCGAAGGCGGGATCGACACCGGCGAACGCGAACACCTTGCGCAGAGTCTCGGCGCGATCCTCACGCAGGTCGTTGTTCTCGATCACGAGGATCTGCTCGCGGTCGTAGTGGTCGAGGAAGCGCTGCAGCTGCGTGAAGTACCGGCTACGGGAGACGTAGGAGGTGTTCGGGTGCAGCAGGGTCTCGCGCAGGTCGCCCTTCTCACGCCGCTTGGCGAAGTTGTGCACGTAGTGGGCGGCGATCCGCTCGAGCGGGTCACGGACGATGTAGATCAGCCGCACGTCCGGGAGCACCGCCGACATTCGCTCCGGCACGTCCATGTGCTGGGGGAAGGCCGTGTAGTTCGGCGAGGACTCGCCCCGGCAGCGGGCGGCGGGATCGAAGTGGCGGGAGTACCACTCCGGCCCCCGGCCCCAGTTGCGCTCGGCGATGAAGTAGTTGAGCTCCTTCGGCGTCGACATCGACACCTCCGGATGCAGCCCGAGGTAGTAGTGGAGCCCGCTCGTCCCGCACTTCTGCGCCCCGATGATGATCAGATTCGGCATCGTCAGATCGCGCGAGCCATCGCCTCGCGCACGTGTGAGCTCCGTCGAACCGGCGGCTCCCCGCTTGCCGGCAGACGACTCAGTCGGAACCGGCGCCTCCATAGGTGCCGTGGAGGGTAGCGAAGGCTCGCGGCGGTTCACGCGTCACCGTCCCCGTCCCGCCCGCGTGCGGGAGCCTCGGCGGCCGAGCCCCCGGTCGCGGCGGCGGCCTCCTCGCGGAGGATCGCGTTGCCGGTTCCGATCCGTCGCATCGGCCACTTGCCGTGCCACGGCGACATCGCCTCGTCAAAGCGCTCGTCGAGCAGGCGGCGATAGGCGGGATCGTCGAAGTCGAGGCCAAGCTCTGGTGCGGTCGGGACCCGCTGGAAGGCGACGCCGAGACGCCGCAGCACCGCGAAGTCGAGCGAGTCGGTGATCACCATCACCCGCCCGCGCGGCACATCTAGCGAGTCGACCGCCGCGGCCAGCTCGGCCTCGAAGTCCTCCTCCGGCTGCCCGAGGGCGTAGACGACGCCCTTCGGACGCCGGCGCTCGGGGTTGCCGCCGAGGTCGCGGGCGGTGAGCGCGAGCGCCAGCGGCAGGCTCGGGCCGACGGGGTGGCTCGAGTAGCGCCACCAGCGGTTGAAGCCTCCGCGGCGGCGCACGGCGCGGGCGCCGCCCGGCTTGCGCTCGCCGCTGGCGAGCCCGGCGACGAGCTCGGCGGCGGCGAAGGCGCCGTTCTCGTCCCAGACGCGCTCGCACCCCTCGCGCATCCTCGTCCGCGCCCGCTCGTCCAGGAGCGGCTCGAGCTCGGCGGAGAGCGCCTCGTCCTCGGGGCCGGTCACGGCACGGGCGATGCCCGCCTCGGCGGCCCAGCGCGCCCTCGCGGCCTGATCGTCGGTGTTGCGGGGCATCGGCACGAACAGCGTCGGGACGCCGAAGGCGATCAGCTCGTGGAAGGCGTTGTAGCCGGCGGCGGCGACGGCGATGTCGAAGGCGTGGAAGTAGCGGCTCATCGGGAAGGTCGCATCGAGGCGGACGACGCCCTCGGGGACCTCGAGCCCGCCGCCGATGCTCGACTGCAGCGCCGCGATCTGCAGGTCGGCCTCGTCCGCGAGGCGCGCCAGCACCCGACCCACAGCCCGGTCGGTGGCACCGCCCTGACCGAGGTTGACGAGCGCCGTGGTCCGCGCCGGGTCGAGGCCGAGCTCACGCGCGGCCTGACGCCGGCTCAGCAACTCGCCGGGGTCGAGGTAGACGATCGGAGCGACGCGCTCCGCCTCGCCGCGCCGCGCGACGGTCGGGCCCTCGTCGGCCTCGGCGGCGAGCTCGCCGGGCTCGAGGACCGCGTCGAAGGCGCCCGTGCGGGTCAGTGGCGCGGCAGGCGTCTGCGGGTTCCACATCGGTCGCCGGCACCAGACCGAGCGTGGCGCGCCGGAGGCGGAGAGCACGTGCGTCAGCGCCCGGTAGGGGTGGACCCCGTCGAAGACGACCGCGTCCGGGCGCTCGTCGGCGAGCAGCCGTTCGAGCCGCCGCCGCAGCCGCAGGTTCCACTGCCAGTCCGAGCCGGAGGCCGGCCGGCGGTAGGACGGGAAGTACTCGACCCTGAAACCGGCCTCGACGACGGCCGGTACCGCCTGCGAGAGCGTGAACAGGACGGGCTCGATCCCGTCCGGCAGCCGGCGGGCGATCGACATCGCCCGGTTCAGGTGCCCGAGCCCGGTCCCGTTGCTGGTCGCGAACAGGACCTTGCGGCCGGCCTTGCGCCGGCTCACGCCGGCACCGCCTCGCGGTCGAGGGCCGCTCTCAGCATGGGTGCGGCGTGATTGCCCTGCTGCTCGAGCTCGGCGACGGCGCGCCTGTAGCGTCGGGCGACCCGGGCGCGGCCGACGGGGCCGATCTCGTCGCGCCAACGGCCCGCGTGAGCAGCCTCGGCTGTGACCGAGGTCTCAAAGAACGAATGGATCCCGTCCTCGTCGGAGAGATCGACGAAGGCCAGCAGCTCGGCGTAGACGCGGTCGCGATCGGGGCCGACGAGGTCGTCGAGCAGGACGACGCGAAAGCGATCGGCCGGAATCCGGTAGGGGGCGCCGTCCTCCTCCCAGCGAACGCCGCGCTCGATGTCGCGCAGGCGGGCCGCCCACCAGTCGATACCGCGGACGACACTGTCTGGCCCCCAGGTCTTGCCGGTTACCGAGGTCGCGGAGTCGCGGCCATCGCGGAGCGCGTGGACCACCCGCGCCCGCGGGAACAGGCGCAGCAGCGTCTGCGCCTCTTTGACGTTGTGCGACGACATCTCGACCAGGCCGGGCTTGCCCGCACGTTCGGCGACCGGCCCGAGCAGGTCGAGCACGAGCCGACGGGAGGCGCCGATCGGGTCGTCGGGATAGGCCCCCTCGAAGCGCTCGCAGGCGGAGTCGAAGTCGGCCCGGCGGTGCAGGTTGTAGAGCCCGCGTGGGCGACCGTCGACGCGGACGCGGTGCCACCAGAACCCGCGCAGCTTCGCCATGAAGCCGGCCAGCGTCACGCGTCCTTCGATCAGGTCGGGCAGGCCGCGCTTGTTGCAATGGAAGCGTGCCTCGATCGGCACGTCGGCGAGTTGGGAGTGGCGACCGAGCAGACGCGCGACGGCGTGCGTGCCGGAGCGGCCGGTGCCGCCGATGAAGATCGGCTCCGGCGCATCGGACGAGCCGATCGTGCCGGTGTCGCCGCTCACGCCGGCTGGCGCTCGTACGCCGCCCGCAGGACGCCGGCGCAGTGGAAGTTCTCGCGCTCGAGCCGGTCGAGCGTCTTCTCGTACTCGCGCACGAGGTCGGCCTGCTGCTCAGTGGTCAGGCCTTCGCGCCAGCGCTCCTTGTGGGCCGCGCCGGCGCTCATCTCGCCGTCGAAGAACTCGCGCATGCCGGGCTCCTCCTCGAGACCGGTGAATTCGAGGATCTCCCTGTAGACGCCCTCGCGGTCGCCGGCGACGAGGTCATCGAGGGAGACGCAGAGCAGCTTCGAGCGGTCGTTGAGCCCGTTGACGCCGCGCTCGATGTTGCGCAGCCGCCCCTCCCACCAGCGCAGGCCCTCGAAGCCGTCGCGCGGGTGCGAGCGCTTCTGCCGCTTGGAGACCTTCGAGGAGCCGGCGTCGCGCCCGTCGCGGACCGTGTGGATCAGCTTCGACTCGGGAAACAGGCGCTGCAGGGTCGGGCTCTCGGCGATCGTGAAGCAGCTCATCTCGGTCAGGCCCGGCTTGCCCTGCTCGGCGGTCAGCGGCCAGAGCAGGTCGAGGAAGAGGTTGCGGCAGGCGTCCTCGAGGTCGAGCGGGTAGGTCGACTCGAACTCGGCGACGGCGGCGTCGAAGCGCTCCTGGGGCACGATCTTGTGCAGGCCGCGAACCTTGCGGCCAAAGGCGAGGCGCTTGGCGACGACCGGCGCCACCTCGCCGGCGCGGATCCGTCGCCACCAGAACTTCTTCAGCTTCTTGAGGAAGGTCTCGGCGTCGACGCGTCCGCTGAGCAGATCCGGGAAGCCCTGCGGGTTGCAGTGGAAGCGGCACTCGATCGGCACGCGCGCGTAGTGCGAGTGGCTGCTGAGCAGGTGCGAGAGCACGTGCGTGCCCGAGCGGCCGGTGCCGCCGATGAAGATCAGGTCCGGGTTCTCCGGCCGCGGGGGCAGGATCTCGTTCGAAGCGCCCATCAGGCGCTCGTCCCCTTGCGTTCCTCGTAGACCCGCAACAGCAGGTCGGCGCAGTGGACGCCGTCGAGCTGCATCCGGCCGAGGATCTCGCGGTAGCGCTCGTCGATCTCGGCCTGGCGGCGCTCCGGCACGCTCGCGCGCCAGCGCTCCATGTGGGCGTTGCGGTCCTTGACTCGGCCCTGGAAGTAGTCGAGCATCGCGTCCTCGTTGCGGAGGCCGGCGAAGCGGCGCATCAGCCGGTAGGTGCGGCGGCGATCGCCGCCGACGAGCTCGTCGAGGCTGACGGCGTAGACGCGGCCGCCCTCGACCCCGCGGACGCCGGCGTCGATCCGGCGGATGCGCGCGTCCCACCACTCGAGGCCCTGTGCCATCGAGCGTGGGTAGGTCAGAAAGCGGGCCTGGCCGACCCGCGAGGCGGCAGCGTCGCGGCCGTCGCGGACGACGTGGATGAACCTGGCCTCCGGAAAGAGGCGGCCGAGGGTCGGGGCCTCGGCGACGACGTCGCAGCTCTGCTCGATCAGCCCCGCCTTCGCCTCCTCGGCCGCGAGCGGCCAGAGCAGATCGAAGAAGAGCTGCCGGCAGGCCGCCTCGGGCTCGTCCTCGAAACGCCGCAGAAAGGCGTCCGAGGCCGCATCCAGCCGCCGCCGCGGGACGTAGCGGTGGAGGCCGCGCAGGGAGAGCCGGGCCGGCTCGAAGTTGCGGTACCAGTGGTGGCGCAGGCGCCAGACGAAGAGCTCGGGGCTGGTGCGGCCGGCGAGCACGTCGGGAATGCCTCCCGGGTCGGTGTGGAAGCGGGCCTCATTCGGAACCTTGCGGAAGTGGCTGTGGTTGTTGAGGATCTTGGCGACGACGTGCGTGCCGGAACGACCGGTGCCGCCGACGAACAGCAGCGGCGGCGGGTTGAAGACGTCAGAGTCGTCGGCGCGGTCGAGTGCCGCCTCGATGTCGAGTGCAGTTTCCATAGTCAGCAGAGAAGAGTTGCAGGAGCGCCAGCAAAGCCCGGAGGCGTCGTCTGACCAAGCCAGACGCCGCACGCGAGGGCCGCGGTGTGGCGGAGCCACATAAGGCCCGAGTGGGTGGCGTATGGCGCAGCGTCAGACGGCGCCGACCGCCGACAGGTTACTTGAGGCCGGTGATTTTGTATGCCTGCTCGCCAGGAGCGACCATGCCGAGTTTACGCGCCTCGCGCATCGCGGCCGCGGGCGTGTTCAGCATCTTCGCCCGCTTCTCGAGCTGCGCGTTCTCTGCCTGGAGCTCATGGAGCCGCTCCGTGGCAGTCTTCGACTCCTGCCAGTTGCCGACGAGGTTGATCACCGGCTTCACGTAGGAGAGCAGCACCGCGAACAGCACCAGCACGAGCGCGATCCGGGCGACCCGATCCCATTGGATCCGGCTCGCGGTCGTCCGCCCTGCACCGGTTCGGGGTGCGACGCGCGCCTTGTAGCGGCGGCGAGAACGGACGGTCGTGGCGCTCACACCCCGGAACTTCGACGCCGTCGTCCTCTTGCCTTCCGCCCCTCCCCCTGAAAAACGGCTTGCACAAAGGCGAACTGGTGTTCTGGGCGCCCGCCGGGGGCGCGCCGACCGCTGGCCCTACCGCCCCGTGAAGGCGCTCAGACCCGGGAACGTGGCGCTCGCGCCGAGCTCTTCCTCGATCCGCAGCAGCTGGTTGTACTTGGCGACGCGATCGGAGCGGCTCGGCGCTCCGGTCTTGATCTGGCCGCAACCGGTGGCGACGGCGAGGTCGGCGATCGTCGTGTCCTCGGTCTCACCGGAGCGATGTGACATGACGGCGCTGTAGCCGGCGGCACGGGCCATCCGGACCGCCTCGAGCGTCTCCGTCAGGGTGCCGATCTGGTTGACCTTGACGAGGATCGAGTTGGCGACGCCGATGTCGATGCCGCGGCCGAGACGCTCGGGGTTGGTGACGAAGAGGTCGTCGCCGACGAGCTGGCAACGATCGCCGATCGCGTCGGTCAGCGACTTCCAGCCGTCCCAGTCCTCCTCGTCCATGCCATCCTCGATCGAGATGATCGGGTAGCGGTCGACCTTGTCGGCCCAGTAGTCGGCGAGCTCGGCGCCGCTGAGGCTGCGGTTCTCGTGCTCGAGCACGTAGCTGCCGCCCTCGAAGATCTCGCTCGTCGCCGGGTCGAGTGCGATGAAGACGTCCTTGCCGGCCTCGTAGCCCGCGGCAGTGATGCCGGCGACCAGCGCCTCGAGCGCGGCCTCGTTCGAGGGCAGGTCGGGGGCAAAGCCACCCTCGTCGCCGACGGCAGTCGCGAGCCCGTGCTCATGGAGGTGCTTCTTCAGCGCGTGGAAGACCTCGGTGCCGACCCGCAGGCACTCTCCGAAGCTGGAGGCGCCCGCCGGCACGACCATGAACTCCTGGAAGTCGACCGAGTTGTCGGCGTGCGAGCCGCCGTTGAGCACGTTCATCATCGGCACCGGCAGGACGGTGGGCTCGGCCTCCTGATCCCCCGTGTAGAGGCGGGCGACGTGGCGGTAGAGCGGTACGCCGGTCGACTCGGCGGCGGCGCGGGCGACGGCAAGCGAGACGCCGAGGATCGCGTTGGCGCCGAGCCGCGACTTGTTCGGGGTGCCATCGAGCTCGATCAGCATCCGATCGATCGCCTCCTGATCGGTGGCGATCGCACCACAGATAGCGTCGACGATCTCGCCGTTGACGTTGGCGACGGCGCCGGTGACGCCCTTGCCGCCCCAGGCCTCGCCACCGTCGCGGAGCTCGGTGGCCTCGAACTCTCCGGTCGACGCGCCGGAGGGGACGGCTGCGCGGGCGCGGACGCCGCTCTCGAGGTCTACCTCCACCTCGACCGTGGGATTACCCCGGGAGTCGAGGATCTGGCGGGCGTGGATGTTGCTGATCGCTGGCATGGGAGGCGGCAGTTTGTCACGACTGGCCGGACGACTCCTCCGCGGAATCCCGAAACCGGGCCGAGGCAGAACGCAGCGCCAGCTCCGGGTCGCTCCGCAGGCGCCGCGAGAGGTCGACGACCGCGAACAGGAGCTCGCCGAGCGCCCGATCAACGGCGTCCCGGTCGCCGGGCGCGGCCCCGGGGGAGCCGTCGGCGCCGCGCCCGGCGAGCTCGCGCAGCTCCCCGAGCAGCGGCTCGAGCGCGTCGATGGTCGCGCCGGCGTCGGGGCCGGAGACGACGCCGAGCGCCGCCCGCTCGGGCGCTCTGTTGGCGGCGCGGCGCTGGAGCTTGCGGGCGTGCAGGAGCGCCGGCAGGTTCTCCGGCACGTCGGCGAACAGGCCCTCCCGGCCCTCCTTCTCGCGCTTGATCCGGTCCCAGTTGCTGAGCACCTCGCCGGCGCCTTCGACCTGCGCCTCGCCGAACACGTGCGGATGCCGGCGGACGAGCTTCTCGATCATCTGCGTGGCGACGTCGCCCATGTCGCCGGCCCCCCGCTCCTCGAGCAGGAGGCTGAGGAAGTGGACTTGAAAGAGCACGTCGCCGAGCTCGTCGAGGAGCTTTGCGTCATCGCCGGAGGCGGCGGCGTCGGCGAGCTCGTAGGCCTCCTCGACCGTGTGCGGGACGATCGAGCGCTCGTCCTGCTCGCGGTCCCAGGGGCATTCGCGGCGCAGCAGTCGGGTGATCTCGTCGAGGCGCCCAACTGCGGCGGCGGAGCGCGCGGCGGCCTCGACCTCCCCGGCGCTCGGCTCGGCGGGGTCTGGGCTCACGAGGCCGACAGACCGGTCAGGGGGTGACGGGCGCGCCGTCGGGGCCGACCGGAATCGCGCCCTCGGGCAGGGCGCCGGCGGCTGCCGCTGCCTCGGGGACGGGAAGCTGCGGTCCCTGCGGAGCGCCGGTCACCGTGGTGCCGTCGATCGAGAGCGTCGCGGTCCCGGGCTCGATCGGGCTGTTCGGGTTCACCGGGGCGGGCTCGGCGGCCGGCGGCTGACCGGGCACGGTCTCCGCCTCGGGCGGAACGAAGCCGTCACAGAACTGCATCCTCACCTCGTCGATGCACTGCGTCCGCGCCTTCCACTTCTCGATGAAGTCGTTCTGGACGTCGGTCTGCTGTGCCTGCTGGCGGGCGGAGACGAGCTGCTGCTCAATCGCGGCGGAGGCCTCGTCGAGCGGCTGCACCGTCTCCGGAGTCTCCTTCGTGACCTGAACCAGGTAGATGCCGCGGTCGGTCTCGAACGGCCCGACGAGCTGGCCGACCTCGGCGCTGAAGACCTGCTGGTCGAGCTGCGGATCGCCCTGGCCCTCGACGAGGCCCTCGAGCAGGCCGCCACGGTCCTTGGAGGCCGCGTCCTGCGAGTAATTCCTCGCGGCCGCCTTCCAGGCCTTGTCGAAATCGGGGTCGTCGGCAGCGAGCCCTTCGAGCTCAGCCTGGGCCGCCTCGATCTGCTTCTCGTCCTCGTTCAGGATCACCCGCGCGTCGCGCGTGGCCGGGGTCTTGAAGCTCTCGATGTTGGCGTCGTAGAAGTCCTCGATCTCGTCGTCGGTGACGGTCGGCTCGGCGGCGAAGGCAGCCGAGAGCTCACGTTGCAGGGCGAGCAGGCGCGCCTGGTTGATCACGTCCTCGCACTGGGCGGGGGGAGTGTCGCCGGCGATCTCCTCCTCGGTGCAGAACTTCGACTGCTCCACGACCTTGGCGAACTCCGCCTCGTCCTTGAAGCTCTTCTGGATGTCGTCGAGCTCGGCCTGAACATCGGTTTCGGTGACTTCGATGCCGCGATCCGCGGCCTCGCCCTCGGCCCAGATCGCGAGCAGGAGCCCCTGCATGGTCTCGTCGTTGAGCTGCGCGAACTGGGGGTCGCTCGGCGGCGGCACCTCCTTCAGGCCGAGCCGGGCGGCCGACTGCTCGAGACCCCGCTGGTAGTCGGCGTCGGTGACCGTGCCGTCGTCGATGTCGTCGACGATCGCGACGGCGTCGCTGGGGACCCCGGGCCGGGCGATGCCGCTCGTCGCAGCGACGAGCCCGACCGCGATTACCAGGGCTAGCGCGAGGACGGCTGCGACGACCCGCTTCTTCGACCGTGTGAGTGAGTTCACGGGCCGGGACAATAGCGGGAGCGGATCGCGAGCCCGACGCCTGTGACGGCGCCGGGACGGCCGACCGGCGGTTGGCGCTCAGACGGGCTCGGCGACCGCGGTCTCGCGCGAGGCCGAGATCGCCTCGGTGAGCGCCTCGAGCGCAGCGATCCGGGGCTCCTCGGCGTCGGCCCCATCGGGGACCCGGAGGCTGAGCGTCCCCTCCCGCGAGGAGTAGATCGCCTCCTCGATCCGGCTGCGGATGCCGCCGACGCGCTCGGAGTCGAGCTCGAGGCCGGAGGCGATGATGCGGCCGCCGCGGATGCTGAGCGAGGTTGCGGACTCGCGGGCGAGCTCGATCCGGGCGCGCTGGACGGCGAACAACGCCTCGACCGACGCCGGCAGCGGCCCGAAGCGGTCCCGCAGCTCGTCGCCGAGGGCGCGCAGCTCACCGGGGCGGCGGGCGCCGGCGATCCGCCGGTGGACGTCGATCTTGGCCGCCTCGTAGGGGATGTAGTCCGAGGGGACGTAGGCGGAGACGTCAGCGTCGACGCGGACCTCCGACTCGCTGCGTTCGGCGCCGTCGGCGGACCGCAGCGCCTCGACCGCCTCGTCGAGCATCTCGACGTAGAGCTCGAAGCCGACCGCGGCGACGTGGCCCGACTGCTCCGAGCCGAGCAGGTCACCGGCGCCGCGCAACTCGAGATCGCGCATCGCGATCCGGAAGCCGGAGCCCAGCTCGGTGTGGTCGGAGAGGGTCGCGAGGCGCGCCGCGGCCTCCCTGGTCACCCCTTCCTCGGAGGGGTAGAGCATGTAGGCGTGGGCGCGCTCCCGGGAGCGGCCGACCCGGCCGCGGATCTGGTACGCCTGGGCGAGGCCGAGGTGGTCTGCGCGTTCGACGATCAGCGTGTTCGCGGCCGGCACGTCGAGGCCCGATTCGATGATCGTCGTCGCGACGAGCACGTCCGCCTCGCCGCGCAGGAAGCCGATCATCGTCTTCTCGAGCTCGCCCTCGTCGAGCTGGCCGTGCGCCTCGAGGAAGCGAGCGCCAGGGACCAGGGCGCGCAGACGCTCGGCGGTCTCGTGCAGGGTCTCGACCCTGTTGTGGAGGAAGAAGGCCTGCCCGTCGCGGCTGAGTTCGCGCTCGATCGCCGTCTTGACCAGGTCCTCGTCATAGGGGCCGACGTAGGTGCGGACCGGTCGGCGGCCCTCGGGCGGCGTCTCGATCACGGAGATGTCGCGGATCCCGGCGAGGCTCATCTGCATCGTCCGCGGGATCGGTGTCGCCGACATCGAGAGCACGTCGACCTTGAGCTTGAACTGGCGCAGCAGCTCCTTCTGCTTGACCCCGAAGCGCTGCTCCTCGTCGATCACGAGCAGGCCGAGGTCCTTGGCGCGAACGTCGCGTGAGAGCAGGCGGTGGGTGCCGATCAGGATGTCGAGCTCGCCGGAGGCGAAGCGCGCGAGGGCGTCCTTGACCTCGGCCGGCCTACGCAGCCGAGAGACCATCTCGATCTCGTAGGGGAAGTCGCGCATGCGCTCGCGGAAGGTGCCGAGGTGCTGGGTCGCGAGGATCGTCGTCGGCACCAGCACCATCACCTGCTTGGAGTCGGAGAGCGCCTTCTGGGCAGCGCGGATCGCGACCTCCGTCTTGCCGTAGCCGACGTCACCGCAGATCAGCCGGTCCATCGGACGCTCGGACTCCATGTCCGCCTTGACGGCCTCGATCGCCTCGAGCTGGTCGGCCGTCTCCCGGTAGGGGAACGACTCTTCGAGCCGCAGCTGCCACTCGCCGTCGGGGCTGAACATGTGGCCGCGGCGGGCCTGGCGCTCGGCGTAGAGGTTGAGCAGCTCGCCGGCCATCTCGCGCGCGGCCCGGCGGGCCCGCGTCTTCAGGTTGCTCCAGCGCTTGCCGCCGAGCTTCGAGAGCTCCGGCGAATCGCCGCCGCCGACGTAGCGCGTGATCTTCGCGAGCTGCTCGGCCGGGACGAGGACCTTGTCGCCGCCGCGGTACTCGAGGTCGAGGTAGTCGCGGGTGATGCCGGCGACGGTGCGGGTATCGAATCCGGTAAAGCGGGCGACGCCGTGGTCCTCGTGAACGACGTGCTCGCCGACGCTGAGGTCGCCGATGCTCGCGAGCCGGCCCCGGGTCGGCGCTGGAGCCTCGGCGCGCCGGCGATGGACGAGGCGCCGCTGCGGGATCACGGCGAGCTTCAGGGCCGGAGAGACGAACCCCTCCTGGATCGAGGCCTCGGCGAAGTGGACGGCGGGGTCGGCGGAGAGCTTGCGGCCGGCGTCGCTGAGCATCGCCGGCGTGATCCGGTCGAGCGAGTAGCGGGCGCGCTCGGCCTCGCCGATCCGCTCGAAGGCGACGACAGTCACGTATCCGGAGCGGATCTGCTTCTCGAGCTCGCCCTCGGCCTCACCGAGGCTGCGGGCGGCGCTGACCGGGGTCGAGGCCCGGAACGAGTGCTCGCGCTCGGCCTCGAGCGAGCTCACGGTCAGCACGGCGCGTTCGTTCAGGGGCTCGGATACCTCGACGTAGAGGGCGGCTACGTCGTCGTCGTGGATCGCCGCACGGACATCGGTGAGGTGGTCGTCGAGGGCGCCCTCGAGGTCCTCCTCGGTCGCGACCACGACCCTGACGTCGTCGGCGATCAGCTCCAGGAAAGGCGAGAACTGCTCGGTCGGCAGCAGCTCGGCCAGGGGCTGCTGCGCCTCGCCGTCCTCGCCGGCGGACTCCAGCGCAGCCTCCGCCAGCAGCCGGTGGTCGGGGTCGATCTCGGCGGCGGGGTCGAGCTCGACCCGCTCGGCGTCGCCGAGCGAGCGCTGGGTGAAGGTCGAGAACCAACGGATCGACTCGATCTCGTCCCCGAACAGCTCGAGCCGGGCGGCCGCGTCCTCGGTCGCACCGAAGACGTCGAGGATGCCGCCGCGAACCGCGAACTGGCCGCGGTCCTCGACCTGCTCGACGCGCTCGTAGCCGGCCCCCGCAAGCAGCTCGGCGACGTCGTCGAGGTCGACCTCCTCGCCCTTGTGGAGCACGAAGCCGGCCGGTCGCAGCGAGGCGTCGGGGACGGCTTCGGCGAGCGCGACGGCGCTGGCGACGACCACCGGGGTGCCCGTCTCGTCCTCCTCCCCGTCCCCCGCCAACGCGTCGAGCGCCGCGATCCGCAGGCCGACCAGATGCGGCGGCGGCGCCAGGTGCGACTCGTAGCCGGTGCCGCGGGAGGGGTAGTAGCGGACGCGGCGCGGGGCGAGATAGGCGCCGAGCTCGCGCGCCATGTCGCGCGCGGAGCGATCGTCCGCGGTCACGAACAGGACCGGCCGATCCCCGAGCGCCGCCGGATCCTCGGCCAGCGCCGCAAGCAGCAACGGCCGCACGCCCGCCGACATGTGGGCGGCGGGCTGCTCGCCGGCCGCCACCGCAGCGCCGAGCGCGAGCAGAGGCTTCTGCTCGGCAACCAGCGAAATCAGCGGTCGAAGGCTCATACGAAAAGCACAAACTCGGGGCAGGACAGGACAGGTGACGGGACCGGGTCCCGCCCCACCGATCTTAGGAAACGGATCAAGCCGCCCAAATCCACGTCACTACCGCGGCTTACGGCGAGGTCAGGAGCGTCGAGGCCAAGGAGCCGCGAGCGATAGTGGCGGAGCCACGTGAGCGAGCGGGGACGCCGGCATCGGCGCACCTGGCCCGCCGTCAGTCGCGGTCGCGGTAGCCGAGACCTTCGCCTTCTGCCTGCCACTGAATCTGGCCCTCGCCCTCGACCTTCGAGCGGCCGACGACGTCGTCCCACTCGTGCAGCATGAACTTGATCGTCTGCAGCGACTCAGGCGGCATCGTCGCCATGTGCGAGGCGAGGGTCAGCGCCGCCTCCTCGGTCGCCGCCGCCGGCGCGACCTTGTGGACGAGGCCCCAGCGCAGCGCCATCTCGGCGTCGATCTCCTTCGAGGTCAGCAGGCAGTACTTGGCGACCGAGAGACCGCAGAGGGTGACGAGGCGAGCCGGCCCGACCGGGACGCCGAGCGCCGCCCCTGGGAAGCGGAGCCGCATGTTCGAGCCTCCGACGCGGAGGTCGCAGGCGACGGCGATCTCGGCGCCACCGCCGACGCAGGCGCCGTGGCAGGCGGCGATCGTCGGCCGCGGGAAGGCGACGACCTCGTCGTAGAGGCGCGCGAACAGCTCCATCTTGCGGACGGCGCCGGCCTTGTCGAGGTCCTCCTTGACGTCGGCGCCTGCAGAGAGACCCATGTGGTCGGTCGAGGAGATCACGAGCACGCGCACGTTCTCGTCGCTGCGCGCGGTCGCCAGATGTCCGAGCAGCTCCTCGAGCATCGGCGTGTTGATCGCATTGCGGCTCTGCGGCCGGTCGAGTTGCAGCAGCGCGACGCCGTGGGGGTCGACCAAGTAGCGGGTCAGTTCACTCATCGTTCTTCTCCTTGCAGGCCCTCGGGGGCTTTGAGCTCTTGGGGGGCGGTGATGCGCTCGATCAGGCGCTCGGTCTCGTCGGCGGCGGCTTCGAACAGGGCGCGGACGTCGTCACGGCTCTCGCTGAAGCGGCCCAGGACCCAGCGCGAGACGATCTCGGGATCGGTCGACTCCGGCCGGCCGACGCCGATCCTGACTCGCCAGAAGTCGCGCGAGCCGAGACCGCGGTCGAGGCTCTTGAGGCCGTTGTGCCCGGCGACGCCGCCGCCGAGCTTCGTCCGCACCTCGCCGAACGGGATGTCGATCTCGTCGTGCAGGGCAATGACGCGATCGAGGCCGAGGCCGAAGGAGCCGCGTGCCGGCCCGGCGGCGCTGCCGGACTCGTTCATGAAGGTCTGGGGGAGCAGGATCGCCACGCGCGGGCCGCCCGGGCCGGTGTGGCCGTCCGTGACCAGGCCGCCGAACTTCTTCTTCGCCTGCGGCAGCGACCAGCGCTCGGAGAGCAGGGCCGCGACGTCGAAGCCGGCGTTGTGACGGGTCCCGGCGTACTTGGCGCCGGGGTTGCCGAGGCCGACGATCAGCGCGTCCATCGCAGGATCCGGCTCGGCGCCCACCTCCTCGCCGGCGCGGTGGCGACGGCGGAGGCGCACAGGCCGGGCCTAGCCCTCGTCGCCGCTCTCGTCGCCGCCCTCGTCGCCACCCTCGGAGGCGTCGCTGCCTTCGTCGGAGGCGCCCTCGGTGGCCTCGCCGATGACCTCGGTCTCTTCCTCGACCTCGGTCTCCTCCTCGACGATTCGCGGCGGGTTCAGCGTTGCGACGGTGATCTCGTCCGGGTTGTCAGCGACGAGCGTGACGCCGTCGGGCAGCTCGACCGACGAAAGCTGGATCGTGTCGCCGATCACCATCGCCGAGACGTCGTGGGTGAGCACGTCCGGGATCGCGGTCGGCAGCGCCTCGACGGTGATGTCGCGGGTGACGTGCTCGAGGATGCCGCCCTCCTTGACCCCGGGGGCGTCGTCGGTACCGACGAGCTCAAGGCTGACGTCAGCCTGGATCGCGATGTCGAGGTCCACCTGCTGGCAGTCGAGGTGCACGAGCTCACCGCGAACGGGGTGCTTCTGCTGCTCCTTGACGACGACCGGGACGGCGCCCTCGCCGTCGATCTCGAGGTCGAAGAGCGCGTGCCCCTCGGCCAGGAAGAGGGCAATCGTGTGGGCGTCGGCCTGGAACGGCCGCGCCTCCTCGCCGGAGGTGTAGACGACGCCGGGGACCTGCCCCTCGCGGCGCAGTCTGCGGGCGGTGCGCGAACCGAAGTCGGTGCGCTTCGAAACTTTGAATGTGGGTCTACCTGAAGCCATTGGGCACGGCAGGATAGCCGTCCTGCGGCCGCGCGGCGAGTAGACGCGGATCGTTGCTGCAGATCCCGTTGACGCCGATCTTCCGGAGCTCCGCGATCCGGGCCGGATCGTCGACCGTCCAGGCGATCAGCTCGACGCCCAGCTCACGCGTGCGGCGGGCAAGCGCAGGCGTGATCAGCGGGTGGAAGACCCAGATCGCGGCCGCGTCGACGGCTGCCACGCCGCGGTGCACGACGCGGGGGAAGCGCAGTCGCATCAGCGCCAGCGCCGCCAGCACCGCCGGCTTCGCCATCGGCTTGCGGTCCCAGGGACGCGTCACCTTCGGGTAGGTCCAGCCGCGCCGCAGGGCGGGCTCGAGACCGCGGATCGCGACGAGGCTTTCGACGTACATGGTCGAGACCATCGCCCGCTCGACGAGCCCGTGCTTGCGGAGGGAGGCGACGAGCTCGTCCTCACGGCCGGGGAGCTTCAGGTCGCAGTCGATCTCGACCTTGTCCAGAGGCGGCCGCGTGAATGCCTCGAGCGCTTCGTCGAGGGTGTGCGGGCTGCGGCCCGCCGCGTCGTGCCAGTCGTGTGCGATCACCAGCGGCGCCCGCTCGGCCTCGGGGATCGAGGGATCGCCCTGCGGCGTGCGGAGAACGTCGAACTCGATCATCTCGACGCCGATCTCGACGGCGTGCTCGAAGCTCGCGATCGTGTTCCCGGGCACGATCGCGTCGGAGCCCTTGTGACCGACGCGCCGCAACCCGGCGCGGCCGGAGGCGATCACGGCAGCGCCTCCCCGGCGGGCGGCTCGTCCTCGGCTACGGGAGGCAGTGCGGCCTTGCGGTCGGCGACCATCATCGAAACGATCGCGCCGAGGCCGCTGAGGACGCCGGCGGCTGCGATACCGCCGCCGATCGAGACGATCGCGAAGACCCCGCGGCCCTGACGCTGGATGTCCTCGGCGAACGGGATCGAGGAGGAGTCCGACGCGGCGACGGCGACGGCCCCGATCAGCGAGAGCAGGAGCACGATCGCGGCCGCCCACAGCAGAGCGCGGCCGAGCAGGTCGAACCACTCGAGCGTCCGGCGTTCCATCCGTCCACCCTATTCGGTGGGCGTGGCGGTGCCGCCTCGGCCGACGTAGCGAACGGCGACGAGCAGCCCCGCGAAGGCGAAGGCGGCGACGACCTTGAGGCTGGTGTCGATCCCGGCGACGAACGAGTCGCGCACGATCTGCGTGATCTCCGACTGGGCGGCGGCGCTGAGCGAAGCGAGCGCGTCGAGGGCGGCGTCGTTGCCGGCGAGGACGCCGTGCAGGACCGAGGTCTGCTGATCGGTGAGTTGCGTCCCGGCGGCCGCGGCCTCGGAGGCCAGCTTCGTCTCCGAGACTCTGGTGAACAGGGTCGTGATCGCGGCGAGGCCGATCGCGCCGCCGGCGATCTGGAACATGTAGACGATGCCGCCGGCGAGGCTCGACTGCGACTCCGGTAGGGCGGTGACGGCGGCCGTCGTGATCGACGAGTAGAAGAGGCCGACGCCGATGCCGACGATGAAGAGGCCGACGACCAGCGACGGGTAGCCGGACGACTCCGACAGGAACGAGAGCAGCAGCGTGCCGGCCACGAGCAGCACGCAGCCCGCGGTGATCACCTTGCGCGGCCCGAAGCGCTCGTACAGGGTCGCCGAGTAGAACGAGGTGAGCGCGAACGTCGCCATCATCGGCAGCAGGCCGAGCCCCGCCTCGAGCGCCGAGAAGTCGAGGATCTTGATCAGGAACTGCGGCACGTAGACGACGATCACGAAGAAGACCGCCGACATCAGCAGGGTCGAGACGCAGGCGGCGACGAAGGGGCCGTTGCGCATCACCGAGCCGGGCACGAGTGCCCGCTCGCCGAGACGCGGCTCGATCCAGGCGAAGGTCGCGATCAGCGCGACCGATGCCGCGAACATGGCGACGATTCGCGGGTCGCCGAAGCCCCAGTCGGTCGCCTGGTCGAGCGCGACGAGCAAGAGCAGCAGGCCGGCCGAGAGGGTCGCCATGCCGGCGTAGTCGATGCGCTGGTCCTGGAGGTCCTCGTCCTGATGGATCTTCGCGGCGGTGACGAGCACCGCGATCAGGGCGACCGGGACGTTGAGGAAGAAGATCGCGCGCCAGCTGATCAGCTCGGTCAGGGCGCCGCCGAGCAGCGGCCCGACCGCGTTGCCGATCCCGGCCACTCCGAGGATCAGGCCGCCGGCGAGCGCCGCCCTGCTGGCGGGCAGCTCCGCATAGGTCATGCCGAGCACCGCGGGCCAGATCAGAGCGCCGCCGATGCCCATGCCGACCCGGGCGCCGACCAGGACCTCGACCGACGGCGCCAGCGCGCCGAGCAACGAGAAGCCGGCGAAGAACGCGGAGCCGATGAAGAAGACCTTCTTGCGGCCGTACATGTCGGCGAGCCGGCCGCCGGTGACGATCGCGAGCCCGAAGATCAGGGCGTAGGCGTTGACGACCCACTGCGCCGTACCGACGTCGACGTTGAAGTCCTTCTCGATCGCGGGCAGCGCGACGTCGAGGGCCGTGAAGTCGTTGGCGATCACGAAGACGCCGAGGCCCATCGCGAGCAGGGCCATCTTCGTGCCGGATGAGAGCGCCTCGCTCTCCTCCGCCACCTGCCCCTGTTCCCCGGCCGCCTCCGCCACTAGGTCAGAAGAGCTGGTTCTCGCCGGCGAAGATCTCGGACACGGAGTCGTCGGTGAAGATGCGGCGGATCGAGTCGGCGAGGGTCTGCGCCGTCGACAGCACGGTGATGTTGTCGGGGGCGCCGTCGGCCAGCGGGATCGTGTCGGTGACGACGATCCGCTCGATCTTCGAGTTCTCGTAGGGGAGCCGTTCGAAGGCGGGCCCGCTGAAGACGCCGTGAGTCGCGCAGGCAATCACCCGCGCGGCCCCGGCCTGGAGCACGGTCTCGGCGGCCGCGCAGAGGGTCCCGGCGGTGTCGATCATGTCGTCGACCAGCACCGCCGTCTTGCCCTCGACGTCGCCGACCACGTAGCCCATCTTCGCGACCTGCTGCTTGGGCCGGTCCTTCTCCATCACCGCCCAGTGACAGCCGACCTTGCGGGCGAAGTTGCGCGCGACCTTGACGCGGCCGGCGTCGGGGCTGACGATCACGAGGTCCTCGTCGAACTGCTGGTCGATGAACCACTGGGTCAGCATCGGCATCGCCGTCATGTGATCGACGGGCACCTGGAAGAAGCCCTGGACCTGGCCGGCGTGCAGGTCCATGGTCAGGACCCGGTCGGCGCCGATCGCCTCGAGGATGTTGGCGACGACCCGGGCCGAGATCGGCTCGCGCGGCTGCGACTTCTTGTCCTGGCGGGCGTAGCCGTACCAGGGCATCACGGCGATGATCCGGTGGGCGGAGGCACCCTGGGCCGCGTCGATCATGCAGAGCAGCTCCATCAGCGCGTCGTTCGGCGTCATCCCGGCCTTCTCGTTGGCCGCGGTCGACTGGACGATGAACACGTCGGCGCCGCGAATCGACTCGCTGTAGCGGCAGTAGACCTCGCCGTTGGAGAAGGTGCGTAGATCGACCTGGCCGAGGTCGACGTCGAGGCGCTGGGCGATCCGCGCCGCGAGCTCGCCGGAAGCGCGGCCCCCGAAGACCATGAGGCGCTTCGTGTAGTCCTGCGAGATCGAGCTGTCGACCCCGGGACGGTCCTCGAGCGTGCTCAACTTTCGCTGGTCTCCTTGTCGGCGTGCTTCGCGGCCTTGCGCTCTGCGTAGCCCTCGATGTTGCTCTGCTGGGACCTGGCGATTCCGAGCGCGCCCGCGGGCACGTCGTCTGTGATCACCGAGCCGGCGCCAGTGTATGCGTCGTCGCCGACCTCGACCGGGGCGACGAGCGTCGTGTCGACGCTAGTCCGCACGTTGCGGCCTATCTTCGTCCGGTTCTTGACGTAGCCGTCGTAGTTGGCGGTGATCGTGGCGGCGCCGAGGTTGGTGCCCTCCCCCACGTCGGCATCGCCGATGTAGGAGAGATGCGGGACCTTCGTGCCGGCGCCGATCACCGAGTTCTTGATCTCGACGAAGGTGCCGGCCTTGGCGCCCTCCTCGAGCCGCGCCTTCGGGCGTAGGTAGGCGAACGGGCCGACCAGGCAGCGGTCGGCGACCGAGCACTCGACGAGATACGAATGCGGCGCCGAGCAGTCGTCGCCGAGCTCCGCGTCAATCATCGTCGTGTGCGGCCCGACGACGGTGCCGGTGCCGATCCGGCTGGTGCCGAGCAGGTTGCAGCCGGGCTCGAGGCGGACGTCGGAGCCGATCTCGACGTCTACGTCGACCCAGGTGGACCCGGGGTCAACGACGGTGACGCCGGCGAGCATGTGGCGCTCGAGGATCTGACGCCGGGCCTCAGCCTCGACGGTCGCAAGGTCGACGCGCGAGTTGACGCCAAGGATCACGTTCGGGTCGTGGGAGACGAACGGCAGCACCTTGCCGCCGTCGGCGAGGATCGGATCGAGCACGTCGGGCAGGTAGTACTCGCCCTGGGCGTTGTCGTTGGAGATCCGCTCCAGGGCCGAGGCGAGCGCCGGCCCGTCGAAGACGTAGATGCCGGCGTTGATCTCCTTGATCTCGAGCTCGGCGTTCGTGGCGTCGCCCACCGCCTTGGTCTCGACGATCTTGACGACGCCGCCGTCGTCGTCGCGGACGACTCGGCCGTAGGAGCCGGGCTCGTCGAGGATCGCGCTGACGAGCGTTGCGGCGGCGCCGGTCTCTGCATGCTGTGCGAGCAGCGCCTCGATCATCCCGGCCGAGACGAGCGGCACGTCGCCGCTGAGCACGAGCACGGTCTCCGACTCCTCGACCACGGCCCTGGCGGCGCGGACGGCGCCGCCGGTGCCGTCGGCGACCTCCTGCGGGACGAACTCGATGTCGGCGGGCAGCGCGCCCGAGATGTCGCGGTCGGGCGAGACGATCACCGCGATCCGCCCGGCCCCCGCCTCCTTCGCCGCGGCGATCGGCCAGACGACCATCGCTCTCCCGCAGACGGGGTGCAGGACCTTGGGCACGGCGGACTTCATCCGCGTGCCCTGACCCGCGGCCATGATCAAGACCGTTGGCGCGCTCACGCGCCGCATCGTAGTCAGGGTTGCGCGCGACCCGCCGACCGGCCCTCGTCCTGAGGCCAGAGAGCCGCGCGCAGGCGGCGCAGCCCGGCCTCGAGCGCGTCCATCTCCTCTTCTCCGACCAGCTCGGCCCAGGCATCCCGGAGGTCTGCGATCGCCTCGCGCGCGACGCGCTCGGCCTCGAGCGCGCGGGGAGTCGCCAGGACGAGCTTGGCGCGCCGATCGGTGGGGTCGGGCTCGCGGGTGACGTAGCCGAGCCGCTCGAGCTCGTCGACGGCGTGGACCACGGTCGCCTTCGTCAGCCAGGCGCGCTCGGCCAGCTCGGTGACGCGGGTTCCCTCCGGGCCGATGTGCTGGCCGACGGCGACGCAGTGCCGGGCGCAGATCGGCGAAGCCGGCCCGCGCGAGCTCCTCCGCGATCAGCTGCTGCGCCGCCAGCGTCGGGTCGCGGAAGAGGTTGCCGAAGTTGTCGGTGCCATTCGGCTGCCGGCGAGGAAGGAAGCGGTCGCCGGAAGGAATCTCGCCTTCCCCTTGACTTTTGTTAGAAGATCGAACCATAATGATTAGACGATCTAACTATAACTCCACCCGAGGCGGTGCCCGATGACGACTGCAGTGCGACGCTCCACTCCCATTCCGCAGGCCGACCCCGCGGCCGGCGCCTGGTTCAACAATCCGGTAACCGGCGAGATCGCACACCTCACCGCGGCCGCCGCGGACGGCCGGCAGATCGAGGTCGACCTCTGGCTGCGACCCGGCGCGGCGCTCGCCCGGGAGCACGTCCACGATCACTTCGTCGAGCGCTTTGAGGTGCGAACGGGCGAGCTCGGCCTCCTGATCGCCGGCGAGGAGCAGCTGGCGACCCCGGGCAGTGCAGGGGTCGAGGTCCCGGCCGGCACCCCCCACGACTGGTGGAACGCAGGCGACGGGATCGCACAGGTCCGAGTCGAGGTCACCGCGACGCCGGACGCGCCCGGCCGCCCCGCCGCCCGCTTCGTCTCGATGATCGAAGCGCTGTGGTCGCTGGGAGCGCTCGGTCGCGTCGACGCAAAGGGCGTCCCCGGACCGCTCTGGCTCGCCGCAGTAGCGCGTGAGTACCGGGACGCGATCCGCTTCACCAAGCCTCCCGCCGCCGTCCAGGCCGCGCTCTTCGGCCCACTGGCCGCGATCGCCCGCCGGCTCGGCCGGGACCCGCTGGCAGTCGAGCTGCACGGCCTCTCAGGCGCCTGCGCGATCCCCGATCCCGGCGAGGACGGCCTCGCGCGCCTGCTCGCCCCGCCGGTCGGGAGGTAGCGAGGGCGGGAAGGCGCCGGGACGGGTCGATCACGCCGCCTCCTCGTCCTCCGACCCGGCCTCAGCCGCCCGTTCCCGCTCGAGCTCGTACCAGCGAACCCACTTGCGTACCGCGTTGTCCGACACCCCGTACTTGCGGCCGACGGCGAGGTAGCTGGTCGCTTCGATCTCGCCAAGCAGCTGTTCGTAGGGTGGGCGCTCGACCTTGCGGAGATGCGGCTTCGGGGCTCCACGCTTGCGCTTGGCGAACCCGGCACACGTCCGGGAGCAGAAACGTTGGCGGTAGTAAGCGGGAACGAAGACGGTTGAACAGTGATCGCAGGGCTTGGGGATAAGCGGTCGCTTCAGGCTTCGGCCGCAGTGGGTGGGAAGAGTCGCCGCACAGTTCGGACAGACGATCCGGAGATTCTCGAGGCGATTGTCATCCCGGACACCGTTCACGTGGTCGAGGATCAGCGACATCCTGGCGCCGCGCCAGTTCTCGTCCTGTCCGCACATCTCACAGATCCGTTGCTTGATCCCCTCCCGAAAGAGCCGCCGCTTGAGTGAGCCCCGTGCGTATACGGATCGCTCGGTGAGGATCTCCTCGATCGGCCTGTTCAAGCTGTTTTCCCGAAGCGCTCGATCCCTGGCGGCATCAGGATCGAAGTGCGAGGTGTCGATTCCCCAGATCGCGACGTACTTCTTGATGGTCCGCGGATTCCCGCCGGTCGGGCAGTAGCCGAGGTTCCGAAGCGTCTCGGCCCAGCTGAAGGACCTGCGGACAGCCTCCCTGAGCTGCTCCTCCGAGAACTCGATCAACCGCCTCCTTGGCACGAACATATGTTCGCATTTGGATCGGACGGAATCGGGCGGCCGGATACCGACCTAGACTCACTTTTCACACGGTCCGGAGTGGGGTAGTCAGGCAGCCCGTCAGGTTTTGGTCCTGAAGGCGGAGGTTCGATTCCTCCCTCCGGAATCCGGAAAGAGGGCTCTCGCTACTCCTCGCCCGCGCTCCGCTTGCGTCGCTGCTCCATCGCCGGGCCCTGGGGGGCGGCGATGCCGAGGACCCGCATCGCCTTGAGGCCGAGGCCGAGCTTCTCGCGGCCCTCGGTCGAGCTCAGGTCGTGGCCGCAGAGCTCGCGGACGCGCTCGAGCCGGTAGCGGATCGTGTGGCGGTGGGTGAAGAGCGTCTCTGCCGTCGGGGTGACGTTGCCGTCGTTCTCGAGATAGGCCTCGACGGTGGCGACGAGCTCGGTCTCGTACTGCTCGTCGTAGGCCGACAGCGGCGCGACGGTCTCGCCGTAGAAGCGCTCGAGCTCGCCCGGGTCCTCGCTCATCGCCGGTAGCAGCAGCCGGTAGGAGCCGGTCTCCTCGAAGGCGAGCGGCGAGTGGCCCTCGGCCTCGCCAACGTTGACGGCGAGCAGTGCCTCCTTGCCGGCGCGGTAGAGATCGGCGGGGCCGGCGGCGTGGCGGCTGAAACCGACCGTCAGCTTGAAGCCTCCGAGCGCCTCGGCGAGCTCGCTCTGCACCTCCTCGGCGGCACGGGCGACGCCGTCGACGCCGGCGGTGGGCACGATCGCGGCGACCTCCCCGGCCTCGCCGGGCTCGTCGTGGGAGGCGTAGGCGACGGCGCCGGTGCCGCCGGCGCGGACGGCGCGCAGGGTCAGCATCAGGACGCGCTCACGCCAGGTGCCGATCTGAGCCGCCTGAGGGTGGGCACGCAGGTAGACGACGCCGGCTCCCGCGCTGAGGTCGGTGCCGAGCTCACCGGCACGCGCGGCGATGTCGGCGGGGGCGGTGAGGCGGCGCTGGAGTACGGCCTCGACGAAGTCGTGAGCCGCCTCGTCGCTGGCCCACTCCGGCGCGCGCGCCCGCTCGACCTCGAGGCCGAGCAGCGTCGCCACCATCCGCACTGTCGCCGGCGGTAGGCCGTCCTTGCCGCGGGGCCGGATTCGCAGCTCGCCGACGACCGCGTCGGCTACCCGCAGCTCGGCGGTCTCGACGCCGCTCTCGGCCGCGAGCAGCTTCTCCTCCTCGGCATTGGAGCCGGCGGCAACCGCGAGCACCGTGCTCGAGCGGTCGATCAGGGCGATGCTGGCCCCGAGCGCCGAGGCAGCGGCCCGGGCGACGGCGGGCAGCCCGGCGCCGGACTCGATCGCCTCGGACAGGGCTTCGAGGCCGCCTCGCTTCGCGGGGCCGCTACCTGACGGCGCAGGGCCGCTCTTGTCGACAGGCACGTCTGCCCCGCGTTTGGCTGCCACCGGGGGAATAGTACGGCCGGGGCCGGGAATCGAAAACCCGGGGCAACGCCGGGCGGCGCCGGGCGGCGCCGGGCCTGCCGGGCCCCTAACCGCCGAACGTGCGCGAGATGTCGTCCCAGTAGTAGATCAGTGCAAAGCCGATCGCAATGCCGATCGCGATCAGGGTGACGAACACGATCAGCGACAGGACGACGGCCGTCGCCTTCTCCCAGCCGCGCCCGAAGGAGCCGATCGCCGGTACCAGGATCAGGGTCGTGAAAGCGATCAGGCTGATCAGCCCGGCGCCTCCGAACACGAGTACCTCAGGGGACATCGCGACGATTCTGCCGGATATGGCTGACGATCACGGACAGCACGGTCATGATCGCGAAGGCGGAGACCCCGAGGCCCCAGCCTCCGGTCACGTCGCTCAGGTAGTGCACGCCCAGGTAGACGCGGCTGAGGCCGATCAACGCCGTCAGCGCGACGCCACCGATCAGCAGCGCCGTGCCGCCGCTCCAGCGCGGCCGCAGGCGCAGCGTCACCGCGACCGCGAGCCATGCATAGACGACCGAGTAGGCGGCGTGCCCGCTCGGATAGGAGGAGCCTGCCGCGTCGACCAGCCCGCCGGCCGGCCGCGGCCGATCGATCATGTCCTTGAACTCGTGCACGCCGATCAGCAGGAAGATCGCCGAAGCGACGAGGATCGCTGCCTCCGAGTAGTGGCGCCGCATCGAGAACGCGATCCCACCGACGAACGCGATGGTCGCGAGCACGACGCCGGCGCCGAGCATCGTCAACACCTTCTCGACCGAGGTGAGCCAGCCAACGCGGATCGAGTCGACGATGTCGATCGCCGTCGTGTCGGCGCCGGTCGGGCCGGGATCGTCGTTGAAGATGATCGCGTAGGAGATGAAGATGAAGCTGCCGACGGCGAGCGCCGCCAGCGGCGCGGTCAGCTCGAGGCCGAGGTTGCCGGGCGTGAGGCGGTTCCACAGGAACCGGGCCTGGGGTGCGAGCCGACGCCCGAGCGTCACCGCCCAGCGGGTCCAGCTGCGCGACTCCAGCTCGCGGACGGCGCGGCGGCGGTTGACCGGCTGCCGCAGCCAGCGGTAGGCGACGATCAGCGCGATCACGAGCGCGACGAACAGCGCGAAGTAGAAGAAGCCGCGCTCGACGGCGTGGAAGACGGCGTCCAGGTTCTGGGCGGCGAAGTAGCCGAGCAGCGTGAAGCACGTCGCCCACAGGCCGGTGCCGAGCACGCTGTAGGGAGCCATCGCCCCGTACCGCATGCCCGAGCTGCCGGCGATGAACGGGGCGAGAGCGCGGACGAGGCCGATGAAGCGCCCGATCAGGATCGTCTTGCCGCCGTGCCGGTCGAAGTAGCTCTCGACCTGGGCGAAGCGCTCGTGCGTGATCCGCAGTCGCGGCCCGTGCCTGAGGATCCAACCGCGACCGAGCTTGCGGCCGAGCATGAAGCTCGCCGTGTCGCCGAGGAAGGCCGCGGCCCAGACGATCGCGATCGTCAGCAACACGTTCGTCTCGCCCTGGCCGGCGATCGCACCGGCGATCACGACCGCCATCTCGCCGGGGGCGACGAGGCCGACGAACGCCCCCGTCTCGAGGAAGGCGAGCGCGCCGACGAGCAGGTAGGTCCACTGGCCGAGCGCGTTCGAGACGTCGTCGAGGATCGCCTCCGGCTCGAGCGCCGGGAAGTAGTTCTTGTAGAGGAAGTAGGCGACGACGACCGCGACGATCAGTCCCAGCAGCTTCGCCCGACCCTTGTTGTCGCGCGGCAGGTGCATCAGCGCCCCGTCCGGCCTCCCGGCTCGGGCGCCGTGACCAGCGCGTTCGCGTAGCGGGCGGGCAGCCTCGAGGCGCCGGCGTCGGCCTTGGCGAGGTCGCGGAACAGGCCGACTGCCGTCGGCCCCGACCCGGTCACCATCGCGTGCTCGGCGCCCGCCGCGAGCAGCGCGTCGAGGGCCTCCGCGATCGCGGGCCGCAGCGAGATCGCGGCCTCGGCGAGGTCGTTGACGAGCAGCTCGCGGTAGTCAAGCGGCGACGCCCCGGGCGCGGTCGCCGCCAGCAGCCGGTCGCGGGCGAGGGCGAGCTCGCCGGCCTCGCGCGGCAGCCCGAGGCGGTCGGCCTCGCGGTAGACGTCCGGCGTCGACAATCCCTCGGGGTCGGGGATCAGGACGGCGGCCCACTCGCCCGCGTCGGGGAGCGCCGTGACCCGCTCGCCGGCGCCCTCGACGAGCGCGAAGGCGGGCTCGAGCTGCGAGGTGACGTCGGCTCCGATCCGCTGCGCGATCGCCTCCAGTCCGTGCACCTCGCCGGCCGCGAGGCGCAGCAGGGCCGCGGCGTCGGCGCTGCCGCCACCGAGCCCCGCCGCGATCGGGATCCGCTTCTCGATCCGGACCACGAGCGGCGGGCTCCGCCAGCCCGACTCGCGCAGCGCCGCGAGCGCGGTCGCGGCGAGGTTGGCGCCCTCGATCCCTGGACACTCGACGACGTCCGCCTCGGCGTCCGGAGCCTCGCTCACCTCGATCAGGTCGGAGAGCATCAGCGGCGCGAAGATCGAGCAGAGCTCGTGCAGGCCGTCGTCGCGAACCGGGCCGAGGTAGAGGCAGAGGTTGAGCTTGGCCGGCGCGTTCACTGCAGCAGCCGGGCGAGCTGGAGGTGGACCTGTGGAGGCAGCATCTCGGCCCGTGCATCTTCAGGCATGCCGAGGCGTCTCAGCCCCTCGCGGGCAGCGTGGCGGAGCTCGGCCGGCCGCGGCCGCGGCACCGGCTCGCCGGCGTCGAGCGCCTCCTGCTCACGGCGGCGGGCCGCCAGCTCGAGCGACTTCGGGATGGTCTTGCGGCGGTGGGCGAAGCAGTCCCGGATCAGCTCGGCGTCGCGGCGCGTGACCATGTCGCTCCCGCGCCGGGTCAGGGCCAGCAGGGCGCTGTCGACCCGGGGCCGCGGCGTGAACACGGCCGGGTCGACCGTGCGCAGCATCCGCACGTCACAGGCGAGCTGGACGACGACGCTCGGCGACCCGTAGGTGCGGGACCCCGGTCGTGCCCGCAGCCGCTCGGCGATCTCGCGCTGGACCATCACCGTCCAGCGCCGCAGCGAGGGCAGCTCCGCGATCGTCCGCAAGAGCAGCGGCGTTGCGATCGAGTAGGGCAAGTTCGCGACCATCACGGTCGGCGCCGGCTCGAGCGCAGCCAGGTCGACCCGCATCGCGTCGCCCCAGACGATCTCGAGCCCGGGATCCCGCTCGGCGATCGGGTCGAGGTGCTCGCGCAGCCGCTGATCGAGCTCGATCAGGTGCACGTGGCGGGCCGCCGTGACGAGCCGCTCGGTCAGCACCCCCTCTCCTCCCCCGACCTCGAGCACGACGTCGCCGGCGTCGAGCGCCGCGTCGGTGAGGATCGCGTCGAGCAGGTTGCGGTCGGCGAGGAAGTTCTGGCCCAGGCGAACCATCACCAGCCGAACAGCCTCGCCGCATTCGCCTCGATCGCGATCTCCTGCTCGGCCGGGTCGGCTCCGCGGGCCTCGGCGACGACCGCCGCTGTGAGCACGACGTTGGCAGGCGAGTTGGGCTTGCCTCGCACCGGCTGCGGTGAGAGGTACGGACTGTCGGTCTCGACCAGGAGCCGGTCGTCGGGGATCAGCGCCGCCGCCTCGCGCAGCGACTCCGCGGACGGGTAGGTGACGTTGCCGGCGAAGGAGACGTACCAGCCTCGCTCGACCGCCTCCGCGGCGCGCTCCGGGCCGGCGCTGAAGCAGTGCAGGATCACGTCGACGCCCTCGGCCTCGGCGGCGAGCAGCTCGAAGCAGTCGCTGACCGCCTGGCCCGACCCCGGGCCGGCGGCGTCGCGCACGTGGATCACCAGCGGCAGCGAAGCTCCGCGGGCGATCGCGATCTGCGTCTCGAAGGCGCGCAACTGGTCGCCGCGCGGCGCGTTGTCCCGGTAGTAGTCGAGACCGGTCTCGCCGACTGCGCGGACGAGCGGATCTGCCGCGAGCTCGCGCAGGTCGGCAGCGGCGGCATCGTCGAACCCGGCGGCGGCGTTCGGGTGGCGGCCGACAGCCGCGAAGACGCCGTCGAAGGCCCGCGCCGCGGCGATCGCCCCGCGGTTGCTGCGCTCGTCCATGCCGATCGTGAGGATCCGGTTGACGCCGGCCTCCTCGGCCGCCGCGACGAGCTCGTCGTCGGGCGGCTTGCAGGAGCCGAGATGTGCATGGCTGTCGATCATCGCTGGACCACGCGGCCAGTGTATGTAGGGCGTGCCCGTTGCCTCCGGGATCGCGGCGGTTATGCTCGTGCAATGAGCGACTCAGGGGCCGCCGCCGGCAACGTCGACCGCCATCGCGAGCACTGGCACGAGATGCCGGTGCCGCGTATCCCCCCGGCACGCAAGGACGAGACCAATGTCTTCCTGAGGCCGCTGCTGGCGCTCGCCGGCCGCAGCTTCGGCGGCACGCCGCCGAACATCTTCACGACCCTGGCCCGGCACGGGAAGCTGTTCGTGCCCTGGCTTCTGTTCGCCGGCCGGCTGATGCCGGGCGGCACCCTGCCGCGGATCGATACCGAGCTGGTGATCCTGCGCGTCGCCTACCTCAACCACTGCCGCTACGAGTGGGACCACCACGTCCGCATCGGCACCAAGGCGGGGCTGACCGAGACGGAGATCGACCGCGTCGGCGACGGCCCGGACGCGGCCGGCTGGAGCGGCCGCCAGGCGGCGCTGCTGCAGGCGACCGACGAGCTCCACAACGAGCGGATGATCAGCGATCAGACCTGGGCCCGGCTGACCGAGTACCTCTCCCACACGGACCTGATCGAGCTCTGCATGCTCGCCGGCCACTACGAGATGCTCGCCGGCACGATCCAGAGCGCCGGCGTCCAGCCCGAGCGCCCGCTCGACTGAGGCGCGGCGCCGCCGTCACGCAGGCTCAGGCCCCGGAGCTCTCGACGGCTTCGAGCTTCGGGAACAGCGGCGGCACCCGCTCGACCTTCTGCCCGCCGCCGCGCGATCCGAAGGCGCTGAGCTCCCGCCCTTCCTCGGCGAGCGCGTCGAGCAGACGGTCGGTCGTCTCCGGCATGTAGGCGTGGAGGAGCAGCGTCACGGTCCGCAGTCCCTCGGCGAGGTTGTAGAGGACGCGGTCGAGCCCGGCCCGGGCGTCGTCTCCCTCGGCCTTGGCCAGCTCCCAGGGCTTGTTCTCCTCGACGTAGCGGTTCAGGCGCCTGACCCGGACCCAGATCGCCTCCAGCGCCTGGGTCAGCTCGGAGCGGTCGAGCAGGTCGCGAACCTGCGCCTCGACCCCGGCGAGCCCGCCCTCGCCGTCGGCGAGCGCCGGGTCGGTGCCCGCCTCAGGTACGACACCGTCGCGGTAGCGATCGATCATCGCCAGCGTCCGCGAGGCGAGGTTGCCGTAGTCGTTGGCGAGCTCGGTCTCGTAGCGCGACTCGAAGCCGGCCGGGCTGATCGACCCGTCCTGACCGAACGAGACTTCGCGGAAGCAGTAGAAGCGCAGCGCGTCGGCGCCGAAGCGCTCGATCACCTCGAACGGGTCGAGCACGTTGCCGAGCGACTTCGACATCTTCTTCTCGCCCATCAACAGATAGCCGTGAACGTAGAGGTGCTCGGGCAGCGGCAGATCGGCGGCCATCAGCAGCGCCGGCCAGTAGACGGCGTGGAACTTGATGATGTCCTTCGCCATCACGTGCAGGTTGGCCGGCCAGTAGCGCTCGGTCAGGTCCTCGCCTTCGCGGGCGTAGGAGAGGGCGGTGTAGTAGTTGAGCAGCGCGTCCCACCAGACGTAGACGACCTGGTCGGGGTCCCAGGGGACCGGCACCCCCCAGCGCAGCCGCGCCCGCGACAGCGAGACGTCGTTGAGGCCGCCCTTGATGAACGAGAGCGCCTCGTTGCGGCGGAAGTCGGGCTCGACGAAGTCGGGCCGCTCGGCGTAGAGCTGCTCGAGCCGCTCCTGGAAGGCGGAGAGCTTGAAGAACCAGTTCTCCTCGGTCTCCCAGACGAGCTCGATCTCGTGGATCGGGCAGCTGTGGTTCGGGCCCATCTCCTGCTCGGACTTGAAGTCGGCGCAGCGCGGGCAGTAGTAGCCCTCGTAGGTGCCCTTCTCGACCCAGCCGTTGTCGTGAACGCGCTGCACGACCTCCTGGACGACCGCGACGTGCTCGGGATCGGAGGTGCGGATGAAGAAGTCGTTGGAGGCGTTGATCTTCGGCATCAGATCGCGGAAGCGCTGCGAGTTGCGGTCGGCGAGCTCGCGCGGCTCGAGGCCGAGTTTCTCGGCCGCCTGGGCGACCGGCTCGCCGTGCTCGTCGGTCCCGGTCAAGAAGAACACGTCCTCGCCGCGCTGGCGCATGTGGCGGGCGAGGATGTCGGCGCCGATCGTCGTGTACGCATGCCCGAGGTGGGGCTCGGCGTTGACGTAGTAGATCGGCGTCGTGATGTAGAAGGACACATCTCAAGGTTATGCGGGCGGGTCGGCTCGTAAGCTCGTCGCCGTGGAGAGCCTCGTCCAGATCGCCGGCGCCATCCTGATCCTGATCGGGTTCATCGCCGCGCAGCGAGGGCTGATGTCGCCGCAGTCGGCGCTCTATCTGACCCTGAACCTGATCGGCTCGGCAATCCTCGCCGTGCTCGCCGCACTCCACTCCGACTGGGGCTTCCTGCTGCTCGAAGGCGTCTGGGCCCTGGTCTCCGGCTGGGCGTTGATCGAGCTGGCCCGCGGCCGCAGATCGGAGGAGACTGCCGGCCCGATCTGAGCGACGCTCAGCCGCGAACGGCGTCGAGCACCGCGAGGATGTCGTCGCCGTAGCGCTCGAGCCGGGAGGGCCCGATCCCGTCGCAGGCGAGCAGCTCTCGGGCGTCGGCCGGCATCGCCGCCGCCACCCCCTCGAGCTGTCGGTTCGAGAGCACGACGTAGGCCGGGACGCGGTCCGCGTTGGAGCGCTCCGTGCGCCAGGCGCGCAGCGCCTCCGCGGCGGCCGGCGAATTCGGGTCGAGGGTGAGGTCGGGGGCGGGGCGCGCGTCGGCCGGGCGCGAGCGGGCGGCTGCGCCCTTGACGCCCGGCGGCAGCACGACGCTCGCCGGCGCCACCGCCGCCTCCTTCGCCTCGCCGGTCAGCTCGTCGAGGAAGGGCGAGCGCCGCTCGGCGTCGCCGAGCACGACACAGCGGTCGATCGCCCGGGTGATCGCCACGTGCAGGACGCGGCGCTCCGCCTCCCAGTCCTCGGACAGGCGATGCGGCACGAGCCCGTCGGTGACGCCGAAGACGACGACGCGGTCCCACTCGCGTCCCTTGACGCGGTGCACGGTCGAGAGCGTCACGCCCTCGCTGCCGGACGACTCCTCGAGCGAGGCGCGCAGCCAGGGCTCGAAGGTGTCGGGATCTGGATGCAGATCGGAGACCTGGATCAGCGCCTCGAGATCGTCGAGGTGAGAGGCGGTCGCCTGCGTCCCCTTCGAGCCGTCGAGCATCTCCATCGCGCCGCCGAGCCCGATCCGATCGCGAACGAACTCGAGCAAGACACGTGCGTCGGCGCCCCCGTCGGCCTGAGCCGCGAGCAGCGCGATGTCGTCCGCCATCTCGCCGACCCGGGTCGAGACGCGGGCGTCGTCGATCCGCTCGCCGACCCGCCGTAGGTCCTCCAGCGAGCGGCAGTTCGCGAACCACTTGCTGATCCACATCGGGAAGCCGCGACTGGGCCGGCGGCGAATCAGGTCGAGGTCGGAGCCGATCAGGTTGGCCGGATCGACGGCGACCCGGATCCAGGCCAGCGCCGCGGCGACGCCGGTCCGCTCGAGCACGTCGGGGCGGACCGAGGTGCGCATCGGCACCCCGGCCGACCAGAGCGCGATCTGCGGCGCCAGCAGCAGCGAGTTGACCCGGGCCAGGACCGCGATCCGCTCGGCGTCGACGTGCTCCTCCCGGCGCCAGGCGCCGACGATCTCGACCAGGCTTCGCGCGGCGTCGGCCGGGCCGTGCGTCTCGATCCGCAGCGCCTCCAGACTCTTGTCGGCGCCCTCGCGCGCGTGGATCTCCTTCTCGACCCGGACCCGGTTGTAGCCGAGCAGGGTGCGGGCGGCGTCGACGATCGGCTCGGCGCAGCGGTAGTTGACCTCGAGCGCAGTCGCGCCGGCATCCGGGAAGAAGTCCGGGTAGTCGACGAGGAAGCGCGGGTCGGCGCCGGCATGGTCGTAGATCGTCTGGTCGTCGTCGCCGACGCCGAAGACGTCGAGCGCCGGCATCGCCAGCAGGCGGATCAGCAGCACGTGCGCAGGCGTCAGGTCCTGGAACTCGTCGACGAGCAGGTGGCGGTGCTCGACCTGCATGCGCCGACGAAAGTGGCCGTCGCGCAGGAGCGCCTCGAGCGCGCCGTAGATCTGCTCGTCGAAGTCGACGGCACCGCGGGCGGCAAGCGTGCGCCGGTAGCCCTCGAACCCATCGGCGAAGCCCGGCACGTCGTCGCGCGAGGCCTCGACCTCGGCCGGACCGCGGAGGCCGAGCCGCGTCAGGGTGAGCGCGTCGAGATAGGGCCCGACCGGGTCGGTGTTGGCACGCCGCTGCCGCGGGATCGGGAAGACGTCGCCGATCACGCGCCGCACCTCCATCTCCTCGAGCAGCGGCGGACGTCCCTCGCGGTGGGAGGCGACGATCCGGTAGCCGAGCGAGTTCAGGGTCCGGGTTCGCGGCTGCAGCCGGAACAGGCGCGCCTCGAGCTCGCGCTGGGCCTCCTTGTTGTAGGCGACGGCGAGCAGGCCCTCGCGGTCGTAGCCGCGTTCGCCGAGCAGCAGCCGGATCCGCTCGGTCAGCACCCGCGTCTTGCCCGAGCCGGCCGGCGCGATCACGCGGACGGGGCCGCCGCGGTGCAGGACCGCCGCCGCCTGGTCGGGGGCGAGATCGATTGCCTGCCCGTCGCCGGGCGCCGCATCCGAGGTCAGGACCGGGGCGAGGCGGCCGTCCTCGACCGTCTCGGCATGGACGACGGCGGCCTCGAGCTCGGGACAGCTGTGGCGGGGGCCGCCGTCGATCCAGGCGGGGGCTCCGTCGCCGAGAGCCACCTCACCGTCCGCGCGCTCCCCGGCCGGGCGCTCGCTCGCGCCGATCCGCGCCGCCTTCGCCGACCACCACCAGACCGGCTCGGTGCCGGCGTCGCGGGCGTCGTAGTTGTTCGCCCAGACGAGGTGGTGGAGGCGCTCGAGCGGCAGGTCCAGCGCCGGGCTCAGGGTGAAGGGCGGATCGGCGACGACGGGCGGCTCCCGGAACGAGGCGGGATCGACTTCGAGCTCGACGACGACCGGCTCCCGGGCCAGCCACAGGCGACGCAGCTCGGCGACGACGCCGGCGGCCGCCTCGCCGGTCAGGTGCTCGGGGCCGATCCGGACGCGCGGGGCCGACGTCCAGGGGTCGGGCGCTGCCGCGCCCGCGGAGACGATGACGCCGCGGCCGAGCTCGGCCGGGAACTCGGGCGTCCCGCTCAACGGCGGGGCTCGCGGCCCGTCAGCTCGCGATAGAGGTCGTTCGGCGCGGTCCCGGTCAGGGCCGCGACGACGCCCGCCGCCGCGCGCGGCCGCGCCCCCGACTGCACGAGGCGGCGCAGGGCGTCGACGGCGAAGGCGATGTCGGGTGAGGAGGCGCGCTTGTTCGAGGGCGCGATGACGACGACGATCTCGCCCTTGACGTCGCCGCGGAACCGGCGCGAGAGCTCGTCGAGGTTGCCGCGGACGACCTCCTCGTGCAGCTTCGTCAGCTCGCGGCAGACCGCCGCGGGACGGTCGGGCGCGAGCGAGGCGAGCGCGCGCAGCGAGTCGGGGAGGCGGCGCGGCGACTCGAACGCGACGACGGTGTCGGTCGATTGCAGGACGCGCTCGAGCTCCCCGGCACGGCGCGGCAGAAAGCCCTCGAAGCGCCAGCGGCCGGGCGGCAGCCCGCTCGCGACCAGCGCCGTGGTGATCGCGGTCGGGCCGGGCAGCACCTCGATGTCGATCTTGCGGTCGATGCAGGCGCGCATCAGCCGGTAGCCGGGGTCGGAGAGCAGCGGCGTGCCGGCGTCGCTGACCAGCGCCACCCTGGCGCCGCGCTCGATCGCCTGGGCGATCTGCTCGGCTCGATCCTCCTCGTTGCCCTCGTGGTTGGAGATCAGCCGCGGCGTCTCGAGCTCGAGCAGCTCGTAGAGGCGGCCGGCCCGGCGCGTGTCCTCGCAAGCAACGACGTCGGCGTCGGCGAGCGCCTGGCGGACGCGTGGCGTAACGTCGCCCATGTTCCCGATCGGCGTCGGGCAGACGGTGAGGCGGCCGGCCATCAGGCTGGAGCCCCGCTGCCGGCGAACTCCTCGAGCGCGAGGGTCGCGGCACCGACCATGCCCGCGTCTGGGCCGAGCGCCGCGGCGACGAGGGGGACCTCGTTCTGCGGCGGCAGCGCCCGCCGTCTCAGTTCCTCCCGCGCAGGTCCGAGCAACAGCTCGCCCGCCGCCATCACCCCGCCCCCGATCACGATCACGTCGGGGTCGAAGGCGTTGGCGAGCCCAGAAAGTGCGACGCCCAGGTGCCTGCCCACGTTGTCGAGGATTGCGATCGCGGCGGCGTCACCGGCGCGCGCCGCGGCCGTCACCGCGCGGCCGTCCAGCATCGAGCCGCCCTCGAGGGCGTGGGCGAGCGTCGAGTGCGGGTCCGCCTCGGCTGCCGCAAGGGCCTCGCGCGCGATCGCGGTCCCGGAGGCATAGGCCTCGATGCAACCACGGTTCGGGCAGCCGCCGTGGCAGCGGGGCCCGTCCTCGTTGACGACCATGTGCCCGAGCTCGGCGCCGGCTCCCGTCGAACCCCTGAACGGCTGTCCGTTGATGATCAGGCCGCCGCCGATCCCGGTCCCGAGGGTAAGCAGGACGACGTTCGTGGCGCCGCGCGCGGCACCGTGGCGATGCTCGGCGAGGGCATGCAGGTTGGCGTCGTTGTCGAGCGAGACCGGCAGCCCGAGCCGCTCCTCGATCAGGTCCCGGATCGGCACCTCGGCCAGCGGCAGATGAACTGAGTTGACGCAGACGCCGCGGCTGCGGTCGATCGTGCAGGGAACGCCGAGCCCGATCGCGGAGATTGCCGGACGGGCTGAGATCGCCGCCCGGAGCTCGCGCTCGAGCAGGTCGATCACCCCCTCGCGGGTCCTGCCGTGCGAGGCGGCGACGTTGCGGTGCAGGACCTCCATGCCCTCCCCGACCACCCCGACGAGCATCTTCGTGCCCCCGAGGTCGACACCGATCGCTTCCTGCGCGCTCAACGCGAAACCGCGCCCGCGCGTGTGTGGAGGCGAGGAATCCGGGAGGCCATACGGCAGTATTACCGCCAATGGCACCCGGCGACGACGAGCGTCCGGACCGGCCCGAGTACAACGTCTACCGCGCCGGCCGAGGCCGTGGCCGCGGGCGTCGTGAGAGCTCGCCGGCCCGGGAGGTGAAGGGATCCGAGCGCGGCTCGGAGGCCCCGCGCCGCGCTGCCCCGCAGGGCGACGACCCCGGCTATCGCGTCTATCGCTCGAAGCGCAACCCGCTCGCGAAGCTGCGCGGGGCCGAGCTCGGCTCGGTCCGCGAGAAGCTGCGGCGCGGCGACGGCTCCGGCGGACCGGACCGTGCGCCCGGCGAGAAGCCGACCTGGCGCAAGGTCGCCCGCTGGGTGCTGATCGCCGCCGGCGCCTGGTTCCTGCTCAGCGTCGTCCTCTTCGCGGTCAGCGCCGAGATCCAGAAGAGCAAGCTCAACGGCGACGCCGAGGACCTGCTCGGCGGCAATCCCTTCCTGGCGGCCTCGCCGCAGACGATCCTCGTGCTCGGGACCGACGTGCGACCCGAGGGGGCGCCCGACGAGGCCGGCAACCCGACGCAGGCGAAGTGCGTCGAGGCGGCGCGGGAGGGCGACCCGGCGCCGTCGGGGTGCGTCGGGACGCGGGCCGACACGCTGATGCTGGTGCGGGCCGGCGGCGGCCATTTCGAGAAGCTCTCGATTCCACGCGATACCTTCGCCGCGATCCCAGGGCAGAGCTCGCAGAAGATCAACGGGGCCTACGCGTTCGGCGGCGCGGCCCTGCAGATCGAGACCGTCGAGAACTTCCTCGGAATCGAGATCGATCACGTCGTGATCGTCGACTTCGACGGGTTCTCGGCGCTGATCGACTCGATCGGCGGCATCACCGTGAACCTGCCGAGCCGGGTCAAGTCGGTGATCTCGGGTGGAGCCGGCAACGGCGGCACGACGATCAAGCTCGAGGCGGGCGAGAACCAACTCGACGGCGACCAGGCACTGGCACTGGCGCGGACCCGCAAGAACGAGTACGACCCCAACGAGGACGACACCGACCGGGCGCGCCGCCAGCAGCTGATCCTGAACGGGATCAAGGAACAGCTGACGAGCCCGACCAACATCCCGATGAACTTCCTCCGCGGCCCCTGGATCGGCTGGAACGCGCCGAAGGCGATGGTCACCGACATGGGTGCGCTGACCCTGCCCCAGCTCGGGATCGCCGCCGCGATCGGCGGCAACTCGCCGACCAAGATCCTGAAGCCGACCGGGCCCGGGCCCGACGGCTCGCTGGTCGTCCCACTCGAGAACTGCGAGAAGGCGGTCAGGAACCTGCTCGGCGAGGCCGGGCCCGAGTCGCCTGAGTGCTCGCCGGCCGGCTAGGAGCCCGAGGAGCCGGAGGAGCTCGACGAACCGGAGCTCGAGGAGCTCGAGGCCTTGTCCTTGGAGCCGCCGCCCGAATCGGACGACTTCGAATCCGACGATCCGGAGTCGCCCGAACCGGAGCCGGAGTCGCCCGAACCGGAGCCGGAGACCGGCTTCTTGGCGCCCTTGCGCGCGTAGTCGGTCGTGTAGAAGCCGGAGCCCTTGTAGTGGATCGCCGGGGCGCTGAGGATTCGCTGCGCCGGGGCGCCGCAGACCTCACACGTGTCGAGTGCGTCCTCGCTCATCGACTGCAGGGCCTCGAAGGTGTGCCCGTTGTCGCAGCGGTATTCGTAGGTCGGCATCAGGCGGGCGATTATGCCAGCGGGATGAGGCCGGTAGCCCGTTCCGTCTCCCCGTACACTCACCGGCCCGATCCAGATGAGTGAAGAAGCGCCCGCCAACAAGCCCGACGTGAGCCTCGACGAGGTCGTGGCGCTGTGCAAGCGGCGCGGCTTCATCTTCCCCTCGTCCGAGATCTACGGTGGCGTCGGCTCGACCTACGACTACGGCCACTACGGCGTCCTGCTGCGCAACAACGTCAAGAACGAGTGGTGGCGGGCGATGCTCACCGATCGCGACGACATCGTCGCGCTCGACTCGGCGATCATCCAGCACCCGCGGGTCTGGGAGGCGTCGGGCCACCTCGAGGGCTTCAGCGACCCGCTCGTGCAATGCCTCGGCAAGTGCAAGCGCCGCTTCCGCGAGGACCATCTCCGCGAGGAGCACGTCCTCAACGGCGGCAGCCCCGACGACGTCCTCGTCTGCCCTGTCTGCGGCGGCGACCTCTCCGAGCCGCGCGAGTTCAACCTGATGTTCAAGACCCACGTCGGCCCGCTCGCCGAGTCGGGCACCGAGGTCTATCTGCGGCCCGAGACCGCGCAGGGCATCTTCATCAACTTCAAGAACGTACTCTCGTTCTCACGCAAGAAGCCGCCGTTCGGGATTGCCCAGATCGGCAAGAGCTTCCGCAACGAGATCACGACCGGCAACTTCATCTTCCGGACGCGCGAGTTCGAGCAGATGGAGATGGAGTTCTTCTGCCCGCCCGACGAGGCGACGAAGTGGCACGAGCACTGGATGGCGGAGCGGATGCGCTGGTACACCGAGCTCGGGATCCGGCCCGAGAACCTGATCCTGCGCCCGCACGATGCCGACGAGCTCAGCCACTACTCCTCCGCCACCTCCGACATCGAGTACCTGTTCCCGATGGGCCACTCCGAGCTCGAGGGGATCGCCAACCGCGGCGACTTCGACCTCACCCAGCACGCCAAGTTCTCCGGCGAGAAGCTCGAGTACTTCGACCAGCAGACGGGCGAGCGCTACGTCCCCCACGTGATCGAGCCCGCCGCCGGAGTCGACCGCGCCACCCTCGCCTTCATCGTCGACGCCTACTGGACCGAGGAGGTCGAGGGTCGCACCCGCAACGTGCTCAGCCTCCACCCCCGCCTCGCCCCGGTCAAGGTCGCGGTCCTGCCGCTCGTCCGCAAGGAGGGCATGGACGACAAGGCGCGCGAGATCTTCGAGACGATCCGCCACAAGATCGGCGCCGAGTACGACGAGAAGGGCGCGATCGGCAAGCGCTACCGCCGCCAGGACGAGATCGGCACCCCGTGGTGCGTGACCGTCGACGGCGAGACCGCCGAGGACGGAACCGTCACCCTGCGCGAGCGCGACTCGCTCGAGCAGTCGAGGGTCCCAGTCGAAGGGTTGCTCGCCATGCTGACCGAGCGCCTCGAAGCCCCCTGGACGAGCCCGCGCGCCGAGCAGTAGCCGACGGCGGACCACAGGTCCGAACCGCTGCGGCCGTCCGAGAAGGTGGTCGAACTTGCAGTGAGGGTGTGAATGCCTTTGCGGATTCGTGAGGCCTCGACACATCTGCGTGGGGGCCCGGAAGCCCCCGGCACATCGTGCATCGCCGGCGTGCACGATGTGCCACTCATCAACCGGTGTCACATCGGCGTCGCTATACGACGCCGATGTGGATCCCAACCGCCACGCGCCCTCCAACCCGGCCGGTCCACTCCCCACCCTCACTGCAACCTCACCCGCCCCGCCCCTCGAGGCCGGCCGTCGCCAGGACGCACCGCACCTCGCGTGCCGCGCGTCGATAGGTTCCCTCCATGCCCGAGGTGCCAGAGCGGATCGGTCGCGAGGACTATCGCCACTTCCTCGCGATCCCGACCCGCTGGAACGACAACGACGTCTACGGGCACGTCAACAACGTCGAGTACTACGCATTCTTCGACACGGTCATCAACCACTGGCTGATCAACGAGGGCGGGCTCGACATCCACGCGAGCGATCCCGGCGACGCGATCGGCGTCTGCGCCGAGTCTCACTGCTCCTACCGCGCCCCGGTCGCCTTCCCGGACGTGATCGAGGCCGGGCTCCGGGTCGGCCACCTCGGCCGCTCCAGCGTCCGCTACGAGATCGGGATCTTCGGCCCGGGCGAGCAGCGCGCCTCCGCCGACGGCTGGTTCGTGCACGTCTTCGTCGACGCGGCCGCGCGCGAGTCGGTGCCGATCCCCGAGTCGATCCGGGCCGCGCTCGAGCGGCTGCGGGTGGAGCCTGCGTGAAGACCCGGGCAGCCGTCCTGCGGGAGATGGGGGCGCCGCGCCCCTACGCTGACTCGCGTCCACTCGAGGTGATCGAGCTCGAACTCGACTCCGAGCCCGGCCGCGGCGAGGTCCTGATCAAGGTCGGCGCCGCCGGCCTCTGTCACTCCGATCTGTCGGTGATCGACGGGTCGCGGCCGCGGGTGATGCCGATGGCGCTCGGGCATGAGGCCGCCGGCGAGGTGGTCGCGGTCGGAGCCGGCGTCACCGACCTCGTCGCCGGCGATCACGTCGTGCTCGCCTTCGTCCCGGCCTGCGGCGCCTGCGACCCCTGCCGCTCCGGACGCGCGGCGCTCTGCATGCCGGGAGCCCTCGCGAACACCGCCGGCACCCTCCTCTCCGGCGAGATCCGCTTCCATGACACCGCCGGCGAGCCGATCCACCATCACCTCGGCGTCTCAGCCTTCAGCGAGCACATCGTCGTCTCCGAGCGCTCAGCCGTGAAGGTCGATCCGAGGCTTCCCTGGGACATCGCCGCTCTGTTCGGATGCGCGGTCCTGACCGGCGTCGGCGCCGCCGTCAAGAGCGCCGACATCCGGCCCGGCGACAGCGTCGCCGTCTTCGGTCTCGGCGGCGTCGGGCTGGCGGCGCTGATCGGCGCCGTGCTCGCCGGCGCCGGCAGGATCGTCGGCATCGACACGATCCCCGCGAAGCTCGAGCTCGCCCGCTCGCTCGGGGCGACGGAGACGCTCGAGGCCGGCCCCGACGTGGTCGAGCGGATCCGCGAGATCACCACCGGTGGCGCCGACAAGACGATCGAGACGGTCGGCAACGCGGCCGTGCTCGGCCAGGCGTACGCCGCCACCGGCCGCGGCGGCACGACCGTCACGGTCGGCCTCCCCGACCCGAAGCAGGAGCTGCGGATCCCCGCCGTCAGCCTCGTCGCCGACGAGCGCACGCTGAAGGGCTCCTACCTCGGCTCCTGCGTCCCCGCCCTCGACATCCCCGACTTCGTGTCGCTCTACCTGGGCGACCGCCTGCCGGTCGACCGGCTGCTGACCGGCACCCTGTCCCTGGACGAGGTCAACGATGGCTTCGACCGCCTCGCCTCAGGCGAGGCGGCGCGCCAGGCGATCGTCTTCTGAGCCAGCTCTTTCGTCCGCTCCCGCTTGCGAACGCGTTTAGCGACCCCGTCCAGGCGGTACTCCCTGGAAATGGCCGAGCTCGTCCTGGGACCGATGCTGCGTCACGTCGACGCCGACGCGGCGACGATCTGGGTCGAGGCCGACGGGCCCTGCGAGGTCACGATCCTCGGGGCGACCGAGCCGACCTTCGAGGTCGAGGGTCATCACTTCGCGCTGGTCGCCACGAAGGAACTCGCTCCCGGCGAGTCGACCGGGTACGAGGTCGAGCTCGACGGCGAGACCGTATGGCCTCCGCCCGGCTACCCCTACCCGGCGCCGTGCATCAAGCCGGTCGCCAAGGGCGAGGGCGTCCGCTTCATCTTCGGCTCCTGCCGCGTCTCCTATCCGAACGAGGAGCCCTGGGTCCTGCACCAGGACGAACATCCCCAGGGCCAGGGCATCGACGCTCTGCGGACGCTGGCGCTACGCCTGGTCCGCGAGCAGGAGCGGCCCCCCGACTGCCTGCTGATGCTCGGCGATCAGATCTACGCGGACGACCTCTCCCCCGAGCTGAGCGAGATGACCGAGCGGCGCGATGAATCCTCTCCGGCGCCCCCCGACCAGCTCGCCGACTTCGGCGAGTTCGCGCGTGCCTACCGGGAGGCCTGGAGCGAGCCGCTGATCCGCTGGCTGCTCTCGACGGTGCCGGTGGCCGGCGACGCGGGACCGCTGCTCCGCGAAGAGATGCGCAACGCCGACGAGCAGGCCTCTCACAGCCGCTGGAGCTACTACCGCGACCTTGGCGACACGCGCCTGCTCGTGATCGACTCCCGCGCCGGGCGCGTTCTCGAGCCGCCCGAGCGCAAGATGATCCAGGCGGACGAGTGGCGCTGGATCGTCGAGCACGCGGCCGGCGACTTCGACCACCTTCTGCTCGGCAGCTCGCTGCCGATGTTCCTGACCCCGGGCCTGCACTACATCGAGGCCTGGGACGCGCAACTCGCCGACCGGGGGCGGACGAAGGCGACTCGGCGGCTCGGCGAGAAGATCCGCCAGACCGCCGTGATGGACCACTGGGCCTCGTTCCAGTCCTCGTACCTCGAGCTCTGCGAGCTCTTGACCAGGATCGGCGAGGGTGGGCACGGCGAGGGGTCGGCCCCGAAGACGATCGTGATCCTCTCCGGCGACGTCCACCACTACTACCTGGCTGAAGTCGATCTCCCGGACCCGCCCGGCCCCCCCCCCGATGAGCGACTCGCGCAGCCGCATCTGGCAGGCGGTTTGCTCGGGCTACCGCAAGGACCTGGCGCTGCGCGAGAAGCGGGCGATGCGGGTGGGCAACTCGCGCTTCGGCGAGCTCGCGGCCCGCGGCCTTGCGCGGATGGCCGGCATCAAGCGCTCGCCGCTCGACTGGCACATCGTTCACGAGCCGAGCTACGACAACCAGGTCGCCAGCCTCGAGCTGCGGCCCGACGTCGCCCGGATCAGGGTCCAGACCACGGTCGGATCCGACTGGCGCGACCCCGATCTGCACACCGTCTTCGAACAGGACCTGCTCGGCCGGCGAGGCCCTCCCCGTCGGCGCCTGCCGGCGAGGAGGACCTCGAGCTCAGCCTGAGTGCCGGGTCAACGCTTGCCGCGCTTCTTACCCTTCTTCGGCTTGCACTTGTGGACATCCGTGTCCGACGTCTTCGAGCCATCGGTGAAGAACGTCGTCGCCTGGAACTTCATCCGCTTCGGCTTGCACTTCGCCTGCAGGTAGCGGCCCTTCTTGACCGTCACCTCGAAGAAGCTGATCGCGCCGGCCGACAGCGGCGGCACGGTCACGTCGAGCGACTGCCTGTAGGGACCCTTGTCGGTGCCCGGGGGTCGCCCCTTGACCTTGTCGAACTTCTTCAGCTTGCCGACGAGGATGCTCGCGGCTATCCCGGCGTAGGCGCCCTTGGGCTTGCTGTAGAGCAGCAGCTTCTTGCCGCGCTCGTTGAAAGCGACGACGTCGACCGGGATCATCGTCGCGCCCGCCTGGGCGCCGACCGTTACGGTCGCCGAGCTGCCCGCGTCGATCGAGACCTGCGACTTCTTGCCACAGACCCGCTTCGCGTCCTTGACGGTCGGCGCCTGTTGGAGGCCGGCCACATCGGTCTTGCAGTACCTGACCGACTTGTTGTTGACCTTGATCTGCTTGGGCAGATCGAGGACGGTCCGCCTCGCCGACTTCGGCTGCTGAATCTGACTCGTCGGGTCGTCGAACGTCGTGATCGTGTTGATCAGCTTGACGTTGCGCTTCCCCTTGGCGGGGAGCTTGCCGGGCTTCACCGTTGCCTCTTCCGTCTGGACACTCTCGTCCGCGCCGGCGAGACCGGTGGCCCCGAGGGCGACGGCTGCAACCAGCAGCGCGGTCAGGCATGCGAATTTGCGCATCCCCTCTCTCCTTTCGTTACGCGCCGGCAGCGTACGCCGGCGGTTTCCCCCGAAACCGGCCCCCGCGCGTTCCGGCGCGGACCCCGTAGATCGGGCCTATGTGACGGATGCCCACTCGGCAGACGCTCAAACACGGCCGCCGAGGCCGGCCGGCGAGCTCTGCGGCCAAGGTCAGATCCGTGACTTGCTCACACTGGTCTGGCTGAGCAGCCAGGACTGCAATATGGTCAGGGCATCGCGCCGCAGGGGCGTGGGAAACGACGAGAGGGACCGATGTCAGTAGCCGAGAAGAATCTGACCGACCGCATCACCTACGACGATCTCTACCGCCGCTGGGAGCAGAGCAACTGGTCGGCGACGGCGATCGACTTCAGCGCCGATCGCGAGGGGTGGGCGGGGCTGACCGAGATGCAGCGACGCTCAGCGGTCTGGATCTACTCGATGTTCTTCTTCGGCGAGGACTCCGTCGCCGACAACCTCTCCCCCTACATCGACGCGGCGCCGAAGGAGGAGCAGAAGTACTTCCTCGCGACCCAGCAGGTCGACGAGGCCCGCCACGCGATCTTCTTCCATCGCTTCTTCAAGGAGGTGATCGAGGCGGGCGACACGATCGGCGCCACCCTCGCCTTCACCGAGCAGCACCTCGGCTGGGGCTACCGCCAGGTCTTCGACCGGCTCGAGATCATGAGCGAGGAGCTGCGCCACGACCGCTCGCTGCCGAAGTTCGCGCAGGCGATCACGCTCTACCACCTGATCGTCGAGGGCACGATGGCGCAGCCCGGTCAGCACTTCATCGAGGACTTCTTCGTCAAGGACGGCTCGATGCCGGGCTTCAGCGAGGGCATGGAGAACGTCTCCCGCGACGAGCAGCGCCACATCGGCTTCGGCGTCAAGGTGCTGAGCGAGCTGCTGCGCGAGTCGGACGAGTGCAAGGCCGCGATCGACGAGCTGCTCGCCGAGGTGATGCCGTGGATGTCCTCGGTCTTCATCCCGCCGGGCTGGGACCTCGATTACACGCGCTGCTACGGCTTCGAGCTCGAGGACATCGGCGAGTGGGGAATGCGCTCGGTCGAGCAGAAGTGGCGCGCGATCGGCTATCCGATGGAGGAGATGCCGCCCGGCGTCTTCCCGCTCGACATGTCGCTGCCGCCGCGCGAGCGCGCCGCCCAGTCGATCCGTCTGACCAAGGCCGGCGTCGTCGGCGAGCCGCTGCCACCCTCCGCGGTCGAGTCCTCGCCCGAGATCCAGGAGCTCTTCTTCGGCCTCGTCGCCCGCTCGGTCGACACCGCCGACTCGGACGGGACCCCGTTCACGGTCCAGTGGAAGTTCGAGGACGCCGAGCCCTGGCACGTAGTCGTCGACAACGGCTCGACCCGGGCCGAGCGCGGCGTCGACCCCACCGCCGACGTCACCCTCGAGACCAGCTGGCACGACTTCATCGACATCGGCAAGGGAGCGATCACTCCCCCACGGGCGCTGGTGCAGCGCCGCCTCAAGGTTCACGGCGGCCCCCGCAACCTGCTCCGGTTCCGCAAGTTGTTCGGCTGAGGAGGCCCACGCATGACACCTGACATGGAGATCTTCCGGACCCCGGAAGAGGAGTTCGAGGGCCTGCCCGACTTTCCCTGGGAGCCGAAGTACTCCGACTGGGACGGGATCAGGCTCGCATGGATCGACGAGGGCGAAGGCTCCCCCGTCGTCCTCTTCCACGGCGAGCCGACCTGGTCGTACCTGTACCGGAAGATGATCCCGCCGCTGCTCGACGCCGGCCACCGCTGCATCGCCCCCGACTACCCCGGCTTCGGTCGCTCCGACAAGCCGCTCGACTTCAGCTGGTACAGCTACGACCGCCACACGACGGCGATGGCGGACCTGCTGACCGAGCTCGAGATCCGCGACGCGACCTTCGTCGTGCAGGACTGGGGCGGCCCGATCGGCATGCGCGTTGCCGCCGAGCACCCCGAGATGTGCGCCCGCCTCGTCGTCATGGACACCGGCTTCTTCACCGGCCGCCAGCCGATGACCGACGCCTGGAAGAAGTTTCGGGACTTCGTAGAGCGGACCGACGACCTGCCGGTCGAGATGCTGGTCGGTGGCGCCTGCTACTCGGAGCCGTCGGAGGACGTGCTGCGCGGCTACGGCGCCCCCTATCCGAACCCGGCCTCGAAGGCCGGCGCCCGCGCCTTCCCGCTGATGATGCCGACCACGCCCGAGGCCCCGGGCGCCGAGGCCGGTCAGCGGACGCTGGAGGCGATCTCGGCCTCGAACCGCCCGGTGCTCGTGCTCTGGGCCGAACACGATCCGATCATCCCAATCTCGACCGGCCACAAACTCGCTGAGCGGATCGGCTGGCCCGAGCCGGAGGTGATCGCCGAGGCCTCGCACTTCCTCCAGGAGGACCAGGGCGAGCTGCTCGGGATCCGGATCGCCGCCTGGCTCGCCGGCTGAGCGGCCGAACGCGGGTGACGAAGTCAGCCCACAAAAAAGGGGCGGCCCGAAGGCCGCCCCTTTCTTCATGCTCTGACGGGACCGGGGTCCCGGGGCAGAGACGCTACTTCTTTGGCTTGCACTTGACCTCGAACGAGTCCGAGCTCTGCGGCGCGTTGGAGAACGTCGTCGTCGCCTGAGCCTTCAGCTTCTTCGGCTTGCACTTCGCCTGGATGTACTTGCTCTTCGGGATCGTGACCTCGAAGAGCGAGATCGCGCCGGCTGAAAGCGGCGGGATCGTAACGTCGAGGGCCTTGCCGTAGGAGCCGCCGGACTTCGAGTCCTTCAGCTTGCCGACGAGGATGCTCGCGGCGATGCCGGAGAACGCGCCGGTCGGCTTGCTGTAGAGCAGCAGCTTGTTGCCGTTCTCGTTGAACGCGGCAACGTCGACGTCGATGATCGTCGAACCAGCAGCGCTGCCGACGGTCACCTTGGCCGAGCTGCCGGCGTCATCGGAGACGAGCGACTTCTTGCCACAGACCTTCTTCGCGTCGGCGAGAGTCGGGGCGGCCTGGAGGCCGGCCTCGTCGGTCTTGCAGTAAGCGAACTTCTTGTTGTTCAGCTTGAACTGCTTCGGCAGGTCGAGGACCGTCCGCGTCGCCTTCGGCGGCTGGTTGCTGCCATCGGGCAGATCGCTGGTCACGATCGTGTTGACGAACTTGATGTTCTGCGGCTTCTTCTTCGAAAGCTTCTTGGGGGTGATCTTGAACTCTTCGGTCTGCGTCTCTTCACCGGCGTTGGCGAGGCTGACGCCGCCGAAGGCGACGATCGCTCCCGTGAGCACAAAAGCAAGGATCTTCTTCATGGGTTTCTTTCCTCCTGTTTCCTGGGGTACGGGTGTGAGAACACGCGTCAGGGCCCGGAGGTGCGGTCCGGCCGACACGAGTCCCTACTCGCCCCGTACTACCCGCTCCCTGGAGAACGCAAAAAGGGGCGGCCAAAGGCCGCCCCCTTCGATGCCTGGGCGTCAACCCGAACCGATCAGCTCAGCCCTTCGGCTTGCACTTGACCGTCGGTGTGTCCGTGGTCGACGGCGCGTTGGTGAAGTACTGGGTCGCCTTGAGCTTGAGCTTCTTCGGCTTGCACTTCGCCTGGATGTAGCCGCTCTTCTTGACGGTGACCTGGAAGAACGAGATCGCTCCCGCGGAAAGCGGCGGGATCGAGACGTCCAGAGCCTTCTTGTAGGCGCCGCCCGCCTTCGAGTCCTTCAGCTTGCCGACGAGGATGCTCGCGGAGATGCCCGCGAATACGCCGGTCGGCTTGCTGTACAGGTAAATCGTGTCGCCCTTCTCGTTGAACGCGACGACGTCGACGTCGATCGCGACGACATGGTCCGGGTTCGCATCACCGACGGTGACCTCGGCCATGCTGCCGGAGTCCACCGAGACGACCGACTTCTTGCCGCAGGCCGCCTTCGCGTCCTCAACCGTTGGAGCCTGCTGCAGACCCGCCTCGTCGGTCTTGCAGAACGGGAAATCATCGTTGTTGAGCTTGAACTGCTTCGGAAGGTCGATCAGGGTCCGCTGGGCTGACGGCGGTTGGTTGCTGCCGTCGGTGCGATCGAAGGTCGTCAGGCTCACCTTCCACTCGATGTCCTGGGCGTTCTTCTTCGAGAGCTTCGTCGGGCTGATCGTGAACTCCACATCCTGAACTTCCTCGCCGGCGTTGGCGAAGCTGACCATGCCGACGGCTGCGACGGCGATCGCTCCCGTGAGTACTAGAGCCAAGATCTTCTTCATGAGGTTTCTCCTGAAAGTTGCGGTTCGGAGCAACTCTCGTCGATCGCGACCGGCTTGCCAACCCAGGGAAGTACCCGACGAGGGGGCGGAGAAACACCCAGCGCCCACGAAAGAAGGGGCGGCCCGAAGGCCGCCCCTCAATCCTACGCTCGGGCCTTCGCCCTAGCGGCGGCGAACTACTTCTTCGCCTTGCACTTGACCTCGTACGAGTCGGACGAGGTAGGCGCGTCCGCGAACACGGTCGTCGCCTGGGCCTGCATCTTCTTCGGCTTGCACTTCGCCTGGATGTACTTGCTCTTCGGGATCGTGACCTCGAAGAGCGAGATCGCGCCGGCTGAAAGCGGCGGGATCGTAACGTCCAGCGACTGCTTGTACGGACCGCTCGGGCGGTTCAGGCTCACCTTGTTGGTGTCCTTCAGCTTGCCGACGAGAATGCTCGCGGCGATGCCGGAGAACGCGCCGGTCGGCTTGCTGTAGAGCAGCAGCTTGTCGCCCTTCTCGTTGAAGGCAACGACATCGACGTCGATCACCGTCGCACCAGCGGCGGAACCGACCGTCACCTGGGCCGAGCTGCCGGCGTCGCTGGAGACCGCGGACTTCGAGCCGCAAGCGGCCTTCGCATCCTCAACCGTCGGAGCCGCCTGGAGGCCGGCCTCGTCGGTCTTGCAGTACGCAACCTTGGTGTTGTTGATCTTGAACTGCTTCGGCAGATCGAGGACCGTCCGCTCGCCCTTAGGCGGCTGATTCGGAGTGGCCCCCACCGGCAGGGTCACGATCGTGTTGACGAACTCGATGTTCGCGTGCTTCTTCTTCGACAGCTTCGTCGGGCTGACCGAGAACTCTTCCGTCTGGGTCTCCTCGCCGGCAGTGGCCATGTTGACCATGCCGAGCACGAACGCTCCCGTAAGTACGAGAGCCAAAATCTTCCGCATCGCTCCTCCTAGAGAGATCCTATTGTCTTTGGATCGATCACCCAGGGAGAGATCGCCATGCAGCCCGAAGGCCACCTCGCATGCCTCCACCCCCGTGGATACCCGTGAATCTATCGGAGATAACCCGATTCCACCGTGAAGGTTGCGGTACCGCGACGGGGATTTCCCGAAACGCGGCCTCAGCCGGCGTTGCCCTAGGGCTGGCCCTTGTTCACGTGCGGGTAGATCGTGTTCTTGTTCGGCGGCCCGCCGAGCGACTCGCTCGTTCCCTGCAGATTGCAGGGCGGGGCCGGGATGTTGTCGGAATCCGTGTTGCCCTCGCCGCCGTAGGCGTAGATCTGCAGCGCCGTGAAGAAGTCGTTCGGCGGGATCCCGGCCATCACGGTCGGCAGGTCCCCGGGCGCGCCCTGCTCGAGCGTGATGTCCGAGAGGCCGGACGTGCAGTGCTCGACCAGGAACGAATCGAGGCCCTGCGCGAGCTTCGTGTACTGGCCCGCCTTGACGTAGGCGTTGGTGCGGTCACCGGTCCAGCGCTGCGGCAGTGACGCGAGCGCCTGGATGTTGAAGGGCGAGGTCGTCCGCAGGTACTTGCGAAGCTTGAAGCTCGTGTCGACGTTGGACGCGTTCGTCGCCGAGGCGGTGTTGCCGAGGAACGCGGTCGTCTCCTTCTTGTACCGGTTCAACGCCGCGGCGATTGGCGTCAGCTCGGTCAGGTAGGAGCGGATCCGCGAGAGCGGCGGCGGCAGTTGGTCGTCGAGCACCGTCTGCAGCGAGCCGAGGCCGGACCTCGCCTTCTTGTTGACGGGAACGAGGCCGTTGAAGAAGTGGGTCAGATAGGGCGCCGTCTTGGCGGTCTCCTGGAGGACGCCGCTGAGCTCGCGGGCCGACGGACGCAGCTGCGTGATCAGGTCGTTGGTATCGAGGGCGAAGGTGTCGAGCCGGTTCAGCGTCTGCTCGGACTCGTCGAGGAAGGTCGGCAGCACCTGGAAGGTCTCGATGATCTGCTGATCGCGTTCGGCGAGCGTCTGGAAGACGCTCTCGGTGTTCTGGATCAGGCCCTGGAGCTGATCGGGGCGGGCGCTGAGCGCCTCGAAGGTCTCACCGCCGTCGCGGACGAGCCCGGTGACCGCCTGGTCCTGGGAGTCGAGGATCTGCATCAGCTGATCAGCCTTGTCAGCGAACGGGCTGAGGTTGCCGATCGCCGCGTTGAGGTCGGCGCCGCGGCCCTTGAACGCCTGCGAGGCGTCCGCCATCCAGGTCCGGAACGCCTCCCTGGTCGGCTCGTCGAAGGCCCTGAAGATCTCGTCGAGCTGGACCGCCTGGGAGACCTGGGCCTGAGGCAGGCTGCCGCCCTCGGGCAACATCCCCGTCTCCGGATCACCGGGCGTGAGCTCGACGTAGGTCTCGCCAAGCAGCGTCTTCTGCCGCAGCATCGCCTTCGTGTTCGTCGGGATCGGCGCGTACTTGGCGTCCATCTCGATCGTCGCATCGGCGAAGCTGCCGGCCTCCGAGAGCTCGATCGCCTTGACCTTGCCGACCGACACGCCCGAGATCCGCACGTCGGACTCGACCGCAAGCTGGGTCGCCTCCTCGAACGGGATCGTCACCCGGTAGCTCTCCGGCTTCAGCGGCACCGGGCCGCCGAAGGCGAGCCAGAGGAACAGCAGCAGGCCGAAGCACGAGAGCGCGAAGCCGACGGCGACGAGGATCTTTCCGGTTGTCGGTGGGCGTGTTTCCATCTAGAAGCCCGTTCCAGCGCAGATATCTTCGGTTTCGGGAAGGCGGGTCATCAGGCGTGCCGTACGCAGGCCGGGGCGGTCGAGGACGGAGTTGTCGGCGAGGACCGAGAGGTTGCAGCTGTACATGAGAACGCTGCGGGCCATCGGGCCCTCGGCATCCTCGAGCAGCAGGGCGCTGTTGCCGTTGTGGTTCAGCCAGGAGAGGTAGAAGAGGTAGCCCTCGTCGGGACCGGGCGGGTTGTAGGCGAGGCCGTCGAGCAGGCTGCTGAGCTCGGTGAAGGTCCCCTTCAGGCCCTTCGAGCTGCTTGCCAGCGGCGGCGCCGCCTTCTTCAGCTCCCTGACGACGGGCGCGACCTCCTTCGTGAACGGCCTGATCTGATTCCTGACAGACGGCTCGGTCGTGCGGAAGAACGGCTGCAGCTCCTCGAGCGCGGGCTTCAGCGCCTGCGCGGCCGGGATCAGCTCCTGGAGGGCCGGCTCCAGCTGAGACGAGAGCTTGTCCCCCGCGTCGAGAGCGAGGCGGGTCTCCTCGAGCGCGCCGGGGAAGCCGCGCAGCGTCGCCCGGAGGTTCGCCTCCTGATTGGCGAAGGCGCCGAAGACCTCGCTCTGGGAGGAGACGAAGTCGGCGAGCGGCACGTCGTTGGCGGCGAGCCGCTTCGAGATCAGGCCGAAGTTGGTGATCACGGCGGCCAGGTTCTTGCGCCGCTCGGCGAGGGCGCCGTTGACCTTGGCGATGTCGCGCACGGTCGGCTCGATCCGGCGCAGCACCATCGAGAACTCGCGATCGCGGCCGTCGCCGAGCGCTTCGGCGCCGCCGGCGAGCAGCAGCTTCAGGTAGGCCTGCGTGTCGCCGTCGAGCGAGGCGAGGATCTGATCGACGTTGACGTTGGGCTTGGTGGCGCCGACGCTGATCGTCGCGTTCTCCTCGATCTGGTCCGTGTTCTCGGTGCCCGGATCGACCTCGACGGTCATGTCCTGCAGGCCGGTCCGCGGCCGCAGCAGCGCCGAGGCGTCCTCGTGGATCAGCTCCGCGTACTCGGGCTGAACGTCGAGCGAGACGACCGCGAGGCCGTCCTCGAGCTCAACCCCGCTGACGTCGCCGATCTTGACGCCGGCCATGTTGACGCTCTGTCCCTGGCCCGGGGTGACCGCCTGGGCGGTCTCGAACTCGGCCTTGATCTGGTAGCTCTCCTCGCCGAGGATCGGGAACCAGCTCGGCAGCGCCGAGGCCTGCTGGGAGAGGATCACGAACAGGGTCGTGAGCCCGATCAGCGCCAGGATTATGATCGCCACGAAGTCGCGCGAGTATCTCTTGATCGCGTGTCTCACGGGTTCGCCGCCGGCATCGGGGCTCCGGGCGTCGCCGCCGGGCCGTTCAGATCGGGGAGCGCGTTCTTGGCGCAGTTGACGTCGTAGCGGATCGGCGGATCCGAGTCCGGCCGGACGGGCTGACTCCCGTGCGGAGCCTCGATCGTGTAGCCCCAGACCGGTGTGTTGACGTCGTCGGTGACCCCGGCGACCGGCGCCGCGACGCGGACCGGGCCGCCACCGGGCTGGGTCCGGAGCATCTGGCCGTTGCCGTCGAAGTTGGCGCCGACGCCGGACTGCGACGCGGCCGCGTAGAGCAGGTCGCGATAGTTCGGAGCGCCGGTGCTGAAGTCGTCGTTGATCACGACCTCGGACGTCGGGTCGAGGACCCGCGTCACGCAGCGGCTCGTCGACTGCAGCTGCGGCAGCAGCAGCTTCAGGTTCGCCGTGCCGGCCGAGAGGTCCGGCTGGGTCTTGGCGAGGTCGGAGGCGATCCCGCCGAGCTCGCCCGGCTGCAGCAGGCGGATCGTCTGGCTGAGCCAGGGATTGCCGGCCTCGATCGTGTCGGGAAGCTCCTTGACGCCGGGCGTCAGCTCACGGGCAAAGGCGCGCAGCGGCGGCAGCACCTCGTTGAACTTGGCCAGCGACGGCTCGGCCTGCTCGAGCGTCGGGGCGAGCTCGGCGAGCGTCTCCTGCAGCGAGCTCGACTCGGCGGCGAGGGCGCCGGCCGTGATCGAGAAGTTGGTGATCAGCGAGCTCAGCTCCTCCTCGCGGGAGCTCAGTTTCGCGAACACGATCCCGGTGTCGTTGATCAGCCGGTTGAGGTCGTCGGGCTGCTCGCCGAGGATCGCCTCGGAGACCTGGGCGCTGGACTTGCCGGCCTCGGCACCGTAGACGAAGGACTGGTTCAGGGCCTCGGCGGCGGACTTGCCGACGACGTCCGGGTCCATGCCGATGTCCTCCTCGGCCGTCGGCGGGTCCGCGAGCGCCGAGCCGAAGCCCTTGAGCAGGTTGCTGAGGTTGCGGCGATCGGGCTGCTGCAGGGTCGTCAGCACCTCGTCGAGCTGGACGGCGGTCTGGGTCTGGGTCACCGGGATCGCACCGTCGTCGTCGATCACCGGCGCATTCGGGCTGCCCGGCTGCAGGTCGAGGAAGAAGTTGCCCTCGAGGAACAGACGCGGGCGGATCGTCACCTGGGAGTCGGCGTGCAGCGGCAGCGCGTCCTCGCTGACCGAGAAGGTGACATCGGCGACGTCACCGTCGAGGTCGATCTCGGTGACCTCGCCGACGTTGACGCCGGCGATCCGGACGGGCGAGGTCGGGCGCAGGGTCGCCGCGTTCTCGAACGTCGCCGTGACCTCGTAGCCGGAGCGGAACGGAAGCTCCTTGACGAAGGCGAAGTAGGAGAGGATCACGAGGATGATCGCGGTCAGGACCCCGACCGCGAAGAAGCTCGGCCCGGTCGGCGGGCGGTGGTAGATGCCCTCGTTGAAGTCCTTGTGGACCTTCTTCTTGGGATCGCGCGGCATCAGCCCCCCTGTCCCTTGACCTGGTCCTCGGTGAGGGTGCCCTGGTCGCCGGGCGGGTTCCCGATCACCTGCTCGCCGACGGCATAGGGCTCGTTGCCGGCCTCGCACTCGAACTCGCTCTGGCCGGGCGAGGCGGTGTTCGGGTAGTAGTTCGAGTGCAGGTAGTTGCGCACGTCGCTGCTGCCGCCGTTCGCAGGCGCCGAGGCCGGGCTGCCCTCGTTGTTGGGCCCACTCGGCGTCTCGAGCGGGATCACGCGGGCCCAGCTGCCGAGGCTGTTGCCCTCGCCGGTGAGACTGGTCAGGTTTCGGAACAGCAGCGTCGCGTAGTTGCAGACGCTCTGCGCCGGACCGATGTAGCGAGCGGCCGGGGTCAGCTCGTTGCCGAGGTCGGTCGAGGTCGTCGATGCCCTCGCGAGCGGCGGAGTCGTCGGCGAGGCCGCGCAGCGAGGCGGCCGTCGGCGCCAGCTCGTCGTTGAGCAGGTACGAGGTCCGCAGCGCCGGGACACCTGCACGCAGCGCCTCCTCGATGTCGGGACCGTAGAGGCTGAGCGCCTTGGCGCCGGGGGCGAGGTCGTTGATGAGCTTGGTGTTGTTCTCGAGGAAGGGGCGGATCGTCGGCAGCGTCGCGCTCGTCGTCGCCAGCGTCGACGGCGTCCTCGAGATCGTCTCCTGCAGGTAGGGGCGAGCGATCTCGGCGAAGGCTGCGAGCGTCACGTCGAGGTTGACGAACATCTGCGCCTGGGTCTCCGCGATCGGCGCGACCGCGCCCGCGGACTGCTCGAGGGCGTTGAAGAAGCGGCCGAGCTGGGTCTCCTTGCTGGCCAGGTTGCGGGTCACGCGCTCGAGCCGCGGCAGCAGCGGCTCGAGCCGGCCGATCGCCTCGTTCAGGTCGGGGCCGCGGCCGGCGAGGGCGCTGCCGAACTCGCCGAGATTGGCGCGGATCCCCTCACGCGTCTCGGTATCGAAGGTGTTGAGGAACTCGTCGAACTCGACCGGCGTCGGCTGCGCCTGCTCGACCGGGATCGTGCCGCCCTCGGGGAAGCCCTCAGAGCTCTCGCCGCGATTGAGCTCGACGTACTTGAGGCCGAGCGCCGAACGGGCCCGGATCACGACCGTGGAGTCGACCGGCAGCGGATCGACGTTCTTGTCGAGCTTCATCACCAGGCCGGCGTGGACGCTGCCGTTGTCGTCCTGGATCGGAACGACGTCTTCGACGATGCCGACGCGGACGCCGCCGACGCGGACCTCGTTGCCGGGCACGAGGCTGGCCGCGTTCGGGACCTCGGCAGTGAGGCGGTAGGTCGGCACGAACGGCAGGCCGCTGTTCGCGTTGTAGGCGAGGAAGACGGCGAGGATCACGATCAGGACCGTGATCGCGCCGACCAGGGTCGGGTTGCGGAGCACCGACTGCAGTGGGGTGAGGCCGTTGGTCCTCATCGCGAGTCCTCCGTGAGGAAGCCGAGCAGATCCTGGGCGGCCCGGCTCTGGCGCTGGCCGAGCACGCCGGCGGCGGCGTCACGCTGGCGCTGTCCAAGCTTGCCCGCGTTGTCGTCCTCGGCCTGCACGTCGGCCTCGGCCTGCAGCTGATCGGAGATCGGCGACGGGATGATCTGGTCAGCGGTCGGGTTCGCGTTGATCGCCGCCTCGCCCGTCAGCGTCTGCGCCAACGAGGAGGTCGCTCCCGTCCACTTCGCGCCGCAACCGGTGACCGGCGTCGAGGCCATGTCGGCGCAGTTGTTGATCTGGATCACGCCGCGGAGGAAGTGGCCGTAGCTGTCGTAGCCGTTGACCGCGTTGGAGACGCCGAGCACGGCCTTGAAGAGCTGGTCGCGTCCGCCCGAGCGGCGCAGCGTCGAGAGCAGCTTGTTGAGCGCCTTGGCGCCGCCCTCGTTCGCCGTCCCGAGCGTGCCGAGATCCTCGATCAGGCCCTTCGATGCGACGAGGTCGGGACCGCTTGCCTCGGCCGCGTCGCCGAGCGTCGTCAGCGCCGAGGTGCCGGCGTCGGCGAACGGGCCGAGCGCCTCCGTCATCCCGGTCAGGCTCGGGGCGCCGACCCGCAGGTCGGCCGCGACCGGCGTCGCCGCCTCCGAGAACTTCCGCAGCTGCACCATCGTCAGCTCGAGCTCGCGCAGCGCGTTCGGGAACTCGACGAAGCCCTGCTCGATGTCCGCCTTGCGCTCGGCCGAGGCCTGGCCGGCGATCGTCGCGTTCTTGATGAAGCCTGCGATCCGCTCCCGCTCGCGGGCGAGCGGCGTCAGGACGGCGTCGGAGTCGACCTGCAGCTGGGCCAGCTGCTGGTTCTGCTCCGCGAGGATCGCCAGCACCCGGTCGGTCTGCTTCAGCGCCGGGTTGGCCCGCTCGATCACTTCCCCGAGCGTGTCGCCGCGGGCCGCGAGGCCGGCGCCGAAGTCGTTGAGGATGAGCCGGAACTTGTCAACCTCGGGCTCGCGGTAGATGTTGTTGACGAGGTCGATGTCGACGGCCTTGCCGTTGTTCTCGAGCGGCAGATAGCGCTGGCCCTCGCCGACCTCGCCCTCACCGATCACCTCGAGCTCGGGCGGCGGCTCGGTCAGCGACGAGCGCGCCAGCGTCGGCTTGCACTCGACGAACTTCTCGCCGAGCAGCGACTGCGGGCGGATGATGCAGGTCGCATCGGTGCGGAAGTCCTGGAAGCCCGGATCGGTGATGTTGAGCACCGCGACCGCCTTGCCTGGGTAGTCGTCGCCGTTCTCTGTGACCGGCTCGCCCGGCATCGTCACGTCGACCGACTCGACCGTGCCGACCGTGGCGCCGCCGATCCGCACCTCCTCGTCCTTGACGAGGAAGCCGGCGTTGTCGAAGAAGGCACGGATCTGGTAGTCGTCGGTGGGGCCGCCGTCGCCCTCCGCCGTCGAAGCGATCATCGCGACGCCGAGCGCCACGACCGCGACCCCGATGATTGCGAGCCGCCTCATGGCCCACCCGGCGGTAGCTGGGAGGCATCGCAGTCGCTGACCCCGAACGTGCCGTTGTCGAGGAACGGGTTCGAGCCGTCGGGGGCGACCTGAGTTCCGCCACCCGGGCAGCGGCGGAAGACGTCGAAGTTGAGCGCGTCGAACTGCTGATCGCGGCCGGCGGGCGGGGACGACGCCGTGTACGGGTAAGCACCGTAGATCGGGTCGAGCCGGGCCGGGCCGGTCGGGTCCGTGGTGCTGCTCGGGCCGTGGTACTCGAAGATGTTCGAGGCGGCGGCGGTGACGCGAGCGTAATGGCCGTTGGCGTCGTAGCCGGCGGTCGTCTCGCCGAGCTTCGCGAGGAAGCCGAAGAAGTCAGGCGTGTAGGGCCGGAAGAAGGCGAAGTTGTCCTGCGAGGCGTCCATCGCGTCGATCGAGGCGGGGAAGGCGGTCGAGCCGTTGTCAGCGACCACCGGCAGGTCGTGGAGCGCGTCGTTGAGGTCGTTCGACTTGCCGGGCAGACGGACGACGTTGCCGAGGTCCTTGAAGACCGGGCGGCCGTCGATCGAGACAGTCTTGAAGCGGCGCAGGAACGGGGCCAGGTTCTCGGTCGCCGGATACGACGCGGCGACGAGCGGGTCGAGGTCGTCGAGCGTGGCCCGGAGGTTGACGAAGGTCGTGTTCGCCTGCCGCAATGCGGGCGGCGCCGCGATCAGCGCCCGGCTCAACGCTTCGTTCTCGTTGTTGATCGCCCCCAGGGCCTCGTTACCGCTGGCGACCAGCGAGGTGAGGTCGTCGCTGCGGTCTGCGATCGCGCCGAACGTCTTCGAGCCGGCGACGAGGAAGCGCGAGAGCGAGACCGAGTCCTTCGAGAGCTCGTCGAAGAGCTTCGTCGAGGTGCTCAGCGACGGGTTCAGGAACTTGTAGGCGGCGTTGGCGAGCTTGCCCTTGCCGGTGTAGACGGTGGCGTTGCCGGAGATGAACTTCTGCAGCGCCTTGCGCTCGGGCTCGCGGAAGACGTTGAAGAGCTGGTCGAGGTCGACGGCCGTGGTCGTGTCGGTGCCGCCGATCGTGGCTCCCTGCTCGATTTCGGGGGCGTTGTCGGGGCCCATCGAGAGCGAGATGTAGCGGTTGGCGACGCCGGAGAGCGAGGTCGTCCGGATCACCGCCGTGGTTCCCTCGGTCAGGGGGCGGTCGAGCGTCACCTCGACCTTGGCCTGGCTGTCGTCGGTGAGGTCGATCGAGTCGATCGTGCCCATCGCCTGGCCGGCGATCAGAACCTGGTTGTCGGGGACGAGCTGGCCGCCCGTCTCGAACAGGAAGTTGTACTTGTGGCCCTCGTCGGAGCCGCCGAACAGGAGCACCGCGGCGAGCACGAACGCGCACAGCAGAGCAAGCCCCGCGATGATCCGCGCAGGCGTCGACGCTCCGGCCTCTGCGGGCCCGCTATCTGCGTCCACAGACCCGTCCTCGCGCTGCGGCGCTATGAACGTCTCTCAGAACCACTAGCCCCTTGTCTTCCTCTCCTGAATTCCCCCACCCCGGCAGCCTATAGGGGTCGCCAGTCCGACCGAAGCCCGGCACACCCAGAGGTCCCTCGGCATGCAAGCCCGACAGCTTTAGCGTCGATGGAACTCAGTTGCGCGGCAGGGGTGTCGGGCTTAGGGGGCGAGCAGGGCAGAGGCCGCTGCGCGACCTGCCTCGATCACGTCGTTGTGGTCGTGATCGGGGTCGGAGAGCACCTGCAAGGCGATCCCATCGGCGATTGCGATCAGGTAGGAAACCGTAGGCCCAGAGCCGAATCTGAGGTTGACGGCGCCTTCCTTCTGCTTCTCCTCGAGGACCGTGGCGATGTTGTCGCGCGTGCGCCGGAAGAGGTCGGCGACCTCGCGCCCGATCTCCTCGTTGCGGCGGCCGGCGGAGAAGACCTCGAACAGGAGGACGAACACGCCGGGCTCGTTTTCGATCGTGTCGAGCAGGTTGCTGACGAGCACGTCGATGACGTCGTCGGCGGTGCTCGCCACCGCCAGTGGCTCGTCGAGGCGGGCGAGCCGGAGCTCGGTGTCGCTGCGGACGACCTCGACCAGGAGCCGCTCCTTGGTCCCGAAGTAGTAGTGGAGCAGCCCCCGGCTGACGCCGGCCTCGCCGGCGACGTGCTCGAAGGTCGAGCCGGCGATTCCGCGCGCGGCGACGCTGGCGCGCATCGCATCGACGATGCGCTGCGCCTTGTCGCCGCTGAGCTCTCGCTTGCCCGTGGTAGCCGCCTCCATCAGAGGCGGCAGTCTAGATGCGTGTTACGTCGTCGGGGCTGTGGGAGGGGTCGCCGGCGTCGTCGTCGAGGTGTACTCGAACTCCTCCTCGGCGCCGAACAGCCGGTCCAGGAGCGCCTTGCGGACGTCCTCGGAGAGAGCGACGGCAGCCGCCGCGGCGACGACCGCGACGAGGACCACCTTGGCGAAGCCGTGGCCCTTCTTCTCCTTCTTCTCGGGCTCGCGCAGCGACTCCGCCGCCGAGCGCAGCGACTCCGCCGCGGTCTTCAGGTCGGCCTGGAGCTTCCTGTCCTCGAGCACCTTGGCCGGGCCCTTGCCGTCGACCGCGCGGTCGTAGGCGTCACGGGCCGAGTCGTAGGCCTCACGGAGGTTGGCGCGGAGATCGTCGTCCTCGACGAGCCGCTGCACGTAGGGCTTGGCGGCCTCGACAGCCTCGACGGCCTTGGTCTGGGCCGCGGCCTTCTTGGCAGCTTTCTTGGCCGTCTTTCGCTTTGTCGCCATCGGGGTCCTCCTGTAGCTCCGCTCGGGCTGGCCTGAGCGTGGTGGGTTCAGTTTCTCTGGGTCAAGGTGCCTTACCCGGAGCATACCCCGCGTATTCGCGGGCGCTGCGCGGCTTTCACGCAGGCCCGCGGCGGGCTCAGCGGAGGCGGCCGCCGAACGCGGCCTCGATCGCCTCGCCGATCTCCTCGACGTAGACGAACTCGAGCTCGGCCCGCTCGTGCTCGGGGATCTCGAGGATCTCGCCCTCGTTGCGGGCCGGCGCGATCACGCGCTTGATCCCGGCCCTCTGGGCGGCCAGCGACTTCTCCTTGAGGCCGCCGACCGGCAGCACCTGCCCGGTCAGGGTGATCTCGCCGGTCATCGCCACCTCGTTCGAGACCGGCTTGCCGGAGACGAGCGAGAGCAGCGCGATCGTCATCGCGACGCCGGCCGAGGGACCGTCCTTGGGAACGGCCCCGGCGGGAACGTGGAGGTGGATGTCGTGCTCTCTGAACCAGGTCGCGTCGAAGCCCCCGATCAGCCGCTCGGCGTGACCCCGAACGTAGGAGAGCGCGGCCTGGGCCGACTCGCGCATCACGTCGCCGAGCTGGCCGGTGGTGGTCAACCGTCCGCTTCCGGGCATGGATGTGGCCTCGATGAAGAGGACCTCGCCGCCGACCGGGGTCCAGGCGAGGCCGGTGGCGACGCCGGGGCTCTTGGTGCGGCGGCGCGCCTCGCTGAAGACGAGGCGACGGCCGAGCAGCTCGCGCGCCCGCTTCGCCGAGACCGTCACCCTGCGGGTTTCGCGGCCCTCGGCCCGCTCGCGGGCGATCTTGCGGCAGACGGTGCCGATCTGGCGCTCGAGGTTGCGGACCCCGGCCTCGCGGGTGTACTCCTCGATGATCGCCCGCAGCGCCGGGTCGCCGAACGCGATCTGCGACGGCTTCAGCCCGTTCTGCTCGATCTGGCGCGGGACCAGGTAGCGGCGGGCGATGTGGAGCTTCTCGTCGACCGTGTAGCCGGAGAGCTGAATCACCTCCATCCGGTCGCGCAGCGGCCCCGGAATCGGGTCGAGCATGTTCGCGGTGGCGATGAACATCACCTCGGAGAGATCGAAGTCGAGGTCGATGTAGTGGTCGCGGAAGGAGTCGTTCTGGGCCGGGTCGAGGACCTCGAGCATGGCGCTGGCGGGGTCCCCGCGGAAGTCGGCGCCCATCTTGTCGATCTCGTCGATCATGAACACGGGGTTGCGCGAGCCGGCGTCACGCAGCGCCCGCACGATCGTTCCCGGCATCGCGCCGATGTAGGTACGCCGGTGGCCGCGAATCTCCGACTCGTCGCGGACGCCGCCGACCGAAATCCGCTCGAACTCGCGGCCGAGCGCCCTCGCGATCGAACGTCCGAGGCTCGTCTTGCCGACTCCGGGCGGCCCCGCGAAGCAGAGGATCGGGCCGCTCGAATCCGGCTTCAGCTTGCGCACGGCGAGGTACTCGAGGATTCGGTCCTTGACCTTCTCGAGGTCGTAGTGATCGGCGTCGAGGACCTCGCGGGCGTGGGCGATGTCGAGGTTGTCCTCGGTTCGCTGGCTCCAGGGCAGCTCGATCAGCCACTCGAGGTAGGTGCGGATCACGCCGTACTCGGCTGCCGCCGGCGGCAGCCGCTCGAGCCGGGTCAGCTCGCGCTCGGCAGCCGTTGCGGCCTGCTCGGGCAGCCCGGCCGCCTCGATCCGCTCGCGCAGCTCCTTCAGCTCGGCCTGCTGCTCGTCGCCCTCGCCGAGCTCCTCCTGGATCGCCTTCAGCTGCTCACGCAGGTAGTACTCGCGCTGGCCCTTGTCGATGCCCTCCTGGACCTGGGTCTGGATCTTGGTCCCAAGCGAGATCACCTCGAGCTCGCGGGCGAGGATCTCCGAGAGGCGCCGCAGACGGGTCGAGACGTCGACCTCCTCGAGCAGCTCCTGCTTCTCGGCGGTCGGGATCCGCAGCGAGCCGGCGATCAGGTGGGCGAGCGCCGAGGGGTCCTCGAGGTTGGTGACCGCGAGCTGCAACTCCTCGGGTAGGTAGGGGATCTGCTCGATGATCTCGCTGAAGGTGCGCTGCACATTGCGGGTCAGGGCCTCGAGCTCGGGACCCTCCTCGATCACGTCGGGGAGCTCGCTGATCCGGGCAACGAGGTAGGGCTCGGTCGAGACGTAGTCGCCGATCTCGACGCGCTGCGCGGCCTCGACCAGGACGCGGATCGTCCCGTCGGGGACCTTCAGCATCCGCGCGACGACGCCGGCGACGCCGACCCGGTGCAGCTGCTCGGGCGAGGGCTCGTCCTCGTCCGGGTCCCTGGAGGCGACCATGGTCAGCATCCGGTCGCCGCTGAGCACGTCGTCAATCAGGCGGATCGATCGTTCTTGGCCGACCGCGAGCGGGGTCAGCGTCCCCGGGTAGGAGACCATGTCACGCAGCGGCAGGATCGGCATCGCCTGCGGAAGCGGCGCCCCGGCCGTCGAGCGGATCGCATCCTCGAGGTCGTCGCCGCTGACGATCTCGATCGAGGGGCCCGAAAGCAGCTCGCCGTCGCCCTCGAGCGCCGGCTCTCCCGGCGACATCACTCCGCGGCCCGCTCGACCGGGACCCGGCGCGAGCGCTTCGCGGCGATCTTGACCGGCAGCTCGACCCGCAGCACCCCGTCCTCGAAGGTCGCGCGGGCCTGCTCGGCCTCGACCTCGACGCCGAGCTCGATCACGCGCCGGAACGGGCCCGTCGGGATCTCGACCTGCTGGTAGGCGCGGCCGGAGATCTCACGCACCGGCCTGGCGCCCGAGATCACGAGCTCGCGACCGCTGACCTCGAGGTTGACCGCGTCCGGGTCGACGCCGGCGAGGTCGGCCTTGACGACGGCGAGCGGGCGCTCGTCGGCGTCCTTGCAGTAGTAGACGTCGACCCGAGGGGTGAAACCGCTGCCGCGGCCGCTGCCGGTCCGCATCCGGCTCCAGTCGTCGCCGAAGAACTCGTCCATCTCACGGCGCATGCGCTCGATGTTGACCAGCAGGTCTCGCTGTCGGGCCATCGGCGTCAGATTAGTCAGTCGTCGCGTGCCCGCACGTCGCGGGCGGCGCTACAGCTCCCAGGAGGATCCCTCTGCTGCGATCTCGATCGGGCCGGAGAACCGCTCCTCGGCGTCGGCGAGGGCGGAGTCGGGGTCGATCTGGTCGGTGATGTGTGTGAGCACGAGCCGGCCGACTCCGGCCCGGTAGGCGATCCCGGCGGCCTCCCCCGCGCTCATGTGGCCGCGGCGGGAGAGAGGCACCGTGTCGGGGTCCGGGTCCCGCAGGGTCGCCTCGGCGATCAGGACGTCGGCGCCCCTGGCCGCTTCTTCGAGCTCCTCCGAGGAGCGGCAGTCGGCGCCGAAGACGAGCCTGCCACCGGCGGGCGAGGTGAGCCCGATCGCGTGGGTGAGGGTGTAGTGCGGCACGGGGTGCAGCGTCACCGGCAGCGGCCCCAGCTCGAGCGTCCCCGCGGTCTCGTACTCGGCCACCTCGAAGGCGCTGTCGATGAGACCGCCGCTGCCCCAGATCGAGACCAGGCTGCGGATCTGCTCGGCGCCTCCGGGGGGCAGCCACAGTCGCGGCCGATCGAGCTCGGCGCCGGGCGGAAGGCCGAAGGTGAGCGCGTAGGAGAACGGGACCAGGTCGAGCACGTGGTCGGCGTGGAAGTGGCTGATCAGGACCTCGTCGACCTCCGTGTAGGGGAGCCGGTCGCGGAGCTTCGCGAAGGAGCCGTTGCCGCAGTCGATCAGCAGCCGGTAGTCGCCCTCCTCCACGAGGTAGGAGCTGCAGGCCCCGCCCGCGTCCTCCCAGGCGGGCGACTTACCGAGGACAGTGAACCGCACGGGACGACTCTATTGACTGGCAGGAGCGCACCGGGACCGCGGCACGGGGCGCCGTCCGTAGCTGCCCGCAGCAGGGGTCAGGCCGCGGTCAGCTCGGCGATCGGAAGCCCGGCCGGGTCGCTGCGGATCAGCAATGTCGGCTGGGTCGGTGGGATCAGGCCCTCGGGCAGGTCCGGCCGAAAGGTGGTGCAGGGCTCCTCGCGCTCGAGAGCGCACAGCATCCGCTTGCCGAAATAGCACTCCGCGCAGCTCGGCTTGGTCTTCCGGCGTCCGCGCCGGGTCGGCGCGGCGGGGGTCTCGAGCTGCGTTGCGGTCACCTGATTGGGTCCTTTCGGGGGGGACGTCGGCTTCGCGTTCGAGGTTGGCACGGTCGGACGGAACCCGCGAGCGGCCAGACCGCAAATACCGGCTTGACCGGCGCTCGGGGCTTTGCCGCAAAACCCGCCTTCGCGGTCGACTTCCCCGCTCTTTGGGGAGACGGCAAAAGCAGGATCCGGAGTCTCTACGGCGACGAGCGCGGCGTAACCACGACGGCGCCCGCGGTTAGAATGTGGCCGATGGCGCAAGAGCGAACAGCCCGCCTCGCGGCCTCACCGCCGCTCTTCGAGAACCGCTTTCTCGACTTCTTCTCGCGCGTCCACCCGAGCATTCCCGCGATCATCTTCGTACCGGTGATCGCGATCGGCATCTGGGCGGGCTTCGACGACGGCCTCAACGTGCTCGAGTCGATCGGTCTGTTCGCCGCCGGCCTCTTCATCTGGACGCTGACCGAGTACTGGTTGCACCGGCTCGTCTTCCACTGGCAGCCCTCGTTCCCGGGCGGCGACAAGCTCCACTTCATCATTCACGGCGTCCATCACGACCATCCCAACGACCCGCTGCGCCTGGTCATGCCCCCCGCGGTCAGCCTGCCGCTCGCCGCCCTCTTCTTCTGGCTCTACACGCTGATCTTCGGGACGCCCGCCGCCTACCCGATGTTCGCCGGCTTCATCCTCGGCTACCTGATCTACGACTACACACACTTCTGGCTGCACCACGCGGTGCCGAAGTCGCAGATGGGCAAGCGCCTGCGCGAGGGTCACATGCGCCATCACTTCCAGGATCACCGCTACGGCTTCGGCGTCTCGAGCCCACTGTGGGACGCGATCTTCCGGACGATGCCGCGCCGCCGCAGCGCCCGCTGACCCCCGCGCCGGGGTCCTCCCCAGGCGCAACTCCACACATCGCAAAGTGTGGAAATCCACAGTAGGTATGCTGGCTTTCACCCGAAGGCCGTCACCCGCGCCTTCGTATCAACGGGAAGGCAATCATGGCACCCACCACTGCGGTCGACAAGGCGCGCGCTCTGCTCGAGGCACGTCGCAAGGAACTGACCTCCGAGCTCGATCAGATCGAGCGAGCGCTCGCCGGACTCGGCGGCAAGCGCCGCGGACCCGGGCGGCCGCGCGGCACCGGCGCCAAGGCCTCCTCCGGCCGGGCCGGCAAGCGCCGGCGTCGTCGCGGCGGCACCCGCGCCGACCACGCGCTCAAGCACGTCAGCGAGAACCCCGACGCCAGCGCCTCCGAGATCGCCTCGGCGATGGGGATCAAGCCGAACTACGTCTACCGGGTGATGGCCGAGCTCGAGAAGGACGGCCGCGTCCGCAAGGACGGCAAGGGCTACTTCGCAGTCGGCGCCGGCGACGCGGATCAGGCGGGCGAGCAGCAGGACGAAGCCGCCGCGAGCTGAGCATGGGCCGGGCCGTCGGCGAGATCCTCGCCTTCGGCATCGGCGTCTCGCTGAGCCCGATCGCGATCGTGGCGACCGTGCTGATGGTCGTCGCACCCGGCGGGCGCCACGGTGCCGTCGCCTTCATCTCCGCCTGGCTGCTCAGCCTCGGGCTGGTCGGCGCGCTCGCCCTGCTGGTGGCAGACGGCGCCGATGCGAGCGAGGGCGGGGCGCCCGCGGACTGGGCGGGCGCGCTGCAGTTGGGGCTCGCCGTGTTGCTGGTCGCCGTCGCGGCCCGCCAGTGGCGAGGCCGACCCGACGGGGACGCGGAGGCGGTGCTGCCGCGCTGGATCGAGAAAGTGGACGGCCTGACGCCGGCTCGCGCCGTGACCCTGGCCGTGGGCCTGGCGGCGGTAAAGCCGAAGAACCTGCTGCTGACGATCGGCGCCGCCCTCGCGATCGCGGAGACGGGCGTCGAAGCGGGGGAGCAGATCGGCGCGCTTGCGATCTTCGTGCTGCTGGGCACGCTTGGACCCGGACTGCCGCTCGCGATCTCGCTGCTGATGGGCGAGCGCGCCGTCGCGATCCTCGACCGGACGCGGGAGTGGATGATCCGCGAGAACGCGACGATCGTCGCGGTCCTCTGCCTCGTGTTCGCCGCGAAGCTCGCCGGCGACGCAGTCTCTGCGCTCGCCGGCTGAGCTCCGGTAGCCCTAGATCAGGCTGAGGTCGGCGACGGTGTCGCGCTCGCCCTTGAGCTCGTCGATACTGGCGTCGATCCGGCCCTGCGAGAACTCGCTGATCTCGAGGCCCTGGACGACCTCCCAGGAGCCGTTCGAGGTCGTGCATGGGAAGCCGGCGATGATGCCCTCATCGACACCGTAGCTGCCGTCGCTGGGGATGCCCATCGTCACCCAGTCGCCCTCGGGCGTGCCGTGGACCCAGTCGTGGACGTGGTCGATCGCCGCATTCGCCGCCGAGGCAGCCGAGGATGCGCCGCGGGCGTCGATGATCGCCGCCCCGCGCTTCGCCACGGTCGGGATGAACGTGTCCTCGAGCCAGTTCTGATCGCCGACCTTCTCGGCGGCGTTCTCGCCACCGACCCTGGCGTTGAACAGGTCCGGGTACTGGGTCGCCGAGTGGTTGCCCCAGACGGTCATGTTGGTGACATCGGAGACCGAGGCGCCGGTCTTCGCCGCGAGCTGGCTCTTGGCGCGGTTGTGATCGAGGCGCATCATCGCCGTGAACCGCTCACGCGGGACGCCGTCGGCGTTGTTCATCGCGATCAGGGCGTTGGTGTTCGCCGGGTTGCCGACGACGAGGATCTTCACGTCGGAGTCGGCTCCGGCCGCGATCGCCTCGCCCTGCGGCTTGAAGATGCCGCCGTTGGCCTCGAGCAGGTCGCCGCGCTCCATGCCGGGGCCGCGAGGACGGGCGCCGACGAGCAAGCCGACGCCGGTGCCGTCGAACGCCGGCTTCGGGTCGTCGTAGATGTCGATGCCGGCGAGCAGCGGGAAGGCGCAGTCATCGAGCTCCATCGCGGTGCCCTCGGCGGCCTTGACGGCCTGCGGGATCTCGAGCAGGTTGAGGTGGACGGGCGTGTCCGGGCCGAGCATCTGGCCGGAGGCGACGCGGAAGAGGATCGCGTAGCCGATCTGCCCGGCGGCGCCGGTTACGGTGACTTTGACGGGGGTGCTCACGGGGACTGGTCCTCCTGTGGGTTGGATCCGAAGCTTCGCGCCGGAGGCTAGCCGTGTTTGCGAAGGCGCGGACTGGCCGAGCCCGCGCTATAGGCTCGACCTCCTTCACAAACGAGCCCGCGAGGAACCATGCCCACGAAGATCATCTACACGTACACCGACGAGGCGCCGGCGCTTGCGACGCACTCGCTGCTGCCGATCATCGAGGCATTCGCCGGCTCAGCCGGGGTCGCGGTCGAGACCCGCGACATCTCGCTCACCCATCGCATCCTCGCCGCCTGGAGGGACGTGCTCCCGGAGGAGCAGCGGGTCGACGACGCCCTTGCCGAGCTCGGCGAGCTGGCGAAGACGCCGGAGGCGAACATCATCAAGCTGCCGAACATCTCCGCCTCCCTTTCACAGTTGAAGGCGGCGATCAAGGAGCTTCAGGAGGACGGCTACGAGCTGCCCGACTACCCCGAGGAGCCTTCGAACGACGCCGAACGGGACGCGGTCGAGCGCTACGACACCGCCCGGGGCAGCAACGTCAACCCGGTGCTGCGCGAGGGCAACTCCGACCGGCGCGCCCCGAAGCCGGTCAAGGAGGCGGCGCAGCGGAGCCCGCACTCGATGGGCGCCTGGTCCCAGGACTCCCGCACCCGGGTGGCGACGATGACGTCGGGCGACTTCCGCTCCAACGAGCAGTCGGCGACGATCGCTGTCGACGACTCACTGAGGATCGTCCACACCGCCGCCGACGGCTCCGAGACCGTGCTCAAGGACGGTCTCGACGTGCTCGCGGGCGAGGTCGTCGACGCCACCTACATGAGCGTCGCGGACCTGCGCACCTTCCTCGACGAGCAGCTCACGGTCGCCGAGGAGAACGGCATCCTCTTCTCCGTCCACCTGAAGGCGACGATGATGAAGGTCTCGGACCCGATCATCTTCGGCCACGCCGTCCGCGCCTACTTCGCCGATGTCTTCGACCGTTACGGGGAGCAACTGCGCGCGGCGGGCGCCGATCCCGATGGCGGCCTCGGCTCGATCCTCTCGGCGCTCGACGACGGGGAGATCAAGCAGGCGATCACCGAGCGGATCGAGAGCGGCCCCGACCTCGCCTATGTCAACTCAGACAAGGGCATCACCGGCCTCCACGTCCCCTCGGACACGATCATCGACGCGTCGATGCCGGCGATGATCCGCAGCTCGGGCCAGATGTGGAACCAGGACGGCGAAACTCAAGACTGCCTCGCCGTGATCCCCGACTCCAGCTACGCGGCGGTCTACGAGCGGACGATCGAGTTCTGCAAGGAGCACGGCCAGTTCGATCCGGCGACGATGGGCACGGTCCAGAACGTCGGCCTGATGGCGCAGAAGGCCGAGGAGTACGGGAGTCACGACAAGACCTTCGAGATCGAGGCCGACGGCCGCGTCGACGTGATCGACTCGAGCGGTGAGGTCCACTTCTCCAACGAAGTCTCCGCGGGCGACATCTGGCGCATGTGCCAGGCCAAGGACGAGCCGATCCGCGACTGGGTCAAGCTTGCCGCCGGCCGGGCCAGGGAGACCGGCTGGCCGACGATCTTCTGGCTCGACGCCGACCGGCCTCACGACGCGCAGCTGATCGAGAAGGTCAACACGTACCTCGCCGATCACGACACCGACGGGCTCGACATCCGGATCATGTCGCCGGCCGACGCGACCGTCTTCTCGCTCGAACGGATCGCCAAGGGCGAGAACACGATCTCGGTCACCGGCAATGTCCTCCGCGACTACCTCACCGACCTGTTCCCGATCCTCGAGCTCGGGACGAGCGCGAAGATGCTCTCGATCGTTCCCCTGATGCAGGGTGGCGGCCTGTTCGAGACCGGCGCCGGCGGCTCGGCCCCCAAGCACGTGCAGCAGCTGGTCGAGGAGAACCACCTGCGCTGGGACAGCCTCGGCGAGTTCCTCGCCCTGGCGATGTCGCTGCGCAAGTACGCCGAGCAGGCCGATGCGCCGAAGGCGACGGTTCTCGGCGAGGCGCTCGACGACGCCACGGGCGCGGTGCTCGAGCAGGGACGCTCTCCCTCCCGCAAGGTGGGCGAGCTCGACAACCGCGGCAGCCACTTCTACCTGGCGCTGTACTGGGCCCAGGCTTTGGCCCGCAGCGACGACGCCGAGCTGGCCGGGACGTTCGCGCCCGTGGCCGAGGCACTGGGCGAGGCCGAGGACGAGATCGTCGCCGAGCTCAACGGCGTGCAGGGATCTCCCGTCGACCTCGGCGGCTACTACCTCGTCGACCGCGACCGGACCGACGAGGTGATGCGGCCGAGCACGACGCTGAACGGGATCATCGACCCGCTCCGCTGACTCGGACGCGGGGCGGCATGCGATCATCCGCCCATGGCAGCAACGGAATCGCCGGGTGCCGTCACGCACTCCACCCATGAGGTCCTGAACCAGTCGGTCCCGCTCGAGGACTACAACGTCTTCACCAGCGACCGGGTGCTTCGCGAGGCGGTCTCGCGAGAGGGCGGCGACTTCGCGCTCGAGACGATCACCGAGGTCGGCGCGGCAGCCGGCACGGCGCGTGCGATCGAGGCCGGGTTCCTCGCCGACAAGCACAAGCCCGAGCTGAAGATCTTCGACCGCTTCGGCCACCGGATCGACGAAGTCACCTTCCACCCTGCCTGGCACGAGCTGATGGAGATGCACGTCTCTCACGGCACCCACGCGCTGCCCTGGCGCGAGCCGCAGCCAGGAGCCCACGTCGCCCGCGCCGCCGCCTTCATGTGCATGAGCCAGACCGACGCCGGCCCCGGCTGCCCGATTTCGATGACCTACTCGGTGATCCCGGCGCTGCGCAAGCAGCCGGAGCTGGCCGAGGCCTGGGAGCCGCGCTTCACATCGCTCTCCTACGACCCGAGGATGATCCCGGCCGAGCAGAAGGCCGGCGCTCTGTGCGGGATGGCGATGACCGAGAAGCAGGGCGGCTCCGACGTCCGCGCGAACACGACCGCGGCCGTGCCGCTGAACGGCGGCGGCCCCGGCGCCGAGTACGAGGTGACCGGACACAAGTGGTTCTGCTCGGCGCCGATGTGCGACGCCTTCCTCGTACTCGCCCAGACCGAGAGCGGCGTCTCCTGCTTCTTGATGCCGCGATTCCTCCCTGACGGGGAGCGCAACCGATTCCACGTCCAGCGCCTCAAGGACAAGCTCGGCAACCGCTCGAATGCCTCCAGCGAGGTCGAGTTCCGAGGCGCCTGGGCGCAGATGGTCGGCGAGGAGGGCCGCGGCGTGCCGACGATCATCGAGATGGTCAACCACACCCGGCTCGACTGCACGCTCGGCACGACCGCCGGCATGCGGCTCGGGCTCGCCCACGCGATCTGGCACACCGAGCACAGGTCCGCTTTCGGCAAGCGGCTGATCGATCAGCCGCTGATGCGCAACGTGCTCGCCGACCTCGCGGTCGAGTCGGAGGCGGCGACCGTCTCGGCGATCTGGCTGGCGCGGATGTTCGACGAGGCGAACGGGGGCAACGAGCCCTCGGCCCATGTCCGGCGCCTCGCCACTCCGGTGCTCAAGTATTTCGTCTGCAAGCGCGGCCCCTCCCACGTCGTCGAGGCGCTCGAGTGCCTCGGAGGCAACGGCTACGTCGAGGAGTCCGGGATGCCACGTCTGTATCGCGAGAGCCCGCTGCTCTCGATCTGGGAGGGCTCGGGCAACGTGCAGGCGCTCGACGTCCTGCGAGCGATGGTCAAGAGCCCGGAGTCGGTCGAGGCCTTCTTCACCGAGGTCGGTGCCGCGGCCGGCACCGATGCCCGCCTCGACTCCTTCGCCGCCGCGACGCGCGATGAGCTCGCCGACCTCGAAGGCATCGAGACGCGGGCACGCCGAATCGTCGGTCGCATGGCCCGCGCCCTGCAAGGTTCCCTGCTGATCCGTTACGGAGACGAGGCGACGGCCGATGCTTTCTGCGCGACGAGGCTCGACGGCGACTGGGGCGAGGCCTTCGGCACGCTCCCGCTCGGCACCGACTTCGACCGGATCCTCGAGCGCCACACGCCCGAGGTCTGAGGGGCGGGCAGGGAACCGGGACTCGGCCTGGGCCATCCGAGTGGCGCCGACGAGGGTTCGGGCCGCGGATTTGCAGAGAGGGAGGGAGATGAGGCCGGGCCGAGGGCGCGGGCGGCGGTTCGACCTCTGGCGTGGGCCGGTGACCCTATATCTGGTGTCTCGGCGTCCTCTTCGGTCCGTCGTCGCGAAGTCGGCCCTTTCAGAGTCGAAAAACGACCGTCTGAGGGCCGACTTCGCGGATCCGCCCCGAACCCTCGGCCGCCACCCGCTTTCGCACCCTCTCACTGCAACGCCCGCCTGCAACCCGGATGAACCCTCCCGCGCCTCGGTCCGCGCCCCGCACCCCGTCTCGGGCCACCGCCGAATACGATCACCGCATGGAATCTGCAACCACGGACCGGGCCGCTGCGGTTGCCGCGCGCGTCTCGGTCTCCGTCGACGATCACGTCGCCGACGTCCGACTGACCCGGGCCGACAAGCACAACGGCCTCGACCTCGCGATGTTCGAGGCGATCAATGGCGCTATCGACACCGTCGCCGCCGACCGCAGCGTGCGCGCCGCGGTGCTCTCCGGAGACGGCAAGAGCTTCTGCGCGGGTCTCGACTTCGTCAGCGTGATGGCCGAGGGCGGCAACATCGAGGACAACTTCGTGCGTCGCGCGGACGAGCTCGCCAATGACTTCCAGCGCGTCTCCTACGGCTGGCAGACGTTGCGCGTGCCGGTGATCGCGGCGCTGCAGGGCAACGTGCTCGGCGGCGGTTGTCAGATCGCGCTCGGAGCCGACATCCGGATCGCGGCGCCGGACCTGAAGATGTCGGTGCTCGAGATCAAGTGGGGACTGATCCCCGACATGGGACTGACCCAGAGCCTGCCGCGGCTCGTCGGACTCGACGTCGCCAAAGAGCTGACCTTCACGGGCCGGATCGTCGGCGCAGAGGAGGCGCTCGAGCTCGGCCTCGTCACCCGCCTCGCCGACGACCCGCTGACGGCTGCCCGCGAGCTCGCGGCCGAGATCGCCGCGAAGTCGCCGGACGCGATCCAGCGCGGCAAGCACCTGCTCGAGCAGACCTACGGCGCGCCCGCGGCCGAGGCGCTCGCTCTCGAGGAGCAGCTGCAGCGGGAGCTGCTCGGCACGCCGAACCAGATCGCGGCGGTCACCGCCGGCATGAGCGGCGAGCCGGCCAGCTTCGAGGACCCCGCCTAGAGCCTCGCCCGCCGGCCCGACGGCCGAGCGGGGTCCGACCACCGGGCCAGCGGCTAGGCTCGTTCGATGGCACGTGAGGGAGGTGGCGGAGGGCTGATCGCGCAGTTGCGCAGGATCGCCGACGCGGTCGAGGTGCTGCCCGAGGTCCGCGACCACCTGGACAAGCTCGACGTCCACGTCAGCGAGATGAGCGCCGAGGTGACGCGGATGCGCGAGGGCGTCGACTCGCTGGTTGGCAAGGTCGACCACCTCAACGACAACGTCGACGGGCTCCACGACCACTTCGACGGCATGCGCGGCGAGATCCGCGGCCTCGACGGCCATCTCGGCGAGGTCCGCAAGCTGCTGCACCCGCTCCAGGCCCTCGGCGGCCTCGGCCGGATCGGCGAGCGGATCCGCGGCGGCTGACGCCGCCCCTGCCCCGCCTCGGCGCCTGCCTAGAATCGACCCATGACCGGCCGCGGGGATTACACGCTGTTCCGCTTCAGGGGCATCCCGATCGGGGTGGACTGGAGCTGGTTCCTCGTCCTCTTCCTGATCATCTGGCTGCTCTCAGGCCGCTACCGGGACCTGCTCGGCGACCCGCAGGACTCGTTCGAGCCCTACGTCCTCGCCGTGATCAGCTCGCTGCTCTTCTTCGGCTCGATCCTGCTGCACGAGATGGGGCACGCCGTGATCGCGCTCCGCAACAAGATCGGGATCACCCACATCACGCTGTGGATGTTCGGCGGTATCGCCGGGCTCGAGCGCGACTCGCGCTCGGCCGGGGAGGAGTTCCGGATCGCCTCGGGCGGGCCGGCGGTGACGCTGCTGATCGCGCTCGTCTGCCTCGGCCTCGGCTACGGCCTCGAGGGCGACTCTTTCAACGATGCGCTCGCGTTCGAAGCCGGGGTCGGCGTCCCGGGCTGGGCCGCCGTGGTCGCCTTCCTCGCCTACATCAACGTCGTCCTCTTCGTCTTCAACCTGATCCCCGCCTTCCCGCTCGACGGCGGCCGGATCGCGAGGGCGATCGCCTGGAGGCTGACCGGGGACCGCGAGCGGGCGACCAGCTTCGCGGCGCGGGTGGGCCAGGGCTTCTCGATCGTGTTCATCGCGCTCGGGATCTTCATCGTCCTGCAGGGCGACATCATCGGCGGCGTCTGGCTCGGCTTCATCGGCTGGATGCTGTACCAGGCGGCCCGGGCCACCGCCGTGAGATCCGAGCTCAACCGCCGTCTCGGCGACGTCTCGGTCGCCGACGTGATGGACAGCGAGCCGGTCGCGATCGCCGGCGACACCAGCGTCGAGAAGGCGCTCGACGAGTACTTCTTCCGCTACCAGTGGCCCTGGTTCCCGGTCGTCGATCCGGCGAGCCGCTTCCTCGGCCTGCTCAAGCGCGGCGTCGCCGACGGGGTCCCCGAGATCAGCCGGCATGACTGCAAGGTCTCGGAGCTGCTCGACGCCGGCGGCGCCGAGACACAGCGGGTCCGCGACGACGAGCCGATCGAGAGCCTGCTCGAGAACACCGAGCTGCGCCGGCTCGGGGCGCTGGCAGCGATCGACGCAGAAGGCCGCCTCTCCGGCGTGATCACGCTCGACGCCGTCGCCCGCGCGCTGCGCGACGCCGTCGAGAGCCGCGGCGGCGAGCCCCGGACCTGACCCGGGCCCACGCTCCATCCGACCGGATGGCCGCGGTTCATCCGATCGGTCCATAAAGGGCAACCGCCGGCCGGCCGATAAGGCGGGTGGGATGAAAGAGATTCTGCGCGGGCCTGGCGCCCGCCCGACTCCATGGCGGGAGCGGACCCTTGGGATCCTGATGGTCGCCGGCTCAGGGCTCGCCTTCGTGACAGTCGCCTTGCCGCCGGCGGCCGAGCGCTCGGAGACCACTGTCGTCGCCTGCGGCGCGGTTGCGCTGGCGGTCGGCATCGGCTTCATCCTTGCCGCCCAGCGCGGGAGGTCGCTGCCGGAATGGGTGCTCGGCCTCGCCGCCGCGCTCGGCACGGCGCTGGTCGCCACAGCTACCTGGGTCGGCGGCTTCGATGCAACAGGGACCGAGGACAACGAGGTCCTCTTCTTGTGGGTCGCGCTCTACTCGTTCTACTTCTTCCGGACCTGGCACGCGCTGCTGCAGCTCGCCCTGATCGCCGTTGCCTACGGGCTCCTGCTCGGCGGCAACGCGACGCCGGAGGAAGCGCCGACCCGGTTCATCATCGTGGTCGGCACGCTGCTCGTCGCCGGCCTGCTCGTCGCGCGGCTGCGGACTTCGATGGAGGGCCTGATCGACGGGCTCGAGCGCCAGGCGCGCCGCGACGAGCTCACCGGCGCCCTCAATCGCCTCGGCCTCGACGAGCGCGCCGCCGAGCTCTTCCCCGGGGCCGACGCAGGGGCGCCGGACACCGCGGTCGGCTTCCTGCTGATCGACCTCGACGAGTTCACGATGTACAACGACCTCCAGGGTCAGCAGGCGGGCGACGCGCTGCTGCGGCACGTCGCCTCGGCGATCCGCTCCTCGGTCCGCTCCGAGGACGTCGTCGCCCGCCTCGGCGGCGACGAGTTCGGCGTGCTGCTGGCGGCCGTCGATCCCGACCAGGTCGAGGGGGTCAGCGCCGACGTGCTCACCGGACTGCGCGAGAGCTGGCCGACGGTGCCGCTGACGACGATCTCGATCGGTGCCAGTTGCGGCAACGCCGGCGATCACTCACTCGCGGACCTGTGGCGCTCCGCCGACCGCGCCCTCGAGGTCGCCCGGCGCACGGGCGGCAACCAGGCGCGCTTCGCTCGCGATCCGCTCCCGAGCGTCACCGGCTGAGCGCCCCGAGGTGTCTGCGATCATCGACCGGTGGCCGAGCGGGATCAGAGCGCGGTGCGGCGGGCGCTGATCGCGGTCGTCCTCGCCGCCTGCCTTGCAATCGGTATCGCGGCGGCGCCCGCGGCCGCGAGTTCGGATGCCGATGCCACCGCCAAGGGCGTATCGCTGGTCAAGGGCCCGGCCGCTTTCGGCAGCCGCGCCGGGATCGCGAAGCCGAAGACGAAGTGGGATCCGATCTCATACGGCGCCGACCGCAAGCGGCAGATGGCGAACTACTCGAAGCGGCACTACGGCGGGCGCAAGTGGCGGCTGCGCAAGCCGCGGGCACTGGTCCTCCACTACACCGCCGGCTCGAGCTACGCCTCCGCCTGGAGCACCTTCGACGCCAACACCCCGTCGCTCGGGGAGAGCCCCGGCGTCTGCGCGCAGTTCGTCGTCGACCAGAACGGCAAGACGTACCAGCTGACCCGGCTCGCGGTGCGTTGCCGCCACACGATCGGCCTCAACCACCTCTCACTCGGGATCGAGATCGTCCAGCCCGACCTCGGCAACCCGCACCGGACAGCGCAGGCGATCCTCGATCGCAAGAAGCAGGCGCGCGCCGCGGTCCACCTCGCAGCCTGGCTCAAGAGCCGCTACGGGATCAAGATGTCGAACGTGATCGGCCACGGGATGGCCAACGAGAGCCCGCTGTTCGAGGACAGGCAGGGCTGGCGCAACGACCACACCGACTGGCTCGCGCCCGAGGTCCGCACCTTCCGCAAGCGGATCAGCAAGGCGCTGCACGACCGCTGACCGCCGCGCTCCGGGTTTCCCCGCAGCGATTCGGCGCACAGGCACCGGGCACCCCAGGCGGACGCGTGAATAGAATCGCCTGACCGGTCAAGTGGCCGGAGAACGGAGTCAGATTTGCCTCAGCACGACGTACTTGTAATCGGAGCGGGCCTCGCTGGTCAGCGGGCCGCTCTCGCAGCAGCGGAGGCCGGCGTCTCCGTCGGCCTGATCTCGAAGGTCCACCCCGTCCGATCCCACTCGAACGCCGCCCAGGGCGGCATCAACGCGGCGCTCCACGAGGACGACAGCTGGGAGTCCCACGCCTTCGACACGGTCAAGGGCTCCGACTACCTCGGCGACCAGGACGCGATCGAGGTCATGTGCCGCGAGGCCCCGGAGGAGCTCCTCCACCTCGAGCACATCGGCGTCACCTTCCACCGGGCGCCCGACGGCAAGCTCGGCACCCGCGCCTTCGGCGGCGCCTCGAAGGCCCGCACGTACTACGTGGCCGACATCACCGGCCAGGCGATCATGCACACGCTCTACGAGCAACTGATGAAGTACTCGGACCTGATCGACCGCTACGAGGAGTGGTTCACGACCGAGCTCGCCCTCGACGACGACGGCAACTGCGTCGGCGCGATCACCCGCAACATCCGCGACGGCTCGATGGAGATGTTCGAGGCGAAGGGCGTGATCCTCTGCTCCGGCGGCAACGGCCAGGTCTGGCAGCCGACCACCAACGCCTTGATCTGCACCGGCGACGGCATCGCCCAGGCCTACAGGGTCGGTGCCGAGCTGATGGACATGGAGATGATCCAGTACCACCCGACCACGCTGGCGGGCAAGGGCTTTCTGATCACCGAGGGTGCCCGCGGTGAGGGCGCGCACCTGCTCAACGCCAAGGGCGAGCGGTTCATGGAGAAGTACGCACCGAACAAGATGGAGCTCGCCTCCCGCGACGTCGTCTCCCGCGCCGAGCAGACCGAGATCAACGAGGGTCGCGGCTTCCCCGACGGGACCGTCGCGCTCGATGTGACCGTGGTCCCGAAGAAGCGGATCCACGAGGCGCTGCGCGAGATCGTCCTCGTCGGCCGCGACTTCGCCGGCGTCGACATCACCCGCGAGCCGATCCACATCAAGCCCGGCAACCACTACACGATGGGTGGCGTCAAGACCGACATCTGGGGCCGGACCAATGTCCCCGGCCTGTATGCCGCGGGCGAGGTCGCCTGCGTCTCGGTCCACGGCGGCAACCGGCTCGGCGCCAACAGCCTGCTCGACACGCTGATCTTCGGCCGTCGCTCCGGTGAGGACGCGGCCGAGCGCGCCAAGGGCCGCGGTCACACACGCGTCTCGCACAGCGCCCTGACCGCGGAGGAGAGCCGGGTCGAGGCGATCATCGGTCGCGAACACGGCAGTCGCCGCGTCTCTGAGATCAAGGCCGAGCTCGGCGAGACGATGGACAAGTACGTCGCCGTCTTCCGCGACGAAGAGGGCATCCAGAAGGCCCTCGAGATCGTCCAGCGGCTCAAGCAGGAGGCCAAGGAGGCCTACATCGACGACCGCGGCACGATCTTCAACCAGGACGTGCTCGGAGCGCTCGAGCTCGAGAACATGCTCGACTGCGCCGAGTCCACGTGTCTTGCGGCGGCCGAGCGCAAGGAGAGCCGGGGCGCGCAGTTCCGGACCGACTTCCCCGAGCGCAACGACGAGGAGTGGCTCAAGCACATCACCGTCCACATGAACGGCGACGGGCCCGAACTCGGCGAATCGCCCGTGACGATCACCCAGTGGCAACCGCAGGAAAGGACCTACTAACCCGATGCCTGAGTACACGCTCAAGGTCCGTCGCTATCAGCCCGAGTCCGACGAGGGCAGCGCGAAGGGCGCCTACTGGGAGGAGTTCGACGTCGAGCTCGACTCGACCCTCTCCGTCCTAGACGGCATCCTCCAGGCCAAGAACGGCCAGGACGGCACGCTCGCCGTGCGCTGCTCCTGTCGCGCCGCAATCTGCGGCTCGTGCGGAGTCAAGGTCAACGGCCAGTCGACGCTCGCCTGCAAGACCCAGCTCGGCGAAGCCGCCGAGGACGCCGCGCGGATGAGCGAGGCCTCGGCCTCCGCCTCCCAGATCGACGCTGGCGCCGGCGCGCTCGAGAAGGGCATGTCGGGACCGTCGAACGGCTCCAAGCCCGTGATCACGGTCGAGCCGATGGGGAACATGCCGGTGATCAAGGACCTCGTCACCGACATGGAGTCGACGCACTGGGAGAAGTTCCGCCGCGTCTCACCGTGGCTGATGCCGACCGGACCCGAGCCCGAGCGCGAGAACATCGTGCCGCCCGAGTCGATGGTCGACGTGACCCAGTCGGTCGCCTGTATCCAGTGCGGCGCCTGCGTCTCGTCCTGTCTCTCGATGGAGGCCGACCCCGACTTCATCGGCCCGGCCGCGCTCGCGAAGGCGTACCGCTTCGTCGGCGACCCGCGCGATGGCCAGCACGAGGAGCGTCTCTTCGACCTCGCCAACGACCCGCACGGGATCTACGACTGCACCCACTGCTTCTCCTGCATCGACGCCTGCCCGAAGGGCGTCGCGCCGATGAACCAGATCATGCGCCTGCGCAGGATCGCCGGCGAAGAGCACGGGATAGTCGACGTCAACAACGGCCACCGGCACGAGATGGCGTTCGTCAAGAACATCGAGAAGAAGGGGACGCTGGACGAGTCGCTGCTGCTGCAGGAGTCGTTCGCGGCCGGCATCAAGGGCAAGCTGATGCCGAGTCTGGCCTCGATCAAGGCGCTGATGCAGTCGATGCCGACCGCGATCCGCGGTATCCGCACCGGCAAGATGCGCTCGATCCCGAAGCTGATCCCCGGCGTCCACCACAAGCTCCCGGGCGACGCCCAGGGTCACGTGAAGCGGATCTACGAGACCGCGGAGGAGAGCCGCGAGGAGCTGAACCTGTACATCATCGGAGAGGGCGGCGAGGAAGAGCAGGTACCCGAGACCGAGGTGCCGGCCGGGGACGTTGAACCTGAGCCCGACGAGACGGAGGAGCTTTCGTGAGCCCGAACATCAAGGTTGCCTACTGGCCCGGCTGCGTATCGCGCGGGTTCACACCCGAGCTGCACGGCTCGATGGAGCTGACCGCGGACGCCCTCGGCATCGAGATGGTCACGCTCGACCGCGCTTCCTGCTGCGGTGCCGGCGTCATCGCCGAGCACAACCAGGAACTCGCCGACTCGCTCAACGCTCGCACCTTCGCGCTCTCCCAGCAGACCGATCTGCCGATGATGAACATCTGCTCGACCTGCCAGGGCGCTCAGAGCGAGTGTCAGGAGCGGCTCGATGCGAGCAGCTCCTACCGCGATCACATCAACGAGACGCTGAAGGCGGAGGGCATCCAGTACGTCAAGGACAAGGACGGCTGGAGCAACAAGAACTTCCTCTGGCTTCTGGTCGAGGACTACGGGCTCGAGAACCTTGCGGCCAAGGTCAAGCGCCCGCTCAGCGGGCTCCGCGTCGGCCCCTTCTACGGCTGCTACGTGCTGCGCCCCAAGGCCCGGCTCGGCTACGACGAGAACCCCGACCGCGACCTCTACCTCGAGCGCGTGATCCGCACGCTCGGCGGCGAGGTCGTCGACTACGACGGGGCCCGGCGCTGCTGCGGCTTCCCGATCGTGACGATGAACCGGGAGACGTCACTGCGGCAGGCCGGCACCCACATCGGTGACGCGCTCGACGCCGGCGCCGACTGCCTGGTCACCCCCTGCCCGCTCTGCCACCTGAACCTGGACATGCAGCAGCCGGAGGCGGCCAAGGTCGTCGGTCGCGACCTCGGCCTCGCCGTCCTGCACCTGCCGCAGCTCGTCGGGCTGGCACTCGGCTTCGAGCCGAAGCAGCTCGGGATGCCGCTCCACATCGCCTCGACGCTCGGCGTCCAGGACACGCTGGCGACCCCCGCCTGAGCGGCTACTTGGTCGACTGCTGAGGCGGGACGACCGCGTCGAAGCTGCCGTCGTCGTCGGTGATCGTCACGTTGACGGTCACCTCGTCACCGTTCGGGGCGGTCAGGGTGCAGTCGAACTCGTTGCCCTTCTCCGACTCCTCGTCCTCCGGGCAGGAGACAGAGACATTGGCGGGGTCGACGCCGGCGTCGGCGGAGAGCTTCTCGCGAAGCTGATCCTCGAGGTCGGCGTTGTCGATCGTGTTGCCGCAGCCGCTCAGGGCGAGGAGTGCGGCGACGGGCGCCGCGAGCAGGATCGATCGGTTGGCTTTCATTGGTACCTCTCTTGGTGTGTGGTCGTGGTCAGCGCTTCGCGCCAGGCGGCCCCGGCCCGTCTCCCCAGACGGGGACGAGGGGTCGGCCTGCCCGCACGTCCTCGGGCGTGCCCTCGAAGTAGAGCTCCGAGTAACGCGGGTAGGCAGCGCGGTAGCCCCGGCGGCGGGCGATCGGCCCGAGTAGCCCGAAGACGACCTTCTGGACCGCCGCCGGTGGCTTTCTTGGCACGAAGATGTCGCTGAACTCCTGTGAGACGACGGTGAGCTGGAGGAGCCCCGGAGCCCCCTTGACGTCCGTCCGCCCGTCGACCCCGAGACCCCACAGGACCGCGATCAGGTCGACGAAGCGATCGCCCGGCGTGACCGTGACGCGACAGATCGTCCGCCCGCTGCCCACCTGCCACCAGTCGTGCCAGCTGCCGGCCGGGATCTCGACGACGTCGCCGGGTCCCGCCTCCCCCGTCCTCCCGTCGAGCTGCCACCCGAGCCTGCCCTCGAGCACCTCGAAGGTCTCGTCGATGGCCGGGTGCATGTGCTCGATCAGCACGCCTGCTCCAGGCTCGAGGTGGAGCTCGCTGGTCAGACGCCGTTCGGGATTCTCCGACGGCGCCTCGATCACGATCGACCTCTCCCTCGTCACCGGGTTCTCGGCGACCTGGCCCGAGCGGAGCGTGTCCCCGGTGAAGCCGCTGCTCTTCGTCGCTGTCGCCATCGCGCTTCCTCCCCCCTCGCGGCTCCTACGCGCCGAGCGGGTGGTTGGCGCGGAACATGCCGCCGGCGTACCGCTCGCGGATCGAGCGCAGCCGCGCCAGCTCCTCGGGCTTGAACAGCGACTCCGGCGCCGTCGTCGACTCGGCGAAGTTGAGGTAGGCGGTGCCGCTGTCGAGCGGCTCCAGCGCCGCCCGGATCGCAGCCAGCTTGCCGCGCACCGGCTGCTCGAGCTCGGGCATCGGCAGCATGCAGACCGAGAACACGGCGTAGGCGTCGTCGAGGGACCCGAGCGCGCCCGCGCCCTCGGCGCGGCGGGCCAGGGCGCCGCCGAGCGTGCGGACCTCGAACATCGCCAGTGGCGCGTCCTCGGCCTGGTCGACGACCGGGACGACGCGGTCAATCGCGGCGTCATCGAAGCCGGACAGCATCAGGTGGTCGCCGATCCCCGGCACCGGCTCGGGCGGATCCATGTGGACCTGCTGGAGTCCGACGGCGTCGGTCATCGCGACGTTGTCCATCGCCGGCCCGAGCGCGCGCAGCGGCTCCAGCAGGCGCTCACCCTCGTCCTGATCGCCGCACCAGTAGGCCTCGACGACGACGAACGACTGCCCACGAACCGGCTCGGGCACCTCCTCGAACGGCGGGAAGTGGCGGAGGGTGACGCACGAGGTCAGCTCCTCGGGCAGATCCTCGGCCCAGTCGCGCCACGCGCGCAGCACCTCGGCCGACCGCTCGGGCGGGAAGAAGAGGGCGCCGGCCAGGATCTCGTCGATCGGCAGGAGCTCGAACTCGAGCGCGGTGACGACGCCGAAGCCGCCGCCACCGCCACGCAGGGCCCAGAACAGGTCGGCGTCGTTCTCGCGATCGACGCGGCGCAGCTCGCCGTCGCCGGTGACGATCTCGACCGCCTGCAGGAGCTCGCAGCTGAGCCCGTGCTTGCGGGCGAGAAACGACATGCCGCCCCCGAGCGTGTAGCCGGCGATACCGACGTCGTGCGAGGAGCCCTGCAGTGGCATCAGCCCGTGCTCGGCCGCAGCCGGCGCGAGATCGCCCCAGACCGTGCCGCCGCCGACGCGCGCGATCCGGGTCTCCGGGTCGAGCTCGACCTCGCGCAGGCGGGAAGTGCGGAGCAGCATCGTGCCGGCGAGATCGCCGAGCGGGGCCGCGTTGTGGCCGGTGCTCTGCGGCGCGATCTCGATGCCGGCCTCACGGGCGGCGTTGACGAGGACGACGACGTCCTCGGCGTCGTTCGGCAGGGCGACCACCGCCGGCCGCTGGTCGACCGCGAGGTTCCAGGCGGCGCGCTCGGCGTCCCAGGTCTCGTCGGAGGGTGTGAAGAGATCGCCGCCGATCGCCGCGCGTGCGGCCTCGATGTCGAGCTGGGCAGTACTGGTCGTCGAACCGGTCATGGGTATCCCCCTCATGAGTCGTCTTTCTGGTTTCCGTCAGCCTGCCACGTTCGGGGCAGGATCGCCAAATACGAGATCAGTGAAGCTGCTGCCGGAGGCGGCCGGGCGCATCCGCCAGACAAACCGCGCCGCCGTGCGTCCGGCTTCGACCCAGATCCGGTGCGGAGTGCCGGGAGCGATCGTCATCGCAGCGCCGGCGCGGAGCTCGCGCGGCTCGCCTTCGACGCCGACCGTGAGCCGGCCCTCGAGCACCTCGAAGCGGACCTCGTGCTCGTCGAAGCTGCGCTCCTCGACGCCGGGGGCGCCCGGGCCACAGACCGCCTCGAGCTCGGTCATCCGGCCGTCGCTCTGCTCCCGCGTCGCGAGCACGATCAGGTAGCCGACCCCCGAGGGGGCATCGAGCCTGGTCCCGACCTCCGGATCGGTCGCTGCGGAGCTCGAAGGGGCGGTAGTGGCGCTCTCGGTGTCTGGGTTCATGGCAGCAATATCGACGCTGAGCAGCGATCCCGCATCGAGGCCGACCCCAGTCCGGTACCCCAATGTTTGGGGTTGCGGGACCGGACCGAACGAAACCGCACCGGTAAATACAATCCGACCCGGCAGTGACGGCGTTCTCCGACTACCCCCTCCTCGAACGCGAGAAGGAGCTCAGCGACATCGAGCGGGCCCTCGAGCACGGGGTCGACGGCGACGGCCTCTGCCTGATGATCGAGGGCCCGCCCGGGGTCGGTAAGACGCGGCTCCTGGAGAGCGCCCGCGCCCTCGCCCAGGACCAGGGATGCCGGGTGCTGTCGGCACGATCGGGAGAGCGCGAGCGGGAGTACTCGTGGGGGGTCGTCCGCAACCTGTTCGAGCCGATCGTGATCGCCGCTGATCCGGACGAGCTCGACGAGCTCTTCGCCGGCCCAGCCACCGCCTGCCGAGGCCTGATCGAGGGCACTGCGCTGGTCACAGAGGGCACCCCGGACAGCTCCTTCGCAATCTTCAACGGGCTCTATGCGCTGACCCGACGGCTCTCCGAGCGGGAGCCGCTGCTGATCGCGATCGACGACCTGCACTGGGTCGACGGCTCCTCGCTCGGCTTCCTCGAGTTCCTCAGCCGCCGGCTCGCGGATATGCCGGTGGTCCTGGCGGCGACGCTGCGGCCGAACGAGCCCGGCACCGACGTCGCCCTGATCGCATCGCTGACGGCGGAGCCGCACGCGGTCGTCCTGCACCCGCAGCCGCTCTCCAAGGAGGGCTCCGCGAGCGCCCTGCGCGATCGGCTCGGCGAGGAGACCGCGGCCGGCGTCGTCCGCGAGGGGCACGACGTCACCGGCGGCAACCCACTGCTGCTGAGCGAGCTGGCGCGGACGCTCGAGCTCGAGGGCCGCGGCGGCAGGACGACCCAGCTCGCCGGCAACCTCGCCGCGCTCGGGTCGCGCGCCGTCGCGCGCACGGTCGAGGTCCGGGTCGCGCGCTCGGGCGAGGCCGGGCGCAGGCTCGCCGAGGCCGCGGCGGTCGCCGGCGAGGAGGCGCAGCTCGGGCGCGCGATCGAGCTCGCCGGCCTCGAGCAGGAGGAGGCCGACCGGGCCGCGCTCGACCTCGTCCGGCTCGAGATCCTCAAGCCCGGGACGCGGGTGCAGTTCGTTCACCCGGTCGTCCGCGCCGCGATCTACGACGGGCTGGCGGCGCCGGAGCGGATGCGGCTGCACCGCAAGGCGATCGAGATCATGCAGCGCGTATCGGCGCCGCCGACGCTGATCGCCAGCCACCTGCTCCGCGTCGACCCCGAGGGCCGCGAGGAGACCGTCGGCATCCTCCGCGAGGCGGCCGTGATGGCCGCAGCGGGCGGTGACGCGCGCTCCGCGAGCGTGCTGATGCAACGGGCGCTCGAGGAGCCGCCGCCGCCTGAGCAGCTGACCGCGGTGCTCGCGCAGCTCGGCGCTGCCGAGATCCTGATCGACGGGCCAAGCGCGATCGAGCACCTTGGTGCCGCGATCGAGCTCGTCCACGAGCCGCCCTTCAAGGCGGCGCTGGCTGAGCTACTTGCGCGCTCGCTGATCCTCCAGGAGCGGATCCCCGAGGCCGTCGCGGTGACCGAAGCGACGCTCGCGGAGATCCCCGATGACGCAACCGAACTGCGCAAGCGCGTCGAGGCGACCCTGGTCGAGGCGACCCTGGTGCACCCGTGGGAGCTGAGCGCCGAGCAGGTGTCCAGGGCCGAGGGGCTGATGGCCGCGGCAACGACCGAGGGTGAGGACTATGGCTCGCGGGCGATGCTCTCGCTTGCCACGGTTTCGGCATCACGGGACCTCTCCGCGGACGCGGAGACGACGGTCGCTCGCGCCCGGATCGCGGCCCAGGGCGGCGTCCTGATCCGCGAGGGCGTCAACAGCATCACGCAGCTGGGCCCGGCCCAGGTGCTGGCGCTCGCCGGCCACAGCCGCGAGGCGATCACGCTGCTGAACGAATCGCTGCACTGGGACGAGCGCTTCGGCTCGATGGCGGGCCACCTCGCGAACCTGATCTTCCGAGGCTGGGCGCACCTGTTCGCGGGCGAGCTCGACGATGCCGCTGAGGACGCCGGCGAGGCGCTGCGGATGAGTCGCGTCTACCGGATGGCCCCGGGCGTCGCCTGGGCAACATGGATCCGCGCCCACAGCCTGCTGTTGATGGGCCGTCTCGAGGATGCCCGGGGCCTGATCACCGCCGACCACCCGCTCGACGGCGACTCGCCCGAGGGCTGGCACTGGACCGGGTTCACGCTGACCAGGGCTCGGGTGATGCTGGCCGACGGCGACCCGGAGCGGGCCCTGGCCGAGGCGAGGCGGGCTGCCGCAATGTACGAGAAGTCCGGCGGGGTCGGCTCGACCTGGCTGACCTGGCGCCCCTTCGCCTGCGAATGCCTGCTGGCTCTCGGACGCGGCGTCGAAGCGCTGGAGCTCGCTGAGCAGGAGCTGGAGATCTGCGAGCGCTGGGGCGCGCCGCGGCAGATCGGCGGCGCCCTGCGAGCGCTGGCCGCCGCCGACGAGGGGCGCCGCCAGGAGCTGCTCGAGCGGGCGGTCGAAGTGCTCGACGACTCGGAGGCGCGGCTCGAGCTGGCAGGCGCGCTCGTCGACCTTGGCGCCGAGCTGCGCCGGCGCAACTTCAAGAGCCGCGCCCGTGACCCGCTGCGGCTCGGCATGGACCTCGCTCACGACTGCGGCGCCGAGCCGCTCGCCGAGCGCGCCCGCACCGAGCTCAGGGCGTCGGGGATTCGCGCCCGCCGCACGGCGCTGTCGGGCCCGGAGGCGCTGACCGACAGCGAGCGCCGCGTCGTCGACCTCGCCGTCGAGGGCAAGACGAACCGCGAGATCGCCTCGGAGCTGTTCGTGACCGTGAAGACGGTCGAGGTCCACCTCTCCAACGCGTACCGCAAGCTTGGTATCCAAGGCCGACGTCAACTCGGTCAGGCGATCGGCGTCGGTTGATCGACTTCGCCCTTCCCTTCGCGGCGGGTAGCCCCATCGCCGGTGTGGTCACCGATCTCGCGGTCATCCTGATCGCGGCCAAGATCGGCGATGAGATCTTCAAACGGATCCATCAGCCGGCGCTGATCGGCGAGATCCTTGCCGGCCTCGTGATCGGGCCCTCGGTCCTCGGCTTAGTGGAGCCCGGCGAGACGACGGAGGTGTTCGCCGAGCTCGGCGTCGTCTTCCTGCTCTTCTGGGTCGGCCTCGAAACGAAGCTCTCGGAGATGCGTGAGGTCGGCGGTACCGCGGCACGGGTCGGAGTGGTCGGCGTGATCGTTCCGTTCGCAGCCGGGACCGGGGCCGGACTCGTATTCGGCGAGAGCACGGAGACCAGCCTCTTCATCGGCTCGGCCCTGGCGGCGACGAGTGTCGGCATCACCTCGGCCGTCTTCGCCGAGTTGAAGATGCTGACCACGAGGGCGGCGCGCACGGTGCTCGGAGCGGCCGTCGTCGACGACATCCTCGCCCTGTTGCTCGTCGCGGTTGCCGTCGGGATCGCCGAGGAGGGCGGCATCGACTTCGGCTCGATCCTTGTCACCGCCGGCCTTACCGCCGGCTTCCTCGCGATCTTCGCGCTTGGAGGGACGTCGGTGTTCCGTAAGTGGCCGCAACTGCTCCAGGCCCCACGGTTCGCAGATTCGCCGCTGCTGCCGGCGGTGATCCTCTGCCTCGGGATCGCGGCGATCGCAGCGGAGATCGGGCTCGCCGCGGTGATCGGTGCGTTCCTCGCCGGGATGATCGTGGCCGAGACCAAGGAGCAGCACCCGATCGAGGACGAGATCGCGCCGCTGTACGCCTTTTTCCCGCCGTTCTTCTTCGCCTCGATCGGCCTCGCGCTCGATCTCGACGTGATGCTCGAGCCCGAGACCCTGCTCGTGATCGCCGGTCTGACCGTTCTCGCAGCAGTGTCGAAGCTCGCCGGCGCCTGGCCGGCGGCGCGCAACCTCGGCCCCTCGGACGCCCGCATCGTCGCGCTGGGCATGGTCCCTCGCGGCGAGGTCGGGATCATCGTCGCCAGCATCGGCGCCGCCACGGGCGTCGTCGACGAGGAGCTGTTCGCGGCGATCGTCGGCATGTCGATCCTGACCACGCTGCTCGTCCCGCCGCTGCTCAGACGAGCCCGCCCGGCCGAGCCGGAATCCCCTTAGACTGGCCTCACGGCCGGGGCTTTCGCCCCGGCTCGTTGCATTCATGGCCGTAGCTGTAGTCGCATTCCTGGTCGTCCTCGCCGTGATCGCGAGCGAGCGAGTCCACCGCACGAAGGTGGCGCTGATCGGTGCCGCGATCGTCGTCCTCTTCGTCGGCAACGAGTACGACCAGGAGCTGGCGATCGAGTCGATCGACTTCAACACGATCGGCCTGCTCGCAGGAATGATGATCCTCGTCCACCTGACGCAGGAGACCGGCGTCTACGACTACATCGCGATCAAGGCCGGGCAATTCTCGAAGGGCCGCCCGGTCGCAGTCGTGATGTCACTGGCCGCCACGACCGCCCTGCTCTCGGCCTTCCTCGACAACCTGACCACGATCCTGCTGATCGTCCCGGTCACCTTCCTGCTCGCCGACGCGCTCGACCTGGACCCGATCCCGCTGATCGTGATCGAGGTGATCGCCTCCAACATCGGCGGCACCGCGACGCTGATCGGCGACCCGCCGAACATCATCATCGCCGGCGCCACCGACCTCAGCTTCAACGACTTCATCGTCAACCTCGCCCCGGCCGTGGTGATCACCTTCGCGGTCATCATCCCCTTGCTCTATCTCGCCTTCAGACGCAGGCTGCAGATCCCGGAGGAGAACAGGCGCTTCGTGATGGAGCTCGACGCGGCCTCCTCAATCCGGGACATGCCCGAGCTGAAGCGGACGGGCACGGTGCTCGCGGTCACGATCCTCTTCTTCTTCGCCCACCAGGCGCTCCACATCGAGCCGGCGACGGTGGCACTGACCGGAGCCGCAGTCGGGCTCCTGGTCACGCGCCAGGACCTCGAGGAGTCGCTCTCGAAAATCGAGTGGGCGACGCTGTTCTTCTTCATCGCGTTGTTCGTGATGGTCGGGGCGCTGGAGGCGACGGGCGCGATCGAGAAGGTCGCCGAGGGGATCAAGGATGTGACCGCCGGCGACCGCACCGCCGAGCTGCTCGGCATCACCTGGATCGCCGGGATCGGGTCCGGGGTGGTCGACAACATCCCCTTCACGACGGCGATGATCCCGGTCGTCGACTCGCTCAATACCGGCGACGACGATGCCTACTGGTGGGCGCTGTCGCTGGGAGCCTGCTTCGGCGGCAACATGACCGTGATCGCCGCCGCCGCCAACGTCGCCGCCTCGGGTCTGGCCGAGCGGGCGGGCAAACCGATCGGCTTCATCGACTTCCTCAAGGTCGGCCTGCCCGTGACCTTGATCAGCCTGCTGATCGCGACCGCCTACATCTCCGTCCGCTACATCGCGCTGTGAGACGGCGCCGCCGCTAGATTGGAGGATGGATGAAGGCCCTTATCGAAGAGACAGTCGTCGAAGTCGAGCCGCTCCCCGTCGACGAGCCGATCGGCAGCGCGACCCGCAAGGTCCTCGCCTCCGGGCTTCCGGCCCTGCCGGCCGTCGAGCCCGATGGCAAGTTCGCGGGGATATTCGGCGAGCGCGAGTTCATGACCGCCTTCTTCCCGGGCTACATGAACACCCTCCACTCGGCGGCGATGGTCCGTCGCACGATCGACGAGACGATCGAGAAGCGGATGGGGTGCGCCGAGGAGCCGATCCGCGACTACCTGACGCGCGACCATGTCGCCGTCGAGGACGATCACTCCGACACCCAGCTCGCCGAGCTCTTCCTCCACCACCGCGTGCTCGTGATCCCGATCGCGACGAAGGGCAAGGTTCACGCTGTCGTCACCCGCGCCGACTTCTTCCGAGCACTCGCCTCGCGAGTCCTCGACACCTACGACGACTACGGCGACTGAGCCCGGCGCCGCGAAGCGGCGCTGACGGACGGGGTTCGGGACGGGCCGCGGGGACGATTTGCAGTTGGGGTGAGGTGGACTGGCGGGCCGGTCCGCGCCGCCTGGCCCCGAAGTTGGTCGCGGACCAGGGTGAGGGGCTCAAGCGGAGACGAGATGCGGAAAGCGACGAACTATTCGTCTCAACGTCCTCTCGCCGGGCGAGATGCCGAAAGGCAGGAATAGTTCCGGCCAATCGCCCTCTCGTCCGACGAGGGGAGGATTGACCCCGATATCCGTAGTCAATCCTCCCCTCGCGACCCCAGCCCAGAGAATCCACACCGATTCCACACGCACTCCTACGCCGGAGTGACCAACCCCACCCCGAACACCCTCCCTCACCGCAAACGGACCCGCTCACGTCCCTGCAACGCACGCTCGCGCTGACAACCCAACCACCCAGGCCCGAGCCCGCACCCCCAGCCCACCGGACCTCCGTCCGCCCCGGGGCCCTCCCTACTCCGCCCGCGCCACCTCTGCCGCGGCCCGCTCGCCGGAGCGGATCGCGCCGTCCATGTAGCCGTTCCAGACGGCGCTGGTCTCGGCTCCGGCCCAGTGAACGAGGCCCTCGGGCTCGCGCAGCAGCGAGCCGTACTGGGTCCAGACGCCGGGCCCGAGATGGGCGCCGTAGCCGCCGCGAATCCACTGCTCGCCGGCCCAGTCCTGCTCGACGTACTCGAGCACGCCGGAGCGCGCCTGCTCTCCGAAGTAGGTCGCGAAGCCGTCGAGGACCTGGGCGCGCCGGTCCTCGGGCCGCATCGCAGCAGCGCGGCGGCCGTGGGCGCCCTCGAGGAAGCCGAGCAGCACGCCACAGGAACCGTCGGCGGGAGAGTTGTCGAAGGTGACTGCGAGCGGGTGCTCGCGGGATCCGGCCTGGCCGCTGAGACCGTCGGCTCGCCAGAAGGGCGTCTCGTAGCGAGCCATGCACTTGATCACGTAACCGGGCGGCATCTTCGAGTACAGGTGGAAGCGCCGGCCGCTGAGCGGCGGGTCGAAGTCGATCCTCGAGATCACCGCCGGTGCGACGGCGACGATCGCGCGACGAGCCTCGACCGAGCCGTCCCCCGCCTCGACCACGAGCCCATCGCCACGCCGCGCGATCGACCGCACCGGCGCCGACAGCCGGACGACGTCGCCGAGTTCGGCCGCCATCCGCAGGGAGACCTCCTGGGAGCCGCCTACGAAGCGAGACTCCTGGGCGCCGCCTCCGGTCGCGGTCAGCAGGTCGAGATCGCCACCTGAGTGCAGGTAGAAGAGGAAATGGAGCATCGAGATGTCCTCGGGCTCGGCGGAGAACACCGCCTCGACGATCACCCGCAGAAAGTCGCGCCCGAGCTGCGTGCGGACGTTGCGGCGGATCCAGGAGGCGACGGTCTCGGAGTCGAGCCGCTTCGCCTTGCGAGCCGACCACGGCGCCTCGAGCGGCACCGACTTCGCCAGCCGGTCGATCCGCAGCTGCGCGACGGCGAGGTCCGGGATCACGTGCTTGGGCAGCCCGAACGTCCAGCCCTGCCATCGGCTCAGGTCGGTGCCACCGGTGTGGAGGATGTTGTCGCCCTCGTCGTAGGTCGGATAGTGCTCGACGCCGAGCTCAGCCGCGAGCCCGTAGAGCCGGTCCTGCGTCGGACCGACCCACTGGCCGCCGATCTCGACGACGGTGCCGTCCTCGAAGGTGTGGTTGAGCGTCCGGCCGCCGACCCGGTCCTGGGCCTCGAGCACGACCACTGAGGTTCCATCCTTCGTCAGCTCCCGGGCCGCCGTCAGCCCGGCAAGCCCCGCCCCCACGATCGCAACATCAACGTCCACGGAAGCGATTCTGCCTACTTCAGGCTCTGCAGGTCCTTCCCGGACCGGATCACCTCGACGGCCCCGCTTGTCGTGCCGTTCACGCGCCAGGCGCTCTCGCCGGGAACCGGGACGAGAAAGACGCCGAACTCGACACCCTCGGCCGGCTCGACCCGCAGCATCTGCCCTCCGCCACGAAGGCTGCCGTCACGCGACTCGTCGAGCTCCGCCTCGGGCAGCGCCGCGACGATCTCCTCACCCGTTGCGGCGAAGAAGATCGCCTCGGCGGCCGCGCCGTTCTCGACCGCCTCGGGGCAGCTCTGGTCGGGGGCGGTTGCCGTCAGCTCATTCACCATGCCGGGATCGATCAGCTCGCAGGCCGCGGGATCGTTGCCGGCGACGAGCTTCGTGAAGTCTTCGGCCACCCCGCGCGGGTCGGACAGGTCCGGAGCGGACACCTCCTCGTCGCCGCAGGCGCCCAGCAGCAGCGAAGCCGCAAGCGCGATCAGCGCCAGCCGCTCCCTCAAAGCCCAAGCCCCCTGACCCCGGCCTCGTTCCAGCCGAGGTGGTGGGCGACCTCGTGACGGACGGTGCGCTCGACCTGGGCGCGGAGCAGCTGCGGGTCGTGGCCGAAGTCCCGCTCGAGTGTGTCCTGGTAGATGACGATGTGGTCGGGATAGCCCTCGCGAGCGACGGTGTCACCGATGTAATGGCCGTAGGCCCGATGCTCGTAGCCTCGGTCGGAGACGACGACCGGCACCGACTCGAGCACCTCGAGAAACTCGGCCGGCAGGCCGTCGAGGGCCTCGACCACGAGCTCGTCGAACTGCGAGGGAGGCGAGACGGGAGGCGGCAGCGAGGCGAGGGCCTCGCTGCGGTCGACGAGCCGGCGAAACTCGGGCTCGGGCATCTCCTCGCCGGCGAGGCGGACGATCACCCAGGCGGCGATCACGGAGATCGCGGCGGCCCCGGCCACCCAGCGCAGCAGACCGCCGAGGCCCGCCAGGTCCGGGGGCTGCAGCACAACCAGCGCCAGCCCGACCAGGAAGAGCCCGATCGCCGCCGTCTTCAGAGGTTGCCCGACCGCATCCCACATGGCCAGGAGGTTAGAGAGCGAGCGCCTCCTGCTCGGGGCAGCAGAACCGGGCCGTGGCTCGTCCTCTGCGGCTCCTGGATGGCGATCGCGTACCTGATCGCGGCGCTGGTGGAGTTCGTCGACTGAACCGCCGTTCCACACCGCGAACGTCCCTGAGACCTATCTATAGGGGCAGGTGAGGGACGTTCGTCGAGTGGGGTGCGGCGCCGGGCGCGGGGGCGGGCGCCGGGCGCGCCGGCCGCCTCCAGCAGCCCGTCCGCGCTACTTGGCGCGGTACCAGTCGACGTACTGGTCGCAGGCCTGGCGGCGCTGGATCCGGCTGATGACGCCGAGCGGGGTCGCGGAGACGGAGCGCAGGTGAGCCTCGTTCGGAGCCTTCAGCACGCGGCCGAGTAGGCCCGGCTCCTCGACCTCGACGGTGATCTCGGCCTCGGTCGGCTCCTCGACCTCGATCTCGCCGACCGGGAAGAAGGGCGACGGCCCGCGGAAGTCGAGGTTGGCGGGGATCGTCTCGTCGAGGCCGAGCTTCGGTGAGGTCACGTGCAGCGGCCGGCGGCTGTCGTACTCGAGCGAGATCGCCCAGGTCCCGGCCCTGCTCAGCTCGAGCGTCTGCGAGGCGGATTGGGTGTCCGTCGCCGTGTCGGAGGGCTGCCACTGCTCGGGCGAGCCGATCACCGGCTCGACCGACCAGACCTGGGCGGTGCCCTGGCCGGAGGCGACGGCCGTGCCGGCCTTGGTCTCGCAGTCGAGCACGGCGCCCGGGTAGATCCCCTCCTCGAGCGTCTTGCGGCGGCCGATCGACCCGGTGCGCTCGTACAGCGTGTAGTTGTCGGTGACGACGACCGGCTCGAAGCGCGGCGGTGGGCTCGAGCTCGGCCCCCCGTTGGCGGCGACGATCCAGTCGAACGAGTTCAGCGTCTGCGGGAAGAGCGCGTCGATGTCGAACTTCTCGCCTCCCCCTTCGCCGCTCTGGAAGCGCGATCGGGCGTCGTTGACCGAGTAGTAGTTGGCGACGATCCCGGTGATCTCACCCGAGCCGGCGAGCTCGTAGGCGATGAAGTCGTCACGTCCGAGGAACAGAACGGGCTCGTCCTCGACGAAGGAGCGGAACTCGGCGAGTTCGCTGGCGTGGTCGTCGGGGCCGACCGAGGCCTGCCGGAGCGCCAGGAAGCTGGAGAGCGAGGCGGCGGCGAGGAAGACGACGGCGAGCACCGTCACTGCCCGGCCGCGAGTCGCGAGCACGCCGCGCACGGCGATCAGCATCACCAGCGGCGCCGCGATCGCGAGCGCCTTGGCGGCGATGTAGGGGGTGCTGAACAGCGCCGTCAGTGCCCAGACGCCGGCGATCGCGATCAGCGCCGCGGGCAGTGCGTAGAGCGAACGCCTGCGCGCGTCGGCGAGCCCGACGCCGAGCGCGACGAGCGCGAGTAGCGCCAGGGCGTAGAAGGCGACGGTCGGGCCGCCGGCATCGGCAGCGGCGGTGCGGTAGTCGCCCGTCGGCCAGATCCCGAGCGCTTCGAGCGGCGAGATCGCACCCTTGAGGTTGCCGAGGTCGGAGCCGAACCGCTCCGGGTTGAGCGCCTCGAGCCGGGCGAAGTCGGCGATCCGGCTCCACTCCTGGACCGTCGCGAGGATGACGACCAACACCATCCCGACCGCGTAGGGCGCGAAGCGGCTCTTCCAGTCGCGCGGCAGCTTCGGTCGCGGCTTCACGACCCAGACCCGGGCCGCGATCACCAGCGCCGAGACGGCGCCGATCCAGAGGATGCCGGGCAGGCTGTAGTTGAAGACGGAGGCAGCGGCGAGTACGGCGAGCGGCAGCACCCGCAGGATCGGGCGCACGCGCCTCGTGTCGCGGCGCTCGGGATCGGCAGCGGTCGGCATTCCGATCACCTGCGCGAGCAGGACCGCGAAGGCGATCAGGATCAGCGCCTGCAGCGGCTCCTTGAAGGCTCCCGAGGCGAGGTAGGAGGCGCCGAGGTAGGAGAGGGCGACGACGCTGGCCCCGATGATCCTGCGGATCCGCGAGAGGTCGTTGCCGAGCAGGCCGATCGCGAGCAGGCCGGTGAGCGGCGCCAGCGCCAGCGTCAGACCCGCGAAGCCCTCGACGAGGCCGGTGCCGAGGCCCTCCGAGAGGGCGACGACGACCGCGTGCGGCCCGGACGGGTAGCCGCCGCGGACGAAGGTCGGCACGTAGCCGGACGGATCACGGACGTAGTCGGCGATCAGCAGATGCGAGGCCATGTCGTCGTTGATCAGCCCGGCGCCGAGGATGCCGACGTCGCCCGCCACCGCAAACGGGATCGAGGCCGCGAGCAGCGTGATCGCGACGACCGGTCCGGCCAGGATCAAGGCCTCCCCGACCCCTTCGAGGCGATCCCGGAGCCACCAGAGCGAGAGCGCGAAGGCGATCACGAGGACGGCGGCGGCGGTGATGCCGTGCCCGGGCAGGCGGGCACTGACGCCGGCGAGGATCAACATCGCCGCGAGACCGACGGCCGGAGACAGCCATGAGAAGCCGAGCGGCTCGCCGCGGCGGACGCCGAGCGAGATCGAGATCAGGGCCTGGCCGATCGCCGCTGCGAACAGGAGCAGGATCAGGACCGAGGCGTAGGCGCCGATCATCCGTTCCGCATCCTCATCGGCCTGGCCCCCGAGTCACCGACGCTGCGAGCCGGATCAGCCCGCGGCCAGCGACGTCTCGGGGACGCGAACCAGATCGCGCTCGACGAGCAGCTCAGCGACCTGGACTGCGTTGGTCGCGGCACCCTTGCGCAGGTTGTCACCGACGATCCATAGGTTGAGACAGCGCTGGTGCGAGGGGTCGCGGCGGATCCTCCCGACGAGCACCTCGTCCCTGCCCGCCGCCTCGGTCGCCAGCGGGTAGAGGCCGTTGCCGGGTTCGTCGACGACGATCAGCCCGGGTGCGGAGGCGAACAGGTGCCGTGCCTCGTCGGGGCTGAGCGGCTCGCGCGTCTGCACGTTGACCGACTCGGAGTGAGCATTGAAGACCGGGACGCGGGCGCATGTCGCGGAGATCCCGAGCCCCTCCTCCGAGGCCCCGAGGATCTTGCGCGTCTCGGCCATCATCTTGCGCTCCTCGGTCGTGTAGTCGTCGCCATCCTTGAAGGTCTCGACCTGGGGCAGCACGTTGAAGGCGATCTGGTGTGGGTAGATCTCTGCCGGCGCCGTCTCGCCCTCGAGCGCGGCCCGGCTCTGGGCTTTGAGCTCCTCGATCGCGCGCTGGCCGGTGCCGGAGACCGACTGGTAGGTCGAGATCACAAGACGCTCGATCCCGGCAGCGTCGAGGATCGGCTTCAGGGCGACCACCATCTGCATGGTCGAGCAGTTCGGGTTCGCGATCAGTCCCTTGTGCGCGGCGACCGCGTCGGGGTTGACCTCGCTGACGACCAGCGGCACGTCGTCGTGCATACGCCAGTAGCTCGTGTTGTCGACGACGACCGCGCCGGCCTCGACCAGCTTCGGCGCCCACTCGGCACTGACGCTGCCGCCGGCCGAGGAGATAACCAGGTCGATGCCCTGGATCGACTCGTCGCTGAGTGTCACGCAGGCGACCTCGGTATCGCCGAAGCGGACCTGTTTGCCGGCCGAGCGCTCGGAGGCGAACGGGACCAGCTCGGAGACCGGGAAGTTGCGCTCGGCGAGGATCTCGAGGATCGTCGAGCCGACGGCACCGGTGGCGCCGAGGACGCCCACACGGAAGCTCACGGCGTCACCTTGGGTCGGTGGTGAATGCCGGTCGGCTGCTCCTCGTGCACGGCGCCGGCACCGAGGTCGAAGGCCTTGTGCAGCTCGCGGACCGCCGGCTCGACGTCGTCGGCGGCGATTACGCAGCTGATCTTGATCGGCGAGGTCGAGATCATGTGGATGTTGATCCCGGCCTCGCCGAGCACCTGGAAGACCTTGGCCGCAACGCCTGGATGGCTGCGCATACCGGCGCCGACGATCGAGACCTTGCCGATCTGCTCGTCGGTCAGCACCTCGCCGCCCTTGATCCCCATCGCGTCGATCGCGTCGACCGCCGTCTGCAGATCCTCGCGGGCGACGGTGAAGGAGAGGTCGGCGCCGTGCTCGGTGGAGACCGGCTCGTTCTGGATGATCACGTCGACGTTGACGTTCGCCTCGGCGAGGCCGGTGAAGATGCGGCCGGCGATGCCGGGCTCGTTGCGAATCCCGGCGAGCGTCACGCGCGCCTCGTCGCTCGAGTGGGCTACGGCTGTTACCAGTGGTCGTTCCATGGTTTCGTCCTCGGAAGTCACGAGGGTACCGGGGCCCTCCTCGAAAGAGGAGCGGCAGTGGATCGGCACGTCGTGGTTGCGCGCGTACTCGACGCTGCGGAGCTGCAGGACCTTCGCTCCCGAGGCCGACATCTCGAGCATCTCCTCGAAGGAGACGACGGGCAGCTTCTTCGCCTCGTGGACGATCCGCGGGTCGGCGCTGAAGACGCCGGCGACGTCGGTGTAGATCTCGCAGACCTCGGCCCCGAGCGCTGCCGCCAGCGCGACGGCGGTCGTATCGGAGCCGCCGCGGCCGAGCGTCGTCACGTCCTTGGAGTCGGTCGAGACCCCCTGGAATCCGGCGACGAGAACGATGTTGTCCGCGTCGAGGGCGTCGCGGATCCGGTCGGCACGGACGTCGATGATCCGCGCCTTCGTGTGCGAGGAGTCGGTCACGATCCCGGCCTGCGATCCGGTCAGCGAGATCGCCTGATGGCCGAGGTCCCAGATCGCCATCGCGCACAGAGCACACGAGATCCGCTCTCCCGTCGAAAGGAGCATGTCCATCTCCCGCGGCGACGGCCGCTCGGAGATCTCGCCGGCCATCCGCACGAGATCGTCGGTCGTCTTGCCGCGGGCGGAGAGCACGGCGACGACCGACTTGCCGGCGTCGCGGGCGGCGACGATCCGGCGCGCGGCGCGCTTCAGGTCCTCGGGGCCGGCGACAGAGGTGCCGCCGAACTTCATCACCACTACCTGTCTGTCGGAGAGCGGGCTCATCGGAACGCATCAGGATAGAGCCGCCGACGGGCAGCGATCCCCAAAGGCCGCGAAGACAGCGCCGTGCCGCCCCCGGTCTGCTTTGATCGCGGCGCTTTGGACCGGCGAACGATCCTCAGGCGCCGAATCGTCGCGATCGCGGTCGCGATCGGGGCCACCGCGCTGATCTGGTACCTGCTCTTCGGAGGCTCAGGCGACGAGTCCGCGTCCGGGCCGGAGCTGACGATCGCCAACCTCAGCCCCGACACGCGGGCGCGGCTCGCGGGCCTCGACGTCGCCGGCAAGGTCGATCAGCTGCTGCTCGCGGCCAACCCGGGCGAGGAGGCGGGCACGCTCGGTGGCGTCCTCGTCACCGCCGGCTCGTGGAGCGGCGCCGGCTCCGGCACCGAGCTCACCTCCGATCTGCGCGCGAACACGGACGGTGAGATACCGGCGATGATCGGGACCGCGCAGGAGGGCGGCGACTATCGCGAGCTCGCCGACCTGCCGCCGTCGGCCCGGGCGATCGAGATCGGTGACGAGGGCGACCCGGAGGCGGCCGAGGCCTGGGCCGAGGAGATGTCGTCGGCCCTCGCCGACGAGGGCTTCGACTTCAACATCGGCCCGCTCGCCGACATCGCGACGCTCGACAGCGCGATCGCCGACCGTGCCTTCTCCGACGACGCGGCGACCGTCGCGGCGATGACGCGGGCCGCCTTCGACGGCTGCCGCAAGCAGGACTTCGCCTGCATTCCCGGGCACTTCCCGGGCGAGGGCAGCACCACCCAGGACACCGCCCTCGGACCGGCCAGCGTCAGCGTCGATGCCGGCACGCTGAGCTCCAGAGACATCCCGCCGTTCGAGGCTGCAATCGCCGCCGGAGCGCCTGCGGTGGTGATCTCGAACGCCTTCTTCTCGGCCTACGACCCGGTGACTCCGGCATCGCTGTCTGATCAGGTCATGGACGGCCTGCTACGGCGCGAGCTCGGCTTCGAGGGGGTCGCGATCACAGACGAGCTCGAGGCAGGGGCGATCCGATCCGGCTACAAGACCTCCGAGGCTGCGGTCGCGGCGATCGTCAACGGCGCCGACATGGTCCAACTCTCCGACCCCGGGTCGATCGACTCGGTGAGGGAGGCGCTGATCGATGCCGTCGAATCCGGCGCGATCAGCACCGACCGACTCGACAGCGCTGCCGGGCGCGTGATCGAGATGAAGCAGAAGCTGGGCCTGCTGCGCTGACGGCGCGGCGCCGCGCGCGACGATAGGGTGCCCGCATGATCGGTGGAGGCATATTCCTGATCGCGGTCGGCGCGATCATCCGCTTTGCGCTCAACGTGACTCTCGTCGGCATCGATCTCGACGTCGTCGGCCTGATCCTGATGGTCGCCGGCATCGCGATGCTCGTGATCGGCCTGGCGATGATGATCTTCGCGTCCGAGGATCGGCACCGCGGCGCCCCGCCTCCCCCGCGCTGAGCGGGCCGGACGCGGGACCTAGAGGACCGGCCGCCGGCCCGACAGGGCGCGGCCGAGAGTGACCTCGTCGGCATGCTCGAGGTCGGCGCCGACCGGCAGCCCGCTGGCCAACCTGGTCAGAGTCACCTCCCCGCGCAGACGCTCGGCGATGTGGTGGGCGGTCGCCTCTCCGGTCGTCGTCGGATTCGTGGCGATCACGACCTCGGTGACCTCGGGCGCCGAGGCACGGGTGACGAGCTCCTCGATCTTCAGGTCCTCCGGATCGACACCGTCAATCGGAGACAGGGCGCCGCCGAGCACGTGGTAGCGGCCCCGGAACTCGCCGGTGCGTTCGAGCCCAATCACGTCCTGGGGCTCCTCGACCACGCAAATCACCGCGTCACTGCGGCGTTCGTCGGCGCAGATCGCGCAGAGCTTGCCGGTCTCGGCGAGGTTGAAGCAACGCGGGCAGAGACCGATCGAGCGCTTCACCTCGGTGATCGAGTCGGCCAGCGCGAAGGCCTCCTCGTCGCCTGAGCGGAGGATGTGGAACGCGAGCCGCTGCGCGGTGCGCCGGCCGACGCCGGGCAGTCGGGCGAGCTCGCCGATCAGCCTCTCGACCGGAGCCGGATGCAAGCCTTAACGGGCCTCCGGGCCCACTGGTGAGGGGGCCACTACATCCCCGGCAGGCCGAGCCCGCCGCCGGGGCCGCCGAGCCCGCCTGTAACGCCGCCCATCTTGTTGTTGGCGGCCTCCTGGGCGGCGCGCAGCGCCTCGTTGATCGCAGCCATGACCATGTCCTGAAGCATCTCGACGTCCTCGGGATCGACGGCGTCCGGGTCGATCTCGACGCTGCGCAGCTCGAGGTCGCCGCTCATCGTCACCTTGATCATGCCGCCGCCGGCCGAGGCCTCGACGATCTCGTCCTTGAGCTCCTCCTGGGCCTTGAGCATGTCCGCCTGCATCTGCTGGACCTGCTTCATCATCGCGCCCATGTCCATGCCCCCTGGGCCGCCGCCCCCGGGCATTCCTCCACGTCCTCTGGCCATCAGCCTTCACCCTCCTCGGGGTCGTCGATCAGTTCCTCGGCGTCGAATTCGGCCTTGAACCGTTCCACAAGCTCGCGGTCGTCGACGCCCTCGCCCTCGCCCTCGGCGGATCCGGGCTCGTCCTCCGGCTCCTCGTCGAGCATCACGTAGGTCGCGCTGAGCCGCGAGCCGACGATCGTACGGAGGGCGTCGGAGAGCCGGTCGCGGTTCTCCTTCGCCTCGGCCTTGCGCTTGTTGAAGGCGGCGCTCGGCGGGAAGCCGATCTCGACCGTGGAGCGCTCGGCGTCGACCGAGACCGGGCGGGCGACCGCGAAGGTCGCCGAGAGGAACTCCGAGCCCGACGTGCGCACCTGATCGACGACGGCGGGCCAGAGCCCGGCGAGGCGCTCGAGATCGAGCACCTCAGTCGCCGAGTGGGCGGTGGCCCCGACGCGCCGGTCGACCTCGGCGCGAACCTCCTCGACCCGCGTCTCGACTCCGGTGCGGACCTCCTCGACTCGTGTCTCGACGCCGGTGCGGACGCCGTCGACGCGAGTGCCGATATCGGTCACGACCTGCTCCGCGGTGGCCACGGCACCGTGCGCGATCGCCTCCACAGGGTTCGACGGCCCCGGCTCCGGAGCGGCCGGCTCCGGTTCGGAATCGGGATCGCTTGAAGCTTCGGGGTCGGGGCCGGGGTCGAGGTCAGGTGGTGTCGGCGGCAGAGCCTGCGGCGGGGTCGGCTCCGCTGCGGCCTCGGGCTCGGTGGCCGCGGCCTGCACCGGGTCCGCGGTCGCGACTGTGGGCGCCGGGGCGATGCCCGCGTCGATCGAGCGCTCGAGCCGCTCGAGCCGGTGGGCGAGGGCGCGGGCCGACGGATCGATCTCCGGCCGCGCGGCGCGCAGCAACGCCAGCTCGATCGTCATCCGGGCGTCATCGCCCTCGCGGACGGCCGCAATCGCTGCCGAGAGCTCGTCGATCGCGCGGACGAGCTCGACCTCGCCGAGCGCGCCGGCCTGGGCACTGAGCCGTGCGGCCTGCTCCGGAGCGAGGAAGAAGTGGGTCGGGACCTCGCCAAGCGTGCCGACGACGAGCAGACGACGCAGGTGCGCGACGAGGTCGCCGGCGAAGCGGGAGGGATCGCGGCCCGTGGTCGCAAGCTCGGCCGCCAGCTCGAGCACGGCGCGGCCGTCACCGGCGGCGATCGCGTCGGTCGCGCGGAACAGCAGGTCGGAGTCGGTGACGCCGAGCACACCCAGCACGTCGTCGGTCGCGATCTCGTTGCCGCTGTAGGCGACGAGCTGGTCGAGCGTTCCGAGCCCGTCGCGAAAGCTGCCATTGGCGGCGCGGGCGACGGCGCCGAGCGCGTCGTCGGCGATCGTGATCCCCTCGGCGGCGCTGACGCGGCGCAGCACCTCGGCGATGTTCTCCGGCGTCGGTCGGGCGAAGTCGAAGCGCTGGCAGCGGTCGACGATCGTCGGCATCACCTTGTGTGCCTCGGTCGTGGCGAGCACGAAGACCGTGTTCGGGGGTGGTTCCTCGAGCGTCTTCAGGAAGGCGTTCCATGCCTCACGGGTGAGCATGTGGGCCTCATCGAGGATGTACACCTTCCAGCCGCCGCCGGCGGGCGCGTAGGAGACGCGGTCGCGGAGCTCGCGGATGTCGTCGACGGAGCGGTTCGAGGCCGCGTCCATCTCGATCACGTCCATCGAGGTGCCGGCGGCGATCGAGACGCAGGACTCGCAGACCCCGCACGGGGTCAGGGTCGGGCCGTTGACGCAGTTGAGCGAGCGGGCGAGGATCTTCGCCATCGAGGTCTTGCCCGTTCCGCGCGAGCCGACGAACAGGTAGGCGTGGTGGACGCGATCGCGTTCGATCGCGTTCGAGAGCGTGCGGACCACGTGCTCCTGCCCGACGACCTCGGCGAACGACTGTGGGCGGTGACGGCGATAGAGGGACTGCTCGGTCACGGACGGCTGAGTCTAGACGCGAGCCGGACGGCCTCCCGCGTAGGATCGGCGGGTGTCCGACCCGTCCTCCGCAGCGTCCGGGGAAATGCCCGCAATCGATGGATTTGCGATCGATCTCGATGGCGTCGTCTGGCTCAGTCACGAGCCGATCGCGGGCTCGATCGAGGCGCTCGGGCGGCTCCGGAATGGGGGCCGGCCCCTCGTCTTCGTGACCAACGACCCCCGTTCGACCCGGGCCGAGCTCGCATCCCGGCTGACCGAGCTCGGCGCCCCGACCGAGCCCGACGCGATCGTCACGTCGGCGGTTGCGGCCGCCGCTGCCGTCGCCGCCCGGCAGCCCGGCGCACGGGCGCTGGCGATCGGAACGCCATCGCTCGCCCGCGAGCTCGCCGAGCACGGGATCGACGTGATCGGCCAGGAGCAGATCCGCGACGGCGCGGCCGCGGAGTCGGTGCTGGCCGGGGTCGAGGCCGTCGTCGTCGGCGGCGGCGCCGGCTTCGACTACGAGCTGCTGCGCGACGCCTCGACGGTCGTGCGCGAGGGCGCCGAGCTCTGGGCGACGAACAAGGACCCGACCTACCCGACCGCGAACGGCCTCGTCCCCGGTACCGGTGCGATCGTCGCCGCGATCGAGAGCGCCTCGGGCCGTGTCGCTCACAACGTCGGCAAGCCCGAGCCCGGCCTGTTCGCCGAAGCCCTGGCCGAGCTCGGGGTCAAACGGGCCCTGATGGTCGGCGACAGCCTCCACTCAGACATCGCCGGAGCTGCAGCCGCCGGCCTGACGACCGCCTTCGTGCTCAGCGGCCGCGACGGCGGCGATGACATCGCCGCCGCGCCCGCTGCGCCCGACTTCGTCTTCGACGATCTCGCCGCGGTCGCCGAGGCGTTCGCGGCCCGCGGCTGAGCTCCGTCGGCGGCTTGGGCGCTGTAAGGTGCCAGGCGGACCGTGCTGAGCGGGGTAGTAGCGGCACCTTGAACCCGCAATCCGCTTCAGCGGGGCTGAACGCCCTCCCGAGGAACCGGCCGTCGGGGCCAGTACGCCGCGGGCAGCGTTGAAGGTCAGGTCCCGCGCGACGTAGGCCCGTGAATCAGGTCAGGTCCGGAAGGAAGCAGCCTTAAGCGACCGTCGACGAGCGCCGCGGAACAGCCTGACCCGAGCACGCCACGGCGGGCACGCCCGGTGACTCTCTTTCGAAGGAGGGCTGCACGGTCCTGTCCGCGAACGCGGTCGGCGCCCTACCCGTGACCGGAGGCCGGTCATGGGCGACCCGTTGCACGCAAGCGACCGCCCACATCGAGGGGGGCGGCTCAAGGATGATCGGTGGCCCGCCGACTTTCGGTGTGACCCCAGCCGATGGCATTCCCACGCAAAATCGTCCTCGCCGTCACCGCCCTCGCGTGTGTGACGCTCGCCTTCGCGGTCCCGGCCGGCGCCGGCAAGGGCATGCGCAGCACCGAGCTCGGCAACAAGCTCTGCAAGACCTCCGGGGGCGGCCGCTTCGTCGGCATCCCCGGCTTCCCGGGCGAACGGATCGATCGCCGCCTGCTCTCCGACATCCGCTGGATGGAGCGGCGCTGGGACATCTACGTCACCGACGGCTACTCCGACGATCCCGTCCACTCGGCCAACGGCGAGCACCCGCTCGGGCTCGCCGTCGACATCGCTCCGAACAAGGCGGCCGGCGGCACCTGGAAGAAGATCGACCGCCTCGCCGCATGGGCTGAGCCCGCGCAGGACCAGCCCCGCACCCCGTTCCGCTGGGTCGGCTACGACGGCGACGCCGGCCACGGCCACGGCCACCACCTCCACCTCTCCTGGTCCCACTCCGACGGCACGCCGTTCAAGCCCGTACGGACCGTCTACTCGGTCAACTGCCCGCGCACCGGCGGCGGCAGCGGTGGCAACGGAGACGGCGACGGGGGCAAGGGCGGCGACGGGGGCGGCACGGGCGACGGGGGTGGCGGCGGCGTCGGTGCCGGCAAGAACGACGGGGGCAAGGGCGACGGCAAGGGCGGCAAGGGCAACGGCGGCGGCGGTGTCAACCCGGGCTCGGGCGGCGGCAGCGGCGGCATCGGAGCGCGCGTCATCGAGCGACGCATTGCCGATCAGCAGGCTTCCGGTTCGAGCGTCGAGACCGGCGGCGTCAGCCTTCCCTAGTACTGAACGCCCGACTCAGTCGCGGCGCCAGGAGGACCGGAAGCCGCGCAGGCGCAGAGCGTTGGCGACGACCGAAACGCTCGACAGCGCCATCGCCGCACCGGCGATCAGCGGATTGAGCAGGCCCGCGGCTGCCAGCGGCAGCGCCGCGACGTTGTAGCCGAACGCCCAGCCCAGGTTCTGTTTGATGATCCGCAGCGTCGAGCGCGAGATCCGGATCGCGTCGGAGGCCGCCCGCAGATCGCCGCTGACGAGCGTCAGGTCGGAGGCCTCGATCGCGACATCGGTCCCGGTCCCGATCGCGAGCCCGAGATCGGCCTGAGCGAGAGCGGGCGCGTCGTTGACGCCGTCGCCGACCATCGCCACGACGCGTCCCTCGGACTGCAGGCGCGAGATGACCTCCGCCTTCTCGGCGGGCAGGACCTCCGCGATCACCTCGTCGATCCCGACCTCGGCTGCGACGGCACGGGCCGTCTCGGTGTTGTCGCCGGTCAGCAGGACCGGCCGCAGACCGAGATCGCGGAGCGCGGCGATCGCCTCGCTCGAGGTCGGCTTGATCGTGTCGGCGACCGCGAGCAAGCCGCGGACGCTTCCGTCCCAGGCTACGAGCACGCAGCTGGCGCCTCCGCCCTGAAGCTCGAGTCGGGCGCGGTCGAGGTCCTCGGGAACGGCCAGGCTCCACTCGGCCATCAGCGCCGGCCGGCCGATCTGGACGCCGTGCCCGTCGACGATCCCCTCGACGCCGAGGCCCTCGCGGTTGGCGAAGCCCTCGACGGCGGGCAGCTCGCCGAGCTGCTCGCGCGCCGAGGCGGCGATCGCCCTGCCGATCGGGTGCTCGGAGGCGCTCTCGAGAGCGCCCGCGATCCGCAGCAGCTCATCACGATCGGAGCCGGGCGCGGCGGCGACCTCGGCCAGGGCCATCTTGCCGGTCGTCACGGTGCCGGTCTTGTCGAGCACGATCGTGTCAACGCGGCGGGTCGACTCGAGCACCTCGGGACCCTTGATCAGGAGTCCGAGCTGGGCGCCGCGACCGGTGCCGACCAGCAGCGCCGTCGGCGTCGCCAGGCCGAGCGCGCAGGGGCAGGCGATGATCAGGACCGCGACGGCGGCGCTGAAGGCGACCACCGCCCCCTCCCCCGCTCCGAGCCAGAACCCGAGCGTCGCTACGGAGAGGCCGATCACGATCGGCACGAACACGCCCGAGATCCGGTCGGCGAGCCGTTGCACAGGTGCCTTGCCGTTCTGGGCGTTGGTGACGAGCTTGGCGATCTGCGCGAGTGCGGTCTCCGATCCGATCTTGGTGACGCGGACGATCAGCCTGCCGCCCGCGTTGATCGTCGCCCCGGCAACGTCGTCGCCAGGCCCCTTCTCGACCGGCACCGACTCCCCCGTGAGCAGCGACTGATCGACGGCCGAGCTGCCCTCCTCGACGATGCCGTCGGTCGCGACCTTCTCGCCCGGGCGGACGACGAAGCGGTCGCCGACCTTGAGGTCTTCAACCGGGATCCGGCGTTCGGAGCCGTCCGCTTCGAGCAACGAGACCTCCTTGGCGCCGAGCTCGAGCAAGGCATGCAGGGCGGCGCCGGCGCGGCGCTTGGCCCGCGCCTCGAAGTAGCGGCCGGCGAGGATGAACGTGGTCACCGCGGCGGCGGTCTCGAGGTAGATGTGCTCGGCGCCCGTGGTCGCCTCGGGGAAGAGGTCGAACGGCATCTTCATCCCGGTCATGCCGGCGTCGCCGAGGAACAGCGCGTACATCGACCAGGTCCAGGCGGCGAGCACGCCGAGCGAGATCAGCGTGTCCATCGTCGCGGTCGCGTGCTTGAGGTTGGCCCAGGCGGCGCGATGGAAGGGCCACGCGCCCCAGATCACGACCGGGGTCGCGAGCTGCAGCGCCATCCACTGCCAGTAGTCGAACTGGAGCGCCGGGATCATCGAGATCAGCAGCACCGGGACCGTGAGCGCGGCGCTGATCAGCAGGCGGATCCGCAGGCTCTCGGTCTCGTCGTCGGCCTCGGAGGTGGCGTCGTCCTCGACGGCCGTGGCGGCGGCTTCGCGTGCCGGCGCCGGCAGCTTCGCCTTGTAACCGGCCGCCTCGACCGCCTCGAGCAGTTGCTCGGGCTCGACGGCCGATGCGTCGAAGTCGACGGCCGCCTTCTCGGTCGCGTAGTTGACGGTCGCGGTGACCCCGTCGAGCTTGTTCAGCTTGCGCTCGATCCGGTTCGCACAGGAAGCGCAGGTCATGCCGGTGATCGGCAGGTCTACGTGCTCACCGTCCTGCGGCTTCGTGGTCTCGGCCTGGGCCATTACTCGACCTCCTGTGTGAAGGCTACGATCTCGACCTCGCCGTCCACCTGGAACTGGAGGAAGAGCCGGTAGCTGCCTGTCGTCGGGAACGTCGCCTCGAATGCGATCTCGCCCGGGCCCGACGCCTCGTCGGTGATCGGATGCACGTGCAGGAAGGCGAGATCGCCCTCACGCAGAGCGACCAGATGGCCGTCGGCGCCGAGGTAGGGCTCGACTTCGACAGGCTCGCCGTCCTTCGTCACCTCGAACTCGAGGTGGGCCGGATCGCCGGCGGCGGCGTCGCCCTCGGTGAGGCCGACGTCGTAGCCGCCGTCGCTGAGGGCAGTCGGCTGGGGCGCGGGCAGCGGCGTCGCGGCGCCCTCGCCGGGGACCTCGAGGTCGCCGGCCAGCGTCGTCACCACGCCGTCGCTCGAGAAGTCGGCGAAGGCACGGTACTCGCCGGGCTCGGTCAGCCGCAAGGGAACATCCCAGGTTCCGTCCTCGGCCATCCGCGGGTGCAGATGCTGGAAGTTGGTCAGGTCGCGCCGAACGACGATCAGGTGCATGCGCTTGGTGTGCTCGACGTCGAAGTCGCGGACCGGGGCGCCGTCGTCGTCGAGGATCCGGAAGCGGAGCGGCTCCGTCTCCTTCAGTGCCCGCTCGGGATCGGCGATCTCGAGCGTGAAGCCGTTCTCGGTCGCGGCGAGGCCGCGGACCGGATCGATCTCCTCGCCATGCTCGCCCTTCTCGGCTTCCTCGCCGTGCTCGCCTTCCTCGCCCTCCATCGCCGCCATCTCGCCGCTGTCGGCGTCGGTCGTGTCGGCGCCGTGGATGGCTTCGGCGGTCGCCTCGCCGCCGGGGCTGTCGGGATCGAGCAGGCTGCCGGCCGCGGTGCCGACGCCGAACAGCGCCGCCAGTGCAAGCGCGAAAAGCCCCAGACGCAGTACGACGCTCACGCGACCACCTCGTAGCCGGCCTCGGCGACAGCCGCGCGGATCGCGTCGTCGCTGAGCGCCGTCCCGCCGACCTCGAGCCGGCCCGAGTCGAGGTTGGCCGTCACCGACGCGACACCGGCGATCTCGGAGACCTCCTCCTCGACCGACAGCACGCAGTGGCCGCAGGTCATGCCGGAGACCGTGTAGGTCCGGTGCTCGATCGCTTCTGCCTGGTCGCTCATAGGTTTCTCCTGTGGTCCTCGCAGGGGCTGCTGTTCTACGTCGTCGCGAACTGTACCACATACCCCCCGGGGGTATTAGCGAGACCTGAGAATCCGGCGCCAGCCGCTAGGATCCCCGCCTCCCAGGGCGCGTAGCTCAGTGGGAGAGCGCTCGCTTCACACGCGAGAGGTCGCAGGTTCGAAACCCGCCGCGCCCATGCATTACTCAAGCCGGATCCGACCGATTTGTCCGCCAGCGGACGGCGGCGGAATCGGCCTCGGACCTTCTCAGGGGACGAGGATGATCACGGCCGCGAAGTAGGTGCCGATCGACAGCAGGTCCTGAATCAGGGTGGCGAGCGGGCCCGAACCGAAAGCCGGGTCGAGCCCGAGCTTCTGGAAGAAGGAAGGCAGGGCGAGGGCGACGGCCACCGCAACCGTGGCGCTGGCGAAGAGGGCCACGGCGACCGCCATCGCCACGTCGACGTCTCCCCAGACCAGGACCGAGAAGCCGAGGAAAGTGCCACCGATGAACACGCCCATCAGTACCCCGGTGACCATCTCCCTCACCAGGATCTCCCTGGTGGTCACACCGATCGCAAAGGCGCGGATCAGCACGGTCTGGGTCTGGGCTCCGACCGCACCGGCCATGTAGACGATCGCCGGGACGAAGAGCGCCACGAGAACGTTCGACTCCAGTGTCTGTTCGAAGGCGCCCATGATCAGCGCCGAAACCATCGCGCCGAGGAGGCCGACGACCAGCCACGGCAGCCGGTGCCAGAGGCGGCGGCCGACCGGTTCGACCGCGGCGCTGCGCGACTGTCCTTCGCCCGACATGTAACCGCCGATCCTGGCGAGGTCCTGCTCGTGCTCGGCCAGCAGCACCTCGAGCATGCTTTCAGAGCAGATCAGACCCCGGAAGTCGCCCTCCGGCCCGGCAACTACCACGCATCTGCCGCCGTGTTCGACCATCCTGTGAGCGACGATCTCCTGGTCGGTGTGCTCGGCCACTGTCGGCGGATCCGCGTCCATGATCTCGCGCACTTGCTGACCGTCCTGACAGGCGAGCAAGCTCTCCAGCGTGACCAGGCCGATCGCCACACCCCCGTCGAGCACCACAACCTCTTCGGCGACGTCGAACTTCTTTCCGGTCAGGCCCGACCGGAGATCCGTGATCAGCTCGTCGGGCGAAGCCGTGGGGACGTTCGTCGTCGAATGCAGGATGGCCGCGTACTTCGGGGTCTCTGCAAGTTCCGGCACGGAGCGGTCAGGCTAGTGGAGGCCCGGCCGTCGACGGTGTTCGAGGGGCTGCTGCGTTCTTGCGGCTGCGGCGACGAACGTCCCTCATACCTATCTATAGGGGCACCTGAGGGACGTTCGACCCTGGAGAGGCGCCTGGGAGGCCTGCTGGCGCGTCCGGCGCTTAGGGCCGCCGGTCGGCGGCGACGAGCCGGTAGAGGCGCAGCCAGAGGATCGAGATCACCGTGGCGAAGCCGGCGATCGAGACGGCGGCCCGGTCGATGCCGTCGCGTCGCGCGAGAGAGACGGCGAACATCGCCGCGTCGGTTGCGTCGATCGCCAGGTTGACCCCGACCGTGAGCGGTTGCGGGCCGCGCTCGCTGCGGGCCTCGGCGATCAGGTGGAAGCCGAGCGCCGCCTCCCGGACCGCGTAGAGGCGGCCGAGCGCGCGGGCCGTGCCGGTGTCGTACTCGCTCGCCGGGAAGCCGAAGGCGGCGGCGGTGCGGCCGGCGAAGACAAACGCGAACAGACCGAGGACGAGCCGACCCAGCGACAGCCGCACGGCCTCGGCGCGGATCTCGGGGGCTGCGTCCATCCACTCACTCTATTCCCGCCTCTTCTCGATGAGTTCCAGGGGCCGCGCCGGTCTCATCGGCAGAGTCCGCCAGAAAGGAAGAACGAGATGAGCAGCCATGTGACGTCCGCCGACGGGACCCGGATCGCCTACGACAGGCTCGGCGACGGGGCGTCCTTGATCCTCATCGCCGGGATCTTCTGCACCCGCAGGACGCTGCAACCGCTCGCCGAGCAGCTCGCCGACTCCTTTGCCGTCGTCAACTACGACCGCCGAGGCCGCGGCGAGAGCACCGACACCCCGCCGTATGCGGTCGAGCGCGAGATCGAGGACGTCGCGGCGTTGATCGACGAAGCGGGTGGCTCGGCGGCCGTATACGGGCACTCCTCCGGCGCCGGCCTCGCGATCCCGCCAGCCGGCGCCACGCCCGTGAGAGCGCCGGCCGAGGTCGTCGCGCCGGCGGTCGCGGCTTTCGCCGCACGCGAGCAGTAGATCTCTACGCCGGCCATCTCACGCGCCTGACTCCGGCCGACCGGTCAGCCGGGCCCGTGCGCGCTCGAGACGTGCGCGAGGTACTCGCCGGGGTCGGCAATCACGGCGCCGCACTGCGGGCACGCGTTCTCCTCTTCCTCACCGGACTCGTAGCCGGCACGGATCGCTTCGATCTCGGCTCGCCGCGCCTTCCTCTCGGCCGGATCGAGGGGCTTCGGCGACGCCGCCGGCTCCGACTCCGGCTCGGCCGGCGTCGGCTCGGCCAGCTCGGCGATCGCGCTCGTATCGCCCTCCTCCACCCGCTTCAGCATCGCGTTCGACTCGTGGAGCCAGGCGGTGATGTCGCGCTGAGAGGTCGTGATCCGCAGCGGGCCGCCGTGGGTCAGGTCCTTCATCTCGTCGGCGATCCCCTCGCCGGTCTCGAGGAAAGCGGTCAGGCCCGTCGTCCACTCGCCGCTCTCGGTCAGCGCCGGCTCGCGCGCCTCCCATCCATCGAGCTGACCCTGCACGAGCCCGCCGGTCCCGTTCAGGGCGCGGCGGGTGAACTTGACCTTGCGGCCGCAGCCGCAGAAGCATTCGACAGCCATGTCGCGAAGGCTAATCGCCATCGACAAGAGCGGCGCCCGGGTCCATACTGAACCCATCGCAGGGAACGAGAGCATCGCGCGCGCCTTCGCCGACGCGTTCAACGAACGCGACATCGAGGCGTTGCTGGCGCGCTGCTATCCGAGCTGCGTGATCGTCGCCCAGCGCTCGGAGACTGAGGGCCCCTACCAGGGACACGAGGGCGTGCGTCGCTGGGCCGAGGGCTACTGGGAGCTGGTGCCGGACGTGCGGATCACACTCGACCGGGTCACCGAGGTCGGGCCGGGCCGGGTCCTGATCCTCGGACGGCAGGCGGGCACCACCGCCCAGGAGACGCAGTTCGACGCTCCGCTCGCGCTCGTCGCCGACATCGAGGACGGCCTACTGACGATGATGACGGCGTATGCGACCCGAGCGCAGGCGCTCGAGGCCGTCGGCGTCGTCGAGTAGTCACCCTTCCGGCATGAACCGGACCGGCCGCTACGCACCATCGCCGAGCGGCGAGCTCCACGTCGGCAACCTGCGCACGGCGCTGATCGCCTGGCTCTTCGCGCGCTCGCAGGGTGCGCTCTTCATGCTCAGGGTCGAGGACCTCGACCGCGGCCGCAGCCGCGAGCAGTTCGTCGCCGCCCAGATCGCCGACCTGCGCGCGCTCGGACTCGAGTGGGACGCCGAGTTGCCGCGGCAGAGCGAGCGTGCACCGGCCTACGAGGAGGCGATTGCTGAGCTGCGCGCCCGGGAGTTGATCTATGAGTGCTTCTGCACCCGGGCCGAGATCCGCGAGGCCGCATCGGCCCCGCACGGCGAGCTCCCCGAGGGCGCGTACCCAGGCACCTGCCGCGAGCTCAGCGCGGCCGAGCGGGCCGAGCGCTCGCGCGAGCGGCCTGCGGCCCTGCGGGTCCGCGCGGAAGCGGAGCGGATCGCCTTCGCCGATCGCGTCTCAGGACCGTTCGAGGGAGTCGTCGACGACTTCGTCGTGCGCCGCAACGACGGCGCCCACGGCTACAACCTCGCCGTCGCCGTCGACGACGGCGAGCAGGGAATCGGCGAGGTCGTGCGGGGGCGTGACCTGCTCCCCTCCACCCCACGCCAGATCTGGGTGCAGCGGCAGCTCGGCCTGACGGAGGTCGGCTCGTGGGCGCACGTGCCCCTGGTGCTCGGCAACGACGGCCACCGGCTCGCCAAGCGCCACGGCGACGTCACGCTCGGCGAGCGGCTCAGCCGCGGGCAGTCGGCCGAGGACGTCGTCGGCGAGCTCGGCGCCTCGCTCGGCCTCTGCGCGCCCGGCGAGGCCGCGACCCCCGCGGAACTGCTCAACGGTTTCGACCCTGCCGCGATAGCCGGTCCGGACGCACCGTTGCCCGCGGCAGGCTAGATTTGGCTGCGTGGCCAGTTTCAACGGGCACGCGAACGGATCGAACGGCGGGACCGGCGCCCGCCTGCTGAAGGTCGCAATCGTCGGCGCCGGCTTCGGCGGTCTCGGGATGGGGATCCGCCTCAAGCAGGAGGGGTTCTACGACTTCACGATCTTTGAGCGCGCCGAGTCGGTCGGCGGAGTCTGGCGCGCCAACACCTATCCCGGCGCCGCCTGCGACGTTCCCTCGCATCTCTACTCGCTCTCGTTCGCGCCCGGGCACCGCTGGACCCGCCGCTACGCCCCGCAGTCGGACATCCTCGAGTACATGAACGAAGTCGCCGACGACTTCGGCCTGCGCGAGCACCTGAGGCTCGGCACCGAAGTCGAGCGCGCGACCTTCGACGAGCAGACCGGCACCTGGGAGGTCGCAATCGTCGGGGGCGAGTCCGAGCGGTTCGACGCGGTGATCGCGGCCTGCGGCCAGCTCGCCAACCCGGCAACCCCGTCGATCCCCGGTACCGAGGACTTCGAGGGCACGATCTTTCACTCGGCCGAGTGGGACCACGATCACGACCTGACCGGCGAGCGGGTCGCGGTGATCGGCAGCGGCGCGAGCGCGATCCAGTTCGTGCCGGTGATCGCCGAGCAGGTCGCCCATCTCGACATCTACCAGCGCTCGGCGCCGTGGATCCTGCCGAAGATGGATCGCGCCTACCCGCCCTGGGAGCAGGCGCTGATGAAGCGGTTCCCGATGCGGGTCGCCGCGCCGCGCGCCGCGCTGTGGGCGTTCTTCGAGGTCGGTACCTACGGGTTCACGGGAACCGACTGGCTGATGGACATCTTCGCCAAGCGCGCCGACCGCTACCGCGAAAAGGAACTGTCGGATCCGGAACTGCGCGCGAAAGCGACACCGGACTACGAGATGGGCTGCAAGCGGGTCCTGTTCACGAGCGACTGGTACTCGACCCTGCGCTGCGACAACGTCGACCTGCTCACCGACGGGATCGAGAGAATCACCGCAAACGGCGTCGTCGACCGGCTCGGCGTCGAGCGCCCCGCCGACACGATCATCTGGAGCACCGGCTTCCGCTCGCACGACTTCTTCGCGCCGATGGAAGTCAACGGGCTCGGCGGGCTCGAGCTGAACGAGCTCTGGCGCGAGCGGCCCGAGGCCTACCTGGGGACGGCGGTGCACGGATTCCCGAACTTCTTCGTGCTCTGGGGCCCGAACACCAACCACGGCTCGGGCTCGGTCCCCTTCACGCTCGAGAGCCAGTTCAACTACGCGGTCGACGCACTCCGGCACCTGCGCTCGGGCACCCGTTATCTCGACCTGCGGGCCGAAGTCCAACGGCGTTGGCGCGAGGAGATCGACCGGCGCTCGGAGCCGACCCGCTGGACCCGCGGCGGCTGCAACTCCTGGTACCTGAACGACGAGGGCGTCAACACCAACAACTGGCCGGGCCCCTGGCTCGAGTTCCACCGCCGCACCAAGCGGATCGACCCGGCCGATTTCACGGCCGTCTCCTAGCCCCGTAACCCCGGCACCCGGCGGCGACTATGCTGGCCTTGACCTTGAGGAGGGTTGGCCAAAGTTGAAGCGAATTTCACCCCTCGACCACGCATGGCTCCTGCTGGAGTCGCGCGACACGCCGATGCACGTCGGCGGGCTGTTCGAGTACACGATGCCGCCCGACGCCGGGCCCGACTTCCTGACCGAGACGGTCGCGAGTGTGCGCGAGCAGAAGACGGTGCCGGCGCCGTGGAACCTGAAGCTGGTCGACGGGCCGATCGTCGGCCACAAGCTGCCGCTGATGGTCGAGGACCGCGACATCGACCTCGAGTACCACGTGCGCCACTCGGCCCTCCCCTACCCCGGCGGTCAGCGCGAACTCGGGATCCTCGTCTCGCGCCTGCACAGCTACCCGCTCGACCTGCATCGCCCGCTCTGGGAGCTGCACACGATCGAGGGCCTCGAAGAGGGCCGCTTCGCCATCTACATCAAGATGCACCACTCGCTGATCGACGGCGTCAGCGGCATGCGGATGCTGCTGCGCTCGCTGAGCCCGGACCCGAACGAGCGCGGCATGGGCGCCTTCTGGACCGTCGGCGCCAAGAAGAAGCCGAAGCGGCCGCACGAGGAGCGGGCGGGCGGCCCGCTCGACGCGATCGCCGCCAGGGCGATCGGGGCCGCGAACGTAGCGGTCGGCCTCGGTAAGGCCGGCGTCGAGCTCGGGATGGCGGCGGTCGAGGACGGTGGGCTCAGCGCTCCGTATGCCGCGCCTGAGTCGCCGCTCGGCGGTCACATCACCGGTCAGCGCCGCTTCGCCACCCAGCACTACGAGCTCGAGCACCTGAAGAGCCTCGCCCACGCCTCCGGCGCGACCCTCAACGACATCGTCCTCTACCTCAGCTCCAGCGCTCTGCGCCGCTACCTGGCCGAGCACGGGCGCTTCCCGAGCCGCTCGCTGACGGCGGGCATCCCGGTCAACCTGCGCGACCCCGACGACCAGAGCGCCGGCACGGCGATCGGTCTGATCATCGCCGAGCTCGGAACCGACATCGCCGATCCGCAGGAGCGGCTCGAGGCGATCATGAAGTCAGTCGCCGAGGCGAAGCGCCATCAGAGCGAGCTGCCGAAAGCGGCGCGGACCCCGTACACGCTGCTGATGAACACCCCGTACATGGCGTCGCTGATGGCGGGGCTGGGCGGCCGGGCGCCGATCCCGTTCAACGTCACGATCTCCAACGTCCCCGGCCCGCCCGAACAGCTCTACTTCAACGGCGCCCGGCTCGACTCCGTCTTCCCGCTGTCGCTGCTGCTGCACGGCAACGCGCTCAACATCACCTGCATGAGCTACGCCGGCACGCTCAACTTCGGCTTCACCGGCGCCCGCGACACGCTCCCGCACATCCAGCGGCTTGCGATCTACATGCGCGACTCCGTCGACGAGCTCGAGAAGCTCGTCAACCCGATCGACCGCGGCAAGGCCGGCCGCAAGGCCGCGAGCGCCGCGCGCAAGAGCAACACGACCCGCAAGAGCACGCCGGCGCGCAAGAGCGGCGCCCGCAAGGCCTCGACGAACGGCAGCAAGGCGACGGCGAAGAAGAAGCCGGTCGCCAGGAAGCCCGCGACGAAGAAGCCGGCTGCCGGCGCCAAGGGCTCCTGAGCCGCTGACCTTGCCGGAGGCGCGCCTCTACTCGCTCGAGCTCTCGCACCCGGGCATGGCGGCCCGGCTGGCGCTCGAGCGCAAGGGGGTCGACTACAAGCTCACCGAGCTGCCGCCGGGCAGTCACCCCGCCGCGGTCCGGGCGCTCGGCTTCCACCGCAACACCGTGCCCGCCCTGCGGATCGACGGCAGCCGGATCCAGGGCTCACGATCGATCACCGCCTACCTGGAGCGAACGCGCCCAGAGCCGCCGATCTTCGGGACCACGCCTGAGGAGCGGGCGGCAATCGAGGCGGCCGAGCTCTGGGGAGAACGCGAGCTACAGCCGATCCCGCGGCGCATGTTCCGGCTCGGCGCGACCCGCGATCCGCGCGTGATGAAGTGGCTGGCCGAGAACATCGGCCTGCCGGCGCCCGGCTTCACCGGCCGGATCGGCAAGCCGCTGGCCATCGTGATGGCGCGCGCCGAGGGGGCGACCGAGGAGCTCGTGCGGCGCGACCTGCGCGAGCTACCCGCGACACTCGGGCGGATCGACCGCCTGATCGCCGAGGGCACGGTCGGCGGCGAGCAGCCGAACGCGGCCGACTTCCAGATCCTGACGACAGTGCGATCGCTCCTGACGATGCCCGACGTCGCGCCCGCGATCGAGGGCAGGCCCTGCGCCGACGCAGCACGCCGGGTCGTGCCGGAGCTGCCGGGCCCGCTCCCGGCCTGGATGCCGAGCGAGTGGCTCGAGCCGCTGGGGGACGCTCAAGCCGTCGGCTGAGCCGCCGATACAGACCTCGATGGAAACGCGAGTCGAGCGGGTCGTCTTGGAGACGCCGAGCCACAGGATCGTTGGCGATCTGACGCTGCCCAAGGAGGGGTACCGGAGCCGGCTCTCCGACTTCCTCAATCGCGGCGACGTCAACTTCATCCCGCTCGTCAACGCCGAGATCGAGGCCCGCAACGGCAACGGTGGCAACGGCAAGGGAGTGATCACGCGCGAATTCATCGCGGTCGCGCGCGATCACGTGCAGCTGGCCTACCCGCTGGGCTCGGCCTGAGCCGCAGCTCCGTCGGCGGCTCTACCGTGTCTTGCCGGCAGCCCAGCCGCGACCTTCGCTGCGTTCTGCTGACCGTATAGGTACGCGAATCGCGTCAGAGTTCGTGGCCCGGCCAGTTCGGCCCGGCCGCCTACCCGTCTACTTCGGCGCCATGCGGATCGCGCCGTCGAGCCGGATCGTCTCGCCGTTCAGCATCGGGTTGGCGACGATCGCCTCGACCAGCTGCGCGTACTCGCTCGGCTCGCCGAGCCGGCTCGGGAACGGGACCTGAGCGCCGAGCGAAGCCTTCGCCTCGTCCGGCAGCGCCGCCAGAAGCGGCGTGTTGAAGAGCCCCGGGGCGATCGTGTTGACGCGGATCCCGCGCGTCGAGAGGTCGCGGGCTGCGGGCAGCGTCATGCCGACGATCCCCGCCTTGCTCGCCGAGTAGGCGATCTGGCCGATCTGGCCGTCGAACGCCGCGACCGAGGCGGTGGCGACGAAGACGCCGCGCTCGCCACCCTCGTCCGGCTCGTTCTCGTTCATCGCGGTCGCCGCGAGGCGCATCAGGTTGAACATGCCGACCAGGTTGACCTGGAGCACGTTGTTGAAGAGGTCCTGGGGGTGCGGCCCGCTCTTGCCGGCGACCCGCTGCGCCCAGCCGATCCCGGCACAGCCGACGGCGATCCGCAGCCCGCCGTCTCCGGCGAGCTCGACCGCCGTGTCGACCGCGTTCTGGACCGACGCCTCGTCGGAGACGTTGGCCGGCACGAACGCCGCCCGCTCGCCGAGCTCGTCGGCGAGCGCGTCGCCCTTCTCCTCGTTCAGGTCTGCGATCAGCACGCTGGCGCCGGCACCATGCAGGCGGCGGACGGTGGCCTCACCGAGGCCGGATGCGCCGCCGCTGATGATCGCGCCTACTCCTTCGATATTCATGCGCGGCAGCCTATTCGTCGGCGACCGGCAGCGAATCACCCAGGCGCGCCTCGGCCGGCTCCCGCGTCCGCATCTGCAGCTCATCGACGTAGCACCAGGCCCAGGCCTCGTCGGGCTCCGCGCTGACCACGATCGGGTGGCCGGTCTCGGCGTAGTGACGGGAGGCGTGCTTGTTCGGCGAGGAGTCGCAACAACCGACGTGGCCGCAGCTGAGACAGATCCGCAGATGGACCCAGCTCTCCCCCATCCGCAGGCATGACTCGCAGCCGCCGGCGCTGGGCAGCACCGCCGTGACGTCGTCGGTGTGCTCGCAGCCCTCCCCGATCTGCTCGAGGCGCACGATCCGCGTCCGGTCGACTCCCTCGTAGGAAGCGGCGAGCTTACTCAAGTGCAGGACAGCCATGCCGAGCTTCATCCCGGCGGCACTCTCGGCGCTGATCACCCGGCTGGCGCCGGCATCGGCGATCGTCGCGATGTCCTCATCGGTGTCGACGCAGGCGAGGATCTCGACGCCGGGGTGCAGGGCGCGGGCGACCGAGGCGACGCGAAAGGTGGTCTCGAGCTCGTCGTCGGCGATCACGACGATCTTCGCGTCGGCGATTCCGGCCCGCTCGAGCAGGTTCGCCTTGGTGTGATCGCCCTGGATCACCGGCAGCCCCTCGGCGATCGCCTGCCGGGCGCCTCCCGGGTTCAGGGTCGTGATCACGAACGGGATTCCCGCCTGACGCATCTGCGGGATGGCGGCTCGGGCACGCTTGCCGTAGCCGGCCAGGATCACGTGCTCGGTGAGATCGTGATCGGCCTCGACTCCTGAGGGCCGCAGACGCCCGTCGTCGGGAATCCCGTCGGCCGGACGCGGCGGCGCCGCCACTCCCAGCAGGCGACGCCCCAGCGACGAGACTGAGGGGGTGAGGATCATCAGGATCACGGTCGTCGCGATCAAGGTCTGAGTGCCGTCGGCGCCGAGAGCGCCGGGAGTCAGGCCCTCCTCGCGACCGACCCGCTCCAGCACGAACGAGAACTCGCCGACGTTGGCGAGCAGCAGCCCCGAAAGGCCCGCGACCGCGGCTGAGTAGCCAAGCGCGCGGGCGCTGATCCAGGTCGTCAGCGTCTTCAGAGCGAAGACTCCGACAGCAGCACCGAGCACGAGCGGCAGGTTGTCGGCGACGAAGCCGAGGTCGAGCAGCAGTCCGATCGAGACGAAGAAGGTGGCGCTGAAGACGATCTGCAGAGGCAGGATCTCGCTCAGGGCGTGCTGGCCGAAGCGACTCTCGTGGACGACGAGACCGGCGAGGAAGGCGCCAAGCGAGACGGAGAGCCCGGCCAGGCTGGTCAGATACGCGGTCCCGAAGCAGATCGCGATCACCGTCATCAGGAAGATCTCCGGCGAGCAGGTCCGGGCGACGGCCTCGAGCAGGATCGGCATCAGCCTTCGCGCGAAGACGAGCACTCCGACAATGATCGCCAGCGCCAGGAGCAGCGCCCCGACGATCTCGCTGATCGATCCGCCCGAGGTCCCGAGCGCCGGCACGAGCAGGACCATCGGGATGATCGCGAGGTCCTGGAAGAGCAGCAGGCCGATGCTGGCGTTGCCGTGCTCCTCCGAGCTCTCGCCGCGATCGGCGAGCAGCCCAAGCACGAGCGCGGTCGAGCTCAGCGCCACCAGCAGGCCTGTGTAGATCGCCGCTCGCGTCGGCACCCCGAGCGCGAGCAGGATCGCCAGCGTCGCCCCCGTCGTCAGCAGCACCTGCAGGCCACCGCCGCCGAAGATCACGCGCCACAGGCGCGCCAGCCGCTGCAGGCTGAACTCCATCCCGATCGTGAACAGCAGCAGGATCACCCCGGCCTCGGCGGCTGCGTCGATCACCTCGCGGTCGTCGATCACGCCGAGCGCGTGCGGGCCGATCAAGACTCCCGCGATCAGGAAGCCGACGATCGGCACGAGGCCGAGCCGGGCGCCGACGAAGGCGACGATCGTGCCGCCGACGAGCAGCAGCGCGAGCTCGGCGAGAAAGCCGGGCGTCTCGCCGGCGGCGAGCAGGGGCGAGAGGGCCTCAGCCAATCCGCTCGCCCGGTGCAGCGTCCGGATCGGGCCTGAGCAGAGCGACCCGGCCGTCGTCGTCGACCGCGCCGAGCACGAGCACCTCGGAGCGGACGGGCCCGATCTGGCGCGGCGGGAAGTTGACGACGCCGACGACGAGCGTTCCCTCGAGTTGCTCGCGCGTGTAGTTGGTGATCTGCGCCGAGGAGCGCTTGACGCCGATCTCGGGGCCGAAGTCGATCCGCAGCTTCCAGGCCGGCTTGCGCGCCTCCGGGAAGTCCTCGACCTCGACGATCCGGCCGACCCGCATATCGACGCCGAGGAAGTGTTCGAAGTCGATCTCGGGAACAGTCGTCATTGCCCCGGCAAACTACAGAGCAGCCCCCTTGACCATGGGGTTAGGCTCACCGGCAGTGGCTGAGCCCGGACAGGAGATCGAGGGGTTCGACTCGACGATCCGCTTCGTCGAGACGACGGCGGAGACCAGCGGGGAGCGCCTCGTCGTCGAGATCGCCTACGCCGGCAGCGGCGCCGTACCGCCCTCTCACTTCCACCCGACCCAGACCGAGAACTTCGAGGTGCTCGAGGGCGAGATCCACGTCAAGGTGGGCGACACCGAGCGGACGTTGAGGCCGGGCGACGAACTCGAGATCCCGCCCGGAACGCCGCACCAGATGTGGTGCGACGAGCCCTCGAGACAGCGCTGGACGACGACGCCCGCGCAGAAGACCGAGCGCTTCTTCGAGACGATCTGGGGTCTGCAGCGGGACGGGAAGACCAGCGGCGCGATGCCGTCGCTGCCGCAGACCGCGCTGACCCTGCGGCACTTCTCCGAGGAGTTCCGCCTGACGAGCCCACCGGGGCCGCTGCAGGACCTGCTGACGATGCCGCTCGCAGCCCTCGCCCGCTTGGCGGGCAAAGAGCCCGAGTACAGTCCTGGGTCGTGACTTCCGAAACGGTCCCGCCCGGACCGAGCGCGGCCCCGGCGGTACAGATGCTGAACTGGATCTTCCGCCCGATCCGCTTTCTCGAGGACAACCGCGAGCGCTACGGCGATCACTTCAGCGTCACCTTTCCCGGCTTCCAGTCGCCGATGGTGATGATCTCCAAGCCCGAGCACGTCGCCGCGGTCTACCGCGAGCGCCGCAACGGCCTCCCTCCCGGCCGCACGCTGACGATCGAACCGATCCTTGGCCCGCGCTCGATCCTGCTGCTCGAGGGCAGCGAGCACCTCGCCCGGCGCAAGCTGATGCTGCCCCCGTTCCACGGCGAGCGGATGCGCGCCTACGAGGAGCAGATCACCGGCATCGTCGAGCGTGAGATCGACAGCTGGCCGGTCGGAGGCGAGTTCAAGCTGCACCCGCGGATGCAGGCGGTGACGCTCGAGGCGATCCTCAACGCCGTCTTCGGGGTCAGCGACGACGCCCGTCGCCGCGAGCTGCGACCGCTGCTCGGCCGCCTGCTCGACGAGACCTCGGGCCCTGCCCTGCAGATCCGCTTCCTGCTCTCGCGCCGGATCCCCTGGATGAAGGACCCGCTCGCGGAGCTGCGGCGCTCGCTCACCCGGGTCGACGACCTGCTCGCAGCCGAGGCCGCCGAGCGTCGCGCCGACCCCGACCTCGAGCAGCGCACCGACATCCTCTCGATGTTGGTAGCCGCCCGCTTCGAGGACGGCGAGCCGATGGGCGACGCCGAGCTGCGCGATCAACTGCTGACCCTGCTCGTCGCCGGCCACGAGACGACGGCGACTGCGCTCGCCTGGGGCTTCGACCTGCTGCTCCGCAATCCGGTCGCGCTGGCACGCCTGCGGGAGGAGGTGCTGGCCGGCGAATCGGACGAGTACCTGCGGGCGACGATCGCCGAGATCCTGCGCCTGCGGCCGGTCGTGCCGCTCGCCGGGCGCCGGCTCGCCGAGCCGCTCTGCGTCGACGGTCTCGAGCTTCCCGCCGGCGCCGACGTGACCCCGGCGATCTGGCTCACCCACACCGACCCCGAGATCTATCCCGAGCCGCTCGCCTTCCGGCCCGAGCGCTTCCTCGAGCGCCCACCCGAGACCTACTCGTGGATCCCGTTCGGGGGCGGCGTCCGCCGCTGCCTTGGCGCCTCGTTTGCGGAGTTCGAGATGCGGATCGCGCTTCGCGCGATCGTCAGTCGCTGCGAGCTCGAGCCGGTTCGGCCCCAGGCGGAGACGATCCGCCGGCGCAACGTCACCTTCTCGCCCCGCCACGGGACTCCGGTCCGGCTTCGCGCCCGCACGGCCGCGAGGCCGCCGCGGGTTCCCGCGACGGCCTGACGCCGTTCGTGATCCGGTCGGGGCCGCGCGCTAGACGCGCGAGGATGTGGTTCGCATCCGCGGCAGCAGCAGCAGGACGAGACCGATCAGAATGCAGGCGACGCCGAGGCCCCAGTGCACGAGCACGGCCAGGACGATGCCGATGACGATCAGCAGAATTGAGAGTGACATCTTCTCTCCTCTTTCGTGGATAGCGGCCCCGCGGGTAGGCGCGGAACTCTGCAGGAGGTCTACCCCCGAATCGGGCCTCTCAAGCGGGGCTGGACTTTCGTCCAGCCGGCCTCCACTCGGTGGCTCAGGCCGGCTCCGCGACCGGGATCCGGCGCAGGTCGGCCGGCATCAGCGGCAGCACGACCCGCTTCAGGTACTCGGCGGCAGCCGAGACCGTGAGGCCGCGAATCGGCGCCGGCGGGATCGGCGCAAACCCGTACTCGTCCCGGATCTGCGGGGGCAGGAGGTCGACGGTCATGTAGTTGACGACCTCGACCAGCGGCCGCAGCCAGAGCGGCACCGGCGGCCGGAAGACGATCTCCCGCGCCTTCGTCCGCGCCCAGTCGCTGACGTGCAGGCGCCCGCTCGCGTACATCGCCTCGCGATACTCGTCGAGCTCGGCGATGTCGGCCGGCATCTCGCCGGGCTCGAGCCCGAAGAGCTCACCGACGACGCGAAAGTCGGCCCAGTAGCGCTCCTGCTCGTCGCTGCTCATCGAGCCGACGAACCGCTCGTAGACGACGAGCCCTGAGTCAACGAGCGAAAACAGGACCCACATCAGCAGCTCGGGATCGTCGGCCGCATACGGCGTTCCGGCGGGGAAGATGCCGACGTCGCGGTCGAGCTCGCCCCGCACCCGGCGGTGCATCGCGCGGACCCGGCGCGTCATCCGGTCGGCGCGCTCCCGGGTCCCGAAGCCGATCGCCGTCATCACCTCGGCGGTGCGCTCGAGCCGCACGTAGGGCTCGTCCAGGCCCGAGGTGTGGGCGAGAAGCCCCTCGACCGCGAGCGGGTGCGCGGCCTGCATCAGCAGCGCCCGCGGTCCGCTGATCATCAGCATCCGCTCGCCCTGCACGCGGCGGAGCATCGAGTCGTCGTCGAAGTAGGAGTCGTCGGGCATGGCCACCTCTGATCGAATCAGCACAGCCCCTCCCGCCTACGAGCAGGGTACCTACCGCGCCGTCCCGGGCAGAGCTACGGCTCCGCCCGGGCGCCGGCGGGAGCGCCGTCGGCTCGGCGCCCTCGGTAACGGCGATTCTTGATCCGGTTGCCGCAGACCTCCATCTGACACCAGGTGCCGCCGCGGTTGCGCGAGGAGTCGTAGAACGCCCACCGGCATTCGTCGGAGGCGCAGATCTTGAGCCGCTGCCATTCCCCGAGCAGCTGGGCGCGCTGGATCGCACCGAGCATCCGAGCGATGACGCCGTCGACGTCGGTCGCGGGCCGCGGGTCGATTTCCAGCAGGTCGCCCGCACCCGCGGCCAGCGGCACGGTGAGCTCGGCGAGGAACGTCTCGAGGCCGGGCAGGTCGGGGGCGGCGGCGGGGTCGCTCCCGTGCGCGGAGATCAGCGAGCGAACGACCTCACGGAAGCGCCTCAGGCGCTGATGCTCGCCCTCCCCCACCTCGATCCCGGCGACGGCGAGCCCCGAACGGGTCAGCCACTCGCCCGAGGAGGCCGGGTCGGCGAGCAGCTCTTCGTCGTCCTCGAACGAGTAGGTGTTGGCGAGCGCCTGGACCGCGAGCAGAGGTCCGGGGGCGAACTTGTACTCGACCTGGCGCTGCAGCTCCTCGACGTTCATGCTCGGAATCATAGCGTGACCGTCTAAATGATTTGACAGGTTAGGTGACTAGTGTTAGCGTTTTGATGGTCATCACAACGCCCGCGCCCACCGGCCGCGACAGGTCGGCAACGACAAGCCAGGAGTCCCGAATGCGCCCGATAGCCCTGTTCCTCGCCCAGCAGAACCGCAGCCGGCGCATCCCTCCGCCGAGCCGCTTTCCGGACGAGCCCGAGTGGCCGCCCCACCGTCCCGCCGCGCGCGAAGCCCCCGCGGCAACGGGCGAGGAAACGGCCGCCGAGGCCGCCCCACGCGCGTCGCGACCGGCCGTCCGCTCTACTTGTTCGCCTTCCCCTTCTTGAGCGCCTTGACGTCGCCCTTCAGGGTCGCGATCTGCTCGGTCTGCTTCTGCTGCCCGTCCTGAAGCTTCTTCGTCTCGGATGTGAGCTGATCGACCTGCTTCTTGAGCCTGTCGACCTCGGCCGTCAGCGAGCTGATGCCGCCGGCGGTCTTCTTCGCCTTCTTCTTCGCCTTCTTCGCCTCGTTGCCCGCGGCGCCGGAAGCCCTCGCCTGCTTCTTCGCCTGCGCGGCAAGCTCCGTCTTCAGCTCCGATGCCTTCGCCTCGAGCTGCTGCTGGGCCTCCTGCGAGAGCTCGCTCTGCGATTGCTCGTCGTTCTTGGCCCCGATCGCGATCACCAGCGCGACGATCCCGATGACCAGCCCGAGCCCGCCGAGCGCGGCGAACACCTTCTCCCTCGTTTCCACAGGTTCCTCCCGGATCGATGCGGCGGGCCTGGATCCGGCCGCTGCCTGCACCCTATCCCGGCCAGCGGATCGACGGTTCCGGAATAGGGAGACGACGGTTGTGGGTCAGTACCCTCCGGCGGGTGACTGCAGAGTCCGTCCGTTCAACGCTTTCCAAGGGTCAGATGACGCTACTCGCAGCGCACGGAGAGGAGCGAGCGGCCGCGGTCGGCGAGACCCTATTCTCGGTCGGGCAACGCAGCTACCCGTTCATCGCAATCATCGAGGGAGAGGCTGCGATCACCGACGTCGCCGGCAACGAGATCGTCCGCCACGGCCCCTCGGGCTTCCTCGGGGAGATGAACCTGCTCTCCGGCCAGACGGTCTACCTGAACGCGATCGCGACGAAGCCGATGCGCTACGTCGCCGTCGACCGCGACACGCTGCGCACGCTGATGTTCGAGGACGGGACGCTCGCCGATCAGCTGCTCTCCGCGTTCATCAGCCGCCGCGAGGCGCTGCAGAAGTTCGAGGGCGTCGGCGTCGAGGTGATCGGGCCGCGCTCCTCGGAGGCGACGCGCAGGATCCTCGACTACGCGCGGCGCAGCCGGCTTCCCTACCAGTGGCTCGATCCGCTCACCGACGCAGGTGCGGCGGCCGCGGTCGAGGGCCTGGAGCCGGAGCGGCTGCCGCTCGTACGGATCCCGGGCGGCGCCACCCTCGAGGCGCCCGGCAACGGCGATCTCTCGCGGGCGCTCGGCGTCGGCCTCGAGCTCGGTCCGACGGAGGACGTCGACCTGCTCGTCGTCGGCGGTGGGCCGGCCGGCCTCGGGGCAGCCGTCTACGGCGCCTCGGAGGGCCTGGGGACGCTCGTCGTCGAGGGCACGGCGCTCGGCGGCCAGGCCGGTACCTCGCGCCGGATCGAGAACTACCTCGGCTTCCCGGGCGGGATCAGCGGCACCGAGCTGACGAGCCGGGCCGTCACCCAGGCGCGCAAGTTCGACGCCCGCACCGCGACCCCGTACCGGGCCGAGTCGCTGCGGCCGGGAACCGACCGGCACGTGGTCCAGCTCGAGGGCGGCCACGAGATCTCCGCCGGCTCGGTCGTGCTTGCCACCGGCGCCGAGTACCGGCGGCTACCGGTTGCGGGTCTCGAGGATTACGAGGGATTGAGCGTCTTCTACGCTGCCGGGCCGCCCGAGGCGCAGCGCTGCGGAGGCACCCGTGTCGGCGTGGTCGGCGGCGGCAACTCGGCTGCCCAGGCGGCGATCTGGCTCGCCCGCGGCGGCGCCCTCGTCACGCTCCTGCACCGCCGGGCCGATCTCGCCGAGACGATGTCGGACTACCTGATCAAGGACCTCGATCGCTACGGGATCGCCGTCCGCGACCGCAGCGAGATCGCCGAGCTACACGGCAGCGACGGCGACCTCGAGTCGGTCACCCTGACCGACGGCACCGAGCTTCCATTCGGCTTCCTCTTCCTCTTCCTCGGCGCGGTCCCGTGCACGGACTGGCTCGGCGACGCCGTCGCCCGTGACGCCAAGGGCTTCGTGCTGACCGGCGAGGAGGCCGGCGCCGACGGGCTGCTCGAAACGAGCGTGCCCGGCATCTACGCGGCCGGTGACGTCCGCGCCGGCTCGATCAAGCGCTGCGCGACCGCGGTCGGCGAGGGCGCCGCGGTCGTCCGCTTCGTGCACGAGCGCCGCTCGGGCGCCACGGCCTAGCCGGCGAAGAAGTTCTGCAGGCCGGTCAGCATCAGCTGGAGCCCGATCGTCGCGATCAGCAGGCCGCCGAACTTGGTCACGATCTGCATCGCGTTGTCGGAGATCGTCAGCTTCTGCGAGATGAAGAGGTGCGCGATCGGCAGCACGACGACGACGACCGCGACCGCAACCAGCGCCGCGATCGCGCCGGAGAAGTCCGAGGTGCCTGAGGCGAGCGTGATCACCAGCGCGATCGCCCCGGGGCCGGCAACGAAGGGCATCGCGTAGGGGACGAGGACCTGGCCCTCGAAGCTGTCGGGATCAGGCGCCTCGTGGGCGGCCTCGCCACCCTGGGCTCGGCTCGGCTCGCCGCCGAACAGCATCTCGAAGCCCATCAGCGAGACGACCAGCCCGCCGGCGACCCTGAACGCGTCGAGGTCGATCCCGATCAGGTCGAGGATCTCGCGCCCGGCCAGCGCCGAGACCCCGAGGATGACGGCCACCGCCCCGGCGATCTTGAACGCGTACTCGCGTCGCCGCTCGGGCTCGTGCTCGGTCAGCGTCTTGAAGAAGAAGCCCCGGGTGATCGGGTCTGTGATGACCAGGACGCCGACGATCGCCTGGACGAAGTAGTTGAAGTTGGCGTCCAAGGCGGTTCGCGCTCAGCCGCTGAGGAAGACCGGAATCGAACCGCGATGCATGGCGGCAGTCTATCCCCGCCCGCCACCACCGAGTTCGTCGAACCGGCGCTTTTCGCGGATCCCCCTGCCAAGCTTGGCCGTGGCGTCGCTGGATTCGGGAAGGAAGAGCCAAAAATGAGGAAGTTGCCGGGGAAGACCAAGTTCGCGAGTGCGCTCGCGCCGGCCGTGATCGCGATCGCGCTGGCGCTCGCGCCGCAGACCGCAAGCGCCGACACGCTGACCAAGCTCGACGGGCCCGAAGGCTGCGTCGCCGCCGCCGTGTCGAGCCTGCCCGCCGGCACCTGCGAGGCCGGACGACGCGTGGCCGACGCAACCGACATCGCGATCAGTCCCGATGGCAGGTTCCTCTACGCGGCTGCCACCTCGAGCAACTCGATCGCCGTCTTCTCCCGTGACCCCGACACGGGCAAGCTCGACCAGCTCGCCGGCGCCGACGGTTGTGTCGCCGACAGCGCCGGTCCGACCGACGGCTGCACGCCCGCGGATGGACTTCAGGGTCCGAGCGCCCTGGCGATGAGCCCGGACGGCAAGAACGTCTACGTGACGACCTTCAAGCTCGACACCGGCTCGACGCCGCCCGAGATCGAGGGCACCCTGACCACCTTCACCCGCGACGAGAGTTCAGGAGCCCTGACGCAGACCGGATGCGTGGCCGGGGGCGTCCCGACCCTGATCGCCCCGGTGACGCCGCCCAGCGGCTGCAGTCTGGCCACGTTCCCGCAGAACCTGACGCGGGTCGCGCCGCTCGGCACCGCCTCCGACGTCGAAGTCAGCCCCGACGGCGAGAGCGTCGTCACCTCGTCGTTCCTGCCGGGCGCGGTCATCAACTGGAACCGCGACGCGGGCTCGGGCGCGCTGACGCCAAGCGAATGCTTCGGCAGCACCCGCTCGATCTTCCCGACGAACTCGAACCCGAACGCGCTCCTCGACGTCTGCGCGGATGGGGTCCTTCCGGCCGTCGCCGATGACACCGGCGGCCCGGCCAGCGGGCTCGCCTACCCACTGGACGTCGAGTTCGCTCCCGACGGCAGCCGCGTCTACGCCGCCGCGCTCGGTCTCGAGCAGGCCGCGACCGAAGTCGGGGGGATCGAGGTAGTGCCCGCCGCGGACGAGCCGGGATCGATCGCCGTCTTCAACCGTGCCGCCGACGGCGCCCTGAACCAGCCCGGAACCCCGAACGGCTGTATCGACGACGCCCGCGATCAGGTTCAGCCGGACACAACCTGCACCCACCGCACCGGCCTGCTCAACCCCTACCGCGTCAACGTCAGCCCCGACAGCAAGAACGTCTACGTCGGCACGCTCAACGTCTTCCCGCCCGCCGGGCTCGCGGGCCCGGGCCCCGGTGAGCTCTCCCAGTTCAACGCCGACCTGACCCAGCTCGACCCGCCCTGCCTGCAGCAGGTGGGCCTGCCGGCCGGCGGTCTCGAGCCGACGGCCCGGTGCGCGCTGACCGCCCTCGGGCTGATCCTGCCCTCCGACGTCGCCTTCTCGCCCGACGGCAGCGACGCCTACGTCACCTCGCTGTTTCACAGCGTCGGCTCGTATGCCCGGAACGCGACCACCGGCGCCCTGACGCAAGACGCGCCCAAGGACGGCTGCTCGATCGATCCGCGCAACCTGCTGCCGGGGACCGAGGTGCTCGCCCAGCTCTGTCAGAACGCGGTCCCGCTCAACGCGCCGACCTCGATTGAGATCAGCCCCGACGGCAAGTACGGCTACGTCACCTCGGGTGGCTTCTTGACCGGCAACCCGAACTTCGGGCCGGCCCTGGCCGAAGCGGGGATCGAGAGCGACAACGCGATCACGATCCTCGGTCCGACCCCGCCGCCTCCTCCTCCCCCACCCCCGCCTCCGCCGCCTCCGGAACCGCCGACCTGCAACGGCTTCGAGGCGACGATCTACGACGTCGAGCCCGGCAAGAAGCTGACCAAGATCGAGGGAACCGACAAGAACGACGTGATCGTCGGCACCGACGGCGATGACCGGATCCGCTCAGGCGCCGGCGACGACGCGGTCTGCGCGCTCGGCGGCAACGACAAGCTCGACGGCGGCGACGGTCGCGACGGCCTCAAGGGCGGTGACGGCAAGGACCGGCTGCTCGGCAGCGCCGGCGCCGACAAGCTCAAGGGCGGCAAGGGCAAGGACAAGCTCAAGGGCGGCCTCGACGACGACAAGCTCGACGGAGGCGCCGGCAAGGACCGCCTCAATGGTGGCGAGGGCGACGACATCTGCCGGGGCAAGAAGGACCGCGAGCGCAACTGCTGACCGCCGCCGGCGCGACCCGCGTTGTGTCCCGGCTGGAAGCCGAGACCCCGAATCCACTTTCGTATGATTGACTACAAAGTCAGTGAGCGGTGGACCGGGCATCGAACGCGGACCTGTTGCCCGGACGATCGCACGAACGCTCGCCGTCAGCGCGGCTCTATTGCTGGCGGCGCTCACGGCGGCCGGCTGCTCCGACGACGACGACGGCTCCGAGACGACCGTCGCCAAGGGCGAACCGATCGACCTCGAGCTGCTCGTCTACAACATCGAGTACGGGGGCGGCCCGGCGACCGACGCGGTGATCCGCAAGATCGACGCCGATGTCGTCGGTGTGCTCGAGTCCTACGAGCGGCTTGATGAGATCGCCGAGCGGACCGGCTACCCGTACTACAACACGTCGCTGCAGCTGCTCTCGAAGTACCCGATCCTCGAGCCGTCCGGCGGCGACGGGCTCTACGGGCTGATCGAGGTCGAGCCGGGGTACGTGATCCCGTTCTTCAACGACCACCTCGACTACGTCGACTGGGGACCTCGTGCCCTCGCCAAGGGAGAGTCTGTCGAGTCGGTGATCGAGAACGAGAACGAGGTCCGGACCTCTGCCTTCGAACGCCCGATGGAGGCGATGGCGGCGCTGCTCGACGAGGGCTACCCGGTCTTCGCTACCGGCGACTACAACCAGCCCTCGAGCCTCGACTACACCGAGGAGACGGCCGGCTTTCGCAAGGAGATCCCCGAACCGGTCGCGTGGCCGGTCAGCGAGAAGCTCTTCGAGCTCGGCTTCCGCGACACCTACCGTGAGATCCACCCCGATCCCGTCGCCGACCCGGCGATCACGCAGGAGCGGACCGGCGAGCGGATCGACTACGTCTACGCGGCCGGCCCCTCGACGACGTTCGACAGCAAGCTCGTCGGCGAGCCCGGCGGCGAGGACGTCGACATCGAGGCCGCCCCGTGGACCTCCGATCATCGCGCGGTCGTCTCGAGCTTCGAGGTGACCCCGGTGGCGATGCCGCCGCTGGTCGCCGTCGACGCGCAGCTCGGCACAGTCGGCGACGAGATCACGGTCACCTACAACGCGCCCGGCTCGGGCGACAACGAGATCGCGATCGTGCCGGAGGGCGGCGAGACCGGCGAGGCGCTCGAGACCATGTCCGCGCCGGACGAGCGGGGCACGGTGGAGCTCGACACCGCAGGCTGGGACCCCGCCTCGTACGAGGCGGTCCTGCTCGACTCCGACGGAGACGAGATCGCCCGCGTCCCCTTCTACCTCCGCGACCCGCAGGCGGAGATCGAGTTCACGACCGACAAGCCCGTCTACGAGTCCGGAGAGCCGATCGGCGTCTCCTGGACCCAGGGCCCCGCCAATCGCTGGGACTGGCTCGGAGTCTACGAGGCCTCGGATTCCGACCCGGAGTCGGGCGACTACCTGATCTGGGACTACGCCGAGGGTCACTCCGCCGGCACCGTGCCGCCACGGACCGTCGGCGAGGCGACGCTCGGGCCCGAGAGCCAGGGCCGGCCGTGGCCGCTTCCGCCCGGCGACTACGTCGTCCACTACCTGCTGGCAGACGAGTACGAGTCGGCTGGCGGCGCCGAGTTCAGCGTCGGCGGCTAGTCCCGCAGGCTCGGCTAACCGAGCAGTGCACAGACGGCCTTCGCCTGGACCGAGCGCAGCTCCTTCAAGAGCTCGCCCTCCGGCGCCGGAATGTTGAGCGAGGTCGTGACCGAGCGGCGCCCGTTGGCCGTCGCCGCCGCCCACTGCACGTAGCCGGGGAAGTTGCCGGTGTGGCCGTAGACCGTGCCGCAGCGCGACTCGTAGCGGAACAGCGCCAGGCCGGCCGAGTTGGTGCCCGGGCCGGGCGGGCTCGACGATCCCGGCACGAACTTCATCTGCTGCCGCTGCTCGGCGGCGCCGAACAGCCGCTGCCCGAGGTCGGCGCGGATGAATCGGCCCAGCTCGCGCGGCGTCGAGACGATCGCGCCGGAAGCCCAGGCGCCGCTCGGGCTGAGGAACTCGGTCAGGTCCGTCGGCGGCTCGGTCGCGGTCGAGTACCCGTGTATATAGGGCTTCGGAAGCGGGATCTTCCGGGTCGGGAAGCTCGTGTCGGTGAGCCCGATGCGGTCGAAGACGAACTTCTTCAAGAGGTCCTCGTAGCCCTGCCCCGTCGCCTGTTCGGCGATCAGGCCGACGACGATGTTGTCGGTGTTCGAGTACTCGTAGCGGCTGCCCGGGGTGAAGACCAGGTCGGAGCCGGCGACCCAGTCGACGATCTGCATCGGCGCGACGTACCCCTGCGGATCGTTCTCCGCCTGTTCGAAGAAGCCGTCGGACTTGGTGTAGTCGGGCAGCCCGCTGGTGTGGTTGAGCATCTGCCTGATCGTCACCGCGGACCAGTCGGCGGGCAGGTCCGACAGCCACTCGCCGATCGTGTCGTCGAGCTCGAGCTTGCCGCGCCCGACGAGCCTCAGGGTGACGGCGCCGTTGAACGCCTTGGCGATGCTGGCGATCCGCATGTGATCGCGACCCCGGGGCGTCCGGGACCGCGTCACGTCCGAGCGGCCGGCTCGCAGGATCGTGGTGCCGCCGGGCCGGTGCAGCGTCACGATCGCCCCCGGCGGCCCGCCCTCGGCGTCGACCAGGCCCTCGATCCCACGCTGGACCTGATTCGTCTTCAGCTTTGCTGCCGAGGCGCCCGCCGGCAACAGGCAGAAGGCGAGGGCAAGCAGGCCGAGCGCCGCGACGACCGCGCTCAGCCGAGCCCGAGGCGAGGCTCCCTTCGGCGATGTTCCTGGCCGGTTCATGCGCCGCCTACTTGATCTTCTTCAGGAACGGCACGACCGTCTTCAGGAACTCGTTCTTCGACGGCGCGGCGCTGATCGGATCGATGTGCGCGTAGGTCTCGGTTCGTTCGACCGTCTTCACCCAGCTCTTCGGCACGTCCGACTGCTTCGCGAGCTGGCGGGTCGCATCCGCGACGCGTCCGCCACCGAGCGAGGTGTCGAACGAGTACATCGGCAGCCTGACCGAGTCGCCGTTGATCGCGTGGTCGCCGTAGACGGCCTGCGCGGGGTTATCGACGCCGTTGTTGATCGCGCCGGCGTCCATCGAGAGCTTCGTCGGGTGGTACCAGGAGGTTCCGTCCTGGCCGACCTTCTGGTTGTCCATGCCGACCTTCTCGGAGAACACCGAGGCCGCCCGCCGGACGCTTCCGAGCTCGCCGTCCTTCCAGCCGCGGGGGTCGCCCGAGGCCGCCAGCTTGCCGATGTGGCTCTGGACCAGCGCCAGGCTCTCGGGGCTCGTCGTCGCATCGACCGCGTAGCCGTACTGGCCGGCGTTGGTGGCCGGCACCGGTGGCGTCAGATTCGCGGGCGCGAGCGCCCAGCTGCCGAAGACCGACAGCTCGTCCGGGTCCTCGATCGCGGCGGTCGAGCCGGTCGCGTTGAAGACGCCCGCGATCCACGGGAACGGCGGCACCAGGGTGATGAACGGCGAGTTCGCCGGGTCCTCGAGCTCGTCGACATCGGCCTGTGCCTCCTCGGCGGTCGGCAGCGGCCTCGTGCTCGAGCTGTTCGCGCCGGCGCCGTCGATGAAGACGAGGCCATCGAGCCCCTTTGCGCCAGGCTTGCCGTTGAAGTCCCAGGTCGCGTACGCGGTGGTGATCGAGCCGCCCAGCGAGTGGCCGCCCATGACGACCGTCCTGGCCCGCTTCTTCGCTGCCTTGACGACTTTGCGGGTGTCATGGACGGCGACGTTCATGCCCCAGCTCTTGGCGAACTCGGTCTCCTCGGTCGTCTTCGGGACGAAGTGCGGTGAGACGGAGGAATCGGAGATCCAGCGGAGGTAGTAGTCGAAGGCCTCGTCGTTGGAGATCTCGCCGTTCGCGTACTGCTCGAGACGGGAATGGTCCTCGAGCAGATTCTCGCGACGCTCGATCGCCCAGACCTGCCAGCCGCCGAGCTCGTTCGTGAGCGACTTCGCGAAGGGACCGAAGAAGGTGCCGCCCGCAGAGGTGCCGGGGTTGAGCACGAGAATCTTGCCGGCCTTCGGCGATCCGTACTTGACGATCCGCACTTTGTTGAACTTCGCCGGCGTCCCGGGCGCCTCGAAGCCGTCGATCGTCGACACCTTCGGCTTGGCGGCGTTCGCGGCGCTCGCGCCGATCGCCATCAGCGCGCAGGCCAGGGCCAGGACGATGCCGAGACCCCAGAGTCCCCGCTTGCACGAATTCATCGACTCAATCTCCTCAGATCCGCTGTCCGGGCCGGGATGGCCTGGCTCTCACCCACAACACCCTACGGGGCCGGAAAGTTGTGGGCCCTGGACGTCGTCGGGTCGACACGGAGGGGGAGGGATTCGAACCCTCGGTACGCCGAAAAACGTACAACAGTTTTTCGAGACTACCCGCAGCCGCACCCGCACCCGCACATCGTTGCCCTCGACGGCGAGCAGGTACGCGCCCTTTCGGAACTTGAGGATCTTCGGGCTCAGCGGCAGCCGCCGCGGCCTCAGCGCCAAAGCCATCGCCATCCCGGCGATGGATCGGGCAGACTTGCGCCTTGGACGAACACTTCGAGATCGGGAGAGGCGTGACCAGACTTCACAGCAGTCGGCGCAGGAGCGCGCGGACCCGCCTCGCCGTTGCCTCGCTCGTACTCGCGGCGATGGCGCTGGTAACCGCCCCGAGTCCGGCGCACTCACAGGGGATCGAAGTCGGAACGTTGTGCTCGGGGTCCGTGACCCAGAACCTCGAACCATTCCTCGTGTGCCCGGGCCAGGCAGAGGAGGACCTATGGGTCGGTGCCACGAACACGGGTACCCAGCCCTGGTTCATCGGTAACTGCCCGGCCGCCTCCGTCGGTCCGGACGGACCCACGGGGGACGGCGAGGCGACCCCTGACCCGCTCTGCGAGGCGGACGAAACCGGGGTGCTGGGAGCCCCGGCCACCTCGGGCCGTGCGCAGGTCTACTCGGTGCCACAGGGGAGCTACCTGGCCCTGACTGGCCAGGCGAACACGACGCTGACCGCCAGCGTGCAGACCGTCGTCCCGATCTCCCAGGTGCCTCCGATCGCTGCCGGCCAGGTATGCGACTCCGGGAACTGGGTATTCGTCCTCTGCCTGATGACCGGCCAGTTTGGAGAGGTCGCGGAGAACAGCTGGGTTACCTTCGGCAACACTGGCGACCATGGGCTCAGCCTGTCCTTCTACGGTCTTCATGGCGATCAGGACAACCTCAAGCTCACGAACGGTGGGGACGTTGGCTACGCCGGACTCGGGGCCGGCCACACCGATTCCTTCGCCGAGCTGATGTGGAGCCCGGGGCCGGAATCCGGCGAGCAGGTCACCGTGCGCGCGGTCGTTCCCGAGAACTACGACGGCTTTGATCTCGAACCCGGTCAGTCCTGCGAGACGACGGACTACATGGTCAACCCGGTCAACTGCGCCCAGTCCGGCCAGATCGGCCAGAGTTCCGCCTCCTCGAAATCGTCGATCACGATGACCAACGGAAGCGGCGACGTCGCCTACCTGACCAACGCGAATGGAAGCGGCGGCTTTCTGCTCGGTCCGGCCGAGACCGGCACGGCGACCGTCGACGAGAACGCGCTGCTGGTGTTGGCCTGCGAGAACACGAGTTACAAGAAGTGCGCAACGGGCGCTCCCGCTGAGGTCACGGTCGAAGCTGTGAGCCCCGCCGACGACTCCGCAACGCTTGCACCGGCAACTCGCAAGGGCGGCAACGGTGGAACGCGTGCGGCGAAACCCGCCCGCATCTCGATCCCCAAGCGGATCGTGCCTGCGAAACTCAGATGCAGGGCTGACTCAGACCGCTGCCGCGGCGGCGTCAGGCTGCGCTACCCACACCGCGATAAGGGGGAGACCAAGGGAAAGCTCATCGCGCATCGGCGCTACACGCTCACGGACGGCGAGCGCAAACGAGTACCGCTGAAGCTCCGAAACCGAGACCTGCGGCGCCTCGCTGCCAAGCGCAACCCACGACTCGAGATCACCATCCGAACCGACCAGGACGGTGCGAGGTCGCTGATCACTCACAGGCTCACGGTCGAACTGAGGTTCCCGCGCTGAGCCCGGCCCTTCAAGCCATGCACGCAATGTCGTCCGGCAGAGAGCGGAGGGGGAGGGATTCGAACCCTCGGTACGCCGAAAAGACGTACAACAGTTTTCGAGATGACTAGACGCTTCCGAAGGACGACTTGAACAAGCGGTGTAGACGCTGGTCGGGCGGGCGTGGGAACGCAGGTGGGAAACGGCGCGAGGGCGCCTCTTCCTACCGCACTCGCACCCGGACCGACTCCTCATTGCCCTCGACGGCGAGCCGGTAGGAGCCCTTGCGAAGTTTCACGATCTTCGGGCTCAACGGCAGCCGGAAGTAGCCGCGGCGAGAGCGCTTGACGCCCTGGGCGAGGGTCCTGGTGCTCTGGTTGTTCGTGAGGCTCCAGCCGACCAGGGTCGATCCCCGGGGCTCGAGCTGGGTGACCTTGCAGACGACCCTGAAGGCGCGGGAGCTCTGCCGGCGCTTGACGGTGCAGGTGATCTCGCTGGCGCCGGGCGTGGCGCTCGGGCCTTGCGGACCCTGGGGGCCTTGCGGTCCTGTGGGGCCGGTCGGTCCTTCGGGGCCGGTCGGGCCTTCGGGACCGGTCGGGCCTTCGGGTCCGGTGGGACCCTGCGGTCCTTCGGGGCCGGTCGGTCCCTGTGGTCCCTCGGGGCCGGTCGGGCCTGTGGGCAGGGGGCCGGCGGTGCCGCTCAGGCTGGTGGTCGGGTCGTTGGCCGCGTTGGTGAGCGCGGTCAGGGTCGCTGAGCTTGCGCCCTCGGCGGTGGGGGCGAAGCGGACCTCGGCTGTGCAGGAGTCTGTCGGGGCTATATCCCCGCGGCAGGTGTCGGAGGAGATCAGGTAGTCGCCGGGGTTGGTGCCGGTGAAGGCGAAGCCGTTGATCCGAAGCGGGGCGGTGCCGGTGTTGGTGTAGGTGACGGTCTGGGGTGGGCTCAGGGTGCCCTGGGGGGTTGGGGTCGGGGTGCCGAAGGTGAGGTTGGCGGGGGTGGAGCCGGCGAGGGGCTGGGAGGAGGCGGCGAGTCCCCACGAGTAGTTGGCGCCCGTGATGAAGCTGGGATCGACGGCTGTGCCGTCGAGATTGGCGCGGCCGACGGAGTTTTCGATGAACCCCCCGTTCGTCCAGTAGATATGGCCACGGTCGACTGCAACCCCCCGCCTAGCGGCGCCCTGGGCAATAGCCGTGCTGGGAGTCCCGTCGAGGTTGAGTCGCCCGATGTTGAATCCGGAACCGGGGGCGGTCCAATAGATGTAGGTCGCATCTACTGCCACCTGTCCTTCGGAAGCAATGACCGGGATCGGACCGAAGCCGTCGTCGGTTCCGGTGCCGTCGAGGTTGGCGCGGCCGATCGCATCTCCGTTCACCCAGTAGAGGTGGTCATCGTCGAGCGCGACCCCACCGGTGGGTTGGACTCCGCTGATGAAGCTCTCGTTGACTCCGGTGCCGTCGAGGTTGGCGCGGCCGATCGTGGTGCCTGTCGTCCAATAGATGTGCTCGTCATCGACCGCGACCGCGTAGGGATTACTGGCGGGGCTAATGAAGCTCTGGTTGGACCCAGTCCCGTCGAGGTCGGCCCGGCCGACGCCACCCCCGGTGAAGATCGAGCTCGCCCAGTAGATGTGCTTACCGTCGACCGCGACCCCCGTGGGACTGGGGGTAGTGGCGACGAAGGCTTGGTTGACTCCGGTCCCGTCGAGGTTGGCGCGGCCGATCGTGGAGGTGTTGTAGTTGGTCCAGTAGATCTCGGCGCTCGCGCCGGCGGGCGGGATCGCAAGGGCGGCGACTGCCAGCAGGGGAAGCGCTGCGAGCCGTGCCGCACGGGTCACACGCCAGGCGTCCGACGTCGGTCCCGTGGCCGCTACCGCCTCCTTTTGCCGTCGAGCAGCCGCTAACAGCGCGGCGAGAAAGGTGCGGGCGAGGCTCAGCGGCGTTCGCAGGTGAGCGTGCGGTTTCTGCATCAGCTTCCGTTCCTCGACTCCCCCGTGCTTCCAGTCAATTTCCATGAAACCTGATTCATGGAAATTGAGGAGGGAAAGCTATCTCACCGTGGCGGACGCCGCCCGGTCCAGAGCGGCGAAGAGCAGCCACCGGAGATTCCCCGCTACGGTCAACCCGACCCCCAGAAGACACCCTGATCGAGGCTGGCTTGCCGCACCAGCAAGCGGAATCTGGGTTACCTACGGAGGGGGAGGGATTCGAACCCTCGGTACGCCGAAAAGACGTACAACAGTTTTCGAGATGATCCGACGCAGCCGAAGAACGGCTTGACCAAGACGTGTAGAGCCTGCTCGGGCCGGCGTGGGAACGCGGGTGGGAACGGCGCGAGAGGGCCTCTCCCTACCGCACCCGCACCCTGACCGGCTCCTCGTTGCCCTCCACCTCAAGCAGGTAGGTGCCCTGCCGCAGCTTCACGATCTTCGGGCTCAGCGGCAGCTTGAACTTGCCGCGACGGGAGCGCTTGACGCCCTGGGCGAGGGTATTGGTGTTCTTGTTGTTCGCGAGGCTCCAGCCGATCAGCACCGAGCCCTGGGGCTCGAGCTGGCTGACCTTGCAGACGACCCTGTAGGCGCGGGAGCCCTGCCGGCGCCTGACGGTGCAGGTGATCTCGCTGGCACCGGGCGTGGCCCTGGGTCCCTGAGGCCCCTGGGGGCCCTGGGGGCCCTCGGGGCCGGTCGGGCCTTCGGGGCCTGTCGGGCCTTCGGGGCCTGTCGGGCCTTCGGGGCCTGTGGGTCCCTCCGGCCCGGTCGGACCCTGCGGTCCCTCGGGGCCGGTCGGGCCGGTCGGTCCTGTGGGCAGCGGGCCGGCGGTGCCGCTCAGGTTGGTGGTCGGGTCGTTGAGGGCGTTGGTGAGCGCGGTCAGGGTCGCTGAGCTTGCTCCCTGGGCCGCGGGAGCGAAGCGGACCTCGGCTGTGCAGGAGTCGGTCGGGGCTATATCCCCGCGGCAGCTGTCGGAGGAGATCAGGTAGTCGCCTGGGTTGGTGCCGGCGAAGGCGAAGCCGTTGATCCGCAGGGGGGCGTTGCCGGTGTTGGTGTAGGTGACGGGTTGCGGGGGGCTGAGGGTGCCCTGGGGGGTGGGGGTCGGGGTGCCGAATGTGAGGCTGGCGGGGGTGGAGGTGGCGATCGGCTCGATGTCGACCGCGACGCCGACGGGGGAGTTGGCGCCGGTGATGAAGCTCTGGTTGGGGCTCGTGCCGTCGAGGTTGGCGCGGCCGATCGTGCCGGTGTTGTAGTTCGTCCAGTAGACGTGGCTGCCGTCGACCGCAACCCCCGTAGGGGCCCCGGCGCCGCTGATGAAGCTCTGGTTGGGGCTCGTGCCGTCGAGGTTGGCGCGGCCGATCGTGTTGGTGCTGTTGTTCGCCCAGTAGACGTGGCGGTCGTCGACCGCGACGCCATAGGGCTCGCTGGCGCCGGTGATGAAGCTCTGGCTGGGGCTCGTGCCGTCGAGGTTGGCGCGGCCGATCGTGTTGGTGTTCCGGTTCGTCCAATAGACGTAGCGGTCGTCGACCGCGACCCCGTTGGGGTCGCCGGCGGTGCTGATGAAGCTCTGGTTGGGGCTCGTGCCGTCGAGGTTGGCGCGGCCGATCGTGTTGATGCCTACGTTTCCCCAGTAGACGTGGCTGTCGTCGACCGCGACCCCGACGGGTAAGCTGGCGCCGCTGATGAAGCTCTGGTTGGGGCTCGTGCCGTCGAGGTTGGCGCGGCCGATCGTGTCAGCGCCGAAATTCGACCAGTAGACGTCGCTGCCGTCGACCGCGACGCCAAAGGGGCCGTTGGCGCCGCTGATGAAGCTCTGGTTGGGGCTCGTGCCGTCGAGGTTGGCGCGGCCGATCTCGTTGGTGTCCAAGCTCGCCCAGTAGACGTAGGCGTCGGCTCGGGCGGCGAGAGTGAGCGCGGCAAGTGCAAGCGCGGCGAGCGCGACAGTGGCCGCTCCGATCAGCGTTCTCGAACGGGTCATCTCTTCCTCCGCATCCCCCAGGATTACTCGGGCTGGTGCGGCACGCTATCAGGACGACTATTTCGTCTCTCCGCAGTCGTCCTTCGTGGGTCGGACGCTATCCACGCCGCCGGTACGGAGGGGGAGGGATTCGAACCCTCGGTACGCCGAAAAGACGTACAACAGTTTTCGAGATGATCAGACGCGAGAGACAAACAGCTTGAACAAGCGGAGCCGGAGCCGTTGGGGCGCCCGTGGGAACGGCGGTGTGAACGTGGCCGCTATCGCTTCAGTTTCACCTTGAGCTTCGTGGTCCTCTTGTTGCCCGCTTCGCCGGTGAGCTCAATCTCGAGCTTCGCGGTCGCCGTCTTGCCCCGCTTCAGCGCCTTGAGGATACTCTTGGCGTCCTTCGACTTCTCCGGCTTCAGCTTCAGGGTCTTCCTGGCGCCCTCGGCGATGGTCTTGGTGACCGGTCTCAGCCTGTAGGTCGAGTTGATCCTGACCTCCCCGGCCCCCTTGGCCTCGAGGTTCTCCGTCGCTTTGACCTTGACCTCGACGACGATCCTCTTGCCCTTCTGCCTCTGGGTCCTATTCGCGGTTGCGGTGCCGGTGCCGCCGACATACCACCGGAGCAGGCGCCGCGCGATCTGTTCTCCCTGGTCGTCTTGGAGGAAGTGGCTGGCCTCGGGGAGACGGGTATGCGGCTGGCCGGCGGCGCCGGGGACGTCGTCGATGAAGACCTGCTGAGCCTGGCAGGAGCCGATCTGGCCCGGGTCGTTGCTCGCCCAAATGGTCAGAAAAGGCTTGTCGAATGCGGTGAGTCCGGCCCAGGCCTGGGCGTTGGTGCCGGGGAGCTCGTTGGCCAACGAGGGGAACACCCGCGCTCCGGCCATGTAGATCCGGCTGGGGAAGGGCGCGTCGTAGGCGGCCTGCTGGCCCGCGGGGATGTCAAACCAGGTCATCGCCTCGACGGTTTCGGAGGCTCGGAAGGACCTGGCGGTCATCGCGTAGGCCATCCAGTCGGCAAAGTAGCCGCTGGGGGCAGCCACGATCGGGGTGCATCCGTCGTAGAGCGGGGGCTGCTGTGGCGGGATCGCGGCGTAGGGGGCAGGCAGATCGGTGAGCTCCTCTGGGTTCTCGACCGGCGGGAAGGGCTGGATGCCGGCGGGGATCACCGGCAAGGCACCATTCCCAACGGCAATGGTGTTGAAGCGGCCAGGGTGAAGCCCCGCGAACCGCAGGCCGATGAGGCTGCCCCAGTCCTGGACAAACAGGTTGATGCCGGTGAGACGGAGCTTGTCGATGAAGCGCTCGAGGCGGTCGAAATGACCGAGGTAGCTGTAGGACTCGATGTTGATTGGCTTGTCCGAGCGGCCCATGCCGAGGTGGTCCATGGCAATGACGCGATAGCCGGCGTCGACGAGCACGGGGATCATCTTGCGGTACAGGTACGACCAGGACGGCTGCCCGTGCAACAGGAGCACGACATCGCCGTCGGCGCGTCCCTCGTCGACGTACGCCTGGCGCAGTCCGTCGATCACGACGTGCCGGCTCTTGTAGGGCCAGCCGGGGAGACCGCCGAAGCACGAGTCCGGCGTCCGCACGAACTCGACGCGGTCCGCAGTCGTCCTCACCTTGGGCTTGGCGTCGCAGTACGTACCGTCTCGAGGATCGGAAACGGCATCGGTCCGAGGTTCCGCCGACGTTGCTCCCGGCAGAGCCACAGAAACTAGGGCCGCCAGCAGCAGCCCGCGTCTGAGTTTGCTCCGCCTCAAAGTTGAGACCTCATCACGGAAAAGATACCCGGCAGCTGGAGAACGTAGTTCAACTTCCTCAGCAAGTCGGCTACGGACCCGGGGTCCGCTCGGCTCGCGTAGCGGGTTGAGTGGCGGACGACGATTCCTTCGGGCTTGAGGCGAGGTGGCATCGCCGCACACATCTAACTCTGAGTGGCCTCGATTGGAAGTCGTCTGGCGCGAGATGCGATCGTCGTGCGATCGGGAGCGTGGGCGACACGGGGCCGATCACATTCTTTGGCTCGTTGGCGGCCCCACGGCCGTAGATGCCCGCGACCGCCGCGAGATGGCCACAGAGCGCGGCTGTGCGCGGGCTGTGGCGACTCTACGGAGGGGGAGGGATTCGAACCCTCGGTACGCCGAAAAGACGTACAACAGTTTTCGAGACTGCCGCATTCAACCGCTCTGCCACCCCTCCTGGGGCGCTCTGGGAGCGCGGCCGGGAAGGCTAGCGCGCGCGGGGTGCGCGATGGCCGGCGCGGCTCACCCGAACAGAATCACGAGCACCGTGGCGATGCCGAGGCCGACCCCGGCGGCCGCCAGCAGGCTGACGGCGCCGCCACCGAGCTCCGCGTAGCCGCCGCGGGCGATCGCCCTGTCGACGGCGACCGAGCGGCGGCTGCCGAGGCCGATCATGACCAGCCCGTAGACCGCAAAGAGGACGCCGAGCGCCACGTACGGCCAGTGCTCCCGAGCGTCGCTGAGCTCGGGCACGATCCGGCCGACGCCGACACCGACTGCGAGCGCCGTCAGGCCGGTTCGCCACCAGGCGAGCAGGGTGCGCTCGGCGGCGAGCCGGGTGCGGCGGGACGCATCCTCGGCCGGGTCCGGCTCGATCGCGGGATCGCTCACCGGACGATCCTATGCCCCGGGCACGGCTATGCCCCGAGCCCGCCCTCGATCGCGTAGCGAAGGATCGCGACTACCTGCTCGGGCTCGCGGCAGGTCGCCAGCGCCGCGCGATCGACCTCCTTCAGCGCGTGGTCGTGCTCCGGCGGGTGCAGGGTGATCAGCGGCGTACCCAGCGCCGCCGCCTGGCCGGCGTCGAAGGCGGCGTTCCACTGCTTGTACTTCTCGCCGAAGCGGACGACGACGACGTCCGCCTCGCGTAGCAGTGTCTGGGTGCGGACTGCGTTGAGGCCGGCGCCCTTGTGGTCGTGCCAGAACTTGTCCTGTTCGGGCCCGAGGATCTCGACGCCGCAGTCGTCGCTGGCGCCGTGGTCGGTGACCGGCGCCGTCAACTCGACCGGCAGCCCGGCGCTCTCGACACCCTCGGCGATCCGCTCGCGCCAGTCGCTGTGGATCTCCCCGGCCAGGTAGACGTTCCAGATTCGATCGCTCATCCCGCTCCTTCGTTCCCGTGGGTTCGGCTTGCCGCGAGGCTAACGGAGAGCTCGAACCGGGATACTCAGGTTCATGGACCGCTCGATCGCACTGCGCTCCGGCCTCGTTCAGGCCGGGCTCGTCGCCGCCGTCTCGATCCTCCTGGCGCTGGCGCTGCCGCACTCGTTCTTCGAGGACTGGGGCTGGGTCAGCGGCCCGCTCGCCTGGGTCCTCTGCGCGCTCGGGACCGCGCGCATCCTCGGCCTGCCGGCCGCATCGACGCTGCTGGGCGCGGTCCTGGCCGGTCTTCCGAGCGTGGTCGCGGTCGTGATCGGCATCCACTGGCTCGGGGCACTGTTCGCGGTGATCCTGTTCGCGCTTTGGTGCGGCTTCCAGGCGGCCTCGCGCGGCAGCGACCGGAGCCCCGGAGCGGCGGTGACGGCATGAGCGCCGAGGTCGATCGCGAGCGCCTGGCGGAGCTGACCCGCGCCGAGCAGGCAATCTTCGCCGAGCGCCACCCGCGCTCGCGCGAGCTCTACGAGCGCGCCCAGCGCTCGCTGCTCGGGGGAGTGCCGATGAGCTGGATGATGAGCTGGGCGGGCGGCCACCCGCTCTTCTTCGAGCAGGCCGAGGGCGCGCGGATCACCGATGTCGACGGCAACGAGCTCGTCGATCTCTGCCTCGGCGACACCGGCGCGATGACCGGCCACGCCCCACAGGCGACGACCGACGCAGTCGCCGCGCGGGTCGCGAGCGGGACGACGACGATGCTCCCCTCCGAGGACTCGATCGCCTGCGGCGAGGAGTTGAGCCGCCGCTTCGGCCTCGACCGCTGGCAGCTGACGCTGTCGGCGACCGATGCAAACCGCTTCGCGATCCGGATCGCGCGCGGGCTCACCGGCCGCTCGAAGATCCTCGTCTTCAACTACTGCTACCACGGCACCGTCGACGAGATCTACGCGACGATCGGCCCCGGCGGCGAGGTCGTCGCGCGAGAGGGCAACGTCGGCCCGCCGGTCGATCCCGCCGAGACCACGCGCGTGGTCGAGTTCAACGATGTCGAGGCGCTGAAGCGCGAGCTCGCGCACGGCGACGTTGCCTGCGTGCTCGCCGAGCCGGCGCTGACCAACATCGGGATCGTGCTTCCGGACCCCGGCTTCCACGCAGCGCTGCGTGAGGCGACCCGCGAGGCGGGGACGCTGCTGATCATCGACGAGACGCACACGCTCAGCGCCGGGCCGGCGGGCTGCACCGGCGCCTGGGGTCTCGAGCCCGACATGCTGACGATCGGCAAGGCAATCGCCGGCGGCGTCCCGGCCGGCGCCTTCGGAATGGACGCCGCGACCGCCGCCCGGGTGCTCGACGACCCGACCGCGGACATCGAGGACACCGGTGGCGTCGGTGGCACGCTTGCGGGCAACGCGCTGACCGCGGCGGCGATGCGGGCGACGCTCGAGAGCGTGCTGACCGAAGAGGCGTTCGAGCGCATGCTCGCGCTCGGCGAGCAGCTGCGGCTCGGGGTCGCCGAAGGGATCGAGGCCGCCGGCCTGCCCTGGCACGTGGTCGGCCTCGGTGCCCGCGCCGAATACCGGTTCTCGCCCGATCCACCTCGCAACGGCGGCGAGGCGGCGGCGGTCGGGGATGCCGGGATCGAGGAGTACATGCACCTCTACGCACTCAACCGGGGGGTCCTGATCACCCCCTTCCACAGCATGGCGCTCTGCTCGCCGGCGACCAGCGAGGCAGACGTCGACCGCCACACCGAGGTCTTCTCCGAGTCAGCGAAGCTGCTCGCGGGCGCCTGATCGGGCCGTGCCCCGCGGTCGTTCAGCCCGACCCCGTTCGCGGCGGTTGATCTAACCTGCCGCGGGCCACGGAGAGGTGGCCGAGTGGCTTAAGGCGCACGCTTGGAAAGCGTGTGGGCGGAGTGATCTGCCTCGTGGGTTCGAATCCCACCCTCTCCGCTGACTTCGCCCCGATCGGCGGGTCTGCGCAGGCAGGGAGCACCGTCGCGGAGTCGAACAAGGAGAACGGCAGGGTCGTTTTGCCCTGCCCGGTGTCAAATGAGGACTTCGCTCGACAGCCCGAGACAGGGCACAACCGACCCGCAGGGCTTCCGGCCGCTCGGCGGCGGGCGCAACGCGATCGCCGCCGGCGGCGCCGAGCCCTCCCCCGCGACGCCTATCCCGGCGGCCGAAGTCGCTCACGACTTCAACAACATCCTCTCGGTGATTCTCTCCTGTGCGAGTGAGCTGGCCGGAACGGGGCTCGATCAGCGCCAGCGGCAGGGGGTCGAAGAGATCCTCGCGGCCGCGTCCCGCGGGGCCGTGCTGACCCGCGAGCTGATCGACCGCGCTCGCAGCAACACCGTCCCGGCGATCGCGCCGGTCGACGTCGGTGCGACGGTCGCGTCGATCAGTCCTTTGCTGAAGCGAACCGCCGGGCGCGAGGTCTCGATCGCGCTCGAGACGGGACCGGGTCTCCCCCGCGCGCTCTGCGATCCGGACGACCTCGAGAAAGCCCTGCTCAACCTCGCCGCCAACGCGCGCGATGCGATGCCGGCCGGCGGCGAACTGCGGATCCGCGCCGAGATCGCGACCGTCGGCGCCTCGGACCCCTCGCTCGCGCCCGGGTGGTACGTGCGCATCGACGTCTCCGACAGCGGCGCGGGGATCAGTCCCGAGGTCCTGCGGCGCGTCGCCGAGCCCTACTTCTCGACCAAGGCCGGGCACGGCAGCGGTCTCGGTCTTCCGACCGTGTTCCGGGCGGCCCGCGCCGCCGGCGGCGAGGTTCGGATCTCGAGCATGCTCGGCAAGGGGACGACGGTGACACTGATGCTCCGGGCCGCACGGGCGGACGGCACGCCGTTGGCGCTCGGCGCGCGTTGAACGAGACGCGGAGGGCGGCTGTGAACGCGCCTCAGCGGCGCGCTCTGAAGAAGTCCCGCAGCTGCGCCGCCGCCTCGTCGGCGCGCAGACCGGACTCGACCTGCGGCCTGTGGTTCAGGTGCGGATCGGCGACCACGTCGAGGACCGAGCCACAGGCTCCGGCCTTCGGATCGGGCGTCGCGAAGACGACCCGCGGGATCCGCGCGAGCACGATCGCCCCCGCGCACATCGCGCATGGTTCGAGCGTCACGTACAGGGTCGTGCCGGGCAGACGCCAGCCCCCGAGGGCCTCGGCGGCCCTGCGGATCGCCAGCACCTCAGCGTGGGCAGTCGGGTCGAGGGCGCGCTCGCGCTCGTTACCCGCCCGCGCGAGAAGCTCGCCGTCGCGGGCGACCGCGGCCCCGATCGGGACGTCGCCGGCCGCGGCCGCGGCCGCGGCCTCCTCGAGCGCAACCCCCATCAGCTCATGGTCCTGCGCCTCGCTGGGCCCGGAGGTGGGACGATCCATTCCGCAAGTATCGAGGGGCGCGGCGTGATCGGGGCGGCAACTCCTTGGCACCGCACGTGTTGAGAACCCTGATGAGGCATTTCCCCCGGAACCAGACTCGCTCCCGCCACAGGCTGGCCGCCGCGCTCGCGGCCTTCGCCGCGATCGGCGCCGGTGCACTTCCGGCCGCCGCCGCAAGCGGCGCGGACACGCCGGGGACGATCGCCGGCGACGCCGGCAGCGCGCCCGCCGGCGAGCGGCTCGAGCGCCTCGGCCAGGGCCGGCAGGTCGTCGCGGGCGAGGTGGTCGTCGCCTTCGAGGACGCGCCCAAGGCGCCTGAGGTGGTGCCGGTGCCGGCCGGCGAGACCGTCCGTTCGACGCTGGCCGAGCTACAGGACGACGCCGCGGTCCGCTGGGCCGACCCGAACCCGGTCGCAACGGTCGCCGGGGGCTGGGTGCCGGACGACCCCGGCAAGAGCGGGCGCAAGGGCGGCTGGCAGAAGGACCAGTGGAACTTCCTGCCGCCGCCGGCCGAATCGAAGCCCTGCACCGAGGCCCGCCCATGCGGGATCGATGCTCCGCGGGCGTGGAAGCTGCTGCGCAAGTCCGGGCACCCCGACGGCCGCCGCGCGAAGGGCAAGCGCGGGCCGATCGTCGCCGTCGTCGACACCGGCGTCGCCTACCGCGACAAGGGCCGCGCCTACAGCCGCAGCCCCGACCTCGGCGCCCGAACCTTCGTCGATGGCTGGGACTTCGTCAGCGACGACTCGATCCCGCTCGACCGCAACGGGCACGGCACCCACGTCGCTTCGACGGTCGCCGAGGGGACCGACAACGGCCGCTACGTGACCGGGCTCGGGGACCGGCTCCGGATCATGCCGATCCGGGTGCTCGACGGGGGCGGGGCGGGCAGCGCCGCCGACGTCGCCAGGGGGATCGACTTCGCCGTGAAGCACGACGCCAAAGTGATCAACCTGAGCATCGAGTTCGCGCCTGCCTTCGACAGCTGCGAAAGCCTGCGGGTGGTCTGCGAGGCCCTGCACAGGGCGCGCAAGGCCGGCATCTTCGTCGTCGGAGCGGCCGGCAACGCCGCCCTACCCCACGCTCAGATGCCCGGACGCAAGGCCTACGCGGTCGCCTCGAGCACGATTCGCGGCTGCATCTCGCGCTTTTCCAGCCGCGGCGAAGACGTCGACATCACCGCTCCCGGCGGCGGCGTAGACGCGCCCGGGGCCGGCAGCCAGTGCGAGGCGCACGGACGCGGGCCGGGGATCGTCCAGCTGACGCTCACCTCGAGCAGCAGCAACGCGACCGGCTTCAACGACTTCGGCTACCCGCACTACGAGGGCACCTCGATGGCCGCCCCGCACGTGAGCGCAGCGGGGGCGCTCGTGATCTCGAGCAGGATCCTGCGGCGCAAGCTGGGCCGCAAGCCGAAGCCCGATGAGATCGAGACCTGGCTCGACTGCGCCGCGCGACCGCCGTTCGACCCGGCGGCGGCGCCGCTGTACGGGGTCGGGTTGCTCGACCTCGGCGCCGCACTGGACCGCCGCACCGCCTGCCCCGAGCTCAAGGGCTGACGCCGGTAATCGGACGGCACTCCGAACGGGGCCGGCTCAGAGCTTGGTGGCACCGATCACGATCGAGGCGATCAAGCAGACGACGAGGATGGCCATCGCGACGGCCCAGATTCGAGGCATGGCGCGATCCTAGCCGTCCGGCGACGGCCATCCGGCATCCCGACGGCGCCGGAAGTAGGCTTCGCGCATGGAGAGTCGGGGGAACACTCCGCCAAGCGACGGCGTCACCCGTCGGCGGCTGCTGCAGCAGGGGGTCGGCGTCGGAGCCGCGCTGGCGCTCGGCGGCGCCGGGACTCTGCCGGCCCTCGCCGACGGGCTCTCGCGACCGGCCGGCGCGGGCGCCGCGCTCGGCTTCCGCTCCCTGACCGACGAGATCCGGCTCCCCGACGTCCCAGTCGACGGCAACCTTCCCAGATGGCTGCGCGGCGTCCTGCTGCGCAACGGCCCGGGCATGTTCGAGATCGGCGAGCAGAAGCTCAACCATTGGTTCGACGGCCTGGCGATGCTGCACGCGTTCGCGTTCGGCGACGGGCGCGTCTCCTACGCGAACCGCTTCCTGCGCTCCAGCGCCTACGTCGCCTGGAAGCGACACGGGGTCATGAAGTACTCGGAGTTCGGCACCGACCCGGACCCCTGCCGGGCGATCTACAGCGGTGTCTCGACCCTACCCGTGCTCGGAGCGGTCCCGAACGCGAACGTCTCGATCGAGCAGCTCGCCGGACGCTTCCAAGCCCACACCGAGATCCCCGTCCCGGTCCGCTTCGCCCCCGACAGCCTGCGCACCCTGGGAGTCGACATCGAGGTGCCGAACGGCAGACTCGGCACCGCCCACCCCCACCACGACCCGCGCACCGGCGAGCGGTTCAGCTACGAGATCGAACTGGTGCCGCCGTCGGGCATCCGCCTCGTCAGCGAGCGCCGCGGGTCGCGACGCGAGCTGGCCTTCGTCCCCCAGCCGCGCCCTGGGTACCTGCACTCCTTCGGGCTGACCCGCCGCTACGCGATCGTCTTCACCCAGCCCTGGGAGTTCGACATCGGCCGGTTCCTCGGCCCCGACCGTGGCCCGATCGCGTCGTCCTTCGTCTGGGACGGGTCGAAGCCCTCGCATCTGATCCTGATCGACCGCAAGCGCGGTGGCGTCGCCGCCGACATCGAGCTCGAGCCCGCCTTCGTCTTCCACCACATCAACGCCTTCGACGATGGCGATCGGGTCGTCGTCGACGTCTGCGCTCATCGCGACAGCTCGATCATCGAGGCCCTGCTGCTGAAGAACCTGCGCAAGGGGCGGCGGGTGCCGCAAGCGACGCCGCGGCGGCTCACGGTCGACCCCGCCCGCGGCACGGTCAAGGCCCGCGACCTCGCCGAGGGCAACCTCGAGCTGCCGCGCAAGGACTACGAGTCGGTCAACGGCAAGCCCTACCGCTACGCGTACGGGATCGGAGTCCGCGAGCCGGCCAAGGGCGGCTTCGTCGACCAGCTCGCGAAGCTCGACATCAAGCGCGAGCAGCAGACCTACTGGTTCGAGCGCGGCTCGCATCCCGGAGAGCCGATCTTCGTCCGCCGCCCCGGTGGCAGTCGCGAGGATGACGGCGTGCTGCTCTCGGTCGTCCTCGATGCCGGCCGCGGCAGCTCATACCTGCTCGTGCTCGACGCCCGCGACATGTCCGAGATCGCCCGGGCCGCGGTCCCCCACCACATCCCGTTCGGCTTCCACGGCCTGCACGCCCGGAACGCCTGAGCGGGCCTCGCCTCAGGCCGGGTTCGCCTCGGCCCAGTCGGCGATGCGGCCCGAGCCGGCGATCGTCTCGCCGTCGTCGAGGACCAGGACCGGAACGTCGCTCTGTCCCGTCAGCTCCTCGATCTCGGCGCGCTCGTCGCCGCGGCGGGTCCAGGGCAGCATCTTGTAGCCCCTGACTGCCTTGACCTCGTAGCTGTAACCCGCCTTGTCGAGTGCATGGCCGGCCTTGCCGCAGGGATGGAACGGGGCAGCGTGGGTCTTCTGACCGCAGGTGTAGAGGACCATGCCGCGATTCTCGCACCCGGGCTCGGCAATTGCGAGCCCAGCGGCCCGCCGCTCAGCCGCTCTCGGGCCCGATCACGAGCCGGCGGTCGGAGCGGACGTCGTCGAGCACCGTGCGCTCGCCGTCGGGCCAGCGGACCGTGACGTGGTCGGCGACGGCGGCCCGGCCGAGGCCGAAGTAGAGGCGATAGTGGCCGTGGGAGAAGCGAGCGCCGTCGGCCTCGCCGACCCAGCCCGTCTGCACCCTGGCGCCGGTCTCGACCTCGACCCGGGCGCCGACGCCCTGCGGGTTGCCGGGCTCGCCCTCGAGGTCGATCTCGAGCCAGCGGTTGCCCCTGCGGGCGTTGAGCTGGAGCCGGCCGTCGACATCGGGCTCACCGCCGGGCGGGCGGATCGCTGTGACGACGTCGCGGTAGCCGTCGTTGTCGACGTCGAACCAGTTGGCGATGCCCCAGACCGAGTCGCGCGGGCTGGTTACGAACCGGGTCCGGTGGAAACGGCCGTCCCGGCCCTGGCGGAAGAGGCCGGCCGGCACCGAGTGCAGATCGAGACGCCCGTCGTTGTCGTAGTCGACCCAGCTCGCCCCCGAGCCCCTGCCCGGGAGCCCGGCCGAGGCGGGCCGGACGGCGGCGAGCGTGCCGCCGCCCTCGTTGACGAGCAGCGTGTTGCCGCTGTTCGAGCCGACGAACAGATCCGAGTCGCCGTCGCGGTCGGGATCGCCGGGAGCGATCCCGTGGACGAGCTTGCCGCGATTGAAGGTCGGCACGGTTTCGGCGACGCGCCACCGGCGCAAGCCACGGGACTCGAGCACCGTCACGGCCCTCTGATCGGCGACGACGAGTTCCGGGCGGCGGTTGCCGAGCAGGTCGATCCAGCGGTAGTAGGTCCCCTGCGACGGCACCTGCGCGAGCGCCTTCGAACGGCTCCCGTACCGACCGGACGGCAGCGCTCGATAGAGCTTGGGGGTGCTCGCCTTGCAGGACGAGAACAGGTCGAGCAGCCCGTCCGCGTCGTAGTCGACCGAGGTCGTCAGCCGCGAGCGGCAGGCGCCCTTGACCAGGCCGCTGCCGATGTAGTGGTTCCCGAACTTGCCCGACGGCTGCGTCAGGAGCAGCTCGTCGAAGACCTCGCCGAGGAAGTCGACGATGCCGCCGCCGAGCCCGCCGCGGACGACGAAGGCATCGACGCGACCGTCGCGGTCGGCGTCGGTCCAGGCGACACCGTGCCTGTCGATCAACCGCAACTCGAAATGCGCGCCCTGCGCTGGGACCCGGTCGGCGCCGACATAAGTGCTCGCCAGCACCGGCGCCTCGTCGATGTCGAATGCGAACGGCGGCAGATCGGCCTTGAAGACCTTGATCGCCAGGTGCCCCTGCTCGGCCAGGCTGAAGTCGATCCGCGTGCGGATCCCGCGCTTGGCGACGTCCACCGTGGCCCCTTCCCTGCGGACGAACTGGACCCGGTTCGATCGCAGCGTCAGCGAGCCCTCGGCCTGCTCCGGCAGCAGCGGCAGCCCCGAGAGCTCGTTGGCGACGATGTGGAGCGTCGGGTTCTTCTCGGGGTCGGCGCCGCTGCGGCCGCTCGCGAGCGCGTAGATGTAGAGCCCGGGACGGTCGATCGCGGGCGCCCGGAGCAGGTCCTCGAAGCCGGGGTAGGCCGGGTTCGGCCCGAAGCCGGTGCTCCGCATCAGGTCCCGCCAACCCCCTGCGAGGTTCGTCTCGGTGAACGTGCCGAGGAACTTGTGGTTGGTGCTGAACAGCTCCTGGCGGCCGTCGCGGTCGTAGTCGGAAACGCCGAGGTCGAAGAGCCGCCCCGTCTCGAGCGGGACGTCCCGCTCGACGAACCCATCTCCCTCCGGCCCGACGGCGGCGGCCGTGGGCGGGGTCGGCGCGACCGGCAGCGCGACCAGCGCGACCAGCGCAACCAGGGTGGCGAGCCCGGCGGGTGCGGCCCGCGCGCGTGTCGATCTTTCACCCCGACCCGACATCGGCGTCGCAGGGTAAGGGAGACACAGCGGCATCGGTGCCGGTTCTCGCCGGCTCAGGGCTCCGCCGCGACCGCCTCGCGCTTCCAGTCCACCGCGTAGACGCGGTGCGCTCCGGTCAGGCCCTTGAGCTCGAGCTCGCGACCGTCATCGGTGGCGAAGCGACCCCCGCACGACTCGTGCAGAGCGCTCGAGATCAGCAGCTCGCCGCCGCGAGCCTGGGCCGCGATCCGGGCGGCGAGGATGACGCTGCGGCCAAAGAAGTCGCCTCCCTCCTCGATCACCTCGCCGACGTGCATGCCCATCCGCACACGGATCAGCTCGTCGGCCTGGACGTCGCGGCCGGCGAAGTCGCGCTGCACGTCGACAGCGAAGGCGAGCGCCGCCGCGGGATCGGAGAAGGCGAGCATGAACCCGTCGCCCTGGTTCTTGACCTCGTAGCCGCCGTGCTCATCGAGGCGGAAGCGGAAGACCGAGTTGTGCTCGCGCAGGATCTCGACCCAGCGATCGTCGCCGAGCCGCTCGGTCATCAGGGTCGAGTTCTCGATGTCGCTGAAGAGGATCGTCACCCGCCCCTCGGCCGAAGCGACCGCGCCGAGATCGGGGCGCTCGCCCGATACCGCGAGGGCAACACTGTCGATCGAGGCGTTGACGTCGACCCCGGCGACGCCCTGGGCCTCGAGCCGCATCCGCACGCAGCGTTCGACGAGCTTGCGCATGCCGAGCTCCTGCCCCTCCTCGAGCGCGAGCGAGAGCACCTCGAAGGCCGATTCGCGGTCGCCGGGGCGGTCGCGGTCGAGCAGGACCCGGCCGATCCGGCTGCGGATGTCGGCCCGCATCGGCCGGTCGCCCATCCGCTCGGCGATCGCGAGGCCGTTCTCGAGATAGGCGATCGCCTTGTCTGGCTCACCGACGGTGGCGCACATCGAGCCGAGGTAGCGATCGATCGGGCCGAGCGATGCGGCAGCACGACCGACGACCACGACCTCACCCGAGTACTCCTCGAGCAGCCCGAGCAGCTCGCGGCAGCCGCCGATGTCGCCGAGGGTCGCGGCGGCGTCGGAGATCCGCGAGAGACCGGTCAGCCAGTTGGCGTCGCGCGGGAACCTCGCGAACCCGCGCGCTGCCAGCGGCTCGTATTCGACCCTGGCCTCCTCGAGCCAGCCCGCGTCGACGAGGAAGCCGATCAGCGCCAGCCGCCAGGCCGGGATGCTCGGATAACGCTCGACCATCGGGCGGACCGAAGGCAGCATCTCCTCGGGCGTGCCCTCGAGGCTGTGCAAGGTCGCCATCTGAATCGTGTGGAACTGAACCGAGAGCGGCTCCTGGGCGAGCGCTCCCTGCCGTGCGGCCTCGCGCGAGTACTCGCGCGCCTCCGCGAACCGCCCGCGAATCAGTGCGAGCGCCGCCTTCACGTTCGGGACGTGCCAGAGGTGGCGCGGCTCCGCGAGCCGCTCGGCGAGCGCCGTGTACTCCGCGAACGAGCGGTCAAAGCCGTCGAGGTCACCGGCCTGCAGATAGCTCGTCATCCGTAGCCCGTAGCCGCGGATCTCGCTGGTCCGGTCGCCCGCCCGGCGCGAGATCTCGATCAGCTCGTCCGCCGCCGCCAGCCGATCCGGAACGATGCCGGGGCGGCCGACGTCGACGAACTGCTGCATCGCAAGCGCCGGCGCGATCACGGCGTCTTCGCCGACCGCCCGCGCGATCGCGACCGCCTCGTCGACCGCAGGCCTCGACTTCCCGTCGACGTCCTCCCAGAAGAACTCCTGCGCGAGGCCGACGAGCAGCCGCGAGCGCAGAGCCGGGTCGCCGTCGCCGACCGCTTCGAGCGCCTCCTCGAGCAGCGCCGTGATCTCGGGGTCCTTGCGGCCGGCGTCGGAGATCGCGCTCGCCTCGATTGCGGCTTCGGCGAGGCCCGCATCGTCGCCGAGCTCACGCGCGACCGAGGCCGCGGCGAAGATCATCGGGCGCGCATCGTTGAAGCGGCCCGAGCGGGTCATCTCCTCGGCCACCTCGAGCCTCAGCGCAAGCTCCTCGCGCAGGGAGTCGGGTGGCAGGATCAGGAGGGCGCGCTCGAGATACTCAGCCGCGTCGGCGTGTGCGAGCCGCGCCGCAGCCTGACGCCCGGCGCCGAGCGCGAACGCCCGCGCCTTCTCGCTGTAGTCCGGCCCGGCCTCGAGGAAGTGGTGAGCCAGCGTCGGCAGGAACTGGTCGGGGTCATCCCGGCACTGCTCCTCCAGCGCGAGCCCGGCGCGGACGTGGAGCTCACGGCGACGGTCGGCGGCGAGCTCGTCGTAGAGGGTCTCGCGGAAGACCGCATGCGCGAACTGCATCCGGTCGCCGTCCCGGGGCGCGCGCTCGATGATCCGCGCCGCACGGGCGTTGTCGAGCACTGCGGCGACCTCGCGGGCCGTCACCCTGTCGCCGGCGGAGACGGTCGTCAGCAGGCCGCGCCCGAAGCTTCGTCCGATCACCGCGGCCGCCTCGAGCACGACAGAGCCGCCGTCGGGTAGCCGCTCGATCCGCCGCCCGACCGCCTCGCGGACCCCGTGCGGGATCTCACCGTCACCCCCGGCGCCGCCGCCGTCGCCCGCCTGCAGCCGCACTACCTCGCCGACGAAGAACGGATTGCCGCCGGTCTGCTCGTGGATCCGCTCCACCGTCTCCGCCGGCGGACGTGTACCGGTGCTGAGCTCGACGTAACGGCCGATAGCGTCCGCACCGAGGCCCCCGAGCGCAATCCTGCTGCTGTTCGGGACCTCCCGCAGCTCGGCAATCGCCTGCTGCAGATCGGGCCTCGCGGCGGCCTCCTCCTCTCGGTAGCCGCAGGCGACGAGCAGCGGGTTGCCGGAGACGCGACCCGCGAGAAAGCGGAGCAGCTCGACCGAGGAGGCGTCGGCCCAGTGCATGTCGTCGAAGACGAGCACGAGCGGGCGCGAGCGGGAGATGCCGATCAGAAAACCGGCGACCGCCTCGTAGAAGCGGAATCGGGACTCCTCCCCGGTCAGCGGCGCCGGCTCGCGGACGGACGGGACGAGCTCGCGGATCTCCGGCACCAGCCGAGCCAACTCGGGGCCGTCGCTGCCGAGCTGCCAGGCGAGGCCGACCGGGTCGACCTCGCGGACGTAGGTGCGGATCGCCTGCGCGAAGGGCCAGTAGGCGGGGGTCGCATCCGCCTCGTGACAGGTCGAGGCGAGCACGAGCGCGCCGCGTACGCGCGCGTAGGTGATCAGCTCCTCGGCAAGCCTCGTCTTGCCGATCCCAGGCTCCCCTTCGATCAGCGCAGCGCCGCCACGCCCGGCCAGGGCCCGCTCACCGAGCTCGCGGAGCGCCTCGAACTCGGTCTCGCGGCCGACGAACAGACCCGCTGCGAGTGCGTCGAGCGGGTTCGCGGCGCGGTCCCGGGCGGCTGAGGAGCCGTCCTGGTCGACCGCATCGATCCTCGAGCGCAGCTCGGAGGCGCGCCGCGGGCGCTCGTCCGGCTGCTTGGCGAGCAGCTCGAGGATCAGATCCTCGAGGTCCGGCGGCACCAGCTCGCTGTGCCGGGACGGGGGCACCGGCTCGACGCTGAGATGGCCGCTGATGATGCTGACCGGATCATCGCCGGGAAAGGGCGGCTGGCCGGTGACCATCTCGTAGAGGATCGCGCCGAGCGAGTAGAGGTCGGCGCGCTCGTCGGCGCGGCGGCCGATCGCCTGCTCGGGCGGCAGGTAGGCGGCGGTGCCGACGACCATCCGCTCGACCACCTCGCGCGAGCGAACCGCGCCCGTCGCCAGGCCGAAGTCCCCGAGCCGCGCCCTGCCGTCGGAGTCGAGCCAGATGTTCGCCGGCTTCAGGTCCCGGTGGATGATTCCGCGGCCGTGCGCGTGCTCGAGCCCGGCGGCGATGTCGCCGGCGATGCCGAGAGCGCGATCGATCTCGAGGCGCCGATCGCTCGCGGTCGAGAGCAGGTCGCCGAGGTCGCCACCCGGCATGTACTCGGAGGCGATGAACGGCCGGGAGCCGTCCTGGCCGGTGGCGACGACCGGCACCAGGTGGCGGTGTTCGCCGAGCTTGCGCATCGCCTCGGTCTCGAGCCGGGCGCGGGCGAGCGCCGTCTCCCCCATGCCCTCGGTGTTGAAGAGGGCGACTGCGGTCAGGGCCCCGTAGCGGTCGTGATCGCGGGTCAGGTAGACGCGCTTGCGGGTCCCCTCGCCGAGGAACCCAATCACCTCGAAGCGGGCGCCGCCGATCTCGCCCGGAGCGTCCTCGGTGAGCGCGGCGAGGGCCGCCGCGGGCGGCTCGATCGGCGTCGGGGCGCCGCCCTCGGCACCGACGGCGACGGCGAGCGGAGATCCACAGCTGTCGCAGAAACGGGCCCCTTCACGGTTCTCGTTTCCACACTGCCCGCACTTCATCGAAGATCGAGGATATCCGCGATCCCCGGATCGCTTCGGCGTCGCTCAGGCGTTGGGACCGATCAGCAGGCGCCGGTCGGCAGCGACGCCCTCGACCGTGGTCCGGCGCCCGTCCGGCCACCAGACCCGGATCGCCCGCACCTTGCGAACCGGACCAAGCCCGAAGTAGAGCTCGTAGTGCCCGCTCGAGTAGCGGGATCCCTCGCTCTGGCCGACCCAGCCGGCCTGGCGGCCGCGGCTGGTCGTGACCACGACGCGCGCCCCGATCGCCTGGCGGTTGGCAGCCGGACCGCGTAACGCGATCTGAAGCCAGTGGCCTCCGCCGGTGCGATTCTCATAGACGCGCTTGCGCAACTCGATCCCGGAGCGCTTGATCAGCGAGACGAGATCGCGGTCACCGTCTCCCTCCAAGTCGATCCAGCTCGACGTCGCCCACTGGGCCTTGCCGCCCACCCTGACCGCCTCGGTGCGCTTGTAGGTGCCGGCCGAGGTCATCCGGAAGAGGCCGCCGGGGGCAGCGTGGACGTCGAGATCGCCGTCGTTGTCGAAGTCGACGAACGACAGCGAGGCGGTCCCCTGACGAGGCAACCCGATTTCGCGCGGATCCCGCGGGCGGAGGCCGCCGCCGCGATTCTCGAGCAGGGCATTGCCTCCCCGCGAAGCGACGAATAGGTCCGGGTCGAGGTCGCCGTCGTAGTCGCCGATCGAGATCGCGTCGAGCGTCTTGCCGAGCCCGGCAGGGCGCAGCGACTGGGTCCGCACGTATTCGCCGGTCACCGTCTGCCGCGTGTAGACGCGGACCCGGCGGCCGTCGACCGCGATCAGCTCCGAAACGCCGTTGCGGTCGAGGTCGAGCCAGCGATACAGGTCTCCGTTGACGTTGGCGCGCTGCATCAGGTCCGAGCTGGAGCCGAACCGGCCGGGGACGTCCTTCTGGTTGTAGAGGAGGGGGCGGCCGTCGTGGCAGCCGACGAACAGATCGAGGTCGCCGTCGGAGTCGAAGTCGACGGGGGTCACGTAGCGGCCGCGACACTGGCCCTTGTGAAGATTCGTGCTTGCGATGTCCTCGTGGAAGGTGCCGTCGCCGTTGCCGAAGTAGAGCTCGTCGCCGTTGAGCTCGCTCAGGTGTGCGATGCCGCCGCGCTCGCCACCGTGGGAGATGAACACGTCGATCTCACCGTCCCGGTTCCAGTCGGCCCAGGCCACGCCGTGGCGGTCTCCGAGATCGATCGAGACGTCATGGCTGGTCGGCACCGTGCGGCGCGGGCCGAGGAAGATCCGCTGACGCGGGAACAGCGGATTGACGGAGATGTCGAACGGCAGGTCCATGAATGGGGCGCGGACGATCACCTCACTGTTGGGCCCGGCGTTGAACTCGAGCGTTTTCGAGGGCGGGTCGGTTGAGGCGTCATTGCGGATGTCGAGCCGCGAGCCGACCGCCTTCTTGATTGCGAAGCCACGGCCCTGGAAGCGGATGCTGCCACTGACCCGTGGAAACGGCAGCGTCAGCGACGCGAGCTTGCGCAACTTGTGGGTGACGATGTGGGTGTTGCCGTCGCTGTCGACCCAGACGTAGAGCCCGGCGGGTACGACCGCGGGGCTCTTGTACTGGTCGTCGAAGCCCGGGATATCGGCGGTGGCGCTCAGCTTCGAGCGGTCGAGCCGGGCGAGCAGCTCGCCGTTCTCGGTCGTCAGCAGGTTCCCGCGATAGCGGTGGTGGGTGCTGAACATGTCCTGGTCGCCGTCGTCGTCGATGTCGGCGATGCTGAGGTCGTCGAGCTTGACCGAGTTGATCGGCAGTTCCTTCGCCTCGAACTCGGGCGTCGCAGCCGCAGAGGCGAGCGCCGGCACGATCGCGCCGGGAAGGGCGAACACGGCCAGCAACAGCAGCGGCGCGCGGGTGCGCCGCCGGCTATGTCCCCTTGAGAACGGCATCCGAGGTCCCGAGGTTAGAGAGGCACCCGGGCGGGGGCCCGCCGCTCGGTGCCGGTTCTCTAGAGTCGCCGACATGTCGAAAGCAACCATGAACACCAACGCAGGTCCAATCGAATTCGAGCTGTTCGACGAGGACGCCCCCAAGACGGTCGAGAACTTCCGCAAGCTCGCGGGCGACGGCTTCTACGACGGCCTCATCTTCCATCGCGTGATCAAGGACTTCATGATCCAGGGCGGATGCCCGCAGGGCACCGGCACCGGCGGCCCCGGCTATACGTTCGAGGACGAGTTCAACGACCACAAGGTCGTGCGCGGAGCGCTGGCGATGGCAAACGCCGGCCCGAACACCAACGGCTCCCAGTTCTTCATCGTCACCACGGACGCGGCCCCCTGGCTCGACGGCAAGCACACCGTCTTCGGCCAGGTCGTCTCCGGGATGGACGTCGTCGACGCGATCGAGGCGGCCGAGACCGGCCCCGGCGACCAGCCTGTGGAGCCCCAGGGCATCTCGACGATCGAGCTCGCGGACTAGTTCCTAGGCGGCCCGCTCGACCGCCAGCTGTCCACACGCGGCCGCTATGTCGCGGCCGCGGGTGAGGCGGATCGTGGTCGGGATCCGCTGCTCGAGCAGCACCGCCCGGAACTCCTCGATCGCCTCCGGCGCCGAGCCGGTGTAGCGGCCCGGCGTCGGGTTGTACGGGATCAGGTTCACCTTCCAGGCCTCGCGCGGGCGTAGCTGCTCGGCCAGCACCGCGGCCTGGTTCGGCGCGTCGTTGACGCCGGCCAGCATCAGGTATTCGATGTAGACGCGCTTGCCGCGTTCCTCGCGCCAGCGCAGGCAGGACTGGATCACGTCACGGAGCGGGTAGCGATCATTGACCGGCATCAGCTCTGAGCGGACGTCCTCCTCGGCCGAGTGCAGGGACAGCGCCAGCCGGATCCGCGGACCCTCGGTCGCAAGCCGCTCGATCCCCGGGATCCAGCCGACCGTGGAGACGGTCGTGTGCGAGGTCGCGATGCCGATATCCGGCAGGCGCTCGGAGGCCTCGATCACCGCGTCGAGGTTCATCAAGGGCTCGCCCATGCCCATGAAGACGAGGTGGTTGACCGGGTCGGAGCGGCGGAAGTGGAGGACCTGGTCGAGAATCTCGGAGGCGGTCAGGTTGCGGCCGAACGCCATTCGTCCCGTCGCGCAGAAGTTGCAGGTCAGCGGGCAGCCCGACTGGCTCGAGACGCAGACCGAGCGGCGGCCGTCGCGAAAGCGCATCAGCACGGTCTCGATCGGACGTCCGTCTAGCGTGTTGAAGAGGACCTTCTCGGTGCGATCGAGGGCGACGGCGGTGTCGGCAGCGACCAGGGTGGAGAACGGGACCTCGGCGCTGAGCTTCGCCCTCAGCTCCTTCGGCAGATTGGTCATCTCGCCGTAGGAGCGGGCGCCCGCGCAGGCGAACTCCCACACCTGTTTGGCGCGGAAGGGCGGCTCACCCGCCTCGGCGAGCGTCGTCTCGAGCAGCTTCAGGTCCACGGGCGCAGTCTGGCAGCCGTGGGCCCGTGGACCCGGGGCAGCCAGGCCAGCGAGCGCGGCAGCCACCAGTTGCGCTCGCCGAGCAGCGCCATCGCCGCAGGCAGCAGTACGCCGCGGATCACCGTTGCATCGATCAGCACCGCGACCGCGAGCCCGACTCCCATCTGCTTGAAGTCGAGCAGCGAGAGCGTCGCGAAGATCGAAAACACCGCGACCATCACGACCGCGGCGCTCGTGACGACACCCGCCGTCCGCCGAACCCCCTCGGAGACTGCCTCGGTCGTGCTCATGCCGCGGTCATAGGCCTCGCGGATCCGGCTCAGGATGAACACGTGGTAGTCCATCGAGAGCCCGAACAGGACCACGAACAGGAACAACGGCAGCCACGGGGTGATCGCGCCGGTCGAGTTGAACCCGAGCAGACCCTCGGCCCACTCGCCCTGGAAGACGGCCACGAGGACGCCGTAGGACGCCGCAACCGAGAGCAGGTTGAGCAGGATCGCCTTGACCGGGACCACGACCGAGCGGAACGTGACCAGCAGCAACATGAACGCCGCCGTCAGCACGAACCCGAACACGAGCGGCAGGTGCGAAACCATGCTCGCGTTGAAGTCGCTGATCTGCGCGGCCGACCCGGTCACGTTGACCTCCGCCCCATCGATCCGCCCGAGCGAGGCCGGCACGACCTCGTCGCGGAGCATCTCGAGCGCCGCCGCTGAACGATCGTCGAAGCCGTCGCCGGCCGTCGGCACGGTCAGCTGCACGACCTCGCCGTCGGGGCTGACGTCGGCAGCGACCGGGCCGGGAAACGTCTCAGGGTCTGCGGCGACGAGCTTTTCGAAGCGCTCGATTCCGGCCTCGACGGGCGGCGCGGACACGTCGTCGGCCTCGACGACGGCAACGGCGGTCGCGCCCTCACTCGGGAACGCGTCCTGGACCCTGTTGTAGGTCTGCACGACAGCGAGGTCCTGAGGCAGCGCCTCTGGACCCGCGTCCGCGGTCTTCATCCCGAGTGCCGGGGTCGCGAGCGCGATCAGCAGCGCCACGGAGGCGAGGGCCGCGAGCAGCGGTCGGCGCAGCACCGCGTCGGTGATCCGGCCCCAGGCATCGAGCCGGGCGGCGCGGGCCCTGACCCGGGCGCCGATCCGGCCGCGACCGCCGTCGATCCGCCGCTCCATCTTCGAGAGCAACGCCGGCAGCACGGTCAGCGATCCGACCATCGCCAGCAGGACGACGAGGATCGTGCCGGTCGCAAACGACTCGAAGTCGGCGGCACCCGCCAGATACATGCCGCTCATCGCGGTAACAACCGTGAACCCGGAGACGAGCACGGCACGGCCCGAGGTCGCTGCAGCGGCATCGATCGCCGCGAGGTGCGCGCGGCCCGCCGCCCGCTCCTCGCGGACCCGGCGTACGTAGAACAACGCGTAGTCGACGCCCACCGCGAGCCCGATCAGCAGGACCACCGAACTGATCGAGTCGGAGACGGGCGAGATCTGGCTGACCGGCCCGATCATTCCGATCGTCGCGATCACCGCCGACAGCGCCAGCAACACCGGCACCCCGGCGACCACGATGCCGCCGAAGGCGACGAAGAGGATCAGCAGCGTCACCGGCAGCGAGATGAACTCCGCCTTCTTCAGGTCCTCCCCGATCACCGCGTCGAGCTCCTTCGAGGTGCTGGCGTCGCCGTACGGCGCCACGATCAGGCCGGGGTTGGCGGCTGCGGCGTCGTCGATCGCAGCGACAGGCGCGTCGATCGCCTCCGTGGTCTTCTCCTCGTCGCCCGGGAGTTGGTACTCGATCAGCGCCGCGGAGCCGTCGGCCGAGATCCCGGCGCCTCCGTCCCGGTAGGGACTGTGCAGGTGCTCGACGCCTTCGGTTCTCCGCAACCGTTCGAGCACGTCGCCGACGGCCGCCCTGAACCGCGGGCTGCCGGCGCTGCCGGCCTCGCCCTGGACCAGAGCACCCTCGCTCGCGTGCTTGGGGAAAGCGTCGTGGATCGCCTGCTCGGCCCGGCCCGACTCGCCGACGCCGGACTCGGCGTAGTCGATCGTCTTCGTCCCCGTCGCGCCCCCGATCAGGAAGGCGGCGACGACGAATGCGAGCCAGCCGGCGATCGCGGTCTTGCGGTGCCGGGCGCTCCAGTGACCGGCCCGCGCGGCAAGGTTGAGGTTGGTCTTCATGGGTGTCTCCCTTGGATGGATTGCGACGCGGTCAGCGTCCCGCGCAAGCGGCGATCCGTCTGTAGGGGCTCACCCTGGTTCGACCCTTGACTTTCCCCTCCGGGTACCCGGAGGGACCTTGGGGGACGCCGGCTAGAGCAGCTCGCGGGCGGCCCGTTCGGCCGATGCTCCGTAGCTGCCCCCGAACAGCGCCGCGTGGACGAGCAGCGGCTGCAGCTGCCAGAGGCCGACGCGGTCGCCGGCCCCTTCCGCGAGCGGCGCGACCTCTTCGTAGGCGTCGAAGATCCGGTTCCCGGCGGCGCCACCGGGCGGGCCGAACAGGCGCAGCATCGCGAGGTCCATCTCGCGGTGCCCGCCGTGGGCGGAGGGGTCGATCAGCCACGCCTCGCCCCGCTCGTCGGCGTGAACGTTGCCCGCCCAGAGGTCGCCGTGCAGCCGGGCGGGCGGCTCGGGCGGGCCCGCCAGCGCATCGATCCGCTCGCAGACCGCCTCGACCTCGGCCGCTCCCGGCGCCGAGATCGCGCCCCGCTCGCGGCAGCTCTTCAGAAGCGGCAACAGCCGCTGGGTCACGTAGACCTCGGGCCAGCTCGGGCCGGGGCCGGCCTCGAGCACGATCGAGCCGATCCGCTGCACGCCCTGCCCCGTCTCCGGGATCCAGCCGTGCGCACGGGCGCCGAGCGCGTGTGTCGCGGCGAGGCCGCGCCCGAACCGCTCGGCCCCGGCCTCGCTGAGCCGGCCCGGCTCCACCCAGCGCAGGGCAAGGAAAGGGGGATCAGCGCCGACCCCGAGGGCCTCGGGCACGGGTACAGGCCCCTCCCTCAGCCACTCGAGTCCCGCTGCCTCGGCCTGGTACTCGCCCGGCGCGGCCCCGGGCCTGGTCTTGACGAAGGCGCGCTCGCCGGACCCCAGTTGCACCTCGAAGGCATCGTTGATGTCGCCGCCCGCGACGGGCCGTGGCGGGACGGCGAGCGGGCTACCCAGCCCCCGCTCGAGGGCCTCGCGCAGCGACGGCGGCTCGCGGAGACCGCTCAGCGCGCCCGCTTCTCCGCTTCGGCGGCGATCCCGGCGGCGATGCCCTCGACGACGTTGCGCATCATCGCAACGACGGCGAAGCCGGTTCCCGGGATCTTCGGGCTCGTCTCGAGCACGTAGCTCATCCGTGTGCCGCCGGCGACCGGGCTCAGCTCGATCGTGCCGACGTGGTTCTTGACGGGGACCCCGGAGAGCAACCGGTAGGCGAAGCGGCGCGGAGGGTCGAAAGCGATGACCTCCTCGCGTACGGGCGGGCCCGCGAGGTAGAGACAGCGGATCGCACCGAGCCCGTTCGGGGGCGGATCGCCCTCGCGCTCGATCTCGACCTTGCGGAAGCGGGTGTACTCGGACATGCCGCGCAGATCGGCGACCACCTCCCAGACGGTCTCGGGGGGCGCGGACACGGTTCGTGAGAAGTCGAGGGTCGCCATGGGCCGATCATATGGGGAAGATCTCGTCGAGCAATCCCGAGCAGCCGCGTTCGACCACGTCGAGCACGACCTCGAAGCCGTCGGCGCCGCCGTAGTAGGGGTCGGGGACGTCGAGATCGCCCGCCTCGGCGGCGTCGGGATCGAAGGCCCGCAGCAACACCGGCTCGACCTCGGCCTCGGAGCCGACGGCCAGGGCGCGCAGGTCCTCGAGGTTCTCCCGGTCCATCGCGACGACATAGTCGTAGTGCTCGAGGTCGGCCTGGGAGACCTGACGCGCCTTGCCCTCGAGCGTGACCCCGCGACCCGCAGCCGCCTCGGTCGCACGCCGGTCCGGAGGCTCGCCGAGGTGCCACGAGCCGGTGCCGGCGCTGTCGATCTCGAGCTCGTCGGCGAGGCCGCGCTCGGCCGCGAGTGAGCGCATCACGCCCTCAGCGGTCGGCGAGCGGCAGATGTTGCCGAGACAGACGAACAGGACCCGTTTCACGGGAACCGCCTCGGGACCGCTCAGGCTGCCGCCGGAGCGGCCGCGGCTCGCGACTCGGCCTCGCCGGCGACGCCGTCCATCAGCCGCCCGATCGCCTGCTTGGTGATGAAGCCGGCGAGCGCGCCGGTGTACGGAAGCTTCGGCTCGATCTCCAGCGCGTATCGCATCAGACAGCCGCCATTGACCGGCTCCAGCGTGACCGTCCCGACCTGGCTCTTGACCGGGATACCCGAGAGCACCTCGTAGGAGAACTTGCTGGGCCGGTCGTAGGCGGTGACGCGCTCGCGGATCGGCGGGCCGAGGACATGGAGGGCGCGGATCGCGCCGACGCCGTTCGGGGCCTCGTCGCCGGGACGTTCGAGCTCGGCCTTGCGGATCGGCGTGAAGCCGGGGTAGGCGTCGTGGTCGGTGATCGTGTCGAAGACGGTCTCGGGCGGGGCGGCGATCTGCTTCGTCAGCAAGAGGGAAGGCATACTCTGATCCTTCCAGACCGCTCAGGAGGCTGCGGCCTGCAGCAGCCTCTCGCGGGCGGCCTTGGTGATCGCCCGGTAGCCGCCCTTTGCCTCGTCCCAGTACCAGGCGCTCGCGGGCCGGGTCGGGTCCGGGATCCCGTCCTCGCGCAGCTCGGAGGTCCGGATCCGGTACCAGGTGGTGACCGGGATCTCGTCGACGAGGCGGACGACCTGTGGCCGGCCGGGGCTGCCGAGGGGGGCGAGGACGCGATCGAGGTCCTTGGGGGTGAGCTTCCGCCCTTCGCGGAGACGGATCGCCGCGACCGAGACACCTTCGACGCCGTAGGCAACGGCGAGCCGGACGGCCGCGAGGTCGCCGAGCGCGTCCTGGATCGGGCCGGCGGGGACAGGCCCGTCGACCGTGCGCACCAGCGCCGGGACGTGGTCGACGAGCCAGAAGTCACCGTCGACGTCGCGGCGGAACAGATCGCCGGTCTGGCGCCAGGCGTCGCCCGGCTCGAAGACGCCGCGCAGGGTGCCGCTGCCGCTCGCGTAGGTCTCCGGACGGACGCGGGCCAGCAGCATCCCGACCTCGCGGCGGCCGCAGACCAGCGCGAAGCCATCCTCGCCCTCGAGCAGACGGCCGGCGATCGCGTCGTAGGCGGCGATCCTGACCTCGGCGCTGCCTGGCAGCGGCCGGCCCTTGCAGCCGGCCTTCTCGCCGGTCAGGTTGACGAGCACGGCCTCGCCCTCGGTCGAGGCGTAGAACTCGACCACCCGCGCGGGAGCGAACCGCTCGCTCACCTTCTTCCAGGTCGAGCGCGGCATGCCGGAGCCGATGAAGAGGCGGACCGGATGGTGCTTCTCGCCCGGGTGTGGGGGCGCCTCGGCGATCTCGTCGAGCATCGTCCACGTGTAGGAGACGACCGTGGCTCCGTAGCGGCGCACCTCGTCCCAGAAGTCGGCGGCGGGGACGTCCTCGGCGACCGCGAGGCGGGCGCCGCCGGCGATCGCGCCGCCGATCGCCATCAGCAGCGCCGACGGGTGGTAGACGGGAGTGGCGCTGTAGACCGTGTCGAGCTCCGAGAGCGCCGCCGAGGAGGCGGTGCCGAACGCCGACAGAGCCCAGCGGCCGTTCGTGATCCGGTTCGGGCGGGTGCGCTCGCCGGCGCCGGTGAAGAGGATGAAGGCGAGGTCGCCGGCGCGGCCCGGGTTGGCGCGGTACCAGGCCGGGACGATCACCTCATCGGGATCGATCTGCTCCATGTCGACGAGGCCCCTCGGCAGCCGGCGCGGGCCGCCGCCGCCGCCGAGCACGTAGACCTGGCGGCCCGTCAGCTGCATCGTCCGCTCGCCGTTCTGGGGGTCACAGATGATCCTGTCGACCTTGCCGAGCTCGGCCTCGCGCCCGTGGTCGCCATCGGGCCGCATCAGCACGGCGACCGCGCCGAGCCGGTTCAGCGCCGCGACCGCAGTCAGCGAGCTGGGCCGGGTCTGCATGAGGACGCCGACGTGCTCGCCCTGGCGGACACCGATCTGGAGCAGGCCGCGGACGACGTTGTCGATCCGCTCGTTGACGGCGGCGCGCGTGTGGCCGCGATCCTCGAACAAGAGGGCGACATCACCCGGCGCCTCGCGCGCCTGCTCGTCGATCAAGAGGCCGAAGGAGATCGTCGTGCCGGGGCTGATCCGGCCGAGCCGGTTGAGCCTGCCGAACTGCTCGACGCCGCCACCGAACAGCTGCCGGGCGGTCCGGGCCGAGCCGACGGCGGCGCCGGCCAGCGCCTGCGCGGCGCCGAGCCCGGCGCCGGCGGCGAGCTCGAAGCCGGTCCCGATCCGATCGCCGATCCCGGAATCGTGGGCCACGTCGCCATCCTCGCGCACCGGACCGACTCCGTCGGGCAGCGGCCCGTCCCCGTCGCGGTGGCGGGCCCAGGCGGCGACGGTCGGCCAGGTCGTCTCGACCGAGGTCGAGCCGACGACGAGGCCGAAGTGGCCGGCCGGCAGCGAGCACTCGAAGACCTCCGAGCGGGGCGCTGCACGCTTGACCGCGCGGACCGTGTGCGGCGGCGCGATGTCGTCGGTCTCACCGACGAAGACGAGCACCGGACAGCGCATGTCGGCGAGGGTCACGAGCCGGTCCTCGATCACGAAGCCGCCGGAGACCATCCGGTTGTGGACGCCGAACTGCTTGACGACCTCGGCCAGCGCCGGCCCCGGCCACGCGACCCAGCCCTCGGCCTCGAGGAAGCGCCGCTGACGTTCCTTGGGCAGCAGCGCCTCGCGGTCGTGGAGCTGGAGCAGGAACTGGATCCGCTGCCGCAGCGACTTGCCTGGGTCCATCAGCCGGAACCCGGTTCGGCTGGCCCAGGCCGGCAGAGCCGTGCGGGCGAGAACGTTGTCGGCGAGGAAGGCGGCGCCCCGGGTCAGAACCTCCTCGGGCATCCCGAAGGTGAGCGTGCCGCGGGTGTCGACGGGGCTGCCGAAGACGATCACGCTTGCGATCCCGCGGCTGCGGCGAAACGCGGCTGCCTGGTAGGTGAACATGCCGCCCTGGGAGTAGCCGCCGATGTGGACGTCCCGGCCGGTCTCCTCGGCGACCAGGTCGATCGCCTCCGAGACCGCGAGCACGTGGTCGGTGAGCGACCGCTCGAGGCCCCCCTCCTCCTTCTCGGGCGCTCCGAAGTCGACGACCCAGGGATCGACGCCTCCGTCGTGCAGGATCGTGACGCCGCTGCTCGATGGCGAGACGTCGTAGACGTCGGCGGCGAGCATCATCGGCGGCACGAGGAGGATCGCGGGACCGGCATCGCCGCCCTTCTCGGGTGCGTAGTAACGGCGTAGCCGGAAGACGGAGCGCTCGGCGAAGACCTCGTAGGGAGAGGGCTGCTCGTCCGTCTGCAGGCCGCCGAAGCGCGCCACCTCGAGGGCGTTCTGGGCGGCGGCGCCGAGCCGTGAGGCCGGCGCGGAGATCGCGTCTGGGACGAGCGGCATGGTGGCGGGATGCGGGGAAACGCGGGGGCTGGATGCCCTGCACCCGGCGACTTTAGACGTCGGGGTGCAGCCAATGGGCAGGGGCCTGCAGACGCGGTCGAGCCGGGCCACGGGTTGCGGCCCTCCGCCTACCATCGGCTCCAGGACGACATTCGGCTTGCTCGTTTCCGCCACACGCACGCGCACTGCGCCGATCCTCGCCGCGCTCGCGGCGCTGGCCGCGCTCGCCTCGTTCACCCTCGCCACCGGCCGCGCCGAGGCAAAGCCGTTCACGCCGCCGGCAGGAAAGATCTTCGCCGGCGTCAGCGACATGGGCAACAAGAACGACTACTTCGCCTTCACCGATGCCGTCGACCGCCACGTCGCGGTGATGCAGGCCTTCGAGGTCTGGGGCGGCAACCTGCAGGAGGCAAAGCAGCGCTGGAAGCGAACGCAGACCCGCGGCATCCTCAGCATCTCGACGTCTCCCTGCTACGAGTGCGACGGGGTGATCACCCCGCGCGCGATCGCCTCGGGCAAGGGCGACGCCTACCTGCTGCGGCTGCACGACTTCCTCGACGAGTGGGACCGGCCGACATACATCCGGCTCATGCCTGAGATGAACGGGCACTGGAACGCCTACGCGGCCTTCGACGCCGACGGCTCCTCCCGCGGCGCCGCCTACAAGACCAAGCACTTCCGCAAGGCGTGGCGGCGGGTCGTGCTGATCACCCGCGGCGGGCCGCGCGGCCGGATCAACAACACGCTGCTGCGCGAGGGGATGCCGAAGATCCAGGGCGACGCTCCGAAGCGGGTCGCTCGCACGCCGGTCTCCTTCATCTGGTGCCCGCAGACGCACGGCTCGCCTCGGATCCACAAGAACCGGCCGGCCGCGTACTGGCCCGGTGAGCGGTACGTCGACTGGGTCGGCGCCGACATCTACGGCAAGTACCCCAACTTCGACGGCCTCGAGCGCTTCTATGACAAGCGCAAGGGCTTCCCGTTCATGATCGGCGAGTGGTCCCCGTGGGACTACGACAACCCGGGCTTCGTCAACAGCCTCTACGAGTGGGCCGAATCGCACAGGCGGGTGCGGATGCTCGTCTACTACCAGGGGTTCGGCGACGGAAATCCGTACCTGATCCAGCACTACCCCGCGAGTGAGCGGGCCCTGCGCAAACAGCTCGACAACAAGCGCTACCTCCGCTTCGCCCCCGACTCGGAACGCCCGTCGGGCGGGAAGGGCGGCAAGGGCGGCAAGGGCGGAGGCAAGGGCGGCGGCGGGACCGGCGGAGGGGTCGGCGTCGGCGGCTGAGCCGGGGTGGACGGGGCTGAGGGCGCCCGGGTGGGTGGGTTGTCAGCGCGGGGCTGGCTGGGCTGTCAGCGCGGCCCGAGGTTGCAGGGACGTGAGCGGGTCCGTTTGCAGTGAGGGAGGGGGTCGGGGTGGGGTTGGTCACTCCGGCGTAGGCGTGAGTGTGGGATCGGTGTTGATTCTCGGTGAGGCGGGGACGAGAGGTCGATTGACCACATATATCGGGGTCTTTCGACTCCTCGTTCGACGAGGGGACGATTCGCCTGAACTATTCCTGCCTTTCGGCATCTCGTCTCGGATCGAGCCCCTCACCCTGGTCCGCGACCAACTTCGGGCCGGCACCTCGGACCGACCCGCCAGTCCACTTCACCCTCACTGCAAACCGTCCCTGCAGCCCGGCCGAACCCTGCCCATCCCTCGACGCCCCCTACTCCACGTACTCCCAGATCTTCTGGTCGCCTTCGGGGTGGCTGCGGGCGCGGCCTTCGATCTCGAGGTGGTCGAGCTGGGCGAGGGCGATCTGCAGGCCCCAGGCGGCGGTCGCGGGCGAGTAGTTGTCGCCGAGCAGGTCGGCGACCACCTCGAAGGCGGGCTTCGGACCCGAGCGCAGCGAGCCGAGCACGCGGTCCCGCTGCTGCATGGTCAGCTCCCGGTTGGCCTCGATCTTCTCCGGGACGCTGCGGAACGGACGCCCGTGGCCGGCGAGGCAGAGGTCGGTCTCGAGCTCGTCGACGACGTCGAGCGAGGAGAGGAACTCGCCGACCGGGTCGGGCGAGTGGCCGTAGTCGAAGAACAGAGAGACGCGGCCGAGCAGGTGATCGCCGGAGATCATCAGGCGCCGCTCGGGCTGATGGAGGACGACGTGCGAGGGTGCGTGGCCGGGAGTCTCGTAGACATTCCAGACGCCGAGGTCGGTCTCGATCTCGACCCCCGGCAGCAGATCGCGGTCGGGCTCGACGATCCGGTCGATGTGGGGATCCTCCCCGCGCCGCTCCTCGTAGGCGGCGAGCGACTGCTCGGGCAAGCCGCTCTGGCGGGCGACCTCGATGCGGCGGTCCCAGGCGCGGTCGGGGTCCTCGACGATCGCCCGGATGTGGCCCCAGGCGGGGTGCATCCAGAGCTCACAGCCGGATGCGTCGATCACCGTTGCCGCCGCCCCGTAGTGGTCGCTGTGCGAGTGGGTGCAGACCAGCAGCTTCACGTCGGAGAGCTCGAATCCGGCGAGGCGCAGGCCAAGCTCGAGCTGACCTCCCCCCTCCTCGCCACCGATCCCGGTGTCGAAGAGAACCACGCCGCCCTCGTGGGCGACGGCCCAGGCGTTGACGTGCGGAACCCCGGGCCACGGACAGGGCAGCCGCAAGCGCCAGATCCCAGGCAGGACCTTCTCGGTGCGCGCCATCTCGGGCCGGTTCGGATGCGACGGGCGGCTGCTCACACCCGCATCGTTTCAGGCCGGCACCGAACCGGAGCGGGCGGGCGGCTCCGGCAGAGACTCAGGCAGCCGGCGAGGGCGCCGCTCGCGCCGAGGTGCGAGCGCGGAGCTCGCGAGCCTGCTTGAAGGTGACGAGACGGCCGGTGCGCTCGTCGATCAGCTTCAGGCGGGAGCAGCGAAAGCTCTCGCGGATCGACAGCACGGGGACGTCGTCGAAGACGGAGAGTCCGTCGTGGGCAGCCTGGAGGCTGTAGTTCGGCACGCGCGAACTGAGGTGATGGACGTGGTGGAGACCGATGTTGCCGGTGAAGAACTGCAGAACCTTCGGCAGCTTCAGGAAGGAGCTGCCCTGCAGCGCGGCATCGGCGTAGCTCCAGCGATCCGAGGACTCCCAGTAGACGTCCTCGAACTGGTGCTGGACGAAGAACAACCAGACGCCCATCGAGCCGGCGATCATGATCATCGGGGCCTGGATGATCAGGTAGGTCTGCCAGCCGATCAGCAGGCAGACGGCGGCGATCGCGACGACGATCACCGCGTTGGTGAGCAGGACGCTGTTTCGGTGGGCCTTGCTCTTGCCGGCCCAGATCCGCGGTTGGACGACGAGCGACCAGATCGGCCCGAGCCCGAACATCACGGCGGGGTTGCGGAAGAGGCGGTAGACGAAGCGCTGCTTGGCGGATGCGTTGTCGAACTCCTCGACGGTCATCGTCATCACGTCGCCCGTGCCGCGGCGGTCGAGATCGCCGGCCGAGCCGTGGTGGACGGCGTGCGAGTGGCGCCAGGCCGCAAACGGATGCAGGACGAGAATCCCGCAGAAGCGGCCGAACCAGAGGTTCGCCTTGCGCGACTCGAACAGCGAGCCGTGCGTGCAGTCGTGGAAAAGGATAAAGGTGCGGAGCAGGAAGCCGGCGGCGAGGACGCTGATCGCGAGCGTGAGCCAGTAGGAGACGTCGAGCGCGGCGATCATCACGGGCCAGAGCGCCAGATAGGCGACCGGGCCGGTGACGATGTCGAGCGCCGTCCGCCACGGCACCGGCTTCGCGTAGGGGGCGATCGCCTCACGCCAGAGCGGGTCGGGTTCGGCGTGCGTTTCGGGGGCCTTGGTGGAGGTCAAGCTTCCTGCTTCCGGGTTCGCGGATGTGGCGACACCCGGGGCCGCGCATAGTAGTAGGTCTACCTAAGTCGTTTGCCGGGTCAGGCGCGAAATCGGCGGTTTTTCCGCACCGCGGACGGTACGCCTCCAATGCCCACTGACAGCCCGGCGAAACGCCCGAGCCGATCTTTGTACGCGTGGATAACACGCTCTTTGGCCCGCGGCGTAAGGTTTCGCACTCCCACAACTTGAGACAGCTCGCGCGATCGGAGACGACCGTCGCTTGTCGCTGGTAACCGAAGACGAGGAGCAATCAACCGCATGACCAACATCACCCGAGCCCGCAAGCACAACGTCTCAGCGGGCACCTGGAGCCCCAATTCCGAAGTGATGGGGCAGATCGATCTCACCGAGGACGAGGGCATCCCGTTCGGATCCAGCGTCTTCTCCGGCGACATCCAGCGCGAGCGGCTGTCGAAGGACACGTACAAGAAGCTCCAGGCGACGCTCGACGCCGGCGAGCCGCTCGACGCTTCGCTCGCCGACGAAGTCGCGGAGGCGATGAAGGAGTGGGCGCTCGAGAACGGGTGCACCCATTACACCCACGTCTTCCAGCCCCTCACAGGCCTCACAGCGGAGAAGCATGATTCTTTCTTCGAGCCCGATCGCAAGGGCGGCTCGGTCGCCGGCTTCTCCGGCAAGGAGCTGATCCAGGGCGAGCCGGACGCCTCCTCGTTCCCGACCGGCGGCATCCGCGCCACCTTCGAGGCTCGCGGCTACACCGCCTGGGATCCGACCAGCCCGGCTTTCATCCTCGAGAACCCGAACGGAGCGCTGCTCTGCATCCCGACCGCGTTCGCATCGTGGACCGGTGAGGCGCTCGACGCCAAGATCCCGCTGCTGCGCTCGATGGACGCGCTCTCGAAGGCCGCCGTCCGCGCCCTGCGCCTGCTTGGCGACGAGCAGACCGAGCGCGTCTTCACCACCGTCGGCCCCGAGCAGGAGTACTTCCTCGTCGACGAGCAGTACTACTACGAGCGTCCCGACCTCTACACGACGGGCCGCACGCTGTTCGGCGCCAAGCCGCCGAAGGGCCACGAGCTCGACGACCACTACTTCGGGTCGATCCCGGAGCGGGTGCTCGCGTACATGATGGAGACGGAGAACGAGCTGATCAGGCTCGGCGTCCCGATCAAGACGCGTCACAACGAGGTCGCCCCGGGCCAGTACGAGCTGGCGCCGATCTTCGAGAACTCGAACGTCGGCTCCGACCACCAGCAGCTGACGATGCAGATCATGCAGAACGTCGCCCGCAAGTACGGGCTGATCTGCCTCCTGCACGAGAAGCCGTTCGCCGGGGTCAACGGCTCCGGCAAGCACAACAACTGGTCGATGGGCACGGATTCCGGGCACAACCTGATGGATCCGGGCGACACGCCGTCGGAGAACGTCAACTTCCTGTTCTTCTGCGCGGCCGTGATCCAGGCGGTCAACAAGCATCAGGGCCTGCTGCGAGCGTCGGTTGCGAACATCGGCCAGGATCACCGCCTCGGCGCCAACGAGGCGCCGCCGGCGATCATCTCGGTGTTCCTCGGCGCCGAGCTCGACAAGGTGTTCGAGGCGATCTCGACCGGCCAGGGCGACCCGAACACGCCGGGGAGCTTCCTCGGCCTCGGCACACCGGTGCTGCCGCCGCTGCCGATGGACGGCGGCGACCGCAACCGGACCTCGCCGTTCGCGTTCACCGGCAACAAGTTCGAGTTCAGGGCGCTCGGGTCGAGCATGTCGCTCGCCTTCCCGAACACGGTCCTGAACACGATCGTCGCCGAGGCGATCGACGAGCTCGCCGACAAGCTCGAGACGCAGACCGGCGAGATCGCCGAGCGCGTCGCGGCCGTCGTCAAGGAGTCGTACACGGCCAACAAGGCCGTCTGCTTCATGGGCGACAACTACTCCGAGGAGTGGCATGCCGAGGCCGAGAAGCGGGGGCTCAAGAACCTGCGGACGACGCCGGACGCGCTGCCCGAGGTGGTTGCGCCCGAGACGATCGCCGCGTTCTCGAAGTACGACGTACTCGACGACCGCGAGCTCGAGGCCCGCTACGAGGTCTGGGTCGAGCAGTACGCGACGCTCGCCAACATCGAGGCGGAGACCGGTCAGAACATCGCTCAGACGATGATCCTGCCGGCCGCGATCCGCTACCTGGAGCTGGCCAAGAGCACCGGGGTCGAGAGGCTCGCCTCGAACGTGAGCGAGCTGATCGAGGAGCTGATGTTCGCTATCGACAAGCTCGGGGAGGCCAACGACGTGCCCGAGGAGACCGAGGGCATGGCGCTCGCCGAGTACGCCCGCGACAAGCAGCTCGAAGCGCTGACCGGCGTCCGCGAGGTCGTCGACAGGCTCGAGCGGGTGCTGCCCGACGACATGTGGCCGCTGCCCAAGTACTCCGAGATCCTCTTCCTCCGGTAGCCAGAGGATCGAGTCCGCTTCGACGGAGCGCCCGGAGCCGCGAGGCCTCGGGCGCTCCCCGTTGAGGCACGCCGAGTGCCCTGGCTAGGATTTCCGGCGTGGGACGTTCCTGGGGGATCGCGCCGTTACTCGGTGCCGCGCTGGCCGCGGTGGCGCTGCTCGCTGCGCCGGCCGGGACGGCGGCAGAGGTTGCGGCGGCGCCAAAGACCGATTGCGGCGTCGAGTTCGGAACGCTCAAGATCGACTCGAATGGCGCCGACTTCACGATCGCCCGTCAGGGCAACCGGATCGTCGTCGCCCGCGGATCCCAGCCGGTCGCCTGCAGCGGCCCGGCAGCTTCGGTCGACACCATCGACCGCGTCTACGGGACCGGTGGCGACATCATCACGCTCGACCTCCGGGACGGGGCACTCGAGCCCGGCGCGACGCCCGAGGCCGACGGCTCCGACGAGATCGAGATCAGGCTCGCCGTGACGACGCCGGTGATCCTGCTCGACGACCGCGCCAGGCATGTGGCGCTCGGCGAGGGCGACGACGACGCGATCATCGACCTCGACCTCGAACGCACCGTGAACGCCGCCGAGGCCGACGTCCGGGTCCCGATCCCGACCCCCTTTCAGGCCAGCATCGAGCTCCGCGCCGGCAGCGGCGACGACGTGATCTCCGCCGGCGGCGCCTTCTTCGACCTCGCTCTGCGCCAGCATCTGCTCGCCTTCGGCGGCGCCGGGGATGACAGGCTGACCGGCCCCGACTGGGACGGCGGCCTGCTCGCCGGTGGCGCCGGCCGCGACCGCCTCGCGGGCGGCCGCGGCGAGGACTTCCTCCTCGGCGGAGGTGGCGGCGACCGGGTTCGCGCCGGCCGCGGCCCGGACTGGGTCTTGCCCGGCGGGGGCGCGGACCGGGCCGACTGCGGCCGCGGTCGCGACATCTTCACGAAGGACTCCGCCGGTGACCGGATGCGCAACTGCGAGAACCTGGTCCGGGGCCAGGGCTCCGCCCGCCTGCTCGGCGGCAACTCCTGGCTCAGCGAGTAGCGGCGGCGCCTAAGGCGCAAGCCAGCGGTGGACGTTCTCGCCGAGCATCTTCTCGGTCTGGTCCTCGCCGACGCCGGCCTCGTGCAGAGCGGGCAGGACCGACTCGAAGATGAAGCCCATGTGCCAGTCGGGTGCCATCTGCCCGATCAGCTCGCGCGGGAACCAGTCGATCGTCGCGCAGGCGTCGTGGCTCAGCGTCATCCGCTCGGCGTGGCCGCGGTCGACCAGCGCCGCGACCGTCGCGTTGCGCTGTGCGGTCGGAAGGATGATGTCGAGGCCGTAGCGGTCCATGCCGATGTACGGCCCCCGCTGCAGCAACTCCTCGATGTAGTCGAGATCGTCGGTGTCGCCTGTGTGGGCGATCTGGACCATCGACGGATCGATGCCCTCACTGTCGAAGATGTCCATGATCTCGAGGCCCCGCCGGGTGCCCGGATGGGAGTGGGCCATGATCGGCCGCCCCGTCCGCTTGCTCGCCTCGGCGCAGGCGCGCAGCACGCGCTCGATGTGCTCGGTGATGCCGGGCTCGTCGACGGCGCACTTGAGGAAGGCCGCCTTGACGCCGGTCCCCTGCATTCCCTCCTCGATGTCGTGCACGAAGGCCTCGACCATCGCCTCCGGCTCGCGGTTGGCGAAGTACTGCGGGATGAAGGTGTAGTGGACCCCGTAGATGCCGGTGCACATGACGAGCTGGATCCCGGTCGCCTCGGCGACGCGCCGGGCGAGGGCCGGGTCACGGCCGAGGTCCATGCAGGCCGGGTCGACGATCGTCTTGACGCCATGCGACATCGCGCGCTCGATCGCCTCGATCGCGAGCCGCTCCTCCTCGGCCTCGTCGTAGAGGTGAGGGAACGTCCACCGGACCGACTCCGAGCTAGTCCTTAGGTGCTCGTGCCCGAGTGTCCGTCCGAGCTCGCCCACATCGATCCGGCCGCTGACGGTTTCTACCTCTCCCATGGGCTGCACCATATCCATCGCGGGCCGATCGCTCCAGACGCCTGCCAAGATCATTCGTGTGCCGCGCTCTCGAGTCACAGCGCTCCTTCTGACGCTCTCCGCGTGTGCCTCCGTCGCGGCGGCGGGCGCCGCCTCCGCCGGGGCCGCCGGCACGCCAAGGCTCAGCGTCGGCAGCGTCTCGAACCCACCCGAGGCCGGCGTCCGCAGCAGTGAGCGGGTCCAGATCGAGGCCACCATCGACAACCGCGGCCGCAAGGCCGGCCGCAGCGACGTGAAGCTGATCGTCCCCACCGAGCAGGGCTCGGCGAAGGGCCGCAAGCTCGATCTGATCGAGGACAAGCGCTTCCCGGAGGGCTCCTCGCGCGAGCTCCGCTTCCGCTTCCGAGTCGGCCCGAGACTGCGCGGCGCCTCCGCCCCCGACCGCGCCCTCCCGCTCGCAGCCTGCGTCCGCCGCTTCGGCGACGGCAGCCGCTGGCGCTGCCGGGAAACGAAGCGTCCGCTCGTCGTCAAAGGCCAGCCACTGCCGCCGCCCTTCGAGCCCGGCGGCCGCAGCGCCGGTGATCCGCTCTTCCCTCAGGTGGGCAACACCGGCTACGACGCGCTCGCCTACGACATCGACCTCAACTACAACCCCGACACGAACAGGTTCATGACCGGGACGAGGACGACGATCAGGGCCAGGGCGACCCAGGACCTCGGCCGCTTCAGCCTCGACTTCCAGAAGCTGGATGTCGCCCGCATCCGCGTTGACGGGGCACCCGCGACGTTCACTCAGGTCGACGCGAAGCCGCGCCTGGCGGGGGCGACGCAGCCGAGGAAGCTGGTCGTGACCCCGCCGGAGGGGATCCCCGAGGGGAACGAGTTCGAGATCGTCGTCGACTACTCGGGCAAGCCCGGGGCCTTCCGTGACCCCGATGGCTCGAGCGAGGGCTGGGTCCGGGCCTGCGCGGTCCCGGTCGAGACGCCGCTGACCTGCGACGGCGCCTTCGTCGTCAACGAGCCGATCGGGGCGCAGAGCTGGTTCCCCTCCAACAACCACCCGAGCGACAAGGCGAGCTTCCGGACCTCGGTCACCGTGCCCAATGCCTTCATCGCGATCGGGATCGGGGAGCCCGTCGGCCGCAAGGAGCTGCCCGGCGGTCGCACGCGCTGGAGCTGGGCCGAGGACGACCCCACCGCCACCTACCTGACGACGGCGACAGTCGGCAAGTTCGAATACTCGAAGGGCTCGTTCACGGAGACCGCCACGGGCCGCACGATCCCGACCTACAGCGCGGTCGACTCGAGCGCCACAGCGCCCCAGAGGGCGGCGATCCGCAAGTCGCTGGACCGGATCGGCAGCATGGTCAACTTCCTCGGCGCCGCCTACGGGACCGAGTATCCGTTCGACTCCGGCGGCGCGATCGTCGACCAGGTGCCGGCGCTCGGCTACGTGCTCGAGGTCCAGACGAGGCCGGCCTTCGCAACCCTCAGCGTCGGCGACGGGACGATGCTGCACGAGTACGCGCACCAGTGGTTCGGCAACTCGGTCTCCCCGGCCTCGTGGCTGGATATCTGGATCAACGAGAGCTGGGCCGAGTGGTCGACCTGGTACTGGTCGCACCTCGAGAACGGCAACCCCCAGACGCCCGGATCGAAGTTCCAGGAGCTCTACGACGACGCCACGGCCGAGGACTGGAAGATCCCCCCGGCGACGCTGAACGGCGACCCCGCGAACCTGTTCGCTGAGTTCCCCGTCTACGAGCGCAGCGCGATGACACTCGAGGGCTACCGCGAGATCGTCGGCAACCCCGCCTTCTTCGACTTCGCCGCCGAGCTTCAGAGCCTCTACGGCTACGGCAACGTGACGACCGCGCAGCTGACCGCGCTGGCGAAGGAGCAGAGCGGCCTCGCCGGCGCTGAGCTCGAGCGCCTCGACGACTACTTCCAGCAGTGGCTCTACGGCAAGGTCAAACCGACGATCCTGCCGTCGAGCTTCTGAGCGTGCCGAGGGTCCGCCACCGGACACCGGGGAGGGTCCGTGCGGCGCTCACCGCGCTGGCGCTCACGGTGCTGCTCGCGGCAGCAGGCTGCGGCGGGGATGAGTCAACGGCCCTCGACCCCGACGGCACCGCGACAGGGACCGCGGACGGCGGGTCGGGGGGGTCCGGCGGGTCCGCACCGGACCCGCAGCCGTTGCTCGGCCGCGGCGATCGGGTCCTGCTGATCGGCGACTCGCTGGCGACCGTGAGCCCGCCGACCTACGCCGACCTGCTGCCTGAGTACGCCGTCCGCGAAGGCACGAAGGGCACCGAGACCGTCAACCTCGCCGAGCCCGGGACCACGACCGAGGACTGGCGGCCGGGCCAGCCGCTGTTCGAGGAGAGGCTGCGGCCCGAGCTCGCGAACGCCGACCTGGTGCTCGTCTCGGTCGGCGGCAACGACCTGCAGGAGGCGCTCGGAGGAGACGACGGGACCGAGGCGATCCCGAGCGCGACGGCGAACGCCGACGCGGCCTTCGACGCGGTCGAGCGCAGCGGCCGCAACCTCGGCCGCACCTTCGACGCGATCCGCGAGGAGAACCCCGACACGAGCGTCGCCTACGTCGCCTATCCCGACTACTCAGCCTCGAGCGAGTGGCAGGGGTCGACGGGCGCCGGCGGCATCCTGGCGCTCGGGATCGGGCTCAGCGGCCTGCTCGAGGCAGCCCGCTCAGCCGGGCCCGACGCGGTCGTCGACATGCTCGACGAGACCGGCGAGCGGCCGGGTGGCGTCGATCCGCTGCTCGCCGACCTCGAGTACCTGAGCCCCGAGGGGCACCGGTTCTACGCTGAGCGGATCGCCGCCGAGCTGACCGACTGACCCGGATCGGCGTCGGTGCCGGCAGTGCCCGCGCCCTCCGCCTCGAGCCCGAACGCCTCGGCGATCAGCTCATAGGAGCGGACCCGGTCGGCCGGGTCGTAGGTCGAGCACATCAGCATCAGCTCGTCGGCGCCGCTGCGCGAGAGCAGCTCCTCGTAGGTCTCGCGGACGGTGGTCGGCGAGCCGGTCACGATCCGCAGCCCCTCGATCCCGTTCGACGGCGACCGCGGCGGCGAGTCCTCTGCGAGCGCCTCCTCGACCGTCGGCAGCGGCGTCGGCGTGCCGGAGCGTAGTCGCCTGAAGGCGACGCGTGAGGGCGCGGCGAGCCGCGCTGCCTGCTCGCCGGTCGGCGCGCAGATCGCGTTGTGGCTGAAGATCGCGTACGGCTCCGTCCACAGGTCGGAGGGCTGGAAGAGATCCCGGTAGAGGCGCAACATCGGCACCGCCTCGTCCGGGTTGATCTGTCCCGCGAAGGCGAAGCCGAGCCCGACCTCGGCGGCGAGCCGGGCCGAGAAATCGCTCGAGCCGAGCAGGAAGAGTGGCGGCAGCGGCGAGTCGTCGGGGGCGGCGCGGACCGGCTCCATCGGCGGATGGCTCGGCGCCGGGCTGATCGGCCCGAACGGATGGTTCTGCGGCCACTCCTTCAGGCCCGCGAAGGCGAAGAGCTGGCCCAGCTGTTGCGGCAGATCTCCACCCCCGCCAGAGATACCTTGGCGACCGCCGCGCAGCGCCATCGCGGTCCGCTGGTCTGTGCCGGGGGCACGGCCGATCCCGAGGTCGATCCGGCCGGGATAGAGCGCCTCGAGCACCTTGAACTGCTCGGCGACGTGCAGGGGAGTGTGGTTCGGAAGCATCATCCCGCCCGAGCCGAGACGGATCCGCGCGGTCTGCGCGCCGGCCGCGGCGATCATCAGCTCCGGAGCCGAGCTCGAGACCATGCGGCCGCCGTGGTGCTCGGCGAACCAGATCCGCTCGTAGCCGAGGCGGTCGACGACGCGAGCGAGCTCGATCGAGTCGGTCAGCGCGGCGCTCTCGCCGCGGCCGGTGGAGACCGGCGAGAGGTCGAGGACTGAGATGCGAGGCATGCCGGGAAGCGGCCTATGCCTCGACCGAGGCCGCGGCCTCGATGCGCTCGTGCAGCAGCTGCCGGTCGGCGGGCCCGACAGTGCGGAGCTGGCCCTGGAAGCCGAGGTGCCAGTGCTCCTCAGGCCACTTCTTCAGGTGCTCCATCTCGCCGAGCAGCGACTCGGCGGGCACGAACTGCTCGGGCTCGAGCACGACCAGCGGCTCCGCCTTGACCCGCCACGGGTAGGGCTCGGGGTACTTCTTCTTCCCCTGCGGCCAGATCGGCTCCCGATCCTCGAACATCGGCGAGGTGATCCGGGCGATCGCGCCGAAGGCTTTGATGCCGGTCACGTAGAAGACGATCTCGTCGCCGGGCTCCATCCGCTCCGCCATCCGGACCCGCTTCTCCTTGAGGCCGATCACGTCGAAGCCGCGCTCGACGTAGATCTCGAAGTTCTCGATGCCCCCGGTCAGGATCCAGGTCTGCGGCTCAGGGAGCTGCTCGGCCATGGGCCGAGGATAAGGGGTTGACAGCCGCGGCTCGCGTCGGGTAGGTTGCTTTACATGGAAGCCACTCATGTAAAGCACGCGCCCACAGAGCACCCGCCGATTGAGGCCGCCTGGAACGACCCCAAGCGTTACCTGTGGCTGCTCGGGCTGATCGTCCCCACCCTGCCGTTCCTCGCCTGGGGCATCGCGGCGGTGACGGGGCTCGGGATCGGCTACTGGGTCGGCCCCCTCGTCGTCTTCGGCCTGATCCCGTTCCTCGACACGGTGATCGGCAAGGACGCGGAGAACCCGCCGGACTCGGCGATCAAGTACCTCGAGCAGGACAAGTACTACCGCTGGTGCACTTACGCCTTCCTGCCCCTGCAGTTCGCTTCCCTGGTCTTCGCCTGCGTCTTGTGGAGCTCGGGCGACCTCTCGTTCCTCGAGGACCTCGGACTGGCGATGAGCGTCGCAATGGTCGGCGGCATCGCGATCAACACGGCGCACGAGCTCGGCCACAAACGCAAGAGCTACGAGCGCTGGCTCTCCAAGATCGCCCTCGCCCAGACCGGTTACGGCCACTTCTTCATCGAGCACAACCGCGGCCACCACGTCCGCGTGGCGACGCCGGAGGACCCGGCCAGCTCGCGCTTCGGCGAGAGCTTCTGGGAGTTCCTGCCGCGGACGGTCAAGGGCAGCCTCACGTCGGCGATCCACCTCGAGCGCGAGCGACTCGCGCGCGTCGCGCAGGCGACCGGCAAAGGCCGCGGTGGGTTCTGGACGATCCACAACGACGTCCTCAACGCCTGGGCAATGACGGCGGTCCTGTTCGCGGGCCTGACGATCGCCTTCGGGATCGAGGTGCTGCCGTGGCTCCTGGTGCAGGCGGTGGTGGGGTTCTCGCTGCTCGAGGTCGTCAACTACCTCGAGCACTACGGCCTGCTGCGTCAGAAGCAGAACGATGGCCGTTACGAGCGGTGCGCTCCCGAGCACAGCTGGAACAGCGACAACATCGCCTCGAACGTGTTCCTCTACCACCTGCAGCGCCACTCCGACCACCACGCCAACCCGGTCCGCCGCTACCAGGCGCTGCGCCATTTCGAGGGCCTGCCGGAGCTGCCCTCGGGCTACGCGACGATGATCGTGCTCGCCTACCTCCCGCCGCTGTGGCGGCGGGTGATGGACCCGCGCGTGCTCGACCACTACGACGGCGACGTCGGCCGCGCCAACATCCTGCCGCGCAAGCGCGAGCGGATCCTGCGGAAGTACGGAGCGAACGCCGCCGCCGATCCGGCCCTCCAGGCCGGCGGCGCCCCGGGAGTCGCGCTCGACCCCGAATCGATCGGAGCCACCGCCTTCGCCTGCCCCGGCTGCGGCTACATCTACGAGGAGACTGTCGGTGCTCCTCGCGAGGGCTTCCCGGCCGGCACGCGCTGGCGCGACGTGCCTGACTCCTGGTGGTGCCCGGACTGCGGCGTGCGCGAGAAGGTCGACTTCGTACCGATCGGCAAGGAGGTCGAGGCCGCGCAGGCAGATACCGTGGCCGGGTGAGCGACACGCGCGACTCCCTGCTCGACGCAACCGGCGAGCTGCTCGCCGAGCGAACCTGGTCGGAAGTGCGGATGGCCGACGTCGGCGAGCAGGCCGGGGTCAGCCGCCAGACCGTCTACAACGCGTTCGGGACCCGCGAGGGATTGGCGCTGGCCTATGTGAACCGTGAGGCCGAGCGCTTCCTCGCCGCGGTTGCCGAGGTCGTCGCCGCTCACGCCGATGACCCCGCCCGGGCACTGCGGGCAGCGCTCGAGATCTTCCTCGCGGCCGCTGGGACCCACCCCCTGGTCCGGGCGATCTCGGCCGCACAGGACGGAGACGAGCTGCTCGTGCTGGTGACGACGGGAGGCGGGCCCGTCCTCGGGCCGGTGACCGACGGGCTCGCCGGGACGATCCGCGACACCTGGCCCGAGGCGGACCCCGACGCCGCCGCGCTCGCCGCCGACACCCTCGTCCGGCTCGCGATCAGCCACGCCGCCCTGCCGACCGCGACCCCGGAGCAGACGGCCGACCGCGTCGCCCGGATCCTGGCGCCCTACATCGATGCGCAGATCGGGCGAGGTCGCTAGGTTGCCGGACTCGATGCTTGCCCGGTTCCGGTTCTCCTTCGCCGCCTCCCTGCTCGCGGCATGCGCGCTGTTGCTGCTCGCCTGCGGCGAGAAGAGCGAGGACGCTACGACCACCGGCGACACCGCCTGGGAGGGCGAGGAGATCGCGTTCGGCAGCGTCTACTCGCAGACCGGTGCCGGAGCCGCCTTCGGGCCCCAGCAGCTGCAGGCCGCGGAGCTCGCCGTCGAGCAGATCAACGCCGACGGCGGCATCCACGGCGCCGAACTGCAGCTGCAACAGGTCGACGACCGCTCCGAGCCCACACAGGCGGCGCGCGCGGCGCGCGAACTGATCTCCGAGGATGACGTGCTGGCGGTGCTCGGACCGACCTTCTCCAACTCCGCCGTCGAGGCGCACCCGCTAGCCGACGAGCTCGGCGTCGCGATGCTCGCGACATCCAACACCGGCCCCGGGATCGTCGGCGACTGCGCCTACCCATGCGAGCTGGTCTTCCGCGACTCGCTCGGCGAAGAGCAGGCGATCCCCGCGAACGTCGAGAGCTTCGCCGCCGAGAATCCGGGGGCGAAATCCGCGGTCGTCCTCTACCCCGCCGACGATCCGTTCGGAGAGAGCACGGCCAAGATCGCAGCGGGCGCACTGACCGAACAAGGCATCGACGTCTTCCACAAGGCCTCAGTCCCCGCCGGCCGGAAGCGGGCCGACGCGGCGCTGCGAACAGCGCTGCGCGAGAAGCCCGACGTCCTCTTCATTACCGCGTCCTCCGGTGAGACCGCGGCGACTCTGATCGACGCAGCCCGCAGCGACGGCTTCTCCGGCGCGATCCTCGGCGGCAACGCCTTCAACAGCGCCCTCGCCGCCGCCAACGCCGGCCGACAGGGCAACGGCGCCCGCAGCGCAGCAGCGTGGTTCGAGGGCAACGAGGACCCCGAGAACACCGCGTTCGTCGACGCCTACCGGAAGCGCTACGACGAGAGCCCGGATCAGTTCGCCGCGCAGGCCTACACCGGCGTGCAGCTCCTGGCGCAGGCAGCCGCGAGCGGCGACCTCAACTTCGAGGACCTCGCCGCCGACCGGCAGGCGCTGGCGGATGCGCTCGCCGGAGTCCAGATGCCGACCCCGCTGGGTGAGTTCTCCTTCACCGAGGATCACGACGTCTCTCAGCCGATCTGGATCGTCGAGATGGACGGCAAGGGCGGCTACAAGCTGCTCGAGCAACTCGACCCGCCGGCCGCGTGACCCCCCGATCGGGCGCGGGCGAACGCGGCCCCCGTGGCCCCCTCCTTGTGGTCGATACCCCGTCGATGCTCTACCGCGCCTTCTTCGCGCTGCCGAAGACGATCACGGGGGTCGACGACCGCTCCGTCAACGCCTTGCTCGGAACCGCGAACCTCGTCCTCCGCGAGGTCGAGGAGCACTCGCCGCGCGCCGTCGTGCTCTGCTTCGGCGCCGAGGCGGCCGAGTACCGCAAGGAGCTCCTGCCCAGCTACCACGGCGACCGCGACGAGATGCCCGAGCAGCTCGTCTGGCAATGGGAGCAGGCGCCGCGATTCTTCACGGCCTTCGGCTGGACGATCGAGCAGCACCCGACCCTCGAAGCCGACGACCTGCTCGGCACCCTCGCCCGCAAGGAGGAGGAGTCGGGCGGCGAGGCGCTGATCCTGACCGGCGACCGCGACATGTTCCAATGCGCGACCGACCGCGTCTCCGTCCTCTACGTCAGCACCAAGATCAAGGGCGGTGCCGAGCGCCTCGGCCCGAAGGAAGTCAAGGCGCGCTACGGCATCGGCCCCGAGCTCGTCCCCGACTTCATCGCCCTGCGCGGCGACCCCTCCGACGGCATCCCAGGCGCGAGGGGCGTCGGCGAGAAAGGCGCCGCCGAGCTGCTCCGCGAGCACGGCTCGCTCGAGGCCCTGCTCGAGGCCGCGATCCGGATCACGAAGCCGAAGCTGAGAACGACCCTGGTCGAGTCCCGCGACGAACTGCTCGGATTCAAGGACATCGCCACCCTCCGCGACTCAGGCAGCGAGCTCCCCGCCGACGCGCCACTGGACTCCGAGGCCGCCGCCGACGCGGCCCTCGAGTACGGGATGAAGCGTCTCTCGGAGCGGCTCGCCGAGTGGGGCTCCGGCTCCTGACCGTCTGACCTCCGGCTTCGGATCACTGAGGCGGTTCGTCGGTCGGTCAGAGCTCGGCAAGCAGCCCCACGGTGTGCCCGAGATCGAGCCTCTGACCTGAGCCGGTCCACACCGATCGGCCCGGCGCCGCCGCCGCGGGCAGCGGCCTCGGCGGGCGGACCCGGGGTCGCTCGCCGACGACGTTGCCGTCGGGTCGGATGAACCGCGGCTCGCCGCCGCCATCGTCGAGCTCTATCGCGATCTGGCTCTTGTGGACGTGGCGATGGTGGCGCCGGCAGAGCAGGACGAGGTTCTCGAGCGAGGTTTCGCCGCCGGCGGCCCAGTGCTCGATGTGATGGGCGTCCACGTAACGGTCGTGTGTGCACCCGGGGAATCTGCAGCCGCGATCGCGAGCCCTCAGGGCCCGGTTGACGGCCGGGGGTATCGCCCGTGTCTTGCGCCCGACGGACACGGGCTCGCCGGCGCGCTCGACCATCGTCACAACGGACGCATCGCAAGCGAGGCGACGAGCGGCCTCCGCGTCGACCACTCCTCCCGCGCCGATCGCCGCCCCACCTTCACCTCCAGCCGCACCGCCGCTGCTGAGCCGATCGAGATCGACGTGGACGACCACCTGATTGCGCTCCCCTCCGGGGACCGCCGCCGGGCCCTGGGCGAGCAGCGTCTCGGCCAGAACCGCCAGGCCGTCGGCACGATCGGGCCGGACCTCCTCGGACCCTCCCCGCCGCAGCGCCTCCCGGGCGGCCTCGATCGCCTTGATCAGCAGCTCCCCTTCCTCGGCCGGCAGCACGCCGGAAATGCGGAGCATCCCATCGGGCTCCCAGCCGAGGTGGAGGTGACGCCGCTCGAGCGCGAGCTCTTCCCCGGTTGCGAGAGCGCGACGCACGCCGCTGACGACACGCTCGAGCTGTGCCGCGGTGCCGTGGCGCGCGATCTCGAGCAACTCATCCTCGAACTCAGGCGTCGCCACGCGGCTCAGTGCGCGCACCTTCGAGTAGCTGAGCTCGCCGCCGGCGAACGCGGCTTCGATCTTCGGCAGTCCCTCCAGCGCCCGCGCGACGCGCATCTGATCGCGGGCCGCCCTGTCGGTCAGCGAGCAATGCCAGGCGAGCCAGGCCGTGGCCGAATGGAAGCCGGCCCGTTCGTGGCCGCCCCGGCGCTCGAACTCGGCGAGCAGCCGAAGCCAGGCACAGGTGGCGGCGTTGATGTCGACCGCCAGCTCGCAGATCTGCGTCTCCAGCTGCGCGATCGACAGCGTCCCGGGGTCTGAGTTGGTGACGAACATATGTTCGATGGTACGCCTGCGGTCGGACGGAAACCGAGTGACCGGTTCAGCGCTCGTTGGAGCGCGACCGGGACGCGGAGGACGTGGAATGCCCGAAACCGATGGGGGCGGTTCCGCGGTACCGGTGCCGCCCCCCGGATCGCGATGCCAAGCGACGCGACGGCGGCGCCGGCACACGGCGCTGACAACGGCCGCCAAGCCGATCCGGGGCGAGTCAATAGGGTGGCGGGCCGATGAGCGACTCACCCGAACTCCCCTTCCCACCCGACCCTTCCCTCGAAGGCCAGCGGCTCCTGATCACCGGCGCCGCCAGCGGCCTCGGCCGCGCCACCGCCCTGATGGCCGCCGGAGCCGGCGCCCGCGTCTTCTGCGCCGACATCGACGAGGCGGGCGCGGTGGCGACGGCCGAGGAGATCGGCGGCTACGGCATGCGTACCGACGTCAGCTCCTTCGAGGAGAACCTGGCGACGGTCGCGGCAGCCGAGGACGCGCTCGGCGGCATCGACCACGCCTACCTCAACGCCGGCGTCGCGACCGGCTGCGGAGTCGGCGAAGACTTCGACATCGAGCTCTACCGGCGCGCCAACGGAGCCAACCTCGACGGCGTCATCTTCGGTACCCACGCGGTCCTGCCGGCGCTGCAGCGCGCCGGCGGGGGCTCGATCGTCGCCACCGCTTCGCTCGCCGGCCTGACCGCGGTTCCATTCGACCCGATCTACGCCGCCAACAAGCACGGAGTCGTCGGCATGGTCCGCTCGATCGGCGCCGGCATGGCGGGCGACAACGTCCGCGTCAACGCGATCTGTCCCGGCTTCGCCGAGAGCAAGATCATCGCCCCGATCAAGGAGGCGCTGCTGGCCGAGGGCTTCTCGATCATCCCGGCCGAGACCGTCGCCTCGACCGTCCTCCGCCTCTTTACGGGCGCCGAATCGGGCGAGTGCTGGTTCGTCCAGCCGGGACGCGAGCCCCAGGCCTTCGGCTTCCGCAATCTGCCCGGCCCGCGGTGAGCGGGTCCCTACGCGGCCCGCAGGTGGCGCCGGCGGCCCCAGACTGGACGGCCGCGCCGTACGGGTAGCCCCCACTCTCCAGCCCGAGCGGTCTGCAAACCTGAGCCGCTCATGGCCGCGATCGAGCTACAGGACGTGCACAAGGCATTCGGGCCGATCAAGGCGGTCGACGGTCTCGATCTCGACGTGCCCGAGGGCATCTGCCTCGGCCTACTCGGGCCCAACGGCGCCGGCAAGTCGACGACGATGAAGCTGCTCACCTCGCAGGCGATCGCCGACAGCGGCAGCCTCCGCGTGCTCGGCTATGAGCTGCCCGGCGACGGTAAGCGCGCCCGGGCCGAGATGGGCGTCGTGCCGCAGCTCGACAACCTCGATGTCGACGTCACGGTGGCCGAGAACCTGCACGTCTTCGCGCGCCTGTACCGCGTCAAGGACGTCGGTGCCGCCGTCGATCGCGCGCTCGCGCTCGCCCGTCTCAGCGACCGCCGCGACGACGCCGTCGACGAGCTCTCCGGCGGCATGCGCCGCAGGCTCCTGATCGCCCGCGGCCTCGTCCACGACCCGCGCCTGGTCCTGCTCGACGAGCCGACGGTCGGGCTCGACCCCCAGATCCGGGCCGAGGTATGGACGCTCGTCGACGCGCTCCGCACCGAGGGCAAGACGATCCTGATGTCGACCCACTACATCGAAGAAGCCGAGCGCCTCGCCGACGAGGTCGCGCTGATGGCGAACGGCAAGATCGTCGCCCGCGACAGGCCGGCGGCGCTGGTCAAGCAGTTCGCCGGTGAGCACACGGCGGAGGTCTTCGGGCCGCCGGCGCGGCTCGCCGAGGTCCGGGCCAAAGCCGAGGCCGGCGGCCTCACCGTCCGCGCCACCGGCCCCGCCGTGGCGATCGTCGGCGCCGAGGCGGCGAGCAACGGCGAGATCCCCGAGGACGCCGTCTACCGCCCCGCCTCACTCGAGGACGTCTTCGTCAAGCTGACCGGAGAGGAGCTCGAATGAGCGGGATCGCGACCAAGGGCGGCGCCAGACGCCTCGAGTGGGCGGCGATCTCCGGCGTCATGAGCCGCGAGGTCGCGAACTTCCGGACCTTCTGGAAGAGCACCGCCTTCTCCAGCCTGATGGAGCCGGTCATCTACCTGCTCGCGTTCGGGCTCGGGCTCGGCGCCACACTGGTCGCGAACGTCGACGGGATCGACTACGTCGTGTTCGTCGGCACCGGCATGGTCGCGACGGCGGTGATCTTCTCGAGCGCCTTCCCGGCGATGTTCGGCACCTTCGTCAAGCACCGCTTCCAGAACACCTACGACGCGATCCTCGCGGCCCCGGTCGACGTCGAGGAGCTGGTCACCGCCGAGATGCTGTGGATCTCCGCGCGGGCCGGCATCTTCGGAACCTTCCCGCTGCTGGTGACGATGCTGTTCGGCCTCGACCCGGCCCCGGGCATGCTGCTCGTCCCGTTCTTCGGCTTCATCACGGCGCTGATCTTCTCCGGCGGCGGCATCGCGGTCGCGGCCGTGGTCCCGAAGATCGACCAGTTCAACTACGTGACGACGCTCGTGATCACGCCGCTGTTCCTGACCGCGGGCACCTTCTTCCCGATCGACCAGCTGCCCGAGTGGGCCCAGATCCTGGCCGCTTTCAACCCGCTGCACCAGCTCGTCGAGCTGGTCCGGGCCGCCGCCTTCGGCTTCGAGGCGACCGACCTGCTCCGGGTCCTCGCCCTCTCGATCCTCGCGGTGATCGCCTGGCGCGTTGCCGTCAGGAAGATGTACGCCTGCCTGATCGACTAGCCGGCGTCGAGGGGGCGCGACTCGACCACGGTCCAGGGCTCGATCGTGTGTGCGGTGATCAGCCCGGCCTCCCCGTAGGGGTCGCGGGCGACGAATTCCTCGGCCGCGCCGGAATCGGCGAACACGAGCAGGCCGCCGGTCGGCGGCTTGCCGGTGGCGCCGGCGATCAGCAGACGGCCGGCGTCGGCGGCTTCGCGAATCAGGGCGAGGTGGCCGTCGCGGTGAGGCTCGCGGCGGGTCGCCATGTCCGCGACGTAGGTGTAGGTGAGCAGAGCCAGCTCCACGGTCGCGAACCTAGCAGGCGCCCGGCCAGGCCTCGACCGCATCGTTCGACCCAATAGGTTGTTCTAGCCGGCGAGTAGCCGATGGGGGCACGACCTGAGGAGAGAGCGACTGTGACGTCCACGCCTGCCGTGAACGGTTCGAGGAACTTCAGCGCCGGCTTGGTGCTGGCCCTGGGTGCGCTCGTTGCGCTGCTCTCCCTCGCGCCGGCGTCCAGCGCCGAGGCCGCGAAGATCACGAAGGGCCCGAAGGGCGACGGCTTCTACGAGCCGCCGTCGAAGCTGCCCAAGGGTCACGGGAAGCTGATCTGGGTGAGCAACGGATCCGACCTGATCGATTCGGCCGACGACGCTCGCAGCAAGCGGGTCCTCTACACCTCGAAGTCGCCGCAGCGCGAGCGGATCGCGGTCTCGGGTTCCGTCGCGGTGCCGAACGGGGAGCCGCCGAAGGATGGCTGGCCGGTGATCACCTGGGCGCACGGCACGACCGGCCTCGCCGACTCCTGCGCGCCCTCACGCGAGGGCTACGGCCCCGAGAGCTTCATCGACGATTGGATCAAGGCCGGCTACGCCGTCGTTCGCACCGACTACCAGGGCCTCGGCACGCCGGGGCCGCATCCCTACCTGGTCGGCAAGTCGGCGGCGCGGAGCACGCTCGACATCATCAACGCAGCGCGCCAGTTCGATCCCGATATCGGCGACGACTTCGCTATCGCCGGCGTCTCCCAGGGCGGACACGCGGCGCTGTGGACCGCCGGGTACGCCGACTCGTGGGTGCCGAACCTGAAGCTGCACGGGACGATGGCGTACGCCCCCGCATCGCACATCGCCGACCAGATCAGCCTGCTGCCGGCGCTGACCTCACCGAATCCGCTGAGCGCGCTCGCGGTCAGCATCCTTGCCGGAGCTTCGACCGCGAACCCGCGCATCGTGCCGGGCGAGATCCTCAACCCCGAGCCGCTGGCGCTCTACCCCGAGGTCGAGGAGAAGTGCCTCGGCGAGCTCGGCCGAACGGACAGTCTCGGCGGCATCCCACCCTCCGAGCTGATCCAGGGCGACGCCAACCTGGCGCCGCTCGTCAAGGTGCTGACGAAGAACAATCCGGCCGTCGAAAGCTCGGCGCCGATCCTGGTGCTCCAGGGCACCGCCGATACGACGGTCTTCCCCGCCTACACGGACATGCTCGTGCAGGAGCTCAACGACAAGGGGAATGACGTTGAGTACGCGGTCGTCTCCGGCGCCACCCACAACAGCATCGTCGCCGACGGCAAGCGCGAGTCCGACGAGTTCCTCGACGACAACCTTCCTGCGGGCTGAGCCCGAACCAAGCCCGCCAAGCCCGAATCCGAGGAGAGAACATGAAGCCCACGCCTTCCCTAAACCGTTCGAGGACTGCCCTAGTTCCGGCCCTGGCCCTGATCCTGAGCGCCCTGGTGGCGCTGCTCGGCATCGCGCTTGCCGCAACCGCCGAGGCCGCCAAGAAGGTCGAGAAGGGGCCCAAGGGCGGCGCCTTCTACGAGCCGCCGTCAAACCTGCCCAAGGGTCACGGCAAGGCGATCTGGCAGCGCAAGGCCGGTGGCCTCGTGCCGCTCGACAACTCGGCCTCCGACATCAACCTGCTCTACACCTCGAAGTCCACGAAGGGCGAGCGGATCGCCGTCTCCGGCACCGTCAGCGTGCCCCAGGGCAAGGCGCCGAAGGGCGGCTGGCCCGTCGTCTCGTGGGCGCACGGGACGACCGGCGTCGCTGACGCCTGCGCCCCCTCCGCGAACAGGGTGGGCGGCCTCGCCGAGGGCTACGTCGACTACGTCAACCCGCAGCTGAGCGAGTTCCTCGAGGCCGGCTACGCGGTCGTCCGCACCGACTACGAGGGCCTCGGCACGCCGGGCCCGCATCCGTACCTGGTCGGCAAGTCCGAGGGCCGGAGCGTGCTCGACATGGTCCGCGCGGCCCGCGACCTCAATCCCGAGATCGGCGACCGCATGGTGATCGCCGGCCACTCCCAGGGCGGCCATGCCGCGCTCTGGGCGGGCGCCTACGCGGCGAAGTGGACGCCGGACCTCGAGCTCGAGGGGACGATCAGCTACTCCCCCGGCTCGCATCTGAAGGAGCAGGCCGAGCTCTTGCCGAGCCTGACGGCTCCGAGCTCGCTGACCGCGCTCGCGACCTTGGTCATCGGAGGCGTCAGCACCGCCAACTCCGGGGTCGACCCGCAGCAGATCCTCAGTGACGAGGTGCTCGCCTTCTACCCGGACATCGAGGAGACCTGCCTGCAGCAGCTCGGCCAGCCCGACAGCCTCGGTGGCATCCCGCCGTCGGATCTGATCCGCCCGGGCGCCAACCGCGACCTCGCCTACGGGATTCTCGAGAAGAACAACCCCGACGTGACCACGGGGGCGCCGGTGCTGCTCCTGCAGGGCACCGCCGACACGACCGTGTTCCCGTTCCTGACCGACATGCTCGGGAGCGAGCTCAATGACAACGGAGACCCGTTCGAGTACTTCAAGTACGACGGCGTCGACCACGGCGGCATCGTCGGTGCGGCGCAGGTCGACGCGCTGAAGTTCCTCGACGAGAACCTGCCGACGGGCTGAGCCCAAGGCCTGATGGGTGCCGGGGGCGGGCCGCCGCCCCCGGCTCTCTATCCTGCGCGGCCGATGGCCGGACCCTCCGAGTACATATTCACGATGCAGGGCGTCTCCCGCCTGCATCCCCCCGACAAGCAGGTGCTCAGCGACATCAACCTGAGCTTCTACCCGGGCGCGAAGATCGGCGTGCTCGGCTACAACGGCGCCGGCAAGTCGACGCTGCTGCGGATCATGGCCGGCCAGGACGAGGACTACCGCGGCGAGGCGCAACTGCACCCGAACGCGACCGTAGGCATGCTCGAGCAGGAGCCAACGCTCGATCCCGACAAGGACGTGCGCGGCAACGTCGAGGACGGTGTCGCCGAGCTTCGCGACATGGTCGCCCGCTTCAACGAGCTCGCCGCCAACTACTCGGACGAGACCGCGGACGAGTTCGCCCGCCTCCAGGACAAGATCGACGCCGCCGACGCCTGGAACCTCGACTCGATCCTCGACACGGCGATGGACGCGCTCCGCCTGCCCCCCGCCGACGCCGACGTGACCACGCTCTCGGGCGGCGAGCGGCGCCGGGTCGCGCTCTGCCGCCTCCTGCTCAGCGCCCCCGACCTGCTGCTGCTCGACGAGCCGACCAACCACCTCGACGCGGAGTCGGTCGCCTGGCTCGAGAAGCACCTCGAGGACTACAAGGGGACGATCGTCGCCGTCACCCACGATCGCTACTTCCTCGACAACGTCGCCGGCTGGATCCTCGAGCTCGATCGCGGCCGCGGGATCCCGTTCAAGGGCAACTACTCGGCCTGGCTCGAGCAGAAGCAGGAGCGCCTCTCACAGGAGAAGCGCACCGACGCCGCCCGCGCCAAGACCCTCGCCGCCGAGCTCGAGTGGGTCCGCGAGAACCCGAAGGGCCGCCGCAAGAAGTCGAAGGCGCGGCTCGCCCGCTACGAGGAGATGGTCGCCGAGGAGAAGAACGTGCGCCTCGACGAGGTCCAGATCCACATCCCGCCGGGGCCGCGGCTCGGCAACGTCGTGATCGAAGCGGAGGGCCTGCGCAAGGGCTTCGGCGACAAGCTCCTGATCGAGGACCTCTCCTTCACCCTCCCGCGCGCCGGGATCGTCGGCGTCATCGGCCCCAACGGCGCCGGCAAGACGACGCTGTTCCGGATGCTGGTCGGGGACGAGGAGCCTGACGCCGGTGAGCTCAAGCTCGGCGACACGGTCAAGATCGCCTACGTCGACCAGTCGCGCGAATCGCTCGACGGCGAGGCCACCGTCTACGAGGAGATCTCGGGCGGGCTCGACGAGATCGAGGTCGGCGACCGCAAGATGAACGCCCGCGCCTACACCTCCGGGTTCAACTTCAAGGGCTCCGACCAGCAGCGCAAGGTCGGGACGCTGTCGGGCGGCGAGCGCAACCGGCTGCACCTGGCGAAGCTGCTGCGGTCGGGCGGCAACCTGCTGCTGCTCGACGAGCCGACCAACGACCTCGACGTCGACACCCTGCGCGCGCTCGAGGAGGCGCTGCTCGCCTTCGCAGGCTGCGCCGTCGTGATCTCGCACGACCGCTGGTTTCTCGACCGCGTCGCCACCCACGTGCTCGCCTTCGAGGGCGACTCGCAGGCGGTCTGGTTCGAGGGCAACGTCGAGGCCTACGAGGAGGATCGCCACGAGCGCCTCGGGACCGAGGCCGACCGCCCGCACCGGATCACGTACAAGCGATTGACGAGGGATTGAGAGATGAAGAAACTGACGATCCCGATCCTGACCGCAGCACTGGCCGCCGGTCTGGTCGGCTCGACGACGGCGGTCGCACGAGACTGCACGGTCGAGAACAAGTGCGCTGACATATCGATCTCGGGTCACGCCGAGCCGCAGCCGATCCGCAGAGGCGAAACGACGACGCTCAAGCTGACAGCCAAGAACAACGGGCCGGTCGGATCCTTCGGCGACTGGGTCCAGATCACGGTTCCGCGTGAGCTCAAGGTGAAGCGCAAGCGCATCTCCGGAGACGGAAACGACTATGGGTGCAGCGACAACGGCTACGGGTTCGTCAAGTGCTACACGGGCGATCTGGCCAAGGAGGAGCTGTCGGTGGTGAAGGTCACCGTGAAGGCCGAAGAAGAAGGGCACCTTCGTCATCCCTGCACAGGCGTACGCCGATGGCAGCACCAACGACCCCAACGGCGGCAACAACCAGGTCGGCGTCACCGTCGGCGTCAAGGGCGGGCGGGGCTGAGCCTCAGGACTGTCGTGCCGGCGCCGCCGGCTCCGGCGCCGCGAGCGGAACCCCCGCCGGCCTGATGTTGAGCAGGCCCGCGATCAGCACGAAGACCCCGAGCGCGACAAAGGCGACGTCGCCCTTGCCGTCGTCGAGCAGGCTGCCGAGGAAGGGCACGATCGGAATCGCCACGCCGGTGCCGAGCATCGTCAGCATCGAGGTCGGGCGGGCGGGCTCGACCGGCCACAGCTTCTGCGCCTCGATCATCATCGTCGCGTAGGGGAGCGCGAAGCCGGCCCCCATCAGGATCACCGCCACGGCCACCACCCCCGAGGTGACATCGAGTCCGATCATCACGAGGCCGGCCGTGGCGAGCACGGGCGCGACACCGGTCAAGAGCGCCTGCGAGATGCCCTGGCTCGCGAGCTTGCCGCCGACCTCGCGCATCAGCCCGGAAACGCCGAAGAGCAGGAACGCGAAGCCGCCGCCGAGCGCCGGGCTGACGCTGCCGTCGACCGTCACGTAGTGGACGAACCAGGCCCCGAGCGTCAGCGGCACGGCGAACATCGCCATGAACAGCAGCGACAGGCGCCAGGCCTGGCTGCTGCGCGCGGCGGCCGGGATGAAGCCGCGGACGCCCTCGCGGCGTTGGGCCGGCACGTGCTCGCGCAGCACGAACGGGATCGCCGAGAAGGCGACGACCGCGGTGACCAGGAAGCCGACCCGCCATTCGACGCCGGAGTCGGTGAGGATGCTGCCGATCCCGAGGCTGAGGCCGATGCCGAGCTGGAAGGCTGCGCCGAACAGGCCGACCCGCCCGACGCCGCCGGTGAGGCGGGCGAGCACCGGGGCGAGGCCGCCGACCATGCCGAGCCCGATCCCGGCCGAGACGCGGCCCAGCGCGGCGAGTTCGAAGCCGTTGGAGGCGGCGAAGATCAGGTTGCCGACGCCGCCGAGCGCGGCGGCGAGGGCGAGCGCCCTGGTCAGCCCGATGCTCTCGGCGATCCGTGTCGCCGCGAGCAGGCCGGCGACCATCGACGCGAGCAGGATCGTTCCCGAGAGCAGCCCGACAGCCGGCAGCGAGATCCCGAACTCCGACGACAGCTCGCCGACGACGGGGCCGATGTTGCCGGCGCTCCAGGAGCCGCCGACGCCGAGCAGAAACACGGTGATCGAGTCGACCAGCCAGTGGTCGCGCTTCGTTCGCTGCGCGGGCTCGAGCAGCCCGGTGTCCCCGTCCATCTGCGCCCGAACCCTATTGCGCGGTGCAAGCAGGGCGGGCGGGTCCCGCTCAGGTGGCCGCCACCGCGCCGCTGGCGACGAGACCGAGCACGAGCAGGCCGAGCGCGACCCGGTAGACGATGAACACCGAGTAGTTGTGGCGGGCGATGTAGCGGAGCAGCCAGGCGACCACCCCGTAGGCGACGACGAAGCTCGTCAAGGTGGCGACGATCGTCGCCGGCCAGCCGACGCCGGAGCCGATCTTCTCGTGCTCGGTCGCGATCTGCAGGATCGTCGCGGCGGTCAGCGCCGGCATCGCGAGGAAGAACGAGAGCCGGGTGACGGTGACCCGGTCGAGGCCGCGCAGCAGCCCGGCCGACATCGTCGCGCCCGAACGCGAGACGCCCGGGATCAGAGCCAGGCACTGGACGATGCCGATGATCAGCGTGTCCTTGCGGGTCACCTCTTCCTCGCCGCGGTTCAGCTTCGCGGTGCTGTCGGCGAAGTACATCACCCCGCTCCAGAGGATCAGCGCGGCGCCGACGAACCAGAGGTTCCGCAGGGTCGTCTCGATCGTGTCCTTGAAGAGCAGGCCGACGATCCCGATCGGGATCGAGCCGATCACGAGGGCGACGGCGAAGCGCCATTCGCGACCGCTGCGCCGGCGAGCGTCACGGATCCCGTCCCAGAGCGCGCCGAGGATGTTCGCGAGATCGCGGCGGAAGTAGACGACGGTGGCGAGGATCGCACCGAGCTGGATGATCGCCGTGAACGCGGTTACGTCAGGCGCGTCGATCTCGTAGCCGAGCAGCTTCTCGGTGATCGTCAGGTGACCGGTGCTCGAGATCGGGAGGAACTCCGTGAATCCCTCGATCGTCCCGAGCAGGATCGCCTCCCAGAGTTCGAACTCCTCGGTCATGCGGCTTCCCGGCCGCGACGACTGCGATGCGTTGCGGCGCGAGTCATGAGGACGGGAAGCCTAGAGGTGGAAGCGACCGCGGTGGTGATGGTGCGGGGGCGGCTTGCCCTCCGAGCCGGGCGGGTCAGGTGAGCGCACGTAGATCCAGGTCAGGATCGTGCAGACCACGGTCAGGGCGAGCGGGAAGAGCATCGTGTTCGAGAGCGCGTAGGTGAAGGCCTCGTCGACGGCCGCCGAGATCGCGTCGGCGCGCTCGGCGGGCTGACGGGCGAGCTCGGCCGTCGCCGAGGGGGTGCCATTCGAAAGGCCCTCGAGCTCGCCGGCGGCTCGCTCGCCGAGCGCAGCCCCGGCCTTCGACTCGATCTGCTCGCGCAGCAGCGTGTGGAAGATCGAGGCGGTGATCGCGAGCGAGAGCGCGCCCGACATGACCCGGTTCATCGCCAACACGCCGGAGGCGATCCCGGCCTTGGCATCCGGCATCGCCGCCATCGCCGCTGTCTGCATCGGCGCGTAGACGCAGCCCAGCGCGATCCCGAACAGCAGGTAGCCCCAGAAGACGTCGCCGTAGTCGTCGCCGGCGTCGATCCCATGCATCAACAGGAGCCCGACGACGCCGAGCAACATGCCCCCGCCCATCACCAGCCGCGCCCCGAAGCGGTCGACGAAGCGGCTCGCGACGAGCGAGATCAGGACCATCGGGAGCATCACGGGCAGGATCAGCAGGCCCGCCTCGGCCGCCGAGTAGTCGAGGATGTCCTCCAAGTACTGCGGCTGGAAGAAGACGACGACCCAGTAGGAGCCGACCAATGCGAAGGCCGCCGCCGAGGCGCCGAAGTAGGGCTTGTTGCGGAACAGTGGGAACTCGACGATCGGGTTTTCGACGCGGTGCTCGACGAACCAGAACGCAACCAGGGCCGCAAGCCCGAGGCTGATCAGGCCTAGGGTCGACGGCGAGCCCCAGCCCCAGCTCTCGGCCTGGGCGAAGCCGATAGTGACGGCGCCGAGGCCCAGCGAAAGCAGCCCGAAGCCGGGCAGATCGAGGCTCTTGGCCGAGGTCGGGTCGCGAGTCTCGGCGGCGGCCCAGCGGGTGACGATGTAGCCGCCGATCACGATCGGCAGGTTGATCCAGAAGATCAGGCGCCAGTCGGCGTCCGCGAGCACGCCACCCAGGACCGGTCCCGCGGCGAGGGCGAGGGCGCTGACCGCCGCCCACAGGCCCATCGCGCGGCCGCGCTGCTCGGGCGGGAAGGTGTCGGTGACGAGGGTCAGCGAGAGCGGCAGCACGCAGGCCGCGCCGACGCCCATCACCGCCCGGGCCGCGATCACCATCTCCGGGCTCTGGGCCGAGCCGCCGAGGACGGAGCCGACCGCGAAGATCGCCAGCCCGGCGAGGAAGACGCGGCGGCGCCCGACGATGTCGCCGAGCCGCCCGGCGGTGACCACGAATGAGGCGAGCACGAGCAGGTAGGCGTTCGGGATCCACTGCAGCTCGGTGGTGCTCGCGTCGAGATCGCGGCGCAGCACCGGCAGCGCCAGGTTGACCACGGTCGAGTCGAGCATCAGGACCGTGAGCCCGCAACAGGCTCCTGCCAGCACCCACCAGCGGCGGTCCGGCTTGCTCTCCTCGATTTCCAAACCGGGCGGGACGATATCGCCGCCGGCTACGGCCTATCCGTCGATCGCCTCGCGCAACAGGGTTGCCTGGCCGGGGTCGCTCGAGCAGGGGAAGAGGACGAGCTCGCCGCAACCGGCCGCCTCGAACGCCTGCAGATAGCCCCTGACGGTCTCCGCGTCGGTCGCAGCGCTGCCGGCGATCATGTTCGCGATGTCCTCGCCGAGGAAGGCGTAGTAGTCGGTCAGGTAGGCGCGGGCCTGCTGCTCGGCGTCGGGGCCGAGGGAGAAGTAGCCGAGCCCGGCGAGATCGGGCTCGCCGTCGTTGGCCGCCGCCTCCCACGCCTTGCGGACGCCGGCGGCCATCTCGGCGAACTGATCGGGCGGGACGCCGCCGGCGATCCAGCCGCTCCCGTAACGAGCCGCGCGCTCGAACGAGGCCTCGACGCCGCCGCCGACCAGGACCCTGGGGACGCCGCTCGTGCGCGGACCGATCCGCTCATCGGCGAAAGTGCTCTCGATCGCATCGAGCGTCGCCTCCATGCGCTCGGCCTTGCCCTCGGCCGGAACGCCGGAGATCTCGAAGTCGTCGTCGCGCGCCCCGAGACCGATCCCGAGGGTGAGGCGGCCGCCCGAGATCTCGTTCACGGACAGCGCCTGCTTGGCGGTCTGGACCGGGTTGGTACGGAGCGGCCCGAGCATCACCGACGTCAGCAGGCCGATCCGGTCGGTGACGGCAGCGGCCGCCGCGAGCGCCGCCAGCGGCTCGTAGTTCCCGTAGAGGACGCGGTCGATCGTGCCGAGGCTGCTGAACCCGTGCTCCTCGCCCGCGCGCGCGAACTCGATCAGCTGCGCCCCGGTGGTTCCCGTGACGGCGTTGGGCAGTCCGATTCCAACCTTCATCTGCATCTCTCCTCCGTTCGGCAACGTTGCGCTCGCAAGCATATGCGGGCGAGATATCCGAACTGAGTTGGCCGCCTCCGGGCGGTCCGGCCTCGTTCAGCGGCCAGGCTTGCAGTAGACGTCGTACCCGGTCCCGAGCGCGATCGTCTTCTCCTCGCCGCTGTTGTCGGCGCCCGTCGTCAGACGGCCGCGCTTGTAGGCGAAGCCGCCCTTCTTCTTGCACTCGTCCCGCTTGCTCAGGCGAACGATCGCCGGGCGCTTGTCGGGGCCGGGGCAGGAAGCGCAGTCGCTGACGAAGGTGCCGACGCCGGTCGTCTTGCCCTTGCCCCACTTGAACCACTCGAGGTCGGTCAGATAGGGCCCCGAGTTGGCCGTCAGGAAGATCTGCTCCGGCTTCACCAGCTTGCCTCCGAAGAGGTCGAAGATCGCCGTCTTCTTCTCCGCCTTCGAGGCGCCGGCCACAGCCGTTCCTCCGATCAGCGCACACGATGCAATCGCAACAACCACCAACAGGATCGGCTTGCGCCTGATTGCGTTCCCCACGTCCATCACTTCCCTTCGGGCCCCTGCCCAGTCGCTTCCCTTTCGTGTCCCAGGCAGCCCGACACGGCCCAGCGACGCCCGGATGCTCGCAGATCCGGCGGCGCCGGCGCCCTGCCGGATAGCCTCGCCGCGTGCTCAAGCGGCTCGACTTCGGCTCGGTCAATGCGCGGATCGGCGTTCTCTTCATGATCGGCTCGTTCTGGCTCTCCTCCACGGTCCAGCTGGCCGGCACGATCTTCTTCAACATCAACACCTTCGACGCGGTCGTCGACGCGGTCGAGCCGATCGGGCGCGACCTCCTGATCTGGGCGCCCGACGCCTACGGATCGTCCTGCTTTCTGATCTCCAGCGCGATCGCACAGTACGTGGCCGTCCGCGACGTCCGTCGTGGAGTCGGCCGGGCTGCCGCGAACCGCCGCGACACGAACTGGCCGAGCCTGAGGCGCCGGGTCGAGCACGCGCTCGGCAGTCGCTGGCACGAGGCGACGCGCGGGCTGCACTCCGACGAGATCTGGATCGCCGGCTTCAACCTCGCCGGCTCGGTCGCTTTCGGGCTCGCCGCAATCGCCTCGTTCGTCGTGCCCAACACCGACGAGGCCCTGAACGCGGCCGCCGTCAGCACCTGGACGCTGCTCGGCGCAATCGGCTTCTTCATCGCAGCGTTCCTGTTGGTCGAGGAGCGGGAGCCCGACCCGGTGCCGGCCGCCCCCGGCGGCCCCGGCACGCACGGATAGGCTGCGACCGTGGCCCGCCCCGTCGACGTCGAGCGTCTTCGCTTCCGCCCAGTCCTCAGGGGGATCCTGCGCGGCTACCGCAACGACTGGCGGGTGCTACTCGCGATGGGCGTCCTCATCTTCGCCCCGATCGCCCTGCTCGACGTCCTCATCCCGAGCGACATCGACGCCGACGACTTCGACGGCACGATCATCCTCTTGATCCTCGCGACGATCCCCGTGCAGGTGGCGCTGCACCTCGTCGGGACCGTGCTCTATTCGGGCGTGATCGCCGCCGGCGAGCGCGAGCGCCGCTCGGGCGAGCGCCCGCGCTTCAGCCACGTGATCCGCGAGCTGCCGTACGGCCCGCTGATCCTCGCCGACCTGGCCGTGATCGCGGTGACGATCGTCGGCCTGATCGCGTTCATCGTCCCCGGCCTCGTGTTCATGACCTGGTTCGCCCTGATCGCCCCCGTGATCGAGCTCGAGCGCCGCGGCGTCCGCGACGGCTTCCGCCGCAGCCGCGAGCTGGTCCGCCCCCACTTCTGGCGGGTGGCCGGCCTGGTGCTGCCGCTGTCGGTGCTGCAGAGCCTGCTCGAGACCGGCGCCTCCGACACCGTCCACGGCCTGCTCGGAGACGGCGAGATCGGCACCTGGGGCGCCGAGGTCGTCGCCAACATCGTCGGCGCCTCGCTCTTCGGCCTGACCGCCGTGGTCATCTACTTCGAGATCCTCGAGCGCCTCGAGCGGGCGGAGGCGGCCGAACCGGGCACGGGCACGGGTACGGGCACGGGTACCTAGGCTGGACCGATGTGGGCCCAGCAGACGATCCGGCTCGAGCCGCGGCCACGCGGGTTTCATCTGATCACGGGGGAAATCCTCGGCCGAATGCCTGAGCTGGGCGCGCTTCGGGTCGGGATCCTGCACCTGCACATCGCCCACACCTCGGCGTCGCTGGCGCTGAACGAGAACGCCAGCCCGGACGTCCGCGCCGACCTCGAGCGCTGGTTCAGCGAGGCGGTCCGCGAGGACGCTCCCTACTGGCGCCACACCCTGGAAGGGCCCGACGACATGCCGGCACACGTCAAGTCGGTGCTGATCGGGCCGTCGCTCTCGATCCCGGTCACCGACGGCGCTCCGGCGCTTGGAACGTGGCAGGGGATCTACCTCTGCGAGCACAGGGACAGCGGCGGTCCGCGGTCGGTAACAGCCACCCTGCAGGGGGAATAGCGGCGCGCAGCCCGCGGCGAGGCGCCCGGAGGCGTATCGTTCCCGTTGGCCGGCAAAAGGTCGGCTTCAAAAAAGTTGCATGTGTTTGATGAGTTGGTGCCGATGTACCCCTCCTCGCATACGGCACGATCCCCAGGAGGGAACTCAATATGGCTGAAGGAACCGTCAAGTGGTTCAACGAGGAGAAGGGCTACGGCTTCATCGAAGTCGAGGGCGCCAGCAAGGACGCGTTCGTCCACATCAGCGCTCTCTCGCCCGGCACTCACCTGAACGAGGGTGACCGCGTCACGCTCGACATCGAAGAGGGTCAGAAGGGTCCGCAGGCGGTCAACGTCGCGCCCGCCGGCTGAGCAACCCGCTCAATCTTCACGGATCAGGCCGGGCCGCAAGGCTCGGCCTTTTTCGTGCTCAGGGGCCTGACCCCGTGGTTCGGTGGTATCCACCGACGCTGCGGCGACTCCGCCTCGTCAAGCTGAACGGGTGACCAGGATCGAAGAGCCGCTCGAGGCCGACCTGCGCGAGATCGAGACCGATCCCGCGCTCCGCGTCATCGAGGAGGGGCTGCCGGCAGCGGCTCCCGAGCGCTCCTGGCTGCACCGGCACTCGAAGGGGCTGAGCGCGGCATTCGGGCTGATCGTCACCGCGGCGCTGGTGATCGGCCTCTACGGCAAGAGGGACGAGTTCTCCGAGGCCCTGAGCTCGGCATCGGCCGGGATCCTGCTCGGGGCGGTCGCGCTGCAGGTCGTCTGGCTGATCGCCCGCAGCGAGGCCTGGTACGTCTGCGTCGAGGCGGCCGGCGGGCGCTGCGGGCGACGGCCGCTGTACAGGGCCGCCGCCGTCGGCTATCTCGGCAACCTGCTCAACGCCTCCTTCGGCCTCGCGGTCCGGATCACCGAGCTGCGCCGCACCGCGCCGGCCAACTCGCCGAGCGCCGGGGCCCTGGTCGCGGCGGAGCTGCCGATCGTCGTGATCGAGATCGCGCTCGCGGCGATCTGCTCGTTCACCCTGATCGGCCCGCTCGGGATCCCGTGGTGGACGCCACTGATCGCGCTGGCGATCGCCGGCGGCTTCGTCGTCGGGCTGAGCCGGCTGGCGCACCGCAAGCGCGAGGGGATCTGGTCTGGGATCGCGGTCATGCGCGGGCTCCGCCACCGCAACCGGATCATCGCGCTGACGATCTTCGCCGTGCTCGCCCAGGTCTTCCGCAACTGGCTCGTGCTCCGGGGCATCGGCGTCGACGTGACGATCCTCGACTCGGTGGCGCTGCTGGTCGCCGCTGCTGCAATCGGCCTGCTGCCGGTCGGGCCCGGCCTCGGCGTGACCAGCAGCGTCCTGATCCTCGGGTCGAAGGGCGTCGCAGCCGTCGCGGCCGCCGGCGCCCTGCTGACCGCGACCGGCGCCGTCGGCGCGCTCTGCTTCGCCTCCTGGGCGCTCGCCGACCGGATCAGTGCTCGGATCAGGCGCAACCGGGAGGCCGCGGCGGCCCCGGGCTGAGCTCCTCCGAGCGGAGCGGATCCGCGCTGCCGTCTACGATGGCCCGACCAACGCGCTCGCAATCGGGGGGCGCGCAACTCGTAGACCCAAGGGGAAGGGGAGCGCAAGTGAGCAGCTCTTACAAGAATTTCGGAACCCGCCTGGTGGCGGCGATCGTGGCGGTGGCGGCGATCTCGCTGCTCGGCGCCGGGACCGCCAACGCCGGCGTCGGCATGAAATGCCCGGGGACGTTCAGCGTCCAGCACAACGACAAGATCGGCAAGCTGAAGTTGCCGGCCGGGCCCTACGTGATCAAGGTCAAGCGGATGACCTGCCAGCAGGCATCGGACAACTTCCGCGACTTCCTGCAGCGGCCCGACGGCAACTTGCCCAACGGCTGGGCCCTGAACGTCAACAAGCAGAAGTTCCGCAACAAGCAGCGGAACGTCGCCTTCACCGTGCGTGCCGCATCAGGCGGCGGTGGTGGTGGCGGCGGCGGTGGCGGCGGCGGCCAGACCGGCCGCTGTCCCGGCACCTTCCGCGTCCAGCACAACGACAAGATCGGCAAGCTGAAGCTGCCTGCGGGCAACTACCAGATCACCGTCAAGAGCATGGCCTGCCAGCGCGCCTCGGACCTCTTCGCGAAGTTCCTCGACCGGCCCGACGGGAACCTGCCGAACGGCTGGAAGCTGAACGTCAAGCAGCAGCAGTTCTCGAACGACAAGCGCGGCCTCTCGTTCAGCGTCAAGAAGGTCAGCAACTGAGCGGCCGGGGCGTTCGCGTCTGCAGCTGCTGAGCTGGAACGTCGCCGGGCGGCGCAAGCTGCTCGGCGACCAGATCGCCGCGGTCCGGCGTCGCGAGGCGGACGTCGTATGCCTGCAGGAGATCCGGGCGAGCACGCTCGGCGAGTGGCGTGATGCGCTCGCTGACGATGGGCTGGCCGCCTGTGCGGATTCGAGCCGCTTCGCGAGCGGACGGCGACTTTTCAACCTGACGGCGAGCCGCTGGCCGCTGATGGAGCTGGAGGCGGTCGGCGCTCCGCAGCCGGAGCGGGTGCTGTCGGTCGCGATCGACTCGCCGGCGGGGCCGGTCGAACTGCACAACGCGCACATCCCGCCGGCGCCGTCGAACGGCCTCGTCAAGATCGAGACGTGCGAGGCCCTGCTGTACCGGCTCGCGCGCCCCAGCGACCGGCACCGGATCCTCTGCGGCGACCTGAACACGCCGCGACGCGAGTACGCCGACGGCACGGTCGAGACGTTCGCCTCCAACCACCCCGAGCACGAGGCGCGCTGGGATGCGGCCGAGCGCGGGCTACTCACCGGGCTCGCCGAATGGGGCCTGCGCGACGCTTTCCGCGATCTCAACGGCTACGACCGCGGCGACGTCAGCTGGGTCATGCACACCCGGGCCCGACGCAAGGCGGCCCACCGGCTCGACCATGTGCTCGCCTCGTCCAGCCTCCACCCCACCTACTGCGACTACGTCCATGGCTGGCGCGAGATCGGCCTCAGCGACCACTCGGCGATCGAGGCCGCCTTCGAGCCCGAGCCGCTCAGCGGCTGAATGCCGAGCCCAGGGGCCTGCAGCACCTTCGATCGCCGTGATGGTCGCGATCGTCTCGGACACGCACATGCCGAAGGGCGCTCGCGAGCTCCCGGCCCGCTGTATCGAGCTGCTCGAGCAGGCCGAGTTCGAGTGGGCCGGGACGCGAATCGGCGTGATCCACGATGCCGGGCCGCGCAAGGGCAGGCTCGAGCGGATGCGGCGGCGCTTCCCGGGCGTCGAAGCGGTGATCTTCGGCCACTCGCACCTGCCGCTGCACGAACGGGCGGCGGACGGGTTTCAGATCTTCAACCCCGGCTCACCGACCGAGCGAAGGCGTGCGCCCTCGAAGACGATGGGGCTGCTGCGTGCCCGTGCCGGCGGCAAGGGTCCGAGGTTCAAGCTCGTCGAACTCTGATCAGGAGCCCGACGCGCGCGAGCCGCGGCCGCGGGGGACATCGACCTCGGCCGCGAACCACTCCGGCTTCAGGTCACTGATCAGCGGCACGCCGAGGCGGCGGGCCAGGCGATAGATCCAGGCGATCGGGAACGGGACCGGGAACTGCGGGTCGAACGGGGTCGTGCCGCCGTCCTTGCCGACGACCTCGAGCGAGACCGTCGAGGCCGGGAAGATCCACCCCTGCGGATGCCCGATGCCCTTCAGGCGCAGCGCTGCGGGCCCGCCGCCCGAGGCGACGCGGCGGATGTCACGAGCCGCCCGGTAGAGGTTGAAGGGATTGAGCCACCAGCGCATGCCTCCGGCTTACCCGAAGACACGTCGGTCAATCCCTGCTCAGTCGGGATGGCTGCGCAGGTGGACCACCCTGTCGCCCGGCTCGATCCGCGCAGCCTCGGGGTCGTCGAAGCGCAGCAGCCTGCCGTTCCGCTGGACCGCAACGACCGGCCCGGTACCTGCCAGCGACTCGATCGGCCCGCCCTCGCCCGGCCCGACGATGCGCTCGGCGATGTCGAGCCCGGCGCCGACGCTGAGCAGGTCCTCGAGCACCTCCGCGACCTGCGGGGTGTGGGTGGCCATGCCGAGCAGGCGTCCGGCCGCACCGGAGGAAGTGATCACCGAGTCGGCGCCGCTCTGATGCAGCAGGTGGACGTTCTCCTCCTCGCGCACGGCGACGACGATCGTCGCCTGCGGCGCCAGCTCCCGTGCGGTCAGCGTCACCAGAACGGCCGAGTCGTCGCGATGGACGGCGACGATCACCGCCAGCGCATCGGCAATTCCGGCGCTGCGGAGGATGTCCTGGGAGTCGGCCGATCCGGCGATCGTCGTGAAGCCGGCGGCCCCGGCCTCGGTGCGCGCCTCGGGCTCGGGATCGATGACGACGATCCGGTCGCGGCCCGTCCCCTGGCCGAGCAGGGTCGAGATCGCGGCGCGACCCTTGGTGCCGTAGCCGCAGACGATCGTGTGGTCTTTCAAGTCTTTCCTCCAACGCGAGATTCGATAGGCGGTCCTGGTCCGCTCGGCAAGTATCTCCAAGGTCGTGCCGACGAGCAGGATCAGGAAGAGCACCCGGGCCGGGGTGACGAGCAGGGTGGTCGCCAGCCGGGCGCCTTCGGTGACGGGCCGGATGTCGCCGTAGCCGGTCGTCGTGATCGAGACCGTCGAGTAGTAGAAGGCGTCGAGGACCGAGATCTCGTCGTTCTCGGGGTCGTAGTAGCCGTCGCGGCCGATGTAGGTGATCGCCGCTACGAACACGATCAGCGCCAGCGCCAGAAGCACCCGGAAGCCGATCTTGCCCAGCGGGCTGCCCTCTTCCCCGGGCAGCCTGACCGCAGCATCGTGGGCATCGGACCGCCTCGCGCCGAGCAGATCCGGGAGCGCGGCGCCCCTGCGGCGACGACGCTCGTCGTGTGGGCTGACTACGTCGCGCGGGTCCTTCATCCGCCCGCAGCCATGCGCTCGATCAGCCCGCGGTCCGCGGGCAGCATGCCTTCGATCGGCTGACCGTCCCAGGCGATGTCGTCGGCCATCGCGGCGAGCAGCGCCTTACGTTCGTGCAGGTTGAGGCGGGCCGAGCGCCCGAGGGTCAGCAGCGAGTAGAGGTTCGGGAGCTGGTCGTGCCAGCCGCGGTCGGAGCCGCGGACGTGAACGAGGTCGTGGATCGACTTCGGCCACTCCTTGATCGGCTCGGTGAACATCTCGGCGAAGACGGCGAAGTCGAGCTGCTGGGTGCGCCCGGCCTCGATCAGGATCGGCTCGGCCGGGATCTCGCCCGCCGGCCGGCCCAGGCCTGCATCGGCCTCCTCGGAGCTGATCAGCAGCGCCCCGTCGGTCGCCCGCGGGTTGCACTCGACAAGCGATAGGCCCTCGTCGCCCATGTCGACGAAGTCGAGTGCCATCTGGCCCGTGTAGCCGACCTCGGCGGCGATCTTCGCGACGACCTCGAGTGAGGGCCGCGGGTCGATCGTCTCGAAGGCGATCCCGGTCGAGTGCTGCCACTGCCGCGGGGCCCGGTAACAGAGGTGAGTGATCACCCTGCCGTCGCGGATCGTGCTGTAGGTGCAGAGCATCGGACCGTCGGTGAAGGGCTGCACCAGCCACGGCTGCTCGGGGGTCGGCTCGACGTCCTCGACCCTGGTGTGCCCGGCCAGCGGTCCGGTGTTGGTCAGCAGCGAGACGCCACCGCGTGAGAAGGCGGCCCTCGCGAACCAGCGCGGCCAGCGAGCGATCGCCTCGATCAGCTCGGCGTGCGATCGGGTGACGATCGTCTCCGGCAGCGGCAGGCCGAGCTTCTGGGCCAGGGTGGTGAAGGTCGCCTTGTCGTGGAGGCGGGCAAGGGTCGGGAAAGGGGCGGTGAAGACCTCCGTCGTCTCGCTGAGGCGATCGAGCTGCGTCGCCAGGTAGAAGGCCTCCTCGAAGGCCGGGATCACGCGGTCGATCCGGTGTGCATCCGCGTAGGACTCGATGTCGGCGATGAACCGCTCCGTCTCCTGCGCGGGCGCTGCCGTCGTCGTGTGCCCGGAGAGATAGGCGCTGTGGCTGCCGGGAGACACCGCGAAGGCGTCGGCGGCGTGGACCTCGTGCCCGGCTTCCGAGAGCTTGCGGATCAGTCCGAGCGCAAACGGGAGGCGGGAGCTGGTGATCAGGAGTCGCATCTGCCGAAGATTGACAGCCCGGTGTCGATTCAGCCTCCGGGCGTCGACTCGTCCCATGGCTGCGCCGACGTTTGCCTGACTCCTGAATCCAAGTTCAAGGATCGATGCCGAGCGACCGATCTTGGGAGAGCGTGCCGAATCTACGGTCATCCGGGGATGCGCGGGTCGCCGCGCTTCGGGAAGCCGACCCGCGCTGGGCGCTACCCGCGATCGCGGTCGTCTACTTCGCCGTGGCGAAGCTCGGCCTCTCGTACGCCGACGAAGGGTCGATCGTCTCGGCCGTCTGGCCCCCCAGTGGCGTCGCGGTGGCCGTCGTCGTCCTCTTCGGGGCACGGGTGTGGCCGGCGATCTGGATCGGCGCGATCGTCGCCAACGCGACCGGCGACGGCGCCTTGGCGGTGGCGGCCGCGATCGCGACCGGCAACGCCGTGGCAGCGATCGCCGCCGGAGCGCTGCTCGAGCGAGCCGGGTTCGACCCCGGCCTCAGGCGCGTCCGCGACGTCCTCGCCCTGGCGATCCTCGCCGGCAGCTTCGCGACGGCGATCAACGCGACGATTGGGGTCGCCGCCCTCTGGCTCGGCGACGTGATCGACGCCGCGGGACTCTTCGATGCATGGAGGACCTGGTGGCTCGGCGACATGACCGGGGTCGTGCTCGTCGCCCCCGCGGTCCTGATCGGTGCCCGCGGCTTCACCGGCCTGCCGCATCGCGATCGCTTCGCCGAGGCCAGCCTCCTGGCGCTCGCGCTTGTGCTTGGCACCCTGTTCGTGCTCCGCGACTCGATCACGCTGGCGGCCCCCGTGTTCCCGGTCATCATCCTCTCGGCCCTGCGCTTCCGCCAGGCGGGCGCCGTCTTCAGCTCGCTCGCCGCGGCCACGCTCATCGTCGCCTACACGGCCGCCGGCAACGGCCCCTTCGCCGGCAGCGAACCCGAGACGGACCTGCTGCGAGCGCAGCTCTTCGTTGTCCTCGCCGCCCTGACGGGGCTGCTGATCGCTTCGATGCGGAGCGAGTGGGAACGGGCCGAGGCGGCTCTCGCAACGGTCGAGGAAAGCGAGCGAGCGCTGGCCGAGGCTCAAGCGCTCGCCCACGTCGGCAGCTGGGAGTGGGACATCGTCTCGGACCGCTCGACCTGGTCCGATGAGATGTACCGGATCGCCGGGGTCGAGCCCGGGAAGGAGGCGCTGGGCTACGAGGCCTATCTGGGTGCCGTCCACCCCGACGATCGGCGGACAGTGGCCAACGTAGTCGCCGAGGCGCTCGAGAGCGGGGAGATGGCGCCGTTCCGCCACCGGGTGATCCGGCCCGACGGCAGCATCAGGACCGCGGACTGCCGCGGCCGAGTCCTGACCGACGGGGACGGCCGGGCGATCAAGCTGTCCGGCACGATGCAGGACGTCAGCGAGCAGCAACTGGCCCAGGATCGTTTTCGGGCGCTGCTCGAGACGGCTCCGGACGCGATGGTGATCGTCGACGAACTGGGCCGGATCGCGTTCGCCAACTCGCAGACCGAGCGGCTGTTCGGATACTCGGTCGAGGAGCTGACCGGCAAGCCGGTCGAGGCGCTGGTCCCGGCTCGCGCCCGGGCAGGCCACCCGGCCCACCGAGACGCCTTCCTCAGCGACCCGCGGGCGCGGCCCATGGGCACCGGCCTCGACCTGACCGCGCTCCGCAAGGACGGCTCCGAGTTCCCGGTCGAGATCAGCCTCAGCCCGCTGCAGACCGCCGAAGGGACGCTGATCTCGAGCGCGATCCGCGACGTCACCGAGCGCAAGCTCGCCGAGCAGGCGCTCGAGCACCAGGCGCTGCACGATCCGCTCACGGGACTTCCCAACCGCGTCCTCTTCGTCGACCGCCTCGAGCACGCGCTGACGCGCTCCAAGCGGACCGGATCGCGGCTCGCGGTCTTCTTCCTCGACATCGACGAGTTCAAGAACGTCAACGACAGCCTCGGGCACGAGGCCGGCGACCTCGTGCTGGCGGCGTTGCCGCCGCGGCTGCGGCTGGCGCTGCGCCAGGCGGACACCGTCGCCCGCTTCGGCGGTGACGAGTTCGTGATCCTCTGCGAGGACCTCGAGGCAGAGTCAGACGTGACCAAGATCGCTGGACGGCTGATCGAGGCTTTCGAGCAGTCGATCGAGCTCGAGGGACGCGAGTATCACCTCAGTGTCAGCGTCGGCGTGGTCATCGTCGAGTCCGGAGCGGGAGGCGCCGCCGCGATCCTCCGCGACGCCGATGTCGCCATGTACCGGGCGAAGGGCCTGGGCCGGGGCCGCTTCGAGCTCTTCGACGCCCGGATGCGGGCGCGGGTCCTGGAGCGGATCCAGCTCGAGTCCGATCTGAGGCGCGCGACCGGCGGCGGCGAGCTCGAGCTCCATTACCAGCCCGTGCTCTCGCTCGGCGGCGGCGACTTCGTCGGCGCCGAAGCGCTGGTCCGGTGGCGCCGTCCAGGTCATGCACTGCAGGCGCCGGACGCTTTCATCGAGTGCGCAGAGGAGACGGGCCTGATCGTCCCGATCGGAGCCTGGGTGATCGAGGAGGCGTGCCGGAGCGCGGCCGCGTGGCAGCGGCCGGGATCGCCGCCGCTGCGAATCTCGATCAACCTCTCGCCCAGACAGGTCACCGACTCGAACGTCGCCGACCTGCTCTCACGGACGCTCGAGCGGACCGGGCTCGACCCACGACTGGTCTCGCTCGAGATCACCGAGAGCGTGCTGCTCTCATCCGCGGCCGACTCGATGCCGCAGCTGCAGGCTCTGCGAAATCTCGGCACGCGGCTCGTGCTCGACGACTTCGGCACGGGCTACTCGTCGCTGAGCCGGCTCAAGAGCTTCCCGATCGACGCGCTCAAGCTCGACCGGGAGTTCATCGGTGGTCTCGGCGGGGACGGCACCGACACCGCGATCGTCTCGGCGCTGCTGACGATGGCGCGGGCGCTCGAGCTCGACGTGATCGCCGAGGGCGTCGAGACCTCCGAGCAGCTCAGCTGGCTGCAGGACCACGGCTGCGGCTTCGCCCAGGGTTACCTGCTCTCGCATCCGCTCCCGGCGACGGCGCTGGCAAAGGTGCCGCCGTGGGCGCCGGGTCTCGCGGTCAGGCGGACACGGGCGAGTCGGTAGGCGCGCCGGGCTCCGACGCCGCCGGCCGGTACCTGTAGCCGAACCCCCGCACCGTCTCGACCGGGTCGCCGGCGCCGGCCTCGCGCAGCTTCCGGCGCAGGTAGCCGACGTAGAGCTTGACCTGCGCGCGCGAGCCCTGCGCGCCCGATCCCCACACCTCCTCGAGCAGCTGGTCCTGGCTCAGGACCTGATTCGGGTGGCGAACGAACACGGAGGCGAGCTTGAACTCGGTCGGGGTGAGCTGGACCTCGGCGCCGGCGACGCGCACGATCCGCTGCCCGAAGTCGACTTCGAGCAGCTCGTCGGTGACGATCTCCGGCGCCTCCCCGTCCTGCCGCGCCCTGCGGGCGAGCGCCTCCAGTCTCGCCGCGAGCTCGAGCCGGCCGAACGGCTTGGTCACGTAGTCGTCGGCGCCGCCTCGCAGCCCCCGAACCTTGTCGAGCTCGGCGGCGCTTGCGGTCAACATCAGCACCGGCGTATCGGCGAGCTCGCGGATCCGCTGCAAGACCTCCCAGCCGTCGAGGCCGGGCATGTTGACGTCGAGCACGACCAGATCGGGGCGGCGATCGAAGAACAGGCGCAGGCCCGATTCGCCGTCGGGCGCTTCGTAGGAGTCGAACCCGGCCCCGTCCGCGATGAAGCGGACCAGCGCGCGGATGTCAGGGTCGTCCTCGATCACGAGAAGCGACGTTTTGCTCATACCCTTTTCTCACCTTCCTGGAAGAGGATTCATTCTTGCGCTCGCGACGATGGAAATGTGAACGATCGAGCCCAGCCGTCCCTGATGTACCTGACCGCCCGCCTGCGTAACGCGATCACGCCGGTGCTGATCCACCTCGATGCGCTGCACGAGCCCGATGAGGTCTCGCCCGCCAGCGACCAGGAGATGCTTCAACGCGCCGAGAACCGCCTGCGCGAGGTCGAAGAGCTGGCGGCGCTGCTCGGCAGGATCTGCCACGTGCAGGCCGAGTCGGCTTCGCCGGGCGCCGCCGCCGGCTAACCCGGGTTCAGGCGACCGGCGTCGGCGATGAACGCCGAGAGCTGCTCGTCGAGATGGCGCTGCAGCCGTGCTGCGGCGCGGTCGGCCGGGGCGCCGGTCCTGGTGTCGAGCAGGTTGTGCGCCTCCTCGGGATCGCGCTCGAGGTCGTAGAGCTCGTACTCGGGGCTCTCGCGGCCGTTCGGGTCGAGGTAGACCGCGTACTTGGTCGTCGCGTCGCGGACGGCGCGGACCCGGTTCGGCTGGCCCGGCGCGTTCGTGGTCGCAGTCGCGGCCTGGTGGTCGTCGTAGGTGAAGTTGACGGCCTCGCGGACGGATGCCGCCGGCTCGGGATGGTCGACGACGGGACCGAGATCGACCCCGACCGATCCGAGCATCTCGCGGCCGGGGGCAGCGTGCTTGGCGAGCACCGGGGTCAGCTCCTGCCCCTGCACCTCCTGCCCCGGAGGTGCGCCCGCGAGTGCCAGCAAGGTCGGCACGACGTCGATCAGCGAGGCGAGCGCGTCGGTCTCCTGCGGCTCGGGGAAGAGCACCGGGTTGCTGATCACGAGCGGCACCCTGATCGTCTCCTCGTAGGCATTGAACGCCTTCTGTCGCAGGCCCCCGTGGGAGAGCCCCATCTCGCCGTGGTCTGCACAGCGCACGATCACCGTCCGCGAGCGCAGCGAGTCGGGATCGGAGGCGTCGCCGAGGGCCTTCAGCACCCGCCCGATCTTCTCGTCGATGACGTTGTGCAGGTAGGCGTAGAAGTTGACGTAGTCGAGCTTCTGACGCTCGTTACGAAGCGGCCCCAGGTAAGCGGTCATCCCCATCCGCATCAGCTGGTGGACCGCGGGCTTGCCGGAGAGGTCCTCGTTGACGGTCGGCGGCAGCCGGACGCCCATGTCGCGGATCGCCTCGAGCGAGTAGCCGCCCTCGATGTAGGAGCCCGGGTAGCCGAGCACGTCGTGGGGGTTGACCAGCGAGACGATCAGGCAGAACGGCTCCGGCAGCTCGTCGCGGGCAAGCCAGCTCTCGACCTGGCGCGTGTAGTCCTCGTCCCAGCCCTGGCCCGAGTAGCCGGCATTGCCGCCGCCGAAGTGCTCGGCCTCGGCATTCTCGCCGGCGTCGGGCGGGTCCCAGTCGCCGAACCCGAAGTCGCGGTCGAGCTGCTCGGTGTCGGCCTCGCTCCACTCCCCCCGGATCGCCTTGGTCAGGTGCCACTTGCCTTTGTAGCCGACGTTGTAGCCGGCCTCCCGGAGGCGGTTGCCGATCGTCGGCAGCTCGGTCGAGAGCGTTCGCTCATCCCCCGCCTGGGGGTCGCGTGTGACTCCCCGGCGCAGGCTCCGGAACAGGCGCTTGCGGGGGACGCCGCCGCGCGCCATCGCTGCCGCATCGGCGAGCACGTGCGGCGCGTTGCGCGGGTTCGGCTCGAGGTCGGCCTCGGTCAGGGTCAGGGTCAGGCCGTGGCGGGAGGGCCAGGTGCCGGTCAGCAGCGTCGCCCGGCTCGGCGTGCACATGCAGGTCGCGCAGAAGCCCTGGTTGAAGGTGAGGCCCGTCCGCGCGAGCTCGTGGTCGGAGGGCATCAGCGAGCGCAGCCAGGCCGGATCCTCGGGCCAGTGCTGAGGCGAGCGCTGCTGGTCGGTGATCAGCAGCAACAGGTTCGGAGGCTTGCGCGAGCCCTCGGGGGCTGCGGAGCCGGAGGCGAGATCGGGTTTGGAGGCTGCCATCGAACGGGATACCGCTACTGAGTCACGGCTCAATTGGATGCTACCCTAGCCGGCGATGGGCCGTGTTCCGGGGTTCGAAGCATCGAAGGCGGCGCTGTGGGCGATCGCCACGACAGCACTGGCGCTGCTCGCGCTCGGCCTCTGCTCCGGCACCGCGAACGCCGCCGCTCCGACCACCGGCTGCTTCTGGATCGGGCCGTTCGACAAGGACGCGCTCGACGATCCCGAGCTCAACGTCGCCTACCCGGACGAGGGAGCCGCCTACTGGGCGGCCCGCTTCAACATCCCGGCGGGCTCGAAGCTGCTGCTCGAGGGACGCTTCCCGCACGCCCGCTACATGTCCCTCAACGCCTACAGCGACGGCGCCCCGGCCGACACGCTGACCGACGTCGACGTCGAGCCCCGGAGGGGCAGCGTCAACCCGTTCGCCGCCGGCGCCCGCCGCGACGTTCCCCGCTCCAAGCGCGAGTTCAGGATCGAGGTCGTCGACGCGCCGGCGCCCGCCGAGGGCGAGCCGCGCACGCCGAACACCCTCTACGCGGCCTCGAACGGTGGCGTCCAGGAGCTGCTGCATCGCGTCTACGTACCCGACAAGGGCCGCGGCTCGGCCGGGGGCGTCGGCGTCCCGCAGCCGACCCTCGTGCTCGCCGACGGCACCCGGCTCAAGGGCGACGATGCCTGCGCCGCGATCAACGACCCGGTCCGCGAGCTGCCGAGCCTGCGGGTCCCGGTCGGCCTCTACACCTCGCTCGTCAATACACCCGGCGCCGACTTCGAGACGACCCCCGCCTTCTCCCCCGTGCGCTGGGAGGCGTTCTTCAACTTCACCTACGCGCTCAGCGTCTACAAGGTCGGAACGCCGAGCGAGCCCGACCGCGACGCGATCGACACCACTCCGAGCGGCGGCCAGTACAGCAACGGCGACGCTCGCTACGTGGTCGGCCCGGTCAACCGCAACTACGGCGAGGTGCTCGTGCTGCGCGGCAAGATGCCGACCTTCCCGCGCACCCGCGGGGGCGCAACGCGGATGGGCGAGGGGCAGGTCCGCTACTGGTCGCTGTGCCAGAACGAGAGCCCGGTGACCACGTCAGTCGTCGACTGCGTCTATGACGAGCAGGTGCCGCTCTCGGACGGTCGCCGGTACACGATCGTCGTCGGCAATGCCGCCAGCCGACCCGAGAACGCCAACCGCGACTGCGGCGTCAAGTTCCTGCGCTGGGGCCACTACGTCGACCCGCTCGGACGCCGCGGCGGCGGCACGCTGCTGATGCGGAACATGCTCGCCGACCCCGGCTTCGACGAAGCGATCCAGAACGTCGACGAGCCCGGTCGTGAGGCCGAGGTGATGGGCCCGTACCTGCCCAGCGGCGAGCACATGAGCGCACAGGACTTCGCAGCTGTGGGCTGTGACTCCGCCGCCGGTTAGCGCTCGCGCGGGGGCGCTGATGCTCGGCCTGCTCGGGCCGCTCGCCGTCACCCCCCTGGCGGCGCTCGACATGCTCTGGCTCGGTCCGCAGATGGTCGTCGCCGGGCTCTCGGGCGATCCGCTGTTCGGCGTCCTCGGCCTGATCACCCTGCTCGGAGGGGCGATCCCGTTCGCCTGCATCGGGCTCGCCGCGGGCGCCTGGAACGGCGGCAGGCGAGCGCGGATCGCCGGCGTCGCGCTGGCCGCGATCGTCGCCGGCCTCAGCCTGACACCGCTGCTCTCGCTCTCGCCGCTCTCCTGGGTCCCGGCCGGAGCGGTAGTGGCGCCGGTGCTTGCCGCCGTCACCGCAATCGTGCTGGCGGTCTCCCTGCGGCAGCCCGGCGAACGCGTCACCGCGGGCACTCCGAGCCGGCTGACACCCGCGATCTGCACGGGGCTGGCGCTCGCGTTCGCCGGCGCCGGGTTGGTCACGGCGCTGGCGAGCGACGGCATCCCGGGCACGCCCTCGGGGCTGCTTGCCGCCAACTTCCGCGGCGGCGAACGACTGAGCGGCGAGCCGCTTTCGACGGGCCCTCCCCCACCCTCGCTGGGTCTGCTCGCGGGCCAGGGCTCGAGCATCCACAACGACTCCACGATGTCCGACACATACCGCGACCGTCACGTGATCGATCCCGCCACCGCTGCGGTGCGCTCGTTCCTCGCCCCCGGCGACTGCGCCTCGATCCTGTTCGACGAGAGCGGCCGGCCGATCGCCGTCTGCGTCGGGGCGACCCGGATCGTCGCCTACGTGCTCGACCCGGTGACACTCGAGCCGCTCGCCAGCCGCCAGGTCGGCGAGCGCTCGCTCGGGCTCGACTTCGCGACCAATTTCGCCGGCGGCGGCTACGCGGCGCTCGATTCCGAGAACCGGCTGATCGTGCCGGGCGCTGACGGCGTCATCGAGCGCTTCGCGGTCGACACGGGCGCCGATCCCTCGATCGAGCCGGTCGACAAGTTCGACGTCGGCGATGCGCTCGGTACCGACGAGCCGATCACCTCGGCCCTGCCCGGATCCACCGACAGCGTCTGGTTCGTCGGCGCCGACGGCTCGGTCGGCCTGCTCGACACCGCCTCCGGCAGCGCCCGCTCGCTGCACTTCGACGGGACCGAGATCGAGAACTCGTTCGCGCTCGCACCCGACGGTGGCGCCTACGTCGCCACCTCGCAGGAGCTCATCAGGCTGCGCGCGGGGCGCGGTGGCGCGCCCGAGATCGTCTGGAGGCAGGCCTACGACGACGGCAGCCGCCAGAAGCCTGGTCAGACGAGCCGCGCCTCGGGGACGACGCCGACGGTGATGCTGGGCGGCCGATTCGTGACGATCACCGACAACGCCGAGCCGCGCATCCACGTGCTCGTCTTCGACGCGCGGCCCGGGCCGGGCCGCCGGGATCGGCTCGTCTGCGAGGTGCCGGTCTTCGGCGACGGCGAGAGCGCGACCGAGAACTCGCTGATCGCAACCGGCACGGCGATCTTCGTCGAGAACAACTACGGCTACGGCCTCGTCAAGGCGCTCGGCGGGCACGCCGGCGAGCCGGGCGCGGCGCGGATCGATCTCGATCCGCGACGCCGCTCCTGCGAGACCGCCTGGACCAACGACGAGATCCGGATTCCCTCGGTGGTATCGAAGGTCTCTGCCGCCGACGGGACGATGCTGACCTACACGAAGCCGGAGAGCCTGCTGGGAATCGACGCCTGGTACTTCACCGCCGTCGATGCCGGCAGCGGCGAGATCCTCTGGGAGCGTCGCGGCGGCTCAGGCGCCCTCGCCAACAACCACTACGCCGCGCTCTACGTCGGCCCGGGAGGCGACCTCTACGTGGGTACCGTCGGCGGCGTCATCGGACTGGTCGGCGCCGATGGCTAGGCGCCGCCTCGATCCCGACGAGCGGCGCCAGGAGTTGCTCACCCACGGTCTGCTCGCCTTCAGCAAGCGCCCGTACGAAGAGGTCACGGTGGCCGAGATCGCCGAAGCGGCCGGCGCCTCCGAAGGCCTCGTCTTCCGCTACTTCGGCGACAAGCGCAGCTTCTACGTGGAGGCGATCCGGACAGCCCTGGCAATGGCGCAGGAGGTCAGCGACCCGGACCCGGAGCTGCCGCCGCGCGAGCGCTTCGAGCAGGGGCTGCGGGCCTTTGCCGACCTCGTCGCCCGCTTCCCGTACGCGATCCCGCACGTGCTCCTGGGCGGCCCGGCAGCGGAGCCGGGGCTGCGCGAGGAGATCGACGCGGCCTACGACGCGGTCGTCGCCCGGGTGATCGAGAGGATGGGCGTCGTCGAGCCGCCGGCGCAGCTGCGCTGGGCGATCCGCGCCTGGCTCCTGTTCGTGCAGGACTCGACCAGCGCCTGGCTCGAGCGGCCTGAGATCTCACGCGAGGAGCTGCTCGAGATCCAGATCGTCTGCTTCCGCGCCGTCGCCGCGAATGCGCTCGGGGTGGAGCCGGTCCCCTCCAGCATGGGCTCCGACCCGCCGCTGCTCCCCTGAAGCACCGGGGCCGCCGGGGTGCGTCGCCTAAGCTCGACCCGTGGCAACCGAGATCGAGCGCAAGTTCCTGCTTTCGGCGCTGCCGGAGTGGCTCGAGGAATGCCCCTCGGAGCGGATCGAGCAGGGCTACCTGGCGCTCGAGGCGGAGGGCGAGGTCCGGGTCCGGGCCGCCGGCGACGCCCGGCGGCTGACGGTCAAGCGGGGCGGCGGCCGCTCCCGCGAGGAGGTCGAGATCGAGCTCGACCCCGAGCAGTTCGACGCGCTCTGGCCGCTGACCGGGGGACGCCGGATCTACAAGCGGCGCTACAGGCGGCGCGTCGACGAAGGTCTGTTCGAGATCGATGTGTACGAAGGAGGGCTCGAGGGCATGGCGGTCGTCGAGATGGAGTTCGAATCGACGGATGCCGCCGACCGCTTCCAGGCGCCGGAGTGGGTCGGCGCAGAGGTGACCGGAGATCCTGGCTACGCGAACCGAGCGCTCGCCACGGACGGCGATCCGCGGGACGGCGTCGCCTGACAAGCGTCAGCGCAGGATCTCGACGAGCAGAACCCAGGCGTTGAGGACGGCGACAAGGATCGCAAGGACGATTCCGGCGAGGAGCCAGTAGAGGCCACCGCCGGTCTCCGCGAGCAGGCTCGCTCCCGCCGCCGCGATCGGGACCGTCCCGAACGCGACCGCGAGCCTCCGCGCGGGCCAACCGCTGCGAGCGTGGTCCGCGGCCTGCGCCCGTCCGAGCAGCGCCATGCTGCCGGCGGCGACGGCGGCGCCGACCACGAGCAGCTCGAGGCCGAGCGCCGTATTCGACTGGCCGGGGGCGAGCACGAGCAGCGACGCGACCACGACGACCATCAGCTGCAACAGGGCCTGCAGAGCCCGGTCGGGGAGGCCTTCGCCGGCGATGATCCGGTCGATGTTGATCGAGACCGCGACGAACACGAGGCCGGCGAGCGCCGCTGAGGCGCCCGCCGCGGCAACGAACAGGTCGTTCCAGGCCTCGGGCTCGTAAGCGATCACGTCAGGCACCTCATGGTGCCGACCCCTATCCGGCTAACCGGCGAGGATCTTTGCCTTCTGCTCCTCGAACTCTGCATCGGTGAGCACGCCGGAGTCGCGCAGCTCGCCGAGCTCCTTGAGCTGCGCGAGGTTGTCCTTCTGGGGGGCGGCGGCGGGAGCCGGCTCCGCGTACTGCTGTTGCTGCTGCGGCGCCTCCTGCTCGGCCCACTTCGCGTTCTGACGGCGCTGGACGCGGCCGCTGACTGCGGTGGCGGTGCCGGCGACGACTGCGGTCCTGGCAACGCCTCGAATCAATCCTGGCATTTCTGTCGTTCCTCTCCGATCGGCCGGGGCCGATCTCTACTCGTTCTCCTCGAGCGCGTCGAGCGCGGCGAGGACTTCCTGTGTCGGGATCCGGCCGCTGGCGACGAGCTGGCCGCCCGAGCGCCTGACCGCGGATGCGAAGGGGCCGGCCCAGGCGTTCTCGAAGACGAGCAACGCCGCCGAGGTGCCGGGCTCGAGCGCCTGCGCGGCCTCGATCGTGTCGTCGTCGGAGATCAGCCCCGAGGAGACGCCGGAGAAGACCTTGAGCTCCTCGACCGACTCGCCGAGCTCGTCGATCTCGATTCCGGAGACGGTGCCGTCCTCGTCCTTGGTGATGAAGGTGAGGTCGAGGATGCGGATGATGCCGCGCTCGACGAGGTCGAGCAGATACGGGGCCGCTTCGCCGGTCGGCTGCTTGCCCGGCCACTCGACCACGAGGTAGTCGATCGGCCCCATCTCTTCGAGGCCGTCCTGGGTTGCTTCCATCGTGTCAGTTCCTCCTGCGTTGTCGGGGCCCTCAACCTAGGTTGCGATTGCTACCCGGGACATCATCCAATTCGTGTGACTGCAAGCCTCCCACAGCGGGCGCCGAGGGGTCCTGTGGCATTCACCCAAAGCGGGTGACGGCAAGGCGGGCGAGCGGGGGTAGCTTCACTCGTGGTCTACCAGAAGGAGAAACGAATGAGAGGCACAGGAAGAGTCGTCTTCGCGGCGACGATGCTGTTGATCGTCGGAACGCTCAACATCATCTACGGCATCGGCGCGCTCGGCGATGCGAACATCTTCGTCAACGACACCCGCTACATCTTCACCAACCTGAACACGCTGGGCTGGCTGTTGATCGTGCTCGGGCTGATCCAGCTGACGGGCGGCTTCTCGCTGATCAGCGGCAACGCATATGGACGGGTTATCGGGATCGCGGCAGGCAGCATCGGCGCGATCGGCGCGCTGCTGTCGATTGGGGGCTCCTACCCCTGGTGGTCGCTGGGGATCTTCTTCCTCTGCGTCTACGTCGTCCACGGCCTGATCGTCTTCGGCGAGGACGAGCGGGAGCTCGAGGGCCGGCCCTAGGACGAGGATCACGACGCAAGTCCCGGGGCCCGCCGCACGGTGGGCCCCGCGTCGTTCGGGGCAAGAGCCGGGCGCTCAGTCGGTGCGGGAAAGCTGCTCGCGGAGCGCCGCGACCTCGGCGGTGAGCGCGTCGAGCTTCTCCTCGAGGACTGCCTCGCTGCTGTCCCGGTTGATCTCCTGGGCGCGGGTTACGAAGGCGCTGGTGATCGTGCCGGTGACGACGGCGAACAACGAGAGGCCGCCGATCATCAAGACGGTCGCCACGAAGCGGCCGACCGGGTCGCCGGGGATCGTGTCGCCGTAGCCGACCGTCGTCACCGTCTGCGTCGCCCACCACATCCCCTGCCAGACGGTGTTGAAGGCGTCGGGGTCGAGCAGGTGTTCGACGATGCCGAAGATGACGATCGTGACCAGCCACAGGCCCGCGATCACCGACGCGGCGACGCGCGGCCGCAACCCCTTCTTCGCGACCCGCTGCTGAAGGAAGCGCGCGCCGAGCGAGTCCTGGGGCTTTTGCTCCATCCGCACCGTTTCGGCACGGAAGAGCCCTGTCCTGCGCGGGAAGGCCGCGGTCCTGCTCAATCGGCTTCGCGCAGCTGGTCGCCGCCGGCCCGCTTCGCCTCGTACATGGCGAGATCCGCGCTACGGAGCCACTCGTCTACGCCGCCGGCGGCGTCGAGCGCGGCGATGCCGATGCTTGCCGTCGTTGGACCCCGATCGGTGCCGTCGCCGCCGCCGGCGGCACGCACGGCCCCGGCCACGCGATCGGCAACGATCCGCGCCGCGGCGATCTCGGTGTGCGGCAGCAGCAGCGCGAACTCGTCGCCGCCGAAGCGCGCGCAGAAGTCGCTTTCGCGGACGGCGCCTTCGATCGCCCGCGCGACGGCGACCAGTTGCCGGTCGCCGGCATCGTGCCCGTGGGCGTCGTTGATCGGCTTCAGCCCGTCGAGGTCGAGCAGCATCAGCACCGCCGGCAACTGGTAGCGCCGCGCCTCCGCGATCCGGCGCTGGATCTCGTCATCGAGGCCGGCGCGGTTCCAGAGTCCGGTCAGCGGATCGTGGCGAGCCTCGTGTCGCAACTGCGCCTCGAGCCCCTTGCGCTCGCTGATGTCCCGGGTTGACGACTGAAGCCCGACGATCTCGCCGTCGTCGCCGGCGATCGTGCCGATCCGCTTCTCCACCCAGAGCCAGCTGCCGTCGGCGCAGCGATAGCGGTACTGCGCCGTCAGCTCCTCGAGCTGGCCGCCAAGCAGCTCGACCTGCGCGGCCAGCGCCTCATCCTGCTCGTGGGGATGGAGGAAGTCGAGCACGCGCTGGCCCAGCAGCTCCTCCGGATCCCACCCGTACAGGCGCCTCGATGCCTGTGAGACGAACGTGTAGCGGCCGGTCCGATCGATTCGGCTGACGACGTCGCTCGACGTCTCCGAGATCATCCGATACAGCTGCTCGCTCTCGCTCAGGGCCTCGACGGCGCGGCGCTCGGTGGTCACGTCGCGGGCGACGATCATGCCCCCGATCGGGGCGCCGTCACCGTCACCGCCGGCATCGGCGGGAATCGGGCTGAAGCTGGTCTCGTAGATCCTCGTTCCGTCGATGCTGACGTGGTCGAACGTCGAGCCGGCGCCGCGCAGCGTCCGCTCGTAGAAGGGCCTGACCCGCTCCCATGCCGCGGGAGGCAGCACCTCCTCCGCGGTCCGGCCGACCATCTCACCCGGGTCGTAGCCGTGCGCCTCGACGGCGGCCCCGAAGACCGCCCCGAAGCGGAAGTCGCGATCGAACACGAGGACCGAGACACCGGGCATCGAAGCCATCGCCGCGATCGCGAGCTGCTCGGCCTTCTCCACCCCGGTGCCTTCCGGAAACTTCATTCCCCCGTAAGTATTGCGACGTTCGCCGCCGGACTCAGGCCGCGGCGGCGGCCGCAGGAGCGCCGGGCGGGTCCGGCCCGGCCTCGAGCTCGTCGAATCGCTTGGTCGGCAGCCCGCCGCTCGAAAGCAGGGCGCCGAGGGTCAGCAACGCAGCGAACAGGAAGGCGACCTTGAGCGCCCCGAGCTGCGCGTCCTCGTAGTGGCTGACGAGCGCGGTTACGGTCGCGTCGTCGACGCCCGCGTCGATCGCCGCGGCCTCGACCTGGTCAGCGGAAACGAAGCTGGCGCCCGCGGCGATGCTCACCTCGACCTGGCTCTCGACATCGGCCGAGATCGCCGGGTCGTCGGCGATGTTGTTCGTGAAGGCCGCGATCAGCCCCGTGATCACGACGGCGCCGAGCAGCGCCGTCCCCATCGAGGAGCCGAGTTGCTGGGCGGTGTTCTGGATGCCGCCGGCCTCGCTGCGGTCGCCGTCGCCGACCGCCGACTGCACGACGTTGCCGAGCTGCGAGACGACCAGCCCCATACCGACGCCGAGCACGCCCATCGCAAACAGGAAGGCGCCATTGTCGAGCTCGGGCTCGATCTCGCCCATCAGCAGCAGGGCTGCGACGAAGGTGACGCCGAGACCGGTCCGGACGACCGGCCGGGCCGGGAACCGGACCGCGAGCCGTGAGCCGACGACGGCGGCCACGAACAGGCCGACCGAGGCCGGCAGCATGCGAACGCCGGTCTCGAGCGCGTCGAGGCCGAGCACGACCTGGAGGTAGAGCGGGATCGTGAAGAAGATCCCCATCAGGATCAGGTTCTGCATCAGGAGCATCGACATCGCGCCGCGCAGCATCGGGATCTTGAACAGGCGCGGGTGCACGAGCGGGTCCTGGCCGAGCCGCTCGCGGCGGCGCTCCCACTGGGCGAAGCACCAGACGATCACCAGCCCGGCGGCGATCACGAACGGCGTCAGGGCAAGGCCGAACGGCTCGATCGGGGAGTTCGCCGGCCGCAGCCAGCCCCAGTTACTGGCCTGGAGGATGCCGAGCACGAAGACCGACAGGCCGAGCGCGGCGAGCGCGGATCCGACCCAGTCGAGGTTCGGGACCCGACCCTCGCGCTCGGGCTCGCGCATCGCCCGGGTGCCGATCAGGATCCCGATCGCGACGACGACCTCGCCGGCGAAGACGACGCGCCAGGAGAGCTCGGTCGTCGCCCAGCCGCCGAGGATCGGGCCGACGGCGATGCCGGCTCCGGCGACGCCGCCGAGCACGCCGTAGACGATCGCCCGGTCCTTGCCCTGGTAGGTGCCCGCCGCCAGCGCGACGAGCGCCGGCAGTACGAGCGCCGCGCCGATCCCCTCGAGGATCGACCATCCGAGGGTCAGCGACGGGACACTCCAGGAAGCCGCGGTCAGGGCCGAGCCGGTCATGTAGATGGCCAGCCCGATCGTGAAGGCCCGCTTGCGTCCCCAGATGTCGCCGAGCTTGGCGCCGGTCAGCATCAGCGCTGCCATGACCAGCGCGTAGAGCGCGATTACCGTCTGGATCGTCGTCACGGTCGTGTCGAAGTCCTCGACCAGCTGCGAGATCGCGACGTTCATCACGGCCTGGTCCAGCACCATCAGGAACTGGGCCGCCGCGAGCACGACCAGGACCGTCCACTTACCCACGCGCTGATCCCCGGTAGGCCCTCACGAGGGACGAGGATAGACACGGCTCCGGGCGCCGCAATCACCCGAAACGGGCTAAGCCGCCTCGCCTCGCCTCGCCTACCGTCGTCGCCATGGCTTCATCGATCGAGGACTCGCAGATCCAGGTAGACGCCGACGCCCCCGTCGAGGAGCGGACAGCGGCCGGCAAGGCCGCGCGCAAGCGCACGCCCCGCTCCAGCCACGGTGACTGGTCGCCGGCCGCAGACCGGCCCGACCCCGTCGAGGTCCTGCAGAAGCAGGCGCGCCGACCGTGTTCCCGAGCTCGTCCCGCTCCGCTACGGACGCATGCTCGCCTCTGCCTTCACCTTCTATCGCGGCGCCGCCGCGATCATGGCCGCCGATCTCGCCGAGACCCCGACCTCGGGCCTGTGGGTCCAGGCCTGCGGCGACGCGCATCTCTCCAACTTCGGCGCCTTCGCCTCCCCCTCCCGGGATCTGGTCGTCGACATCAACGACTTCGACGAGACACTGCCGGGACCGTGGGAGTGGGACGTCAAGCGCCTCGCGGCGAGCTTCGAGATCGCCGGACGCGACCGCAAGTTCCGCAAGCGGGACACACGGGCAGCGGTACTGGCGGCGATCTCGACCTACCGGGAGCACATGAACGAGCTCGCCGCGATGGGCAACCTCGACGTCTGGTACCTGCGGATCGACGCCGGCCAGATCCGCGAGCAGTTCGCCGAGAAGGCGACCAAGAAGCAGCAGGCCCAGTTCGAGAAGACCGTCGCCAAGGCCCAGCGCAAGGACCGCTTGCGAGCGGTCGCGAAGCTGACCACGCGGGTCGACGGCGAGCTCCGCTTCGCCAGCGATCCCCCGGTTCTTGTCCCGATTGAGGACATCTACAAGGGGGAGCAGCAGGCGATCGCCGAGGCGCGGATCAAGTCCGTCCTCGAGGGCTACCGCGACACGCTCGACCCTGCCCACCGGCACCTGCTCGAGTCCTACACCTACGTCCACGCTGCCCACAAGGTGGTCGGCGTCGGCAGTGTCGGCACCCGGGCCTGGATCGCGCTACTGATCGGCCGCGACGACGGCGATCCGCTGGTCCTGCAGATCAAGCAGGCGCTGCCCTCGGTGCTCGAGCCCTACACGGCGCCAAGCACCGCCGGCCACGAGGGACGACGGGTCGTCCTCGGCCAGCGTCTGACGCAGGCCACGGGCGACATCATGCTGGGCTGGCTCACCGCCGAGGGCCCCGACAACGTCAAGCGCGACTTCTACGTGCGCCAGCTCTGGGACGGGAAGGGCTCGGCGGTGATCGAGTCGATGGAGCCGCGCGGTCTGCTCACCTACGCGAAGCTCTGCGGCGGCATCCTCGCCCGTGCTCACGCCCGCTCCGGCAACCGCTTCGGGATCGCCTCTTACCTCGGTCGAAGCGCGACCTTCGACGAGGCGATCGCCGACTTCGCCTACGCCTACGCCGACCAGAACGAGAAGGACTACCAGGAGCTCGCGGCCGCGGCCGAGGAGGGCCGGGTCCCGGTCGAGTACGAGCAGCGCCGCTGAGGCCCGACAGCGCCGCTGAGGCCCGACAGCGCCGCTGAGGCCCAACAGCTCGACGGCGGCCGCCCCTTGCCGATTCATCCGATCGGGATGAGGCCACCCCCGGCGCGCGGTGGTGAAGTCCGGGTCAGACCCGGCAGAGCCGACCACGGAGGATCCGAACAGCGATGAGCGCGAACACCCACCTGTACACGCCGAACAACTTCAAGTACGCGACCCGCCCGCGCTTCCCCGGCATCGGCGCTCGCGTGGTGGTGGCCGGGTGGCTCGGCCTGATCGCGACCCTCAACCTCTTCTACGCGATCGCGGTGATCGCCGGCTCCGACATCTTCATCACGACGGCCGCGTGGCTGGTCGGCGACGCCCGGCCCTGGGGCTGGCTGATGCTGATCGTCGCCCTGATCCAATTCGCGTCCGTTCCCGCCGTCGCACTCGGCCGGATCTGGGGCTACTGGGTAGCGCTGATCTCGGTCGTCGCCCACATCGCCGCCGCGATCATGTTCTTCTCGGACGAGCCCGTGCTCGCGATCCTGCTGCTCGCGGTCGACGCCAGCATCCTCGGCGCCCTCGCGCTCTCGTTCGAAGCCGACTGACCCGGCTCAGCCGGGCAGCACAGCGGCGTCGTCGCCGGCGCCACTCAGCAGACCCGCCTCGCGCGCCCGCTGCACGGTCTCCGCCCGAGAGGTCGCGTCGAGCTTGCGGTAGACGGCACGCGCCTGGGTCTTGACGGTGTTGGCGGAGAGGAAGAGGCGCTCACCGATCTCGCGGAACGAGAGGTGGGTCGGTAGGTACTGAAGGGTGCGGAGCTCGGCCCTCGTCAGACCGTAGGCGCTGCGGCGCTCGCCCGCATCGTCGAGGGCGGCGTGCGTCTGGCGCGACCAGGCGCTGAGCAGAGGAGCATCGTCGAGCTCCGCTAGAGCGGCGTCTGCCTCGGCGAGCATCTCGGTAGCCGCATCGAGCTCGTCAGCCCGGAGGCCGGCCCGCGAGAGCACGATCCGGATCTCGACCTGGTACCAGGGCGGCATGCTCGTCGACTCCGCGGTCAGGCGCCGGGCATGCAGGAGGTTGTCACGGGCGGAATCGACCCGGCCCGCCGCCGCGAAGACCTGGGCGGCTGTCGCGAAGACCAGCGCCATGCTCGGATACTCGAAGAGGTCGCAGCGCACGACCTGCTCGTGTGCCTGCGCAATCAGGCGGACCGCTGAGTCGTTTCTGCCGTCCTCGGTTGCGATCAGGGCGAGCTGCGAAAGCGCCAGGACCTGGACGACCGGCGATCCTACCGCGCCTCTTCTGACTGCCTCCTGCAGCAATGGCGTCGCCCGGTCCGGGTGACCGGTGAGATGGACGCTGACCCCACGGAAGAGGTTGCACGGTGCCAGCCAGACGCTGTCGGCGCCGAGCAGCTCCGCTGCCCGCTCACAGTCCTCGCCCATGCGGACTACGCCCTCACGGGCAAGAACGGCGTTGATCAGATTCAGGTCGGCCTGAAGCTCGTCGGCCGGCGCTCCGTTGGCGCCGGCGGCCGCGGTCGCGATTCGCGCCCAGTGGGCTGCGGTGTCGCCGTCGCCGAGGTTGATGTGACGGTGTGCCGTCGCGAGCGCGAGCGGAGCGGAGGCGGCGATCCGGCTCTCGCCGATCTGCGCGAGCCAGCGGTCGAGCGTGGCGAGCCGGCCACGACCGCTGAGCTCGGGGAACGCGATCCAGATCAGATCGCCTGCGGACTGCCAGTCGCCACCGGCAATCGCGTGGGAGACGGCGCGATCGAGATCGCCCGCCTCCGCGTACCAGTCGCTTGCCCGGATGTGGACCTCGTGGGCAACGTCGGGCTCGCGATGGGCCAGCTCGGAACGCAGCATCTCGGCGAGCAGATGGTGGAGGCGGTAGCGCTCGTCCTTGCGGTCGAGCGGCACGATCAGGGCGTTGCTCCGCGACAGCTGCTGCAACAGGCGCGCTGAGCCCGTCCGGCCCAGGGCGGCGTCGCAGACGGGCCCGGAGAGCTCGTCGAGGACCGAGCAGCGGATCAGGAACTTCGCCTGCGAAGGGCTCAGGCCGGCGAGCAGCTCGTCGCGGAGGTAGTCGACGACGAGCCGATCATCGCCGGCGAACCCGGCCGCCGCCGCGGCCGGATCGGCTTCGTCGGCGATCCCGAGGGCGGCCAGGTAGAGCCCGGCGGGCCAGCCCTCGGTGCGCTCGTGCAGAGCCGCCAACTCCGGCTCCCCGAGCTCGAGCCCCGCACCGCGCAGCATCATCGCGCTTTCGTCGCGCGTCATCGCGAGGTCGGCGACGCCAACCTCCAGCAACGCCCGGTTAGTGCGCATCCTGCCGAGCGGCAGCGGCGGCTCGGTCCTGCTCGCCATCGCGATCTGCGCGTTCGCGGGAACCACCTCGACGAGCTCGGCCAGCGCCGCGTGGGTGGTCGGATCGGTAAGCAGGTGGACGTCGTCGAGGGCGATCACGACGTCCTTCTCGTAAGGCCTCGAGCGACTTGCCGAGCCGCGAGAGCACCGTGTCCATGTTCGGCTTCAGCGCGGCGAGGGCCTGCAGCACTTCGCTCTCGACGGGCACGACCTGATCCAGCGCCTTGACGATCGCCTCGATCAGAACGGCGGGATCGTCGTGGCGGGAGCTGCAGTTGACGCGTGCGAAGGGCCGCACGTCCATCGCCTCCCACTCGCTCAGGCAGGTCGACTTCGAGTAGCCGGCGGGCGCGGTCAGCAACACCAATTGACCCGGCGCCGCGCTGCGCAGGCGGTCGGTCAGCCGCTGGCGTGGAAGCGTCGCAAGCGCGGGTGGCGGGAGGCGGCGGTCACTGGTCAACGGCACCGCGATCGGATTCCGTCGACCCCCCCGCCGCCGTCGACTTGCTCGAGGTTGACGGCATACCCGTAAGCCTATGGACGAAAGAGGCGGAGTGCGACGTGGCTCGCCGCTCGGGACCCAGTACTAACTACTGAGTTCGGCCTCGGAGGCGGCCGTCGCGCCCTCCTTCTCGTGCGGCTTCAACTCCTGGCCGATCGACCTGAGCCAGCCGCGGAGGGTGTCGTGCATCGCCGCGGCGCCGACGATCGGCTGCTCCGGCTCGCTCCAGCGGGAGGGGACGAGCACGAACGGGTGGCTCTGCCAGCCGCCGGTGCCACCGTGCGAGCCCATGAACTCCTCGAACGGGCGCGACCTCGTTCGCATCCGGGTCGAACATCGAGTTGACGAGCAGGTCGGGACAGTGTGGGAAGCCATCCGTTCGGCGCAGGTGGTCGGCCGTGTTGGGACCGAAGGCGGCCAGCGGATCCTCGCCGCTGACGACGTCGTCGTGGAGCCGGCGCGAGCCGCGAGCGCCGAGCACGATCGCTCCGTCAGCGTCCGACTTGACCATCACGAAGCCGATGCCCGGATGGCCGGTCAGGGCGGTGACGAGCCGCGGGTGAAGCCGGTCGATCTGGCCGATCGACATGCGCTCGTCACTTTCGGTCAGATAGACCAGGCCGAGGCCGCCCGAGGCGAGCACGATCGCCTCGTGCTCGGAGCCGTCCTCGCCGGCCTGCTCGGCAGCCTTGCGATTCGGCGCGAGCACGACCTCGCCGTCGACGAGGTTGTCGCTGGTCGCACGGGCGACGATCCGGCCGGCGGCGTTGTCCTCGTCGCGGACGTCGGTGAGGGCGCTGCCGACGTTCGTCAGACCCTCGTCGGCGGCCTCCGGTGCAAAGACGCTGCCCTTCTGCAGCGACTCCTCGACCAGCTCGCCGAGCTCCTTGCCGTAGCGCTGGCGGAAAGGGCGGCCCTGGGTCTGGCCGTGGTCGGAGAGGACGACGAGGTGGTACGGCCGCGGCGCCAGCTCGACCGCGCGCTCGAGCCGCGCGAGCTGAGCGTCGTGCTGCTTGAGGACCGCGAAGGCGTCCGGCTGCTCGATGCCGGAGTGGTGGGCGACCTCGTCGTATCCGACGAAGGTCGAGTAGGAGACCGGCACACCCTCGACGATGTCGCCCATCAGCGTCGCCGTGTTCAGGTCGCGCATGATCACCGTGATCGCGCCGCGCATCCACGGATAGAGGCCGCCGCGATCGACATGCTCCTCGCCGCGCCGCCGCTGGCGCCGTGCCGCCCGGATCTCGAGCATCACGTCCCACAGGTACTTGGCGATCGTGCGGGTGAAGCCGTAGGGGTCGGCGAAGTAGGCGATGTACTCGGAGGCGCTCGATCGCCGCCGGTCGCGGATCGCGCTCATCGTCGCCGAGCAGCGCGGCGCGTCACCGGAGAAGAGGTTGCCGCGACTGGTGCCGCCTGCCGCCAGCAGTCCGCCGCCGTCGGAGTGGCGGCGTTCGAGCTCGACCGCGTCCTTGCCGTGATTGGAGACGAGGGTCTTGCCGGACTCCTTCTCGTACCACCGGAAGGCGGGCATGTCGAAGTTGCTCCCCAGCAGCAGGCCCGCCTGGCTGGCTCCGGTCTGCGAGGAGAGGTCGCACTCCCAGGGGATGACCTGGTGGCTGCCCTCGTCGATCCAGCGCTTCATCGTGGGTACGTGGCCCTCGCGCAATGCTCGCTCGAGGACGGGCTCGGCGAGGCCGTCGATCTCGAACATGATCACCCCGGGCACGTCGGTCCGGTTCGCCTCGCGGACCTTGCGGGCGCGGCGGCGGACGAGCCGCAGCTGCCGGGCGTCGTCGTCGAAGCTCAGCGCCGGGGTCAGCAGCATCAGCGCGATCGAGAGGACGAAGGCGATGATCACGGCCTCGAGCAAGCTCGGCGCCTCGCCGTCGACGACGTCGATCGCGGCGATCACGACGGCCGCGTTGAGGACGAGCGAGCCGAGCCCGAAGGTGAAGACCGTGAGTGGCAGGACGACGCGGATGATCAGCGGCCACAGCAGCCCGTTGATGAGAGCGATCACGAGGGTCGTCGCCATCGCCGCGCCGAAGCTCGGGATCTCGACGCCCGGCAGTAGCGCCGTGACGATCAGGAAGATCAGGGCGACGAGCACCCAGAGGACGGCTGCGCGAAGCGCGACGCCGGCGGCTCGTCGGAAACCACTCATCGCCGTCAATGAGACACGGCGGGGCGCGCCGGCACATCACCCGCAACGGATGATTGCCCGGCTCAGCGGGCGAAAGCCGGCCTCAGCCGTACGGGTTCTTCGCCGAGCGGTCCTCGGAGAGGGAGTCCTGCGAGCGCCCGACCAGGTTCTCGATCGCGTCGGCGAGATGGACCTGGGCGATGTTGTAGTCACCGCGCTCGACGCGGAGCTTGTGCGCCTCGAGCAGCACGTCGGCGTGGGTGTGTCCGGCCGGCGGCTCGAACCGGTAGGCGGCCAGCTCGATCAGCAGCCCGAGCGGGTCCTTGAAGTAGATCGAGTCCATGAAGCCGCGGTCCTTGGGACCGCTGTGCTCGATACCGCGCTCCTCCAACCGCTCGATCGCCTGGTCCCAGGTCGCCTTCGAGACCGCGAAGGCGATGTGGTGGACGCACCCGGGGTCCATCGGCGTCCGCTCCGGAGATCCCTCGCGCTCCTCGTTCGTGAAGATCGTGATCAGGCGCCCGTCGCCCGGATCGAAGTAGAGATGGCTCTCCTCGGGTCGGTCGAGATTGGGCTGCTCGAAGACGAACGGCATCCCGAGAACGCCCTCCCAGAAGTCGATCGACGTCTGCCGGTCGGCGCCGGTCAGCGTGATGTGGTGGACGCCCTGGCTCTGGAGCTTCTGCATCTCGGCCCTCTCACGGATCGCCTGCGGTGAACGGCGCCAAGCTTATGCGAGCGGCCGCCGCCGCCGGGCCTCAGAAGCCCTTGCGGGGACCGTCGGCGGCGTCGTGCCAGCGCAGCCGCCGGGACGAGGAGCTGCCGTCGAGCGCGTCACGGTTGTGCGCCTCGACCGCGAGCGTGATCCGGCCGCGCCGGATCAAGCGCTTCAGCGTGGCGCGCCGCAGCTTCAGCCCCACGCGTTGGCTCTCTCCCGCCGCGATCCGGTATCCGGCCCGGCGGGCGCCCTTGGCGCGGAGATCGCCGGCGCAGGTCTGGACCGCGCCCTCGGGGGCGGTCGGGCAGCCGACGCGGACGAAGGCGCGGCGCCCCTTGATGCCCTTGCCGCCCTCGCCCAGGACCGGTACTCGGACCCGCGCCGGGCCCGCCGGCGGCAGCGGATCCGGGACGGCCCCCTGGACGTACTCGCCGGGATTCAGGATCGCGTTCTGAAAGCCACCGTCGACCGCCTCGACCGTCTCGCCCGGTGGGTCCTCGGGCAGCTCGACCGGCTCGTCGGTGATCGAGCCGAGCACGCGCCGGAACAGCTCGAGCTGCCACTCGGTCGCCCCGGCCAGCGTCGTCGGGCTGTCCTGGCCGTTGCGTGCGATCACGATCCCCTGGCTTGGGAAGACGGCGACGATCTGACCGAACAGACCGCTGAAGACGAAGCCATCGCGAGGCGTGCCCGGGTAGCCGTAGGCGTCGACGACGTCGCGATCGGTGATTCGCGGTCCGATGCACGGCTTGGCGCTGTTGACCCAGATCAGCCAGCCGTAACAGCCGTTCGTCGCCGACGGCGTCACCGCACGGCGGAGGTACTCGGGCGAGAGCAGCTGCTCGCCGCGCCAGCGGCCATCGCGGCGCATCAGCTCGCCGAGCCGGGCGAAGTCGTCGATTCTCATCCGCGCGCCCCAGAAGCCCTGGATGTTGCCCTTGCTGTCGCGCTGCCAATCCCAGCTCGAGGGCTCGATCCCGATCTTCGACATCAGCTGACGCTGCATGAACTGCCGCGGGTCCGAGCCGGTGGCGCGCTCGATCGCCTTCGGCAGGATCGCGACGGCGCTCTGCGCGTACTCGAAGTAGGTGCCCGGCTCGTGGTCGAAGGGGAGCGTCAGCCAGTCCCCGACCCGGTCGGTCTGAGTGACGATGTTGTAGTCGCGGAGGCCGTTCCAGTGGACGCCCGAGCTCATCGTCAGCAGGTCCTCCATGGTGACGGCGCCGTGCGCCTCGTCGGCCTCCGGCAACAGCGCCCCGACCCGGTCGTCGGGCGAGATCAAGCCCTTCGTCATCGCCCGGCCGAACAGCAGCGAGGTCACCGACTTGCCCAGCGACCAACTCTCGAAGCGGACTCTGTCGTTGCCTGGCGCGAGCCGGTCGGAGCCGACCAGACAGCCGTAGCGGAACACGCGCACGGCGAGCCCGCCCTGGCTGGTTCCGTAATCGATCGCGTCCTGCAGCTTCGCGGCGTCCATTCCGGCGGCGGCCGGAGTCGCCCGCTCCCAGCCCTGCGCGAGTGGCTCCTTGCAGTGAGTGGCGGCCGCGGTCCGATCGGGCCCGCCCACCAGGACGGCGACTGCCGCCAGCGCCAGCGCAGCGGCGAGCGCCACCCGTCCCCTTCCCTGCAGCATCTCTGCCATCGCCGTCGCAGGGTAGAGACCCAGGTCGCCGCCGGAGCCGGTTCGGCCCCAGCTCAGCTGACCCGGTCGGCGTGGCTCAGCTGCTCAGCTTGACCTTCGGCGACTGTTGCGAGAGGCAGGTGTTCTTGTTGCCCGAGTTGCCGATCTTGGCCTGGTTGACCTCGGAGAAGTAGGTGCCGTTCTTGGGGGCGCCCATGCCGAGATCGATGTCGAACTTGCCCTTGTTGTTCGTGTGGTCACCGCCGAGCTTCTTCTTGTCGCCGTTCTTCTTGCGGTAGAGCACGACCTTGCGATCCTTGACGCAGTTGCCCTTGGTCGAGTCGATCTGGCCCTTGAACGAGGCCTCACCGTTCTTGAGCTCGTACTTGAACTTCGTGTAGGCGGTCGGGTACGTGTTGCCACCGGCGAGCGCGATCGCGGGAACGAGCGCGGCGGCAATCGCCACGATCAGCACAACGGCTCTGGTGATCGGTGTCGTCAGTGTCATCTGGGCCCCTCCCTCGCGAATACTGGTCGGCAGGAGTATCCCCCATCGCGCCGCGGCGATCCAGTCAGCGGGGGAAGGGGCGAGTACCCTCGGTTCGAGAGCATGAGCGAGACCCCGGACATCAACTACGCCACCAACGGCGACCTGTCGATCGCCTACACGGTCCGCGGCTCGGGGCCGATCGATCTGCTCTACGTGCCGGGGTTCGTCAGCCACCTCGGGATCCTCTTCGGGAACGAGGCCGCGGCCCGTTTCTGGGACCGGATCTCGTCGTTCTCGCGACTGATCGCATTCGACAAGCGGGGCCAGGGGCTCTCCGACTCCGGCGGTGCCTACACGCTCGAGAACATCGCCGCCGACGCAATCGCCGTGCTCGACGCCGTCGGCTCGGAGCGAGCCGCAGTCTTCGGCGTATCCGAGGGTGGACCGGCCGCGACGATGCTCGCCGCGACCCATCCGGAACGGATCAGCCACATGATCCAGTTCGGCAGCTACGCCCGGCTCTCGCGGGCCCCCGACTACCCCGAAGGCCTGACACCTGAACGCCTCAAGCGGATCGAGACGATCATGCGCGACCGCTGGGGCGATCCCGACACCCTCGACCTCTGGGGGCCGTCGGATGCCGGCAACCCGGTGCAGCGCGATTGGTGGGCGCAGCTGATGCGCTGGGGTGCCGGTCCCGGCGCCGCCCGGACTCTGATGGAGATGTATCGCAAGCTCGACGTGCGCGCACTTCTGCCCCTGGTGCGGATCCCGACGCTCGTGATCTGGCGCGAGGGCGACCGCGTGCTGCCGCCACGCTTCTCCCGGACGGTCGCCGACGGCATCCCGGACGCGATCGGCAGGGAGCTGCCCGGAGATGACCACATTCCATGGATTGGCGACGGCGACGCCGTCGTCGACGAGATCGAGGAGTTCCTCACCGGCCGCCCGGCTTCAGCGCCCGTGCAGCGCGTGCTCTCGACCGTGCTGTTCACCGATCTCGTCGACTCGACGCGGCTGGCCGCCGAGCTCGGAGACCGGACCTGGCGAGACCGCCTGGACGACTGCGGCAGGCGCTGGCGGCACGAGGTCGACCGCCACGGCGGTCGCTTCATCAAGAGCACCGGCGACGGTCTTCTTGCGACCTTCGACGGCCCGGCCCAGGCGGTCCGCGCCGCGCTCGCGCTGCGCGACAGCACCAAGTCGCTGGGACTCGAGACACGCTCTGGTATCCACACGGGCGAGTGCGAGTTGATCGGCGACGACATCGCCGGGATCGCGGTCCACATCGCCGCGCGCGCCGAGTCGGCCGGGCGCCCGGGCGAGGTGACGACAACGGGAACGGTCAGGGATCTCGTGATCGGATCGGGGCTGGCGTTCTCCGAGCGCGGTATTCACGAGCTCAGGGGCGTGCCAGGCCAGTGGCCGTTGTTCGCCGTGGCCGGCGACACCGAGGCCTGATCACGTGCCGCGCGAGGATCCGACCCGCCGCTTCCGCCTCGACGGGAAGGTCGCGCTCGTCACCGGTGCCTCAGCCGGGCTCGGGGCCCGATTCACCGAGACCCTGTCCGCGGCCGGCGCCCGCGTCGTGCTCGCTGCGAGGCGCGCCGAGAGGATCGAGGAGGCCGCGGAGCGAATCCGCTCCGACGGCGGAGAGGCGTTGGCGATCCGCTGCGATGTCAGCGACGACGCCTCGGTCGAAGCCCTGGTAGCCGGTGCGACCGACGCCTATGGGCCGATCGATGTGCTCGTCAACAACGCCGGCATCGCCGTCGAGGAGGACGGACGCACGGAGACAGTGGCCTCTTTCCGGGAGGTCGTGGCCATCAACCTGACCGGCGCGTACGCGTGCGCGCGCGAGGCCGGGGCCGTGATGCTCGCTCGTGGCAGCGGCGCGATCGTCAACACAGCCTCGATCAGCGGGCTGGTGGCAGGGGACGGCGAGGACACCCCGTCCTACGCCGCCACGAAGGGCGCAATCGTCAACCTGACGCGCGAGCTCGCAGTCCGCTGGGCGGATCGCGGCGTCCGCGTCAACGCGATCGCACCGGGCTGGTTCCCGACCGAGATGACATCGGAGTTCCTTGCCACGGCCGAGGGCGACCGGTTCGTGAGCGAGCGAACTCCACTCGGTAGGCCCGGCCGGATCGATGAGCTCGACGGGGCGTTGCTGTTCCTCGCCTCCGAGGCCTCGACCTACGTGACCGGGCAGACACTCGCGGTCGACGGCGGCTGGACCGCGCGCTGAGCGCCGGCCTGCGGCAGCACCCGGGCCGGGCCGGGAACCGCGCTCAGCGGCACTCGGCGCCGACGCAGTCGCTGAGCTGCTCGGCGCGCTTTGCCAGCTTCGCCTCGAGGTCGGCGTACTTCGGCTTGCCGGCCAGGTTCTCGAGTTCGAACGGGTCCTTCTCGAGGTCGTAGAGCTCGCGCTCGTCGAACGACCACTGGATGAACTTGTAGCGGTCGGTTCGCACGCCATAGAAGGGCAGGTCGAACGCCGTGAGCGGTGTGTGGAACCTGAGCAGAGGCTTCAGGGCCTCGAGCGGGATGTCCCGGTCGGGCAAGGGCTTTCTCCCCTGCGCAGCGGGGAGCAGCGAGAGCCCATCCATGACCCGGCCCGGGTCGCCGTTCGCCATGTCGAGGATCGTCGGCGCCCAGTCCACGTCGATCGCGTTGCCGCTGACGGTGGCGCCCTTGTCGATGCCGGGGCCGCGGACGACCGCGGGCAACCTGATCCCCGGCTCGTAGGGCAGGAACTTGGAGCTGCGAAGGCGATGGTCGCCCTGCATGTAGCCGTTGTCGGAGGTGTAGACGATGTAGGTGTTCCGGAGCTCGCCGGCCCGGCGCACCTGCCTGAGGATCCGCTTGACCTGATCGTCGACCGACAACACAGCTCCGAGGCGGCCGCGGTAGTTGGCGTCGATCTCGTCGACCTGGGCGTCGGTCAGCTTCGGCAGGTCGCGCACGTTGGCCGCCTTGTCGGAGACGTCGGCCTCGTTGAAAGATGGGCTCCTCGGCGCCTGCATGTCGTCGAAGGTGTGCCGGTAGCGGTACGGTGGCCGCGGATCGGGCTCCGGCGCCCCCGGGCGCAGGCCCTGGATGTGGTTGGTGTCCTCGGCGTGCGGGGCCGGCGGCGTGTACCAGAGGAAGAACGGCTTCCTCTTCGGAGCTGCCTTCCCGACGAAGTCCGCCGCGTAGCGCCCGTTCGTGTCCATGGAGTAGTCACTCGGCTTCTGGGTCCCGAAGTAGTCGTAGGGCTCGAATGCCTTCGCGAACAGCGCGAGCAGCTCCGCGAAGGAGTTCGGCGGAGTCTCGTTGCTCCACGTGGCGAGTTCGAGCTGGGACTCCGCGTACTCGCGGTCGCCCCAGAACTTGACCTTGCCGTCGATGTTCATGGCGTAGTTGAAGTAGTCGTAGGTCGAGTTGTCGATCAATGCGGCCCAGCGGTCCCAGCCCGGGGGAACCTCGGTCCGATCCTTGGCGCCGTACTCGTTCAGGTACTTGCCCACGAGCGCCGTGCGGTAGCCCGCATCCTGCATCCACGAGCCGAGCGAGTTGCTCTCGTTGAGCTTGCCGGGCAGCGACTGGAACTGGTAGTAGCCGCCCTCGTTCGACTCGAAGTTGCTCTCGACGTGGTGGTTGTGCGCGAACTGACCCGTGAGGAACGCCGTCCGCGACGGACAGCAGAGCGGGTAGGAGTTGAAGAAGTTCTCGAAGCTCGTGCCGCGGTCGATGATCTGCTTCTTCACCGTGGGCATCACGTCGAGGTCGCTGACGATCTGATCGTCGGTCTCGATGACGATGATGTTCGGCTGCGAAGAGCCTGCCTTGGCCGAGGCGTCAGCCGCCGTCCACAGCGTCGCCAGTGCGGTGAGCGCGAGCGCCAGCAGCGCCGCGGTGCGGACTCCCCCCGCAATCCGTCTGCCCGTTACCCCCGATGCCACTTCGCTCAACGCTCCTTGTTCTTGATGATCTGCCGTAGGAACGGCTTTACGGTCTTCGTGAACTTGTTCGTCTTCGCCGGCGCCAAGGTCGGGTCGAGGTGGCTGGTCGACTTGCTCCCGTCGACGAGCTTCGCGTCCTTGATCTTCGACTTGTCGATCAGCGTGTTGGCGCCCTCGAAGACGCCACCGTCAGTCAACTCTGTCTGGAACACGTACAGCGGCGTATCGATTCGCTTGGTGTTGAACAGCCGCAGCCCGAGGAAGTCCGCCGCGGGCGTGCGCTTGAGCGCATTGGCGGCGGCCGTGTCGAGGATCATGCGGTTCGGGTAGTACCACTCGGTCGCGTTGCCGGGCTCGCGGCCGAACGCCTTCGCAAAGTCCTCGATCGGCGTGTTCTCACCGCTGACCCAGGGCTTCGGATCGCCGCTGCCGAAGTCACCGGCGCGGATCTGCAGCGACGCGCCGAGCGGAGAGTAGGTCTTGTCGAACAGGTAGCCGAGCAGGCCCTCGTTCGTGACCGGATACGGCGGGGCCAAACCGGCCCCGGCGACGATCGGATTCGACTGCAGCGACGAGGGGCCGTCGGGATCCTCGCGCGCGGTCAGCGCCGCCACCTCGGAGAAGATCGGTCCGACCTCGGGCAGACCCGCTCCGAGCGGGTCGCTGAACATGTCGCCGGCCTCGATCTCGGCCAGACGCGCCTGCGCGTCCTCGAGCGAGAAGTCCTCGGGGCCGAACGCGGCGAGGCCGCCGTCGATCAGGACGAGGCCGTCGAGGTCCTCGAACCCCGGCCCATCCCCCTTGAAGTCCCAGGCCGCGTAGGAGACGACCGAGGAGGCGCCACGGGAGTGACCTCCGAGGATCACCTTGCGGCCGCCCTTCGAGGCCTTTGCAATCACGCGATGCAGGTCGTTCATCTCCGTCGCGAAGCCCCACTCGGAGACGAACGGGACATCTTCCGGAAGGACCCTGTCGTACTGGAAGCCGAGGTAGTAGTCCTGCGCCTCCTCTGCGTCGCCGGACTCGAACCCCGAGGTGTCCTCGAACGCCTGCTCGCGGCGATCGAAGCTCCAGACCTGCAGGTCCTTGACCTGCTTGGAGAGATCGCGGGCGATCGGGGCGACGCTGCCGGCGCCACCGCCGGTCCCGGGGATCAGCACGAGCACGTTGTCCGCCTGCTTCGAACCGAACTTCTCGACGAAGACCTTGTCGAACTGCTTCGGGCCCGCCGCCGGCGCTCCCTTGATCGTGACGTACTTGGAAGCAGCGCCCGCCTCGGCGGTGAACAGCACTGCGACCACGGCGACAGCGGCGAACAGGCCAGCTACGCGGATTCCCCTCGACATCAAGCTCTCTCCTTTTTCGCTGGCACGCAGGCGGCGCGCCCGTTCCCCGGTCTTCCCCCTCGGTGCGCCGGAACCTTATCGCAGCGACCAGCCCGTCCCGCTTCGGAATAGGCTCGCTGCCTATGTTGGGGCTCGGAATCTTCGCTGCCGTTTTCGCGGTCTTCGGTCTCGTCGCGGCCCGGGCGGAGCGGGTCGGGGTCACCAGGCCGATGATCTTCGTCGCCGCCGGCGCCCTGGTGGCGCTGGTGGGCGCTCTCGATCCGACCCCCGGCGACGAGGACGCGGGGATCCTGTTGGCGCTGGCGGAGATCGCGCTCGCCCTCGTGCTCTTCGCCGATGCGTCCCGCGTCAACCTCGGGCGCCTGCGCCGCGGAGCCGGAACGCCACTGCGGCTGCTCGGGGCGGGGATGCTGATGTCGATCGGGCTCGGCGGCGCGATCGCGGCGCTGCTGCTCGACGGACTCGACTTCTGGGAGTGCGCTGTCGTGGCGGCGATCCTGGCGCCGACCGATGCTGCGCTCGGCGCCGCCGTCGTCGAGGACGAGCGTGTGCCGCGGTTCATCCGCCAGACGCTCAACGTCGAGGCCGGACTCAACGACGGCCTCGCGGTTCCGTTCCTGCTCGTGTTCGTGGCCGGCGCGACCGTGAGCGAGGGTTTCGCGCCGGGCTCGTTCCTGGCGACGACGCTGGTCGAGAAGATCGGGATCGGGATTCTCGCCGGCCTGATCGTCGGCGCGGTCGCCGGCGAGCTGACGCGGCGCGCCCGCAGCGCCGGCTGGTCGACGCCGGGATCGGAGCAGCTGGCCGTGGCCGGCGTCGCCGTGGCGCTGTTCACCTTCACCGAGCACCTCGGAGGCAGCGGCTTCATCGCGGCGTTCGTCGGCGGTCTGGCCGCGGGCTCGCTGATGCAGGCCGAGCGCCGGCCGGCGCTCGGCTTCGCGGACGAGGAGGGAGCTGTCGTCGCCGCTTTCGTCTTCTTCGCGCTGGGGCTCTCACTGGTCGAGCTCTTCGACCAGCTCACCTGGGGGATCGTCGTCTACGCGCTGCTCAGCCTGACCCTGGTGCGGATGCTGGCCGTTGCCCTCGCCCTGATCGGATCGGGCCTGCGGCGGCAGACGGTCGCCTTCATCGGCTGGTTCGGCCCTCGCGGGCTCGCCTCCGTCGTGCTGGCGCTGGTCGTGCTCGAGCAGGAGCAGGAGTTCCAGAACGTCGACACGATCGTGCTGACGACCCTGCTCACCGTCGTGCTCAGCGTCCTCCTACACGGCTTCAGCGCCGGCCCGCTCGGCCGCCGCTACGGCGAGTGGGCCGCGAAGCTCCCGCCCGGAGCGCCGGAGCTGGCCGAGGCGCCGGAGGTCCCGACGCGAAGCGGAGGCGCCTAGGCGCCTCCGCTCAGACCTCAGACGGCGAGCGTGGCGCGCGCCGCCCAGGCGCCGTCGTCGAGGCGTCGCGTCTCGAGGCGGCTGAGGGTGACGGCGCGGATCTCTTCCCGCGGGACGCCACGCACCCCGGCGATACGGGCCGAGAAGGTGGTGCTCTCGAGGCGCTCCTTGTCGAGTCGCTCCGGCACGAAGCCGTCCTCGGCAGCGAGACGGATCAACTCGGCCAGCCAGCCCTGCAGCAGTCCCTCGAGATCGGCCGGACCGAGCCGCACCTCGTGGGTGACGGGGGTCCCCTTCGTTGTCTCGGAAAGGACGTCGCTGAGACCGAGCAGACTTTCGGTGAAGAGCGCCGCCGGCTCGACGTCCTCGACGATGATCTCGATGCTTGATCCGCTGTCATCGATCTCGTACATGCGGAGCCGTTCGTCCTACTTCCTGGCGGCGGCCTTCTTCGCCGGGGCCTTTCTTGCGGCGGGCTTTTTTGCAGCCGGCTTCTTCGCGGCGGCCTTCTTCGCAGCGGGCTTCTTCGCAGCCGGCTTCTTCGCAGCGTCCTTGCCGCTGAGCTTGCGGCCGACCTCCTCGAGGTCCTCGACGAGCGTGCCGCGCACCCGGCGCAGGTTGGTGCGCGCGTCCTTCAGCGTCCGGTCCATGTCCTTGACGAGGTCGCGGCGGCCGCGCGAGAGGTCCCCGCGGAGCTCCTTGAGGGCGTCCTGCGCGGCGGCGATCGCGTCGTCGAGGCGGTCGACGGGCTTAGTCGACGGCTTCTTCGCGGCGGGCCGCGACGCGGGCTTCTTGCGGGTCGGGGCTGGGCGGCGGGTTGCCTTGGAGGCCATGGTTGCTCTCAATCTTTCGGGTGCCCCGCGAGCGTAGGTTCGGCGCGGGTGCAAGGGCATCCGTATTGCCGACCGCGGTGCCATGCGTAGTCGTCACGGATCCTCCGGCGGCGCACATCCATAGGCTCGGGCCATGGATGTAGACGTGACCGCGAGGGGCGAGGTGCCTGAAGAGGCACGGACGCTGGCAGCGGACAAGATCGGGGCCCTGGATCGCTACGTCAACGCCCGCCTGTTGCGGGCGCACGTCGTCCTGCACCAGGAGCCGAACCCGCGGATCGAACGCGCGGCTCAGGCCGAGGGCGAGGTGCTGCTCGACGGAACCAGGGTCCGGGCCCACGTCGCCGACTACACGATGGAGGCGGCGATCGACGGGCTCGCGCACAGGCTCGAGCGTCAGCTGCGGGCCTTCGTCGAGCGCCGGGTCACCGAGCGCGACCGCGGAGCCTCGCAGCCGGACGGCGAGTGGCGCCACGGCGACGCGCCGACACAACGCCCCGACCACTTCCCGCGGCCGCCCGAGGAGCGCGAGCTGGTACGCCAGAAGAGCATCGCCGTGGGCGCCATGGAGGCGGTGCAGGCGGTCGAGGAGATGGCGATGCTCGATCACAACTTCTATCTGTACCGCGAGGTCGACCCGGACGTGGATGCCGTCGTCTACCACCGCGACGACGGCAGGGTCGGCGTGATCGGACCGGTCGGCACCGGCTGGTCGGGGCCGGACGAGGACGGGATCGTGCGTGAGGAGAGCCGTGGCCCCGAGCCCCGCAGCCTCGAGGACGTGGTCGCCGAGATGAACGAGCTCAGCCACCGCTTCCTCTACTTCATCGACGAGGCCAGCGGCCGCGGGCGGGTCATCTACCTGCGCTACGACGGCAACTACGGGCTGATCGAGCCACGGGACCCCGAAGACTGAGTCGCAGATGAGGCTCGCCTGCGGTCTCGCCCTGCTGATCCTGGTACTCGCCGCAGCCGCCTGCGCCGGCGGCACGGCTGAGAAGGCCGGGTCCGAGCGGGCGCAGGCAGCCGGCGAGCGGATCGACGGCGAGCAGCTCCCTCCGATCCAGAACGACCTCGGCCCCCGCGGATACAGGCGGCTCGTGCTCGGCAGCTTCCGCCTCCTGAACGAGTTCTGGAACAACCAGCTTCCCGACCTCGGCGCTGAGCCCGGCCCACCGAGCCGGCTGATCTCGTACTGGAGTCGCCGCCAGGACCCCGGCTGCGGAGGCAGGCCCGTCGGCGTCTACAACGCCCAGTACTGCACCGGTGCCGAGCGGATCTCCTGGGACGGCCGCTGGGTCTACGGGGACCTCTACAGGCGGATCGGCGACGTCGCCGTGATGTTCGTGCTCGGGCACGAGTACGGGCACCTCGTCCAGGATCGGCTCGGGATCGATCGCGAGTTCCCGCTCACGATCGAGTCCGAGCTCAACGCGGACTGCCTCGCCGGCGCCTGGCTCGGGCACCTCAACGAGAAGCTCGTCCGCTTCAACAGGGTCGACTACGCGGCGCTGCGGGGCGGCCTCTTCGCCGTCGGCGACGGCCGTGGCGTGCGCTGGCGCAACCCCCAGGCCCACGGCCGCCCCGGCGAGCGCCGTCACGCCGTCGAGATCGGCGCCCGCAACGGACAGCGGGCCTGTCTGCAGCGGCTCGGCCCGGGGTTCTCGCGATGAGGGCGCTGCGCCTTGCCCTGCTCGCCGGTCTCGCGGCCGTCGTCGGACTGGCGACGTCGGCCTCAGCGCTGAGCGCGGACGAGGCGGCGGCGACCCGCAGCTACAGCTACGACACGCCGGTGTTGAAGAGCTCGCCGTGGCCCGCGATGCGCCGCGACCGCCGCAACACCGGCGCCTCCCCGATCAGCGCCAGGCTCAGAGTGGGCGCGGAGCCATGGCGGTTCGAGACAGGCAAGGGCGTCTTCTCGACCCCGGTCATCGACGGCGAGGACACAGCCTACTTCGGCTCCGCCGACCGCCGCTTCTACGCGATCGACAGGCACGGCGCGCTGCGCTGGAAGCTGAAGACGGGAGAGATCATCGACTCGGCCGCCACGCTCGGCGCCCCCGACGAGCTGGCCGGCGGGCCGACCCTGACCTTCGGCTCCGCCGACGAGCACATCTACAGGCTCCGCGACCCGGGCAAGGCCGGGCTCTCGCGCAAGCAGCGGATCGTCTGGAGGTTCCGGACCGAGAAGCCGCCGCAGGGCGGTCAGATCGTCAACTGGTGGGAGGGCAACGTCGTGATCGGCCCCGGCGGCACGCTCTACGCCGGCAATACCGGCGGCGGCATGTACGCGATCGACCCGACCGGGCACGAGCTCTGGAACTTCCCGACCGGAAACTCGGTCTGGTCGGCAGCGGCGATCGACGGCGAGGGGCGGATCTTCTTCGGATCGGTCGACACGAAGCTGTACGGGATCGAGTCCGACGGCTCATCGCTGTGGAGCAAGCAGACGATCGGTTTCAACGCCGCCTCTGCCGCGATCGGTGGCGACGGCACTGTCTACCTCGGCTCCTTCGACGGCAACCTCTACGCGCTCGATCCCGAGACGGGCGCCGAACGCTGGCGCTTCAAGACCAGCGACCACATCTACCCCTCGGCGGCACTCGAGGAGAACGAGGCCGGCGAGACCGTCGCGATCTACACCGCTTCCGCCGATGGCTCGATCTACAAGCTCTCCCCCGACGGCGATCTGATCTGGGGCTACGACACCGGCGATCCGATCCGATCCTCACCGGTCCTCGGAATGCCGCCACAGGGCGAGCAGGGCAGGATCCTCTACGTCGGCTCCTCCAACGGACGCCTCTACGCGATCGACACCGCCGACGGCAGTCGCCGCTGGTCCTACGACACGACCCCGAAGAGCAGGGCGTTGCGCGATCGCAACGACCTCAATGCGAGCCCAGCGCTCGGTAAGCGGGGGATCTGGATCGCGGGCGAGGCCGGCTTCCTCCACCACGTCCCCTACGACTACTGCCTCGGCGACGCCGGGCGCCGCGACGAGCGCTGCGACGCCGGCCCGGGCGAGCTCTTTGCCGACGACGTCGTCGCGACCTACCCGGTCACCGCAGGCGGCTCGACCGAAACCGAGGGCTACCCGCACCGGCTGCCGAGCGCGACCACGATCACGGCCCGGCTCGTGGTCCGACGCGACGGCGAGACCGTCAACGCACGGATGCAGCCCGAGTCCGACGCCGCCTCGATCGTGAGCGGCATCGACCCCGCCTTCCCGTTCTCCGCGCAGCTGTCGGCCGACGGCCGCAACCTCCACATCGTTCCCGACGGCTTCCTCGACCCCGATACGAAGTACCGGATCGATCTCGCGGGCGACTACGCAATCGCCGGCGACGGCGACGGCTCGTTCTCGGATCGGATCGGCTTCAGGACGAAGCGTCGCGGCGCCGTGCCGGCGCTGGGGACGCAAGCCGATCAGGTCGGCGCCTTCAACCTCAGACGGCTCTCGCTGCCGCTGCCGACCCTGCTGCCGTCGGTCAACCAGATCGGCTTCGACAGCTACGACTGGATCGTCGGCTCGCTCGAGCGGACCAAGGAGACGAAGCACAGCGGCAGGCTGCTGCTCTGGGTGATCGGATCGCGCGAGGACAGACACGGGACCCGCGTCGCCGATCCCGGCAGCGAGTTCGCCTTCCCGCTCAGCGGCCGCTACGACGGCGACTCGATCGTCCTCGATCAGCGCGGCTTCGAGCTGCTGTTCACGTTTGGTCCGGTGCCGCTCGAGCAGCTCGCCTTCCGGGGCGGCTTCGGCGACGACCTCGAGATCGATTCCGGCGCCTCCGTCTACGGCGAGGTGAACTGTCCCGAGGTCCCCAACCTCGGCGGCGCCCTGCTGGTCGCCGGCCTCTGCAACGACGAGGACAAGCTGATCGCCTCCGGCTCCTATCTGACCAGCGGCTACCGCGGCCCCGCGAACCGGAGGCGTAAGGGCGTGCGGCTGCGCTCGATCGAGATGCAGCGGCCCACCGCGGGGACGGACGGATCGGTCTCGGTCCGCTTCGAGCTCGCCGCAGATGCAGCCTTCGGGACGAAGCGCCACACCGCCGACGTGCTGCTCACCGACGGGGCGACGGGCGCGCCGCTGTCACTCGACTACAACGCGCTGACCGAGACCCGGAGCCGGGACGGGCGCATCGCCGGGCTCGAGCTGACCCTGCCGGCGGGAACCGCGCTGCCTGATCGCATCGAGGCCTGGGCGATCGGCGACGTCTTCCCGATCGGCAGCCGCAAGCTCGGCTGAGGGCGACACGCTCGATCCGACGAGGCCTGAGGTGTCGGGGCTCTCCGGATAGCCTCGTCCGGTGGACCTCGTACTCACACTCGCCGGCGTCGCATTGATCGGGGTCGCCCTGCGCGACATCTTCGAGACGCTCTTCAATCCGAGCGGCCGAGGAGTGCTCGGGAACATGATTGCGCACGGTGTCTGGCTCGCCGCCCACCGCCTCGGTGGCAGAGGAGCGGCGCCCGTCTACGCGGGACCGTTGGGGTACATCGCGGTGCTCGCGAGCTGGACCGCGATGCTGGCAATCGGCTGGGCCCTCGTGTTCCTCCCGCAGATGCCCGAGGGATTCCAGTTCGCCGGCGGCCTCGTGCCCGCCGAGCACGACTCGCTAGTCGACGCCGTCTACGTGTCGCTGGTCAACCTCACGAGTCTCGGCTACGGCGACATCTCCCCGGGCAGCGACCTGTTGCGGATTCTGGGACCGATCGAGACGCTGTTCGGGCTCGGCCTGCTCACGGCGAGCATCTCCTGGCTCGTCTCGATCTATGGCGCGCTTCGACGGCGCGAAACGCTGACCCATGAAGTGCATCTACTCCGCGAAGCAGAGCGACGGCTCGGTGAGCCGCTCGCCGCCTCCGAGCCGGAGCTGCTCGAGCGGATGCTGGCCTCGTTCAGCGAGCAGACCGTCGCTGTCCGGCGCGATCTCATCCACATTCCGATCACCCATTACTTCCAGTCCGCTGAGGATCGCGCTACCCGCGATGACCTGCGCGCCTTCCTCCGGGAGCTGATCGGGCAGGCGAGCGATGAGGGCCAGCCGACTGCGCTGCGGTTGCAGGCGGAGATGCTGTCGATGGCCCTCGACGACTTCGAGAACACGCTCGAGGAACACTGGAGCTCCTCCTTACCAGCGCGCCGATGAGGCAACGCGAGCCGGAGCGCCGCGACAACTCCGTCGGCCTGCGCAACAATCGGGGTGTGGCCAGGGATCCCGACACCAACGTCGTCGGCGGCGCGCTACTCGGGTGCTCGGCCGAGCCGCTGACCGGGTTTTTCCGCGACGGCTGCTGCGCGACCGGACCCGAGGACGCCGGCAGCCACACGGTCTGCGCGATCGTCAGCGACGAGTTCCTCGAGTTCAGCCGCCGCGCCGGCAACGACCTCTCGACCCCGCAACCGCAGTTCGGCTTCCCGGGCCTCGAGCCCGGCGACCGCTGGTGCGTATGCGCGGGTAGATGGCTCGAGGCCGACGACGCGGGCTGCGCCCCGCCCGTCGTCCTCGCGGCAACGCACGAGCGCGCGCTCGAAGTCGTCCCGATCGAGCGACTGCTGGCGAAGGCCACCGAGCCGGAGAGCGCGGGGCCGCAGGCCTGAGCGAAGCGCAGCGCAGGCCGGTGCGGATCACTGTCGCGACCTTCGAGGGGATGCCGGCCGAGTTCGGGTGGGAGGACCAGCTCCTGCTCGGCAAGCTGCGCGAGCGCGGCGCCGAGGTCGCCTATGTGCCCTGGACCGACGCGGACACCGACTGGAGCTCTCCGGATCTGGTGGTCGCCCGCTCGCCGTGGGACTACGCCCTGCGGCACGGAGAGTTCGTCGAGTGGGTGCGAAGTGTCCGCGCGCCGCTCGAGAACTCGCCGGCACTGATCGAGTGGAACTCGGACAAGCACTACCTCGGCGACCTCGGCGACGACGGCGTCCCCGTCGTCGAGACGACATACGTGCACCCGGGCGAGCCGGCCCCGGCGATCGTCACCGAGGTCGTGGTCAAGCCGACCGTTTCCGCGGGCGCGCGAGACACCGGGCGCTTCGGCCCCGCCTCCGCCGAGGCCGGCAGGGCCTTGATCGAGCGGATCTGCGCCCGCGGCGGGACCGCGATGGTGCAGCCGTTCCTCCCGACGGTCGAGACCACCGGTGAGACCGCCGTCGTGACGATCGCGGGCGAGGTCAGCCATGTGCTGCGCAAGGCGCCGGTCCTGCGCCCCGACGAGGTCGCGCCCGTCCGCGAGGACGGCCTCGGAGTGGCGGAGCGGATGTACGACCCGGGCCTCGTCGTGGCCGGCGAGGCGGACGCCGACGAGATCGAGCTCGCCGGCCGGACGCTCGGCGCGATCCGCCGTCGCTTCGTGACGACGCCGCTGATCGCGCGCGTCGACATGCTCCGCGACCCGTCCGGGCGGCCGGTACTGCTCGAGCTCGAGGCGATCGAGCCGAACCTCTACTTCGACCACGCGCCAGAAGCCGCCGACAGCCTCGCCGACGCGATCATTGCCCGGGCCGCGCTGTCGCGGCACTAAACGGCGCTGCCGCGGCCGACGACGCAGAGACCGGCACATAATGGCCCCGTGCTCTTCGAGTTCGATCAGGCCTCGCTGCGGCGTGGCGGCACGCCCGTGCTGCGGGCACTGACGGCAGCGATGCCCGAGGGAGTCAGCGCGATCGTCGGTCCCTCGGGTTCGGGGAAGTCGACGATGCTGCGGCTCCTCGACCGGCTCTCCGACCCCGACAGCGGCAGCGTGCGATTCCGCGGCACCGACACGCGCGAGCTCGACCCGCTCACGCTGCGCCGTCGGGTCGCGCTCGTCCCGCAGCTTCCGGCGCTGCTCGATGGGACGGTCGCGGACAACCTCCGGTTCGCTGCTGGGATCGCCGGGCTTGAGGCGGACGAGGGGCGGTTACTGGGCCTGGCCGGACTCGATCCCTCCTTCGCGGAGCGCGAGGTCGACCGCCTGTCGGTCGGCGAGCAGCAGCGGGCGATGATCGCCCGCGCTCTCGCCTCCAGACCCGAGGTGCTGTTGCTCGACGAGCCGACGTCGGCCCTCGACGAGCGGGCGAGAGACTCGATCGAGCAGACCGTCGCCGACCTGCGGGAGCGGGTGGGTGCGTCGATCGTGATCGTGACCCACGATCCCGCTCAGGCCGCGCGGCTCGCCGACTGGATCGTCCGGATCGACGGCGGCAGGCTCGTCGAGGAGGGCCCGGTGGCGGAGATGGCGACGTGAGCAACACGATCGACGTCACCCTCGGTGAGGTCGTCGCCTCGCTGGCCCTGGTCGCGATCGCCGCCGGAATCTCACGCTGGCGGCAAGCCGACCTGGAGCGGGACATCGGCATCGCCGTGGTTCGCAGCTTCCTGCAGCTGACCGCAGTCGGCTTCGTGATCGCCGCGATCTTCGAGCAGGACAGCCTGCTGATGGTCGTGGCGCTACTCGCCGTCATGGTCGGGTTCGGAGCCTGGACCGCGCGAGCGCGCGCCCGTCACGTGCCCGGGGCGCTGGCACCGCTCGCGATCGCGCTGACGCTCTCGGCCGTCGCCACCCTCGGACTGGTTCTCGCGCTCGGGATCTTTCCTGCCGAGCCGCGCTATCTGGTCCCGGTCGGCGGCATGGTGATCGGCAATGCGATGACCGCGTCGGCCGTTGCCCTGAACCGCCTCGGCGATGAGATGCGCGGCGACGAGCGACGAATCGAAGCGACTCTCGCGCTCGGCGCAACCGCTCGGCAGGCAGCGGAACCCAGCGTACGACGGGCGCTGCGCTCGGGCACGATCGCGCTTGTCGACTCGACGAAGACGACCGGCCTGATCTTCTTCCCCGGCACGATGGTGGGCATGCTGCTCGCCGGCGCCGATCCGACCGACGCAGTCCGCCTGCAGCTGATCCTGCTCTACGTGCTGCTCGGCGCGGTCGCGATCTCGGCGCTGGTCTCGACGACCCTCGCCTACCGGAACTTCTTCACACCGGCCCAGCAGCTGCGGGACCTGCCACGCCGGCCCTGAGCGTCAGGCGAAGCCCTGGGCGACGCGGACGACGACGAAGGCGAGGCCCGCGACCCCGAGCGCCCGGCGAAAGCCGTTGACACCGCTGTCCGCCTCCTCCCAGGCCCAGACCGTGAGCCCGACGTAGAAGATCGAGCGGGCAACATCGTCGCCGGTGGAGCCGTCGTCGAGGAAGAGCCCGACCAGGGCCGCGAGCAACGCAACGATCAACGGCCCATTCGGGAGCTGAGCGACGACGTACCCGTTGATCTCGAAGTCGCGGCGGGGCATTGCAGCTAGGAGTCGCCGGCGATCCGCTCGGCGAGCGCAGCGATGTGATCCGTACCGGTACCGCAGCAGCCGCCGATCACCTGCAACCCGAAACGCTCGTGCAGCCCCCAGATCGCGTCCGCGAAGGCCTCGGGCGGGTCGGAATCGAGATGGTCGAGTTGGACGAGCTCCATCGCCGAGAGCCGCGACCCGTTCGCCTTCAGCTCGCGCACCCGATCCGATCCGGCGATCTCGGCGAGGGCCTTCTCGGCGACGCTCGTATGCACGCAGGAGATCGAGACGTAGGCGAGCGGCGGATCGATCGCTGCGTCGAGGCGCGCGACCGCCTCGCCGAGCGTGGTCCCATCCAAAACGAGGCCCTGGCCATCGAGAACGAGGGAGACGACGCTCGGCAACCCCGTCGCCGTCGCCGCACTGCCGACCCCGATCGCCTCCTCGACCGACGGGAAGGTCGCGGCGAAGAGGAAGTCGGCGCCGGCATCGGCCAGCAGCTGCGCCTGCTCGGAGTGGTAGGCACGGGCCGGCTCTCGAGCGAGGGCAACCTCAGGTGTATAGGCGTCCCCGGCCGGGCCGAGGACACCGGCGACGAAGACCTCGACCGGCGAGGAGTCGGCGATCTCGCGGTGCATGCCGACGGCGGCGCCGTTGATCGCGGCGGCGTCCCCGGCCCGGCCCGCCGCAGTCGCGAAGTTGGCGGAGGCGCGGAAGGTCGGCGTCCCGATCACGATCGGCACGCCGGCGGTCTCGGCATCGGCCACGTATCCCTCGTAGACGCCGCGGATCAGCGGCAGGCCCTCGGGGTCGAGAACCATCGCCCCGACCTGCAGGTCCGGATCCATCGGAAAGTCGGTGCCGAACATGATCTCGGTTTCGATGCCGCCGTCGGTCAGGATCGGGGCGCCCGACTCGAGCGCCCGGCGGAAGCTGTCGGTGGAAGTGCCCACGCCTCAACCGTACCGGCGCCGGGCAAGCCGTCCGCAGCTGCGACCGGCTACCGGAGCGGCTCGGTAGTCCCCACCGATTCGGGCCGCGGCGGCTCGGATAGCCTCAGCGCCGAAGGCGACCACACCGACCGGGAGGTTTTCGATGGCCAGCGAGGAACGCGACGAGCTCGATGCGGCGGAGGACGACCTGGCGGCCGACGAGAGCCGGATGCTGTGCCCCGTCTGCGACGGCAGCGGCGTCACCGAGTCCGGGGACTGCGAAAACTGTGGCGGCACCGGCTACGTGCCGGAGGAGACCGATCAGGAGCCGCAGGACCTCTGAAGCGACCTGCACGGGATCGCATCAGCGCCCTCACCATGGAGCTCCCTCACTACGAAGACATCGAGGTCGGCGTCGACGGCGAGCGCGGCACCCTCCGCCTCGACCGCCCCGAGAAGCTGAATGCCCTCAGTCCGCGCACGCTGCGCGAGCTCGCCCGTGCCGCTGCCTGGTTCAACGAGCAGCCCGGCCTCAAGGTGATCGTGGTCGCAGGCGCGGGGCGTGCCTTCTCGGCCGGCGCTGACATCAGCGCCTTCGCCGGCCCGGGAGCCTCCGGCGCGAATCGGCCGGTGCGCGAGGATGCCGACGCCGGACGGCTGATGGCCGAGGCGATGGAGCGCATCGACGCGGTCACGATCGCTGCGATCCAGGGCCACTGTGTCGGCGGCGGCTTCGTGCTGGCGGGCACCTGCGACCTGCGAATCGCCGCCCGCGGAACGACGTTCTCGATCCCCGAGATCGACCTCGGGATCCCGCTCGCGTGGGGCGGCATCCCCCGCCTCGTCCGCGACATCGGCCCGGCCCTGACCAAGGAGCTGGTCATGACATGCCGCCCGTTCGACGCCGAGGAGGCGCTCGCAGCCGGGTTCCTGAACAGGGTCGTCCCCGCCGACGAGCTCAACGGCGTCGTCGAGAAGCTTGCTGCCACGCTCGCGAGCAAGCCCCGTCTGGCGCTGCTCTCGACCAAGCGGCACGTCGACGCGGTCACCCAGGGCATGGTTGGCTCCGCGCGCAGCTGGTCCGATGCCGACGGCCTGATGGCCGGTCTCGCCGACCCCGAGGGCAAAGAGTCGGCCCTCCGCTACCTCGGCCGGCTCAGCGGCGAGAAGTAGACCCTAGGGGCGCCGTCCCTGGCTTCCGACGTCGGACCGCGGCTCGACGGAGCCCGTCGTCGCTGCCCGTTCATCTAGGTTGGAGGACCGTGAGCACTTCCACCGAGCCGCACCGCCGGGGACCACGGGTCCTCCGCACGACGGGCAGCGTCACCGAAGGCATCTACGGATTGATCCTGGCGACCTCGGTGATCGCCGTCTCGCGCGAGTACGAATCCTCGAACGCCGGCTTGATCGGCGTCACGGTGCTGGTCACCGGAATCGTCTTCTGGCTCGCCCATGTCTACGCGCGCGTCCTCGCGAGGTCGATGGAGCACCGGCGAATGCTGAAACGGCCCGAGATCCGGGAGGTTCTGCACCACGACTGGCCGCTGGTCGAGGTGACGATGCCGCTGGTCCTGGTCCTGGCGCTCGGCGCAATCGAGGTCATCCCGGACAATGCCTCGATCCTCGCGGCGATGATCCTCGCGCTCGCCGAGCTGGCTGCCGCCGGCGCTTACGCAGCGCGGATGGGCGGCGCGCCGCTGCGCGGGGTGATCCTCTCAGCCGCGATTGCGGTCGCGCTCGGCGGCGGCATCGTCCTGCTCAAGGTCCTCGTCCACTAGCGGCGAGGCGCGCCGCGGCCCGGACTCAGCCCGCGAGGTGCTCGAACTCGTCGGAGCTGAGCTCGATCTCGAGCGCGGCGAGGTTCTCGCGCAGGTGCTCGATCGAGAGCGTGCCGGGAATCGGGGCGACGCACCGCGACCGGTGCAGCAGCCACGCGAGCTTGATCTGGTTGAGCGTCGCGCCACGGCGATCGGCGATCTCGGTCAGGGCTCGGGACTTCTCGCCCCGCAGCGGGAAGAACGGCACGAACAGGATCCCCTGCAGCTCGCAGAAGTCGATCACCTCGTCGTGCTTGCGCTCGCCGAGGCTGTACTCGTTCTGGACAGCGGCGATCGGAACGACGGCGGCGGCCCGGTCGATCTCCCCGATCGTCACCTCGGAGAGGCCGACGTGGCGGATCCGGCCGGCGTCGACGTACTCGCGCAGCAGGGCGAGCGTCTGCTCGAGCGGCGCGTCTCCGTGCAGCCGGTGCACGTAGTAGAGGTCGATCGTCTCCGTCCGCAGGCGCTCGAAGCTCGTCTCGAGCTCGCCCCGCAGCTTGTCCTGGTCGTTGGCCAGAAAGCCGCCCTTGGTCGCGATCAGCGGTCGGCCGGGCTTATCGCCGAAGGCGGCGCCGATCGTCGTCTCGCTGGCCCCGCTCGCGTAGAGATGAGCGGTGTCGATGAAGTCGAGGCCCGCGGCCGCCGCCTCGCCGAGGAAGGCGACGTTCTTGGCGGTGTGCTCGAGCCGGTTGGTGCCGAGGCCGATCCGGTGGATCTCGCGGTCGCCGAGCGTCGTGGTGGCTGCAGTCATCTACTCAATTGATACCCGGACCGGCGACGGTCACGCATGCCGACCTCCCTGCGGGATGATCCTTGCCGTGGTCAGCAGCGACACCATCTCGGGCATTCCCGCCTTGCTGATCGGCTCCGGCGGAGACGATCCGCTCGAGGCCGCCTTCGCGCCGGGGGCCGGCATGGTCTGCTGCTCGCTGCGCCATCGCGGCGAGCAGGTCCTCGGCCTCAGGCACGGGCTCGCCGGCTACGTCGAGCAACGCTCGACGATGGGGATCCCGCTGCTGTACCCGTGGGCCAATCGGCTCGCCGGCGCCCGCTTCGAGGTCGCCGGGGCCGCCGTCGACGTGAGCCGGGCCGAGCCGCCTCCGAAGCTCGACGGCGACGGCCTACCGATCCACGGGCTGCTGACCGCGGCCCCCGGCTGGAGCGTCGAGCGGCACGCCGAGTCGGACCCGGGGGCGGTGCTGGCGGCCGCGTTCCGGCTCGAGCCCGGCGGCCCGCTGACGGCGGGGTTCCCGTTCCCGCACCTGCTCCGTCTCGAGGCCCGGGCCTCGGGACCCTTGCTGACGATGACGACGACGATCGACGCCGACTCCGGCTCCCCGGTCCCAGTCGCGTTCGGCTTCCACCCCTACTTCGCCCTGCCGGGGTCGCGGCGCGAGCGCTGGCAGATCTCGGTGCCGCTGAGCGAGCGGCTCGTGCTCGACGAGCGCGGTATCCCGACGGGGGCCCGGGAGCCGTCGCAGCCGCTCACCGGCCCGCTCGGGGCCCGCACTTTCGACGACGCCTTCGTCGCCCCCGCCGCGGGCGACGCGTTTGCGCTCTGGGACGACACGCGGCGGATCGAAGTCCGGTTCGGCGCGGGGTTCGGGTACGCGCAGCTCTACGCGCCACCGGGCGAGGAGCTGATCGCCTACGAGCCGATGACCGCGCCCACGAACGCGCTGCTCACGGGCGGTCCGGGGCTGACCGTGGTCGAGCCGGGCGGCTCTTGGTCGGCCTCGTTCGAGATCGAGGTGACCGGCGCCCGCGCCTAAGGTGCCAGCTGCCCAGGTGCCTAGGCGGCCCGAGTGCCGAAGCGCTGCCAGGACTCTTCGAGCAGCGCCGCCATCGTCTCGACCGGCTGCGCCCCGGTCACGCCGAGCTGGCGCTCGACCGCGAAGAAGGGCACTCCGCGAATCCCGAAGCCGGCCGCGAGCTCGCGTTCGGCCGCTACCCGATCGGCGAACTCATCACCTCCGAGCACCTCGCCGACGCGGTCTTCCGGCAGCCCGACCTCGACCGCCAGACGCCGCAGGGTGCCGCGGTCGCTGATCAGCTCGCCCTCGCCGAGGTAGGCGCGCATCAACCGCTCCTCCATCTCGGCCTGGGCACCGAGCGTCGCCGCCAGGTGGACGACGCGGTGCCCGTCGAAGGTGTTCGCCGGCCGGACCAGGTCGAAGCGCATCTCGATCCCCTCCGCCGCCCCCATCGAGGTCATCTGCTCGAGCATCGCGCGGCCCTCCTGCTCGCTCGCCCCGTACTTGCGGGCAAGCAGCTCCGCGTAGCCCTCGGGACGGGATCGCGGCGCATCGGGGTCGAGCTGAAACGCACGCCAGGTCACCTCGACCTCGTCGCGATGCTCGAATCCCTCGAGCGCCCGCTCGAGGCGGCGCTTGCCGACGTAACACCAGGGACAGGCGATGTCGGACCAGATCTCGAGGTGGATTGGCACGCTCACAAGCTACGGAACGACGCTCATCTGCCATATTCAGCTGCATCGCCACGGACCCGAACCGATCACAGCCCCTGGTCAGCGTCGACAGCCTCGGCCCCGCGCAGGTGACCGTCGTAGAAACCGACAGCCACGGCGCGCTCGCGGTCGGGATCAGCGGCGGCGAGCCGTTCGCGGTCTCGAATCGCTGCCGGCATCTGCTCGCCTCGCTCGGTGAGGGCCGGGTGGCCGAGGACGGGTGCCTCGAGTGCCCGTGGCATCAAGCCCGCTACGACGTCGGCACCGGCAAGATGACCCGCGGCCCGCAAGGAGCGTTCAAGCCGCTTTCGGGGGCGATCAAGGCAACGGCCGGAGCACGCTCGCTGAAGACCTACCCGGTCGAGATCCGCGACGGCGAGATCCACCTGATCGGCTGAGGGGCGCGCGCCGCGCGCCCCGGCTGCAGCGCGCTCGCGCGGCTCAGCGCTCGACGACGAGCTTGAGCGCCGGCTCCAGCCATGCCTCGTCCGCGGCTTCCCAGCCGACGGTCGTCGTCGGCACCGCCGCGGGGTCGAGCTCGCCGGCCTCGACCAGATCGAGAACCTCGGGGAGCAGGCGCCGTGAGTCGGCACGGGACGCGTGGAAGGTGATCCCGCGCGTGTACATCTCCAGCAGCGGCATCGGTGTGGTCTCGCCGAAATGGATCGCGACGCTGGTGCAGAAGCCGTAGCCGTCGGTCGAGCGCACGGCTGCGAGCAGCCCCTCCGGCTCGAGCACGTTGTCGACGACGATCAGGGCCCGGTCGAATCGCCGCGGCCAGTCGCCGTCAACCTCCTCGATCACCGCGCCGAGCGCCTCCGCCGCTGCGCACCGTTCCGGGTCGGAGTCCGCGAACCGCACGGCTCCGGCCCCGAGCGCAAAGGCCGAGGTGACGGCGTAGAGGCCGATTGACGGGGCGGCGCCGCCGACGATCAGCACCTCCTCGCCCGGGTACGCCTCGAGCCCCGGCGCAACGGCCCGGTAGCCGTCGAGGACGTTGTCGGGAAGGGTGCAGGCGACGGCGTCCGGGAGGGACGGCGGCGCCGCGACCAGCATGTGGTCGGCGGCGGGGACCAGCAGCAGGTCCGCGACCGCGCCGCCGTGACCTCCGCCCGCCTCCCCGAACCCGAAGGCGGCGCCGGCCTTCGCCTTGTACGGCTCGCAGGCAGCGAAGCGGCGGCCGCCACAGGCCGGGCAGCTTCCACACGAGACCTGGAAGGGGACGATCACGCGGTCGCCCGGCGCGAACGCAGCCACCCCCTCCCCCACCTCGACGACCTCGGCGACCGTCTCGTGACCGACAGCGAACGGGCCCGGGAAGATCCCATACGCCGCCATCGCCAGATCGAGGTCGCATCGCGCGACGGCGAGCGGACGGACCAGGGCCGCACCCGGCTCGGACAGGGTCGGGTCTCGCGCCTCCTCCCAACTGACGGTCCCGGGCTCGACGAAGGTGAGCTGATGCATCGGGCTCGCTCCGGATCAGCCCTCAGACCGGGTAACGCAGGATCGCGGCGGCCGGCACTGAGCCGGGGACGTCCTCGGTGCGGACGGCGAGCGCGCGGCCGCGCGTCAGCAGGACGCGGCGGGCGATCTCGTCGACGACGCCGTAGTTGACGGCGTCGTCCTCATCGTCGAGCGTGAGCTCGCCGGTGTCGGGGTCGATCGTTCCCGGGATCGTCTCGTTCATGTCGAGCAGGACCACCTCGACGGCGCCGAAGGTGGCGGCGCGGGCGATCGAGGCGAGGTCGTCGCTGGCTCTGCCCTGAACCGCCCGCTGCTCGTACAGCGACCTGAGCGCGTCGAGCTGACCGGCGTAGATCCGGTCGAGGATCGGGCGGCTCGCCTCGGCGAGGTCGGCATCGGTAGCGTCGTCGGGATTGCCGCGGATCACCTCGGCCGCGAGGTTGGGGTAGGAGCAGGAGGCCGCGAAGATCGACTCGAGCGGTTCGGTCGCCGCCAAGATCAGCGGCTGGCGGTGGCCGCCGAGGATCGGCCGCAGCGCCTCGTCGACGCGGCGCGCGTACTGGTGCAGCCGCACCTTGTGACCCTCCGATCCCTGCATCCTCCCCTGCGGCGAACGGTCGCGGATCGAGGCCTTACCGACCGAGCTCGCCGCGTCGGCGGGGAGATCGGGGACGTCGAGGGTCGCTGCCGGCGCGTCGGCGGCGACCTCGAGCAGGCGGACCGCGTTCTGCGACAGGGCCAGCACGAAGGCGGACTGGGGAAAGGTGACGGCACGAAGCAGCGGCTTGACGTGGAAGCGATCCGATACCTCAACCATGTCCGAGAGCTTGTTCGGGAGCCTGAACGTGCGGATACCGCCGCGCGTCACGAACACGGCGAGGCTGTTCGACTGCTGGGCCCAGAAGAACTCGTCCTCGTGCAGCCCGTCGAGGAACCCGGCGATTGCGGTTGTCTCGTGCTTGTCGTGACCGGCCCGCTCGAGCTCGCGCGCCGCCTCCGCCGCGAGGTTCTTGAGCTCGATCCGGGCGCGATCGGCGTCCTGTGTGATCGGCGATGTCTGCAGATAGATCGAGACGCAGGCCGAGTCGCGCTCGGTCAGGAGCTGCTCGAGCTCGGCGCGGGTCGGAATGTCCGTCTTCAAAGCCAAGTGTGTCGCCTTTCTCTCGTCTCCCGCCAATGCGGCTGCCGGCGGCCGAGTCTATTGGCCGCCGTCCGCCCCACCCGACTGCGTCCACGGCCGGTCGGGATCGAACAGGTGCATGCGGAACTCCTCGGAGAGCTCCTCGAAGGTGCGGAGCCCGCGAACGCTGTTGCCGTGCTCGTCGAGTCGCGGCGAGAAGACCGCGAGCCCGCCGACGCCGGGGATGACACCGACGATGCCGCCCCCTACCCCGCTCTTCGCCGGCAGCCCGACCGAGAAGGCCCACTCGCCGGCGTAGTCGTACATGCCGCAGGTGAGGGCGACCGTGAGCATGTCGCGCACCACCTCGGGCCGCACGACCTGCTCGCCCGTCCGCGGATGGCGCCCGTGGTTGGCGAGCGTCGCTCCGATCACGGCGAGGTCGTCGACGGTGACCAGCACCGAGCACTGTCCGAAGTAGAGATCGAGGGTCTCCTCGACGCGGTCGGCGATGATCCCCTCGTTGAGCAGCAGGTAGGCGATCGCACGGTTGCGGTTCGCTGTCGCCCGCTCCGAGGACCAGACCTCGCGGTCGAGCTCAGGCCGGCGCCCGAGGTAGCGCTCGTACATGTCGCGCATCGTCTCGATGCGAGCGTCGCGGCCGTCGCCGGCAACCATGTCCGTGATTGCGATCGCGCCCGCGTTGACCATCGGGTTCGGCGCCCGGTTGTCGTGTTCGTCGAGCTCGATCGAGTTGAAGCTCTCGCCGGTCGGGGCGACACCGACGCGGGCGAGCACGTAGTCGCGCCCGTGCGTCTCCAGCGCGAGGCCGTAGAGCAGCAGCTTCGAGATCGACTGGATCGTGAACGGGTGCCCGCTGTCACCGACGTCGACGTGGCGGTCGTCGACGGTGACGGCGGCGATCGCGAACAGATCGGGCTCGACGGAGGCGAGCTCGGGGATGTAGGAAGCGGGCTCCCCCCGGGTCAGCGACACGTAGCGCTCGTGCAGCCGCCGGCAGGCTTCCCCGAAGAACTCGAGCCTCGCCTGGCGCTCATCGACATCGGTCACGCGACGATCGTATTTGGACGGCCGGGTATTGTCGTTAGGCCTTGGAGATCCGGAAACACCTGACCTACGCCAACGTGATGGTCACCCTGCTCGTCTTCGTCGTCCTCGGCGGCGGCGCCTACGCCGCCGGCCAGCTCGGCAAGAACACCGTCGGCACCAAGCAACTCAAGAACGACGCGGTCAAGAGCGGCAAGGTCAAGGACGGAACGCTGCAGGCCGGAGACCTGGCCCCGGGCGTCCTGCCCGGAGCCGACGCCTTCCAGGCGAGCGGCTCGGTCAACTTCGACGTCTTCAGCTCGAGCCCGTTCGGCTCGACCGTGGTCAGCCTCGCCGTGCCCCCGGGGTCCTACTTCGCGACGGCCACGGTCCAGACCGACAATGTCAACAAGGTCCCGAGCAACGTCGCCTGCCGCCTGATCAACGGCGCCGGCGGAACGGGCTCCACCGCGACGACCCGTAGCCAGTCTGTTCGCGGCGACAACACCCAGGACCAGTTGACCCTGACCTCGCTGTTCGAGGTCACCGCGGGCCAGGCCCTGAACCTCCAGTGCTCGAAGTCGAGTGCGGGCTCGGGAGCCCGGATCAACACCGCCAACATCGTCGCCGTCCAGGTCGGCGACGTGACCGGCACGTCCGACTGAGCGGCGGCCCCGGCCTAGCCGCCGGTGTACCCGCGGCAGGGCTCGCCGCGCAGACCGGGACACGGCGGCAGCTCGGTCGGCATGCCGCCGGGCACGACCGGCAGCGTCAGCTTCGAGGGGCGTCGCTTCGAGGAGGCGACCGCGACCTTGGTGCCGCCCTTGGCCGGCTTCGCGTGCTTGAACGCCCAGATCGGCTGATCGCCGCCGACGCCGGAGATCTTGACCCGGATCCGCGAGCCCGACCTGTAGGCGTGCCCCTGGTAGTAGAGCGGGATCGTCACCTTGGCGAAGCGGCCGCGCGGCATCGGCTTCACGTCCGACTCGCGCAGGCTCAGGACCGGCTCCAGCTCGGTGCTCTTGGCGCGGTCGAGCTTGCGCTCGTTCGCACGGACCCAGCCGCCCTGCACGAAGACCTCCTTGCCGTCGGGGCGGACCTCGCTGATCGTCGCCTGCAGGTCGACGTTTGGCTTCGCCGAACGGACCCAGGCGGTGACGGCGCCCGCGCCGAGCACGGTCGTGTCCTTCGGCAGCGGCGGGCTCACCCAGGATGCGGCGTTGGCGTCGGGATGATCGCGCCAGTCGTAGCTCGGGATCGCCGTCCAAAGGTCGCCGGCGCCGGTGTCACCGGTGAAGTTCGTCGGCTCGGTCGAGCGCGGGTCGGCATCGAAGCGGCTCTTCGCCTTGCCGGCGGGCGCCTCCTCCCCGAGCCGGCCGCCACCGGCGAGGAACCAGGACCGCGCCGTGGTGCCGGGGGCCGGGAAACCCGGGAACGAACGCTCGTAGCCGGGGTAGGGCTCGCCGGGGCTGGAGCCGCCGGCGCCGTTGTCGAACAGGATCCGGACCTCGGGCTGCTTCTCGAACTCGGCGAGCGCCCCGCCGTAGGTCGGCTGCTGCTGGATCGGGTCCGGAGGCAGGGTCACGCCGGAGATCCCCATCGCCTCCTCGTAGACGATCGGCGCCGCCGCTGCGATCACGGCCGCCCCGGTTATCGGTGCCTGTTTGGCCACGTACAGCTTGAGGAAGTCGTACCAGCGGTTGAAGATCTCGGGGCCGAGCGAGTCGACGTGGGTCCCGTTCGTGAACGTGAACCACTTCTTCTCGGTCCCGGTGAAGTGGTCGGCGAGGTTGGCGCAGTGCCCGCCCGTCTGCTCGTCGGTCCACTGACAGGCCATGAAGGTCGGCACGTCGATCTCGTCGACGAAGGTGGCCGGCGAGAGCGGGTCGGCGACCTTCGGCCGGTAGTGACGGTTGCGCTTGATCTTGCGCAGCAGGTCGACCGCCTCGGGGTGCAGCGCCTGGTTCGCCTTGCAGACGTCGTCGCCCTGCTGGATCTTCTCGTAGGCCCAGGGCTGTCCGCCGTCAGGACCGGCGGGAAGGGCGTCGTGAATCCGCTGCTTCGCCCACTCGAGCGCGAACCCGGTGTTGAGGATGCCGCCCGGGAAGAGCGTCGTCTGCACCTGGTCGAGGACCGAGAGCGGCGCGATCGCGGCGAGGCTCGGGGGGCGGGTCGCCGCGGTGAAGAGCTGGCTGATGCCGCCGTAGGAGATCCCCATCATCCCGACCTTCCCGTTCGCGACCCAGGGCTGGCGGGCGATCGTCTCGACGACGTCGTAGCCGTCGAGGCTCTGCAGCGGCTCGAAGAAGTCGAAGGCGCCGCCGGAGCAGCCGGTGCCGCGCATGTTGACGTCGACGACCGTGAAGCCCATCAGGTTCGCGATCAGCGAGATCCCGCTCTCCGGCCCGTCGGGATTCGCGTAGCCGTAGCCGGCGTACTCGATCAGGGTCGGGCGCGGCCCGCTCGGCAGCGACGGGAGCTCGACCCCGAACGCCTTCGTCACGTCCTCGGCGGGGTGCACGTAGATCGAGAGCTTCGTCCCGTCGCGGGTCTTCAGGTACCCGTAGCCGCTCGAGGGGATGTCCTGGTCGTAGACGCTCTCGTCCGGCGGCGCCGAGCGGTTCGAGAGCACGGTCAGCGGCCCGGACTCGCCGGCACCGGCGACCCGCACTCGGTAGCCCGGTCCCGGCTCGACACGGCGGAAGAGGGTGGCGCCGAGCTCGTTGGCGGAGCGCCTTTCGACGACCTCGCCCTTGCGGTCGAGCAGCTTCACCTTCGCCCCGGGCTCGAGCCCCGTGGCATAGACCTGCTCGGCGCTGCCGCGGGCCGTGAACGAGGGGGCGGCAGCGGCGCCGCTGGCCGCGAGCAGCGCGGTCGCGGCGACGAGCGCAACGACTAGCGCGCAACGCATCGACAGCCCCTGTCCACCCCTGAAGCCCCTCACGGTGGGGACGTTTGTAGCAACGGGCCCGAGCCCGCGCGCCGGTTCCCTTCAGCTGCTCCGCGGCCCGGGCCGGGCCACGGAGTGAGGCCTACCGGCCCGTCCGCCTAGGGCTGCTGGAACTCGAGCACCTGCTGGAAGGTCGGCCGGTTCGTGGTCGGGAACCTGGTCGACAACAGCCCGGGCTGGAAGCCGGTCGTGTCCGCCTCGCCGAGCCACTCTGCCGGCGCGCCGGTGCCGAACTCGGCCTCGAGCTCGTCGGCGGTCTCGTGCACCGCAGCCCAGAGGTCGGCGCTGCAGTCCTCCAGCGAGCCCTTGCCGCAGTAGCTCAGGTTGTACTTGCCCTTGACCTTCTTGCCGAGCAGCGTCCGCAGGTCCTTGTCGACGTAGGACTCGCCCGAGAGCCCGCCGAGACTGCGGACGTTGTTGACGTCCTCGATCAGGCCGCCGAGGCGACCGGCCATCACGGCCTCCGCGATCGGTCTCCAGACCTGATCCATGAGCTCGGGGCCGGCCTCGTCCCAGGTGCCGTCGAGGTTGGCGTCGATGCGCGGAGCGTCGCGGCTGACCCAGTCGTTGATCAGCGTCGATCACCTGGCCGTCGCGGGCGTTGACGGGATCGCCCTTGGCCAGCACCTTGGCGACGACCGGCCAGACCGGCGAGCGCACGTCCTCGGTCGCGGCGCGGTTCATGATCCCGACGTTGTCGGTGATCTCGGCCATGCCGGGCCACTGGTCGAACAGCTCGACGCGATGGACGGAGCCGTAGGGCTCGTCGTCGCCGTGCATGAAGCCGGGCGCCGACTGGTTGTTCCAGTTCAGCAGCAGGCCATCCGGCCCGCCGACGTCGTGGGGGTGCTCGTCGCGGCTCAGGAAGCCGTCCCACTCGTACTTGCCGGTGCCGTCAGTCGGCAGACGCCGGTCGAGGCCCTTCGGGCGCTCGGGCAGCCGGCCCGAGGTGAAGAACGCCGTGTTCTTCCGCGAGGCGTAGGCCCAGTTGAACGTGAACCCGAACTTGTTCGCGGTCTTGAAGAACTTCTTCGGGGTCTTCGCCTTGCCGCCGGTCATGTCGTGCAGCGCCGCGAGGTTGAGCGCGTCACGGCCGAACGTCGAACGCTGGCGCGAGAGCGCGTACGGCTTGCCGTTGACCGTCGCCGTCGCGAACACCGAGCCGTGGACAGAGACCGGGTAGGTGATCGGATCGCCCTCGAGCTCGCCGGCGTTGAAGTCGACGAACGCCTTGCACTTGCCCTTGTAGAGATAGTGGTCGGAGTCGCGGGTCGGCTTGCTGCCGTCCGGCTCGCAGAGCTTCTCGGCGAAGACGTCGCGGACGTCGTGTCCGGCCGAGGTCAGGCTCCACGCGTAGTCCTGCGTGCGGCCGATCAGGATGTACATCGCCAGGCCCGGCACCGCGGCGCCCTGGGCGTTGATGCCGGGGCCGTGCAGGTCCATCTGCTGGACGATCTCGGGGTAGTAGTAGCCGAGCTGCGGGCCCATCACGGCAAGCGAGTTGCCCGTCGCCGAGCGCTCCGGCGCGGTGACGAGGAAGTTCGACGCCTGGCGCCGGGCCGGCGCCGCGGCCGCCTCGGCCGAGCTCACCGACGGATCGTTGCTCTCGATCGAGCCGGGATCGACGACGACGGAGCCCTTGACCTTGCCACCGGTCAGCGGGCCGTACTTGAACTTCTTCTCGATCGTCGTCGGCGCCTCGGGGTCGGAGGCGAGCATCACGTCGTCCCAGGCGGCGTAACCCTGCTTCGGCCCGAGCCCTGCCTCGAGCTCGGCGAGCAGGTTCGCGTTCGCCGCCTCGCCGCCGCCACCGGCGCCGAAGATCGAGCCGATGAAGGCGGTCACGGCAAAGACGTCGTTGACGTTGACCGGCTCCTGATCGATGTCGTTCGCCTTCCAGTAGGCGTTGACGCCGTCGGCGTAGGCCTCGGCGTCGCTGATGATCTCCTTGCCCTTCTTGCCGTACTCCTTGATCATCAGCTTCCGCTGCTTGGTGACGAGCGCCTCGGTCTCGGCGCTGGGCACGAACTCCTGCGCGCTGGTCACGAGTGAGAAGGCGTCGAGGTTGGGGATGTCGGCGACGGCGGCGCGTGCTGGGCCGCGGCCGAGCGTGAGTAGCAGGCCGCGGTCGCGGGCCGTCGCCCAGCCGGCGCCGAAGGCGACGTCCTCGCGGGTATCGCCGTAGATGTGGGGGATCCCGTAGGAGTCGTAGATCAGCTCGAGCCCGTCGCGGCCGGTGTTCTCCTCCGTCGTCGGGCCGATCGGCTTGAAGTTCTCGGGCAGGAAGTAGTCGTTGATCGTCTCCATCGAGATGTCGTCGCGGAACGGCGTCAGGCCGCTGTAGAGCGGCAGCTGATCGGTCGAGTTCTCGGTGAACGGAACACCACCGTAGTTGCCGGGCGGCAGGATGTAGCGCGAGACGTCGCCTCTGGCGGCGGACGCCGAGGGCGCCAGCAGACCGGCCATGACGGCGCAGACAGCAACCAGAGAAACCCCAAAACGACTCATTACCTCTCCCCTTCCGGCGCGCGCCGGATTACGTGCGGTACGAGCGGCGGAGATTATTGGATTGCGGGCTCCGGGTCCATTCGGGCGTCCCGCCTGCTGGCGCGCCATGCTTGGGCCGATGGCGTCGGAGGCGGTGATGTTGGCGGCCGGGGGTCGCGAGGTGCGGATCTCGAGCCCCGACCGGGTGATCTTCGGCGCGACCGAGCGCACCGGCGAGATCACGAAGCTGCAGGTCGCCGAGTACTACGTGGCCGTCGGCGAGGGGATCATGCGAGCGCTGCGCGAACGGCCGACGACGCTCGAGCGCTGGCCCAAGGGCGTCCACGACGAGATCGTCGTCTCGACCCGCGAGCGCGGCGGCGGTGACGCCTTCTTCCAGAAGCGCGTTCCCAAGGGCGCCCCCGACTACGTCGAGACCGCGCGGATCGAGTTCCCCTCGGGCCGCCACGCCGACGAGATCTGTCCGACCGAGCTCGCTGTCGTCGCCTGGTGCGCGCAGATGGGCACGATCACCTTCCATCCCTGGCCGGTACGGCGCGCCGACGTCGACCATCCCGACGAGCTGCGGCTCGACCTCGACCCGCAGCCGGGGACCGACTTCGACGATGCCGTCACCGTCGCGGCCGAAGCACGGATCTTGCTGGGCGAGCTCGGCATCGCCGGCTTCCCGAAGACCTCCGGCGGGCGCGGCGTCCACATATATGTGCGGGTCGAGCCGAAGTGGACGTTCACGGATATGCGCCACGCTGCGATCGCCTTCGGCCGCGAGCTCGAAAGGCGGATGCCCGATCGGGTGACGACGAAGTGGTGGAAGGAGGAGCGCGGCGAAAAGGTCTTCGTCGACTACAACCAGAACGCCCGCGACCGCACGATCGCCTCGCCCTACAGCGTCCGCCCGAGGCCCGGCGCGCCGGTCTCGGCGCCGCTGCTGTGGGACGAGCTCGGTGACGTCCAGCCCGAGGACTTCACGGTCGAGTCGATGCCGGCCCGCTTCGCCGAGGTCGGCGACCGTTTCGCGACGATCGACGACGTACACCACTCGCTCGAGCCGCTGCTCGAGATGTACGAGCGGGACGAAGCCGAAGGCGAGGGCGACATGCCCTACCCACCCGACTACCCGAAGATGCCGGGCGAACCGAAGCGCGTGCAGCCGTCGCGGGACCGCGACCGCAAGAAGTAGTGCGCCGGCACGGCGAGGCGGCGGATCGTTCCGCCCCCCGCCGTCCAGCGCCCGCGGCGCCGCCTACTTGACGACGCGGATCAGCTTCTTGTTGACGAACTCCTCGATCCCGTAGCGGCCGAGCTCGCGGCCGAAGCCGGAGCGCTTGACGCCGCCGAACGGAAGCTCGGCCCCGTCGAGGCCGACGCCGTTGACATAGACCATGCCCGTGTCGAGGCCGTCGGCGACGCGCTGCGCCTGCTCCGGGTCGTCGGTGAACACGTAGGAGCCGAGCCCGAACGGCGTGTCGTTGGCGAGCTCGATCGCCTCCTCCTCGGAGGAGACCCGGTAGACGCTCGCAACCGGCCCGAAGAACTCCTCGTGATGGGCGTCGTTGTCGGGCGAGATCCCGGTCAGCACGGTGCCCGAGAAGTAGTTGCCGTCACGGCTGCCACCGGCGGCGATCTCGGCCCCCTGGGCGACCGCCCGGTCGAGCTGCTCCTGCAGCGTCTCGGCGGCCTGATCGGAGGAGAGCGGCCCGAGCTCGGCGTCCGCCGACGTCGGGTCGGACGGCTCCGAGGCGGTCATGCCGGCCGTGAACTTCTCGAGGAAGTCGTCGTAGAGCTCGTCGGCGACGATGAACCGCTTCGCCGCGTTGCACGACTGCCCCGTGTTGTCGAGGCGACCGGCGACGGCGGCCTCGACCGCCTCGTCGAGGTTCTCGGCCCCGAGCAGCACGAACGGATCGGAGCCGCCGAGCTCGAGCACGACCTTCTTCAGGTGCCGGCCGGCGATCTCGGCGACGGCGGCGCCGGCCCGCTCGGAGCCGGTCAACGAGACGCCGCGGACCCGCGGGTCGGCGATCACCTTCTCGATCTGGTCGTTCGAGGCGAGCAGCGTCTGATACGCGCCGGCCGGGAAGCCCGCGTCCTCGTGGATCTGCTGGATCGCCTCCGCCGACTCCGGGCACTGGTGCGCCGGCTTGAGCAGGATCGGGTTGCCGAGCACCAGGTTCGGGCCGGCGAAGCGGGCCACCTGGTAGTAGGGGAAGTTCCAGGGCATGATCCCGAGCAGCGGCCCGACCGAGGAACGGCGGATCAGGGCGGTGCCGTCACCGGCGAGCAGGTCGATCGGCTCGTCCTCGAGGAAGTCTTCGCCGTTGTCGGCGTAGAAGCCATAGATATCGACGCAGAAGTCGACCTCGCCGAGCGCCTGCTCCATCGGCTTGCCCATCTCGCGGACGGCGATCGCCGCCAGCTCCTCGCGGCGCTCGGAGTGGAGCTCGGAGACGCGCTTGACCAGAGCCGCACGCTCGGCGACGGAGGTCTTGGTGGCCCAGTTGCGGTGGGCGTCCGCCGCGGCAGCGATCGCTGCCTCGAGGTCGCTGTCGGAGATCTGCTCGTACTCCTTGACCGTCTCGCCGGTCGCCGGGTTGATCACTGCGTACTTGCTCATATGGCTCCACTCCTCGTGCGGGTCGCGTGGCTTCTCAACTGACTGCCTGGGTCCCTGACCCGCAGGCTATCCAAGCAGCGCGGCGGGCCCGGTCCAGGGCCGGCCGGCGCTCGGCGCGCGCAGGAGGGCGCGAGCACTGGCCGGGTGGCCAGTCGTGATTTACTCCCAGCTGGGATTGCGACGGGTCCGCTGGAATGTTTCCGCTGGGTGGTCCGGCATGTGAGGCGCGTCGCAAGAAAAGGAGAGACCTTGAGAACCACGTTTGCCGCGCTGCTCGCCGGAGTCGCTGCCCTGTTGCTGATCGGGGTCGCCCCCGCGCAGGGCGCGCTCGGGGACGTCGAGACGCCTACCGTGACCGGCCCCGTGCCGGTCACCGTCGACTCGACCCCATGGGCCGCGACCGAGGAGCCGCTCGGCGCCTACGGCTACGTCGAGCAGGAGTTCGAGTACGCCGGCGACGCCTTCAGCTACGACGTCCCGCCGAGCGACACGCCGTTGAACGTCGACGCCACCAGGATCACGACCGGCGGTCCCGCCGGCGACGGCAAGTACCCCTACCGGACGCGGATGATCGTGCGCCGTCCCGCCGATCCCGCCGACTTCAACGGGACCGTCGTCGTCGAGTGGCAGAACGTGACCGCGCAGTTCGACCTCGAGGCGAACTGGTTCGGCGATCCCGCCTACCTGCTCCGCAACGGCTACGCCTACGTTGCGATCTCATCGCAGCGCGTCGGCGTCAACTTCCTCCGCAGTTGGGACGCGGCCCGCTATGGCGACCTCGACGTCAGCGCCCGCGACGGGGGCGGCGCCGAGACATTCACCGACGACGCGCTCTCCTACGACATCTACGCGGCCGGGATCAAGGCGCTGCTCGACGGCGGCGACGGCGCCGACCCGCTCGGCCCGCTCGCCGCTCCCAAGACGGTGATCGCGACCGGCGAGTCGCAGTCCGGCGGCCGGCTCAACACCTACTACAACCGGATACAGCCGATCCACGAGATCGTCGACGCGTTCCTGCTCACCGTCGCCTCCGGGACGATCCGCGACGATCGCCCGGAGCCGATGATCCGCGTCCTCAGCGAGACCGAGAACCGGATCCCCCGCACGGCCCCCGACGCAGCCAACTACCGCCAGTGGGAGGTGGCCGGCGGCTCGCATCTGCCGCGGATGGCATTCGACACCTTCCAGGGCCCGATCGAGCGCGATCTCGGCCTCACCCTCTCGGCCTCGTGTGAGCGCTATCCGCTCTCCCGGGTCCAGTGGCCATTCGTGGTCAACTCGGCATACGCGCACCTCGTCAGATGGGCGAACGGCGGCTATGCGCCACCGATTGCGCCGCGCGGCGAGTACGACCCGAACGCCGACCCGGCCGCGACCGACCAGCTCGTCCGCGACGAGCTCGGGCTCGCCCAGGGCGGCATCCGGCTGCCGGAGATGACGGTGCCGGCGAGGCTCAATACCGGAATCAACGCGACCGGCCCCGGCGGCGGAGTCTTCTCGGCCTTCTGCCGGCTGCTCGGCTCGACCGAGGACCTGCCCGACGAGGTGCTGCTGAGCCGCTACGACGACTGGTCCGACTACGTCTCCCAGGTCGAGGCAGAGGCCCAGTCGCTCGCCGAGCAGGGATTCATCCTCGCCCAGGACGTGCCGCAGCTCGTGCAGATGCACAGGGAGGTCCCGACGCTGCGGCCGACGGCTCCCGAGTTCGCTGCCAACAAGGCCCAGAACAAAGGCGTCTTCGCGCTCACCTGGCTTGGCACCGAGGCTCCGCTGCGGAGCTTCGAGCTGCAGCGCTCAGGCGACGGTGGCGCCACCTGGGCCGCGGTACCCGAGGCGGCGGCGCGGCTGACCACGCGGTTCCGGTTCAAGGATCCACGCGAGACGGACGGAGAGTGGGTCTACAGGGTCCGCTCGAATACGACGATTCCGGCCGACGCGGTCCGCGACGAGTACGTCGCCACGACCCCGTGGTCGGAGGCTTCCGATCCGGTCACGGTCGATCGAACGGCGCCGAAGGTGAAGGTGAAGTGCCCGAAGAAGGTGAAGGTCGGCAAGAAGGCCTTCGCGCGAATCGAGGCCTCCGACCAGGGCGTCGGGCTCAGCGAAGACCCGAGCGGAAAGCAGAGGATCGACACCTCCAGCAAGGGCCGTCAGCGGATCGATGCCAAGGCCGTCGACGCGCTTGGCAACAGGACGGTCGAGAGCTGCAAGGTCCGGGTCGTCAACCCGAAGAAGAAGCGGTAGGAGTCGACATCCAGGCGCCCGGCGGCTCCCGCCGGACGCCTGGCGCGACGTCCGCCGGGCTCAGTCCCCGAGCATCTCCAGCATCGGGTGCGTGAGCCCGTGCTCGGCGCAGAGCTCGGCGACGGTCTCGGGCTTGAAGTAGTGCCCGTAGGCGGCGCCGAGCTGCTCCAGCTTCTCCGGGTCGAAGCCGCCGGCCATCGCCGTCGCGACCTCATCGAAGAAGTGCTCGAAGCCCCCTGGAGCGATGATCTCGAGGATCCGGCACGGCTCGTCGCCCGCGTTCCAGAAGGTATGCCACTGGTTGCGCGGCTTGAACACGAAGTCGCCAACCTCCGCATAGACGACGTCGTCGCCGAGCTTCGCCCCCATCCGGCCCTCGAGCACGAAGCTGTACTCGTCCTCGCGCTCGTGGATGTGCATCGGCGCGACCAGCGACTTCGGCGGGATCGGATGCTCGACGAACGAGAAGCCGCCACCGGTCTCCTCGGTCCAGGCCAGGAACCGGACGCCGACCGAACCGAGATCGACGGCCTTGCCTTCGCCGGGGCCGATGATCCGCGGACCCTGGCTCGCGTCGAAGCGGGTCCTCTCCTTCTCGACCAGTGCCTTCATGATGCTTCCTCCTAGTTGATTGAACACTACTGTCTTGCGAAAGTATCACGGGTCCACCGGATCTGTCAAGATTGCTTGAACACCAATGGCTAACGAACTTGAGAGCACCCGTCGTTACCGGAAGCGCCGCCGCGCCGAGCAGGAGGCCGAGACCCGGCAGCGGATCACCAAGGCGGCCGTGAAGCTGCACGCCACGATCGGCCCGGCGAAGACGACGGTGAGCGGGATCGCCCGCGAGGCCGGCGTGCAACGGGCGACCGTCTATCGCCACTTCCCGGACGAGGACGCGATCTACGAAGCCTGCACCTCGCACTACAACTCGCTCCACCCTCCCCCCGACCCCGGGCAGTGGGCCGCCGTCGACGACCCCGATGAGCGCCTTCGGGTCGCGCTGCGTGAGCTCTACGACTTCTACTCCGAGACCCGGCAGATGCTCGAGAGCACCGGGCGCGACGCCGACCGCGTGCCCGCCGTCGGCAAGGCCGTCGCCCAGCTCGAGGCCTACCTGGAGGCCGCGCGGTCGGTCGTGATCAAGGGCCGGCCGGAGCGAGGGCGCGCTCGCAAGCGCGTCGGCGCCGCGATCGGACACGCGTTCGGGTTCGGTACCTGGCGCTCACTCGCAGTCGAGCAGGGGCTCGACGAGGACGAGGCCGTCGGGCTAATGGCGGCTCTCGTCGCAACGGCCGCCGACGGCCGCTAGCTGACCGCGACCTCAGCGGGGCGCCGGTGCGGCGCTCGGGCAGGTCGAGACGCCGATCAGGCTGTACAGCGGGCAGCTGCCCACGGCGGACGTGAGCAGCATCACAGCAGCGACGAGCAGCGCGATCACGCCGGCGACGCTGCCGGCGCCGAACACCGCGAACGCGAGGACGATCAGCACCGGCGCGACGAGGAACGCGCGCACCCCGCGGTCGACATTTCCCATGTTCGTCTTCATCTCTGCTCCCTTGCGGTCTTCCCGTCTCGAATTGCAGCGCGGAGTTCACTCGCCCCCGCGAACCCGCGCATCCGGGTGACGCACCGAGCGCCGATGCGTAGTTCCAGTCCCCCGCCGCGCAGAACGCCTTCGACGATCACTGGTCATCGCCAGGCGAAGACGGGCTCCTCGAAACCGTCGAGCGGCTCGCCGCGCCGGCCGAGCAACCCGACCTGGCGGAACTGGTAGAGGATCGCGCCGGTCGGGGCATGGATCAGGTCGTTGCCGAGCGGCATCTGCAGGACCGGCCGCGAGCTCTCCGGGATCGGAACCAGCCGGGGATCGCTGTTGCGCAGGGCATGGAGCCCGATCCGGTAGACGGCGAACACCTCGGCCGGATCCGGATCGAGCTCCGCGGCGCCGCCGCCCCAGAGGACGACGGGGCTGATCACGAAGCCCGAACGGGTGGCGTAGTCGTCGAGCCATCCGATCACGCTCTTGGGGCCGAGCACGAGCCCGAGCTCTTCGGAAAGTTCGCGCAAGGCGGCCTCGAGCGGCGCCTCCCCCTCGTCGAGCCGGCCGCCCGGCAGCGCCCACTGGCCCGGGTGACGCCTCATCCCGGCCGGGCGGCGGCAGAGCAGGAACGAGGCGCCGCCCGCGACCCCAACCATGCGCCCGTCCAGGGCCCGGCCGCTCGCGTCCCTGGCTTCGCCGGGAACGCCGCTCATGTCGATCGCGCCGGGCTCGACCGGATCGCGGTCGTGGCGCTCGCGATCGCTGTCGACGACAACCAGCGCCACGGCCGCGTGGCGGCGACCCTCCAGCGGCAGTCGGCGCCGGTCGTGCGCGCCCAGGTTCGAAGCGAGCCGGACCTGAAGGGCTTCGTCGAAGTCGATCACGCCGGAGAGAGTGCCCGATCCGGACAAGGATCCGTTCGCTCAGGCATCGGCGGCGATCGAGGCTGCTGCTGCCTCCCCCGATCGGACTGCACCCTCGAGGTATCCCTGGAAGTCGGTCTGCGTGTGCTCGCCGGCAAAGCGGACGCGGCCCTCGGAGCGACCGGCGTAGCCGTAGTAGCGCGTGTACTGCCCGGGCAGGAAGGCGGCGTAGGAGCCTTTGGTCCACGGGTCGAGCACCCACTTGTCCGTCCATGCGGTGCCGTTGAAGCCTTCGCGCAGCCCCACGATTCCAGTCGCGCCCCCGCGGGTCAGGTTGCGCAGGTTGCGTTCGATCCCCGCCCTCGGGGTCTGCGCATGCGCCGCGAGGGCGGGCAGCCCGGCGGCGCCCGAGCGACCGCCGAGGAAGCTGGTGACGATGCTGCTCCGGCCCCGCTGACGGAGGGTGCTGTCCCAGGTGAACAGGGCGGGATCGTCGGCGGTCAGGTAGCCGTTCCAGTTGCCGTAGCTCGGTGGCCGCCGATCGAACTGCATCAGCACCTTGGCGTTCGTCCCCATTCCAAGTTGCTCGATACACTGGAGCCGCTTGCGCGGGAAGCCGGCTCCACTCAGATCGACGTCCCGCAGGGTCGTGAAGGGCAGGGCGAGCACGACGTGGTCGGCGCGGACCGCCTCCGCGACGCCGCCGAAACTCATCTCGTAGGTGCCGTCGGACCGCTTGCTGAGGCGCTCCAGCGGCGCGTCCATCCGCACCGTCCCGTCCTCGAGCGCGCCGGCGAGACTGCTGACGAGCTGATCGTTGCCGCCGCGGATCGCGAAGCGCTCGTCGGCACCGGGCGTGGAGATGGCGAACTCCGCAATCAGAGCGATTGCACTGAGTCTGTCGGGATCGAGCCCGAAGTCGCCCGCCAGCCAGACGCCGATCAGGCCCCCGACGACGCCGCCGACCCCGCCAGGTACGTGATCGGAGATCCACTCCGCGGCGGTCATCTCGTCCAGGGCCCGCGCCGCCGGCGTCGGGTTCCGGTAGTCGAAGCGACCGATCCGCCGCGCCGTTCGCGCGATCTCGCGCTCGAAGGCGCGCCAGGCCGGGCGGCTGCGCGGCGCCGCGCGCAGGGCGCCGTTGATCCAGCGGCGGCTGGTCCCCTCGATCCGCTTGCCGTAGATGTCGTCGAGCTCGAGCTCGAACCCCTTCGCCAGCGCCTGGATGCGCCGGTGGCGCGTATCGATGAACTCGCCGCCGTGCTCGGCCGTCTGCCCGTTGGCGAAGTCCCGGGCCGTCCAGCAGCGACCCCCGAGCCGGGTGGAGTTGGCCTCGTAGACGGAGCACCCGAGACCCCTCTGCTGGAGGCGGAAGGCACAACTGAGCCCGGCCAGCCCGGCGCCGACGATCACGACTTTCGGGCCCTCGTCCGCAGCGGACCCGCGACCGCAGGCGAGGGCGCTCGGCGCGAGAGCCGCAACGGCCCCCACTGCAGCGCCGCGGCGTAGGAGCTCCCGCCGGGAGAGGCTCGCTTCGACCACGTCGACCACCCTAGCGCCGACAGGCCGGTCGGCGGGAGCCCGTGCGGGCCAACGGGAAACAGCCGATGCGGGGGCGGGCTCACCACCGTAGGTTGTCCGTGCAAGGGCGACCGCCAGCGGCGCCACCGCGACCGAACTTCGGGAGAGACGGGATGAGCCAGCCCCAGATTCGACGGCGCCTTGGACGGATCGCCGCCACCGGCCTGAGCAGCCTGATCGTCGCGCTCGCCCTGTCCGCCTGCGGGGACGAGGAGTCGGGCGATGCGACCTCGGTCGCTTTCGACCCGAGCGGCGGCCTCGAGCCGGTCGTCGCCTGCCTGACCGAAGAAGGGTGGTCGGAGACCGGCAGCCTCAGCAGCGGCTCGGCCTTCACGGTCATGGCCGGGTCCGGGACCGCTGTCCTGCTCTCCGTCAACGAGCCAGGTCAGGACCCGCTGCTCGACGAGACGACCTTCACGGTCGCCGCCACCGACCCCGCCGATGAATCGCTCAGCGTCGAGAACATCACCGGCACGATCAGTGCCGAGGAGCGCGGCCAGGTCGAGGCCTGCGCCGCCGGCTGAGCCCGGGGTGGCTCAGCCGGTCCCGGTCTTCGAAGCGGGCGGTCTCCGCTCAGCAGGCCGAGACGACCGAGAACCCGAGCGGGCCGGGACCCGGCGGGAAGAGATCGACCGGGTTGCCTGAGTGATCCTGGACGATCACGTCGAAGCCATCGGGCCGATAGATGATCCCGATCGAGCCCCCGCCGCTGGTGTCGCCCGGCCTCAGACCGATGAAGCTGGTGCCGAAGCTGCAGCGAGGCTCGTTTTGCTCGAGGGTCATCCTGTAGGTGCCGGTCGAGACATACTCGACCGACGAGAAGCCGTCGTTCTCGAGCATCCGCGGCTCCATCCCGCCGACCACGGCCGCCTGGGCCACGCGGTCCGTGACCGTGCTCTCATCGATATGGACGCCCTTGAGGGAGTTCGGCTCGAGGTCGCGGCCCTGGACCGTCCCGTCCTTGAGGTCCTGGGTCTTCAAAGACCCATCGACGACGTCGCGGCTGTTGACGGTGCCGGCAGCGTAGGCGGAGCCACCCATCGCGACCAGGAGAGCGAGCAGGCCGACGTGGTGGCGGCGCAGGTAACCGATCAATCCGCTCAACATCGCTTGCTCCTGGTTGCCGGGCGCGACTACTTGACCTTGAGCGTCTTCGAAATGCCCCGCTTGCAGAGCGCCTTGCCGAAGAGCGTCTTGCTGACCTTGTACTTCGGCGCGACAGCCTGGTACTTCCTGCCGGACTCGAACTCGGCCTTCACGTAGTAGGAGCCTCCGTCGCTGGAATTGACCAGGTCCACCCGCTGGTGGTTGTTCTTTCGGGTCACGTCGAAGATCTTGATCGGCCGCGGACCCCGGCAAATCCCCCCGTCGTTAGCGCCACGAACCCTGCCGCCGGCCCGGGAGCCGTTTGCGTATTCGCCCTTCAGCGTGATCACAGTCTTAAACTTCGTCACCTTCGCCGCGCCGGCAACCGGAGCGGTCGCCGAAGCAGTGGTCGCGCCCGCGATCAGGCACGCGCAGATGGCTGCTGCGACAAGCGGTCCAAGATTCTTCATTAGGTACTCCCCGATAGTTGGTGCGAGCACGATATGTGGGCACCCGCTGCAACTGACCATATCGTGAATCAGCGGTCCAACGGATCTGAAATGCGCCAATTCCGCGTCGGGCCGGGCAACCCGCTTCGCAGCTGCGCAGGAGGCGCCACGCGGAGGGGGAGATGCGCCCGACAGGATTCGAACCTGTGACCTTCGGTTTCGTAGTCTCGAAGTCGCCGGGGCCCGGGCCCACAAGGATGTTCACCCACACCGTGCCGGGCGTCAGGTAGCTGCTGGCGGGGCAGTCTCCTTCGAGTTCGCGCTGGCGAAGCCGTGTCCCGCGAGAGCTGCGGCTGTGATGAACCAGATCGCTCTGTTCACGTGGCTTAGATTCCTCGCGAGAAGGCTGAACGCTGCCAGCCCTTGACGCAGCGCCAGTTCGAGCTACCCGCGAGTTCAGGGGCTCCATTTGCCCCGGCAGCCCACGTCAAGCCCTGAACGCACGTGGCCTTCGACCGGCGCTTCTTCTTGCGGAGGTAGTTCCTCACCTCACAGTTGAACCCGCTGCCCGCTGCCTTGCAGTCCCCGGCCCAGTACTTCCGGCACTTCCGAACCTTCTGACAGGCTCGTTTGGAGTAAGCCCAGGACGCGTTCTCGGCTTGCTTGAGGGTCAGGCCCGGTGGCGGGGGCGGTGGCGGTGGGGTCCCAGCGGCAACGATGTCGACTCCAGCTATGTCGAGGACGGCCTGCCGGAGTGTGGCTCGCATCGGATCGGCCGACAGGCGACCGTAAACGCCGGGCAGATACGGATCTGCGCACGGGCCCCCGAAGCTCGTGTCGCCCACCAGCCGGTACTGGCCACCTGCCGCCCCGACGACAAGCGGCCCGCCGCTGTCTCCCTGGCAGGTGTCGCGGCCTGGAGCGGCCGCGCAGAGCATCACCGAAGGCGCAAACATCTGCCAGCGCGACTGACAAGTGCTGTCAGCCATGATCGAAAGAGAAACGACGCGAAGTACGTCGCTTGAAGGACCGTCAGTGGACGTTGCACCCCATCCAGTCGCGAAAGCAGTCCGGCCCGCCGCCCACAGACCCGCTTCTGTGGCACTCGCCAGCTTGATCGTCGCCGACGGCGAGGCTTGCTCGAGCCGAACAACGACGACGTCCCATTCGTCGGTTTCGGGGTCGTAGAGGTCGTTGCCGGCGCTGTCCGTAAAGTTCCAATAGGTATCGACCAGCGATTCCATTCCTTCGCTGCTGCTGCTGAGGCGCGTTCGTCCCGACACGGCTGCGAAGTCCGACGCAGCCTGCCAGCCTGAACTTTCCTCGTAGAAGCAGTGGGCAGCAGTGATGACGATCTGAGGAGCGACCAGGCTCCCCCCGCACCACTGACGTTCGAAGGCATTACCGGAATAGGCGGCTGGGCTCAGAGTGATGGCGACCTGCCACGGCCACTGCTGAATCGTCGTTGCAGTACCCCCGACGATCCTCTCGACGCCCGGGTCGCGGGGCAGCGGCCCTGGTCCATCGGCGTTCGCATCTGCACGTTGCAGGAACACGCCGTTGCCAAGGGGCACCCGGGCGGACGATGAAGTCTCTGCACCGAACGCAGTTTGGGCCGCGCCCCCGAGGAGTGCCAAAAGGAGTGTGGTCAGCGCGATGGTGCTGACGATTCGACGGCCCATAGCACTGCCCCCGGAGTTGAGTCTGGTCCCAGACTTGTGTGTGATGACACAAGCTACCGCGTCTGTCGAGCAAGAGGCGGTGTGGCGGGGCCACGTTCGTTGCCACCAACTAAGCGCCATGGTCGCTTCCAGGCTCAGCCCAGGCATTCCTCTGCACTGGAGCAACGCGGCGGAAACTTCCACAAGCGCTGAGTCGCGGCCAGGCAGCCGCGTCTTCCGCCTGGCTACCGGTTTCCGTTCCGCTCGACAACGACTACTAAGTCGTCTTTCGCAGGCTCAGTGGTAGGCGTACCAGTTGACGGTGCGGCGTCCGTTGCCCCGGGCGTGACAGTGGCCGAAGCGCGTGCCCTCCCCGGTGCACTTCCACTTAGCCGAAACGGGATTGTCCGCCACCGCGCGGCGCGCGACCCGCTTTGCGGTCCGGCAGCTGACGCCATTGGAGCCGACGCCGACGGGGCCGTAGCTAGAGACGCCCGACAGCGAACCGCACGCCTTCGATCCGCCACCTCCGTCGCTTCCCGGGAGGTGAGCGACGCCTTGGCTCGGAGTCAGGGCGAGGAGCGCAATCGCGCAGGCGGATGCCAGGAGCTTCTTCATTTGGATGTCCTCATCGACAATTCCGCCGCAGGGCTTGAGCTGTGCAGATGCCTGGGCGATCCCCGGCGACGTCGCCGCTCTGAGGCAGGAGAACTGCTGACCGGCCCGGACGCTGCTGATGGGGTCCGTACGACGAATCTGATCCAGCTTCGCGAAGGTGCGCCCGCCCGAGAGGCCCGCAATCCCAGTGCTCATCTGGTTTCCGCGCGATGGTTGCGCGATGGTCCTGTTCCGCTCTTTCATGCGGTTTGACCCTTCGCGCCGCTTCGAAGACGTTCAGAGGACTTTGCACACTCGCAATGTCCATGCGGCGCGTGCCCGGTTTGGTCAGTGCGCCCGACAGGATTCGAACCTGTGACCTTCGGTTTCGTAGACCTGGCAACGCTGGCTGTTCAAGCTTCGACTACGAAAGGCTACGGCGAGAGCGGTGGCGACCCATTTCGCATGACGCGCGACCCGATAGACGCGGCCCGGGCCGGCGGTCGTGGTTTTCCCGCGAGGATCGCTGTTCCCACGGCCGCCGTCGCCCGTTCGATCTCGGACTACCCGGTGATCATCGCCTGGAACTCCCGCTCCACCCGCTCGACCACCTCGGGTCCGCCCGGAGGCTCGTCCTGCGTGGAGCACCCTTCCGTGAACTCCTCGCTCGGGAAGACGAGCTCGCTCTCGGCGGCGTCGGAGCCCTGCTGCTCGAGGATTGGCTGCACGCCCTCGACCGGGACCACGTAGTAGTTGTAGTCCGCGATCTGAGCCTGGTTCTCCGGCTCGTAGACGTAGTTCATGAACTCGTAGGCCGCGGTCGGATTCGGCGCGCCGACCGGGATCACCATTTCGTCGGACCACAGCATGCAGCCTTCCTCCGGCATCACGAACTCGATGTCCGGATTGTCCGCCTGGAGCTGGATCGCGTCGCCGGACCAGCCGATCACCGCGATCGCGTCGCCACTTGCGAGGTCCTTGGTGTAGTCGTTGCCGGTGAACCTGCGGATCTGGCCGGAAGCAGAGGCCTCGCGGATCTTGTCGATCGCAGCCATCCAGTCCTCCTCGGTGGCCTCCTCGGGCTGGATGCCCATTCCCTTGAGGACGAGCGGCACCGTGTCCCGCATCTCGGTCAGCATTTCGACCTTGCCCTTGTACCTCGAGTCGAACAGGTCGTTGACCGACTTCACGTCCGGGGCCGCGGCCGTATTGACGACGAGACCGGTCATGCCGCTCTGCCACGGCAGCGAATATTCACGTTCCGGGTCGACGCTCGGGCTCCTGAGCGCCGGCTTCAGGTTCGCGAACGCGGGCTCCAGGGCATCCTTGTCGAGCTTCTGGAGATAGCCGAGGTCGTACATCTTCTTCGCCATGAAGCTGGTCACGACGATGATGTCCCGGCCACCCGAATCGCCCTCCTGCAACTGTGGCTGGACCTTGCCGAAGAACTCGGTGTTGTCGTTTACGTCCTCGTTGTACTCGACCCTCAGCCCGCTCTCCTTCTCGAACTCGGGGATCGTCTGGCGGTCGATGTAGAAGGGCCAGTTGGAGATGTTGAGAACTCCGCTGGCCTCTCCCTCGGCCTCGGCTACGGACGCTTCCTCGCCACCGCTGCCACCGCCGCCGACATCGTCGCCCCCGCAAGCCGCCAGCAGGAGCGCGGCTGCCATTGCCCCTACTGCGATGAGCAGCAACCGCCAGGTCAGGCTTCCTCCTCGCTGATCGTTCACGTGATCGACCCCTCTCTCGACTTCTGCGCGGCACTCTATTGGTCTCGCGCTCGCTCACCCAAGCAGGACGCTAGGGGCAGATTCGGACTCCTGACCCAGACCTTCGACGCCGCGCCCGCATGGGTCCCCCGATTGACCGTCATCCTGTCGACCATGGGCCTTCGGGCAGCCTTGGTTGCCGGCGCCGAGAGTGCCAACGGACCTGGGGGCAATCAGTGGAGATCCCGGTGGTACACCCGTCCATCCGGGCATAACTTGACGGCATGGAGAGTCGGCCGAGGACCGCAGGAGGGGTGCAGGAGTACGCCGACCGTGCCGAGACCACTGAGGCCTTCGCCGCCCATGTCAATCGCGGCAAGGCTGCCGCGCTCGAAGCACTCGGCGTCGACATCGTCATCGGTGAGCGCGAGGGGCCCAGATTCCAGGACGCCTTCAGCGGCCGCTGGTACTGGAACTGTCACTGCAATGGCGGCGTCTTCAATCTCGGCCACCGCCACCCGCCCGTGGTCGACGCGCTGCGCGAGGCGATCGACCACATCGACGTCGGCAATCACCATCTGATCAGTGGCCTGCGGGCACGGCTGGCTGAGCGGCTCGCGGAGTCGACCGATGGAGTACTTCCCTACGCCGTCTTCACTCCGTCCGGCAGTGAGGCGATCGACCTGGCGTTGCGGCTCGCGCGAGCGGTGCGGGATCGCCCCGGGATCGTCTCGGTAATCGGCGGCTATCACGGCCACGCAGGGCTCGGCTGGGCGGCGGGAGATCAACGTTGGGTGGAGCCGTTCGGCTTCCCGCCCCCCGGCGTCGTCCGCGTGCCCTACAACGACATCGAAGCGATGCGCGGCGCAATCGGAGCCGACACCGCCGCCGTGATCCTCGAGGCGATCCCTGCCACTCTCGGCTTTCCGACGCCCGCACCCGGCTACATGGCCGGTGTATCGGCGCTGGCCCGCGAGCGCGGGGCGCTGCTGGTCATCGACGAGGTACAGACCGGGCTCGGCCGCACGGGCACCCCCTGGTACTGGCAGCAAGAGGAGGTCGAACCGGACATCGTGATCACCGGTAAGGGCCTCGGCGGTGGCCTCTACCCGATAAGCGCCGCGCTGATCAGCGCCGAGCTCGAGGCGTTCTTCGACGACCACCCGTTCGCCTACGTTTCGACGTTCGGCGGCTCCGAGCTCGGCTGTGTCGTCGCGGGGGCGGTGCTCGACGAGGTGCTCGAGCCCGCCTTCCTGGCCCGCGTCGAGGAGCTCGGCGTGCGCTTCGAAACCGGGTTCGGGCGGTTGCCCTTCCAGCTGCGCCGTCGCGGTCTCACGATGAGCCTTGCGTTCGAGGAGGAAGAGGGCGGAGTGCTTGCCGCCAAGCACCTGATCGACTCTGGCGTCTTCGCGGTCTACGCGGAGCACGATCATCGGGTCACGCAGTTCAAGCCACCGCTGACCCTCTCCGACGAGCAGGCCGATCAGATCATCGCCGACGTCGGGGAGGCGCTCGGGTGAGCGCGAGCGGCGCGGCCCGCTGGCCTCACCTCTCCGACGACGAGCTCAACGAGCTGGACCGCCAGGTCAGGGAGGCGTTCGTGCGCGGCGACGAGGGCGCGCTTCCGGTGTTGGGTTATGGCGAGATGTCGCTGGTCCTCGCGTGGCCGGCGGAGCAGCCGATCTTCGCCTGCAAGCAGCTGCCGGATTTCTCCTCGCGTGAGCGGCTCGAGAGCTACCGGACCACGCTCGCCGACTACATCGCTGCGCTCGAGAGCAGGGGGGTTCGGGTCGTGCCGACCGAGTTGCGCGAGGTCGAGCTCGAAGGCGATGAAGTGGCGGGGTACGTGGTCCAGCCGATCCTGCCGACCGAGCGGCTCGCGCCGACGGTGCTCGCCGGGACAGACGTGTCGCGGGGCCACCCGCTGGTCGAGGCTGTGGTCGAGGCAGCGGCGGGCGTGGTCGGACCGCGCCTCGGCATCGATGCGCAGCTCTCCAACTGGTTCTGGGATGGGAGCCGGCTCACCTACATCGATGTCTCGACGCCGATGATCTGGTCGGCCGACGGGCGCTGCCGTCTCGACCTCGACCTGATCTCGCACCCGTTCCCGCCGGTGTTGCGCTGGCCGCTGCGCCGCTTCCTCGCACCGGGCATCCTCGACGCCTACCGCGAGCTGCGCGGCGTCTACTTTGATCTCTGCGGCAACCTGATCAAGCAGCGGCTGCAGCACTGGCTGCCTGTGTTCCTGGGACAGGCCAATCGCCACCTCGCCGAGCCGCTCTCGGTCGCCGACATCGAGCGCTACTACCGATCCGACCGCCGGCGGTGGTCGATGCTGTTGCGAATACGGCACCTCGATCGTGCCTGGCAGCAGCGGGTCCGACATCGGCCCTACCCCTTCCTCCTGCCTCGGAGGACGAAGCGTTGAGCTGGGAGAGGCCCAGGATCGAGCTAGGCAGGCAGAATGATCGTCGCCGGCGCCAGGTCGAACGCGTACCCGACGGGAATGCCGACGAGGAAGTTGAAGAAGCCGAGCACCAGGTTCGCTTATGAAGCGACAGCCCCCGATTGCCGCGGCCTGCCGTGCGCGGGGCGTCAAGTCCACGAGCTTTTTGGGCGCGACTGCGCGAAGGTGGGCTCGGCCCAACGACCGCAATCCCAGCATTCATCTCATCCCCGCGCGATGGTTGCGCGATGGTCCCACCCCGCATGTCCATGCGATTCGGCGTTAGAGGCCGTTTCGGTGATATTCGGAGGAAGCTGCACTTTCCGCATGTCATGCGGCGTGTGCCCGGTTTGGTCAGTGCGCCCGACAGGATTCGAACCTGTGACCTTCGGTTTCGTAGCTTGACCGTCGGTCTTGCTTGACCGTCCGCCGGCTGGACGTCGCGTCCCAGCGACTACCGTTGAACCCATGAGCGACGAGCTGCATCTGACGATCCGCTATACGGATGCCGGCGACGGGTGGCTGACCGCCCAGGTTGCCGAGATCCCGGGCGCGATCAGCGAGGGCCCAACCCGTGAGGAAGCGCGGGCGAACGTCCTCGATGCGCTGGAGACGGTGCTGACGCCGGACGGCGAATTGCAGGGCGACGCGCCCTCCTCGCAGACGAACCGCGTCGGGCTCCTGGCGACCGATCAGGACTTCGAGAAGCCGCAGTAGAAGGAATCGCTGCGGTCAAGCAGCGTCGCGTCGACCCACTTCGAGGCGGTCTCGGACAGTCGGCCGCGACCTCCAAGCCGCTGAAACCGGCGCCCAGAATCAGTACACGTCATCAGTACACGTCGCTTCATCGCGGCGATCTACGCCGGTAGAAATCACGGTTTCCGCCAGCCCGCTCATGCCTAGACTCCGCACGGAATCAGACTAACCGCCACCGGAGACTTGGGGGAGATCGTGAACTGGAAAGTCCGTACGACGCTGATCGGTGCCGCTGCCGCGCTGGCGGCGACCGTCACCGTTGCCCAGGCCGCAGACCCCTCGGGTGCCGCCGCCGGCTCGTCCGACCAACTCAAGTTCAAGCTGGACGAGTTCAAGATCAGCCCCAACGCCGCCGAGGCGAAGGCGGGCACTGTGCGGATCAAAGCCAAGAACGCCGGGGGCGGCGAGCACGAGCTGGTGGTGGCGAGGACGAAGCGCAAGCCCGGCAAGCTGCCCACGAGCAAGAACGGCGACGTCAAGGAGGGCGCGATCAACGTGATCGGCGAGATCTCCGAGCTACCGCCGGGCGAAGCCGGGAAGACCAAGCTTCAGCTCAAGTCCGGCAAGTACGTGATGTTCTGCAACGTCCCCGGCCACTACGCCCAGGGCATGTACGGCAAGCTCACCGTCAAGTAGCCGCCCCGGCCGACGCCGGCCCTCCCTGCGCTAAGCGGGCTTCGCCTCGAGCAGCGCCTCGGCGGGGGCGAGAATGCGCCCCCTCCCCCGGCAGCGAATCGCTGACGCTCACGTCGCCTCGTAAAGCGGCGTGATCTCGGGCAATACCTCCGCGAGCACGGCTGCACCTTCGTCGGCGAAGGCGGACGCCATGCGAAATGGCGGCGGGCCGAGCGGCGCGCCGACAACCGTGCCGCGCCACCGTGAGATCAAGCCCGGGACGGTGCGCGCCGTCTGCCGGCAACTCGATATCCCCGAGCCCTCGTCATCGACCTAGCGAGGCTCTGCGCGAAGGTGAGGCCTAGCGAAGAGGCCGCAACCTCTTTATCCAAGGGGCGTCTGCGCGATGGTCACGCTCCGCATATCCGTGCGGTTCGGCGGTTTCGGCCATTTGGGCGGTATTCGGAGGAAGTTGCCTACACCGCATGCCCACGCGGCTTGTGGCGCCACGGTCAGTGCGCCCGACAGGATTCGAACCTGTGACCTTCGGTTTCGAAGCTTCAAGGTCACTAGACCGCGCTGAGCTCGCACTCTCAACTGCGGCGTGCCCCAGCGAGCAAGATGCGGCCGCACGCGTCTCGCGACCGATGTGGATCTCCTCATCGCCTAACGGGGGAGGGCCGCGTTGGCTTGTGATCGGGTAGCGCCAGCCGCTAGAAGCAGGCAAGATCCTGGAGCAACCGGGCTAAGTGTGATCTTGGCAAGTCCAGGCGCTTGGAACCCAGAGCGAAAGGAAGCAGCCCGATGGAGGAGACACCGCCTCAGAAGCCCGCAACCTGGGGCGCCCCCGGCGAGCCCCTCGGGCCCTACGAGGAGGTCACCCTGCACGGACACACGGTTGGCTTTCAGGCCGCCGGCGAGGGACCGCTGCTGGTGCTGCTCCACGGGGTCACATCAACCTCGGATGCGTGGCGCGATGTGATGCCAAAGCTCGCCGAGCGCTACACCGTGATCGCCCCCGACATGATCGGCCACGGCCGCTCGGCCAAACCCAGAGGCGACTACTCACTAGGTGCCTACGCCGCCGGGGTCCGCGACCTGCTGGCGGTGCTTGGCTTCGAGCGCGGCACCGTCGTCGGCCACTCGCTCGGCGGCGGGATCGCGATGCAGTTCTCCTACCTCTTCCCCGAATACGTGGAGCGAATGGCGCTGATCTCTTCCGGCGGACTCGGCAAGGAGGTCCACCCCCTGCTGCGCGCGGCCACCCTGCCGGGGTCGGAGTGGGTGCTGCCGTTGCTCGCGCGCGAGTGGTCGGTGCGCGCCGGCGATGCTGTTCAGTCGGTGGCGGCCAGGCTTGGACGCGAGGCGGGACCAGACCTGGCCGAGTTCGCCCGCGGCTACGCCTCACTGATTCACCAGGGTGCCCGCGACGCATTCCTCGACACGATGCGCAGCGTGATCGGCCCCGACGGCCAGAAGGTCTCGGCACTCGACCGCATCTACCTCGCCGACCAGATCCCCCTGCTGTTGATCTGGGGGGACGAGGACCCGGTGATTCCCGTCGAGCACGGCCGCCGCGCCCACGAGTTGGTCGCACACAGCCGCTACGTTGAGATCGAGGGCTCAGGCCACTGGCCGATGCTCGACGCGCCCGACCGGCTCGTCCGCGAACTGACGAGCTTCATCGAGGAGACCCAGCCGTTCGAGTGGTCGCAGAAGCAGGTTCGCGAGCGGCTGCGGCGCGGTCCGGGAGCCTCAGCGAGCGAGAACGTCGACTAGAGAATCAACCCCGATCCAGGACCCGGCCGTCGGCGGCGCGCAGCGTCACCTCGGCGTCGGGTGAGCCCTGAGCCCCGGCGGCCTTGCGCTGCTTCTTGGTCAGCTTGAAGCGGAGCCAGGCGCTACTGCGGCTCGCCAAGCAAGGCTTCAACCACCGCATTCGGTCCGGCAAGATCGAGTCGCGCTGGGCGAACGACCGTTAGCGTCATTGCCCGAATCGCCATACGTCGATCGGGCTCGTTAAGCGGTGCCGCCGGAGCCCCTGAGCGGCCGTGCTCGCCGCTGCTCGACCACCACACAAGCCACCCATTCGCCGGTAGATCCCATGCGCCTGCCTCGGTGGGCCTCGCGACGAGATCGACCACGGTCTGCAGAACCCGCTCGACCAGACCCATCCCGGCGCGCGCCAACTACTGGCTATCGAAGAGATCAGTCGGCTCAAGCACGAAAACGTACGAGAGAAGCGATGGGTGTTGCTTGCCGAAGCGTTCCTCGTAAAGCATCGAAATCGATCGAGCGATTTCCCGGCCGGCGTCCGCAGTCGCGTGCTCTGCTGGAGAATTGTCCACTCGAAGGGAGTTCATCGACAGATAAGGAGGGCGGGCCGCCGCAACCAGCGAGAGCCCTGGGTTCGTCAGCTAGGTCGGCCGCCCTATCCGTTGTTCTGCCCCGTGCTGCGTCGCTAAACGTGTCGGCGCTAGCCAGGTCACCGAGAGCTGTGGCCAGTCACCGGGTTCTAAGAAGCCGCCGGGCGTCTGAGCCGCTGCCCGGGCGAACTGACGCGTCCTGACTGGGCTCTCTAACGGACGACGGGCCACCCCGAAGGGTGGCCCGTGCCGTCGTTACGCGTGGACGTTCGACCTACGAGCGGTCGTCACGATCCTCGGTGTAGGGATCGCTCGAACCGGACTTGGCCAGCCCGCGACCGATCGCGTAGGCGCCGGCGACGATGGCGACGTAGAGCCATGCCTGGCGAGCTATGAACTCGTCCGTGCCGGCGGTGTCTCCGCCCTTGATGGCTGCGGCGCTGACGAGGATGCCGACGATGACTGCGACGACCATCCAGAACTCGGAGGTCTTGAACAGACACCGCTGCCGCCATCGATCCCGCCGCCGTCGAGGACCAGGCTTCGCCTTCATCGGGGAGCCGCGGGGTCCGTCGGGCTCCGTCGAGGCGTCAATGGCTCGCCCCTGAATCGGTGGGACCAGCCGGAGCCAGCGAGCGCTTGGCTCGGACAGCTCGTCAACCCGCACAGGGGCCCAGGAGGAGCAACTCGCCTAGTACGGCCCCAACGCTCCCCGACTCCGACGACCTCCACGTCGTTGGACCGACGGCGCCGCTGATGCCCGGGAAGATCGCCTGCGTACTGATCCACGGCGACGGCACCCGCAAGCTCGCGAGGCGGATTCCGGATCCGCTGGCGCAGCAGAAGCCGGACTCCGCCTCCGTACTTTCACCTAGTTCGCGTCGCGCGGCCCCTGCGGAAAGAAGCTGGCCGCCCCCGGTCGAGGGTTGCACGCGAGTCCGTCGAAAGAGAACCGGAACCAGGAGCCCCACATGGCCCAAACCAAAGCTGATCGCAGCGCCGCCGCCAAGAAGGCAGCTGCCACAAGGAAGCGCAACGAAGCCAAGGCTCAGGCAGCCGCCAGCAACCGCGGCAAGAAGGCAGGGTTTCGCCGTTCGAGCCGCAGAACGAGCCGGCCGGGCATCAGGTACAAGGGTTCGATGAGCGAACCCCCGGGGGACGTGCTCGCCCTCTGCTACCACGCGGTAAGTACTGATTGGGAGTACCCCGGTGCCCTCGAGTCGGCGCGGCTCGAGCAGCAGCTCGTCCGCCTGCTCCGCGACGGCTGGGAGCCGGCCAGCTTCACCGAAGCCGTGACGGCGCCACCCTCGCGGCGGACGCTCGCGGTCACCTTCGACGACGGTCTGCGGTCGGTGGTCGAGCTCGCGGCGCCGGTCCTGGCCGGGCTCGGGATCCCCGGGACCGCGTTCGTGGCGACGGGGTTCATCGGCAAAGAGGACGCTGTCGCCTGGCGCGGGCTCGAGCGATGGGCCGGCACGCCGCACGAGACCGAGCTGGCGCCGATGGGGTGGGACGATCTCGCGGCCCTCCACGACGCCGGCTGGGAGATCGGCTCGCACTCCGTCGATCACCGGCACCTGACCACGCTCTCCGATGCCGGGTTGGCCGCCGAGCTCGGCGACTCACGTGCCGCGATCGCCGAGCGGCTGGGCACCTGCACCTCGATCGCCTACCCCTACGGGGACGTCGACTGCCGCGTCGTCGATGCCGCCCGCGCCGCCGGCTACACGGCCGGCGCCGGCGTCCTGCCCGACCATCACGGCGGCGAGCCGCTCCGCTTCCCGCGCGTCTTCGTCTCGCGCGAGGACAGCGACCGGCATCTGCGGCTGCGACTTACCCGGCCGATGCGAGTTCTGCAGTCGACGCGCCTGTGGGCTGCGTCCGGCCCCGGCGCTCGCTCCCGCCCGAACTAGGCGCCGGTCCGCGGCCCAGCTAGGCGCCGGCCGGCGCGGCGGCGCCGGGCCGGCTGCGCGTGATCAGCGTCTCGATCAGCGCTACCACCGTCATCGCCACCTGGGCCACGAGCCAGGCAACACCGGCGCCCTCGATTCCCATGTCGGGGATCAGCACCGCGGCGAGCCCGAGCGTGATCACGGCGCGGCCGACGCTGACGACGCCGGGCATCGTCAGCCGCTCGATCGCGCGCAGGCGCGCGATGTAGATGTTCACGATCGCGTCGGGCACGGCCGAGGCGGTCAGGATCACGAGCAGCGTGTAGCCGGCCTCGGAGTAGTCGCCGCCGAACAGGTCGAGGATCTGCTCGCCGAAGACGATGAAGATCGTCATCGCGGGCACGAGCAGGACGGTCGTGATCCTCGCCGCCGAGCGCACCTGCTCGGCGATCCGCTTCGGGTCGTGGACGCCCTCCGCGAACAGCGCGGTCGAGATCGAGGAGGAGACCGTGAAGAAGCCAGCGCCGAGCAGCCACGTCACGTAGAAGTACGCGTTCTCTGTCGGCGAGAGCAGCGCCAGGACCATCACCGGCAGCAGGAACTGGGGCAGCATGTCGCCGACCGTGATCACGTAGTTGCCGGCGTACGGCCGGATCATCGTCTGCACCGTCTCCGGCACCGCTCTGACCTGCGGCCGGAAGATGCGGCCGAGGCGGGGCAGCAGCACCAGCCAGGCGAGCAGGATCGAGGCGGCGGTCGCGCCGACCCAGATTCCGAAGATCGCGAGCGCGCCGCCGTCGACCGTCAAGAGCACCGCCGCGAGCAGCACCAGGCGGACGGCGCTGAAGATCAGACTGCGGGCGACCATGCTCCCCGTCCGTCGCTCGGCGATGAACAGGTAGTCGGTGATCACCGAGAGGCTCCAGACCGAGACGCCGACGGCGAACAGGAGGACATGCAGGGGCGAGTCGCCGCTCAGTTCGAGGTCGCCCGAGATCGATGGCAGGATCAGCGCCGCCGTGATCACACCGATTGCCAGTCCGGCGACGAAGCCTGTCACGGCGCTCGCGGTCAGGGTCCGGGACCACTCCCGGTCGTTGTGCTGCCGCGGCAGGCGCTGGACGAGGCCGCGGCTCGTGCCGAGGTCGGCGACGACGGCGACCAGCGTCATCGCCGAGATCAGGGCGCCGGCGACGCCGATTTCCTCGGTAGAGAACGACCGTGCCGCGATCACCCAGAACGCGTAGCCGAGGATCGAGTTGATCCCAGTCGTGAACATGATGAAGACGCTGTTCCGGAGCAGAGAGTGGCCTTCCGCGCCCTGCGGCTCTTCACCTAGCTCGATCGGGGGTTCTGGGCGGTCGGAGTCCACGGTTACGTCCGTACTCTCCCCGTATGACTGTCGGTCGCCATAGTGGGCCCGGTCGCGATGCCGGCTCCGGAGAGGTTGCCCTGCAATTGGAGCAGGTCGAGCTCTCACAGCCGATCCCGGCGCTCGCGCCCCGCACGATGCCTGACGGCCACGTCTACGAGGCGGCCCGCGTCCTCCTGCGGCTGCACGACTACCCGCTCGGTCAGGTCGAGCTGCCGATGACGCCGGCCGGGATCGAGCCTGGGGCGCTGACCGCCCGGGTCCGGGCCGAGCTTGGCGGCGAGCTGGCGGCCCATCTCGCCGCCGACGGGATCGACCCGGGGACTGGGCCCGGCCCGGCGCTCGCCGTGGACGAGCCCGCCTGCCAGGCTGGCCGCCGCGCCGTCCTCGCGGACCCGCCGCAGGCATCGGTCGTGATCGCGACCGCTCGCCGCCCGGAGGTGATCGGCCGCTGCGTCGACTCGCTACTCGAGCTCGAGTACCCGGCGGACGCGCACGAGATCCTCGTCGTCGACAACGCGCCATCGGAGCCCGGGACCCGCGAGCTGGTCGAGTCGCGCTACGGCGACCGTGACTCGGTCCGCTACGAGACCTGTGAGGCGCGCGGGGCGAGCAACGCCCGCAACCTCGGCGTGGAGCGCGCGCGGGGCGAGTTCGTCGCCGTCACCGACGACGACGTCGCAGTTGACCCGCACTGGCTGACCGAGCTGATTCGCGGTTTCGACGCCGCGCCGGGCGTCGGCTTCGTCACCGGGCTGGTCCTGCCGGCTGAGCTCGACACCCCGGCCCAGCTCCTGTTCCAGCAGTTCGGCGGCTTCGCGAAGGGCTTCGAGCGCCATGTCTGGGACCTAGGCCCGAACCGTCCCGACAACCCGCTCTTCCCCTACAACGCCGGCAGCTTCGGCTCCGGCAACAGCGTCGCCTTCCGCCGCGAGGCCTTCCTCGAAGTCGGCGGCTTCGACCCGGCTCTCGGCCCGGGCACGCCGGCGCTTGGCGGCGAGGACCTCGAGCTGTTCCTGCGGCTGGCGCGGGCCGGGCACGGGATCGCCTACGAGCCGGGCGCGATCTGCTTCCACCGCGACCGCGCCGAGTACGACCAGCTGCGCCGCCACATCCACGACTACGGCGTCGATCTCGCCGCGGCGATGACGAGCGCCGTCGCCCACGATCCACGGGCGCTGCTCGAGATCGCCCGCCGCGGACCCTACGCGCTCTGGTTCCTGCTCAGCGACCGCTCGCCGAAGAACGAGGCGCAGAGCGCCGCGTACCCGAAGGAGCTGCGCCGCGCCGAGCTCGCCGGTATCGCACGCGGGCCGTTCGCCTACGCGAAGAGCCGAAGGGCCGCGAGGAGATGAGGGCGACGGCAGCCGGGGCCCGGGCCTTCGTGCCGGTCCCCGAGCCCCGGCCCCAGGCGAGGGCCGAGGAGAGGTTGCGGGGCGGGCGCGTCGACCCAATCCGAATCGCCATCCTGGCGCTGGCGATGGCCGTCGGGCTCGCGGTCGTCGCCGTCGCCGCCGACCGCGCCCGCAACGGCGAGAGCAGCGCCTACCTGCTCGAGTGGATCGGAGTCGCGGTGATCTTCCTCGCCGGCGCGCTCGGCGCCTGGCGGGCCCGCTCACGCGGGGAGGCGGTGATTCTGCTCGTCCTGCTCGGCCTCGCCCTGTACCTCGTCAAGGTCGTTCACAGCCCTCTCTACTTCACCTTCCACGACGAGTTCTCGACGCTGCGGACGACCGAGGACATCGCGCTGCTGGGCGACCCCTTCCACACGAACCCGCTGATCCCCGTTCATCCCTTCTACCCCGGCCTCGAACTGACGACCGACGCGGTCTCCTCGGTCACGGGGCTCTCAATCTTCACCTCGGCGCTGGCCGTGATCGGGACCGCGCGGATACTGCTGATGATCGGGATCTTCCTGCTCTTCGAGCGCGTCGCCCCGCGCCCGATCGCGGCTCTCGGCGCCGCCCTCTACGCGACCAACCCGAACTTCCTCTTCTTCGACTCGCAGTGGGCCTATGAGTCCTTCGCGCTGCCGATCGCTGTCTTCGTCCTGGCGCTGATGGCGAGCGCTCCCGCGCTCGGCCGGGCGGCGGGCCACGCCGCGCGGATCCTCGCCCTGATTCTGCTCGGGGTAGGGATCGTCTGTCACCCGATGACCTCCTACGCGCTGCTCGCGTGCCTGTTCGTGTGGGCGGTGCTCGACACATGGACGGCGCGACGGAGCGGGGGCGAGCCGCGGCGCGACCTGTGGCTGCTGTTCGGGGCGGGCATCGCGATCATCGCCGCCTGGGGCCTGCTCGTCGCGCCGATCACTGGCGGCTATCTGGGGCCCGTCTTCGGCAAGGCGGGCAGCGCCCTGCTGGACCTGATCGCGGGGGAGTCGGGCGCGAAGCGCGTCTTCATGGCGGCCGGGACAACGGTGACACCTACCAGCGAGCGGGCGATCGGCGTCGCCTCGATCCTGATCGCGCTGGCGGCCACCGCTATCGGGATCTGGAAGCTGCGCCACAAGCTGACGCCGCTGCGGACGGTGCTCGTGCTCGCGGCGATCCTCTATCCGGTCAGCCTCGCGCTGCGCCTGACCCAGGCGGGGACCGAGATCTCCAACCGCGCCTCCGAGTTCGTCTTCATCGGCGTCGCCTTCCTCGCCGCGGTCGCCGCCGGGGCGATCCGGGAGCGGGTGGCAGCCGGCGCGCGGGCCAACCTCGCCCGCCCCGTCACGATCGCGGCGCTCGCCGCAGCCGCGGTCATGTTCATGGGCGGCGTGGTGATCGGCTGGGCGCGCTACTCGCGCCTGCCCGGCCCCTACCTCGTGGTCGCAGACCCGCGCTCGGTCGAGCGGGAGGGGAGGGAGGCTGCCTTCTGGGCGCGCGACTGGATCGACCCGCGCAGCCGCGTCCTGACCGATCGCGCCAACGCGCTGCTGGTCGGATCGATCGGGCGCCTCGACCCGCAGGGCGGCACCGTCGACGGCTACTTCGTTCCCGACGTAATCACCTCCGATCAGATCGACCCGCGGGTGCACAAGGCGTTGGTCGAGGACGACCTGACCTGGCTCGTCATCGACAAGCGGCTCGCCGACGGGCTGCCTGCGGTCGGCGTCTACTTCGAGCGCGACGAGCCCGACGGATACGCCCACACGACGCCGCCGAGCGAGGAGGCGCTGGTCAAGTTCGACGAAGTCTGCCCGGTCGGGCGCGCCTTTGACAGCGGCGACATCGTCGTCTACGACGCCCGCAAGGTCGGCGGCGCCGACTGCCGCCTCGGACGGGAGGTGGGCGAATGAGCGCGCGCCGGATCCTGCTCGTCACCGACGCCTATCCGCCTGTGATCGGCGGCGCCAATCAAGCCGTCCACTTCCTCGCGGTCGCGCTCCTGAGGCGCGGCCACGAGGTCGCGGTCGCGACGGCCTGGCAGCCGGGCTCGCCGGTCCACGAGGTTCGGGACGGCGTCGAGGTGCACCGCCTGCGCGACCTCACGTCCCGGATCCCGTTCATCTCCGCCGACCCGCACAAGCACAACCCTCCGCCCTTCCCCGACCCGGAGGCGACGCTGCGCTTCCGGCGCCTGCTGCGCAGCTTCCGGCCCGATGTCGTCCACACCTACGGCTGGATCAGCTACTCCTGCGCGGCGGCGATGCGCGGCAGTGGCGTGCCCCTCGTCCTCTCGATCCGCGACTTCGGCAACTTCTGCGCCCTGCGGACGCTGCTCTGGCACGGCGAGCAGCCCTGCTCGGGCCCGGCCCCGGCCAAGTGTCGCGAGTGCGCCCGCGCCTACTACGGGAACGCCAAGGGCACGGTCGCGGCAGCCTCAGTCCAGGCCGGTCGTAAACGGCTCGCCGGCTGCCTCTCAGGCGCCCACTTTGGCGGCACCGGGGCTGCCTTGGTCGCCCGCCGGCACCTGCTCGACGGCCGGGCGCCGTTCCCCGCCGGGCCGCCATTCGAGGTCGTCGCGCCCTCGTTCCGCGATCCGGCCGCCGACGACCCACCCGACCCCGAGATCCTCGCCCGGCTTCCGGACCAGCCGTTCATCCTCTACGTCGGCGCACTGCGCCGGGCGAAGGGGATCGAGAACCTGGCCACGGCCCATGCCGCGCTCATCGACCCGCCGCCGCTGGTGATGATCGGGACGCCCGAGAGCGACACCCCCGAGCTGCCCGCGAGCGTCACGGTGCTCGAGTCGGTTCCGCACGGGACCGTCATGGCCGCCTGGGAGCGGGCCCTGTTCGGGATTTTCCCGTCGATCGTCGCCGAGACCTTCGGCCAGGTCGTGCACGAGGCGATGAGCTGCGGCCGCGCCGTGATCGCGGCCGACCGCGGCGGCCCGGCCGAGCTCATCACCGACGGCGTCGACGGCCTGCTCGTGCGCTCGGAGAGCGTCGAAGCGATCGCGGCGGCGATGGAGCGGTTAATTGCCAACCCAGAGCTGCGCGAGCGGCTCGGAGCCGCGGCGCGGGAGCGGGCGGCAGAACTCGGCGCCGAGCAGTCGCTGGCCCGGATCGAGGCTCTCTACGACGCTGTCACCGGCGGGGAGGGGAAGCAGTGATCGAGGCGCTCCGCACCCTCGGCCTGCTCGCGCTGCTTGCCCCGGTCGCCGCGGCGGCGATCGCCTTCACCTGCGACCGTCGTGATCCGGCGCTCGCGGCCGGTGTCGCGATCGCGACCGCCGTCGCGACGCTGGTCCTGCTCGGGCTCGTGCTCTCGGCGAGAGTCGAGGCCGACGAGCAGGCGTGGATCGCCGGGCTGCTGGTCGTCGACCTCGCGGCGGCGATCGCGATGCTCGTCCGGGCCCGGCTGCAGCGCCAGGGGGGCCGGGTCGAGGTCACGGACGCGGCGGGGGTGGATGCCGGCAAGCCCGGCGGCTCGCCCGGTCGCCTACTCGTCGCGCTGGCGGTTGGCGCGCTTGCGCTTGCGATCGCGATCGGCGCGATCGCCTTCTCGCATTCGAGCGCCGCGCAGATCGACGACGAGAACACCTTCACCCAGCTTTGGCTGATCCCGAAGGAGGAGCAGAGCGCCACCCTCGAGGTCGGCGTCCGCAACCTCGAGGGGACGACCGAGGACTATCGGCTCCAGATCAGGACTGCGGCCCGGCTGCGCCTCGACCGCGACCTCGAGCTCGGGGCGGGGAAGACGTTCACCGATTCGATCGGAGTCGACCGCGGGGCCCGCAACAAGCACGTGGTCGCAAAGCTCTGGCGGGGCGAGGACCCCGGGCCCTACCGTGTGGTCGACGCATGGCTGCCTTCAGGATGAGCGCGCGTGGGCGACTCCACATGACGATCGCGCTCGCAACGGCGATCGTCCTCTTCGTGACCGTGGCCGAGGCGCCGGCGGAGCCGAAGACCGGGATCGGCGTCCACGTCCCCGGCGCGCCCGCCGAGCTCACCGGCCTCGACCGCTACGTCAAGCAGGCCGGCCGCGAGCCGGCAGTCCTCTCCTGGTACACGTACTGGGGCGACCCGCTGATTTATGAGTCGAACCTGCGCCGGGTCGACGAGCGCGGCACCGTTCCGCTGATCAGCTGGGAGCCGTGGCGAAGCGACGGCACCGGCTTCGGCCTCGAAGGCATCGCCGCCGGCGCCCACGACGCCTACCTGCGCGAGTCGGCCCGGGCGGCGGCCGGGTGGGGCAAGCCGATCCTGCTGCGCTTCGCACACGAAATGAACGGCGAGTGGTATCCCTGGGGCGCGGGTGAGAACGACCCGGCAGACTACATCCGGGCCTGGCGCCACGTCGTCTCGATCTTCCGCGACGAGGGCGCCGACAACGTGCGCTTCGTCTGGTCCCCGAACGCCGAGGACGGGAGCACCGGGCCGATCGCGCCCTACTACCCGGGCGACCACTGGGTCGACTGGGCCGGGCTCGACGGCTTCAACTGGGGCGGCGACTGGGGCTGGCGGTCGTTCAGCGAGATCTTTGGGGCCACCTACGAGAAGCTGACGGCGCTGACCGACGCGCCGGTCCTGATCGGCGAGACGGGCTCCAACGACGAGCCCGGCGACAAGGCCGCCTGGATCACCAGCACCTACGGGGCCGAGCTGCCCCGCTTTTGGCGCGTGCGGGCGATCGTCTACTACGACGACACCTTCGCCGACCGGGCCGACTTCAGGCTCGGGAGCCCGCCCGCCGCGCTCGACGCCTACCGGACGGCGATCGACGCTCCCTACTACCGGGTCGACGGAGAGGGGATGCTCGCGGCGGCCGAGCGGCAGGGAGGAGGCGGCACCTCCCAGGGTGCCGAGCAAGTGGAGATCACCATCCCCAGCGGTGGGTTCGGCCAGCCGTCGCTGGCCGAGCGCATCCGGGAGGAGCTCCGCGGCAAGGAGGTCTGGGTCGTCCTCGCCGGGCTCCTCGTCGCCGTGGCGGTGGCGGGCGGCCTCTTCCTGCGCCGGGCGCACCAGGCGCGGCGCGGCTAGCTCAGCAGCGCGGCTCGGGCGCTTCCCAGTTGCCGGCGAGCAGTTCTTCGGAGCCGAGGCTGAACTGGTGCCAGCCGATCGCCCTGCGGAAAGCGGTGCGCGCGGCGGAGGAGCTGTCGATGCGCCAGTCGACGCCGCCGTAGGCGCGATCGAACCAGACCAGCGCGCGGATCCTCGGGAACAGCTTCGGGAGCTGGCAGCTGAGCGCCCGCGTGGTCCACGTGGCCTTGTTGCCGCCCGCCTCGTTCGAGGAGACCTCGGCGATCATCATCGGCTTGCGGGTCAGCTTCTTCAGCGACCGGTAGGAGCTGCGGAAGACCTCGGGGAACGACTGCCAGCTCCCGTGCTCGGCGCCGAAGTTGTAGCCGTCGAGGGCGACCCAGTCGACCCAGCGATCGCCCGGGAACAGGCGCGCGAATGGGAACTCACCGCCGTCTTTGACGTTCGGTGACCAGACGAAGCGGACGTTGTCAGCGCCCTCGCTGCGGAACACGGAGACGATGTGGCGCCAGGCGCGCTTGTAGGTGCGGGCCGAGTTGCCGTCGGTCCCCCAGGGGTACCAGTCGCCGTTCATCTCGTGTGCGAAGCGCAGCAGGATCGGCTTTCCCCAGGCGGCCGCGTCGCGGGCGGAGGTCCGGATGAACGCGTCGTAGCTGCCGCTGGCTATCGCGCGCAGCGGCCGGCCATGAGGCTCCCAGCTGATCAGCGGGACGGCGCCGTGATCTTCGACGTTGGCGAGCTCAGAGGTGTAGATCAGTTTGTCGTTCCAGTCGCGGTACCAGTGGATGATCGCCGGATCGCGGCCGGCCTCGCGGCTCAGCGCGTCGAGCTTGGCAGGCTCGTTGTTGGCGCCCGGACTGTAGGCGCCGAATGCGACCGAGTGGGCCTGCGCGCTCGACGGCATGGCGACCGCGCACGCGAGAATCGCGAGCACGCCGAGGCCGCAGATGTGCCTGAGGAGGGGAGCCATCGTTCCTGTACTTGAAGGTGTTTTAGACCCTCGTGGGCCGTTCCGGCACCTAATTCGAGGATCCTGCGGGTAACTCCGGAGCCTCGGCTGGGAAGCCCGCGCGGGCTTCAACCCCGGCGCATGCGGATCTTCAACAGCTCGATCAGGTAGGAGGAGGCTGTTGCGGCCAGGCCCGAGATCACAGCCGCCGCCCGCAGCAGGCCGTCCGGGCGACGCGTCCGGATCGCCTCGCTGACGCCCCGCACGACGGCTACCGGAAGTGTGCGCTGTACGTACTCGCGTTCCGACGCGAGCGCATCGCTGCTGCCGCGAAGCTGCGCGAGCCGCGCCTTCGCGCGACCTTCGTCGCGGCAGCGGGCGACGAAGTAGCCCCAGTGGGATCGCGAGCCGGACACGTCGTGACGGACGAGTGCGCCCGGTGCGTAGACCCAGCGCCGCTCCGGCCAGCGCTGAGAGGCGCGAATCGCGAGCTCGGTCTCGTCGGTGCCCTGTGTACCGCCGGCGGAGGGATCGTTGTGGCTGGCGCCCACTCCCTCGCGAAAGCCGCCGATCTCGCGCAGCGCGTCGGCGCGCACTGCCATGTTGGCGCCGATCGGATTGCGGATCGTGCCGCCGTGCTCGGGCATGCCGGCGTAGGTGCAGCCGACGACCCAGAGAAACTCGGGCGGGAACCAGTCGGGCTCGGCGCCGAGCCAGTTCGGCTCGATCCGCCCGCCGGCCCCGAGCACGCCGCTGTCGGTGAAGGCGGCGGTCAGGTGCTCGAGCCAGTGGGGGTCGGCCGCGGCGTCGTCGTCGAGAAAGGCGACGATCGAGCCGGTCGCGACATCCGCGCCGGCGTCGCGTGCGCCGGACAGGCCGCTCGCCCGCTCGTTCGGGATCACCGTCACGCCCTCGATCCCGGCCCGGGCACGCTCTAGGAGTTCCGGCGCGTGGTCGATCACGACGATCACCTCGGCCGGGGGCGTCGTCTGGGCCCGCGCCGAGGCGACCGCCCGCAGGAGCTCGTCCCAGCGTTCGCCGGTATAGGCGCAGATGACGACGGATGCGGTCCAGGTCACGGCGCTTCGAGGGGCAGCGCCGCGGTGCCCGCCGCCTCCTCAAACCAACGCGCTGCGCCAATGCGGTCGAACGGGATCGTGAATGGATCGCGGACCGAAGCGCCGCGGAACCCGAGGATCGTTCGCAGGATGCGGATGCCGTCGCGCGTCGGGACGAGCGCGCCGGCGCCCGAGAGCCGCGAATGCTCGAAGCTCGGGATCTCGCTCACGCGCAGACCGCAGAGGGCCGCGCGGGCGTGCATGGCGGCCTCGATCTCGAAGCCTGGCGCCGACGGCGAAAGGTCGGCCAGCGTGCTGCGCCAGAACGCGTTGAACCCGTAGCAGAGGTCCGTGTAGTGGGTCCCGTAGAGGAGGTTGAAGGTGGTCGTCAGACCCCGATTACCGAGCCTGCGGACCGTCGTCAGGTCGTCGCTGCCGCCCCCGGCCAGAGTTCGCGATGCCTTGACGAAGTCGGCGCCGGCCATGAGTCCCGAGATGAACAGCGGGATCTCCTCCGGCAGGGTCGAGCCGTCTGCGTCGAGGGCGACGATGATGTCGCCGGTCGCCGCCGCGAACCCGGCGCGCAGGGCGTCGCCCTTGCCGCGGCCGAACTGGGTGTAGGTGCGGATGTCCGGACGGGCGGCCTTGGCGGCTTCGATCGTGCCGTCCTTCGAGCTTCCGTCGACGAGCACGACCTCGTAGATGTCGTGCGGGAGCCGGCCGAGGACCGGACCGACGTTCTCGGCCTCGTTCAGGGTCGTGAAGACGACGCTCACCCGCGGCTCCTCGATTCCCGGGATCCGCAGGTTGCCGGCGTAGGTGCGGCCACCGACCTCGAACAGCTCCATCCCGCAGACCCGGTGCGGGTGTACCCATCGCCCCTCGTCGGCGCCGAGCCCGTCGGGTGCCACCGCCATCCGCGCGCCGAGTGAGCGGAGCGTCCAGATCATCGGGCGGGCCTGGGTGTCAAGCGCTGCTCCCGGCGTGAGGACGACGCGGTCGACGCCGGAGTGCTGAAGGCGAGCGAGCAGCGCCAGCCGCTTCTCGCCCTCGTCGCGATGGCTGGCAGAAGCCTCCTCGACGGAGAGCACCCCGGCGATCTTCGCCTCGCAGGTACGGCTTGCGGCCTGGAAGGAGTCCTCGCACGGATCGCCGACCACGAACCAGCGCTCCGGGGCCGCGCTCCGGCGGCGTCTCGCCTCGCCCTCCGGCGAGTGCGCGGCCGGCGTGCGCCAGTACTTGGATACCGAGATGGCCACACACCGTTTATGACACGTGAGGCTCGGTCACGGTTAAGTGGTTTGCCGCATTCGGGTCGACGAACGCCTCGCTCCGGCCCCTCAGGAGCCCGTTTCGACCCTGTGCGTCGTAGGCTAGTTGCCGCCGCCGGACCCGCCGCCCCGGCTGCGAGCCGCATTCCCACGAAGGTCACGGTCCACATCTCGCCGGGAGGGACCGCCGACTACTTCTACGGACTGGTGAAGACGCGAAAGCGAGCCTGCCGAGCCCGCCAGCTCGAGGTCCTCCGAGACCCTGACGGGACGGCTGGCTACTCGCCCTACGAGAGCGCGGTGGCCAGCAACGGCGACGGCACCTGGACGCTCGATCCCGCCCAGCCCATCCCCGATGGCTTCTACAAGGTCGTGGCCGCCAAGAAGGTGACCCCCGCCGGGGTCTGCAGGCGCGGCAAGTCGGCCGCGTTCTTCGTGGACTGAGCCGCAACCGATGCGAATCCGCCCGAAGGTCACATACGCGAACGTCATGGTCACGCTGCTCGCCTTCGTCGTCCTCCTCGGCGGCGGTGCCTACGCCGCAAGCAAGCTCGACAAGAACAGCGTCGGCAAGAAGCAGATCAAGCGTGGCGCCGTGACGAGCGCGAAGGTCAAGGATGGCAGCTTGCGCCCCGAGGACCTTGCGGCCGGCGTGCTGCCCGCCGGCGCGGCCGGGTTCCAGGCCACGGGCTCCGTCAACTTCGACTCGTTCAGCTCGAGTTTGTTCGGGTCGACCGTGGTCACGCTCAATGTCCCTCCGGGCAACTATTTCGCCACCTCTTCGGTCGAGCCCCAGACTGTGAACCCAGTCGCCGGCAACGTCACCCGCCGGCTGATCGGGGGCCCGTCCTCCGCGACGACCCGATCTCAGATCGTCCGGGCGGACACCGAACCCGAGAACTTCACGCTCAGCGGCCTTTTCTCGGTCCCCGGCAACGAGGCCTTGTCGCTCCAGTGCAGCAAGGAGAACGCGGGCTCTTCGGCAAGGATTGTCTCGGCGAATATCGTCGCGCTTCGGGTCGGCGCGATCTCGGGCCCCAACGAGTAGGCAGAGCCCTAGGGGGAACTCGGCCACAGAGGGTCAGTCGGGCCTCGCCACGAGCCAGGGGTGACTGCCGATTCCCGATACTGTCACCGGGTGGGCGCAGATTCGCGGCACAGCGGAGCCGAGGTTGCGGACGAGTACCGCGCGCGGTATCGAACCGCCGGTGAGATTGTCGCCGGTGGCGCGATCGCGAATCTGGCCGACGGCGCTGAGATCAGGGCCCACGGGCTCTCGACCCGCCTGATCGCCTGGCCGGGGACCGGCTACCAGACCGAGGCGGTGCACGTTGTCACCGTCGAGCCGGGCGAGGAGAGCGAGCGCTACGCATACGACCTCGCCGAGCAGGCGCTGCTCTGCTTCCGGGGCAAGGGTGAGCTTCTGGTGCGCGGGAGGTGGGTCGAGCTCGAGCCCGGCGACATCGCCTACGTACCCGAGGGCGTCGAGACCCAGATCCGCAACCCCTCACGCAACTCCTCGCCGTTCATCCTCGTAACCCAGATCACGCCGCCCCAATTCGACCTCTACGCCGACCGCGGCCTCTACAACGTCGAGCTCGGCGTCATCAACTTCGACTCGGTCCACAAGGCGACGACCAACGCCGACCCCGTCCCGCTGTCGCCGGACAGCGAGCTGAGCTACCGCGACTCGCACCCGGAGATCCGGGCGTGGAACCTCGAGGCCGAAGACGTGCGCCGCAACGGCGCCCTGTTCAACGTTGAGATGGGCGCCGAGTTCACGGGCATCGGGATCCCGATGCGCCTCGTGCTGTGGCCGGGCCACGGCTGCCGCCTGGCGGGCTTCAACTACGCGATCGCGCCCGACGGCGTCGCCGACGTCATTCACAAGCACCCGGTCTCCGACGAGTGCCTGGTCATGTGGTCGGGGCGGGGTGCGTTCTTCATGGGCGACCGCTGGATAGACGCTTCCGCGAATGACTGCCTGCTCGCGCCTTGCGGCGTCGCCCACGGCCACCGCAGCGATGGACTCATCCACGTCGGGGGCTTCGCATCGCCGCCACAGCTCGACCTCGTCCTCCCCTCCGACTACTACGAGAGCGGCCGCTACAAGTCGCCGGAGCCGACGCGACTGGAGCGCTGAAGGCCCGCCCGCCGCGCGGCGGGCGGGCGATGCTTTTCCGCTACCAGCCCATGCGCTCGTCGGCTGCTCTCTCCAGGCGAGCCCGAAGCTCGGCACGCTCTCCGCGAAGCGGCTCGAGGTGTCCAGGCGCGATGGTCGTCGGCTCCAGGCTCGCCAGCTTGCGGACGCTCGCCAGGGTCTGCTCCGGGTCGTGGTCGAAGACGGGATGCGGCGGGTAGATCCCCGGGTGGTGGCCGAGCGGGCGCATCGAGTCCGTGAGATAGACGGTGTCGCTGCAGAGGCAGAGCCGATCGCTCTCACGCCACAGGCCGATCTGGCCGGGCGCGTGCCCGGGGAAGTGGACGACCTCGAAGCCGGCGATCCGGTCGCCCTCGGCGAGCGTGCCGGCAATCTTGACCGGACCCGCATCCCAGATCGGGTACACGATCCGGTAGAGCCAACGCGAATAGGTGACCGGAACCTCTCCGAGCGGCTGATAGTGAACGCCCCCGTCGCCCTCCGCATCGGCAACCTCGTCCGGATGGCAGTAGACGGGAACGCCGAGCTTGGCGGCTGAGCCCCGGTGATCGACGTGGCTGTGCCCGAGGACCACCCGCCTGAGACCGCCGAGCTCGGCTGCGGCCTTGCGAATCCCCTTGGCCATCGCGCGAGTTCCCGCGTCGAAGGCGAACACGCCGGAGCCGTCCTCCTCGGCGACGAGGTAGACGTTCATCCCCCGCCTGATGTCGCCGGCGTGGCGCCAGACGCCATCTGCGATCTGCTCTGTCAGCGGCGCCAGTGGATTGCTGCTCATCTTCTCGGTTCCCCTCTGTCGGCTCGGGCCCTGACTGGTCTCTATCAGGAAGCGGCGGCCCGAGACGGTCTCAGCGGACCGCATGGTCTCGGCGGGCGCCCGGCCGCTGTTGGTCTCGGCACCGTGCCAGCCAGTGCCGTGCCAGCTCCGCGTGCAGTGCGGCTCGCCCCGGACCGAGGCCCAGCGCCGCGATTCACCGGCCCCAGGCACGCGGAACCCGTACGCGGCAGAATTCGGCCGATGCCGCGCCTGCGCCAAGCCGTAATCGCCGTCCGGGATCTCGAGCATTCGGTGGAGCTCCTGCGCTCGAGGCTCGGCCTCGGCGAGCCCTTCGCCGACCCCGCGGTGAGCCATTTCGGCCTGCGCAACGCGGTCTTCGCGATCGGCGATACGTTCCTGGAGCTCGTCTCGCCGGTGGAGGACGGCACGGCCGCCGGGAGACTGCTCGACCGGCGCGGCGGTGACTGCGGCTACATGGCGATGTTCCAGGTAGAGGACGTTGCTTCGGCTCGCGAGCGCGCCCGGCGGCTCGGAATCCGCGAGGTATTCGAGGTCGGCCTCGACGACATCTCAGAAGCGCATCTGCACCCGGCCGACGTCGGCGGCGCGATCGTCTCCGTGAGCGAGCCGCTGCCGACGGACAGCTGGCGCTGGGGCGGCCCGGGCTGGCGGGACCGGAGCGTTCCCGGTTCCGTGCGGGGCCTGACCGTCGCGATCGCCGACGCCGAAACCGTCGCCGGCCCCTGGCGGGAGGTCGCGGGCGGGCCGATTCCCGTTCGGTTCGTCGCCGATCCAGGCGAGCCTGGAATCGTCGCCGTCGAGCTCGAGCTGGGGACAGGCAGCGCCATTCTCGACCCCTCCGACCTCGATGGGATCCGGGCGTAGGCTGTCGATCGCTGAGGCAGCGGCGTCTCGCAACGCAGGAAGGAGACTGCGCGACTCCGCTCACATGCCTGATCGTTAGTCTCGCCCTGGAAGTCGTCCAGCTGAAGCAGGCCACGGGCCTGAGCGGGGAGCAGTCGTGTCCGTAAGTTAAATCAGCACCCAGTACGCCGCCCGCTCGAAGACGGTTCTGCTTGCCCTTCTCGCGCTCGTTGCCTCGCTGCTGTTCGCCGGCTCCGCGGCGGCAGGCGATGTCTACGTGACCAACGGCGGCTCGAACACCGTCTCCCAGTACGACATCGGGTCCGGTGGAGAGCTGAGCCCGAAGAGCGCGCCGACAGCGGTTGCTGGCGACGGCCCGATCGTGGTCAGCCCCGACGGCAGCAGCGCCTACGTGATCAGCGGCCCCTCGGAGCTCCGCCAGTACGACGTCGGGGCCGGAGGAGAGCTGAGCCCGAAGGGCACGCCGACGGTTGGCGCGGGCAGCATCGCGTTCGGGATCGCGGCCAGCCTCGATGGAAGCAGCGCTTACGTCGCCAACATCGGCGCGGACAACGTCTCCCAATACGACGTCGGCGCCGGCGGGGCACTGAGCGCGAAGAGCGCGCCGACGGTCTCCGCGGGCTTTCCGATTGGGATCGCTGTGCGCCAGCCCGCAGCCGAGGCAGCCCCGGCCAACCTCACCTTTGGCACCCCGACCCCGACCCCCCGGGGCACAGTCAGTGCTCCGCAGACAGTTACCTACACCAACACCGGCAACGCCCCGCTACGGATCAAGGGCTGGGGTCTGGCCGGCGCCACCCCGGCGACTTCTTCCTCGGCCTCGACGGCTGTCGAGGGGATATCGAGCCGTCTGAGTCCTGCAGTGCCGAGGTCCGCTTCGCGCCCCAGGCCGGGGGCTCGCGCTCAGCGAGCCTGACGGCGCTGACCAACACCGGCTCTGACCCGGTCACGACCCTGGATGGGACCGCGGGCCCCCTGCCCGAGGGACCAGCGGGTCCCGAGGAACCCCGGGGACCGGCCGACTCGGGATCGAGCTCGAGGAGGCCGCCGTCGGGGGCGCCTCCGACGGCAACCTCGTCTCCGCGCATACTGCTGTTCTAGACGGCCTCGGGGCGGTCGGCGACGGCGCGCACGCGCCCGAGGAGCATGTCGTCATCGAGTCGCTGCCGGACCGCGCCGCGCTGCTCGCGGCGTTGCTGCTCGAGCACGCCTCCGGAGAGGAAGGCGGGGATTGACGTAATGCCCGAGCCCTTCTTGACCAGCATTGCCCGGATCGCGGGCTTCGATTCCAGCCGGCCGGAATTCGAGGCGCTCCCGCGATCCGGCTGGGAGACGGGCGACTACGTCCTCGCGGAGGTGATCCCCGGGGGAACCGTCCCCTACTCGATCGAGAACCAGCAAGGCCGAGCGGTCGAGGTGATAGTCGGCGACCGGCTGATCGGCGCGCTTGGCCGCCGCGCGGCGACGCTGCAACTCGTCGGAGACTGGACCGACGTCGGGCCCGACCTCGAACCCGGACCGCATCGGCGTATAACTAATGGGCAAGGGAGCCATCCAGAGGAGGCTGAGGATGTACGCAAGGGTTGTCAGGTTTACCGACGTCGATCCCGAGCGGGTCGAGGAGCGGATGAAGGGGCGGGCGGAAGGAGGGCCCCCCGAGGGCGTCAAGTCGAGCGCGGTGCAGTTCATGCTCGACGCCGAGCAGCGGACCGCCGTAGTGGTTCAGATGTTCGAAACCGCCGAGGACATGAGCGCCAGCGAGGCGGCGCTGTCGGGCATGGATCCGTCGGAGACGCCGGGCACGCGGGCGTCGGTGGACCGCTGCGAGATCATCATGGAGATGCGCCCCTAAGCGCATCTCCAGCGCCGCGAGGCGTTCGGGGAACGGGGACCCGGGCGCAGCGCGCCCCGGGCACCTGCCAAATGGGATCGCCAAGAACACGCCGATCGGCAAGGTGACCGTGTCCTTCAGGTAGTTAGACACCGGCCAGGCGACGATCGAACGGGGCGGCCTCGAGCCGCCCCGTTCGCCGCAGCCAGGCCTGACGACGCGTCGATTTCGGTCCCGCCCGCGGCGACCGGCGGCGGCTACTCCGAGTTGCCCACCTGCTCAGACCGACTTTCCGGAGGCGTCGATCGCCAGCCAGAGGCCCCCGAAGCCGGGAACGTTGTGGCAGAGGACCTCGCCCTTGGGGTCGTCGACGTAGTAGTAGAGCGGCTGGCCGGCGTAGGTGACCTGAAGGGTGCCGTCGTCGCGCTTGGTGGTGCCGAGCTTCGACTGCTTGACGCCGCCGCTCGCCTTCGGATCACCCTTGGTCAGCACGGGCGGCCAGGCGACCGCGCAGTCGCCGTAGCACTCGCTCTCGGAGGTCGTCTCGAGGTCGAAGATGTAGATCGCGCGGTCGCTCTCGTCGAACAGGACATCACCGAACTGCGAGTCCGCGAGCGTGATCCCCTTGCCCGCCGGCTCCTGCTCCTTCTCCGGCTTCGTGGCCTGCTCTGCCGGCTGCTCCTCGCCGGTGTCCGTCTCCTCAGCCGCGGACTCCGCCTCGGCGGCCGCCGTCGTCGCCCCCCCGCCATCTTCGTCGCCACAGCCGGCGGCGATCAGCGCCGCCGCAAACAGCGACAGGAGGAGGAACGGCATGCGCTTGGACCTGGGGGCTTCGTGCATGGCGGCAGGATCTCCGAGTCAGCTTACGGTCGCGTGAACGGGACAGCGCGCCGGGCTAAGTCGGCGCCGGGGTGCGAGCGTTGCCTCTCGCTACCTCGCCGATCGACGCGCGGGCTGACCTGCGGCCCGGGGGCGCCCGAGAGCCCCTAGCGCTTCAGCGTGATCTTTGCCGACCCGTTCGGGCCGCCGCTGACCTTGATCTTGGCCCTCACCTTGATCTTGCGCTTGCCGCTCGCCTTGCGCTTGCCCTTCTTGCTGAGCTTAACCCTGACCCTCTTGCGATCGCCAGAGTCGATCTTGAACTTGGAGTCGCCCAGCCGAGCCCCGCCCTTGGTCGCAAGCAGCTGCAACCGGCCCCTGCAGCGGCTGGTCAGATTGCAGTCGAGGGGAACGGCCGCTCGTCCGCCGGTCAGGCTTCCGTCGCGTGGGCTGGCGCCGCCGAGACAACGGCCGCCGGCGCTGGAGTTGGCCCACGGCGGTTCCGGCAGCGGACCGTCGCCGCGGATCCCGAGCTCCTCTTCGGCGGCGACGGCGGCCGCAGCCCCGCCCCCGCAGAGCGGAACGAAGTCGGCGCTGAGCAGCGGGATCAGGGCGTTGCCGTAACCGTCGACGCGGCCCGCTACCGCATCCCCCGGTGTCAGTCCGAGCGAGCCCTCGAGCTGGCTGTTGCCGGGCCACTGGCCGGGGATTGCCACGCCCGGCGAGAGCACCGAGAGGCCGAGGAAGTCAACGACCCGGACTCCGTTGACGGGGTCGATCGAGTTCTCCACCGGCAGCCGTACATCGACTGCCGTGGTCGCGTTCGCCCTCGGGGTGAAGGTCTGAGTCTCCCCCGCGTAGAAGCAGCATCCGATGCCCGTCGTCGTAGTCCCGATCTGGCGGGCGACCACGACCTGCATCGGCCCGGTCGGGGCCGCCGCCCTGACGCGGACGCGGGTGATCACCCCGCCCGGGAAAGGGGTCGCCGTCGACTGGGCGCCCAGCGCGACGCTCACGTAGGTGCAGCTGGTCACGCCGGAGGGAAGCGGGCCGATCAGAGACGGCGCCGCGGTGCAGTCGATGTTGGCGTTCGCGTTGTGAGTCGCGAGATTGGTGCCGAGTGTCTGCTGTGCCCGTGCGGGGGACGCGGCGACGAGCACGATGGCCAGCGCGAGCGCCAGGAAAAGCGCCGGCCGGTACTTGAGTCTGCTTGGCACCCCCACCGCGATCTCTGCTCCTAAGAACGCTTGCTTAGCCCCCGTTATGTCGCGCCCGCCGGCGCCGTTCAACGAGCGCCGGCCGTTCGCCCCCAAGCCGTCTGTCAGGATCAGGGTCGGTGCACGCCCCTCCGCTGCAGAAGCTGACTTTCGGCGACGGTCTCACCCTCGCCTACCGGGAACTCGGTGAGGGCCCCCCGGTTCTGCTCCTGCACGGCTGGCCCACCTCGTCCTACCTGTGGCGGGACGTGATGCCCCCCATCGCCCGCCGCAACCGCGTGCTCGCACTTGATCTTCCCGGGTTTGGCGGCTCGGACAAGCCGAAGGGGCCGTACGACTTCGATCTCTTCGGCGGAGCGATAGACGGATTCCTCGAGGCGCTCGGGATCGAAGGTCTCAGCCTCGCCGTCCACGACCTGGGCGGCCCTGCCGGCGTCCACTGGGCCCTTCAAGGTGGTGGGCGGGTAACTCGGCTGGCGCTGCTCAACACCCTGCTCTACCCGGAGTTCTCCGAGGCCGTAATGCTCTTCATCCGAGCCTGCGGCGATCCCGAGATGAGGGAGCAGATCACGAGCCCGGCGGGTCTCGAGGCGGCGATGAAGCTGGGCCTGGCCGACGAGACGGCTCTGACGGAGGAGTCGCTTGCGGCCGTCCAGGAGCCGTTCGCCGACGAGCAGGCACGGCGTGCGCTCGCCGACGCGGGCATCGGCCTGCCGGTCGAGGGCTTTTCCAGGATCGCGCGGGCGCTGCCCTCGCTGCAGATTCCCGTTCAGGTCATCTACGGGGGCCGGGATCGGATCCTGCCGGACATCGCCGAGACCGTGGCCAGGCTCGAGCGCGACCTACCGCAGGCCGAGGTGGTCGAGCTCCCGCACTGCGGTCATTTCCTCCAAGAGGAGGCCGGACAAGAGATCGGCGAGCTCCTGGCGCCGTTCTTCGCCGGGAACTGAGGAGCGGCCGCCTCACCGTCCTGCTCGCGGGGGCCGGGCCACGCGTACCAACATCTTGTTTGATTCAGCAGAGCGGATAGTGTCTTGAACATGTCCGAGCGGCCGCCCGGAGAGGCAGGGAAACCGGACCGTCTCGGCAACATCCTGACCCAGGCCAGCCGGGACCGGAAGCGGCTCGACTCTGAGGCGTTCGGCCCCGGGGCGCTCATGGCACTCGGCGTTGCCAGCGTCGTGGGAGCCGGGATCTTCGTCATCACCGGCGCCGCGGCCGCCGAGTACGCCGGACCGGCGGTGGTCGTCTCCTTCGTACTCGCCGGCATCGCTGCCGGTCTGACCGCGCTCTGCTACGCCGAAATGGCGGCGATGATCCCGATCGCGGGCAGCACCTACTCCTACGTATTCGCGGCTTTCGGCGTATTCATGGCCTGGTTCATCGGCTGGGACCTGCTGCTGGAGTATCTCTTCTCGGCATCGACGGTCGCCGTCGGCTGGGCGGGCTACTTCGTCGGCCTGATGTCGAGCATCGGCATCGATATCCCCGACGACCTCGCGAACCCGCCGTTGAGCGGTGGTGGCGGAATCATCAACCTTCCCGCCCTGTTCGTCGTTGCCGTTACGACCCTGCTGCTCGTGCTGGGCACGCGGGAGACCATTCGCGCCAACAACATCATGGTCGCCCTCAAGGTGAGTGCCCTGCTCATCTTCGTTGCGGTGGGTGCCTTCAACGTGGACACTTCGCTGTGGTCCCCATTCGTGCCGGCCAACGAAGGGTCGTTCGGTGAGTTCGGTGGGAGCGGGGTGATCCGGGCCGCCGGCGTCGTCTTCTTCGCCTACGTCGGTTTCGACGCTGTCTCGACGGCCGCCGGTGAGTCAAAGAACCCTCAGCGCACGGTCCCGATCGGCCTGCTGGGCACAGTCATCATCTCGTCGACGCTCTACGTTGCGGTGGGTCTGGTGCTGACCGGGCTGGTGCCTTACTCCTCACTGAATGTGGCCGATCCGATTTCCGCGGCGCTCAAGGACGCAGCGGGTAGCCTCACATGGCTCGAGGACCTGATGAACGTGGCCGCTGTGGTCGGCCTGTTCGCAACCGTGCTGGTCACCTTCTACGGGCAGACCCGCATCCTGATGAGGATGTCCTCAGACGGACTTCTGCCGGACCGCTTCGGGGAGGTCAGCCCGCGCCTCCGGACCCCCGTGTTCACGACCGTGGTCTGTGGAATAGCCGGCGCGACGATCGCGGCGCTTCTGCCGATAGACGCGCTCGGTGATCTGGTCTCGATCGGCACCCTTTTCTCCTTCGTCCTGGTGGCGATCGGGGTGCTCGTCCTGCGACGGACCCATCCGGACACACCGCGTCCCTTCCGAGTGCCGGTGGTACACATGATCGCGCCGCTGGCGATCATCTGCTCAGTGTCGCTGATGGCGACCCTTCCCATCGAAACCTGGATCAGGCTCTTCGTCTGGCTGCTGATCGGCCTCGTGATCTTCTTCGCCTATGGACGCAACAAGTCGCATCTGATCATGGCCGCCCTGACCAGGGAAACCGAGGCCGCAGGGCCGCCGGTTCGGGACTAGGGCGAACTCGAGCTGATGGTGGGCGTCGAAGTCAACCTGATCCTGATGAAGACCTTCGACAGCGACGAGGTGATCAGTGCCGGGGCAGGATGTCCCTGCCGGATTCGAGTGTCTTGCCGGGGCATCTGCACTTCGACCTCGGCGACGGAATCGCCTTTGAGCTCTCCGAGCCCAACTTCACCCGCGCCGAGTACATGCCGGGTTGCGTCTGGATCGAGATCGGTCCGTTCGTGCTGAAGGTCGAACGGCGCCATCTCGCCGAGGTCATGGAGACCTCCAAGCAGCCCAAAGCGGCTTAGGTGGGGCGCGAGACTGGTTAGACCAAGCGCCACGTGGCGCTTGGTCTAACCAGGTGCCCCACGAGATGGAAAGCATTTGGACTCGCTCGACTCCGTGAGCCGTCAAGTGCCCTGCGAGAGTGCCTCGCGGCGAACGGCAAGCTGCTCGAGCATGGCCAGGGGCCCCGCGCTTGGCCGGCTGCGCAATGGTCTTGGCCCACCAACGACCCTGCAATCCCTTTGCTCATCTCGATTGCACGCGATAGTTGCGCGATGGTCGGACCCCCAATGTCCATGCGGTTTGTGGATCTGGGGCGTTTCGGAGGGTTTGCGAGAGTGGTCGGCAGAGCCTGAGCATTCCCAATGTCCATCGGGGATTGCGGCCGATCAGCAGAATGCGCCCGACAGGATTCGAACCTGTGACCTTCGGTTTCGTAGCTTCCACGTCATCTGTCCGTGACTGGCCAACCAGCCAAGTATGGTCTCACCGAACGCGACAGCCAGTGAGGAGAGATGTGATGGAGCGGACCGAGGCCGGACTCGAACAGCCCCTGGAAGAGATTTCAGTCTCCGATTCGGCGAACTGGCAGCAGGGGCCACCACAAGCACTCTTCAAGCGACTGCGCTCGGAGTGCCCGGTGCACTGGAGCGAGATGAATGAGTACCCCGGGGAAGCCGGCTACTGGGGGCTGACCAAAGCCGAGCACGTGCGCGAGGTGAGCCACGACTGGCAGACGTACTCCTCGGAGATCGGCGGCTGCGTGGGCCTCACCCACGGTATTCCGCTGCCGCTCATGCAGTCGATGTTCATCGGCATGGACCCGCCAAAGCACGATCGGATCAAACGCCTCTTCCAGCGTGGCTTCACGCCGAAGCGGATTGCCGAGCATGAGGAGGAGATCCGCGAGATCGTGATCCGGACCCTCGATCGCCTCGCCGGCCACAACTCCTGCGATCTTGTCACCGACGTCGCCCAGCCCGCCGTCTCGCGGGTGATCGGGAGCTTCATGGGGATCCCCGAGGGCGAGGACGAGTCCTGGGCGGCGCTGATGAACACAACGCTCGGCGCCGGCGATCCGGAGATCGCCCCCGGCGACGCCCCCGAGGTGGCGATGGAGGCCCTGCACCAGGTCTTCCAGCGGTGCAGATCGATGGTCACCGAGCGCCGCGAGAACCCCACGGACGATCTCACGAGTGTCCTCGTCCACGCAGATGTTGAGGGCGAGCGGCTCAGCGACGAGGAAGTGGTCATGGGTTTCTTCCTACTGGTCGCCGCCGGCAACGACTCGACGAAGGCGACCTACACCTCAGGGATGCGGGCGCTGATGGAGCACAGCGAGCAGATGCGCATGCTGGCCGAGGATCCGTCGCTGATCCCGGCTGCCGTCGAAGAGTGCCTGCGGATGTTCCCCGCCTTCGCGCACTTCCGGCGCACGACCACCCGCGAAACCGAGATCGGCGGCCAGCCGATCGGCGCCGGCGAGAAGGTGATCATGTGGTACGTCTCGTCCAACCGGGACGAGGATGTCTACGAGGACCCCGACCGTTTCGATGTGCTGCGCAACCCCGAGCACCAGGCCTTCGGGGCCGGTGGGCGCCACTACTGCCTCGGCACCGCCCTCGCGCGGCTCGAGCTGAAGATCCTCTTCGAGGAGACCCTGGCCCGCTTTCCAAGCATGGAGATCGCGGGCGAGCCGCACCATGTCGTCTCCCCCTTCGTGAACCAACTGCGGACGCTGCCGGTCCGCTGGTAGCTTCGCCGGCTCGGTGGAGCTTCGGTTCGAGCGCTGCAGCGGTCGTGGCCAGGGTTCCGCGGAGGCTGAGCGACCTACTCACTACCCCATCAGGGTGGGATCTGGTCGGCTGCGCGATGGTTTGGTCGGCCTGAGAGCTCGCAATCCCTTTGCTCATCTCGGTTCCGCGCGATAGGTGCGCGATGGTCAGGCCCCCAATGTCCATGGGGTTTGACAATTCGGGGCGTTTTGCCGGGTTTGCACAGATAGCCGGCGGAGCTTCAGAAAGCCCAACGTCCATGGGGGATCGCGGCCGATACGGAGGATGCGCCCGACAGGATTCGAACCTGTGACCTTCGGTTTCGTAGATTGACCGTCGGTCTTGTTGACCGTCGACCTATGGCTAGAGCGGCTCGGTTCCCTCGCTGAGGATCGCGAGGTAGCTCGAAGGCGAAGATCTTTTTCCGCGGCTTGCCTGTGATCTCCGCGGGATCCCGAGCGTTTCGAGGTGGGCGATAGAGCTCGCCACGGTCGACTCGCTGATCGCAGTCGCTGCGCCGTTGCAGGGGATTCGCAGCACGACCTTCCCTGCTTTCATTTGGCGGGCGCGTGCAGATCGGCCGGCTGGGACGCTGTCGCTGCCTTCAGGCTCTACGGTGCCTGCGATCTGCCGGATGGCCTTCGACCCCAAACACCACTGGGAGCAGACCTACACCGCCCAGGCGCTGGATGAGGTCAGCTGGTTCGAGGCTGCGCCCGACGCCTCGCTCGGCATGATCAATGCGGCCGAGTTACCGCCCGACGCGGCCATCATCGACGTGGGCGGCGGCGCGTCGCACCTGGCCGGCGAGCTCCAGCGCCTGGGCTTTACCGACATCACCGTCGCCGACATATCTGCGGCGGCTCTGCGGGCGGGCGCTGAACTCGGAGCCGACTCGACTGCGATCTCGTTCATCGAGGCCGATGTGCGCAACCACGACTTCGGCCGCGAATTCGATCTCTGGCACGACCGAGCCGTCTTTCACTTCATGGTCGAGCCGGACGACCGCGAGTGCTACCTCTCGACGCTTCGCGCGTCTCTGCGTCCCGGGGGCTACCTGGTCCTGGCGACGTTTGGTCCCGAAGGTCCGCGGCAATGCAGCGACCTGCCCGTCCAGCGTTATGGTGCTAGCGAGATGCGCGAGGTCATCGGCGAGGAGTTCGAGCCGGTCCTATTTCAAGCGCACGTGCACGCAACGCCGTCGGGCAATGAGCAGCACTTTCAGTACGCGCTCTTTCGACGCCTCGCTCGAGCGAGGCGGCAGCATCAGCGGGCCGGATTCGACCCACCCGCCGGAGATCCGCGAGGGCGCGATCTGGCTGATCGGTTGGGCAGGCGAACGATGGGCACGGCCAGACAACTTCCGAACCCGGTGAAGGACCGAGGCGAGAATGGACCTTGATGGCAAGCGAATCCTCTTGGCCGGCGCGACCGGTGCTCTCGGCGGACGCCTGGCTCGCGTGCTGAAGGCGCGTGGTGGGACGATCGCTCCCGCCGGTCGCGACCGGGCGGCTCTGCTCTCGATCGCCGAGGAACTGGATGCCGAACCGATCGAGTTCGAGCTCACCGATCCGGTCTCCTGCGCCCGTGCCGTGGAGTCAGCCGCAGAGACGCTCGGCGGCCTCGATGCTCTGGTGGTTGCCACCGGCGTCGTCGCATTCGGCCGCAGCGGCGAACTCGACCCCGAGACGGAGCGCGCTCTCCTCGAGGTCAACGCAGCCGGACCGATCGCGCTCATCGGTGCCGCCCTACCCCGGCTGGCGCCCGGTGGCGGGGTCGTCGCTCTGAGCGCCGTGGTCGCGGAGTTTCCCACCGCGGGCATGGCTGCTTATTCGGCCTCGAAGGCAGCCCTCTCCGCCTACCTCGAGGCGATCCGACGTGAGCGCCGCCGGGATCTCAGCCTCGTCCTCGACGTCCGCCCGGGCCATCTCGAGACCGGCTTCGCTGACCGCGCACTCGCCGGTGAGCCGCCGAAGCTGCCGGCGCCCGGGGATACGGACGCCCTCGTCGAGCGAATCCTCGACGCGATCGAAGCCGGAGCCCGCGAGCTCAGCTACGACCCGCGCACGCGCGAGCTGTCGCAGACCTGAGGTGTCGGCGAGGTGAGCGCCCTCCTCCTCGCATGCACGACCGCGACCCTGCTGCTGACGGGCATCGTCGCGTTCGTACAGGTCGTCCATTACCCGCTGTTCGCCTCGGTCGGAGAACAGCACTTCACCGGCTACCACGAGGCCCACTCCCGGCTCACGACCCGCGTAGTGATCGTGCCGATGGTGGTCGAGCTCGCCACCGCCTGGCTTCTGCTGTTCGAGCCTCCTGGCGACGAGGCCGCGCTGACCCTCCTCGGGGCGTTGCTCGCGAGCGCGACGTGGGCGCTCACGGTGTTCGGAGCGGTACCGGCCCACCGCCGGCTCGGGGCCGGCCCAGACCCAGAAGTGCTGCGACGTCTACTGCGGGTGAACATGATCCGCGCCCTGGCCTGGGCGGCCCACTCAGCCGTGTGTCTGGCGCTGATCGCGCTGACGGCCTGAGCCGCATTCGTTCGCTCGAGCCGCTTGGCGAAAGCGTGGATCCTCTTCGATGCCCTTGACAATGATCAAGACTGCCGCCACGACCGCGGTGTGAAAGAGGTCCCTTCCGGGACCGGACTCAGGGCCCAGCCGGCTGACCGCCGCCTAGGATCGCCTAATCGTCGCAGTAGACGTCTTCGAACCCGTTGAGCGGGTTCAGCAGCGTGATCTCGTTGACGCCGTCCCGAGGTCACGCCGGTTGACGGCGTCGATCGACCGGTTGTGCAGCTCCACGTTCTCCTGCGGCATCACCCGCCGAGTATCACGCCCGCACATGTTGGCGACTCGTTCGCTCACTCACGGCTGGGCATGCCGATCGTCTCGCTCCACCGGAAGGCCTGCGGACTCCCAGTCCTTCCAGCCGCCCGCGATCTCTGCGGCGCCCCTCCACAGCGTCAGCTTCGAACGGTTGGCATGCTGGCAGAGGTAGATCGCATAGGAGGGTCGCGGCCAGGCGACGTGACGCAGCAGCGAGACTCGCTTGGCACCGGGTGGCCAGCCATGCCGTCGTCGTTCCACCCGGGTTCTCAGATCCAAGATCTGAGACTCGCCGCGCTGGGACGCTGCCCAAGCTTCGGCGGCACTCACTTCTCGGGCACTGCGCATCGTGGGGTGAAGTCTCTCAGCCTCACTCTCCCGACGACCGACGGGGGCGGGGGTCAAGAGGCCCATTCAGCAATAGCAGCGGCAAGCTACCTGCGCGATGATCCGATCGCGCATATCAATGCGGTTTGCGATTGCCGATTCGCCGCCGATATTGAGGAACTTCCCCATCCCCAATGTCCGCGTAGCAACGGCTGAATGACTGCTCGTAGCGGCCTCAGTCCAGGATCCGGGCCACCTCGGCGTCGAGCTTGCGGCGGTTGGCCGATGTGGCGCCTGGCAATAGTGTCGTTACGTATCTGGGAAGGTCGAGACGGCGAGAGGCGAAGAGCCATGCGGCTGGTAGTTGTGGGATTCGTAGCGGCGCTGGCGGCTTGCGGGGCGGCAGGGTGTGGAGGGGACAACGACGCTCCGACCCTTGACGGCCCTCTCACAGCGGAGGCGGTGTCCACCTGCCTGGAGTCCAACGATTTCAAAGGTGTCGAAGTTGCGAGTGCTGGCACGACGCCTCAAGTCATCGGGTCTGATGCGAACGATTCCGTTGCGACGGTGCTCATCGCCTTCAGCGAGGCCGACGCCCAGGGCTTGGCCGACGCCCAGGTTCCCGAGAACGGCATCCCGCTTGACGTGGAAGTGAACGGCAAGGCGGTCCTGTTCACTGATCCGGGCATGAGCGCCGAGTCGTTGAACCTGGTGCGAGGCTGCTCCACAGAAGGCGTAGGAGCCTAGGGTCCGCCGGCCTTCCAGCGGATGCTCGTGGCCAGGGTTCTCGAAATCTGAGCGGCCTACTCACTACCCCATCAGGGTGGGATCTGGTCGGCTGCGCGATGGTTTGGTCGGCCTGAGAGCTCGCAATCCCTTTGCTCATCTCGGTTCCGCGCGATAGGTGCGCGATGGTCAGGCCCCCAATGTCCATGGGGTTTGACAATTCGGGGCGTTTTGCCGGGTTTGCACAGATAGCCGGCGGAGCTTCAGAAAGCCCAACGTCCATGGGGGATCGCGGCCGATACGGAGGATGCGCCCGACAGGATTCGAACCTGTGACCTTCGGTTTCGTAGACCGACGCTCTATCCAGCTGAGCTACGGGCGCGAGCGCGGGGGTCAAGTCTCCCCCGCGGCGGGCGATTGTAGACGCCAATCCGCCTGCTGAGGGGGCGAGGGGCGAACGGTCGGCGGTTCCGGTGGCGCCGACCCGGGTAAGGCAGCGTTCGTGACTGCGAGCAGGGCCAGCCGGTGAGCGACCGGCTCGACGAGTTCATGGAGGGGCTCGAGGCGCGGAGCCCGGGCGAGGAGGTCTTCCACCAGGCCGTGCGCGAGATGTTCGTCGACGTCTTCGACGAGCTCGACACGGGCGGCGCGCTGGAGGAGCAGGGCATCGTCGAGCGGATGACCGAGCCGGACCGCTCTGTGATCTTCCCGGTCGCCTGGCAGGACGACGAGGGCATCGTCCACACCAACCGCGCCTTCCGGGTCCAGTTCAACAACGCGATCGGCCCCTACAAGGGCGGCCTGCGGTTCGTCGAGGGCCTCGACCTGGCGACGCTCAAGTTCCTCGGCTTCTCCCAGACCTTCAAGAACGCGCTCACCGGCCTGCCGATGGGCGGCGCCAAGGGCGGCGCCGACTTCGACCCGAAGGGCCACTCCGAGCTCGAGGTGATGCGCTTCTGCCAGGCGATGATGGGCGAGCTGCACCGCCACATCGGCGAGGACGTCGACGTGCCGGCCGGGGACATCGGCGTCGGCGAGCATGAGATCGCGTTCCTCTTCGGCCAGTACAAGCGCCCTGCCAACCGGTTCGCCGGCGTCCTCACCGGCAAGGACGAGAGCTTCGGCGGCAGCGCCGGGCGGGCGACCGCGACCGGCTACGGCGCCGCCTACTTCGCAGGTTTGATGCTCGAGCACGCGGGCGATGACTTCGAGGGGAAGCGCTGCGCGATCTCCGGGGCCGGCAACGTCTCGATCTACTGCGCCGAGAAGCTGACCGAGCTCGGCGCGACCGTGATCTCGCTCTCGGACTCGGACGGCAGCGTCCACGATCCGGACGGGATCGACGCCGACAAGCTCGAGTGGGTCAAGGGCCTGAAGCTCGAGCGCCGGGGCCGGATCTCCGAGTACGCCGACGAGTTCGGCTGCACCTACCTCGACGGTGGAACGCCGTGGGGACTCGACTGCGACATCGCTTTTCCGTGCGCGACCGAGAACGAGGTCGGCGCCGCGGACGCGCAGGCGCTGCTCGACGGGGACTGCCGGATGCTGGTCGAAGGGGCCAACATGCCGCTCTCCTCCGAGGCGAGCGAGCTGCTGCGCGCAGAGCGCTTCGCGGTCGGCCCGGCGAAGGCCGCGAACGCCGGCGGCGTCGCCGTCTCCGGGCTCGAGCAGAGCCAGAACGCCGCCCGGATGAGGCTCGCGGCGGCCGACGTCGACCGGATGCTGCAGGAGATCATCAGCCGGATCCACATCGCCTGCGCCGAGCTCGGCGAGCGCGATGACGGCAGCGTCGACTACGTCCGCGGCGCCAACCTCGCCAGCTTCGCCCGGATCCGCGACGCGATACTCGCGCAGGGCGCGGTCTGAGACCGGCGAACGGGCCGGTCGCGAAGCGGATCGCGTCACGGCGGCCGCGACGCTGTGTGCGCAGATCACACTGAAAACTGGCTGGCCAGCCAGTACGCTTGCGTGCGGCACCGCACCCCGCTGACTGGAGAGGAAGCAACGCGCATGGCGACGGCAGAGAACCTGGGGCAGAGCCTCGACGAGATCGACGTTCCGGACATCGAGCACTGGCAGGACGGGCCCCCGCACGAGCTCTTCAAGCGGCTCCGCAACGAGTGCCCGGTCCACTTCTCCGAGATCAACGAGTACCCGGGCGAGGACGGCTTCTGGTCGATCGTCAAGGCCGACGACGTCCACACGGTGAGCCGCGACTGGCGCACCTTCTCCTCCGAGCGCGGCGGCTGCATGGCGCTCACCCATGCGATCCCGCTCGAGCTGATGACCTCGATGTTCATCGCCATGGACCCGCCCAAGCACGACCGGCTCAAGGCGCTGTTCCAGCGCGGCTTCACGCCGAAGCGGATCGCGATGCACGAGGACGAGATCCGCGAGATCGCGATCAAGGTGCTGGACCGGCTCGAGGGTCGCGAGGAGATCGACGTGGTCGAGGACATCGCCCAGCCCGTCGTCTCGCGCGTGATCGGCAGCTTCATGGGCATCGACGAGGCCGACGACAAGGTCTGGGCGACGCTGATGAACACGACGCTCGGCGTCGGCGACGAGGACCTCGCCCCGGGCGGCCTCGAGAAGGTGCTGGCCGAGGATCTGCCCGAGGTCTTCCGTCGCGCCCAGGAGATGATCGACGCGCGCCGCGAGAACCCGACCGACGATCTCACCAGCGTTCTCGTGCACGCCGAGATTGACGGCGACATGCTCGCCGACCACGAGATCGTGATGGGCTTCTTCCTGCTCGTCGCCGCCGGCAACGACTCGACCAAAGCGACCTTCACCAGCGGCATGAACGCGCTGCTCGAGCATCCCGACCAGATGCAGGAGCTGGTCGACGACCCCTCGCTGATCCCCGACGCGATCGAGGAGTGCCTGCGGATGTTCCCCGCCTTCGCCAACTTCCGGCGCACGGCGACCACCGACACCGAGATCCACGGACAGCCGATAGCCGAGGGCGAGAAGGTCCTGATGTGGTACGTGAGCTCGAATCGGGACGAGGACGTCTACGAGGACGCCGACGTCTTCGACATCCACCGCAAGCCCGAGCACCAGGCGTTCGGGGCGGGCGGCCGCCACTTCTGCCTCGGCACGGCGCTCGCGCGCCTCGAGCTCAAAGTCCTCTTCGAAGAGGTGCTGAAGCGCTACCCGAAGATGACCCGCGCCGGCGAGCCGAAGCCCGCCGTGACCCAGTTCCTGAACCAGTACAAGACGCTGCCGGTCAAGCTCAACGGCTGACAGGGCCCGGCGGAGCCGCCTGGAGCTCCTTCTCGAACCAGTAGGCCGCGTACGGGTTGTCGTTGTATGGCTCGATCGGGCGGTACCCGGAGCTCTCGTAGAGGCGCCGGGCCGCGGGCTGGTCGGGGCCCGTGTCGAGGCGCGCGACCGCATATCCGAGCCGGCGCGCCTGGCCCTCGAGCTCGGCCAGCAGGCGGCGGGCAATCCCGCGTCCGCGGTGCGACGGCCCCACGTACATGCGCTTGATCTCCGCGATCTCCGGCTCGAGGCGCTTGACGCCGCCGCAGGCGATCGCCTCCCCGCGCTCTCGCAGGACGATGAAGGCACCCGCTGGTGGCGAGAGATCCTGAACGCTGACCGGATGCGAGTCGAGCGTGCCGGGGCGGTCCCGGTAGAGCTCGTCGAGCTCTGCGCTCATCGCGTCCAGCAGAGCGCGGCCGTCACCCTCCGCCGCGTGCTCGATGCTGACGTCGATCTCGCTCACGGCGCGAGTATCGCTGAGCCGCCGTCAACCCGGCGACCGCGGGCTGCTCTAGGCTCGCGCCGTGCTGACCGACGCGACCGTGCTGACCGACGTCTCAACAACCGTTCTCGCGCTGGGTGTCTTCGGATCCCTGCTCGGCTCCGTCGCGATCGGAACGTTGATCGGCCGGCGACTTCGCAGCGAAGAGATCAACCTGGGCGAATCGTTTGGCGTATTGCAGGGTGCACTGCTCGGCGTCGTCGGGTTGATTCTCGCCTTCGGGCTGTCGCTGTCGCTTTCCCGCTACGAGGATCGTCGCGCGGCGATCGTCACCGAGGCGAACGCGATCGGCACGACCTACCTTCGTGCGCAGACGCTGGCTGAGCCGGTCCGGACACGCTCGCTGGAGCTCCTCAAGGCCTACACGGACAGCGCCATCGCAATCTCCGACTACTCACCCGGAAGCGCAGAAGAGACGAAGGTCACGGATCTCGAGGCAGCTCTGCAAAGGCGACTATGGGCGCTTGCCGGGCAGGCGCTCGACGACGCACCGTCCGCGAGCGCCCCGCGGCTGTACGTGGAGACGCTGAATGAGATGATCGACGCTCAGACGTCCCGCGTCGCGGCCCTCAACAACCAGGTGCCCTCGGCGGTGCTGACGCTCGAGGTGATCGGCGCCGCGGTCGCCCTTGCCCTGCTCGCCGCCTACATGGCGGTCGTCGGCCGCGGCCCGGCGGGCGTGCTGCTCGCGGCGCTCGTTCTGTCGCTGCTGCTGTTCGTCTCCCGCGATCTCGACCGGCCCAACAGCGGCCCGATCGAGATCCCCGACACGGTGCTCGAGAACCTGCGCGAATCCATGGATGAGCCGCCGGCGGCCGGGCGTCCCCTGCAGCGAGCGGTCGGCGAGCAGAGCTGACCCGCAGGGCCGCCCGCCGGTCGGCAATACGATCATGGGATGGGACTCTTCGACCGCCTCCAGGGCCACGGTCGCGCGGGACAGCTGCAGATCGGCGATCCGCGCTTCGACGGGTGGGAGGTCGTGCGTGAATTCGAGGAGATCGACGCGGCGCGGAGCTGGTGCGACCACCTGAGCGAGGCCGGGATCGACGCGGTGATCACCGCCGACCACGAGCTCGATCGCTTCGGTCGTGGCGACATCTACCTGCAGGTGCCGCCGGAGCAGTGGAGCGACGCGGAGGAGTTCCTCTCCAACCTCGAACTCGACTGACGGCATAGGATTCGCGCGTGGCTCCAGATCTCGTGCGCGGAGCAGCTGTCATGGCGGTGATCGCGGGTTTCTGGTTGGCCGGGTGTGGAGGGGATGACGGGCCCGACCCTGCCGAGGACGAGGCGGCGATCCGAGCGGTCCTGGTCGAGAACGAGATCGGCGGGCCGGAGCGCTGCGAGGTGATCTACACGGATGCCTATCTCGAGGAGAACTGGAACGAAGACGTCACCGCCTACCCCGGTGACACGCCGATCGAGAAGTGCCAGTCCCAGCCGCCATTGCCCGGCGTCACCGAGGCCGACGTCAAGGTCACCGTCGACAGCCTCGAGGGTGACGCCGCAATCGCAACGAGCAAAGTCCGGGCGTCGCCCGGGGTCGGGTTCGCGCTGATCCGCGCCGGCGACTCATGGCAGATCGACGGCTTCGCGGAGTGACGCCGCCCGGACCGCGACGCCGTTCGCGTTAGGCTCGCCCGCGTGAGCCAGCCCGAGCCGCTCTCGGCCGCCGATGTCGCCTCGCTCCACGCCGAGCAGGGCGCGATCCACGTCCACGTCGGCGGCACCGCGATCTTCGAGGGCCCACCGCCGGACTACGAGCGGCTGCTCGCCCACGTCTCTCAGCGCCTCAATCTGATCCCGCGCTTCCGGCGCCGCGTCCGCCACGTCCCGGGCCGGGTCGCCCGGCCGGTCTGGGAGGACGATCCCGATTTCGACCTGCGCCGGCACGTCCGCCACGCCGCGCTGCCGAGCCCGGGCTCGGACGCGCAGCTGCGCGAGCTTGTCGGCCGGATCATGTCGGAGCCGCTCGATCAGGAACGGCCGCTGTGGCAGATCTACCTGATCGAGAACCTCGCGGACAACCGCTTTGCGGCGATCTCGAAGACCCACCACGCCCTCGTCGACGGGATCGCCGCGATCGACGTCGGCGCCGTGATCCTCGACCCCGATCCGGAGGGGACCGACCTCGGCCTGCCCGACGAGCCCTGGGAGCCGAGCCGGTCGCGTTCCGACCAGCTGATCCTCTCGCGCGTGATCCAGGCCCGGGAACGGCTCTTCGGCATCTCCCGCGACACGGCCGCGCGGCTGACCCCGACCGGCGCCGCGGCGACGACGATGGAGGCGGGGCGCACGGTCCAGGGCTTCCTCGAGCTCGCCCGCAACAGCGACCCGGTCAAGCCGACCTTCATCAATCAGGAGATCGGCCGCGACCGCCGTGTCGCCTTCGCGCGGACCTCACTCGAGGAGATGAAGGAGGCCGGAGCCCGCTTCGGCGCGACCGTCAACGACGTCCTGCTCTCGGTCTCGACCGGCGCCCTGCGGCGCTGGTTCGAAGAGCGGGGCGAGCCGGTGCCGAGCGAGTTCGTGGCGCTCGTGCCGATGAGCATCCGCAAGCCCGAGGAGAAGGGCGAGCTCGGCAACCGGATGACGACCCTGCTCGTGCCGCTTCCCCTCGCCGAACGCGACCCGAAGCGACGGCTCGAGGTCCTGCGCGAGACGACCGCGAAGCTGAAGAGCTCGGAGGGGGCCCGCGCCGCGTCGCTGATCATCGAGGCATCGGGCTGGGTGCCGCCGACCGTCAACCGGCTGCTCGGGCAGATGAACACGGCCCTCTCCCCCGTCAACCGCGTCATGCCCCAGCGGCTGCCGTGGAACCTGGTCATCTCCAACGTTCCCGGCCCGCCGATGCCGGTCTACCTGCTCGGCCGTCGCCTGCAGGCGATCCACCCGTTCGTGGCGCTCTCGCCGCAGAAGCGGGCGCTCTCGATCGGGGTGATCTCCTACGACGGCGAGATGATGTTCGGCCTCGTCGGCGACCGCGACCGGCTCCCCGACCTCGACCTGCTCTCCGGGTTCATCGACGAGTCGCTCGCCGAGCAGTTCGCCGCCCGCTGAACGAGCCGCGGCGCGCCGCCCGGAGGCCGTGCGCGCCGCGTTCGCTGAAGCGGAGAGGGAGGGATTCGAACCCTCGAGAGAGCTTGCGCCCCCTACTCGCTTAGCAGGCGAGTGCCTTCAGCCACTCGGCCACCTCTCCGGGTTTGGGCCGGCCTCCGTGGGTCTCCCCGGCCGGTACGCGGCGATTGTAAAGAGGCTCTGTCAGGACGGCTCGGGGGCCGGGAGGCCCGCAGGAGCATCGGCTACGCTCGCCCGAGCTTGGACGGCCACTCCCTGTACAGCCGCTACGAGGCGATCTTCGAAGGCATCGAGGCGCCGTTCGCGTTCGTCGACCTCGAAGCGCTCGAGGCCAACGCCGCCGAGATGCTCGGCCGCGCCGTATCGAAGCCGATCCGCGTCGCCAGCAAGTCGGTCCGCTGCTGCGAGGTCCTGCGCCGGATCGAAGCTCTCGACGACCGCTTCCGCGGCTTGCTCTGCCTGACCCTGCCGGAGGCGCTCCACCTCTCCGGTGAGGGCTTCCGCGATCTCGTCGTCGGCTACCCGACCGTGGACCGGCACGCGATCTCCGAGCTCGCCTCGCTCGCGGCGGGCGGCGCCGATCCGGGCGCCGTGCCGACGCTGATGGTCGACGACGGCGCCCAGCTCGACCTGATCGAGGGTGCGGCCGGCTCGGGCGGGGTCCCGGTCAAGGTCGCGATCGACATCGACGCCGGCTGGGTCGCGATGCGCGGCGCGCTGCACGTGGGCCCGAAGCGCTCGCCGCTGCGGACGCCGGCCCAGGTCCGCAAGCTCGCGGAGGAGATCGTCTCACGTCCCGGCCTCGAGCTCGACGGGCTGATGGCCTATGAGGGCCAAATCGCCGGCGTCGGCGATGCGACGCCGGGGAACGCGGCCCGCAACCGGGCGATCCGCACGATGCAGAAGCGCTCCGCGGCGGAGCTGCGCGAGCGACGGGCCGAGATCGTCACAGCCGTCCGTGAGCTGGCGCCGCTGCGGTTCGTCAACGGCGGCGGCACCGGCAGCCTCGAGCTGACCTCCTCCGAGGACGCGGTGACCGAGGTTGCGGCCGGCTCGGGCTTCTACGCGCCGGTGCTCTTCGACCACTACTCGCGCTTCCGGCTGACGCCGGCTGCATTCTTCACGCTGCCGGTCGTGCGCAGGGCGGCGCCGGGCTCGGTGACCGCGCTCGGCGGCGGCTACGTCGCCTCGGGCGCCCCGGCCGCCGACCGACTGCCGGAGCCGTACCTGCCCGAGGGACTCCATCTCGACCGCAACGAGGGCGCCGGCGAGGCGCAGACGCCGCTGCTCGGCGAGAGCGCCCTGCGCCTGCGGATCGGCGACCGCGTCTACCTGCGCCACGCGAAGGCGGGCGAGCTCTGCGAGCGATTCAACTCCCTCTACCTGATCCGCGGCGATGGGATCGAGGCCGAGGTGCCGACATACCGTGGCGAAGGGCATTCTTTTCCTTAAGGCGTGCTCTGACCAAGCATGAACGTGCCGGCGAGTGGGCGCGGTGTGGCGGAGCCACATGAGCCCTGAGTCGGTGCGCCCAGGCGCCGCCTCAGAGGACGCCCAGCACGCGATCCGTGTAGTCGTTGGCGAACCGGCCGTTGGGGTCGAGGCGCTTGCGGGTCTTCTGGAAGTCGTTCCAGCGGGGGTAGAGCGGCGCCAGCGTCGCTGCCGTCTGCTCGTGGCGCTTGCCCCAGTGGGGGCGGCCGCCGTAGCCACGGAGGACGTCTTCGACCTCGCGGAAGTAGACGGGCCAGTCGAGCTTGCGGTCCTGGTGGACGGCGATATAGGCGGTGTCGCGCTCGTAACTGGGGCTGAGCATCGAGTCGTCGCCCTTGACGAACCGGACCTCGACCGGGAACACGCACTCGTGCTCGGGCCGGCTCGCGATCTCGAGCACCCGCTCGACCGCCTCGCGTGCGTGCTCGCGCGGGATCCCGTATTCCATCTCGGTGAACTTGATCCGCCGCTCGGAGGCGAACACGCGAAAGCTCTTGTCGCGCTTGCTCACGTTCGCGAACGACGAGGCCGCGAGGCCGGTCAGCTGCGGTCCCAGCGCCGGCGCGTTGCGGGAGATCGCGACGAGGGCGCCGCTGACCCAGTTCTCCAGCATCACCTCGCGCGCGTAGGTCGCCGCCGGCGAGGGCGGCTCGGCCGGCGCATCCGTGCGGCTCGTCTCGCGGCAGAGCGCAACGTCGGTGTGGGGGAAGACGTAGAACTCGAAGTGGTCGTTGGCGTCGATGCGGTCGTCGAGCGAGTCGAGCGTCTCGCTCAGCGGCAGCGGATGGTCGAGGCGGTCGAGCCGGAAGGCCGGGACCGTCCGGATCGTCGCCGAGTAGATCGCGCCGAGCGCGCCGATCCCGACCCGGGCAGCGCGGATCCCGTCGCGATCGGCCCCCTTCGCCGCGGCGCCGAGGACCGTCGTCGTGCCGTCGGCGCCGACCAGCTCCAGCTCCTCGATCTGGGCGGAGACGTTCTGGAACCCGATCCCGGTGCCGTGGGTGCCGGTCGAGATCGAGCCGGCGAGCGTCTGCTTGTCGATGTCACCGAGGTTGGCGAAGGCGACGCCAAGCTCGTCGAGCCGGCGGTTGAGGTCGCCGAGCTGGGCGCCGGCCTCGACCTTGACGAGGCCGGAGGAGCGGTCGAAGTCGAGGATCCGGTCGAGCGCCTCGATCCGGAGCAGGGTCCCGTCCGTGAGCGCGGCGTCGGTGAAGGAGTGGCCCGAGCCGGCGACCTTGACCCGGCGCTCGGCCTCGTTCGCCTCGATGATCGCCTTGACAAGGCCCTCGCGGGTCCGCGGCCGCACGATCGTCTCCGGATGGCAGACCTGCTCCCGCGCCCAGTTGCGCCAGGTCAGAGGCTCGATCACGAGTTCTTCGGGCATCGCGCGCAAGCCTACCCAGCGACCGCCGCCGGCCCGGGGCAGGCTGCCGCCACTAATCTGAGCGCCCCGCGGAGGGGTGGCAGAGCGGTTGAATGCGCTGGTCTTGAAAACCAGTGACGGGTAACTCCCGTCCGTGGGTTCGAATCCCACCCCCTCCGCCTCGGCCGGCCGGAGCCGGCGCTCTCTCGCGGATAGCATCGTCCACTATCGGGAAATGCGAGTCGTCCTCAGAGTCATAGTCATTTTCATCGCCGCCGCGACCACGGCGCTATGGCTGAGCGCCTGCGGCGGCTCGGATCCTTCCGACGAACCCGCCGCCGACGTCCCGTTGACGCTCTACTCGGACAACCACGAGAAGGGCGACCCCGAGCTCGGCGCCGAGCGGATCCGGATCACGCCGAAGGGCATGTGGACTCCCGTCTATTGGGTCCCTGTGAAGGAGCTGAACGAGGGGGAAGTAATCCTCTCGGGGGTCAACATCCAGCTCACGAACTGCCGACCCTCGGACCTGACCGCCTCATCCGACTCGCCCTGCAAGGGCACCGCTCCCTACAACCTCAATCCCGAGATCGAGACGAAGATCATCCTCGCCAAGCCCGCCGCCGACGGCAAGAAGCCGACCCTGAGCGGCCCGGCGATCAGCCCGACGGAGAAGCTCGACTGCACGATCAAGCTGCACCACTGCGTCCCGGCCCAGTACGGCAAGCTGGAGATCGGACCCTCGGAGACCGGCAACCGGATGGTGACGCTGTACGTGCGCGCCACGGACCCGAAGGCGAAGCCCTGCAAGCCGGCGAAGCCGAAGGACTGCAACGTCCTGCAGCTGACCCACGGTCAAGGCCGGCTCGGGGTCGCGCGCGAGCGACATCCCAACCTCGAGCCGCCGGTCTCGACCACCGAGCGCGAGCTCGTCGATGAGCTCGAGCTGGCGCAGACAAAAGCGGAGAAGAAGAAGTTCCAGAAGGTGATCTATTCGATGAAGCTGGAGAAGACCGGCCCGGTCCTGATCCGGGCCGACCTGCTGGCCGAGTTCGGCGCCGACTACCCGACGCCGCCGCTCGTCAACAAGCAGCTGATCCTGGCCGATTCGCCAACCTCGACCGAGGGCCTGACCGTGGAGCCGCAGAACGGTGAGAACTGCCAGGGCAAGTGCCATTACATCCAGATCGGATTGATCCCGTGCGTCACCCAGGCCGACCTCGACGCCGGCCGCCAGTACCTAAACCTGGTCGGCTTCTCGTCCCGCTCCTCGGCCTACGCCAATCCGAACAAGGGCGTCGAGATCGAGGACGGCGGCTTCCTCGGCATCCGCCAATACGACGCTGAGCTGGCGCCGATCGCCTGCGAGTCGAACGACTGAGCGCGGCCCGACGGGGGGCGAACGTGCGCGGCCCGCCCCTATAGGGCGGTGTGAAGGACGCTCGCATCGCCGCCAAGGCCGGCACGCAGTTCAACCGCATCTCGCTCGATCAGCTTCGAGAACTCGGGCTGAGCGAGAAGGCTCTGCGCCATCGGCTCAGACAGGGCAGGATCGTCCGAGTCGCCCCGGGCGTCTTCGCGGTCGCCCCGGTGGATGCCGAAAACGACTGGGGCCGCTGGATGGCCGCGACCCTGACCAGTGGGAGGAGTGTCCTGAGCCATCGCAGTGCCGCAGCCGCTCGCGGCTTCTGGACGCTTCCGCGCCCATTCGAAGAGATCACGCGACCCGGCAGTTGCGGGACGAGGCACCTCGGTCACATCCAGGTCCGCTACAGCGCCGTCCTCGCCGGGTGTTTCGGCGAGGTCCGGGGGATTCCGGTCACCTCGGCCGAGCGGACCCTGCTCGATCTCGCGCCGAGAGTCTCGCCGCGTGCGCTTGCGTGGTGCGTCCGCGAGGCCGTGCGGATCGAGGAGACCGACCTCGGCAAGCTCGCGGAGCACCTGGCCAGCTGCCGCGGGCGGCGGGGGGCGGCTCGGCTCGCGGCGACGGTGAGCCGCTACAGCGGCTTGCCGCTGGAGCGGGCGCGCAGCGGCGCGGAGGTCCGGGCACTCGAAATCCTTCGGCAAGCGGAGCGACCGCTGCCCGCGCTCAACGTGCGCCGGGCAGGCGAGGAGGCGGACCTGAGCTGGGCTCGTCTCCGGCTGATCATCGAGATCGACGGCAAACCGTGGCATCTCGATCGGGGCGAGAACGCCCGCAAGCAGGCTATCTGGGAGGCGGCCGGATGGGTCGTCCGGCGGATCGATGCCGACCGCGTCTACGACTCGCCATGGATGGTGCTGGCGCTGGCGCCGGTGAACGCGCAGCAGGCTGCCCCATAGGGGCGGATCCCGCGCGTTCGCGGGTGCTTGGCGGCGACCCGACGCGGCGCCGCACAGGGCCGCGCGACCCCAGCCCGTACCATCCCCCGCCCTCATGAGCACGCATCACCACTCACCCGACACCGGCAGCCACGCGATCGTCCGAGCGACCGGCTCCGCCACCCGCAAGGACATCCGCAACCTCGCGATCGTCGCCCATGTCGATCACGGCAAGACGACGCTGGTCGACGCGATGCTGCACCAGTCCGGCGCCTTCCGGGCCAATCAGGACATCAACGACCGGGTCATGGACTCGATGGACCTCGAGCGCGAGAAGGGGATCACGATCCTCGCCAAGAACACCTCGCTGCGATTCGACGGGGTCAAGCTCAACATCGTCGACACGCCGGGACACGCCGACTTCGGCGGCGAGGTCGAGCGCGGGCTGACGATGGTCGACGGAGTTCTGCTGCTCGTCGACGCCTCCGAGGGCCCTCTCCCCCAGACCCGCTTCGTGCTGCGCAAGGCGCTGGAGTCGAGGTTGCCTGTGATCCTCGTCGTCAACAAGGTCGACCGGCCCGATGCCCGCATCGCCGAGGTCGTCGACGAGGTCTACGAGCTCTTCCTCGATCTCGACGCGGACGAGTCGCAGATCGAGTTCCCGATCGTCTACACCAACGCCAAGGCCGGCTGGGCCGCGCTGACCGAGGGTGAGGAGGGCACCGACCTGCGGCCGCTGCTCGAGCTGATCGTCTCCCACATCCCAGGTCCCGGCTACGACCCCGAGGCCCCGCTTCAGGCCCACGTCACCAACCTCGACGCCGACGACTACGTCGGCCGGCTCGCGATCTGCCGCGTCTACAACGGCACCGCCAAGGCGGGAGCGAGGATTGCGTGGTGCCGCGAGGACGGCAGCGTGCAGTCGGCCCAGATCTCGAAGCTGTACGTGACCGACGCGCTCAACCGGGTCGAGGCCGACGAGGCCGGTCCGGGCGAGATCATCGCCGTCGCCGGTCTTGCCGACGTGACGATCGGTGAGACGCTGACCGATCCGGACAACCCGCGGCCGCTGCCGGTGATCACAGTCGACGAGCCGTCGCTTTCGATGGTCGTCGGCATCAACACCTCGCCACTCGCGGGTCGCGGCGGCGGCAACAAGCTGACCGCCCGCCAGATCAAGGACCGACTCGACCGCGAGCTGGTTGGCAACGTCTCGATCCGGGTCTCCGACACCGAGCGCCCCGACGCCTGGGAGGTGCAGGGACGCGGCGAGCTGCAGCTCGTCGTGCTGCTCGAGCTGATGCGCCGCGAGGGATACGAGCTCACCGCCGGCCAGCCTCAGGTCGTCACCCGCGAGGTCGGCGGCAAGATCTGCGAGCCGGTCGAGCGGCTCGCGATCGACGTGCCCGAGGACTACGTCGGCGTCGTCACCCAGGCACTCGCGGTCCGCAAGGGCCGGATGGAGCAGATGGTCAACCACTCGACCGGCTGGGTCCGGCTCGAGTTCCTCGTCCCGGCCCGCGGCCTGATCGGCTTCCGGACCGAGTTCCTGACCGAGACGCGGGGCACCGGCCTGCTCCACCACGTCTTCGAGCGCTGGGAGCCGTGGGCGGGCGAGCTCCGCACCCGACCGACCGGCTCGCTCGTCTCCGACCGCCAGGGCAAGAGCGCAAGCCACGCGCTGCACAACCTTCAGGAGCGCGGGACGATGTTCATCGGCCCTGGCGAAGAGGTCTACGAGGGCATGATCGTCGGCGAGAACTCGCGTCCCGACGACCTCGACGTCAACCCGACCAAGGAGAAGCAGCAGACCAACGTCCGCGCCGCCTCCGCCGACATCCTCGTGCGCCTGATCCCGCCGAAGCTGCTCTCGCTCGAGCAGGCGATCGAGTTCCTGCGCGAGGACGAGTGCGTCGAGATCGCCCCCGACGTCGTCCGCCTGCGCAAGACCGAGCTCAGCGCCACCGACCGGGTCAAGCGGGCCCGGCAGGCGAAGCGGAACGCGGGCGACCCGAGCTAGATAGGTTTCCGCCCCGATGGGAGTCATCGACGAACTGCTCGAGAACGCCCGCCGCTACGGGTCCGATCCCGACAGCGGCTACCACGCGACCGACAAGACGGCGAAGCCGGGCCGGCACCTGGCGATCGTCGCCTGCATGGACGCCCGACTACGCCTCTTCGCCCTGCTCGGCCTCGACGAGGGCGACGCCCACGTGATCCGCAACGCCGGCGGCGTCGTCACCGACGACACGATCCGCTCGCTCGCCGTCTCCCAGCACCTGCTCGAGACGGTCGACGTGATGGTCATCCAGCACACCGACTGCGGCCTACTGCGCTCGACCGACGCGGGCTTCGACGAGATGATGCGAGAGCACGCAGGTCGCCGGCCGAGCTGGGGCCTGCGGGCGATCAGCGACCTCGAGGCGAGCGTCCGCGAATCGGTCGAAGGCATCAAGGAGAGTCCCTTCCTCGTCCACCGAGGCGAGGTGCGGGGCTTCATCTTCGACGTCGCGACGGGCGCGCTCCGCGAGGTCGACTGAGCGCTGCGAGGCCGCCTCCCCGGCCTCAGCCGGGGAGGGCTTCCGGGGCCCGCGCCCGCTCGGATGTGGGCCGTGGTGCCGGCTTCGGCGTACGGTTTCCGAACCGGGCCACCGCGAACAGGACGACGGCCGGCACGACCGGCGCGAGCACGATCCAGCGGACGACCGGGATCGCGGCATCGGTGCCTGCGCCGAGCGTGTGCACGATCGAGAGCGCCCAGGCGACGACGATCCAGCGATGCGCGTTGCGCCAGCGCTTCGTGCCGATCTTGCGGCGGGCGTAGTAGCTGAGCCCGAGCGCCGCTGCCAGGTAGCCGCCGCCGATTCCGGCGGCGACATATGCGGGCCGGTAGTCGATCGCGAAGGGGACCGTGATCCCGGCGATGCCCGGATGCAGGAACGCGTCGCCGAGCAGGGTCACGCCGTGCACCCCGATCGCGACCAGACCGGCGACGGCAAGCTGCTCGTGCAGGGCGTTGAGCTTGCGGGGCAGGCCGGGACGGCGGAACAGCTTCGAGGCCATGCCGAGACCGAGCAGGACCGAGGCCGAGATCAGGATCAGAGCGACGATCCCCGAGGCGCGGCCCATCAGCCACCAGATGTGATCGGTCGGTTGGGGGGCGGTCATCGTGTCGTTACCTCCTCGGAGGCGCCCGAGCGGGTGGGCGCATTGGATGTCAGAACCTCGCCGGTATCGGTGACGACGAGCCCGCCGTGCGGCTCGAGCCAGGGCCCGAAGCCCTCTCCCGAGCGCGCCGCCGACGGCAGGCCGCTGAGCAGCGCCGCTTTGGCGCGCGCCTCGGCCTCGACCGCGCTCGGGGCAAGCGCCGTCGCGGAGACGATCCCCGTCCACGCGGGCGTGCCGGTGCCGGGATCGAGCAAGTGGTGTGAGAAGCCGTCCTCCTGCGCCCAGATCCGGCCGTCGATGCCGGAGGTCGCGACGGCCCCGCGGGCGAGCCGGATCGAACGGTGATGGGAACCGTCGAGCGGGTGCGCGACCAGCACCCGCCAGGGGGCGAGGACCGAACCGACGCCGCCAATCCGGATGTCGCCGCCGCAGTCGACCAGGTAGCGCTCGTAGCCGGAGAGGCGGGCGGCGATCAGGTCCGCGGCGAGGCCCTTGCCGATGCCGCCGCTGTCGATGCCGATCCCGGGCGCCCGCTCGATCACGCCGCGCTCGCGGTCGACCGAGATCAGCGCCCAGCGCGGATCGCGCGCGGGGCTCGCGGGACGCGACGGATGGCCGGCGCGTGCGCTCAGAGCCGAGTTCAGGGTCCCGGCGGGTGCGCGCCGCTTCGACTCCACGTAGCCGGCGTCGCCAATCTCGGTGAGCAGCGTCGGGTCGACGAGGCCGCCGGTCATGTAGGCGGCCTCGAGCGACGCGTCGACGAGGTCGATCAGCAGCGGCGAGGCGGGCACGCGGGTCCGGGGATCGGAGTTGAACGCGCTCAGCTCGCTGTCGGGGCGGAACCGGGAGAGCCTGCGATCGAAGTCCTCGACCTCCTCCTGGAGCTCGGCCGCGATCTCCTCGGGCGGCGCCAGCCCGGGACGGGTACGGGCGCCGATCAGAAGTCGGACCGTGGTCCCCATCGCCTCGAAGCTCCGCTCATGCTCGGGCGCGACGTGGATGTCGAACGTGGCGGTCACGAGCTCGAGGTGACGGGTGCGGCCGGGGCTGGAGCGGGTGCGGGGGCCGGCGTCGGGGCGGGGGCGGACGTGACGGGCGCCGGGGCCGGAGCCGAGGCAGCCGGCACGGGAGCCGCCGCGCTGACGATCGCAGCCGAGTCATCGCTCTCCGCAGTGACCACGGGCGGCGGATCGTGTACGACCTTGAGCTGGACGATGCGACGATGGATCACACCGGGATCGGTGGAAGCCGTCTTCGTACCGGTCGCCGGATCGCCAGCGCCGAGCGCCGGGTCCTCACCCGCGGACATCCGCCACGAGAGGACCGCGAGGACGACGAGGAACGTCGCCACCGCGGTGAAGATCACCCCGAAGGCCCGCGGACGCCGGCTCGACGCCCGCGTGGGCCTCGGGGTAGGAACCCGTGCTCCGATCGGGTCAGTCGTCTTCGACATCTTCTCCACCGTTGTCCTCGGAGGCGTGATCCGCCTCATCGGCGGACTCGTTCTCGTAGGAGTCGTCGCCCTCGTCGTCGTACGAGTCGTCGGCCGAAGCCTCGGGGGCGGGGGCGGTCGCCGGCTCTGGCGCGGGGGCCGGAGCGGGTGCGGGTGCCGAGGCCGGGACCGCGGCAGCGGCAGCGGGCGCGGGCGCGGAAGCGGCGCTGCCGGCGGACGCCGTGGTGGCCTTGCCCTGCACGTGCTTGACGCGGTGGACGACCTGAGTCTTGACCTTCGGCTTCACCGGCTCTACGTTCGCGACGGGCTCGCTCGAGCTCGCCTCGGGCTGGGTGCCGATCGCGATTGCCGCGACCCCACCGAGTGCGGCCAACGAAGATGCCGCGATCAGCTTGCCTTTTGCGATGTTCATCGATTTCCTCCTGGTATGCCGCCGGCCGGATGCCTGTGCGGAACGTAAGAACGAGTCTGCGCGGCAGGCGGTTAGCCGGAAGGCATCCGAAGGTAAGGAGTTGGCAAAGCTTCACCCGGGGGCCCTTGAAGAGCCGGGCGCGGCCGTACCCTGAAGGCGATGAGCCAGAGTGAGCAGTCGCGACCTGCCGGCCCCCGGATCCTCTTCGTCGAGGATGAGGAGGGCATCTCCGAGCCGTTCGGCAACGCTCTGCGGAGGGCCGGGTTCGAGCCCGTTCTGGCGCCGACCGTCGCCGCCGCCCGCTCGGCCCTGGCCGCGACGACCCCGGACCTGGTGCTGCTCGACCTGACGCTTCCCGACGGCGACGGGCGCGACCTCGCGCGAGAGATCCGCGCCGCGGGCGAGATCCCGATCATCATGCTGACCGCTCGCGGGACGGAGGCCGACCGTGTCATCGGGCTCGAGATCGGCGCCGATGACTACGTCGTCAAGCCGTTCTCGTCGGCCGAGGTGATCGCCCGGGTCCGAGCCGTGCTGCGCCGGACCGCGAGCGCCGCGACCGGCGACACGAGCTCGACGCTCTCGATCGGTCCGCTCACCATCGAGCAGAGCTCGCGGCGGGTGACGCTCGACGGCGACCAACTCGACCTGACCCGCAAGGAGTACGACCTGTTGGCGCTGCTCGCACGCCACGCCGGCTCGGTCGTCACCCGCGAGGAGATCATGTCCGAGGTCTGGGATCCGAATTGGTGGGGGCCGACGAAGACGCTCGACGTCCATGTCAGCTCGCTGCGGCGCAAGCTCGGGGACGATCCCGCCGCCCCCCGCTTCCTGCACACGGTGCGCGGCGTCGGCCTGCGCTTTGCCTCGCCGGACGAGGCCGCCGTGGAGGCGAGATGAGCCTGCGGGCGCGGTTGCTGCTGGCGATCGGCTACGTCCTGCTGATCGCGGTGGTCGCCTTCGTCGTCCCACTCGCCCTCAACACCTCGAACCGCGTCGACTCAGAGGTCCGCGCCCAGGCAACCGCCCAAGCGGACCTGCTCTCCGTCGCCGCGGCCGAGGAGCTGCCCGAGGGCGCTGCCGCAATCGACCCGCTGGTCGACGTGGCGGCGAAGGCCGTTCGCGGCCGCGTCATCGTCGTCGACGAGCAAGGTCTTCTGATCTCCGACAGTGCCGGCGTCAAGCCCGGCGCCGACTACTCGAGCCGGCCGGAGATCCAGTCCGCTCTGGCCGGCCAATCGTTCCAAGGCGAACGGGAGAGCACGACCCTCGACATGGAACTGACCGCAACCTCGGCGCCGATGATCGCCGACGGCGAGGTCGTCGGCGCGGTCCGGATCACGCAGAGCACCGAGGCCGAGTCCCAGGCGGTCCTCGACTCGGTCGGCGGACTGGCTTTGATCGCGGTCGTCGTCCTGGCGATCGGGCTGATCGCGGCGTTGATCGTCGCGCGCGAGCTGACCGCGCCGCTGAAAGCGATGACCGAATCGGCCGAACGGATCGCCGCCGGCGATCTCAGCGAGCGTGTCCCTCCGACGGGCTCGAGCGAGCAGCGGACGCTCGCACGCGCCTTCAACCTGATGACGGGCAAGCTCGAGGAGGCCCTGCAGAGCCAGCGCCAGTTCGTCGCCGACGCCTCTCATCAGCTCCGCACGCCGATAACCGGGCTCCGCCTGCGTCTCGAGGAGGCGCGCGAGGCACTCGCCGGTGAGCGCATCCCCAAGCCCGATGACGCGGTCGTCGAGATCGACGCCGCCACCGCCGAGGTCGACCGGCTCTCGGACGTGGTCACCGAGATGCTGACCCTGAGCAAGATCGGGGAGCACCGCGGCGCTCCCGAAGACCTGCACACGGGCGACCTCGTCTCGACCGCGGCCCGGCGCTGGTCGGCGGAGGCGGGCGCCGCCTCGATCCGGCTGACGCGGTCGCTCTCGAATCCGGGCGTGGTCCGCTGCGCCGGCGCCGACGCCGAGCGAGCGCTCGACGCGCTGATCGAGAACGCGATCCGCTACTCGCCCAAGGACACGGCGATCGAGCTCCGCGCCCTCCCACACGCGATCGAGGTCATCGATCAGGGGCCGGGCATCCCCGAAGAGGAGCGCGAGGCTGTATTCGAGCGCTTCCGACGCGGCACGACCGGCCGCGCCGGCCCACGCGGCACCGGCCTCGGCCTCGCGATCGCCCGGGCTCTACTCCGGGCCTGGGGCGGCGACGTGACGCTCGGCGACGCGGCCGGCGGCGGCACCCGAGCGACACTGGTGTTCCCCGATCCGCGCAGTCCGACCCCCACTGCCGCCCTCATCGGCGCCGGCGCCGGCACGAGCCTCGACGACGGTGCGGACGCATGATGTCGGGGCGGGCGCTGAAGATCGGGCTGCTCGCAGTCGCCGGCCTGCTCGTCGCCGCGGCCCTCGGCGTCGCCGCGAGCCGGATCACCTCCGAGCACGTCGGCCTCTACGGTCAGCCGCCGTCGGTGGGCAGCGATCTCGCCTCCGGACCGGTCCAGGCTCCCGGCGGGGGCGGCGGGCGCCATCCGCACAAGAGCGGAAACGGGGGCGGCAAGGCCCAAAGCGGAGGGGTCGGGACGACACAGGCCGCCCCGGTCGTCGAGCCACCGGCGTCGCCACCACCGGCTCCGGCCGGCGACGATTCGAAGGTCGAGACCGAGGAGACGGAGAAGGCCGAGGAGCCCGAGCAGCCCGAGGTCGAATCCGAGGAAGAGGATTTCGACGACGACTGATCGCGCCCGGCGCCGCGGTCCCACGAGCGCGAGGCCGTCGGGCCTCCGGCCCGGCTCAGGCCACAGCGCGCTCGGCCTCGGTCCGGCGCAGCGCCGCCCGGCCCTCGGCCAGACAGCGGTTGACCTTGGTGTAGGTCCAGCCGGTTATCGCCTGGATCTCCGCGTAGGAGCAGCCGGCGGCGAACAGGGCGAGGGCGCGCCGCTCCTGCGGCTTCAGGGTGGCAAGCCGCTCGGCCGCCTCGGCGACGCGTTCGCGGTGCTCGAGCAGCTGATCGGGCCCGGCGCGGTCCGACGGGAGCGCGTCGGGATCGAGACCCTCCCCCGCCGCGCCGGCGGCGACGCGGGTGCGGCGTCGGGAACGGCCGATCGCCAATGCCTCGCGCTTGGTGACCACGTGCATCCAGGCGGTCAGGGGGCCGGGCTCGAGGTCCGGCGCCTTCGAGAGCAGGATCTCGACCGCTCGCCCGAGCGCGTCGTCGGCGTCCTCGGGCGTCTGGCTGAAGCGACGGGCTGTGCGGCGGAACATGCTCTGCCGCGCCGCCATCAGGGCAGCGCCGCGAGCGATTCGGGCCGCGCCCTCGCCCTCTGCGATCGCCGTCGGCGCTTTCGATCGAACGTTCACGCACCGGACAACCCCGGCCCGTGAGACCCCGCCCCCTCCTCAGCTTCCGGCAGCGGACCGCCGGCCGTCGGGCTGCCGCTTCGACACGTGCCGCGCGCCGCTATCGTTGCCGCCGATGGGTACTTGCATTGTCACCGGCGGCGCCGGATTCCTCGGATCTCACCTTTGCGACCACCTGCTGGCAGCCGGCCACCGGGTGATCTGCATCGACAACCTCGACACGGGCTCGCTGCGCAACATCAAGCACATCGAGAGCCCTGACTTCCACTTCCTCAACCACGACATCACCGAATACGTCGAGGTCGAGGGCGAAGTCGACCTGATCTTCCACCTCGCCTCCCCCGCGAGCCCGATCGACTATCTGCGGCTGCCGCTGCATACGCTCAAGGTCGGCTCGATGGGAACCCACAATATGCTCGGCGTCGCCAAGGCAAAGCGGGCCCGCTTCATGCTCGCCTCGACCTCGGAGGTCTACGGCGACCCGCAGATCCACCCGCAGCCGGAGAGCTACTGGGGGCACGTCAACCCGATCGGCCCGCGCGGCGTCTACGACGAGGCGAAGCGCTACGCGGAGGCGCTGACGATGGCCTACCACCGCCAGCAGGGCGTCGATACCTGCATCGTCCGGATCTTCAACACCTACGGCGCCCGGATGCGCCCGCACGACGGCCGCGCGATCCCGACCTTCCTGCGCCAGGCGCTTCAGGACAAGCCGCTGACGGTGTTCGGGGACGGCAGCCAGACCCGCAGCTTCTGTTACGTCGAGGACCTGATCCGCGGCTTCATCAAGCTGGTCTCATCCGAAGTCCACATGCCGGTCAACATCGGCAACCCGGACGAGAAGACGCTGCTCGAGCTCGCCGAAGCTGTGATCAAGGCGACCGAGTCACGCTCGGAGATCGTCTTCGAGGCGCTCCCCGTCGACGATCCGCAGGTGCGTCAGCCGGACACGACCCGCGCCCGCGAGCTGCTCGACTGGCAGCCGACGGTCGATCTCGCGGAAGGGCTCCATCGAACGATCTCCGAGGCAGGGGTGGAGCAGCTGGTCGGCGCCGCCGACTGACCGTGCAGCCGCTCCGGATCGCCCATCTGACGGCGACCTTTCCGCCGTATCCGGGTGGCGCCGGAAACACCGCCTATCGCTTCGCACGCGGTCAGGCCGAGCGCGGTCATCACGTCGAGGTGTTCACCGCGCCCGCCGAGGGCGAGGCCCCGGATCCCGGCAAGGCGATCGTGCACCGGATCAACCCACCCTTCGCGATCGGCAACGCGCCGCTGCTGCCCCGCCTCGCGCGGCTCGAGGGCTTCGACGTCGTCCACATCCACTACCCGTTCATCTTCGGATCGGAACTGACGCTGCTCTCTCGCCTGAGCCGCAAGCGAAGGCGGGCTGCGCTGATCGTCCACTACAAGAACCGGCTGCTCGGCTCGGGACCGCGCGGAGTCCTGTTCGAGACCTACGAGCACACGGTCTCCCCCACCCTGATCCGCTCGGCCGACCGGATCCTCGTCCTCAGCGAGGACCATGCCCGCTCGGTCCCGTACCTGCGTAAGGCGCTCGACCGCACTCCCGAGCGCGTGATCGAGATGCCGAACGGCGTCGACACCGAGGCCTTCTCGCCCGGGCAGGACGCCGCGGCACTCCGCGCCGAGCTCGGGATCCCGGCCGACGCGGTCGCCGCCGCCTTCGTCGCCACGCTCGACCGCGCCCATCACTTCAAGCGACTCGACGTCGCGATCGAGGCCCTCTCCCGCGCCCGCGCCCGCAACGTACATCTGGTCGTCGCCGGCGGAGGCGAGCTGCTCGACGGCTTCCGGGCCCAGGCCCGCGAGGCCGGCGTCGGCAACCGCGTCCACTTTCTCGGCCGCGTCCCGCACGGCGAGCTGCCCGACGTCCTGCGGGCGTGCGACCTGTTCGTGCTGACGACCGAGCCGCCCGAGTCTTTCGGGATCGTGCTGATCGAGGCGCTCGCCTGCGGGCTGCCCGCGGTCGCCACCGACTACCCGGGCGTGCGCGCCGTGATTGACGACGGCGAGACCGGCTTCCTCGTCCCAGCCGGAGACTCGGCCGCCGCCGCCGAAGCGCTCGACCGAGTCGTCGACCTCGGGCGCGACGGACGCGAGCGGATGGGAGCCGAGGGGCGACGGCGCTGCGAGGAGCGCTGGGCCTGGCCGGCGTTGCTCGATCGCATGGACGAGGCGTACGGCGAAGCGATCGCGGCCCGGCAGCTCAAGCTCGGCGAGGGAGCGCCAACCGGAGCCGCTCGATGAGCGCCGGAGGGCGGGGACGCTCGATCCTGCTCGTCTCCTACTTCTTCCCGCCAACCCGTGACACCGGCGCTCAGCGGCCGGCAGCGATGGCCAAGTACCTGAGCCGGCTCGGCCACCGGGTCACCGTTCTGACGACGACGGCGTTCGGCGACCGCGGCGGTGAGATCGAGGGGCTCGAGGGCATCGAGGTGATCAGGGCCGACGACCTGCAGACGATCCGCGCGAAGCGTGCCGGTCACGAGCGGATCGACTCGCTGTTCGACTCCGACACGTACTCGGGCAAGCCGCACCCGCTCGCGTACGCGGTGCATCCCGAGCCTCTACGCGTGGCTTGGGGCCCGTTCGCGAGACGGGCAGCGCTGAGGGCACACCGCCGCCGGCGCTTCGACGCCGTGATCACCACCTCACCGCCCGAGACCGCCCACCTGATCGGCCGGGCGCTGCACCGGCGCGGCCTGCCCTGGGTCGCCGACGTCCGCGACGCCTGGACCTTCGAGCCGCTGCGGCCGCGCTTCCCACTCGGCCTTCAGCGCAGGCTCGACCGTCGCATGGAGCGCCGCGTCCTGGGGGCCGCCGACCGGGTCGTCTGCGTCAGCGAGCCGGCTGCCGAGGACCTGCGCACGCGGCGGATCGCCGAGCCCGCCGTGATCGCCAATGCCTGGGACCCCGACGCCGAGCCCGGCCCCGCCTCGAGCGAGACGGTCGCGGGGATGCTCGATCCCGAGCGGGTTTCGCTCGTCTACGCGGGGCGGTTCGGCAGCTACGGTCGCGACCCACGGCCGTTCGTCGAGGCCGTCAGGCGGCTGGGCTCGAGCCGACAGGACCTCGCGGCACGGCTCGAAGTCGCGATCGCCGGGCCGCTCCGCGACGACGAGAGGACGCTCTTCGACGGGATCGCCAGGGACCCGGTCAAGGTGACCCTGCTCGGCAGCCTCGAGCGCGAGCAGTCGCTCGCCCTGCAGCGACGGGCCGACGCGCTGCTGCTGCTCGCCCAGCCGACCCGCAGCCAGCTGGTCAACTTCAAGCTCTTCGAGTACCTCGCCGCCGCGCGCCCGATTTTCGGCCTCTGCGCCGGCACCGAGGCCGGCCGCATCCTCGGCGAGGGCGGCGTCCCGGTCTTCCCCGCCGACGACGCAGCCGCGATCGCCGAGGCGCTGGCACGGCTCGTCACCACAGGTCTCGCGACCCCCGACCCATCGCTGCTCGCCCGCTACAGCTACCCGGCCGCGGCCGAGGCGATGGCGGCCGTGGTCGAGGACGCGATCGCGGCGCGGGCCCGCTGAGCGCTCCGCCGCGGAGTGCCGCCGGCGTCAGTCCTGACCGCGCTCGGCGACGACCACGTCCTGGCCGAGCCTCTCGCCACCCCCGGCCCAGCTGCCGCGCAGGACGTTGACGACCTCGAGCCCCGCTCGCTCGTGCAGAGCGCGAACCTCGGACTCGTCGATCGCGATCATGTACTCGGGCACGTTCGCGTTCGGCGTCCGGAACTCGTAGCCGGCCTCGTCGGTGAGCCGGTGCTGAAGCCGTAGCGGCGGCCGACTCGCCGAGAACATGCCCGGCGGCTGCAGGATCCCCTCCTCGAGCGCGGCCTCGATCGGGGTGTCGAGCAGGAACCAGGTCCCGACCAAGCGGCCGCCCGGACGCAGGGTTCGCGCCGTCTCCGCCAGGTAGCGCTCGGACTCGAACGGCTTCAGGTGGGTGAACAGCGAGGTCGCCAGCGCCACGTCGAAGCCCCCCGATGGGTAGGGAAAGGTGTACTCGGACGCCCGCTCGGCGCCGTCGGGGTTGTACTCGCCGTTGATCACGTCGGCGACCCGGAAGTGGAAGTTGGGATACCGGCGGCTGATCGCCTTCTCGCACCAGGCGATCGACTTCGGCATCACGTCGAAGCCCTCGTAGGTCGCCGATGGGCTCAGCCAGCGGGCGAGCGGCGCCGCGATCCGGCCGGGGCCGCAACCGATGTCGAGCACGTCTGAGCTGCGGTCGAGCGCACCATGCTGTTTCATCAGCTCGACGATCCGCTCGCCGAGCTTCGGCGTCGGGGCGGGCAGACCGAGGCGGCGGGGCGGCAGCAACGGATCGCGACTGCCGTCGCGGCTGTCCTGGAAGTCGAGCCGGGCGCGGATCGCCCAGCGGCGAGCGTCGCCCCAGCGGCGGCGTGCCCCGTTGCGGATGCGGCTCCGGAACGGCGCCGGTCTGCTCCCTGCGCCCTCGATCATCGACGGCAGGCTAGTGAGCCGGGGCCGCTCCCCGCATCTATCCTTCCGCGCGTGAGCAACTCGAACGATCCCTCCCAGCCCGTAGCCGACGACATCTACCGCTACATCGCCCCCGTCGTCGGCCCCGACGATCCGCGCCGCATCACCGACTCCGGCATCGAGATCGACCGCCTCTACGAGGAGGACGACGTCGCGCCCGGACTCGAGGAGCGACTCGGCGATCCCGGCTCCTATCCGTTCACCCGCGGCATCCACGAAGGCATGTACCGGGATCGGCTCTGGACGATGCGCCAGTACGCCGGCTTCTCGAGCCCCGAGGATACGAACGAGCGCTACCGCTATCTGATCGAGCACGGCTCGACCGGCCTGTCGATGGCCTTCGACCTGCCGACCCAGCTCGGCCGCGACTCCGACGAGACGATCTGCGAGGGCGAGGTCGGCCGCACCGGCGTCCCGATCGACACGATCGAGGACATGCGGATCTGCTTCGACCAGATCCCGCTCAGCGACGTCTCGACCTCGATGACGATCAACGCGCCGGCCTCGGTGCTGCTGCTGCTCTACGAACTCGTCGGCGAAGAGCAGGGCGTCGCCTCCAAGGACCTGCGCGGGACCGTCCAGAACGATGTCCTCAAGGAGTACATGGCGCGCGGCAACTACATCTACCCGCCCGAGCCGACGATGCGGCTGACGACCGACATCTTCGAGTACTGCGCCGAGAACGTGCCGAAGTGGAACACGATCTCGATCAGCGGGTACCACATCCGCGAGAAGGGCTGCTCGGCCGTACAGGAGGTCGCGTTCACGCTCTCGAACGCGATCGCCTACGTCGAAGCGGCGCTCGACCGCGGTCTCACGATCGATCAGTTCGCACCGCGCCTGGCGTTCTTCTTCAACGGCCACAACAACGTCTTCCAGGAGATCGCCAAGTTCCGCGCCGTGCGCCGGATGTGGGCCGAGATCATCCGCGACCGCTTCGGCTCCGACAACCCGAAGTCGCAGATGATCCGCTTCCACACCCAGACCGGCGGCGTCACCCTGCAAGCCCAGCAGCCCGAGGTCAACATCATTCGCGTCGCGCTGCAGGGCTTCGCGGCGGTCTGCGGTGGCACCCAGAGCCTGCACACGAACGGATTCGACGAGGCGCTGGCACTGCCGACCGAGCGCTCGGCCCGGATTGCGCTCAGGACTCAACAGGTCCTCGCCTATGAATCGGGCGCCACCGACACGGTCGACCCCTTCGCCGGCTCCTACTTCGTCGAGTCGCTGACCGACGAGATCGAGTTGCGCGCGAAGGAGTTGATGGAGCAGGTCGCCGAGCAGGGCGGCTCGGTCCACGCGCTCGACTTCATGCAGAAGGAGATCGAGGAGTCCGCCGCCAGCTATCACGAGCGTTACAAGAGCGGCCAGGACGTGATCGTCGGCGTCAACAAGTTCGTCACCGACACCCCGGACGAGGTCGACATCCTCAAGGTCGACCCCGAGTCCGAGGTGCGGCAGGTCAAGCGCCTGCGCGAGTTCAAGCAGAACCGCGACCAGGCGGCGGTCGATGCGAAGCTGCTGGCGCTCCAGGACGTCGCCCGGGGCGACGGCAACATGCTCCCCGCGATGAAGGAGGCGCTGCGCGCCAACGCCTCGATCGGCGAGGTATGCGGCGCGCTGCGGGAAGTCTTCGGCGAGTACCAGGGCGGAGCGTTCTTCTGATGCCGGGTACCGGCCCGTCACGGGCCGGGTGCGGTCCGGACAGCGGCCGACAGACGGGTCGGTGAACTCGAAACCGCATCCGGTGCCCGACGCGGTCGCGCCGCCGGCTCGGAATCCCCGCTTTCCGCTGATCGACGGCATGCGCGCCGTAGCCGCGCTGAGCGTGCTCGTCGTCCACGTCGCCTTCTTCTCCGAGGCGTTCGGCGACTCGCTCGGCGGGCGTTTGCTCGCACACCTCAACGTCGGCGTCACCGTCTTCTTCGTGATCTCGGGGTTCCTGCTCTACAGGCCGTTCGTCTTCTCCCGCACCTCCGCCGGGCCGCCGCGGACGCCGGTGCCTCTGTACGGGTGGCGTCGCTTTCTGCGCATCTACCCGGCCTACTGGCTGTTGCTGGTGGTGCTGACGCTGGTGCCGGGCATAGCAGCCGTGGTCGGCGGCGACTGGATCAATCAGTTCGCGATGCTGCAGACGTTGCCGATCGGGCAGGGAGCTGAGGCCACCTGCGTGCAGAGCATCCTCGATTGCGGCGCAGCCCAGACGTGGAGCCTCGCGGTCGAGCTCACCTTCTACATCGCGTTGCCCGCCTACGCGCTCTCGATTGCGGCCGGCGCCCGGCGGCTCGACGCCGGCCTGCGGCTGCCGGCGGAGCTGCTGCTCCTGCTCGGCCTCGCGGCGCTGTCGACCGTCCTTCTGTTCACGTCGAACGAGGGGTCGGCAGGCTGGTTCGCCGGCACCGTCGCCGGCTACGGGCTCTGGTTCGCGCTCGGGATGGGGCTGGCGCTGATCTCGGTCGCGCTCGACGGACGCGAGTCGTCCCCGCCTGCGGCGATCCGGCTGCTTAGGCGCGCACCCCTGCTGCCCTGGGCCCTGGCACTCGCCGTCTACGTCGCCTTCAGCCTGGCGGTGCCGCCGACGCCGTTCCTGCTGCTCGAGTCCGATCGCCTGCTCGCTCACCTGGCGTTCGCAGCGATCGCTTTGCTGGCGATGCTCCCTGCTGTCTTCTGCGAGCGCGGCGAGGGAGCGCCGGCCAGGGTGCTCGGCTCGCCGGCTGCCACCTGGCTCGGCCTGATCTCCTACGGGATCTTCCTCTGGCACTACGCGATCGCGATGCTGCTCGGTGACGAGCTCACCTTCCTGCCGTTGCTTGCCGCCACGCTGGCGGCCACTATCGCCTGTGCCGCAGCCAGCTACTACCTGCTCGAACGACCGGTGCTGCGCCTCAAGAACCCGGCCCGCCTGCACGGTCTCGGACTTACGGCCCGGGCTCCCGGCGACGGCCGCCGCTAAGCCTTCGGGACGGGCGGTCGAACTATCCTTGCTGCAATGAGCGTCGGCAGCACTCCTCGGCTCCCGGTCCCCCCTCACGGGTCGGGGGCGTTCCCGTCGTGACCGATTCCACGAGCGCCGCGGTCCAGTGGCACTCCGAGGACGAGTTCGAGATCGACGGCATCGCCTATGCGTGCCGGCCGATCCACGACTTCTTCGAGTCGAGCCCCGAGCGCTTCTGTCTGCGCAAGCCGGCCCAGCTCGTGCGACGCCTGGAGCGGCTGATCCGCGAGGAGGAAGCCCGGAACATCGTTGAGCTCGGCGTCTTCGAGGGAGGCAGCACCGGATTCATCGCCCAGGCGACGCAGCCAGAACACCTGCTCTGCTTCGACGTCGAGCCGCGCCACGAGGCACTGGAGACGATGCTGCAGGCGAAGGGCCTCGAGCGAACCGTGCGGCCCCACTGGGAGGTCGATCAGGCGGACGGGAGCCGGCTGCGCTCGATCGTCCGTGACGAGCTCGGCGAGGCTCCGCTCGACCTGGTGATCGATGACGCCTCGCACCTGCTGGAGCAGACACGCGCCAGCTTCAACGCGCTGTTCCCGCTGCTCAGGCCGGGTGGCATCTTCCTGATCGAGGACTGGGCCTGGGCCCACGGGATCACCAACGCGTGGCCCTGGAGGACGCCGCTCAGCGTTCTCGTCTTCGAGCTCGTGCTCGCCAACGCGCACCGCCCGGAGGCGATCGCGCGTGTCGATGTCGACCGCGACTGGACGGTCGTCACGCGCGGCCCGCGCGAGCTCGACGACTCCTTCGACCTCGTCGAGCACTGCGGTGAGCGTGGGCGGGCGCTGTTGCCACCCCCCGGCGCCGCCGCCGACCCCGAGCTCGCGCCCGGCCATCGGACGGCGCCCAAGGCGCTCGCGCGGCTCCGCGCAAGGCTCTCCGGAGGCTCCGATGTGGGGTGACCGGCGCGTATCGGTCGTGCTCATGACCTACGCCGAGCGCGACTCGATCCGCTCGGTGATCGAGGGCTTCTTCGCGACCGGCGTCGTCGACGAGGTGCTCGTCGTCAACAACAACGCCGAGCCCGGCACGGTCGAGGAGGTCGAGCAGACCGACGCGCGCATGGTCTTCGAGACCGAGCAGGGCTACGGGCACGCCTGCCGGCGCGGCCTGATCGAGGCCGACGGCGACCTGATCGTGCTCGCCGAGCCCGACGGCACGTTCCTGCCCTCCGACATCCGCAAGCTGCTCGTCTTCAGCGACGAATGCGACGTCGTCTTCGGCACCCGGACGACGCGTGAGTTGATCTGGCACGGCGCCAACATGGACTGGTTCCTGCGCTGGGGCAACTGGGCCGTCGCCAAGTTCATCGAGGCTCTCTTCAACACCAGTCACCTCTCCGACGTCGGCTGCACCTACCGCGTCTACACTCGCGAGCTCGCCGATCTCGTCGCCGAGAAGATGGAGGTCGGCGGTAACCATGCCGGTCCCGAGATGATGCTGCTGGCGATCACCTCCGGCGCCCGCTTCGTCGAGATCCCCGTCAACTATCTGCCACGCGTGGGCACTTCCTCGGCAACCGGCGACCTGCGCACGGCGATCGACATCGGCGTGCGGATGATCGGCCTGATCCTCAGCTTCCGGCGCCGCGCCCACGGCACGATGCAACGCCCCGCTCGGCTTGGCATCGACCCGGGCAAGACGCCCGAGACCGGGGCCGCGGTCGATGAGTGAGGAGAACTTCGACGCGATCGCCGAGGACTACGACGAGAGCCTGCCGCCTCACGTCGTCCAGCACTACCTCGACAAGCGGGTCGAGTACATCCTCGAGAACTGCCCGCGCGGCCGCGCCCTCGACGTCGGCTGCGGCACCGGCGTGCTCGCGGGCCGACTCGCCCGGGCCGGCTACGTCGTCGTCGGTCTCGACCCATCGCAGGGGATGCTCGACGTGATGGCTGAGACCGTGCCTGAGGTGACAGGCGTCCGCGGCGACGGCGCCGAGCTTCCGTTCGCCGACGGTGAGTTCGATCTGGTCACGACCATCGCGGCGCTGCACCACATCGCCGAGCCGGCTGCCGTCGCGGCGACGTTGAAGGAGATGGTCCGGGTGACCCGGCCGGACGGACGGATCGTCGTCTGGGATCACAACCCGCGCAACCCCTATTGGCGCAGCCTGATGAAGCGGGTCCCGCAGGACGACGGCTCCGAGCGCCTGATCGCTGAGCATGAGGTGCTCGACGGGCTGCGTTCGGGCGGCGCCGAGATCCTCAGCTCCGACCAGCTTGGGCTCGTGCCAGAGTTCGTGCCGCCGTCGCTGCTCGCGACGATGCAGCGGGTCGAGCGGCTCGTCGAGCGCGCACCCGGCGTCCGCCGGCTCTGCGCGCACAACGTCGTCCTCGCCCGCCGTCCCTAGCCGCTGCCGGCCCCGGATTCGGCGCCCGCCCCGGCTGGGGCCGTCTGCTCGAAGACCTGGGCCTGGAGGTCGAGGAAGCCCTCGAAGGTGCGGGTCTGGGTCAGCTCGTAGTCGTCCGGCAGCGCCGCGACGAACTGCTGCGCCGGCACCGATGCCGGCCGGCCGGAGCTGAGCGCGGAAACAACGGTGATCGGCCCACCGGCAGCCGCAACGACAGCCCGCTCGGCCGCCTCGGCGGGGTCGGGAGGCACGTCGCCGAAGTCGAACGGACGGTCGGTCACCTCCGGATTGTTGAGCCGGAAGACCTCGCCGCCGGGGTCCGAGCCCTCGACGTCGAAGTTGGTCACCGGCCCAGGTGAAAGCGAGGCGGCGTCGGCTACGACCCCGCCGGGTCCGTCTGCGACGAAGGCGGCGACGTCGCTGAACGGCGGGCGCGCGTTGTCGGCCCTGATCATCTGCACGGCGCCGAGGCCGACGCCGGCGACGACCAGTGCCGCGGCAACGACCCGGAGGCGGCGTCCGCCGCAGGTGATCAGCGCTGCCACCGAGAGCGCCAGGAACGGCCAGGAAGCGGCGAAGTTGCGGGTGCTGAAGGTGTTGGTGCCGACCAGGCTCTGCAGCGCCTCGGCCACAGGAGTGATCAGCATCAGCAGGACGACGAGGACGATCCGGTTCTGCTGCGCCCCGAACCAGTCCCGCAGTCGCGCGCGGGCCGCGTAGAGGTTGTAGGCGCCGACCAGGAGGCCGGAGCCGATCAGCAGCAGGCCTCCGACACCGGGGATCTCGCGAAGCCCCGCGGCAGTCCCGATCGGGTACCCGAGCGACCAGTGGCCGAGGTAGAGCTTGATCGAGGCGAAGTCAAAGGGCGAGAGCGCACTGAGGATGTCCGTGGTCGGCGAGTCGAAGTCGCCCTTCAGGCTCGACAACCATGGGATATAGGCGACGGCGGCGACAGCGGTGCTGATCAGCAGCGGCTTGCGCGCCTGCGGCTGCGTCCACAGCGCCCAGGCAAACTGGCCGCCGAGCACGAACACCGACGTGTAGTGGGTGTAGGCGGCGAGCGCGACGCAAACCGCGTACAGGGCCCACCAGCGGGCGCCGCCCCGGTCGCAGGCAACCAGCAGCGCCAGGGTCGAGAGCAGGACCAGCGCCATCATTACGCCATAGCCGCGGGCCTCGGCCGAGTAGAAGATCATGAACGGGCTCAGCGTCGTCAACGCCGCCGCCGTCAGCGCCGCCCCGCGGCCGACGGTCCGGGCGCCGACTGCGTAGACAAGCGGGATCGTGGCGATTCCGGCGATCAGCGCCGGCAGCCGCACGAACTCCGGCTCGAGGCTGATCCTGCTTCCCAGCCAGGAGAGCATGAACCCGAGTGGGGGCGAGATCTCGGCCGTCGTCGAGACCGTGTCGACGACGCCCGAGAGGTTGTTGGTGGAGACGATCCAGTAGGTCGCAAGCTCGTCGGCGAAGAGGTCCTGACCCGCGACGACCCAGCGGATCGCGGCGCCGACGACGACGAGGACGATCAGTGCCGCGCCGGTTGCGACGCCCTTGTCTCCGAGCCGTTTCAAGGTGCTGGAAGCTACCGTGGCGCGGGTGAGCAGCGAGCGAGCGGCATCTGAGCGACGCGACTACGGGCGGTCCGCCGGCCTGCTGACGGTGGCGTTGGGAATCTCCGGCGTCCTCACCTACGCCTTCTTTGCGATCGCCTCGCACACGCTCAGCGCCAGCGCCTACGGCGACATCGTGATTCTCTGGTCCGTCGTCTTCCTGCTTGCGTCGACCCTGTTCCGGCCGGTCGAACAGCTGCTCGCCAGCACGCTCGCCGAACAGGAGCAGGCCGGTGCCTCGAGCACCGCTGCGCTTCGCTCCGCGGCCGTGATCCAGTCGGGCCTCTTCTGCCTGGTAGCGCTCGTGCTGCTGGTCGCGCGGGAGCCGATCGAGGACGAGCTCTTCGCCGGCCAGGACGCCCTCTACTGGATCCTGATCGCCTCGCTGCTCGGCTTCGGCCTCGCCTACTACGCGCGCGGCTTCCTCGCCGGCCGCGGCCAGTTCCACCACTACGCGGCATTACTCGTGATCGAGGTCAGCACCCGGCTTGCGTTCGCGATCGTCGTCGCCGCCGGAATCGCCTCCGGCGCCGACTTCGTCGCGCTCGGCATCGCGACGGCGCCGGTGGCCTGCATCATCGTGCTGCCGCTGGCGATCCGCAGCGGCCGACCCCTCGACGCCGGGCCGCCGCCGGGGTCCGGCAGCGCCACCGAGCTGACCCTGAGCAAGGGCGGCGCCTTCGCCGGAGCGGTGCTGGTGATGATGCTCAGCGAGCAGATCCTGATCAACTCGGGCGCGCTCTTCGTGCGAGCGGAGATGGGCTCGGCCGCTGCCGGCTACATCTTCAACGTGATGATGGTCGCGCGGGCGCCGCTGGTCCTCTTCCAGGCGGTCGCCGCGAGCCTGCTGCCCCATCTGACGCGGCTCCGGGCCCGCGGCGACGAGGGCGCCCGCGAGGTCTTCCGCTCCTCCGTCGACTCGACCCTGCTGCTGATCGCCGGCTTCGCGGTCGTGACGATCGCGGCCGTCGTCGCGATCGGACCCGAGGTGATGCAGATCGCCTTCGGCGACGAGTTCGTCTACGACCGCCTCGGCCTCGCGATCGTCGCCGCCGGCATGGGCCTCTACCTCGCCGCGGCATCGCTCAATCAAGCGGCGCTGGCCCAGGCGCAGGCGCACCGGGCCGCGATCTGCTGGATCGGCTGCGCGACGCTGTTCGTCGTCATCAACATCAGCGGCGTCCTCAACCCGTTCCGCTCCGTCGAGGTCGGCTTCGCGGTCAGCTCCGCCGTCCTCGCCGCGCTCCTCTACATCCTCTACCGCAATCCGACGGCCTCCCCCGAGGACGAGATCGAACCGGGCTCCAGCCGCGAGCTCCAGGCCAGCCTCACCGCCAGCGACGAGATCGTCTGAGCGCGGGGCCGGTCCCCATAGGGTCGAACGTCCCTCAGGTGCCCCTATAGGTAGGTCTCAGGGACGTTCGTCGCGCGCCGGGCCCTAGAAGGCCAGCGGCGTGTAGTTCTTCGGGAAGCCGGAGGCGCCGAAGAACCAGGACTCGATCGCGTACCGCGGCTTCGGCATCTCGGCGTCGGATCCGGTGCGATGGAGGAAGAGGTCGTCGAAGAGCATCACGTCGCCGGCCCGGAAGGGCGGCCGCAGGACGCCCGGCTCACCGGCAGCCCGCTCGGCGACCTGCGGGGAGATGAGGACGGTCTTGCCGGTGACGGTGTCGTCGTCATCGGGACGATCGAGGTGCTCGGCGCCGCTGCCCTCGGTGCCCGTCTCGAGCAGCTCGCCGATCCGATCGCCAACGAAGTCGAGACCGGGCGCGTCGACACCGCAGTCCGACAGGGCCACCCAGACGTTGAGGGCGCGGGTGTTGCGCATGAACGAGCCGTCCTGATGCCAGCCGCCGGCGGGGCCGGGATCGGCACGACGCAGCGTCGTCTTCTGGATCGAGATGGTCGGTGGCTCGTCGAGAAACTCGCCGATCACCCGGCGCAGGTCCGCCTGCTCGAGCAGCTCCAGCATCTCGAAGCTGAGCCGGGGCGAATCGGTCGCGAGCAGCCCACCGCCGGCCTCGATCCAGCCGCGGCCGGCGACCGGGCCGTAGGGCTTGTCGGGCATGAACTCCTCGTAGAGCCCGTCCTCCGCGGACTCGGCGGCGCGGGCCGCGAACGCCTCCTCGATTCGGTCGGCCATGTGCAGGGCGTCCGCTCGCGGGATCGCGTCGCGTACGAGCACGTATCCGTGCTCGAGGATGCCACCGCGGACGAGGGCGCCATCGAGATCGCCAGCCGCGGCGGCGGCGAGGCCGTCGCCGTCGAGCGGCGGGAAGTCCCTGATCGCGTCAGTCGGGGCCGGACGGTCCTCGGCGACGAGGATCGCGCCAAGCCGGTGACGGAGCCGCAGCAGCTCGCGCTCGCGATCGAGCGAGCGCTGCTCGCGATTGACCGCGGTGAGCTCCTCGATCCGCTCGCGAAGCGCCGCCGGATCCTCTCCGACGGGCTCGTCGGAACGGGGTGCGAGGCGGCTTCGAAGTGACTTCAGCATGGGCCGCAAGGTAGCAGCCCAACTGCGCTCAGCCCGGCCCCGGCGCGGCCCTGAGGACGGCCGGAATCCCGACCGCCGTGGCCCCAGCGGGGACATCGGTGAGGACTACCGAACCGGCACCGATCTTGGCCCGCGCGCCGACGCTGAAGCTGCCGAGCACACGCGACCCGGTCCCGAGGCTGGCCCCCGGCCCGATCACGAGCCGCCCCCCCGGCTCCGCGGCAAGGGTCACAGCTGGAGACAGGACGACGCCGGGATGGATCACGACCGACCCCTCGATCACGACCTGGCCGTGGACGAAGTAGACGCCCGGATGGACGACGGCCCGCTCGTCGACGTAGATCGCGGCGGTGGCGATCGCCAGCCGCCGCAGCAGCGCCGGCAACACCGGCACGCGCCGGCGCCGTAGGGCAGCGCCGAGCCGGTAGAGGGCCTGGCCTGCGTAGGCGTCGCTGACGAGCGCGAGGCGCAGCATCTGCCAGGCCGCATCGAGCTTCGAGCGGAACTCGTGGCGCTCGCCGCGGAAGGCAGCAGTCGCGCCCGCGTCGGCGAGCAGCGTGGCCGCGAGGCCGACGGCGCCGGGAGGGCTCGGGGGCGCGACTGGCGGTTCGGCGGCCATGGCGGCTGATTCTCACGCATGCGCCCCGGCCCCGCTCGCCCCGGGCCCGCTGCCTATCCTCCGCCGCGATGGAGAGTGCCGCCGCCCCGAACGCCAACAACGGCAAGCCAGCCAAAAGCGCCCGCGATGCCGCCCGCGGCAAGAAGCTGCAGATGCGCGAGTTCCGCCGCATGGTCCGCGCTCAGCACCCGCCGTTCATCGCCGCCGTCGTCGCCGACGCGCGCGTCACCTCCCGCAACCGCGGCCGGCCACTCGACGGCGCCGATCCGAAGCGCGTCCTGCTCGAGGCGTTGCGGCTCGCCTACGAGAGCGACGGCTTCCTCGCCCAGGCGATGTACCGGGCCAAGGCCCGGCTCCAGGGGCTCGGGGTGCCGGTGCTGCCGCGCGTCTTCCACCGCCTCGCGATCCTCACCTCCGGGATCTATATCGGCGATCCGGTCGTCGTCCAGCCCGGCGTCCACCTCGCCCACGGTCAGATCGTGATCGACGGAATCGTCGAAGTCCACCGCGGGGTGACGATCTTCCCGTTCGTGACCCTTGGCCTGCGCGCCCCTAGCGTCGTCGGACCGACGATCGGCCCGCGGGCGACGATCGGTTCCGGCGCCAAGGTGCTCGGCGAGGTATCGGTCGGCGAGGGCGCCAAGGTCGGCGCCAACGCCGTCGTCCTCGAAGACGTCCCCGACGGCGCCACCGTCGTCGGCGTGCCCGCCCGCCCGGCCTGAGGCCGAGCGTCGCCCATCTCGGCTGAAAGGTGCCCCATTTCCCCCGCGGACGGGGTCCAGTTCGTCCTTCATCGGGCCCGTTCCGGTCCCCCGGTGCCTGCTAGCTTCAGACCTCCGTACCACCGCCGACAGGAGGAACAATGCGCTCGATCCTGAAGCGCCGCGGATCGAAGCACGCGAGTCCCGCGCCGCGCCGGCCTGAGGCCCCGCCGACCAAGCTTCCCGCCTACGAGCCCGTCGAGAGCGCCGATCCCCTGGCCGAGATCGGCGAGCTGATGGCAGCCAACCGTGCCGAGTCCGACGCCGCCACCGAGAAGCGGATCGTGCAGCTGCGCCACGAAGCATTCGCCCAGCTCGACCGCACCGCGCCCGACCGCTCACCCGACACCGACCCGGTCGTCGACGAGCTTCCCCGGCCCGACGGCCTGCCCGAGATCGGCGCTTCGGAGCTGACCAGCGACGCCGTCCGCGACGGCATCCTCGGCGGCGGCTCGCTGATCATCCGCGGGCTGCTCGACCCCGAGCGGGCCGAGCGCATGCGGGCCGGGATCGACGAGACGTTTGCCGCCCGCGACGCCCACATCGACGGCGCACCCCTGGCGGAGACGACGCCCTGGTACGACCCCTTCGCCCCCGGGCCCGACTACCCGCTCGACCCGGCCCAGTGGAACCGGATGGTCAAGGGCGGCCATGCCGTCTGGGCCCCCGACTCGCCGCGGATGATGTTCGAGCTGCTCGACGCCTTCGACGTCTCCGGCCTCAGCGCGACGATCACCGACTACCTCGGCGAGCGCCCGGCGCTCTCGATGAACAAGTCGGTGCTGCGCCGCGTCTCGCCCGAGTCCGGGACCGACTGGCACCAGGACGGTGCCTTCCTCGGGCGCGGCATCCGCACCTGCAACGTCTGGATCGCGCTGACCCGCTGCGGCGACATCGCCCCGGGCCTCGATGTCGTCGCCAGGCGCTACGACGAGATCGTCGAGACCGGCACGGAGGGCGCGATGTTCCCCTGGGCCGTCTCGCCGCAGAAGGTCGAGGAGTCCCGGCAGGGCGCCGAGGTCGCACGACCGACCTTCAACCCCGGCGACGCGATCCTCTTCGACCACTTCTGCCTGCACCGCACCGCGGTCGGGCCGGAGATGACCGAGAACCGGTACGCGACCGAGACCTGGTGCTTCGCACCCTCGGTTTACCCGGACAAGACGGTGCCCCTGGTCCTTTAGACGGGCGCCCGCCACGCGCTGCGGCGCGGGCTCGCACGCGTGATCGGGAGGAGACCATGGATCGCTTGAAGGCACGACTGTCCCGGCGGCTCGGGCGAACGCCGCAGCGGCCGATCCGCGAGCCGCCCGCCACCGACCCGGTGCCGGCCCTGGACGGCTACGACGCCGATGCCGGCCTGCCGTTCGACGCGGCCGAGCTCGAGGGCCGGCTCGTGTGGATGTGGGGCTCGCCCCGCTCGGGCAGCACCTGGCTCTTGCGCCAGCTCACCTGGCCCCTGTTCCCGGAGCCGGAGGCGACGACGATTTTCCGCACCCCCGGGCCCGATCGCGACCCGGGTCGCCCTTACGACGCGCTTCCGGTCGACGAGTCGTTCATCTCCAACCACCTCTCCCCCGCCTTCGGCGATCCGCGCGAGGTCGAGGGCGAATACGTGCCGGGAACGATCAACAACTATCTCGGCGGCCGGCCCGTCTACGCCTACTCGCAGGCATACCGTGAGGTCTGGGCGCCGGAGGCCCGGCGCTTCGCGCTGGTCCGGCTATACGCATTCATCGAGCGGGCCCGGGCCGAGGGGATCGCGACCACCCCCGACCCGATGCTGATCATCAAGGAGGTCAACGGCTCGCACGCCGCCGATCTCGTGATGGCGCTGATGCCGCGCTCACGGGCGCTGTTCCTGGTCCGGGACGGGCGCGACGTGGTCGACTCGCTGATGCACGCCTACGCGCCAGGCGGCTTCCTCGCCCGCCACCAGGGCTACTCCTACTCGAGCCCGGAGGAGCGGCTCGAGGGCGTTGCCTGGGCCTCGCGCCTGTGGTCCTGCAACGTCGACATGACGCTGCGGGCGATCGACGCCCACACGCCCGGCCTCTCGCGAACGATCCGCTACGAGGACCTGCTCGCCGACAACGGCGCCAAGATCGACGATCTCAACGCCTGGCTCGGCCTCGAGCGGACCCGCGCCGAGCTCGATGCGATGCTCTCGGCGACGGCGTTCGACGCCGTTCCGGACAAGCGCCGCGGCACGACCGAACGCAACCGTGCAGCGCAGCCGGGCCTATGGCGCGACAATCTCAGTGACGAAGAGCAGCAGGTCTGCGTGGAGATCATGGGACCGCGGCTGAAGAGACTTGGCTACGAGATCGACTGACAAGCCGGCGACGATCCGCCACACGACCCGCGCGATCCCGCGCGGACCGGCCCTGCCCGAACCCGGCGGGCCCGGCCCGGCGCTCGATCCGCGGCTCGTCGCCGAGCTCGACGGGCCGCGCTGGGAGCAGAGCTGGGAGTTGACGCCGTCGATCCACACCGCCGCTCTCGACCCGGGCGCCCGCCAGCGCCTCTGGACCCTTGGTCAGATGCTGCGGCCATCGGCCTTCGACGCCTTCGCCGTATCCGAGGCGCCCTCGGCGCTGGACCTGCACTGCGGCGAGGGCTGGATCGCCCAGCGCCTGCTCGACTGGGGAGCGCGTCGCGTCGTCGCCGTCGACGACCGCCCCGAACACCTGCGCCGGGCGAAGCTGCTCCGCGACCACTTCGGGATCGGCTCGGCCGAGCTCGCGCTCCTCGAGCAGCGCGAATGGTCGCCTCGGGCCGACGAGGAGCGCTTCGACGTCGTCGTCCTCACCGGAGACCCGGACCACGCCTCCGATCCCGAGACGCTCCGCCTGGCCCGGGACGCGACCCGCTCGATCTGTGCGATCGAATGCCACGGCCCGGCCGCCAACGCAGTCGCCGAGGCAGCGCTCGAGGCGGGCTTCAGCTCGCTCGATCGGATCCGGCCGCCGCTTCAGGGCGCTCCCGCCTACGTCGTCGAGGATCGCGACCTGTTGATCGCAAGGGTGGCGATCGGCACATGAGCGAGCGCGACCTCGAAGAGGCGCCCTCTCAGCTGACCGAGTTCGGCATCCCGGGCGAGGACGAGGACCGGCTCGCTGCCGCGGAGTCCGACGTGGCCTATCGCTGGGCCGCGGGTGCCGTCGCCGGGCGCCACGTGCTCGTCGCCGGCTGCGGGAGCGGCCACGGCGCACAGATCCTGCTCGAGGCCGGGGCCAAGACGGTCGTCGGCACCGACCCGGACTCACGCGCGATCGAGATCGCGACCCGCCTCTACGGCGAGCGGATCCGCTTCGTCGAGGCCGAGACCGCGGCGCTGCCGCTGGCGACGGGCAGCTTCGACGCCGTCGTCTGCGTCGATGCCCAGACCCCGGAGCTCGACCCCGAGGCCGCGATCGCCGAGCTCGGTCGCTTGCTCGCCGACGGCGGCGTGATGCTCGTCTCGCTGCCGCTCTCGGTGCCGCCGGCCGGCCCCGAAACGAACGGCGCCGCGCAGGCAGCGGCCGATTCGCTCGCCGACGCGATCGTCGCTCGTTTCGAGCACTCGGCGATCTTCAGGCGGCGGCTCTCGATCGCGGCGACGGTCGCCCCGGCCCACGCTCCCGAGCGCGCCGAGCTCGACGACTCGAGCTGGCTCTCGGGCGGCGAGGGCGAGGACCGGACTGTCCTGCTCGCCGCCTCCGACGCTGAGATCCCGGAGCTCGGGTCGCTCGCGAGCATGGTCTCGTTCCGCGACCTGCGCGCTCACGAGGAGACGCTCGAGGCCTGGGAGCAGCGCGCCCGCCGGGCCGAGGCCGACGGGTCCGCGAAGCACTGGGAGCTGGTCGCCGCCCGCGAGGCGCAGCGGCGCCTGCGGATGCGACTGCATCAGATCGAGCACCGGCCCCTGCGGGTGATCTCGAGGGTCCTTCGCGGCAAGCCCGCCAAGCTCGGTCCCGGCCCGCCGCTGCGTGCCTCCGAGATCAAGCCCGAGCACTGGGACTGACGGGAGCCAGCTCCGCGCTGGCCGAGCCCGCCGCCGCCCCGGCAACCGCCGGCCGGCTCCGCACGCGTCGCATCAGCGGCAGCTCGAGCAGGTAGTAGCTCGCCGCCGCGCAGGCAATCGTCAGACCGAGAGTCAGTGCGGTCAGCGGCAGGAAGCCCTGGACGCCGAACTCGTCGAAGACGAGGATCAGGACCGGGAACTGCCAGAGGAAGATCCCGTAGGAGACGAGGCCGAGCCAGACGAGCGAGCGGTGCCGCAGGAGCCTGCGGGTGAGCCCGCCGCCGTCCTTGCCGAAGATCGCCGGCAGGATGACCAGGGCGGCGATTACGCCGAACAGCAGGTACTGCGCCAGGTACTGGCCGATGCCGGTGACCGGGAACGCGAGCGACGGCGTCGGGTCGAGCAGGAGGGCCGCAACGACGAAGAAGACCGCCACCCCGGCCACGACGGGCAGGCCCGGGCGCTCCCGGAGCCAGCCGACCCAGGCGGGCTCGGTCTCGAGCCGGGCGACTTGAACCGAGATCGCCGCCAGCGCGAGACCGAGGCCGAACCACCAGCCGCGCCCGAAGGGTGAGAAGAACAGGAACAGATGCGCGTCGCCGGTCGGGACGGAGCTCTGGATCCAGATCGAGACCAGCGTCAGCACGGCGACGAGCCCGAACTCGAGCGTCAGCGGCCGGCCGCGCCAGCGCCGGCCGAGCCAGGCCATGCCGAGCACGATGAACGGAAGCGTCGCGTAGAACAGGACCTCGATCGTCAGGCTCCAGGCGACCGGGATCCCGCAGCGGAACGGGTCGACGGCACAGACCCCGGTCGGGTCGTAGACCGGAAAGCTCTGCAGGAGGCCGTAATAGACCCACCAGTTGCCGCTGAAGGCGCCGGCCATGCCGGGGACGATCGCCGCGATCGTCAGCACCGCCCAGTAGGCGGGGAAGATCCGCACGAAGCGGCGCTTCGCGTACTCGCGGAACGGAGTCCGGTCCGTTCCATCCACTCGAGCCGCGACGAACGGCCGGTACAGGAGGAAGGCCGAGAGCAGGAAGAAGAACGGGACGCCGATGTCGAGGTGGGCGAGGAACTGACCGTAGCCCGGCTCGGTGAAGGCGCGGGAGAGAGTTGCCGTGTGCACGACCAGGATCGAGATAGCGGCGAACGCCCGCAGCGGGTCGAGCAGCGGGAACCTGGCTTGACTCTCCTCCCTCATCAGGCGGAGGACTCTAGCCCCGCAGCGGACGCCCAGGCCCTGGCCCGCTGACGGCCCGGTATGCGTAGTAGCTTTCCGGTAATGAGTAAGGGGAGGTTGAGAGCGACCTGCATCGCGCTGGTGCTTGCGGTGGTCTGCTCGCTCGCCGCCGCATCCAATGCCGCCGCCGATCGTCCCGCCTTCGGCGCCGCCCAGGCGATGGATCCGGCCTTCGACTGGCAGACGCGGGACTACGTGTTGCGCGGCTGCGACTCCGAGTCGCGGGTCGAGCTGAAGGTGCGCGGAGCCGAGGGGTGGCTGGCCGCGGTCGACGACTCCAACTTCCGCGGCCACGACTTCTCGAGCCCGGTCGCCGCCTCGGCCGGCGAGGCCGTCACCGTCGGCTTCCGCAAGCGCGGGCACAGCTCAATCCGGCGCTTCCACCTGCGCTGCCTCCCCGACGACTTCCCGACCTACAAGTTCGAGCGCGAGCGCGAGGGCGGCCCGCGGATGTTCACGACCCAGCTGGTCGACCGCTATGGCGCGATCTTCGATCGCGGTGGCGCGCCGGTCTGGTGGGTGAAGGCGAACGGCGAGCCGAACAACTTCAGCGTCCTCGCCGATGGGACCCTGACCTGGTCGCCGGTCGACCAGCAGGCGTCTCAGGTCGGCGACCTCGAGGTCCGAACCCTCCGGAACAAGCTCCTTCACAGCTTCAGCGGCGCCCCAGGCTCGGTCGCGGACGTACACGAGCTGCTGCTGCTCCCGAACGGGAACTACATGTTCGGCGCCCAGGTCACCTACCGGGACGACGCCTCGGAGTTCGGTGGCTCGCCGGACTCCCGGGTGATCGGGATCGAAATCCAGGAGTTCGACCCCGCCGGCAAGGAGATCTGGAGCTGGGGCTCTCGGGGCAAGATCGGCCTCGAGGAAACCGGGCGCTGGTGGGACCTGGAGATCCTCGACCACGAGCCCTACGACGTCGTCCACTGGAACTCGGTCGAGAAGGACGGCCGTTACCTGATCGTCTCGATGCGGCACACCGACGCCGTCTACAAGATCGATACGAAGACCGGGGACATCGTCTGGAAGCTCGGCGGCACGCCGACCCCGGAGAGCCTCGAGGTGCGCCGCGACCCGCTCGGCGACTACCCGTTCGGGGGCCAGCACGACGCGCGGGTCGAGTCCGACGGCACGATCACGATCTTCGACAACCGGACCTTCCTGCCCGAGCCCCCGCGGGCGGTCCGGTACAAGATCAACGAGGACAAGGGCACCGCCCGGCTGGTCGAGTCGGTTACCGACACCGACGTGCCGGCCACCTTCTGCTGCGGCTCCGCCCGGCTGCTCGGCAGCGGCGATTGGATGGTCGGCTGGGGCGGCAACGAGGAGGCGGGCAACGCCGCCTACGACGAGCTCGGCCGGCTGATCTTCAGGTTCACGCTCGGCATCGGCTTCACCTATCGGGCAATTCCCGTCCCGAAGGGCGCGGTCGACCGCAAGCAGCTGCGCACAGCCATGGACGCCATGGCCGACCGCGGCTAGGCGTCTTCCTCTTCCTTTTCCTGCTTGGTCTTCACGTACGGGGGGAAGCGCAGCTTCGGCGGCTTCAGCATGCCGCGGCGCTCCCACTTGCGGCGGAAAGCGATCTGCGCCCGCAACCAGTCCTCGCGGTACGGCGTCGGTGAGACGCTGTTGCGATGGTGGGCGACCGAGAGCTCGGCGACGAAGACGCGCTTGCCCCGCTCGCGGGCCTGGAAGCAGATGTCGGCGTCGTAGCCGTGGAATCCGGGGCCGACCTCGGTCTCGTCGAAGCGCAGGTTCTTGATCGCCCAGCGCGACATCCCCATCAGGTAGCCGTCGACCATGTCGACGTCGCCGAAGCCGCCGGCACCCGAGAGCTCCGAGCCCTCCAGCAGCGGCGTCTCGTAGAGGATCGCCGGGTCGATCGGCTCGAGGATCGAGGAGCCGATCCCGTAGTCGTGATGCCACCAGTCGATGCCCTGGACGCCGACCGCGCCGATCGTGCCGACGATCGCGACATCGGGATCGTTCAGCCCCCAGCGCAACTTCTCCTCGAAGCGATCGTCGCGGATCTCGGTGTCCTCGTGGATCAGGACGAGGCACTCGATCCGCGGATCGGCGGCGGCCTCCTCCATGATCTCGTTGTAGGCGCCGAAGATGCTCGTCACACCGCGACGGGTGATCAGACGCGGATCATCACCGAGCGCGCGATGAATGCCCTTGAGCGCGTAGCGCTCCCACTTGTCCTCGTCGGCGATCGCCGCGCCGAACGCGATCACTGTCCGCGATGGTGGTTGACGAAGCGCTCCGAGCGCTCCGCCCGCACCTTGTCACGGTGCTCCCGCTTGCCCTGCGAGGCGTTCTCGCGGTGCAGCGTGCGGCGCTCGGCGAACTGGCGGATACCCGGCAGGCGCCGGACCTTCATCCAGGCCCGGTAGGGCAGCGACTCGCTGACCCGGCGCAGGCTGGCACGGGTGAGCGCCAGCTGGTGGTTGCGCTCCTCGAGCAGCTCGCGCTGGGTGTTGATCTCGCGCAGCAGGTTCTCGGTCGTGATCTCGGCCCGGCGCTGGTCCATCTCGGACTCGACCGCCGTCTGGCGGGTGCCACGCGCGAGGTTGCCGACCGTCTTGCGGAGCGCCTCGACCTCGCGGTCGGGCTCGCCCGCTGCGGCTTCGAGCTCGGCGGCGATCGTCTCGGTGTCGATCGGGCCCGAGGTGATCGCCGCCTCGGTGCCGGCGAGCTCGAAGTTGCCGATCAGGAAGTTGTCGGGGCGCGGGCGGCCGATCGGCGGTGCGCCGTCGTCGGGGATCCGCCGCATGTAGCCGCGTGGATTCTGGGTCAAGCCATAGCGCTCACGCCAGCGGTCGGTCTCGAACGGCTGCTCGTCGGCGAGCCAGGCGTCGAGCGCCTCGCTCGGGCCGGGAATCGCGTCCTCGCGGACCGGGCGGCCGCCGAACCAGCTGTCCTCGACGACGAGGTAGCAGTTGGGGCTGACCAGGTCGGCGTACGTGCGCAGCTCCTCGAGCACGTGGTGGGCGCGATGGTCGGAATCGAGGTCGACCATCGTCCGCTTGCCCTTGGCGGCTGCGCGGATGTGGGAGACGATCCCGGGGTCGACCGAGCTGCCCTCGAGCAACTCGATCCGCGGGTGCTCCCGCACCTTGTCGTGGACGAAGGACAGATCGACATCGACTGCGATCACCTTGCCGTCGATGCCCATCATCTCCTGGATCGTCGCGTACAGCATCGCGCTGCCGCCGACGTAGACGCCGGTCTCGACGATCAGCTCGGGCTTGGTCTCGGCGATGATCTGTTGCAGAACGACCATGTCCATAGGGGTCTTGACCAAGGGGACGCCAAGCCAGGTAGTGGTCGCGAAAGTCTGATCCTTGAGGTCGTGGAAGACGGTCGCGAACTCCCGTGAGGCCTGTTCGACGCGCTCTGGCGTGACCCCCGGAGGGATCTCGATCCGGGGGGAAGTATCGGAGTTGCTCACGGGCCGGAGTTTGGCACAGGGAAGCCGCCACGGACCGCCCTGTCTCGATCACTCGTGCAAGCATTCAGCGCCTTGCATCCCTTCCCAGACCACCGACCCGGGCGTCGCTCGTGAAGCTGACCGGCGAACGGGTGATGACCGCCGAGGGCGGGTTCAACCCGACCTGGCAGCGGCACGTCGCCGCCTACGCGCTCGCCGACGGCTTCCTGCCGGCCGGGAAGCTGCTCGACCTCGGCTGCGGGATCGGGCACAGCTACCACCTGCTGGCGCCGCGCGAGACGATCGGCGTCGACATCTCGGCCGAGGCACTCGAGGGGCAGGAGCGGGAGACGATCGTCGCCGACATGCGGGAGCTCCCGTTCGCGGACGGTGAGTTCGCCTCGGTGCTCTCAGTCCAGTCGCTCGAGCACGTGCCCGATCCCGAGCGCGTCGTCGCCGAGGTCGCGCGGGTGTTACGCGGCGACGGCGTCGCCATGTTCGTGACCCCGAACCGGCTGACGCTCGGTCGCCCCGACGAGATCATCGATCCGTACCACTTCCGCGAGTTCGACTTCGAGGAGCTCGCCGGGCTCTGCAGCGAGCAGTTCGGCGACGTCCGCTCGCTCGGCATGTTCGGCTCGCCCCGCTACATGACGATCTTCAACGAGGAGCGGGCGAAGCTCGATCGGCTGCTCGCGAAGGACCCGGCGAAGCTGCGCCGTTTCGTCCCGCTTCGGGTCAAGCAGTGGCTCTACGACACGATGCTCGAGCGCGCCCGCGGCAACCCGGACCCGAAGGCCGCGGAGATCGAGCCCGGCGACTTCGAGCTGCGCGAGACCGATCTCGCCGCGGCCCTCGACGTGTGCGCGGTATGCACCCTTCCGAAGACCTGACCAGCGAGAGCACGGCAGCCTCAGCGCCGGCGTGCATCTGGTGTGAGCAGCCGTTCGACGGTCGTGCGACCCATCGGGGCCGGCTCACGTTCTGCGGCGCCTGCGGTGCCGCGACGACCGACCCCCGGCCGAGCCCCGAGGAGCTCGCGGAGGCCTACGGCGACTGGTACCGGCCCGATGGCGAGCGCCGCTTCTCGTTCGCCGGCGATGCGATCCTCGGTCGCACCCGCGGTCTGCTCGCCGCGCGCATCGACGAAATCGCACCGCCCGGACCGGTGCTCGACGTCGGCGCCGGCGACGGCACCCTGGTCGACGCGCTGCAGGCCCGCGGCCGTGAGACGGTCGGGCTAGAGCGGAACCCGCTGCGGCCGGACTTCCGCGACGAGCCGCTCGCGGAGATCGACGGCGCCGACGAGTGGGCGGCCGTGATCTTCTGGCACTCGCTCGAGCACCTGCCCGACCCCGGCGACGCGATGACGCAGGCGGCACGCCTGCTCAAGCCCGGCGGTGTCGTCGCCGTCGCCGTCCCCAACACCGGCAGTCTGCAGGCCGAGATCTTCGGCGACGACTGGCTCCACCTCGACCTGCCTCGCCACCTCGGCCACTTCTCGGCCAAGTCGCTGGCCGAAGGCCTGACGATCCGTGGGCTCCGGGTCGAGCGCGTCTCCCACGTTCGCGGCGGCCAGATCGTGATCGGTTGGCTGCACGGCCTCGTCGGCCTGCTGCCCGGGCATCCGAACCTGTATCAGGCGCTGCGCCGGACGAAGGCGCGCTCGGCGCCCCAGTCGCCGCCAATGCGCTGGCTCGCGATCGGGGCCGCGGTCGTGCTGCTGCCCCTCGCAACCCTCGGAGCGGCGATCGAGATCATCATGAGGCGTGGAGGAACGATCTACATGGAGGCAAGACTTGTCTGAGACAGACGCAGAGACGACCACTGGGAAGGTCGTCGACGACGGCGCCGTCACCCCGAAGGTGATCGTCGTGATGCCGGCGCGCCAGGCTGCCGCCACCCTCAAGGAGACGGTCTCGGAGATCCCGCTCGACGAGGTCGCCGAGATCATCCTCGTCGACGACTCCTCGACCGACGAAACCGTCGAGCTCGCCCGCGAGCTGCCGCTGGAAGTGCTCTGGCACCCGCACCAGGTCGGCTACGGAGGCAACCAGAAGACCTGTTACATGAACGCTCTGCACCAGGGCGCCGACGTCGTCGTGATGCTGCATCCCGACGGCCAGTACGAGCCGGGACTGATTCCTGACATGGTCAGGCCGATCGCCGAGGGCAGGGCCGACCTCGTGCTCGGCTCGCGGCTGGCGGTGCCGGGCGCCGCGATCGCCGCCGGCATGCCGCGCTGGAAGTGGGTCGCGAACCGTTTCCTGACCACGGTCCAGAACCGGATCATGGGCACACACCTGACCGAGGCGCACACCGGCTACCGCGCCTACTCCCGCGACCTGCTGCTGACGATTCCGTTCCTGCGCAACTCGCTCGACTTCTCCTTCGATGCCGAGGTCCTCTACCAGGCCTCCCACTTCGGCTTCCGGATCGAGGAGGTGCCGGCCAAGTGCCGCTACTTCGACGAGATGTCCTCGGTCGGCTTCAAGACCGGCGTCGTCTATGGGATCAAGACGCTGTGGTCCGGCTTCCGACTGATCCTGCACCGAGCGGGGATCTGGCCATCGAGAAAATACAAGCCTTGACGGCTTATCCACTCGGTTCGCGGGGAACCAACTCCACTACTTCGAGCCCGCTTGGCGAGGTCGCCACCGTCTTCAGGTCGTAGGTCCTGCCGATCTCACGCAGGGTCCACTCCTGCAGCTTGGCGAGACCGGTCGGGACGAGGCTGACGGCCCCGGCTGGATTCTCGATCGGGTCGCGGTCGGGCTCGGCCCTGTAGATGTCGAACGCCTCGCGAGCCGGCTCGTCGATAAGGATCCGGTCGCCCGCCTCGAGGCCGGCGACGTAGTCGCCGAGCGGCACGAGGTGATCTTCGGGCACGAAGCTGTCCTCCCACGGATCCCCGAGGGGCACAGCGCTGCCGCGCTCGGAGCGCAGCAGGATCTCGACGCTGAGGTCGGCGCCCGTCAGCACCGAGCTGCGGTCCTCGCCCGGCATGTAGGTCTCGAGCAACTGCTCGCCCTCGACCGCCGCGGGCCGGACCGGCGGCGGGTTCCAGACGCGGTCGAGCGCGTCCGTGAACGAGGCGCCTCCCGGCCTCGCGTAGGCGAGGGCCGACTCGTGGAAGCGGGTGTCGAGCGAAGAGGCGGAGACGGCGATGAGCAGGGCCGAGACGGCAAGCCCGAGCGCCCAGGCGGCGCGTCTGCCGGCGGCCGGCACCGCCAGCACCGGCCGCTCGAGCAGCGTGATCCACAGCGCGCCCAGGGTCACCGCCGGCAGGCACACATAGGGGACGATGTGATCGGCGGAGCGGTTGACGATGTAGGTGAAGAGGGCGATCCCGAAGGCGGTCATCGCCGCAATCGCGATCAGCATCGTGCGCTGCCTCGCGACGACGTCGGGGCGTCGCCACATCAGCAGGCTCAGCGCGCTCGCGGAAACCAGGTAGAGGGCGCCGACCGCGAGCGCGGGCGACCAGGGCGAGAAGTCGTAGGTGAGGTCGCCGATCTGACCGAAGAGGAACTCGCGCAGCGTGTTCAGATACCAGCCCCAGTCGGGCAGCTCGCCAGTGGCGATCAGCGTCGCCGCAGCGAGCAGCAGGTGCACGGCCAAACAGGCGGCGAGCAGCTGCCAGGCCCAGCGCATGAGCTCGCGGCGGCGTGAGCCGGCGGGGGCCATGGAAACGGTCGTCGCGACCACGGCGAGCATGGTCAACGCCGTGTAGGCGAACGCCTCCAGGGCCCAGACCGAGGCGATGCCGACGGTCAGCAGCTGCAGCAGTCGCGCCGGGGTTGCGGCGCCGGGCCAGCGGGACTCGGCGACGGCACCGATGACGACACCGATCGGCAGCCCGAACCGGATCGCGCCGTGCTGGAGCAGGCCGCCGATCGGATACTGGAGCCCGTAGACGAGTGCGATCACGGCGACGAGCATCGCGCCGGCCGCGAGCAGCCTCGATACGCCGGCGATTCGCATCACTGCCCAGGCGCCGGCGAACATCAGCGCGGAGAGCACACCTTCGACCAGGCCCAGGGTCTCGTTGCCGATCGGGATCAACGTGAACGTCCCGGCGAGGAAGTAGATCGAGCCGACCCCGTACTGGGAGAGCGTGTCGACCAGCATCGCGTCCCCGGCGAGGATCTGGTTCGCGGGACCGAGGAAGAAGTTCTGGTGGAACTGGATGATCGTGTTCTGGACCGCGTCGGCGGTGTCGCCGCCGCCCGCGAAGATCGCCAGGCTCGGGACCGCGAGAAGCAAGAGGACGACGATCGCGATGTCGGCGACGGTCCCGAGTGGGCGCCTGGCGCGCGGCAACGTGACCCGATCGAGCGCCGCGACGAAGGCCCCGATCAAGAGGCCGGCCATGATCAAGAGCGGCCAGGAGATCGAATCGATCGTCGTGAAGGCGAGTGCGGTGGCGGCCGTCAGCGCCGCGGCGGCGATCCACAGCGACGCGGCATGCGGGGCGAGGCGCGCGGCACTCTCCCAGCGCCGCGGCCCGGCCGCACGCGAGAGCACGGCGACGGCGAGCAGGAGCCAGGCCGCTGAGCCGGCGCTGAGCACGACCTCAGAAGAGAGACGGGCTGCGATCAGGACGAGCGCCAACAGCCCCGTGAGCAGCGCTGTCAACGCCGACGCCGCACCGGCGTTGGCACTGGTCGCGATCCGGTCGCCGACCCGGGAGCCGGCCCAGACGCCGAACGGCAGCAGGACCGCGAAGGCGAGCACGAACAGCAGCGTCTCAGCGTCCTGATGGTGGTCCGGAAGCGGCTCAGGCAGGGTCGTGACCGGGACGATCCCGCGCACGATCGGCGCGATCAACATGAACAGCGCGATCGCGAGCGTGCTGCTGAGCGCGATCGTCGCAGCGAGTGGCGCCGTCGCCGCCGCGGGGCGATCCGGCGCCGGGTCCCCCGGCCCGCCCGCCGTACGTGTGCTCTCAGCGCTGGCCATAGGGTGTCTCCGCGCCCCGGGTCCCGCACCCCGAAGGCGCGGCCGAGATTACACCCGGGCTCCGCGGCGGCGCCGGGAGGGCGGGCGTCGTGTCCTTACAATCGCCGCCGTGTCCGTGAAGAGCTCGATCGAGCCCCATGCCCGCCGTCTGCTCGGCCCCGCCACCAAGCGCGGCCCGCTGGCCCGCGTGGCGGCGCGGCGCGCCTCGGTCACCCGCCGCATGTACCTCGACCTGCTCGAGCGGGCGGTGACGCACACGCTGTACTACCCGCCCGACAAGCGCAACCTGCCGGAGAAAGTGAAGGAGTCGTTCGAGCAGGAGTTCGAGAAGGCCGGCATCACGGACCTTGGCGGCCTCAACGACATGCAGCGCCGCAACGAGGGCCGTGACTGGCCCCTGTACGCGCAGACGATGATCGGCCGCAAGCGGACCCGGAACGTGCGCGAGCTGGTCGAGCGCGTGATCGCCGAGCGGGTGCCCGGAGATCTGATCGAGGCCGGTTGCTGGCGCGGCGGCACCGTGATCATGATGCGCGGCATCCTCAAGGCCCACGGAATCAACGACCGCACCGTGTTCGCCGCGGACTCGTTCGAAGGGCTGCCGAAGCCGGATCCCGAGCGCTTCCCGGCCGATTCCGGTGACATCAACTACACCGCCGACGAGCTTGCCGTCTCGCTCGAGGAGGTACAGCGGAACCTGGCGATGTACGGCGTCAACGACGGCGGCGTCGAGTTCCTCAAGGGCTGGTTCCGCGACACGCTTCCAACCGTCAGCGACCGCCGGTGGGCGCTGGTCCGGCTCGACGGCGACCTCTATGAGTCGACGATGGATGGCCTCTCGAACCTCTACCCGCAGCTCGCCCCCGGCGGCTTTTTGATCGTCGACGACTACGGCTGGGAGAACTGCCGCAAGGCGGTCGAGGACTACCGCGCCGAGCACGGCATCACGGCGCCGATCGAGCGCATCGACTGGGTGGGCGCCTGGTGGCGCAAGCCGGCCTGAACATGCAGCGGCCCACCGCCATCGAGGTTCGCGGCCTCAGCAAGCGGTTCCACGTCCCCGGCCGCCGGGTCCCCGCGACCCTGCGCGGACGCCTGCGCAACCCGCTCGGCCGCACCCCCGGTCGCTTGCTCGATGTCTTTGCCGACCTCAGCTTCGACGTCGCCCAGGGCGAGTTCTTCGGCATCGTCGGCCGCAACGGGTCCGGCAAGAGCACCCTGCTGAAGCTGCTCGCGAGCGTCTACCCGGCCGACAGCGGAACGGTCAAGGTCGCCGGCCGGCTCGCCCCCTTCCTCGAGCTCGGGGTCGGCTTCAACCCGAAGCTGACCGCCCGCGACAACGTCGTCTTGAACGGCGTGATGATGGGACTGAGCCCGGCTGAGGCGCGGCGCCGCTTCGACGAGATCATCGAGTTCGCGGGCCTGCAGGACTACGTCGACCTCCAGGTCAAGAACTACTCCTCGGGGATGAAGGTCCGGCTCGGCTTCTCGGTGATGACACACGTCGACGCCGACGTCCTCTTGATCGACGAGGTCCTCGCGGTCGGCGACGCCGAGTTTCAGGAGCGCTGCGGCGAGGTCTTCGAGGACATGCACCGGGCGGGGCGCACAATCCTGCTGGTCACCCACTCGATGCCGATCGTGACGCAGTACTGCGAGCGGGCGCTGCTCCTCCACGACGGCGAGATCCACACGATCGGCGCGCCCGACCTGGTCGCCGAGCACTACTACGACGTCAACCTCTCGGCGATGCTCGAGCGCCCCGACCACAAGCTGCCGGAGATGTCGTCGAAGATCGTCGCCGCAATCGCAGACCCGTACGCGAGGATCGCCGACAGCTGGGTCGTCGGCGCCGACGGCGACAAGGTGGATCGGGTCCGGGCCGGCGATCCGATCAACCTGCGGGCGACCGTCAAAGTCGAGCGCGACTACCCGGACGCCAGCTTCGGATTCCAGATCGCCGGCAGCGACGGGCGGCTGATGTTCGCGAGCGACCGGGTGGCGCTGTCGGAGAACGGCGACACCCCGGCCGGCTCCGTCGTCGAGCTCTCGGCGACGATCGAGAACCGGCTGCCGCCGGGTCGCTACACGATCGCCTGCGACATCTTCACCGGTGCCGACACCCCCGCCGGGCCGACGAAGATGGCGCGGCTCGAGATCGCCGGCGAGAAGCGCGGCGGCTCGATGCTGCTCGACCACGAGATCGAGGTCACGACCACGCCCGCGACGACCGCACCGGAGGCGGGCTCGTGAACGCGCGCTCGGAGCCGCTCGAGCTGCGCGAGATCCCGGGGCCGTCGGCCTTCGGTGACGGATGGCGCCGCACCTGGGACCTGCTCTGGCTGATCTCGGTGACCGAGTTCCGGCTGCAGTACACCAACACGACGCTCGGCTACCTGTGGAGCGTGCTCAAGCCGTTCGCGTTCTTCGGCGTCATCTACCTCGTCGTCAACGAGGTCCTGAGCCGATTCGCCGACGACGTCTCCGATTTCCCCCAGAAGCTGATCCTCGGCCTCGTCGTCTTCCAGTACTTCAGCGAGGCGACGAACACCTCGCTGCGGTCGATCCAGGCGCGCGAGTCGATGCTGCGCAAGACGCACTTCCCGCGGATCGTGATCCCTCTCAGCCTCAACCTGAGCGCGGCGATTACGCTCGTCTTCAACCTGATCGGCGTCTTCCTGCTCCTGATCCTGACCGGGGTCACACCCGAGGCGCACTGGCTAGTGGTGCCGCTGGGACTGATCGCTCTCGTCGCCCTGACGACGACGCTGTCGATGCTGCTCGCGGTCGCCTTCGTGCGTTCCGAGGACGTCGGGCAGGGCTGGTCGCTGACGCTGCGGGCACTGTTCTACGCGACGCCGATCCTCTACACGCTCGCGATCCTGCCCGAGTGGATCCAGCCGCTGATCAACGCCAACCCGCTCTCGCCGATCATCGAATACCTGCGGATCTGGATCGTCGACCCGAACGGCGAGACGCCCGTCGATCTGCTCGGCGTCGGCGAGGGCCTCTTGATCCCGCTCGCCGTCGCCGTCGCGATCGGCCTGACCGGCTTCTTCTGGTTCAAGCGCGACGCGCCGAAGATCGCCGAAGCGCTCTAGCCCGTGCGCTTCGTGATCCTCTGCCTCGGGCGGACGGGGTCGACCCATCTGCAGTCGATGCTCGATCACCACTCCCAGGCGCGCTGCTGGGGCGAGGTGTTCAGCGAGGGCAAACCGCCAACCTTCGCCGCCGCCGACAGCGACGATCCGGAGGCCTTCCTCGCCGGCCTGCTCGAGGGCGGGAACGAGCGCGCCAGCGGGTTCAAGCTTCCGATCAACTCGATCCGCCTCGAGCCAAGATCCGCCGCAGTCGTCCGCGACGACCCGGAGCTGGCGGTGATCCGGCTCTCGCGCCGCAACCGGCTCGCGCAGCTCGTCTCGCGCCAGCTGCTTGCGACGACCGGCGTCTCGCAATCGATCTTCGGCAGCTACGGCGACGCGACGGTGACGATCGATCCCGCAGCCTGTCTGGGGGCGCTCGACCGGATCGCCGAGGAGGAGGCTGAGCTCGACGAGCTCGCCGCCGGCCACGAGACCTTCCGGATCGCCTACGAGGAGCTCGGCGACGAGGCCCGGCTCGAGCAGCTGCAGCGCTTCCTCGGCCTCGATCCGGAGCCGCTGCGCTCCTGGTTCGAGCGCCTCCGCACGAAGCCGCTCGCCGAGACGGTCGAGAACTGGGACGAGCTCAGCGCCGCCCTGACCGGGACCCCGCACGAGCGCTTCCTGCGGATGCAGGACTGACGCGACCGCTCGCGCAGTCAGGCGGAGAGGCGCCGCCGCGCCGCCCGCGCCCGGCGCCGCGCGAAGGCTCCGTGCTTCCAGGCGAGCCCGGCGAGCATCACCCGCTCGCGGCCGATCGTCGCGGTCGGGCCGCGCAGATCGCGCAGCGCCCGCCGCGCGAGCCAGCCGATCCCCGCCGGGCTGTCCTCGATCGCCGCGAGCACGTCGAGCCGGTCCGGCGCCAGGCGGCCGGCAAGCCGCAGCCGCATCGCGGTCGTCGCGACGCGCACCCGGCAGTAGAGCTTGAAGTAGGGGACGCGCCAGCCGAGCCTGAATCCTCGCCCGCTCCAGCGCACGTACCAGGTGGCCACCCGTTCGCCGAGGGGGGCGCTGAAGCGCCCGGCGCCGTTCGCCTGCAGGTAGCCGAGCGCCGCCTCGTCGTGCTGGACGTAGTCGTAGAGCGGCTCGTCGACGTAGGAGATCGGGCCGAGCGCCATCGCCACCTGGCCGATCCAGTGGTCGTGGAAGGCGGCGCCGTGTCGCGGCGGGAACGGGAGCACGTCGTCGAGCAGCGATGCCTCGAACAACGAAGCGGCGCCGGTCACGGTGTTGGCGATCACCTCGGAGCCGAAGTCGGTGTGGTTGACGGGCCGGAAGCCCCAGTAGGTGTCGGCGACGACGCGGCCGGAGCGGGTCGTGATCCGCATGTCGCTGAAGACGAGTCGGGCGCCGGGCTCGAGGCCTGCGAGCAGGCGCTCGAGCTTGTCGGGCCGCCAGCGGTCGTCCTGATCGCTGAGCGCGACGTGCGTCGCTGCCGGGGGCACCATCGCCAGCGCCCGCTCGAAGTTCGCGTAGAAGCCCGCGTTCTCGCCCGCCCAGAAGACGGCGAAGCGGGGATCCCCCTCGACGGTTCGCGAGATCGCCGCGCGCGCGCCGGGCGAGGAGCAGTCGTCGCTGATCAGGCAGATCCAGTTGCGGTGGGTCTGGGCGCGGATCGACTCGACCTGCGACTCGAACATCGCCGGGTCGGGGTCGTAGGTGGCCATACAGATCGCGACGAAGGGGCCTTCGTCGATCTCGGGGCGGGCGACGCTGGAGGTCGCTCGCTCGACCTGCGGCACGAGCACGAGCTCGCCCAGCGGGGCCTCGGCCGCACCACGGCCGGCGAAGGTCGCTCGCAGGGTCAGCGCGACCGTCCGTTCCGACTCGACGGCGGCGATCGGCAGGATCGCCCACCAGTAGTCGCTGCCGTGCATCCGCGGCGGCGCCAGGCCCCAGCCGAGCGCCGGGATCGGCTCGCCGGCGAGAAGGACCTCGAGGCCGGCGATCTCGCGATCGCCGCCTGGCCGGCAGCGGCCGTCGACGAACAGCGCCGTGCCCCCGCCGGTCGCGAGCCGCCCCGGAAGTGGGGTCACCGTCTCGATCGCGAGCTCTGACGTGGGCGCGGTCACGGGGCGAGGATCGCACAGCCCAGGCCGTGCGCTCGGGGTGAGGAGGCGGGCGGGGCGCGCCTATCCTCCCCTGATCGCTCCCGCCGACGACGACATGCCCGACGCGCCCGCGAACCCCGAGCCGACCGGCGAGGCCGCGCTCGCCCGCGCCCGCGGCGCGAGCCTGCTCGAGGCACTCGAGGCGCACATGTCGACGGCGACAGCGCGATCGGAGATCGCCGCGGCACTGGCAGTGGCGATTGCGACCGAGGCCGGCAGCGCCGACGCGGAGCTGGTCGGAGAGGCCGCCCGCCTGCACGAGGTCGGCAAGCTCTACGTCCCGGCCGAGCTCCTCTACGCGAGGCCGGACGACCTCGCCGAACCGCAGCGCGAACAGCTCTCCGGCCACTCCGTACATGGACACGCGCTCGCCCGCGGCGCCGGGGTCCCCGACCGAGCTTGCGCCTGGATCCTCAACGCCCGCGAGCGCTGGGACGGTGCCGGCCCGACCGGGCTCGGCGGCGAGGACATCCCGGTCGGCTCCCGCGTGATCGCTGTCTGCCGCGAGTACCTCGACGCGCCGCTCGCCGTCGACCCGCCCGATCAGGAGTCGGACCCGCGCGCTGCCGCGCTGGCGCGCCTGCGGGCGCTCGGCGGCACCGTCCTCGACCCCGAGCTGGCCGAGATCGGCGCCGAGCTCGCCGGGCCGGCTCCGGACGTGGTGATCCGCGAGCGGACCGGCGACGACGCCGCGCTGGTCGCCGACCGGCTCGCGGAGCGCAACGCCTCGCACATCGCCCGCAACGGCGAGCTCGTCGACCAGGCCGAGGTGCCGATGCTGCTCGCCATCGCCGGCGACGAGCTGGCCGGGCTACTCAGCTTCATCGACGACGGCGAGCGGGTCGAGATCCTCAACATGCACGCGACCGAGCCCGGCAACGGGGTCGGCACGGCGCTGGTCGAGGAGCTGGCGAGCCGCTGCGGCGAGCTCGGCCGCCGCGCGCTGTTCGTCGTCACCACCAACGACAACGTCGATGCGCTGCGCTTCTACCAGCGCCGCGGCTTCCGGCTGACCGCCTTGCGACCGGGGGCGATCGAGTTCGCGCGGGCCCGCCTGAAGCCGTCGATCCCGACCGAGGGCAACCACGGGATCTACAAGCGCGACGAGCTCGAGCTCGAGCGCGCGCTCTGACGACCCCGCCGCGCTCGCAGTCCTCCCCTTACAATCCCGCGCCCGGCACGGCTGCGTTGCCAGGCCGGCGATCCGATGCGCGACAAGGCACCCGAGACATACGAGGAGAAGCTCTCCCAGCTGCGCGAGCTGCGCGAGGCCGCGATCCACTCGGCCTCCGAGGCCGCTGTCGAGAAGCAGCACGCGAAGGGCAAGATGACCGCCCGCGAGCGAATCGAGAAGCTGCTCGATCCGGGCACCTTCGAGGAGCTCGACACCTTCGTCCGCCACCGGACCTACGACTTCGAGATGCAGAAGAACCGGCCCTGGGGCGACGCCGTCGTCACCGGCTACGGTGAGATCGACGGTCGCACGGTCTTCGTCTTCAGCCAGGACTTCACCGTCTTCGGCGGCTCGCTCGGTGAGGTGATGGCCGAGAAGATGGTCAAGGTCATGGACATGGCCGCCAAGGTCGGTGCCCCCGTGATCGGCATCAACGACTCCGGCGGCGCCCGGATCCAGGAGGGCGTCGTGTCCCTTGGCGCGTACGGCGACGTCTTCGTCCGCAACGTGCAGTGCTCCGGCGTGATCCCCCAGATCAGCGTGATCATGGGCCCGTGCGCGGGGGGCGCCGTCTACTCCCCGGCGATGACCGACTTCATCTTCATGGTCAAGGAGACGTCGCACATGTTCATCACCGGCCCCGACGTGATCAAGACGGTCACCGGTGAGGAGGTCGAGTTCGAGGAGCTCGGCGGCGCGATGACCCACAACTCGAAGTCCGGCGTCGCCCACTTCGCCTCCGAGGACGAGGAGAGCTGCCTCGAGGACGTCCGCTACCTGTTCGGCTTCCTGCCCTCGAACAACCTCGAGATGCCGCCCCGGGTCGAGCCTTTCGACGATCCCGACCGGACCGAGGACGAGCTCGGCCAGATCGTCCCCGCCGACCCCCAGAAGCCGTACGACATGCGCGAGGTCGTCTCGCTCATCGTCGACGACGGCGACTTCTTCGAGGTCCACGAGCACTTCGCCCAGAACATCATCTGCGGCTTCGCCCGCCTCGACGGCTTCCCCGTCGGGATCGTCGGCAACCAGCCCAAGCACCTGGCCGGCGTGCTCGACATCGAGTCCTCCGAGAAGGCCGCACGCTTCGTCCGCACCTGCGACGCCTACAACGTGCCGATCGTGACCCTGACCGACGTCCCCGGCTTCATGCCCGGCACCGACCAGGAGTGGAACGGGATCATCCGGCATGGCGCCAAGCTGCTCTACGCCTTCACCGAGGCCACTGTTCCGAAGCTCACCGTCGTCACTCGCAAGGCCTACGGCGGCGCCTACGACGTCATGAACTCCAAGCACATGCTGGCCGACTTCAACTTCGCCTGGCCGACTGCCGAGGTCGCGGTGATGGGTCCCGAAGGCGCCGTCAACATCATCTACCGCAAGGACCTGGCCTCTTCGCCGACCCCGGAGGAGCGCCGCCAGAAGCTGATGGACGACTACAAGGCCCGCTTCGCGAACCCCTACTCGGCGGCCGAGCGCGGCTACATCGACGACGTGATCGAGCCGTCGGAGACGCGGCCGAAGCTGATCCGCGCCCTGCGCACCCTGCAGACCAAGCGCGTCGCCCAGCCGCAGCGCAAGCACGGAAACATCCCCCTTTAGGTCATGGCGGCCGAGCAGGCCCCCGAGCGGGAGCAGCGGATGTGGATGCGCGTCCGGCCGAGCCCCGGCGCTCCCCAGCCGACCCTGATCTGCTCGACCCTGACGCCGTTCCCATTCTGGGTCGTCGTCACCGCGATCATCGTCTTCATACCGCTGGCCCTGATCGCCTCCTGGTTCGTCAAGCGGCAGACGGTCGTGCTCCAGGGAACGTCGGTGATGGTGCTGACGATCAGCTTCTGGCGCTACAAGATCCTCGACGAGCAGATCGGGGCCGAGCTCGGCGAGGTCGCGATCGAGCTCGACGGCAAGGTGCTGGTGATCGACGGCGAGCGCTTTCACCTGGAGCCGGGCTGGCTCCCCTCGGCCGAGAAGCTCGTCGCGCTGAACGAGGCCGCGGCCCGCACGCACGGCCGCGCCTGAGCCCGGCGGGCCGCCGCGCGCAGCCTCAGGCGGTCAGGTCGATCGCGGTCGCCTCGACGCGACCGTCGCGCGCGGCCTCGTAGGCCTCGATCGCGATCGCCAGGTCCTGGATCGCGAGCCCGGTCGAGTCGAAGAGGGTGATCTCGTCGGTGTCGCGCCGGCCCGGCGCCTCGCCGGCGAGGACGGCGCCGAGGTCGCCGACGTCGGCGCGGGAGACCTCGCCGCGATCGACCGCGCCGGAGAGCTCGCCACCCGCCGACGCCTGCTCCCACTGATCGCAGAAGAGACTGCAGCGGGCGAGCTCGGCGGCCTCGACCTCGGCCTTGCCGCGTGCGTCGGCGCCGAGCACGGCGAGGTGGGCGCCGGCGCTCAGCTCGCCCTCGCCGACGACGGGCGCGTCGCCGGGGGTGACGGTGACGACGACTTCGGCGGCCACCGCCTGCTCACGGGTCCCCGCGCTCCAGCCGAGCTCGGCGGCCAGCTGCTCGGCCGCTTCCGGCCGGGCGTCGTGGCAGACGCCGGGCCCGAAGCCCGCGGCGGCGAGGCAGCGGGCCGACCAGCCGCCGTTGACGCCACAGCCGATCACGCCGACCGAGGAGCCGCCGGGACGCGCCAGCGCCCGGGCCGAGACGGCTGCCGCGGCGCCCGTCCGCAGCGAGGTCACCGCGGCCGTGTCGAGGATCGCGAGCAGACCCCCGTCGGCGGCGCTCGAGAGCAACAGCGCGCCGCGGACGACGGGCAGACCGCGCTCGGGATTGCGGGGGAAGGAGGTCACCCACTTGAGGCAGGCATAGCCGTCGCCGCGGGCCGGCATCGCGCGGAAGTCGCCGTCGGGTGGGGCATCGACGTAGGTCTTAGGCGGCATCTCCCACTCGCCCGCGTGGTGGCGGCGGAAGGCCTCGGCGGTGAGCTCGACCGCGCGGACGGGGGCGATCGCTGCGAGCACGGCGGCGCTGTCGAGGACGAGGGTCACGACGGGCATTCAACTAGGGACGGGTCCACTAGGGTTCGGGCCGTGAGCACGAACGGCAACCGCAAGCCCCCGCGGCCGCAGATCGAGATGCTGACCGCCGCCGACCCGGCCGAGGCCGCGGCCGTGATCGCCGCCGTCGAGCATTTCCTCGCCGACACGGCCCCGGCACCGGCGCCCGCCGCCGGCGCGATCAATCCCTGGCAGCGCGCGGCGCTGCTCGAGGGCGTCCGCTCCAAGGAGGCGTTCGCCTCGCCCTGGGGCGAGCCGCGGACCTGGGGCGAACGACACTCGCACCGGCCCTGACCGGCGTGCTCCGCACCCCACCACCACAGCACAGAGGGAGGCTCCAAGTGGCAGTAGTGAAGATCATCGAACTGGTCGGCAGCTCCAAGGTCTCGAGCGACGATGCGGCCAAGCAGGCGCTGAAGAGCGCCCAGGCCAAGCTCCGCAACATCCGCGCCGTCGACATCGTCTCCACCGGCCTCCGTGGCGAAAACCTCGACGAGTTCCGCGCCCACGTCCGCGTCGCCTTCCTGGTCGAAGGCTCCGAAGTCGACTGAGCGAGGCGCCGGCCGGCGGGTCGGCGGGCGGCGAACAAGGTCCGGACAGGGTCCAGGCCGGCTTCAAGGACGATCTGCAGTTAGGGTCGAGTGGACTGGCGGGTCGGATCGCGCTGCCGTCCCCGGAAGTTGGTCGCGGACCAGGGTGAGGGGCTCGATCGGCGACGAGATGCCGAAACGCAGGAATAGTTCAGGCCAATCGTCCCCTCGTGCGACGAGAGGACGATTTGCCGCGACATCCGCGGTCGATCGTCCCCTCGCGACCCCAACGCCGAGAAATCAAACCGATTCCACACGCACTCTGACGCCGGAGTGATCAACCCCACCCCCGAACCCTCTCCCTCACTGCAAACGGACTCGCCCACGTCCCTGCAGCGAACGCCCGCGCTGACAACCCAACCACCCCCACGCTCAGACCCACCCACACCCCCGTCCCTGCCTAATACCCAAATCTCGGTCAGGATTAGGGCGTATTTGCTACGGTGTCCATCCCGCACGTCCTTTCGTCAACGACCCCAGGGAGAACCGCGAGCAGATGGAGCCCTCGACCGCAGCCCTCAACCCCAAGGCAAAGGGGACCGAGGCCGACCTCGACCAGGACAAGGACAAGGTTCAGAAGGGCAAGGGCAGGCTCGGCACGCGCGAGAACCCGGAGGTCTACGAGAACGTCCCCGGCCACATCATTCCGATCCTCGCCGACGAGTTCGACGACTTCGACGACGAGGCCGACAAGTTCCTCGAGGGCGAGACGCCTGAGAACGAGTTCATCGGCTTCCGGCTCAAGCAGGGCGTCTACGGTCAGCGTCAGCCCGGCGTGCAGATGGTCCGCGTGAAGCTGCCGCTCGGCGGCGTCACGCCCGACCAGATGGACTCCTTCGCCGAGGTCGTCGAGCGCTTCGCACCGCTCAACAAGGGCCACATCACGACGCGACAGAACATCCAGATCCACCACGTGCCGCTGACCGACATGAAGGAGCTGATCAAGGTGATCAGCGCCACCGGCCTCTCGAGCCGCGAGGGCTGCGGCAACACCGTCCGCAACGTCACCGGCGATCCCTACGCCGGCGTCCGCGAGGACGAGGTCTTCGACCCGACCAACCTCGCGGTCGCCTACGTGCGCTACTTCGTCCGCCACCCGACGACGCAGCTGATGCCGCGCAAGATCAAGACGGCGTTCGACGGCACTCCCGGCGAGGACCGCTCGATCACCGGCATCCACGACATTGGCTTCATCTCGCGGATCCGCGACGGCGTTCGCGGCTTCGAGGTCCGGGTCGGCGGCGGCACCTCGATCATGCCCCGCATCGCCCCGACCCTGTACGACTTCGTCGAGGCCGACAACGGTGACTACCTGAAGGTGGCCGAGGCCGTCTTCCGGATCTTCGACCGCCAGGAGTGGCTGCGCGTCAACCGCGCCCGCGCCCGGATCAAGGTCCTGGTCGACAAGATCGGCATGGACGCCTTCCGCGAGATGGTCGACCGCGAGCTCGAGGGCGACTGGGTCGCCGAGCGCGACTTCTCGATCGAGCACCTGGTCGGCACCGACGACGAGGAGCGGCGCGCTCCCGAGAAGCCGTCGAACCCGTCGACACCGAACGGTGACCGCTCGCAGTTCGAGACCTTCTGCCTCGACAACGTCCGCCCGCAGCGACAGGACGGCTTCTCGACCGTCGAGATCAAGGTCACGCGCGGCGACCTGAGCCCGGAGCAGTTCCGCGGGCTCGGCCAGCTGATGCGCGACTACACCGGCGGCAACGCCCGGACGACAATCGAGCAGAACTTCGTCCTCCGCTGGGTCCGCAACGAGGCGCTCTACGACGTCTACAAGCGGCTCGGCGAGCTCGGCCTCAACGAGGCCGGCGCCGGCACCGTCACCGACACGGTCTCGTGCCCCGGCACCGACTCCTGCAAGCTCGGGATCACCGCCTCGATGGGTCTGAACCGCGCCCTGCAGGCGAAGGTCTCCGAGATGGAGATCAGCGATGAGCTCTCGAAACAGATCCACCTGAAGATGAGCGGCTGCCCGAACGGCTGCGGCCAGCACCACATCGGCAACATCGGCTTCTACGGCGCCTCGCTCAAGGTCGGCGGGCACCAGATGCCGGCCTACATCCCCCACATCGGCGGCGACGTCAGCGGCGGCAAGGTCGTCTACGGCACGCGGCTCAAGGTCCGGCTCCCCGCCAAGCGGGTGCCCGAGGCCGTCGAGCGCTGGATCCGGATGTACGAGGCCGAGCGCAGCGACGGCGAGGAGTTCAACGCGCTACGCCGAGCGGGTCGGCACCTCGCGCTTCGAGGAGGAGATCTCCGAGCTGGCGCTGCCGGCGGAGTTCAACCTCGACAACCTGCTCGAGTTCATCGACTGGAACCGCCGCGACCCATACAAGGTCGAACGCGGCGAGGGCGAATGCGCGATCTAGCCGTCGGCATCCGCCGACCGTTCGGATCGGGGTAGCCGCCCCGATGGCCACCACCCGCGCAAGCATCGACCCGATCGCGGGGATCGACGTCGAGCGGGTGCCCGACCGGGCCGCCCCGCTGAAGCAGGCCGCCGCCCTGACGACCGCCTCGGGCGAGGTGATCGACGCGCGCGAGGTCGCGGCCGAGCTCGAGGGCCGCAGCGCCTCCGAGACGATCCGCTGGGCGCTCGAGACGTTCAGCCCGAGGCTGCGGATCGCGTCCTCGTTCCAGAAGACGAGCTCGGTCACGATCGACCTCGCGCACAAGATCGATCCGAACACGAAGTTCTTCTACCTGGACACCGACGTCCTCTTCGAGGAGACGTACATGACCCGCGACGCAATCGCGGCTCGCTACGGCATCGAGTTCGAACGCTACGGCGGCATCTCGCTTCAGGAGCAGGAGGACCTCTACGGCGCTAGTCTTTGGGACCGTCAACCGGACGCCTGCTGCGGGATTCGCAAGGTCGAACCTATGCGAGAGGCACTGTCCGGGATCGACTGCTGGGTATCCGGGATCCGTCGTGAGGACTCGGAGACCCGGGCCGGAGCAGCCAAGTTCGGCTGGGACCGGCGCTTCGGTCTTTGGAAGCTGAACCCGCTTGCCGACTGGACCGAGTCCCAGGTCTGGGACTACATCAATGAGCACGAACTTCCGTACAACCCACTCCATGACGCCGGCTACCCCTCAATCGGGTGCACGCATTGCACGCGCCCTCCGGGAGCCGGCGGACATCCGCGTTCGGGACGCTGGGCTGACGCCCACAAGACCGAGTGCGGCCTGCATGGCTGACAACCGGGCCGTCGCCGGCGCCGGTCTTCCGCCGCGCATCTGACCACACATCGACCCCGAGATTCCGACCGAGCTAGGAGCCTGAGAGAACCCATGAGCGACAAGACCTTGACCCTTTCCGCCCGCCAGACCGCCGACTTCGAGCTGCTCGGTAACGGCGGCTTCGCGCCGCTGACCGGCTTCCAGGGCTCCGAGGACTGGAAGTCAGTCGTCGAGAACATGACCCTCGCCGACGGCCAGGAGGTCTGGCCGATCCCGGTTGTCCTCGCCACCGACCTCGACGCCTCCGAGGGCGACGTCGTCGAGCTGCTCGCCGACAACGGCAAGAAGCTGGGCCGGATCCGCGTCTCCGAGGTCTTCGAGCGCGACGTCACCAAGGAGGCCGAGCTCGTCTTCCGGACGACCGACGAGGCCCATCCCGGCGTCGCCGCCACCTACGCGGAGGGCAACCGCTGTCTCGCGGGCGAGATCGAGGCCGACGACATGCCCGACCACGAGGAAGCGTTCATGCGGCGCTACTTCACGCCGGAGCAGTCCCGCAAGGAGTTCGCCGACCGCGGCTGGAAGCGAATCGTTGCCTTCCAGACCCGCAACCCGATCCACCGGGCCCACGAGTACCTGACCAAGGCCGCGCTCGAGGTCTGCGACGGGCTCTTCCTACACCCGCTGATCGGCGAGACGAAGAGCGGCGACATCCCCGCCGACGTGCGCATGAAGTGCTACGAGGTCCTGATGGAGAACTACTACCCGAACGATCGGGTGGTGCTCGGCGTCAACCCCGCCGCGATGCGCTACGCGGGTCCGCGGGAGGCGATCTTCCATGCCGTCGTGCGCCGCAACTACGGCGCCACGCACTTCATCGTCGGTCGCGATCACGCCGGCGTCGGTGACTACTACGGCACCTACGACGCCCAGCAGATCTTCGACGAGGTCGACATCGACAAGCTGGGCATCCGCCCGCTGATGTTCGAGCACACCTTCTGGTGCTACAAGTGCGAGGGCCTCGGCTCCCACAAGACCTGCCCGCACACGCCCGAGGACCGGCTCTTCCTCTCCGGCACCAAGGTCCGCGAGATGCTCGAGGCCGGCGAGGCTCCGCCCGAGGAGTTCAGCCGCCACGAGGTCGCCGAGATCCTGATCGACGCCTACAAGAACATGTGAGCCGCCCGGCGCGCGGCGCCGGGCACTCGGGCCGCATCGGCGGCCCGGGACGAGCTTCAAGAGACAAAAGAGACAACAAGGAGAACACCCACCTATGTCCGACCCCAAGAGCCACAAGGGCTTCACCCTCTGGATGACCGGCCTCTCCGGCTCCGGCAAGTCGACGATCACCGACGTCCTCATCGGCGAGTTCGCGAAGCGGCAGATCCCGCTCGAGGTGCTCGACGGCGACGTCGTCCGCGAGAACCTCTCGAAGGGCCTCGGCTTCTCGAAGGAGGACCGCGACACGAACATCATGCGGATCGCCTTCGTCGCCGACCTGCTCTCCCGCAACGGCGTCCCGGTGATCACTGCCGCGATCAGCCCCTACCGCGAGACGCGCGAGAACGCCCGTCACCTACACGACGAGAACGCCCTGTTCATCGAGTGCTTCATCGCGACCTCGCTCGAGGACTGCGAGGAGCGCGACGTCAAGGGCCTCTACGCGAAGGCGCGCTCGGGCGAGATCCCCGAGTTCACCGGCGTCTCCGATCCCTACGAGGAGCCGGAGAACCCCGAGATCCGCGTCGAGACCCACGGCAAGTCGCCGGAGGAGTCGGCTCAGACGATTCTCGCCTACCTCGAGGAGCGCAACCTGATCCCGGCCGCCTGATCGGCCGAAGCATCGGGATTTCCGGAGGCGGGCCCCAGGGCCCGCCTCCGCTCGTTCGCGGGGACGTCGTCCGCGCCCCGTTCGGCCCGCCGATTGGCCGCACAGCCCGGCCGCTAGGGTCAGCCACGCATGACTGTTGAGGTGGAGCCGGAGGAACGCGAAGACGTTCCGCCGCTGTCAGAAGTGATCGAGGACCCGCCGTCCCTGGTGCCGGTCCTCGTGACATTCGTCGGGATCGTCGTGATCGTCGGCGTGATCGCCCTGATCCCACCGCTGCGGGAAGCGGCCGGGCACGCGATCGCGGGTGACACCGACGCGTTGCGCAGCGAGCTCGAGGGAGCCGTCGGCGTGCTGACCCTCCTGGTCCTCGCGATGCTGCACTCGATCGTCTTCTACCCGGCAGAGATCCTCGATGCCGCGGCGGGTTTCGTCTGGGGATTCTGGCTCGGGCTACTGCTCGTGATGATCGGCTGGATGCTGAACGCGTGGCTGTCGTGGCTGATCGGCCGTCACGCGGGGCACCCCCTTCTCTACAGACTCGTCGGCCACGACCGGTTCGTGGCGCTCGAAGCCGCGATCGAGCGCGGGGGCGTCTTCCTGCTGCTGACGATGAGGCTGATCCCGATCGTGCCCTTCAGCCTCTTCACGATCGTTGCCGGAGCCACCCGCGTCCCGCTGCCGCGCCTGCTCTGGACCACCGCCGTCGGCTACCTGCCGCTGACCGCGCTGTTCGTCTACCTCGGCACCCAGCTCGAGGAGCTGTCGCCGACCAACCCGGTCCTGATTGGGGGCGGTATCGCGCTGGTGGTCATCGTCTACTTCGCACACAGGATGCGCCACCGCCTGCTCGATCCCAAGGACTGAGCCGCGGCCTCAGGGACGCCGCGCGACGCCGACCCCCTCGCGACTCAGGGCGAGCCAGACGGCGACGAGCTCCTCGGTCTCGGAGAGATCGGCACCGGTCAGCTCCTCGTAGCGCTGCAGGCGATAGCGGAGGGTGTTCGGGTGCACGTGGAGCCGATCCGCAGTCGCCTCGGTCCGCATCCCCGTCTCCTGCCAGGCGCGCACCGTCGCCAGCAGGTCCGCACCGTTCTGCGCCTCGGCGACCGGCCGTACGTAGCGGCCGACGAGCGCGTCGCCGGCATCGCCGCTCTCGAACACCGCCACGAACAACGCCGCGCTCTCGATGTCGTGAACGCCGGCGAGCCCGAGGCTTCGCCCCGCACTGAGGACCCTGCCGGCCACCGCGAACGAAGCGGGCAGCTCGTCGATCGTGCCCGCCGGCCCGAGCGCAACCAGAGCAGCCGTGCCGCGCTCGAGCTGCGTCTCGGCGATCCCGATCAGCTCACCGTCGTGAACCGTGCAGAGCGGGCCCGCGACTCCGTCCTCTGCGGCCGCTGGCGGCCCGGGCGGCGCCGACCCGGCCGCGATCGCCCGCAGCGCCCGGTACGAGCCGGTCGGATCGAGGCCGAGCGAAGCCGCCTCCGCGCGCAGCCGAGCGGGCTCGAGCTCGCCGGTCAGCGCCGCGAGCACGAACCTCTCCCGGGCGGGATCCGATCCAGGCTCGGGTATCCGCCGGGCCTCGCGGTGCCCGCCGGCGAGCGGGACCAGCGCATGGTCGGCCGCCCGCAAGGCGCCCTGGAAGACGTCGATCACCAGTTGAGCGTCAAGGTCGAGCTCGGCGGCGATCCGGCGTGCCTGCTCGGTACCGATCCGGACCGAGATCCGCCAGGCGCCGAGCAGATCTTCGACCGGGACGCCCTGTTGCGCGCGGCGGGCGCCGACGCGCTCGAGGCGCTCGAGGTCCAGGGGTGGGGTCGGCGACTCGAGGGCGAAACGCGCGAGCCATTCGATCGAGGCCCGGGTGTCGGTCAGATGCTCGCCGAACGGGACCCCGCCAAAGCTGGGGACCTCGGCTCGCGTGGCCGCGACCATCTCCTGCGCCAGTTCCTCGACCCGCCCGAGGATCGCCGCGAGCAGCGTCGACTCGGGGCTCGTGCTCACCGGGCCGAATCTAGCAGCGGTCCGGAGCGCGGGCGCCACCTTCTTGTGGGAAGCCACAAAGACGGGAGGCGACATTTCAGGGCGTCGGACGTGGCGCCCGCACCTGCTCAACGGAGATGTTTATCGACCCACCGATCCCACGTTGAAAGGACGACAAACCTCAGATGATCAGACGTCGCCTACTTCCCCTCCTCGGCCTGCTGGTCGCGCTGACCGCCCTCGCCCCGGCAACCGCCTCGGCCTGGGCCCCGGCAGCCACCGCCCCGATCCACCCGGGCGTGCAGACCGTCACCGACGGATCCGGCCAGTGCACCTCGAACTTCGTCTTCCAGCAGGGCGCCGATGTCTTTATCGGCCAGGCCGCGCACTGCTCCGGCACCGGCGCGGCGACGGACACGAACGGCTGCGACGCTGAGTCGCTGCCGCTCGGGACCCGGGTCGAGATCGATGGCGCCAGCGTCAAGGGAACGATGGTCTACAACTCGTGGATCGCCATGCAGCAGGCGGGCGAGACCGACGAGGAGACCTGCGCCTACAACGACTTCGCGCTGGTCAAGATCGACCCGTCCGACGTCGCCGAGGTGAATCCCTCCGTGCCCGACTTCGGCGGCCCGACCGGCGGCGTCGGCCAGGCGTCCGCCGGTCAGAACGTCTACACGTACGGCAACTCGTCGCTGCGAGCGGGCATCACACTGCTGAGCCCGAAGAACGGCGTCGTCGTCGAGCGCAGCCCCGGCGGCTGGAGCTACACGGCGTACACCGTGACGCCAGGCATCCCCGGTGATTCGGGATCCGGGTTCATGAACGCGAGCGGCCAGGCACTCGGCACGCTGAGCACGGTCGCGATCGCGCCGCTGCCCGCCTCGAACGGAGTCGGCGATCTCGGCAAGGAGCTCGGCTATGCCCGGAGCCACGGGTTCAGCGAGCTCGAGCTCGTCAATGGCACCGAGCCTTTCAAGGCGAAGCTGCTCGGCAAGATCCCGCTCGGCTGACCCAAAGCCAGGAGGGCGCCCGGGACCGGCCGCGCGGCAGCGGCGGCCGGCCCGGGTCAGCCGACCTCAGTCCGGCTTCGGAGGAACCATGGGCTCCCCAAGCCCATAGGTGTCGTAGTCGGCCCACTTGCTGAACGTCTTGTGAGTCGGCCCGTGGAAGTCCGACGACGCGGTCGGGATCAGCCCGAACTCGTCACAGAGCTCGAGGCAGTGCTGCGTCTGCTCCTTCGTGTGCGGCGGGTAGAAGGTCTCGACCCCGTCGAGGCCGACGTCGCGGACCAGGCTCTCGACCAGGTCGCGAACCTTCTCGGGCTCCTTCACGTCCCAGTACGGATGCGCGACGACGGCGACGCCGCCGGCGTCGTGGATGATCCGCACGGCCTCCTCCGCCATCGGCCACTCGCGTGAGACGAACGCCTTCGCGCCCGGCACGAGGTACTCCTCGAAGAACGGACCGAGGTCGGGCCCGGCGCCGGCGGCCTTGGCGATGTGCGGACGGCCGATCGCGTCTGCCGCGCCGGCCTTGGCGACGGCGTCGTCGAAGCTGACCTCGACGCCGTTGTCGTTGAGCTTGGCGATGATCGCCTTGGCGCGGTTGACCCGCTCCTGCTGAGCACGGTCGCAGGCGGGCTGGATCTTCTCGAGGTCGATCCAGTAGCCGCAGATGTGGAGGTCCTCCGAGTACTTGTGGACGCAGGACATCTCGATCGCAGGAACGCACTCGATTCCGAGCTCGGCGGCGGTCTCCATCGCCTCGGGCACGCCGGCGACGCCGTCATGGTCGGTGAGGGACATGACGGTCACTCCTGCCTCGTGAGCGGAGCGAACGACATCGGCCGGCTCCAGCTGGCCGTCGGACACGGTTGAATGTGACTGTAGGTCGATCATGTGGCGACCATTCTTACCGGGTGAGGCCGCCATCGAGTGCCCCTCCCCCGACCAGCACCGAGACCGAACCGATGCGCATCTCCGCCAAAGCCGACTACGCAGTCCGCGCGACGCTCGAGCTCGCCGCGAGCCCCGACGGCGCGCCCGTCAAGGGGACGAAGCTCGCCGACGCCCAGTTGATCCCGCTGCAGTTCCTCGAGCAGATCATGCTCGACCTGAAACGGGCCGGGATCGTCAAGACCAAGCGCGGGGCCAACGGCGGCTACTGGCTCGCCGAGTCGCCGCAGGCGGTGACCGTCGCTGACGTGATCCGCGCGGTCGAAGGCCCGCTTGCCAACATCCACGACCTTTCGCCGGAGGAAACCTCCTACCCCGGGCCCGCTCGCCGCCTCCGCGACGTCTGGATCGCGGTCCGCGTCAACCTGCGGGCGGTGCTCGAGCAGGTCACGCTGGCCGACCTCGTCGCCGGACGGCTGCCCGAGGAGGTGGCCGAGCTGATCGACCAGCCCGGCGCCTGGCGGGGGCGGGAGACCGGCACCCACGACGCAATCGGCTGAGCGCCCGGCCTAAACCCTGGTCTCCGCTGGATCGTCGCGAGCCCGGCTTCCGGGCCGTCCTCCGCTACAATCCCGCGACTAATTCCGACTACTCCGGTCAACAAATGGCGGCCGACGCCATTACCGGGGGGGCGGGGCTCGCACCCCCGCTCAGGTCGCTCTCGGCTGTCTCATGGATCCCGCAATCGTTCTCTTCGGCTTCGGCATCGGCGTGCTAGTCGGCATGACGGGCATGGGCGGTGCTTCGCTGATGACCCCTCTTCTGATCCTGATCTTCGGGGTCCATCCGGTGACCGCAATCGGCACCGACATCTTCTACGCGGCCGTGACCAAGACGGTCGGCGGCTGGCAGCACCTCCGCGAGCGAACCGTCCACCGCGGCATCGCCTTCTGGATGGCGGTCGGCTCCGTCCCCTCGGCGATCCTCGGCGTCTTCGTGATCGAGTGGCTGCAGGACGCGGTCGGCGAGGACGAGCTCGACGGGATCATCTTCGGGATCCTCGGCGCGACCCTGCTCGTCGTCGGCGTCTCGACCCTGATCCGCACGATCCTGCTCTCGGACGTGATCAAGGAGCGGGCGGCGATGCACCTCTACCGCCGCCACATCATCGCCGCGGTCGCCACCGGAGTCGTCACCGGCTTCGTGATCGGCCTGACCTCGGCCGGCTCGGGCACGCTGATCGCGATCATCCTGATCGCCGTCTTCCGCCTGACCCCCCAGCGCGTGGTCGGCACCGACATCTTCCACGCCGCCGTGCTGCTCTGGGCGGCCGGCGCCGCCCACTGGGTCGGCGGCAACGTCGACTTCGGCCTCGCCGGCAACATCCTGATCGGGTCCGTCCCCGGCGTCCTGGTCGGCGGCAAGCTCGCGTTCCGCAGCAACAAGACCTTCCTGCGCGCGGCCCTCTCCGTCGTCCTGATCGCCTCCGGGATCACGCTGATCACGAAGGGCGACTTCATCCCGGCAATGGTCGCCGGGACGATCGTCTCGATCGCCTTCGGCGCCCTGTTCACCTACATGCTCCGCCGCGAGGTCAAGCTCCCCCACGGCGAGGGCGTGCGGATGATCCACCTCGTGAAGATGCCGTGGCACCGTCAGGAGCCGGCCTACCGGATCGAGAACGGCAAGGTGATCGCGAACACGAACGGGGGCGCTCCGGAGCCGGAAGAGCCCGGCGCCGACGCCTCCGAAGAGATCGAAGCGAAGCCTCGCTGAACGGGCTCAGCCCGCGGCGCACCCAGGCCCCACGGCATCAGTAGGCTGGGCAGATGGACTTCGAACCAGGCGCCCGGCTCGAGGAGCTTCAGGGTCGCATCCGCGCTTTCATGGACGAGCACGTCTACCCGGTCGAGACCGAGGCGATGGAGGCGCTCGACGAGGAGGTCAGACCCGGCGTGGCCTATCCCGAGATCATCGTCGGGATCCGCGAGAAGGCGCGCGAGCAGGGTCTTTGGAACCTGTTCATGCCGAATGAGGAGCACGGCGCCGGGCTCACCAACTGGGAGTACGGGATGCTCTGCGAGGAGATGGGCCGTAGCCCAGTCGTCGCGCCGATGGCCTTCAACTGCGCCGCGCCCGACACGGGCAACATGGAGATCCTCCACGACCACGGCACCGACGAACAGAAGCAGCAGTGGCTCGAGCCGATGCTGAGCGGCCACCACCGCTCCTGCTTCTCGATGACCGAGCCCGAGGTCGCCGGCTCCGATCCGACGACCCTGCAGACGAGGGCCGAGCTGATCGACGGCGAGTGGGTCATCAACGGCCACAAGTGGTTCACCTCGGGCGCCGTCGGCGCCGACTTCGCGATCGCGATGGTCGTCACCGACCCCGACGCGCACCCCTACGCCCGCGCCTCGATGATCATCGTCCCGGTCGACGCGCCCGGCTTCGACCTGGTCCGCTCGGTCTCGGTGATGGGCCACGACAAGGGGCCGGGGCACTGCGAGATCCGTTACACCGACTGCCGCGTCCCCGAGAGGAACCTGCTCGGCCCGCGCCAGGCCGGCTTCGTGATCGCCCAGGACCGGCTCGGCCCGGGCCGCATCCACCACTGCATGCGGGCGATCGGGACCTGCGAGCGGGCGATCGAGCTGATGTGTCGCCGCGCCAACGAGCGCGAAGCCTTCGGCGGCAAGCTCTCTGAGAAGCAGTTCGTCCAGGACTTCATCGCCAAGAGCCGGATGGAGGTCGAACAGGCCCGCCTGCTGACCCTGAAGGCAGCCTGGCTGATGGACACGCGCGGCAAGCGCGAGGCGCGGCGAGAGATCTCGATGATCAAGGTCGTCGCTGCCAACGTCGTCATGGACGTGCTCGACCGAGCGATCCAGGTGCACGGCTCGCTCGGCATGTCCGACGACACGCCGCTCGCCTCGATGTGGCGCTACAGCCGCATGCTCAAGGTCGCCGACGGGCCCGACGAGGTCCACAAGATGGTCATCGCCCGCCGTGAGATCAACCAGTGGGCCAAGGACGACGCCGACGCCGCCCCCGCCGGCAACGGCAGCACCCCGGCCGCCGCGACTGCCGCGAACTAAAGCCCGGTCTCGAGCGGCGAACTATCAGCCGAGCCGGCGCTCGGCCGCGTCGGCCGCCTCGACCAGCTGTTCGACCGTGCGGGCGAAGGTCTTCGCGCCCTCGTCCTCGGCCGCGCCCTTCCCGTAACCGCCGGCCATGTAGCGGGCGAAGACACCCTCGAGCACGATCGCGAGCTTCCAGTAGCCGAGCGCGACGTAGAAGTCGATGCCGGTGAGGTCGCGGCCGGAGCGCTCGGCGTAGCGGGCCTTGACCTGCTCGCGGGTCGGGAAACCCTCGGTCATCGTCGCCGGCTCGAACAGCGGCAGCAGCGTGTCGCCCTGCTCGGCCCAGTAGACGAGCAGGAGACCGACGTCGGCGAGCGGGTCGCCGAGCGTGCAGAGCTCCCAGTCGACGACGCCGGCGACCGCCGTCGCGTCCTCGCTCAGGATCATGTTGTCGAGCCGGTAGTCGCCGTGGACGATCGTCGCCGGGCCCTGCTCGGGAATCCGTGATGCGAGGCGGTCGTGAACGTCGTTGACGAGCGGAAACTCGCGCGTCTTCGACTTCTCCCACTGGCCGAGCCAGCGCTTCAAGGTGCGGGCGACGTAGTCGGTCTTGCGGCCGAGCTCACCGAGGCCGGCCTCGTCGGGATCGACCTCGTGAATCGTGACCAGGGTGTCGACCACGCGCTCGCCGATCGCCCGCCGCTGCTCCGGCGTATACGGCTCGGCGTCCTCGCGGCTGCGGAGGATCGGCCCGGGCAGGAAGTCCATCACGTAGAACGGAGCCTCGTTGACGCTCTCGTCCTCGCAGAAGCCCGCGATCGCGGGGACCGGAACCGGTGTGTCGGCGAGGCCGGAGACCACCCGGTGCTCGCGGCCCATGTCATGGGCGGAGCCGAGCGTCTTGCCCAGCGGCGGTCGGCGCAAGGCCCAGCGTTGTCCCTCCGCGTCGGTCACCGAGTAGGTCAGATTCGAGCGGCCGCCGGCGATCATCTCGAAGCTGAGCGGCAGCACGACCCCGTCGACGTTCTCCGCGAACCAGTCCTCGACACCCTCGCGGTCGATCCCGTCCGGTGCGTCCAGTGTGCCTCCGCCCTCCATCGGGCGCAAGCGTATTCGGAAGGCGATCCGGGCGCGCGGCCGGGGGAGCGCCTGCGCAAGAATGCGCCGCCGTGTCCACCGACCGTGAACACCGAGGGCTGCTCGTCGATTACGGCGGCGTGCTGACGACCAACATCTGGGACTCGTTCCGCTCCTTCTGCGAGGCCGAGGGGCTCGAGGCAGACGCGGTCAAGGAGACCTTCATCGCCGACGGGCCGGGCCTGCAGCTGCTGCGTTCGCTCGAGAAGGGAGAGCTCGAGGACGCCGACTTCGAGCGCCGCTTCGGGGATCTGCTCGGGGTCCCGCCCGAGGACCTGATCTCGCGGCTGTTCGCGGGCCTCGGCCCCGACCATGAGATGGTCGCGATCGTCGAGCGGGTTCGCGCAACCGGCGTGCCGACCGGCCTGATCTCCAACTCCTGGGGAACGGGAATCTACGAGCGGGCGCCGCTAGGGATCTTCGACGCGACCGTGATCTCCGGCGACGTCGGGCTGCACAAGCCGCAGCCGGAGATCTACGCGCTCGGCGCCGAGCGGATCGGCGTCGCCCCCGAGCTCTGCGTATTCGTCGACGACCTGCGCGAGAACGTCGCCGGGGCCGAGGCGGTCGGGATGACGGCGCTGCTGCACCGGGACCGGACCGCGACGATCGAGCGACTTCGCGATCTCTTTGACGTCGCGCCGGGCTGATCTCGAAGGCCGGCTCCCGCGCTAGCCGCCCTCGGCCGCTCCGCAGTCCCGATCGCGGCCGAGCACGCCGGCGAGCGAGAAGCGGGCCTCGACGCGCACCGTCTGCGGGCCCGTCTCCCCCACTCCGCCGGCGGCGGCGGGTATGACGCGGGTGACATCGCGCCTCCCGGGGCCTTCGGCGCTCTCGACGCAGGCGTCGCCGGAGACGACCTCGAAGTAGGGCGACCAGCCAAGCGACAGCAGCGTCTCCTCGCTGAGCTCGAGCTCGAACGCGTCGGGCTCGAGCTCGAGCAGGCGGGCCTCGCCGTCGAGTACGAACGACCCTTCCCCGCCGAGGCGGTACAGCTCCCACTCGCCGGCCGTCCCGATCCGCTCCGAGTCGAGGGCGCCCGACCGGAGAAGGTCGGCCTCAGAGTGCGCGAGCCAGTCGGGCTGGGCCTCGCTGATCGCAACAAGCGAGATGCCGCGCTCGGCGAGCCAGCGGCGATAGTCCTCGGCGCCGATCCGATCCTGTTCGAGGAAGTCGAAGTCGGGCGACTCGAGCTGCCGCAGCCAGCCGCCCGTGATCGGGCGCTGCTCGGCGACGTAGACCGACTCCCAGCGGCTCCTGGTCGGCACCACGCGCAGCGGTTCGAGACCGGTTCCCTGCTCGTCGAGCAGCCCCAGCAGCGGCTCGTAATAGGCCTTCTCGGTGCCGGCGTTGTCGGCGGCGGCGACATCGCGAACGGTCGCTGTCCAGCACCACCACAGCAGCGGCCCGGCGACGAGCAGCAGGACGAGCCGCGGCCGCCACGGCGCCTCGGGCCGGACGAGCAGGATCGCGAACAGCGGGCCGGCGAGCGTCGCTCCGAGCCGAGCCGCGTTTCCGCCCATCGGCGTCTCGACGAGCAGCGCGGCGAGCGAGACGAGCAGGTAGACGAGTGCGCCCCAGCGGATCGCGCTGTTGCCTGCCGGCTCACCCTGTCTCGGGGGGACCAGCGCGAGCAGCGCCGCCGTGGCCAGCGGGATCCAGAACCAGGAGGAGAGGGTGAACGGCTGCCAGCCCGGAGTCGGGAAGGCGAGCACGAGCAGCGCCACCGCCGTGGCAGTCGCCGCGGCGGCGGCAACGGCGGCCCGTACCGCGCGATCGAAGCCGGCGGCTCCGAGCAGGCGCTGCGCGAGCGCCGGCATCCTGCCGGCGAAGCCGGCGAGCAGGACGGCGGCGCAGGCGACGAGCACGAAGGCGCCCGCCACTGGACTCGCCCAGGCCGCGAGCGCGCCGGCGACTGCCGCCAGGGCCGGCCGCTCGCGCTGGATCGCCCAGATGCAGCCGAGGCCGATCGCGAGGCCGAGCGCGAAGGCCGTCCGGCCGGCGAACGGCGCCGCCAGCGAGGCGACCCCGAACCAGATCACCCCGAGCCAGGCGCGCTCGCCGTAGGCTCGCCAGGCGATCGAGGCGAACAGCGCCGTCGCCGCGACGGCCGAGAGCGCCCCGACCAGCACAGGGCCCAGCAGCGCCCCGAGCGGCGGCAGCAGCAGGCTGTAGCCGGGCATCGAGTGACCGAAGTACCAGTCCGGGTTCCAGATCACGAAGCCGTGATCGGCCCAGAGGTCGGAGCGAAAGGTCTGCGCGGCGAGATCGAGCGTCTGCGGCGCCCAGATCAGGTACGCGAGAGCGAGCACGCCCGAGATCGCGAGAGCGACCCAGCCGCTATTCCGCCGCGTGAAGCTCGGTGACACCCGTGAAACCCTGGCGGAAGCGAAGGACTGCCTCCCGACCCGTCAGTCCTTCGCGTACTCCACTCTTATCTGCTTGCCCTTCAGCTTCGTCTCGTTGAGCCGCTCGACGACCTGCTCGGCGTGCTCGGTCTCGAGGTCGACGAACGAGAAGCGCTCGAGCAGGCGGATGTCGTGGATCGACTCCTCCGGGATCACCGCACCCTCGACCAATGCGAACTCGATGTCCTCCTCGGTCAGGCCGCTGCGGGTGCCGCGGTTGATGAACAGCTTCGTGTGGACGCCGCCGCTCTCGGACGACCCGTTCTCCTCCGAAGAGCGCTCGCGCTCCGGCGCCGTCTCGCGCCTGTCGGGTTTCTCGGGCTTCTCCGTCTTCTCGCGCTTCTCCGCCTTCTCGCCCTCGGCCGAGCCCTCGTCCTCGGAGGAGCTGCGGTCCCAGTCGACGGTGCCGCGACCGTCCTTGGAGTGATCGCGGCGCTTCGGCCGCGGAGCGTGTTCGATCCGGTCCTCGGGGGCCTCCCACTCGCCGATCGAGGTCTTCACGTCCTTCTCGATCTGCCTGATCTCCCCGACCTCCTTCGGAGTCACGAAGGTGATCGCCCGGCCGGTGCGGCCGACGCGGCCGGTGCGGCCGATCCGGTGCACGTAGATCTCGCTGTTGTTGGGGAGATCGAAGTTGATCACGTGCGTGACGTGCTCGATGTCGAGGCCGCGGGCGGCGACGTCGGTCGCGACCAGCAGCGGCGACTTGTGCTCCTTGAAGGAGATCATGACGCCGTCGCGCTGGCCCTGGCTGAGGTCGCCGTGCAGGGCCTTCGACTGCAGACCCTTGTCGCGGAGCCGCTTGTCCAGCCGGGAGGTGCCGATCTTCGTCTTGCAGAAGACGATCGCCTGCTCGGGCTCCTCCTTCTTCAGGACCTCGATCAGCTTCTCGGTCTTCTTCGCCGCCTCGACCTCGACGTAGGCCTGCTCGATCGCGTCGACGGTGAGCTTCTTCGGCGTGATCGAGATCGTCACCGGGTCGTACATGTAGGTCTCGGCGAGCCGCTTGACCGGCGGCGGCATCGTCGCGCTGAACAGCATCGTCTGGCGGCCGTTCGGGCACATCCGCAGGATCCGCTCGACGTCCTCGATGAAGCCGAGGTCGAGCATCTCGTCGGCCTCGTCGAGGACCACGTAGCGGGTCGCGTTGAGGTTGAGGGCGCCGCGCTGGACGAGGTCCTTCATGCGGCCGACGGTGGCGACGACGACGTGGGCGCCGTAGCGAACGCGGGCGGCCTGATCGCGGACCGAGGTGCCGCCGAAGACCGCGACGACGTTGATCTCGAGGTGCTCGGCATAAGAGCGCAGCGCCTGCGTCACCTGGATGCAGAGCTCTCGGGTCGGTGTCAGCACGACCGCCTGGGTCGAGTCGTCGGTGGGGTCGAGGTGCTGGAGCAGCGGCAGGCCGAAGGCCGCCGTCTTGCCGGTGCCGGTCTGTGCCTGGCCGATCATGTCCTGACCGCCGAGCAGGACCGGGATCGCCTGCGCCTGGATGGGTGAGGGCTCTTCGAAGCCGAGCTCGTCGAGTGCCTGGACGATCTCGTCTTTGAGGCCGATGTCGCTGAATGCGCTCAAGTGGGTTACTCCCTATGGGTGGTGTGACGGACCGCGCGGCCCGGAAGGTGTGTGGATTGGGATGCCGGGGTCGAGGTGGAGCCGGCCGTTTTGCGTGGCGCTCCGCCGACTCGGTCTGGAGTCCTGGGCGACGTCGCTCGTAAGGGACGGCGCCGATGACGACCTCGGGCAATCACGCAGGCTACAGGCCCGGAGGGCTTGCCGGCGCCCTCGGGCTGGCCCGGGGGCCTCCGCATGTCGCTGCGGGCTCTGCAAGCATGGCGCGCCTATGTCGCTCACAGTCGTTGGATCGATCGCCTATGACGCCGTCCGCACGCCCTTCGGCGAGCGCGATCGGATGCTCGGCGGCTCGGCCGTTCACTTCGCCCTCGCAGCCAGCTTCTTCACCTCGGTCCGCGTCGTCGGTCCCGTCGGCGAGGACTTCGGCGCCGACGACCTCGCGGTGCTCGAAGACCGCGGCATCGAGACCGGTGACATCGCGCGGATCGAGGGCGGCCGCACCTTCTTCTGGCAGGGCCACTACGAGCATGACCTCAACGTCGCCCACACCGACGACACCCAGCTCAACGTCTTCGCCGAGTTCGAGCCGAGCCTCTCGGAGGCCGCCCGTGAGTCCGAGGTCCTCTTCCTCGGCAACATCCAGCCCGACCTGCAGCGCAGCGTCCGCGCCGAGGCCGACGGCGCCCACCTCGTCGCGCTGGACTCGATGAACCTCTGGATCGACACCGCCCGCGACTCGCTCGTCGCCGCAATCGGCGAGGTCGACTGCCTGCTCCTCAACGACGCCGAGCTGCGTCAGCTGACCGACGAGTCGAACCTCGCCAAGGCCGCCCGCGCGGTGATGGAGATGGGACCGCGGATCGTCGTCGCCAAGCGCGGCGAGTACGGCGCCGCCCTCTTCACCCCCGACGACGCATTTGCGATCCCGGGCCTGTTGATCGAGGAGGTCGCTGACCCGACAGGGGCCGGCGACAGCTTCGCCGGCGGCTTCCTCGGCTACCTCGACTCCGTCGGTGCCGAGGACCCGCACGGGGACGAGCTGCGCCGAGCGATGGTCTTCGGCTCGGTCATGGCCTCCTTCAACGTCGAGGCCTTCGGCACCGAGCGCGTCCGCGGCCTCGACCCGGCCGAGGTCGAGGCCCGCGTCGCCGACTTCAAGTCGCTGACCCACTTCAACGACGCCCCGCTGCTGCGCTGAGCTCGCGGCGGCGGCAACCTCGAAGCAACACCCGGCGGCCCGGGCCTGAGATACTGCCCGCTTCAGGGGAACGCAGGAAACGCACAGATCGACTTCGCGGAGGACGCCTATGACCGAGACCAAGGACACCCTCTCGATCACCGACAACCGGACCGGTAAGACCTATGAGGTCGAGATCACGGACGAGACGATCAAGGCGATGGACCTTCGCCAGATCAAGGTGAACGAGGACGACTTCGGGATGATGGCCTACGACCCGGCCTTCACCAACACGGCGGCCTGCCGCTCGGAGATCACCTTCATCGACGGTGAGGCGGGGATCCTTCAGCACCGCGGCTACTCGATCGAGGCCCTCTGCGAGCACTCGACCTACCTAGAGGTCGCCTACCTGCTGATCTTCGGCCAACTGCCGACCGAGCCCCAGCTCGAGCGCTGGACCTACGACATCACCCACCACACCTTCGTCCACGAGGACATCAAGGCGATGCTCGAGGGCTTCCGCTACGACGCCCACCCGATGGGGATGCTGCTCTCCACGGTCGGCGCGATGTCGACCTTCTACCCGCACGCCAAGCAGATCGACAACGAGTTCGAGCGCTACATGGCGGCAATCCGGCTGATCGCGAAGATGCCGACTCTGGCGGCGTTCTCGTATCGCCACAGCCTCGGCCTCCCCTACATCTACCCGGACAACGACCTCTCCTACGCGGGCAACTTCCTCGGGATGATGCGGAAGATGACCGAGCTCAAGTACGAGCCGGATCCGCGCCTCGAACGCGCTCTCGACGTTCTCTTCATCCTCCATGCCGACCACGAGCAGAACTGCTCAACGAGCTCAGTCCGCGCGGTCGGCTCCTCGCAGGTCGATCCGTACTCGGCGGTTGCCGCCGGCGTCGCCGCCCTCTACGGCCCGCTGCACGGCGGCGCCAACGAGGCGGTGCTGCAGATGCTGCGGCGGATCGAGAAGGTCGAGAACATCCCCGGCTTTCTCGAGGGCGTCAAGAACCGCGAGGAGAAGCTGATGGGCTTCGGCCACCGCGTCTACAAGAACTACGACCCGCGCGCCCGGATCATCAAGAAGCACGTCGACGAGGTGCTCGACGTGGTCGGGCTCGACAACCCGCTGGTCGAGATTGCGACCGAGCTCGAAAAGCAGGCGCTCGACGACGAGTTCTTCACCGATCGCAAGCTCTACCCGAACGTCGACTTCTACTCGGGCTTGATCTACGAGGCGCTCGGGATCCCGAACGACATGTTCACGGTGATCTTCGCGATCCCGCGGACCTCCGGCTGGATCGCGCAGTGGATGGAGATGAACGGAGACTCCGAACAGAAGATCGCCCGCCCGCGCCAGATCTACAGTGGCGCCCGCGACCTCGACTACGTCCAGATGGCCGACCGCGACGGCGGCGAGAAGATCGTCGGCCCGCCGGCGACTCGACCCGTCCGCGCCCGCCGCGGCGCCTGACGGTCAAACACGGGTCACGGAGTCCGGGCGATGGCATTCGCCAACGCCGCGCACTGATCGAGGCCGAGAGTGAGGGCCGCCTCGCCGGCTGACTCATCCAGCTCGCCGATCTGGGTCAGGTAGTCGCCGTCGGCGGCGGCCGTGCGGGCGATCTCGTTCAGCAGGTCGGTGTCCGAGCTGAGCTCCTCGAGCCAGACGTCGATGAAGTCGCTCTTGCCCTCCGGCGGCGGCAGCGGGATCACGGCGTTGTAGACGGTGACGAGGATCTCGGCCCGGGCGCGCGCGTCGGCGGGCACGTCCCGGGTCGTCGTCGGCAATGGCAGCGCCACCGCCTCCTGGATGCCGTCGCTGCAGTAGCCGTTGACGCGGGCCTGCCACTGCTCGAGCGAGGGCGGCGGCAGCGCCGGCGCCTCCTCGTCGTCGCCGCACGCGGCGAGGGGCGCTGCCAGCAACGTGACGGCGACGAGCGCGGCAAGGCGCCACTTCCTCGAAGGCTTCGTGTCCCGGTCGGCCCGCATCGCCGTGGAACCTACAGCCCGTGCCCGCGGACCGGTTCCTCTACGCTCGCCGCGTGGCCGCCTACACGCTCACCGTTCGCAACGGCCCCGTCGTCGAGCGGGAGCGATTCGAGAGCCTCGAGCAGGCCGCGGCGGCGCTGCGCGAGCGTTGCGATGCGATCCTCGCCGAGGGCGGGCTCGAGGGCGTCTCGATGATTCGCGACTTCACCCCCGAGCAGCTGGTCAAGGCGCGCCTGGAGATCTCGACCGGACGGCTGCTGCGCCGGCGCGAGGCGGGCGTCGACGTGATGGGGGACGGCTCGCTCGTCCCCTTTGCGGGAGGCACCTTTCGCAAGCCGATCGAGGGCGAGGGCGGCTCCGACTACGCGGACACGGTCATCGACGCCCTGCGAGAATAGGCCCGTGCCTGACGACCCGAAAAAGCGCGGCCACGCCGTCACCGACCTCGAGGGCATCGAGGTCGGTAGGCGGGTGAAGCTTCCGGCCGGGGCGACGCAGCCGATCCGCGTCTTCATCAACGGAATCGAGCAGACCGAAGGCACCGACTACGAGACCGACGCCGACGGCATCCTCTTTACCGAGCCGATCGTCAAGGAGGGCAAGCTCTCCGGCTGGCGCTGGCTCTCGATGTACATCGGCCTGTTCGGGAGCTACCGCAAGAACGAGACCGTCGACGTCTCCTACAAGCTCGGAGACAAGGTCCAGCACGTGACCGACATCGAGGTCAGCTCGGACTGAGCTCGGGGCGACCGCCCGGGCGACGCGCGGCGCGGTCAGCTACCGAGGATGCGTCGCTTCTGCGTCTCGAACTCGGCCTCGGTGAGGGCGCCGGACTCACGCAGCCTCTGCAGGCGCTCGAGCCGGGTGAGCAGGTCGTACTCGGCGTCCTCCGATGGCTGGGCGGGGGTCGGCGCGGGCGCGGGAGTCGCCGGTACGTAGGGAACGCGCGGCGCCGGCCGCACCGTCGCCTCGGACTCGGGCAGCGTGAAGCGGTCGTCCGGCTTCTGCCTCCGGTCCCCGAGATCGGACAGGGCCGCCCAGGCCAGGTAGACCGAAACCGGAAGGCCCATCAGCAGGAAGGTCGCGCCGACGATGATGCCGCCGAGCCTGCCGTCTTCGGGCAGCGAGTCCTTGGTCAGCGAGGCGAAGAGGATGTAGGCGCCGCTGCCGGTGAAGAAGATGGCCCACATTGCCGCCCCGGAGGAGAGCCCGCGACTGACTCCACCCTGGTCGGCCCGGCCCGGGCGCGAGCCGCGCACGGCGAAGATCCAGGCCCCGACAAGGCCGGTCAGGATCGACCCCATCAGCAGCATCGCGTCGGTGCCGGCTCCCTCAGGGCAGGGCCGAGCCGAGACATAGGGCGTGTTGCCGGAGGCGCAGGTGCCGATCTCGAGCAGCTCGACGAGCTGCTTGCTGAAGAAGACGACCGAGCCGAGGAACAGCGCCCCGCCGATCAGGGCCTTGAGCCAGTACGACACGGCGCCAGCCTACCTGCGCAGGCGGGCCCGTTCCGGCTTCGTCGAGCGTCTAAGCCATGCCGGCGAGATCGGCGACCCGCTCGCGATGCTGCGACGCGGTGCCGAGCAGCTGGCCGTCGGCCCTTGCCCGCTTCAGCAGGAAGTGCAGGTCGTGCTCCCAGGTGAAGCCGATGCCGCCGTGGACCTGGATCGAGGCCTTGACGACCGACCACGCCGCGTCGCTCGCGCGGGCCTTCGCCATCGCCGCTGCGAGCGGCAGCGACTCGGGCTCCGCATCGGCGGCCCAGGCCGCGTAGTAGGTCAGCGAGCGCGCCTCCTCGACGTCGTAGAGCATCTGCGCGCAGGCGTGGGAGACGGCCTGGTAGGCGCCGATCGGGCGGTCGAACTGATGCCGCTCCTTGGCGTAGGCGACGGCCATGTCCATCGCCCGCTGCCCGATCCCGATCAGCTCGGCCGCGACCGCAACGCTCATCCTGTCGGTGGCGGCGCCGAGGTCGCCCTCGAGCGCCTCGCCGTCGGTCGAGGACGGCTTCGAGTAGCCGCGGGTCTCGTCGATCAGGTCGAGCGGCTCGAAGCTGACCGAGCCCGGATCCAGGATCCGGGCGCCGCCCTCGTCGACGATCACCGGCGCCGCCGCCCCCTCGGCGTCGAGGAAGACCTCGGGGCTGCCGATCGCGCCGCGGGACTCGCCGGTGGCGATCCCCTCGAGCCGGCCCTTCTGCTCGTCGGAGCCGGCCCACTCGAGCGCGAGGCCCGCGCAGGCGTTGGAGAGGAACGGCGTCGGTGCGACGGCGTAGCCGAGCTCCTCGCAGAGGATCACCAGCTCGACCATCCCGAGGCCCTGGCCGCCGTGCTCCTCCGAGATCGCGATCCCGGCCCAGCCGAGCTCGCAGATCTCCTTCCACAGGGCCTCGTCGAAGCCGCCGCTCTCGACTTGAGCGCGGACGGCGTCGGACTTGAAGCGCGCCTGCGCGAACTGCTTGGCAGTCGACTTGATCTCGGACTGCTCGTCGTTGAAACCGAAGTTCATCTCTGTGTCTCCTTGTACCTGTACCGGCCCGCTATCGGAGCTTCGGAAGGCCGAGCACCCGCTCGGCGATGATGTTCTTGAGGACCTCCGAGGTGCCGCCCTCGATCGTGTTCGCGCGCGAGCGCAGCATCTTGTAGGTCCAGTCCGTCTCCTTACCGAGGCCCTCGGCCCCGAGCAGGTCGGTCGCAAGCTCGGTCATCTCCTGGTTTAGCGAGCCCCACTGGAGCTTCGCAACCGAGCCCTCCGGGCCGGGGATGCCGGTCCGGATCTGGGTGCTGAGCGAGCGCATCGCGCCGAGCCGCAGCGCCTCGGTCCCCATCTTCAGGTTGGCGATCCGCTGCCGCAGGATCGGGTCGGAGCCGAGCCCCTTCTCGTTGATCAGGGCGACGAGATCCTCGAGATCGTTCTGGAGGCCGACCGAGGCCGAGGCGCCGAGACCGGCGCGCTCGTTCATCAGCGTCGTGATCGCGACCATCCAGCCGTTGCCGACGCCGCCCATCACGTTCTCGTCGGGGACGTAGGCGTTGTTGAAGAAGACCTCGTTGAACTCCGCCTCGCCGGTGATCTGGACCAGCGGCCGGACCTCGATCTCCTCCTGCTCCATGTCGCAGATGAAGTAGGTGAGGCCTTTGTGCTTGGGCGCGTCGGTGTCGGTGCGGGCGACGAGCATGCACCACTTGGCGACGTGCCCGAGCGTCGTCCAGACCTTCTGCCCGGTGATCCGCCAGCCGCCGTTCTCCTTGACGGCCTTGGTCTTCAGCGAGGCGAGGTCGGAGCCCGACTCGGGCTCGGAGAAGCCCTGGCACCAGATCTCCTCGGCGGAGAGGATCGGCTCGAGGAAACGCTCCTTTTGGCTCTCGTCACCGTGCGCCATCACGACCGGCCCGCCCATCACCAGGCCGAGGATGTTGGCCGGACGCGGCACCTTGGCCCGAGCCATCTCCGAGTAGAAGATCGTCTGCTCGAGCAGCGAGGCTCCGCGGCCGCCGTATTCCTTCGGCCACGAGACTCCGGCCCAGCCGGCGTCGTGCATCGTCTTCTGCCACTCGCGCTGGAACGCGAACTTGGCGCTGTCGTCGCCGTCGGGCTCGGGGCCGGGGTGGTTCTCCTCGAGCCAGGTCCGCACCTCATCGCGGAATGCCTGCTCGTCACTGGTCAGGGTCAGGTCCACCTCGTCCTCCAAACTTCCTCGTCGGCGGCGTGGGAGCCGCGCAGCTGCTCGTTTCCTCGAACGGAGCGACTGGCTGATCGGCCAATCGGTCCGGGAGGTGAAACCTATCTCAGGCGGCCCTCTGTCCGCGGTCGCCCAGCCGGGCGGCGACCGGGCCCCGGTCCGCCTGGCCTCCGGCGCGACCCTACGCCGGGTCGATCAGCACGCCCGGGTTGAGCAGGCCGCGTGGGTCGACCGCGGCCTTGGCGCCGGCAAGCGCCGCCGCGAACGCGTCCGGGCGCTGCAGGTCGTACCAGGGACGATGGTCGCGGCCGACGGCGTGATGGTGGGTGATCGTGCCCCCGGCCGAGATCAGCGCCTCCGAGACAGCCGCCTTGATCTCGTCCCACTGCTCGACCTCCGAGCCGCGGCGAGCCGGTGCGAGGACGGTGAAGTACGGGGCGGGCCCGTCCGGGTAGACGTGGGTGAAGCGGCACGAGATCCGCGGCGCGCCGGGTCCGTCGGCCGGCGCGTCGACGACGTCGGCGACCGAGCGCCGCGCCGTCTCCATGACGACCGCGTGGAACTCGCGGAAGCGGTCCCAGGTGACCGCCGTCTCGAAGGTCTCGCTGAGCACTCCGAGCGAGACGAGCGAGTCGCGCAGATACGGGGCCGAGAGGAAGGCGCTGCGCCACTGCCCGACGGCATCGTCGTTCCCTCCCCCACCGTCGCCCCCGTCGTCTGAGCCACTGCCCCTGACCGGCCCCGGGGTGCCGCCGGCGTCGCGGGCGGCGGCGACCGCCTGCTCCATCGGCCCGTCTACGGGTGCGAAGGCGCTCTCGAAGCCGAGGATCAGCAGCGCGCTCTCGCCGTCGCCGGCCCCGGTCGTCAGCGCCTCGAGCGGGTCGAGCAGGCGCAGGTTGGCGGGGTTGAGACCGGACTGGGAGAGCAGACGGACGGCCTCGGCGGCCTCGCGGAAGTCGGCGAAGCTGACGCCGCAGGAGAGCTTGAAGGTCGGCCGGCGGCGGACGCGGACCCAGGCCTCGGTGATCAGGCCGAGGATCCCCTCCGAGCCGACCAGCATCCGGTCCGGGCTCGGGCCGGCGCCGGAGCCGGGCAGGCGCCGACTCTCCCAGGTGCCCTCGGGCGTGATCGCCCGGACCGACTCGACGAGATCATCGATGTGGGTGTCGCCCATCGCGAAGTGGCCGCCGGCCCTGGTCGCGATCCAGCCGCCGAGAGTCGAGTGCTCGAATGACTGCGGGAAGTGCCGCAGGGTGAGACCGTGCTCTCCGAGTTGCCGCTCGAGGTCGGGCCCGAGCGCACCACCCTGGATCCGGGCCGCCATCGAGTGCTCGTCGATCTCGAGCACGCGATCGAGACGCGAGAGATCGACCGTGACCGTGCCCCGATAACCGAGCCCGACACGGGGCTCTACGCCGCCGACGACGCTGGAGCCCCCGCCGTACGGGATCACCGCCAGGCGTCGGTCGTCGGCAAGCTCGAGAACGCGGCGGACGTCGTCCTCGTCGGCGGGGAAGGCGACCATGTCCGGCGTCCGCTCGTAGACCCCGCGGAAGCCGCGGACGATGTCGCGGTAGGCCTTGCCCATCGCGTGGGTGAGCCGCTCGTGGCGGCTGTCGCTGACGATGTGGGAGAGCGAGTCCGGCACCGGAGCCCTCGGCGGCGCCAGCTCGACGTCACCCTCGGCGACCGGCTCCTCGATCTTCTCGACCGGGAAGCCGAGCCGCTCGCGCACGAGCGGCACCATCGCCTCGAGCCCGGCCCGGTCGGGCTGCTGGTCCGCGTAGCCCCAGCCCCAGTGCTTGCGCGGCCGGTCGCCCGGTCGCGAGGGTGGCTGCGAATCGCTCACGGAGCGCAGCCTATCCGGCGCTCGCGACCCGGCCCGTGGGCGCGCTCAACAGGCGTTCAGCGGGTTGAGCCGCCGAGCAGGACCTCGCGGATCTCCTCGTCGCTGACCTCGGCCGGCTCGGTCTCCTCGATGAACGAGGTCAGCGCCGCGGCGAACCGGCGCGGTTCGCTCACGTGCGGGAAGTGACCGGCGTTCTCGAACAGCTCCCAGCGGCTGCCGGGCATCTCCTTGTGGGCGCGGTGGCCGTGGTGCGAAGGAATGATCCGGTCGCGGCGGCCCCAGAGCAGCATCGACGGCATCGTCTCGGTCAGATAGAGGCGATCGCGGGCGGAGACCCGCTGGCCGCCGTAGTCGATCACCGCGCGCATCGTGTGGATGAAGGCGTTGCGCGCCTCGGCCTCCGACAGTGAGGCGTAGCCGCGCGCCACCTCGGCCCGGTCGGGGCTGATCCCCAGTCCGACCGCCCCGAGCCAGCGGCCGACCATGCGCCCGGCCTCGATGACGCTGTTGTGGGCGATCAGCGGGATCACTAGCTCGGACCCGGGCAGGGTCGCCGCACGCAGCGCGACGCTGACCTCCTCACCGAGCCCGCCGCTGGAGACGAGCACGAGTCGCTCGACGCGCTCGGGGAACTGGTAGGCCATCTGCATCGCGATGCCACCGCCGAGCGAGTGGCCGACGACGGTGGCGCGGAAGTGGCCGAGCGCCCCGAGCAGGTCGCGGATCCCGGAGGCGAAGGCGCCGAGCGAGTAGTCGCCGCGGGGCTTGGCCGAGAGGCCGTGGCCGAGCAGGTCCGGGGTGACGACGGTGAAGCGCTCGGCGAGCTCCGGCAGGACCTCGTCCCAGGTCGTCATGTCGCCCGTGACCCCGTGGATCAGCACGAGAACCGGTCCCTCGCCGACCTGGCGATAGGTGACCCGGTGTCCGTGGAGCTCGATTTCGGAGACGGGAATGTCGGAGGCGTGGCGGACGCGCGCCGGCTGCCCCGGCGTGGCAAGGGTTGCACTCATCAATGTAATGGTAGGCGGCATCGGCATCCGCGGAGTGAGTTACGTCACAGCGCCCGCGGGAAACGCCGAGCTCTACCCGGATACGGCTGCGGCAAGCCGTTTGCGGCGGAGAACCCCCTATTTGCGGAGCTTTTTTGCCGCTCGTCCTCGTAACGACCGACACGAGGCGTACATTTTCGGCGTCCGGGTCCGCATTCGTAAGGAAGAGCGATGGAAGCCACCCCTGCAGACGACTCCCGATGGCAAGAGATCATGGCGCTCCGGGGGGAGCGTGACGACAACCTCGTAATCCTCCCGCACCTGGTGAACCGCGAGGACTCCTCGCCCCGCCGTGCCTCCCCGAAGACCGTCCGCTTCGCCGAAGCGCTCGCCTTCGAGGACCACTGGTCCGGCATCACCGACGCCAAGCGCCGCCAGCAGCAGAACCGCCGCGCCGCCTAGCTCCAGCACTCCAAACCAAACGAGCCGGCCCGCTCTCGCGGACCGGCTCGCTGCTCTGGTGGGAGCGCTGTGGCGGAGACTCAGCGGGCGATCACCTTGCTGAGGTCGGCGCCGCAGTGGTCGTTCTTGGTGACCTTGGCGTAGAAGTAGCCGTCCTTGTAGCCGCTGTTGCCGATGCTCCACATCCCGTCGGGGCCGTTGGGGGCGGAGGTGTCGGTGCCGATCAGCTGGTCCTGCTTGGGCTTGGGCTTGGAGCCGTTCATCTTGTAGACCTTGACCGTGCGGTCGGACTCGCAGTCGCTGTCGGCGGACTTGACGTAGCCGTAGTAGTCGCCGTCGTTGCCCTTGATCGTGACCTTGGTCGGGGTCGGGCTGTCGGCGGAGGCGACGGTGGTGGCGCCGAAGGCCCCGGTGATGGCAACGAGGGCGGTGGCGGCGAACATCTTGATCTTCATGGTCTTTCTCCTTGTGAGTCTCGGTTGGCGGACCGGGGCCGGTTGGCTCGGTTGATTCGATGGATCGATGATCGCCCTGAAACAGGGTTCGAACCAGGGGCCCCGGGGCGGGAGTGGGCGCCTCGGCGGGGTGGGCGTTCTCACCCCTTGGTGGGTAGTCAGCGGGCGGGGTCCAGGCTCCGGGGAGGGTTCGGAGGTGGCTGCAGGCGGGCGTTGCAGTGAGGGGGTGTGGAGGTGGGTGGCGGTCGAGGGTTCGGGGGGGTCGATGCGAAGTGGGCCCCTTTACCCCCGAAGTTCGGGGGTAAAGGGGCCGAGTTCGGTTCTCGGCCCCTAGAGAGTCGGTTTTCGACCTTGAAAGGGCCGACTTCGGGATCCGGGGGGCGCCGGCGCCCTCGGCACCGCCTCATCTCCCCTCCCTCACTGCAAACCCACGCCTCGACCCTCGGCGCCGCCGCTCGGACGGGCGGGGGCCCCTCCCGCCCAAAGGCGTTCTCTGACCAAGCATGGGCGTGCCGGCGAGGGCGCGGTGTGGCGGAGCCACATGAGCCCCGAGTCGGTGCGGCCAGGCGCAGCGTCAGAGGACGCCGACCGGTGCGGCCAGGCGCAGCGTCAGCGGACGCCGCCAGCTACCAGTGAACCCCGCGCATCAGATTCGCGAAGACGATCTGGCGCGCTGTGGCCTGCTCGTCCTCGGGGTAGCTCCTCGGCGGCGGGCCGCCGTCGTCGGGGGCCGTCTTCTTGCCCTTCTTGGCCGCGGTCGAGTCCGGGAACATGTGGTACGCCGAGTTGAGGATGTAGTCCATCGACTTCGGGTTGATCGCGTAGAGGATCTGGCCGAGGGTGCCGACGGGGGTCGCGATCCGCTTCGGGTGGTAGACGATCGCGTCGGTGAGCATGTCAGCGGCCTCGTCCGGCGTGATCGTCGGAAACTTGTCGTACATCTTCGTCGGGGCGATCATCGGCGTCCGCACGAGCGGCATGTGGATCGTCGTAATCTTGATCCCGTCGTCGACGATCTCCGAGGCGATGCAGCGTGAGAACGCGTCGAGCGCCGACTTCGAGGCGACGTAGGCGGAGAAGCGCGGCATGTTGGTCTGGACGCCGATCGAGCTGACGTTGATGATCTGACCGGTCTTGCGCTCGCGCATCCGCGGCAGCAGCCGCAGGATCGTCCGCACCGGGCCGAAGTAGTTGAGCTGCATCGTCCGCTCGAAGTCGTGGAAGCGGTCGTAGGAGAGCGCGATCGAGCGCCTGATCGAGCGGCCGGCGTTGTTGATCAGGATGTCGACGTGCCCGTGCTGAGCGAGCGCTTCCTCGCACATCCGGTCGATGTCCTCCATGTCGGAGAGGTCGCAGGGGTGGGCGTAGGCCTCTCCCCCACCCCGGACGATCGCATCGCGGGTCTCCTCGAGCTTCTCCGGCGTACGGGCGACGAGCAGGACGATGCCGCCGGCGTCGGCGATCTTCATCGCCGTCGACTTGCCGATGCCGGAGGAGGCGCCGGTGACCATGACGATGCGGCCGTCGACCGACTTGCGCAGCGAGGCGTTGCCGAGCGCGCGCTTGCCGGCCCGCATCACCTCGTCGGGGATCTGCTGCTCGAGGATCTGCGAGAGGCCACCGATGAAGCCGGCGCGGCCGCGCATCGCGCCGACCAGGGTGCGGTCCCGGTAGAGGTCGGGATCGAGGTGGCGGGCCCAGTAATCCCAGAGCTTGTCGGCGTAGGAGGCGAGCGGCGGCACCGCGATCCCGGTGCCCTCGAGCGCCGCCTCCGTGTTGCGCGAGTCGAAGTGGGTCGGGTAGTGCAGGTAGACGAGCACCTCGCGCGGGATCCCGAAGTCGGCGAGGACGCTGTCGGCGATCGTGTTCGCGAACGGCAGCGCCGAGAGCCCGAGGCCGAGCAGCGGCTCCAGCGACTCGGTCACCTCGGGCGGGGCGTGAACCGTCGCCTCCGGCGCGTGGGCAACCTTGGCGAATGTGTCGATCACCTCGCCGGCGGAGGGCGGGTTCGGGTCGGTGAGACTGAAGGCGCGACCGTCGAGCCCGTCGGTGTGGGCGATGTGGTCCATCGCCTTGACGACGAAGTCGACCGGGACGATGTTGATCTCGCGGCCGGAGACACCCGGCATCGGCATCCAGCTCGGAACCGCCTGACGGATCCGGCGGATCAGCTTGAAGAAGTAGTAGGGCCCGTCGATCTTGTCCATCTCGCCGGTCTCGGAGTTACCGACGACGATCCCGGGCCGGTAGACGCGCCACGGCACGCTGCACTCGCGCCGCACGACCCGCTCGGACTCGTGCTTGGTCTGGAAGTAGGGGTGGTTGTCGACGTCCTGCGCCTCTTCGAACATGTCCTCGCGCCAGGTGCCCTGGTAGAGGCCGGCGGCGGCGATCGAGCTGACCATGTGGAAGTGCTCGGCCTCGACCAGCTCAGCGAGCTGGACCGCGTGGCGGGTGCCCTCGACGTTGGCGACGCGCTGGGAGGCGGCGTCGGCCTTCATGTCGTAGATCGCCGCCAGGTGGAAGAAGTGCTCGATCTCCCCCTTGAGCTCGTCGATCTGCTCGTCGGAGACGCCGAGGCGGCGCTGGGAGAGGTCGCCGACGACGGGGACGATGCGGCCTTCAGGCGCGCCCCATCGATTGATCAGCTCCTCGAGCCGGCCACGGGAGCCCTCGCGCACCAGGACGTAGATCGTCCCCTCGCGCTCGAGCAGGAGCTCAACGAGGTTGCGCCCGATGAACCCGGTCGCACCAGTTACGAAGTAACCCATTCTCTCTCCTCCGGCGTCCAGGAATAGACGACCCGGACCCTACACTCTGGGCGATGGCCATTCACCGTCACATCGGCGAGGATCCGGTCGGAGGCGGTGGCGACGTCAGGGTCACCGACCTCGGCTCCGACCATCGGCTGATCGAGCACGGGGTCGAGCAGCTAGCCCACGGTGCGATGGTCTGCCCGAGCTGCTCGAAGCCGGTCCCGATCGAGCGCCCGTTGTCGGTCGGAACCGAGCTCGCCTGCGGCTGGTGCGAAGGCAGCGGCCCCGCCCGCGACTACCTCGTCCGCGATGTCTTCGACACGCCGGCGAACGAGGTTTTCCTGATCGCTCGCCTGGGGTAGACGCGGGGAATGGCTGACGTCGCGATCGCCTGGTTCAGGCGGGACCTGAGGCTCAACGACAACCCGGCGCTGGCCGCCGCCTGCGCGGTCGGCGAGGTCGTCCCGGTCTTCTGCTTCGAACGCGGCCTCCACTCCGGCCGCCACGCGAGCGCCAACCGCAACGCCTTTCTGCTCGCATCACTGCGCGAGCTCGACGAAGGGCTGCGCGCGGCCGGCAGCCGCCTGCACTACCGCTCCGGCGACCCCGCCGTCCAGATCCCGCGACTGGCGCGCGAGTGCGGCGCCAGCGAAGTCCACGTCAATCGCGACCACACCGCCCACGCCCGCGGCCGCGATCGCCGCGTCCAGGAACGGCTCGAGCCCGACGGGGTAGAGCTCGTCGGCCACACGGGGATCTCCTGCGCGGAGATCGCCACGATCGAGACCGGGTCGGGCGGTCCCTACCGCGTCTTCACGCCCTTCTACCGCGCCTGGTCCCGGTCAGGTCGCCGCGATCTCGCGAGGCGACCGCGCAAGATCGACTCGCCGCGGATCGAGGTTGGCAGGGCCGCGAGCGAACGCACGCTCGGGATCGGCGCCCGTGCCAAGCGGGTTGCGCAGGAGTTCGGCCCGGGAGAGAGGGCGGGACGGGAGCGGATGCGGGCCGCTGTCGCCCGCGCCGACGACTACCACCGGGTCCGCGACCTCGCGGGCGAGGACGCGACGACGCGGCTCTCGCCCCACCTGCACTTCGGCACCGTCTCGGCCCGCGAGCTCGAGTTGGCGCTGCTCGGCCGCGGCACGAAGGGCGCGCTCGAGCTGCGCCGCCAGGTCGGCTGGCGCGACTTCTGGCTCAACGTGATCCGCCACTTCCCTGCCAACCGGACCAAGGAGTACGACGAGCGCATGCGCGGCCTGCGCTGGCGCTCCAGCGCCGAGGACCTCGCCGCCTGGAAGCAGGGCCGCACGGGTGTGCCGTGGATCGACGCCGGCATGCGGCAGCTGCTCGAGGAGGGATGGATGCACAACCGGGTGCGGATGGCGGTCGCCTCCTACCTGACCAAGAACCTGCTGATCGACTGGCGCGAGGGCGAGTCCCACTTCATGGAGCACCTGCTCGACGGCGACGAGAGCCAGAACAACGGCAACTGGCAGTGGGCGGCGTCGGTCGGCGTCGACCCGCAGCCGTACTTCCGCGTCTTCAACCCGGTCCGCCAGCAGCAGCGCTTCGATCCGGACGGGACCTACGTGCGCCGCTGGGTTCCCGAGCTCGATGCCTTCCCCGACAACCACCTTGCGGCGCCCTGGGAGGCGCCCGAGGAGGTCCAGCGCGAGGCGAGCTGCCTGATCGGCGACGACTATCCCGAGCCGCTCGTCGACCTGAAGGAGTCGCGGGCGGAAGCGATCGCCCGCTTCGGTGCCGCCCGCGAGGGCTGAGCGGCACCGGCCGGGTTACCGGTGCGGATGCCGGGTACCTCTTCGAAGGCGCGGCCGCAGGCGGAATCAGCGACCATCCATGGGGCCGGGTTGCAACCTTCAAAGACAGCGAAGGCAACGATCTGCAGCTCTACGTGCCCCCGGAGAGCTCCTGATCACGGGCGGCGGCGGGAGGCGATCGGGCGCGCTCGCCGCCGCATCGTGCGAGCGATCCTTTTCACCAGTGGCAAGGGCATACGGCAGCTTGTGCACTTGCATATAGTCAGTGTCTACCGGTGAACGACTCACAGACCCCTCAGATTCCCGATGAGCGCTAACGGGAACGTCTCCATCGAAATGCCCGCCATGGGCGAGTCCGTGACCGAGGGGACCGTGCTCGAGTGGCACGTTTCCGAGGGCGACTCCGTCTCCGAGGGAGACACGATCGTCGAGGTCTCGACCGACAAGGTCGACGCCGAGGTGCCGGCCCCCGCCGACGGCACGATCACCAGGATTCTCAAGGCCGAGGACGAGGACGTGAAGGTCGGCGAGGCGCTCGCCGAGATGGCCGCCGGCGACGGCGCCTCGGCCGCCTCCAACGGCAGCGCGAGCGAGCAGGCTGAGGCCGACGAATCCGGTGATAGCGCCGACAGCGGCTCAGACGGGAGCAACCTCGTCGAGGGCACGGGCGAGGGCGATGCCGACCTCGGCGGAGGCCCCGATGCCCCGACCGAGCAGCACGGCGACGAGTCCGGCGGTGACGGCTCAGATGGCGGCGGTGCGGACGCCGGCGCCGAGGTCGAGATCACGATGCCCGAGATGGGCGAGTCCGTGACCGAGGGGACCGTGCTCGAGTACCAGGTCGCGGTCGGCGACACCGTCGCCGAGGGCGACACGATCGTCGAGGTCTCGACCGACAAGGTCGACGCCGAGGTACCGGCCCCGGCGGCCGGCACGATCACCGAGCTTCTCAAGGGCGAGGACGACGTCGTCAAGGTCGGCGAGGCGCTGGCGCGGATGCAGGCCGGCGCCGACGCCTCCTCGGCGAGCGCCGGCAACGGCGCGGCGACGGAAGCCGCGCCCGCCGAAGCCGACTCGGGTGCCGAGGTCGACACCTCGGGCCGGGCGACGCCGCTCGCCCGCCGAATCGCGGCCGCTCAGGGTGTCGATCTCGGCTCGGTCAAGGGCACCGGCGAGGCCGGCAAGGTGACCAAGGAGGACGTGCTCGGCTCCGGCAACGGCGCCGCCGCCGCCACAGGCGCGGTCGAGGCCCGCCGTCTCAAGGGTCCCGCCGCCTCGCTCGCGAAGGCGATGGACGAGAGCCGCTCGATCCCGACCGCCACCTCCTTCCGCACGCTTCCCGTCGACACGATCTGGGCCAAGCGCAAAGCCCTGAACGGCGCCCTGGCCGAGCGCGGCACCAAGGTCTCGTTCACTCACCTGATCGCCTGGGCGATCGTCGAGGCCGGCCGCAAGTGGCGAGTGATGTCGCGCTCGTTCGTCGAGCAGGACGGCAAGCCGCACGTGATCGAGAACGAGCACGTCAACCTCGGCATCGCCGTCGACGTCGAGAAAAAGGACGGTTCGCGGGCGCTGATGGTCCCGGCGATCAAGGGTGCCGACGCGCTCGACTTTGCCGGCTTCCACAGCTACTACGAGGACCTGATCCGCAAGACGCGCGAGAACTCGCTCACCGCCGACGACTTCCAGGGAACCAACATCACGCTCACGAACCCGGGCGGGATCGGAACGGTCGCCTCGGTCCCGCGCCTGATGACGGGCCAGGGCACGATCATCGCGACCGGGTCGATCGCCTACCCGCCGGAGTGGACCCACACGCCGCCGGACAAGCTCAAGGCGCTCGGGGTCTCGCGGATCATGACGATGACCTCGACCTACGACCACCGGATCATCCAGGGCGCGGAGTCGGGCAACTTCCTCAAGCAGATCGACGCCCTCCTGCAGGGCGAAGACGAGTTCTACGAGCGCGTCGCCGCCGACCTCGACGTCTCCCCCTCGGTCGTCAGCACCGCTCATGCAGAGTCCGCCTCGGCGCCGCCGCTGGCCGCCGGCGCCCCGGCCGCTCCGACGACCTCGGTCTCTCACGGCCAGGTCGACGAGGAGCTGCTGCAGGGTGTGCAGGCCGCGACCTCGCTGCTGAAGGCTTACCGGACCCACGGTCATCTCGCCGCCGACCTGAACCCGCTCGGCGGCGAAGCGAAGGGTGACCCGGCGCTGGAGCCCGAGAACCTCAACCTGACCCCGGACCTGATGGGAAGGATCCCGGCCCACATCCTCCGGATCGGCGTCGACGGCGAGACCCTGCTCGACGCGCTGCCGCGGATGCGCGAGGCCTACTGCGGCAAGATCGCCTACCAGTTCGAGCATCTCTCCTCACATCAGCAGCGGATGTGGCTGCGCGACATGATCGAGACCGGAGCCCACCGGCGGCCGCTCGCCGGCGAGGAGAAGCAGCGGCTGCTCAGCCGCCTCGTCGAGGTCTTCCAGTTCGAGCGCTTCCTGCAGAAGGCCTACCTCGGCCAGAAGATGTTCTCGATCGAGGGCCTCGATACGACGGTCCCGATGATCGACGAGATCGCCGCCCTCGCCAAGAAGGAGGGCGCCGAGGAGGTCGTGATCGGCATGGCCCACCGCGGCCGGCTCAGCGTCCTCGCCCACAACCTCGGCCGCTCGCTGCAGTCGATCATGGCCGAGTTCGAGGGAGCCAAGGCACTCGACGCGGTCAAGCGGACCGACGCCCTGCGCGCCGGCGGCACCGGCGACGTCAAGTACCACCACGGCGCCGAGGGCATCCTCGAGACGGGCGAGGGCGACATCAAGGTGCGGATGTACCCGAACCCCTCGCACCTCGAGTTCGTCGACCCGGTCGTCACCGGCGGCGCCCGCGCCGCGCAGACCGGCCACGCCGGCCCGCGACTGCACCACGATCCGCACCTGGCGGTACCGGTGCTGCTGCACGGCGACGCCGCCTTCCCGGGCCAGGGCGTGGTCGCCGAGACGCTCAACCTGCAGAGTCTCGAGGGCTACTCGACCGGCGGCACGATCCACATCATCACCGATAACCAGGTGGGCTTCACGACCGACCCGCACGAGGGCCGCTCGACCCCCTACGCCTCGGACATGGCAAAGGGCTTCAACGTCCCGATCATCCACGTCAACGCCGACGACGCCGAGAACTGCATCGCCGCGATCCGACTGGCGATGGGCTACCGCAAGGAGTTCGGCCGCGACTTCGTGATCGACCTGATCGGCTACCGCCGCTACGGCCACAACGAGACCGACGAGCCCGCCTACACGCAGCCGGAGATGGCGGCGCAGATCAAGAAGCACCCGCCGGTCAGCGAGCTCTACGCGACCGAGCTGGTCAAGGAGGGCGTCGTCAGCGAGGCTGACGTCAGCGAGCGCGCCGACTCCCGCCGGGACGAGCTCGGCGGCTTCCACAAGGACCTCAAGGGCAAGATCGAGCGCGGCGAGTTCGAGGACCCGACGGTGGCAGGCACCGGCACCGGCGAACTCGACCGGACGAAGAGCCCCGACGTCGAGACCAAGGTCTCCGAGAAGCGGGTGCGGACCCTGAACGAGGAGCTGCTCAGTTTCCCCGACACCTTCGCGCTCCACAAGAAGCTGCGCAAGCCGCTGATGCGCCGCCTCGAGGTGCTCGAGGACGGACCGATCGAGTACGGCCACGCCGAGAGCCTCGCCTTTGCATCGCTGCTGACCGAGGGCACCCACATCCGCCTCACCGGTCAGGACGTGGAGCGCGGCACCTTCTCGCACCGCCACCTGGTGCTGCACGATGAGAAGACCGGCCTCAAGTACGCGCCGATCCAGAACCTGAGCGGGGCCCTCGCTCCGTTCGAGATCCACAACAGCCCGCTCTCGGAGACCGCCTGCCTCGGCTTCGAGTTCGGCTACAGCGCCGCCTCGCCCGAGAGTCTGATCCTCTGGGAGGCGCAGTTCGGTGATTTCTCGAACTCGGCCCAGGTAATCATCGACAGCTTCATCGCCTCCGCCGAGTCGAAGTGGGGTCAGCGCACGCGGCTGACGATGCTGCTGCCGCACGGCTACGAAGGTTCGGGGCCGGAGCACTCGAGCGCCCGGATCGAGCGCTTCCTGCAGCTCGCCGCCGAGGGGAACATGCGGCTCGCCAACCCGACCACCGCCGCCCAGTACTTCCACCTGATCCGCCGGCAGGCGCGGATCGCGAAGCCGCGGCCGCTCGTCGTCTTCACCCCGAAGGGCCTGCTGCGCCTGCCCGACGCCGCCTCGAAGCTGACCGACCTGACCGACGGCTCCTTCCAGTTCGTGCTCGACGACCCGCAGATCGAAGACCGCGAGGCGGTCACGCGGCTTGTGCTCTGCTCGGGCAAGGTCTACTACGACCTCGCCAACCACGACCGCCGTGAGAGCGCCAAGAACGTGGCCCTGGCGCGGGTCGAGCTGATCTACCCGTTCCCGAAGGCGCAGCTGCGCGAGCTGATCGCGACCTACCCGAACCTGACCGAGATCGTCTGGCTCCAGGAAGAGCCCAAGAACATGGGCTGCTGGTCGGTGATGGCACGCCGGATGCCCGACATCCTCCCCGAGGACATCGGCTTCCGCTACATCGGCCGCCCCGAGCGCGCGTCGCCCTCGGAGGGCTACCCCGCCGCGCACCGCTCTGAGCAGGAGCGGATCGTGCTTACGGCCCTCACGGGCTGAGGCCCTCAAATGCGAAGGCCCCGGCTGTCTTTCGACAACCGGGGCCGACGCGGCACCCACGGGGAGAGGAACGGGTACCGGGTCTATGCGAACGCGCGCCCCTGTTGACGGGAGATCCGCGCCATGCCCGAACCGCAACTCGGACAGGGACACGAGACATCCCGGGACGCACGCTCGGAGCCACAGTCCGAGCAGTGATCGTGGCGCCCGCGCCCTACTGAGCGACGGGCTTCCCGAACGCGGGCGATTGCCCGCTCTCCGATCCTCTTCGTTGTTATGGAGGAAGTCGTGTTCACTGCTGAGCAGTCTGAACGCCACCGCGCGGCCGATGGTTGTCCCGCGGTCCACACCTCCCCCGCTGCGCTTGTACGCGGTGTCAGGCCCCGCCGCCCCGCCCCGCGGTCGCACCCCGGCCGCCGAGCCCGGTTATCTAGCCTCTCCCGCGCATGGACGAGCAGGCCCCAGACCCCTCCGCGCTAGGCGAGCAGGAGTTCCAGTCGCGGACGACCGGCGCTCTGTTCCCGTGGGTCAAGCGCGTCTCTCTGATCGAGCTCGCGATCTTCGGCGGTCTGTTGATCGTCTGGGCGATCCCGGGCCTCGAGCACGCCACCTTCATCTTCGGCATGTCGCACGGCATCGGCTTCATCCTGCTCTGCATCCTGATCTGGATCGCCGTCATGCGCCGCGAGGTCCCCTTCTGGCTACTCGCCTCCGCCCTCACCCCCGTCGGCCCGGTCGGCAGCTCGCTCGGAGTCGAGTACATCGAGCGCAAGGAGAAGAGCGAACGAGCCGATTTCGAGGCCAGAAAGGACGGCCCCCCGAAGGACGAGGTTTTTCGCGAGGCTGGGAGGTCGACAGGCAAGGAAGAGGGAGCCCGGCAATAGCAGCGCTATGCCGGGCGACCGATGACGCCGCATGTCGGCCTCCCAGCCCGCGAAAACGGTGGAGCGGGGCCGCGGGAGGCAGGGGGTCCACGCGGCCCGCACTCCACCAGCGCGTCGGTAGCCAGGGAGGGATGCCGACGCGTTCCGCCCCCGGAGGCGGGACTAACCGGGGACGAGAGTTAAATCTACCCTAGACCGAGATAGCCGGTTTCGGAAAGACCGCGGATAAGTTCGGACTTCAACGGAGGTCGCGCAGGACCCGATGGAGGATGCCGCCGTTGCGGTAGTAGTGCCGCTCGTTCGGCGTGTCGAGCCGGACCCGAGCGGTGAACGTGACCGGATCGCCCTCGTCGCGCTCGGCCGTCACCTCGACCTCGGTCGAGGTCGCCACGTCGAGCTCGCCGATCGTGAACCGCTCCTCGCCGGTGAGGCCGAGCGAATCCGCCGACTCGCCGTCGGGGAACTGCAGCGGCAGCACCCCCATGCCGATCAGGTTCGACCGGTGGATGCGCTCGAAGCTGACCGCGATCACGGCCCGCACCCCGAGCAGCAGCGTGCCCTTGGCGGCCCAGTCGCGGGAGGAGCCCGACCCGTACTCGGGCCCGGCGAGCACGACGAGCGGCACGCCCTCGCCCGCGTACTTCATCGCCGCGTCGTAGATGAACATCTCCTCGCCGGAGGGCATGTGGCGGGTCCAGCCGCCCTCGCGATCGACGAGCTGGTTGCGGAGGCGGACGTTCGCAAACGTGCCTCGCATCATCACCTCGTGGTTGCCGCGGCGCGAGCCGTAGGAGTTGAAGTCGCCGGGCTCGACGCCCTGCTCGATCAGCCAGCGGCCGGCCGGCGAGTCCTTCTTGATCGCGCCGGCGGGCGAGATGTGATCGGTCGTGATCGACTCGCCCAGCTTCGCGAGCACGCGGGCGCCCTCGATCGGCTTCGGCGGCGCCGGCTCGGGGTCCATGCCCTCGAAGAACGGGGGGCGGCGCACGTAGGTGGAGTCGGGCCAGTCGTAGCGGTCGCCCTCGGGCACCTTGATCGCCTGCCAGGTCTCGTCGCCGTCGAAGACGTTGGCGTAGTTCTTCTTGAACATGTCGGCCTTGACCGCCTCGGCGACGGTGTCCTTGATCTCCTGCGAGGAGGGCCACAGATCCCTGAGGTAGACGTCGACGCCGTCGGCGTCGGTCCCGAGCGGCTCCGCCTCGAAGTCGAAGTCCATCCGCCCGGCGAGCGCATAGGCGACGCAGAGCGGCGGCGATGCCAGGTAGTTGGCCTTGACGTCGGGGCTGATCCGGCCCTCGAAGTTGCGGTTGCCGGAGAGCACCGAGCAGACGACGAGGTCCTTGTCGTTGACTGCCTCGGAGATCGGATCCGGCAGCGGCCCGGAGTTGCCGATGCAGGTCGTGCAGCCGTAACCGACGAGGTTGAAGCCGAGGCCGTCGAGCGAGGCGTCGAGCCCGGACTGCTCGAGGTAGTCGGTGACCACCGTCGAGCCCGGCGCCAGCGAGGTCTTCACCCAGGGCTTGCTCTGCAGCCCGCGCTCGAGCGCGTTGCGGGCGATCAGCCCGGCGCCAATCATCACCGAGGGGTTCGAGGTGTTGGTGCAGCTGGTGATCGCGGCGATCACGACGCGACCGTGGTCGAGGTCGAAGGTCTCACCCTCGTAGCTGACCTCGACCTTGTCGTCGCTGCAGCGCTCGGCGACCGCCGCCGCGGCGGCACCGGGGTCGCCCGAAGGCTGACCGGCCGGCTTGCCGCTCTCATCGCTCTCGTTGTCGGGCGAGGGCGGATCGGAGGCCGGGAAGCTCTCGGCGTTGGCCTCGTCGACGCCGTTGCCGAGTGCCCTCGCGGCGCCCTCGCTGTAGCCGGCGAGGGTCTCGAAGAAGGCCTGCTTCGAGTTGGTCAGCGAGATCCTGTCCTGGGGCCGCTTGGGGCCGGCGATCGCGGGCTCGACGTCGCCGAGGTCGAGCTCGAGCGTGTCCGAGAAGGTCGGCTCCTCGTAGTCGTCGCCGTGGAAGAGGCCCTGCTCGCGCGTGTAGGCATCGACGAGCTCGATCGTCTCGGTCGGGCGCCCGGTGAACTCGAGGTAGCGGAGCGTCTCGGCGTCGGGCGGGAAGATCGCGCAGGTCGACCCGAACTCCGGCGACATGTTGCCGAGCGTCGCCCGGTCGGCAAGGCCGAGGCTGGGCAGGCCGGGGCCGTAGAACTCGACGAACTTGCCGACGACGCCCTTCTCGCGCAGCATCTCCGTCACGCGCAGGACGAGATCAGTCGCGGTGCCGCCCTCTGGCAGCTCGCCCTCGAGCCGGAAGCCGATCACCTGTGGCAGCAGCATCGAGATCGGCTGGCCGAGCATCGCCGCCTCAGCCTCGATGCCACCGACACCCCAGCCGAGCACGCTGAGGCCGTTGATCATCGTCGTGTGCGAGTCGGTGCCGACGAGTGTGTCGGGATAGGCACTGAGCGTGCCATCGGAGTCGCTGCTCCAGACGACGCGGCCGAGGTACTCGAGGTTGACCTGATGGCAGATGCCCGTGGCGGGCGGCACGACGCTGAAGTTGTCGAACGCGGTCTGGCCCCAGCGCAGGAACTCGTAGCGCTCCTGGTTGCGCTCGAACTCCTTCTCGGCGTTGATAGCGAAGGCCCGGGCGTTGCCGAAGGCGTCGACCTGGACCGAGTGATCGATCACGAGGTCGACGGGTACGAGCGGGTTGATCTTGGTCGCGTCGGCGCCGAGTTCGTCCATCGCGTCCCGCATCGCCGCCAGGTCGACGACGGCGGGCACGCCGGTGAAGTCCTGCATCAGGACGCGGGCCGGCTGGAACGGGATCTCGTCGCTGGGCTCCACCTTCGCGTCCCACTTCGCGATCGTCTCGACGTCGGCGGCGGTGACCGACTCGCCGTCCTCGAGCCGGAGGACGTTCTCGAGCAGGACCTTGATCGAGTACGGGAGCCTGGCGACGTCGAACTTCTCCTGGAGCGCGTCGAGACGGTGGATCTCGTACTCCTTACCCCCCACGTCGAGGGTGGAGCGGGCTCCGTAGCTGTTCGACATCTAGTGACTCCTTCTTCGCTGCCTGAGGCTTCGCTCAGACTCTACGACCCGCGCAGCTCACTCGGGTTGTCGGGCTTCTCGTCGACATCGCTTGCGACCTCGTCGGCATCGCCGTAGGCCGTGTGATCGGCGGGGTCGCTCTCCTCGGGCGGGAAGCCGTCGCCGAGCGGATGCCCGCCGCGACCGCCTTCGGCCTGCTTGATCAGCGCCTCCTCGGCCTGCTCGAAGCCCTCCGACTCGCCACCGCCGGCCTCCTCGACGGCGCGCATCTCCTCGGCCCTGCGGGCGAGCAACTCGGGGCTGGCTACCTCGTCTCGTTCATCGGATCCCATTCTCGGCTTCCTTTCTCGTCGGGTGCGTGGGTCACTTCAAGTGTCCTCCTTTTCGATACCCGCCTCAGGCCGCTGGAACCTCAGCGCTTGACCGATTGCTTCTCGGCAAGCTGCTCAGCGATCCGCTCGCCCCTGCCGCGCTGGAAGGCGGCCGCGAGCCGCGGGAAGGTCGCGCCGAGCGCGGCCACCGCCCGCTGCTGGGGTGGCGCGACGACGATCTCCGCCTTGTCGGTCTCGATCGCCTCGATGACCGCCTCGGCCACCGCACCGGGAGTCGAGGTGCCCATGCCCGGCGGCGCCTCCATCTCGGCGTCCGCGAACATGCCGGCGTCCCGGATGAAGCCCGGCAGCACCAGCGAGGCGCCGACGCCGGTCCCCCGCAGGTCCTGGCGGAAGGCGAGCGTGAAGCCGCGCAGGCCGAACTTGGAGGCGTTGTACATCGCCGATCGGGGCGACGGGGCCTTGCCGGCGAGCGAGGAGACGTATACGAAGTGCCCCTCGCCGCGCTCGAGCATCCCCGGCAGCATCGCCCGGGTCGCCCGGATCGGGGCTTCGAGGTTGACGTGCAGGACCCGGATGATCCCTTCCGGCGTCAGCTCCTCGATGCGGCCGGTTCCGGGCAGGCCCGCGTTGGCGACGAAGACGTCGACTTGCCCGTGCTCGGCGGCCGCGGTGGCGAGGGCCTCGCCCGCGCCCTCGTCGCCGAGGTCGGAGACGATCGTGCGGTGCCCCTCACCCGGAAGCGAGGCCGCCAGCTCTGCGAGCTCGTCCGCCTTGCGCGAGCTGAGCAGAAGAGTCGCGCCCCGCAGCGCCAGCTCCTGTGCGATCGCGCGGCCGAGGCCGCCCGTGGCGCCGGTCAGCAGCGCGGTCTTCCCGTTGATCTTCATCGTCACTCCCGGTCCGAGCTCGAGGTCGCCCCTTGCCCTCGATCTGAGGTTCTGCCATCGGTCCCCAACCTACCTGCCGCAGCCGGGCGGCGGGCCGCGATCAGCGGGCCAGGTTGACATCAGTTATTTCCCGCAACCACGCCCTTTGCGGCGGGTTCAGGCGCCCGAGTGTGAGCACCCCTTTGCAGAACCGTTAGCAACGTGTTAGGGTTCCGCCCTCACCGCGTCCCCGTCCGGCACCAGCCGGGCACTGGAGAGCCCCTCCACGACGCGGCCGTTTTCTTTCTCATGCTTCGCAAGAGACTCCAAGAGCTAGATCCGATCGTGGCTGTCACGGTTTTCCTCGTCGTTGCCGCGGTCGTCGCGCTCCTCCTGACGTTCTCCGCAGCGCCTGCCGGCGCTGCCGGTGGCATCGCCGCCGACGGCACCAGCGGCAAGCCCGGCAAGGCGAAGCTGAAGAAGAACGGCATTGCCGTGCCCCCGGACAACGCCCCAAGGCGCGTCGTCAAGGCGATCAAGGCCGCGAATGAGATCCACCGCAAGCCCTACGTGTGGGGCGGCGGTCACGGCAGCTTCAAGGACAACGGCTACGACTGCTCCGGCGCGGTCAGCTACATGCTGCGCGGTGCGAGGATGCTGAAGACGCCGATGGACTCCGGCACCCTCGCACGCAGCTGGGGTCGCCGCGGCAAGGGCAAATGGATCACGGTCTACGCCCACTCCGGCCACACCTACGCAGTCGTCGCCGGCCTCCGCTGGGACACCTCGATGACCCCCGGCGACGGCCCCGGATGGAGCAAGGAGATGCGCTCCTCCCGCGGCTTCGCCAAGCGGCACTTCAACAAGAAGTTCTGAGCCAGGCGCCGTCGGCGCCTAGGACAATCGCCGATCGCCCTGCTCTCGACGACCCCGCGCAGGCGTGAGAATCGGGCGATGCGGGAACTGAGCAGTCACCCTTCCTTCCGGGACGGGCTGCGGACCGGGTTCCCGGTCGCGATCGCGGGGCTGGCCCTGGCGATGTCGTTCGGCGTCCTCGCCACGCCGGTGATCGGCGGACTCGAGGCGATCGTGATGTCGGCGATCGTCTTCGCCGGCTCGGCCCAGTTCGGGGCGATCGCCGTGCTTGCCGCGGGCGGCGGGCCGCTCGCGGCAATCCTCGCCGGGATCCTGCTCAACTCACGCTATGTGCCGATGGGTCTCGCCCTCGCTCCATCGCTCGAAGGCGGCTGGGCACGGCGGGCGCTGACCGCACAGGCCCTGGTCGACTTCTCGTGGGCGGCCTCGATGCGCGGCGACGGCCGCTTCGACCACCGGTTCATGATCGGCGCAACCGTGCCGATGTACCTGGGCTGGGTGGTTGGCACGGTGATCGGCGTCGCAGCCGGCGACCTGATCGGCGACCCCGACGCGCTCGGACTCGACGCGATCTTTCCCGCCTTCTTCCTCGCATTGCTGCTCGAGGGCGACGTCTCGCGGACGCGCAAGGGGATCGCCGCGGCCCTGCTCGGCGCCTTCATTGCGCTGCTCCTGATTCCGATCGCACCTCCCGGCGTGCCCGTGATCGCCGCCTGCCTGGCCGCGCTCGTCGGCCTCGATCGCAACAAACGATCGCCGGGGACGGGACCATGAGCGACGCCTGGATCGTGATCATCGGCCTCGCGCTGACCTCGGCGGCGATCCGCGCCTCGGGGCCCGCCCTGATGGGGGGGCGTCAGCTTCCGGACCGGCTGGCCGGCGTCGTCGACCTGCTCGCCCCAGCCCTGCTCAGCGCGCTGATCGTCGTCGAGACCGTCGGGCTCGAGGGCGAGCTCGAGGTCAGCGCCAGCCTCGCGGGCGTCGTCGCTGCCGGGCTGATCCTGATCCGGCGCCCGTCGGCGCTGCTGCCGGCGATCCTCGTCGCGGCCGGCCTGACGGCCGCGCTGCGGGCGGTCGGCGTCTGAGAGCGCGGTCCCTAGTCGAGCTTGTCGATCTTGTAGGCCCCGTCCTCGTAGGTGAGGCGGACCCGGAAGATCTGCGGCTCGCCGCTGCCGGTGACCTTCGCGACCGCGAGGGCGAAGACGTCGTCGATGCCCTCGGCGACGCCGACGGTGACGATCCCGGTCGCGGAGCGGTCCGCGCCGGCAACCACACAAGCCCGCTTGCCGCCTCCGTAGAGCTCGGTCAGGAAGCGCCGGCCGAAGGTGGCGCAGCGCTCGGCGGCGTCACCAGAACCGAGCCCCTGCTCGATCGCCGCGACGACGCGGCGCTCGCCGGCGGCGCTGAGGATCTCGGCGCAGTCGGTCATCCCGATCCCGTCGGCGATCTCCACGAACCGCTCGCGTTCGTCGTGCTCGGCCGCCGCTGCCGCTGCGATCAGCCGGCGCGGGCCGTCGTCCTCGTAGAGGCGGCCCGCCTCGGTGCTCGCGCGGGCCCGCCGTTCGGCCGCGGCAACGAGCCTGCGAGCGGCAGCGCGCTGCTGCTCGGGGGGCGGCAGCGCCGCCAACTCTTCGGCGAGCTGCTCGCGTGGCGGTGCCAGGTCTACCAGCAGCCGCGCCCGGTCCGACAGCGTCACCTGCGTGCCGCCGAGCTCGCGGCGGATCCTCTCCTGCTCGGCCATCGCGCTCGAGCAGAGACCGTCGGCGGCGACGATCCAGTCGGCGGGGGGCTGCGTCGCGGGGGGCGACGCCGTAACCGTCGTCTCAGCGCCGGCTCCCGCAGCCGCGTTCGTCTCCTCCTTCTCGCCGCAGGCGCCGAGGGCGAGGCCGGCGAGCAGCGTCGCGAGCAGGACCCGCGCGCCGGCGCCACTCAACGCTCGAGGTTGACCATCACGTGCTTGATCTCGGTGTAGTCCTCAACCCCGTAGATCGACATGTCCTTGCCGTAGCCGGAGTGCTTGAGCCCGCCATGCGGCATCTCCGAGCAGAAGGTGATGTGGTCGTTGACCCAGACGACGCCGAAGCGCAGCGCGTTGGCGACGCGCATCGCGCGGCCGACGTCCCGGGTGAAGACCGACGACGCCAGGCCGTACTTGGTCCCGTTCGCCCACTCGATCGCCTTCGCCTCGTCGTCGAAGCGCTGAACGGTGATCGCCGGGCCGAAGATCTCGTTCTGGACCATCTCGTCGTCCTGGGTCAGGTTGGCGACAACGGTCGGTTCGACGAAGTAGCCGGGCAGCTCGGGACGGCCGCCGCCGGTGACGATCTCGGCGTGGTCGGGCTTGCGCTCGAAGAAGCCTTCGACGCGCTCGCGCTGCCGGGCGGAGTTGACCGGACCAAGCGTCGTCGCCGCATCGAAGGTGTCGCCGAGCACGAGGCCGCGAGCCTGTCCGGAGAGGCCGTTGACGACGTCGTCATAGACGGAGCCCGCGGCGAGTACCCTCGTCGCAGCCGTGCAGTCCTGGCCGGCGTTGTAGAAGCCGGCACCGCCGATCGTCTCGATCGCGGACTCGAGGTCGGCGTCGTCGAAGACGATCACCGGGGCCTTACCGCCGAGCTCGAGGTGGACGCGCTTGAGCGTGTCGGCCGCGTGCGCCGCTATCCACTTGCCGGTCTCCGGCGACCCGGTCAGCGAGACCATGTCGACGTCGGGGTGCGTGACCAGCGCCGAGCCGGCCGGGTCGCCGTGGCCGCCGATCACGTTGAGGACGCCGGCCGGGAAGGCCTCGGCCGCGAGCTCCGCCAGCTTCAGAGTCCCGAGCGGCGTCGTCTCGGCCGGCTTCAGGACCACGGTGCAGCCCGCCGCCAGCGCCGGTCCGAACTTCCAGATCGCCATCATCAGCGGGTAGTTCCACGGCGTGATCTGACCGACCACCCCGGCCGGCTCGCGGCGAATGATCGAGGTCCGGTTCTCGAGGTATTCGCCGGCCGCCTGGCCGGAGAGGGTGCGCGCGGCACCGCCGAAGAAGCGCAGGTTGTCGGCCATCACCGGGATCTCGTCCTCGAGAAAGGCGTGGCGCGGCTTGCCCGCCTCACCGACCTCGAGATCGGCGAGCAGGCCGGCGTTCTCCTCGATCAGGTCCGCGAGCCGGTGCAGCGCGGTCGAGCGCTCCATCGGCGTCGTCGTCGCCCAGCCGTCGAAGGCCCTGCGCGCCGCGGTAACCGCTCGGTCGACGTCGGGCCCGGTCGAGAGCGGCGCCGTGGCGATCGCCTCGCCGGTGGCGGGGTTGATTACCTCCTCGCTGCCGCCCTCGGCGGGGTCCGCGAGCTCGCCGTCGATGAAGTTGCGGAAGCTGTCCACGATCTCGCCCGGCCGAGCTTTATGCGGCGGGGACGGCGTCGAAGCCGAGCGCCTCCTCCGGAGGAACGTAGCTCGCCCCGACTGCCTCGGCGACGGCCGGGTGCGTGACCTTGCCGGCCGCGACGTTGATCCCGGGTCGCAGGCCAGGGTCCTTGCCGATCGCGCCGGCGAGCCCATGATCGGCAAGCGCGAGCACGTAGGGAAGCGTCGCGTTGGTGAGCGCGTAGGTCGAGGTGATCGGCACGGCGCCGGGCATGTTCGCGACGCAGTAGTGCGTGATCCCGTCGACCTCGAAGGTCGGGTCGGCGTGCGTCGTCGGCCGGGAGGTCTCGAAGCAGCCACCCTGGTCGATCGCGACGTCGACGAGTACCGCGTTGCGCTTCATCAGCCCGAGGTGCTCACGGCTGATCACGTTCGGGGCGGCGGCGCCAGGCAGCAGGACCGCCCCGATCACCAGGTCCGCGTGGGGCAGCATCTCCTCGATCGCCAGCGTCGAGCTGTAGACAGTCGAGCAACGGCCGGCGAAGGCAACGTCGAGGTCGCGCAGCCGATCGATCGACTTCTCGAAGACGAAGACGTCGGCCTGCATGCCGATCGCGATCACCGCGGCGTTGTAGCCGACGACACCGCCGCCGATCACGAGCACGTTCGCGGCGGCGACGCCGGGGACGCCGCCGAGCAGGATGCCGCGGCCGCCGAGCGGCTTCTCGAGGAAGAAGGCGCCGGCCTGGGTCGCAATCTTGCCCGCTACCTCGCTCATCGGGGCCAGCAGCGGCAGGCGGCCGTTGCGGTCCTCGACCGTCTCATAGGCGATGCAGGTCGCGCCCGAGTCGCACAGGCCCTGCGTCAGGCCGGGGTCGGGGGCCAGGTGCAGGTAGGTGAAGAGGGTGGACTCGGGCCGGAGCATCTCGACCTCGACCGGCTGCGGCTCCTTGACGCCGAGCACGAGCTCGGCCTCGGCGAAGACGTCGCCGGCGGTCGGCAGGATCTTCGCGCCCTGCGCCTCGTAGTCGGAGTCGCTGATCGCGCTTCCCTCGCCGGCGCCGGCCTGGACGAGGACCTCGTGGCCGTGCTCTGCCAGCTCGCGAGCGCCGACGGCGGTCAGCGCCACCCGGTACTCGTCCTGCTTGATCTCCGTCGGGACTCCAACCTTCATCCGAACTGCTCCTCTGTCGTGGGGTTGCACTCGATCCTGAAGCTGAAGTAGATCACCGGACGAGCTCCCGGGCTCGGAGGGCGAGCCACAGCTCGATCCGATCCTGCGCCAGACCGAGGTCGCGGCCGGTCAGCTCCTCGACCCGGCGGATCCGGTAGCGGAGCGTATGCCGGTGGCAGTAGAGATCGCGCGCGGCCCGCTCCCACTGCCCGTTGCGCTCGATGAAGGCCTCCAGCGAGCGCAACAGCTCGGGGCCGTAGTCGCCCTCGCCGTCCTCGATCGGCCGCAGCAGGTTGTCGGCGTATGCACGGAGCGCGTCGTCGTCCTGGAGCGAGAGCAGCAGCGTGAAGGCTCCGAGATCGCGGTGCGAGGCGACATCGGGGGCGTGTCCGTTGCTGGCCCGCGTCGCCTCCATCGCGCAGCGCGCCTCGTGGAAGGCGCGGCGCAGTGCGTCGGTCGGGACCGCCCGGCTGACGGCGGCGCGGACGGGCCGGTGCCCGTCCTCTTCGAGCGCCGAGCGAGCCGAGCGGGCGAGCTCGAGCGGGTCGGCGTCGCCGGGCTCGAAGATCGCGCAGAGCAGCGGCCGCCCGGCGGCCGCGTTGATCGCGGCAAGCGCCGGCGCGCCGGCCTCCGAAAGGATGTCGGTGACGGCGTCGGCGTCGCCGGGCATGGCCTCGAGCTCGAACAGGGCGACCGCAACCGGTCCGCCAAGCCCGAACGGGGCGAGGCGCGAGCGCAGCTCCTCCGGCCCGAGATTGCCGCCGAGCGCTTCGGCGAGCACGTCGCCGGCGAGGCGCCGCTCGGTGTCACGGACGACGCGTTCACGCATCAGCTCGAGCGCGACCGCCATCGCCGCCTGCCGTGCCAGGAGCCGCTCGAGATCGCCGGCCTTACCACGGCGACGGACGACGACGAGCCAGTGACCGCGGGGGTCCTCCCCGGCGATCGGCACCGGCACTGCGACGGCGCGGCCGGCGAGCGGACCCTCGGCGGGAACGAACATCGCCTGCTGGGCGGCGCCGGACCGGTCCGCCACCTGGTCCCGGATCGATGCGACGGCCTCGGCCGAGACCCCCCGCTCCTGGGGATGCCGGGACAGCTCGCCACCGCGCTCGTCGAGCAGCAGCGCAGCGCCGGCAACGCTCTCGGCGATCGCTCGCATCACCTCGGGCAGTCCAAGCTCGGCGAGCACGAGCCGCTCGAGCTTGTCGTGGACCTCGATGCCGCGCTCGAGCACCCCGTACTGCTCGTTGACGAGCTTCGTGAAGGCGCGTTCGGTGATCGCGATGAACGGCGTCTCGTACGGAACCTCGAACAGCGCCAGATCGCGGGCCTCGGCCTCGGTCCGCAGTGCCTCGGGCAGCCCGTCGTGGTCGAAGCCGGTGCCGAGCCCGATCCCGGCGGCCCCGCTGTCGGCGAGCAGCTTGACGAAGCGCCGCTGCCGCGCGGCCGAGGTCAGATGGATGCCGGTCGTCAGCAGCAGCTCACCGCCGGATAGAAACGGCGTCGGGTCCTCGAGCTCGGAGATGTGGACCCAGCGAATCTGGCGGGCGGGCGCGCCGAGCTCGAACGCGGGCTCGAGCGCCAGGTCCTCGAGCAACCCCTGAACCGTGAGCATCCGAGCCTCCGGCCGCCTGACCCGGGTTGCCGCTCAGGTCCTGGCGGCGAGCTTCTCGGTCGCCTCCTCGAGGACCGGTCGCAGCACGCCCAGCATCTCCTCGAACTGCTCGGTGTCACAGACGAGCGGCGGCGCCAGCTGGATCACGGGGTCGCCGCGATCGTCGGCACGGCAGATCAGGCCGCGCTGGTAGAGCTCGCCGGAGAGGAAGCCGCGCAAGAGCCACTCGCCCTCCTCGTCGGTGAACGCCTCCTTGGTGTCACGATCCTTGACGAGCTCGATCGCGTGGAAGAAGCCGTCACCGCGCACGTCGCCGACGATCGGGATGTCCCGAAGGTCCTCGAGCATGCCGCGGAACTCACCCTCCTTGCGGAGCACGTGGCCGCAGAGATCCTCCTCCTCGAACACCTCGAGGTTGCGGAGCGCGACCGCGGATGCGACCGGGTGGCCGCCGAAGGTCGAACCGTGAGCGAAGCTCGCCTTGCCGCTTGCGAACGGCTCGAAGATCTCGTCGGAGGTGATCAGCGCGCCCATCGGGATGTAGGCGCCGGTCAGTGCCTTCGCGGTCGTGATCATGTCGGGCTGGTAGCCGTAGCGCTCGCAGCCGAAGTAGTGGCCGAGACGGCCCCACGAACAGATCACCTCGTCGGAGACCAGCAGCACCCCGAACTCGTCGCAGATCTCGCGGACCCGCTGCCAGTAGCCCTCCTGGGGCGGGATGCAGCCGCCGGCGTTCTGCAGCGGCTCGAGGATCACCGCGGCGACCGTGTCCGGGCCCTCGAACTCGATCCGCTCGCGGATCTTCTCTGCGGCCCAGAGCGGGTCGCGGTCCTCAGGCCAGCGGTAGGAGAGGGTGTTGGGGACGTGGTTGCCGCCGGGCATGGTCGGCTCGAACGGGGTTTTCAGGTCGGTCAACCCGGTCGCGGTCAGGGCCCCCATCGTCGTGCCGTGGTAGGCGACCTCGCGGGTGATGATCTTCGTCCGCTGCCCGCGGCCGTGGGCCCGGTGCCAGTTGCGGGCGACCTTGATCGCGGACTCGACGGCCTCCGAGCCGGAGTTGACGAAGAAGACACGGTTGAGATCGCCGGGAGCGAGGTGGGCGATCTTCTCGGCGAGCTCGATCGAGCGCGGGTGCGCGTAGCTCCAGTTCGTGTAGAAGTCGAGCTCGCGGATCTGGGCGGCCGCGGCCTCACCGTAGTCGGGGCGGCCGTGGCCGGCGTTGCAGCAGAAGAGGGCGCTGAGGCCGTCGAGGTAACGCTTGCCGTGCTCGTCCCATACATAGGGCCCCTCGGCGCGAGCGATGATCGGAATCTCGTGCACGTCGTCGTAGCCGCCCATTCGCGAGAAGTGCATCCACAGGTGGCGACGGGCCATTTCCTGAAGCGGGCCCTGCTCGCCGCGGACGTTGAGGGGATGCGGGGCATCCTCGGACTTGAAGCTCACAGCCATCGGGGCACTCTCCTGATCGTTGGGTCGACTCGACGGTTTGCACAACGGTAGACGGCCGATCTGCCGCCCACAACGGGAGAATCGTTCAAGTTGAGGATATTGCGTTGTACTCCATGTATAAATATGCGGCAGGACTTTGGGGCATCCGGGCATTGCAAAGTCCGACGGATAGGACATAGTTCGCGCACGGAGGACGCCGCCGCGTCCGCTCTTACAGGTGACGGAGACCAACCACACACCCGAGGACGCCGGCCCCGCGACAGCGGACGGCGCCACTGCGAGCGTCTCCCTCCGGTCGGTGGTCAAGCGGTTCGGCGACTTCACGGCGGTGCAGGGCATCGACCTCGACATCGCCCAGGGCGAGTTCTTCACGATGCTCGGCCCCAGTGGCTGCGGCAAGACGACCACGCTGCGGATGATCGCCGGGTTCGAGGAACCGAACGAGGGCCAGATCCTGATCGACGGCGACGATGTCGCGGCGCTGCCGGCGCACAGGCGTCCGACCAACACCGTCTTCCAGAGCTACGCGCTGTTCCCGCATCTCACCGTCGCCGAGAACGTCGCCTACGGGCTCAAGCGCAAGGGCGTCGACAAGGCCGAGATCGGCGACCGGGTCCAGGCGGAGCTCGAGCGCGTCGGGCTCGCCAACGAGGGCAGCCGGAAGCCGAACCAGCTCTCGGGCGGCCAGCAGCAGCGGGTGGCGCTCGCCCGCGCGATCGTCAACCTGCCGAAGGTGCTGCTGCTCGACGAGCCGCTCGGCGCCCTCGACCTGAAGCTGCGCAAGGGGCTGCAGATCGAGCTCAAGCGGATCCAGCAGGAGGTTGGGATCACCTTCGTCTACGTCACGCACGACCAGGAAGAGGCGCTGACGATGTCGGACCGGATCGCGGTCATGAATCAGGGTGTGATCGAGCAGGTGGCCCCGCCCGAGGAGGTCTACGAGCGCCCTGCCACGACTTTCGTCGCCGGCTTCATCGGCGTCTCCAACCTGATGCCCGCAAAGGTCGTCTCCGCGAGCGGAGACCGCGCCACCGTCGAGCTCGAAGCGGGCGGCACCACCGAGGCGGCCGCCAACGGAATCGCAACGGGCGAGAGCTGCTTCGCGGTCGTTCGCCCCGAGAAGCTCCTCGTCCATCGCGGCGACGATGCCGGCGACGGCGGCCATCCGAGCGTCGAGGGGACCGTCGAGAGCTCGGTCTTCCTCGGCACCGCGACGCAGCTGATCGTGCGAATCGCCGGCGACGTGCGGCTCACCGTGCTTATCCCGAATGCGGACGAGGCGGAGCGGCAGCTGCTGCCGGGGGGCGGAGTTCCCGTCCGTCTCAGCTGGGCGCCCGAGCACATGCATCTCGTCCGTGAATCGACCGTGGGAGCGGAACCCGACAAAGAGGAGCAGGCGAGCGCGGCCTGACCGCGAGCGCCGCACGAGAGGAGACTCACTGACATGACCGAGGAGAACACAGAACCCACACAGCCCACGCGCAGGCGCCGCCTGCCGCTGGTGACCGCCCTGGTGCTGGCGGCCGCGCTGATCCTGGCCGCCTGCGGCGGCGACAGCGTCGGCGGCGGCAACGAAGGCGACGTGACCACGGCCGAGGCCGAAGGACAGGCATCGGGGAATCTGAACGTCTCCAACTGGCCCTTCTACATCGACAGGGCGACGGTCCCCGATTTCGAGAAGGACACCGGCCTGACCGTCGAGTACAACGAGGACGTCAACGACAACTCCGAGTTCTTCGGCAAGGTCCAGCCGCAGCTCGACCAGGGTGAGTCGGGCGGCCGCGACATCATGGTCGTGACCGACTGGATGGCGAAGAAGATGTACGACCTCGGCTATCTCCAGGACTTCGACCAGGACGCCGTGGCCGACGCCAAGGCCAATCTGCGCGAGGATCTCCAGAGCCCGGCGATCGACCCCGACCGCGCCTACACGCTGCCCTGGCAGACCGGCATGACCGGACTCGTCGTCAACAAGTCCGAGGCGCCCGACGTAACCTCGATCAACGACCTGTTCGATCCCAAGTACAAGGGCCAGGTCGAGATGCTGAGCGAGATGCGCGACACCGTGCCGCTCGTGATGAAGGCTGACGGGATCGATCCCGCCGATGCGACGACCGAGGACTGGATGGCAGCGATCGACAAGATCCGCGGCGCCGTCGAGTCCGGCCAGATCCGCAAGATCACCGGTAACGACTACACCAAGGACCTCGCCAACGGCGACGCCGTCGCCGTGATCGGCTGGTCCGGTGATGCAGTCCAGCTGCAGGCCGACAACCCCGACATCCAGTTCGTGATGCCGGACGAGGGCTGCATGCTGTGGTCCGACAACATGGTGATCCCGGTCGGCGCCGAGAACCCGACGGCGGCCTATGAGTGGATGAACTACGTCTACGACCCGGAGAACCAGGCTCAGATCGCGGACTACAACTACTACCTGACGCCGGTCGACGGGGTGCAGCCGATCCTCGAGGAGCAGGGCTCGGATGCCGCCAAGAGCGAGCTCGTCTTCCCGGATGAGGAGTTCACCGCCGATTGCTCGACCCAGACGAACCCGCCCGGCAGCGCCGAGGACGTGGCCGAGGTCGAGCAGGAGTTCCAGTCGGTCATCACCGGCTGACCGGACCGGAGCTGAGCGACAGACACTGATGCGGCGGCGCGGACGGGCTCGATGAAGGGAAGTACCTCGAGCCCGACGCGTCGCCGCCTCATTCCCTATGCGCTGCTGGCGCCGGGCCTGATCTGGCTCGCGGTCTTCTTCGTCATCCCCATGTACTACATGGGGGAGCTGGCGTTGAGGAGCGGCACTCTGGAGACGGGCTTCGTCTTCGACTGGAACTTCTCGAACTTCAGCGACGCCTGGTCGCGCTACGACGAGAACTTCATCCGCTCCTTCTACTACGCGGGGGTGGCGACGCTGATCGCGCTGCTGATCGCCTACCCGCTCTCCTACATGATCGCCTTCCGGGCGGGTCGCTGGAAGAACGTCCTGCTGTTCGCGGTCGTAGCGCCGTTCTTCACCACTTACCTGATCCGCACCCTGGCCTGGACGACGATCCTCAGCGACGACTCGTTCGTGGTCGACACTCTCAACTCGCTCGGGCTGCTCAGCCAGGATCGGCTGCTGGCGACCCCGTCGGCCGTGATCGCGGGCATCACCTACAACTTCCTGCCGTTCATGGTGCTGCCGATCTACGCGAGCCTGGAGCGGCTCGACACGCGCTTGATCGAGGCCTCCAAGGACCTCTACTCATCGGCGACCCAGACCTTCTTCCGGGTGACGCTTCCGATCTCGATGCCCGGTGTCGTCGCCGGCACGCTGCTGACCTTCATCCCGGCCGCCGGCGACTACGTGAACGTGATCTTCCTCGGGTCCAGCAACCAGTCGATGGTCGGCAACGCGATTCAGTCGCTGTACCTGAACCTGCGTGACTATCCGACCGCGGCGGCGCTCTCGTTCATGTTGATGTTCGTGATCCTCGTCGTCGTCGTCATCTACATCCGCTTCGCAGGATCGGAGGCGCTGATGGGCGACGAGGAGGAAGTGCAATGAAGTGGCTGCGCTACAACGCGGTCAACATCGTCGGCGGGCTCGCGGTCTTCTACCTGTTGCTGCCGATCGCCGTGATCGCGGTCTTCTCCTTCAACGACCCGGCCGGCAAGTTCAACTACACCTGGCAGGGCTTCACGACCGAGTACTGGACGAACGCGTTCGCGCTGGCGCCGCTCAACGAGGCCCTGCTCACGAGCCTCCAGCTCGCCGCGCTCTCGACCCTGTTCGCGACGATCCTCGGGACCATGATCGCGCTGGCGCTCGTCCGCCACGAGTTCTTCGGTCGCAAGGCGGCGAACCTGCTGATCGTGATCCCGCTGGCCACCCCCGAGGTCGTGATCGGCGCGGCGCTGCTCTCGCTGTTCGTCACCAACAACGTCGCGCTCGGGTTCACAACGCTGCTGATCGCACACGTGATGTTCTCGATCTCGTTCGTCGTCATCGTCGTTCGCTCGCGCTTGATCGGCTTCGATCGCAGGCTCGAGGAGGCGGCTCGCGACCTCGGCGCCCCGGCGTGGACGACGTTCAGGACCGTGACCCTGCCGCTGATCGCGCCCGGCATCCTCGGCGGCGCCCTGCTCGCCTTCGCGCTGTCGATCGACGACTTCGTGATCTCGAACTTCAACTCAGGCCAGACCGAGACCTTCCCGCTGTTCATCTTCGGCGCAGCGCAGCGCGGGATTCCCGTCCAGGTCTACACGCTGGCCACGATCCTCTTCGCTGTGACCGTGTTGGCGATGCTGTTCGTGACCTGGCAGCAGAAGCGGGCGGAGGACATGGCTGCCGTCCGTAAGGACGACGAGGACGCCACCGGCCTCGGGGCGATCGCCTCGGGCCGCGACTTCGCCAAGGGCTGAGCCTCTCCGCCGTCCCGGTTCGGGTCAAGTAGGCTCGCAGGCGGGAGGGGAGCTCTCGGTGAAAGGCCGAACATGCGACAGCTGACCAGCCTCGACGCTCAGTTCCTCGCCCTCGAGGACGGTCGCGCCCTCGGGCACGTCGGGGGTCTCGCGACCTACGAGCCCGAGACCGTCAATGGAGAGCCGCTCGATCTGGCTCGTGTGCGGGCGATGCTTGCCGAACGGCTGCACCTGCTGCCGCCGTTCCGCTGGCGGCTGGCCGAGGTGCCGTTCGGGCTCGACCACCCCTACTGGGTCGAGCACGAGGCCTTCGACCTCGACTTCCACGTCCGCGAGCTGGCGCTGCCCGCGCCCGGCAGCGCCCGCCAGCTCGCCGAGCAGGCGTCACGGATCTTCTCCCGGCCGCTCGATCGAGCGCATCCGCTCTGGGAGCTGTATCTGATCAGCGGTCTCGAGGACGGCGGCGTCGCGATGCTCACGAAGATCCACCACGCCGCCGTCGACGGCGTCTCCGGCGCCGAGATCCTCGCCGTCCTGCTCGACTTCTCGCCCGAGGGACGGGAGATCCCGCCACCCGAGCGGCGCGAGACCGAGCCGCATCCCGGCGAGATCGAGATGCTGGCCCGCGGCCTGACGGGAATGTGGCGCCAGCCGGTGCGGGCGGTCCGCGCTGCGCCGAGGACCCTCCCCTACCTCGACTCGGTTCCGACGATCCGGACGATGCCCGGCGTGAAGACGATCGCCGCGGCCTCTCGCCGCCTCGCCGGCGCCCTGCCGCGACAGCGTCCGCGAACCGTGCTCGAGGGTCACGCTCTCAGCGCTCCCCACACCCGCTTTCAGGAGCGGATCTCGGCCCACCGGCGCTTCGCCTTCGGCTCGCTCTCGCTGAGCGAGGTGAAGGCGATCAAGAACACGTTCGACTGCACGGTCAACGACGTCGTCATGGCAATCTCGACCTCGGCGCTGCGCTCCTTCCTGGTCGAGCACGGGGAGCTCCCGGATCATCCGCTCGTCTCGATGGTGCCTGTCTCGGTCCGGACTCCCGAGCAGATCGGGACCTACGGCAACCGGGTCTCGGTGATGATCGTGCCGCTGCCGACCGACGTCGACGACCCGCTCGAGCGCCTGCGCCGCATGAACGTCACGATGCGCTCGGCGAAGGAGCAGCACCAGGCCGTGCCGGCGTCGCTGCTCGGCGACGCCAACCACTTCATCCCGCCGGCGCTGTTCGCGCAGGCGGCCAGGGTCACCTCGCGGGTTTCGCTCCTGCGCGGGATCGAGGCGCCCGTCAACGTCACGATCTCGAACGTCCCCGGCTCGCCGATGCCGCTCTACTGCGCCGGCGCGCAGCAGCGCGCGACCTATCCGATCTCGGCGATCATCGACGGCGTCGGCCTCAACATCACCGCCTTCAGCTACCAGGACTCGCTCGACTTCGGGATCGTGGTCGACCGCGAGCAGCTCGACGACCCGTGGCCGCTGCTGGAAGCGCTCGGGGACGGGCTCGAGGAGCTGCGCGAGCTCGCGGCAGCCGAGGCCGATGGAGCCGCTGCTCGCCCCCAGACCCGCCCGGTTTCGGGCTGACGGCTCAGTGTCCGCCCCAGCCGATGTCGAGGACCGTGTGCGCTGGGCCTTCGGGCTGCTCGCCGACCGGGATCTCCGCCAGGCGAAGGACATCTGGGCCACCGACGCAGTCGATCACTTCCTGGCCGTCGGCGACGCCGTCGGCCGCGACGGGATCGTCGAGTTCTTCGAGGAGATGTTCGCCGCCGTCCCCGACTTCACCCTGGAGATCGAGCGGGTGATCGTGCGCGAGCCGCTGGTCGTCGTCCAATGGCACGGAACCGGGACCTTCCGCGGTCGCCCCTTCCAGGGTGTGCGCGCCACAGGCCGGCGGCTGGACTTCCGCGGCTGCGACGTCGTCGAGCTGAACGAGGAGCGCCTCGTCGTCGACAACACGATCTACTGGGACGGCGCCGCCTTCGCCCGTCAGATCGGCATGCTCCCGGGCAAGGGCTCACCCGCCGACCGGGCCCTGACACGGGCCTTCAACGCGGTGACCTGGCTGCGCACCCTCGGCGGTCGCCGCCTGCCTCAAGCCTGAGGCCCGCCCCGGGCGCGGCGGCTTCGCGGCGGTTCGCCTGCTCGATGCACCTATAGATGCGAAGTTGCACGCAGCTGTTCAGCTCCTCGACGAGGGACGCACGGTACGGGTCATCGCCGTTCGCCATCGCGCCAGCGCCTACCGCTCCGACCCGCGGTGAACTGCACGGTTTGCCGACCCTGGAGCCCGTCCCCCAATAGGCTTGGCGCCGAACGGACGGAACGACCCATGATCCAGGGCTTCAAGCAGTTCATCATGCGCGGCAACGTGATCGATCTCGCGGTCGCGGTCGTGATCGGTGCCGCCTTCGGCGCGCTCGTCACCTCGATGGTCGAGGACCTGCTGACGCCGCTGATCGCGGCGATCTTCGGCGAACCCGACTTCTCCGACCTCAGATTCACGATCAACGGGAGCGAGTTCATGTACGGGAACTTCCTCAACGCCGTCTTCTCGTTCGCCACGATCGCCGTCGCGATCTACTTCTTCGTGGTCGCCCCGCTCAACAGGCTCAAGGGACCGGCCGAGGTGACGACGCGCGAGTGCCCCGAGTGCACGAGCGAGATCCCGCTCGCGGCGCGGCGCTGCCCCCAGTGCACGGCCCAGGTACCGTCCGCCGCATGAGCGAACCCGCGGATACGGATCTCTGGATCGGCGGCGAGGCGGTCGCCGGGTCCGGCGAAGCGCTCGAGATCGAGAACCCGTTCACGGAGGAGACGGTTGTGACCGTCGGCTCCGCCTCCCCCGAGCAGCTCGACGCCGCGATCGCCGCCGCCCGCGATGCCTGGCCCGCCTGGGCATCGATGCCGGCGGGAGAGCGGGCCGAGCTCCTGCACGAGATCGCGCGACGGTTGCGCGAGCGCCAGGAGCAGCTGGCGACGCTGATGACGCACGAGGGCGGCAAGCCGCTGGTCGAGAACCGCGACGAGATCGACTGGTGCGCGGCCGCCTTCGACTACTACGCCGAGATCGGCCGCGACTCCGCCGGCCGGGTGATCCCGCCGATCGAATCGAGTCAGCTGGCGCTCGTCGTCAAGGATCCGCTCGGCGTGGTCGGTTGCATCGTCCCTTGGAACTACCCGCTGCTGCTGCTCGTCTGGAAGGTGGCGCCGGCGCTCGCCGCCGGCAACACGATCGTCGCCAAGCCCTCGGAGCTGACGCCGCTCTCTACCCTCGCGCTCGGCCCGCTGATGGACCACATGCCTGCCGGCGTCGTCAACTTCGTCGCCGGCGCCGGGGCGACCGGGGCGGCGCTGACCGCCGACGAGCGGGTCGACTGCATCGCCTTCACAGGCTCGGTCGGAACCGGCAAGAAGGTCGGGATCGCCTGCGCCGAGCGCGTCGCCCGCGTCAACCTGGAGATGGGCGGCAAGGACCCGTTCATCATCTGCCCCGACGTCGCCTCGGCCGACGACATCCAGATCGCCGCACGAGGCGGCGCCTGGGCAGCGTTCCTCAACGCGGGCCAGGTCTGCACCTCGGCCGAGCGTTTCTATGTCGCTGAGAACGTCTACGACGACTACGTCAGCGCCTTCGCCGAGCACACGGAGAGCCTCGTGCTCGGCGACCCGATGGCGAGCGGCACCGACCTCGGCCCGATGATCTCGGCGCCGCAGCGCGGCAAGGTGGTCGCCCAGGTCGAGGCCGCCGTCGCAGCCGGGGCCGAACTCTTGACCGGCGGTGGCTCGGGCGGACAGGAGCGCGGCCACTTCTTCGCCCCGGCCGTCGTCACCGGCGCCCCCGCCGAGACCGACCTGCTGCGCGAGGAGACCTTCGGCCCCGTTGCCCCAATCGTGCCCGTCAAGGATCTCGACGAAGCGATCGAGCTCGCCAACGGCACCCGCTTCGGCCTCGGCGCCAACGTCTACACGCGCGACCTGAAGACGGCCGTCCGCTGCATGCGCGAGCTGCGAGCCGGCACCGTCTGGATCAACGACCCACTGACCGACAACGACGCAGGCCCCTTCGGCGGCTTCAAGCAGTCCGGCCTCGGCCGCGAACTCGGCCGCGAAGGCCTCGAGGCCTTCCAGGAGACCAAGCACGTCCACATGGAGACCGAGATCGAGCGCAAGGACTGGTGGTACCCCTACTCCGAGTACGCCGCCGGGGACGAGTAGCCGTCTGGTCCAGGGACGGGGAGGGCTCAGGCCTGGCTGCAAGCGGGCGTTGCAGTGAGGCGGTGTGGAAGTTGGTGGGGGTTGAAGGTTCGGGGCGTCCGTGCGAAGTGGGCCCTCATGAGGTCGAAAATCGACTCTCAAAGGGCCGAGTTCGGCGGCTGGAGCTCGGTCGGGCCCCGAGACACCAGATGTGGGGGCTAGGGCGGGACTAACGTGAAGCACCCCTCGGGGACGGGCGACGTCATGCACGTTCGTTCCGCTCGGCGCAACATTCGTGCAGCGCCTCCGCCCGGGCGCAGGCGTCATTCACGTTTGTCCCGCTTTCCCCGGCCCCGCGGAGACTCCAGCCGCCGCCCGCACCCTCAGCCCCACTCCATCTCTCCTCCCTCACTGCAACTGAGCGGCCTGGACCCTTGTCGCCGCCGCTGGGACGGCCACCGATCGCGCTCGGACCCTTCTCGCCGCCCCTCGGACGGTCATCCCACACCCAGCGCCCGGGACCCCGATCGCCGCGGATGACAACCGGGGTTTCGACGCGGTCAGTCCCTTACAGCAGCTTGCCCAGGCGCCTGATCTGGAAGGCGCGGACGATGTCTGTCACGCCTTGCATCAGGGCCCAGATGCCGGCGAAGACGAGCAGCGTGTAGGCCTTGTCGATGAAGAACTGGCCGCCGGTCCAGAAGGCGAGGATCACCATCAGGATGCCGCCGATCAGACCGATCCACCAGAGCTCGTTCTCCTCGCGCCACATGAACGCCTGCAGGATCCAGGAGACGCCGACGATCAGGAACAGGAACCCGAGGATGTCGGCGATCGCGGCGAATGTGTTCTCCGGGCTGATCAGGGCTATGACCCCCGCCACCAGGAAGAGGCCGCCGAAGATCGCGTAGATCCACCCGTGCCGATCGACGACCGCGGCCGCGACGAGGCTCTGCAGGCCGGTTGCCAAGAACATGATCCCGACGATGATCCCGACCGTCGTCACCGAAGCCTGGTCGAACTGCAGGATCACGACCGCGATCGCGCACCAGGCGATCCCGAACAGCAGCCAAAGCCACCAGAACCTGGAAATCCCCTCGACCGCCTCGGCCACGTCTTCGTCGAGCGTGCCGGGGCCTACCCCCGCTCCGGGTCGCGGTGCGGAACTCTCCATCTCAACAACCTCCCGATCAAGGATCGCGGCGCGATCCGCTGCCGCGATCGTAAGCGAGCCGCCGGTCGCTCAGCGGCCGACGTGGATGCCGATCCGCTCCGGGATTCCCGAGACCGCCCGGGTCAGGGGTCCCGGCCTGCGGCCCTGCTCCTCGAGGCTCTCCTTGCGCAGGATCGCACTGCGGATCACGTTGCCGCCGATGAACCGGAACGGCTCGGGAGGCACCCGCGAGGGCGGCGGGTCGACGAGCGCCATCGAGGCGTGGGGGTCGGAGGCGCCGGTGGCCAGCGCCGCGAGCGAACGGCCGACCATCTGCGCCGGGCCGACGCCGTTGCCCGTGTAGCCGAAGCCGGCGAAGGCGCCGGCGGCGAGCGAGCGGACCACCGGGAGATGCGTCGGCGAGACGTCGATCGGCCCGCCCCAGGCGTGTTCGACCCGCTTGCCGGCGAGCCCGGGGAAGAAGCTGCGCATGTGCGCTTCGACCTGCTCGGCCATGGCCGGGTCGATCTCGACGCGGCCGCCCCTGACGCGCGGCCCGCGAACGATTCCTCCCCCACCCCACCCGAAGGCGATCCGGCCGTCAGCGGTCGTTCGGAAGTAGTGGATCATCGCCCGCGAGTCGGTGATGCACTCGTTCCCGGTCCAGCCGATCTGCTCGAGCAGCTCCGGCACGGGCTCGGTGACGACCATGTGCGAGGACGTCGCCGTCAGCGCGTGGCGCAGGTGCGGCAGCCGCAGCGAGGCGCCGCCGATGCCGAGCACGACCCGCCGGGCTCGAAGCGTGCCGGACGGCGTCTCCAACACTGAGCCGTCGCCGCCGGGCGCGACCCGCCGGCGGACGAGAGGCGTGCCCTCGTAGATCCGCACTCCTCGCTCGATCAGCTTCTGCCGCAGGCCGGCGGCGAGGCGCGCCGGATCGACCGTCGCCGCGGACGGGTAGAAGGCGGCCGCGCGGAAACGAGGCGAGTCGCAGCGCTCGCGGACCTGCTCCGGCGTGAGGACCGTGCCCGCTTCTCCGATTCCGAGCCGCTTCATCGCAGCCATCACCGGCTCCCAGACGCCGTCCTGGGCCTCGCAGGTCGAGACCTGCATGTAGCCGCCCTTGCGGTAGCGGGCGTCGACGCCCTGTTCGTCGCACCAGGCGCCGATCCGATGGACCGAGTCATCGGCGAGTCGCACGACCTCAAGTGCAGCCTGATCGCCGAACCGGGAGCTGAGCGCCGGCAGGCTGAACCAGAGCGAGTTGCAGAAGCCACCGTTGCGCCCGCTCGGGCCGTGCCCGCAGGCCTCGGCCTCGATCAGGGCGACGTCGGCATCGGGATCGGCCTGTTTCAGCCACCAGGCCGCCCACATCCCCGTGTAGCCGCCACCGACCACCGCGTACTCGCAGCTCGCCTCGCCGACCAGCGGCGGCTGCGGATCCTGTGCGGGAGCCGTGGCGATCCAGTGACCGTGCGCGTCGTGACGCATGTGCACTCAGTATCGCGATCCGGCCGCGCGGGCGGCGGCCGCGGGACCGCTACAGGGTCGCGGCCTCTGCCGCGCGCTGGGTGTAGCGGTCGATGAGGATGTTCTGGACGTCGACCGGCTCCTCGTCGGAACCGATCACGCGCGGCTGCCACTCGCCACCGGCGCCGAGGTCCCAGGCGCCGACGTTGTCGGCGAGGCTGATGTCGAGCACATCGAGCAGCTCCGCCCGGATCGACCCATCCTCGACCGGCGCCAGCAGCTCGACGCGGTTGTAGAGGTTGCGCGGCATCAGGTCGGCCGAGCCGATGTAGACAGCCGGCTCCTCATCCTCGCGGAAGAAGGCGTAGATCCGCGAGTGCTCGAGGAAGCGGCCCAGCACCGAGACGACCGTGATGTTCTCGGAGACACCCGGCACCCCGGGGCGCAGCGCGCAGATCCCGCGCACGTTGAGCTCGACCTTGACGCCGGCCTGCGAGGCGCGGTACAGGGCCCGGATCATCGGCGGGTCGAGCAGCGAGTTCATCTTCATCCTGATCACCGCCGGGGTCGCCGGGCTGTGCGAGTCGATCGTCTTCTCGACCTCCTCGAGCAGGCCGTCGGCGAGGTTGTGCGGGGCGATCAGGGCCTTGCGGTAGCGCTGCGGGCGGGCGTAGCCGGTCAGGTAGTTGAACATCTCGGCGATGTCGGCGCAGAGGTCGGGGTCGGTCGTGAAGATTCCGAAGTCGGTGTACAGGCGCGCCGTCTTCGCGTTGTAGTTGCCGGTGCCGACATGGGCGTAGTGACGGACGCCGTCGCCCTCGCGACGGGCGACGAGGGCGCACTTCGCGTGCGTCTTCAGCGCCGGGATCCCGTAGACGACGTGGACGCCCGACTGCTCGAGGCGCTTCGCCCAGGTGATGTTGGCCTGCTCGTCGAAGCGCGCCTTCAGCTCCACCATGCAGACCGCCTGCTTGCCGCGCTCGGCCGCATCGATCAGCGAGCGGACCAGCGGCGAGTCGGCGCTCGTCCGGTAGACGGTCTGCTTGATCGCGACGACGTCGGGATCGTTGGTCGCCTGCTTGATGAAGGCCTCGACCGAGGTTGAGAAAGCGTCGTAGGGATGGTGGACGAGGATGTCGCCTTCGCGCATCGCCGCGAGGATGTCGGCGGCCTCGCCGTCCTCGCCCTGCAGGATCGGCTGCGTGATTCCGGTGAAGGGACGGTCGCGCAGCTCGGGGAACCCGGTGACGCCGACGACGTCCCAGAGATCGTCCATGCCGAGGATGCCGTCGACCTCGTAGACCTGCTCGCTGCCGATCTTGAGGGCGGCGACGAGGCGGTCGCGGAGGCGCGGCTTCAGCCCGCCGGAGAGCTCGAGTCGAACCACCTCTCCGAAGCGGCGGCGGCGGATCTCGTCCTCGACCGCCTGACGGACGTCGTCGGCCTCGTCGGAGACGTCGTAGTCGGTGTCGCGGGTGACGCGGAAGAGAGAGTGTCCGAGGATCTCCATCCCCGGGAAGAGCGCTTGAAGGTTTCGGGCGATCACCTCCTCCATCGCCACGAAGCTGATCCCGTCCGAGAGCGGCACGAACCGCCGCAGCAGCTCCTTCGGCACCTTGACCCGGGCGAGGATCTCGCCCTCGACCGACTCCGGGTCGCGGAGCACGACGAGCAGGCTCAGCGAGAGGTTGGAGATATAGGGGAAAGGCCTGCCCATGCCGAGCACCAGCGGCGTCAGGGCCGGGAAGACCTGCCGGTCGAAGAGCAGGTCGAGCTCGCGACGATCATCCGGCGAGGTCTGCTCGTACGAGATGATCCGGATCCCGTGCTCACCGAGCGCCGGGCGCAGCTCCTGCTCGAAGCAGGTCGTCAGGCGCTGCCGTTGCTCGACGACCTTCTCGCGCACCGCCTCGATCTGCTCGGCGGCGCTCATCCCGTCGGCGCCACGACCCTCGATCGAGGCCTCGACCTGGTCGTGGAGGCCGGCGACGCGGACCATGAAGAACTCGTCCAGGTTCGACTCGTAGATCGCGCAGAACTTGACCCGCTCGAGCAGCGGAAGCTCGTCGTTCTCGACCAGCTGCAGGACGCGGTCGTTGAAGTCCATCCAGGAGGTCTGGCGGTTGAAGTAGAGCGACGGATCCTCAAGATCGACCTCGGGTACCACGTCCGCGGTAGTCAGCGCTGCCGGCGGGGAGCCGGGAGCGGCGTCGCCCTCCAGCGCGGCAGGGCGTTCGGCGGCGGGCAGGGGGACTCGTCGGCGCCGAAGCCGGAGCCATTGCCGGCTCCTGCGTCCTCGCCGTCGATCCCCAGATCAGGTTCAGCCTCCACGACCTTCCATCCTAGAGAGCGACGACCCCATCCCGAGTCCGTGTTTTTCCACGAGCAGCGACGCATTCACGGTCGTGGGATGACCCGCGACCCGCTCAGGCGGCGCGGATCAGCGTCGGCGTGCTCGGCGCCGGAGCCGGCTCGGGGGCCGGCGCCGGGGCGAGGGCCCTGCGGCCGAGCACCTCGTCGTAGCCGTCTGCGAGCTGGGCCAGCGCCGCCTCCCAGCTCCGCTGCCGCGCTGCGCCGAGGGCGGCAGCCGCGAGGCGCGCGCGCCGGGCCTGTGAGTCGGCGAGGCTGAGCAGCGCGTCGCTGAGGGCATCGGCGCTGGGCGGGCAGAGCAGCCCGGTGACGCCGTCCTCGATCAGGTCGGAGGGCCCGCCCTCGTCGATGGCGATCACCGGAAGTCCGCTCGCCTGGGCCTCGACGACGGCCTGTCCGTAGGTATCGGTGCGCGAGGCGAACAGGAAGATGTCGGCGCTCGCGTAGGCCCGTGCCAGCTCGGCCCCCTTGAGCCAGCCGAGGAAGGTCGCCGCGCCGCCGAGCCGTTCGGCCAGAGCTTCCTGCTCAGGCCCGCCGCCGGCCAGCACCAGGTGCAGGCGCGGGTCCCGTGCATGGGCGAGCAGGAAGGAGTCGGCGAGCAGGTCCGCCCCCTTCTCCTTCGTCAGCCGACCCGCGTAGAGGACGTTGATCGCGCCCCCGAAGGCGCCCTCCTCGCGCAGCGACGGATCGAACCGGTGCGTGTCGACGCCGCGGGCCCAGCGCCCGATCCGCTCGGCCTCGACCCCGAGCCCGGCGAGCGACTCGTCGGCTGCGGCACTCGGGGAGAGCACACGCTCGACCTGTGAGTAGAACATCGCCATCGCCACCATCGTGAAGCCGGCGACGCGCTCGTCGCCCGAACGCAGCTGCGCATAGGCGACCAGGTCGGTGTGATGGCTGGCGATCACTGGGACGCCCGCGATCCGGGCGATCAGCAGCGCGGCGACCCCGGCCGGGCCGGGCGAGGCGACGTGGATCAGGTCGAACCGTCCCTCCGCGAGCGTCTCGACCAGCGACGGCAGGCTCGGCACGCCGACGGTCATGCCCTCGTAGAAGGGGACGCCGACCTCGGCGACCGCCGGCAGGCGGCGGTCGACGCCACGATCGGTGCCGATCACCTCGACCTCGTAGCCGGGAACGCGCAGCTCCCGGATCCGCTCGATCGTGTGGGAGACGCCGTGCGTGGAGTCGATCGAGTCGACGATCAGCGCGACCCGGCCGCGCGTTCCGTCGGGCTCGGCCAGCTTCAGCTTCTCACCCGCGAGGAACGTCATCGCCGGGGCGTAGGGCACAACCGGCACGATCGCGGCGAAGAGCTCGGCTAGCACCTCGGCGAGCTCCGGCTCCCCGTCGCGGAGCGCCCGAATAGCCGTATCGGTGGCGGCTGCGAGGCCGGCGTCGTGGGCGGCACGCGCCCTGCGCTGGAGCTCGGCGTGGGTGAACCCGTCCGCCTGTATCAGCTCGATCAGAGCCTCGGTCGACTCGATCTCCATCGCCTTCAGCCACAGGTCGAGTAGCGCCCGCGCGTCGGCGGAGGTGAAGTCCTGCGCCTCGGTGCCGGTCCGGGCGCTGCCCTGGCTGACGACCCGCTCCGAGAGACGCAGTACGGCGGCCGGATCGACCGACGGGCCGCGGCCGGCCTCGCTCGCGTCGGCGAGGCCGAGCTCGGGCGGCAGGCTGCGGGCGGCGAGCGCGAGAGCCGAGTGGGCCCACTTGGCGGCGCTGCCCTGCTCGCCGCAGGCCTCGGTCCGCCCCGCTCTGATGTGGGAGAGAAACTGATCCGGCGTGGACGCGACCGGCGTCTGTGTGAACGTCCGGCCGATGTCCACACCGGCGTGGTCGTCGGAGCCCGCCACACCGGTACCGCCATGGGTCTCGATGTAGACCGCCGCCGGCATGTTGAGCTCCGGCGCGCGAGACCCATTGCGGATCTCCCAGATGTCGAAGAGCCGGGCAAGCCGACGGCGGTGGCGGGGGGAGAGCGGTGCTTCGACCGCATAGAACGGGTGCGCGAGAGCGCAGGCGATGTTGTTGGCGTGAAGGTATTCGGCACACGACTCGACACAGCGGGAGTTGCGCTGCAGCCACTCGTGGTCGAGCGGCGTGATTCCGAAGCAGAGGATGTGGACCGCCTGATCCTCGGCCCGGAACCAGGCAGTCAGCTCCTCGGAGATGAAGACGTCGGGTCGATCGGCGATCTCGAGCACGCCGTCGATCGTGTCGTGGTCGGTGATCGTCACGAAGTCCATGCCGCGGCGCTTGGCGAGCTCGTAGACCTGCTCGGGCGGCGTCGCGCATTCGGGGAGGCCGGCGCTGCGCTGGATTCCGAGCTTCGAGAGCTGGGAGGCGTTGCTGTGGCAGTGGAGGTCGGCGCGAGCGTGGCCGGTGTCGTCGTAGCTGATGGGAACCATCGTTGTTCCATCCCTTTCTGAATCGTTTGTCACGATCAGAATCGGCGACACCGGGCCCGCGGGCGTGAACCGTCGGGGAAGATCCCGTGAAAGCACAGTGAACGCACTAGCGGCGCTTTTCGCCTGCAAATGCCGTCAGTAACAAGAATTCAACGAGATCGGACCCCGGCTCTGGGACGGTGCCTGGGATGGAGCCGCTCGCGACCCCGCCGAAGCCGTCCGCAACACGCGCCCACGGCTTCGACGACCTGCAGCCCGGGCCCGCCGGGCTCGATTGGAAGGTCGCCGGGCGCAACGTCCTCTCGGGCCTGCGCCTGTGGGTGCGAGAGGGAACCGCCGCCGACCAGCTGATCCAGCTGACCGAGGGCGTGATCGTCTCCGAGCGGCTCAGCCCGCCGGTCGAGATCGAGCCGACGGGCAGAGACGCGGTCGGGATCGCAGGCGGCCGGCACGTACGCGTCGAGGCCGACTTGCTCTCGCCGGATCACCTGAGGATCACGGTCGAGCCCGCCGACGAGGTGCTGAGGATCGGCGCCAGCTGGCCACTCGCAGCCTCTGAGCACGTGACCGGCGGCGGCTGCCGACACGGGCTGCGCTTCGATCAGGCGGGCCGACTGATCGACCTCGGAGCCGACCGTCGCTACACCGGCCCCGACTGCCCACCCGACATGATCGAGGCGGGCGGCGTGCCGATGGGCGACTACGTACCGGTGCCGTGGCTGATCTCCTCGGCGGGATGGGCGGCCTGGGTCGAGTGCGACGGCCCCGGCGTCCAGTTCGATCTGCAGGCGGACGTGTCGCTCTCGATCCGCGCCGCCGCCGGCCCGCTGCGCCTGCATCTGCTGCACGGGCCCGGGCCCGCGGCGTTGCTGCGGCGATACTGCGGCCTGACGGGCTTCCCACAGCTCTTGCCGGAATGGGCCTACGGGCACTGGAAGAGCCGCGACGTCTACGAGCACGAGCGCGACGTGCTCGAGGACTTCGACGGCTACCGCCAGCACGACCTGCCGCTCGACGCGATCGTCATCGACTCCCCCTGGGAGACGCAGTACAACACCTGGGAGTTCAACCCCTGGCAGTTCCCCGACCCCGAGGGCCTGATCGGGAAGATGCGGCGAGAGGGAGTGCGGACGGTCGTTTGGACCACGCCCTGGGTCAACATCGAGAGCGTCGACGGCCAGCGCCCGCCCGACGCCGCCTCCGAGCGTAGCCACCGCGCCCCCGCCTCCAACTACGAAGAGGGCAGGCAGGCCGGGCACTACGTTCGCGGGCCCGGCGGCAGCGCCTACCTCGCCAAGTGGTGGATGGGCACCGGCTCGCCGGTCGACCTGAGCTCGGAGGCGGCGCGCAAGTGGTGGATCGAACAGGTCCGCTCGGTCCTGCAGATGGGGGTCGAGGGGATCAAAGCCGACGACGGCGAGGGCTACTACTTCCCGCCCGACGCGAAGTTCGCCGACGGCCGCACTGGGGCCGAGGCGGCGTGGGCTTTCCCCCGCCACTACCGGGAGGCGATGCAGGAGGCGCTCGACGCCGAGCACCCGGACTCGGGCGTGCTCTTCGCCCGCAGCGGCTGGAGCGGAGCGCAGGCCCCCGGGATCGTCTGGGGCGGCGATCAGGTCTCCGACTTCTGGAGCCTGCAGACGCTCGTCGTCGCAACGTTGACCGGAGCAGCGAGCGGGATCTCGAACTGGTCGCACGACGTCGGCGGCTACCTCGGCGAGAAGCTGATCGAGCGTTGTGACCCCGAGCTGTTCGTACGTTGGGCGCAGTTCGGCGCTTTCACTCCGCTGATGCAGGCGCATGGGCGCTTCGCTCAGGAGGCATGGCGCTACGACGGCGAGACGCTGGAGCTGTTCCGCGAAGCGGTGCTGCTGCACGAGCGCCTGCTCCCCTACGTGCTCGCGGCGGCCGCGACGGCGGCGCGATCCGGGCTGCCGATCATCCGCCCGCTGGCGCTCGCGGACCCCGGCGACGAGCGCGGCTGGACGATCAGCGACTCGTATCTGTACGGACCGTCGTTGTGGGTGGCGCCGGTGCTCGAGGAGGCAGCCGAGCGGCGGCGCGCCTATCTGCCGCGGGGACGCTGGCGCGACTTCTGGACCGGCGCCGCCGTCGAGGGCGGCCGCGACGTCGTCGTCCCGGCGCCGCTCGACCGGATCCCGGTCTGGGTGCGCGAAGGATCGATCGTCGTCACTCACCCGGCTGAGTCGGTCGCGCACGGACTCGGCGAGGACGGCGTCAGCACGCGCCCGGTCGAAGCGACCCTTTGGGGGCAACCCCTATGCGGCCGCGCCAAGGTCCGGCTCGCCGACGGCACCCGGATCGGCTGGCGCAACGGCGCCTGGTCGATCGACCGTCCGGCCGGTGCCCCGGAGCGCGAGATCCGGCTGCTGAGGGCCGCCTGACTGACGAGCCTGGGAGGTCGCGAATCAAGGAAGAGGGAGCCCGGCAATAGCAGCGCTATGCCGGGCGACCGATGACGCCGAGTCGCGGCCTCCCAGGCCGTCAGTAGCAGCGCTATGCCGGGCGACCGATGACGCCGAGTCGCGGCCTCCCAGGCCCTCAGTCGCCGGAGACTTCGGGTGGGGCGTCAGCATCGACCTTGCCGCCCGGCATCCGCGCGAGGCTGACGAGGAAGATCACGACCATGATCCCGGCCATCGCGTAGATCACCGTCTGGGTCGCCTCCGCATAGTCGAGCTGTACCGCCTGGAAGACCTCCTGGAAGCGCTCGCCGGCGCGCTGGGTGAACTCGCCGCTGGCCTCTCCCCCACCCGACTCGCTCATCGACGCGGCGATCGTGTCCGCCTTCTCCTTCGGAATCCCGAAGCCGGCGAGGGAGGACTCGATGTTGCCCCGGTTCTGGGTGATCAGGACCGAGCCGAGAATCGCGAGCCCGAGGCTGGAGCCGAAGTTGCGAACCGTCTGCGTGATTCCGGTCACCTCACCGTATGCAGCGCCGGGGACGCGGTTCATGGCGTCGGTCGAGGCCGGGCTCAGCAGCAGGCCGCATCCGGCTCCGCCCATCGCCAGCCAGTACCACTGCGAATTGAAGTCGAGATCGGGGATCGCCTTCGCCCACAGATACAGGCCGACGGCGCCGATCAGGCCGCCGGCGATCATCGCCGGGCGAGCGCCGGTCTTGTCGAGGATGTTGCCGCCGACCTGGGAGGCAAGCCCGAAGCCGCCGAAGAAGACGAGCAGGAACAGGCCCGCCTCGGAGGCGCTGTCCCCGAGCGAGATCTGCGCGTAGGTGCTGGCGAAGAAGCAGATCGGGACGAACACCATCATCAGCAGGAAGAGGACGATGTTGTCGACGCGGAAGGCGCGGCTCTCGAAGAAGCGGACGCGGATCAGGGGGTCGTCGGCCCGGAGCGAGTGACGCACGAAGAACGCGATCAGCACCAGGCCGGCGAGGATCGTGCCGATCGTCGCGACGCTCTCCCAGCCCCAGTTCGACGCCTGCTGGAGGCCGAGCACGGCGAGGCCCATGCCGAACGCGATCAGGACGAGGCCGCGGTAGTCGATCGGCGCCGGGTGCCTCTCGTTCGAGGGCTTGGCACGGGCGGTCAGGATCAGGGCGATGATCGCGACCGGGATGTTGACCCAGAAGATCGCGCGCCAGGTGATCTCGGTCAGGTAGCCGCCGAGCAGCGGGCCGACCGCGGTCAGCGCCCCCGTAATCCCGAAGAAGGCCGCCAGCGCCTTGCCGCGCTCGCCGATCTCGAAGGCGCTGAGCACGATCGCCAGCGCGGCGGGGAACATCAGGGCGGCGCCGGCGCCCTGGACGATGCGGAAGAAGATGATCCAGGCTTCGCCGATCGATCCCGTCGGCGTCGCCCCGCACAGGGCCGAGGCCGTTGCGAAGGTGATGACGCCGACCACGACCATCGTCCGGTGCCCGTAGATGTCGGCGAGCCGGCCGCCGAAGGCGAACAACGCCGCCAGCGAGAGCAGGTAGCCGTTGATGATCCACTGGGCGCCCGTCGAGCTCAGGTCGAGGTCCTTCTGGAGCTCGGGAATCGCGATCGCGACGATCGTCTGATCGATGAAGGTCATCGCGACGGCGAAGATCATCGCCGCCAGCGTCAGCTTCTTCCTGCCCCCTGTCACCGCGGCGCGGACTCTAGGGACGTCTCGGCGGGAGGCGTTCATGCGTCGGGCTACGGCGCTCGCGGCAGACTCGTCGGCCTTCCCCGTGCCACCCACGCGCCCCACAGATACGCCGCCACCCCCGCCGATGCGAGCAGGGCGATCGCCGAGTCGAGGCGCGTCAGGTTCAGCCCCAAGACCAAGGCCACCAGCGCGCCCCCGAACAGGTTCGCGGTCATCGCCCCGTATCTGCCGTCGCGGTGCGAGAGGCGGGCGCAGGCGAGGGTCGCCGCGAGGAAGCTGGCGAAGACGGAGACGGCATCGAACTGGACCAGCGCCTGTTCGCGACCGCCTGCGGCGATGATCATCGCCGCCGCGATCACGAGCACGACGAGGACGCCCCAGTGGGCGACCAGAAACCGGTTCTCGCGGTGCAGTCGCTCGGGCAGAAGCCCGCCGCCGTCGCGACCCACTCCGGACAGGGCCTTGAGGACGCCCGAGCCGGCAAGGTACGACGAGGCCGCGGCAGCGAGGAGCAGCAGGGCGCTGAGGACCTGGAAGAGACCCAGGGCCGGGCCGTCGCCGAGAATTCGCCGGGCGATATCGGCAAGCAGAGTCGAGTCCTCGGCCGGCAGGCCAACGCCGAAATGGACCGCGAGCGCTGCCACGGCCAGCGTCATCCCGCCGACGATGGCGACCATCGAGCCAAAGCGTGCCGCGGCCGAATAGGCGGCGGCCGCGGTCGCCGAGCTGGGGAAGCTGGGCGATTGCGTTGGAGGGCGCCTCGACGCCCGTCGCGAGGGCCATCCCGAGAGGGAACGCGAGCATGACCGCAGCGAGCGACACGTTCGCGAACACGGACCCGCCCGGGTCGGCCGACGCTGTCGCTGAGGCCTGCTCCGGGTCGCCCAGCACCCCCGCGACGATCACGACAACGGTCATCAGGATGAAGACCTGGGTTGCCAGGGCGAAGCCGATCCGGCCTCTGTGACCTCCCAATATCGCGAACGCGACCGATGCCGCCAGGACGAGCGCGATCGGCACCCGGGCGTCAGCGAGTGCCGGAACATAGGCGATCAGCGCCGCGCCGGCCGCCGGCGCAGCTGACGGCGACCGTGAGCGTGAAGTCGACGAGAAGGGCGGCGAGTGGCAGGAATGCCCATCCCTCGCCGAAGGCCGTAGCGACGCCCTCGGACCTCCCCCGCCGCGCGGAACCGACCAATCAGCTCGTGGTACGTGAACGAGACCACGACGATGATCGCGACGACGACACCCATCGTCGCTACGAGGCTTCCCAGGTCTCCGTCGAGCGCACGCAGCGCCGCCTCGATCGCGTAGGTGATCGAGGAGACCAGGGTCGGCCATCACCGTGAATCGAGAAGGCGATGAAGAAATTGAGACGACTGAGCCTCGACCAACGGTATCGCAGCGGCCCGCGACAGCGCAAAGCCGCTGATCTGCGGTGAGGTGGCTGCTGCTCAGGCCCCGCGCTGACGCTCGGCCTCGGCCAGTGCCTCAGCCGCCGTCGTCGCGCGCTCGTCGGCCTCGCGCCGCGCTGCCTCCGCAGACTCGACCTCCTGCCGCAGCCGCTCGGCACGCTCGGCCGCCTCGCGGCGCTTGCGGGCGGCCTCCAGCTCGCGGTCGGCCGCCTGCTCGAGCGAGCTCCAGACGCCGCGCTTCTCGAGCGTGGCGCAGAGCTCGCAGAAGCGGTCGAAGAGGAGGCTGCGGCGGGCGAGCAGGTAGACCTCGTAGACCTCGAGGCCGCGATAGGCGGTCCGGTGCGGCGCCTGGCCGGCGAGCGCCGGCTCGAGGTCCTTGGCCGTGCCGGCGGAGCGCTTGACGTCGGCGGCGTCCTCGTCCCGCATCGCGCCGCGATGCTCGGCGAGCCTCGGCAGCATCACGTCGGCGTCGTGCATCTCGCCGAGCAGATCCTGCAAGTCACGGGCGGCGCGGCGGGCGGGCTCGGCCGGCTTACCGAAGCAGAAACCCGTCGCCTCGAGCACGTAGCGCACGCGCTTGGCGGCGATCCGCATGTCGTGCTGGGCAGAGACCGCGTCCTCCGACAGCGCCGCGGGCAGGAACCCGAGCAGCTCGGCGAGCCTGACCTTGACCGTATGCGCAGCGCCCTCGGCCAGCGAGGCCCCCGGGTCGAGGCCCTTGATCCGTTTTGCCTTCACGCCGCCTCCTTCGCCGCGGCGGTGAGCTTGCGCAGATCCCGCTCGAGTCGCTGCAGCCGCTTCTGCTCGACGAACGGCTCGAGCGCCTTGTTCGCATCCGACTGCTCGGCCCGGAAGCGGTCCGCGAGCGATGTGATCCCCGGCCGGTCGGGGGTCGGCATCTCAGCCGCAAAGCTGGTCAGCGAGAGGATTGCGACGTCCCGATCGCGGCGCTCGCCGAGGGCATCGGCGATCGCCTTGACCTCCTCGAGGACTCGCGCGTGGCCGGCCTTCGGAAAGCACGGCGCGAAGACCTCGAGCGCTGCGCGAAGGCGGCGCGTGGCGACCCGCATGTCGTGGACGCCGCTGATCTCGGCCATATCGAGAACGCCGTCGGAATGCCCCATCAGCTCGTGGGTCCGCGTCTCAACGACGAGCGCCGCCGCCTCGGCGAACGGCATCCGGGCGGTCAGGCCCTCGATCTCACGCTCTTTCGCCATCGGGCTTCGAGTCTATGAGGCGGTCGCTGAGCGGGCCGGCTCGCGGCGCGGTCAGGCCGCGATCGTGCCGCCGTCGCCGTTCTGCTTCGAGTCCTCGTGCAGCTGGTCGAGGATCACACCCTCACGAAGCCCGCCCTTGCCGATCTGCAGGGGCTGCCCGAGCAGCTGGCTGATCTGCTCGAGGATCAGCACGCCGGAGGCGAGGATCTCGACCCGGCGGGGATCGAGCTCGAAGCGCTTCGCGACCTCCGCGGCCGGGTCGCCTGTCAGCACCCGGATCCCGCGCTCGAGCGTCTCGTACTCGAGCACCGCGCCGACCAGCCGCCGCAGCGAGGTGGCGCTGCCGCCGACGGCGACAGCCTGGTCGGGCTGATCGATCTCGATGCCCTCGAAGAAGTCTGCGATTCGGTCGCGAAGGCTGCGGATCTCAGCCGGGCCGGGCGGGTCGGACTGGAGGAACTCCTCGGCCAGGATGCCGGAGCCGATCTTGAACGAATGGACCTTGTCGACCCCGTCGGCGATGCTGCCGAGGATCACCTCCGAGGAGCCGCCGCCGACATCGACGACGCCGATCGTGCCTTCGACCGGATGACCGAGCGTCTTCGTTGCGCCGATGAAGGCGAGCCGCCCCTCCTCGTGGTCGCTGAGGATCTCGACCGGCAGCCCTGCAACGCGGGTGATCTCCTCGGCCGCCTCCTCGCCGTTGCTCGCCTCGCGGATCGCCGCAGTGGCGACGATCCGGACGGCCTCGGCGCCGAGCTCGTCGGCGAGCCTGACCTGGGTCGAGACGACGTCGGCGACCTCGGCGATCTTCTCGGCGGAGATCGTGCCGTCGGCGTTCTTGACGTCGCGGCCGATCTGCGTGTAGGCGCGCTGTTCCATCACCTTGCGGAGCTGTCCCTCGTCCGGCTCGGCGACGAGGACCCGGGTGGTGTTCGAACCGATATCGATCGCGGCGCAAAGCATTTGACCGCGGCCCATCTTCTCAGACGACCTCAGAGCCCCCCGCCGCACGATCCTGCGCGCGGCCATCGCCGAACGGCCCTCGAGCCGCACCGAAGGCCGCTCATCCGAGGTGCTTGAAGGTGCCGTCGGGGCCATCGAATGTCAGTCTTGCTCGCGTTTCGGCGGAAGCCGTTACCCGCTCGTGAAGATCGGCCCAGGATCGCCGGATTTGCAGGAAAGAACGGACCCTTTCACCACCGGGTAACCCCCGGCCGGCGTCCACGGCGGATGCTGCTCGCATGAGCGAATCAGAGATCGAGATGATCGAGCCCGGCCGACTCGGGCTCAATGTCCCCTACGAATGGTGGCCTTCCTCCCCGCTGCTGAAGGAGATCGAGGCCTCCGGGTTCGGCTGGGTCCAGATCCCCTCGCCGCCCGTCTCGGTGTTGGCCGAGACCCGGCAGTGCGTGAGTCACGCGGCGGCGGTGCGGCGCTCGCTGGCGACGACGGGCCTGCGCGCGGTGCTGCACGCGCCAGGCTCGTTGATGGTCGGTGACGCCGGCGGCGACCGGCTGCTCGAATCAACGATCTCCTACGCCGCCGAGTCGGGATGCGAGCAGATCGTCTACCACGCGATGGCGCTGCCGGAGGGCCCGGGAATCGCGGACCGGCTCGCCGCCGAGGCGGGCAGCCTCGACCGGCTCGCCGAGCTCGCCGGCCGGCTCGGCCTGGTGATCGCGATCGAGAACCTCGCGCCCGTCTTCCCGGGTCCCGAGCGGCTCTCCGCGATCCCGGCCACCCTGCGCTCGCTGGTCGCGGCGATCCGCTCCCCCGCCCTGCGCCTCTGCCTCGACGTCGGCCACGCAAACGTGATCGCCGGCCTGCGCCAGACCGACATCGAGCGGCTCGTCGATCCGGTGCTCGACTCGGTCTCGCTGTTCCACGTGCACGACAACCTCGGCGGACGCCGCCGGCCCGCCGATCGCCGACCCGGGCTCGACCCGCTGCGGCTCGACCTGCACCTGCCGCCGGGCCGCGGCTCGCTCGAGTGGCAGCGGATCTCGGCCCAGCTGCGCGCCCACGACGCGCCGTTGCTGCTCGAGGTCCACCCACCGCACCGACTCACCCCGCCCGAGCTCGCCCGCCTCGCCTCCCAGGCGCTGCGGCCGGAGCCCTCACCGGTGACCGCGCCCGCCGCTTAGGGCGCCGACGACTCGAGGCCCTTGCGGACCGAGTCGGGGCTGCGGAAGATCCGGTCGATCGTCGCCGGCTGGACCTCGTAGCCGAGCCGGTCGAGCAGGCCGCTGGTCTCCAGCGTCGAGAGGTGGTGGGGCTCGGGGCGGCGAGCCTCGGAGGAGCCGCTGTCGCCACCGAGCGCACACGGCGTTGCGACGATCGCCGACGGATCGGGGAGCTGAGCCGGGCGGCCGCGACGCCGATGCCGGTCACGGCAACGGCGATGACGGCAACGGCAATCCAGGCACGAAGCGACGGCCACCGCCGTCGTCTCACTGCCTGTTGCCTACCCATACTTGATCGTCAATCCCTCGACGAGCTCCGCCGCGTTGCGCGCCCGGTCGACCGCCTGCTCGATCGCCACCAGCACATCTTTCCACCGAAGCACCAGCATCGGATCCACTCCCTCGCGAAATAGGTCCGCGAGGGCGTCCCGGTAGATCCGGTCCGCCTCGCGCTCGCGATGGCGAACCTCGTTCACGCTGCGGCGGACGTCACCGCCCTCGTGTAGCTCCTGCAGCGCCCGGCCGAGCGCACGGGCCGCGTCACGGAGGACATCGGCGAGTTCCTGCGACTGCTCCATCGGCGCTTCGATCTGGTGCAGCGCCGTCCCCTGCATCGCCTCCTCGATGTCGTCGACGACGTCGTCGATCGCTCGCGCAAGCCGGTAGAAGTCGGCTCGGTCGAACGGCTGTGCGAGAGCGCCGTGCAGCCCGACGATCAGGCGACCGGTGATCTCGTCGCCGCGATGCTCGATCTCGACGATCCGGCGCCGATACCCCTTGCGCTCTTCCGGCCATTCGCGGAAGTAGTGCGAGCAGAGCTCAGCCGCTTCGACGAGGTTGGCCCCCGCTTTGACGAGCAGCGCAGACAACTCCGACCCACCGACCCTCGGGGGCCGGCCGATCGCGGTTCGCAGCCGCCCGAGCAGTGCGCGATCTTCCACGGGCCCGACCGACGGTCCGCGCCGGGTCTAGCCGGCGCCGCCCCTGGTCGGATGGGACGCGTCCTCGAACTCGCGGAAGAGACCGGTGACGATGAACTCGGTCTGCTCGCCGACGTCGACGGCGTTGTCCCCGATCCGTTCGATCGCGCGGGCGACGAGCAGCATCGTCGTCGCCCACTCGCGGACGTCGAGGTCGTCGCCGATCTTGATCGCGCGATGGAACACCTCGCGGTTGAGAGTGTCGATCAGATCGTCCTGCTGGACGAGATCGCGGGCGAGCCCGGTGTCGCGATCGGCGAAAGCCCGCTTCGCCTGCCCGATCATCGCCCGCGCCTGCCTCCCCATCGTGAGGATGTCGCGGATCATCTCGTCGTCGCGAGGCGGCTCGTGGCCGGCGATCGGGATCACCTTCGTGATGTTCACGCACTGATCGCCCATCCTCTCGATGCACTTCATCAGGTGCAGCAGGGCGGAGATCAGACGGAGGTCGCCGGCGACCGGGGCCTGCGTCGCGAGCAGCGTCAGGATCGATTGGTGCACCTCGAGGTAGCGGCCGTCGATGCGATCGTCGTCGGCGACGACCTGCTGAGCGAGCTCGATGTCGGAGTGCTCGACAGCCTCCAGGGCGCGATTGAGCGATTCGACGACGAGGTCGAGCCCCCCGAGCGCGCGCTCCTCGAGGTGAGTCAGCTCCTCCTGGTAGTGGAGTCGGGTCGAGTCGGGCATCGGCTAACCGACCTTGCCCGAGACGTAGTCCTCGGTCCGCTGATCGGAGGGATTGGTGAAGATCTTCTCGGTCTGGTCGTACTCGACGATCCGTCCCCACCGATTGCGCTCGGTCGAGTCGAGCTCGACCATCAGGAAGGCCGTGCGGTCGGAGACGCGTGCCGCCTGCTGCATGTTGTGCGTGACGATCACGATCGAGAACTGCTCCTTCAGCTCCATCATCAGGTCCTCGATCTTTCCTGTCGAGATCGGGTCGAGAGCAGAGCAGGGCTCGTCCATCAGGATCACGTCGGGCTCGGTGGCGATGCAGCGGGCGATGCAGAGCCGCTGCTGCTGACCGCCGGACATGCCGAAGGCGTTCTCCTCGAGCCGGTCCTTGACCTCGTCCCAGAGCGCCGAGCGACGCAGCGCCTTCTCGACGATCTCGTCCATGTCGCCGTCCATGCCGAGAATTCGCGGGCCGAAGGCGATGTTGTCGTAGATCGACTTCGGGAACGGGTTCGGCTTCTGGAACACCATCCCGATCACCTTGCGGACCTGCACCGGATCGACCTTGGGTCCGTACAGGTCGACGTCGTGGTAGAGCAGCTTGCCCTTCACCTCGGCGCTCGGAACGAGGTCGTTCATCCGGTTGAGGCAGCGGATCAGCGTGCTCTTGCCGCAGCCCGAGGGACCGATCAGGGCGGTCACCTCGTTCTCGTGGATCTCCATCGAGATCTCCTGGACCGCCGGTACGCCCCCGTAGAAGACGGAGATGTCCTGGAGGTCGAAGACGACATCGCGCGGCCCGGCATTCGGGTCGGCGTGCTGGAAGTCCGTGCGCACCGAGATCGAGGGCGCCTCGCGCTCACGCGGCGCATCGGCCTTTCCGCCGCCGGCTGCGGCCTCGTCGCTTCTCGGTGTGGATTCGTCGGTCATCGACTCGTTCACTCTCAGTCTCCTACCAGCTTTGTTCGTATCGGTTGCGTAGCCAGATCGCAAACGAGTTCATCAGCAGCAGCAGGACGAGCATCACGATAATGCCCGCCGCCGCGAGCGCCTGGAACTCCTCTTGCGGGCGGGTGGCGTATTGGAAGATCTGCACCGGCAGGGCCGCGTAGCCGTCGGGTGAGAAGAACGACGGGTTGAAGGTCACGAATACCGTGGCACCGACGAGCAAGAGCGGAGCGGTCTCGCCGATCGCCCGCGAGACCGCGAGGATCACGCCCGTCGCGATGCCGGGGATCGAGGCGGGCAGGAGCTGGCGCCGGATCGTCTGCCACTTGGTCGCCCCGAGCGCCATCGACCCCTCGCTGATCGAGGGCGGGATCGCACGAAGTGCTTCGCGGCCGGCGATGATCACGATCGGCAGCACGAGCAGTGCGAGCGTGATCGAGCCGGCGGCGAGGATGAAGCCGAGGTCGAGCGGACCGCGGACGATGAAGCCGAGGCCGAGGATGCCGTAGATGATCGAGGGAACGGCGGCAAGGTTCTGGATGTTGACCTCGATCACCCGGTTCCACCACTTCGTCCCGTCCGCGTACTCCTCGAGGTAGATCGCGGCGCCGACACCGATCGGGACGACGAACAGGATCACGCCGGAGATCAGCATCAGCGATCCGAGGATCGCCGGTCGGTAACCGGCATTCTCGACGTCGATCGTCGACGGCGGGTTGGTGAAGAGCTGCAGGCTGAGCGCCGAGCTTCCCTCCGCGAATGCCTGGATCAGCAGAGCGAGGAGCCCGATCAGGGGGACGACTACGGCGATCAGGAGCAGCCCCGCGAAGACGTTGTTGCGGATCACGTCGCCGCGCGGCTGGTTGGTCAGCATCGCCTCGGTCGTCGAGCGAGCGCCGGCCACCGCGAGCCGCACTCGTTCCGGGGTCGGTGCGTTGCCGGCCTCCATCACTCGTACACCTGCCGGTACTTGCGTACGAGGCGGATCGAGATCACGTTCATCACCAGGGTCATCAGGAAGAGCACGGTGCCGACGGCGAAGATCGCCTTGTAGTCGGGGGATCCGGTCGAGATGTCTCCCGTCGCCGTGGTCGCGATGTAGGAGGTCATCGCCTGGATCGACTCGACCGGGTTGAAGGTCAGGTTGGGGGTCGAACCTGCGGCCAGAACGACGATCATCGTCTCGCCGACGGCGCGGGAGATCGCGAGCACGATCGAGGCGGCGATCCCGGAGAGGGCTGCCGGGAAGACGACCTTCGTCGCGACCTTGGAGCGGGTCGAGCCCATTGCGTACGCCCCTTCGCGAAGCCCGGCAGGAACCGCGCGCATCGCATCGTCGGAGAGGGAAGCGATGATCGGGACGACCATCAGGCCGATGCCGAGGCCGGCCGCCAGCGCCATGAAAGGCCGCTGATCGCCGCCGAGGAAACCGTCGGGCCAGAGCGGCTGGATGATCGAGGGAAGGATGAAGGTGACCGCGAAGAAGCCGATCGCCACGGTCGGGATGCCGACGAGGAGTCTCGAGGACCGGCTTGACGATCTTGCGCATCCGCGGGCTCGCGTACTCGGCCAGATAGATCGCGGCGCCGAGGCCGATCGGGATCGCGAAGACCATGCCCCACAGGGTCACGCTCAGGGTGCCGACGACGATCGGGAGAACGCCGAAGCTCGCCGGCTCGAAGCTCGGGCTCCAGTCGGTGCCGGTGAGGAAGTCGATCGGGTTGACGAGCTCGAAGAAGCCGAGCGTCGGCCCGATCAGGGAGAAGACGATCGCGGTCGTGGTCAGGACGGAGAGCAGGCCGCAGAAGGCGAGAAGGCCCTGGATGACCTTCTCGCCCAAGCGGCGGCTCGGAGTCTCGAGGAACTGACGCGGGCTGTTGCCCCCGCCGAGTCCCTTTCCGGCTCCGAGGCCGCTCGCTTCCATCTGCGTTACCTGCGTCCGTTACCTGTGTCTGGTCCCGGCGGGGATCAGCTGCCCTCGAGCTGGGCGACCGCGTCCTCGGACTCGGTCAGCTGCTCTTCGGTCAGCGGGATGAACCCGAGGCTCTCGGCCACGGAGTTGACGTTCGCCAGGTAGTAGTCGATGAACGCCGTCTGGACCTCGTCGTCGAACACGGTCGACGCCGGGTAGATGAACAGCGGGCGGCTCAGCGGCGTGTAGGTGCCGTCCTGGGCCGTCTCGACGGACGGTGCGACGCAACCGTCGCCGCCGTCGACCTCGAACGCCTTCAGCGTGCCCTCGTTCTCGATGAAGAACGAGTAGCCGAAGTAGCCGATGCCGCCGGGGCTGCCGGAGACGCCGGTCACGGTGGCGTTGTCGTCCTCGCCGACGTTGTTGTAGTCCTTGGTCGAGACGCCTTCCTCACCGTTGACCGCTTCGGTGAAGTAGTCGAACGTGCCCGAGTCGGTGCCGGGGCCAAAGCGCTCCAGCTCCGCGTCGAACTCCGCGTCGAGGTCGGGGATGTCGGACCAGTTGGTGGCGGTGGTATCGGGGCCCCAGATGTCGGCCAGCTGGTCGACGGTGAGGCAGGTGACGGGGTTCTCGGTGTTGCCGACGACGGTCAGTGCGTCGACCGCGACCTGGACTTCCTCGTACTCGACCCCGCCTTCCTCGCAGAGCTTCTCCTCTTCGGCCTCGATCGCTCGCGACGCGTCGGAGAAGTCGGTCTCACCGGCGCAGAACTTCTCGAAGCCGCCGCCGGTGCCGGACGTGCCGACCGTGACGCGGACGTCGGGGTTCTCCTGCTGGAAGCCTTCGGCAACTGCCTCGGTGAGCGGGGCGACCGTGCTCGAGCCGTCGACGCGGATCGTCCCCGAGAGGCCGCCTGTCGAGCTCGAAGTCGAGTCGCTGGTCGTGCTGTCGTCGTCGCCGCATGCGGCAACGCCGAATGCGAGCAGAGCGCTCACCGGCAGCACTGCAAACCACTTGCGTGAGTTCACGTTGATTGACTCCTTGTTCGTTGGACGTTTGCCGTCCTGAGCTGCGGGTCACATGGGTGACCCGCGAGGTTGTCTCCCTCAGACGGCAGCGCCAGCGTCCCAGTCGGCGCACGGAAGCTTGTTACGGCGGAGTGGCCGACGTGTGAAAATGGTGTGAAGAGAGGGGTTTCCCGCTCAGGAATGCGCCTGTATGGCGCTGACGACCGGCTCGTCCGGAGCTGTGGAAGCCTCTTCCGGCGTCACTGGTGGGCCTGCCGGCGCCGTGCCCCCGGGGATCGTGTGCTCGGGGTCGAAGCGGTATCCGATCCCGAAATGGGTGTGGATGTAGCTCCAGCCGGGCGAATGCTTCTCGATCTTCGAGCGCAGCTTGCGGACGAAGACGTCGACGGACCGGTCCCCGTGAGCCATCTCGTAGCCCCACACACGTCGGTAGATGTCCTCGCGCTCGAGAACTTTGCCCGACGCCTCGGCGAGTGTGTTGAGGAGCTCGAACTCCCGGCGCGTGAGGTCGACGCCCCTGCCGCTCACATAGGCCTGGTACTGGTCGGCGCGGATCTCGAGCTCTCCGACGATCACAGGGCCGACCTCGCGATCGGGGTTCGTCCGGCGCCGGCGACGGACGACCGCCTCGACGCGCGCCATCACTTCCTCGGGATGCGAGGGCTTTGCGATCCAGTCGTCGGCCCCGAGGCGCAGACCGCGGACTCGCTGCGCGACGGTCGAGTTCGAAGTGCAGACGATGATCCCGAGGCCCGGCAGCATCCCCGACACGCGTTCGAGGAAGTGCCAGCCCTCGTCGTGGCCGAGCACGTTGAGGTCGACGACGACCGCGTTCAGCTTCATTGCGACGAGTTCGTCGACCGGAGCGCCGCTCGGGAGCACGCGGTGCTCCCAGCCGGCAGCGTCGAGCCTCTTGCCAAGGACCTTTAGGAAAGCGGTGTCACGGTCGACGACCGCGACTCTGAGTGTTCCGCGCGAAGCGCTCATGGTGTGGAGGACGCGCCGGAAGGAAGGTCGCGTCAAGTGGATGGTATCCCCGTCGAGCCGGACGGAGAAGTCTGCCGTCCCGGAATTTCACAGCTTGTTCACAGCGGGGTCTCGGATTGTTCACGCGCCGGGGCCCCGCCCCGGTGAGAGTGCGATGCACGAGATCCTCTCTCGTGCAAAGCGCGCGGTCTTCTCACCTGCCCCGAGACCGCGCGCTTCTCTTTTCGCGGCACGGGGGCGCCGATGCCGGCGTCCCCGTCGCCGCCGGCATAGCGCTGCTATCGCCGGCGGCTCGGCTCCTTGGCCTCGGCGCCCCCGCACTCGCGAAAAGGGCAGGGGGAACCGGAGCGGGGCGGTCGGGTATTCTCCCAGCCGATGACTTCGGTTCGACGCACCGCCCGGCGTTTGGGAATGGCTCTGGCCGTTGCCTTCGCGGCGCTGATGGCCATCTCCCCCGCAGCCTTCGCCGCCGACGGTGAGGGCCTCTGGGGCCGGACGACGGACTTCGACGTGACGATGTGGGGCTTCGCCGTGATCGCCCTCTTCATCCTCCTCCCGATCGTGCTCTCGTACATCCAGCACCGGCTGGACACCCGCAAGGAGCGGGCCCGCGAGCAGCTCGACCGTGTGCAGAAACCCTGACCGGCTTCGACCTCGCACTGATCCCGGAGTGACTCGCTGATCGGCGTGCGGCGCCGTGCGCGGCGGGCACCCCCATGCACACGGGGGTCAGGCGCGATTATTAGCGAAATATGTGTGACGTGCGTCACATAGGCGGTACTTTCCTGAAGGAAGCGGTTAGTAGTCCGCGAACCCCTGCTCCCCATGCCGTTCCATCGACGACATCAGCACGACCGCATGCGCGGTTACCCGGTCCTTCCCAAGGCGCCTCGGCTCCTGCATGGGGTCGCCGTGGCCCGGACCCTGGCGATCGGGATGACGCTGGCGATGCCCGCCGTCGCGATCGCAGCGGAGCCGGTCGCCGACGCCTCCCCGACCGGCCATGAGCTCGCCCGCGACGCGGTCGCCACCGCCGAGGTCGCCGACAAGCTGGCGGAGCGCACGGTTGCCCAGGGCGAGGACGGCGAGGCCGTGACCGTGACCGGCGGCGCCAGCGTCCCCGCCGTGCCGCTCGAGAAGTCCGCGGCCGAGCTCGCCGACCCCGGGCCATTCCACCCGCTCGACGCGCAGCCGGACTACGGAGAAGTCGAGGCTGCCTTCGGCAACGCCCGGGGCCGCCCGCACGAGGGCCAGGACATCTTCGCCCCGACCGGCACCCGGCTCGTCGCCCCGACCGACGGCGTCGTCGTCGAGGCCGGTGCCGACTCGGGTCGCGGCAACTGGCTCTCGATCTACGACCCGAAGGCCGGTCAGAGCTACTCGTTCTTCCACATGGTCGCTCCGGCGCTGGTCGAAGCGGGCGAGCGCGTCGACGCCGGGACCAAGGTCGGCGAGGTCGGCTGCACCGGCTCCTGCTACGGCGAGCATCTGCACTTCGAGGTCCGCGAGGGACGCGGGCCATACGGCACGGCGATCGATCCGATGCCGTACCTGTCGAAGTGGCGGCGCATCGGCGGCTGAGGCGCCGCGCCTCGCCACACCCGCCCGCCCCACGCTCGGGGCCGCAGTCCCGGCATAGGATGGCCGCATGAGCGAGCGCACCAGCTACCGCCGCGTCGGGGCCGCCGCGGTACTCACGATCGAGCGGCCCGAGCGGCGCAACGCCGTCGACCACGAAACCGCGAAGGAGCTGTACGAGGGCTACCTGGCCTTCGAGGCGGACGACGAGGCACGGGTGCTGGTCCTGACCGGGGCCGGCGACGTCGCCTTCTGCGCGGGCGCCGACCTGAAGGCGGTGGCCGAGCTCGGGCCGAGCGCGCCCCAGGAGACGGTCGATGCCTACCTCGACCGCCCGGAGGGGCCGATGGGCTTCACCCGGCTCACCGCGAGCAAGCCGACGATCGCCGCGATCAGCGGCTGGTGTCTGGCCGGCGGGCTCGAGCTGGCGCTCTGGTGCGACCTGCGAATCGCGACCGGCGGCTCGCGGCTCGGCTACCCGGAGCGGCGCTGGGGGGTGCCGCTGATCGACGGCGGCACCCAGCGGCTGCCGCGGATCGTCGGCCTCGGCCGCGCCCTCGACCTGATCCTGACCGGGCGGATCATGGAGGCCGCCGAGGCACATGAGTGGGGGCTCGTCAACGAGATCGTCCCCGAGGGCAAGCATCTCGAGCGCGCGCTCGAGCTCGCCGAAGGCCTCGCCCGCTTCCCACAGGAGACGATGCTCGCCGACCGCAAGGCTGCGATCGTCGGCTCGGCGATGGACCTCGAGGCGGGCCTCGCCTACGAGGCGAAGGGCGGCCGCGAGGTGATCGACGTCGCGATCCTCGGCGCCGGCCGCTTCGCCAGCGGCGAAGGCCGCGGTGGCGCGGGCGCCGGGGCTTAGGGGCGAGAGGCGGTCCAAGGCCGGACAGGGTCCGGGCCGGGCTTCAGGCGGGCGTTGCAGCGAGGGGAGGTTGATGGAGGGGGTCGCCGGGGGGCCGGTGGTCGGGATGCATGATTTGCATTCCGTGGGGATGCAAATCGTGCGGTTCGTCCGGTTCCGACCGGACGTCACTCCCAACGCGCGCGCACCCGTACCACCGGTGCACGCCCTCGAAGCCTGGGCCGCACCGCCACGCACCCGGGCCCCATCTCCCCTCCCTCGCTGCAAATCCGCGGCCCGGACCCTCGTCCCCGCCCTCGGACGGCCACGCGTCGAGTCCCGGCCGCGCCCCCGGCCCTTCCTAGATCCGGAACTCCCTCAGCAGGCGCTTCTCGGTCTCGCCTTCCACCGCGGCGATCACCTCGACGTGGCCCTCGAGCGGGGTGCCGCGGATCTTGGTCGCGAGCAGGTCGTCCACCTGGAAGATGCCGGCCGAGTTGTTCATCTTGATCTCGACGCGGATCGGGCGCTCGACGCCCTTTTCGATATTGACCTCGTCGATCGCCGCTGCGGAGATCGCGTGGATCCCCATCTCGCCGCGCTCGACCGGGAGGCGGGCGCGGCCCTCGGCCATGTCGAGCGCATCGGCAACTCGGACGACGCCGGCCTCGAGCGTGTAGGGCTCGCCCCGTCTGCGGTGGCCGATGATGCAGTGCAGCGCCTCGACAGCGACGACGGTCAGCTCCGGGTCCTCGTAGATGCCGGCGAGCAGCTCGCGGAGCTTGCGGTCGGCGATGAACAGGCTGTAGGCCTCGTGGTCGACACGGTGGATTCCCATCCCGGTGTCGTGCAGGAGGGCGCCGGCGATCACGACGACCTCGGCGTCGCGCTCGCTCAGCCCGTGGTCGGCGACGACGGCCGGCGCGATCCCGCCCTTGACAGCCAGGCGCAGGATCCGCAAGGCGATGTTGGCGACGATCTGGATGTGGACGCGGCTGTGGTCGGACATCCCGAGCCGCTCGGAGGTGACCTGCTGCATGTACCAGCGGGCAGCGACCTCCTTGTCCGAGTTGGCGGCGGCGAGGAACTTCTCGAGCTTGCGATTGCCGCGGGTGGGGACGCTGACCCCCGCATCTCCGATCCGTTCGCTGAGGCTGAGGCGTGGCTCGTCCATGGGTCTCAGTCTGCCGCACCGGGCGGAGGAGGTCCCGCCGGGCCGGGCGCGATCATCGAACCGTGAGCGAGACCGCGGGCGGCAGCGCCGAGGATGACGAGCAACCGCTGATCGCCGAGATCGCCGACGGCGTGCTCGCGCTGACCCTGAACCGCCCAGCGAAGCGCAACGCCCTCTCGATCGCGCTGCGCCAAGAGGTCGCCGCAGCGCTCGCCGACCTCGACACCGAAGCAATCGGCGCCGTGACGTTGACCGGCGCCCCGCCCGCCTTCTGCTCCGGGATGGACACGACCCAGTTCGGGGGCGATCAGGAGAACCGGCGGGCGCTCGTCGAGAGCAGCCTCGCCTGCATGGATGCCGTCGGCAACTGCCCGGTGCCGGTGATCGCAGCCGTCAACGGTCCGGCGCTGGCCGGAGGCTTCGTGCTTGCGCTTGCCTGTGACATCAGGCTCGCCGAGCCGAGCGCTGCCTTCGGCTTTCCCGAGCTCCCCCGCGGCATCCCACCTTCGTTTGCCTGGGCGCGGGCCGCCCTACCGGCCGCGATCGCGCGCGAGCTCTGCCTGACCGGCCGCCTGCTCGAGGCCGGTGAGGCAGAGCGGCTCGGCGTCGTCTCCTCGGTCCACGAGACGGGTAGCAGCGCCGCCGCGGCCGCGGCAACCGCGCGAGCGATCGCTTCACGGCCGCGGCGAGCGGTGCTGGAGAGCAAGCGGCGCATCCTGCTCGAGCGCTCGACGCTCTATGGCTTCCTCTTCGAGGACGAGGAGCGGATGTTCAGGGCAGCGCTGGGCGCCTGAACGATCCGCTCCCGGACCCCGGTGCTACCGCGCTACTGGCCGCAGACGGGCCAGGGTGAGGAGCCGGCCTGGGAGTAGAGGAGCGCGGCGCGATAGTCCTGCTCCGCCTCGGGCGCGGCGGCCGGGTCGCCGGACCCGCCGACCGAGGCCCAGGTGCCGGTGTCGAACTGGTACTTGCCCCGGTAGGTGCCGGAGGCATCGACCACGGTCGGGTCACCACCGGACTCGCAGGAGGCGATCGCCTCGAGGGTCGCGCTGGAGACGCCAACGGACCCGGGCGTGCCGAACTCCGGCTCGGAGGCCTTCTTGACCTTCTGCTCGAGGGCGACGACCTTCTGCTTCGCAGCGGCCGGGCCGATCGTCGGCCGCAGGGCGGCGTTGTCGGGCTCGACGTCGAGCTTCTTCGCGTCCTCCCACGTCCGGCGGTAGTCGCGACGATGCTCGGTGGCCTCGATCGTGCGCTCGAGGGCGTTGCGCTTGATCTCGATCTCGAACTGCGGGAACTCGGCCGCCGCGGAGGCGGAGCCGACGGACGCGGTCGTGATCCCGGCCGCGGCGATCAGCGAAACCGCCGTTGCTCTGTACAGGTTCGTCTTCGTCTTGATGGGCACCGGTTAACACCTCCAAGGCTTGGCGCCGACGATCCGCGCCGGCGGTCCCTTCCTCGGGAAGGGGGCCGATGCAGTTCGCGCCCACGGGAAAGGCCGGGGCGCGATGCGGCGGGTGCGTTCCCCGGGCGGTGAGTGCAGTCGCGTACCTTCTGTCCGGTACGCACCCGGGGGGTCGTTTTGACGTCCCAAGCTTGGCAACCGCTGGGCGGTTTATGTGTGCGTCTGCTCACACACGCAACATTTCGCTCACACTCCGTCCGAGCCTGCTGATATGCCCGAAATACCTGCAAACAAGCCCACTCTGGAGCTGATCGATCACTCCTTCGAGGGTCGCTCGGCGCTCGGGACCGGCGTCTCAGCGGCGATCATGCGCCGTGTCGCCCGCGGCGACCTGCCGCCGACCGCGCGCGTGCACCGGACCGGCCGCAGCCTCGCCTTCGGGCGCATGGACCGCCTCTCCCCCGGCTATCGCGACGCGCTCGCGATCGCGCGCGACCACGGCTACGAGCCGGTCGAGCGGATGGCCGGCGGGCGGGCCGCCGTCTTCCACGAAGGCACGATCGCCTTCTCGAAGGCGAGCAGAGAGGCGGCGCTGAGGACGGGCACGCAGCCACGATTCGAGGAGATGGCGGCGATCGTCACCGGCGCCCTGCGGCGCCTCGGCCTCGACGCTCACGAGGGCGAGATCCCCGGCGAGTACTGTCCCGGTCAGTGGAGCGTCAACTGGGCCGGCCGCACGAAGCTGGCCGGGATCGGCCAGCGCGTGATCGCCGGCGGCGCCCATGTCGGCGGCGTTCTCGTCGTCCGCGGGGCCGACGAGATCCGCGACGTCCTGATCCCCGTCTACGAAGCCCTGGGCCTCGACTGGGACCCAACCACCGCCGGCAGCATCGAAGACGCCCTAGGCGCCCCGCCCGCCCCCGACGAAGCCCCCGACCCGCTCTTCACTGAGGTCAAAGAAGCCTTCCGAGCCGAACTGGCCACCCGCTACGAAGTCCGCGACGCCACCCTCGACGAAGAGACCATGCGGATGGCAGAGGAACTGCGGAGCTTCCACACTCCGAAACCCAGGGACTGAAGGCGTTCTCTGACCAAGCATGACGCCGCACGGGAGCGGCGCTGTGTGGCGGAGCCACATGAGCCGCGCCCGGGTGGCGTCAGGCGCCGCGTCAGAGGACGCCGCCGTTACTCGTACTGGAGGGCTTCCATTACCTCGATCTTCGAGGCGCGGCGGGCCGGCCAGATGCCGGCGAGGACGCCGGCGATCGCGGCAAGGATCAGGACGACGATGATGCCGCCGACCGGAATCGAGAGGACGAGGCCGTCGTCCTCGAGCGCCTTGACCGCGGCGACTCCGATCCCGAAGCCGATCACCGCTCCGACGATCGCTCCAATCATCGCGGTGATCACCGACTCGTAGCGGACCATGCGCCGGACCTGGCTCTTGGAGGCGCCGATCGCGCGCAGCATCCCGAGCTCGCGCTTGCGCTCGAGCACCGAGAGCACCAGCGTGATCACGACGCCGACGAGACTGAGGATCACGGCCAGGGTGAGGAGCACGTAGATCAGCGAGACGAGCCCGTTGATCGACTCCTCCTGCTCGTCCTTGGCCTCCTGCTGGGAGCGGGACTCGGCGTTCGGGTACCTGTCCGAAAGCAGCGTGTCGATCTCGCCCCGGGTCGCGTCGAAGTCGGCTCCCTCGTCGAACTTGGTCAGGACCAGGAAGTCCTGACGGGTGTCGAAGTCCTCGCGCAGCACCGAGATCGGCAGCGCGATCGAGTCGACGAGCAGTGCGATCCGGTCACGGACGCTGCCCTCGACCGTCGCCTCGACCGTTGTCCCGCTCGGCGTCGTCAGGGTGATCGTGTCGCCGACCTCGATCCCGTTCTCCTCGGCGAAGTCGGCCTCGATGATCGCGCCCTCGGGGCTCAGGTTCGCGAGCGTCTCGTCGGAGCCGTCCACCCAATCGAGATCGGCAGCCTGCGTCAGTGTCGCGGGGTCGAGACCGGTGACGAACTGATCGCCGTCGACGCCCTCGATACGGGCGCCGGCGGCGGCCGTCGGCGATGCGGCGGCGACCCCGTCCAGCTCCGCGATCGCCGGCGCGATCGCAGCCGAGATCGTCGAGAAGCCGTCGACGTTGTAGACCGCGACGTCGCCGGTGAAGGTCTTGTCGAGCGCGTCGGTAACCGACTTGGTGATCGCGGAGCCGAGCATCAGCACGAAGACGACGAGGGCGACGCCGATCATCAGCGCCGACGACGTCGTCGCCGTCCGGCTCGGGTTGCGCAGCGTGTTCTCCTTGGCGAGCTTGCCGGTGACACCCCGGAGCTTCTCGATCGGAGTGCCGACGAGCGAGGCGAGCGGAGCGATCAGCCGCCCTCCGAGCATCGCGATCGCGATGAACAGGAGGACCAGCCCGAGGCCCATGGTCGAGAGCGACTGGGCGAAATCGCCACCGGCGAAGAGGCCGCCGAGAATCAGGACGACGCCGAGCACGGCGAGCAGCGAGGCGACGACGGTGCGCTTGCGGCTGCCGCCCTCGCGGTCGACGCCACCGTCCTCCCGCAGCGCCTCCAGTGGGCTCACGCGGGTGGCGCGGATCGCGGGGATCAGCGCCGATCCAAGGGTCGAGAGCATGCCGACGACGATCCCGATGATCACGGTGCGCGGCTCGATCGGCAGGCCCGATTGCGGCAGTTCGAAGCCGAGCCCCTTGAACGCTGCGAGCAGCAGCTTCACGAAGCCCGCGCCGGCGACGATCCCGATCGCCGAGGCGACCAGGCCGATGATGAATGCCTCGCCGATCACCGTCGTCAGGACCTGGCGCGAGGAGGCACCGAGCGTCCGCAGCATCCCGAACTCCCGGGTTCGCTGGGCGACGGTGATGCTGAAGATGTTGAAGATCAGGAAGGCGCCGACGAAGATCGTGATCCCGGCGAAGATCAGCAGCGCCGTGGTCAGGAAACCGAAGCCGTCCTTGATCTCCTGCGAGTCGTCGTCGGCGATCTGCTCGCCGGTCTTCGCCTCGGCGGTATCGGGGAGTGCCTCGTTGAGCCGGTCGCGGAGCTCCTCGGGACTGACTCCGTCCTCTGCCTCGACCGCGATCTCGTCGAACTCACCTGCCTTGTCGGTGACCCGCTGCGCCTCGGGCAGCGTCATCTCGACGAGGCTGGCGCCCCCGAGCGGCACGCCGGTGCCGAACTTCGTGATCCCGCTGAGCGTGTACTCCTCGACGCCTTCGGCGCCCGTGATCGTGATCGGGTCGCCGATCTCGTAGCCCTCCTCCTCGGAGGTGAACGAGTCGATCGCGACCTCGTCGTCGCTCTGCGGCGGAGCGCCCTCGAGGTAGGTGTAGGGGGTGAAGGGCTCGGGCTGGACGCTGTTGACGATGTGTGGAGGGCCGCCATCGGGAGGACCCACCCGGTCGCCGTTCTCGTCGAGGATCGCGATCGACGCACCGTCACCGATCGCTCCTGAGGCGCTCGCCACTCCGTCTACGGACTCGACGTCGGCGATCAGATTCTCGGGCAATGCGGTGCCGGCCTCGGGCAGGTCGAACCCGGTCTCGATCTCCTGCTTAGCGCGGACGCTGACGTCGATGCCCTCGGCAGCGGTCGCGAAGATGTCGTCGAACGAGCGATTGACCGAATCGCTCAGCATCAGGGTGCCGGCGATCATCGCGACGCCGAAGAGGATCGCGATCGCCGTGAGGCCGGCCCGCAGCTTGTGCGCGACCAGCCCGCGCAATGCGAGCCGGAACACGGTTAGAGCTCCCGCATCAGGGCGATGACCTCGTCCTCGCCCGAGACCTTGCGGTCGTTGGCGATCTCGCCGTCGGCCAGGACGACGACGCGGTCGGCGTAGGAGGCGACGCGCGGATCGTGGGTGACCATGACGACCGTCTGGTCGAACTCGTCGACCGAGCGACGGAGGATGTCGAGGACGCCCGAGCTCGAGGTCGAGTCGAGGTTGCCGGTCGGCTCGTCGGCGAAGACGACCGCCGGGCGGGCGGCGAGAGCGCGCGCGATCGCGACACGCTGCTGCTGGCCGCCGGAGAGCTCGGAGGGGCGGTGGCTGCGACGGTCGCTGAGACCGACCATCTCGAGCAGCTGGTCGAGCCAGGCCGGGTCCATCTCCGAGCCGGCGATGCGCACGGGCAGGGCGACGTTCTCGGCCGCATCGAGCACCGGCACGAGGTTGAAGAACTGGAAGATGAAGCCGAGCTTGCTGCGGCGCAGCTCGGTCATGCCCTTGTCGGAGAGCCCGGTGATCTCGGTGCCGTCGATCCAGACCTTGCCGGCGGTCGGCTTGTCGAGCCCGGCGAGCAGGTGCATCAGCGTCGACTTGCCCGAGCCCGAAGGACCGACGATCGCCGTCAGCTGACCGCGCGGGAAGTCGAGATCGACCCCGCGCAGCGCGTCGACGGCGGCGTCTCCCTCGCCGAAGCGGCGGGAGAGCCCACGGCAGGCGACGATCGAATCACTCTTGGGCTCGGCGCTTTGAGGCAGGGATGCGGCTTCCATGGCGCGGCACGATACCGTCGCGACCCCGGCTGCGAGGATTCGGCTAGCACGAGTATTTCCCGGGCGGGCCCGTGGCAGGATCGAATCGCATGAACAGACGTCAGACACCCGAGGCGATGACCGCGACCGGCCTGACCGGCACGGCCGCCGGATCCGCCGGAGCGCTGGCCGTCGGCGCAATGGCGATCGGCGCCGGCGCGATCGGGGCCCTGGCGATCGGCAGGCTCGCGATCGGTCGCGCCCGGATCAGGCATCTGCGGATCGACGAGCTCGAAGTGGGCTCGCTGCTGGTCGAGCGCGACCTCAGCGCTCCGCCCCACTCGGTCCCGCCGCGACTCGATGTGGCTACCTCGAAGCTGAGCCACGTCGATCTCGTCGTCGGCTCGCTCGACGTCAGTCTTCCCTTCTATCGCGAGCTGCTCGGCCCACTCGGGTGGCGCGACGGCGGCGCGATCGAGGGCGAGCGCGGCGAGACCGTCCACTACCTCTCTGTCGCCGGTACCGGCGTCGCGGCGATCGGCCTCCGCGAGGCTCAATCGGACGCGCATCCGCCTCCCTACGACCGCTACGCGCTCGGCATCCATCATCTCTGTCTCGACGTTCCGTCGCGCGCCGTCGTCGACGAGCGCGGCGAGTGGGCGCGCAGCCGCTCCGACTGCGAGGTCCTCTCCGAGCCCGCCGAACACGAATACACGCCGGGCTACTACGCGGTCTTCCTCGCGGACCCCGACGGAATCAAGCTCGAGCTCCTGCACAGACCGGGTTACTGGGATACCGTCAGCTGATGAGGATCCTCGCCTTCAGCGACCTGCACTGCGACGAGGCCCAGGCCGCCCGCCTTGTCGAGATGAGCGCCGAGGCGGACGTGGTGATCGGCGCCGGCGACTTCGCCTCGGTCCACAGCGGCCTCGAGCCGACGATCGAGGCGCTGGCCTCGATCAAAAAGCCGGCGATCCTCGTGCCCGGCAACAACGAGACGGAGGCGGCCCTGCGGGAGGCCGCAGGCGCCTGGGAATCGGCCGTCGTGTTGCACGGAGGCGCGATCGAGATCGACGGGACCGAGTTCTTCGGCCTCGGGGCCGGGATCCCGGTCACGCCCTGGGACTGGAGCTTCGACCTCACCGACGAGCAGGCGACCGAGAAGCTCGCCGGCCTCTCCCCCGGCGCCGTGCTCGTCCTCCACTCCCCGCCCGCAGGCCACTGCGATCAGAGCTCCTCCGGCGACCATCTCGGCAGCCCCGCGCTAGCCAGCGCGATCGAGCAGAAGCAGCCGCGGCTGGCGGTCTGCGGGCACATCCACGAGGCCTGGGGCGAACGCTCGACGATCGGCGCGACCGAGGTCGCGAACCTGGGGCCGTCCGGGACCTTCTTCGAGCTCTAGTGAATCCGCCCCGGGCGGCCGGGGCGCCGTCAGCCGGAGGCGGGCTCGCCGTCGGGGCCGATCACGAACCAGTCGCCGCCGAACTCGAAGACGTCGTTGCAGAGGATCGTCCCCGGCGCGTCGTCGACGTAGAAGTACAGCGGCCTGCCGTCGTAGGTGACCATGCGCCCGCCACGGCGGCGCTTGACGGTGCCGAGCTTGTCCTGATCGACGCCCGAGCCCGCGATCGGCCGGCCGCCCTTCGCCTTGATCGGCGGCCAGGCGTCCGCGCAGCCGCCATAGCAGCGTGGCTTCCCTCCGCGCTTCTCCCGCGTGAACAAATACGCCGCGAGGCCGGAGCGCTTCTCGTGGATCACCTTGCCGAAGGGCGTCTCCTTGACCCGGAGGACGACGCCGCCACGGCGCTCGTCGTTTGCCTCCCGGGCAACGGGTCCGCTCGCGTCGGACGGGCCGGCGCCGGCGCCGATCGCCGCGGCGAGGACTGCAAGGACTGCGGGAACACCGTTGAGACTCATGCAGGTCATGATTGGCGGTGATCGTTACGGCCCGATGAACGCGGCCGGGTTGCGGCGCGCCGGGCGCTGCGAAAGGATCCGGGGATGGCGAAGAACAACAAGGCCAAGCAGAAGGGCTCCGGCGACGCCGAGAAGGCGGCCGAGGCGACCCCGAAGCTGCCCCGGGAGGTCTACGAGTCCGAGCTCCTGCGCCTGCAGGGCGAACTCGTGATCATGGCCGAGTGGGTGAAGCGGACGGGAGCCCGGGTGGCGATCGTCTTCGAGGGCCGTGACGCGGCCGGCAAGGGCGGCGCGATCAAGCGGATCACCGAGCACCTCTCGCCACGGATCGCCCGCATCGTCGCGCTGCCGGCGCCGACCGAGCGCGAGCAGACGGAGTGGTACTTCCAGCGCTACGTCGCGCACTTGCCGGCCGGCGGAGAGATCGTCCTCTTCGACCGCTCCTGGTACAACCGCGCCGGTGTCGAGAAGGTGATGGGCTTCTGCACGCCCGCCGAGCACGAGCGCTTCCTGCGCCAGGCCCCGGTCTTCGAACGGATGCTGATGGACGACGGGGTCTTCGTGGTCAAGTATTGGTTCAGCGTCTCCGACCACGAGCAGGAGAAGCGGTTCAAGGCCCGTCAGACGGACCCCCTGAAGCAGTGGAAGCTGTCGCCGATCGACCTCGAAGCACAGCGCCGCTGGGTGGACTACTCGAAGGCCAAGGACGAGATGTTCGCCCACACCGACCTGCCCGACACGCCCTGGAACGTGGTCGAGTCCGACCTGAAGCGGAACGCACGGATCAACTGCATCGCCCACCTGCTCACGCAGATCCCCTACGAGCGCGAGGACCTGCCGCCGATCAAGCTGCCGCGGCGCCAGAGCGACAAGGGCTACGTGCGGCCCCCCCGCGACTCCAACCGCTACGTGCCGGACGCGGCTGCCGCCGTGATGAAGCGCGCGGTCAGCGGCCGCAGATAGCCTTCCCGCCGCGATGAGGCCCAGCGTCGGCATACCCAGGCTCCCGGTCGGGCCCGATCCGCTGCGGCGGATCAAGGTCCCCTCCGACCTCGGATCGATCACGACCATCGGTGTCGAGGAGCCGCCCGAGGCGGGCGGCCTCGACGTCGCTGCGATCGAGCGGATCTGGTCGGCGGCCGAGAGCCTGTTCCGCAGCGGCGTCCACCCGGCGGTCAGCCTCTGCGTGCGGCGCGAGGGAGAGGTCGTCCTCGACCGCTCGATCGGCTGGGCTCGCGGCGCCGGCCCCGAGGAGCCGAACGGCGCCGAGCTCGTCGCCAACACGCCCGAGACCCCACACGTGATCTTCAGCGCCTCGAAGGCGATGACAGCCTGCGTCGCCCACCTGCTCGACCAGAAGCACCAGGTCCACATCGGCGATCGCGTCGCCGAGTACATCCCCGAGTACGCCCGGCACGGCAAGGAGAACATCACGATCGCCCACGTGCTCTCGCACCGCGGCGGCGTCCCGAACCTTCCCGGCGAGGCCTTCGACCTCGCCAACGTCAACGACCGCGACGCGATCGTCGAGATCCTCTGCGACGCCAAGCCGCAGTCGCGCGCCGGACAGTCGCTCGCCTACCACGCGATCAGCGGCGGCTACATCGTCGGCGAGATCGTCCACCGCGTCACCGGCAAGTCGATCCGCGAGGTGCTCGCCGCCGAGATCCTCGACCCGCTCGGATTCCGCTGGACCAACTACGGGGTCGCACCCGAGGACGTCGGCCTCGTCGCTCACGCGCACACGACCGGCGCGCCGGTGCTGCCGCCGATCTCGAACGTCCTCAAGCGGGCGCTCGGGGTCTCGGTCGACGACGCGACGCGGCTCTCGAACGCGCCCGAGTTCCTGACCGGGATCATCCCGGCCGGCAACGTCGTCACCACGGCGAACGAGCTCTCACGGTTCTTCGAGCTCCTGCGCCGCGGCGGCGAGCTCGACGGGGTCGAGATCTTCGAGCCGCGGACGCTACGCCGGATGCTGACCGAACACTCCTACCAGGAGCTCGACTACACGCTCGGCTTCCCGACCCGGTTCAGCCTCGGGATGATGCTCGGCGCCCAGCGACTCAGCATCTACGGGCCCGACACCGAGCACGCATTCGGCCACCTCGGGTTCACGAACATCATCGGCTGGGCCGACCCCGAACGGGCGACCTCCGCTGCCGTGATCACCTCCGGCAAGCCGGTGCTTTACCCGGAGCTGCCGGTCTTCTGGAACCTGATGCGGACGATCGGGCGCGCCTGCCCCAAGGTCGACGACAACCCGCTCGCCTTCGCGGCAGCGGACTAGTTCTTCGCTGCTGATCGAACGGCACAGCACGGTTGCGCGGGGCCTCTCATCGTGCTCTCATCGTCGGCGGTGACGCTCTCCCGGTGAAGGTCCTGGTCGTCGAGGATGAGATCCGCATGGCCGCGCTGATCAGGCGAGGGCTGGAGGTGGAGGGTGTCACCACGGATGTCGCGGGCTCCGGCGAGGAAGCGCTCGTCGCTGCTGGATCGCGCCCCTACGACGCGATCGTGCTCGACGTGATGCTCCCGGGCATCGACGGCTTCGAGACCTGCCGCAAGCTGCGCAACTACGAGGTCTGGGCCCCGGTGCTGATGTTGACGGCCCGGGATTCGGTCGCAGACCGGGTCGCCGGTCTCGACCACGGAGCCGACGACTATCTCGTCAAGCCATTCTCTTTTTCGGAGCTCCTGGCCCGCCTGCGGGCGCTCGCGCGGCGCGGCGCGGAAGCGCGCCCGACAGTGCTCGAGGTCGGCGGCCTCTGCCTCGATCCGGCCTCACATCGTGCCTGGCGAGGCGATCGGGAGATCAGCCTCTCGGCGCGGGAGCTGGCGCTACTCGAGGCCTTCATGCGGCACGCGGGGCGAGTGCTGTCGCGCTACGAGTTGCTCGAGATGGTCTGGCCCTACGACTACGAGAACCGCTCAAACGTTGTCGACACCTATGTCCGCTACCTCCGGGCGAAGATCGACCGGCCATTCGGCACCGACTCGATCGAGACGATCCGCGGCCGCGGGTATCGGATGCGGGCGGATCGGTGAGCGCGATCCCGATCCGGGTCCGCCTCACGGTCGCCTTCTCGGCGGCCCTGCTCGTCGTGCTCGGCTTCGCGGCGGCGTTCGTCCTCACGCGGGTGGGCTCCGACCTGACCGAGAACGCGGACGAAGCGCTTGCCGCGCGGCTCGATGCGCTCGCAACGGTTGCCGCCGGGCCCGGACGGGGCGATCCACCGGTCCTTCGGCCGGTGGACCCAGACGAGTACGAGGACAACTTCTCCCAGGTGCTCAAGCCCGATCGGGCGCTCGTTGCTTCAACCTTGCCCGCCGACGCCGGCGCCGCCCTGACCCCGGCCGAGGCTGCGGCGGCGGCGCGGGGAGAGGTCCTGATCGAAAGCCGGACCCTGCCCGGCGTCGACGGAGACGCCCGGGTGATGGCCCGGCCTACGGCCGGCGAGGGCCCGAAGTGGGTCGTGGTGGCCGGATCCTCGAACCAGGACCGCGAGGAGACGCTGGGCCGGATTGCCGGCGCGTTCGCAATCGGCGCCCCTGTCGCGCTGGTCATCGCAGCGCTCGCCGGATACGCGCTCGCACGCCGGGCGCTCCGTCCCGTCGACCGGATGCGTCAGCAAGCCGAACTGATCGAACCGGGCAGTTCCGACAGGCTGTCCCTTCCCGAGGCGAACGACGAGCTGCGGCGCCTAGGGCTGACGCTGAACTCGATGCTGGGGCGCCAGAGCGAGGCGCTTGAGCGCGAGCGTGCCTTCGTCGCGGATGCGAGCCACGAGCTCCGCACCCCGTTGTCGGTGCTGCGAGCTGAGCTCGAGCTCACGGAGCTCGAGGGCGGCTCGCCCGAGTCGCTGCGCTCTGCGATCCGGGCTGCGCTGGGCGAGGTCGACCGGCTCGCCCGGCTCAGCGACGACCTGCTCCTGATCGCAACGGCCGACCACGGGCGGATCCCGATCCATCGCGAGCGGGTCTCGGGCGCGGATCTGCTGGAGCGGGTTGCTGATCGGCTCCGCCGTGCCGCCAACGAGCAAAGTCGCGCGATCGAGGTCGCGCACCAAGGCGAAGCGGAATGCTTCGTCGACCCGCTCCGCGTCGAGCAGGCGCTCGGGAACCTCGTGGACAACGCGCTTCGCTACGGCGCCGGGACCGTTTCGCTCCGGGCCAGCTCCGCCCGCGGCGGACTCACCGTCGTCGTCGACGACGAGGGGGCCGGCTTTCCCGCGGAGATCGCCCCGCACGCCTTCGAGCGGCTGACGCGAGCGCCGGCAGCTCGCAGCACCGACGGCGCCGGCCTCGGCCTCTCGATCGTCCGTGCGATCGCGGAAGCTCACGGCGGCGAAGCCGTGATCGAGGCCGGGGCTCGAGTGCGGCTCAGATTCGCCGCCGCGGACCGCGGTCAGTCATCGGCGCCTTCGCGCTCGACTTCGCCCTGATCGCCGTCATCGGCTGTCGTGGCGGTGACCGAGAAGCCCGGATCGACGCTCACCTCGACGACCGCGTCGTCCGGCTGCTTGATCTCGACCTCATAGCCCTCGGCGCCATCGTCGGCGGCTTCGACTTCGAGCACCTCACCGCCGCTCGTTGCGTCGAGCGCCGCCTGGGCAGCCCGGTCGGCATCGGCGCCGGCCACGCTCTCGTTGCCCTCGCCGCCGACCGCATAGGCGACGCCGCCGGCGCCGAGCGCCAAGACGGCCGCAACGGCCAGTCCGGCTCCGATCTTCTTTTGCCTGTCCATGGGTACCCCTTCATCGGGTGGTTGACTACGACGCCCTTGTAAGCGGCGCCGATGAAAGCGTCGTGAGAGCCGGCGCAGCTCTCACGCGGCTCTCACCCTCCCTGGGCACCGTTGCTGAACCGAGCCGGCCGGCCCGGGCGAGCGAAAGGAATGGACCGATGCGGTTGAAGACGATGGGTATCGCCACGACACTCGCGGTCGCGGCCATCGTAGGTGCGGGGTGCGGGGACGAGGAGGGGGCCGCGAACACGGCGGCGGCGCTCCCGCAGGGTTCTGAGCAAGTCGAGCTCGATCCGGGGGAGTTCACGACCGAGATCGACAATCCCTGGTGGCCGATGGCTGTCGGCAGCCGGTGGGTCTACCGAGAAGCCGAGGCCGGCGGACCGGACGCACGCGTCGTGGTCACGGTGACCTCGCGGACCCGCGAGATCGCGAATGGTGTCGAAGCTCGCGTCGTCCACGACGTGGTCTCCGCGGGCGGGAACCCGATCGAGGTGACCGACGACTGGTACGCACAGGACGCGGAGGGCAACGTCTGGTACCTCGGCGAGGACACTGCCGAGTACGAGAACGGAAAGAAAGTCTCGACTGAGGGCTCCTTCGAAGCCGGTGTCGGCGGGGCCGAGGCCGGGGTGGTCATGCCTGCGGACCCGGTGCCTGGACTCTCCTACCGCCAGGAGTACCTGGAGGGCGAGGCCGAGGACCGCGGCGAGATCGTCACCCTCGGCGAGGAGACGGTCGGGACGCCGGCCGGAACCTGGGATGACGTGCTGATGACGCGCGACCTCGTGCCGACCGAGCCCGGCGTCCAGGAGCTGAAGTTCTACGCGCGCGGCGTCGGTCCAGTGCTCTCGCTGCACACGGACGCCCCCGGGCGGGAGGAGCTCGTCTCCTACCGCGAGGGCCGGGGCGACTGAGGCGGCGGCTTGCGGGCCGGGCGGCTCTTCGCCGCCCGGCCTCGAGCCTCAGTTCTTCGCTGCCTTCTCGGCCGCCTTCGCCTCGGCCTCGGCCGCGTCGGCGGCCTCGGACTCGGCCGACTTGCTCTTCGCGGCGCGATCCTCGTAGCCGGCGCGCGCGGAACGGTCGGGGGCGGAGAGAACGTCGTCGGCCTTGAGCAGACGGGCGATACCCTCGCGGCCCTTGCGCGGCAGCAGGTTCATCGCGGTCGCGATGTAGACGGTCTCCTTCGGTACCCAGACGTCGAAGCGGTTGGTCTCGATCGCCTCGACGATCGACTCGGCAACGTCCTCCGGCTCGAGTGTCTTGACGCCGCGCGCCTCGTGCAGCCCCGAGCCGAGCTCGGTGTTGACGACTGCGGGCATCACGACCGAGACCTCGACGCCGGTCTCGCGGAGCTCGCTGCGGGCGGCCTCGGAGAGGCCGACGACCGCATGCTTGGTCGCGCAGTAGGTCGCGCCGCCGGCGAATCCGGCCTTGCCGGCCTGGCTCGCGATGTTGACGATGTGGCCCGTGTTGCGGGCGATCATGTCCGTCATCGCGATCTTGGTGCCGTAGATGACGCCGTGCAGGTTGATGTCGATCTGCAGCTTCGCGATCTCGTCGGGCTCGTCGACCAGCATGTTCAGCGGCATGATCCCGGCGTTGTTGACGAGCACGTCAATCGGGCCGAGCTGCTTGGCCGCCTCGGCGTAGAAGCGCTCGAAGCTCTCGCGGCTGGTCACGTCGAGCTCGAGGGCGACGCAGTTGCCGCCCAACTCGGTCGCGGTCTGCTCGGCGAGCTCGGTGTTGAGATCGCCGATCGCGACCCGCGCTCCCCGGCGGATCAGCGCCGCCGCGGTCGACTTACCGATTCCCTGGGCGCCTCCGGTGATCACAACCACCTTGCCCGCTACCGACTTGACCTGCTTGCGCGCCATTCTCAGCCTCTCCTCCTGGAAGTGTTCTCTCTCGCGGCCGGCCAAAACTGGCCAGCCGGCCAAACACTATTGCAGGGCTGCTGCGACGAGCGCTAGAGCGACCTCGGCGCGAGAGCGCAGCGAGGCGGTGACGATGTGCTCCTCCGGAGCGTGCGAGCCGCCGCCGAGCGGGCCGAGGCCGTCGATCGCGAGCAGCGGCGCCCCGGCCGCGAGGTGGCTGGCATCGGAGGCGCCGCCGCGCTCGGCCCCGGTCAGCGGCCGGCCGAGCATCTCCGACGCCTCCCGGAGCAGCGGCTCGGCCCGCTCGGCCATCTGCATCGCGGGCCAGCGGCGGCTGAGCCGGGCCTCCAGCTCGACGCCGTCGAGCTCGGCCGGCACCTCGTCGAGCAGCGCCTCGATCGCGGCGAGGTCGGATGCGCGGACGTCGAAGAAGAGCTCGCCGGCCGGGGGGACGATGTTGAAGGCCTCGCCGGAGCGCATGATCGTCGGCACGACCGTGATCCGATCAGGCCCGGCCGGGTCGTGGTGGGCGGCGATCGCGGCCGCGACCCGGGCGAGAGCGAGCAGCGCGTTGCGCCCCTGGTCTGGCTCGGAGCCCGAGTGAGCGGCACGACCGCGCGCCTCGACCTGGAGCGTGCCGGCGGCCTTGCGGACGACGACGACCGCGTCCTCGCCCGCCTCGGTCAGCTCACCGCCCTCGAAGCAAAGGCAGGCATCATGGTCGCGGAAGCGGGCGGCATGGGCGAAAGGAGCCGTCCGCCATTCCTCGTCGACGACGAGCAGCAGAGCCATCTCCGCGTAGAGCTCGGGGCGGGCGGCGAGCGCCCGCAGGACGCCGAATGCGATCGCGACCCCTCCCTTCATGTCGATCGTCCCGGGTCCGCGCAGAAGGTCCCCGTCCGGGCGCAGCGGATGGTGGTCGGCGTGGGCGATGACCGTGTCGAGGTGACCGAGCAGCAGCAACCTGCCCTCGCCCGTTCCGGGGAGGTGGGCGAGCAGGTCTTGGGCGTGGTCCGGCGAGGAGCAGTCGAGACGCTCGATCGAGACACCGTCGGGCAGCAGCGCCGAGGCGACCGCGACGACCGACTCGGCAGCCTCCGCGTCTCCGGACGGCGAGGAGACGTCGACGAGCGCGGCAACGTCGCGTTCCGCCCGCTCGGCGATCCGTGCGGCCTCCGCGGCGATCCACCCTTTCCATTCTGCGGCCGTCATCGAGACGGGCACGCTACAGCGCGCGAGTCCACCGCTGATACGGTGCCCGCCTCTTGAGCGCCTCCACGGCCGACAGCGTCACCACCCCGCTCGGGAACGAGCCCGCATTCGAGGGAGGCCCGCAGGAGGTCGCACCCGGGACCTGGGCATGGATCCAGCCCAACGGGGACCTGGGCGAGTCGAACGCTGGGTTGGTCGTCGGCGAGGGCGAGAGCATCCTGATCGACACGCTGTGGGACGAGCGGTTGACGCGGCGGATGCTGGACGCGCTGGCGCCGGCTCGCGAAGGGGCGCCAATCGGCCGTCTGGTCAACACTCACGGCGACGGCGACCACTGGTACGGGAACGGGCTGCTCGGTCGCAACGAGATCGTCGCGACCGACGCTGCCGCCGAACAGATGCGCGAGGAGCCGCCCTCGCTGCTGACCCGGATGAGCCCGCTCGGCGGACTCACCAACGTCCTCTCCGGGGTGCCGTTGATTCCGGGCAAGGCCCGGATCCGCGGTCTCGGCTACTTCACCGGGATGCTCTCCCGCTACGAGTTCGCCGAGCTCGAGCCGCGGCTACCGACCCGCACCTTCAGCGGCAAGACCACCGTCGAGGGCGGCGGGCGCAAGGTCGAGGTGATCGAGGTCGGCCCCGCTCACACCCCCGGCGACGCGATCGTCTGGGCGCCGGACGCGTGCGTCGTCTTCAGCGGCGACATCGTCTTCAGCGGCGTCACCCCGATCATGTGGGCCGGTCCGGCCGCGAACTGGGTCGCCGCCCTCGACCGGATCGCCGAGCTCGAGCCGGTGGCCGTCGTCCCGGGCCATGGGCCGGTCTGCGGCGTCGAGCGCGTCCGCGAGCTCCGCGACTACTGGAGTTATCTGATCCGCCACGTCCCGAGGGGAGCCGGTGGCGCGATCGTCGAACTGACCGAGGAGCTGGTGCGGGGGGTCGAGTACCGGACCTCACCCTGGGGCGAGTGGCGGGCACCGGAGCGGACCCTGGTCAACGTCGCGATGATCGCCCGCGAGCGCGACGGCGAGACCGGACCCGTCGGCCTGCCGAAGCGGATCGGCCTGATCTCGGAAATGGGCGCCCTGCGGGAGCGACTCGGCCCCTACCTGACCGAACCCGCTCAGCTGTAGCGGTCCCACTTCTTCAGCTGCTTGGTCGGCGGTCGCGGATCGCCGCCCTCGTACCAGCCGGTTGGCGACCACATCTCGAAGTGCAGGTGACACCCCGAGGCGTTGCCGGTGTCGCTGTTGCGGCCGAGGACGGCGCCGGTCCGGAGCCGCTCGCCCTCCTTGGCCCGGCCGCGCTTCTCCAGGTGCATGTAGACGTAGTCCCAGCCGGTTCCGCGGCCGTCGATGACCGTGTAGTAGCCGGCGGCCGAGTGATAGCCGGAGTACTGGACCCTGCCCCCGCGCGCGGCGCGGATCTTCTTGCCGCAGGTGGCGAAGACGTCCTGGCCCTTGTGGCTGCGGCCGGCTCCGAAGCCGTCGCCGTAGGTGTGCTTGGCGCGCAGCGGGAACATGTGGCGGTGGAAGTTGACCCGGGTCTTGCCGCGAGAGCTGCGGGCCTCGGGGATCGGGTCCGAGCCGCGCTTGCCGGCTGGGTAGACCTTGAAGGTGTACTTGCCCTCCGGAGCGAATCCCTTGCGGTTGCGCTTGCCATCCCAGCCGAGGGCGTGCTTCTCGCCGCCGCGCACGTTCTCGAGTTTCCAGTGGCGGGCGACCTTGTTCGAGCGCACGTTGATCGCGCGCACCGTTACGTCGCTGGAGCCGCCGCCGCTCAGCGCGAAGACGAAGCGCGCCTTCTTGCCGGTATCGAAGATCAGATTCCCGGGCGAGCTCTTCGAGAGCGTCAGGCTCACGCCCCGCCCGGCGGCGGTCGTTGCGGGCGCGGCCTCGGGCTCCGTCTCGGGTTCGGCGGGGGTAGTTTCGGGCGAAGTCGTCGTTTGACCCTCGCTGGCAACGGCGACCTGGGCCTCGGCGTCGTCGGTGAGCGCAGTCGCTCCGATCAATAGAACGGCGGCGATCGCGACCAGCAGCGCGGTGCGCTCGTAGATGCGGCTTTGTCCGTACCTGGGCAAGCTCGAACAGCTCCTTTCCCTGCTTTATGAGCGTCTCAGGGCAATAACCTGACAGAACGCTAAAAGTTGCGCAACCCCCAGGTGCAATCTTGCAGCGGCTGCCGAGCCCTGAGAAAGCGGCTCAGAGAGCGGAAACCGGGGCCATACCGCGGCTCCGGACCCGCGAGCGAAGCGTGACCGCGCCGCCGCCGGCGGGACTGATCGTGATCGACCGGCGGCGGATCCGCTCGAACGGTGCCGTCTCGACCTGCAGTGAGGCCTCACGGAGAATCTCGCGCAGCACGACCTTCATCTCGAGGATCGCGAAGTTGGCCCCGGCGCAGCGGCGTCGGCCGCCGCCGAACGGAATCCAGGTGTACGTGCCGGGCTCGACCCCAAGGAAGCGCTCGGGCCTGAAGGCGCTCGGCTCCGGATAGATCTCCGGATCCCGATGGACGAGCCAGGCCGCGGCCATCAGGTTGACGCCGACCGGGTAGGTCCAGCCGCCGATCTCGACCGGCTCTTTGACGAGTCGAGGCTGCGCCGTCGGCAGAGTCGGGCGGCAGCGGAGGATCTCGCGGATGACGGCGGTCAAGTACTCCTCGCTCTCCCCCGCGTCGACTTCGGCGACGAGCCGGGCGAGCACATCCGGATGACGGGAGAGTCGCTCCAGCCCCCAGGCGAGGGAGGTCGCCGTCGTCTCGTGGCCGGCAACCAGCAGCGTCATCAGCTCGTCGCGGATCTCGACGTCGGACATCGGTGTGCCGTTCTCATGCGTGGCGAGCAGGAAGGCTCCGAGCATGTCGTCGCCGGCGGCCTCCGCCCCGGCGCCGGCAGCATCGAGGGCGGCGCGACGGATCGCCATCTCTTCGTAGATCAAGCGGTCCGCCTGCTCGCGAGCCTCGAGGAAGCGGGCCCAGGGACCGCGGCCGCCGAACCTCCGCTGGGCCGGCGGCAGCAGGCTGACCGGGCTCGTCGCAAACGTGTTCATCGAAGTGAGCGCGGCCCGGACCCGATCGAGCCGCTCACCAGGCTCGAAGCCGAAGACGGCGCGGAGGATCACCTCCATCGTCAGCCTCTGCGTCAGCGGATGGGTCTCGAAGGGCCGGTCGCGGGGCCACTCGCGGATATCGCGCGCGGCAACCTCGGCGACGACCTGCTCGAGCCGCTCGATCCGCTCGCCGCTGAACGCCGGCAGCACCAGCCGGCGCTGAGTGAGATGGGCGCCCTCGTCGAGCAGCAGGATCGAGTTCGCGCCGACGATCGGCTCGAGGATCCGAGCGCCCTCTCCGGGGTGCAGCACCTCGGGCGGGGCGGTGAACACCTGCTTGATCTCGGCCGGGTCCGAGATCATCACGAACGGCGGCGACGCCGCCAGGCGAACCGTGAAGCGGCGGCCGTAGCGGGCGCGGCAGCGTTCGAGATACGCCGTCGGGCGGGCCCACCAGCCGACCGTCTGCAGGCTCACCGGGATGCGCGGTCCCGGCGGCAGCTCGGCGCGGGACGGGCTCACGGTCAGCCTTTTGGCCGTTCGAGCAGTTCGATTCGGTAGTCGTCGGGGTCGCGGACGAAGCAGAGCCGCGATCCTCCCTCGCGGATCTGGTACGGCGGCCGCTCGGGCTCGATCCCGACCTCCGCCAGGCCGGCCAGGGTCGCGTCGAGATCGTCGACGGTGACCGCGATGTGGCCGTAGCCGGTGCCGATCTCGTAGGGCTCGGTGACGTCGTGGTTGTAGGTCAGCTCCAGTCGCGGACCGTCGCCGGGCAGTCCCATGAAGACGTTGGTCGCCTCGTCCCCGATCGGCATCCGCCGCAGCTCCTCGAAGCCGAGCTTCTCGTAGAAGTCGACGGACCGCTCGATCTCGAGGATCCGATAACAGGTGTGGATCAGCTCCGCCATCGCCTCAACCCTAACGCGGGAGGCGCCTTGGAGCTAGAGCCCGGAGGGGTGACGGACCGCGTAGGCGGAGGGATCGAGGTAGCCGTCGAGGCTGGTGCTCCAGCCGGGGCCCGAGCCGCCGGTGCCGGAGGTGTCCCAGCGCAGGCCGGCAATCACCGCGTAGGCATGCCCGGGGTTGGCGTAGACCGTGATCCACTGGCCGGCGCCTTCCTCGCCCCAGCTCATCAGGCTCGAGGAGTCGAGCGGCGAGTCGAGCAGGCCGCCGCCGTGCAGGGCGTAGGAGACCGCACCCGAGCAGTCGTAGCCGGAGGCCTCGAAGGAGCCGTGGCCGCCGCCCCAGACGTAGGGCAGGTCCCTGATCGCGTTCGCGGCCTCGATCGCTGCGACGACCTGCGGCGGCGCGTCGGCCGGCGGCGTCGCCGAGCCGTCGGCGTTGAGCACGGCCGTCGAGCCGGGTACCGGGGCCGGCGCGGGCGTCGACGGATGCCGAAGTCTCGGGTGTCGCCGGGGCGGCCTCGGCGGCCTGCTCGGCGATCGCGTCCTGGAGGCTGCCCTCGCGGTCGCCGAGCCGATCGAGCATCTCCTGGCGGGCGGCGCGGGCGGCGCGCAGGTCGGCCTCGCGGGCCTCGAGGTTGGCGCGCTGGCCGGCGATCTCGTCGCGGCGCTGGGCGATCTCGTCGCGGGCGTCCTCGAGCTGCGCCTGCGTGTCGGCGAGGCCCTCGACGGTCGCGTCCATCTCCTGCTTGAGGGTGCGGGCGCGATCGATGACCGAGGACTGGTAGCCCTGGAGGCGGTCGAAGTACTCGCTTCGGGCCTCGAAGTCCTCGATGTCGGAGGAGTCGAGCAGGACGGTGCCGAGGTCGGGGGTCGGCGACTTGTACATGGCGACGAGCATCGCCTCGAGCTCCTTGCTCGCGGCCGCGTATTCCTTGCGTAGCTGCTGGAGCCTGTCGCGACCGTCACGCAGCTCGGCGGTGGCCTCGTCGAGCTCGGCCTGCTTGGCGGTGAGCTCCTCATTCGCGGCCGCCTCGGCCTGGCGCAGGTCGGTGACCTGCCCCATCAGCTCGGTGACGGCGCCCTGGCTGGCGGCGAGCTCGGCGGAGATGTCCGCCTTGCGGTCGCGGACGTCGGAGAGCCGCTCGGACTTCGTCTGGGCGCCGGCCGAGCCGGCGTGCTGCAGCGCGGCGGCCGCCACGAGCAGGAGCACGAGCAGACCTGCCGCGATGAGGCGGCGGAGCGATGTGGAAGCAGGGTTGGGCGCCGGCATGAGTCGGTCGGTCCCGTGACGGAAGAACGGGAACCGTGAAGCGGGCACCCTAGCTGGCCGGGCGACTCTGCAAGCAAGCGCTCACATTCCTGCAAGATCCCATTCATTTGCAGGAGGTTTGAGTCCTGCGCAGACGTCCTTCGAAGCAGCGCGAGGAGCCGGAAGAACCGCTCGAGAAGCGGTGATGCGGGCGATCTCCGTCCCCCACGGCGGGCCTCGCTTGACATGTGACTAATTGGTCACCTATAGTCGTCGGCGATGGAAGAGGCGGACCAGGTGTTCAAGGCGATGGCCGACCCGACTCGTCGGGCGATCCTCGACTCCCTCTTCGAGCGCGACGGGCAGTCGCTCACCGCGCTCGAGCAGGAGCTGCCGATGACTCGCTTCGGCGTCGCCAAGCACATCAAGGTCCTCGAGGAGGCGAACCTCGTTCTCACCCGTAGGCAGGGCCGCGAGAAACTCCACTTCCTCAACCCGGTCCCGATCCGGCTCGTTTACGAGCGCTGGGTCAGCAAGTACTCGGAGCCGTGGGCGACAACGCTCACCGAGCTCAAACGAACCCTCGAGGAGGAAGAAGACGATGGCTGAGAAGTTCGACGAGGTCCCCTACCAGGTGCCCCTCTCCCCCAACCCCGACGGCGGCGGCATCGCTGTCTTCGAGGTCTGGATCAAGACCACCCCGGAGCGCCTCTGGGAAGCGATCACCAACCCGGAGCTACGTGCCCGGTACTCGTTCGGAACGATGATCGAGTCCGACTGGACCGAGGGCTCGACGTACGCCGGCAAGGCCGGCGAGTATGTGATCACCGAGGGTGAGAACACTGTCGTCGAGGCGCCCAACCGGCTCGTGCAGACGTTCACCGCCAAGTGGTCCCCGGAGGTCGAGGCGATCGGCGCCTCGCGCGTGACCTGGGAGATCCGCCCGGTCGCCGACTCCTGCCAGCTGACCGTGATCCACGACCAGCTGCCGGCCGACGCGAACCCGGAGCTCTACGGTGGCTGGCCGATGATCCTCTCCGGCCTGAAGACACTCGTCGAAACAGGCGCCGACCTGACGACGCCGGGCTCGCTGCGCTACGCGGAGATGGCCGGGTAGAGAACCCGGCTGGCGCCCTGGGGCGTTTCCGGTACCGCGGAACCTCCCACACCGCATTCCCGAATCGAGCAACCTCGGTGCGTCGGGAGGATGCCGAAGTTGGAGTTCGCCCGCTATATGCGGGTCAACTCCAACCTCGACGCTCCTACAGTGGGCTGAGCAGGCCCTCGAGATGCGGCACGCCTTTGCGGGCGTCGCGGACGGCGAAGGCGACGGCGTCGCCGCCGGGGCCGGAGCCCGGCTCGGAGGCGAAGGAGACGCGGGCCGGCAGCAGGATCGGGCGCTTGAAGCGGACCTCGGCGCGGGCCGCGTCCGGCGTCTCGGCCTCGAGCGCGGCGAGCGCGCGGGCCTTGGTCCACATCCCGTGGGCGATCGCCTTCGGGAAGCCGAGCGGCTTCGCGGTCCATTCCGACATGTGGATCGGATTGCGGTCGCCGGAGACGGCGCCGTAGCGACGGCCGAGGCCGGCGTCCAGCTTCCACTCGGCGGCGGCGGGCAGCGCGTCGAAGTCGATCGACTCGAAGCCGCCCTTCGAAGCCCCGGAGCCCTCCTCCCCGCCGCCGCCACGGCTGAGGGTCGTCGAGCGCGATTCCCAGACGAGCTCGCCGTCGACGCGCGCCTCGCTGACGAACGCGAACTGCCTGCCCTTGGGGTGGGGCTCGAGCGGGGTCGCGCTGACCCGGATCTCGAGCGCCTCCGAGAGCTTGATCGGCCGGTGCTGGGTGATCTCGTTGGCGATGTGGACGAGGCCGATGCCGCCGAACGGGAAGTCCTCCTCCGTCATCAGTGCCATGTGGAGCGGGAACGCGAGCATGTGCGGGTAGGTGATCGGCAGCGTGTCGCGCAGCGTGAACCGGCAGACCCGGCAGTAGTCGGCGAGCCGATCGATGTCGACCGTCGCCTCCGGGATCACGAGGACCGTGTCGGGGATCTCCCTCGAGCGCCCACCGATCCCGAGGAACGGAACCTTGTCGGCCATCGGAATGCCGCCTAGCGCCGCTTTCCCGTAGAGGGCGAGCAGGTTTGGCGGGGAGTCGAACGCTCTCTCGGTACTCATGAGGTCACCTCCGTAAGGGCGTGGCTGACCAAGCAGTTCAAGGAGTCGGCGGGCGCGGTGTGGCGGAGCCACATAAGCCCGTCGAGGACGCAGAAATGCGCAGTGTCAGACACGTCCGCCTCAGGCACCGAGCAGGCTCTGGCCGCATACGCGGACCAGGTTGCCGTTGAGGCCGGCCGACGCGGGGCTGGCGTACCAGGCGATCGTCTCGGCGACGTCGACCGGCAGCCCGCCCTGGCTGAGCGAGTTGAGGCGGCGGCCGACCTCGCGGGTGCCGATCGGCATCGCCGCGGTCATCTGCGTCTCGATGAAGCCGGGGGCGACGGCGTTGATCGTCGCGCCCGCCTTGGCGAAGACCGGTGCCATCGACTGGACCATCCCGATCACGCCCGCCTTCGAGGTCGCGTAGTTGGTCTGCCCGGCGTTGCCGGCAATGCCGCTGATCGAGGAGACGCAGATCACGCGGCCACCCTTGTTCAGGACCTTGCCGTCGAGCAGCGCCTGGTTGATCCGTTCCTCGCTCGAGAGATTGATGTCGATCAGCAGGTCCCAGCGCTCGGCGTCCATGCCGACGATCGTCTTGTCCTTGGTGACGCCGGCGTTGTGGACGACGATGTCGACGCCGCCGTGGGCCTCGCTCAGCTGCCTGCAGATCTCGGCCGGGGCATCGGGCCCGGTGATGTCAGCCGTGATCGCCGAGCCGCCGATCTCGCCGACGACGCGGTTCAGGTCTGCGGCCAGCGGCGGGATGTCTAGGCCGACCACGTGGGCGCCGTCGCGGGCCAGGGTCCGCGCGATCGCCTCGCCGATTCCGCGCGAGGCGCCGGTTACGAGCGCGACCTTGCCCGCCAGCGGCTGCTCCCAGTCCAGCTTCGGGACGGCGCCGCCGTCGCCGACCCGGACGACCTGCCCGGAGACGTAGGCGGAGCGGGGCGAGAGGAAGAAGCGCAGGGTCGACTCGAGCCGCGCCTCGGCGCCGGGCTTGACGTAGACCAGCTGCGCGGTGGCTCCGGCCCGGGCCTCCTTGGCGATCGCCCGGGTGAAGCCCTCCAGGGCGCGCTGGGCGGTCGCCGCGCGCGGCGCCTTGCAGTCCTCGGGCGGCGTGCCAAGCACGATCACGCGACCGCTCGGCAGCAGGTAGCGGAAGCTTGGGTGAAAGAACTCCCAGAGCTGCCGCAGCTGCGAGGACTCGGCGATCCCGGTCGCGTCGAAGACGAGCGCCTTGAAGCGCTTCTGGCTCGGCGCATCCGGGTTCCAGATCCCGGCGTCGAGATCGCCGTCGGCGACGGCCGTGCGGAGATCGCCGTCCGGCGGCGTGTCGGCATCGGTCTCCGAAAGTGCCAGGACCTCGGCGATCGCCTGGCCGAGGCGGCCGCCGGGCGCGGCACCGAGCAGGACGGAGCCGTCGATCAGGGGCCGGCCGGGCTCGTAGCGGTCGAGCTCGACCGGCTGCGGCAGGCCGACGTTCTTGGCGACGAAGCCGCCGATCGGGTTGTTGACGAGCTGGCTGTAACGGTCGGACATGGTGGTTCCTCCTGGATCAGGCTTCGAGGATGGCGACGACGCCCTGGCCGCTGGCGGCGCAGATCGAGATCAGGCAGCGACCGCCACCCATCTCCTTCAGCTGCTTCGCGGCCGAGGCGACGATCCGGCCGCCGGTCGCGGCGAACGGATGGCCGGCGGCGAGCGAGCCGCCGTTGACGTTGATCTTGTCGCGCTCGATCGAGCCGAGCGCGGCATCGCGGCCGAGCCGCTCCTTGCAGAAGACCGGGTCCTCCCAGGCCTTCAGCGTGCACAGCACCTGGGCGGCGAACGCCTCGTGGATCTCGTAGATGTCGAAGTCACCGAGCTCGAGGCCGTTGCGATCGAGCATCCGCGGGACCGCGTAGGCGGGCGCCATCAGCAGGCCCTCCTTCTTCGTCACGAAGTCGACCGCCGCCGTCTCGGCATCGACGAAGTAGGCGAGCGGCTCGATCCCGTGCTCGGACGCCCACTCCTCGGTGGCGAGCAGGACCGAGGAGGCACCGTCGGTGAGTGGCGTCGAGTTGGCCGCGGTCATCGTCCCCTCGGGGCCGCCGAAGACCGGCTTCAGCTTCGCCAGCTTCTCCATCGACGAGTCGGGACGCAGGTTGTTGTCGCGCTCGAGCCCCAGGTAGGGCGTGACGAGGTCGTCCATGAAGCCGCGGTCGTAGGCGGCGGCGAGGTGCTGGTGGCTGTCGACGGTGAGCTGGTCCTGCTCCTCTCGGGTCAGCCCCCACTCCTTCGCCATGATCGCCGTGTGCTCGCCCATCGAGAGGCCGGTGCGAGGCTCGGCGTTCTTGGGGATGTCGAGCGGCATCGACGGGCGCAGCTTGGTCAGCGCCTTGAGCCGATCGCCGGCTGAGCGGGCGTTGTTGAGCTCTGTCAACACGGCACGGACGTCGTCGGAGACCGCGATCGGCGGGTCCGAGGTCGTGTCGGTTCCACTCGCGATGCCGGAGTCGATCTGGCCGAGCTGGATCTTGTTGGCGACGAGGATCGTCGTCTCCAACCCGGTCCCGCAGGCCTGGCCGACGTCGTACGCCGGGGTCTCGGGGGCCAGCTTCGTGCCCAACACCGACTCGCGGGTCAGGTTGATGTCGCGGGCGAGCTTGACGACGGCACCGCCGGCCACCTCGCCGATCCGCTCACCGGCGAGGCCGTGGCGGTCGACGAGACCGTCCAGGGCTGCGGTCAGCAGGTCCTGGTTCGACGCCTTCGAGTAGGCGCCGTTGGAGCGGGCGAACGGGATCCGGTTGCCGCCGAGAATCGCGGCCTTGCGGGTTTCGGGCATAGGGGCTTCTTACCTCCTGATGGGCGGTTTGAAAAGCGGTTCGGGCCGGGTTGCGCTCAGCGCAGCTCGGCGGACGTCTTCTTGAGCAGCTGACGCGCGATGATCAGCAGCTGGATCTGCTGGGTGCCCTCGAAGATGTCGAGGATCTTCGCGTCGCGAGCCCACTTCTCGAGCAGCGTCGACTCCGAGTAGCCGATCGAGCCGCAGAGAGCGACGCAGCGCAGGGCGACATCGGTCCCGGTCCGGCCCGCCTTGGCCTTCGAGTAGGAGGCCTCGAGCGAGTTCAGCTTCTTGTTGTCGGCCATCCACGCCGCCTCGAGCATCAGCAGTCGCGCCGACTCGTAGTCGGCCTCGAGCTCGATGAACTCGGCCGCGGCCGCGGACTGCACGTTGACCGGCTTGTCGTAGTCGATCTCGACCCCGGCCTCGCTGAGGATCCGGCGGGTCTCGTCGAGACAGGCCGCGGCGAGGCCAACGGCCATGCCGGCGACCATCGGTCGCGTGTTGTCGAACGTCTTCATCACGCCCGAGAACGACTTCTTCGTGTCGATCTCGGGGCTGCCGAGCAGGTTCTCCTTCGGCACGCGGCAGTCGGTGAGGATGAAGTTCGCGGTGTCGGACGCCTTGATCCCGAGCTTGTGCTCGAGCCGGTCGAGCTTCAGGCCCGGGTTGTCGCGCTCGACGACGAACGACTTGATCGCGGCCCGGCCCTGCTTCGGGTCGAGCGAAGCCCAGACCACGATCAGGTCGGCGCGGTCGCCGGAGGTGACGTAGATCTTCTCGCCGTTGAGCACGTAATCGTCACCGTCGAGGGTCGCGGTCGTCCGGATCGAGGCGGAGTCGGAGCCCGCCTCGGGCTCGGTGATCGCCATCGCCGCCCACTTGCCGGCGAACCGCTCTTTCTGCTCGTCGCTGGCGACCGCGGCGATCGCGGAGTTGCCGAGGCCCTGGCGCGGCATCGTCAAGAGCAGGCCGACATCGCCCCAGCACATCTCGCTGATCGCGATGACCGAGGCCATGCTGGCGCCGTTGCGGCTGACGCCGTCCTCCTCCTTCTGCTCGGCCTTCTTCTTGTCCTCGGCGGAGCCGGAAGTGGCGCCGGCGCCGCTCGAGGAGTCGGAGTCGTTCATGCCGTCGATCAGCGCCGCCAGCATGTCGAGCTCCTTCGGGTACTCATGCTCGGCGAGGTCGTACTTGCGGGAGATCGGCCGCAGGACCTCTTGAGCGACCTGATGGGTCTGCTGCTGGAGGGCCTGGAGCTTCTTGGGGATTTCGAGTGAGATAGCCATGGTGTCTGTCCTTCTGTGCGTCGGATCGGTCTAGCGAGGGTCGGACCGTCCTAGACGAGGAGCGCTCCTTCCATCAAGCCGGCGGCGCGCAGGTCCCTGTACCAGCGCTCCTCGGGGTACTCCTTGGTGTAGCCGTGGCCGCCCAGCATCTGGACGCCGTCGGAGCCGATCTGCATTCCCTTGGTCGAGCAGAGCTTGCGGGCGAGCGCCGTCTCCCGGCCGAAGTCCTTGCCGCGGTCGGCAAGCCCGGCGGCGCGAAGAGTTGCCAGGCGCATGCCCTCAGTCTCGATCGCAATGTTCGAGATCGTGAAGGCGACGGCCTGCCGGTGCGAGATCGGCTCGCCGAACGCGGTCCGCTCGTTCACGTAGGGGATCAGATGGTCGAGCACGGCCTTGGCGGTGCCACAGGCGACGGCGCACCAGCCGAGCCGACCGAGGCGGACGCACTCGGCATAGGCGTCGGCGGCGCCCTCGGCGAGCAGCGCGCCCTGCGGAACGCGGACGCGCTCGAGCTTGACCTTGCCGGTCGAGGCGGCGCGGATGCCCATCGCGGGCTCGGCCTCGAAGAGGACGCCGTCGCTCTTGGCCTCGACGATGAACAGGGCCGGGCCGGAGCCCTCGAGCTCGGCGGCGATCACGAACAACTCGGCGTCGGCCGCGCGCGGGACGAGCGACTTGACGCCGTCGAGGACGTAGTCGGAACCGACCTTGCGGGCGGCTGTCTCGAGCGCGAACGGGTCGAACAGGGCCCGCGGCTCGAGCACCGCGAGCGCCGCGGCCGGAGGGTTCTCGCCGGTGAACTCGGGCAGGTAGGTGCTCTGCTGGTCGGCGTCGCCCCAGAGGCTGAGGGCGGTGGAGACGGCGGCCGGCGCGAGAATCGAGACCGCGAGGCCGGGATCGCCGTGGGCGAGCGCCTCGGTGACGAGCACCGAGGTGACGGCGGAGCGCTCCTCGAAGGCGCCGCCGAGCTCCTCGGGAACGCCGAGGGCGGCGGTGCCGAGCTCGTTGGCCGCGTCGAGCACCTCCTGCGGGGCCTTGCAGGCGGCGTCCGCGTCGGTCGCGATCTTGCGCAGCTTCTCCGATGCGAAGTCGCCGAAGGCCTCGGTGATCATCGCCTGCTCGTCGCTCGGCGTCAGGTCGAAACGGTCCTGGCCCCTCGGCCGGGCCTGGCGGGCGGGGTGGCCGAGCCGCTGCGCGGCGGCGAAGGTGCGGCCGGCAGCTCCGGCGGCCTGGAAGCCGTTGCGGGTGGCGCGGTAGAGGAACCGCTCGGCGGGCTGGCGGAGGCCGACTCGGTCGACGACGTCGAGCTGCGCGAAGCGGTTGAGGCTGCGGAGGGCGGTGCCCATTGCCTGGTCAGCGATGCTCATTGGAAATTGGTTCCCTCGTGGGTCGGGGGTACGGGTGCATCAATCATTCTACATCGATTGGTGTCGTATCGGCTGATTAGCCAGTCAACCGCCGTGCGGCGTTTCCGACGGCGGCTGCCACGGATGCGTAGGATCAGCGTTTCGTCCGTTCCGAAGCCGATGCAAAGAGGTCCCTGCCGTGCGCAATCGCCTGCTGTTCCCGTCCCTAGTCGCCCTGTTCGCGGCGCTCGTCCTTGCGGCCGCCGGCTGCGGAGACGACGACAGCACCACCGGCGGTGAGACCACCGACGCGACGACCGCCAGCAACGTCTCCCTCGACGATTGCCAGGCCGACTCGCTCGAGACGGTCAGCGACGGGGTCCTTACCGTGGGCACCGACAAGCCGGCCTACCCGCCCTACTTCGAGGACAACGACCCGACCAACGGCGAGGGCTTCGAGAGCGCCGTCGCCTACGCGGTCGCCGAGCAGCTCGGCTTCTCGGAGGACCAGGTCGAGTGGACGGTCGTGCCGTTCAACTCCTCCTACGCCCCGGGCCCGAAGGACTTCGACTTCGACGTCAACCAGATCTCGATCACCCCGAAGCGGGCCGAGGCGGTCGACTTCTCGGCGCCCTACTACGAGGCCGATCAGGCGATCGTTGCGCTGAAGGGCTCCGACCTCGCCGACGCCACGACGCTGGCCGAGTTCCAGGACGCCAACATCGGCGTCCAGATCGGAACGACCAGCCTCGAGGCGGTCGATGCGTCGATCCAGCCGAGCAGCGATCCCGCCGTCTTCGACACCTCGAACGACGTCGTCACCGCGCTCAAGCAGGAGCAGGTGGATGCGATCGTCGTCGACGTGCCGACCGCCTTCTACCTGACCGCGGTCCAGGTTCCCGAGGGTGAGATCGTCGGCCAGTTCCCGGCGCCGGGCGGCGACCAGTGGGGCGCACTGCTCGCCAAGGACTCGTCGCTGACCGACTGCGTCTCGGCAGCGATCACCGAGCTCGACTCGAGTGGCGAGCTCGCTGAGATCCAGAAGACCTGGATCGACGACAAGACCAAGGCCCCGGTGCTCGAGTAGCCACCCGCGCCGACACCGGCGAGAACACCACGCCCGACCGCCGCGCCGAGCGCGCGGCGGCAAAGCGTGCGCGGAACCGTCGCGGCTTCGCGATAGCGGCGGTCTCGACCCTGGTCGTGATCGGCGGCCTCACCGCCGCCGTCCTCACCAGCCCCGGCTGGCCCTCGGTCCAGCAGCTGTTTCTCAACCCACAGGAGTTCAAGGACACCTTCCCGGACATCGCGAGGGCGTTCTGGCTCGACATCCGGGTCTTCATGGCCGCGGAGGTGGCGGTCCTGATTCTCGCCCTGATCGTGGCCCTGGCCCGGACCACGACCGGGCCGGCGCTGTTCCCGCTGCGGCTGATCGCGACGATCTACACCGACCTGTTCCGCGGGATCCCGACGGTGCTTCTGGTCTATCTGATCGGCTTCGGCGTCCCGGCCCTCGTGCAGACGTCCGATGGCAGCAGCGGCACGTTCTCATGGCTGCCCACGGAGCCGGTGATCCTCGGCGGCCTCGCCCTGACCCTCTCCTACGGCGCCTACGTCGCCGAGGTCTACCGGGCCGGGCTGCGCTCGGTGCATCGAGGCCAGCGCGAGGCGGCGCTCGCGGTCGGCTTGACCGAGACCCAGACGATGCGCCACGTGATCCTCCCGCAGGCGGTCCGCGCGGTCGGGCCGCCGCTGCTCAACGACTTCATCGCGCTGCAGAAGGACGTCGCCCTGATCGCGATCATCGGGGTCACCGGCGAGGCCTTCCGCGAGGCGCAGATCTTCGCCTCGACCGACTTCAACTACACGCCGCTGCTCGGCGCCGCGCTGATGTACCTGCTGGTCACGATCCCCCTCGCGAGGCTGCTCGACTGGTGGGAGCGGAAGCGGGAGGCCGGCGAATGAGCGTCCCGGTCGTCGAGCTTCGCGGCGTCACCAAGTCGTTCGGCGAGCTCGAGGTGCTGAAGGGCATCGACCTGAGCGTCGCCGAGCACGAGTCGGTCGCGCTGATCGGCGCCTCGGGCTCCGGCAAGTCGACGATCCTGCGCTGCATCGACCTGCTGACCGAGATCGACGACGGGGACATCTTCCTCGACGGCGAGGTGATCACGGACCCGTCAGTGGACACGGTCGCGGTGCGCCGCAAGCTCGGCCTGATCTTCCAGGCCTACAACCTCTTCCCGCACCTCTCGGTCCTCGACAACATCGTGCTCGGCCTCTCGAAGGGCCACGACGTCTCGCGCGAGGAGGCCAAGGCGAAGGCCCGCGAGCTGCTCGAGCGGTTCGGTCTCGAAGGCCGCGAGGGCGAGCGGCCCGACCGCCTGTCCGGCGGACAGCAGCAGCGGATCGCGATCGCCCGCGCCTTCGCGACCAGACCGCGGGCGCTGCTGCTCGACGAGATCACGAGCGCGCTTGATCCCGAGCTCGTCGGCGATGTCCTGCGCGCCGTGCGCGAGCTCAAGGAGGAGGGCGTGACGATGGTGCTGGCGACGCACGAGATGGAGTTCGCCCGCGACGTCGCCGACCGCGTCGGCTTCCTGCACGAGGGCCGGCTGATCGAGCTTGGGCCACCGGAGCAGGTGCTCGGCGACCCGCAGCAGCCCGAGACCCGGAAGTTCCTCAAGCGCCTGCTCGAGGGCCGGCAGCTCGACCCGCGCGCCTAGCGACCGGGCCCCTGGTCACCTGGAGCCCTAGGTGCCGATCGCCCGGAAGGGTTTGAGCAGCTTGATCGCGAACGGCGGCGGAAAGAGCATCACCGTGTGCTCGGAGTGGCGCTCGAGAAAGCGCGCCGCCCAGCCCAGGCCCTTGAGGCTGCCGGGCCTGCCGCCGCGCTTGATCAGGCCCTCGCGCGCCGCCCAGGCGGACTCGGTCAGAAACTCCTCGAGGTCCATCGCCGGGCTCACGTCGGTTCCCAGGTAGGCGGGCTCGCTGCCCCTGTTGCGAAGCGCATGGACCATGCCGGGAGTGACGACGAAGCTGCCGCTCTCCGGGGTCGCCGGCTGCCAGCTGCCGTCGAAGAAGATCTCGGCGCTGCCGCTCTCGACCCACCAGACCTCCTTCTGGACCGGGTGCTTGTGCTTGGGGAGGATCGCCCCCGGTCGCAGCTCGGAGTGGACGAGCAGATCCTCGCCCCTTCGTTCGAAGCCGTAGCTGACTTTGTGTTCGGGGTCGACAATCGGCAGCGCTGCTGCCTGTGAAGTCACGTCGGTCGCATCCATCTCGTCCCTCCTCCTCGCTAGAGTCCCTTTTGGCTAAGTTACCGATGGGTAACTTAGCACAGGCTGCTGTGAGATGACGACACCACGACACGACCGAAGGCTGGTGAAAGGCCGATGACCGACTCCCGAGAGGCACCCTTACAGGGACGGGCGCCGCGGATCCGCCTGCGGCCGGCCGAACGGCGCGAGCTGATCATGAAAGCGGCCGCCGAGGCCTTCGGAAAGCACGGCTACGACGGCGTCAACCTCGACACGATCGCCGGCGCCGCCAACGTGACCAAGCCCGTCCTCTACCGGCACTTCCCGTCCAAGCAAGCGCTCTATCTCGCCCTGCTCGAACGCCACCGCGAGGAGATGCCGACATTCGTCTCCGACCTTCCGGCCGGAGCGCCGTTGGAAAAACTCGTCCCGGAAATCCTCGTGGGCTGGTTCGCCTACGCCGAGGAGCACGCCTACAGCTGGCGGATGCTGTTCCGCGACAGCGGCGGCGGCGAGGCGATCGGGGAGAAACGCGCCGACATGTACGAGGAAGCGCGCCTGGTCCTGGCCGGGTTCCTGCGCGCCCACCCCGGCTTCGAGATCCCCGAGAAGGACCTCGACGTCGCCGCGGAGATGGTCCGGGGCGGGCTCTCGTCACTGGTGCTCTACGGCCAGGAGCACCCCGAGGCGACGCGCGCGGCGCTGGTCGACAGCGGCACGCGCATGATCCTCGGCCTCGCTACGGCCGCGCGGTGACTTGCGGGAGCCCGGTGACCGCGACCGGGTAGTTGAGGTCGGCGAGGATCTCCTCGGTGCTGATGGAGACCTCGAGGGACAGGTTGGGTGTGATCTCGATGGAGCGCATATCGCTCCTCCTTCCGTGACGTTGCCGTCATCGGTTGCTTGACGAAACCGACTATAGGCCATAAAGTTGCATCAAGAAACCCTCTGTGATCAACTGCACACCCACGGAACCCGGATAGGAATCGATGCTCGCCCGCGACTACGACCTCGACTGCTCCATCGCCCGCTCGCTCGAGCTGATCGGCGAGCGCTGGACCCTGCTCGTGATCCGCGACGTCTTCCTCGGCAACCGCCGCTTCGACGAGATCCAGAGCTCGCTCGGGATCGCCCGCAACGTGCTCGCCTCCCGCCTCGGCCGTCTGATGGACGAGGGAATCCTCGAGAAGCGCCCCTACCAGGAGCGGCCGGTCCGCTACGAGTACTTCCTGACCGAGAAGGGGCTCGACCTGTGGCCGGTGCTCGTCGCGCTGATGGCGTACGGCGACAAGTACGAGCTCCCCGAGGGGGCCGAGCCACCGACCCGGATCGTGCACAAGGAGTGCGGCGGAGCCGTCAACGACCGCCGCATCTGCGAGCGCTGCGGAGCCGAGCTCGACGTCCGCGACGCCCGCGCGATCTCCACGCACACGGCCAGGCGCGAGCCGGTCGCCGCCTGAGCCTCGGCCCAGAGTCGTCGCCGGCCGGCCGCTGCCGGTACCATTTCCCGTTCACAGCGCCGCGAATCCGTCCGTCTCGCAGCTCTCCAGTGCGGGTTTTCCCGGTCCCTCCTCAGCCTTGTGATGATGTCCCAGCGATTCAACGACCCTGAGAAGCCCCGCCCGATCCGGGTCGGTGAACTCGATCGTCCCGCCTTCGCGGGTGGCGTCCACGATCCGGACTGGGCCCGTGACGCCTGTGGCGTCGCCGCCGTGGCACGGATGGACAACGCGCCGCGGCACGAGGTCATCGCCCGCGGCCTGATCGCGCTCGATCGGCTCGAGCACCGCGGCGCCGCCGGCGCCGACGAGAGCACCGGCGACGGAGCCGGGATCCTGATGGACCTGAGCCACGACTTCTTCCGGCTCAGTGCTCCCGAGGCCGGGCTGCGCGCGGCCGAACTGCCGCCGCCGGGCGAGCTCGCGGTCGCCGTCTGCTTCTTCCCGGCGGAGCCGGCCCGGGCGAAGGAGCTCGAGATGCGGCTCGAGCAAATCGTCGAGGAGGACGGTCACGCGCCGATCACCTGGCGCGAGGTCCCGGTCGAGCCGAGCGCCGCCGGCAAGATGGGCCGCGAGGCGGCGCCGAAGATCATGCAACTGCTGATCGGCGCCGGCGAGAAGTTCCGCGGCAATCAGGACATGTTCGAGCGCGCCCTCTTCCTGACCCGGCGCCGGGCCGAGATCGAGTTCGGCCACGAGGCCTCGTTCCCCAGCTTCAGCTCGCGGACGATCGTCTACAAGGGGATGCTGACCGCGCCGCAGCTGCCCGAGTTCTATCCCGACCTGACCGACTCGACCCTGACGAGCCGCTTCGCGATCGTCCACTCGCGCTTCTCGACCAACACGCTGCCGAGCTGGGAGCTCGCCCAGCCGCTGCGGATGATCGCCCACAACGGCGAGATCAACACCGCGCTCGGCAACGTCAACTGGATGCGGGCGCGCGAGGCGACGCTGTCCTCGGACCTGCTCCCCGGCCTCGAGAACCTGTTCCCGTTGATCCCCGAGACGGCCTCCGACTCGGCCGCGTTCGATCGCGCGCTGGAGCTGATCGCGCTCGCCGGCCGCTCGCTCCCCCACTCGATGATGATGATGGTCCCGCAGGCCCACGAGGGCCGCGACGACATCCCCGACGAGCTCGCCGGCTTCTACCAGTACCACGCCCGCATGCAGGAGCCCTGGGACGGCCCGGCGGCGCTCGCCTTCTGCGACGGCCGCACGCTCGGCGCGATGGTCGACCGCAACGGCCTGCGCCCCGGCCGCTGGCTGATCACCGACGACGGCTGGCTCGCGATGGGCTCGGAGTCCGGGATCTTCACGATCCCGGAAGCGAAGGTGAGCCGCAAGGGCCGCTTCCGCCCAGGCCAGCTCGTCGTCCTCGATCTCGAGACCGGTCAGTTCAACGCCGACGGCGAGGTCGAGCTCGCCGAGGCCCGCCGCCACCCCTACGGGGACTGGGACCAGATGGCGACCAAGCACTTCGACGAGATCGAGGCGCCGGCGCCGCGACCGGCCGAGAAGCTGCCGGCCGAGCTGCGTAGGCTCGCCTTCGGCTACACGCAGGAGGACCTCAAGGTGCTGATGCAGCCGCTCGTCGCCCAGGCCAAGGAGCCGACCGGGTCGATGGGCAACGACGTCTCGCTCGCCGTCTTCAGCGAGCACGAGCCGAGCCTCTTCTCCTACTTCAAGCAGCGCTTCGCGCAGGTCACGAACCCGGCGATCGACCCCGTCCGCGAGGCCGTCGTGATGTCGCTGACGACCCGGCTCGGAGCCAAGGGCCCGCTGCTCTCACTCGAGCAGGACTACTCGTTCCAGATCGAGATCGACCAGCCGATCCTGACCAACGACGACATCGACCGGCTCCGCAACGCCAACGAGCCCGAACTGCAGGCGGTCACGATCGATGCGACGTGGCCGCTGGCCGAGGGCGAGGACGGCATGCAGGCTGCGATCGAGCGGATCTGCGCCGAGGCCGACGAGGCGCTCGCCGACGGCGCCACGATGCTGATCATCTCCGACCACGAGATCGGCCCCGAGCGGGTGCCGATCCCCTCGCTGCTCGCCTGCGCGGCCGTGCACCAGCACATGGTCCGCGGCGGCACCCGCTTGCAGGCGTCGCTGATCTGCGAGTCCGGCGAGCCGCGCGAGATCCACCACCTCGCCGCGCTGCTCGGCTACGGCACGACCGCGATCAACCCGTACCTGATGCTGGAGTCGATCGCCGAGATGGACGACATCATCGTCGGCGGCGAGCGGATCACCTCCGAGGACGCGATCCGCCGCGCGATCGACGGCCTCAACGCCGGCCTCAAGAAGGTCCTCTCGAAGATGGGCATCTCCACGGTCCACTCCTACCGCGGCGCCCAGATCTTCGAGGCGATCGGCCTCGACAGGGACCTGATCGCCGAGCACTTCACCGGCACCCCCTCGCGCCTCGGCGGGATCGGCGTCCGCGGCCTCGCCCGCGAGGCGCTTGCCCGCCACGCCCGGGGCTGGCCCGAGCTGCACGGGATGTCCCTGCCCGAGCACGTCGAGGACAACCTGCTGCCCGCCGACCACGCGAAGCTCCTGCCGCAGGGCGGCATCTACCGCTGGCGCCGCGACGGCGAGATGCACATGTGGGACCCGGAGACGATCGCGAGCCTGCAGCGCTCGGTCCGCGATCGGGAGAACGGCCACGAGTCCTACGAGGAGTTCTCGCGCCGCGTCAACGACGAGAACGCCCGCTTCGCGCTACTGCGCGGCGTGCTCGGCCTGCGCACGCGCAGCACGCCGATCCCGCTCGAGGAGGTCGAGTCCGCCTCTGAGATCGTCAAGCGCTTCTCGACCGGAGCGATGAGCCTCGGAGCTCTCTCGAAGGAGTCGCACGAGACGCTCGCCGTCGCGATGAACCGGCTCGGCGGCCACTCCAACTCGGGCGAGGGCGGCGAGGACCGCAGCCGCAACACGCCCGATCCGAACGGCGACCAGCGCCGCAGCCGGATCCGCCAGGTCGCCTCCGGCCGCTTCGGCGTCGACATCGACTACCTCTCGCACGCGGACCAGATCCAGATCAAGGTCGCCCAGGGCGCCAAGCCCGGCGAGGGCGGGCAGCTGCCCGGTCACAAGGTCGACTCCTACATCGCAGGCCTGCGCCACTCGACCCCGGGCGTCGAGCTGATCTCGCCCCCCCGCACCACGACATCTACTCGATCGAGGACCTCAAGCAGCTGATCTACGACCTGCGCGCCGCCAACCCGGACGCCTCGATCTCGGTCAAGCTCGCGGCTGAGGCCGGCGTCGGCACGGTCGCCGTCGGCGTCGTCAAGGCGGGCGCCGACCACATCGTCATCGCCGGCCACGACGGCGGCACCGGCGCCTCGCCGCAGTCCTCGATCCAGTCGGCCGGCGTGCCCTGGGAGCTCGGGCTCGCCGAGACCCAGCAGGCGCTGCTCGACTCCGAGCTGCGCAACCGGGTCGTCCTGCAGACCGACGGGCAGATGCGGACCGGCCGCGACATCGTCGTCGCCTCGCTGCTCGGCGCCGACGAGATGGGCCTCTCGACCGCTCCTTTGATCGCGACCGGCTGCATCATGATGCGCGTCTGCCACCTGAACACGTGCCCGGTCGGCGTCGCCACCCAGGACCCGGAGCTGCGCGCCCGCTTCAAGGGCACCCCCGACCAGGTCGTCACCTACATGCTTTACGTGGCCGAGGAGACGCGACAGCTGATGGCCTCGCTCGGGATCCGCTCGATGCCTGAGATGACCGGCCAGACGCACCTGCTCGACCCGACCCTGAACGACACCAACTGGAAGACGCGGACGCTCGACCTGCGGCCGCTGCTCGCCGTGCCGCCGATCGCCGAGGGTCGGCCCAAGGGCTTCGTCTCCGCGGTCCCGTTCAAGAACCGCGAGTCGGCGCAGAGCTTCGACCTGCGACTGCTCGTCAAGCGCTACGCCGAGCACTCGGAGAGGGACCCGGAGTTCAACGAGACGCTGCGCGTCGCATCGACCGTCACCAACGGCGATCTCGCCGTCGGCGGCACGCTCTCGAACCGGATCGTCAGCGACCACGGCCCCGACGGCCTGCCCGAGGGCTCGGTCGAGATCAAGCTGCGCGGCTCCGCCGGGCAGACGGCGGGCGCTTGGCTCGCTCCCGGCGTGACGATGCACGTCGAGGGCGACGTCAACGACTACGCCGGCAAGGGCCTTTCCGGCGGCGTGCTCGCTGTCTTCCCCGACGGCGACAGCCACTTCGAGGCGGAGGACAACGTGATCGCCGGCAACGTCACCCTCTATGGGGCGACCCGCGGCCGCGCCTTCTTCAGCGGCCGCGTCGGTGAGCGCTTCGCGGTCCGCAACTCGGGCGCGCTGGCGGTCGTCGAGGGTGTCGGCGAGCACGCCTGCGAGTACATGACCGGCGGCGCCGTCGTCGTGATCGGGCCGACCGGCCAGAACTTCGGCGCCGGCATGAGCGGCGGCATCGCCTTCGTCCACAACCCGGACCGGCGCCTGACCGCCCGCACCAACCACCAGCTCGTCGATCTGGACCCGGTCGGCGCCGACCGCGAGCCGATGCTGAAGGCGCTGCTGACCGAGCACCTCGAGCGGACCGGCTCCGAGGTCGCTCGCGATCTGCTCGACCGCTGGGAGGAGGCACTCGACGAGTTCACGCTGGTGATCCCGCGCGGCTACAAGGAGGCGATGGAGCGGCTCAAGAGCGAGGCCGCCGAGGGCACCGGCGAAGCCGACGCCGACGCGCGCGCAACCGACGCCGACGCCACGACCGAGGCCGCCGCCTGATGGCCGACCCGCGCGGCTTCCTGCAGGTCCATCGCGTCCCCTCTCCGGAGCGGGCGCCGGCCGAGCGCGTCCACGACTACGCCGAGATCTACGAGACCCTGCCCGAGGAGGGAGTGCGCGAGCAGGCCCGCCGCTGCATGGACTGCGGCGTCCCCTTCTGCAACAACGCCTGCCCGCTCGGCAACCTGATCCCGGACTGGAACGACCTCGCCCGCACCGGCGACTGGCGCGGGGCGATCGATCAGCTGCACGCGACCAACAACTTCCCCGAGTTCACTGGCCTGATCTGCCCGGCGCCGTGCGAGTCGGCCTGCGTGCTCGCGATCGACGACGACCCGGTGATGATCAAGCAGATCGAGTACTGGACGATCGACAACGCCTTCAAGGAGGGCTGGGTCACCCCGAACCCCCCGGAGGAGCGGACGGACCGCAAGATCGCCGTGGTCGGATCGGGCCCCGCCGGACTGGCCGCCGCCGACGAGCTCAACCAGGTCGGCCACCACGTCACCGTTTTCGAGCGCGACGAGGGCCTCGGCGGCCTGCTCCGCTTCGGCGTTCCCGACGCGAAGCTCGAGAAGTGGATCATCGACCGGCGCACCGACGTGCTCGCCGCCGAAGGGATCGAGTTCCGCTGCAACGTCGAGGTCGGCGTCGACGTCACAGTCGAGGAGCTGCGCTCCGGCTACGACGCGGTAGTGCTCGCGATGGGCTCGAGGGTCGAGCGCGACGTCGAGATCCCCGGCCGCGAGCTCGCCGGTGTCCACTTCGCGATGGAGTACCTGTACCAGCGCAACCGCGCGGTCGCCCGGATGGAGGGCCGCGAGGGACGCGAGGTCGCGCCCGAGGACGTGATCACGGCCGAGGGCAAGAACGTGGTCGTGATCGGCGGCGGGGACACCGGCATGGACTGCGTCTCGAACGCGATGCGCGAGGGAGCGAAGAGCGTCAAGCTGCTCGACGTCTATCCCGAGGTGCCCGAGAGCGGCCGTTACGACTTCACCCCCTGGCCGATGCAGCCCCGGCGCCTGATCACGACCTACGCGCTCGAGGAGGGCGGCGAGCGCGAGTTCGGGACCGAGGTCGTCGGCATCGTCGAGCGCGACGGCCGCGTTGGCGGCGTCGCCGCCCGCAAGGTCACCGGCAACAGCTCCCGGACCCTCGTCCCGGTCCCGGACTCCGACTACATCGAGCCGGCCGACCTCGTGCTCGTCGCGATCGGCTTCACCAATCCCGAGCACGCCGGCCTCGTCGCCGACCTCGGCGTCGGCCTGGACCGCTCCGGCAACGTCAAGGCCGGCGCCTTCGCCACCTCGGTCGAGAACGTCTACGCCGCCGGCGACGTGCGCGTCGGCGCCTCGCTCGTGGTCACCGCGATCGCCGAGGGCCGCCGCTGCGCCCGCGTCGTCGATCACGCGATCCGCGAGAACGTGCCTGCCTAGTTCCCGGCTATGGCGGGGGGCGCTGACCGGGCACGCCGCCGATATCGCCCAGCGCCCTGCCCATCGGCTCGATCCGCAGCGCCCACGTAATGAGCAGGGCAACGAGGCAGCACCCGGCGACGATGAACAGCAGCGCGCCGGTGCCGATGTCGTCGAGCAGGATCGGGAACAGAAAGACGCCGAGCGCCGCTCCGAACTTCGCTGAGGCTGCGGCGAACCCGTGGCCGGCGGCGCGGATCTCGTCAGGAAACACCTCGGCGGGGAGCGCGAAGGTGGTCGCGTTCGGGCCCATGTTCATGAAGAAGTTGAACATCGCGAAGCCAACCAGGACCATCGGCAGGTGCGCGTCGCCGCCTCCGTCGAGCATCTCCGCGGCGGCAAGGATCGAGAGCGCGATCGCCATCATCGCGAAGCCGATCGTCTGCAGCGGGATGCGGCCGAGCCGATCGACGAGGAAGATCGCGGCGACGAAGCCGAAGACCAGGAACACATCGAGGATCGCCGTCCCCTCCGTCGCGGCGATGTCGTCGGCGATGAAGGTCGCGTCGGGCCCCGCCAGGGCAAGCGCCGCGAGCAGGGTTGGCGTGAAGATGCCGACCCCGTAGGTGGCGATGTCCATCAGGAACCAGGGCACCGAGGTGAAGACCGTGCGCCGGATCATGTCGCGGCGAAAGAGGCGCGGCTGAATCAGCGCCTTGATGCCCTCGGGCACCTCCTCGACCCGCTCCGTGTCCGCCGGCGTCACCTCGACCGGATGGTCGCAGAGCCGTTCAGCGACCTCGCGCGCCTCCTGCTCGTGACCGTTGCGAGCGAGCCAGCGAGGGCTCTCCGGCACCCGCCGCCGGAACCAGATGATCACAAGCGCCGGGACCACGCCGAAGCCGAGCATGATCCGCCAGGACGAGATCTCCGGCAGCAGGCCGAGGATGACGACGCCGACGACGGCGCCGAGCACGATCCCGGCCGCCTGCAACGAGAAGGCGCCGACCAGCCACCGGCCACGGGCACGCTGCGGCAGGATCTCGGCCAGGTAGCTGGCGGCGATCGGGTAGTCGAGGCCGATCGCGACGCCGAGCATGAACCTGAAGAAGATCAGCGACGGCACGTCCCAGGCGACGATGCAGAGCAGCGAGAAGGCGACGAACAGGTAGAGGTCGTACTTGAAGATCCGCCGGCGGCCCAGCTTGTCGCCGAGCGGCCCGAGCAGCCCGGCGCCGACCACCGCGCCGACGATCGCCGCCGAGGCGACGAGACCGATCTCGACGTCGCTGGCGCCGAAGTCCTGTTCGATCAGCGGCTTGGCGACGCCGATGATGAAGAAGTCGAAGCCGTCGAGCAGGATTCCGAGCCCGGCCAGGAGCCAGAACCCGACGTGAAGGCGGCTCATCTCGGCCTGATCGAGCGCGGCTCCGAGGGGGCGCGGCACCGCAGGGCGGGCGGCTGATTCAGACACGAGGGGGTGGACCGGCGATGGGCAAGGCGCGGATCACGCCCAGGCTCACCGCCGCCTGTCAAGCACGTTCACTGCCTTTTCACGAGTCGCAGCGAGTCGCCGCCTCGGCGCCCGCGTCAGGAGTGCACGCAGTTGAGCGCCGGCCGCTCGAGCAGCCACTGCCGCTCATGGCCCACTGACGCGGTCCCCTCCGGGGGGCTCAGGCGTCAGGGTCGAACTCGCCGCCACCGAGCTCGGAGGGCAGCGTCCGCGGCGTGTCGGGGTAGATCTTGGCCAGGTCTGCGGGATCCATCTCGACCGTGTTCGTGAACTCCGGCGGCGCGCCGACTACGAGCCAGAGCGCGTCGGCGTCGGTGTCGTTGAAGACCTGGCGGACCGACTCGGGCTCGACCAAGAGGGAGTCGAGGGGCTCGAGGTCGAGCGTCTCCTCGCCGATCCTGATCCTGCCCCGCCCCTCGAGCAGGACGTAGAGCTCTTCCTCCTTGAAGTGGCGGTGCTTGGTCGATGCCTGGCCGGGCCGCAGGCGCCAGAGACGGGCCCCGATCGTCGTCGCCTCGAGCTGCTTGGCGAGGTCTGTGTTGAGCACCCGCATGGCGTTCGACTCGCGCCAGAACGCCTCGTCCGCTTTCACGATCCGGTAACCCATTCTTCCTCGCACCGGATGATCCCTGATCGGCGCCGTCAGGGGTAGTTGCGATCGGCGCCTTCGCAGGCGCGGAGCTCGACGTCGCCGCTCCCGAGCACGGTCGCCCCCTCGGAGGCGCCGGAGCGGAGTGCGGCTCCGCAGATCAGGATCGCGGTCACGTCCGCCTCCTCGGAGCCGTCCTCGAGCGAGGTCGCGACCGTGACCCGGCCGGAGTCGACCGTGATGCCCTCGGTGACGTCGATCATCTCGCCGAGGTTGTCGGTGATCGGCGCGATCTCGGTCAGCGCCTTACCCGGGAGAGCCTGGAGGTCGATTGGCTCCTCGGCCCGCTCGAGCTCGGCGACGAGCGCCTCCGCGATCTCGGTGTCGGCCGCGGTCGAGGCATCGATCGTGGGCCCGTCATCGCCCCCGCTTCCGCAGCCGGCGGCGGCCAGCGAGCAGGCGGCGAGGAGACCAGCGGCGATCACTCGTAAGCGACTATCTCTGTCGGCAGGCATCCTCCCCACCCTAGCCGCGCCCGCCTCCAGGCTCAGATCATCCGCTTGTTCGCCGCCCACCTGGTCAGCTCGTTGCGGTTCGAGAGCTGCAGCTTGCGCAGGACGCTGGAGACGTGTGTCTCGATCGTCTTGACCGAGAGGTGGAGGCGGCCGGCGATCTCCTTGTAGGTGTAGCCGCGGGCGATCAGCAGCAGGACCTCCTGCTCGCGGGCTGTGAGCTGATCGAGCTCGGCGCTGGCCGCGTCGGCGCCGGCCTCCGCTTCCGCGCCCGTGAAGGCGTCGAGCACGAACCCGGCGAGCCACGGGGAGAAGACCGCGTCGCCGTCCGCCGTCCTGTGGATCGCGTCGATCAGGTCAGTGGGCGAGATCGACTTCGTCACGTAGCCGCGGGCGCCGGCGCGGATCACGCGGACGACATCCTCGGCGCTGTCGGAGACCGAGAGCGCGAGAAAGCGGACCGCGGGGCGCTCCGCATGGACGGCGCCGACGACCGTCTCGCCGCCGCCGTCGGGCAGGTGCACGTCGAGGAGGACGACCTCGGGCTCGAGCTCGATGATCAGCGGGATCGCCGCCTCGACGCTGCCGGCCTCGCCGACCACGTCGATCGTGCGATCGAGTCCGGCCCGCAGCCCGGCCCTGAAGATCTCGTGGTCGTCGACGAGGACGATCTTGCGCAGCGGCCGGCTCATGCGCCGCCCCCCTCGCCCTGCTCGCGCTCGGCGGCGTCGAGCGGAATGCTGATCTCGACCTCGGTTCCGCGGCCGGGAGCCGAGTCGATCGCGGCGCGCCCACCGACGCGCTCGAGACGCCCTTCGATCGAGCCGGCGATCCCCTGGCCCCCGCCGCGCGGTGCCTGCGGGTCGAAGCCGCTGCCGCGGTCGCGGACGAATAGCGTCGCGCGCTCGGGATCGATCCGGACCATGACGCTGACGCTATCGACCCCGGCATGCTTGGCCGCGTTGACGAGCGCCTCGCCGCCGGCACCGGCGAGCGCAGCGACCGGCTCCGTCAGCGGCAGGTCCCGGGTCTGGACCAGGTCGACGCGGACGCCGTGCTGCTGCTCGACCCGCGCGGCGATCTCCTGCAGGGCTGCGGCCAGGGTCTGGACTCCGGGCTGCTGGGTCCCATAGAGGACGCCGCGCAGCTCCCGCTCCTGTCGGCGGGCGAGCGAGGCCGCGCGGCTGCCGGGCTCGGCCTCGCGCTGGATCAGGGCCAGCGTCTGCAGGACCGAGTCGTGCAGGCGCGCCGCCAGCGCCTCCTGCTCCTCGGCGCGGATCCGCTCGCGCCTTGCCTCGTCGAGCGCCTCGCGGGTGGCAGCAAGTCGCGGCGCGAAGATCAGGCCGGCTCCGGCGGCGACGATCCCTGCGGCAATCGCAGCCGAGGCGGCGCTCGAGAGGTCGGTGCCGGCGCCGCCGTAGAGGACGATGCCGCCGAGCACGAGGCCGAGGCCGGTGACGACGCGCAGGGCGCGGGCCGAATCGCCGTCGCCGCGGGTCAGCTCGATCCCGCCCGTGCGCCGCCAGACGAGCGAGACGCCGGCCAGCAGCAGCGTCGCCGGGATCAGCGTGCCGACGTCGATCAGGTCGCCGCCGAGAGCCAGCCCGAGGATGATCGAGGCCGCCAGCAGCGCGATCGCGGCCACCATCGGCGCTCGCGACCGGCGCGACGGCGGCGGGTCGTCGCCGGGCGGGTCCTCGAGGGCGACGGCGGCGACCAGGTAGGCGGCGGGGCCGAGCCCGCCGATCGCCGTGCCGAGCAGGAAGGCGGCCCGGACGAGAGCGGGGTCGACGCCGGCCCAGCGAGCGATGCCGGCGCCGACTCCGAGACAGACGCGCTCGGACCCCGCCCGCGCAAGCGGCGGACGGGGTCCGGAGCCGGTTCCCTTTGCACGGGATCCGGGCGTCGGTGTGGCGACTCCGCTCAACCGCGCTCCCCGGGGCGACTCAACTCGATCGCGCCGACGTCGACGTCGCCGTCGATGACGAGGACCGGAGGCTCGGGCGGGACGGCGGCGTTGCCGCCCTTGCCCTGCCTGTCACCGGCCCCCTTGGTGTCCCCATCCCGAGGCGTGGCCGGGTTCGCGGCGACCCCGTCGTCGGCGGCGAGCTCGCCCGTGATCGTCTCGCCCGTGCTGACCACCTCGAGGTCGCGGGGCACGATCACCTCGGCGGCGCCGTAGCCGACGTGGAGCGGCATCACCGTCTCACCGGCCGGCAGCTGCGCGTCGCGCAGGTCCACCTGGATGAAGCCCGCGCCGATCTCGTAGCCGTTCTCAACCTCGGCGGCAGTCGCGGGCAGCGCCTCGCGGTAGCCAATCCCGCGATCGAACTCGTCGCGACCGACGGCCGCAGCGACCGCGACCAGCGCCAGGATCGAGCCGAGCGCGATCAGCGGGAACGTTCCGCGGCGCCCGTACAGAGCGATCGCAGCGCCACCGCAAGCGACGGCGAGCCCGCCGGCGATGACGGCCACCGCAGTCGCGGTCAGCGCGATGTCGAACACGGCGACGGTGACGGCGCCGAACCCGATCAGGCCGATGATTGCAGCGAACACGGGGCCGAAGATCGAGGGCTCTTTAGGCGCCTTCGGCTCCTTCGGCGGCTTGGTCGTCCGCCCGGTGCTTCCGGGCGCCGGCACGAGCGGCGCGGTCGGGACTTCGGTGGTCTCCGCCGTTCCCGGTCCAGCCGATCCGGGCATCTGCTCCGTCGCCGTCGCGGACGTGACCGCTGTCGACGGCGCGGCTGGGACGTCGGCCGAATCGGGCGATCCCGACCTACTCAGCGCCAGGCCGACGAGGCTCGCCGCGACGAGCAACATGCCGATCTCGAACACATCGGCGTCGCCGCCGAGACCGAACAGGCTCGGCGTCGAGATCAGCAGGCCCGCTGCGACGATGACGATGATCCAACCGATTACCGATTCACGGCGATCGGCTGGCTCGCCGCCGATCAGCATCCGCCCGTCCTCCCGTGGAACGACCAGCGCAAGCGCCGCGTATGCGACCAGGAACGGCGTCGTCAGTACGACCAGGCCGATCGCCGCGATCACGCGGACGATCGTCGGGTCGACGTCGATCCGCCGGGCGATCGCCGCGCAGACGCCGAGCACCACGCGGTCCTCGGAGGGCCGGCTCATCGTCGCCGCGAACGCGGTCATCGGAGTGTCTCCGGGTTCATCTGGGTCTTCATGGTCTCGTAGCTCCTTCTCGCCCGGCTTGCCGCCGGGAGGCGTGACCGCGATCCGGCCACCGATGCCACGATCGGACAGCAAGCGCCCCCGGACAATCGGTGATCACCCTGGTTGGACCCTGATGGACCCTGGGGGTGGCCGAGGGGTTCGGCGCGGGGGTTCGGGGGTGGTCGAGGGCGCGTGATGTTTCGAGCGCTGGCCGAGGGTTCAGACCGGGCTGAGATTGCAGCGAGGGAAGGAGTGCGGCCTGTGGCTGGTCACACGGGGCGCGTGCTTCGTTGCGGTTTCGGGGTGGATTCCCGGTGAGGCTGGGACGAGGGGACTATTTGCCGGAATAGTTCCGGCAAATCGTCCTCTCGCGAAAGCGCCCTGAGAAACAGCTACGAAACCGTGACGCCCAGGCGCCCCTCGTGACAAAGGGACGCTCCGGCCCCGCCTCCCGACGGCCGGCACCCTCCTCCACCTCACCCTCTCTGCAAATGCCCGGCCTGGACCCTCGACGGACGCCCTCGGACGGCCCACACACACCCCACGCCCTGCCCCCACCCCGTCCCGCCCCGCTCAGACCACGCCCTCGAGCTTCTCCAGCCTCCGCTCCCACTCGCCGCCGACGCGGGTGGACCATTCGGCGACGCCGCGGAGGGCGTCGGGCTGGAGCGTGTAGACGGTCTCGCGACCGATGCGGTCGGAGTCGACCAGGTCCGCGTCGCGGAGCAGGCCCAGGTGCTTGGCGACGGCCTGGCGGGTGATCGGCAGATCGGAGGCGAGCCCGGTCGCGGTCGCGGGCCCGCGGGCGAGCGTCTCGATCAGGCGGCGCCGGGTCGGATCGGCGATCGCCGCAAAGGCTGCGTCGGGTGGAGCCACTTCAGCTGTGGGGGCGGATCAGGCGTGGGCCAGGGCTCGCGCCGCACCACCTGCGGCTCCAACCAGGCGGCCATCCCAGGCGGCTGCACTCGCCGATGCGACCGGGACGCCCGCGGGGGCGGTCTCGACCACGGTGAGGCGAACCGGACCATCCTCACCCAGCGGCGTCAGGGTCAGCTCGACCAGGGTCGCCGGCTCCTCGGGGGCGCGCCAGGTGAAGGAGATGCGGCGACCGGGATCGACCTCGCGGACCTCGCCGTGACGCTCGGTGCCGTCGACGACGAAGCGGGCGGGCGTACCTTCGACGGGCTCGAGCTCGACTTCCTCGGCAAGCCAGTCGGCGAGCACGTCCTCGTCGCTGATCGCCTCCCAGGCCCGCTCGGGGTCCGTCTCCAGGGTCGTCTCGCGTTCGACGCTGGGCTCTTCGGTGCTCTCGCTCATCTGGGGCCTCCGCTCATGTGCAACCGGGAAGTTGCGGATGATAGCGTTCCTTATGCGCAACCTTTTAGTTGCGCATAATCTACGACGAAAGCGAGACAACTGATGCCACTCGTACCGATGGTGCTCGAGCAGACGTCCCGCGGCGAACGCACCGCCGACATCTACTCGCGACTGCTTGCCGACCGGATCGTGATCCTCGGCCAGCCGGTCGACGACGAGATTGCGAACCTGATCGTCGCCCAGCTGATCCACCTCGAGTCCGAGGATCCGGACAAGGACATCTCGATGTACATCAACTCGCCGGGCGGCTCCGTCTATGCGGGCCTGGCGATCCACGACACGATGCAATACGTCAAGCCCGATGTGGCGACGATCGCGTTCGGAGTCGCGATGTCGATGGGCTCGTTCCTGCTGACGGCGGGGGCGGAGGGCAAGCGGATGGCGCTGCCGAACGCGCACATCCTCATCCACCAGCCCTCGATGCAGGGGCTGGGCGGGCAGGCCGCCGACATCGAGATTCACGCCAAGCAGATCATCGGCGACCGTCAGCGGCTCGAGCAGATCTACGCCGACCGCACCGGCCAGACGATCGAGCGGATCCACGAGGACATGGACCGCGACCGCTACTTCACCGCCGAGGAGGCGGTCGAGTACGGCCTCGTCGACAGGATCGTCGAGTCGCGCGACCTGCCGGCGCGGCCGACGGGGTTCGGGGGCAACGGAACCGGCTGAGCCGGCCGCCGGAGGCCGGACGGTCCTACTTGGCGACGGCGGCGCCGCCGGCCTCTTCCCAGCTCGCGTAGAGCTCTTCGATCCGGCGCTTGAGGTCCTCGTGACGCCGGGTCGAGGCGGCCGACTTCTCGGGCGACGACCACGACGCCGGGTCCGCGAGCTCGTCCTCGAGCGCGGCGAGGGCGGTCTCGGCCTTCTCGATCTGGCGCTCGATGTCGGCGACCTTTCGCAGCGCGTTCTTCGACGGTCCCGCGGGCTTGCCCGCCCCCGCGCCCCCACGCTTCGCGTTGCCTCCGGAGCCGTTGCCGCCGGCCCCGGCTCGCGCGGCCCCCTTGGCGAGCGCGGCCTGCTCGTCCTTGTCGCGCTGGTAGTCGGCCCAGCCCAGGTGGTACGCGCGCAGAGTGCCGTCCTCGATCGCGATCGTTCGCGAGCCGACCGCCTCGAGCAGCGCCCGGTCGTGCGAGATCAGGATCACGGCCCCTTCGAAGGCGAGCAGCGCGTCCTCGAGCGCCTCGCGGCTCTCGAGATCGAGATGGTTGGTCGGCTCGTCGAGGATCAGGACGTTGGCACCGGAAGCGACGAGAATCGCCAGCGAGAGGCGCCGCTGCTCGCCGCCGGAGATGTCGGCGAGGCGCTTGTCGACTTCGGCCCCGCTGAACAGGAAGTGCCCGAGCAGGTCGCGGACCTTCTGGCCGCTGAGCCCGGTGCCGCGCTGCGCTGCCTCGATCACCGTGCCCGTCCCCGAGGCCGTGTCGGCATGCTGGGAGAGATAGCCGAGGTTGACGTTGTGGCCGATCTTGACCGAGCCTGCGGCGGGCTCGCGCTCGCCCGTCAGCGTCTCGATCAGGCTCGTCTTGCCGGCCCCGTTGGGGCCGACGAGGACGACGTGCTCACCGCGCTCGAGCCGCATCGAGGCGTCGTCGAGCAGGACCCGGCCGGGCACCTCGATCCGTGCCCCCTCGAGCTTGAGCGGGAAGCGCCCGGTGCGCTCGGCCTTCGCGAACGAGAACGCCAGCTTGCGCTCATCGCGCGGGTCGCGGGTGATGGCGCCCGCCTTGATCTTCTCGATCTGCTTGGCGCGCGACTGTGCCTGCTTGGCCTTCGTCGCCTTGTAGCGGAAGCGTTCGACGAAGCGCTCCATCCGCTCGATCTCCGCCTGCTGCTTCTCGATCGCCTTGCCGAGTGCGATCTCGCGGGCTGCCTGCTCGGTCCGCCACTTGTGCCAGGGGCCGGCGAAGTAGCGGGCGCGGCCTGCCTCGAGCTCGAGCACCGAGGTGCCGACCGCCTCGAGGAACCAGCGATCGTGGGCGACGAGCACGACGGCGGCGTCGATCCCCTGCAGGTGCTGTTCGAGCCACTCGAGCGAGGGAATGTCGAGGTGGTTGGTGGGCTCGTCGAGGAGCAGCAGGTCGGGGTCGGTCGCCAGTGCCCGGGCGAGCGAGGCGCGGGTCAGCTCGCCGCCGGAAAAGGTCTCCAGCCGGCGCTCGAGCTGGGCCTCGTCGAAGCCGAGGCCGCGGAGCACGGACACGACCTCGTCGCGCCAGCGATAGCCACCGGCGGCGTCGAGCCGGTGCTGCGCCTTCGAGTACGCGTCCATCGTCTCCTCGTCGTGGGCGCCCTCCGACATCCGTCGTTCGAGCGCCTCGAGCTCCTTCTCGAGGTCGATCATCTCGATCCGGGCGCCGAACACGTACTCGCCCAGGCTCAGACCCTGCTCGCGGGGCGGGCGCTGGTCGTGCAGCGCAACTCTCGCCGCCTTCTGCAGGCTGAGCGTGCCCGAGTCGGGGAGCAGCTCGCCGGCGAGGATCCGCAGGAGCGTCGACTTGCCGGCCCCGTTGCGCCCGGCCAGGGTCATCCGGTCTCGCGACTCGAGCTTGAACGAGACGTCGTCGAACAGCGGCCTGCCGCCGACGTGGATTCCCAGCTGTGATGCGATCGCAACCGCCACGCCCAGCAGGCTAGAGAGCCGCTGGCGTGTGCCGAGGTCACACACCTCGACATCGATCCGTGTAACCATTCGGCCGATGGCCACGGCTGCGCGTGAGAGTCTCGCCCCGAACCCTGAGAAGGCGGACTCGCCGCTGCTCGGCAGCGCTCCCCCCTCCCCCGCCGGGCCGATCGACGGGGCCGAGCTCGCCGGCCTGAGCGAGGCGCCGCTCGTCGCCGGCTCCAAGCTCAGCCACACGCTGCGCTTCAGCCAGCGCCAGATCGAGTTCGTCTTCGGCGCCCGCCGCCGCTACGGCGAGGTCTTCCGGATGCGCGGCACGATCCCCGGCGATCCGGTGATCACCTCGCACCCCGACCACGTCCGCTCGTTATTCACCGCGAAGCCGGAGCAGGCCCCCTCGATCACCGGCGAGTCGCCGTTGCGCCCGATCGTCGGCTCCAACTCGGTCCTGACGGCCGTCGGCCCCCGGCACATGCGCCAGCGAAAGCTGCTGCTGCCGCCCTTCCACGGCGAGGCGATCGCTCGGTACGCGGAGATGATCTCGCGCTCGGCCGAGCGCGAGATCGAGACCTGGCGGCCCGGCGACGTCGTCGAGCTGGCATCGCGGATGCAGGCGATCACGCTCGACGTGATCATGGCCGGCATCTTCGGGATCGAGGGGCGACCCGAGCCCGGCAGCCCCGAGGAGAAGCTGCGCCGCGTGATCCGCGGCCTGACCGAGATCTCGACGACTCCGATCGCAAAGGCCGGCGAGCTGGTCAACAGCGGCCGGACTGAGGCCGTCGGCCTGCTCAAGATCGCGATCGGCGTCCTCGACCGGGCGACCTACCGTGTGATCGAGGAACGGCGCCGGGAGAGCGACCTGAGCGAGCGCGGCGACATCATGTCGATCCTGCTCGAGGCCGAGACCGAGGAGGGCGAGAAGCTGACCGACCGCGAGGTCCGTGACGAGCTCCTGACCCTGGTCCTCGCCGGGCACGAGACGACGGCCAACTCGCTCGCCTGGGCCGGCGAGCGGCTCGTCCACAATCCCGCGGCGCTGGCCGCCTACGAGACCGCGGTCCGCGAGGGGGACGACGACACCCGCGGCGAGTGGACCGAGGCCGTGATCCACGAGACGATGCGGGCCCGCCCCGTGGTCCCGATCATCGGCCGCCGCGTCGCCGTCCCGTGGCAGCTCGGGCCTTACGGCGTCCCAGCGGGATCGCCGGTCTCGATGAGCATCCTGCTGCTCCACCACCGGCCCGACGTCTACCCCGACCCGTTCGCGTTCCGGCCGGAACGCTGGATCGGGCACAAGCCCGGCACCTACGAGTGGATCCCCTTCGGCGGCGGCATCCGGCGCTGTCTCGGCGCTGCCTTGGCGATGGCCGAGCAGCGGGTCGTCCTGGAGATGATGATCCGCCGGCTCGACCTGGAGGCGGTCGAGCCCGAGCCGGAGCGGGCCCAGCACCGCAACGTGACGATGATCCCCGCCAAGGGCGGCCTCGTCCGGGTCGTGCGGCGGCGCAGCTAGGGCCCGGAGCTAGCTAGCTCCCGTTCCGGCCGCGGCGATGATCGCGCTCGCCTCGGCCTCGATTCCGGCGGCCAGGTCGGCCGGGTTCGGGGCGAGGATCGGGTCGGCGCAGATCCCGAGACAGAGCCTGTCGCCAAGGGAGATCACGGCGATTCGGAGGCCGTGTCGCAGGCCGATCTCGGCGATCGAGTAGAGCTCCTCGACAGGCGCCCCGCAGATCGAAGGCTCGTGTGCGGGGCCGCGGACATTCGAGACGCAGAGCGCGAAGCTGCGCGGCGAGGCCTCGATCGATTCGAGCGCATGCTCGACCCGGGGAGCCCGCTCGGCCAGCCGGTGCTCGAGGTCGTCGAGCACCTCGGCGTCGTGGCCGTGCTTGCGCGCCGTCTCCCGGCGCGCGATCCCCCGCAGGCGGCGCACCGGGTCCTGCTCGTGGACGTCGACCGGCAGCGTGAAGAAGGAATCGCGGTTGCCGGCGTCGTCGCCCTCCTGGTGGAGGCTGACCGGAACCCGAATCCGCAGGTGCCTGGGCAGGTGCGCAGGAGGCTGGGCGGGCAGCAGCGAACGACTGCCGATCCAGCGGTGGATGCCGCCGCCGACCGCCGCCAGGACCGCGTCGTTGAGCGTCGCCCCGGCGAGCGACTTGGCCGCGTCATGCAGCTGCGGCAGCGCCAGCTCGCCGAATCCGATCGCGCGGCGGATGCCGATCTCGACGTCGAAGGGCGAGTGGCTGAGACCCTCGCCGAGCTCGCGGGCGATGAACGCCGCGAGGTGCTTGCGGCGGCGGTGGTCGTCGTGGTGGTCGGCCCCTGCGGCGTCCGGCGATGCCGGGGCCGGACGAGATGCCGGCGCGGCGGCGGGGGTCGGGTCCCAGAGGATCGCGGCGGCCATCTGCATCGCCGTCGAGCCGTCCGCGAGCGCATGGTGGATCCGCCAGATCAGCGCCGTGCGGCCGTCGACGAGCTCGGCGACATCGATCCGCCACAGGGGCTGCTCGCGGTCCAGTCGCTGTGAGAACAACTCCGCGACGAGCACGCGCAGGCCCTGCTCGTCGATCGGACTCCCGCCTGCAGAAACGACGCGCTCGTCGACCGCGAGCAACCCGGCCTCGACCCAGGCCGGGTTGCCACCGGCGCTGCCGAGACGGCAGCGCAGCAGCGGCTCGTCCTCGAGACCGCGCGCGACTCGCTCGCGCAGCGACTCGAGCGATGGGGACGGCGCTCCGAGCACGATCACCTTGCAGGTGTGGCCGGCGACCAGGGGGCCCTCGAGATCGAGGATTGCCCGGTCCTCATCGCTGAGTGGGATCGGCTCCACGTGCCGATGATCCCAGGGCCGGCGCCGCGCCTGCGGAGCGGTCGCCGGAATGGACGTCAGTCGCGCTCTTCGGCCATGAACCGCTCGAGCTGTTGGTGAGCCTGGCGGCGGATCCCGTTCTGGACGATCGGGGTCCAGCCGCCGAGCAGCCCGGTGATCCCCAGTGCCTGCCGCGACCACTTCCACAGCGGGAAGCTGTCGATGTGCTCGCTGACCAGCCCGTCGGTCCCGAAGCGGAAGCTGGCATCGATGTCGTTGACGACCTTGCGGCCGGTGCGGAAGGTGTACGTAGCGATCCAGTTTGCCTTGCCCGTATTGCCGTTAGCGGAGTGGGATGCGAGCTCGATCTCGAGGTCGGTGGCGCTGCCGGTCAGCATCCGCCACATGGCCCCGGCCTCGGGTCCGTACAGGTCTTCAAAGACCGGGTCGCGGAAGTGGACGTCGGGCGCGTAGCAGGCCTCCATCGCCGCGCCGTCGTGGCGCCCGAATGCTCGGTAGAAGCGCTCGATCGTGGCCAGGTTCTCCGCCGACATGCGACCACCATATCCGGCATTCGAGGGCACGCGGACATTCGGGGGCAGCCGGCGGCCGTATGCATAGACTGGGATCGATGCGCGCAGCGACGATCAGAGATGGAAATGTCCTCGTCGAGGACCACCCGGACCCCGAGCCGGGTGCCGGCGAGTGCCTAGTCCGCGTCCGCACCGCTGGGATGAACGGCGCCGACATCCTCCAGCGCGCCGGGCACTATCCGGCCCCCCCGGGGTCGCCCGAGCTGATTCCGGGCCTCGAGCTCGCCGGCGAGGTCGCGGCGCTGGGCCCGGGAGCGACCCGCTTCGACGTGGGAGACCGCGTCATGGCGATCGTCGGCGGCGGCGGCCAGGCGGAGCTCGCCGTCGTCCACGAGCGCCAGCTGATGCCCGTACCCGAGGGCCTCGGCTGGGCCCAGGCCGGCGGTCTGCCCGAGGCGTTCTGCACCGCCTACGACGCGATCTTCTCCCAGGGCAGTCTTGCCGCCGGCGAGCACCTGCTCGTTCACGGTGGCGCCGGCGGTGTCGGCACCGCGGCGATCCAACTCGGCGTCCAGGCCGGGGCCAGGGTGACCGCGACCGTTCGCAACGAAGAGGTGCGCGACCAGGTCGGGGCGCTTGGCGCCAAGGTCCTCAGGCCCGAGGAGTTCGCCGATGCGGGGCCCTTCGACGTGATCCTCGAGCTCGTCGGCGCTCCGAACTTCGGCGGCAACCTGAAGGCGATGGCGACCGGCGGCCGGATCTGCGTGATCGGAGTCGGCGGCGGCGCCAAGGCCGAGCTCAATCTGCTCGCGCTGATGGGCAAGCGCGGATCGATCCACGCCTCGACCCTGCGGGCCCGGCCGCTCGAGGAGAAGGCCGCGGTGGCTCGCCTCGTCGAGAAGCACGTGCTGCCGGCGTTCGTCGCGGGCCTGATCGAGGTGCCGGTTCTGGACACCTTCGACATCGAGGACGCCGCCCAGGCCTACGAGCGCTTCACGGCCGGGAGCAAGCTCGGCAAGATCGTCATCGCCTGCGGCTAACTACCAAGCGCCCGACACGATCGAGACCGCCCCGATAGGGTCGGAGCATGAGAGCGATCAGGGGGATTCTGTCGGTCGGTGTGGTTCTCGTGCTCGCCTTCGCCATCGCGGCGTGCGGCGACGACGGGGACGACTCAACTTCTACTTCGACGTCGACGTCGACCAGCGCGAGCGTCGAGGGCGTCGATCTGGCGACCTGCGCCGAGCCTGAGTACGGCGGTGACGGTGAGCCCGAGGGCCTGATCGTCAGCGACCTGCCGATGCAGGGAGACTCGGCCGAACGCTCCGCCCAGCAGGTCGACGCGATCAAGATCGTGCTCGCGGACAACGACTGGATGGCCGGTGAGACGCCGGTCGCCTTCCAGGCCTGCGACGACTCGATCGAGAAGACCGGCGCCTGGGATGAGGCGACCTGCGAGGAGAACGCGAAGGGCTACGCGGCGGACGACAAGGTCCTTGCCGTGGTCGGCACCTACAACTCCGGCTGCGCGGCGATCGAGATCCCGATCCTCGGCGAGGCCGGGGTCGCGATGGTCTCCCCCGGCAACACCGCGGTCTGCCTGACCGAGCCGAGCAGCAACTGCGAGGACGGCCAGCCCGACAGCCTCTACCCGGGCACTCGCAACTACGCCCGCGTCATCCCCAACGATGCCTTCCAGGGTGCCGGACTGGCGACCTACGTGCAGGATCTCGGCTCGGTGCGGCCGTTCGTCGCCTACGCGGCCGATGACCCGACCAGCACCGGTCAGGCGGAGAACTTCCGCGGCGCCGCCGGAGAGCTCGGGCTGAAGCTGGCCGGCTTCGAGACCTGGGACCCGGAGGCGAAGAGCTACGAGGACCTGTTCGCGCAGGCCGAGAAGGCCGGGTCGGACGCGGTCGTGCTCGCCGGACTGACCGAGCAGAACGGCGCTCAGGTGATCGCCGACAAGGTCAAGTACGCCGGCGACAACTCGCAGGTGCCGCTGCTCGCCTTCGACGGTTTCGCCCAGCAGTCGACGATCGACGAAGCGGGTGCGGATGCCGACGGCATGTACGCCTCGATCCCGGGCCTCGCCCCGGGCGAGCTGCCGCCGGCCGGAGCCGATCTCGTCAGCGCGCTCGAGGAGGAGCTCGACGGCGCGCCCGTCGAGCAGTTCGCTCCCTACGCAGGCGAGGCGGCCACGGTCGTGCTCGACGCGATCGCGACCGCCGGAGCCGACCGCGAGGCGATCATCGCCGCCGTCTTCGAGACGAGCGTCACCGACAGCATCGTCGGCAGCTTCGACATCGAGCCGAGCGGCGACCCGAGCGTCGGGCCGATCACGGTGCTGCAGGCGGGCGACACCTTCGAGCCGGCCGAGACGGTCGAGCCCGAAGCGGGCGCCGTCGCTGCTGCCCGGGGTTGAGAAGCGGCACCTTGATCAGCCGCTGATCACCTTCGAGAAGTCCTTCTTGCAGCTTCCGTCCTTACGGACGAAGGCGTAGAAGTTGCCCTTCTTGGCGCCGGAGTTTCCGATCGCCCACATGTAGCGGTCGCCGTTCGCCTGGGCGATGTCGGAGCCGATCTGCTTGTCGTTCTTGGGGTCGTAGCCGTTGCCCTTGAGCTTGTAGACGGTGACCTCGCGTCCGTCAGCGCAGTCGCTGTCGCTGCTCTTGACGTAGCCGTAATAGTCGCCGTCGCTGCCCTTAATCGTGACCTTGGTCTCGGTGCCGCCGGCAACCGCGCCGGCCGCAAAGACGCCGGTCAGCGCTACGACCGCGAGGAGGGCGGGAATCCTGATCTTCATGCGTTCTCCGATGTTCTGCTGGGTAGGACGGCCGAGCCTGTCTCCACCCGGCGCGAAGCATCTTCCTCCCCGCGGGGAGGAAGCGCAAGGCCGGGGCCGAACTCGCCGATCGCTCAGTCCGCGGGGTCGAGGTACGTGACCGGACCGACGCGTTCGACCGTGATCGCGAGCAGGACGCGGCCGACATCGGCCAGCGCCTCGTCGGTCTGAGCCTCGGGAGGCTCGTCGAGGCCCATGATCCGGCCCATGACCGCGGCCGTGCCGAGGCCGATGTCCTCCGTCCTGATCTCGGCCGGGCCGGCGAGAGTTGCCGAGGGGAAGGGCGGCTCGGAGCCGTGTACGCATAGCGAGGCCCAGCCGGTGCGCCCGACGTCCTTTGCCTTCCAGCGGCCGGCCTCAGTGCTGATCAGAAGCTGGTCGCCCTCGCGAACGAAGTAGACGACCGACTGCCGCGGACGGCCCGCCTCGGAGACCGTGGCCAATGCGCCGACGCGCTCGGCGTCGAGAAAGGCCTCGACCTCGGGGGCGAGGACGCCGCCGCTCACGCCTCGACCCGGATTGGGTTCGAGACCGCGCCGAGGCCCTCGACCTCGACCTCGACCGTGTCGCCGTCCTTGAGGAACAGGCCCTTGAAGCCACCAACGCCGGCCGGCGTACCGGTGGCGATGATGTCGCCGGGGACGAGGGTCATCGTCCGCGAGAGCTGGTCGCGGCACTGCTCGAGGAGTCGCTGACCGAGCAGGAGCGGCTGCTTTGGTTCCGCCAGGAACAGGTCACCGACGTCGCCGAGCGGGGCAGCATCGCCCATCGCCACCTGCTCGAAGCCGCCGGCGCCGACCCGGACTGGGGTTGGCTGCTGGTCCGGCTCGACGTCCGCTTCCTGATCGTCGACCGGGTCCTGCGCGAGCCGGCGACCGAGGACCTCGAGCGGGGGATCGCGTCGGGCCGCTTCCGCACGGCCGACCCCGCGGTCACCTTGCACGCCAGCGGCGGCGCCCTGATCGCCGTCATGCACGCGATGCTCCGCGGCACCCTCGACCAGGACGCGGGAGTCGTCCACGCCGAGGGCGTGCTCCGCACCTACGGACTCGACCCCGCCGAAGCCGCAGAGGTCGCCCGCCGCCCGCTGCCAGAGCTGCCCTGACCGATGGCCGGAAGTCGCCCGAACGACGACACCGACCCTGGCGTCGACGCCCTGCCCAAGCGGCAGCAGGAGATCTGTCGGGAAGTCCGCGACCGCGTCCACGCGCCCACCCCCGAGGTGTGCGCGGTAACGTGCACCGAGTGCTCAAGTTTCGGAAGGTTTGGGCCTCGGCGGGTTGGATTATGGGTCGGCGCGGGGCCCTGCTCCCCGTGCGTCACGTCCGATGCGCGACGCAGCAGTCGGTCGTTGCGCGGCGTCGCCATCGACAGATCTGTCCAGATCGCCCGCAAGCATCGGGCCCAGATTGGTCAGAGGGCAAGGCTGCGACTGGCTTGCCCTAGACACTGGCGATAGGCTTGCCGTTCCGCGAGTGGAGGGGACGAGAAGCGGATAAAGACCAGGAGGACTGCGGTGGCAGGACACGCGCAAGCGATCACGGAACTGGCGCGCATGCTGGAGCTGAATCGGCCGCGTTCCAGCGTCGATGAGTGGATCGAAAACACGGAAGTCGAGAAGGACGTCAAGGCGGCGCTCTGGTTGTTCGCGTGGGCGGAGCTGGGGTCCTCAGAACGGCGCCGTACCCTGCGACACCCGGTCAGCTCGAGACGACCGCCCTTGGGCTAAGGCGCCCCCGGGTAGAAAACCTGGTGCAAGGGAATCCGGAGTCCCGGCGACACGATCCGCGTCTTCGCCCCCTTCCCCACTGCACCGAGTGGTGCCGCAGGTTCTGGGTGCTGACGCCTCGGACTATTGCCCGTTGGAGCGACGGAACTGTCTCGGAGCGATGCTGGTGCGACGACGAGATCCTGGTTTAGAGCCTCCGGCCCGGTGGTTCAGACCGACCGGGCGACAGTTGCTCTCCGAATCCGGACCCTGGGATCGGCTGCCAAGACGCCGGCCGGTATAGGGTTGGGATTCGATCGACGACCGCGACCCGGAGGGCATCTTGGAGATCGTCATTGGCGGCATTCTTTATTTCATCCTGCTGGTCACCCTGGGGATCCTGACGATCAGGAAGGGCCACTGGGTGATGTTCATCATCGGAATATTCATCCCGCTGTTTTGGATCGTCGGTGCGCTGATGCCGCCGAGGCAGCCTGCCTAGAGAGAGATCGCTGGCGCCCGCTCGCTGGCGAGCGGGTCGGGCATCGGGGGCAACTGGATTTGAGCTGGGGAACCTTCGACCCCCAGTCGAATGTCGCTCTCGCGGCATGACGCGAGGAACCGCTGGGGTGTCGCGCGCGGGGCGCCGGGTCTGACGAAGGGCTACTCGGGCCCGTCTCCGAGGATCACGCGCGGCCCCTCGGGGGTCTCGATCTCCGCCTCCCACTGAAAGCCCTCGTTCGGGGTGACGGTGAGGGTGCCGGAGTAGCCGCCGCCCGAGACCGTGCACTCGAGGGCGCCATCGGCGGGCTCGTCGGGGCACTCGGCCTCCGCGCCACGCTCGTCCTCGAGCGTCTCGTTCAGCGCGCGCTCGATGCTTGCGGGGTCGTCGATCGAGCCCTCGGAGGCACCTCCGCCCGTGGCGCTCGGGCCGTCGGGCCCCTCGAGCTCGCCGGTGTAGGAGAAGCCCTCCGCGGGGGTGGCGACGGCGGTGCCGGTAAACCCGTCGCCGGTGAGCCTGCAAGCGAGCTCGGTGTCAGAGCCCTCCTCACCGCAGTCCACTTGGGACGAGCGCTGGCCGGCGAACTCGTCCTCGTCGAGGCCGGCCTGCACGCTCTCCTCCACGGCTGCGGGCTCGAGCAGGGCCGTCTCGGCGGTGGTCGTTTCTTCGTCGTCGCTTTCGCAGGCAGCGAGGGCGAGGGCAACCAGGAGAGCGAGGGCGATGGAGAGGAATCGCATCGGCCGGAATGCTCGCAGCGTTGTCAAGTCGCCGGCGCGCCTTGGCCCTGGCCCTACGCGTGGGGAAGACGGCCGCGCTCATGCGTGTCACCAACGACCGGTGCCGGAGACTGGGAGTAGTGGGGAATTCCGGTGAGGACCCTGGCAGCACCGCGCAACGATGACGAGCCTCTGTTTCGATCAGATTGCCACGCGGTACACGCGTCTCTAAGTGAGCAATCAATGAAGTTGTCGTGCTCACCGGCGGTGGGGCTCGACTACCTGGTTCAATCGAGCACACGGGCGCGATGTGCCGGCAGAGCGCCTACGACGGCGCCTCGGCACCCTTAGGGGCCAACTTCACCGGATTCGATTCCTGCTGTGATGTGTCATTTGCTGCTACGGAAATGGCTTGTTGAAGCCAGTGGAGACGGTGGGAATCGAACCCACGTCCGCGGTTACGTGTCGATTGACGTCTACAGGCATAGCCGGCGCTTTAGTCTCGTCCCGAGGAGCCGCTACCGGCGGGTTGATCCTCGAGACCAGCCTTCTTAGGAGTCCCCGGTCAGCAAAGGCGGACCTTCCGGGCAATCCCGCTGTTGACACCGGAACCCCTCCCCGCGGGAGAGGGAGGGCCGATGCACGCTACTTAGGTATTAGCTAAGCGGCGAGGGCGAACTCATGGTCCGCAGTTCTTGGTTTTTCCCGGGGTTTTACGAGGCCTCCGGGAACCTCGACCTGCAATCAAACGCACGGAACAACCACGTCGAAGCCTGTCGTCCCCGTGCTTTTGTGCTGCTGGCATTGTACGTCGGCAGGCAAGGGAGGATGCTGACGGGGGCTCCGAGGGGGTCGCCGATGAGTTTCGGGCGCTGCCGGAGTCGAAGAGTGTGACCAGCCAGAGCGGGCCCGAGGCGGCCCTGGACAAGGAGAAGCGAGATGGGATACCCGGTGCTGCACTTCGAGGTGATGGGCAGCGATGCCGAGCGCACGCAGAAGTTCTACGGCGAGCTGTTCGAGTGGGAGATCGACGCCGACAACCCGATGAACTACGGGATGGTCGACGCCGACAAGAACGAGTCCCCCGACGGCCACAAGGGGATCGCCGGCGGCGTCGGCGGAGCACCGGAGGGCTACGACGGGCACCTGACCTTCTACGTCGCCGTCCCCGACGTCGAGGCGGCGCTGCAGAAGGCGGAGCAGCTCGGCGGCAAGCGGATCATGGGTCCGGACGAGGTCCCCGGCCAGAACGGCCTCGTGCTCGGCCTCTTCACCGATCCCGACGGCAACACGGTCGGGGTGCTCAACGGCGGCGAGGGCTGAGCCCTCCCCACTCTCAGCGGCAGCGGACACCTCCAAACCAAACGAGCCGGCCCGCTCTCGCGGACCGGCTCGCTGCTCGTGGGAGCGCTGTGGCGGAGACTCAGCGGGCGATCACCTTGCTGAGGTCGGCGCCGCAGTGGTCGTTCTTGGTGACCTTGGCGTAGAAGTAGCCGTCCTTGTAGCCGCTGTTGCCGATGCTCCACATCCCGTCGGGACCGTTGGGGGCAGAGGTGTCGGTGCCGATCAGCTGGTCCTGCTTGGGCTTGGGCTTGGAGCCGTTCATCTTGTAGACCTTGACCGTGCGGTCGGACTCGCAGTCGCTGTCGGCGGACTTGACGTAGCCGTAGTAGTCGCCGTCGGTGCCCTTGATCGTGACCTTGGTCGGGGTCGGGCTGTCGGCGGAGGCGACGGTGGTGGCGCCGAAGGCCCCGGTGATGGCAACGAGGGCGGTGGCGGCGAACATCTTGATCTTCATGGTCTTTCTCCTTGGTGAGTCTCGGTTGGGTGACCGGGGCCGGTTGGCTCGGTTGATTCGATGGATCGATGATCGCCCTGAAACAGGGTTCGAACCAGGGGCCCCGGGGCGGGAGTGGGCGCCTCGGCGGGGTGGGCGTTCTCACCCCTTGGTGGGTAGTCAGCGGGCGGGGTCCAGGCTCCGGGGAGGGTTCGGAGGTGGCTGCAGGCGGGCGTTGCAGTGAGGGCGTGTAGAGGTGGGTGGCGGTCGAGGGTTCGGAGGTCGCTGCGAGGTGGGCCCCTTACCCCCGAAGTTCGGGGGTAAAGGGGCCGAGTTCGGTTCTCGGCCCCTAGAGAGTCGGTTTTCGACCTTCAGAGGGCCGACTTCGGGATCCGGGGGGCGCCGGCGCCCTCGGCACCGCCTCATCTCCCCTCCCTCACTGCAAACCCACGCCTCGACCCTCGGCGCCGCCGCTCGGACGGGCACTCCTCAGCAACGCGTCAGCGGACGCCCCCGTCCAGCCCTGGGATCCAGGTCTGTACGTGCTCGGCGATCGTGGCGCGGACCCAGCGACGCTCCGCTGGGCTTGCCATCCGGTAGCGGCCGAGCAGCATCTTCTGCTCCGTCAGCGGCAGGCCGGCGACCTCCCACTCGACGACGAGCCGCTCGAACAGCATCTCCTCCCGGCGCTGCCAGGCATCGTCGACGTTGGCGGCCGCGCTGCTCGGAGGCTCGCCGATCTTGGCGATCGTCTTCGGGCTCAGGGACCGGCGCAGCCGCAGGCGGTTGCCGTCGCCGTCGACGTAGTCGACGGCCGCCGCGTGCGGCTTCTCCGCCCGCCGGCGCTTGCCCTTGTCCTTGCGCTTGCCGGCCATCAGTCGCCCGGGGTCCAGGGCCGGACGAGCGCGAGCTGACGGGACTGGGCCAGCAGCGTGCCGTCGGCCGACCAGATCCAGCCGTCCTCCTCCATGAACCCGCGCGACGCCGTCTGGGTGACGAAGCGGCCGAGGACGTGCTCGTGCTCACCGGCCAGCGGACGCCCGCGAAAGTGGATCGTCAGCTCAAGCGTCGGCGCCAAGCCCGGCGCGTCCATGCGGGCGAAGACCGGGGGCCACCAGCAGTCGGTGTACATCGCGACGAGCTCGGGCTCGAGGGTTGCCGGCACCCGCGTCCTGATCCAGCCGCCGGCCTCGGCGACCTCGCCCGACGTGAACGGGATCGCGCCGAAGACCATCCGCATCTCGAGCTGTTCGAAGATCCGCGGCGGCATGAAGCTCGAGTCGAGCAGCTCCATCGCGTCCGGCCGCGGCGCCTCGGGCGGTGGCGTCGCGAACTCGATCGCGGGCTCGAAGTCCGTGCTGAGCACGCAGATCGCGATGCACATGTCCTTGCCGCCCTGCACGAGCCGACCCGTGCAGGTCGTCGCCGCCCGGCCTGAGCGCTCGACCGTGACCTCGATCTCGATCTGCCCGTCCTGCGGAGGCCGCAGGTAGTGGATCGTCAGCGAGCGGGGCTCGCGGGAGGAATCGTCGACCTCGGCCCGGATCGCCCGCAGCAGCAGGGCCGCCACGTAGCCCCCGTTCGGGCCGGGAGGTCCCGACCAGGCGCCGCGGATCGTCGCGCCGCCAACGGCCGGGCCCGGCAGGCTCGACCGCGGTGTCAGTCCCGAAATCTGCAGGGGCGGCGACCTCCACGCCGCGCATCATCGCATCGCGGAGGCGCTACGGCCGAAGCGCGAACACATCGATCGTTGAAGAGGCCGATCCGAGGTTCCCGTCGGTCGTGTTGCATCCGCGGAGCGGGAACTGGCCCGCTGTCGTCACTCTCAGCCCTTCCCAGAAGGTGCCGGCAGTGGCGGAGCGGAGGGTGACAATCGGCAGGTCGCCGACGGCCACGCCACTCAGCGCGGTCGCGATCGTCACGCAGGAGTTCGCATTGATCGTGGTCGTCGTCACCAGGTTCGATGTCTGCCCGGTGGCGAAGTCCGAGAGCCGCAGCGACCCGTTGAGCACCTCGCTCGTCGCTACCGCGTCCGGTGCGATCTCGTCGGCGCCGACTGCATTGAGGGAGATCTCGGAGCTGCCGACCGCGTCGATGGTGATCTTCGCAGCGGTGACTGCGTTGGTGGCGATGTCCGATGTGTTGACCGCGTCGGTGGCGATCTCCGAGGTGCCGACCGCATCCGTGGCGATCTCGGCCGCGCCGACCGAGCCATCGAGGATCTCCGACGCGGCGACCGCGTTCGCGGCGACCTCGTCGGCCCCGACCGAGTCGGTTCCGAGCTCGTCCTCTCCCACGGATCCGTTCGCGATCTTGCCCGCGTCGACCGCGTCGTTGGCGATCTTGGCGCCGGTAACCGCGGCAGCTGCGATTTCAGGCGTGCCGACCGCGTCCGGTTTGAGCTCGGGGTTCGGATACGTCCCGGTGAGATCGCCTCCGGCCGGGCCGCTGGGCGCCCCGGAGCTGAGCGAAAGCGAGCTCTCGTCGATGTCGGCGCCCTTGAGGCTGTCGTCGGCTACGTCCGCCCCGCTCAGCGAGCCGTCGGCGATCTTGCCCGCGTCGACCGCGTCATTGGCGATCTTGGCGCCGGTCACTGCGGCGGCGGCGAGCTCGGGTGCCCCGACCGCGTTCGGTTTGAGCTGGGGGTTCGGATACGTCCCGGTGAGATCGCCTCCGGCCGGGCCGCTGGGCGCCCCCGCGCTGCCGAGCGACAGCGAGCCCTCGTCGATGTCGGTGCCCTTGAGGCTGTCGTCGGTTATGTCCGCCCCGCTCAGGGAGCCGTCGGCGACGTCGATCCCCTTGACGGCCTTACCGTCCTTGAGGTGCTTGGACTTGACGCCGGCCTTGGCCAGCTGCTTGGAGCCCACGGCACCCTTCTCGATGTCCTCGCTGCCGATCTTGGCCCCCGCGTAAGCGGTGCCGCCAATCGCGATGAACAGCGCCAGAGTCGCCGTCACGTTCGCGTACGTCATTCCTCCACGGATCCATGCGAGCACGATCTCTCCTTCCCGATAAGCAGTCACGCCACCCTACGCGGACTTACGGATTCGCGCTACTTGTATCTGGTCACTTGTGAACCGCCTACGATGCCCGGATGCCGCAGGGAGCATTGCCTCGTGAGATTTGGGACCGGGGCTTGGACGAGGGTGAGCGCAGGATGAACCGCGCTGCCGTCGGCCAGGCCTCCTCCGGCCTGGTCGCAGGCTTCGAGGTGATGATCGCCCTGGCGGTCGTCTTCGTGCTCACCGGCGCCGTGATGACGGTGACGAACGCCGATCTCGCCCACGCGATCGGAGCGATCCCGTTCGGCTTCGCCTTCGTCTTCATCTCGGTCGGTCGCTCGGAGCTGTTCACGGAGAACTTCCTCGTGCCGGTCGCCGCCTGGCTCGCCAAGCGCGGCTCGTTCGCGAGCCTCTCCCGGCTCTGGGCGGTGACGCTCGCCTTCAACCTGGTCGGGCTCGCGCTGCTCGCCTGGCTCCTTTCGATCGACAGTGTCCTCCCTTCCGGGGCGCTCGACGCGGCCGGGATCCTCGCCGACAAGTTCCTCGATCGCGACTTCGGCTCGGCGTTGGCCAGCGCCGTCGTCGCGGGCGTCGCGATCACGCTCTACACCTGGCTGATCCTGGCCGTGCGGAGCGAGGCCGCCGGTGTCGTCATCGCACTGATGATCGGCTACGTGCTGCTGTTGCCGGTCCTCAATCACGCGATGGTCTCGAGCGGCGAGGTGTTCCTGGCGCTGATGGCGGGGGTCAGCGAGGCGAGCGTTTGGGACGTGACCTGGCGACTGATCGTCGCGATCGTGGGCAATACGATCGGAGGCGTCCTGTTCGTGACGATGACGAGGCTCGTACAGGTGGCGGGCGAACCGCACGACCCCGGGCATGAGAGCGAGATGAAGGCAACGTGAACCAGCGACAACGGAGAGCATATGGCTGACTTCGAGGTGATCGTGATCGGAGCCGGCCCGGCCGGCGAGGTCGCGGCGGGACGGCTCGCCGAAGCCGGGCTCCGGGTCGCCCTGGTCGAGCGGCATCTGGTCGGCGGCGAGTGCTCGTTCTACGCCTGCATGCCGTCGAAGGCCCTGCTTCGGGCCCCCGAGCTTCTGCGTGAGGTCGAGCGTGTCCCCGGCGCCGCTGAGACGTGCGGCGGCGAGCTCGACGTGCCGGCCCTACTGGCCCGCCGCGACGAGGTGATCCACGACCTCGACGACTCCGCACAGCTGCCCTGGATCGAGTCGAGGGGGATCGAGCTGCTCCGCGGGGAGGCACGGCTGACGGACGCCGGCTCGGTCGAGGTCGGCGGACGCGAGCTGACCGCCTCGCGAGCGATCTTCCTCGCGACCGGGACGCGCGCCCTGATGCCGCCGATCGAGGGGCTCGAGGACGTCGCCGCTCTCTCCAGCCACGAGATCACGGTCGCTCACGAGGTTCCCGAGCACCTGATCGTCATCGGCGGCGGCGTAGTCGGCTGCGAGATGGCGCAGGCGTGGCGCTCGATCGGCAGCGCCGTCACGATCGTTGAGGCGGCCCCCCGGCTGCTTGCCGGAGAGGAGCCGTTCGCGTCGCGTGAGCTGACGACGGCGCTCGAGGAGCTCGGGATCGACGTACGCGTCTCCCGCAGGCTCGAGCGCGTCGCGCGGGTCGAGGGCTCGGTTGTCGCGACGCTCGAGGACGGGTCGCTGCTCGAGGGCTCGCATCTGCTCGTCGCGATCGGGCGCAAGCCCAACAGTGACGACCTCGGGCTCGAGACGGTCGGGCTCGAGGGAGGCGGCTACGTCGAGGTCGACGACCTGATGCGGGTCCAAGGCCTCACCGACGGCGCCGGCCCGGCGCTGTACGCGATCGGCGACATCAATGGCCGGGCGCTACTCACCCACATGGGCAAGTACCAGGCGCGCGTCGCCTGCGACGACCTGCTCGGCGGCCCTACCGGGCCGGCCAGGGCCGACGTCGGCGGCGCCTCGCCGCGCGTCGTCTTCACCGACCCGCAGATCGCCGCCACCGGGCTGACGGTCGAGCGGGCCCGCGAGCAGGGCCTCAACGTCGGCACCGTCGAGGTGACCACCTCGGCTAACGCCGGCGCTTCCTTCTACGGCCGCAACACGCCCGGCACCTCGATGCTGGTCATCGACGAGGACCGTCGCGTGATCGTCGGCGCCACCTTCGTCGGCTTCGAGACCGCGGAGCTGATCCACAGCGCCACGATCGCGATTGCCGCAGAAGTCCCGCTCGAGACCCTCGCCCACGCGGTCCCCCCCTTCCCCACCCGCAGCGAGATCTGGCTGAAGTTGTTCGACTCCTACGGGCTCTAGACGGCGAGCGTGCCGCTACGGGCGCGAGGCGGTGCTTGACTGTTTCCAGGAAGTCCTTTGGGAAGCCTGGGATCGTGTCGAGCTCGTCGATCGACTTGAACCCGCCTGACCGCTCCCGGTAGGCCAGCACGCGGCCGGTCTGGGTGACCGAGAGGCCGATCTCGCGAAGCTCCTCGAAGCTGGCATTGTTGAGGCTGACCTGGCCGGCCTCGGCCTCGGGGCTCTCGGGGATCTCGCGCACGGGCTGGCCCTCGGCCTGTTCGTCGGCGCTCGGCGGCACCGGCCGCGGCGCTGCATGATCGTGAGGAAAGGCTTCGTATGCGACGGCCGGCGGCGGCGGCGGGTCGTCGCCGTGCCACTCGCCAACCTCGCCCGGGGCCGGTGCCGGGGGCGCCGGGGGTTGGGGCGGTCCGACCTCGGCCCGGAGCGGTGGTGGCGCCGGCGGGTCGTCTCCGTGCCAGGGGCTCGGTGCCTCGGCCTCCGGCTCCGGCTCCGGCTCGGTTGAGGCCGGCGGCGCCTCCGCGGGCTCGGCTGCGGCCGGGCCCTGCAGGCGCGCGGCAGCCTCCTTCAGCTTGGCGATTGGATCGGGCTCGGGCTCGGGTGGAAGCGGCGCGGGGACGTCGATCGGCGCGCTCGGCTTGGCGACGTCGACGACGGCGTCGCGGGCGCGGCGCTCGGCGTCGCGGGCGCGGCGCTCGGCCTCGTTGATCCGCTCCAGCATCTCGTGCAGACGACGCTCGCGGTCGGCCTCCTGCTGCTTCAGCTTCGCGAGCCGCTCGGCCCGTGCGGCGCGCTCCTCCGCCTCCTTCGCCTGCATCTCGATCTGCTCGAGCCGGCGCTGAGCCTCCTCGAGAGCGCTCTCGGTCCGCTCGCGGGCGCCGGTGATCGCGCTCTCGGTCCGCTCGAGCTCCTCGACCAGCTCGCGGTCGCGGGCGTGGCGGCGGCGGATCTGCTCATCCGTCGCCTGCAGCTCGGGCGCGATCGGCAGATCGCCGGGCACGGGCGTCTCCTCGGGCGCGGCCTCGACCTCCGGCGTGCTGACCCCGGACTCGGCGACACGCTGCTCTGCAAGGTGCTGGATCTGCTCGACCTCGCGGACGCGGCGCTCGGCCTCGGCCTCGGCCTCGGCCGCCTGCGCCTCCACCAGCGCCTCCTCCTCGCGCTGCTCGGCGGCGCGGAGCCGCTCCTGCGGGTCGGCGGACGGGGGCTCGGGGGGCGGCGGTGAAGCGGCCTGAGCGGCACCCGGCGCAGGTGCTGGGGCCGGGGCGACGGGCGGTGGTGGCGGTGTCAGCGCCGCCGCGCCGACGGCCTCCGCCAGGGCCTCTGTCGGCGGCTGGATCGCAGTCTCGGGGGCCGGCGCCTGCGGCGGCGCGGGCGGGGCGCCCTTGCCCTTCGCTGCTGCGCGTGCCTGACGCTTCGCTTCGACCGCGCGACGGCGCTCGACGCGGGCGCGGTCGCGCTCGGCCTTGGCGCGGGCTCTCTGCTCTGCCTTCTGACGCTTCTTCAGCTCGCGCTGCTCCTTGCGACTCAACTTCGCGGCCGGCTGCGCGCTCGGCGCCGGTGCAGGCGCGGCGACCCCGGGCGCGGCGCCGGGGGCCGCGGGCGCGGTCCACTGCTGGGTGTCGCTCGTTCCGGGAGCCGGCCCGGCCGCGGGCGGTGGCGGTGGCGGTGCGTCGGGCACTGCTGCTGCCGAAGGTGGTGGCGGCGGTGATGCCTCGGCTGCGCTCGCCGGTGCGGCGGGCGCCGGCGGCTCGGGCTGGGACGCCGCCGGAGCGGCAGCCGGTGCCGGCGAGGCGACGCCCGCAGCCTCCTCCGCCGGCGAGACGTTCGGGACCGGAGCCGGAGCTGCCGGCGAAGGCTGCGGAACGTCGGCCTTACGGGCGAAGCCGAAGCCGCGCTTCTTGGGTGCCCCGGACGCGGCATCGCCGCCGGCCGCTTCCTTCTCCGCCTTGATGCGGGCGCGCTCGACCGCCTTCGCCTGCCGTGCCTCGGCAGCGGCGGCCTTGCGCCGGGCGATCTCCTCGGCGCGCAGGCGCTTCTTCTCCTCACGCTCACGCTTGCGCTTTTCGCGCGGCGACTCGGGAGCCGCCGGGGCCGGGGCCGGGGCAACCGGCATGCTCTGGGGCGGCGGCACCGGTGGGGGAATGCTGCCGGCGGTCGAAGGCGGTGTCTGTGGAGCCGGGGCTGCCGGCGGTGGCGGTGGCGCGGGAACCGGCGCCGAGGCAGGCGGCGGAGGCGGCGCGTCCGCAAGCGGGTCCGCGGACGGCACAGCCGGTGCCTCCGACCGGGGCTGCTCGGCGGGAGGCGGAGCTGCCGGCTCGCCGGTCGCCCCCGCCCCGGTTTCGCCGGCACCCTGGCCGGGATCAGCCTCGGGCCCGGAAGGGGTTCGGGGAGTCGCGTCGCTGTTCTCGTTCTCGCTCAAGCTCTCATCCCATCCGTGTTACCGGGGGCGGCAGGCACATTAGGCAATCGGAGCCCGCGCCGGTAGGGGCAGGGCCGGTACTGAAAAGGCGCGTTCAGCGATTACGGTCCTTGAGCTCGCGCGCGACGTCGCGGGCGACGTCGCGGTCGCGGATCTCGCGGCGCTTGTCGCGGTGCTCCTTGCCCCGCGCGAGCGCGAGCTCGACCTTTGCCTTGTTGCCCTTGAAGTAGATCCGGGTCGGGATCAGGGTCAGCCCCTTGCGCTGCATGCGGCCGATCAGGCGCTCGATCTCCCAGCGGTGCAGGAGCAGCTTGCGGGGCCGCTCGGGCTCGTGGTTTTCGCGTGCGGCGGGCGCGTAATGGGGGATGTGGGCGCCGCGCAGGAAGATCTGTCCCTCCTCGATTGCCGCGTAGGAGTCCTGCAGGCGGGCGGTGCCGTCGCGCAGCGCCTTGACCTCGGTGCCGCGCAGCTCGATCCCGGCCTCCATCGTCTCCACGATCTCGTACTTGTGGCGGGCCGCCCGGTTGGTGGCGACATCCGGCCCGCGCTCGGCGACCTCGGGCTTGTCGCTCATCGGCCCCGTCCTCCCCGGCTCGAGCCCTTCTTGCCCGCGCGCTTGGGCTTGCCCTTGTCTTTGCCGCCGGACTTGCCCCTGGCCCGGCTCTTGCTCTTGCTCTTGCCGGAGGCCTTGCTGCCGCCCTTGCCTCCGCCGTTGCCTTCGTCCTTGCCTTTGTCCCCGCCGTCGGCGGGCCGGTCCTTGCCGGCCGGCTTGCCCCGGCCACGCGTCTGCCCCTTCGGCTTGCCCTTGCCACGCCTCTGGCCCCTCGGGCCGCTCGGCTTGCGCTTGTCCCGGGAGCTCTCTCCTCCACCCGGCTCGAGCGTGACCCGGCCGCGGGCCGGCTCGAGCGACTCGACCCGCACTTCGACGGGATCACCGAATCCCATCCGGCGGCCGGTTCGGACACCGATCAGGGCGGAATCGAGCTCGTTCAGCTCGTAGTGGTCGCCACGCACGAGGCGAGCGGGCAGGAATCCTTCGTATGCATCGGACATCTCGCCCCGGAAGCGTACGAACGCGCCGGCGCCGACGACGCCGGAGACCTCGCCTTCGAAGGTCTGTTCCCAGCCGGCGCCGAAGAGCTCCTGCTTGAGCAGGAAGGCGAGGCAGATGTCGTCGCCGTCGCGCTCGACCTTCATCGACTCGCGCTCCTGGTCGGAGCAGTGCTCACCCCAAGGCCCGACCTCGTGTCGGTCGGGCGCCACCTCGCCGGCGCCGACGGCGGACAGCAGGGCGCGGTGGGCGACGAGGTCCGGGTAGCGGCGGATCGGGGAGGTGAAGTGGGCGTAGGCCGGCAGCGCCAGACCGGCGTGGCCGAGGTTCTGCTCGTTGTAACGGGCCGGCTTCAGCGAGCGCAACACGAGCGAGGAGAGCGACGCCGCGCCGTGACCGCGCCGGGCCGCCTCCTCGGCGACGACGTGGCTGGCCTCGGCGGCGAGGGCTCCGGCCTCGCTCGGCGACATGCCCTCGGGCACCGGCGGAGTCGGCACGTCGAGCGACTCGAGTTGCGCGATCAGGTGCTCGACCCGGGCCGGGTCGGGCTGCGGGTGCACGCGGTACAGCGAGGGCACCCCCTTGCGCTCGGTCAGCAGCGCGACCTGCTCGTTGGTGAGCACCATCAGCCGCTCGATCAGCCGGTGCGACTCGGTCTGCTCGACGACGTGCGCCGCCTTGACGTTGCCGGCCTCGTCGAACTCGAACTCGGGCTCGTCGCCGGCGACCGAGAGGGCGTTGCCCTGAGAGCGGTCGCCGAGCACGATCGCGGCCTGGCGGGCGGCGGCGACTGCATCGGCGACGTGTCCGGGAGCGCGCTCGACCCCCGAGAAGATCCGGTCGAGGCCGTCGTAGTCGAGCCGCACGTCGGAGCGGATCTTCGAGCGATAGAAGCTCGCCGAGCGGATCTCACCGCCGTCGCTGAGCTCGAACTCGGAGGTGACGGCGAAGCGCTCGACGCCCGGATTGAGGCTGCAGGCCTCGTCGCTGAGGGCGCGCGGCAGCATCGGCGAGACGATCCCGGGGGCGTAGGTCGAGTTGGCGCGCTCGCGGGCCTCGCGATCGAGGCCGCTCTCCGGCTTGACGTGGGCGGAGACGTCGGCGATGTGGATCCAGAGATGGAAGCCGTCGCCCTCGCGGCGGGCCGAGACGGCGTCGTCGAAGTCGCGCGCGGTGGTCGGGTCGACGGTGAAGGTCGGCTCCGCAGTGAGGTCGATTCGCGGGCCCGGATCGGCGCGCACGCGCTCGGCAGCTTCGCGCGCCTCCTCCTCGAGCCGTCTCGGGAAGCTCGGCCGCAGGCCGCGATCCGCGAGCAGCGCAGCGACCACGTCACGGGCCCGGTCGGCGCGACCGAGGTCGGCGATCGGCTGCGCGCCACGGCTGTCGACGCGGCAGAGCGCGATCGAGCCCTCCCCCAGCTTGACCCTGCCGCGCGCCAGCGGCAGCTGCTCGCCGCGGCTGAACAGGGGCGCGCCGACGAGGACCTTGCCGCTTCGGCTGATCTCGAGCACGAGCCGCTCCGGCGGCCGATGCTCGCTCCTGCGCGCCACGGCCTAGCTCCCTGAGTCGATCTCGCCGGCGACGATCGCGACGCCGCGGTCGAGCGTGCGGTCGCCGTCGGAGACATCGTTGTCGGGGACGCGCACGTCCGGCTCGACGCCCTTGTCGAGGATCGAGGTGCCGTCCGCGGTCAGGTACTCGCCGACGGTCAGGTCGAGTGCCGCTCCACCCTCGAGCTCGATCACCTCCTGGAACGTCCCCTTGCCGTAGGTGGTGGTGCCGACGATCTCGGCGAGGTCGTTCTGCTGCAGTGCCGCGGCGACGATCTCCGAAGCCGACGCAGTGTCCTTGTTGGTGAGCACGACGAGCGGGACGGGATCGATCGCATCGCCCTCGGCCTCGTAGGTCTCCCGCGGCCGCGTGCGCCCCTCGGTGATCACGACCGGGCCGTCCTCGACGAAGATCGACGAGACCAGTACGGCCTCCTGCAGAAGGCCGCCCCCGTTGCCCCGCAGATCGAAGACGATGCCCTCGGCACCCTTCTCCTGCAACCGTTCGATCTCGGCCCGAACCTCGGCGTGGGCGCCGGACGAGAACGTCGCGAGCTGGACGTAGCCGACCTTCGTGCCGTCCTCGGTGATCATCCTGCCGCTTACCGCGGGGATCTTGACCTCGGCCCGCTCCAGGGTCAGATCATCCTCCTTGCCGCTGTTCGGATCCTTGACGGTGATCTCGACCTTGGTCCCGGGCGGCCCCTTGATGTCGGATGACGAGGCCGTGGCGGAGACGCCGGCGATCGACTTGCCCTCGACGGCGACGATCACGTCACCGGGCTCGATCCCCGCCTGCTTGGCGGGGGTGTCCGGGTAGACCTGGGAGACGCGCAGGCCGTCGGGCACCTCGCTGACCGCGAGGCCGACGCCGCTGAACTGACCCGAGGTCGCCTGGTTGAAGCGCTTGTACGTCTTCGCATCGAAAAAGTGGCTGAAGCGGTCGTCGTTGGCCTTGGTGATCTCGTCGACCATGCCGGCGATCGATGCGTCCTCGAGCTCGCCGCCGCTCGTCTCCCGGAAGTAGGAGTCCTCGATGATCTGCTGCGCTTGGGAGACGCGATCGTCCGTGCTCTCAGGGAGAACCGCCTCGCGCAGCGGCGCGATCAGCGCCAGCGCCAGGAACAGCAGGATCGCTCCGGCGATCAGGCCGCGTGCGAAGCCGGCCCCGCTCGACGATCCCGTCGGGTTGTCGCCCGGGCTCAAATCTGCAGGAAGCGGCGCAGCGTCACTCCGCTGCCAAGCGCCGCGACCGCCATCGCCGCGCCGACCAGAATGGCGACTAGCGGGATGAAAGCGATCGTGTTGAGATTCTCGACCAAAGCGAATTTTTCTGACAGCGGGTCAACGATGGTCACCTTGCCGAGAAACAGTATGCCTACCGCGATCAGCGCGCCGAACACGCCGACCACCATTCCCTCGATCACGAAGGGCCAGCGGATGAACCAGTTGGTTGCGCCGACGAGCCTCATCACCTCGACCTCACGGCGCCTCGCGTAGATCGAGAGGCGGATCGTGTTGCCGACAAGGAACAGCGAGGCGACGCCCAGGAGCACCGCGATCACGGCCAGCAGGATCTTGACCGCGCCGGTCACCTCGCGGATCTGCTCGGTCTGATCGGCGGTCACGACCTCCTCGATCGCGCCGCTGATCGGCTGCGGCGAGCCGGAGCTGTCGGCGGGCGAGAGCGAGGCCTGGACGGCCTCGAGGTTGTCGGGGTCGTCGAGACGGACGTTGAAGGAGGGCGGCAGCGGGTTGCGATTGTTGAGCGCCGAGAGAATGTCCTTCTCCTCGAGGTCGCTCTCGAGCACCTTGAGCGCGTCCTGGGAGGAGATGTAGTCGACGGTCTCGACGTGCGGGATCCCCTCGATCTGCTTCTGCAGGTCGGTGACCTCGGCCGGCTTGACGTCCTTGTACATGAAGACCTTGAGCGCGATCTGGTCGCGCACGTCCTCGGTCTTCGAGCCGGAAGCGTTGAGAACCGGAACGAGGACGCCGACGAGCAGGACCGTGATCGCGATCGTGACGATCGCGGCGATCGACGGGGCGGCGTTGCGACGCAGGGCCCGATAGGCCTCGCTGAGGAAGAAGAGGAAGCGGCCCATCGTCAGTCGTCCTGACCGTCGGCGCCGCTGTCGAGGCCCATCTCGTGGCGGACGCGCATGCCGAACTCGGTCGTGTCCTCCTCGGTCGCGTACATGCCCGCCGCCTGGTCGCGGATCACGCGGCCCTCGTGCAGCTGGACGACACGGCGCTTCATCTTGTCGACCATCTCGCGGTCGTGGGTGACGACGACGACGGTCGTGCCGGAGCGGTTGATCCGGTACAGCAGCTGCATGATCCCGATCGAGGTCTCGGGATCGAGGTTGCCGGTCGGCTCGTCCGCGAGCAGCAGCGGCGGGTGGTTGACGAACGCGCGCGCCACGGAGACGCGCTGCTGCTCACCGCCCGAGAGCTGGTCGGGGTAGTTGTGGATCTTGGCGCCGAGACCGACCATGCGGAGGATCGACGGGACCTGGCGGCGGATCTCCGAGCGCGAGGTGCCGGTCACCTGGAGTGCGTAGGCGACGTTGTCGTAGACGGTCCGGTTCGGAAGCAGCTTGAAGTCCTGGAAGACGGTGCCGATGCGGCGGCGCAGCAGCGGCGTCTTGCTCCTCGGCATGTCGTTGATGTCCTTGCCGGCCACGAGCACCTTGCCGGAGGCGGGCTCGATCTCGCGGATCAGCAGCTTGATCAGTGTCGACTTGCCGCAGCCGGTCGAGCCGACGACGAAGACGAACTCGCCGCGGTCGATGCCGAGGCTGACCCGCTCGAGACCGACGTGGCCGCCCGGATAGACGACGGTCGTGTCACGGAGCTCGACGATCGGCGGGCGATTGCGGCGGCGGGGATGCTCATGCGCGACCGAGCTCTCCATCCGGGAGCGGCGGGTACGGGAGCGGGTGCGTCGTCTTGCGGTAGCCATCCTCGCGATCTTTCTGCCCGGCGGGCTTCGTTCCTGCGCCCCGCCCGTGAGTGGACGGGATCCTGCAGTGTAAAGAGTTGCTCATATGTTGCTCGTGAAACGGCAGCATTCTGCAAGATCCCGCCCCGCTTGAAGGCCCAAGCACAGGCCGTACGATGAGCGGGCTGTGCTGCACCTCCGCATCGTCGTCCCGAGCTACCAGGCAGAGCACGCGCTCGACCTGCTCGACAACACGCCGTCGGTCTGCAATCTGGTCTACCTGGAGCGGGCCGCGCGACGCCCTGAGGGTGACGTGATCCTCTGCGACGTCACCCGGGAGGACGCGAGCGTGGTCATCGCCGACCTGCGCGAGCTCGACATCGACATCGAGGGCTCGATCGCGATCGAGGAGATCGACTCCGAGATCTCGGTCGCTGCCACCAAAGCCGAGCAGTCGGCTCGCGGGCGTGCCTTGCAGCCCGTCGTCTGGGAGGAGCTCAACTCGCGAACGAGCGAGAGCACCGAGCTGACGGCTTCCTTCTTGATCTTCATGTGTCTCGCGATGCTGATCGCTGCGGTCGGCATCTACTTCAACCAACCGATCCTGATCGTCGGCGCGATGGTCGTGGGGCCTGAGTTCGGGCCGATCTCGGGGGCATGTGTGGCGCTGGTCAATCGCGAGCCCGAACTCGCGCGGCGCTCGCTCCGCGCGCTGGTGATCGGCTTTCCGCTCGGAATGATCGTCACCTTCCTCGCCACGATCCTCTTCAAGGCGACAGGCGGCCTGCCCGAGTCGATCAACTTCGACGCGCACGACCTGACCAGATTCATCTCCCACCCTGACGGCTTCTCCCTCTACGTCGCGGTGCTCGCGGGCGTCGTCGGGATGATCAGCCTCACGGCGTCGAAGTCGAGTGCCCTGGTCGGCGTGCTGATCTCAGTCGCGACGATCCCCTCTGCCGCGAACATCGGGGTTGCCGCAGCGTACGGCGACTGGGACACCGTCCTCGGGGCACAGATACAGCTCGCGGTCAACCTCGTCGGCATCTTCGCGGCCAGCCTCGCGACCCTCTACCTTCAGCGCCTGTACTACGTGCGCCAGCGCCACAAGCACCTCTCTGACGAATCGCGGGCGACGGCGGGATTGCCGGTCGGTAAGAGCCGAAGGCAGCACGTGAAGACGGCGGAAGAGGTCGACCCCCTGTGAGCCCGGAGCGCAGCAGCAACACGCGCCGCCTTCACCTGCTCCGGCACGCCAAGTCGAGCTGGAGCGAGAAGGGGCTGAGCGACCGGGAGCGGCCGCTGAACGAGCGTGGTCGCCGCGCCGCCAGGCAACTCGCCAAGCATCTCCGCAGCGCCGGGATCCGGCCGCAGGCCGTCCTGGTCTCGCCGGCGGTCCGGACCCAGGAGACGTTCGAGCGGATCCGCAAGGGGATGCCCGACGATTACGAGCACTGGACCGAGGAACGGCTCTACGGCGCCGGCGTCGAGGAGCTGATCGGGATCGTGGCCGAGCTGCCGAGCGGGCTGACCGAGGTGATGCTGATCGCACACAACCCCGGCATCGGCGCTTTCGCGGGCGAGCTCGCAGGCCCGGGCGCCGCCGCCGATCAGCTGCGGCGCAAGTTCCCGACGGGCGCGCTGGCGACGATCGAGGTCGACTGCGAGTGGTCACGGCTGCGTCCCGCCGCGGCGAAGCTGCGGGACTTCGTCAGACCCAAGGACCTCGGCTGAGGCCCGACCCGCGGCCTAAGTCCACTCGGGACCGTGCAGCGGCGGGTGGCTGACGATCGGCTTGAGGACGAGCGCCTCACGGGCACGATCGGCGATCCCGCGGCTGGTCAGCCCGAAGTGCTCCATGCAGGCCTCACCCGTCCCGGAGACGCCGAACTCATCGCCCATTCCGACGGCGAAGACCGGCACCGGGTGCTGCTCGGCGGCGACGCCGCGGACCGCGTCCGCGAGCCCGCCGACGGTGCGGTGCTCCTCGGCGGTGACAGCGACGCCGGTCTTGGCGAGCGACTCGATGATCGCCTGGCTGTCGATCGGCTTGATGATCGCGACGTTGAGGACCTCCGCCTCGATCCCGTCCTCGCGCTCGAGCGACTCGGCCGCCTCGAGCGCCCTCCAGACCATGTGGCCGGTTGCGATCAGGGTGATGTCCTTGCCTTCGCGGAGCACGTCGACCGAGTTCAGCGTTTCGGGGATCTCGTCGTAGACGACCGGAGTCGCGGGGCGGCCGAAGCGCATGTACATCGGCTCGTCGTGCTCGAAGCTGTGGAGGACGGCGCGGTAGGCCTGGTTGTAGTCGGCGGGCACGATCACCTGCATGCGCGGCATCGCCCGCATCAGCGCGATGTCCTCGATCATCTGGTGGGAGGCGCCGTCCTCGCCGAGCGAGACGCCGCCGTGACTGGCACCGATTCGGACCTTGAGCTCGTTGTGCGCGATGCCGAGGCGGACCTGGTCGTAGGCGCGCCCGGAGGCGAAGATCGCGAAGGTCGAGCAGTACGGGACCTTGCCGGTCGCGGCCAGCCCGCAGGCCATCGACATCATGTTTGCCTCGGCGGCGCCGACGTTGAAGAAACGCTCTGGGAACTCCTTGCCGAACTTCGCCGACTGGGTCGAGACCGAGAGATCGGCGTCGAGAGCGACGACGTCGGGGTGTTCGCGGCCGAGCTCGACCAGAGCGTCGCCGTAGGCATTGCGGGTTGCGGACGGCTCCGTTGCTGTACCCATCAGTCCTCCTCCCCTTCGTCGGCGCCCGCGGACGTAACGCGCTCGAACTCGGCCGTTGCCTTCTCGAGCGCCTCGGTCTGCTCCTTGTAGAGCGCCTCGAGCTCGGTCAGGGCCTCGTCGGCCTGCTCGGGAGTCGGCGGCTTGCCGTGGAAGCCGAAGCGACCCTCCATCGAGGAGACGCCGCGCCCCTTCTTGGTCTGGGCGATGATCGCGGCCGGCCGATCGAGGTCGCGGCTGCGCTCGAGCGCCTCGACCACCGCGGCCATGTCATGGCCATCGATCTCGACGGTGTCCCAGCCGAAGGCGGCGAACTTGGCGCGCATCTCGCCGATGTCCATGACCTCCTCGGTGGTGCCGTCGGTCTGCAGGTGGTTGTAGTCGACGATCGCCGTGAGCCGGGACCCACCCCGGTCGGCGAAGTGGGGGGCGGCCGTCGCGGCCTCCCAGGTCTGGCCCTCCTGGCAGTCGCCGTCGGAGAGCAGGCAGAAGACCCGCTGGCTCTCGAACCCATCGAGGTGCAGCGCCAGCGCGATCCCGAGCGACATCGACATGCCCTGGCCGAGCGAGCCCGTCGAGACCTCGACGCCGGCGGTCTTGCCCATGTCGGGGTGACCCTGGAGCTGGGCGCCGATCTTGCGCAGGCCCATCAAGTCCTCGAGCGGGAAGTAGGTGTGGCGGGCGAGCGCCGCGTACAGGATCGGGGCCGCGTGGCCCTTCGACAGCACGAAGCGATCGCGGGCGGGCCAATCGGGCCGCTTCGGGTCGTGGCGGAGGACGCGCATGTAGAGGGCGGTGACGATGTCCGCCGCGGACAGGGAGCTGTCGAGATGGCCAGACTTGGCGACCGCAAGCATCCGCACGCAGTCCATGCGCAGCACGGTTGCCCAGCGCTCGAGCTGGATCGTCGAGGGTGACTCACCCTCGATCGGCGACGGTGGCGGCTTCGGATCGGGCACCGAGCGAAGGTGTTGCACGGTCGCGAGGATAGAGCCATCGGCACCGGTCAGGGGGAACGAGTGCTCGGGAGCCCCGGGCGCGGGTGCAGCATCAGCCATGCGATGACGGTAAGCGGGTGCGGGGACGTATCCGGAGGCCTCTAAGGTCCGGAAAATGCGGGTTCGCGGCAGATGGTTCAGCGCCAGGTCGAGGCGTGATCGCGGCGGCGCTCCTCGCGCCGGTCGCCGCGGGTGGCTGCGGCGGAGACGACGGGCGGGCGACGACCACTGCCGCCGCAACCGTCTCGACCGCAAGCATCGCCGACGAGCCGGCGCCGATCCGCAAACGTGAGGACATCCTGCGCGGTGGCGATGCGTCCGGGGAGGGCAGCGCCGAGCCTGCGACCGGGACCGGCTCCAGCGCCGAGGCAGCCGAGCGGGCCAGGGTGCGCGAGGCGCAGTCCGCCTATCGGCGCTACGTCGCCGCGATCAACGCCCGCGACGGAGCCGCCCTCTGCCGCCTGATCGCCCCGGGCTTCGAGGACGAGCTCGAGCTGCCGGAGCGGGGGGACTCCTGCGCCGACCGGCTCGCCGCGTCGATCGGCTACGAGGACCCGCGCGGCTCACCCGCCTGGGCGGCGACCGAACTCGGCGCCCTCGAGTCGGCGATCGTCGGCGACTCGGGCCGGGTCCAGCTCTCGGTCGCGATCGCGACCCGCTTCGCCGACCGCGACGAGACATCGCTCGAGAGCGACATCGCCTTCCTCGAGCCGTCGGGCGGCGGCTACGTGCTCGCCAAGGCGCCGGGCTCGCTGTGGCGGGCGGTCGGCAAGCCGGACATCCCGCCGACGGTGATCACGCCGCCGCCGGGCTTCTGACCCCGCCCGGGGGCGCTCGGTCAGCGCCCGAGGCTGATGATCTTCGACCGACCGCCGCGCTTGACGACCGTCGCGTAGACGCGCTTGCCGGCGATCGCAGTGCTCCACAGCGTCGGCGGCCCCTTTCCGCGCCGGTAGATCGCGTGTCCCTTGCCCCTGCCGAGCCCCTTCACCATCAGCGCCTGCTTCCTGCGCGAGCTGAGCACGTAAGCGATTGCCTTGCCCTCGATCGAGGGAGCCGAGATTCCATGGTCGCGGCTCGCGAGCAGGACCTTGCGGCCGGGCTTTCCGTTCGGCCGCAGCGTGTAGCGAACGAGCAGGTTGCGGCCCTTCTTCGCAACCGCGAGCACGAGCTTGTTCCCGTCGAGCGCGGGGCGGCTGAGCTGGGCGGGGCGCTTGGCGACTCCGACCGTGCGGAGCGGGCCGGTGGGTGCTCCCCGCTCTCCCAGCGGCGCGATCGCGACGCGATCGCGCCCCGAGCGGTACGTGCGGATCGCGAGCCACGACGGTCCGATCGCGAGCCCGTCGGCGCCGGGGGCGCGGACCCGGCCGAGCTCGGAGAGCGTCTCGCGGTCGAGGATCGCGACCTCATCGCCCTCGACGGTGGCGACGAGTGGACCCCCGGTCGCCGGATCGTGGCCGGGCAGCGGCACCGTCTCCCCCTGCGCCCGTCGCAAGCACCGCGGCGCCGGCGTTCGTCTCGTAGACGAGCGCCGGGCCGGCGCTCGAGGGGTCGGAGGCCGAGCCGACCTCGTTCTTCGACGCCTGGGCCACGGCGGAGCCGCCGAGCGCCGCCGCGAGCGCGACCAACACGACCGCGTCGCCGATCCGGGCGCCGCGGAGCAGGCCGGGGCGGGTCGCCATCGCCTCGCACGCACGCTCGCCCGACGGGCCGGTCGGCGAGCGGGGCGAGCACGATGATCGGGACCGCGCGACCGACGCCGAAGGCGATCCCCGTCACGAGCGCCGGCGAGCGGGTCGCCGATCGCCAGCACGATCCCCATCAGCGCCCAGACGCCATAGGAGAGCACGAAGGTGGTGAAGCCGAGTCCGAGCAGGACTCCGTACCCGGCCGCAGCGACGGGCATCGGCATCGAGCTGCGCCAGCCGACCGGCAGTTGGCGGCGGACCTGCGGGACGATCGGAACGCCGCGCGCCTCGGCGATCGCGGCGGCCACCGCGACGAGCGCCGCCAGCGCGTATGCGACCGTGCCGGCGGCGGCGCCGACGAGCTCGCCGAACAGAGCGAGCGCGCCGAAGGTGATCGCTCCGCCAAGGACGGCGAAGGGCCCGAACGTGATCGAGGCGGCCAGCGTCGTCGGCAGCCCGCCCTCATGACCGGTTGGGCCGATCGTCTCGATCATCGAGAAGCCGCAGGGCGACCACGTACCGGTTGCGCCGACCAGCAGGCCCGCGAGCCCGAGCGCCGCAAGCAGCAGCGGGTCCATCAGCAGGGCACGTTCGTGTCGAAGTACATGACGCAGAAGACCTTGCGGTCCTTGAAGCAGTAGCCCTGCAGGGCTTCGTCGCCGTTGATCCGCTTCTTGTTGGTCGAGCAGCAGTCGACGAGCTTGCGGACCTGGCCGCCGCAGCAGCGGTACCAGCCGCCGTCGACCTGGGTCGGGATCCCGTACTCGCGGTGCGTGACGTCCTCGCAGAGCTTCGTCCGCGGCGCCGGCGGCAGCGGCCGGCCGTCGGGGTCGCGGAGGACCTTGCCGTTGCCGTCGACGGGCTCGCCGGCCTTGTTGACGACGCGGCCGAGGTTGTCGATCGGCTTGCCGTCGGATCCGCGCAGCGGATAGCCGGCGCGATCGATGCGGGGCAACGAGCCGCCGAGCGGGTGCGGGCAGGAATCGGTCGTGTAGATGTGGCCGCAGAAGTGGTATGCCGTCGGCCTCGCCCGGCTGGACGATCTTCGCGACCGTGCCCGCCGCGGTCACGGCCGCCATCGCCTTGCTGACCCTGGCCAGGAACCCGCGGCGCGAGCTGGCGGCTGCGAGACCATCGAGGCGCCGCCCGACTGCGGTCGATTCCTCCGGCCGCTGCGGTGGCCGCGGCCTGTCCGGCTCGCCTTTTCTGCCCACGCCGCCCCCGGTCAGACTCCCAGCGCCTCGATCCGGACGCGCTCCGTCTGGCGGCGCTCGGCGGTGGCGATCACGCTCTCGAGCTGGGCGAGATTGTTGAAGGTGCCCTTCGCCAGCACGGTGCCGGCGGTGTCCATCGCGATCGCGTAGGGAACGCCGGGGATGCCGAGCGCGTCCCAGACATCCGAATCGGCCGTCTCCTCGAAGCTGAGGACGCTGAGCGAGGGCTCGCGGCGGAGCGAGTCGACGGCCGGGACCGAGCACGCGGCAGACGTGGCAGCCGACCGAGGTGAAGACGGCCAGCGCGAACTCGTTGCGGGGATCGATCGGGAAGCGGGCGATCAGCCCGGTGCTGCCGCCCACCTCCGGCCCCTCGTGGGAGATCTCCAGCGCGGCGGTCGGCCCGAGCCGCAGCCGCAGCATCCCGATCTCGCGGCCGAGCGCGAGCACCGCGATCCCGAGGCCGACGCAGAGCAGCAGCGAGACGCCGAGGCCGAGCGCGAGCCACTCGTCCGTACTCATCTCACCGCCCGGGATCGAGGGCAGGGCGGCGAATGCGGCGGCGAGCAACAGGTTGCGGGCGATCGCGCTGCGGCCCGACCGTCGAGGCGGCGCCGAAGCAGGCGCACGGAGCGCCGGCCTGGCCGCGCATCATCGCCGAGCCGAGCGTCGCCGCGAAGACCAGCATCAAGAGCGCCGCGGCGTAGGCGGCCGAGTCGCTGCCGACGGCAACGCCGACGGCGAGCACCGACTCGACGGCTACCAGGAGGGCGAGCGCGACCCACTGCGAACGCAGCGTCTCGAAGCCGAAGGTGGCGAGTGCTCCGGCCGACCGCCGCGGCTCGGCCAGCTTCATCGCGACGGCCGCGACCAGAACCGCCGTGAGCAACCCCCGACAGATCACCTCCAGCACGACGTCAACCTACCAGCGTCGCCGTGGCCCGGCGAGGACCCCCCCTAGCCGATCGCGACCATGCGCTCGATCGGGATCCGCGCCCGTTCGGCGATCTCGGGCGGGACCTTGACCTCGGGGCTGAGATCGCGGAGCGAGTCGCGCAGCTTCGGCAGCGTGATCATCTTCATGTACTTGCAGAAGGCCATCCGGTTGGCGGCGATCAGATCCGCCTGCGGGGCCGCCTCCTGCAGCGGGTAGAGCATGCCGGTCTCGGTGGCGACGATGAAGGAGCCGTCCGGGTGCGCCTCGACGTGCTCGAGCATGCCGCTCGTCGAGAGCATCTGGACTCCCTCCGGGTCGATGTCGCCGGAGGCGACGTACTCCATCGCCTGCGTCGAGCACCCGCACTCGGGGTGGATCAGGAACTCCGACTCGGGGTGGGCGGCCCGCATCGCGTTGATGTCATCGGGCCGGATCCCCGCGTGCACGTGGCACTCGCCGTCCCAGATGTGGAAGCGGGCTCGGCGCTCGGGATCCTCGGTCAGGCCGGTCTCGCGCTCGACGAAGGCGCCGAGCCACATGTCCGGGCCGAAAAGGATCTCCTGCTCGGGGCCGTGCTCGGCCCAGATGTGCTCGACGACGTCGACGGCGTTGCGAGGACGTGCAGCAGTAGTCGGTCTCGGCCTTGACCTCAGCCGACGTGTTCACGTACATGACGACGAGCGCGCCCGGGTGCTCGGCCTTCCAGGCTCGCAGCTGGTCGGCGTCGATCGAATCCGAGAGCGAGCAGCCCGCCTTCGGGTCCGGGATCAGGACCGTCTTGTCGGGCGCCAGGACCGACGCCGTCTCGGCCATGAAGTGGACGCCGCAGAACGCGATCACGTCCGCGTCGGAGGCGGCCGCGGCGCGCGAGAGGCCGAGCGAGTCGCCGACGTAGTCGGCGAGGTCCTGCAGCTCGGGCAGCTGGTAGTTGTGGGCGAGGATCACCGCATTGCGGCTGCGGGCGAGGTCCTTGACCTCGGCCGTGAGCTCGGCGATCTCCGTCTCCGTCAGACCGGATCTGGGAGGTGCCTGGATTGTCGGGAGCTCCTGCATCTCTGTGCTCCTTATCGCCCTGTGGATCGGTTCCACGAGGGTCGGACGGTTATGTTCGCCAGCCGATCACCGGACGGGCGAATGACTCGATGGAGTCTACCGGGACGCGGTGCTCGACCCGGCGCCGGACGAGTGCCGGCTGTCCGCACTTGTGACCCCGCAGATCCGCCCATCGCTTCGGAACGACATGCCCGCGAAGTGCAGGCGATTGGACCCTCTAGTCTCGCAGGATGCCCGAGCTTCCGGAGGTGGAGATCGCAGCCAGGCTGCTCGACGAGCAGCTCTCGGGGGCTGTCGTCGAGTCGACGATGGCGCCCGGGATGGTGGCGCTGAAGAGTGTCAAGCCGCCGCTCGACGCGCTCGTCGGGGCCCGGGTGACCGGTACCGGCCGCCGCGGCAAGATGCCGCACGTCGGCTTCGCCCACGAGGGGGCCGAGCCGGAGCTGACGCTGCTCGTCCACATGATGTCGGCGGGACGGCTGCAGCTCTTCGACAAGCGCGCCTCACTGCGGGACAAGCGCTCCCGGATCCTGATCCGGTTCGAGGACGGGCGCGAGCTGCGCCTGCGCGAGTTCGGGACCAAGCAACGCGCCTGGTCGAAGCTGATCCCGGCGGCCGGCCTCGACGACGAGGAGATGGTCGCGACGCTCGGCCCCGAGGCCTGGCCGGCGCCGGCCACCGAAGTGCTCGCCGAGGCCCTCGACCAGCCCCGGCACCTGCATCCGTTGCTCCGCGACCAGCGCACGATCGCCGGCATCGGCCGCTCCTGGGTGGACGAGATCCTCTGGCAGGCGCGCCTCTCCCCCTTTCGCAAGGGCGCCGAGCTCGAGCCGGACGAGGTCGAGCGCCTGCACGATGCGCTCTCCATCCTCGGTGCGGCGATCGACACCTACGTCGAGACCGTCGGCCCGGAGATCCCGGACAAGATGCCGATGCCGCTCCAGGTCCACCGCCGCGAGGGCGAGTCCTGCCCCCGCTGCGGCGCGACGATCGCCGCGATCCACTACTCGGACCACATCACCTGCTACTGCCCCGACGAGCAGAACGGCGGCAAGCTCTTCGCCGACCGTCGCCTGTCGAGGTTGTTGAAGTAGGGACGGACCGCCCTCAGATCGGCTCCAACAGCATCGACAGATCCAAGGTCGGTGCCGAATGGGTCAAGGCGCCGATCGAGATGAAATCCACGCCCGTCGCCGCAATCGTGCCGACGGTCTCCAGCGTCACTCCGCCCGACGCCTCGAGCCCGGCCGTCGATCCGGCCGCGTCGCGGGCGGCGACGGCGGCGCGCAGGCCGGCCTCGTCCATGTTGTCGAGCAGCAGCCGGTCGGCGCCGGCGGCCAGCGCCGCCTCGACCTCGGCCGCGTCGCGGCACTCGACCTCGACTTCGCCAGGTCGGGTCGATCGGACCGCGCCGCAGCCACGGCCGGCCCGAGTCCGCCGGCGATCGCGATGTGGTTCTCCTTGATCAGGATCGCGTCGTAGAGGCCCATCCGATGGTTGCGACCGCCGCCGGCCCGGACCGCCGCCTTCTCCAGCGCCCGCAGGCCCGGCGTCGTCTTGCGCGTGTCGAGGATCGCCACCTTCGGCGCGGCGGCCCGGGCGGCCTCGACGTAGGTCGCGGTCAGCGTCGCGATGCCCGAGAGGTGCCCGAGCAGGTTGAGCGCGGTGCGCTCGGCCGCCAGCAGCGCCCGGGCCGGGCCGCTGATGAAGGCGACCTCGGCCGGGACCGAGTCGCGCCACTGACCCTCGACCATCAGCACGTCGAGCTCGCCGGCGCCGGTCTGGCGAAAGACCTCGCGGGCCGCGGCGAAACCGAAGACGACGCCCGGCTGCTTCTGGACGATCCGCGCCCTGGCGCGCGCCGTCGCGGGAACGGTCGCATTCGCGGTCACGTCGCCGTCACCGACGTCCTCGGCGAGAGCGCCGGCGACGAGGGCGGTGAGATCGGCGTCTGCTCCGGTTGTCATCCGCCCACGATATTCGGGCCGGACCGGCCTCGGGACTCGTGCACTCGTCAGCGGGCGAAAACCGCGAGCGTGGCGGTGAAGCCGTGCAGGAAATTGCGCCCGCCGACGGGGCCGATCTCGCCTGCGCAGAAGAAGCCGCCGACCGGCGCCGCGAGCGCGTCCTCGACCGCGTCGGCGTCGTGGTCGGCCACCCCGAACAGGCCTCGGCCGCGCCCGTTGCAGGTGAACATCAGCGCTCCCGCCGCTCCGGTCTCCCCCATCGCCCCCGCCTGCAGGGCCAGCGCCTCGCGCAGGTCCGCGTCGGCGGAGTCCCCGTCGCGGACGTGGAGCCGCACGGTCTGTCCGACCCGCACCCGCTCGCCGATCGCGACGGCGCCCGACTCGCGGTCGGCGCCGACGATCGGGCGGACGAGGAAGTCGCCGCGCTCGTGCTCGGGCCTGTTCTCGTCGATTACGACGCCGATCAGCATCCCCTCGGCGACCTGACGGCGCTCGTCCTCGGGCAGCTCCGAGATCACCTCGCCGATCCGCTCCAGTGCCGGCCTGAAGGCGAGCTCGGCGATCACATTGCCCTCGGCCGCCGTGATCGCCATCTCCTGACCGATCGGCGTCGCTCCCTGTGACACGCACGGCGTCATCTCGACCCCGCGCAGAAGACAGCCGACGGCACCCGTGTCGGCGTCGGCGAGATTCCCATCGAGAATCAGCGGCGCCGCTCCCTGCACGGCCGCGCTTGCGAGGCCGCCGAGCACCGGCGTCCCGGGCCGCTCGTCGTTGAGTCGGGAGAGGAGGGCACCCGCCGGGAAGCGATAGGGGTCGGCGAGCACGAAGACCGCGTCGGCGGGGCTCGCGTCCGCAGGCAGACCGCTCAGATCCTCGGGGCCGTCATCGAGGTCGCCGGACACCTCGAAGGTCTCGACCTGCGCACCGGGCAGCTGCGCGGCCCAGACCACGGCGCCGGGGCCGTCCTCGAGCTCCCGGCCGGGTCCGAGCACACCGGCGGCGCCGCAGCCGATCATCGCCCGCGGGGTGAGCCGGGAGGAGATCTCCGCGAGGGCTTCGTCGACGCGCTGGAGATGGTGCGCCCCGACGAAGGTCAGGCAGAGGTCGGGCGGGCCGTCGAGACCCGCGCTCGCGATGTCGGCCGCCTCCGCGAAGGCGTCGATCGTGTCCGGGGCCGAGGAGAGCCCGACCGAGATCTGCTGAGCCATGAGGACAAGGTACCCCGTGCCCGCCGGGGGGCCCGAGGTCTAGTTGGTCGACGCGGCCGACTGCAGGAGGTAGGCGCGGATGAAGCCGTCGAGATCGCCGTCGAGGACGCGCTGGGCGTCGCCGACCTCGTGCGCGGTGCGGTGGTCCTTGACCCGGGTCGTCGGATGCAGCGTGTAGCTGCGGATCTGTGAGCCCCACTCGGCCGGCTTCTGCTCGCCGCGCTCGGCCGCCATCTCCTCGGCGCGCTTGCGCTCCTCCTCGGCGAGCAGGCGCGAGCGCAGCATCTGCATCGCGGTCGCCTTGTTCTGGGTCTGGGAGCGCTCGTTCTGGCACTGGACGACGATCCCCGTCGGGATGTGGGTGAGGCGGACGGCGGAGTCGGTCTTGTTCACGTGCTGGCCGCCGGCGCCGGAGGCGCGGTAGGTGTCGACCCGGATGTCGGTCTCCTCGAGCTCGACGTCGACGTTGTCGTCGACGAGCGGCGCCACGTCGAGCTGAGCGAAGGCGGTGTGCCGTCGTGACTGCGAGTCGAAGGGCGAGATCCGTACCAGCCGGTGGACTCCGCGCTCGGCGCCGAACAGCCCGTAGGCGTTCTCGCCGCGGGCGATGAAGGTGGCGGACTTGATCCCCGCCTCCTCCCCCTCGGACGCCTCCTTCATCTCGACGTCGAAGCCGCGGCCCTCGGCCCAGCGCAGGTACATGCGCAACAGCATCTCGGCCCAGTCCTGGGAGTCGGTGCCGCCGGCGCCGGAGCGGATCGTGACGACGGCGTCGCCGGAGTCGAACTCGCCGGAGAACAGCCGCTGCTCCTCGAGCTCGGCGAGCCGCTTCTCGATCGAGCCCAGCTGGGTGTCGAGCTCGGCTGCCATCTCCTCGTCCTCGGCCGCCATCTCGGCCAGATCGCCGAGGTCGCCGACGTCGGCGGCGAGTCCTTCCCAGAGCTCGAGCTTGCGCTTCGCCCTCGTGTGCGAGGCGGAGACCTTGGCCGCGGCCTCGGCGTCGTCCCAGAAGCCGGGGGCCTGCATCTCGCCCTCGAGGGCCTCTATCTCGGTCTGCAGCTCAGCCGGGTCAAAGATAGTCCCGAAGCAGCGTCAACTGCTCGCGGACCTCCGCGATGCGGGCGTTGGTGTCATGCGCCTCGGCCATCGACGGAAGAGCCTAGCCGTCACCCACGCCAAGGCGTTCTCTGACCAAGCATGGCGCCGCACGGAAGCGGCGCTGTGTGGCGCAGCCACATGAGCCGCGCCCGGGTGGTGCCAGGCGCCGCGTCAGAGGACGCCGCTACCCGAAGTAGTCGACGCGGGGAAAATTCTTCTCGCTCTCGCAGGCGCGGTGCGGGTGCGCTCATGCGCAGCGTCTCATGAGGACGCCGCTACCCGAAGTAGTCGGCGCCGCGGGGGAAGTCCTTCTCGCTCTCGCAGCAGTGGCGCGGTCGCTGTTACCGCCGCCGCCGTCGCAGCTGTCGGTGTCGGGGCCGCCATCGATCGAGTCGACGCCGTCGGTCACCGAACGCCGCCGTCGAGGCCGCTGACGCTGACCGGGCCGAGGGTGAAGGCGGTCGTGGTGATGATGTTCGGGGAGGCCGTGCCTGTCAGTGAAGCGGACTCGATCTCGTCGAGCGTGTCGTTGCCGGCGCCGCTCAGCGACGTGTTGTCCAGGACCTGGTTCGGCCGCCCGTCTGGCGCACGAGTCGCGTTCCGGCGCCGCCGAAGACGTGTCGTTCGACTCCTCGCCGTGGATCTGTCGTTGCCGCCGTTGCCCTCGAGGCGGTCGTCGCCGATGTCGCCGAACATCCGGTCGCCGGCGTCGGAGCCGATCAGCTCATCGTCCTGGTAGCCGCCGTCCATCCGCTTCGGCGCGATCTCTGGAGTCCGGGTCCGCAACACGTCCTCCTCCGCCCCGCCGAGGAGCGTGTCGGCGCCGCCGGCCTGCAGCGCATCGTCCTCGAAGCTGCCGTCGAGGTAGTCGGCGCCGTCCTCGATGAACTCGCCCGCCTTCTTGCCCCAGCCGAAGAGCTGGTCCTTGCCGGCCGAGCCGAGCATGTAGTCGTTGCCGGGCCGCCGGTGAGCTCGTCGTTCTGCTCCTCCCCGTGCTGTCGAAGCCGCCGTCGCCGAACAGCGTCACCGGCCCGCCGGAGAAGTCATCAGCATCAGCTCGTCGAATGCCTGAGCCCGTCAGGACGCCTCCTCGATCGAGTCGAGGGGGATCGTGTCGATCCCGTCCACGAGATTCGCCGCCGCCGAGCGTGTCGTCGCCGCCCAGGCCGGACAGGGTCGTCGGGCCTGAGAACCCGCCCGAGTCGATGTCGTTGTCCGCGCCACCCCCGATCAACGATGCCTCGTCGAAGCCCGAGATCGTGTCGGAGGCGCCCCCGCCGACCGCCAGCAGGGTGTCGTCGAGGGTCAGATCCGCGTCGGCCGTGGAGATCATCCGGTCGCTGCCGGTGCCCGCGTGCAGCGAGTCGCCCGCCGGCGTCCCGCGCAGGGTGTCGGAGCCGCCGAGCCCGTCGAGGGTGACCGGCCCGGACGCGAAGCTCGCGGCGTCGAGGTCGTTCGGGGATGCGCCACCGGTCAGCGAGGCCGCCTCGATGCCGTTGATCGTGTCGTTGCCGTCGCCGCTCGCCGAGGATCCGGTCAGCGTCTGATTCGCGTCGGCGGTCTGTTCGATCCGGTCGGCGGCCCCGGTCCCGCCGACGAGGCTGTCACTTGCGGAACCGCCGAGCAGGGTGTCGTCGCCGCCGACGCCGTCGAGACTGACCGGACCGGCGCTGAAGGCGGATGCGTCGAGGTCGTTGGCCGCCCCACCACCGGTCAGCGACGCGCGCTCGACCCCGGAGAGGGTGTCGGTCCCGATTCCGGTCAGCTGCGAGTTGGTTAGGGTCTGGGACGCGTTCACGGACTGGATCACCCGGTCGCTCTCGCTGCCGCCGACCAGCGAATCGCCCCCGTCGCTCCCGCGTAGCGTGTCGTCCCCCGCGGCGCCGTCGAGCGTGACTGCGCCCGTGAAGGCCGTGGCGTCGAAGTCGTTGCCGGAAACGCCGCCCGTGAGCGAAGCCTGCTCGACGCCGCTGAGCGTGTCGATCTCCTCATTCGGGCCGAGGCCTGCGGCGTGCTGGGTGTCGCTCAGGACCTGCGGCTGATCCTCGGTGAACGAGACCCGATCTCCGGTCCCGGCGCCGCCGATCAGGGAGTCCTCGGAGCCGAAGCCGAGCGCTCCGAGCAGCGTGTCGTTCGCAGACTGTCCGTCGAGCGTCACGGGTCCCGTGAACGCCGAGGCGTCGATCTGGTTGGCCGATGCGCCGCCGGCCAGCGAGGCGCGGTCGAGACCGGAGAGCGTGTCGTTGATCCCGTTCGAGGAGTGCTGCGCGTCGGTTAGGTTCTGCGTGGTGTCGCCGGCGAAGCGGAGCTCGTCGATGTCGCCGGCGATACCCGCGATCAGCGAGTCCGCGGCCGGTCCTCCCGTCAGCGTGTCGTCGCCGTCGCCGGGGTCGAGCGTCACCGGCCCGAAGAAGCCCGAGGCATCGAACTCGTTGCCGCCGACGCCGGCCGACAGCGAGGCCGCCTCGAAGCCCTCGAGGCTGTCGGTCGTGGTGCCGTCGTCGAGCGCATCGGCGCTGAGCGTGAAGTCGACGCCGGACGTGCCCTCGAACTGCGAGATCGTGTCGGTGCCGCTGTTGCCGAGCATGGTGTCGACGCCGGCCTCCGACAGGTTCACTCCGTCCGGGTCGAGCACGTCGTTGCCGAAGCTCCCGTCGACGAGGTCTCCGCCCAGCCCGCCCGTGAGCGAGTCCGAATCGTTCTGGCCGACGATCGTGTCGGGGCCGCCGAAGCTCGTATCTCGCCGCCGGTGAGCTCGTCGTTCTGCTCCTCCCCGTACATCTCGTTCCGCGGTCCTCCTCGCCGAACAGCTTGTCGTTGTCGAGGCCACCGCAGACGACGTCATTGCCGGGCCCGCCGTAGACCTTGTCGTTGCCGCGTCCGCCGTTGAGGATGTCGTCCCCGGGACGCCGCCCTCGAGGGTGTCGTCGCCGGCGCCCGCGTCGATCGAGTCCGTTCCGGCCTCGCCGACGAGGCTGTCGCCGTCGGCCTCGCCGCTGAGCGTGTCGGTTCCGGCCCCGGCGGTCATCGTGTCCGCGCCGACTCCGCCCGTGAGCCGGTCCGCGTGGACGCTGTTGCTGTCGAGGCTGTCGCTGCCGTCGCCGCCGTCGAGGGTGCTCGGCCCGGTCGTGGCACCCTGCAGGGTGTCGGCACCGACGCCGCCGGTCAGCGACGTCGTTGCGCTAGCGGCGACGATCGAATCGCTGCCGGTGCCGCCGATCGCGTTTTCTATGCCGACGAGCGTGTCCGTGCCCCGTCCCTCGGAGGTCCCCGCCCCGAGATCGACGTCGAGGCCGAGGGTCGCGTCGCCGACGTCGAGCGTGTCGCTGTCGTCGCCGCCGTTGAGCGTGTCGTCCTTGGGTCCGCCCCGGATCAGTCTCGCCGGTGCCGCCGATGATCGTGTCGTTGCCGCTGTTGCCGGCCAGGCTCGCGCCGTCGTGGCCCTGCGGGCCCGTGACGCTGTCGGGGAAGGTGCCGCCGTCGACCGTGACCCCGTCGAAGAGCTGCGTGTAGGCGCTCGTGTTGACGCCGCCGAGCAGCAGCGTGTCGTCGCCCGCCGCTCCCGAGACGGAGATCGAGATCACCTGCAGGCACTGGAGGTTGGTGCCGAGCGTCGGGCTGAAGGGCTGCGGCAGGTCCTGGGGCCCACCGCCGGTGTCGAACTCGACCGATCCCCCGTTGCAGGTCAGCGTGAGCTGGTCGTTCCCCCGTCGGCGATGAAGCTGAGCTGACCGGTCACCCGAGTGTAAGGTCTTCGCCAGCGCTTCTTGCAGATCGGAGCCTCCTGAGCCGACCCAACAGCCGGAACCAGCAAAAGGGACACTGAGTTCGAGCGACGCGCGATTGATCATCGGATCTTATCATGTACTTCGCGATTACACGCGGTGATCAACTATTCAGTACTTCTACCCGCGCGACTCGATTCACTTCGCGAGATCTAGCAACTACCGCTCGCAGCCGCGCGAACGCGATATCTGCTCACATAGTACTGCACAGCTTCCGACGCACTAAGCAGAACTGATGCCGAGCTACGAAATACATCACACGCTCACCGTCATTCGCCACAGATTCCGATCGATCTCCTCCAGAGAGCACTATCACCCCACAACGAGCGCCACCGCAACAACAACCGCCAAAACCCCCCCCAACGCACCCCGCCGGTCACCCCCGTCAACCTACTCCCGATCCCCGGCACTTCAACCGCAGCTCAGGAGCCGTGGCACTTCTTGAACTTCTTCCCCGAGCCGCACCAGCAGGGGTCGTTGCGGCCGATCTTGTCGTGGTCGGACTTGACGACCGTCTCGGCGTTGCCCTCCGCTTCGACCGCAGAGCCGGTCCCGAGCGCCTGCGCGGCTGCCGCCTCCGCGCCCGCGGCACCGACAGCGCCGGCGGCGGCCGCCTGCCGCAGGGCCGAAGGCTGGTCCTCCTCGGTGCCGCCCGAGTAGTCGACGTCGGTCGGGACCTCGGGCGGGCCGCCGAACTCCTCCTCGACCTGGCTCGGCTGCAGCTCGACGTTGACGTGGAAGATCAGCCGCGTGTACTCCTCCCAGATCGAGGTCATCAGCGACTCGAACATGAGGAAGCCCTCGTTCTTGTAGGCCACGAGGGGGTCGATCTGGGCGAACCCGCGGAGGTGGATGCCCTCGCGCAGGTAGTCCATCTCGTGCAGATGCTCCTTCCAGCGCGTGTCGATGATCTGCAGCAGGATGTGACGCTCGAGCGCCCGCATCAGCTCCTCGCCGAACTCCTCCTCGCGCTCCTCGTAGGCGCCGAGGGCATCGTCGGTCAGGGCCTCGATGATCGCCTCGCGGCTGGCCTTGCTCGGATCGATCTCGGATAGGTCCTCGGCCAGCGGCCACATGCTCGCGCAGAGGGTCTGCAGGCCGGCCAGGTCCCACTCCTCGAAGACGTCGGACTGCGTGTACTCGCCGACCTTGGTCGCGAGCAGGCCGGCGATCTCCTCGCGCGCGACCTCGCCCATGTCGCGGCCCTCGAGGATCTCGCGCCGGTACTTGTAGACGACGCGGCGCTGCTCGTTCATGACGTCGTCGTACTCGAGCACGCGCTTACGGGTGAGGAAGTTCTGCTCCTCGACCTTCTTCTGGGCCGACTCGATCTGCTTGCTCAGCATCTTCGCCTCGAGCGGGTACTCCTCGCCCTTGTCGTCGACGGGGCCGAGGCGGTCGAGGATCCGGTAGATCCGGTCGCCGGCGAAGAGGCGGACCAGGTCGTCCTCGGCGCTGAGGAAGAAGCGCGTCTCGCCGGGATCGCCCTGGCGGCCGGCTCGACCTCGAAGCTGGTTGTCGATGCGGCGGGACTCGTGGCGCTCGGTGCCGCAGATGTAGAGGCCGCCGAGCTCGCGGACCTTGTCGCCCTCCTCCTTGCAGCGCGGCGCGAGCTCAGCGGTGAGCTTTGCGTGCTCGGACTCCCAGCTGGGGTCCTCCTCGGATAGGCCGAGCTTGCGCAGCTCGTGCAGCGCCATCTGCTCGGGATCTCCGCCGAGCTTGATGTCGACGCCGCGGCCGGCCATGTTGGTCGCGATCGTGACCGAGCCGAGCCGGCCCGCCTGAGCGACGGTCTCGCCCTCCTTCTGCGCGAACTCGGGCTTGGCGTTGAGGACGACGTGCTTGATCCCGCGGCGGTTGAACTGCTCCGAGAGCATCTCCGAGACCTCGACCGAGACGGTGCCGACGAGCACGGGCTGACCCTTCTCGTTGCGCTCGGCGATCTCGTTGACGACGGCCTTCCACTTGCCGTCCTTGGTCTTGTAGATCTGGTCGTTCTGGTCGTCGCGGACCATCTCGGCGTTGGTCGGGACCTCGACCACCGGGATCTCGTAGATCTTCATGAACTCGGTCGCCTCGGTCAGGGCGGTGCCGGTCATGCCGCTGAGCTTGTCGTAGAGGCGGAAGTAGTTCTGCAGGGTGATCGTCGCCAGCGTCTGGTTCTCCTCGCGGGGCGCGAGCCCCTCCTTGGCCTCGACCGCCTGGTGCAGGCCGTCGGACCAGCGACGACCCTCGAGGATCCGGCCGGTGAACTCGTCGATGATCATCACCTGACCGTCGACGACCGCGTAGTCCTTGTCCTTGCGGTACAGCGACTCGGCCTTCAGCGACTGCACGAGGTGGTTGACGAGCGTCCCGTGCTCGGAGACGTAGAGGTTGTCGACGCCGAGGAACTTCTCGGCCTTCTCGACGCCACGCTCGGTCGGGGCGACGGTCTTGTGCTTCTCGTCGTACTCGAAGTCGTACTCGGCCTCGGACGTGTCCTTCGTCTCGCCGAGCGCCTTCAGCTTCACCTTCGCCTCGACGCCCTCCATCTGCTTGGCCAGCCGCGCGAACGTGTGGTACAGCTCGGCCGCCTGCTCGGGGGCACCGGAGATGATCAGCGGCGTCCGCGCCTCGTCGATGAGGATGTTGTCGACCTCGTCGACGATCGCGAAGTTGTGGTCGCGCTGGAAGGTAGCCTCGAGTGAGGAGGCCATGTTGTCGCGCAGGTAGTCGAAGCCGAACTCGGAGTTCGTGCCGTAGGTGACGTCGGCGGCGTAGGCGGCGTGACGGCGGTCGCCGTGGTCGGGGAGGTCGGTGTCCTGAATCACTCCGACCTCGACCCCAAGCGCGTTGTAGAGCGGCTTCATCCACTCCGCGTCGCGCTTGGCGAGATAGTCGTTGACGGTGACGACGTGGACGCTCTTGCCGGCCAGCGTGTTGAGGAAGACCGCAAGCGTCGCGGTCAGGGTCTTGCCCTCGCCCGTCTTCATCTCCGCGATCGCGCCGGAATGCAGGACCATGCCGCCGATCAGCTGCACGTCGTAGTGGCGCTGACCGAGCACGCGCTTGCCGGCCTCGCGGCAGAGGGCGAACGCCTCCGGGAGCAGGTCGTCGAGCGACTCACCGTCCCGGGCACGCCCGCGTAGAGCGTCGGCGTGCTCGCGGATCTCGGCGTCGTCGAGCAGCTCCATCTCGGGCTCGTAGCGATTGATCGCCTCGACCCGTTTCTCGTACTCCTTGAACTGCTTGCTCTCTCCGAGCCGCAGAGCGCGGTCTATGAGTCCCATGCCCTTGGCCATGGGCTCCAGCGTAGCGATCAGGGCTGGTCGCTAGGCGGCGCGCCCTCGCATCTCGCCGACGAGCCTGCGCGTGCGGGCCCGCTTGCGGCGCAGCTCCCGGTGGCGCTTGACCTGACGCTTGATGTCGTCGGAGAGGTGACCGACAGCCGCTGTCATCTGCTCGGCCGACTCTTCCGCGTGCAGCGTCGTGCCTTTCAGGTAGAGCGTCGCCTCGGCGACCTCCCGCTCGCGGATCGCCGGGTTCGCCTCCTCGCGGAGCACGATCTCGAGCCGGGCGAGCTCGGACACCTGCCTGGCGACGCGACGGAAGCGTTTGTGGATGTGCTCGCGAAGCTCCTCGGTTACCTCGACATTGCGGCCGACAACCTCAATCCTCACGTGCGTCCTCCTCCGTCGCTTTTTCCGAACGCCGGCTCATCCTACGCCCCGGCGACAGCCCGTCAAGGGAAACCCGGTGCCGGCGTCCAGGCGAACGAGATCGCCCCGGAAACCTCCGATCCGCAGCCCCTCAGGGCGGCGGCGCAGGCAGCGAGCGTCGCTCCCGTCGTGACGACGTCGTCGACGATCAGGGCGAGCGCCGGAGCGCGGCCGTGGATCTCGAAGCGGGGCGGCGAGGCGAGCCGCTCGACGCGGCTGCGGCCCCTTTGCGAGCGCCCGCCGCGGCGCCGCAGCAGGCCCGGCCTGCAGTCGAGCCCGATCCGGTCCGCGAGCGCCAGTGCGATCTCCTCGGCCGGGTCGAGCCCGCGCCGCAGGCGCCGCAACGGCGCCGCCCCGACCGGCACGAGCACCGCGCCGGCAGGAGCCTCGGCGATTGCCTCGGCGATCAGTTCGGCGGCAATCGAAGCGGCGGCGGGGATCCGACCCGACTTGAGCCCTGCCACCAACCCCGTCGCAGGCGGCAGGTAGGGGACGGCCGAAAACGCGGCGAAGCCGGCCGAGGCGTCGATCTGGATGCTCTGGGGGGCGGCCGCGGCGAAGGTGGCCCGGCACCGCGCGCAGATCCCGACGCCGCCCGGCAGCCGGCCGGGGCGGCGGCAGGCCGGGCAGCGCGATGGCACCACGAGCCCGAGCCCCAGGCGAGTGATCTCTGAGCAACCGAGGGCGATCGCGGCAGAGTCGCGCCGGCGGGCGCGCGGATGGGAGGCCCGACGTGCCGGAGTCGCAACGGAAGTGGATAATCGGCCCCGATGAGCGAGGCGGCGATCGAGATCCGCGCCCTGCGCGTGGTGCGCGGGGGACAGCTCGTTCTCGACTCGCTCGACACCGACGTCGCGAGCGGCCGGATAACCGGCCTGCTCGGCCCCAGCGGCGGCGGCAAGAGCACAATGATGCGGGCCATCGTCGGGGTCCAGCGGGTCGAGTCCGGCCGCGTGACCGTTCTCGGCGAGCCGGCCGGGTCGCCCGCCTTGCGCAACAGCGTCGGGTACGTGACACAGGCGCCCTCGGTCTACGCCGACCTGACCGCACACGAGAACCTCGACTTCTTCGGGCGCGTGATCGGGCCCGGTGCTGCCGACATCGGCGAGACACTGCGGACGGTCGGGATGGAGGCCGAGTCGGGCCAGCTCGTCGGCACGATGTCGGGAGGCCAGCGTGCGCGGATCTCGCTCGCTACTGCGCTGCTCGGCCGCCCGCGCCTGCTCGTCCTCGACGAGCCCACGGTCGGCCTCGACCCGCTGCTGCGCGAGCGCCTCTGGCAGACCTTCTCCGACCTTGCCGCCGCCGGTACGACGCTGCTCGTTTCCAGCCACGTGATGGACGAGGCCGAGCGCTGCGACGATCTGCTGCTCCTCAGGGAGGGTGAGCTACTGGCCGCCGGGACCCCGGAGGCGCTTCGGAGCCGCACCGGTGCGCCGACGGTCGGCGAGGCCTTCCTGCGGATGATCAAGGAGCGCGCCGGCGAGGGGGCAGCTCGATGAGCGCGCGGGTCACCGGCGCCGTCGCTCTGCGCGTCGGCAGACAGCTCCGTCACGACCCACGCACGATCGGCCTGCTGCTTTTCATCCCCGTCTTCCTGATGGTGCTGTTGCGCTACGTGCTCGACGATGCGAGCTCGTTCGAGCGGATCGGCATCCCGATCCTCGGCGTCTTTCCGTTCATCACGATGTTCCTGGCGACCTCGATCACGATGCTGCGCGAGCGGACCACCGGGACGCTCGAGCGCCTGATGACGCTGCCCCTAGCCAAGCTCGACCTGCTAGCCGGCTATGCGCTCGTTTTCGGCGTCGTCGCAGCTCTGCAGGCGACACTCGTCTCGATCGTCGGCTTCACCTGGCTCGGGCTGGACAGCGCACACTCGCCGCTGCTGATCGTGGCGCTGGCGATCGCCAACGGGGTCCTCGGCATGGCGCTCGGCCTCTTCGTCAGCGCCTTCGCGACAAGCGAGTTCCAGGTCGTCCAGTTCATGCCCGCCTTCGTGCTCCCGCAGCTTCTGCTCTGCGGCCTGTTCGTGCCCCGGGATCAGATGGCGCCTCTGCTCGAGACGATTTCCTGGGCGCTGCCGCTCACCTATGCGTACGACGCCCTGGCTCGAGCCGCGAACCCCGCCCCGCTCGGATCCGAGTTCGTCGTTGACGTGCTCGTGGTCCTCGGCGCCACAGCACTCTCGCTGCTCGGAGGCGCCGCGACCCTGCGCCGACGGACCGACTGAGGCTGCGGTCAGGCGACGATGGTGCGGTTGCGCCCGCCCTGCTTGGCCTCGTACAGAGCCCGGTCGGCGCGGCCGAGCAGTTGCTCGGGGTTCTCGTCGCCGTCCCACTGGGCGACCCCGGCGGAACAGGACTCGCCGGACGGAGTGACGGCGCGCAGCCGCTCGATCAGACGCTCCGCCTCCTCCTGCTCACACCCGGGCAGGACGATCGCGAACTCCTCGCCTCCGTAGCGTGCGATCAGGTCCGTCTCGCGCAGAACCGAGCGCCACGATCCGGCCGCCTCCTTCAGCAGCCGATCGCCGGCGAGGTGGCCGTTGGCGTCGTTGTAGGCCTTGAAGAAGTCGAGGTCGACCATCGCGATCGTGACCGGCGAGTCCTGCCGCCGTGCGCGTGCGATCTCGCGCCCGATCTCGTTGTCCCAGGCGCGCCGATTGGGGAGTCCGGTGAGATCGTCGGTGCGAGCCATCAGCGCCAGGCGATCGAGCAGTGCCGCCCGCTCGATCGCGACGGCCGCCTCGGCCGCGACGAGTTCCATCACCCGAGTGATCCGCGGCGGCAGCTCTGCGAGCTGCTCGGGCCAGCCGACCGCGATCACGCCGAGCGCACTCTCGCCGCGGCGGACCGGGACCCAGTAGGCGCTCTCGGTCCGAGCCCGGCGCACGAAGCCACGCGCGACCGGGGCGTCGGGGCCGAGCTCGGCGAGGAATATGGGCTCGTTGGCGACGAAGGTCCTGACCGCGCCGGAGGGACTGCCGACGAACGGGAGCACGTCGCCGCTGACCTCCGCCCCGACCGCGGCGGTCGCCACCAGCCCCGTGCCGGAGGCGTCCGGCTCGAAGAGGATCGCGGTCGAGGCCGCGGCGATCGTCTTCGCGGCCCGGCAGATCACCTCCCGCGCCTCCTCCGGCTCAGTGCTGCGGGCGAGGGCGCCGGTGGCCCCTGCGATCGCAGCGACGTCGGCGGCGTGGGCCTTCGCCTCGGCGCGGGCGCGGCGACGCTCGCTGATGTCGTGCATGAAGGTGTGGAGGGAGGTGACCCCGTCGTGCTCGAGCGTTGCCGCCGCCAGCTCGACGGGGAAGACGTGGCCGTCGCGATGAACCGCGTCGCGCTCCGCCCTCAGGTCGAGGGTCCGGCCCTCGTGCCCGCGGCGGAGAAAGGTCTCGATCAGCTCGTCGAACTGGTCGTGGTCCTGCGGCGGGATGATCAGGTCGGCGGTCCGGCGGCCGATTGCCTGCTCGCGCGTGAAGCCGAACAGCTGCGTCGCGCGCTCATTCCAGTCGGTGACGTTGCCCTCGTGGTCGATCGCCACGTAGGCCTCGTTCATCACGTCGATCATCAGCCGCCTCGTGCCCTCGGCCAGCTCGTGTCCGCGCTCCGCCCGGCGCCGCTCCGAGATGTCCTGCGAGATCGCCATGCCGCCGGTGATCGCTCCGGCCTCCCGGACGGGGACGACGCGCAGCCACAGGTTCCGGCCCGCGCCCGAGTACTCGATCGAGCGGCTCTCGCCCCGCAGGGCGGCCTCGCAGTGGTGGGCGAGGACCTCGGCCTGCTCGCTCCCGAAGACGGCGGTGAGCGGCGACCCGGGCCCGGCTTCGGAGTCGAGCCCGGCGGCGGCGCCGTCGCCGGCGATCAGGCGGGTGCGGAGCCCGAGGTTGAAGAGGACGACGGCGGTCTGCGGCAGATGCTCGAGCAGAAGCCGGTGATTGCGCTCGGCCACTCGCCAGCGGACGATGCACAGCGCCAGCCCCCCAAGCGCGGCGGCAAACGCGACGGCGGCTGCAATCTCAACGAGCATCGACTTGCCTTCCCTGACCCCCTGCGCCGGCAACCGGGCCGGCCCCGGCACCGGTACTCGCTTATCGGCCGGCCCGCCCGACCTCATTAGAACCGGCCCCGAGTGTCCAGTCGGCTCAGGAGTCGCCGAAGACGATCCGCTCGACGGCCGCCGTCGTCGGCTCGGAGCCGATCACCGCGGGCGCCTTGCCGAGCGCCGTGTCGGGGTCCTTGAGACCGTGCCCGGTCAGCACGCAGACGACCGACTCGGGGACCGGCACCCCTTCGGGGACGGGTAGGCCGTGAGTGAGCAGGCCGGCGACCGAGGCGGCGGAGGCGGGCTCGCAGAAGACGCCTTCCTCGGCGGCCAGGAACCGGTAGGCGTCGAGGATCTGCTCGTCGGAGACGGCGGCGACGCGGCCCCGGGAGCCGGTGAAGGCGGACATCGCCTCCTCCCAGCGGGCGGGATTGCCGATCCGGATCGCCGAGGCGACCGTCTCGGGGTTCTCGATCGGGTGACCGGCGATCAGCGGCGCCGCGCCCTCGGCCTGGAACCCGTAGAGGACCGGCGCCTCGTGGTACTCGCCGAAGCCCTTGTGCCAGGCGGTCACGTTGCCGGCGTTGCCGACCGGGATCGCGAGCGCGTCGGGTGCGCTGCCGAGCTCGTCGCAGACCTCGAACGCGGCCGTCTTCTGGCCCTCGATCCGATACGGGTTGACCGAGTTGACGAGCTCGATCGGATGCTCCTGCGCGAGCTCGCGGACGATCCGCAGCGCGTCGTCGAAGTTGCCGCGCAGCGCCACCACGCGCGCCCCGTGGATCAGCGCCTGGGCGAGCTTGCCGATCGCGATCTTGCCCTCCGGGACGATCACGGCGCCGCGCAGGCCGGCGCGGGCCGCATAAGCGGCCGCGCTCGCCGCCGTGTTCCCGGTCGAGGCGCAGATCACGGCCTCGGCGCCGGTCGCGACCGCGCGCGAGACGGCGACCGTCATGCCGCGGTCCTTGAACGACCCGGTCGGGTTCGCGCCCTCGAACTTGAGCCAGGCACGAGCGCCGATCCGCTCGCTCAGGCGGGGCGCCGGGATCAGCGGGGTCGAGCCCTCGTTGAGGGAGACGACGGGTGCACCCTCCGGGATCGGCAGGCGATCCCGGTAGCGCTCGATCAGCCCCGGCGCCACTGCGGCCTCCGTGCCATTACAGGTACTCCTTCTCGATCACGCGGATCGCGCGCGGCGCCGCCCGCATCAGCTCGAGCTCGGAGATCTCGCGGACGGCCGCGTAGAAGTCCGACTCCGGAGCGCGGTGCACGACCATCACGAGCCGCGCCTCGTCGCCGAGCCCGCGCTGGACGACGCTCTTGACCGAAAGTCCGTTGCGGCCGAGCACCTCGGCGATCGCGGCGAGCACACCGGGCCGGTCGGCGACCTCGAGATGCAGATAGAAGCTCGAGTCGAGGTCGGTGTGGACCGGGAGCGCGCGGCCGACGGTCGGCACCGGCGAGCGGCCCGAGAGGATCGAGACGACGTCGCCGAGCACCGCCGACGCGGTCTCGATGCCGCCTGCGCCTGGCCCCGAGATCGTGATCTCGGTGATCGAGGGCCCCTCGACCGTGACCGCGTTGAACGGGCCTTCGACCGGCGCCAGCGGATGGCCGCGGTACAGGAAGCAGGGGAAGACGCGGACGCTGATCCCATCCCCGTGGCGTTCGGCGACCCCGAGCAGCTTCAGCGAGAGCCCGAGCTCGCGGGCGTAGGCGATGTCGTCGGGGCGGATCTCCTCGATCCCCTCGAAGGAGACGTCATCGAGGCCGACCGGGCTGTCGAAGGCGAGCCGCGCGAGGATCGCCATCTTCGCCGCCGCGTCGGCACCGTTGACGTCCTCGGTCGGGTCGGCCTCGGCGTAGCCAAGCTCCTGGGCCCTGGCGAGGACCTCGCCGTAGTCCGCGCCGGTCGCGGCCATCTCGCTGAGGATGAAGTTCGTGGTCCCGTTGACGATCCCCGAGATGCGCTCGATCTCGAGCGTCCCGAGGCTCTCCTCGACGACACGGATCACCGGGATCGCGCCGGCGACCGCGGCCTCGAAGCGAAGCTCGACCCCCGCCTGGCGGGCGGCGTCGAAGAGCTCGCCGCCGTGGCGAGCGACCAGCTGCTTGTTCGCGGTCACGACCGGCTTGCCGGCGCTGAGCGCGCTGAGCACGTAGTCGCGGGCAGGTTCGATACCGCCGATCAGCTCGACGATCACGTCGGAGCCGGCGAGGATCTGCTCGAAGTCGCCCTCGCTGCGCCGCAATACCCCGGCGACGACCGGGCGCCTGCCACAGGCCGCCTCGACGGCGTCGGCGCGGGTCTCGAGCAGCTTCGAGAAGGCCGAGCCGACCGTCCCGTGGCCGAGCAGGCCGATCCGCACCTCAGACATCTCGCCTCACCAGGTCCTCCCAGGTCTCGCGGCGGACGACCTCGCGGGCCTCACCGCCACTGCAGAAGATCACGGGCGGCCGCGGGACGCCGTTGTAGTTGTTTGCCATCGCATGACCGTACGCGCCGGTCGCAGGCATCGCCAGCAGGTCGCCGATCCGCGGCGCGGGCAGGGCAACGTCACGAAGCAGGATGTCGCCGGACTCGCAGTGCATCCCGGCCACCGTCACCTCCGAATCGGCGGGCTCCGTCGCCCGGTTGACGAGGAGCGCCTCGTAGCGGGATCCGTAGAGCATCGGCCGCAGGTTGTCCGACATGCCGCCGTCGACGGAGACGTACGTACGGACGCCCGGGACCTTCTTGACGGTGCCGACCTCGTAGACCGTCAGGCCGGCGTTGCCGACGAGCGAGCGGCCCGGTTCGAGCAGGACCTTCGGGCTTTGGCCGAACAGCCGCCGAACGGCGCCGAGCTTGGCGCCGACGTAGGCGGCGATCGAGGGGGGCTCGTCGGTGCCGGCGTAGGCGATCCCGAGCCCGCCGCCGACGTTGACGATCTCCGGATCGGGGGCGTGCTCGAGGCTGAACTCGTGCACCGCCTCGATCGCCCGCTCGAACGGCTCAACCTCGAAGATCTGCGAGCCGATGTGGGCGTGGAGGCCGACGAGCTCGAGTCGCGGGCTCGCCGCGATCCGCTCGACGGCGCGCGCGGCGATCCCGTCGTCCAGCCCGAAGCCGAACTTGGAGTCCAGTTGCCCGGTCTGCACATAGGAGTGGGTCGAGGGCTTGATCCCCGGCGTCAGCCGGATCAGGACCCGCTGCGGCCGATCGAGGATCGCCTCGAGACGGTCGATCTCGTCGAACGAATCGACGATCAGGTGACCGACGTCGCTCTCGATCGCGTAGCGCAGCTCGGCCTCGGTCTTGTTGTTGCCGTGCATGTAGATCCGCTCGGCCTCGAAGCCGGCGCGCAGCGCCATGAACAGCTCGCCGCCGGAGGCGACGTCCACCGACAGCCCCTGCTCGCGACAGAGCTCGTAGATCGCGCTGATCGGCGCCGCCTTGCTCGCGAACAGGACCTCGCCCGAATCGGTCAGCGCGCCGAGCCCGTCGACGTAGGCGCGGGCTCGCTCGCGGATGTCGTCGGGCGCGTATATATAGGCAGGAGTGCCGAAGCGCTCGGCCACCTCGGCCAGATCGCAACCGCCTACCTCGAGCCGTCCCGCCTCGTTGATCCGGCTTCCGGTGGGAAAGACGGGCGAGCGCGCGACCGGATCGGTGGGCCCGGCGTCGGTGGTGGCGGCGGTCTCGCTCATCGTCGGCGCATTGTCACAGCGCCCGGCCGGCCGCGCGCTGACGTTGGCCGCTACGGTCGGTCCCGATGCGCCTCCGAACACCGCAGCAGCCGGACGAGCGCGGCGTCCACGAGGGGCGGCCCTACTGGCTCTGGCTTCCGGAGGCCGAGCCCCCCTGGCCGGCGATGGTGATCCTCCACGGCGCCGGCTCGGCGAAGGAGAATCACGCCGACTTCGCCCGCTTCTGTGCCGCCTCGGGCTGGGCGGCTCTCAGCTACGACCAGCGTGGCCACGGCGAGAGCGCCGACGCGATGGGACCGCAGGCAGTCGACGACGTCGGGCGGATGGCGACGATGCTCGCCACGCGGCCCGGGATCGATCCGCGGCTGATCTGCGTCCGCGGCTCCAGCATGGGCGGCTTCCTTGCGATCCACGCCGCCGCCGTGACCCCGGCTCTCGCCGGCGTGATCGCGATCTGCCCGGCGACCGAGGACGGCCTGCGCCGCGGACTGCGGGACGGCGAGCTCGAGATGCGCGTCGAGGCCGACGCCCTCGACGCCTGGCTCGGAGAGCACGACATCGCGGAGGCCGTCGCTCTGATCGGAGCGAAGCCGCTGATCCTTCTGCATGCCCGCGGCGACGAGCGCGTCCCGTACACCTCCTCGGAGCAGCTTTACGCGAGCGCCGACGAGCCGAAGCGGCTGATCGTTCTACCCGGCGGCCATCACCGCTCGATCCAGCACGACCCGGAGCTGCAGGCTGCAGCCCTGCGCTGGCTCGAGCGCTCCCTGGGAATCGGCTGAACCGGCGCCCGACGGCGTCAGGGTGAGAGGTCGACGACGCCGGGGAGCTTCGGCACGTCGACGCCGTCGAGGCCGAGGCCGCGGCCGCCGGTGAGGCCGCCAACCGCGTTATCGACGGTGTCGGTGATGCCCTTGGTGGCACCGTCGAGGTTGAGGTCGGTGCCGGTCACGTCGGTGACCGCGTCATTGGCCTCCTCGGCGAGGTTGCCGACGTCGCTGCTGCCCGTCGGAGCAGGCGGCGAAGTCGGAGGCGGAGCCGGCGGCGAAGTCGGCTCGGGCGGATCCGTCGTGCCCGGATCGCCGTCGCCGGGGTCACCCGGGTTGGTCTGACCGTCGCCTGGGCCGGAGCCGTCGTTCGGGGCGGCCGTGGCGGGCGCCGCACCGTCGCCTCCGGCGCCGGTTCCCGTCCCAGCAGCCCGTGCAGGGGTCGCGGCCGGCGCGCCCGCTGGGCGGGCCGCGGCCGCGGCCGCGAACTCAGGCGCGTTCGAATCCTCGACCAGGACCGTGTCGGAGTTGCTGTCGGCGCTCGTCGAAGGCAGCCCGTTGAAGCCGACGATCGTGCCGAGCGCGAGGAAGCCGACGATCACGGCGCCGATCATCGCCCCGCTGCTGCCGAGTCCTGCCAGATATGCCCTCAGATTCCGCATCGTCGGATGATCGATCCTTCTCGGTCGTCCGCCGTGTCCCACTCGAGCGGGCCCTGCCGGCGACCGTATACGCCCAACACCATTATCGGCGGCAACACCTCAGGCTTGAGCCGGGATGGACGTGATCGGCGCGTCTACAGGTACGCCATCGGATCCTGGGCGACCCCGTTGACGCGCGTCTCGAAGTGGAGATGGTCGCCGTAGCAGTGGCCGGTGCAGCCGACGTATCCGATGATGTCGCCCTGGCTGACGCTGCCGGAGGTGATCGCGAAGCTCGACTGGTGCGCGTAACAGGTCGTGAGCCCGCCGCCGTGGTCGACGCAGCTGAAGTTCCCGTAACCGCCGCTCTCCGCGTCTGACTGGACCAGCACGATCGTGCCGTCGGCGGCCGCGCGGATCGGCGTCCCGGCCGGAACGGCGATGTCGACGCCGGCGTGAAGCCGGCCCCAGCGCATTCCGAACGGGGAGACGATCGGGCCGTCGACCGGCCAGATCAGAGCGCCGCTGCCGCCGCGGATCGGCCCCGCGGGCAACGGCGTCGTGCCCGATGCCGCCGCAAGCTCGGCCTGGATCTCCTTCTCGAGGTCGCTGATGTCGCCCTCGACGTGTTCGATGTGCTCGTTCGTCTTGCTGAGCAGCGTCTTGATGTCGGCGCGCGCGGCCTCGAGCTCGGACTCCCGCTGCTCGAGCGAGACCCTGGTGCGGACGAGCTCGCGCTTCTTGGCTGCGATCTCATCGCGGACCACCTGGATCCGGTCTACGGTCGCCTTCGCCTCGTTGCGCAGCTCACGGACGTTGCTGACGATGCTCGAGTCCTGACTCTGGATTCGCTCGAGGTACTCGTAGCGCTGGAGGACGTCGTCGAAGCCGTCGGACTCGAGCACGACCGTGAGCGTGTCGGGCTCGCCGGTCTTGTAGATCGCGACCAGTCGCTCGCGCAGGACCTTGAGCGAGCGCTCGAGGCGCTCGCGCTGAACCCTGAGGTTCTCCTTCTCGGTCTGCAACTGCGCCTCGGCCTCGTCGAGCTCGGCCTGGACCTGTGCCTCCCGGTTGCGGAGCGCCGCAACCTGTCCGGTGAGCTCGCTGATCTTGTCGTCGTAGGCGGAGACCTCGGTCGTCAGGACCTCCTTCTTCTGCTCGGCCTTGCCGAGCTCGGCGCGCTTGGAGTCGACCTGGGACTGGAGGTCCTGGGCCCCCGCGCCGGACGCGGAGAGCAGCACCGCGCTCACGATCGCGGCCGTAAGCGCCACGGCGAGCGCCGGGAGGCGCATGCGGGAGCGGCGCGGATTGCTTCTCTGGAAGGGATCAGGCATGGATCTGGGACCCGGAAGGTCGGCGCAGCCTAGCAGCGCAAACCGCGATTACGAGCGTTTGCTAACAAAGATCCCTGCCGCTGCAAGGCCATTTGCAGCCAAATACGGGGCTTCCGGCGTTTGCATGATCCTTTGCAAATACTGCGCACGGGAAGGCAGCGGGGCCACGGATCTGATCGGGGCCGCAACGACAGGGCAGCGGGCGCTGCTCGGCGCCTCGCCCGGTCCGCTATCACTCCCCTCGTGGCGAGGAGGTTCAGATTGCCGGGGCTCGACGAGCTTCGCGACCTGCCGGAGTCGATCCGGCGGCGTCGCAACCCCGCGCCTGGCGCCCCGGAGCAGCCGCCTGCGCCCCGGCCCGTCTCACCGCCGGCGCAGCAGCCGCAGCCGGTCACGCCGCCTGCGCCGGCCGCAACGCAGCCCCAGCCCCCCGCAACGAAGCCACCCGCCGCCTCCACACCAGCCGCGACGCCGGCGGAGGCGCCGACGACGGAGCAGGCCGCGACTCCCCCACCGTCACCTCCGCCTCCGGGCCGGATGCGGAAGGCGCGCACGCCGGCGCTGATCGCCCTCGGCCTGCTGGCAGCCGCCGCGGTCGGAGTCGGCGCCGGCTACCTGCTCTTCGATGACCCAGATGACGACCCGGCGCCCCCCGTCGCTCCGACCGTGGTCGTCGAGGGCGGCTCCGAGGAGCCGGCGGCCGACGCATCGTCGCTCGGCTTTCCCGGCTTCGCGACTCTGAACACGACCCGCGTCGGCGGCGCCGACGCGACATCCGTCGCCGCCGGGGTCGCACTCGCGGCCTATCCGTCGAGCCAGGACGTCGGCAGGCCCCGCCTCGTCACCCTCGTCCCCGCGGACTCATGGCAGGCCGGGATCGCCGCTGCACCGCTGACCTCGACCGAGGTCGGCGGGCCGATCCTGCTCTCCACCGCCAACGAGGTTCCCGAGCTGACCGCAGAGGCGCTCGACCAGCTCGACCCGACCGGGCTCAAGCGCGCCGACGGGGCCGAGCTCGTGGTGGTCGGCGACGCCGAGGCGCCCGGGGGCCTCGAGGCCCTCGACATTCCCGGCAGCGACCCGGCCGAGCTCGCGAACGAGATCGACAAGCAGCGCGAGACGCTGAGCGGGGTCAAGGACCCTGACCACATCCTCGTCGTCTCCTCGAAGGAGTCGGATTACGCGATGCCTGCCGCCGCCTGGGCAGCGCGCTCCGGCGATCCGATCGTCTTCGCCGATGGCTCCGACGTGCCCGAGGCGACGCTGGAGGTGCTCGAGCGCCATCCGGAGGCGCCCGTCTACGTGCTCGGCCCTGACAGCGTGATCGCGGCCAAGGCCGTGAAGACGCTCGCCGCCGCCGGCGGCGGCAGCGACGAGCAGCAGGCCGACGCCGCCGAGGGCGAACGCAAGGTCGTCCGCGTCGGCGCCGACGACCCGGTCGAGAACGCGATCGAGTTCGCCCGCTTCGTCGACGGCACCTTCGGCTGGAACATCAACGACCCAGGACACGGATTCGTGATCGCCAACACCCTGCGACCCGACGACGCCGCCGCAGCTGCGCCGATCTCGGCCGCCGGCAAACCCGGGCCGCTGTTGCTCACCGACGATGCCACCGAGGTGCCGAAGCCGCTCGAAGGCTTCCTGCTCGACACGAAGCCGGGGTACGTGGACGACCCGACCCGGGCGATCTACAACCACGTCTGGGTCGTCGGAGACGACGCCGCGATCTCGGTCCCGTTCCAGGTCGAGGTCGATCGCCTGACGGAGCTCTCCCAGGTGAGCGAGGGGAGCGGGCTGCCGGAGATCGGCCCGACGCCGGGCACCCCGGAGCCCGAGAGACAGCCGAAGTCGGCGCAGTAGGGCCGCGAGCCGATCAGTCGTCGCAGCGCCGCTGCGGATAGGCTCCTCGGCGATGAGCGAAGCAGAGCGATCCGACCGCCTCGACCCCGCGCGCGAGCCGACGGTCGACGACGTCCGCGCCCTCGCAGGCCCGGCCACACCCCATTTCGCGTTGCAGATCCGCAATCGCATCGAGCGCCTGATCGCGCGCCTCCCTGAGGGCCATCCGGCGCGGGCCGAGGGCGCCCAGCAGGTGCGGCGCCTGACCCAGCTCGCCGCGAACACCGGCGAGCCTCGCGGCCCCGGCCCCGGCAGCCCGCTGTGAAAGAGCTGGCGCCCGGCGTCTTCCAGCTCTCCGGGCTCCGGGACGCGATCAACGTCTACCTTGTCGACGACGTCCTGATCGACGCCGCGACGAAGCTCGCGAAGCGCCGGATCATGCGCCAGGTGGAGGATCGGCCGCTGTCGCTGCTCGCCCTCACCCACGTCCATCCCGATCACCAGGGGTCGGCCGCCGCGATCTGCGAGGCGCGGGCGATCCCGCTCGCCTGCCACGAGGCCGACGTCGACGCGATGGAGGGTCGGGTACCCGTGCAGCAGTCGCATCGCAGCAATCCCGTGAACAGGGCGATCGAAGCGATGTGGACCGGACCTCCTCATCCCGTCGCCCGAGTCCTCAGCGATGGTGACGAAGTAGCCGGCTTCCGCGTCGTCCACGCTCCCGGCCACGCCCCGGGCGAGGTGATCTTCTTCCGCGAGTCCGATCGCGTCGCGATCTGCGGCGACGTCGTCAACAACGTCGACTTCCTCACCGGCCGCATCCGCGTCGGCGAGCCGCCCGGCCTGTTCACGCTCGACCCCGCCCAGAATCGGGAGTCGATCCGCAAGCTCGCTCAGCTCGAGCCGTCGCTGGTCTGCCCGGGCCACGGTCCCCCATTCCGCGGGCTCGACGGCCTGCGCAAGCTCGTCGCCGGCTTCTGAGCGGCGGCAGCGGCCGCCGCCGTGCGGCGGTCAGCCCCTTCGCACCTTCTCGCAGTCGCCGGCGACCCTGTCCTTGCGCCCGGCGACGACGAAATCCTTGCCGCCGCCGCACTTCAGCAGGTCCTTGGCCGGGCCTCCGAAGAGCTTGTCGTTGCCGTCGCCGCCGAGCAGCGTGTTCGGCCCACCGCCTCCGTATAGACGGTCGTTGCCCGCTCCTCCGCTGACGGTGTCGGCCCCGTCCTCGCCGTCGACGCGGTCGTCTCCGTCGCCGCCGAACACGTTGTCGTCATCGCTCCCGCCGCGGACCTGGTCGTTGCCCGCGCCACCGTCGACGAAATCGTCACCCGCCTGGCCGAGCACCGAGTCGTTGCCGTTGCCGCCGTCGATGCGGTCCGGCCCGGGGCCACCCTGGACTCCGTTGGCGGCATCGCTGCCGACGACCAGATCGCCGGCGCTGCCACCGACGACGCTCTCGACGACGACGAAGTCCGCCTCTCCGGCGCGCCCGTCGTTGGCGGCGCCGTCGAGGATCACGGCGACCGGCGCCGCGACCGCTTCGTAAGTGACGATGTCGGTTCCCGCCCCGCCCAGCAGGAAGTCGGCACCGGCCGCTCCATCGAGCACGTCGGTGCCGTCGCCACCGCAGAGGGCGTCATTGCCGGGCCCTCCGAAGATCAGGTCGCCGCCGCCGAAGCCGACCGCTGAGATCTGGGACTGGCTTCCTCGCAGGGCGTCACTGCCGGCGGAGCCGACAACGTTGGCGGGAAGCGCCGCGCACAGGTAGATCTCGTAGGCGCCGGCGTCGCAGGCGCCTGTCTCCGCGACCCCCCGTGGGACCCCGCGCTGGTCGACGGCGCCACGGCAGGAAGGGCTCGAGGCGAGCGGGCCGCGGTCGGCGGCGGGCGAGCCGGGCTCGATCGCGTAGGTCAGGGTGCCGCCGCCGTTGCCGGCGATCGGCGACAGCTGCGGGTCGACCTCCGCGTCGGAGGGAGCGAGCGTCAGCCCGCAGCCGGCAGTCTGCTCGACGATGTTGAACCCGGCCGAACTCGGCGTCGCGTCCGGGCCGGCAAGACAGTCGGGACCGCCGCCGTCGGTCGTGTTGTCGGCGAGGATCGAGCCTTCGAGCGAGAGGCTGCCGGCAAAGCGGATGCCGCCACCGGCGCCTGTGGCGTCCGGGGTCGTGACCGAGTTGCCGGCCATAGTCGAGCGCACGACCGTGACGGGGCCTCCCGCCTCGATCCCGCCCCCTCCGGCGCCTGTGGCGCCATCGACGGAGTTGCCGCTGACGGTCGACTGGGCGACCTCGAGCGGGCCGGTAGCGACGATACCGCCGCCGCCGAGCGTCGCCCGGCTGCCCGAGATCAGGCTGTGACGGACCTCCACGGGCGCCCCGAAGGAGGCCAGAGCTCCCCCGTATCCGGGCAGCTCCGGGCTGGCAGCGCTGTCGCCGCCCGTAACCGCCAGGTAGTTGAGGACGAGGCCACTCCTCACGGTGAACGCCCGATCACCGGCCCCTCCGATCGGTCCGGCGTCGATCGTGACGGGACCTCCCAGGCCGGTTATCACCAGCTCCTTACCGCCCTTGTCGGCGACGTCGAGGCTGCCGGTGAGCGGATCGAAAGGAGAGCCCGGGCCCCGAGTCAGCCTGTAGGTGCCGTCGGGCAGGACGATCACGTCGTTGCCGCTGCCGGCCGGGCAGCCGAACGTCGGTGCGTCGAGGTTGGCCGCGATCACCGCCTCACGGAGCATGCAGACCTCGTCGTCGGCGGGAATGTCGAACTTGCCCGTGACCCGGATCGTCGCCGCCGAGGCGCCCGCCGGCAGCAGCACGGAGACGGCCAGCGCCACGACCACGGCCACCGGCAGCAGCCGCAGGGCCGGCCGGGCCCTGGGGAAACGGATCTGCTCGTGTGCCGCCATTCGTCGCCTCCGCCCCGCGTCCGGAGCGGAGCCGCAGACTAGGGGCCGGCGGCCGGCGCCGCAAGCGGCGACCGCGCTACTCGCCGGGCGCCCTCTGCGCGTCGTGGCTGATCTTCGAAGGCCACCAGTTGCGCTCGCCGAGCTTGAAGGCGATCGCCGGAACGAGCAGCGTCCGGATCACGAAGGTGTCAATCAGCAACCCGAAGGCGACCGTGAACCCGATCTGGAACAGCGTCTCGAGCGGCAGCGCCATCAGCGCCCCGAAGGTGCCGGCGAGGATCAGCCCGGCGCTGGTGATCACGCCGCCCGTCTTCTCGAGGCCGGAGATGACTGCCTCCTTCGTCTCCTGGAAGGCCGCCTCCTCCCTGATCCGACTGATCAGGAAGATGTTGTAGTCGACCCCGAGGGCAACCAGGAATATGAACGCGAAGGTCGCCAGACCGGGATCGGTGTCGGGCTGGTTGAACAGCTCGGTGAAGATCAGCGCCGTGGCGCCGACCGCGAACGCGTACGAGAGCACCACGGTCCCGACCAGGTACAGCGGCGCAACCAGCGCCCGCAACAGGATCGAGAGGATCACGAAGATCAGGATCAGGATCAGCGGCACGATCAGCTTCGCGTCGTCGCGGACCGTCTCCTGCGTGTCGAAGTTCTGGGCGCTGACTCCGCCGACGAGAGCCGTTGCCCCGTCGGCCGCCTCCACTGCCGTCTCGCGCATCGGCGTGACCAGCTCCGAGGACTCGTCCGAGTACGGGTCGTAGCTGAGGGTGACGTCCAGTTGCTGCAGCTTGCCGTCGTTCGATACGTCGGCCGGAACCACGGACGCGACGCCCTCCAGTTCGCCGATCGCGGTGCTGACGCTCTCGACAGTCGCCGGGTCGGAGTCGACGAGAACGTTCGTCAGGCCGGTTGCGCCGCCGTCGAGGTTCTGCTCGATCACGTCCTGTCCGAGAACCGAGTCGGGCTTCTCGCGAAATCCCTCGCCGAAGTCGATCGAGCCGCGATCCTTGAGGCCGCCCAGCGCGCCGGCGACCAGCACGAGGATCACCGTGACCATGACCATGACCGAGTGCTCGTGAACGAAGTGGCCGACCTTGCGCCAGACCCCGACCGGGCGGCGCTGCTCGCTGTTGAGGCGTGGGATCGAGGGCCAGAACGAGCGTCGGCCGAGGATCGCGAGGATCGCCGGCAGCAGCGTCAGCCCCGCGGCGAGCATGATCAGGACGCCAAGCGCCAGGACCGGCCCCATCGTCTGGGTCGAGCGCATGTCGGCGAGGGTCAGCACCATCATCGCCGCGACGACCGTGCCGCCGGCCGAGAGGATCGCGGGTGCCGTCCGTTCGGTCGCCCGCGCCATCGCCTCGTGCTTGTCCTCTATGTGGCGGAGCTCTTCGCGATATCGGCTGACTATGAGCAGGGCGTAGTCGGTGCCGGCCCCGAACATCAGCACGATCAAAAGGCTCGTCGTCTGCGAGTTGACGTCGAAGACACCGGACTCGACGAGCCCGTAGGTCGCCGCGGCGGCGATCATGTAGGCGAAGGCGACGACGATCAGCGGTACCAGCGCGATCACCGGCGATCGATAGATCGCGAGCAGCAGGATCAGGACGAGGGAGACGGTGACGAGCAGCAGGGTCCCGTCTATCGACTCGAAGACCTCGGTCGAGTCGGCGACGACGCCGGCGATGCCGCTCACGTACGCGTGCAGCCCCGGGGCGTCGGCCGCCGGCACGATCTCACGCAGGGCGTCGACGTTGGCCTGGATGTCCTCGGAGTCGTCGGCGTTGGTGCGGACGAGCATCAGGGCGACCGTGCCGTCGTCGGACACGCTCTGCGGGCCCTGCTGTGCCTGCTGTCCCGCGGAGGCGGCGGCGCCCTTGGCATCGCCGTTCGCGGGCGCGTCCGCGCCGGCGACGTTGCCGCAGACCGGCCCCTCGTAAGGATCGATCACGGCGAGCAGGGAGATCATCTCGTCCGACTCGCAGATCTCCTTCGCCTCGGCCGCGATCGTCTTCCGGTCGGCGGCGCTGATCCCGTCCTCGTTCTGGAACGCGATCACCGCATCGACCTCGCGCCCGGAGGAGAACCGCTCGTCGATCAGCTTGTCGACCTCGGTCGACTCGGCCGAGGCGGGGAGGTAGGCGCGGTTCTCGTCGACGGTGACGTCGGCCAGCTTGCTCTGCAGGGGCGACAGGGCAAAGGCGAGCAGGACCCAGAAGGCGACGACCACGAACTTCGAGCGACGACCGGTTGCGAACGAGGAGATCGACTTGAGCATTGGCCCTCCCGTGGGCTTTGGCGTTGGCTGCGGGTTACTACCGGCGGTGCCCCCTGGTGCGGCCGGTTACAATCTTTCGAACGGCGGGAATCTTACAGAGAGAGTATTTCGAATGTCGAGAGAGTCGAGAGAGGAACTGATCGGCGCCATCTTCCTCGCCTTCCGCGAGCAGCAGACGGCGACCGAAGTCCTCGACGAGGCCGCCTGCGAGCGGATGGGCGTCAACAAGACCGACGGGCGCTGCCTCGACGTGATCGAGCGCGAGGGCAGCGTCACCGCGGGCAGGCTCGCCGCGGTTACCGGGCTCTCCAGCGGCGCGGTGACGACCGCGATCGACCGGCTCGAGCGGGCCGGGTTGGCGCGCCGCTCGGCCGACCCGAGCGACCGCCGCAAGGTGCTCGTCGAGCTGACGGAGGCCGGCAACGAGAGCTGCGAGCGGATCTACGGGCCCCTGAACGAGGACGGGGCACAGATCCTCGAGGAGTACTCGGCCGCTGATCTGCAGATCCTGCTCGATTTCTTCACGACCGGGCGCGATCTGCTCGACGCGCACACCGAGCGGGTCCGGCAGATGGAGCGCGTCCGGGCTCCGATCGGCTCCTGACCGCGCCTGCGAGGCCACTCGCGGCGCACCGCGATGGCCCGCCGTGATACCAACCCGCCCTCATGAGCACCCCCAACGGCTATCTCAGCCCTGCCGTGGCCGGCAGTGGAGCAATCGCTGCCGGACTTGCGGCAGCGGCGACAACCCTCGGTGAAGTCCGCCTGCTGGCGCGCAGCGACACCTCTGCCTTCCGGGCGGAGGAGCAGGTCGACAAGCTCTGCCGCAAGCTCGAAGGCGGCGACGCCTCGAAGCTGAAGGTGACGATCGACCCGGCCGAGCTCGCCGGCTGCGATCTGATCGCCGAGGCGATCGTGGAGGACCACGACGCCAAGGTCGCGCTGCACAAGACGCTCGCCGAGACCTGCCCCGACGCCGACCTCGCGACCACCTCCTCCTCGCTCAACATCGCCGCGCTCGCCAACGACATCGGGGCCCCGGAGCGCTTCTACGGGCTCCATGTCTTCAACCCGGTCACTCGCATGAACCTGATCGAGCTCTGCCTGCCCGAGACGCTCGGCGACGGCGTCGCCGATCGGGCGCGGGCCTTCTCGGCGGCGCTCGGCAAGACCGGCATCGAGGTCCCTGACAGCGCCGGCTTCGTCGTCAACCGGCTGCTGTTCCCGTATCTGTTCGACGCGGTTCGCTTCCTCGAGGCGAGCGGCATGGAGCCGGAGGGCGTCGACTCGTGCATGACGCTCGGCACCGGTCATCCGATGGGACCGCTGAAGCTGCTCGACTTCATCGGGCTCGATGTCTCCGTCGCGATCGGCGACTCGCTGATCGCCGAGAGCGGCGAGGCCTATCAAGGCCCGCCCCAGCTGTTGCGGACGATGCTCGACGAGGGCAAGCTCGGCCGCAAGAGCGGAGCAGGCTTCTACACCTACGACTGAGCCCGGTGCCGACCGCCGCCGGGCGGTCGGCGGTCGCGCTCAGCTGCCCTTGGCGGGCGCCTGCTCGGCGCCGTCGATCGCACCGCTCTCGAGCAGCGCCGTGGCGGGGCGGTGACGGGCACGCTGCCCGCACAGGTCCCAGACGACATCGGCCTCGGAGACGCCCTGTTCGCGGGCGTTGTCCTCGATCTCCTGCCAGGGCAACCCGGCCTCCGGCAGTTCGTCCCAGCGCGCGAGCTCGAGCGCATCGAGCGCGCGGGACAAGGCCGGGCCGAGCTGATCCTCGGAGCGCAGCAGGGCCTTGAGGACCTCCAGCTGCTTCTCGCTCAACCGGACTTCCCACATATCGGGCCCTCCTCCTATTGCGCCACTGACCGCAACCGAGGCTATGACCGGTCACGGACGGAAGCTCGCCGCCGCGAACCCCGCAAAGTGCGGGCATCCCCTACTCCTCGGAGGGTGAGCGCTCGGACCCCGGGGCGTTGGCGTGGATCCGCAGCGCGACGATCCGGTTCTCGCGAACCGACTCGACCCGGATCGTGTGGCCGTCGGCGGAGATCTCGTCGCCGCGCTTCGGCAGCCGCCCGAGCTCGCTGAAGACGTAGCCGCCAATCGAGTTGTAGGCGTCGGTCTCGACCGGAAGCTCGATCCCGGCGTCCTCGAGATCGCCGAGCGAGACATGTCCGCGGACGTACCAGTCGCCGTCGGTGAGCCGCCGCACCGAGTCGGCGCGTGGGTCGGTCTCGTCCTCGATCTCGCCGACGACCTCCTCGAGGATGTCCTCGACGGTAGCGATCCCGACCGTGCGGCCGTACTCGTCGACGACGACCGCCATCGAGCTGCGCTGACGCTGGAGCTCGGCGAGCAGGTCGTCGAGCGGCTTCGTCTCGGGCACGATTGGGGCGTCGCGGATTGCGGGTTCGATCGAGGCGTCGGCGCCGGCGTTCATGTAGAGGCGGGCGACGGAGTTGTTGTGGATGACGCCGCGGACCCGGTCCGGGTTGTCGTCCTCGATCACGACCAGCCTGGTGTGACCGGATGAGACACACCGCTGCAGCGCGTCCTCGACGGTCGCCGAGGTGTCGACGGTGACGACGGCGGGGATCGGAGTCATCACCTCGCGCGCCTCCTGCTCGTGCAGGTGGAAGACGCCGTGCAGCATCGTCGCCTCGTTCTCCTCGATGTCGCCCTGGCTGCCGGAGGCCAGGATCAGGGCGCGGAGGTCGTCGGCGTCGTGATGCTCCTCGATCCGCTCCGGATCGACGCCGAACAGGCGCACCATCGCGTTGGATGCCGTCGACAGCGCCCAGGTGAAGGGCGCCGAGACGCCCCGGAACAGATGCAGCGGCGCTGCCAGCGCTCGCGCGATGTTCTCGGCCCGGTTGATCGCGACCATCTTCGGGACCTGCTCGCCGACCGTGATGTGGAGGGCGGTCGCGATCGTGAAGGCGAGGATCAGCGAGATCGCCGTCGCGGCGCCGTGCTCGAGCGGGCCTTCGAACAGCGGCTCGAGCAGCGAGGCGATCGCGGGCTCGCCGAGGAAGCCGATGCCGAGCGACGCCATCGTGATCCCGAGCTGGCAGGCGGCCAGATAGCGGTCGATCGAGTCGAGCTGCACGAGCACCGCGTCGGCGCCGCGGGCGCCCTCCTGGGCGAGCGTCTCGATCCGGCCGCGGCGGGCGCGGACCAGGGCGAACTCGGACGCAACGAAGAACCCGTTGAGCAGCACGAGGACCAGCAGCGCTGCGAGTGCGAGCGCCGTCATTCACAGCCCCCGCGAAACCGGGAGCCGAAGCTGATACTTCGAGGGAGGTCGTCGTCAGTCATCGGGCGACCTCGCTGAGGCTAGCAGCGGGTCCGCCCGCTAACGGGCCGCCATAGGCTCGAGGTGCGGCCCGACCCTCGCCGGCGGTGTCCGGTGCCGGAACCCGCCGGGCCGGGCGGGCAGGCCGAAGTCGGCGCCGCGCCGGGTCAGTGCCGCGGCGGCGCGCTCGCAGACCGCCGAGATCGTCAGCGAGGGGTTGACGCCGAGGCTGGTCGGGATCGCCGACGAGTCCATGCAGAAGAGCCCCTCGTAGCCGAAAACCTCGCAGCGGTCGCCGGTCACCCCGTGGCCGATCTCGTCCGCCATCCGGCAGCCACCGAGCGGGTGCGCCACGTAGGCGCCCTCGGTCTCCTTCAGCTCGAGGAAGCGGCCGATCCCCTTGCGCTCGACGATCGAGCGCATCGCTTCGTTCGCCTTCTCCCGGACCCGGATCGACTGCGGCGAGAGGCGATAGGTGAACGTCCCGATCCCGATCGGCCCACCATTCGGCTGCACGTGACCGTTGCCGGTCGGCGGCGGCGCCAGGAACTCGCCGTCGTTGGTGTCCTCGACCATCGCCAACAGCTCGATGTGGCGGCTCCAGGTCGAGATCGAGCGCTTCTTCTCGCGACCCCACCAGGAAGGCTCGGAGCCGTCGCCGCGGCCGTCGTCGTAGAGGAAGTTGGTCAGTTGGCTGAGGAAGATCTCCTGCAGCGTGAACCGGGTGCCGTCGTGCCGGCGCCCGCGCCTGCCGGCATAGAAGTCGTAGGTCATCGTCGTGATCGGCTTGCCCTTGTAGAAGTCGTCGTAGTCGAGGCCAAGCACCTTCCGGACCCGCTTGCGCGAGAACTCGGCGGCGGCGATGTGGTCCCCGTTCGAGCCCAGGTGCTTGCCGAGATGCGGCGAGAGGCCTGGCAGCGCCGGGCGCGAGCGCATCAGGATCGGCGGCGAGCCCATCGCGCCCGCGGCGAGGATCAGGACCTTGCACTCGATCTCCCGGAAGGCGTCGCTCGGTTGCTTGCTGTCGGGATCGACCCGGACGCCGCGGACCCGGTAGCGGTAGGGGCGCGCGTTCGAGAGCGCAACCGAGTCGACTTGATGTGAGGGGCGGATCCCGACCCCGGCCCGCTCGGCCGCGCCGAGGTAGTTCGTCAGGACCGTGTTCTTGGCACCGAAGACGCAGCCCGTGTGGCACCACTTTGCATCGACACAGCGGCCCGGGTCGATCGCGGCCGGGACGCGGTCGCAGGTATATCCGGCGTCGCCGAGCGCCGCCGCCCAGAGCCCGCCCGACTTCGAGACCTCGCGCCAGCTCGGCTGGTGAACCCGGAGCGCCGCCTCCGCGCGTCGGTAGAAACGATCGAGGCTCCTGCGGCTGATCGGCTCGGGCCACATGCGTCGGGCGGGGCCGTCGTCGGGATGGCGGTCGTGGCGCTCGAAGATCTCGCTCGGGGCCCGCAGCGAAGCGGCCAGATAGAGATTGGAGCCGCCGCCGACGAGGTTGCCGAGCACGACCTGCGCCCCCTGGCCCTGGATCAGCCCGTAGACGGAGGAGAGGTGATCGATGTCCATCGACTGGCGGAAGTCGGTGTGCCCGAACCGGCGGCCGCGCTCGAGCACGACGATCCGTCCCGGATCCTCGCCGGCCGCGGTGTAGAGCTCCGCCAGCCTCCAGGCCGCGATCGAGCCGCCGAACCCGGATCCGACGATGCAGACGTCGACGCGTTCGATCCCGCCGGCCATCAGGGCAGGCTCCCGCTCCGGGTCCGCTCGCGGGCGAGCCGGCGCCGGTAGGAGGCATTGCGATAGCCGCGCGGCGCCGTGCCCGGGTGCCCCATGACCTCGAAGCCGACGGCGTCATTAGCGGTCGCGTCGACGGTGTTTGCGGCGGCACAGAAGGCGGTGAACGGGATCGCCGCTGCCGCCTCCCAGATCGTGCGGGTCGGGTTCGAGAAGGCCAGGCCGCCGATGCAAGCCGCCTCGCGCCCTGCGTAGTCGAGGCTGAGCATCGGCCCGCCCTCGGCCAGCGCTCGCGCCTCGAGCTCGGCGACGAAGGCCGGGGCCAGGACCGCGAATCCGATCCGGCCGTCGTTGGCGAGCTTCAGCGCGTCCGCCTCGACGGCGCCGGGCTCGGGATCGACGCCGAGGATCGCGCCCTTGGTGACCGGTCTGCCGAGCTGCGTGGCGGTGACGACGCGGCCGGGGATGATCGTGTCGAAGAACGCCTCGAGCGCTCCGTCCAGGGCCGGTGCCGCAGCCGCCGGCGCGGGGTCGGCAAGCATCTCCAGCGCCGGGATCGCGCCTGCCACGAGCGCCGTCAGCCCGATCCCGCCGACGCCGCGAAAGAGGTCTCGTCGCGACAGTTCCGCCGCGAGCCCGGTCCTGATCGCCCCTTCCGAAAGCTGGGTTCCGGGCACCTCCACGATCGCGAAGCTACCAGCGCCAAACCGGCGCGGCGCCGGTACCGTGAGCGCCCGGATGAGCAGGCGCAGGAGATCCCGAACCGGCTCGTGGAGCGGACTCGCGGCCATCGCCGTGGCGATCGCCGGGCTTGCCTCGCCGGCCTCGTCAGCTGCCCAGGGAACGCCGACGCCGGTCGGTCCCTGGGACGGCTCGAACCCCTTCAACTGCGTCAACCAGGACGTCGGCACGGGCACGGACTTCCCCGACCCCGGCGCCGATCCGTTCTGCGTCGAGTTCGACAAGACCGCCCAGAACGTGACCGACTTCGGGATCGTCGACTTCCTCTCGAAGGAGCCGGCCCGGGTCGCCGCCGCGACGAGCAAGTGCTTCTATTTCCAGCACGACCACTGGACCGGCTCGATCGTGCAGGGGTCGGAGCCCGAGCTCTGGCACTGGGACGGCAGCTACTTCTTCGACCGGGCAAAGGGGATCGGCGGCGCTCACCTGACCAACTTCAGGCTCGGCGGCACGCCGATGGACGCAACCCCGTACGTGCCTCCGGCCTACGCCCCCTACTTCGAGCCGACCGGGGGCGGCGGCGCGATCGTGCTGCTCGAGACCGACCCCGACCCGATCTGCGGCGCGCTCGTCGACACGCCCGCCGAGCGCGAGCAGGTCTACTCCTCCGAGCCCCGCTACAAGCGCTGCATCGCCCCGGACGGCCGGATCGAGCGGCGGCGCATCGGCCGCGTCCGGCTCGGGATGGCAGCGGGCGAGGTGCGCGGGCTGCTCGGCCCGCCTCGCCGGCGGGGGGGCTTCACGCAGCGCTGGTGCATCGAGGGCGGATCCTCGCTACACGTCCACTTCCACAAGCGCGCCCGTGACCGTGACCGGGGAGCGCCGCGCGGGGCGGCGCTGATCCGGACGACGAACCCCGGCCACACCTTCGCCGGCATCGGCCCCGGGGCGAAGCGCGGGCGGGCGGTCCGGCGTCTCGGGCTCGAGCGCCACTTCGAGGTCGGCCGGACCGCGGTCTTCGCCGACGCTGCACAGCCGCGACGACTGCCGCTCGCCGGGATTCGCGATGGGCGCGTGCGCTGGATCGCGCTCGCTGACCCGAATCGCCTGCCGGGCACGTCCCGCTTGCGCGAGGCGATCCGCAGCGCCCGCTGACCGGCATATTGGTCCAGCGCCCGCGACGTGGTTTGCAGCGCTACGGTGCGAGCGTGGATCAGAATGAGACGCCCTACCTCGACGCGCTTCGCAACCGGGCTCGGAGCGAGCCGGGCCGCTTTCACATCCCGGGCCACAAGGGCGGTCGCGGCGCCAACCGCAAGCTGATCGACGCGATCGGGTCCGACGCGCTTCTGCTCGACCTCCCCGCCGGGCTCGAGGGGATCGACATCGGCCCCGACCCGCTCGACACTCCCTTCCAGCAGGCACAGCGGCTCGCGGCCGAGGCCTGGGGAGCGAAGCGCTCCTGGTTCCTCGTCAACGGCGCCTCGGGTGGCAACCACGCGATCTGCATGGCGCTCGCCCACGAGGGCCGCTCGGCGGTTATCCAGCGCAACGTCCACTCCTCGGTGATCGACGGGCTCGTGCTCTCCGGGATCGCGCCCCGGTTCGTCGCACCCGAGCTCGACACCGACATGGGCGTCGCCCACTGCCTGCTCCCCGCCGCGCTCGACCAGGCCCTGACCGAGACCCCCGAAGCGGTTGCTGCCTTCGCCGTCTCCCCCACCTACTTCGGTGCCGTCGCTGACATCACGGCCCTGGCTGATGTCGCCCACGCGCATCGCGTCCCGCTCGTCGTCGACGAGTCCTGGGGCGCGCACCTGGCCTTCTCTCCGGAGCTGCCCGAGAACGCGCTCGCCCGGGGCGCCGACGTCGTCCTCAACTCGGTCCACAAGCTCGGCGGCAGCCTGACCCAATCGGCGATCCTGCACGTCGGCTCCGATCGCGTCGACGAGGCCTTCTTCGATCGCTCCGTGACCCTGGTCGAGTCGACGAGCCCAAGCGGTCTCCTGACCGCCTCGCTCGACGCCGCCCGCAGCCAGGCGGCGACCGTCGGGCCCGAGCTGCTGGCGGAGACGATCGCCTCGCTCGACCGGCTGCGGGAGCAGGTCCGCGAGATCAAGGGGCTCGACGTCCTCGACGAGTCGATCGCCGAGCACCCGAGCGTCTACGCATGGGATCCGCTGCGGCTGACGATCGACGTGCGGCGGACCGGGGCGACCGGCCATCAGATCGCGAAGTTCATGCAGGAGCGCCACAACATCTGGTTCGAGCTCTACGCCGAGAACGTCGTCGTCGCCGTGTTCGGGATCGGCGAGGCCGTTGCCGAGACGGGCGAGCGGCTGCTCGAGGGACTGCGCGAGGCCTCGGCCGAGCTCAACGTCGCCGGCGAGATCCGCCGCGTCAAGTTCGCGCCGCCGCCGCCATGGGGCCCGACCGAGATGACCCCGCGGGACGCCTTCCTCGGCCCGCAGGAAGCGGTGTCCTTCGACGCGGCCGAGGGCCGGATCGCCGCCGAGTCGCTGGCGGCTTACCCTCCCGGCGTGCCCAACGTGCTGCCCGGCGAGCGACTGACACGCGAGACCCTCGACTACATCGCCGACTCGCTCGCCCACGGCGGCCAGGTCCGCGGCGCCGGCGATCGCAGCCTGCGCACGATCCGGGTGGTGGTCGAGTGAGCGACGCCTCCCCCACCCCGGCTTCCTCGGCCTCCCCGGCCTGGGGCACCGACTCTGAATACGGCCTCCTCCACGACGTCCTGCTCTGCCCGCCCGTCAACTTCCGCTGGCGCGCGACCAGCGTGATCTCGAAGGGCACGCTCGAGAGCGGCCGCCAGTTCGAGCCGGAGACGGCGCTCGGCCAGCACGCGGAGATGGTCTCCGCCTACGAGACGGCGGGCGTCAACGTCCACTTCCTCGAGCCCGACCCCGCGCTCCCGTACCAGGTGTTCGCGCGCGATTCGAGCGTCGGCACGCCGCTTGGCCCGATCGTCTCCCAACTCGCCCAGCCCTGGCGGCGCGGCGAGTACGCGCCCGTGATCCGGTTCTACGAGCAGGCGGGGATTCCGGTCCACCGGATGGTCACCGCCGGCACCCTCGAGGGCGGCGACGTGATCATCGTCGAGCCCGGGCGCGTGCTGATCGGCAACGGCGAGGAGCGCACCGACCAGGGCGGCGCCCGCCAGGTCGCGGGCTGGTTCGAGGAGATGGGCTGGGAGGCCCGGATCGAGCCGATCCCGAGCCACTTCGTCCACATCGACGTGCTCGTCTCGATCCTGGCGCCGAAGCTCGCCGCCGTCTGCACCGAGGCATCGAGCACCGGCCTCGTCGCCTGGCTCCGCAGCGCTGGCTTCGAGATCCTCGAGGTCAGCGTCGCCGATGCCTTCGGCCTCGGCGTCAACGCAATGTCGCTCGGGGGAGACCGCGTGATCTCGACCCGGCGCTCGACCGACCTCAACGCGCAGTTGCGGGCCCACGGGCTCGAGGTGTTCGATCCCGATCTGGAGATGTTCACCCTCGGCGGCGGCGGCGCCCACTGCCTCGCCCAGGCTCTGCGCCGGGAGCGGATCGGCATTTGAGCGACCCGGCTCCCGAGCTTCCCGGGGCGCCGGCGATCGATGCCGAGCGGGTCCTCGCCGAGCTGCGCGAGCTCGACGAGCTGACCGGCGGACGCAATTCCGCGGGTGCCCAGCGCGTCTCCTGGGGACCGGTCTGGCGGGAGGCGCGCGCCTGGCTCGTCGCCAAGCTGACCGAGATCGGAGTCGAGGCGGAGACCGACGAGGCCGGCAATCTCTGGGCGACGCTGCCGGGCGAACAGCCCGGCCCGGCGCTCGGGCTCGGCTCGCACATCGACTCCGTCCCCGCGGGCGGCTGGCTCGACGGCGCCCTCGGCGTGGTCGCGGCCCTCGGAGTGCTCCGCGCCTGGGCCGGCGCCGAAGGGCCGCCGCCCCGCGACCTGACGCTGATCGACTTCGCCGACGAGGAGGGCTCGCGCTTCGGGCGCAGCCTGTTCGGCAGCTCCGCAGTGGCCGGAACGCTCGACCCCGCGGCGGTCGAGGGACTCGCCGACGCCGAGGGCACGCCGATCTCCGAGGCGCTCGCCGAGAACGGGGTCGACCTCGCAGCGGCGCCCGCCGCCGAGGCTCGGCTCGCGTCGATCGACGCCTACCTCGAGCTCCATATCGAGCAGGGCCCGGTGCTCGAATCGGCCGGGCAGCCCTGCAGCGCGGTGTCAGGTTGCGCAGGCGTAGAGCGCTTCGTGCTCGTCTTCGAGGGCCGCGCCTCGCACGCTGGGACCACGCCGATGGACGCGCGCCGCGATGCCGGCCTCGCCGCCGCGAGCGTCGCCCTCGCGGTCGAGCAGATCGCGAGCGACCTCGGTGGCGTCGGCACGACCGGCCAGCTCGAGCTCACCCCGGGGATCATCACGGCGATCGCCGGCAAGGCGGAGCTCTCGGTCGACCTCCGGCACGGCGACCACGAGGCGCTCGCCTCGATGTTGGCGGCCCTCCGCGACGTCGCCGCCAGGGTCGCCGACTCCCGCGGCTGCACGATGAGCGAGCGCCACGTGTGGCGGATCGACCCGATCCCCTTCGATCCCGACCTGGTCGCGACGGCCGCCCTCTTCTGCGCGAAGCGCGGCGGTCGTGAGCGCCCGATGCGCAGCGGCGCCCTCCACGACGCTGCCGAGATCGCCCGCCGGATCCCGGTCGCGATGATCTTCAGCTCCTCGAGCGAGGGCGTCAGCCACAACCGCCTCGAGAACACGCCCGACGACGACCTCCGCGCCGCGGTCGAGGCGTTCGCCGATCTCACCGCCGTCGCCCTCCTGCGCTGACGCGCTTTACAGCGCCCGGCGCGGGCGATAGGTTCCGTCGCCTTGGAAGCTGCCGCGACGCCATTGGGGGATCAGGCGGAGGCGCCGGGACATGTGTCGAAGGGCCTGAAGGCCAATTCGATCGGGTTCCTGGACGGCCTCGCAATCGGGCTGGACTCAACCGCCCCGGCCTACTCGCTTGCCGCGGTGCTGGGCTCGATAGTCGTGATCGCGGGCGTCCAGGCGCCGGCAGTCCTGCTCGTCTCGTTCGTGCCGATGTTCCTGATCGCGGGCGCCTTCTTCTACATGAACAAGGCCGACCAGGACTGTGGGACATGTTTCTCCTGGGTCACGCGCGCGATGGGCCCGACGCTCGGCTGGCTCGGCGGCTGGGCGATCTTCGTCACCGGCGTGCTCGTGATCGGCTCGCTTGCAGACGTCTCCGCCTACTACCTCTTCGACCTCGTCGGGCTCGACGGCCTCCGCGACTCGAAGGCCGCCGTGATCACGTTCGCGGTCGTGATCATCGCCGTGATGACCACGATCTGCGTGCTCGGAACGGAGCTCTCGGCCAGCGTCCAGCGAGTCATGGTCCTGGCCCAGGTCGGCATTCTCGGACTGTTCATCGTCGTCGCGGCGGTCCGGCTGATCAGCGGCGACGTGCCCGCGCGCTCGATCGATCCCGAGCTCTCGTGGCTGAACCCGCTGGAGATCTCGAGCTACCAGGCGCTGCTCTCGGGGATGTTGCTCGCCGTCTTCATTTACTGGGGGTGGGAGAGCGCCGTCAACCTGACCGAAGAGTCCGAGGACAGTGCCCGCGCGCCTGGGCTTGCCGGCATCCTCAGCACCGTGATCCTGCTCGTCACCTACATCGGGGTGGCCGTGACGATGGTCGCGGTAGCCGGTCTCGACAAGGTCGAGCGCTTCGCCGACGACCCGGGCCTGTTCGGCGCCGTCGCCGACGACGTGCTCGGCCCGTTCGCGTTCCTGCTCGTCCTGGCGATCGTCACATCCGGCCTCGCCTCGACTCAGACCACGATCCTGCCGGCGTCGCGAACCTCGCTCTCGATGGCGACCGCGGGCGCCTTCCCGAAGGCGTTCGCGCGCATCCACCCGAAGTTCGACACGCCGGACTTCTCGACGATCGTGATCGGCGTGGTCGCGACCGTCTGGTACATCGGCGCCAGCATCATCTCCGAGAATTTCCTCTTCGACTCGCTCTCGGCCCTGTCGCTGATGATCGCCTTCTACTACGCCCTGACCGGGATCGCATGCGCGATCTATTGGCGCCGCGAGCTCGGTCGCTCGATCGGCAACTTCCTGATGATCGGGGCCGGTCCTGTGATCGGGGCCCTGATCCTCGGCTATCTGCTCTACGAATCGGCGATCGACCTCGCGCAGCCGGATGCCTCGTACTCGGGAACGGCGGTCTTCGGTATCGGTGTTCCGCTCGCAATCGCGATCCTGTTCACCGTCATGGGGCTGATCTTCATGCTCGCCTGGCGCTTCTCGGCCGGCGGCAAGGAGTTCTTCGGCCGCCACGGCGGCGAGTCGGTCGCCCCCGAGATCGCCCGCGGCCTCGCCCTCGGCCCAACCGCCCCGGGCAGCCACTCACCCTGAGCGACGGCGGTGGCCGAGGGCTCGGGGAGGGCTCAGGGAGGGCTCAGGCCTGGCTGCAAGCGGGCGTTGCAGTGAGGGGTGTGGAAGTTGGTGGGGGTTGAAGGTTCGGGGCGTCCGTGCGAAGTGGGCCCTCATGAGGTCGAAAATCGACTCTCAAAGGGCCGAGTTCGGCGGCTGGAGCTCGGTCGGGCCCCGAGACACCAGATGTGGGGGCTAGGGCGGGACTAACGTGAAGCACCCCTCGGGGACGGGCGACGTCATGCACGTTCGTTCCGCTCGGCGCAACATTCGTGCAGCGCCTCCGCCCGGGCGCAGGCGTCATTCACGTTTGTCCCGCTTTCCCCGGCCCCGCGGAGACTCCAGCCGCCGCCCGCACCCTCAGCCCCACTCCATCTCTCCTCCCTCACTGCAACTGAGCGGCCTGGACCCTTGTCGCCGCCGCTGGGACGGCCACGCGCCCCCGAACCGCAGCGCCCCGGACCCTCGCTTCCCGCCCCTCGGACGGCCACGCGTCGCGACCCCTCCCCCAGGCCCACCACGCCGGTCCAATACGCTCAGCCGATGGGACTCTACGAGCAGGTCGCTGACCTAGCAATCCAGATCGATTCCTACGAGCTGACCGACCTCGATCGTGTCTTCGACTCGGGGTTCGAGCGGCCATCGACCCTGATCACGCTGCGCGGCGGTGGTGTCGAGGGGCTTGGCGAGGATGTCGTCTACGACGGCCTCGACCACATCGCCCATCGCGACGCCGGTCCGATCCACGATCTCAGCGGGCCCTCGACGCTGGGCGAGCTCTGTGAGCTGATCGGGAGCACCGACTTCTTCCCCGCCGAGCCGATCCGCGACTTCTCGCGCCTTTATCGCCGCTGGGCATACGAGAGCGCCGCGCTCGACCTCGCCCTGAAGCAGGCCGGCAAGCCCCTGCACGAGGTTGTCGGCCGACCGGTCTCGCCGCTCAACTTCGTCTGCTCGGTCCGTACCAACCCGGCCTCCGAGGGCGACGCCGAACACGTGCTCGAGCCGATCACGAACCGGCTCGTCAAGTACCCGGGGATCCGCTTCAAGCTCGACCCCCAGCCCGACTGGGACGACGAGGTGATCTCGTTCCTGCAGGGGAGTGGCGCTGTCGATTCGCTCGATCTCAAGGGCTGTTACAAGGACACGCCGGTCGACGTCGAGGCCAGCCCCGAGTTCTACGAACGGATCGTCTCCGCATTCCCGGACGCGTGGCTCGAGGACCCAGCGATCGACGAGGCAACGCTGACTGTGCTCGAGCCCGAGCGTGAGCGGATCACCTGGGACGCTCCGATTCATTCCGTCGCCGACATCGAGTCGCTGCGCTGGAAGCCGCGGATCGTCAACGTGAAGCCGTCGCGGATCGGCGGCCTCGAGGCGCTCTCGGCGGCCTACGACTACTGCGAGCGCGAGGGGATAGGCGCCTACGGCGGTGGCCAGACCGAGCTCTCGGTCGGCCGCGACCACATCCAGTACCTGGCGGCGCTGATGCACCCCGAGACTCCCAATGACGTCGCCCCACGCGGATACAACGAGTCCGAGGTGGCCGACGGGCTGCCGGAGAGCCCGCTGCAGCTGCGGCCGGTCGCAGCCGGCTTCGGACTCGAATGACGGCCGACCTAATTCTGTTTCTCCGATAGGTTCGATTCCCATCAGGGGCGCCGGGGGCGCAGCGCCCCACGCCGATCGAGCCGAGGAGATAACGCATGTCAGAGAAGACCTTTGCCGCACTGCTGAACGAGCAGGTTGCCCACGAGTTCGCAGCCCACCAGCAGTACATCGCGCTCGCCGTCTACTACGACGGCGAGACCCTCCCCCGGCTCGCGAGCTTCTACTACCGCCAGGCGGTCGAGGAGCGCAACCACGCGATGATGATCGTCCAGTACCTGCTCGACGCCGACCACCCGGTGACGATCCCCGCGGTCGAGGCCCCGCAGACGTCGTTCTCCGACATCGTCGGGCCGGTCGAGCTCGCGCTCGCCCAGGAGAAGCGCGTGACCGAGCAGATCAACGCGCTCGCAGGGCAGGCGCGGGCCGACGGCGACTACCAGGGCGAGCAGTTCATGCAGTGGTTCATCAAGGAGCAGACCGAGGAGGTCTCGACCGCTTCGGACCTGCTCAAGGTCGTGCAGCGATCGAAGGACAACCCGCTGCTGGCCGAGGAGTACCTCGCCCGGGAGTCGCTCGGCGACGAGGGCGGTGACCCGACGGCGCCCGGCGCCGCGGGGGGCGCGCTCTGAGCGCCGAGCTGAACAGGCGCAGGCTGCTGGGGGCCGGCATCGCCGCCGGCGCCGGGGCAGCGGTCTCCGGCCTCGCGGGTCGCGCCCGCGCTGCCGGCTCGAACCGGCGCAACGTCGAGGTGGTCGTGATTGGCGCCGGCCTCGCCGGCCTCAGCGCCGCGCGCGAGCTGCGCGGCCAGGGCCATTCCGTCGCCGTCGTCGAGGCCCGCAATCGGGTCGGCGGCAGGACTCTCAACAAGCGGCTCAACAAGACCGAGGTCGTCGAGATCGGCGGCCAGTGGGTCGGACCGGGCCAGGACAACGTCCTCGGCCTGATCGACGACCTCGGCCTGGAGACCTTCAAGACCTGGACCGAGGGCGAGAACGTCTACTGGCGCAACGGCACCCGCGAGACCTATACGGGGACGATCCCGCCCGCCGGGCCCGCCGCTCTGGGGGAGCTCGCGGTGACCCTCGCGAGGATCAACCAGATGGCCGCGCAGGTGCCGGCCGATGCCCCCTGGGACGCGGCCTCCGCCGATGAGTGGGATTCGCAGACGCTTGAGACCTGGAAGCTCGCGAACATGGTCGAGGCCGAGGCGCGTGACCTCTTCGACCTCGCGATCGAGGCGGTGTTCGCGTGCGAGCCGCGCGACCTCTCGCTGCTCTTCGTCCTCTTCTACGTCGCCGGTGCCGGCGGCGACATCAACAAGCTGATCGACACCCCGAACGGCGCCCAGGACAGCCGCGTCGTCGGCGGCTCGCAGCTGATCTCGTTGGCGATGGCCGACCAGCTCGGCAAGCGCGTCAACCTCGGCGCTCCGGTCCGAGCGGTCCGCAAGCGCGGCTCGGGGGTCGAGGTCAGGACCCCGGAGGGAATCTGGGTCGCGAAGCGCGTGATCAACACGTTGCCGCCGGCGCTCGGAGGCTCGATCCGCCGCCAGCCGGCACCGCCCGCCTCCCGCGCACAGCTCGAGCAGCGGGTGCCGATGGGGTCGGTGATCAAGTGCCTGGCGATCTACGAGGACGGGCCGTTCTGGCGCGAGGACGGGCTCAGCGGCCAGGCGACCTCGAACACCGGGCCGGTCAAGGTCACCTACGACAACTCGCCCCCCGACGGCTCGCCGGGCGTCCTGCTCGGGTTCATCGAGGGCCAGGAGGCGCGCGAGTGGACGAAGCGCTCGAAGTCCGCTCGCCAGGAGGCGGTCGTCGAGAGCCTCGAGCGCTACTTCGGGCCCAAGGCCCGGACCACGCTGAGCGGCTTCATGGAGAAGTCGTGGGCCGAAGATCGCTGGACGCGGGGCTGCTACGTGGGGATTATGCCGCCCGGCGTCCTCACCGGCTACCGCAACGCGATCCGCGAGCCCGTCGGCGAGATGCACTTCGCCGGCACCGAAAGCGCGACCGAGTGGCCGGGCTACATGGACGGCGCGATCGAGGCGGGCCGTCGCGCCGCGGGCGAGGTCGACTCCTCTCTCTGAGCCGGCCCAGGGCACCCGCCTGTAGGAGGCTGTGACGATCGACACGATCGCCGCCGAAATCCGGTAGCGTGCGCGGCAGAGGACATGTTTCCCCTGGGGAGGGGAGGAGGAGAGTCACGAAACGCCCGCCACAAGCGGGCGTTCGTGCGTCCGGGGCCGTCAGCCGGGGACGCTGACGACGCCGTGCTCGATCAGGCTCTCGGCGGTCTCGACGATCGAGTCCTCGAGCGGGCGCGGGCTCCAGCCGAGCTGCTCACGCGGCAGGGCGCTCGAGAACTGCGGCCGGTTGCCGAGGTCACCGACGATCGTGCGGATACTCGGGTCGAACAGCGACATCGCGCGGATCATGATGTTCGGTGCGACGCGGCTCGGGACCTTGCTCGCGCGCTCGCCGAGACGCGCCCTCAGCACCTCGGCCACGTCTGACATCCACATGAAGCGATCCGTTGCGAGCAGCCGCTCGCCGCCCGCCTCGGGCGCTGTCATCGCGAGGATGTGGAGCTCGGCGACGTCGCGGACGTCGACGAAGGTGAAGCCGAGCCGCGGCATCGCCGGCATCCCCTTCAGCAGCCGCTCGATCAGCTGTAGCGAGAACGAGCGGTCGTCGCTCAGTGCCGGGCCGATGATCGCGCCGGGATTGACGACCACGAGGCGGTCCTTCGCACCCGCCTTTTCGACCAGGTCCCAGGCCGCCCGCTCGGCGATCGCCTTCGAGCGCGTGTACGGCGACAGGCTCGTGTCGTTGCCGTCGGTCCAGTCTTGCTCGTCGTAGGTCGAGCCATTGACGGGCGGGCCGCCACCCCGGACCGCGGCGACCGACGAGGTCATCACGGTCCGCTCGACCCCGGCGTCGAGCGCCGCTCCGAGCACCCGGAGGGCACCGTCGCGAGCGGGCACGATCAGCTCATCGGGATCCTTCGGCTGCGCGGGCGGGAATGGCGAGGCGACGTGGAGCACGAAGCGGCAGCCGGCGACGGCGTCCGCCCAGCCGGCATCCGCGGTGAGGTCCGCCTCGAGCACGGTCAGCCTCTCCCCCGCGTCGGTGCCGGCCTGAGCGACGGCGGCGCGAACGTCCCCTTCGCGGGTGAGGCTGCGGATCGTCGTCCGGACCTCGTATCCGCGATCGAGCAGGGCGGCGATGCACCAGCCGCCGAGGTAGCCGGTGCCACCGGTGACGAGGACGGTGGACGTGGAAGTCTGTGAGTCGGGTTCGGGCATCGGCCCAATCTACTGCCGCACCGGCCACGGCGAATAGGACCGCTGCCACGCGCCTGCGCATCGACCGGGCGCAGGCGCTCAGGGTGAGACGGGAGCGACGGGACTCGAACCCGCGACCTCCGGCGTGACAGGCCGGCGCTCTAACCAACTGAGCTACGCCCCCTCGAGGGAGTCCGGCGAAACCCGATCGACGGCCCCTGAGGCCGGGCCAGAGGCCCGGGGCGGGCGATTATGGCACGGGCGGATAGGGTCCTGCGGGATGAAGCTGGTCAGCTACGGGAGCGAGCGCGGGGTGCGGGCGGGGGCTATCCGCGACGACGCCGTCGTCGACCTCTGGGACGCCCTCGGCCGCGACGGCGCGCCGGCCCCCGGCGCGAGGGCGGCCGCCTTGCCGACCGGCCTGCGGGCGCTGCTCGGGATCTCCTCCGCGCAGGAGATCTCAGCCGCCGCGGAGTCGGGCGAGACCGGGCCGGCGCTCGCCGAGATCGAGCTACTGCCGCCGGTCACCGACCCGCAGAAGATCGTCTGCATCGGGCTCAACTACCGCGCTCATGCCGAGGAGGCAGGGATGGAGCCGCCCTCGGCGCCGACCTTCTTCGCCAAGTTCGCCAACGCGCTGGCGGCGCCCGGTGCGACGGTGACGCTCCCGGCCGTGAGCGAGAAGGTCGACTACGAGGCCGAGGTGGCCTTCGTGATCGGATCCCGCGCCGCGAACGTCACCGAGGCCGACGCCCTCGCCCACGTCGCCGGCTACACCCTGCTCAACGACCTCTCCGCCCGCGACCTCCAGTTCCAGACGCCGCAGTGGATCCCGGGCAAGGTCTTCGACGGCAGCGCTCCGTGCGGGCCGTGGCTGGTCACGCCGGACGAGGCCGGGGCTGCCGACGCGATCGGGATCGCGCTCGACCTCAACGGCGAGCGCATGCAGGAGTCCGACACCGGCGACCTGATCTTTGGCGTCGCCGAGCTGGTCGCCCACCTCTCGAAGCTGATGACCCTGGAGCCCGGAGACATCGTCTCGACCGGCACGCCCGCCGGGGTGGGCAGCACCCGCAAACCGCGAGTCTGGCTCAGCGACGGCGATGAGTGCGTGGTCAGCTCTCCGCAGCTCGGCGAGCTGCGAACGCCATTGGCCCGCTGAGCCGGCCGGGCGCCGCTGAGGACGCTGTGTACGCCGGACTTAGGCCTGCGGTCAGTGACCGGCAGCTGACGCCCGGGGCAGGTCCGCATCCGTGCCGGGACCGGCGCCCGCGATCCGCTCCTGGTTCGCGAACAAGCCGACCAGCACGAACGGCGTCCACCAGAGGATGAAGAAGTAGAACCAGTGCGTGGAGCCGACCTGCGTGGCGATCAGCAGCGCGGCGCCGAGCGCGGCGATCTGGACGGCGTCGCGGCGCTTCGGGATGAAGAAGAAGGCGACCCCGAGCAGCACCGGCAGCGCCCGGGCGGCGCTCTGCAGGCTCTCGAGCGAGGGCTCGAGACCCCAGACGCTGAACGGCGAGCCGCGCGAGGCCTGGTAACCGAAGGTGCGGTCGTAGAACTCCCCGAAGCCGCCGTCGGGGAGCAGCGGCAGCAGCACCAGCGCCCAGACGATCACGAACGGGATCGCAAACAGCACCGTCTCGCGCCAGCGCCGCTCGCCGGTGCCGGCGGCGAACAGAGGCGCGAGCCCGAGCGGGCCGAACTTCGCGGCCGCCCCGAGCGCCACGACGACACCCCGCGCGGGAGCGGAGCCGAGCAGGAGCAGCGCGCCCAGCATCGTCGCCGCGACGAGCTCGTCGTTGCCGTTGACGTTGAGTGCGTAGAGGGTGAAGGGATAGGCGAGCCAGGCCCAGGCGAGCGCGACGCCAAGCGCCCTTCCCTCGGCGCCGCCGCGCAAGCGGCGACCGCAGAGCACCAGCAGGCCGACGACGAGCAGGTCCATCGCGATCGTGAAGGCGTGCGCCGCCGGCAGGCCCTCGAGGCCTCCGCCCCACGGGAAGAGCTGCTCGAAGGGGACGTAGAGCAGGTAGTTGAACGGGCCGTAGGAGTCGCCGCGGTCGATCAGCGGCGTGAAGCTGCCGTCGTAGATCGCCTGCCCGGAGCCGATCCGATCGGCGCCGACGACCCCCGCGAAGCCGATGTCGATCACCTGCGAGTCGACCAGGTTGAAGGCGGCCCGCCCGAGCAGCAGCGCCACGGCGCCCCACACAAGCCAGCGCACCGGCACGATCGGGATCAGAGGCCCGCGCTCGCGGCGCGGTTTGAATCCGGCGATCAGCATCCGCACGAACAGGTAGGCGAGCAGCGGGTAGACGAGCGGCACCGAGAGCTCGATCTCGCCCTTGTTGAAGAAGAAGAGCGAGGCGCTGAAGGCGAGCAGCACGAGCAGGTCGAGGTGCAGGAGCCGGAAGGGACGGCGCGGGTCGAAGAACGGCAGGAAGAAGAGCAGGCAGAGCGGGATCCAGGCCCAGGCCTCGTTGACGTTGCCGGCAACAGCATCCTCGTAGCCGCGAGCGAGCTTGACCTCGACCTGGTGATCGCGCCAGGCCTCGATCACCGTGCCCGTCCGGTCGTCGACGATCGCCTGTGCGACCTCGGACCCCTCGCCGTCGTCGGACGGGCCGTCGAAGTAGGAGATCTGCCAGCTGTCCGGGCCGCGCGTGAACGCGACAGCCTCCATCTCCGGGGTCTCGGCGCGCTCATCGACGACGTTTCCGGCCGCGTCGGCGATCGCGATCGCCTCGCCGGCGCTGAGCTCGAAGCCCGGGGGGACCTCCGCCCGGCTCTCGATCAGAGTCAGCTCGGGCACGGGCTCGGCTCCGAACGGCGGCTGTCCGGCCGGGTTCTCCTCGGCCTGGGCGGCGGCTGCAGGGCCGAGGCCGAACGACGCGAGCAGCGCCAGAACGGCGATGAGCGGGGCTCTCACGCGCTCCAAGCTAGATCATCGACCGGCCCTGGTCCGGGTCGCGACGCGCCGCGTTCTCCTGCCGATGGGCCTTCTCGCCGATAATCAGGCAATGCAGCCGCGCCTCGCATACAACCGGATCGGATCGGGACCGCCGCTCGTGCTCCTGCACGGGCTCGGCGCGACGAAGCTCGTCTGGGACCCGCAGCTCGAGGCTCTCGCCCTCGAACGCGACGTGGTCGCACTCGACATGCCCGGCTTCGGGGAGTCGGAGCCGCTCGGCGACGAGATCCCCCCGACCGCCGCCGCGATGGCCGCGGAGATCTCCGTCTTCCTCGGCGGTCTCGGGATCGAGCGCCCGCATGTCGCCGGCAACTCGCTCGGCGGCTGGGTCGCGCTCGAGATGGCGAAGGCCGGCAACGCGGCCTCCGCCTGTCTGCTCTCCCCCGCCGGCCTCTGGCAGAACCCGCTCGGGCCGCGCTCGGTCAACACCCGTGGCCTCGCCAAGCGCCTGAAGCCGCTCGTCCTCGCCGCCGCCCGGCACGAGTCGACGAGGACGAAGATGCTTCGCACCGTCGTCGGCCGGCCCGAGAACGTGCCGACCGAGGACGGCGTGAGGATGATCAGCAACTGGATCGACGCGCCCGGCTACGACGCCTCGAACGCGGAGATGCGCCGCCACGTCTTCGAGGATCCGGACGAGGTCCGGGTCCCGGTCACGATCGCCTGGGGCGAGCTCGACCGGCTGGTGGCGCCGCCGAAGCCGAATCGACGCCCGCCCGGTAGCCGCTTCGTCCTGCTTCCGGGCTGCGGCCACACCCCGAACTGGGACAACCCCGGCCTGGTCACGAGTGTGCTGCTCGACGCGAGCGCAGTGCCGGACTCAGAGGTGCAGGCGGCCTGAGGGTCGGAGCGTCGGCTCAGACGTCGGGGCTCAGAGGTCGCGGGCGCTGATCAGGCCGCTCTGCATCGCCCGCTGGACGAGCGCGACCCGCTTCTGGTTCTGGGGCACCTCGGCCAGGTCGAACTTCTCGAACAGGGCGCGCAGGTGGGTCTTGACCGCGTCGACGCTGAGGTGCAGCTCCGCGGCAATCTCGGCGTTCCCGGCCGGGGTCGCGAACGACGTCCCGTCCTTGAACGGCCGGCAGAGCGCGACGAGAACCCGGCGCTGCGCGGGCGAGATCCCGGCGGCGCTGAGCGCGTCGGTCGAGATCACGGTCGACTCACCCTTCGCGCCCGGGGCTCGGAACAGGATCCGGGTGCGGCCGGTGCGGACGATGTCGCCGTCGGAGAGGCGCTTGCGGCCGGATACGCGCTCCTCGTTGACGTAGGAGCCGTTGGTCGAGAGCCCGTCGTCGACGAGCGTGCAGTCGTCGCCGACGACCTCGAGGTGAGCGTGCAGCTTCGAGACCTCCCGGTCCCAGTCGAGCGTGATGTCCGCGGACGCGGCGCGGCCGACCCACAACTCGGTCCGGCCCTCGGCCACGATCAGGATCTGCTGGGCCCCGTCCTCATTGCGATAGACGAGGAACGGCCTGCCCTCGCGCTCGGCCTCGATCTGCTCCTTGAGCTCGCCGCCGGTGACGGCCTTCGGACCTCGATCGTCGTTCATAGGGCGAAAGCTACCCCGGACCGCTCAGGGCTTGACCAGAACCTTGAGCGACTGGCGCTCGTTCATCGAGCGGTAGCCGTCCGGGACCTCGTCGAGGCCGATCTCGCTGTCGAAGACGCGGCCCGGCTCGATCTTGCCCTCCAGCACGTCGGGCAGCAACTCGTCGATGTAGGCGCGGGCCGGGGCGATGCCGCCACTGACGGTGATGTTGTTGACGAAGCCGATGCCGGCGGCGGGCAGGGAGTCGAACTGGGGAACGCCGACGCGGCCGACGGCGCCTCCGGGCCGGGCGATCCGCATCGCCGTCTGGAAGGCGTCCTCGAGGCCGACGCACTCGAGCACCGAATGGGCGCCCTCTCCCCCGGTCAGCTCACGGACGAACTCGGTCGCGGCACGGCCGCGTTCCTCGACGACGTCCGTGGCACCGAGCTCGAGCGCGAGCCTGGTGCGGTCGGTGTGGTGGCCGAGGATGATGATCCGCTCGGCCCCGAGCCGCTTCGCAGCGATCACGCCGCAGAGCCCGACGGCGCCGTCGCCGATCACGGCCGCGGTCACCCCGGGGCGGACCCGGGCAGAGACGGCGGCGTGGTGGCCGGTCCCCATCACGTCGGAGAGGGTGAGCAGGCCCGGCATCAACTCGTTGTCGGGCCCGACCGGAAGCTTGACCAGGGTGCCGTCGGCCTGCGGGACGCGGATCGCCTCCGCCTGACCGCCGCCGACCCCGTTGCGCCCCCAGATCCCGCCGTGGATGCAGGAGCTCGGCAGACCCTCCTCGCAGAAGTCGCAGGTGCCGTCCGAGTAGATGAAGGGAGCGACGACCAAATCGCCGGCGGCGACCGTGGAGACGTCGGCTCCGACCTCCTCGACGATGCCGATGAACTCATGGCCCATCGGCGCGCCCACGCCCTCGGGATCGGCCTCCATCTTCTTGTAGGGCCAGAGGTCGCTGCCGCAGATGCAGGCCCGGGTGATCCGCAGGACGGCGTCGGTGGGCTCGGCGATCGCCGCGTCGGGAACCTCCTCGACCCGAACGTCACCGGCCTCGTACATCACGGTCGCGCGCATGGAGGTGAGGCTATCGGGCGGGGGCCGAGCGCAAGGGTCGGTCGGGTTTGGGGGTGGTCCAGGGCGCGTGTTGTCTCGGGTTGTGGCTGCAGGGTTCGACCGGGCTGAGATTGCAGTGAGGGAAGGGGTGCGGTTTGAGGTTGGTCACACGGGGCGCGTGTTTCGTTGCGATTTCGGGGTGGATTCCCGGTGCGGCTGGGACGAGGGGACACTTTGCCGGAATAGTTCAGGCAAATCGTCCCCTCGCGAAAGCGCTCTCAGAAACAGCTACGAGACCGTGACGCCCGTGCGCCTCACGTGACAAAGGACGGCCCGGCCCCGCCTCGGCGCGGCCGGCACCCTCCTCCACCTCACCCTCACTGCAAATACCCGGCCTGGGCCCTCGAAGGCCACCCTCGGACGACCACACCCCTCCGGGCCCTTCGCTCAGCTCGCTTCGATCACCGACAGGACGTTGCCGGCGGGGTCGGTGAACCATGCGATCAGCGGGCCGCCGCCGCGAAAGATCCCGCTCTCGTCGGTTTCGACGTCGGTGCCCTCGTAGTGCTCGAACTCGACACCGCGGCTGCGCAGCTCGGCAACCGCGGCCTCGATGTCCTCGACGGGGAAGTTGAGGATCGTGAACGCGGCGGGCTCGTGGTCGGGCTTCGGGTAGATGATCACGGGTGCCTCGCGGCCGGCCAGGTCGAGCTCGAGGATCCCCATCTCGCCGTCGCTGACCCTGATCCCGAGCGTGTTCCCGTAGAAGTCCTTGGCCGCGTCGACGTCGTCGACCGCAAAACCGCTGAATGCCTTGTTCTCGGTGAACATCTTCCTCGCCTCCTTGGCGCCCTCGCGCCGTTCCGCTTTCCCGATCGTCACCCATGAGGACCGGCGCCGCCCGCGAGACTAATCGGCGCCCCGCGGCAGTTGCAGGCGCCACTCGTTGCAGATCAGCGTCTGCTCCCGGAAGGTGATCTCGATCCCCTCGGCGACCAACTCGAAGCCGAGCTTGCCGCAGAGTCCGTTCGAGGGGGCGTTCGCGGTCGCCGGCGTCGCGACGACAGTCATCGGAGCCCGCTCCGACTCGAGCCGCTCGAGGAGCTGCTCGAGAGCGCGCCGGGTCCGTAGCAGTCGAGCTCGACCACAACGGCAGGATCCGTCCGCCCGCCTTCTCAGCGCGCGGCCGGCGAGTCCCCCGGCTCGAGCTCGGGCTCGGTGGCCGGCTCCCCCGACGCCTGATCGGCGTCGACGTACTCGCCCGCGTCGGCGGCGGCCCGCTCCGAGGCCTCGCGGATCTCGAACACCTCGGTCGCGAAGTCGCCGATCTCGCGGGTCACGTCGCGAACGGCGCCGGCGACGATGCCGGCGATCCGGCCGGCGTGGGTGGCCCCCGCCTCGACCACGACCTGCACGGTGTCCTTGCGTCGCTCCGCTTTACTCAGTCCCACGGCCGGGATCCTCTCAGAGTCGCGCGGGCTAGGCGGCAACCGGCTCGGCCTCCGCAGCGGCCGGGGGCTCGGGCACGACCGTCAGGGCAGCGGGCTCCGACGACTCGTCGCCCCCACGGCCCCAGATCCGGTCAGGCAGGGCGAGCTTGGCGATCTTGCGAACGACCGAACCGAACTGGCTGTGCAGCGGGCCGGAGTTGTAGGGAAGCCCGTGGCGCTCACAGATCTCGCGCACCTCGACTGAGATCTCGGCGTAGCGGTGTGCCGGGATATCCGGGAACAGGTGGTGCTCGATCTGGTGGCTGAGGTTGCCGGACATGACGTGGAAGAGCTTGCCTCCGGTCAGGTTGGCCGAGCCGAGCAGCTGCCGGAAGTACCACTGGCCGCGCGTCTCGTTCTCGGTCTCCTCCTCGGTGAACTCCTGGGTCCCGTCGGGGAAGTGGCCGCAGAAGATGATCGTGAACGACCACAGGTTGCGGGCCAGGTTCGCGGTCGCATTACCGGCGAGCACGAACGGGAACGACGGTCCCGAGAGAACCGGGAAGAGCACGTAGTCCTTGAGCCACTGCCCGCGGACCTTGCGCCAGATCTCGGCCGCCATCTCCTTCTTGTCGCCAAGCCCGACCTCGCCGGCCGCGATCCGCTCGGTCTCGAGGTCGTGGAGGGCGACTCCGTACTGGAAGAAGATCGCCAGCAGCGCCGCGTAGACCGGGTTGCCGAGGTAATACGGGGTCCACTCCTGGTCCTCGGACATGCGCAGGACGCCGTAGCCGATGTCGCGGTCCTTGCCCTGCACGTTCGTGTGCGTGTGGTGCATGTAGTTGTGGGAGTGACGCCACTGGTCGCCCGGGCAGGCCGTGTCCCACTCGAAGGTGTGGCCGTTGAGGCGCGGGTCCTTCATCCAGTCGTACTGACCGTGCATCACGTTGTGGCCGATCTCCATGTTGTCGAGGATCTTCGAGACCGACAGCGCCGCCGTCCCCGCGAGCCAGGCGGGCGGCAGGAAGCCGAGCATCAGCAGACCGCGGCCGGCGACCTCGAGGCCGCGCTGGGCCCGGATCACCTTGTTGATGTAGTCGGCATCACGCTCGCCGAGGTCGTCGACGTGCCTGGCGCGGATCGCGTCGAGCTCGCGCCCGAAGGCCTCGAACTGCTCTTCGGTGAGGGTCGGGTGTTCGGTCGGCATCGTGTTCTCCTCCTTGGTCGGAAAGGTCGTGGACGCTGGTCTGGTCAGAGCTCGAGCTCGACGTCGCCGATCGGGACCGAGACGCAGAGGCGGACCGGCTCGCCCTCCTTCGAGGAGGTCTCCCCGGTCAGCAGGTTGCGGACGGTGCCGCTCCGCTTGCGGCACGAGCAGGTGTTGCAGATGCCCATCCGGCAGCCGTACTCGGGCGTCAGTCCGGCGTCCTCGGCCTGTTCGAGCAGGGGCAGGGCACCGGCCTCGATCTCGCGACCGCTGGTCGTGAAGCGGACCGTGCCGCCCCCGGCCGGTTCGCCGGCGTCGGTTGCGAAGACCGGTGGCGCGAACGTCTCGACAAGTGGCTCGGCAAGGCCCTGCCCCGCCCAGGTGGAGCGCACCGCCTCGATCAGCGCCGGCGGCCCGCAGACGAAGACGGCGGCGTCCCGGTGGTCGGAGATCACCGAGTCGAGATGCTCGGGCCGGAACCGTCCCGAGATCGGGCCGGCGTCCTCGTCGCGGGTGAATCCGCGGGCGACGCGAACGCCGCCGTGGCGAGCGGCGAGCTGCTCCAGTTCAGGACCGTAGAGGGCGAGTTCCGGAGAACGGGCGTAGTTGAGGAACCCGATCTCGCCCCCCTGATCGGGATGGCGTTCGTCGCACAGCGTCCGCAGCATCGACATCACCGGCGTGATGCCGCTGCCTCCGGAGATCAGGAGAATCCGCGCGGGCCGGACACGCGGAAGCGCGAACTCGCCCGACGCCTGCTCGAGATGAACGAGCATCCCCGGCCGGGCCCGGTCGCGGAGCCAGCGGGAGACGAGGCCCTCGGGATGGGTCGAGACCGTCAGCTCGAGCACTCCCCCGCGCTCGTGCTCGGAGCCGGAGAGCGAGTAGGGACGGGTCTCGCGGCGGCCGTCGATCTCGACTCCGACGCCAACGAACTGACCGGCGCGGGCTCCGAGCCAGTTCTCGTTCGGAGCGAGGGTCAGGGTGACGCTCTTCGGCGTCTGGTGACGGACGGCGAGCACCTCGGCCCGCACGTCCGTGCGCGATGCGAGCGGGGCGATCAGCTCAACGTAGCGCTCAGTCCCGTGCGGGAAGGTGAGCGCGTCGAGCAGTCGCGAGCGCAGCAGTCGGGTCGCTGTCCTGGTTGCCGGCATCCTCGCCTCGCTTTCCTTCGTCGTCGGTAGAACTTCAGTGTACGACTGTTCACAAACTACCGTGTGACATCGAACGATGCAAGCCTGAATGCGGGTTTTATCCGTGCAATGCGTCACACTGGAAGTGTGAACACCCGTGCTCCAGAGAGCCGCAGCGATCGCAAGCTCAGGACCCGGAACGAGTTGCTCGACGCTGCCCTGCGCCTGCTCGAGGACAAGAGCTTCTCGAGCCTCAGCCTGCGCGAGGTGGCGCGCGAGGCAGGCGTCGTGCCGACCGCCTTCTACCGGCACTTCGCGAGCATGGAGGAGCTCGGCCTGGTCCTGATCGACGACTCCTTCCGGACGCTGAGGGAGATGATCCGCGACGCCCGCGCCGACCCGGCGACCTTCGACCACGTGATCGCCAACTCGGTCGAGATCCTCGTCCGCCACGTGCACGAGCACCGGCCGCACTTCCTATTCATCGCTCGGGAGCGCTACGGCGGCCTCGCCGCGATCCGCCACGCGATCCGCACCCAGATCCGCCTCTTCGCGAGCGAGCTGGCAACCGACCTCGTCCGCTTCCCTTACATGGACCGCTGGAACAACGAAGACGTGCAGGTGATGGCGAGCCTGCTCGTCAACGCGATGGTCTCGATCGTCGAGGACCTGCTCGAAGCGCCGCCCGGGAGCCCCGAGGCGGAGGCCGAGATCCGCCGCATCGCGGCCAAGCAGCTGCGAATGGTCGTGCTCGCCGCGCCCGCCTGGCGCAGCGAGCCCTGACCGCGACCAAGCTCAAGGTGCGCTGAGCGCTCTCTGCGAAGGTAGGGGTACAGGTCCCTACAGGAGGAGAGTCAGATGACAGAGAGCGTCTACCGCGTTACCGAAGTGATCGGTGTCAGCGCGGACTCGTGGGAGCAGGCGGCGAGGAACGCCGTCGAGAAGGTCGGCGAGTCCGTGCGAGAGCTTCGGATCGCCGAGGTCGTGCGCCAGGACGTGACGATCGAGGACGGCAAGGTCACCGGATTCCGGGTCCGCCTCGACGTCTCGTTCAAGTACGACAAGGAGTAGCGACTCCGGGGTCGGGCGGCTGGGCCAGTTTGGTTCCGGCCGCCGGAACCCCGCTCAGTCCATCTGCGACGGCAGCCCGTCGAGGCTGCGGGCGCCGCGCTCGCGCTGTTGGCGCTCGTAGGCCTCGACCCCGACCGTTCGCAGCTTCTTCGCGGTCGAGAGCGCGTGGTGGTCGCGGCTGCCCTCGAAGCTCATCAGCGGCACGCCGTAGCCGCAGGAGTCGGCGACGCGCTCGACCTCGACGCGGATGATCGAGCGGCGCGCCTCCGGAATCGAGGCGTCGGCGAACGCGGCCGCACCGAGCAACTGCTCGAAGCGCGGATCGTCCTTGAGTACGGCTTCGCCCGTCCCGTGCAGCCGCAGGATCCGCGGCGGCCCTTCGAAGGCGCAGAACATGACGCAGATCCGGCCGTTCTCGCGCAGGTGCGCGATCGTCTCCGAGCCGCTGCCGTTGACGTCGAGGTAGGCGACGGTGTGCGGGTCGAGCACGGCGAAGGAGCCGATCGGGCCCTTCGGCGAGACGTTGACGTGACCGTCGGCCGCAAGCGGCGCGCTGGCGGCGAAGAACAAGGCCTGCCTTGAGATCCACTCCCGGTGGTGGTCGGTGATCTCCTCGAAGAGCTTCGCCATGCCCCGATCGTACGGCAGGCCTCGCCTCGGTTCGATCGGCGCAACCCGTGTCAGCGCAACCGACCTCTCGACGCGGAGTCGAAAGGAATAGGCTTGCGGCGAGGAGGAGGATTCATGTTCGAAACAGTTGTTCTGGCGCTCGACGGATCCGAGCAGGCGGACGCCGCCATCCCTGTCGCAACCGCCCTGGCTCGCCAGGCGAACGGCCGCATCGTCGTCGCTCACATCGATGAACGCTCGCCCGCAAAGGGCGACATGGTGCCCAAGCACGCCGACGAGGACGAGCTCGTGGCCAAGGTCAAGGGTCAGGTCGACGCGATCGGAGCCGACGGTGTCGAGGCGTCGCTCGAGAGCGACGGCGTCGTGCTCGGTGGGCCGGCGCCGAAGATCGCCGAGATCGCCGCCGCCGCCGGCGCTGATGTGATCGTCGTCGGCAGCCACGGTCATTCGTCCCTCGCGGGGGTCGTGGTCGGCAGCGTCGCCCACAAGCTGCTCCACATCGCGCCCTGCCCGGTGCTCGTAGTGCCCGCCCGATAGCCCGGCCCGAAAGCGGGGGAAGAGCCTTGCCGGGGGCCGAACACGTGCGCGTCCTCCGCCCCGCGCCGAACGTACTCGCCTTCTACGAAGGGCGGGACGGTCGCCGTTACGCGGAGCAGGAGAACTGGGTCGACGAGGGCGCGCTCTCGCTCGGCATCGCCAGCTACGCGATCGTCGACGGCGACGAGGCGCTCGTCTACGACACTCACGTCTCGGTCGAGCGCGGCCGGCTGATCCGTTCGACGCTCGAGCAGGAGGGGGTCGGTGCGATCACCGTCATCCTCAGCCACCACCACCTCGACCACATCGCGGGCACCGGGGCCTTCGCCGGCTGCGAGGTGATCGCGACCGTTCGCGCCGCCGAGCACCTGCGCCGCAACCGAGACGCGATCGAGCGCGGCGAGCTCGAGGGGCCGCCGGCAATCGACCCGCTCGTCCTGCCGACCCGGACCTTCGAGGATCGGCTGGAGCTGAGAATCGGCTCGCTCGAAGCGGAGCTGATCGGCGTCAACATCCACAGCGACGATGCGGCAGTGCTTTGGCTGCCCGCTCGCAGGCTGCTGTTCGCCGGCGACACACTCGAAGACACGGTCACCTACGTCGACGAGCCCGAGAGCTTCGACGCCCACCTCGCGGATCTCGGTCGGCTCCGGGACCTGGGCGCCATTTCGATCCTCCCCGACCACGGCGACCCCGACGTGATCGCGGCCGGCGGCTACGGGCCGGGGCTGATCGACGCGACCCGCGACTACATCCGCATCTTGCAGCGCTGCCGGGACGAGCCGGAGCTCCGCGAGGCTCCGCTACGAGAGCTGATCGCCGACAGCCTCGCCGCCGGCTCGGTCACCTGGTTCGAGCCGTACGAGGCAGTCCACCGCCTCAACGTTGCTGCCGTCCTGGCACCCGAGGGCGGCTGAGCGGGCTGAGGGCAGCTTGATACGTTCGCCGGGCGATGAATGAACTGGCCCTCGGGGTACTCGGCGGATCCCACAAGGAGAACGAACGCCGTCTGCCGCTCCACCCCCGGCACTTCGCGGAGATCGATGAGGCCGTGCGCAAGCGAATCTCGCTCGAGCACGGGTACGGGGAGCCGTTCGGGTTCGCGGACGAGGACCTCGCGCCCCTGGTCGGCGCGATCGCCACGCGCGAGCGGCTGATCGCGAGCAGCGACGTGGTCGTGCTGCCGAAGCCGACGCCGGCGGACCTGCTCGAGATCCCCGAGGGCAAGGCACTGTGGGGCTGGGTTCACTGCGTTCAGGACGAGGAGATCACCCAGCTCGCGATCGACCGGCGGCTGACCCTGATCGCCTGGGAGGAGATGCACCACTACAGCCGCGATGGGTCCTTCGACCTGCACGTCTTTCACAAGAACAACGAGCTCGCCGGCTACTGCTCCGTCATTCATGCGCTGCAGCTCGCGGGGGCGACGGGGCAGTACGGCCGCGAACTGCGGGCCGCGGTGATCGGGTTCGGAGCGACGGGACGGGGCGCGGTCACCGGTCTCGAGGCGATGGGGATCGGCGACGTTTCGGTCCTGACCAGGCGCGAGGCTGCGGCGGTCGCCGGGCCGATCCACTCGATGCGGCTCGTCACCTACGAGCGCGACCCCGAGGCCCCGGGCCAGACCCTGCAACTCGACAGCGAACACGAGTCCGTCGCGGAGTTCCTCGGCGACCACGACATCGTCGTCAACTGCATGCTCCAGAACACCGACGCCCCGCTGATCCTGATCACCGACGAGGAGCTGAAGCAGTTTCCCCGCGGCACCCTGTTCGTCGACGTCTCCGCGGACGAGGGGATGGGCTTCGAGTGGTCGCAGCCGACGACCTTCGACGACCCCGTCTTCACGGTCGGCGACGGCATGCTCTGTTACGCCGTCGACCACAGCCCCTCGCTGCTGTGGGACTCGGCGACCTGGGAGATCAGCCGGGCGCTGATCCCGAACCTGCCCGCCGCGCTCGGCGGGGCCGACGCTTGGGCGGCGGACCCGACCCTGAGCCGCGCGATCGAGATCGGCGAGGGCGTGGTCCAGAACCCGAAGATCCTCTCCTTCCAGGGCCGCTCGCCCGAGTACCCGCACGCGAAGATCTGACCGCGTGATCGCAGCGCTCCTCCTGCTGCTGCCGCTCAGCCTGGGCGGCGCCGTCAGCCCGATGATGCTGACCGAGCAGACCGTGGTGCTCGGTACCGGCGGCAGGCGCGCTGCCAACCACTACGCGCTCGGCGCCGTGCTGACCCTGCTCGTGATCGTCGTCCTGCTCGTCTTCGCGGGCCACCTGATCGAGCTGCCGACCGAGCCGGAGCTGAGCGCGACGCTCGACATCCTGCTCGGGGCCGGCCTGCTCGCGATCGGGGGCGCCGTCTTCTACACCGGCAAGCATCCGCTGCGGCGCCCGAGGGGCAAGGCGGCGAGCGCCGAGGAGAAAAGGCGGCGCTCGTTCGCCGGGCGGCCGGAGGCGGCTTTTCCGTTCGGGGTCTTCTCGATGGCGACGAACTTCACGACCCTGGCGCTGATCGTCGTGATCGCCAAGGAGATCGCCGCGGGAGACCTCGGCACGCCCGAGCGGATCTTCCTGATCTTCGTCGTCGTCTCGATCTGTTCGCTGCCGGCGTGGGCACCGCTCGCGGCGACGAAGTTGGCTCCGAAGACCGGCCAGCGGGCGCTCGACGGCCTCCGCCGGCTGATCTCCGATCACGGCCGCACCGCGGTCACCGTGCTGCTCGTCGGCGCCGGAGCCTTCCTTCTCGTGCGGGGCATCTTCAACGTCTGACCGCCGACGGCGGAGTCGTCCAGACGGTCCCTGCGGAGGAAGTGATCCGACTGCCCGTCCGTCCCGTAGGGGTGGGCGAGGGGGAAGCACGAACGGAAGGAGTGATCGTGACCACCGGATCTGCGATCTCATCTGGGCGTCGCCTGATCGTCGCCCTCGCGGCCCTTGCGGCCCTTGCGCTCACCTTCGGGATGACCGCGACAGCTGACGCCAAGAAGCTCGGCAAGACGACACTGAAGCCGAACGCGAAGACTTTCGAGGCGCTTTCCGACCTCGGCGTCTCGGTGACACCACTGAAGCCCGCCAAGGCAGGCGCAAAGGGAATCGCCTTCCCGATCACGAAGGCGGAGCTGGACCGGGATCTGACCGGCAAGATCGAGCACCGCGGTGGCCTCGAGTTCGCCGGCGGCGGTGCTGAGCTGGCCGTGAAGAACTTCCTGGTCAAGATCGGCAAGAAGAAGTCGAACCTCTTCGCCTACGCCGGCAAGACGAAGGTGAAGCTGCTCAGCCTCGACCTCGACAAGGCCAAGGTCAGCGACAAGGGCGCGACCGTGTCCGGGATCAAGGCGGCACTGGCCAAGCCTGGGGCTGAAGCGCTCTCGGCGACGTTCGGCACCGAGATCGCCAAGGGCACGCCGATCGGAAAGGTGACCGTCGCCTTCGGGTGACGTCCCTCCCATACACCCGAACCGAGCGGGGCGGCCTTCGGGTCGCCCCGTTTCGTTCGAGGTCAGCTCTCGGGGATGAAAGCGACGATCAGCACCGAGAGGCCGATCAGGAAGAGCAGCGGATGGATGAACGCGCCGGCGAAGACCGCGACGAGAATGATCGCGACCCCGAGCAGCATCAGTTTCGGGCTCTTCAGCATTGGCACCACCCTACCGACGCGGAGCTCAATCCTCAGTTGCGCCTTCGCTCCGGGTAACCGCGACCATGCCCGCGAGCACTGCCGCCATCCCGACGGCGTGGATCGGCTCGAACGCCTCGCCAAGAAGGAGGTAGGAGAGCAGTAGCGCCGAGATCGGCATCACTCCCATGAATGCCGAGGCGGTCGTCCCGGGCACCCGCTTCACTCCTGCGTACCAGACGACCGACCCCACGCACATCGTTCCCAGGCCCCACCAGGCGAGGGCAAGGAGATCGCCGGCGTCGAGCGAGTCCCACTGCACCTCGCTGATCTCGAGAACGGCCGGCACGGCGAACAGCAGTGATGCGAGTGCCGCCGCGAGGGCGGCGATCGTCAGTGGCGAGATATCGGCCGTCAGGCGCTTGCCGATCAGCGTGTAGGCGGCCTCGCCGCAGACCGCACCGAAGACCAGGGCCGACCCGAGCACGATGTCGCTGCCGCTGCCGTCTCCGGTACTGCCCAGGTTGACCGCCAGCACTCCACCCACAGCCAGCGCGATCGCGAGCGCCTTCCAGCGGTCGAGCCGGTCCCGGAGGAAGATCACCGAGCCGGCCGCGGTGACCGCCGGAGTCGTTGCCATCACGATGCTCCCGACTGCTCCGCTGACCTCCTGCATCCCGTAGAGCATGAAGACGCTGAACAGGAACATTCCCGCGACCGCGATCCCACCGATCCGCAGCCAGTCGGCGCGCGAGATCTGCGGGACAAAGCGACCGGCGTCGTTGCGGCGCACCTCCAGGACCATCAGCGGGATCAGTGCGATCGTCGCGAGGAGCATCCGCACCCCAGAGGCGAAGAAGGTCGGAAAAGCATCGGTGACCAACTTGCTGACCGGGGTCCCGCTCCCGAAGATCGCCATCCCGAAGGCGAGCAGAACGTAGGCGCGGGTGCGCGACCGACCCCGTTGATCGTTGCCGGCGCTCACGGCTGATCGGCGCCGATTACCCAGTTGGCGAGACGAGCGATCGGTCCGCGGCCCGTCGCCGTCCCGAGCTTCACAACCGCGACGAGGACGACCACGGCCCCGAGGCCGCTCAGCAGCCGCAGCCCGAGTGGACCACTCACACCAAAGCCGACCGTGAAGCCGATGCTGAGGATGACGCCGAGCAGCGTCAGCCCGCCCGTCGTCAGGCTGAGGCTGCGCTGGGTGCGTTCCTGCTCCGATGCTCGTTCTGGCGGGGTCACAGCTGCGGGCGGGTTCGTCGGGCTCCCAGGTCGGCTCTTCCCTCTCCCGCAGACGCCAAACCGGCGCGTCGGCGTCCGGTCCGTTCGCGACGCTGCACGCATTGCCAGGTTCGTGAAATCGCTCTGGGCGGATCGGCCGGTCGCGATCGACATGCTGCGGCGAAGCTTCTGGTTCCTGCCGCTGATCGCGATGCTGACCGGTGGTGCGCTCGGGTTCGTCATCCCGTTGCTCGACTCAGCCAGTGGGGGATCGATCGGTGTGTTCACGACCTCGGACCGCGACAGCGCCCGCGGTCTGCTCGAGACGATCGCGACGGTGACGGTCTCGGTCGCGGGCATCACCTTCTCGGTCACGGTCGTGGCACTGCAGCTCGCCTCGCAACAGCTCGGCCCGCGCGTCCTCCGGACCTTTCAGAACGATCGCCTGAGCCAGGCGACCCTAGCCGTGTTCCTGGGCCTGTTCGTCTACTCGCTGATCGCGCTCGGCCGGCTCTCGACGGTGAGCCTCGCCGAGGGCGTCGATGCGCCCAACCTCGTGCTCACCATCGCGGTCCTGGCGTCGGTGCTGGCCTTTGCCCTGTTCGCCGCCTTCATCCAGAACACGGTCGTCTCACTGCAGGCCTCGACGGTGATCGCTCGGATCACGACCGAGGCGGTCGCTTGCGCGAGGGAGCCGTATCCGAGCGGATTCGGCAAGCCCGGGGAGGCTCCGGCAGGCGGCGAGGGGTGGCCGGGCGCGACCGCGACGGTGGTGGCGCCTCGGGCGGGATTCCTCAACTCGATCCCCAGGGATGTGCTCGCGCTCGCGGAGTCCTGCGATGCCGTCATCACGCAACGAGTCGAGATCGGCGAATTCGTGATCGCGGGGACCGAGGTCGCCACGGTCGAGGCCACAACGGACCCCGAGGCGCTGGCCGAGCGGATCGCCGGAATGATCCAGATCGGCGAGGAGCGGACCCTCGTCCAGGACGTCGGCTTTCCGGTGCGCCAGCTCGCCGACGTCGCGTTGCGGGCACTCTCCCCGAGTCTCAATGACCCGACGACAGCGGACACGGCTGCAGGTGCGATGACGCACGTGCTCGCGGAGTTCGCGCGCGGGGATCCGGTCCGGCTCGAGCGCGCCGGACCCGAGGGCCGGACCCGCTTCGTCGCCCTTGCTCCGGAGCTCGACGACCTCGTCCGCCTGGGGTTCGAACAGGTGCGAGGCCAAAGCCGGGACCACCCCGTGTTTCGCGCCCGGCTCGTGGAGCTGCTCACGGCGCTGCGGGCGATCGCCGCCGAATGCGGTCGCTCGACTGACGAGATCGACCGCCAGCTCGAGCTAACCAAGGCCTGAGCGACGCGCGAAACGCGGCGGCGCCGGGATCGACCTGCAGGACTACCGACGGAAGCGTCAGGCGCTGGTCGGCGACCTTTGCCACGATCTACCGACCGTATAGGTACGCAAATCGCGTCAGAGTTCCAGGTCCGCGTGATTTGCCATTCGAGCTGGCCCCTCACCCACCTCGGCCGCTCCGGTTCGGTCTGCTTGGTGCAGCAAGAGCCAGAAGCCTTGACCGCTCAGGTTCCGGCGATGGGCGGTACTGGGCTCGAACCAGTGACCCCCTGCTTGTAAGGCAGGGCGAGTCGATCGAATTGCATCCGAACATCTGGCTTCAGCAAGCCGGATGTCGTCCGTTGCGGCGTCCCGCTCGTCCGGCCAGATAGCCGGGGATTACCGTGGATTACTCCCGATTTGGGCACCAGGACGGGGCTGGTGCCCAATGGCGCGGCGAGCTCTACGAGACAGGGACTAGGCTTTGAGTCGCTGCCGCGCAGCCGCCTCAGCAGCTTGTCGATCTGAGCCTGCTGGCGTTCGAGCCGGCGCTGCTGGGTCTGGTTCTGGGCCAGCAGCAGCGCGGGCAGTTCCTGATATTGGACCGTCTTACGGTTGGGCCTCAGTGTCCTCGCCGGTGGGCGTCAAGCTGATCCGTGCCGTCGAGCCTGGTCCGCCCGTGACCTTGATGAGTCCGCGGCTGGTCGCGTCGGCGATCCAGGCGTCGATCTCGGCGGGCGCCATCCCGGCGACCAGCCCGACGCCGTCGACGTCCCGGCCGCTCGCGCCATTCCCCTTGTCGTAGAGCGCGATGCCGGAGAGCATGTCCGCATCGAACTCCTCGTTCGGGTTCGTGAGCGCAGCCGGGGTGTCACCCGAGCCGGGCGCGTTCGGGTCGCGATCGTCTTCGCCGAAGGCGACGGTGCCGACAGCGATCGCGCCGAAGACAGCGACGGTGAAGGCAAGCCACGCGAGCGCGGCGGAAAGGCGGCGCGCCGGCGGGCGCTTCTCCGTCGTCTGTGCGAGCACCGAGCGCGGCTTGAAGGGAGGCTGCGAAGGGTCGGCCGCGAGGCCTGCCTCGCGCGCTTCCGCGGCGAGGCGCTCGCTGACCTCGGCGCATGCCTCGCTGAGCGCATCGAGACGCTTCGGATCGCTGGTCACCGGCCAGACCGCCGTCGCGACCCATCCGTTCTCGATCTCGAAGCCCGGCGCGAGTTCGTGGTTCATGACCCAGTCGATGAACGAGGGCGAGAACAGCTCCCGAGCCCGGTTCAAGTCATCGCCCGGTGCGATGAAAATCTCGGCGCGGGAATCGAGGTCGGCGCTCTCAATCTCGACCCGTTGGCGGTCGGCGAACTTGTCCTCGAGCCAGTCGAGCGAGGACGGCCCGATGCGGGGCTGGAAGACGAGGCGGTGGAAGAGCGTCCGCGCCTCGGGCACCTCGGCCAGCGCGATCGTGTAGCCGTGGCTCTGTTCCCGTTCATCCCCCTCGTGGTCGGTGTAGGTCGTGACGTAGGTCCAGAGCGAGAGCACCCCGTCGACCCGCCCTGCGAGTGAACCCGCGAACGTCGCGTCGCCGTAGCTTCTGCTCCCGCTGCGGAGCAGCGTCGTCGCAGGCGGCAGCCGCGACTGCCCACCGCCGAACTCGAGCCCGCGCTCGGCTGCGTAGACCTGGAAGAAGTCCTCCTGCGAGAGCATCCCCGCGTAGACCCAGAAGACCAGGTAGACGACGAGCACCGACCCGGCGAGCGCGAGGATCGCCCACGGCGCGCCCGCCAGCGCGCCGGTGACCCCTGTGGCGATCAGGACACTGATCGCGCCGAGCAAGATCGACCGGCGGTCACGGAGTAGCGCGCGGATGTGCGCGCGTTGCGTTGCCGCCGGATCGAGCGCCTGTTCGCCGTCAGCCTGCACTCGCCGCTCCCCCGCCTCCGTCGCCGGGGCCCAGCTCGTCGACGAGCCAGGCGCCGTCGACTTTCTCGAGCTCGATGGAGAGCGAGCCCTCGCTCGTCTGGCCGTCCACGGTGGCGGTCGCGTCCGTCTCCTCGATCGTCGTGTAGGTGCCGGCCTCCGCGACCTCGACGTTCTCATCGCTGGCGTTGTTCTCGGTGAAGCTGAACGCCTTCTCGCAGGGCGCGCCGGCCTCCTGCTCCGTCGTCGCGATCAAGTCGCTCGTCATCCGCTCGCAGACCTGATCGATATCGCCCCTCGCCAGTGAGACGAGGAGCGCCTTGGCGACCGCGTCGGGCGATTCGGTTTCCGAGGTCGTCGTCTCATCGCTGCCTCCGCAGGCAGCAAGGGCGAGGGCGAGGACGGATCCGGCCGCGGCCAGCCGGAGGGATCCTCTCGTGCTCGTTCGCATCATCGTCAGGCATCCTCCGGGAGGTGCGCTCGGCGGCCCGGGCAACTGTATTCGAATTCCTGGTTTTGTCGACTGAGATGCCGAGCGTCCCGAGCCCGCGGATCGATGGGCGGTACTGGGCTCGAACCAGTGACCCCCTGCTTGTAAGGCGTGGGGCAGTTGACGCCCTTGGATCGGGGAATCTGGCTTTGGCAAGCCGGATGTCGTCCGTTGCAGCGTTCCTCTTTCCCGTCCAGATAGCCGAGGATTGCTGTGGATCACTCCCGATTTGGGCACCAGAACGAGGCTGGTGCCTAATCGATCGGACCTCTCAGGCCCCTGAGGCGACGGGACATTCGCCGCGGCGAGGGCGAACCGAATCAGCGTCCGTCGGCCTGTTGCAGGAGCCGGTCGATCTGCTTCTGTTGGTGACGGTTCTGCGCCCCGTATTGCGCCCGCTGGCGCTTGAGCTTCGCCTGCAGCGCCTGGTTCTGGGCCAGAAGCAGCGCCGGCAGCTCCTGGTACTGGACGGTCTCGGGCTTGCCTTCCTCGTCGTAGACCGCAAGCTCGGGCAGCACCTTGGCCACCTGCTCGGCGATCAGGCCGAAGTGCTTTTCGTCGGGGTCCTCCCGGTAGCGGAAGCTGACCGGCTTGAGCTGGTTCAGGCGCCCGAGGTTGCCGAGCGGGTTGATGTCTTGCTTGACCGACCGCGAGGAGCTTGCGGTGCCGAGCTGGCCGTTGGAGTCGATCAGCACCGAGACGGCGTTCGCCTGGCCTGTGGTCGTGCCCCTGATCCCGGAGATGAAGGTGCGGGTCTGGTCGGAGTCGCCGATCCGGGTCGTCGCCGACTCACCGGCGACGCCGGAGTTGCCGATGTAGATGTTCTGGCTGCCGGTGGTCAGGCTGATGCCGGCCGTCTGCCGATCCCGATGTTGTCGCCGCCCGGGTGTTGCTCGAGCAGCGCGACGGCGCCCAGCGCCACGTTGCCGAAGCCGTTGGTGTTGCCGAGCGCGCTGCCGCCCAGCGCCACGTTGGAGCTGCCGGTGGTGTTGTTGATGAGTGCGCTGACACCCATCGCGACATTGTTGTCGCCGCTTTGGTTCTTGAAAAGCGCGTCTTCACCGACGGCCGAGTTGCCAAAGCCGTCGCCGTTCTGGCCGAGGGCGGTAACACCCATCGCCGTGTTGCTTTGGCCGGTTGTGTTCAAGGAGAGGGCGCTGGCTCCGAGCGCCGAGTTGCTGAAGCCCGTGGTGTTGGCTTGCAGGGCGTTGGCGCCAGTTGCCGTATTGGAGTTGCCGGCAGTGTTGGTCGCGAGCGCGCTGGCACCGGTCGCCGTGTTGCCGGACGCCGTGTTGGAGCCGAGTGCGTTCTTTCCGAGCGCCGTGTTGTCGTCGCCGTCGATGTTGGTGACGAGCGCGTTGCGGCCCAGCGCCGAGTTGCCGCTGCCGGTGGTGTTGGCGAACAGCGCCTGCTGGCCGACCGCCGAGTTGTTGGTGCCGGTGTCGTTCGAGTTGAGCGCGTTCGCGCCGAGCGCGGAGTTGGCATTGCCGGTGGTGTTGTTAGGCAGTGCTCCCTGTCCGAGCGCCGAGTTGTTGCTGCCCACCGTGTTCGAGAACAGCGCCTGCTGGCCGACCGCCGAGTTGTTGGTGCCGGTGCTGTTGGCGTTGAGCGCACTGGATCCGAGCGCTGAGTTGCGGGTGCCCGTGCTGTTGGCGGCGAGCGCACTGCGACCGACCGCCGAGTTGTCGCTGGCCGTTGTGCTGTTGCCGAGCGCGTTCTTGCCGAGCGCCGTGTTGTCCACGCCCTCGGTGTTGGAAACGAGCGCGTTGCGGCCGACCGCCGAGTTGCCCGTACCCGTCGTGTTGGCGGAGAGAGCCTCATTGCCGAGCGCCGAGTTGTCGGAGCCGGTCGTGTTCGACAGCAGCGCGTCTTTGCCTACCGCCGTGTTACGGGTTCCGGTGCTCAGCGCCGGGAACGAGGCGCCGGCGCCGACGTTGCCGGCGCCGTCAGCGTAGACGGCAGGCGCGCAGACCAGCACCGCCAGGGCGGTGACATCGGTTAGCGCCTCGCCGTTGGCGCAGGGGCCGCCGCTGACGTTGAGGGTCGGGTTGGGGTAGTTGCCGTGCAGGGCGCCGCCGGCGGGTCCGGTGGCGGGGCCTGCGGGGCCGGTCGGCCCCTGGCCGCCGGTATCGCCCTTGGGCCCTTGACCACCTGTCTCGCCCTGCGGTCCCGGCTGTAGGGCCTTGATCTGCTTGTTCAGCTTCTTGATCTGCTTGTTGATCTTCTTGATCTGCTTCTTGGTTGACGCGCTGATCTGCGCAGCGGGCTCGCTGCTGGAGTTCGCGGCACGGTTGGAGTCAGAGGAGGTTGCGTTCGCCGGCGCGGCGAGGGCGATGACGGCGAACAGAGCCGCCGCCCAGGCGATGCAGCCGCCTGCGACCTTGATGGACAACGACTGACCGACACGGCCTTCGGCTGCGCGCATTTCAACTCCCCGGTTACGCAGAGCCCCGATCAGATCTGCGATGAGCGGCGGTCGAAGGTAGCGAGGAAGTCGCCGACAGATCCTGGTGCAGGAGAACAGCCGGCCGCCTGACACCGAACGTAGCAGAAGACAGGACTAGCTATTTAGCAGTCCTGCTGACGGTGTCTTGCGGGGGGCACCAGAACGGGGCTGGTGCCCAATGGCGCGGCGAACTCTGCGAGACAGGGACTAGGGCTTTGCGTGGCTGCCGCGGGCCTGCCGCAACAGCTTGTCGATCTGTGCCTGCTGGCGCTCGAGCTGCTGCTGCTGCGCCTGGTTCTGGGCCAGCAGCAGCGCCGGCAGCTCCTGGTACTGGACGGTCTCGGGCTTGCCTTCCTCGTCGTAGACCGCAAGCTCGGGCAGCACCTTGGCCACCTGCTCGGCGATCAGGCCGAAGTGCTTTTCGTCGGGGTCCTCCCGGTAGCGGAAGCTGACCGGCTTGAGCTGGTTCAGGCGCCCGAGGTTGCCGAGCGGGTTGATGTCTTGCTTGACCGACCGCGAGGAGCTTGCGGTGCCGAGCTGGCCGTTGGAGTCGACCAGCACCTGGGTCGCGACGCCGCCTGTTGTCTTGCCGCTGATCCCGGCGATGAAGGCGCGGGTCTGGTCGGAGTCGCCGATCCGGGTGGTCGCCGACTCGGCGGCGGCGCCGGCGTTGCCGATGTAGATGTTCTGGTCGCCGGTGGTCAGGCTGGAGCCGGCGCTCCTGCCGATTCCGATGTTGTGGTCGCCGGAGACGTTCGCCGACAGGGCACTGACACCCACCGCTGTGTTGTGGCTGCCGCCGTCGTTGGCGGAGAGCGAGTTGAAGCCAAGCGCCGAGTTGTGGACCCCGTCGGTGTTGGCGTCCAGCGCGTCGGCGCCAGTCGCCGAGTTCTGGTACCCGGTGGTATTGGCGTAGAGCGCGTCGGCGCCAGTCGCCGAGTTCTGGTACCCGGTCTCGTTGTTCGCGAGCGCGTTGTAGCCCGTGGCCGAGTTGCTGGCGCCGGTGGTGTTGGCGTAGAGCGCGTTGTAGCCCGTCGCCGAGTTGCTGCTGCCTCCGATGTTGGAGAAGAGAGCGTCACGACCCAAAGCCGAGTTGCCGGTGCCGCTGGTGTTGTTCCTGAGCGCGCTGGCGCCCGTCGCAGTGTTGTTGCTGGCGGTGTTGGACTTGAGCGCATTGGCACCCATCGCCGAGTTGGAGTCGCCGGTCTGGTTGCTCTCGAGCGCTTTGTAACCCGTCGCCGAGTTGTCGTCGCCGGTGGTGTTTGCGTAGAGCGCGTCGGCACCCGTTGCGGAGTTGTAGTTGCCCCCCTCGATGTTGGAGCCAAGCGCGAAGTAACCCGTCGCCGAGTTGCTGGTGCCCCAGTCGTTCTCGCTGAGCGCGGCGTAACCCGTCGCCGTGTTGCGGGTCCCGCCGACGTTGGACGCGAGCGCAAAGGCACCCATCGCCGAGTTGTGATCGCCCCCGGTATTGGAGGTGAGCGCGTGGTAGCCGAGCGCTGAGTTGCGGGCGCCGGAGGTCAGCGCCGGGAACGAGGCCCCGGCCCCGACGTTTTCGTTGCCGGCCCCGATCTGTTCGTCGTCGCCGTCGGAGTAGACGCCGGGCCCACAGACCAGCGCCGCCAGGGCGGTGACGTTGGTGAGCGCCTCGCCGTTGGCGCAGGGGCCGCCGCTGACCTCGAGGGTCGGGTCGGGGTAGGTGCCGTTGAGGGCGCCTCCGGCGGGGCCGGTGGAGGGGCCTGGAGGGCCGGTGTTGCCGGTGTCGCCCTTCGCACCCTGGGGGCCTTCAGGGCCGGTGTCGCCGGTGTCGCCCTTCGCACCCTGGGGGCCCTGGGGGCCCTGGGGGCCGGTGTTGCCGGTGTCGCCCTTCGCACCCTGGGGGCCAGCGGCACCGGTGTCTCCGGTCGCACCCTTGGGGCCGGCGGCACCGGTGTCTCCGGTCGCGCCCTTGGGGCCGGCGGGGCCCTGAGGCCCGGTGTCGCCCTTGGGGCCTTGCGTTCCCCCCTGCAGGGCGGCGATCTGCTGGCCCAGCTTCTTGTCGGCCTTCTTGAGCGTCTTGATCTGCTTGTTGAGCTCTTTGATCTGCTTCTTGGTGGAGGCGCTGATCTGCGCTCCGACCTGTGCGCCGACCTCCGTCGTGGAGGCTGAGCCGTGCTTGTTCTCAGCGGCGCCGGCCTCGGTGGGCGCGGCCAGGATCAGGGCCGCGAAGAGGGCAGCTGTGGCGGTGGCGCGGCGGTGGCCTGCGGTCCCACGCGACGAACTACGGACCTGGTCACCACTTGCCGACATCTCGACTCCCTTTGGTGCAGAACCGTTGAGGAACTGCGCTGAGGCGAGGGACGAAAGTAGCGAGGAAGTCGCCGACAGATGCAGGTGTTCGAGAACCACCGGCCGTCGCGTCTGCTGAGTGAGGCTACAGGTGCTGGGGCGTTCCGCCCGGAACCATCAGCAGGAGCGACGGGATTCGGGGGACCGGCTCCGCGGCGGCGGCATGGGCGGTACTGGGCTCGAACCAGTGACCCCCTGCTTGTAAGGCAGGTGCTCTCCCAACTGAGCTAACCGCCCGGGTGCCCGGGCAAGGTAGCGGACGGGCAAGCCGGCCAAGGGGGTCGCGCACGGGGTCGCCCGGCGATAGGCTCGGCCGCGGCGTCAGGTCACGGAGTCAGGAGAGACGGATCATGGGTTTCATGGACAAGTTCAAGGGCCAGATGGATCAGGCCCAGCAGATGGCGAAGCAGGCCGGCGACGCGATGAGCGCTGGGACCGATCCGGCGATGGCCGAGTACGCGCAGCTCGTCAACAAGCTCGGCTCGAGCGGAGTTCCCTGCACCGCAGTGATCAACGCGGTCGGCGAGAGCGGCGCCACCGACGGTTTCAACAAGGAGTACACGTTCGAGGTGACCGTCGAGGACAACGGCGAGCCCTACAACGCGATCATCGTCCAGTACCTGGCCGACGGCGCCGAGAGGGACTACGTCGAGGGCGCCGCGTTCGACGCGAAGGCCGATCCCGACGACAAGACCAACCTGCTGCTCTACGGCAAGCTCTCGTAGGCCGAGGTCGGGGCGGGTCGCGGAGCATGGATCTCGGGATCGGCGGCCGGACGGCGCTCGTAATGGGCGCCAGCCGCGGCATCGGCCGAGGTATCGCCCGGTCGCTCTCCCGCGAGGGCACCAAGGTCGCGCTCTGCGCGCGTAACCGGGGCGACCTCGAAGAGGCGGCGGCGGAACTCGACGGCGAGACCGTCGTGATCGAGGCCGACTCGACCGACCTCGATCGGCTCGCTGAGCTGCCGGCGGAGGTGGAAAGGCTGCTCGGGCCGCTCGAGATCCTCGTCGTCAACACCGGCGGGCCGCCGCCGGGAGGGGCACTCGATCACGCCCGCGAGGAGTGGGAGCTGGCCTACCGGTCGCTCGTACTCGCGCCGAAGACGCTGATCGAGGCGGCGATCCCAGCGATGCGCGAGCGCGGCTGGGGCCGGATCGTCAACGTTGCCTCGTCCTCGGTGCGCGAGCCGATCGCGGGCTTGGCGCTCTCGAACGCGCACCGGATGGCAACTGTCGGCCTGTTCAAGACGCTCTCGAGCGAGGTCGCCGGCGACGGGATCACAGTCAACACGATCGGCACCGGCCGCTTCGCCACCGACCGGCTGGCGCAGATGTACGGGTCGATCGAGGCCGCCGAGAAGGTCGCCGGTACCGACGTCCCCGCCGGCCGATTGGGCACGCCGGATGAGTACGGCGACCTCGTCGCCTTCCTCGCCTCGGAGCGGGCGGCATACCTGACCGGCGCAGTGATCCCGCTCGACGGCGGCCTCTTGCGCTCAGCCTGAGGCGCCGGCCGGGAGGACCGGGGCTGGGGACCGGGCCCGCTAGATCGCCGGAATCGCGGGGTCGCGCCGGATCTCACCGCGCGAGGCCTTGACTGCGAACCAGACCGCGCCGACGGCGATCATCGCGACGCTGAGAAGCTGCGCCTCGGTGAGCCCGAGCGCTGCGTCGTCGTTGATGCGCACGAACTCGACGAGGAAGCGCGAGAGGCCGGCGAGAATCAGGTAGAGGGCAAACAGCAGGCCGCGGGAGAAGCGGTCGCGGAGCGTCCACAGCACGATCGCGACGGAGCCCATCGCCAGCGTCTCGTAGATCGGGGTCGGGTGGACGGGCGTGTCGGTCGGGACGGTGCCGTCGGGGTAAGCCATCGCCCAGGGGCCGTCCCAGGCTTTGCCGTAGTCGCCGTCGCCTGAGAGCTGGCAGCCGACGCGGCCGATCGCGTAGCCGATCGCGAGCGGGGCGGCCGCGAGGTCGGGCAGGCCGAGGTTGAGGATCCCGCGCCACCAGCCCCAGCCCAGCACCGCGAGCGCGCCGCCGATCGCGCCGCCGTACCAAGTGAGCCCCGTGCCGGAGAAGAGGTTGCCGAGCAGGTCGTCGCTGACGTCGTCCCAGTTGTCGAAGAGGAAGTAGAGCCGGGCCCCGACCAGGCCGCCGAGCAGCGCCGCGAAGGCGATCTCGTAGGCCCAGTCAGGCTGTTTGCCGACCTCGCCGAAACGACGAGCGATGACGGCACCGGCGGCGATGAACCCGAGCCCGAAGCAGATGCCGAACGTCTGCAGCGTCAGCGGGCCGATTTCGATTTCTGGGTACATGCTTAGAGGAGGTGAGTAGCCCCGCGGGGAATCGAACCCCGGTTGCCAGAATGAAAATCTGGAGTCCTAACCATTAGACGACGGGGCCGCCGGGAGAGTCTATTTAGGCACATTCCGCGCGCCATGCGTGCGGCGGCCGCTTCTAGGCTCGGCGGGCCGGATGCACTCGCCGCCCGAGAATCCGTATCTCCCTGAGAAGTTCGCCATGGCGAGGCAGCTCAGGGCGGACGGCGTCTCGATGAAGCGGATCGCAGACGAGCTGAGCGTTTCGGTTTCGACCGTGAGCCTTTGGGTCCGCGACATCCAGCTCTCCGCGGAGCAACAACGCGCCAACCGCCTTCGCGGAGCGCAGCTGCGGGCGGACCGCTGGAGCGAGCGGCACCGCAACGAACGCCGGGCGCTTCAGAGCGAAGGCCGCGAGCGGGCTCGGGAGGGAGACGCCTTACATGAGGCCGGGTGCATGCTCTACTGGGCCGAAGGCAACAAGTGCAGGAGCCGCCTCAGCCTTGCCAACTCCGATCGGCCGATGGTCGTGTTCTTCGCCCGCTTCCTACGCGAGTGCTTCGAAGTAGAAGCCGGGCGGTTCACCGTGACACTCAACGTCTACCTCGGCAACGGTCTCTCCCTGAAGGAAGTCGAGCGGCACTGGCTGACCGCACTCGAGCTCCCTACAACATGTCTGCGGAAGCACACCCTCAACCACCGCCCAACTTCCAGCAGCGGGTTGAAGCGGAACAAGCTCCCGTACGGCGTCTGCAGATTGTCAGTGCTTCGCAGCCGGTCGATCGTCCAGCACATCTACGGCGCGATCCAGGAGTACGCCGACTTCGAGGAGCCGCGCTGGCTCAACGGGCTCTACTGAGGTCTAGTCCCCGACCAGCATCTCCAGCAATGCCTTCTGGGCGTGGAGGCGGTTCTCGGCCTGGTCCCAGACGGCGGAGCGGTCGCCGTAGAGGACCTCGGCGCTGATCTCCTCGCCGGGATGGGCCGGCAGACAGTGGAGGACGATCGCGCTCTCGTCGGCGGCGGCGAGCAGTTCGGAGTTGAGCTGCCAGGGACCGAGCGCCTTGCGCTTCTTCTCGGCGTCCTCCTCCCCCATCGAGATCCAGACGTCGGTGTAGAGGGCGTCGGCGCCGGCGGCCGCCTCGAGCGGATCGGAGATCAGCGTCGCCTCGGGACAGTCGGTGAGCGTGTAGCCCTCGGGTGAGGAGACGACCACGTCGACGCCGGCGGCAGCGCCGAGGACCGCAAGCGAGCGGGCGACGTTGTTGCCGTCGCCGACGTAGGCGACGCGCAGGTCGCTGAGCGTGTCGAAGCGCTCGCGCAGCGTCAGCAGGTCGGCGAGCGCCTGGCAGGGGTGGTGCAGCGGCGTCAGCGCGTTGATCACCGGAACGTCGGCCTCGACCGCGAGCTCGGCCACGTTCTCGTGCGAGCCCGAGCGGATCGCGATCGCGGAGACGTAGCGCGAGAGGACGCGGGCGGTGTCGCGGATCGACTCGCCGCGGGCGAGCTGCATCTCGTCGCCGCGGAGGATGAGCGGCGTGCCTCCCAGCTCGGCGACGCCGACCTCGAAGGAGATCCTCGTCCGCGTCGACGGCATCTCGAAGATCAGGGCGACCGAGTCGCCGGCGAGCGAATCCGCACCGAGCCCGGGGCGCCCCGCCTTCAGCTCCGCCGCGCGCTCGAGCAGTGCTTCCAGATCTCCGGCGGACAGCTCATGCCCGGTGAGGAAGTGCGGTGCCATGGGAAGCGCGGGATCGTAGCGCGCCCCCGCCCCGGGCCACGAACGCATCCGCCGAGCTGCAGCCGATACTTGCCGCGTGGCGGACGGGGCAGTGCGCGTGCTTGGCTGGAACCTGTTCCACGGGCGCGACCGCGCCCCGCAGCCCGGCCTGCACACCTGGCGATCGCGGCTGACGCGGCGGACCGAGCGGGGCGACACGCACGCGCAGGTCAACCTCGATCTGCTCGAGCAGTTCGCGACGGTCCTCGCCGACGCCGATTGGGACATCGCACTGCTGCAGGAGTGCCCGCCGCGCTGGGCCGAGAGCCTCGCGACCCGCTGCCGGGCCGAGTCGCACCTGGCGTTGACCGCCCGCAACCTGCCGCCGCTGCTCGCCCCGCTGCAACGCCTGGCCGCCGGCGCGAATCCCGACCTGGTCGCATCCTGGGAGGGCGGCTCGAACCTGACCCTGGCACGGGGCGCCTTCGGCGCCCCGGTCATCCGCGAGCGCCGTGAACTGACGCTTAGACGGAGACCGGAGACCCGGCGGATGGCGTTCACCGTTCTCCGCAACGACATCTGCGTCGCCAATCTGCACGCCTCCGAGAAACGCGAGGCGGCCTCGGCCGACGTCCGCCTCGCGGCGTCGACGGCGAGCGCCTGGGCGGGCGAGCGGCCGCTCCTGTTCGGCGGTGATCTCAACCTGCGGCCCGCCTCGAGCCCGTCGCTGTTCGCCGAGCTCGAGCGCGAGCTCGGGCTGGCAGCGCCGACGGGCGCGGCGGTGATCGACCACCTGCTCGTCCGCGGGCTGGAGATCCGCGAGCCGCCGGCGCAGTGGCCGTCGGCGCGACGCGAGGTCGCCGATCCGACGGCCGAACCGGGCATGCGGCCGCTGCCGATCCGCCTCTCCGATCACGCTCCGGTCGAGGCCACGTTCGGGCTCGAAGCCTAGGTCCGCGCAAACCGCAGACCAGAATCGGGGCGGACGCTGCCCCGAACCGGCGCCGGATGAGTAGGTTGTGGCCGGAGGGTCAACCAACGGAGGACGGATCGATGGCAGCCAACGCCAAGAAGACGACGACGCGCAAGAAGACGACGACCGCACGGAAGAAGCCTGCGGCGAAGAAGCCTGCCGCCGCGAAGCCGCGCGCCACGACCGCCGCCAGGTCGAAGCCGAAGGCCGCGAAGAAGCCGGCCCGCGCCGCCGACCGCGCCGACAAGAGCGTCGAGGCGTTTCGCGAGGCGCTCGAGCGCAGCTTCAAGGAGGTCGTCGACGATGCCGTCAAGCGCGGACGCATGACCCGCGACGACGCGAACGAGATCGTCAGCAAGCTGGTCACCAAGGGCCGCAAGCAGACCGAGGACCTGATCAAGGAGGTCGAGAAGGCGATCGAGCAGGCCCGCAAGGAGGTCGAGAGCCGCACGACCAAGGCTCGCAAGGAGGTCGAGGCGCGCGCGACCAAGGCTCGCAAGCAGGCCGAGACCCGGGCGACAAAGGCGCGCAAGACGGCGAGCAAGAACGTCGGCAAGGCGCGCAAGGCCGCGATCGACGTCGCCGATGAGCCGCTCGCCCAGGCCGACAAGCTGCGCTCACGCGCGGGCGTCCCGGGGTTCCCGATCACCGCCTACGACGAGCTCACCGCCGCCCAGGTGAAGACCCGGATCGCTGCCCTGAGCAAGGCCGACGCCCGCAAGGTCCGCACCTACGAGAAGCAGAACAAGGCGCGCAAGAGCATCCTCGACGCGATCGAGAAGCGCCTGGCCGCTTAGACCCCTAGACCCTGGCCAACGCTTCGAAGCCCAGACCGCCCGACGCTGTCCCGCTCGCCGTCTCCTCGACGGCGAGCCGGAGCGCGTCGCGCCGCTGGCCGTCCGCCCAGAGCCCGCTCAACCACGCCCCGGCCTCGGGCTCGCCGGCCCAGCCCTCGCCGAAGCGAGCGCAGAGCTCGCGGCGCCAGAGCTCCGCGAGCATCCAACCGCGCAGGTAGCGGGCCGCATAGAAGCCGGGATCGGGGGCGCGCAGCCAGCGCGCGCCGGACGAGGGCACCCCGGTCGCCGTGGCGATCGCCCGGCCGAAGCGCTCCCGTCCCTCGGCGGGTTCGATCGCGCCCCAGCGTCGCTCGAGCTCGAGCTCGGCGATCAGGACCGCGCAGTAGCGGCGCACCAACAGCAGCGACGCAAAGTCGTCGCTCGCTCCCGTCGCCAGCCCTTCGAACAGAAACGCGTACGACTCCGTCACCGAGCTGTCGCCGAGTAGGCGGGCCGGAACGTCGAGATCCGGATCCGTGTGGGCCCGGTGCAGCGCGTGACCTGCCTCGTGCAGCAGCGCCGTCGACCGGGCGCCGCCACGCTCGTCGCAGCCGATCACGATCCGCACGTCGCCGGGGACAACGGCGGGTGTACAGAACGAGCGCTCCGACTTGCCCGGCCTCGGCTCGAGGTCGAGCGTGATCCGTCCGCCCGCCTGCGGGTCGAGGCCGAGCCCAGCTAGCGAGCTCTCGTAGGAGGCGCGGAGCTCCGCCGCTCCTAGCGGCGCCGACGCCGCGCCCGCCTCGACCAGGGCAGGAAGATCGGCGGCGTCGAGGTCGGCGGCGTCGAGGCCGAGCTCGCGGGTGCGGGCTTCGAGCAGCTCCGTGTACTCCCCCTCACTCGCCTCCACGAACCGGGACGCGGCGGCGGCAAGACCGGCGAGGTCGATGCCCTCGGACTCGAGGATCGCCTCGCTGCGCGAACCGAACCCGGCCGCCGCCAGCGTCTCGATCTCGCGGTCGCGAGCCCTGCTCAACAGCGGATCGAGCCGCTCGGCGACCAGCTCGTCGGCGGCCGCGAGCAGGGGACGCCGGCGGGCCGCGTCGGGCTCCGCCACGAGCGCGCCCCGGATCCGGGTCAGCGGCACCGAGCGGCCGTCGGCCCGGACGAGCGCCCGGGCCTCCGCCTCGGCGGCACGAGCATCCTCGGGCAGACGTGCAGCCAGCACCCTTGACTCAAGTGCGAACGCGAGCAACTGCCGGGCGCGCCGGCGCCGCTCGCTCTCCTCTTCCCCGCTCGTGGCCGCCTCACGCAGCGTCGCGATCGCCCGGTCGCTGAACAGGCGCCGGTTGCGCCGGAACGCCGATGCCGCGCTGCCCGCCGGCGCCAACCCTGACCAGAAGCCGTGGTTGAGGACGGCCGTCTCCGAGCAGAGACTCTCGGCGAGCCGTTCGTAGCCGCGTATCGCCGGACTCATCGCCGCTGCAACGATAGGCGCATGAAATCCGACCAGCCAGACGCCGCCTCAGAGCCGGCGCCCAGCGAGGGCCCATCCTCCGTCCCAGCCGCCACGCCGGAGCGCCCACCGCGCCCGCGCCGCGGCGATGAGCTCGAGCTCGTGATCGACTCGCTCGCCCAGGGCGGTCGCGGCGTCGCCAGGACCGAGACCGGATTCGTCCTCTTCGTCGCCGGCGGGCTGCCCGGGGACACGGTCCGCGCCCGCGTCGGCAAGTCGAAGAAGTCGCACGCCGAGGCGACCGCGGTCGAGCTGCTCGAGGCGGCGCCGGAGCGGATCCCCGACACCTGCGTGCACGGCGCCGAGCCCTGCCCCGGCTCGCCCTGGCAGGGTCTCCCCTACGAGCGCCAGCTCGAGCACAAGACGACTCAGGTGCGCGAGGCGCTCGAGCGGATCGGCCGCTTCGAGGACGTCGAGATCGAGCCGATCGTGCCGGCGGTCGAGCAGTGGCGCTACCGGAACAAGGCCGAGTACTCGTTCGGCGCCGACCGCGACGCCGAGGCCGGGCTGGCGCTCGGCTTCCATGCGCGCGGGCGCTGGGACCGAGTCATCGACGTCGATGACTGTCGGCTCGTCTCTGAGCGCAACAACGCCGCCCGCAATGAGGTCCGGGCCTGGGCCCGCGAGCACGTGATCGCGCCCTATGACCGCGCGACCGGTGTCGGCGTGCTCCGCAACCTCGTCGTCCGCGAGGGCCGGCGCACGGGTCAGATCCACACTCGCCTGGTGACCGGGCCCGGCGACATCCCCAAGCCTCCGACCGACCTGCACACGATGGTCGCTCAGGAGAGCGGCTCGACCAGCGGGCCGACCGGCGTGATCGGTGAGGAGCGCCTGCGCGAGCGGCTCTGCGGCCTCGACTTCGACATTTCCGCGACCGCCTTCCTGCAGACCAACACCGAGACGGCCGAGCTGCTCTACGGGGTCGCCCGCGAGTACGCGGCGCTGTCCGGCGACGAGCGCCTCTTCGACCTCTTCTGCGGCGTCGGCACGATCGGCCTGTCGATGGCCGCCGACGCCGGCGAGGTCTGGGGGATCGAGTCGGTCGACGACGCCGTCGCCGATGCCGAGCTCAACGCCGAGCTCAACGGAATCGAGAACGCGGCCTTCCGGGCCGGCGACGCCCGGGTCGGGATCCGCCCGCTGGTCGAGGAAGCCGGCAAGCCCGACGTCGTCGTCATCGACCCGCCGCGCGCCGGCCTCTCGGCCAAGATTGTGCGGCGAGTGCTCGAGTGCGAGGCCGAGCGCATCGTCTACGTCTCCTGCAATCCGACGACGCTGGCCCCGAACGCCCGTCAGATGGTCGACGACGGCGGCTACCGGCTCGTCCGCGTCCGCCCCGTCGACATGTTCCCGCAGACCCCGCACATCGAGTGCGTGGCACTGCTCGAGAAGGCGCGATGAGCGAGCCGGCCGCTGCCGCCCGGGCTCAGGGAGCTCGGCGGGGGTTCGCGGTCACGGCCGGCCTCGACCCCGAGGTCGCGGCGCCGCTGGCGAGCCGCTGCGAGGAGCTCGGCTACGGCTCGCTGTGGAGCAACGACCATGGCGCCGGCGACGGGCTAGAGACGCTCGCCGCGCTCGCCGGCGGCAGCACCGCGCTCGATCTCGGTGTCGCCGGCGTCGACCTGGGGCGCCGCGATCCGGCCGCGATCGCGGCGAGGGTCGCGGGGCTCGGTCTCGATCCGGCCCGGCTCTCGCTGGCACTGACGACGAGCGCCACCCCGGAGTCGCTCGAGCGGATCCGCGCTGCGCTGCCGGCGCTGCGGGCCGCCCTTCCCGGTACCTCGCTGCTCGTTGCCGGAAACGGTGACGCTGCGGTAGAGCTCGGCGGTGAGTTCGGCGACGGCGTGCTCGTCGAGTGGCTGACGCCGGCGCTGATCGCCGCAGCTCGCGACCGCGTCGCCGCCGGCGCCGAGGCGGCGGGCCGCCGGCAGCCGGCGCTGATCGGCTACGTCCGCGCCGCGGTCGGCGCCGACGCGGAGACCCGGCTCGCTCGCGACGAGGGCTTCTACCGCGGGTCGGCAGCCTGGAAGGAACACTTCTCCCGCCTCGACAACCCGGGCCGCACGGGTGTCTTCTGCGAACGCCCGGCCCAGGTCGCGCCCGCGCTCGCGCCCTACGCGGCGGCCCTCGACGTGCTCGTCATCCGCGGTCTCGCGGCCACCCGCCTCCCCACCCTGGACCGGATCGCGACCGCGGCTGCGCCCGCGCTTGCCCCGGACGCGACCGGGTCTGGCCTCAGTCCGGGCCCGGCAACGCCGCCGGCGCCATCAACAGCTCGGTGAGACGGGAGACGACCGCGCCAAAGGCGAAGTAGAGCGCCGGCAGCCAGAGGGCGACGCCGAACAGGCCATCGCAGGAAGGCCCGTACTCGGCCACTCCCGCCTCGACCAGCAGGATCTCTGCCAGCGGCCCGAGCACGGCGGCGGCGAGCCCGCAGACGAGGGCCGGAACGCCGGAGCCGAAACGGAGCAGGCATAGCACCGCGGCCATCACGACCAGGATCGTCGCCGGCCCCTCGGGCTCGTCGGCGAGCACCGCGGTCAGCGCGTAGATCGCCAGCACCGTGGCGATCCCCGCCGCCGCCTCGCGCAGCCGCTCGCCGTCGCCGTCGATCCCGGGCAGCGGCCGGACCGGCCCGAGCAGGAGGCGCAGCTGGCCCGTGGCCACGGTGGCCAGGCCAACCGCGATCGGGAACCACAGGGCGCTCTCCCAGATGAAGGGAACGGCATCGGAGAGGTAGGTGGTCGCCCCCGCCTGAACGTGCGCGGCGTCGCCGATCAGGCCGCCGATCGCACCGATGGCGAACAGGGCGAGCGCCGCACGGACGCTGAGCGCAGCGGCCACCGGGGCGTTACTGGGTCGGGAGCGGCGAGCCGGCGAGGAAGATGAACCAGAGCCAGAAGGCCGCGGTGACGATCAGGGTAGTGCCGACGAAGACGGTCTCGACGCCCCAGACGCGGTCGGCGCCCTTCGGCCGGATCGCGCGGGTGTCGGTCATTCCGCGCATCCACGGGCTCCGCGACGAGGACTTCTGCCGCTGGGCTTCCTGCTCCTCGGTCTCGATCCGCGAGATCACCCAGCCGGCGATGTAGAGCACGATTCCGTAGGTGAAGATGATCCCGAACAGGATCAGCATCGCCGAGGACCACTCGACGCTGGACGAGTTCGAGCCGCCCTGGGCCTGTGAGCCGGCCCAGACCCAGAACAGCGGCACGCCGAAGCCGACGACGGCCGCGACGACGATCGTCGCGACGAGGACTCCTATCCCCCTGAGTGACTTCACCCCGTGATCTTCCCAGAGCCACGGGCCCGGGGGGCTCGCTGGGTCAGTAAGGAGGCAAGTCCTCGTACCAGGTGCCGAGTGCGCGGAACGCCCGCCAGAACTCCTTCTTCGGGCTCTCGGAGTCGAGTGAGGCGTCGATGTCCGGCGTGAAGATCACGTCGATCGAGGGCGTCAGGCTCTGGATCTGACCGGGCAGCGGCTCGACCTCGCGCGCCATCGGGACCTGGACGTCGTTGAGGATCTCGAGCGCACTGTCGCCCATCACGACGATGCAGCGCGGCTCGACGATCTGGATCTCCTCGACGATCCGGGCGACGCAGCCGGGCGAGGCCATCGACGGATCGGAGAGCGGGCACTTGACGCAGACGGTCCCGTAGACGGCGAGCGGATCGACCGAGAGCCGCTTCAGGCTCTTCATCACCGCGGTGCCGGCGCGCCCGTAGAAGGCGACGCCCTCCTCGATCTCGGCCGGACTCGGCGCGTACTTGAGCAGCATCACGTCGGCCTGGGGGTGGCCCGAGCCGAGCACCGGCATCAGGTTCCCGCGCGGGCAGGCCTCGCAGTCCTGGAGCTCGTGCGTGAGCTGGTTCAGCTCACGGATCGCGCGCTCGAGGTACTTCTCCTTGATCTGATCCTCGGTGGTGGGCACAGCGATGGACCGTTTTGACGAGGGGGGCCGCTCTCCTTGTGGTTGCACGCGGTTATCCCCTCCTGAATCAACTCTTGCCGCGAGCGGGGGGACCGTCGCGACGGGAGGAGCGGGCCCGCTTCGCCTCATGACGCCGGCCGCCCTGGACCGGCTTCGGGTGGCTCACCTGCTTGCGGCCACCGGCCTGTCCGCGCGCCCCCTGCATCCACTTCAACGCCTGCACGTAGACCAGGTTCTTGTGCTTGCGGACGATGTCGGCCGAGCGCATCGCCTCGAGGAACTCCTCGGGACCATCGAAGTCGTGCAGCCTGATTCGGACGCTGCCGAGTGCCTGGGCGACGTGCCCGTCGGAGCCGGCGCCGGGAACGAGCCGGTACTTGGCGGCGAACCGCTCCGCCTCCTCGTTGAAGCCGCTGAAGGCGACGCGCGGGTTGAAGACCTCGAGGATGTCGATCTGGTCGACCATCCCGAGCAGATGCTCGTAGTCGGGCACCGAGTGGAAGCGGTCGAACGGATGCGGCACGTAGACGAGCCCGCCCTGCCGGCGGATCTCGGCGATCGTCTCCGCCATCGTCATCCCCTTCTCGATCTTCTCCTCGAGGAAGAGGCCGATCACCTCGCCCTGCTCGGCCGTCTTCACCTCCTCGCCGACGATCACCTTGATGCCGCCGTCGCGCTCGGCCGCGTCGCGGGCGGCGAGCGCCCCCGAGATCTCGTTGTGGTCGGTGACCGCGATCGCTCCCATACCGCGGTCCTTGGCCGTCTCGAGCAGCACCTCGACCGGCGTCGCGCAGTCGTTCGAGTGGTCGGTGTGCATGTGCAGGTCGCAGTCGATCATCCGGCGGCGCGCGATCCGCTTGCGGACCTCGGCGTTGCCGCGCGGATCGTGGCGCCGGGCGACAAGCCGGTCGTAGACGCCCTCGAGATCGTCGGCGACGTCCTCCCAGGAGCGCGCCTTCGGCTGCCCCTTGACGCGCTCGGCATCGAGCAGCGCGCGATCGCCGGCGAGCCGCGCGAGATGGGCGCCGAGCGTGATCACGTCACCGGGCGCGAACAGCAGGCCCGTCTCGTCGTCGCCGAGGATCTCCGTATAGGGAGGGATCTGCGAGACGACCGGCACCGTCCCCGAGGCGAAAGCCTGGTGGATCAGCCCGGCTGCCGGACGCGGGCCGCCGGAGGCGAGGCAGACGACGTCGGCTGCGGCGAGCACCGCCTCAGGGGTCGTCTCCCCCGGGCGCGTGAAGCTGACTCGGGCGGCGAGCCCGCGGTTGATGCGGGGCGTCGGGATCGTCTCGTCGAGGCAGACGACCGCCTCCCAGGAGCCGTCCAGCGGCAGTCGGCGCAAAGCCCGCAGCAGCAGCCGCAGGGCGCCGCGCTCCTCGCGACCGCAGTAGGCAATCCGCAGCGGCCGCTCCGGACCGGAGGATTCCGGGCGCGGCCACTCGGGCTCGACCGCGTCGGCGCCGCCGGCGATCTGCTCGTAGGTGCCGGGAAAAAAGCGTGTCATCAACTCCCGGGTCGCCTCACCCGAGACCGTCCGCGCGTCGAGCCGGCCGAGGAAGATCTCGACCAGCGGCCTGGCGACCTGGGTCGAGAGGATCCGCTCGGTCGGCTCGTGGAAGCTGCCGATGTTGAGCGCCCGCGAGTGCCGCAGCGCCCCCGACGCGGCGCTCGGTGCAAACGGGTCGTGCACGTGCACGATGTCGAAGGGAAGCGAGCTGAGCAACTGCTCGAGCGTTCCCGAGACGTCGAGCGGGAACGGCGCCGCCCGCGGCTTCGGCCCGCGTGGCATCGGGATGCCCTGACCGATCCCGAGGATCGGCGGACCGCCGCCGTCGACCCGCTGTCCCTTCCAGGCGGGCCCGAACAGGGAGCGGACGTCATCGCGCGCGCGGTCGATCCCCTTGAGCGACTCGCGCACAGCCTTGCGGGTCGTCACCGGGGCCGCGATCACGACGCGATGACCGCGCTCGCTCAGCTCCGCAGCGGAGCGGCCGACGAACTCGTTGACCTCGTCGTGGGGGCCCCACGTGTACGGACTCACGTGGGCGATCGTCAGGCGGGGGCTCGTTGCCACCCGCTGAGGATAGACGCGGCACTCGGGCAGGAGGCAGCCCGGGACGCATACGATTGGCCCGCGGCGTCAGCTGACGCCGTGTCGAGGGCGAGTGGAGAGGCGAAGGCTGAGATGAACGACTACGACTACGTGATCGTCGGCGCCGGCTCGGCCGGCTGTCTGCTGGCGGCGCGGCTGAGCGAGGACCGCAGCGTCAAGGTGCTGCTGATCGAGGCCGGCGGCCGCGGCCGCTCGCCGAAGATCACGATCCCCGCAGCCTTTGCTCAGCAGTTCCAGACGAAGCTCGACTGGGACTACGAGACCGAGCCTGAGCCCGGCTGCGACGACCGCCGCCTCTACGTCCCACGCGGCAAGTCGCTCGGCGGATCGAGCTCGATGAACGCGATGCTCTACGTGCGCGGCTGCGCGGTCGACTACGACGGCTGGGCCGCCGATGGCTGCACAGGCTGGAGCTGGGACGAGGTCCTGCCCTACTTCAAGCGCTCCGAGCGTCGCGAGGGCGGCGCCGGCGAGAAGGACAACCACGGTGTCGGCGGCACCCTCAACGTCGCCGACGCGACCAGCCCGAGCAAGCTCACCGACCTGATCGTCGAGGCGGCCCGGGCCCGCGACTTCCCGCTCGACCCCGACTACAACGACGGCCAGCCGGACGGCGTCTGCCGCGTGCAGACGACCCAGAAGCATGGCCGGCGCTGGAGCAGTGCCGACGCCTTCCTGCGGCCGGCAATGAAGCGACCGAACCTGACCGTGCTGACCAAGGCCCAGGTGCTCGGCCTCGAATTCGACGGCGACCGCGCGTCCGGCGTCCGCTACGCCCGCGGCCGCAAGGTCGAGATCGCCCGCGCCTCACGCGAGGTGATCCTCAGCGCCGGGGCCTTCGGCTCGCCGCAGTTGCTGATGCTCTCCGGCATCGGCCCCGCCGACGAGCTGGCGCCGCTCGGGATCACCCCCCGCGTCGATCTGCCCGGGGTCGGCGAGAACCTCCAGGATCATCCGTTCGTCGTCGGCATCTGGGAGTCGACGATCGGCGAGTCGCTGCTCGACGCCGAGAAGCCGGGCTCGATGTTGGAGTTCCTGAGGAAGGGCGAGGGGCCGTTGACCTCGACCGTCGCCGAGGCGTTCCTGTGGACGCGAGCCGACCGCGAGGCGATCGCACCCGACCTGCAGTTCCACTTCGCTCCGGCCTACTTCGCCGACAACGGCTTCGAGGAGTCGGACCAGCACGCGTTCACGCTGGCGCCGGTGCTGGTCGCGCCGAAGTCGCGCGGCTGGGTCAAGCTGCGATCCGCCGACCCGATGGCGAAGCCGCGGATCCTCGGCAACCACCTGACCGAGCAGAGCGACGTCGACGCGCTCGTCGGTGGGCTCGAGCTCGTGCGCGAGCTGGCGGCGACGGAGCCTCTCGCCGCGGCCGCCGGACGCGAGTTCTACCCGGGCCCAGAGGTGAGGACGACCGACGATCTCGCCGCGGACGTGCGCCGACGCACGATCCTCCTCTACCACCCCGTCGGCACCTGCCGGATGGGCGTCGGCGACGACGCCGTCGTCGATCCGGAGCTCAAGGTCCGCGGCGTCGAGGGCCTGCGCGTCGTCGACGCCTCGGTGATGCCGACGATCACCCGCGGCAACACCAACGCCCCGACCTACATGATTGCCGAGAAGGCCTCAGATCTGATCAGGCTGACGGCCTGAGCCTCGTCAGACACTCTCAGGACTGATCAGCGCCACCGGCAAACCCAGCCCGGCCTCACGCTTGATCGTCGCGATCCGGCGGCCGGGCTGGACGGCGTCGCGGGGGCTGCCGCAGAGCGGGCCGAGGTCGGCGACGACGCCGTCAAGATCGGCGACCGTGATCGTCAGCCCCCAGAAGCGGGCGGCGCCTTCCGGTCCGGCCTGATCGGCGGGCACCTCGACGACTTCGGCGACCACCTCGCCGAAGCGGAAGAAGCCCTGGCGCAGCCGCTGCTGCGGCGGCCCGACCTCGCGGATCCGGCGGCAGCGGACGCGGTTGGCCTCGAAGGCCTCGATCGTGCGCTCGAGCGAGGGCGTGAAGACGACGACGTGATCGATCGCGACGGCGCCGTTGGGATGCACGACTCGCCGCTCGTCGTCCACTCCGTCTGCCGGCTGGCCGAGCTGCGTCGGGAGCCCGTCGAAGCCGGTCGAGGCCGGTCCCGCCAAGGTCCAGCCGTGCGCTTCGCCGAAGCGCACCGGAACCGTGCCGATCCTCGTCCGGCCGCCCTCGACCTCGAAGCCCGCCGCCGCCCAGGCGCCGGCGTCGGCGCGCAGCCGCAGCTCCGCGATCCGGGCCTTGATTTCGTCGGCTGGATCCACGGCCGGGAGCCTACGCGGCTGCGAAGCCGCACCCCGCGCCGGAAGGCGGATCGCCGCCTTGTGCCACACGTGGCACACTCGAACCCTCAGCAGTCGATTCGAGGAGAGACACGTGGAAGCAGCAACGCCGCCGGCCAGGCACATCGATCCGGGCAGGGTGATCAGCGAGACGTTCCGGATCTACCGGGAACAGTTCCTCGTCCTGATCCTCACCGCGCTTGCCGTCTTCATCGTCGCCGGACTCCTGCAGGGGCTCGCCTCGGAGATCAACGGGATCCTCGGATCGCTACTCGGCACGATCGTCAACCTGATCGCGGTCGCACTGTTCACGGGCTTCGTCGTCAAGCTCGTCGAGGACATCCGCGACGGTCGCCGCGACTTCAGCGCCGGTGAGCTGCTCTCCGCCGCGTCGCCGGCGATCGGCGCCCTGATCGTCAACAGCATCCTGCGCGGCATCGCGATCGCGATCGGCCTGCTGCTGTTCATCGTGCCCGGCCTCTATCTGCTGACGATCTGGTCGGTGACCTCGCCGGCGATCGTCGCCGAGAAGGAGGGCGCGTTCGAGGCCTTCGGTCGCAGCCACCACCTCGTCAAGGGCGACGGGTGGCCCGTCTTCGCGACGATCCTGCTCGCCTTCCTGATCACGATGGTCGTCTCGATCGTCGCGATCGCGATCGGCGCCGGCATCGGCGGCGCCGCCGGCGCAATCATCCTCGGCATCATCGGCTCGGCCCTGACCGCGCCGATCGCGGCGCTGGTCGCGACGGTGCTCTTCTTCGACCTCGGCGGCCGCAGTGTCGGCGCCGAGTCCGCGGCCCCGGCGACGACGCCGCCGGCAGCACCGCCTGCGCCCCCGGCCTGACCAAGGACCTCAGCAGGGCAAAAAAGAGGGCGCGGCCTACCCGTAGGTAGTCCGCCCTGGCACGGATACGGGCGCGGCCCGTCAACGTGCACAAGAAAGAGGGCGCGGCCTTTCGGCCGCGCCCTCGCGAGATCCGGCTGTCTCGCGTCGCTCAGACCTTGGCGTCTGCCTCGGTCTTCTGCGAGTCGACGTCCTCCTTCGCGCGCGAGGCAGCGGCCTTGCGGGCGTAGGTCTCGATGAACTCCTCGGTGTGCTCACGCGCGTCGGCGTCGGGACGCTGCGTGTGCGGGGACTTCATCAGGTAGGAGGACGGGCCATCCAGCTGACCGGCGAGCCCGTTGTTGAGGGCGAGCTTGATCATCCGGACCGCGTCGATGACGACGCCGGCCGAGTTCGGGGAGTCCCAGACCTCGAGCTTGAGCTCGACGTTGAGCGGCACGTCGCCGAACGACTTGCCCTCGAGGCGGATGTGGGCCCACTTGCGGTCGGTCAGCCACGGCACGTAGTCCGAGGGACCGACGTGGACGTCGTCGGCGGGAAGCTCCATGCCCATCACCGAGGTGACGGCGTTGGTCTTCGAGATCTTCTTCGAGTCGAGGCGCTCGCGCTCGAGCATGTTGAAGAAGTCCATGTTGCCGCCGACGTTGAGCTGGCTGGTGTGAGCCATCTCGACGCCGCGCTCGTGGAACAGGCGGGCGAGCTGACGGTGGACGATCGTTGCCCCGACCTGCGACTTGATGTCGTCGCCGATGATCGGGAGACCGGCCTCCTTGAAGCGCTCGTCCCAGTAGTCCTCGCGGGCGATGAACACCGGCAGGCAGTTGACGAAGCCGACGCCGGCCTGCAGGGCCTGCTCGACGTACCACTTGGTCGCCTGCTCGGAGCCGACCGGCAGGTAGCAGACGAGGACATCGGCCTTCGTCTCCTTGAGGATGCCGACGATGTCGGCGGTCTCACCGGGGGCCTTGGTGATCTTCTGCTTGAGGTACTTGCCGAGGCCATCGTGGGTCATGCCACGCTCGACCTTGATGCCCATGTGCGGGACGTCGGCGAACTTGATCGTGTTGTTCTGGCCGGACCAGATCGCCTCGGAGAGGTCCTTGCCGACCTTCTCGGAGTCGATGTCGAAGGCAGCGACGAACTCGATGTCGGAGACGTGGTAGCCGCCGAGGTCGACGTGCATGAGGCCGGGGACGGCCTCTTCCGGGTCGGCGTCCTTGTAGTACTCGACGCCCTGGATGAAGGCGTTGGCGCAGTTGCCGACACCGACGATCGCGACGCGGACCTTGCCGTCATCGCTGCGGCCGGGGCTGGCGGCGCCGCCGTTGCTGGGTGTGGGGACGTTGTCAGTCATGGGTAAGCGTGAGCCTCCTATAGATGGATGGCGAGAGTTGCCGGATCTTCAGGACACAAGCCGATGCGCGTCCGTGGGGGGTGAAAAACCTCGCCCCGCGGGGTCGCATAGCCGGGATCGGGGGCAATGACACCACAGCAGCGGCTTGGTTACAACCCTTTCACGAGCGGGATTGCCCGCTCGCGACCGGTTTGGGGCGGGTGTCTAGGCGCCGGTCGCCTCGGCCGGGGGCGCTGCCTCGGCCTCGGCATCGAGCTTCTTCAGCTCGCTGCGCACGTGCCAGACCCGCTGCACGGTCGTGAACGCGGTCAGGCCCGCCATCACGTAGATCGCCGCCGGCAGCAGGTTGACGTCGTCGATCAGCTCGCCGTTCGCAAACAGGAGGCCGGCCGCGAGGATCACGACCCGGACGGGCCGCGTCGCGATCCCGACCTTGCACTCGACCCCGAGCGCCTCGGCCCGGGCGCGGGTGTAGCTGACCATCAGCGAGCCGAGCACGACCAGCACGCAGAAGGCGGCGGCGACGTCCTCGCCGCTGTCGGCGAAGCTCCAGGCGATGGCGGCGATCACGACCCCCTCCTCGACCCGGTCGAGGGTCGAGTCGAGGAAGGCCCCGAACAGGGAGCCCTTGCCCGACATCCGCGAGTAGCGGCCGTCGAGCGTGTCCATGATCGAGCCGACGATGAAGGCGATCGCGCCGAGCACGAAGTGGCCCTCGACGATCAGCACGGCGGCGGCCACGTTGAGGACGAGGCCGGTCATCGAGATCGCGTTCGGCGTCAGCCGCGACTCGATCAGGCGGTTGCGGGCATAGCTGCGCAGCTCGCGTCCGGTACGGACTTCACGCATGCCGCCTGCCGACGGGGGACCGGGGGGCTCGCTCATCGTGCCCGCAACCTACTGCCCACCGCACCCGCTGTGCGGCGCGCCGCCGATGGCCGCCCGGTCAGGCGGGCGCGCGGACGGGCTCGGGCCGGAACGCCCACTGCGTCGGACGCACCGGCGCCAGCAGCCGGTGCGCGATCACGGCCGAGGTCGCGGCGACGAGGGCGCCGATCGCGCCGTCGAGCCAGTAGTGGTTGCCGGTGACGACGACCACGAACAGCACCAGCAGGGGATAGAGAGCCCAGGCGACCTTCGCCGGCCGGCTCTTGACGAGCATCACCGCCGTCACCCCGATCATCGATGCGAAGCCGATGTGCATGCTCGGCACGGCCGCGTACTTGTTGACGAGCAGGCTGACCGCGTTCGTGTCGGTGCTGATCCCCGTGTTGACCGAGATCGTGTCGATCAGGCCGCTCTCGAGGAACAGCCGCGGCGGCGCCGTCGGGTACAGCAGGTAGCCGGTCAGGGCGATCAGCATCGCGACCATGAACATGTTGCGGACGAAGTAGAAGTGCTCGTTGCGGAACAGGTAGAGCCAGGCCAGGAAGGACGTCGTGACGATGAAGTGTGAGTTGACGTACATCCAGTTGGCGCCGTCGATGACCCAGCTGAAGTCGAGCATCGCCTTCTGCAGCGCCGGCTCGAAGTAGAGCCCGATCGCGCGCTCGACGTCGATGATCCTGTCCGCGTTCGCGAAGGCGAGGCCCTCCCGGGCCTCGGAGAGGCCTCGGACCACCTGGTAGCCCTGGTAGACACCGAAGAAGAGCGCGAGCTGCAGGAGCAGGTCTGACCAGCCCCGCGGCAGCCGGCTCCCGATGGAGGAGATCGGTCGCGACACAACGCGCGATTGTAGGAGTTGCGGGGCGTTTCCGAAAGTGGGGCTAACCCGATGCGCCGGCCGCCGCAACGGGCGTCCCGCCGGTCCCGTCGAGGAACCCGGCGACCCGATCGACGAGCTCCGGCCGGTCGATCCAGGGCCAGTGACCGGCGTCCGGGACCTCCTCGAGCACCGAGCCCGGCAGCATCGCGGCGTAGGCCCTGCCCCACTCGGGGCCGATATAGGGATCCTTGGCTCCCCAGACGACCAGCGACGGGCAGCTGAGCTCGCCGAGCCTGGCGCCGGCGGCGGCCATCTCCCGCGGGTTGGCGGATCGGTACAGCGCCAGCACCGCGGCCTGGGTGCCGGCGTCGAAGTGGGACCAGGTCTGATCTACCCAGTCGTCGGGCATCGTCCGCATGCCCGGGCGGGAGAAGCGCAGCAGCGCCCGGAACGAGGCCCTAATCGTCGTCCGGTTGAGCAGCTCGCCGACCCGAGGCGTGCGCCAGCGACGGGCGATCCAGTGCCACCGGTAGCCGGCGGTCAGCGGCACGGCGTTGATCACGACGAGCCGTTCGACGCGGGCGGCGCGCTCGCTCGCCGGCTGCAGGGCGATCCCGCCCCAGTCGTGGACGACGAGCTTGAAGCGGTCGAGGCCGAGCTCGTCGATCGCCGCCCCGAGCCAGCCGGCGTAGGCGCCCATCGAGCAGTCGAAGCGCTCCGGCGCCGGCCGCTCCGCATCCCCGAAGCCGGGCAGGTCCAGCGTCAGAGCCGGCCCGGTGAGGCGCTCGGCGAACGGCAGCCAGTCGAACGAGAAGCTCGGGTTGCCGTGCACGAACAGGGTCGGCACTCCGGCGCCCGGGCTGCGGCGGACGGCGGTGCGGAGGCCGCCGATCTCGAGGGGCTCGGGGGCGCTCAGCGACGACATCGGCGGCGAGCATAGCCTCGGCGCGGGTTTCTCCTAAAGATTCTCCGGCGCGCTGCCGATAGGGGGACCGCATACAGCACCTCGGGCGACACCCGGAGCCTTCGACGCCCTTCGGCTCCGGAAAGTCGGACCACGTTGCGCACAGCGGAACGTGTGGGGTAGGACCAAAGCCGAAAATCGCCCGGCGCTCGGGCCGCCATCAGGCGGTCCGGCGCGTTTAAGGCGGGCGCCTGTGAAAGCGGGCGTCTCCCCGGTGGACACGTCTTTGCGGGACGTCTTTATGGTGCTGCGGCGATGAGCGGCGGCGGTGAACGGGGCTATGCGCGCAGGCGCGATCGGGACGGCCACGCCGCGACCGACCTCGACCGCCGGCCGCGCTTCCCGCTGCCGAAGGGCTGGAAGCGGCCCTCCGCCCGGCGCGTCCGCGCGATCCGCGACCGGCTCCGCGAACTGTATGGGCCGAAGCTGAACGAGCCGCACGGAGACCCGATTCACGAGCTCGTGCTGACGATCCTCTCCCAAAACACCAACGACAACAACCGCGACGTCGCCTACAGGGGCCTGCGGGCGGCTTTCGAGGACTGGGGCGCGGTCCGCGAGGCCCCGACCGACGAGGTGATCGAGGCGATCCGCCCCGGCGGCCTCGCCAACACGAAGGCACCACGGATCCAGGCGGTGCTCGGCGAGCTCGGCCCCGATCCGGACCTCGACTGGCTCGAGGGCGTGCCCCGTGCCGTCGCGATCGACTACCTGACGGCGCTCCCGGGAGTCGGCCGCAAGACCGCCGCCTGCGTGATGATCTTCGCCTTCGACCGTCCCGAGATCCCGGTCGACACCCACGTGCACCGGGTCGGCGGCCGGCTCGGCCTGTTCCGACCCAAGGCCTCGTTCGAGGAAGCCCACGACGAGATGCTCGCGATCACCGATCCGGCCGACGCCTACGAGCTGCACATGAACCTGATCGAGCACGGCCGCGGCGTCTGCCGGCCACGGCCGCGGTGCGGCGAATGCGGGCTGCGACGGAATTGCGTCGCCTACCGCGAGGGCCTGGTCGAGCCGGTGCTGCCCGCGACGGGGCCCGCCGGGGCCCGGGCTGGGTAGTATCCGGCCCGCCCGGGGCAGAGCCCGGGAGTGGATACAGATGACCAAACGAGCCTTTCTCTTCTTCGCACTCTTCTTCGCGGCCTTCGCGATCGGGATCCCCCTCTGGGCGATCTCGAAGGAGGGTGAGGCGAGCTCGGCCCCGACCAGCGTCTCCGCCGACCAGGAGTACGCGAAGGAGCTGTTCCAGACGAACTGCGGCTCCTGCCACACGCTGGCGCTCGCCGGCACCGACGGCATCGTCGGGCCCAACCTCGACGACCTGCTCGGTGACGCGCCCGATCCGACCACGAACGTGGGCCGGGTCGAGACGGCGATCCAGAACGGCGTCGCCGGCCGCATGCCCGCCGGCATCCTCCAGGGCACCAACGCCCAAGAGGTCGCGGAGTTCGTCTCCGCGGTCGCCGGCCAGTAGCGCCGGGCTGACGCCGCCCCTCCCCCGCGCCGCTGTCCAACGAAAGAGGGCGGCCCCGAAGGACCGCCCTCTCGCGTACGCGTCTTCACCGGGTTGCTACTTGCCGCCCAGCTTCAGCTTGCTGACGGCTCCACCGTGGTCCGAAGGCCACAGGCCGGAGGGCGTGATCTCGTCCGGGTCGTTGCCCGTCACGTAGGCGTCGAGCACCTTCGCCTTCAGCGCCTTGTTCCCGAGCACGTGATCGATCGTGTGATCGAACGGGCTCTCGCCGATGTCGAGCGGCGTGCCGTAACAGCACGTGAACTCGCCGAGGGTGCCGAGGTCCTTCATCCCGAAGGCCTCGAGGGCCTGGAAGGCGAGCTGGTCGCCGTCGTTGCCGGAGTTGCCTCCGTCGCCGACCTCGTGCGGATCCAGCAGCCCCGAGTTGAGGTCACCGACGAGGATCACGGGCTTACTCGTCTTCAGAGCAGCCTTCTCCTCGGTCAGCTCGATCGCCTGGGCCTCCTTGATCGTCGGCTCGCCGAACGCCTCGAGGTGCGTGTTGACGAAGCGGAACTTGCGCGACTTCGTCTTCTTGTTGCCCTTGACCTTCGCCTGGACCGAGAGCCAGCCGCGATCCGCGGTGACCGGAATGCCGCCGACGTCCGCCGTGTAGGCGTTCTCGTAGTGGCTCATCTTCAGCGAGCCCTTGTCGACCTTCACCTTGCTGTCCTTGCGGGCCAGGATCACGTCGCGCATCGTCAGGCGCGCATCGAGATCGGCGCCGAAGGCGGCGAGCGGGCCGCTGCCGGTCGCGTCGTTGGCGTCGATGTCCGCGGGCAGCTCGCCCTCGAACTCGTCCTGGACGCCGATCACCTTGTAGTCCTTGCCGAGCCGATCCATGAGCAGCTCGAGGAAGTCGTACTTGGTCTCGGTCGCGAGCTCGCCGACCGGCGAGATCGGCGGGCCGCCACCGTCGGAGGGGTCCTGGACGCGCCAGTGCGCGACCTCCTGCAGGCCAACCAGGTCGGCCTTCGACTTCTTGATCTCCTTCGCGAGCGGAATCGCCCGCTCGGTGAAGTCGGTTCGCTCGATCTCGTTGTAGATCTCGCCGGCACCGTCGATCGCCTCGCCGATCGAGCTGGCGCCGATCGCCGGGCCGAGGTCGGCCCCGAGGTAGACGTTGCGGCTCATGACCGTGACCTTCGGGTCCTTCTTCTTCTTCGCCTCGGCCTGGGCGGGGATGATCACGGCGAGCGCCACGATCAGCCCGGCCAGGGCGAAGATCAGCGGGCGCGCATGCGATGCCCGCAGTTCGTACGTAGACAAGGAAATCTCCTCCATGGTTGGCTTTGCCGCAACAGATCTGCTACGGTTCGACTCAGATTTTCACTCTGACAACGAATCAGCCCGGCTGCCCCGAGAACTCTCCCGTCGTCTGAGACTTCAACCCCTCAGATCCTAGAAGTTCCGGTCCCGGGCGATGAAAACCGCAAGAACAAGCCTGAAAGGAACCCCAAATGGGAAAGACGATTGGAATCGACCTCGGCACTACCAACTCCTGCTTCGCGGTGATGGAGGGCTCCGAGCCGACCGTTCTCGAGAACTCGGAGGGCGGCCGCACGACCCCCTCGGTCGTCGGCTTCACCGACGATGAGCGCCTCGTCGGCACTGTCGCCAAGCGACAGGCCGTAATGAACCCCGAGCGCACGGTCTTCTCGATCAAGCGCTTCATGGGCCGCAAGGAGGCCGAGGTCAAGGAAGAGGAGACGATGGTCCCCTATGCCGTCGAGGCGGGCCCGAACGGCGACGTCCGGGTCAAGGTGGGCGACAAGCAGTACAGCCCGCCGGAGATCTCGGCGATGATCCTGCAGAAGATCAAGGCCGACGCCGAGGCGCGCCTCGGCGAGACCGTCGACTCCGCCGTGATCACGGTCCCCGCCTACTTCAACGACGACCAGCGCCAGGCGACCAAGGACGCCGGCAAGATCGCCGGCCTCGAGGTCAAGCGGATCATCAACGAGCCGACCGCCGCATCGCTGGCCTATGGCCTCGACAAGGAGGGCACGGCCGACCAGACGATCCTCGTCTTCGACCTCGGTGGCGGCACCTTCGACGTCTCCGTGCTCGAGATCGGCGACGGCGTCTTCGAGGTCAAGTCGACCGCCGGAGACAACCACCTCGGTGGCGACAACTGGGACAAGGCGATCGTCGAGTGGCTCGTTGCCGAGTTCAAGCGCGACCAGGGCATCGACCTGGCCGCCGACAAGAACTCGCTGCAGCGCCTCTACGAGGCCGCCGAGAAGGCGAAGATCGAGCTCTCCTCCGCGCAGGACACGCAGATCAACCTGCCGTTCATCACCGCGGTCGACGGCCAGCCCAGGCACCTCGAGATGAAGCTGAGCCGCTCGAAGCTGAACGAGCTCACCGCCGACCTGCTCGACCGCGTCGTCGGGCCGGTCAAGCAGGCGCTCGGCGACGCCGGCGAGACGCCGATCGACCACGTCGTCATGGTCGGCGGCATGACCCGGATGCCCGCCGTCCAGGAGAAGGTCAAGGAACTGACCGGCAAGGACCCGCACAAGGGCGTCAACCCGGACGAGGTCGTCGCAGTCGGCGCCGCGATCCAAGCCGGCGTGCTCGCCGGCGACGTCAAGGACGTCCTGCTGCTCGACGTCACCCCGCTGACCCTCGGCATCGAGACCAAGGGCGGCGTGATGACGAAGCTGATCGAGCGCAACACGACGATCCCGTCGAAGAAGTCGGAGATCTTCTCGACCGCCGACGACAGCCAGACCCAGGTCGAGGTGCACGTCCTCCAGGGCGAGCGCGAGATGGCCTCGGGCAACAAGTCGCTGGGCAAGTTCCAGCTGACCGGGATCCCGCCGGCGCCGCGAGGCACGCCTCAGATCGAGGTTACGTTCGACATCGACTCGAACGGCATCCTCAACGTGTCGGCCAAGGACCTCGGCACCGGCAAGGAGCAGAAGATCGAGATCAAGGGCGGTTCCGGCCTCTCCGACAACGAGGTCGAGCAGATGGTCAAGGACGCCGAGAGCCACGCCGACGACGACCGCAAGGCGAAGGAGCTGGCCGAAGCCCGCAACACCGCCGAGGCCGCGGCCTACCAGGCCGAGAAGCAGCTCACCGATCTCGGTGAGCAGGTCGGCGACGACGACAAGGCCGAGATCACGAAGGCGATCGAGGAGGTCAAGTCGGTGCTCGACTCGACCGACGTCGCCGAGATCCAGGCGAAGACCGCGGCGCTCGAGCAGGCCTTCCACAAGGTCAGCGAGCAGATCTACGCCCAGGCACAGCAGTCGGCCCCGTCCGGCGACGGAGCCGGGCCGGAGGCCGCCGGCGACGCCGACGAGGAAGTCGTCGACGCCGAGGTTGTCGAGGAGGACGCTCCCTCCTCGTCCTCCTGAGGCGTCGAGCGATCGGAGCCAGAGCGATGGATGAGAACGCCACGAACACGGGCGACGCGCCCGGGGCCCCCGAGCCCCGGGCGTCCGAGCCCTCGCAGCCGCAGGCAGCCGACGTCGAGGTCGGGGCCGAGGCTGAGGCTGAGGCCGCGGAGGTAGACGCGGAGGTCGTTGCCGAGGCTCCCGCCGAGAGCGAGCTCCAGATCGCGTGCCGCGAGCGCGACGAGTACCTCGAGCTCGCGCAGCGCGCCCGGGCCGACCTCGAGAACTACCGACGACGCGTCAGCGGCGAGGCGGCGCTGGCCGAGAGCCGCGGTCGTGCCGCGGTCGCGAGGGACCTGATCCCGGCGCTCGACAATCTCGAGCGAGCGCTGCTCGCCGCGGGGGTCGACCCCGACGGCTCGGCCGAGACACCGTCTGAGCCGGTCAGCGAGGAGGTCTCCGCCCAGACCGCCCTCGCCGAAGGTGTCGCGCTCGTCTACCGCGAGCTCCGCGACGGCCTGCGCAGGGCCGGCGTCGAGGCGTTCGATCCCGCCGGCACCAAGTTCGATCCCAACCACCACGAGGCGATCGCCACCGGCAACGGCGGCGACGGCGCCAAGGGCCTCGTGCTCGAGACGCTCGAGAAGGGCTACACGCTCGGCGACACCGTGCTGCGCCCGGCCCGCGTCGTGGTCGGCGAGTAGGGGAACAGGCCGATGGCACGCGATCTCTACGACGTCCTCGGCGTCGACAAAAAGGCCTCCGACGAGGAGCTCAAGCGTGCCTACCGCAAGCTCGCCCGCGAGTACCACCCTGACCGCAACCCCGACGACCCGGCGGCCGAAGAGCGGTTCAAGGAAGTCCAGTCGGCCTACGACACGCTCAAGGATCCGGAGAAGCGGCAGCAGTACGACGCCGGCGGCATGTTCGGCGGCATTCCCGGCTTCGGCGGCCGCGGCCCCGGCCCGGGCGGACCCGGCGCCCCGGGCTTCGGCGACATCGGCGACATCTTCTCCTCGATCTTCGGGCGCGGCCGCGGCGGTCCCGAGGCGCCACCCGGCCGCGACCTCGAGACCGAGGTGACGCTCAGCTTCGAGCAGGCGATGGAGGGGACCCAGGTCGCCGTCACGGTTCCGAAGCAGGCCCGCTGTACCACCTGTGGAGGCAACGGCGCCGCACCGGGCACCAGCCCGGTCACCTGTCCGCGCTGCGAGGGCAGCGGCATCGATGCCCAGAGCCAGGGCTTCTTCTCGATCTCCCAACCCTGCCCCCAGTGCGGCGGCCGCGGCCAGATCGTCGAGACGCCGTGCCCCGAGTGCGCCGGCAGCGGTCTGACCAAGCAGCGCAAGCGTTACCGGGTCAACGTCCCGGCCGGGGTCCGCGACGGCACCCGGATCCGGCTCGCCGGCAAGGGCGAGGACGGTCCGCTCGGCGGCCCGCCCGGCGACCTGTTCGTGACCACGCGGGTCGCCCCCTCCCCCGTCTTTGCCCGGCTCAAGGACGGCAGCCTCGAGGTCGAGGTGCCGATCACGATCGCGGAGGCGATCTCCGGCGGCGACGTCGAGGTGCCGACGATCCGCGGCATCAAGAAGATCCGGATCCCGGCCGGGACCCGGCACGGCAGCATCCAGCGCCTTCGCGGCGAGGGTCCGCCGAAGCCGGGCGGCGGCCCGCGCGGCGACATCCGCTACCGGATCGCGGTCGAGATCCCCGCCGACCTCGACGACGAGCAGCGCCGCGCCTTCGACGAGTTCGCGAAGACGCTCGACGGGCGGGACCCGCGCGAGGGGATCCTCCGCGACGCGCGCCTGCGCGCATCCCGGGCCGCGGCCAACGGTGCCGATCGGTCCGAGGACTCCGGCAAGGTAGGTGCCAAGTGAGCGGGTCCGCGGACAGCTCGGGGATGGGGCGCACGCGCCGGGTGACGCGCGTCACCGCCGAGATCGATCGCGACCGCGGCGTCTTCATGATCTCGGTCGCCGCCGAGCTCGCCGAGATGCATCCGCAGACGCTGCGCATGTACGAGGCCCGCGGCCTGATCAACCCGAAGCGATCGCCGAAGAACACCCGCCTCTACTCGCAGGAGGACGTCGAGCGGCTGCGCCGGATCCAGGAGATGACGGCCGAGCAGGGCCTCAACCTCGCCGGGGTCGAGACCGTGCTCGAGCTCGAGGACAGGCTCGAGCGGATGCGTTCGGAGCTGGCCGCAATGCGCGCCCGAACCGAGCAGATCGAGCGACGGATGGCGACCGAACTCGAGCGCGCCCGCCGCTCGTTCGGGGCCGAGATCGTCCCCTATGGAGCTTACGAGTCGGCGACGCTGGCGCCCGCCCAGGTCGAGAGCGCGAAGGACGATGCGGCCGTCTCGATCCCGGTCGAGCGGCGCCGGCGCCGCTCGCGCTGAGCGGACCGGGACCCGCGGCCGGATAGGCTGAGGGCGTGGATGACTCCGCGCCAGCCGACCCGCTCGCCCGCATGCTCGTGCTCGGCGTCGCCGCCGGGCGGATCGCGATCGGGGTCGGTGCCTTCTTCTTCACGCGCAAGGCGCTCGCCGGGCTCGGCTTCAGCGAGCCCTCGGGCGCCGCGGTCGCGCTTGCCCGCCTCGCCGGCGGTCGCGACATCGCGCTCGGCCTCCATGCGATCGCCGTCCGCGACGACCGCGAGGCGCTGAAGCAGTCGACCGCGATCGGCGCCGCGGTCGATGCTGGCGACGCGATCGCCTTCGGGGCGGCGCTCGTCAGCCGCGACGGCATCGACCGGACCGCGGCGCTGAATGCGCCGCTCGGCGCCGGCGCTGCGATCGCCGGCCTCTGGGGACTGCGCCGGCTCTAGCCGACCGGGTCGCGGATCGCGGAGGTCAGTCGCCGCCGTAGTCGGCGTCGACGCCAGGGTCCTTGTGACGGCGGCGGTCGCCGTGTCGCGACACCGCCTCCTCCCCCTCGGGATCGGTCTGGGCGCCCTCGCCACCGCCGGCGCGGATCGCGCGCAGAATCTCGGAGGCGAGGATCGGGCCCTGCGACGGATCGAGTGGCGTCGCCTTGACGAGCAGCGTGACGAGCCCGTCGGAATCGATCTCCTCGAGCTCGATGTCGGGCGGGCGCACGAGGGTCACGTCGATCGCTTCATCGAGCCGCTCCTGCAGCGCCTTCGGGGTCATCGTCGAGTCGAAGCGGGCGACCAGCTCGACGGCGTCGGGCTCGCCCTGTGGGATCACGGCGATGCTCATCAGGACACTGTTCGGGATCAGCATCCGGTCGCGACCGATCAGCAGCGTCGTGTAGAAGAGCCCGAGCGAGGCGACCGTGCCCTCGCCGGTGATGCCGGCGCCCTGAACGGCGACGACGTCACCGACCTTGAAGGGCCGGGCGCTGAGCAGGACGGCGCCGGCGATCACGTTGCCGAGCGTCTGCTGGGCCGCGAGTCCGACGACGACCGCCGTGAAGGCGCCGCCGACGGCGAGCGCCTCCGGGTTGACGCCGGCGATCGCCAGCGAGCCGAACAGGACGGTGACGATCGTGAACAGGCGGATCAGGAAGCCGACCGAGCCCGCGGTCCCGGGGTCCATCCGCCGCATCAGCGCCGGCGCCATCCCCTTCGCCATCGTCCGCGCCACACCCCAGCCGAGCAGGACGAGCAGGAAGGCGGTCACGTAACGGATCACCTTGTTGTTGACGTCGTCGAGCAGCGGGATCTCGTTGCGGTTCGCGAACACGAACAGCACCCCGGCGAGCAGGATCAGGAGGACGACGGCCTCCCGCATCGCCTTGCGCGATTCGGCCTTGTCGATCTGGCTGCTGAGGCCGGCCTCCTGCCAGAGCTCGGTGCGGGTGTCGAAGGCACGGGCGGTGCGCTCGCGCAGGGCGGCGGCGCGGCGCAGGGCGGCGATCCGCTCCCGCGCCGCCTGGGCCTCGGCGGCCTGCTCGCGCGTCTGCTCGACGGTCGGCTCGGTGTCCTTGGGGGTGCTCATCTCCCCCCGTCATATTGGCGAACTCCCCGGCCGGGGGGGCGTGCGGCTGCTCACACGGGCCCGTTCGGGCTCCCGCCTAAATCTAAGTCAATTCCTGTCAGATTTCTTGACATTCACCCATCAGACCCGTACAATCGCCGCATGCAAGCCGACCGTTTCACGACCAGGGCCCAGCAGGCCGTCCAGGACGCACAGCGTCTCGCCACCCAGTACCGCAACAGCGAGATCACCCCCGCCCACCTGCTCCTCGCGCTGCTCGACGCCGAGGACAACTCCGCCGTACCGGTCCTCAACAAGCTTTCCGCCGACGTCGCCGCAATCCGCGACCGCGCCGAGCGCGCCGTCGCCGATCTACCGACAGTCTCCGGCGACAACGAGCCGCCGACCCGCCCCTCCCCAAAGCTCGTCAATGTGCTGACCCGGGCCGAGCGCGAGATGTCGGCGCTCGGCGACTCCTACGTCTCGATCGGCCACCTGCTGCTGGCGCTCGCCGGCAACGACTCCGGCGTCGGCGAGATCCTGCCCGACCGCGAGTCGATGACCAAGGCCGTGACCGAGGCCCAGGGCCCGCACAAGATCGACTCGCCCGACGCCGAGGAGAAGTTCGAGGCGCTGACGAAGTTCGGCCAGGACCTGACCGCGGACGCCGAGGCGGGCAAGCTCGATCCGGTGATCGGGCGCGACGAGGAGATCCGCCGCGTGATCCAGGTGCTGTCGCGCCGGACCAAGAACAACCCGGTCCTGATCGGTGAGCCCGGCGTCGGCAAGACGGCGATCGTCGAGGGCCTCGCCCAGCGGATCGTCGCCGGCGACGTGCCCGAGTCGCTGCGCGGCCGCAAGGTGATCGCGCTCGACATCGGCGGCCTGCTCGCGGGCTCCAAGTACCGCGGCGAGTTCGAGGAGCGGCTCAAGGCCGTGCTGGCCGAGGTCAAGGAGGCCGAGGGCCAGATCGTCCTCTTCATCGACGAGCTGCACACGATCGTCGGCGCCGGCGCCGCCGAGGGCGCGGTCGACGCCGCCAACCTGCTGAAGCCGATGCTCGCCCGCGGCGAGCTGCGGGCCGTCGGCGCGACGACTCTCGACGAGTACCGCAAGCACATCGAGAAGGACGCCGCGCTCGAGCGCCGCTTCCAGCCGGTCAACGTCGGCGAGCCGACCGAGGCTGACACGATCGCGATCCTTCGCGGCCTCAAGGAGCGCTACGAGGCGCACCACAACGTGACGATCACCGACCCCGCGATCGTCGCCGCCGCGACGCTCTCGGAGCGCTACATCACCGACCGCTTCCTGCCCGACAAGGCGATCGACCTGATCGACGAGGCGGCCTCGCGACTGAAGATGGAGATCGAGTCCTCCCCCGTCGAGATCGACGAGGTGGACCGCCGGATCATGCAGCTCGAGATCGAGAAGCAGGCTCTGGCCAAGGACAAGGACGCGGCCTCGGTGGCGCGTCTGGAAGCGATCGAGTCCGAGCTCGCCGAGCTGAACGAGTCCGCCTCCGAGATGAAGGCGCGCTGGCAGAGCGAGAAGGGCGCGATCGACGGGATCAAGATCGCCCGCGACGAGCTCGAGCAGGCGACCCGTGAGGCCGAGCGGGCCGAGCGCACCGGCGACCTCGAGCGCGCTGCCGAGCTCAAGTACGGCCGCATCCCCGAGCTCGAGCGTGACGTCGCCGCCCACCAGGAGCGGCTCGCCGAGCTGCATTCGGGCGGTGGCTCGATGCTGACCGAGTCGGTGACCGAGGAGGACATCGCCGAGGTGGTCGCGCGCTGGACCGGGATCCCGGTCAGCAAGCTGATCGAGGGCGAGGTCGAGAAGCTGATCCACATGGAGGAGCGGCTCCACGATCGCGTGATCGGTCAGGACGAGGCCGTCGAGGCCGTCGCCAACGCGCTGCGCCGCTCCCGGGCCGGCCTCGCCGACCCGAACCGACCGATCGGATCCTTCCTCTTCCTCGGCCCGACCGGTGTCGGCAAGACCGAGCTGGCGCGGGCCCTGGCCGAGTTCATGTTCGACTCCGAGGACGCGATGGTCCGCATCGACATGTCCGAGTACATGGAGAAGCACGCGGTCTCCCGCCTGATCGGCGCGCCTCCCGGCTACGTCGGCTACGACGAGGGCGGGCAGCTGACCGAGGCCGTGCGCCGCCGCCCCTACGCGGTCGTGCTGCTCGACGAGATCGAGAAGGCACACCCCGACGTCTTCAACACGCTGCTGCAGATCATGGACGACGGCCGTCTCACCGACGGTCAGGGCCGGACCGTGAACTTCACCAACACGGTGATGATCATGACCTCGAACGTCGGCTCCTCCGAGATCGCCGGCGAGACGATCGACGAGAACATCCGCGAGCGGATCGAGGCCGTGCTCGCCAACCACTTCAAGCCCGAGTTCCTGAACCGGATCGACGAGACCGTGATCTTCCACCGACTGAGCCGAGAGGACATCTCGGAGATCGTCGAGCTACAGGTCAGCCTGCTGGCCAAGCGCGTGCACGAGCGCGGCGTCGAGATCGAGCTCAGCGACGACGCGAAAACGCTGCTCGGCAACCTCGGCTACGACCCGACCTACGGCGCCCGCCCGCTCAAGCGCGTGATCCAGCGGCAGCTCGTCGACCAGCTGGCGCTGGCACTGCTCGAGGGGCGCTTCGCCGAGGGCGACACGGTCCGCGTCGGCGCCGCCGACGGCGAGCTCACCTTCGAGAAGGCCGGCTCGGCGCCAAAGCCCGCGGACGACCCGCCCGCGGTCGCGACCGCCTAGACCTGGCGGGTCGAGACCCGGTGCACCGGGACGTCGAGGCGTTCCGTCATCTCCTCGATCAGCTCGTCGTGGCGTTCGTCGTCGACGACGAACGCGACCCGGCGCGCCCCGTACTCGGCAGCGGCGTCCTCGAGCGCCTGCGCCGGGTCCTGGGCGACGACGCGCCCCTCGGCGTGGACGCCCGCCGCGGTCAGCGTCGCGATCGAGACTGCGAGCCGCTCCTGAGCGGCGACCCGGCCCGGCTCCTCGTCGCTGAGCCAGACCTGGGTCCTGGTCGAGCGGATCGGGGCGAGGACCAGCAGCGACGGGCCTGCGTCGGCCTCGGGCTCAGCCTCGGCCGGGCGCTCCACGTTCCCGGCCTCGGCGAGGGTTGCGAGCTCATTCGCAACCGCGCCGCCGTCGATCGGCGCCAGCGCGATCGCCAGCAGCGGCGCCGCTGCGCCGGAGCGGGCGAGCGGGATCGGGCCGCGCGGGCCCGCGCGGACGGCGAGGAAGATCAGCACCGCGATCGACAACGACCCCATCGCCACGCCGGCCGGCGCCCCGGCGAGCGCGAATCCGAGAAAGGACGGCACGACCAGGGCTGCGACGATCAGCGGCAGCGCCCAGGGCGGTGGATGCCAAGGCTCCATCCACCCCTCTTACCCGAAATCGGGCGGTCCTGCGAGCTACTGGTACATCGCGAAGTCGACCTCGGGGCGCAGGGCGAGCACCGCCGGCGGTCTCATCATCCGCACGTCGAGCGCGTAGAAGAGCGAGAAGCCGTCGAAGATGCCCGGGACCGCGAGGTTCTCATATCCGGCCCGCTTCGCCCGGGCGGTGCCGATCCCGTCGAAGTTGAGCAGCACCTGCACGTTCTCGCCCTGAGCGAGCTTGGGCCGGCCGCGAACGCTCTGCTCGCGGAACTGGTGGACGATCATCGCCTTCGGGGGCAGGTCCTTGGCCGCGATCAGCGCGTCGAGCCACTCGGTCGCCCGGTTCAGCTCCCGGGCGCGGATCGAGCCCTCGGTCCGGCCGGGCACGCCGCGGGGGCCGACGTTCCACTCGGGATCGATCGCGACGTCGACGTCGGGCTTGCGCAGCCAGGGCTTCAGCGCGCGCAGCTCACGCAGCACCTTCGAACGGCCCGGCTGGATGTCGAGGACGAGCCGGGCGCCGACCGACCGCGCCGCCTTCAGGTAGGAGCTGATCACCGTGTCGGACTGGCGCGTCCGGTAGAGGCCGTCGGCCCCGGGGCTCGCCGTCGCGATCACGCCGATCAGGTCGATCGAGCGGCGGACTTTGCGATCGGTGCTCTGCTTGTAGGCCTTCGACTGCTGTTTGAGCCTGCGGGCGGCACCGAGCGGCGGCAGCTTGCCGACGATCGTGCCGGTCAGCTGCGGGGCCCCGTAGAGGGCGACGTGGATGTCTTCTCCGAAGAGGAAGCCGGCGCCCGAGCCGATCGGGTTGCCGTCGGAGCCGATGCCGCCGCCGCGTCGCGCGGCCGGTCGCAGCCGCTCGGCCCCGGAGGCGGCGCCGGAGCGCAGGAACTGATCGGTCCGCTCCCGCACCTGCGCCGCCGTCGGCGGCTCTGGTCGCTCGAGGGCCGCGGCCCGCGAGGGTGCTTGCGCAGCCGCGAAGACGGCGACGCTCAGCAATGCGAGCAGGAACATCAAAGCCTGCCGCCGGATCCCCTTCCCCGCTGGCTCCATCGCCGTCCAGGTTAGAACAGCCGTGGGCCGGCCCCACGGTCCCGGCGGCGTCGCCGGGCGGCGCGTGTCAGGGTTGTGGCATGCGCATCGGGATCGTCGCCTACTGGTTCAACCGGGGTCAGGGTGTGGTCGCGCGCCAGCTCCGCTCGGCGCTCGACGAGCTCGGCCACGAGACGTTCGTGCTGGCGCGCCCAACCCGGAAGACGAACATCCGCCCGGACTGGATCGACGGCGAGGGAGTCTGGGCCCAGGAGCACGTGACGGCGGGATCGGACTACCTGATCGGCGCCGACGAGTACGCGTCCTGGGCGCAGGCGACCGGTGTCGAGGTAGTGCTCTTCGACCAGAACTACCAGTTCGAGGAGATCGCGCGGTTGCGCCGCTCCGGAGTCGCGACGGCCGGCCGGTTCGTCTGGGAGCACTTCGCCGCCGAGCACGTCGAGCCGGCGCTGGAGGCATTCGACGCCGTCTACTCGATGACCGCCTGCGAGCAGCGGCGCTACGCGGAGATGGGGATCACGAGCCCGCGCGTGCGCTTCGGCTGCCACCCCGACCTGATCGCCCGCGCCGAGACCGACCGGCCCGGCGGCGAGGCCGGCCGGGAGACCGTCCCTCTGCTCTTCCCGGGCGGCTTCATGAGCAAGCGCAAGCCGCTGGCCGAGGTGATCGAAGCGTTCCGGGCGGCTTCCGGCGACGAGCTGCGGCTGGTCCTCAAGGCCCAGGTCGACCGGCGCCTGACCGAAGCCCGGAGGCTGGCCCGCGGCGGCCGCCGCTTCGGCCGGGCCGATCGCCGGATCGAGATCGTCAGCGCCGACCTGCCCACCGACGAGTACATGGCGATGTTCGGCTCGGCCGCCGCGATCGTCGCGCCGAGCCGCTGGGAAGGCCTCGGCCTGCACCTGTACGAGGCGACCGCACTCGGCATTCCGATCGTGACCAACGACAATCCGCCGATGAACGAGATCGTCAGCGACGGGCGCAACGGCCTGCTGGTCCCGGGGATCGCCGACGGCGAGGCGCGCTCGGGGATCACCGCCTACCGGCCCGACGTCGCCGGGCTGACCGGCGCGATCGAGCGGCTCCGCGACCCGCAGCTGCGCGAGCAGCTGCGCGCCGGCGCCCGCGAGCGCCGCGACGAGCTCAGCTGGGAGCTGACGACCGCCGACCTTGAGACGCTGATCAGGGGGGTCGCGCGATGAAGGAGCGCGTGCTTCGTCGTGAGCAGGTGCTCGACGCCGGCCTCGAGGAGGCCTTCTCGTTCTTCTCGCGGGCCGAGAACCTGGAGGCGATCACGCCGCCGTGGCTGCAGTTCCGGATCACCTCGCCGACACCAATCGAGATGGGGGTTGGGACGCTGATCCGCTACCGGCTGAAGCTGCACGGAATCCCCGTCTCCTGGCTGACTCGGATCGACGAGTGGGACCCGCCGCGCGGCTTCGTCGACCGGCAGCTGAGCGGCCCCTACGCGCTCTGGCATCACACCCACAGCTTCGAGGCGCTCGGCGACGGGCGCACCCGGATGACCGACATCGTCCGCTACGGGCATCGGTTCGGACCGCTCGGCTCGCTCGGCGAGATCCTGATCGTGAAGCGTGACTTGGCGAAGATCTTCGACTACCGACGAGACTCGATCGCGGAGCTGATCACCGACCCGGCGCGGATCGCGGAGGCCGGCGCATGAGTGAGGCGGGACCGCTCCGCCGCGCCTACGACGCGACCTGGGGGCGCCTGTTCGCCGCCGGCTACGACCGCGGCATGGCCCGGGCCGAGGAGGGCGAGCTCGGCCGGCGACGGGCTGCGATCGTCGGGGGCGCGAGCGGCCGCACGCTGGAGATCGGAGCCGGCACTGGCCTCAACCTGCGCCACTACCAGCCGGCGGTGACCGAGCTCGTGCTGACCGAGCCGTTCGAGCCGATGGCGCGGCGGCTGCGCGAACGGGTCTCCTCCGAGCGACCGGAGACGGAGGTCGTCGAGACGGCGGCCGAGCAGCTTCCGCTCGCCGATGCGAGCTTCGACACCGTCGTCGCGACGCTCGTCCTCTGCACCGTCGCCGATCAGGCCGCGACCCTGAGCGAGATCGCCCGGGTGCTGAAGCCGGGCGGCCGGCTGCTCTTCCTCGAGCATGTCCGGGCGCCGTCTCCCGGGCTCGCCCGGGCCCAGGACATCGTGCACGGGCCCTGGTTCTTCGTCGGGCATGGCTGCCACTGCAACCGCGACACAGTCGCAGCGATCAGGCGGTCGGGTCTCGAGATCGAGGATCTGACCGAGGACGAGATGCGCGGCGTGCCGCCGATCGTCAGGCCGAGCGCCCGCGGCTCGGCGCTGCGGCCGCTCTGAGCGGGGCCGGATTGCAGCGCCGGGCGCAACGTGAAATAAGAGTGTGTGCACGAGCTGCGCCGGTCGACCGAGGAGCGTGGCGCGCGGAACCGAGGAGGAGAGAGAAATGCATTTCATCCTTTTGACGAAGCTGACACCGGAAGGTGTCAGGACGATCAAGAACCATCCCGCCCGGATCTCGGAGGTGAACTCCGAGATGAGCCAGATCGGGCTCACCGTCCATCACCAGTGGGCGACGCTGGGCGAGTACGACTTCATCAGCGTCGTTGAGGCCCCGGATGCGGAGACGATGGCTCGCGCCTCGGTCGAGCTCGGCTCGCGCGGCACGACCTCGAACCACACGCTGACCGCGATTCCGGCCGAGGACTTCGCGAGCGGCATCTAGTGGGGTCCGTGCGCAAGCCCGAGCCGGCCGCCGCGGCCCCTCGCCGGTGAAGGTTCTCGTCGTCGGTGGCGGCGGTCGCGAGCACGCGATCGTGCGGGCGCTCGCGCGCTCGCCGCAACAGCCAGAGCTGCTCTGCGCCCCGGGAAACGTCGGCATCGCCGCCGACGCCCGCTGCCTCGACGTCGCCGCCGACGACATCGAGGGCCTGCTCGCGGTGGCTCGGGAGGAGGCCGTCGACCTGGTCGTCGTCGGGCCCGAGGCTCCGCTCGTGGCCGGACTCGTCGACCGGCTCGAGGAGGCGGGGATCGCGGCCTTCGGACCGAGCGCCGCGGCCGCCCGGCTCGAGGGATCGAAGCTCTACGCGAAGGAGGCGATGGCCGACGCCGAGGTGCCGACGGCCCGGCACGTGACCCTGACCGATCGCGCCGGCGCCCTGGAGGAGATCGCCCGCTCGGAGTACCCGATCGTGCTCAAGGCCGACGGGCTCGCCGCGGGCAAGGGCGTGATCATCGCGACCGAGGAGTCCGAAGCCCGCGAGGCGATCGACGTCTTCTTCACCGAGCAGCGGTTCGGCTCGACTACGGTCGTGCTCGAGGAGTTCCTCGAGGGCGAGGAGCTCTCGCTGCTGGCGCTCTGCGACGGCGAGAACGTCGTCGCCCTCGCCCCGGCCCAGGACTACAAGCGGATCTTCGACGGCGACGAGGGACCGAACACCGGCGGCATGGGCTCCTACTCCCCGGTTCCCGGGATCACGGCCGCCCAGCTCGAGCAGATCGTCGACACGGTGCACCGGCCGATCGTGAGGCTGATGGCGGAGCGGGGCGCGCCCTTCCACGGGGTCCTCTACGCGGGTCTGATGATGACCCCCGCCGGCGCCAAGGTGCTCGAGTTCAACACGCGCTTCGGCGACCCCGAGACACAGGCCGTGCTGCCGCGGCTGCGGTCGGACCTCTTGGCGCTGTGCCAGGCGGCCCGCGAGCCCGGCGGGCTCGCGGGGGTCGAGGCCGAGTTCGGCTCAGACTGGGCCGTGACCCTGGTGCTCGCCTCGCGTGGCTACCCGGAGAGCTCCTCGAAGGGAGACGTGATCTCGGGCCTCGAAGAGGCCGAGGCGGCCGGTGCCGAGGTCGTCCATGCGGGCACCGCCGAGCGTGACGGCGAGATCGTCACCAACGGCGGCCGCGTGCTCAACGTGACCGCGCTCGGCCCGGGTCCGTCGGAGGCCCGCGACCGCGCGTACGATGCGGCTCGCAAGATCAGCTTCGACGGCGTGCAGATGCGAAACGACATCGCCGAGCGCGCCGTCACCCGTACCCCAACCGACTGACGACAGGAGAGACGACGCGAATGAGCGAAGCGGAGACCGGGACCGAGGCGATGCCGGACGTCGAGCACGAGCTCGACGGGATGAACGTCGAGCAGCCGCTCGTCGGGATCATCATGGGATCGGCCAGCGACAAAGAGACGATGGCGAAGGCCGAGCCGATCCTCGAGGAGGCCGGCATCCACTACGAGGTCCGCGTAATGAGCGCCCACCGGACACCCGACACGGTCGTCGAGTACTGCCGGATGGCGAAGCAGCGCGGCCTCCGGGTGATCATCGCCGGCGCCGGCCTCAGCGCCGCACTGCCCGGCGTCGCCGCCGCGCACACCGACCTACCCGTGATCGGCGTGCCGATCTCCGCCGGCACCCTGGGCGGCATCGACGCCCTGCTCTCGGTCTCGCAGATGCCTCCCGGCGTCCCGGTCGCGGCCGTCGGCATCGACAACTCCAAGAACGCCGCCCACCTGGCGATCCGCATCATCAACGGCTGATGGACGACCGGTGATCCCCCGCTACACCCGCGAGGCGATCGGATCCGTCTGGACGCAGCAGCGGAAGATGGAAGGCTGGCTCGAGGTCGAGCTGGCCGCGACCGAAGCGCTCGTCGGCGAGGGGATCGTTCCCGAGGCCGACGCCCGCACCTGCCGTGAGCGGGCCGCGTTCACGGTCGAGGCCGTCGAGGAGCGGGAGGCGATCACCAACCACGACGTCGCCGCCTTCGTCGACGTGGTCCAGGCCTCGATCGGCGAGGAGGGCCGCTGGATCCACTACGGCCTAACCTCCTCCGACGTGCTCGACACGGCCTTGGCGACGCAGCTCGTCGACGCCGGCACGATCGTGCTGACCGGGGCCCGCGACTATCGCGACGCACTGATCGAGCAGGCGCTGCGGCACCGCGACACGGTCAGCGTCGGCCGCACCCATGGGATCCACGCGGAGCCCTCCAGCTTCGGCCTGCGGCTGGCCGGCTTCGCCTTCGAGGCCGACCGCAACCTCGAGCGGCTGCGCCGCGCCTTCGAGCAGATCGCCGTCGGCAAGCTCTCGGGCGCGGTCGGCAGCTACGCCTCGCTGCCGCCCGCGGTCGAGGCCCGCGTGATGGAGGCGCTCGGCCTCGGCCGCGAAGACGCCTCGACCCAGGTCGTGCCCCGTGACCGCCACGCCGAGCTACTCAGCGCCTGCGCCCTCGCCGCCGCCGGCCTGGAGCGCTTCGCGACCGAGATCCGCAACCTGCAGAAGACCGAGGTGCGCGAGATCGAGGAGCCGTTCGGCAAGGGCCAGAAGGGCTCCTCGGCGATGCCGCACAAGCGCAACCCGATCACGACCGAGCGGATAACCGGGCTCGCCAGAGTCATGCGCGGATACGCGCAGGCGAGCTTGGAGAACGTGGCGCTCTGGCACGAGCGCGACATCTCCCACTCCGGCGCCGAGCGCGTGATCCTGCCCGACGCGACGATCTGCCTCGACTACATGCAGCACCTCGGCCGCCGCGTCGCCGCCGACATGGTCGTGCACGCCGACCGCATGCGCGAGAACCTCGAGCTCACCTACGGCGCCGTCTACAGCCAGCGCGCACTGACCGCGCTGCTCGACACGGGCATGAGCCGCGACGACGCCTACCGCCTCGTCCAGGAGCTCGCCCAGCGCGGCTGGGACACCCGGACCCCGTTCAAGGACCTGCTCGCCGAGCGGATCGCGGAGGGCGGCGCACCGCAGATAGACCTCGACGCGGTGTTCGACCCCGGCGCCTATCTGCGCAACGCCGGCGAGGTCTTCGAGCGACTCGAAGCGCTGACGCGGTAGCGGCGCGGGCGCGGGCGCGATCCAAGGTCCGGAGGGCTCGGGCCTGGCTGCAGGCGGGCGTTGCAGTGAGGGGAGTGTGGAAGCGGGTGGCGGCCGAGGGTTCGAGCGTTCGCGGTGAAGTGGGCCCTTATCGAGTCGCTTTTCGACGCTGAAAGGGCCGACTTCCGCAGGGGACGGAGCAGGGCGCTCTCGACCGTCCGGGGCCGAATCCACGAACTCGGCCCCATAACCCCCGAAGTTCGGGGCAAAGGGGCCCACTTCGCCCAGACGCCACGCACCCTCGCCCCCGCCACATCTCCCCTCCCTCACTGCGATTCAGCGGCCCGCACCCTGGGCGCCGCCACTCGGACGGCGCGGCCCGCACCCTGGGCGCCGCCACTCGGACGGCCACGCCGCCTCCGCGCCTACAGGTTGAAGTCGGCGCTCCTCGGCTCGGCGATGAACGCCCGCAGCTCTTCCTTGCCGCCGCTCGCGGCCGGGTCGCCGTGGGCGAGCAGCAGCGCGTCCCATTCCAGATCGAGCAGGGGCTCGAGCGCCCGCAACGTGCCGGCCTTCGTCTCCTCCGGATCGTCCATGAGGAAGTCGGGAACGAACGAGAGCTCGCCGTCCCAGCGGATCACCGAGTCGGCGATCAGCAGGGCACCGACGCCGGAGGCGACGTGGAGGGCGCCGTCGTCGGGGCAGATGACGCCGATCTCATGCGCGGTGACGCCGGGCGCGACCTCGTCCCCCCACTCGTAGGGATCGATCGTGGTCTCCGGCCCGAACTCGTGCATGCCGGCGGCAGGTGCGACGACGTCGGCCCCGAAGCGCTCGGCGAGCTCGGCGCAGCCGCGACGGTGGTGGCGGTTGGAGAGGACGATCCGGCTCAGGCCGCCCTGCTCCTCGATTGCCGCGTCGAGCCAGTCGACGGCGACCGGGTCGATCGCGACCTTGGGGCCCGGGAGGTAGGCCGAGTGCACGGGCTGCTTGATGACGGGATGGGTGCCGCTCCAGTCGAGCACGCCGTCGGTCACCTCTTGAAATTCGCTCATTGCGGCAATCCTATGCCTCGGTGATGTGACTCCGCGGGCGGCGTTGCTAGGTTCGCGGCATGAGCACTTCACTCCGCGATCTCGAGCTCCACTCGAGTGGCAAAGTCCGTGAGATCTACCACTCAGGCGAGGAGCTGATCATGGTCGCCTCCGACCGGATCAGCGCCTACGACGTGATCCTCGAGGATCCGATCCCGGACAAGGGCAAGGTCCTCACACAGATGTCGATCTTCTGGTTCAACACGACCGGCGAGATCGTCCCCAACCACTTCATCGACGAGGATGTGCCGGCCGAGGCGGCGGGGCGCGGGATCCGCGTCCGCAAGCTCGACATGTACCCGGTCGAGTGCGTCGTCCGCGGCTACATCACCGGCTCCGGCTGGAAGGAGTACCAGGCCGATGGCTCGGTCTGCGGGATCGAGCTGCCCGAGGGCCTGGTCGAGTCCGACCGCCTGCCCGAGCCGATCTTCACGCCGGCGACCAAGGCCGAGATCGGTGAGCACGACGAGAACGTCGACTTCGACCGCGCCGCCGAGATCATCGGCTCGCGGCCGCTGATGGAGGAGCTGCGGCGGATCTCGATCGCGCTCTACGAGCACGCTGCCGCGCATGCACTCGAGCGCGGGATCATCCTCGCCGACACCAAGTTCGAGTTCGGCGCCTCCCCCGGCGCCGAGATCGTGCTTGGCGACGAGGTGCTGACGCCCGACTCCTCGCGCTTCTGGCCCGCCGACAGCTACGAGCCCGGCCGCGGCCAGGCGAGCTTCGACAAGCAGTACGTGCGCGACTGGCTGGACGAGCAGGGCTGGGACCACTCCGCCCCCGCCCCACGCCTGCCCGAGGAGGTCATCGCCGGAACCAGCGACCGCTATCGCGAGGCCTTCGAGCGGATCACCGGCGCGCCACTCGACTGATGGCGCCTGGCGAGGCGAGCGGGCCGGCGGACGGGGTCACGCGGGCCGCCTTCGATCCCGGCTCGGAGGAGCACTTCGTCTCGCTGCGTCGGGCGCTGGGCGTCACCAGCTTCGGGATCAGCCAGATGAACCTGCGGCCCGGGCAGCGGGGCCGCATCCACCGCCACGAACGTCAGGAGGAGGTCTACCTCGTGCTCGAGGGCGAGCTCACTGTGCTGATCGAGGGAGAGGAGCGGCGCGAAGTGCTGGGCTCGGGCGACCTGCTCCGGGTCGGCCCGGAGGTGCGGCGGCAGCTCGTCAACCTGGGCCCTGCGGCGGTACGGCTGATCGCGCTCGGCGGCTACGGGGAGCATGCCAGCCGGGACGGCGAGGCGTTCACGGATTGGAGCGCGGAGACCGGCGCCCCGCCCCAGCAGGTGCCGCTGCCCGAGGATCTGCCGCTGTCCTGACGGCCGCGCGGTACCGCGACCGCGGTCTAATCTGCGTTCGCGATGACGATCTTGATCCAGGGCATGCGGCGGTCGGGGACGACGATCCTCTACGACGCGCTGCTCGAGGACCCGGAGCTGCACTGCTTCTACGAGCCGTTCCGGGAGAACACCGAGACGCCTGGCGGCGGCAGCGGCGCCCGCGAGTCGGACCCGTTCGCCGAGACGAAGGCCCTGCGCGAGGCCTATGCCGCCGACGCCTACCCCGACCTGCCGATCGACGAGTTCAACTGGGGCGGGCCCCGCAAGGGCGCGCTCGAGATCGGCCCAGAGCTGCCCGAGCACTGCACCGGGTTCGTCACCCATTTGCTCGGGCAGGGGAGCGGGCGCGAGGTGATGATCAAGTTCACCCGCATCTACGACAAGCTCGAGGCGATCGCGCCGCTGGCGCCGGAGGCAGTCTTCGTCCACGTCGTCCGCGACCCCCGCGCCGTCGCCGTCTCGATGATGATGGGCAAAGGCCGCAAGCGGGCCGACGACTACGCCGACCCGACCGCCTTCTTCGAGGAGCGCCAGAAGCGCAAGCTCTGGTCCTCGCGGGAGATCTCGGCCGAGCTGCTGTCGCTGCCCGAGTACGCGCACATCCGCCGCCCGGCCAACTTCATGCGGATCCTGCTCGTCTGGAAGCACACCTTCGAGAGCACCTTCCGCGACGGGCGACGGCTCTACGGCGACCGCTACGTGCTGCTCCGCAACGAGGAGCTGCGGGCCGACCCCGTCGGCGCGATCTCGCGCGTCTACCGCACCGCCGGTCGGCCGACTCCGCCCGCCGTCGCCGAGTGGGCGCGCGGCAAGGTGCGGGCACCGGAGGTCCCGTTCGCGGCCAACGATCCGCGCTGGGCGGAAGCATTCGCGCAGCTCGGGATGCGCGACGCGCTCGAGAACGCCGGCTACCCCGTGCTCGCCGAGGGCGCCGCCGAGGCTCGCGACGAGCACCGGCTGGCGGGGTTCGTCGGGCGCGCCCGGGCCCGCGTCGCGCGAGGGCGGGCGAAGTGAGCCCCGGACGCGGCAACCGCCGCGGCGTGTAGGGTCGGCCCATGCTTGCCCGAGTGCTGATCAGACCGAAGGCGGGGGTCGTCGACCCCCAGGGGAAGGCCGTCGAGCGGGCCCTGCCGACGCTCGGGTTCGAGGGCGTCGAGGAGGTCCGGGTGGGCCGCATGGTCGAGCTGCGGACCGACGACCCCGACTCGCTGCCCGACCTCTGCGAGAAGCTGCTCGCGAACCCGCTGGTCGAGGACTATGAGATCGAGCTCGAGGGCGAAGAGGCTCCTCTCACCCACGGCGGTGACGAGGAGGAGGTCTGATGGGCCACCCGTCCTCGCAGCTTCCTACGATGCTCCGGTGACCCGCTTCGGAGTGATCCGCTTCCCCGGCTCGTGCGACGAGGTCGACGCGGTCGAGGCCTGCGAGCGGGTCGGCGAGGCCGAGCTGCTCTGGCACCGCGAGGCCGACCTGAAAGGCGTCGACGCGGTCGTCGTACCCGGCGGCTTCTCCTACGGCGACTACCTGCGGGTCGGGGCGATCGCGCGCTTCGCGCCGGTGATGGAGAAGGTCGCCGAGTTCGCCGCCGCGGGCGGCCCCGTGCTCGGGATCTGCAACGGCTTTCAGGTGCTCTGCGAGGCGGGCCTGCTGCCGGGCGCGCTGCTGCCGAACGAGGGGCTGCGCTTCCTCTGTCGCCAGGTCGACCTCCTCGTCGAGGAGACGGACTCGGCCTGGACCTCGGCCTGCTCCCCCGGCGAGACTCTCTCGATCCCGGTCAAGCACACCACCGGTCGCTTCTTCGCGCCGGCGGCGGTGCTCGCCGAGCTCGAGGATCGCGGTCAGGTCGCGCTGCGTTACGCCCCCGGCCAGAACCCGAACGGATCGCTGCACGACGTCGCCGGGGTCCGCAACGAGGCCGGCAACGTGCTCGGTCTGATGCCACACCCCGAGCATGCGGTCGATCCACTGACCGGCTCGACCGACGGGCTGCGCCTGTTCGAGTCCGCGGCGCGCGTCGCCACAGCCGCCTGAGCTGCGGCTCGGCCCGAGCTCGCGCCAAGCGCGTACCATCGAAGGCGGAGGCAGAGGAGGAGAACGATGGCCGCCGAGACCGCTGATCAACCGCCCGAAGTCGTGATCGTCGGCGGCGGCGTCGCCGGGCTCGAAGCAGCTCTGGCGCTGAATCACCTTGCGGGCGAGCGCGTCGCTCTGCATCTGATCGACGCCGAGCCCGACTTCACCTATAAGGCCCTCGCCGTCGAGGAGCCGTTCTCCGGGCGGCCCGCCGATCGCCGCGAGCTGCGGCCCGCGATCGAGTCGCTTGGGGGCACCTTCACGCTCGGCCGCGTCGGCAACTTCGACGTCGACGGCCGGGCGGTCGAGATCGACGCCGGCGAGCGGATCGCATACGACCGCCTGATCGTCTGCCTCGGCGCACGGCTCTCACAGGATCTGCCGGAGCCCGTCCGCACACTTCGCCCCGACCGCGCCGAGCTCCCCGTTGACCGGCTGATCGAGGAGGCGAGCGAGTCCGACTCGAAGTCGATCGCGCTGGTCGCGCCGCCGGCGAGTAGCTGGGCACTGCCGCTGTACGAGCTGGCGCTGATGGTGCGCTCGCGCAGCGAGGCGATGGGGCTGGGCGAGCTGGCGGTCGCGATCTTCACTCCCGAGGAACGCCCCCTCGATGCCTTTGGGACGACGCCGAGCGCCGCCGTGGCAGAGCTGCTCGAGGCGCGGCGGATCGAGTTCAACGGCTCCGCCTACGTAACGGCCGCGGACGGGAGCCTGCACGTGATGCCGCACGAACACCGGCTCGAGGCCGGTGCGGTAATCGCCCTGCCCTCCCTGCACGGCCCGGGGCTCCCGGGCCTGCCGAGCGACGAGGACGGCTACATCCCCGTCGACCGATTCGGGCGCGTCGCCGGGCTCGATGACGTCTTCGCCGCCGGCGACGGCACCAACTTCCCGATCAAGCAGGGCGGGCTCGCCGCCCAGCAGGCAGACGTGATCGCCGCCCACATCGCCGCCGGCGTCGGCGTGCCGATCGAGCCGCTGCCGTTCGAGCCGATCCTGCGCGCCCAACTGCTGACCGGGTCCGACTCCCTCTACTTCGTCCACGAGCTGACCGGCGGGCACGGCGACGGGGTCGTCTCCAGCGACTGCCTCTGGTCGCCGCCCGAAAAGATCGCTGGGCGCTATCTGACGGCCTGGCTGCGAAACGTGCGCGTGCCGGACTGGGGTTCGGAGGACGAGCTCGGCGAGGGGCCCGGAGCCTGGGGTCCCAGCGACAGCGACCCCCTCTCCCAGTTGCCGCACCTCGGCCGCCCGCCTTCGGCGAGCTGAGCTCCCCCGCCGGGCCGCCGGCTCTGCCAGCATGCCCCGTTCCATGCGAGTCGGAATCTGTGCTTTCTGGTTCAACCGCGGCCAGGGCGTCGTCGCCCGTCAGCTGCGCTCGGCCCTAGACGGGCTCGGGCACGAGACCTTCGTTCTCGGCCGGCCGACGAAGGAGAGCTTCCCGATGCCGCAGGAGGCTCGCGAGGACGACGTCTGGGCGCAGCAGGGAGTCACACCGGCCTCCGACTTCTTCATCCCCGAGGCCGAGCTGGTCGGCTGGGCGACCTCGAACGGGCTCGATGCCTGCTTCTTCGACCAGAACTACGAGTTCGACGCGGTCGCAGCGCTCCGCGACAAGGGCGTGCGCACGATCGGCCGCTTCGTCTGGGAGCGGTTCAGCGACGAGCACGTCGCCGATGCGACCCGAGCCTACGAGACGATCTACTCGATGACCCGGGCCGAGCAGACCCGCTACGCGACGATGGGCGTCGAGACTCCGTTCCTGCGTTGGGGTATCCACCCCGAGTACTTCCGGATCGAGCCGCGCCGGAGCTCGCCGCCGGTCTCCTTCCACTACCACGCGGGCCTGCTCGGCAAGCGCAAGCCGTTCAAGGAGATCATCGAGGCCTTCTCGGCGACCTCCGATCCCGACCTGCGGCTGATCGTCAAAGCCCAGATCGAGCGGCGGATGAAGTTCCTCGAGCGGGCCGCGAAGAAGGACTCGCGGATCGAGCTCGTGCTCGAGGACCTGCCGACCGACGAGCACCTGCAGATGTGCGCCGACGCCGACGTCTGCATGGCGCCGGCCCGCTGGGAGGGGCTCGGCCTGCATCTGTACGAGGCGATCGCCTTCGGTCAGCCGATCGTCTGCAACGACGACGCGCCGATGAACGAGCTGATCACCGACGGCGTCAACGGGCTGCTCGTCCCCTCCCACCACGACGGCGACGCCAACTCCGGGATCCCCGCGATGACGGTCGACGTGGCCGGCCTGACGGCCGCGATCGAGCGCCTGGCCGACCCGGCACTGCGGGCCGAGCTCGAGCAGGGCGCCCGCCGCCGCCGCGACGAGCTCAGCTGGGACCGCGCCGTCGAGAGCGTCAGGGACCTGCTCGCATGAGCCTCCGCCTTCGCTTCCGTGCCGCGGTCGCGGCGCTGCTCGTCGGCGCCCTGGCGCTCTCCGCCTGCGGCGGCGACGACGAAGCGACGCCCCCCGACTCCGCCCTGCCGGAGATCGAGCAGGGAGAGACGCTCGTCGGCTACAACGAGGCGCTGACGCCCGGTGACGACGCCGGGCCCCTGATCGCTGAATCCGGCGCCGGTTTCGTCCGGGTCGCGCTCAACTGGGCGACCGTCGAGCCGACCGACGGGACCTTCAACTGGGAGCCGTACGACGCGATCTACGACGACCTCACGAGCGCCGGGGTGCGGCCGCTGTGGGCGCTGACCAGCGCCCCATGCTGGGCAGCCGGCAAAGCGTGCGAGCAGGTGGTCCCGTCGCTGGCCCCCGACCCCGACCACGTTCAGGCCTACGCCGATCTTGCCGCCGAGGTCGCCGAGCGCTACCCGGAGGCGCTCGGGATCGAGGTCTGGAACGAGCCCAATATCCCGAACTTCTGGCGGCCCGTGCCCGATCCGATGCTCTACCGCGAGCTGCTGACGCTGACCGCCGACGCCGTCCATGCCACCGGCTCGGGCGTTCCAGTGGTGATGGCCGGCCCCTCGCCGACGACGGGCGAGCAGGTCGCCGAGGATCCGGACAAGATCGCCTTCGTCCCGTTCATCGAACAGGTGATGAGCGGCCCGGACGCGCCCGACGTCGATGCAATCGGCCTGCACCCCTACAGCCTCCTGCAGGAGGACGCCGATCCCGTCGACGAGAGCATCAACCTCTACGAGCAGGGCCGGGAGGCGGCGGCCTCGGTGGCCCCCGATCTGCCGATCTGGGTGACCGAGGTCGGGCTGACCACCGCCGGCCGGTACGCGGTGACGCTCCCCGAGCAGGCCGCCGGGCTCGAGCAGATCGTCCGCACCATCGCCGAGGATGGGGTTCCCGTGATCAGCGTCCACCGCTTCTTCGACCAGCTCGATCCGCCGTTGCAGTTCGAGGAGGGGTTCGGCGTCGTAGAATCGGACCGCGTCACGCCCAAACCCTCGTTCTGCTCGGCCGCGAATGCGGTCGGAGCCGGGTGCGAGCCGTGACCTTGACCGTCCCCGACCGCGACTTCGAGAGGCACTCGTTGTTTATCGAGCCAACCGGCGCACCCTGACCCCATGGCCCTCTTCTCTGACAAAAACTCCACCGACCGCCCGCCGGTCCCGTTCATCGTCGGCGTCGGCCGCTCGGGCACGACGATGCTGCGGCTGATGCTCGACGCGCACCCCGACCTGACGATCCCGCCCGAGACGCACTTCGTGCCGGAGATGATCGAGGCGATCAACGACGGCGCCGGCCCGGACCGCGCCGTCGAGGTCATGCAGCAGGTGCGTCAGTGGGGCGATCTGCAGATGGAGCCCGGAGACGTGCGGGAGCGCCTCGAGAGCATCGAGGACTGGAACGCCGGCAACGCGATGCGCGCCTTCTATTCGATCTACGCCGAGCGCCAGAACAAGCCGCGATACGGAGAGAAGACGCCCGCCTACGTGCGCAAGATGCGGCTGATCGAGAAGGCGATGCCCGAGGCCCGGTTCGTACACGTGATCCGCGACGGCCGCGACGTCGCCCTCTCACGCTGGAAGCGAACTCTCGGCGAGGGCAAGCGCGCCCCCGCGGGTCAGGTCGGCGAGGGCTGGCAGCGTCGAATCCGCCGCGCCCAGCAGCAGGGCAGGAAGCTCAAGCACTACATGGAGCTTCGTTACGAAGACCTGGTCACCGACACCGAGCCGCACCTGCGCGAGATCGCCTCCTTCCTCGAGCTCGAGTGGGACCCGGCGATGCTGACCTACTACGAGCATGCGGCCGACCGCATGTCCGAGATGGCCCGCGATCTCCCCTCTGCCGACGGCAAGCCCGTGCGGCCCGGCGAGGAGCGGATGCAGGCGCACGCGATGACGCAGAAGCCGCCGGACCCGAGTGCCATGTACCGCTGGAAGGAGAAGATGAGCCCCGAGGACGTGCGTGAGTTCGACGCCGCCGCCGGCGGGCTTCTCTCCGAGCTCGGCTACGAGGTCGGGACCGCGGGCTGATGCGGCGCCCGGCGAGATTGATCGTCGTCGCGCTCGCTCTGCTCCTGCTGATCGGGTTCGCCGCGCCCGCGACGGCGAAGAAGCCGGGCAAGTCGAAGCTGAAGCCGCCGGCGTCGCCGAAGCTCGGCCTCGTCACACCCTCGACCGTGCAGCTCAAGTGGAAGGACCGCTCGAAGGAGAAGTCGTTCGAGGTCAAGGTCAAGCCCGGCCGCATCGAGGTCGAAGCCGGCCGCGACTCCGAGGACGCGACAGTCTCGGGACTGCTGCCGAAGAAGAAGTACAGGCTTCAGGTCCGAGCCTGCAAGGGCAAGAAGTGCTCGAAGTACACGAAGTCGAAGAAGGCGAAGACCCACAAGGTGCCGGCGGGGGCGCCACCGTTCGGCTTCAACGAGGGCATCATCCCGGGCGATCCGGGCAACGAGCTGCTCGACGGCTCGGGGGCGAGCTTCGTCCGTGTGCCGATCTCGTGGGCGCAGACCAAGCCGGCGCTGCTCGGGGCCTACAACTGGGGCTACATGGACAAGGTCGCCGCCGAGCTCGCCGCCGAGGGCGTCAAGCCGCTCTGGGTACTGACCGGGTCGCCGTGCTGGGCACGGCTCGACATCGGCTGCGCGGGCGGCACCGCCGACAAAGCGCCCAACCCGCTCTTCTACGGCGCCTACGCTGACTTCGCCGTCGCCGTCGCCGAGCGCTACCCGAACTCGACCGGCGTTCAGGTCTGGAACGAGCCCAACATCCCGAAGTTCTGGGCGCCGACCCCGAACACGTCCGAGTACAGAAAGCTCCTGCGTCAGACCGCGGCAGCGATGCAGAGCTCCGGCTCCAAGGTCCCGGTCGTCTACGGGGCGCCGTCGCCGATCGACGGCGTCGACGCAGCGGGCAGGACGGGCAAGATTCCGGCGACTACGTTCCTGCGCGAGACGCTCAAGGGCGGCGTCCCCGGGCTCGACGTGGTCGCGCTCCATCCTTATGCCTTCAACGAGGCCGGCGATCAGATCCGCAACGGGATCGCGATCTACGACAGTCAGGCCGCCGTGGTCGAGTCGGTCGCCCCGACGCTGCCGATCTGGGTGACCGAGATCGGGTTCACGACATCAAGCGGCTTCAGGGTCACCACGGACGAGCAGGCCGCGGCGCTGAGCGCGACCTACGAGGCCCTCGTCGAGCGCGGCGTCAAGCTGATCAGCGTCCACCGGCTCTTCGACCAGGTCAATCCCGAGCTCGCCTTCGAGGCGGGCATGGGCGTCATCGCCGCCGACCGGGACACGGTCAAGCCCGCCTACTGCTCGCTCGCAATCCTGCGCGGGCTGAGACCTTCCGTCTGCCGCTGACGATGTCGAAGTTCACCGAGCTCAACGACCGCCTTCATGACTACATCGTCGAGCGCGGCGCCCGCGAGGACCCGGCGCTGGCGGCGGTCCGCGAGGAGACCGCCGCGCTCGGCGAGATCGCGGTGATGCAGATCGCGCCCGACCAGGGAGCGCTGATGACGATGCTGGCCCGGCTGCTCGGCGCCGAGCGCGCGATCGAGGTCGGCACCTTCACCGGCTACTCGGCGATCTGCATCGCCCGCGGGCTTCGCGAGGGTGGCCGGCTCGTCTGCTGCGAGCTCGAGCCCGAGCGGGCCGAGGCCGCGCAGCGTAATTTCGAGCGGGCCGGGGTCGCCGAGCGGATCGAGGTCCGCGTCGGTCCCGCCGGCGAGACCCTCGAGGCGCTCGAGGCCGAGGCAGGCGAGCCCTTCGACCTCGCCTTCATCGACGCCGACAAGACCGGCTACGACGGCTATTACGAGCGCTGCCTGCGGCTGCTGCGTCCCGGTGGGCTGATCGTCCTCGACAACGTCCTCCAGGACGGCCGCGTGCTCGACCCCGGCGAGAACGAGAGCGCGCTCGCGATCGACGCTCTCAACGCCAAGGTCCGCGACGACGAGCGGGTCGAGATCGCGATGGTCGGCGTCGCCGACGGGCTGACGCTGGCGCTGAAGAAGTGAGCCGGCACTCGTGAGGGTCGGGATCGTCTCCAAGTGGATCGCCTCGGGTCAGGCCGTCGTCGCCCGCCAGATCCGCTCGGCACTGACCGAGCTCGGCCACGAGACCTTCGTGCTCGCCCGCCCGGGCTCCGGCCCCCGCGCGCAGAAGGCGGCGGCTGCCGCGGCGGGTGAGATCGACCCGGTCTGGGATCAGCCCGGGATCACCGAGGCGAGCGAGCACCACGTGCCGCTGGCCGAGTACGAGGACTGGGTCCGGGCCAACTCGATCGAGGCCGTGCTCTGCGACGAGAACTACCAGTTCGACGAGATCAACCACCTGCGCGAGCAGGGGGTCCGCACGATCGGCCGCTTCGTCTGGGAGTACTTTGGCGACGAGTACGCGCACGCAGCGAAGACCGCCTTCGAGACGATCTACTCGCTCACCCTCTGCGAGCGTGAGCGCTACCGCGAGCTCGGGATCGAGAGCCCCTACGTGCAGTGGGGCATCCACCCCGAGCTGCTCGAGCCCGTCGCCGGCGAGCGCGACCCCTCTGTCATCCGCTTCTACTTCCCCGGGTCGTTCCTCGGCCGGCGCAAGCCGATCCGCAAGGTCGTCAAGGCGTTCGGGCGCGCCGCCGGCGACGACCTGCGGCTCGTGATCAGCGCCCAGGTCCCGAGCAAGGACGAGTTCCTCAACGAGGCTGCCGCCAAGGACCCGCGGATCGAGCTGGCCCTGACCGACGACCCCGAGGACGTGCACCGCGCCCGCTTCGCCGCCTGTGACGTCTGCTTGGCGCCGTCGCGCTGGGAGGGCCTGGGCCTGCCGCTGTACGAGGCGACCGCGTTCGGGCTGCCGATCGTCACCAACGACAAGCCGCCGATGTCGGAGATGGTCCTCGACGGCCGCAGCGGCATCCTCGTCCCCTCCGTCGCCAACGGCGAGACGCGCTCGGGGATCACCGCCTGGGATCCGGAGCCGGCGGCGCTGACCGCGGCGATCGAGCGCCTCGGCCGCCGCGACGAGCTCGAGCGGATGCGCGAGGGCGTCGCCAAGCTGCGCGAGCTGCGTTCCTGGCGGCACACGGTCGCCGGGCTCGCCGAGCTGCTCGCCTGAGATGATCCGGGTCCGGTGAACGGACCCAGCGCCAGAGAGCTCGAGGGCAAGGTCGGACTGCCGATGAGCGTCGTCGAGCTCGCGGCGCGCGGCTGGGACGCGGTCATCGTCGGCGGCGGCCACAACGGCCTCACCGCGGCCGCGTACCTGGCCCGCTCCGGCCACTCGGTGCTGGTGCTCGAGCGCCGCGATCAGCTCGGCGGCGCCTGCACGATCGAGCGGCCGTTCGCCGATCCGGGCTACCTGGTCAGCCCCTGCGCCTACGTCGTCGGCCTGCTCGACGAGCTCGTCGTCTCCGAGCTCGAGCTGCGCCGCCACGGCTACCACGTGACGCCGTGCGACCCGCACCTGTGGTGCGGCTTCGCCGACGGCACCTCCTACGCCGACTTCTCCGACCCTGCGCGCACCGCCACCTACCTTCGAGACAACGGCTTCGCCGAATCGGACATCGCGGGGCTCGACGCCTACTACGCGCTGATCGGCCGGGCGCGGGCGGCGCTCCGCCACGGTCCGCGCGACAGCTGGGTCGGCCCCTCCCCCACCCGCGCCGAGCTCGAGCAGATGCTGGGCGACGACGAGCTGATCGGGCTCGTCTTCGAGGACTCGGTCGCCGACGTGATCGAGCGCCACGTCTCCGACCCGCGCCTGCACCAGGCGCTCTGGGGGCAGGGTGTGATCGGCACCGACGCCGGCCCGCGGACGCCGGGCACGGCGGCGGTCAAGCTGATGCACAGCCAGGGAACCCTCGACGGCGCCGGCGGCTCATGGGGGTTCGTGCGCGGCGGCATGGGCACCGTCTCGTTCGCGATCGCCGACGCCGCGGCAGAGGCCGGAGCGACGATCGCCGCCGGCGTCCCGGTCGCCCGGATCCTGCCCGGAGAGGGCGTCGAGCTCGAGAGCGGCGAGACGATCCGGGCGCGAGCAGTGATCTGCAACGCCGACCCGAAGCGGCTGCGCGCGCTGCTCCCGCAGGCGGACACGCCGTCGCCGTTCGCCGAGCGGCTCGACGCCTGGAGGACCGACTCCCCGGTTGCGAAGCTGAACGCGGGCCTGACGCGGATGCCGCGGTTCGCGGCCGCGGCCGCGGCCGCGGGCTTCCGTCCCGAGCGGGCGATGGTTACGGTGGCGCTGCCGATGGAGGAGGGCCAAGCCGCCTGGGAGGCCTGCCACGAGGGTGAGACCCGGATCGGCTTCTGCGAGCTCTACTTCCACTCCGCCTACGACTCGAGCGTCGCCCCGACGGGCCGGGAGACGATGAGCGTCTTCGCCCAGTACGTGCCGCCGGGATCCACCGGTGCCCATGCCGGCGCGGACGAGGAGGGGGCACTGGCGCCGATGGCCGACGCGATCCTCGACGCGATCGCGACCGCGGCGCCGGACATCCGCGACTGCATCGAGTTCGCCGACGTGCTCGGCCCCGCCGACATCGAGCAGCGGATCGGGCTCACCGGCGGCCACATCTTCCAGGGCTCGGCGCTGCCCGAGCAGATGTGGGAGCGGCGCTTCGATCACCGGACCCCGATCGACGGCGTCTACATGTGCGGCGCCGCCACCCACCCGGCCGGATCGGTGATCGCGCTCAACGGCCGCAACGCGGCGATGGCCGCGATCGACGACCTCGGCACCTAGCCCGCGGGGGCGGGCCGGAGCTCTCCGGTGGCAGCGAGCCCGATCCGGTAGTTGACCGGCAGCTCGGGTGGGATCTCGGCGCCGTCGAGCAGGGTCGCGACGCGGTCGAGCCAGGCGGCCCGCTTCGCGTCGGGCAGACCAGCGATGAAGCTGATCGAGCCGACGTAGGCGACGAGCTGCGAAGCGCTCGCAGGCTGCGGCGCGACGACCGAGATCTGGCGCAGATCGCCCCACCCCTCCTCGGCCTCGACGAGCTCAGTCCAGGGCGGCCCGTCGAAGAACGGGTGCTCGGGCCGGACCTCGTCGATCAGCTCGCCGATCCGCGACGCCGGCTCGAGCGCGCTCCAGTCCGGCAGCGCGTTGATCGACGCGAGTCCGCCGCCAGCGATCAGCACCCGCCTGATCTCGGCGAGCGCCGAGGGAGCATCGAACCAGTGGAAGGCGTCGGCGACGGTCACCGCTGCCAGCGAGCCCGAGTCGAGCGGGATCCGCTCCGCGAGGCCGTCGAGGATGCGGGCCCCGGGCGCGGTCGTCTCGAGCCGGGCGCGCATCTCGGACGACGGCTCGACGGCGCTGACCGAGAGGCCGGCGGCCACCAACCCCCGGGTCAGCTTGCCGGTCCCTGCGGCGAGGTCGAGGACGCGCTCCTGCGGCTGCAGGCCGAGCGCGCCGACCAGCGCGCCGACGACCTCGGGCGGGTACCCGGGCCGGCCCCGCTCATAGACGTCGGCGGCGGAACCGAAGTGCGCTGCGAGCGGGTGGACCACGACCCTCAGCCTAGTCGGGGGGCGAGGGCGGGCTCCCGCACGGGCAGCCGCGTCCACTAGCCTCCGCGGCCGGATGGAATCCAAGTCCCCACCAGACCGCGAGATCGAAGGCGTCGGAGAGCCGCTCAAGGCTGCGGGCAAGGGCTCGCGCTGGGAACAGTTCCGGATGCCGGTCGAGCTCTCCGGCCGCACCTTCCTCGACGTCGGCTGCTGGGAGGGGATGCACTGCGCCGAGGCCGTCCGCCGCGACGCCTCGCAGGTCGTCGGCGTCGACCTCTGCACCTCCGACGACCTCGCGACGAACGTCGACCGCTACGGCTTCGACTTCATCCAGATGGACGTCTTCAGCGAGAAGTGGCTGGAGATGGGCGAGTACGACGTCGTCCTCTGCTCCGGCGTCCTCTACCACGTCGAGAACGTGATGAGCCTGCTCTTCCGGCTCCGCAAGGTGGTGCGCGAGCTGCTCGTGGTCGAGACCGGGATCACGCGCCTGCAGGAGGACAAGCCGATGATGATCTACCACGGTCAGGGCGAGGGCACGAACAACCCCTCGAACTGGTGGACGCCGAACAAACTCTGTCTCGAGCAGATGCTCGCGACCGCGGGCTTCGAGGGGATCAGCACCGTCTGGGAGGAGGAGCGGCACGAGCACTACTCGCGGATCTGCATGCACGCCGTCCCCACCGGGCACCTCGAGCACTCGCGAATCCTGCCCCGCAAGGAGCGCACGATGAGCCTCCACGGCGGCAACCGCTCCGGCAACAAGGGCGCCCGCCGCAAGCAGAACAAGGGCCAGTAGCGGCATGAGCGGGAGGCGACCATGAGGTCGTCAAGCCACCGCGGCATCCCCGGACGCGAAGCGGAGGAGATGCCGCGTATGTATGTGCGGAGCGACCATTTCCGGCATGCCCGCAGGGCGGAGCACGAGGACATGCCGTGGTCTGGGCGCGGAGCATGAACGTTGGCATCGTCTCCAAGTGGTTCAACAGGGGCCAGCCGATCGTCGGGCGCTACATCCGCTCCGCGGTCGACGAGCTCGGGCACGAGTCGTTCGTGCTGGCGCGGCCCCGGCGCGAGCAGGGGCCGCGACCGGGGGCGCTGGAGCGAACCGGGATCTGGGATCAGCCGGGCGTCACCGAGGCCTCGCATTTCAAGGTTCCGCTCGACGAGTACGTCGCCTGGATCGAGGAGAACTCGATCGACGTGCTGCTCTGCGATCAGAACTATCAGTTCGCCGAGCTGGCCGAGCTTCGCAAGCGCGGCGTCAAGGTGATCGGCCGCTTCGTCTGGGAGCACTTCACCGCCGAGCACGTGCCCGAGGCGCGCGCGGCCTACGACACGATCTACTCGGTGATCGAGGCCGAGCAGCAGCGCTACTCGAAGATGGGCCTGGAAACACCGCGGGTGCCGTGGGGCATCCACCCCGAGCTGCTCGGTTTCGCGCCCGAGAACGACCCCTCGAACCCGCGCTCGCCCGAGCGGGTGGGAGAGCTCGGGGAGGCCGGCGTCGATCGCCCGGTCCAGTTCGTCTTCCCCGGCGGCTTCATCGGCCACCGCAAGCCGCTCGAGCCCGTCGTCGAGGCCTTCGCGCGGACCAGGAACCCCGACATCAGGCTGCTCGTCACCGCGCAGATCGAGCGCGATCGGCTCGATGGCCTCTCGCGCAAGGTCAAGCGCGACCGTCGCATCGAGCTCCACCTCGGCGATGAGGACTGGGAGCCGCACCTGCGCCGGATCGCGGCCTGCGACGTCTGCATCACGCCGTCGCGGTGGGAGGGGCTGGGGCTGCCGCTGTACGAGGCGATCGCCTTCGGCCAGCCGGTGATCACCAACGACGACCCGCCGATGAACGAGGTGATCCGCGACGGCGGCAACGGCCTGCTCGTCCCCTCACATCCCGACGGCACGGCCCGCTCGGGAATCCCGGCGAGGCTCGCCGACCCCGCTGAGCTGACGCGAGCGATCGACCGCCTCGCCGACCCGGACCTGCGTCGCGACCTCGCCGCGGGCGCCGTCCGCTGCCGCGGCAAGCTGAGCTGGGAGCGCACCGTGCACGCCCTCGGCCGGCTGATCGGCTGAGCGCCTACAATCCCGGACCCGCGCAGGCGGCGGACCGGTAGACAGAGACCATCCTCCCGAGCCGCCTGGCCTTGCCACATCGCGCGCAGCGCTGCGCCAAGCTACGGCCCGGAGGCCGATCGATCAATGGCTACCCCAGGCCCAAAAAGCATCCTCAACCGCTCTCGCAGTCGCCGCCAGTCGTCGCGCGGCGCCGCCGGCGTGCCCGCCCCCTTCGTTGTCGGCGTCAACCGCTCGGGCACGACCCTGATGCGGATGATGCTCGACGCCCACCCCGATCTGGCGATGCCGCCCGAGACCCACTTCGTGCCGGAGCTGATCGAGGTCGCCGAGGCCGGCGGCGCCACCCCCGAGGCATTTCTGGCGATGATCACCAAGCAGCGCGAGTGGGGTGACTTCGGGCTCACCGAAGAGCAGCTGCTCGAGGCGTTCCGGGCGATCGAGCCGCTCAACGCCGGCGATGCCCTGCGCTCCTTCTACGGGCTCTACGCCGAGCGGGTCGGCAAGCCGCGCTGCGGCGAGAAGACGCCGATCTACGTCAAGAGCATTCGCAAGATCGGCGGTGCCCTGCCCGAGGCCCGCTTCCTGCACGTGATCCGCGACGGCCGCGACGTCGCCCTCTCGATCCGCGACCGGGCGACGAAGGAGCACACGATCGAGGCAATCGCCGAGCGCTGGGTGCGGCGGATCGGCCAGGCCCGACGCCAGTCCAAGAAGCTCCCCGATGGGACCTACAAGGAGATCCGCTACGAGGCGCTGATCCTCGACACCGAGGCAGTCCTGCGCGAGGTCTGCGAGTTCTTCGAGCTGCCCTGGGACGATGCGATCCTCGACTACCACCAGCGCTCGGCCGAGCGACTCGAGGAGATGAAGCGCGAGCTGCCCGCGGACGGCAAGCGGACGACCCTCAGCGTCGAGCGGCGGATGGCGACCCATGCCCGCACCACCCAGGCGCCCGACCCCAGCCGCGTCAGCCGCTGGCGTGAGCAGATGAACCGTGAGCAGCGGCGCGAGTTCGAGTCGATCGCGGGCGAGCTGTTGACCGAGCTCGGCTACGTGACCGGCGACGGGCCCGGCACCGAGCCCCGTGACTTCTCCGAGCCCGGCGAGGGCGACGGCCAGACCCCGGCAAGCGAGGGGCCGGCGTGAGCAGCTCGCTGCCCTTCTGGAAGCGGCCGCTGGCCGCGATCTCCCGCGCCCGTCGCAAGGCGACCGAGTCGAAGCGCCCGCCGGCGCCGTTCATCGTCGGCGTCAACCGCTCCGGCACGACGCTGCTGCGGCTGATGCTCGATTCGCACCCGCAGCTGACGATCCCGCCCGAGACCCACTTCGTCCCGGAGATGATCCGGCTCGCGCGCCGCGACAACACGACCCGCAAGCGCCTCGTCCGCGCCGCCACCAGCCATCCGCGCTGGGGCGACTTCGGCCTCGACGAGAACGAGATGCTCGAGCGCCTCCAGGACGTCAAGCCGCTGCGGCCGGCGCCCGCGATCCGCGTCTTCTACGACATGTACGCCGAGAAGGAGGGCAAGCCGCGCTGGGGGGACAAGACGCCGCGCTACATGCGGGCGATGCCGCGGATCGAGCGGGCCCTGCCCGAGGCGCGGTTCGTCCACCTGATCCGCGACGGCCGCGACGTCGCGCTTTCTCAGGCCGAGCGCGCGCTCGACGGCGACGCGACGACGATCGCCGAGGTCGCCGGACGCTGGAAGCGCCGGATCGAGACCGCCCGCGCCCACTCGGCCGAGCTCGACTCCTACCTCGAGGTCCGCTACGAGGACCTCGTCACAGATCCCGCAGCGACGCTGCAGACGATCTGCGCCTTCATCGACCTCCCCTACGACGAGGGGATGCTGCGCTACTACGAGCACGCCGCCGATCGCTTGACCGAGATGGACCGCGACCTCGGCACCGGCGAGAACGGCCCGGTCCGGACCGGCAACGAGCGGATGGCCGGCCACGCGATGACCTCGAAACCGCCGAGCACCGACCGCTGCGGCCGCTGGCGCGAGGAGATGTCGCCGGCGGAGCGGACCGAGTTCGAGCGGGTCGCCGGCGATCTGCTCACCGACCTCGGCTACGAGACCCTGAACACGCCCGCGGATTCCGGGGCCGGCAAGGAGAAGCTGGCATGAAGCTCCCCGCCCCGCGCAAGACCCGCGCCCGCAAGCCCGGCGGCCCGCCGGCGCCGTTCATCGTCGGCGTCACCCGCTCGGGCACGACGCTGCTGCGGCTGATGCTCGACGCGCACCCGGACCTCGCGATCCCGCCGGAGACGCACTTCGTCCCGCAGCTGATCCGCACGGCGAAGAAGCGTGGCGTCTCCTGCGAGGAGGTGCACGGCGTCGTCACCGGCCATCGCCAGTGGGGCGACTTCGGGCTCGACTCGAGCGAGCTCCTGCGCCGCTACTGCGCGCTCGATCAGATCGACCCGGAGACGACGATGCGCGTCTTCTTCGAGCTCTACGCCGAGGGCCAGGGCAAGCCGCGCTGGGGCGACAAGACGCCGAACTACGTCAAGCGCATGAAGCAGATCGAGAACTGGATCCCCGAGGCCCGCTTCATCCACATGATCCGCGATGGCCGCGACGCCGCCCTGAGCCGCTTCAAGCGCCTGCTCAAGGAGCCGCCGCCGATGGACGTCGTCGCCGAGCGCTGGGTCCGCAAGATCGAGGGCGCGCGCGCCGACGGTGCCGAGGTCGACCACTACATCGAGGTCCAGTACGAGAACCTCGTCAAGAACACCGAGTACGAGCTCAAGCGCGTCAGCGAGTTCCTCGAGCTTCCCTGGGACCCGACGATCCTCACCTACTACGAGCGCGCCGAGGAACGCCTGCAGGAGATGATCCGCGACCTGCCCGCCGACGAGGGCAAGCCGATGCGCCCCGCCGACCACCGCAAGGAGGCGCACCTGCTCACCTCGAAGCCGCCGGATCCGAGCCGCCTGGCGCGCTGGAAGGAGGACATGGACCCCGAGCAGAACGCGATCTTCGAGAGCGTCGCCGGCGACCTGCTGACCGAGCTCGGCTACGAGGTGGTGAGCCGATGAGCTCCGCTCGCGAGAAGCTGCACGGGCTCGAGCACTCGATCGAGGATGCCGGGGCCGAGCGCGCTCCCGTCCGTCCTCCGGCGCCCTTCGTCGTCGGCCTGACCCGGTCGGGGACGACGCTGCTGCGGATGATGCTCGACGCCCACCCGGAGCTGACGATCCCGCCCGAGACCCATTTCGTCCCGGACCTGATCAAGGCGGCCAAGGACGGCGGCGACGTCCGAGGAATGGTCGACGCGCTGACCACGAACCGCACCTGGGGTGACTTCGGGATCGACGCCGAGGAGATGCGCAAGCGCTTCGAGGCGATCCCGCTCGCCGACGAGCCGGCCCGGCCCGGCGCCGCCGTGCGCGCCTTCTACGACGCCTACGCCGAGCGCCAAGGCAAGCCGCGCTGGGGCGACAAGACCCCGGCCTACATGCTCTCGGTGACGAGGATCGGCCGCTCGCTGCCCGAGGTCAGGTTCATCCACCTGATCCGCGACGGCAGGGATGTGGCCCTGAGCCAGAGCGCCCGCGCCCTGAACGAGCAGCCGCCGCCCGCCGAGCAGGCCGCCAGGTGGGTGAAGCGGATCACTAAGTCGCGCGATCAGGCCGCCAAGCTCGGCGGCGACCGCTACATCGAGGCGCGCTACGAGGACCTCGTCCGCGACCCCGAGCCGGTGCTGCGGCGGATCTGCGAGTTCGTGGCGCTCGACTTCGACCCGGCGATGCTGACCTACTACGAGCGAGCCGCCGAGCGTCTCTCGGAGATGTCGGGGACGCTGCGGCAGGAGGGCACCCACGCCGAGCAGGCGGCCGGCTACCGGGTCGACAACCACAAGCCGACGACGAAGCCGCCCGACCCCTCGAAGCTGGACAAATGGCGCCGCGAGATGTCGCCCGAGGACCTGGCCGCCTACAACGCCGTCGCCGGCGACATGCTGCGCGAGCTCGGCTACGAGGTGAGCGGCTGATGGCGCGCGTCGGCATCGTCACCAAGTGGTTCAACCGCGGCCAGGCGTTCGTTTCCCGCTACGTGCGCGACGCGCTCGAGGCGCGCGGGCACGAGACCTTCATCCTCGCCCGTCCGACCAAGGACAAGGGGCCGATGGCGGCGCATGTCGATCGCACCGGCGTCTGGGACCAGCCCGGCGTCACCGAGGCCTCCGAGTGGGAGGTCCCCTACGAGGAGTACTTGAGCTGGATCGAGGACAACTCGATCGAGGTAGTGCACTGGGACAACTGCTACCAGCACGACGAGATCAGGCGCCTGCGCGAGTCCGGTGTGAAGACGGTCGGCCGCTTCGTCTGGGAGATGTTCTCCCCCTCCGACGCGGCGCCCGCCGAGGCCGCCTACGACGTCCTCTACTCGATGACGCGCTGCGAGCAGGAGCGCTACGCCCGGCTCGGGATCGAGAGCCCCTACGTGCAGTGGGGCATCCACCGGGAGCTGCTCGAGGTACCGGTCGAGCGCGCCGGCGACGGCCTCGTCCGCTTCTACTTCCCCGGCGCGCTGCTCGGCCCGCGCAAGCCTCACAGAGAAGTCGTGGAGGCGTTTCGTGAGGCAAAGGGGGACCACCTCCGTCTGATCTTCAAGGCGCAGCTCGAGCGCCGCATGAACTACCTGACGAAGGCAGCCGAGGAGGACCCGCGGATCGAGCTCGTCGTCGACGACATGGAGACGGAGGAGCACCTGAAGCTGTTCGCCTCCTGCGACGTCTGCCTCGGCCCGAGCCGCTGGGAGGGCCTCGGCCTGTTCCTGTACGAGGCAGCCGCCTTCGGGATGCCGCAGATCACCAACGACAGCCCGCCGATGAACGAGGTCGTTCGCGACGGCGTCAACGGGATCCTCACGGCTGACGTCCAGGACGGGACCGCCGACTCGGGGATCCCCTCGATGAAGCCGGACGTCGGTTCTCTGACCGCGGCGATCGAGCGCATCGCCCGCCCCGACGAGTGGGCGCGCCTCGCCGAGGGCGCCCGCGCCACCCGCGAGGAGCTGAGCTGGGAGCGGACCGTCGAGGATTACGACCGACTGATCCGGCTCGCCGCCGGCAGCCAGGCCCCCGGGGTGAAGGCGTGAAAGCGCGGCGCGAGATCGTCCGCAGCGTCGCCGGCTACCGCAGCCGCCGCCGCGCGGTCAAGCGCTCGCGGACCGAGGGCACGCCGCCGCCCGCCCCGTTCGTCGTCGGCGCGACCCGCTCGGGCACGACGCTGCTGCGGCTGATGCTCGACGCGCATCCCGACATCGCGATCCCCTCCGAGACCCACTTCATCCCCGACCTGATCAAGGCCCGCGAGAAGCACGGCGCGAGCCGCGAGCGGATGCTCGAGATGCTGACCTCGCACCGCCGCTGGGGCGACTTCCACATCGAGGCGAGCGAGCTCTCCGACCGTTGGGGCGTGCTCGAGGCACGGGGCGCCCTCGACGGCCCCGCCGCGGTGCGCGAGTTCTTCGCGATCTACGGCGAGAAGCAGGGCGGGCCGCCGCGCTGGGGCGACAAGACGCCCGGCTACGTGAAGCGCATGCGCGAGATCCAGGAGTACCTGCCGGAGGCGCGCTTCATCCACCTGATCCGCGACGGACGCGACGTCGCGCTCTCGATCCTCAAGCAGAGCTTCGGGCCCGAGACGATCGAGGCGGCGGCCGAGCGCTGGCGCGGCAGGGTGCTGCGCGGCCGCGCCCAGCAGCCGTACCTCGGCTACTACATGGAGGTCAAGTTCGAGGACCTCGTGCTCGACACCGAGGGTCAGCTGCGGCGGATCTGCGAGTTCATCGAGCTCGACTTCGACCCGGCGATGCTCGGCTACCACGAGACCGCGCAGGAGCGGCTCAAGGAGAAGGCCCGAGAGCTGCCGCGCGGCAAGGGCCGCGACCCGCAGTCCGCGGAGCGTCGCCTGAAGAGCCACGAGAAGACCTTCGAGCCGCCCAACCCCTCGCTCGTCGGCGGCTACCGGACGAAGATGGACCCGGCCGACCAGGCCGCCTACGAGGCGCTCGCCGGCGATCTGCTGATCGAGCTCGGCTACGAGGCGAACTCGCTCGGCGGCGACAACGGCGAGGTCCACGAGCCGCGCTCGGGACCGCGGCTGCCGCGCTCGGTCCGGCGCGCCCTCAACGTCGCCGGCCACGCGACCGGCATCCGCGAGCCGGCCGAGCCGCGCGATCCCGCTCCCTTCGTGGTCGGAGCCGCCCGCTCCGGGACGACGCTGCTCGGGGCGATGCTGAACGCGCACCCCGAGATGACGATCGTCTCCGAGTCCGGCTTCGTCCCGAAGCTGGCCGAGACGATCCGCTCCGAGCCGGTCACCGCCGAGCGCGTGGTCAAGGTGATCGCCGCGGCGAAGCCGATCCCCGAGTACGGCCTCGACGAGGATGAGCTGCGCGGGCGCATCGAGCAGCTCGACGACCTCAAGGCCGCCGCCGTCCTGCGCGAGTTCTACGGCTACATCAACGAGCAGAACGGGACCAGCCGTTGGGGCGACGAGACGCCCGCCTACCTGAAGCGGATGCGGCGGATCCAGCGGGCGCTGAGCGAGTCCCGCTTCATCCACGTGATCCGCGACGGCCGCGACACCGCCGCCGCGAAGCCCGGCGAGCTCGACCCCGGCAAGGCCCTGACGATCGGTCAGCGCTGGGAGAAGAAGGTGACCTCGGCCCGGCAGCAGGAACACCTGATCACGCACTACCTCGAGGTCCGTTACGAGGAGCTCGTCTCCAACCCCGAGATCGTCCTGCGAGAGGTCTGCGAGTTCCTCGAGCTCGAGTTCGACGAGGCGATGGTGAACCCGCCCGAGCGGGCCGCGATCGAGGCCGAGCTCGGCCCCGTCGGCGGCTGGCGACAGACGCTCGGCAGCGAGGACGCCGAGGCGTTCGGAGAGGTCGCCGGCAAGTTGCTCGGCGAGCTCGGCTACGACTGAGCGCCGCCGGGCCGGTCGGGCGCCGCGGGGTCACCGTTCGAGATAACCGTCCAGTTTTGGGTCGTTGCCGCCGTTACCCGGATCGGTCGGGGCCGCCGCCGGCGCAGACGATGTCGTCGCCGCCGCGAGCGCGGATCACCTCGGGCCCCGGCGTGCCGAGGATCACGTCGTCGCCCTTGGTTCCGTTCGCGACGCCGTTCGACGCGAAGATCGTCGGCTCTCGGCCCTGACAGAGCTGGGCCTCGTTCGGAGTACCGGCCGACCCGACCTTGCAGCGATCCGCGGGAACCGACCGCAGCCGCAGGTTGTCGAGGAATACGGTCGAGTCGTAGATCGAATCGGAGGCGTCGAAGATGCTGAAATAGACCTCCTGAGCGCCCGGATCGACGGGCGTCGTCGCCCGCAGCACCGGCGTTGCCCCGTCGTAGGTGGTCCCGAACGCGTTGTCGGCGGAGGTGCCCGCGTTGTTCACCGTCGTGATCCCCCCGTCGGGCCCGATCGCGAAGTTGCGGGGCGCCTCGACGCTGCCGTCCGCCTTGACGAGGAAGTTCGTGGCCGCCAGTTCGGCGATGAATCCGTCGTTGAAGTCCGACCCGACGTACTCGTCGAACTCCTCGGTGAGGAACCGGTAGTCGACCGTCATGCAGTTGCTGCCGGCGGGCACGTCGAGGTCGACGCGCAAGGTCACCAGGTCGTTGACGCCGACGCCGTGACCGCCGCCACCACCACCGTTGTCGGTGCTCGTGCTTTCGGAGTCGTCGGCGCCGGACCACAGCGTGTCGGTGCACGAGCTTCGGAGTGGCCGTTCGCTGCGCCGGCATCGCCCGTGGAGAGCATCGCGTAGCTCGCTCCCTTGAGGGGGAACACCGCGAGCGGCGTGTCGGCGACCGCTGTCGAATTGCCGGCCGGGGGCAGGACCTCAAGCTCCGCCCCGGTGACCGCCCCACCGGTGTTGTCGATCGCCGCCGCGAGCGCTCCCGCGTCCGCGGTCGGCGTTATCGCCGCTCCAGCCCCCGCTATTCCAGCTGACAACGATGCCGCCACAACCAGCGCCGTTGTTCCCAGGATCCTGGCTACCCGCGCTCTCATACTCCTCACCCTTTCCAATTGGTCCACCTGGGAGCCGCCTACCCAGTACGCCGGCTGGGAAACATGGCGGCGACCCATTCCGCGGTGGCGCGTAGTTGAATGGTCGCTCCCGATGAGCGCCGCCCCCGATCAGCCGACCGCCGTGCCGAAGTACCGCGAGCTCGGGCTCACCGACCGCGAGTACGAGCTGATCTGCGAGGGGATGGGCCGCGAGCCCAACGACGTCGAGCTGGCGATGTTCAGCCTGCTCTGGTCCGAGCACTGCGCCTACAAGCACTCGAAGAAGCTGCTCTCCCGCCTCCCCACCGAGGGCCCGCGAGTGGTGATGGGACCGGGCGAGAACGCCGGCGCCGTCGAGATCGGCGCGGGCTGGTCGGTCGCCTTCAAGGTCGAGTCCCACAACCACCCCTCGGCGGTCGAGCCCTTCCAGGGCGCGGCAACCGGCGTCGGCGGAATCATGCGCGACGTCTTCGCGCTCGGCGCCCGACCGATCGCGATCCTCGACTCGCTCCGCTTCGGCGAGCTCAGCTCCGAGCGGTCCCGCTTCCTGTTCGAGCACGTCGTCGCCGGCATCGGCCACTACGGCAACTCGATCGGGGTGCCGACAATCGGCGGCGAGGTCTACTTCGAGGCCCCCTACGAGCAGAACTGCCTCGTCAACGCGATGTGCGTCGGGCTCGCCGAGACCGACTCGATGGTGCGGGCCGCCGCGGCCGGGGTCGGTAACGCGATCGTGCTGCTCGGCGCCTCGACCGGCAGGGACGGGATCGGCGGCGCCTCGGTGCTCGCCTCGGCCGAGCTCGAGGAGGGTGACGAGAAGCGTCCGACCGTCCAGATCGGCGATCCATTCGAGGAGAAGAAGGTGATGGAGTGCTGCCTCGAGTTGCTCTCCGAGGGCCTGCTCGTCTCGCTCCAGGACCTCGGCGCCGCCGGGCTCACGTCCTCGGCCGGGGAGATGGCTGCGGCGGGCGGCGTCGGGCTCGAGATCGACGTCGCCAAGGTCCCGAAGCGGAATCCGGACCTGGAGCCGTTCGAGGTGATGGTGAGCGAGTCGCAGGAGCGGATGCTCGCCGTCGTCGAGCCCGCCAAGGTCGGCGACGTGCTCGCGATCGCCGCCAAGTGGGAGACGAACGGCTCAGTCATCGGACACGTGACCGAGGGTGACGAGATCAGGATCCTCGACGCAGCCGAGATCGTCGGCGTCGTCCCGGTCAAGCTGCTCGTCGACGACTGCCCGCTCTACGACCTCGACCCCGCCGACCCCGGCGAGTGGGTCTACGACAACGAGCGCACGCTCGACGGCGACGACCCCGACGAAGTTCTTGCGGCGCTGCTTGCGGCGCCGTCGATCGCCTCCAAGCGCTGGGCCTTCGAGCAGTACGACTCGATCGTCCAGTCGCGCACCGTGCGCCGGCCCGAGCAGGCCGACGCCGCCGTCCTGCAGATCCCCCAGACCGGCTCGGGCATCGCCGTCTCGATCGACGGCAACGGCCGCCGCGTCGCCTGCGACCCCTACACGGGCACCGTCGAGGGCGTGCTCGAGTGCGCCGCGAACCTGGCTTGCGCCGGCGCCGAGCCGCTCGGACTGACCAACTGCCTCAACTTCGGCAACCCGGAGAAGCCGACCGTCGCCTGGCAGCTCGACCGCTCGACGCAGGCGCTCGCCGACGCCTGTAACGCGCTCGGAGTCCCGGTCGTCGGCGGCAACGTCTCGCTCTACAACGAGACCGATCGCGGGCCGATCTACCCGACGCCGGTCGTCGGCATGGTCGGCGAGGTGCCCGATCCATCGAAGGCGACCGTCAGCGGCCTCGCGGAAGGCGACCTGATCGCCGTGATCGGCCCGTTCCGGCCCGCGCTCGCCGGCTCGGAACTGGCCAAGCAGCGGGGCGAGCTCGGCCCCGGGCTTCCCGAGCTCGACATCGCCGCCGCCGCGGAGGCGATCGCGACCGTTCGCGCAGCCGTCCGCGACGGCATGCTGCGCGTCGCCCACGACATCAGCGACGGCGGCCTCGCTGTGGCGCTCGCCGAGACCGCGATCGCCGGCGACGTCGGCCTCGAGGTCGACCTCGGCGGCCTGATCTCCCAGGCCGGGGCGGGCGCGGCCGATGCCGAGGCATGGCTGTTCGGCGAAGGCTCCGGCGGCTTCGTGATCGCCGGCGACCCCGACAAGATCGGCCCCGTCGCCGAGACCGCGGGCGGCGCCGTGATCGGCCGCGCCGGCGGCTCGCAGATCACGATCCTCGCCGACGGCGCCCGGATCGCCACGAGCGTCGCCGACGCCGCAGCCGCCTGGCACTCGCTCGGCGAAAACCTGCACTGAGCGAGCCGCTACCGCTGCTAGCCTTCGGGTGCAGGCCGTGGGCTTGCCGTTTTCTCTCCGACCGTCCACCCGGAGGCGTCTCTCTCTTGAACGAGAGCTTTCTCGATGATCGCGACGGCCCGCGCGACGAGTGCGGCGTCTTCGGCGTGTACGCGCCGGGGCACGACGTCTCGCGACTCGCCTTCTTCAGCCTCTACGCGCTCCAGCACCGCGGCCAGGAATCGGCCGGGATCGCCACCTGCGAGGGCGGCCACATCACGACGCTGCGCGACCTCGGGCTCGTCTCCCAGGTCTTCGACGAGCAGAAGCTGCGGGCGCTGCAGGGCGAGGCGGCGCTCGGGCACGTGCGCTACTCGACCACCGGCGGCGCCGGCTGGGAGAACACCCAGCCCGTCTGGCGCGAGGACAAGCGCGAGGTCGCGCTCGCGCACAACGGCAACCTGACCAACGCGGTCGAGCTCTACGCGGAGCTGAGCGACGCCGGCGTCAAGTTCCGCGGCACCTCCGACTCGGAGATCATCGCGGCGCTGATCGCCTCCTCGGAGGAGGAGACGATCGAGGACGCCGTCGTCGGCGCGATGCAGAAGCTGAAGGGCGCCTACTCGACCGTGGTCATGACCCGCGATGCCGTCGTCGCCTTCCGCGACCCGAACGGGGTCCGGCCCCTGTCGCTGGCCAGGCTCGAAGGCAACAGCTTCGTCGTCGCCTCCGAGAGCTGCGCCTTCGACATCATCGGCGCCGAGCTGATGCGCGAGGTGAGCCCCGGCGAGATGGTCTCGATGAGCGCCCGCGGCCTCGAGGTACGGCAGGCGGTGAAGACGCAGAAGAAGTCGTTCTGCGTCTTCGAGCACATCTACTTCTCCCGCCCCGACAGCCGCCTCGAAGGCAGGGTCGTCCAGCAGGTCCGCGGCCGCATGGGCGAGATCCTCTGGCGCGAGTCGCCGGTCGATGCCGACCTCGTGATCGCCGTGCCCGACTCGGGCAACCCGGCCGCCGCCGGCTTCTCGCGCGCCTCGGGGATCCCCAAGGACGACGGCCTGATCAAGAACCGCTACGTCGCCCGCACCTTCATCCAGCCCGGCCAGGAGCTGCGCAAGCACGGCCTGCGGCTCAAGTTCAACCCGCTGCCGGAGATCGTCGAGGGCAAGCGCGTGGTCGTCGTCGACGACTCGATCGTGCGCGGCAACACGACCCGCCAGATCGTCGGCATGCTGCGCGACGCCGGCGCCGACGAGGTCCACCTGCGGATCTCGGCGCCGCCGATCCGCAACCCCTGCCACTACGGCGTCGACATGTCGACCCGCGAGGAGATGGTCGCGCACGAGCGCACGATCGACGAGATCGCCGAGGAGGTCGGCGCCGACTCGCTCGCCTACCTGTCGCTCGACGGCGTCTACGAGGCGGTCGACACCCCGGCCGAGGACCACTGCGACGCCTGCTTCACCGGCCGCTACCCGCTTGGCGATCACGAGGGCGCGAACGGCAAGTTCGCGCTCGAGGAGATCGCGACCGTTCCCGTAGCCCGCTGACAGTTGATATCGACCGCGGTGCCGTTCCGGATAGCAGTGCTCGCCTCGGGCACCGGCTCCAACCTTCAGGCGATCCTCGACCGGCTGCACGGCAAGGGCGCGGTCGAGGTCGTCGCGGTCGCCTCCGACAAGCCTGACGCGAGGGCGCTGGAGCGGGCCGCGCTGGCCGACGTCGAGACGCGGATCTTCGAGCGCGGCGCCTACGAGTCGCGCGAGACCCGCGACCTGGCGATGGCGGACTGGCTCGAGTCACGCGGGGTCGAGCTGGTCGTGCTCGCCGGCTACATGCAGCTGCTCAGCGCCGGCTTCATCGCCCGCTTCCCCTCGAGGGTGATCAACGTCCACCCGGCGCTGCTGCCGAGCTTCACCGGGCTCGATGCGATCGGCCAGGCCTACCGGCACGGCGTCCGCGTCAGCGGCGTCACGGTCCACTTCGTCGACGCCGGCATGGACACCGGGCCGATCATCATGCAACGAGCGATCGAGCTCGTCCATGACCGGCCGGTCGAGGACTTCGAGGCCGAGGTGCACCGCGTCGAGCACCAGCTGCTGCCCGAGGCGATCGGGCTGATCGCCGCGGGAGCGGTCCGGATCGATCCGGACAACCCCAGGCTCGTCCGGATCGAGCAGCGGTGATGCCGTCACCGTCTCGCGCTAGCGTGGAGCAGATGAGCAGCGCACCGAACGAGAAGCCCGTCGTCGAGATTCCCGTCGGCGAAAGCCGTCGTACCAGCTGGAGATCGACGACCTGATCGTCGGCGAGGGCGAGGAGGCGAGCGCCGGGCGCACGGTCGAGGTCCACTACGTCGGTCACGCGTGGTCGAACGGAGAGCAGTTCGATGCCTCCTGGGACCGCGGTGACACCTTCAAATTCGGCCTCGGCCAGGGTCAGGTGATCGAGGGCTGGGATCAGGGTGTCGCCGGCATGAAGGTCGGTGGCCGCCGACGGATCACGATCCCGCCGATGCTCGGCTACGGCAAGCGCGGCGCCGGCGGCGTGATCGGCCCGGACGAGACGCTCGTCTTCGTGGTCGATCTGTTCGGCGTGCGCTGAGCGGGCTCGCATACACTCGGCGCCGAGGCAAACCCCAGACTGGTGAGGATCGAGAAACGATGAGTGAGACCGTCGACGTAGGTGTGCCGCAGCCCGAAGCGACTGCGAGACCGCTGAAGATCCGCCGGGCGCTGCTCTCGGTCGCCGACAAGACCGAGATCCTCGAGTTCGCCCGCGGGCTCGCCGCGATCGGCGTCGAGCTGATCTCGACCGGCGGCACGGCGCGCGAGCTCGACGCGGCCGGGATCGACGTGACCAGCGTCGAGTCGCTGACCGGTCAGCCGGAGATCCTCGACGGGCGCGTCAAGACCCTCCACCCCCGTCTGCACGCGGCGCTGCTCGCGCGTCGCGACGACCCGGCTCACATGGAGACGCTCGGGGCCGAGGGGATCGAGCCGATCGACCTCGTCTGCGTCAACCTCTACCCGTTCGAGCGCGCGATCGCCAAGCTCGACGTGACCGAGGACGAGGCGCTCGAGAACATCGACATCGGCGGCCCGACGATGATCCGCGCCTCGGCCAAGAACCACCGCGACGTCGCCGTCGTCGTCACGCCCGAGAGCTACGACGCCGTGCTCGCCGAGCTCGAGGCCTCCGACGGCGAGATCTCCGGCGACACCCGCCACTGGCTCGCGAACGAGGCCTTCGCCTACACGGCGCGCTACGACGCCGCGATCAGCCGCTGGTTCGCCTCCCGCTACGAGGCCTTTCCGGGGCACCTGACCATCTCGATGGAGAAGTTCCTCGACCTCTCCTACGGCGAAAACCCGCACCAGCGGGCGGCGCTCTACACCGAGGTCGGCTCGCGCTCGCACGTGCTCAGCAAGGTGGCCAAGCAGCACGGGCGCTCGCTCTCGTTCAACAACGTCCTCGACCTCGACTCGGCCCGCAAGATCCTGCACGAGCTCGACGGGCCCGGCTGCGTGATCGTCAAGCACAACAACCCCTGCGGCGTCGCCGAGGGCGCGACCGCGCAGGAGGCCTACGAGAAGGCGCTCGCCTGCGACCCGGTCTCGGCCTACGGCGGCGTCATCGCCTTCAACGAGCCGATCGACACGGCGCTCGCCGAGCTGCTCAGTCAGAACTTCATCGAGGTGCTGATCGCTCCCGGTTACGGCGAGGAGGCGATGGAGATCCTCACCCGCAAGGAGGCGATCCGGATCCTCGAGGACACCGAGCAGCGCTCGTACGTGCCAGGCCTCGACGTCAAGCGCGTCCGCGGTGGCGCCCTGATCCAGGAGGCCGACCGCAGCCGCGACGACCGGGGCTCGATGCAGGTCGCGACCGAGGCGGAGCCGGGCGAGGCGCAGTGGGCCGATCTGATCTTCGCCTGGAAGGTGTGCCGCCACGTGCGCTCGAACGCGATCGTCTTCGCCAAGGACAGGGCGACGGTCGGGATCGGGGCCGGGCAGATGAGCCGGGTCGATTCCTCGCGGATCGCGGTCGAGAAGGCGCACGACGCCTTCGGCGAGCGGGCGAGCGAGGTGCTCGCCGGCAGCTCGGTCGCCTCCGACGCCTTCTTCCCGTTCGCGGACGGGCCTCAGGCCGCGATCGACGCCGGCGCCACCGCGGTGATCCAGCCCGGCGGGTCGAAGCGCGACGGCGAGGTGATCGCCGCCTGCGATGCAGCCGGCGTCGCGATGGTCTTCACCGGCCGCCGGCACTTCCGCCACTAGGCGGTCCGGCGGGACGATGAGCCGCAAGCGCAAGGACGCGGGCCCGACCGACGTGACGGTGACGGTGCTGCGGGTCTTCTGCGGTGACGGCGGCGAGCACGGCAACCCGCTCGGCGTGATCCTCAACGGGCGCGCCGTGCCCGACGACGACCGCCAGGCGATCGCGCGGATGCTCGGCTACTCGGAGACGGTCTTCGTCGACGACCCGGCGATCGGGCGGGTACGGATCTACACGCCCGAGATCGAGCTGCCGTTCGCCGGCCATCCGGTGATCGGGACGGGATGGCTGCTGCGGCGCGAGGGACATCCGGCCGACGCGCTGCTGACGCCGGCCGGGAGGATCACGCTCGAGCACCGCGACGATCGGACCACGTTCGCGCGGGCTCGGGCCGAGTGGTCTCCCCCGTTCGTCCTCACCGAGCACGGCTCTGCCGCCGAGGTCGACGCGCTCGAGCCGGCCGGCGAGTGGAGCTACGAGTGGGCCTGGATCGACGAGGGGGCGGGGACGATCCGTGCCCGCTGCTTCGTCGCCGAGGCCGGGATCAGCGAGGACGAGGCGACGGGCTCGGCCGCGGTCGCGCTCTGCGCGCGGCTCGAGCGCGCGATCGAGGTGCGACAGGGGCGCGGCTCGGTGATCCACGCGCGGCCGGTGCGCGAGCCGGACGGGCCCAGCGACCTGGTCGAGTTCGGCGGCATCGTCGTCCCCGACTGAGGGGCGGCGCCGCCAGCCGAGGCGGCGGCTGGCGCAGCCGACCCGCGAGGCCGGCGACTGCGGGCCTGCTCGCGGCGCGCCTTGTACGGTGCGGCCATCGACCCGATCCGCAGCTACATCTCCCGCCAGCTCTCGCACCCGAGCGGCCTCGGCGGCCGGATCGTCGCCCGGGCGATGAACCGCGGCAACAAGGAGATGAACCTGCGCGCGATCGAGCTGCTTGAGGCCGGCCCAGGCTCGCGCGTGATCGACATCGGCTTCGGCGGCGGTCGCGCCGTCGACGTGCTGCTCGAACGGACCGCGCATGTGACCGCGATCGACCCCGCGGCCGACATGGTCGCGGCGCTCGGCGAGCGACATGCGGCGGCAGTCGAGGCGGGCCGCCTCGACGTGCACGAGGGCGGGGTCGATCGGCTGCCGCTCGCCGACGCGGCGGTCGACGCAGCCCTGACCGTCAACACCGTCTACTTCTGGCCCGAGCTGCCGGGGCCGCTGGCCGAGATCCACCGCGTGCTCGCCCCCGGCGGCACGCTCGTGATCGCAATCCGCGACGGCGCCGTCATGGACAACGTCAACCTCGAGATCTTCACGATCCGCTCCCCGGAGCAGATTCGCACCGCCGCCGAGGACGCCGGCTTCGAGTCCTGGGTCGACTCCCCAGCCGACCACAAGGTCCACTTCATCATCGCCCGCAAGCCCGGCGACGGAGTGGCACCGGACTTGTTCGAGGGCTGAAGTCGCGGCGCCCGGCGGACCGATCGTGAAATGCCCCCGGTCGGACTCGAACCGACGATCGTTCGCTAAAAGGCGACTGCGTTGACCAACTACGCCACGGGGGCCCGTCGATCATTGCGCATTCCGTGAGCTGGCTGAGAGCGGTGTCTTCCGTCCGGAGCATCTGCGAACATGACGTTCGTGGCCGACGAGCGCGCCACACCACCCTCTCGTCCGGCGTCGCGGTAGGCCTCCGATCTCCCGACCACGAGACCAAGCCGGTCGAGCTGCGCACCTGTCGCAGGCACGGCCGGACCGAGTTCGGGCTCTACGGCGCACAGGCCTCCACAGAGCGCTGGAAGTGCAAGCGCTGCGTCGCCGAACGGGTGACGCGGCGGCACCAGTACTTGAAACGGGTTCTGGTCGAAGAGGCCGGTGGCTGCTGCGTGCTTTGCGGTTACGACCGGTGCATCATCTCCCTCCAGTTCCACCACGTGGACCCGACGCAGAAGTCGTTTCCGATGTCCACAGCCTCCGGTAAGGCGCTCGACACCTACCGCGAGGAGACGCGGAAGTGCGTGCTCGTCTGCGCCAACTGCCACTGCGAGATCGAGGCCGGCTTGGTCGGCTCGCCGCCCGCTGGAACCCGGTTCGAGGATTGGACGCATCACTACGTGTCGCCCGAGCGTCTCGACGTTGGGTGGAGCTACAGCGAAGACGACGAGCAGCTCACGCTCTGAGCGCAGCCTGGTCCCTCGGTACCGTTCGGCGCCTTGAGCGAAACGGGGACATCAACGCGAGGAGATGCGGTGGGCAAGGTCGACCGTGCTACCGAGGCCGACGCGGTCCGGCTCGCGCGGGCGACCTTCGAGCGGAACGAGCGGGTCGACATGAACACGCTTGCCTCCGAGCTCGGGATCGGGCGGGCGACGCTTTACCGCTGGGTCGACACCCGGGAGGATTTGCTCGACCGGGTTCTCGGGGAGCTGACCGGGGAGTTCTTCGAGCCGAGCCGGACCGAGGCGCTGACGCAGCGGTGACGACATCGCTCCGGAGATGGTCCGGATCATCACCGACGCGACAGTCGGGTACGAGCCGCTGCGAGGCTTCGTCGGGCGCGAGCCGGAGCTTGCCCTGCGACTGCTGATCGGTCGCGAACGGCTCGTTCGGCGGCGGCTCGTCGAGGGCTTCGAGGAGCTGGTCGCGGAGGCCTACCCCGCGAAGTGGAGGCGCTGGACGGGTTCGCGGAGGTGGCGGTCCAGGTCGGGGTCGCGCTCGTCTGGCCGTCGCTCGTCGCCGGCGACGAGCCTTCGGGCGAGAACAGCGCCGCGATCATCAGGGCGCTGTTGGCGGGAGCGCGGGCCGGGCGAGTTGCGGCAGCCGGGCTAGCGGTACGGGTCCGGCCCGGGCTTCGACCCCGAGCAGTCCGGACGGCGGCCAGGGGCGGCCCCCCACCCGGGGTGAGACAAACTTGACTTTTGTCTCACTACGGGATACGGTGCTCCGGCACCCGCGACCCAGGAGAGCCATGACCCCCGCTGCCACCGCCGATCTCGCCGGCCTCGATCTCGGAAACCTCGACCTCTGGAAGGACGGGCCTCCGCACGAGGTCTTCGAGCAGCTCCGTCACGAGCCGCTCCACTTCAGCCAGCTCGCCGACTTCGAGCACGAGCGTGGCTTCTGGTCGGTCGTCACCTACGACGACATCGCCAAGGTCGGCCGCGATCACGAGACCTTCTCCTCGGCCCGCAGCATCCTGCTCGTCGACAAGCTCTCCTGGGATCCCGAGGTGCCGGATCCGATGGACGTCGCCGCGAACATGATGATCACGACGGACCCGCCCCGCCACGACCGGATGAAGGCCCTGGTACAGCGCGCCTTCACCCCGAAGCGGGCGCTGGAACACACCGAGCGCATGCGCGAGATCATCAACCTCGTATTCGACCGGGCCCTCGAGAACAGTCCGGACGGCCGCGTCGACCTCGTCCAGGACGTCGGCCAGTACGTGCCGGCGATGGTGATCGGGGACATGCTCGGAGCGCCGCGAGTCGACGCCGAGCAGCTGGTCGACTGGACCAACCGCACGACCGCCTTCGAGGATCCGCGTCTCGTCGCCGATCTCGGCGACGTCTGGGTCGCCCTGCAGGAGTTCATCCCGTACGTGAACGAGATGATCGAGGAGCGCCGCGAACGGCCGACCGACGATCTCACCACCGCCTTCATCGAGGCCGAGGTCGAGGGCGAGAAGCTCTCCCACGAGGAGATCCTGATGTTCTTCTTCCTGCTGATGGTCGCCGGCAACGACTCGACCCGCGCCGTCTTCACCTCGGGCATGAAGAACCTGCTCGAGGACCCCGAGCAGATGGAGCTGGTCCGCTCCGGCGCCGTGCCGCTCGAGCAGGTCGTCGAGGAGTTCGTCCGCTTCAACCCGGCCTTCTCGTTCATGCGCCGGACCGCGACCCGCGACGTCGAGCTCTCCGGAGCCGAGGTCAAGGCCGGCGACAAGCTCGCCCTCTGGTACGTCTCCGGCAACCGCGACGCCGCCGCCTTCGACGACCCGCACCGCTTCGACGTGCGGCGCCAGCCGAACCCGCACCAGGGCTTCGGCGGCGGCGGCCGTCACTTCTGCCTAGGCGCCGGCCTCGCACGGCTCGAGCTCAAGCTCTGGATCGAGGAGACGCTCGAGCGCTTCCCCGACCTCGAGCTGGCCGGGCCCAGCGACCGCCTCGCCTCGACCTTCCTGAACCAGTACCGGTCGATCCCGGTGACGCTCGGCGACGACCACCGCGCGGGTTGATACGGATGCCGGCGGGGCTGCGCCCCGCCTAGCTTCCCCTCGGTGAGCAGGAGGACGAAGCTGATCGTCGCGGCCGGCGCGGCAGCCGCCTGGACGCTGCTGCTCCGCCCCCGCATGCTCGACTGGGGCGCGACACCGGAGGAGGTAGCGGGCCCCTTCCCGGGCGAGGAGATCATCCCCGGCGGTCGCCGGGGCGGCACGATGGCGGTGACGATCGAGGCGCCGCCGGCCGAGGTCTGGCCCTGGCTCGTGCAGATGGGATGCGATCGCGCCGGCTGGTACAGCTGGGACCGGCTCGACAACGGCGGCGCGCCAAGCGCCGAGCGGATCCACCCCGAGTGGCAGTCGATCGCGGTCGGCGATCGGATGCTCTCGCGACCCGACGGCAGCACCTGGTTCGACGTCGCCGCGGTCGAGCCCGAGCGCTTCCTCGCGCTGCGCGCCTCGCTCGACATCCGCGGGCGCCCCTTCGACCCGCGCGGGCCACGTCCGGCCGTCGCCTACAGCGACTCGACCTGGTGCTTCCTGCTGCGCGAGCTCGGCGGCGAGCGGACGCGGCTGCTCGTCAGCGGCTGGGCCGACTCGCAGCCCGCCCTCCCGGCGCGGGTCATGGACGCGCTGCTCTGGGAGCCCGCCCACTGGCTCATGCAGACGCGCCAGTTCGCCGGGCTCAAGCGCCGCGCCGAGTCGCGGCCCGCCTAGTCCCGCGAGGCGTCAGGCCGGGGCGTTCCAGGCTCTGACCACCGGGTAGACGTGCTCGATCCCGAGCCTGCTCAGCGTCCCGGTCGCGAGCGCGAGGCGCTGGCCGGCGAGCGGCGGCTGCTCGATCCAGCGGGCGGCGAACACACGCAGCACGTGTCCGTGAGCGAAGACGATCGCGTCGCCCTCGAGGCCGCGCAGCTCGGCGATCACCGGATCGACCCGGCGGGCGACGTCGGCGGGCATCTCGCCGCCGGGGCAACCGTCGGTCCACAAAAGCCAGCCGGGCTGAGGACCGGCGTGGATCTCGGCAGTCGTCATCCCCTCGTAGTCGCCGTAGTCCCACTCCATCAGCTCGTCGCGGAGCTCGGCCCGGTCGAGCAGGCCGGCCTCCTCGCAGGTCTGGCGGGCGCGCAGCAGGGGGCTGCAGATCACGCGCGCGAACTGGTGGTCGGCGAGCGCCGGGCGCAGCAATCGCGCCTGCTCGTGCCCGTGCGGAGTCAGCGGGATGTCGGTGCGGCCGGTGTGGCGCTTGGCGATGCTCCACTCGGTCTCCCCGTGCCGCGCCAGCCAGACCTCGAAGCCGCTCATCGCCGGGGAATCTATGCGAGCCGCGTTCGCGGCGCGCGAGCGGCGCCGCTCAGCCGAGCTCGGCCAGGCCCTGCTCGGGGCTCGAGGCCTCGGCGTGCAGGCGCGTCGGGATCCGGCCCGCGTGGCGGGCGGCCCAGCCGGCCTCGACCGCGGCGCGCATCGCATGCGCCATCAGGACCGGGTCCTCGGCGCGCGATACGGCGGAGGCGAGCAGCACGCCTGAGCAGCCGAGCTCCATCGCCAGCGCCGCGTCCGAGGCGGTGCCGATGCCGGCGTCGAGGATCACCGGGACCTCGGCCTGCTCGACGATGATCCGGACGTTGTACGGGTTGCGAATGCCCGCGCCGGAACCGATCGGGGAGCCGAGCGGCATCACCGCCGCGCAGCCGACCTCCTCGAGGCGCCGCGCGAGGACCGGGTCGTCGGTCGTGTACGGGAGCACGGTGAAGCCGTCGGCGACGAGCCGCTCGGCCGCGGCGACGAGCTCGACCGCGTCCGGCAGCAGCGTGCGGTCGTCGCCGATCACCTCGAGCTTGATCCAGTCGGTCTCGAAGGCCTCGCGGGCGAGCTCGGCGGTGCGGATCGCGTCGCGCGCCGTGTAGCAGCCGGCGGTGTTGGGGAGGACGAACAGCCCGAGCCGGTCGATCACGTCGACGACCGAGTCCTGGGCGAGCGGGTCGACGCGGCGCAGCGCGACGGTGACGATCTCCGTCCCCGACTCGCGCAGCGCGCTCTCGAGGTCGCTCATCGATCGGAACCCGCCGGTGCCGACGATCAGCCGCGAGCCCCAGCTGCGGCCGCCGAGCTCGAACCCGTCGCCTTCGCCGCTCACCAGGCGCCTCCCTGGATCGCGACCACGACCTCGACGCGGGCGCCGTCGTGGAGGGCCCGCGTCTCGAGCTCCGCGCGGGGCACGACCGTGCCGTCGACGGCGACGGCGACGCCGCGGGCATCGGGCTCGGCGCCGAGCAGCAACGCCGCGTCGCGGACGCTGGCGCCGTCCTCGAGCCGCCGCGGATCGCCGTTGAGGACGATCGAGATCACGTGCCCACCCCGGCCGCGGGCAGGCCGGAGCGCGGGCCGGCCTCGCCGAGCCGGGCCGGCGTCAGCGGCCCGAGCTCGGCCGGCGACTCGGCGACGCCGAGGGCTGCATCGGCGGCGGCGGCGATCATCGGTGCCAGCAGGATCCCGTTGCGGTAGAGGCCGGCGGCGATCGAGACGCGACGCTCGTCGTCCCCGGGAAGCGGGCCGATCGCCGGGAGGTTGTCGGGCGAACCGGGGCGCAGCCCGGCCGACGCCTCGACGAACTCGAGCTCGGCGAGCTCGGGCAGCGCCCGGTATGCCTCGCGCAGGAGCTCGTGGACGCCGCCGGCAGTGACGCGCAGGTCGAAGCCGCGCTCTTCGACGGTGGCGCCGATCACGACCTCGCCGTCGGCCCGGGGCACGATGTAGAAGCGCTCGCCGCCGATGATCCGCTCACACGGCATCGCCCCCGGGGACGGCTCGCAGGCGCACGACCTCCCCCTTGACGGGCCGCACCGGCAGGCGCGGGCGATCTGGGCCGAGCAGGCCCTCGGCTCCGGCCCAGGCGCCGAGGGTGAGGAAGACCCGCTCGCCCGCGACCGTGCTGCCGTCGGCGAGTCCCAACCGCCCGCGGCGCGGGTCGACGCTGACGACCGTGCCCGGCAGGCGCCGTACGCTCGGCGGCGTCGCAGGCAGCGCCCAGGGCCGTGAGCAGCGCCCGCGGATCGATCTCGGCCTCACCCGGCGCCTCGACGCCGGCGTTGACGGCGCTCGAGAGGCCCGGCTCGAGCTCGCGGCACTCGGAGCCGAGCAACCGCCGGCTCTCGAGCCCGAGTCGCTGCTCGAACTCGGACTGGCGCGCAAGCTGCGCCGCCTCGTCGCGATCGAGGGCGACGTGCAGCGCCCCGCAGCGCCGGTAGGGGACCTGCGACTCCGCCTCGCGCTCGAGCTCGGGCGCGAACCCCGGCCAGGCCTTCGCTGCCCAGAGACCGGCGCGGAGCAGATCCTCCTCGCCCCAGCTCGCCTCGCCGACCGGGGCGATCATCCCGGCCGCGACCCGTGCCGCAGGCGGCCGGTCGGGAGCGTCGACGACGAGCACGCCGGCGCCGGAGCGTGCGGCGCGCCAGGCGCAGATCAGACCCGCGAGGCCGCCGCCGGCGACGACGACCTCAGCCGCCTCGCTCGGATCTGCTGTCAACCGCTCGCTCAATCGCCTCTCGCTGGGTAGATGCCTGGATTACATCCGGCCCGGGCGGGCGGCGGGGGAAGAGCATCCCTTCGCCGGCATCACCCGGATCAGGTTCGGACGGTCGGTGGCTCACCACCCTCTCAGCCCGCTGCAGCCGGGCTCCCGTTGGTCTCCCCCATGGTAGAGCCGCGAGCGATCGCAGCGGCTTAGGCTGTGGGCCATGGAAGCTGCCGCACGAGCTCGCCGCCTCGCCGAGGCGCGCCTCTACTTCGTCTGCGACGCGGGCTTCAGCCCGATCGAGCTCGAGGGGCTCGTCGCCCAGGCGCTCGCGGGCGGCGCCGACGTGATCCAGCTACGCGACAAGCACGCACCCGATCGCGCCCTGCGCGTCGCCGCCGGCCTGTTCCGCGACGCCGCCGCCGAGCGCGGCGCGCTGTTCATCCTCAACGACCGGCCCGAGCTCGCGGCCGAGGTCGGGGCCGACGGCGTTCACGTCGGCCAGGACGACGTCGACGTCGCGGCCGCCCGCGAGCTCGCCGGACCCGGCGCGATCGTCGGCCTCTCCACCCACGCCCCCGAGCAGCTCGAGGCGGCGCTGGCGGCAGAGGGGCCGGCCGCCGCCGACTACCTCAGCGTCGGGCCTGTCTGGGAGACGCCGACGAAGGCCGGCCGGCCGGCTGCGGGCCTCGGCTACGTTCGCTACGCGGCCGAGCGGCTCCCCGAAGGCGGCGCCGGCTCGACGCCCTGGTTTGCGATCGGCGGGATCGACGCGGCCAACGCCGCCGACGTGGTCGCGGCGGGCGCCCGGCGGATCGTCGTGGTCCGGGCGATCCGCGACGCGGACGAGCCGCTCGAAGCCGCCCGGGCTCTTCGCGACTCGGTCGCCGGGGTCGTCGGCTGCATCGCCGGAGGCGGAGCTGTGAGCAGCGCCGACCGCAAGCGCGCAGACCGGCGCAAGCGCAAGCAGCGCAGCGCCGAGCGAGCTCGAGGCCGACGGCAACGGCGCCGGCGCCGGGCGCGTCCGAGGGGCCGGAGGAAGAGACCGTCGAGGACATCGCCGCCGAGGCCGCTGAGCGCGGCGTCAGCAAGTCGGAGCTGCGCAACGAGCGCGCCCGGGCCGAGCTCGAGCCGCTCGAGGAGGGCGAGCGGCCGCGGGTGATCGTGATCGGGGCCGGGCTCTCGGCGGCGATCGCCCTGGTCACCGTCGGCGCCTGGGTGCTCGGGGCCGAGGTCGACGGCGAACGGCCCGGCGCCGTCCAGGTGTTCGCGCCGGCGATCCTCTTCGCGGTGATGGCATGGGGGATGTGGAACCGGGCCTACTGGGCCGTACTCGGCTTCCAGGCCGTGATGGGAATTCTCATGGTCGGGTCCTTCCTCAGCCTCGTTGCGGCCGAGAGCGCCGGCGTGGCGATCACCTCGCTGGTCGTGCTGATCGGCGCCGGAACGCTGTTCTGGTTCACGGTCAAGGCGCTCGCCCGGATTCAGATGCCGGACAAACATCTACCCAAGTAACCACCGGCGAGTCCGCCGACGGCTAGAGTCGCCTTTCATATGGCTGACTCATACGACTTGATCGTTATCGGCTCCGGCCCCGGCGGCTACGTCGCCGCGGTCCGCGCCGCGCAACTGGGCATGAAGACCGCTGTCGTGGAGAAGGACTACACCGGCGGCCGTTGCCTCAACTACGCCTGCATGCCGGCCAAGACCGTCCTGCACGCCGCCGAGGTCTACCACCAGGCCGCCGACTCGGCCGAGCAGTTCGGGATCAAGGTCGAGGGCGTCTCGGTCGACTGGGATGGCGTCCAGGCGCGGCGGGAGTCGGTCCGCGAGGGCCTCTCGGGCGGCGTCGCCGGGCTCTTCAAGAACAACAAGATCGACCTGATCGAGGGCACGGGCTCGCTCAAGGACGCCGGCACCGTCGTCGTCGACGGAACCGAGTACGGCGCCAAGAACGTGCTGCTCGCGACGGGCTCGGTCGCGCTGCCGATCCCGGGCGTCGAGTTCGGCCCGCGGGTGCTCGACACGTGGGGCGCCTGGTCGCTGCCGGAGAAGCCGGGCAAGATCGCCGTGGTCGGAGCTGGAGCTTCCGGATGTGAGCTGGCATCCGCCTACGGCCGCTTCGGCACCGAGGTGCTGCTGATCGAGATGCTCGATCAGATCCTGCCCGCCGAGGACAAGGACATGGCCCGCGTCGTCGCCCGCGCCTTCAAGAACCAGAACATCACGATCTCGACCGGGACCAAGGTCGAGAACGTCGAGGCCTCCGACGACTCGGTCAAGTTCACCTACGGCGACGAGAGCGCCGAGGTCGACTACCTCTGCATCGCCGGCGGCCGTGCCCCCGACGTCGAGGCCCTCGGGCTCGACAAGGTCGGGGTCAAGGTCGGCGACGATCACCGGATCGAAATCGACGGCGGCCAGAAGACCTCGGTCGATGGCATCTACGCGATCGGCGATCTGACGCCGGGCCCAGCGCTCGCGCACAAGGCCTCCGACGAGGGGATCATCGCCGTCGAGGCGATGGCCGGGATGAACCCGCACCCGATCGACATCGACCGGGTCCCAGGGGCCACCTTCTGCCACCCGCAGGTCGGCAGCGTCGGGATGACCGAGGCCGAGGCAAAGGAGGCCGGCCACAAGGTCAAGGTCGGCAAGTTCAAGCTCGGCGGCGTTGGCGCCGCGCAGGTCTACGAGGATCGCGACGGTCAGGTCAAGATCGTCGCCGACGCCGAGTACGGCGAGATCCTCGGCGCCCACATCGTCGGCAACACCGCCTGCAACATGATCATCGAGCTGGTCGCCGCCCAGGCGCTCGAAGGGGGCTACCAGGAGGTCGCGCGGATCATCCACCCGCATCCGACGATCTCCGAGGCCGTCATGGAGGCCGCGCGCGCGGTCGACGGCTGGGCGACCCACGCGTAGCGCCGCTGCCGGCCGCGGGGATCAGTTGGCCGACCTGATCGAGATCACTCAGCGCGACCCGATGAAGTCGGGCGACGAGCTGCAGGCCGGCGACGGAGGCGGCGAGCGACCCGTCGCCTTCTACTTCGACCTCGGCTCGGTCTACTCGTACCTCGCGGCGGAACGGATCTCACGGCTGTTCGCGGACGCCGAGCTGACCCAGCCCGAGTGGCAGCCGATCCTGCTCGGCGGAATCTTCAAGCGCTACGGCCGCAGCTCCTGGATGCTCGGCCCCGAGCGCGAGGCCGGCATGCGCGAGTGCGAGCGGCGGGCGCAGGAGTACGGCCTGCTGCCGCTGCGTTGGCCGGAGCCGTGTCCGGGCAACACCCTCTACGCGATGCGGGTGGCGACCTATGCCAAGAGCATCGGCCGCAGCGTCTCCTTCGCGCTCGCCGCCTTCAGGCAGGCGTTCGCCGGCGGGCGCGACCTGACCGAGCCCGACAACGTGGCAATCGCGGCGGCGGCCTGCGAGATGCACCCGAACGCGATCGCCAAAGCCGCCGGCTCCGATGGCGTCAAGCGCCGGCTGATCGAAACGACCGAGCTGGCCGGGGACCTGGGCGTGCGCGGCGTGCCGTCCGTCCGGGTCGGGGAGGAGATTTTCTGGGGGGACGACCGCCTCGAGGAGGCAGTAGCGGCAGCCGACCGCTACTTGTAGACCCAGGCTATGTTCTTCGGGTAGTGGCCCAAAGCGACCAGAGCGACACGGAATCCGGACCGTCCCCGTACGGTCCCGGCGCCGTGGTCGCGACCGACGCGCCGAAGACCGCGAAGGGGACGAGCGAGCGCGTGCTGCTGGCCAGGCGCGAGCAGGCGCTGGCCAGGCGGCTCGCCGAGTCGAAGGCGACCGTCCCCCACCTCTATCTCGATCGCGATGTAGTCCTTCCGGATCGCGACGCCCTCGCCCCCGCCTTCGTCGTAGCCGCGGTCGGCCGCGCTCTCGCCAACCATCCGCGCCTCAACGGGGCCTATCGCGACGGCGCCCTCGAGCTGCATTCGCGGATCAACGTCGGCTTCTTCGTCGAGGCCGAGGGCGGAGCGCTGTTGCCGACCGTCTTCGATGCCGACAGCAAGCACGTGACCGAGATCGGAACCGAGATCGCGGAGCTCTCCGGCCACGCCCGGGCCGGCACGCTCGCTTCGCCGGCGCTCTCCGGAGGGACCTTTGCCGTGACCCTGCTCGAGCAGGGTGCGGACCGGGTTCTGGCCCCGGTGATGACGGGACAGGCCGGTCACCTCGGCGTCGGGCGCGTCCGCCGCGAGATCGTCGCCGATCGAGACGGGGCTCCCGTCAGCTCCGACGTCGCGACCCTGGCCCTGAGCTGCGACGCCCGAGCCGTGCGGCCTCCGGAGGCCGCGAGCTTCCTCGAGGAGATCGCGGCGCTCTTGGCAAACCCTGACGGCATCCCAGCCACCGAAGGCGCCGAGGCCTGAGGCGACCCACCATGCAGCACCGTGCTCTCGAGATCCCCCTGCAGGACCTGCCCCCGGTCGACGAGCACTCCGTCGAGATCGACGCCCCGGCCGAGGCGGCTTGGGCGGCGCTGTTCCCGACCCTGGGCGAGTCACTCGACGGGCCGCTTGCCCGCCGCACGGCGAAGGCGCTCGACTGCCGCGACGAGGAGGCGGTCGGCGACCTCCACCACCCGGGGGGCACCCTCCCCGGCTTCGTCGTCGCCCGCTCGGTCGCGCCGGTGATGCTGGCGCTGATGGGCGAGCACAAGTACTCGCGCTACGCGCTCGTCTTCCGCATCGACCTGCTGCCCGGCCAGCGCTGCCGCGTCCGAGCCGAGACCAGGGCTCTCTTCCCGGGCGCCAAGGGCACCGTCTACAAGTGCGCGATCGTCGGCACCCGCGGCCATGCGATCGTCACCCGCAGCCTGCTCCGCTCGCTCAAGAAGCGGGCAGAGGCCCGCTCCAACGGCGGCTGAGGCGGCCGCTCGCGTTTGCCGGCTTGACGCCGGGGTATAGTGACGACAGTCACATAGGAGGAGAGGCGGAACCCTCGCCTCCGTTGTCCGTAGGCGTCGCAGAGGAGATCCCGAAGCGGCGAGTACCCGAGCCGGACGGTGTGGAGATCCCACCCGGCGGCACGTCCCGAAAGGCGGACCGAGAATGAGCGTAAGCGAGCTACGCGTGCGCGCGCGCAACGGCGGGGCCGAGCACCCGTCCGGCCGAGCGCGTCCGGCGTCGACCAACGGTCGCAGCAACGGAAGCGGCGAGGACCCGCCGCTGAAGCGTGAGGACAGGCTGGCGCTGCTGCGATTCATGCTGATGATGCGGCTCAGCGAGGAGAAGGCCCTGAACCTCTACAAGCAGGGCAAGGTCCCGGGCTCCTTCTACGACGGCTGCGGCCAGGAGGCGATCTCGGTCGGGGCCGCGTTCGCGCTCGCCCCTCAGGACCGGGCCTGCATCCTGCACCGGGACCTCGGCGCCCACTTCGTGCGGGGCCTGACCCCGGACCGGTACCTGTCGAACTACATGGGCCGCAGCGGCGCGCCGACCGGGGGTAAGGACGGCAACATGCACTTCGGCGACAGCGAGCTCGGCTGCGTCGGGATGGTCTCGATGCTCCCCGACATGGCCCTGGTAGCGACGGGAATGGCGATGGCGGCGAAGCTGCGGAGCGAGCGGCGCGTGGCGCTCACCTTCTTCGGCGAGGGCTCGACGGCGAACGGTCAGTGGCACGAGGCGATGAACCTCGCCGGCATCCACCGGCTGCCGGTCGTGTTCATGCTCGAGAACAACGGCTTCGCCTACTCGACGCCGAACGAGCTCGAGTTCGCCGTCGATCCGGTCGAGCGGGCCCGGACCTACGGGTTCGGTGGCGAGACGGTCGACGGCAACGATGTCGAGGCCGTCTTCGCAGCGGCGCATCTCGCGGTCGAGCGGGCCCGCGCCGGTGACGGGCCGACGCTGATCGAGTGCCGGACGATGCGGATGCACGGCCACGGCGCCCACGACGACATGAGCTACGTGGCGCCGGAGCTGCTTGCCGAGTGGCGCGACCGCGACCCGATCGCGCTCTGGGAGGCGCGGCTGATCGGCGACTACGGAATCGAGCGCGCCGAGGTCGAGGAGCTGCGCCAGCGGGTCGCGGCCGACGTCGAGCGCTGTGCCGAGCTGGCGCTGAGCTCGCCGATGCCGGACCCGTCGATCGCAACGGAGGGCGTGTTCGCCGACTCGTGGCGGCCGCTCGGCGCGGGTGCGGCACCGTGGTCGCGATGGTCGGAGGGGCCGGCTGCGGCGGCCGCCGACGACGAACGGCAGGAGGCCGTCCGATGAGCGCCCCCGCGACCAGGCTCGAGCCATCGACCCCGCGCGGCACCGCGCCGGTCGCGCCGGCCGCGCCGGCCGCGCCGGCCGAGGCCGGCCCCGGCGGTGGGGCGGCCGCGCCCGTCGCCGGCGTTCGCGAGATGACCTACCTCGAGGCGATCTCCGACGCGCTGCGCGAGGAGATGCGACGGGACGAGAGCGTCTTCTGCTTCGGCGAGGACATCGGCAACTTCGGCGGTGCCTTCAAGGTCACCGACGGGTTCGTCGAGGAGTTCGGTGCAGCCCGGGTGATCGACGCGCCGCTGGCCGAGAACGCGATCATCGGCGCCGCCGTCGGCGCCGCGATCGAAGGCATGAAGCCGGTCTGCGAGATGCAGTTCGCCGACTTCATCTCCTGCGGCTTCGATCAGCTCGTCAACGTCGCCGCAAAGATGCACTATCGGCAGGGAATCGCCGTCCCGCTCGTGGTCCGGCTGCCGAGCGGCGGCGGCTTCTCCGGCGGCCCCTTCCACTCCCAGAACCCCGAGGCGTGGTTCATGCAGGCGCCGGGACTGAAGGTCGTGGCGCCCGCGACGGCGGCAGACGCGAAGGGCCTGCTCGCGGCGGCGATCCGCGATCCGAACCCGGTCTGCTTCCTCGAGCACAAGGGCCTCTACCGGAGCGTTCGCGGCGAGGTCCCCGAGGGCGAGCACGTGGTTCCGCTCGGACAGGCGCGGGTCGCCCGCGAGGGTGAGGAGATGAGCGTGATCGCCTACGGCTCCGCCGTCGGCCTGGCGACGGACGTCGCCGACGAGGTCGGCGGGGGGAGGGTCGAGGTGATCGACCTGCGGACGCTGGTCCCGCTCGACCGCGAGCGGATCCTCGGCTCGGCCCGTAAGACCGGCAAGGTCCTGATCGCGCACGAGGCGACCGGTGGGGCCGGGGTCGGCGCCGAGGTCGCGGCGCTGATCGCCGAACACGCCTTCGACGACCTCGACGCTCCGGTCAGGCGGCTGACCGCCGCGGATGTCCCGATCCCGTTCAGTCCACCGCTCGAGCGCGCGGTCCTGCCCCAGCCCGCCGACATGAAGGAGGCCTGCGATGAGCTACTCGCCCGCTGAGACCGCGACGGAGACGAACGGCGGCAGCACGGGCCCCGCCATCGATGTCGTGATGCCGCAGATGGGCGTCTCGGTCGCCGAGGGCACGGTCGGCGCCTGGCTCAAGCAGCCCGGCGACTCGGTCGCCGCCGACGAGCCGATCTGCGAGGTGACCACCGACAAGATCGATATCGAGATCCCCTCACCCGGTGCCGGCACCGTGGCCGAGGTCTTTGTCGAGGAGGGCGCGACGGTCGGCGTTGGCACGGTGCTCGCGAGGATCGCCAGCGCTTCGCCGGAGACGGCGAATGGCGGGGAGCCGCACGGCGAGGGCGGAGGGTCCTCCCCCTCCCCCTCACCGGCGCGGACAGGCGAGCACGATCGGTCGGGCGTCTACTCACCGGTCGTGCGGCGGATCGCCGAGCGCCATGACATCGACCTCGAGTCGGTGCCCGGCGCCGGGATCGGCGGCCGCGTGCGCAAGGTCGACCTGCTGCGCTGGATCGAGTCGCACCCCGCCGGTGCCGCTTCACCGCCCGGGGAACGGCCGCTGCACACGGAGTCGCCGTACCGCGAGGACGAGGGTGCGGGTGAGCCGGCCGCAGGCGCCGAGCCGGCCGCGCCCGGCGGCCTCGGCGAGCTGCTCGGGCCGTCGCGGCGCGAGCCGATGGGACCGATGCGGCAGGCGATCGCCGAGCACATGCTCGCCAGCCGGCGCACCTCCGCCCACTGCACGACCGTCGTCGAGGCCGACTTCGGAGCGGTTGCGGCTGAACGCCGGCGCCTGAAGGAGACGATGGCGCGCCGCGGGGTCAACCTCACCTACCTGGCGTTCGTCGCCTGCGCCGTCGTCGAGAGCCTCGGCGAGCACCCACGCCTGAACGCGTCGGTCGAGGGCGAGGAGATCGTCCTGCACGAGGACGTCAACCTCGGGATCGCGGTGGCGCTCGAGCAGGGGTTGATCGTGCCCGTCGTCCGCCGCGCGCAGCGGCTCTCGCTCGAGGGCATGGCCGCGGCGATCGCCGAGCTCGCAGGACGGGCCCGCTGCGCCGAGCTCGGCCCGGATGATCTCGCCGGCGGCACCTTCACGATCACCAACCCGGGCCAGTTCGGCGCCGTGATCGCGACGCCGATCATCAACCAGCCGCAGGTGGCGATCCTCGACCTCGAGGCCGTGACCAGGCGTGTCGTCCCCGTCGAAGGCCCCGACGGCAGCGAGTCGATCGGGATCCGGCCTATGTCGTACCTGTGCATGTCCTGGGATCACCGCGCGCTCGACGGCGCCGACGCGGCCCGCTTCCTCGCCGCGGTCAGGTCGCGGCTCGAGCAGTGGAGGGCCGTCTCGTGAGCACCAGCGCGATCGGAGAGTTCGAGCAGGTCGAAGTCGAGCGCGGGCCGCGCAGCGGCGCGCTGCTCTGCGTGGCGGTCCACTCGACGGTGCTCGGTCCCGCGCTCGGCGGAGCGCGGATGTGGCATTACGGGCGCGAGCACGAGGCCGTCGCCGATGCGATGCGGCTGGCCGAGGCGATGACGATGAAGGCGTCCGCGGCCGGGCTCGACCTCGGTGGCGGCAAGGGCGTGATCGCGGCACCGGGCGAGCTCCACCCCGAGGGCGAGACGCGGCGGCAGCTGCTGCTCGACTTCGGCGAGCTGGTCGACTCGCTGGGCGGCCGTTACGTCACCGCGGAGGACGTCGGCACCGGCGCCGGCGACATGGCCGTGATCGCCGAGCGGACCCCGCACGTGGTCGGGCTCGATCCTGCCGCGGGCGGGTCCGGGGATCCGAGCCCGGTGACCGCGCTTGGCGTGATGGCCGCGATGCGGGCCTGCGTCGCCCACCGCAACGGCGGCGACCGCAGCCTCGACGGACTGGAGGTGAACGTGATCGGGGTCGGCCACGTCGGCTCCGAGCTGATCCAGCTGCTCATCGCCGAGGGAGCCCGCGTCCGGGCGAGCGACCTCTATCCCGCCCTGAGGAGTCGGGTCCGGGACCTCGGAGCGGAGTGGCTGGAGCCGGCGGACGCGCTGCACGCGCCTGCCGACGTGCTCGCGCCCTGCGCACTCGGCGGCATCGTCGACGAGCGCGCTGCCGAGACGATCTCCTGCGGGATCCTCTGCGGAGCCGCCAACAACGTGCTCGCCTCCGACGAGGCGGCGACGCTGCTCGCCGAGCGCGAGATCATCTACGCGCCCGATTTCATCGCCAACGCCGGCGGTCTGATCAGCGTTGCGGCCGAACTTCAGGGAGGGAGCCACGAACGGGCGCTGGCGACGGCGGCCGGAATCGAGGCGACGATCGCCGCGATCCTCGATCGGGCCGAGGCCGAAGGCACCACTCCGCTCGCGGCGGCGCGGGCGGCGGCGCTGGAGCGCCTCGGCGGAAGCCCGGATCGCCCGCCTGCGAGACTGGCCGGGTGAGGCCGAAGGCGTCAGGATCGATGCGCGCAGGGGTGCCGACGTGAGCGGCGAGCTGCGCGTATCCCGACTCGGGACGGTCCCCTACGCGGAGGCGCTCCAGCTTCAGAACGCGCTCCGCGCCGCCCGCCAGGCCGGTCAGGCGCCGGACACTCTGCTGCTGCTCGAGCACTATCCGGTCTACACCCGCGGGCGTAGGACGGAGCCGGACGAGCTGCCGATGGGTCAGCAGTGGTACGAGATGCAGGGCATCGAGGTCGCCGAGACCGATCGCGGCGGCGCGGTCACCTACCACGGCCCAGGCCAGCTGGTCGCCTACCCGATCGTCGACCTCAGCGCCTGGGACGACGACATACATGCCTACGTGCGGCGCCTCGAGCAGGTGATGGTCGGAGCCCTCGCCGACCACGGAGTCCCGGCACAGGTCTTCGAAGGCCTGACCGGTGTCTGGACGGCCGGCGAGCCGCCGATCCCGGTCGGCCATCCCGGCCCGCAGGGCACACCGGTCGGCCCGGCCTCGGAGCCGGCGGGACCGGACGCGCACGCGCGCAAGATCGGGTCGATCGGCATCCACGTCAGCCGGGGGGTGACGACCCACGGTCTCGCGGTCAACGTCTCCAACGACCTGCAGCCGTTCGACTGGATCGTCCCCTGCGGTATCGACTACGTGCGGATGACGTCACTCTCCCGTGAGCACGGCGCCGAGCAGAGCACGGCTGAGTTCGGCGAGACCGTCGCCCTCCGCTTCGCCGAAGTCTTTGGGCTCGCGGCCGAGGACGGCGAGCCGGCGGCGCTGCGGCGCGGCGCCCGCGCCTGAGCCCTGAGCGGACCCGTCCCGCGCCTATCCCTTTCCGAGGAAGATCGCCTCCTCGCGACCCAGCTCCGTGACCGGGTCGTCGCCGTAGATCCACTCGCGGGCGATCCGGTGCCAGTTGGCCTCGGCGTTGAGCTGGCCGAGGACGGCGAGCGTGAGCAGCTCCAGGCGGCGGCCGAAGAGATGCTCGGGGACGATGTCCTGGTGGCGCATCGTCTCGAAATGCTTCGAGCGCGGGTCGCCGGTCTCGATCGCCACGGTCGAGACCATCTTCTGGTCGAGGCGCACGGTCCGGTCCCGCGTGTACCACCAGATCCCCTCGACCACGTAGGCCATCAGGTCCTCGGGATCGAGCTTCTCCGGCTCGGGGATGAAGCCGAGCTCGGTCAGCAGGGTGTGCAGGGCTTCGGCGTCGCCTTCGACGACGGCGCGCTGGCAGGCGAGCTCGTGCTGGGTGATCTCCGGGGAGACCGACTTGAACAGCCCGAAGTCGAGGAACGCGACCTTGCCGTCGTCGAGCAGGATCATGTTGCCGGGGTGCGGGTCGCCGGAGAAGCGGCCGTGGCGGAACATCGAGCCGTAGTAGAAGCGGAAGACGATCTCGCCGAGACGGTCGCGGATCGGGTCAGGCTCGGTTCGCACCTGTTCGAAGCCCTCGCCCTCGACGAACTCGGTGACGATCACCCGCTCGCGCGAGAGCGAGGTGACGACGTCGGGGATGACGATGAACGGGTGGCCCCGGTACAGGCGCGCCATCGTCCGCTGGTTCGAGGCCTCGAGTTCGTAGTCGAGCTCCTCGATGATCCGCGCCCGGATCTCGTCGCCGACCGCCTTGACGTCGAGTTGCGGTGTCATCCGGCGGGCCAGACGCAGCAGCAGCCCGAGGTTCTTCATGTCGGCCTTGACGGCCTCATTGATGCCGGGGTACTGGACCTTGACCGCGACCTCGCGGCCGTCCTCGCGCAGGGTCGCCCGGTAGACCTGGCCGATCGAGGCGGCGGCGATCGCTTCCTCGCCGAACTCGCTGAAGACGTCGCCGAGCTTCTCGCCGAGGTCCTCTTCGATCACCTTCTTCATCTGGCCGAAGGAGACGGTCGGCGCCGAGTCGCGCAGCTTCGCCAGCTCGGCCTGGAACTCGTCCCTGTACTGCTCGGGGACGATCCCGACGTCCATGAAGCTGAGCACCTGGCCGACCTTCATCGCGGCGCCCTTCATGCCGCCGAGCACGGTGACGATCTGCTTCGCGGTCTCGACCTGGCGCCGCTCGGAGGCCTTCTGCGCCTTCTCGTCGGAACGGGTCAGGTTGGCGGCGCGGGTGCCGGTCTGCTTGACGGCGGAGGACGCCGCCGCCGTACCCACCTTCGCGAGCCGTTGCACGCGTCCCTTCGGGAGGTTCTTGTCTGCCATATGGCTCCTGCCTGCCCGCGGTCGCGGGCGGTCGGTCTAGGCCCCCTTGAATTCGGGCTTCTGCTTGGAGATGAAGCCCATCACTCCGATCCCGAAGTCCTCGCTGTTCGCGCAGCGCTGCTGCGCGACCGCCTCGCGGTCGAGCTGAGCGGCGAGGTCGGGGAAAGTCGTGGCGTTGAGCAGCTGCTTGCTCTGCGCGTAGGAGACGGTCGGCCCGGCCGCCATCCGCTCGGCCAGCGCGCCGGCCTCCGCGAGCAGCGCGTCATCGGCGACGACGGTGTTGATCAGCCCCCACTCGAGCGCCTTCGGGGCCGGGATCCGCTCCGCCAGCAGCGCCATCTCCGAGGCCCGTGCGTGGCCGATCCGCGCGGCGAGGAAGGCGCTGGCACCGCCGTCCACCGTCAGCCCGATGTTCGCGAATGCCATCAGGAAGTAGGCCGACTCGGCGGCGATCACGATGTCGCTCGCCAGCGCCAGCGAGCAGCCGACGCCGGCTGCCGGCCCGTTGACCGCTGAGACGATCGGCATCGGCAGCTCGCGCATCGCGACGATCAGCGGGTTGTAGGTCTCGCGCAGCCCGGTCTGCACGTCGGGCTTGCCCTCGGGGGTGGCGAGGGCGTCGTTGCCGCTGAGGTCGGCGCCGGAGGAGAAGGCGCGGCCGGCGCCCGTGATCAGGACGGCGCGGGCGGACTCGTCGGCCGCCGCCTCATCGAGCACGGAATGGATCTCGCGGGCCATCGCGACGCTGAGCGGGTTCAGGCTCTCGGCCCGGTTCAGGGTGATCCGGACCACGCCGGATTCGGCCTCGACGTCGATCTGCTCGTAGGTCTCTGCGCTGACGGTCATGGCTCCGTTCGAATCTCTTGCGCCGGGCGGACTCGGGACGGCCGCGGCTGGGGGCGTCAAGTCTAGGCCGCGGGCGGGCGCGGCTCACTGCCCCCGGCCGGCCCCGAGGCCGCGCATATAATCGCCGCGATGGGCGAGGAGCGGCGGTGAGCGGCGTGCGCAGCGGCTACGCCGACGCGCTGCTCGACTGGCTCGCCTGCGCCGCCGCCGGCCGCGGTGAGCCGGCGGCCGGGGCCGCTCGCGAGGCGGGGGACGGGCTGCTTGCCGCCGCGACCGCGGGGCACGTGCTCGACTTCGACGACACCTGGACCCCGGGCCTCGCCCACCTCTCGGCGGCCGCGGCACCGGCGGCCCTGTTCGCCGTTGCCGGTCGTGGCGGCAGTTGCGCCGAGGCCGTGTCGGCTCATGCCGCCGGCTTCGAGACGATGGCCGCGCTCACCCGCCACGGCCACCCCGCGATCTACGAACGCGGCCTGCACCCGACGGCGGCCTGCGGTGGCGTCGGCGCGGCCGCCGCCTGGGTCGCCGGCGCCGGTCTGCCGCGAGCCGCGCTGCCGGCGGCGCTGGCGATCGCGCTGACCCGCAGCGGCGGCCTGCTCGCCTCGTTCGGCGGCGACGGCAAGCCGCTCGGCGTCGCCGGGGCAGTCGTCGCGGGCCGCGACGCGGCGCGGCTCGCCGCGGCTGGCGCCGGCGCCGATCTCGGCCCGATCCTCGCCGGCATCTGCCGCAGCTGGGGAGTCGATCCGCTCGACCCCGCCGAGCTGCTCGAGCCGCCTGGAGACGCGATCGCCTCGAACTGGATCAAGGCCTACCCCTGCTGCCTGCAGACCCACTCCTCGATCGAGGCGGCACTGACCGTCGACGCGACCCGGGCCCGCGCCGGACGGCTGCGGATCCGGGTCCACCCGATCTCGCTCGAGGCCGCTGCCGTGGCCAGGCCGGCGACCGGGATGGAGGCGAAGTTCTCGATTCCCTATCTGGTCGCCTGGGCGCTGCTCCGCGGACAGCCGGACGTCGCCAGCTTCGAGGCCGTCGATGGGGAGGTGCTGCGAGCGAGCGAGGCGCTGATCGTCCAGGCCGACGCCGGGCTGGGCCAGTCGGAGGCGGTCCTCGACCGCGACGGCTACGAGCTCGCCCGGGTCACAGAGGCGCTGGGCTCGCCGAGCCGGCCGATGAGCGCCGCCGAACTCGAGGCCAAGGTCGGCTCGCTGGCGGGTCCGGGGCTGGTCGGCGCGCTCGACGACCCTGAACGGCCCGCGGCGGAGCTGCTCGAGCTCGCCGGCCTACGGTAGCCAGGGCGTGCGCCAGCCTCCGTGGCCGGCGACCAGCGCGTGGGCGGCCTCCGGCCCCCAGGTGCCGGGCTCGTAGGGAAACGGGTCGAGGCCGGAAAGGATCGGGTCGACGATCCGCCAGGTCTGCTCGACCGCCGGCTGGTCGGGGAAGAGCTGGAAGACACCGTGGAGGGCATCGCCGAGCAGCCGCTCGTAGGCCTCCGGCTGGTAGCCAACCTGCTCGCCGAACAGGAGGCTGAGCCCGACCCGGTGCAGGCGCTCCTCCCCACCCCGCTTCGCCATCAGCCGCAGCTCGGCGCCGGGATCCGGCTTCAGCCGCACGATCAGCTCGTTCGCCTCGGCCAGCTCGCGACCGCCGATCCCAAGCCGCGGCGGCCGCTGGAAGATCACCCGGACCTCGGTCGAGTCGACCGGCATCCGCTTGCCGGCGCGGATGAAGAACGGGACTCCCTCCCAGCGCCAGTTGTCGACCGCGAGCTGCAGCGCGACGAACGTCTCGGTGTCGGAGTCGGGGCTGACGCCGTCGATGTCCCGATATCCGAGGTGCTGGCCGGCGACGACCTGGCGCGGGTCGACGGCGGGCATCGCCCGGAACAGGTCCGTCTTGCGGTTGCGGATCGAGTCGCCGTCGTCGGGACCGGCCGAGGGCGGCTCCATCGCGATCAGCGCCAGCACCTGGAGCAGGTGGTTCTGAACGACGTCGCGGACCGCGCCGACCTCGTCGAAGAAGCGGCCCCGCTCCTCGACGCCGAAGCTCTCGGCCATCGTGATGTGGACCGACTCGACGTAGCGGCGGTTCCAGACCGGCTCGAGGATCGCGTTGGCGAAGCGCAGGTAGAGGATGTCCATGACTGGCTCTTTGCCGAGGAAGTGGTCGAGCCGCAGGATCTGGCGCTCGTCGAGGACGCGGCGCAGGCGCCGGTCGAGCTCGCGGGCGGAGGCGAGGTCGCGGCCGAACGGCTTCTCGATCAGGACCCGGGAGTCGGCGACGAGCCCGGCCGCGGCGAGCTGCTCGGCGATCGGCGCGAACATCCCCGGCGGCGTCTCCAGGTAGTGGAGGAGGTTGGTCCGCGGCACGACCTGGGCGAGTCCCTCGTAGGTCTCGGCCGCGTCGAGGGCGCCGCCGTGGTAGCCCATCCGCGCCAGCAGGCGGGCGAGCACGCCCTCGTCGACGCCGGCGACCGCCTCGCGGATCGACTTCGCCGCGTGCTCGCGCAGGTCGGCGTGGGTCCACTCGCGGCGGCCGACGCCGACGATCCGGCAGGGGATGCCGCCGTGCTCCTCGAGGTTGTAGAGCGCCGCAAAGGTCTTCTTGCGGGCGAGATCGCCGGTGATCCCGAAGATCACCAGCGCGTCGGGGCAGTCGGCGCCGATCTCCGTTCCCGGGTCCATCAGGCGGCGAGCTCGCGAGCGAGGGCCTCAGCGAGGTCCGCGGCCGAGGCAACCGTGGCCCAGCTCAGGTTCTCGGAGGTGTCGGAGGGCTGGTGGTAGTTGGCGAGCGCCTTGTAGCGGTTGACCGAGACTAGGCAGGCGGTCGGGTAGCCCATCCGGCTCGGGATCACGGTGTCGGTCGAGGCCCGGGCGCGCATTCCGCGCCGCATCGGGATCCCCTCGCGGTCGGCGACCCTGGCGATCAGATCGCGCCAGGTGACGTCGAAGAAGTCCTCCATGATCACCGGCCCCTCGCCCTCGAGCAAAACGAGGCCCGGCGAGCCGACCGTATCCAGGTTCAGGACCCACGTCCGCTCACGATCGAGGCGGGCGAGGTGGCGGTCACAGAAGCCGTAGATGCCGCCCTGCAGGACCTCCTCGGCGCCACAGGAGGCGAGGATCACCCGCAGGCCGGGGGTCGGGCGCTCGCGCAGCGCCTCGGCCAGCGCGACCATGACCGCGATCGAGCTCAGGTTGTCGTTGGCGCCGGGAACGATCTCGCTGCGCTGGATGTCCTCCATCAGCGCCGCGCCGACCGCGGAGGCGACGGCGCCGGCCGCGGTCAGGCTGCGGCGCCCGCTGGCACTGCCTGCGGCGACCATCAGCGGGCCTGCGAGCAGCCCCCACCACTGCGGCAGCGAGGTGTCGATCCGCTCGACGATGCCCGGGAAGCGCTCGCCCAGCAGGCGCTGGAGGGTCGGGTCGAAGACCTGGCCGGAACGGGCGGCGTCGTGGTGGCCGAGGACGACGAGCGTGCGCTCGGCGTTGGCGTCGCCGATCTCGGCGACGACGTTGGTCGTCGTCTTCTCCGGCATCACCACCTTGCGCCAGGGCCGGAACCCGTTCGAGATGTCGTCGGCGATCAGCGCCGCAACGCCGGCGCCGACGGCGGCGCCGGCAGCCCGGAAGCGGCCGGTCGCGGCTACTCCTCCACCGGCCACCGAAGCCGCGGCGGCGAGCTTGCCGAGCATCCCCGCGAAGCCGTCTCGGAATGTCTCCTCATCCGCGGTGGCGGTCGCGCCCGCCGCCTCGAGCCGCGCCGCGACCCACTCCGCCGCCTCTCGTTCCCCCTCCGAGCCCGCGAGCCGCTCGATCCCCTCGAGCGCCCCGATCACCTCCCGCAGCACCGGCTCGGCCGGCATCGGCCGCGACTCAGCGAGACGTGCGTTGGTCGTCGTCATCGCAGCGAGCCTAACCGAGCCGGGTCGTCAATCCACCGAGCGGTCTCGAAGTTGGAGTTGACCCTCATAGAGCGGGCGAACTCCAACCTCGACGGGAGTTCTGGACCTAACCGGTCTTCCCGACCGCCACGTCCTTCTTCTGAACGAAGCCGTGGCGGTGGTTGTATTGGATCTCGTAGTAGACGGTGTCGTCTTCGAGGACGAAGTAGTTGGCGAGGTCGTCGAAGAGCTCGGCCTGGTAGCGGTCGGTCTGGACCGGGCCGGTCACCGTGTACTTCTGGCCGCGCGGGATCGAGTAGCCGAGCGAGAGCTTCTGCAGCTTCGAGGGGTAGGCGGCCCCCCAGACGGGGATCGGGTCCTTGCCGCGCCTGACCTTGATGAAGCGGGAGCTGGTCGGCGCCGTGTTGGCGCCGTCGGGGTTGTAGAGCCAGGCCTTCTGGGAGCCGTACCAGATCGCGGTCCAGTCGCCCTTGACCGCGGCGACGACGAACGTCTGGCCGGCGACCGCCTTGTTGCCCCAGTCGTCGGCCTGGGTCGTGCCGACCCCGTCGGGCTCCTGCGCCTCCCCGGCGAGGAACGGGTCGGAGATGTAGGGCGCGTTGTGGTGCCGGTCGCTGTGCAGGTAGACGAAGTTCGCCGGCTGCGGCGGCAGGTCGGTGCAGACGGGCGGCGTCGAGGTGTCGCAACTCGAGACCGGCGGCTCGTTCGTCGCGTAGTCGGGCTTGATCACGACCGCCTCGCCGACCTCGGGCAGGCCGCGGGCGGGGGTCTTCTTGGCGCCGGCGAGCCGCATCAGCCGGGTCCAGTTGAAGAAGGTGCCCGGATCCCAGTGCATGCCCGCCTGGTAGGTCAGGTTCGGGCCCGGCACCTCGTCGTGGCCGATCACGTGGCGGCGGTTGAGGGGGATGTCGAAGCGATCGGCCAGGTAGGCGATCAGGGCGCCGGTCGAGCGGTAGACGTCACCCGTGTACCAGCTGTTGCCCTCGAGCGCGAAGCCCTCGATCTCGATCCCGATCGAGTGCTGGTTGAAGTAGTAGTTGCCGGCCTGGTAGCCGATGTCGCGGTCGCGGACCATCTGGGTGACGTGGCCGTCGGCGGAGCGGACGACGTAGTGGGCGCTCACGTAGCTGCTCGGCGTCTGGAAGATGTCGACCGTGTCGGCGTAGCTGGCCTCGGTGTCGTGAATCACGATCCGGTCGATGTCGAGCCCGTCGCCCTCGCGCTTGGCGAGGTCGTAGTTGCCCCAGTCGGTCGGCCCCGAGTTCTCGGCGTACGCGGCCGGGATGAAGTCGCAGGCGAGGCTGGCTGGGCACTCGGGCGCAACCGCCGCGCCGCGGGGATGAGCCTGCTGCGGGCCAGGCGCCGGATCGACGGGCCGGAACGGATCTCCGCGCCCCTCGTCGGCAGCAGCGGCCGGAGCCGCGATCAGAAACAGGAGGAGAAGGGCGATGAGCCCGAGGGAACGCGGCACGCGGCTGAGTCTAGTCTCGCGAAGGGCGTTCTCTGACCAAGCCTGAGCGTGCACGCAACGGGCGCTGTGTGGCGGAGCCACATGAGCCCGGTGCGGGTGCGCTCAGGCGCCGCGTCAGAGGACGCCCGCCGCGGCGATCACGATCGTGTCTGCTGCTCGAGCACGTGGATGATCGACTCGTAGTCGTGGCCGGTCTCGCGGCGCAGGCCGATCTCGCAGGTGCGGTTGCCGCAGACGTAGGCGTCACTGTCGGCGGCCGCCGCCACCTCGGCCGCCTCCGGTGCCAGCGCCGATGCGGTCAGCTCCGGATGCAGGAAGCCGCGATCGCCGGCGAAGCCGCAGCAGCCGGCCGACGGCGGGACCCGGACCTCCGATGCGAGCGCCCCGGCGACCTCGGCGAGGGCGCGGTCGAGGCCGAGCTTGCGCGAGGAACAGGTCGGATGCACGGTGACGGCACCGAGCGGCTCGGACACCTTCAGCGCCGGCCCGCCGTCGGAGCCCTGCGCGGCGAGCAGGCGCCGGGCCCACTCGATCGAGTCGATGATCTCCAGCTTTGCGTGCCGCTCGCGGTTGGCGTCGCTGAGCACGTCCGCCGCCTCGATCAGGCCGTGCGTGCAGGACGTGGCGTCGCAGACGACCGGCAGTGCCCCCTCCCCGCTCCAGAGCCAGAGCTGCTCGGCCGTCTCGTTCGCGCGGCGCGCGTGTGCGGAGGCGAAGCCCTTCGAGCTCTGCGGCGTGCCGCAGCAGCTGCCGGCGACGTCGCCGGGGATCCAGACCGGCATCCCGGCCCGCTCGGAGACGGCGACGAGGGCCGCGGGAAGGCTCATGCCCCCCGCCGGGCCGAAGATCCGGTTGATGCAGGCGGGCATGTAGACGGCGGCCGCGCCCTCGCGCCGGGTCGGCGGCAACGGGCCGTCGGCGGCGGCGGGCATCGGCTCTACCCATGCCGGGACCGCCTCGGCGCCGGCGAGCGAGCGCACCTTGGCGGTGCTCTTGACGAGCCGGACCGGACCGAGCCGTTCGCTCGCGGCGGCACCGGCCCGCAGACCGGCGCGGGCGCCGACCTCGACCAGCTTCCAGCGGTCGGCTACGTGTTCGGCGGCGCGGCTCGCGCGCGGCCCGTGGGCGGCGCCTCGCAGCTCCTTGACCAGAGCCCCGGTGTCGATCCCGAGCGGGCAAGCAAGCGCGCAGCTCCCGTCGACGGCGCAGGTATCCAAGCCGTCGTAGACGAACTCCGATGCGAGCGCGTCCAACACCGGCGAGCCCGCCGGCTGCCGCGCCATCTCGCGGCGCAGCACGATCCGCTGGCGTGGCGTCGTGGTCAGGTCGCGGCTCGGGCAGACCGGCTCGCAGAAGCCGCACTCGACGCAGGCCGTGACCGACTCCTCGACCTCCGGCGTCGTCTTCAGGTTCTGCAGGTGACAGCCCGGATCGCGGTTGAGAACGACGCCTGGGCCGAGCAGGCAGTCGGGGTCGGCGAGCGCCTTGATCTCCCACATCAGCTCGGTCGCCCGCGCGCCCCACTCGAGCTCGACGAACGGCGCCATGTTGACCCCGGTCCCGTGCTCGGCCTTGAGCGACCCGTCGTAGCGCTCGACGATCATCTCGACCAGCTTCGACATGAAGCTCTCGTAGCGCTCGAGGTCCTCGGCCTTGGCGAAGTCCGGGGTCAGCATGAAGTGCAGGTTCCCCGCCGATGCGTGGCCGGCAACCCCCGTGAGGAAGCCGTGCTCGCCGAGCAGCCCCTGGAGCTCGACCGCGCACTCGGCGATCCGCGCCGGCGGCACGCAGACGTCCTCGACGATCAGGGCCGTGCCGGGCGCGCGCAGCCGGCCGACGAGGCCGTGCATGCCCTCGCGAACCTTCCACGAGATCTCGATCGTCTCCGGCTCCAGCTCCCACTCGACCGGGCGCGTCACGTCGTAGCCCTCGAGCACCTCGTCGGCGCGGGCCTGGGCCTGGGCGAGCCCGTCGGCGTCGTCGGCGCCGAACTCGAGCAGCAGCACGGCCGTGGTGTGATCGAGCTCCTTCCAGTACTCAGGGGTGCCGGGGATCGAATGCGCGGCGACGAGCAGCGCCGGCGCCACCATCAGCTCGACCGCGGTCGCCCCGGCGGCGACGAGCTCGCCGACCGGCGCGGTCGCCTCCTCGATCCCGGCGAAGTGGACCCAGGCGGTCGTCGTCACCTGCGGCCGCGGCACCGTCTCCAGTGTCGCCTCGGAGACGAAGGCGAGCGTGCCCTCGCTGCCGACCAGCAGCCGCTGGAAGATCTCCAGCGGCTCGTCGGCGTCGAGAAAGGCACAGAGCCGGTAGCCGGTCGTGTTCTTGATCGAGAACTTGCGCCTGACCAACTCGCGCAGGTCGCCGTCGCCGCGGATCTCATCGCGGATCCGCTCGAGGCCCGCGGCGAGCTCCGGCTCCTCGCGGGCGAAACGCTCGCCCGCGTCGGGGTCGGTCGTGTCGACCGCCGTTCCCGACGGCAGCACGAAGCGCAGCGAGCGCAGCGTCGAGTAGGTGTCCTTGGTGATCCCGCAGCGCATCCCGCCGGAGTTGTTGGCGAGGACGCCGCCCAGCGTCGCGATGTCGGTGCTGGCTGGATCGGGCCCGAGCTTGGTCCCGTAGGGAGCGAGGACGCGGTTGACGTGGCCGAGAATCGTGCCGGGCCGGATCCGGGCGGCGGTGCCGTCCTCGAGCACCTCGACTCCGCGCCAGTTGTGGCGCGCGTCGACGAGGATCCCGTCGCCCTGGCCCTGGCCGTTGAGGCTGGTGCCGCCGGCGCGGAAGACGAGCGGGATCCGGCGCTCGCGCGAGTAGGCCATCAGCCGCGCGACCTCGATCTCGCTGCGGGGCCGGACGACGACCTTCGGAAAGACGCGGTAAGGGCTCGCGTCGGAGGCATAGCGGACGAGGTCGCTGGCCCGGTGGAGGACCTGCTCTTCGCCGAGCAGCGAGATCAGGTCGCCGCGCAGTGGCTCCGGTGTGCCTGAGGCGACCCAGTCCGGGGCGCGATCGGCGGCGGGGCCGCCGGACAGCGGGGCCGGCTTGATCGCCTCGGCCAGCCTGCGCTCGCGGCGCCCCATCGCCCCATCGGCCGTTGCGGCGGTCGCGGTTGCGGGATTCACGCGCTCGCCCCCCGCAGTCCGCTCAGCCCAGCCACATGCCGGGCGCGACGCCGACCTCGACCAGGCTCGGCCCGTCGCTTCCGATCGCCTCGCGCAGCGCCGCCTCCAGATCCTCGGCGCCCTCGACCTTGCGCGAGGGAACGCCGTAGCCGGCAGCGACGGCGGCAACATCGAGGGCGGGCAGGTCGAGCCCGGGGGCGTTCTCGACGCCCTCGGCGAGCGAGAACCACTTGAGGATCGAGTACTCGGAGTTGCGGAGCACGAGGAAGGTGACCGGCGTCCGGTAGGCGACCGCCGACCAGAAGGCGGTGATCGCGTACTGGGCCGAGCCCTCGCCGACGACGCAGACGACCGGCCGGTCGGGCTGGGCGAGCTGGACCCCGACCGCGGCCGAGAGGCCGAAGCCGAGCCCGCCGCCGGCGCCGAAGTAGTACGAGCCCGGGCGTGACAGGCGCAGCTGGTTGCGCAGCGCGAGCGTGCTCGAGGGCGCCTCGAGGACGACGATCCCGTCCTCGGGAAAGACGGAACCGAGCACCTTCATTGCCTCGGTGCCGCTGATCGGCCCTTCACCCATGTCGGGGGCGTCGAGCGGGCCGTCACGCTCCGGCGGCGCCTGACGAGAGCTGGCCTCGCCGCCGAGGGCGGCGTTGAGCGCCGCCAGGGTCAGGCCGACGTCGCCGATGATCGCCTCGCCCATCGGCGCCCGCGCCGCCTCGTCGGGATCGGAGGTGAGGGCAACGAGCTCAGCGCCGGCCGGGAGCAGGTCGCCGGCGATGTAGGGGTAGTAAGCGAAGACCGAGGCCCCGGCGACGAGGACCAGGTCGTAGGGCGCGAGCATCTCCGCGACAGGCGCGATCGCGGGGGGCAGCGTGCCCTGGAAGAGTGGATGGTTCTCGGGGAAGCCGAGCCGGCCGCCACCGGTCGCCGGGATCGCCCAGACCGCAATGTTCTGGCCCTCGGCGAGGGCGACGGCATCGTCCCAGCCGCCGGAGGCGTCGATGTCGGGGCCGGCGACGAGGACGGGGTTGCTCGCCGCCGCGAGCCGCTCCGCCAGCTTGGCGACGGCGGCCGGGTCGGCGCCGGCGCGGCCGCTGATCTCACGGGCGATCGCGTGGGTGGTCGAGTCGTCGGGCGCCTCGACGGTCCAGTCGTCCATCGGGATCGAGACGAAGGCCGGGCCCTTCGGGGCGAGCGCCGCGGTGTGGATCGCGCGGCCGATCGCGGCGGGCACGTCCTCGGCCCGGGAAGGCTCGAAGCTCCACTTGACGAGCGGGTGCGGCATCCGCGTCGCCTCGCGGTTGGTCAGGTTGGCCTGCATCGTGATCACCGGCCGGACCTGCTGGCCGGCGGTGACCAGCAGCGGCGTGTGGTTCGCCTGGGCGTTGAAGATCGCGCCCATGCCGTTGCCGACGCCGGGGGCGGTGTGGAGGTTGACGTGGCCGACCGTGCCGGAGGCCTGGGCGAAGCCGTCGGCCATGCCGACCGCGACCGCCTCCTGCAGGCCGAGCACGTAGCGGAAGTCGTCGGGGAAGTCGGCGAGCATCGGCAGCTCGGTCGAGCCCGGGTTGCCGAACATCGTCGTCATCCCATGCTTGCGCCACAGCTCAAACGTGGCCTCGCGAACGGTGCTCATCCCACTCCTCCTCGTCTCCCGGAAGCCAGGCCTCCGCCCCGGCTCCGTGCCTGGGCGGCTGAGGCTATCCGAGGTGGGGACGGGTTGGGAGGGCGGATGTCCGGGCCTAGGGGTGGTTGGGTTGTCAGCGCGGGTGTGCGTTGCAGGGACCGGGCGTGTCCGTTTGCAGTGAGGGAAGGAGTTCGGGGTGGGGTTGGTCACTCCGGCGTAGGAGTGCGTGTGGGATCGGTGTGACTTCTCGGTGAGGCCGAGACGAGGGGACGATCGGCCGGAACTATTCCTGCCTTTCGGCACCTCGTTGGACGAGGGGAGGATTGGGACGAATAGTTCGTCCCTTTCCGCTTCTCGTCGCCGATCGAGCCCTCACCCTGGTCCGTGACCAACTCCGGGCCTCGGCACCCCGGCCCGACCCGCCAAGCCACCTCACCCTCACTGCAAACGGTCCCTGCAACCCGGCCCGGAGCTTCCCCTTGATCGCGGACCCGGGCATGAAGATATGCGTCCGCGGGCCTTGCGTAGGATCCGGCGATCGCCACCGAGGTCACCGACAACCCCGAGCTGAACCGTTTCGAGATCCGCAGCGAGGGCGAGCTCGCCGGCTTCGCCGTCTATCGCAAGCGGCCCGGCGTGATCGCCTTCAACCACACCGAGGTCGACGACGAGTTCGAGGGTCGGGGGCTGGGGTCCCAGCTGGCACAGGCCGCGCTCGACGCGGCCCGAGACGAAGGGCTCGACGTGCTCCCCTTCTGCCCCTTCATCAAGGCCTGGATCGGCAAGCACCCCGAGTACCTGGATCTGGTGCCGGCCGACCAGAGGGAGCGCTTCGGCCTGTGAGCCGCAAGGACTACGCCGGCGCCGAGCGCACCGTCTCCTTCGACCCCGAGGTCTGTGTCCACGCCGCCGAGTGCGTGAAGGGGCTGCCGCAGGTCTTCGATACGAACAAGCGCCCCTGGATCCAGCCGGACGGCGCCACCGGGGAGGCGGTCGACGCTCAGGTCGCACGCTGCCCGAGCGGAGCCCTGCGGATCGAGCCGCGCGGCGACTGATTCGCGGTTTGGCAGCTCGTCAATAGCTGTTGGCGAGCCGCCAACAAGGTGCTACAGTCCAGCGTCCGTCATGGCGAGCACCCCCGCCACCTCCTCCGCTGCCCAAGCCGAAAACGGCGCCCGCGCGCGCGGATCGCGACTGGAGCCGGACGAGCGTCGCCGGCAGATCCTCGACGCCGGCCGGCGCCTGTTCAGCGAGCGCCACTACGGGGCCGTCTCGCTCGAGGAGATCGCGACCGAGGCAGGCGTCACCCGCGGCCTGATCAACCACTACTTCGGGACCAAGCGCGACCTCTACGTCGAGGTCGTCCGCGAGATGGTGCGGGTGCCGCCGCTGCCCGTGCCCGAGTACGTCGCGGGGACCAGCGTCCGCGAGCGCGTCTCGGAGGCGATCGACGCCTGGCTCGGGATGACGCAGCGCAACCGCGGCACTTGGCTCGACTCGATCCGCAGCCAGGGCCTCGGCGATCCCGAGATCGCCGCCGTCTTCGAGGAGGCGCGCGAGGACGCCGCCGTGCGGATGATCGCGATCCTCGGGCTCGGCCCGATCGAGGACGTGGCCCCAGAGCGGCTGGCGATGATGCGCGCCTACGGCGGCCTGGCCGAGGCGGCGACGGTCCAGTGGCTCGACCACGGGCGGCTCAACCGCGAGCAGGTGCACGAGCTCCTGGTCGAATCGGCGACGCGGATGGCCGAGGGCCTCTACGAAGCCGTCGTCGCAGCCGACGGCGACGCCACACCGGCGCCGGCCTCAGGGCCCCCACGAGCGCCGGAATCTTCAGAGCACTGACAACCCACCCCGCAAGGAGACGAACCCACAGATGAGCACGACCACCACTTCCCCGGTCAGCGGCCTGACCGACGAGCAGCAGGACTTCGTCGAGGCGATCCGCGACTTCGCCAAGCGCGAGGCCGGGACCGCGGAGCAGCGCGAGAACCTGACCGACCACTACACCGAGATGCACAACGCCGACGTCTCGACGAAGCTCGGCGAGCTCGGCTACCTCGGCGCCTCTGTGCCCGAGGAGCACGGCGGCACCGGCGGCGGCATGGTCGACGCCTGTCTGTTCCTCGAGGAGGCCTTCCGCGGCCTGCTCCCGATCGCCGGCTACCCCGTCACCCTGATCACCGCCGGCGCCGTCAACAAGTTCGGCACCGAGGAGCAGAAGCAGCAGGTGATCGGCGGCATGTGCGAGGGGCGCGTCTCCGCGATCGCGATGAGCGAGCCCGAGGCCGGATCCGACGTCGGCGCCCTCTCCTGCAAGGCGGAGAAGTCGAACGGCGGCTACGTCCTCAACGGCCAGAAGACCTGGATCTCAGCGGCCCACGTCGCCGATCAGATCCTGACCATCGTCCGCACCGACAGCTCCGGCTCCAAGCACGAGGGCCTGACGATGTTCCTGATCCCGACCGATGCCGAAGGCGTCGAGATCAACGGGATCATGACGATGGGCGGCAAGGAGGTGAACGACGTCTTCCTGACCGACTGCTACCTCGACGACAGCACGATCGTCGGCGAGGTAGGCGGCGGCTGGATGCAACTGATGAGCGGCCTCAACGTCGAGCGCCTGATCGTCGGCGCGAACGCGCTCGGCATCGCCCAGCGCGCCTTCGACGACACGCTCGCCTACATCAAGGAGCGCAAGCAGTTCGGCCGGCCGATCGGCTCCTTCCAGGTGCTGCGGCACCGGATCGCCGACCTCGCGACCGAGATCGAGGCGGCCCGCCTGCTCACCTACGACGTCGCCCGCAAGGTCGATGCCGACCCGATGAAGATGCTGCCGCGCGAGGCCTCGATGGTGAAGCTGCTGACCACCGAGCTGGTCAAGAAGGTGACCCTGGAGGGCATGCAGATGATGGGTGGCTACGGCTACGCGACCGAGTACGACATGGAGCGCCACGTCCGCTCGGCGCTGGTGATGCCGATCTACGCCGGCACCAACGAGATCCAGCGGGAGATCATCTCCAAGACCTACGGGCTCTAGGAGACGCAGCCCGGCTAGAGCGATGGACGAGCGGCCACACCAGCACGGCACCGGCCCCCGGCCCCAGACGCCGGGGCGCGAGGCCGCAGCATGGCTGCGGGCGCAGAGGCGCGAGCGGGCACGGATGGCCGCGATCGAGGCGTCAGCGCCCCTGCCCCTGCGCATCCGGGTCTGGCGCTGGTCCGGGTCGGCGTTCGTCCGCGAGCTCGCCTGGCAGCTCTCGCTGCTGACCGCGGCTCAGCTCGCGGGCCTGATCGCACTCGGTGGCCTGCGCTCGCGGATCGGGAAGCTGGCCGCCGGCCTGCTCGGCGTCCTACTCGGCGCCCAGCTCCGGTACGCAGTCGAGGCGCACCGCAGCGCCCGCACGGTCGAGGCCGCTCTCGAGGGTCTGCCGGGCGACGACGGCCGCCGCATGCCGCTCACCCACATCGCGGTGCCGCCACTGACGTTCGTCGCCACCGACGTCGCCCGTGAGCGCGGGGTCGTCTTCCACACCGAGCCCGGCGCGCGGGCGGACGGTCGCGACCTGAAGCTGCGGCTCGACGTCTACCGCGCCAAGCCAGGGACCGACGGCGACAAGCCCGGGCTGCGGCCCGCCGTCATCCAGGTCCACGGAGGCGGCTGGATCTCCGGCTCGCGCTTCGAGCAGGGCATCCCGCTGCTCAACCACCTCGCGAGCCGAGGCTGGGTCGGCTTCAACATCGACTACCGGCTCTCGCCGGAGGCGACCTGGCCCGCGCAGATCGTCGACGTCAAGCGCGCGATCGCCTGGGTCCGCGAACACTCCTCCGAGCTCGGGATCGACCCCGAGCTGATCGCTATCACCGGCGGCTCGGCCGGAGGCCATCTGACCGCCCTCGCAGGCCTGACCGCCGGCGACCCCGCATTCCAGGCCGGCTTCGAGGACGCCGACACGAGCGTGATCGCGGCCGTCCCCTTCTACGGCGTGTACGACCTCACGAACTCGGGCGGGCACTACTACCCGCAACTCGGCGAGTGGGCCTTCGAGCAGGTGGTGTTCAAGACGCCGCTCGACGGCAACGAGGAGCTCTACCGCGCCGCCTCGCCCCGCTGGCGGATCACCCCCGAGGCGCCGCCGTTCATGATCATCCACGGCGAGCGCGACACGCTCGTGCCGGTCGCCGACGCGCGTGACTTCGCCGCCGAGCTGAGGCGGGTGTCCCACAACGACGTCCGCTACATCGAGCTACCCAACGCCGAGCACGCCTTCGATCTCTGGCCCTCGGTCCGCACCGCCCGGATCGCCGACGCGATCGGCCGCTTCCTCAGCGCCGTGCTCGAGACCTCGCCCGCAGGCCGCGCCCACACCCCGCCCCAGACGTACCCGACTTACCCGACGACTTCGACGACCGACAACGCCGGTCAGGTGGAGCCGGACCCGATGGTCCAGACTTCCTCCCCGGCTTCAGAGAACTGACAAACGTCCCTCGGGCCGCGGACAGCGCGACCCGGCACGGCAACCACAAGGAGAACCACAGATGCCCGCCACCGAACCGCTCGTATTCGACGCGATCCGCACCCCCCGCGGCAAGGGGAAGGTCAACGGCTCGCTGCACTCGGTCAAGCCCGTCGACCTCGTCGTCGGCCTGATGCACGAGACGCTCGTCCGCAACGACAAGCTCGATCCTTCGACCGTCGACGACGTCGTCCTCGGCTGCGTCTCCCCGGTCGGCGACCAGGGCGCCGACATCGCCAAGACCGCCGCGATCAAGGCGGGCCTGCCCGACACGGTCGCCGGCGTCCAGGTCAACCGCTTCTGCGCCTCCGGCCTCGAGGCCGTCAACATCGCCGCGCAGAAGGTCGGCTCCGGCTTCGAGGACCTCGTCTTCGCCGGCGGCGTCGAGTCGATGTCGCGGGTGCCGATGGGCTCCGACGGCGGCCCCTGGGCGATGGACCCCGAGACGAACTACGACACGTACTTCGTCCCGCAGGGGATCAGCGCCGACCTGATCGCGACGATCGAGGAGTTCGATCGCGACACCGTCGACTCCTACGCCGCCCGCTCGCAGGAGCGCGCCGCCAAGGCCCAGGAGGAGGGCCGATTCGCGAAGTCCGTGATCCCGGTCAAGGACATCAACGAGCAGGTCGTGCTCGACAACGACGAGTTCATCCGCGCCGGCACCACCGTCGAGACGCTCGGCGGCCTGAAGCCGTCGTTCGCGATGATGGGCGAGATGGGCGGCTTCGACTCCGTGGCGCTGCAGAAGTACCACTGGGTCGAGAAGATCAACCACGTCCACACCCCCGGCAACTCCTCGGGCATCGTCGACGGCGCCTCGCTGCTGGTGATCGGCAACGAGAAGACCGGTGAAGAGCAGGGCCTCGAGCCCCGCGCCAAGATCCTCGCGACGGCGCTCTCGGGTGCCGACCCGACGATCATGCTGACCGGCCCCGCCCCCGCCTCGAAGAAGGCGCTGGAGAAGGCTGGCCTGACCGCCGACGACCTCGACCTGGTCGAGATCAACGAGGCGTTCGCGGCCGTCGTGCTGCGGTTCGTCCGCGACATGGGCCTCGACATGGAGAAGGTCAACGTCAACGGCGGCGCGATCGCGATGGGCCATCCGCTCGGCGCGACCGGCGGCATGATCCTCGGCACGCTGATCGACGAGCTCGAGCGCACCGGCGGCCGTTACGGCCTCGCCACGCTCTGCGTCGGCGGCGGCATGGGCATCGCCACCGTGATCGAGCGCGTCTAGCTCCGACCCACCGAGAGGCCGGCCTTCGGGCCGGCCTCATTCACACCCACCTGCATACGTAAAGCACGTAAAGAGAAAGGCTCCAACACTCATGAGTGAGAGCACGATCAAGTACGAGCGCGGCGACGACGGCATCGTCGTCCTGACGCTCGACGATCCGAACCAGTCCGCGAACACGATGAACGAGGCCTACGTGCGCTCGATGGGCGAGACGGTCGACCGTCTCGCTTCCGAGGTCGAGGCCGGCGACGTCAAGGGCGTGATCCTGACCTCGGCGAAGAAGACCTTCTTCGCCGGCGGCGATCTCAACGACCTGATCCAGGCGAAGCCGGAGAACGCGGCCGAGATCGAGGCCGGCGTGACGCTCGTCAAGGCGCAGCTGCGCAAGCTCGAGACGCTCGGCGTCCCGGTCGTCGCCTGCGTCAACGGGGCCGCGCTCGGCGGTGGGCTCGAGATCTGTCTCGCCACCCACCACCGGATCCTCGTCGACAACCCGAAGATCCAGCTCGGCTTCCCCGAGGTGCAGCTCGGCCTGCTCCCCGGCGGCGGCGGCGTCGTCCGCACGGTCCGCATGCTCGGGCTCGTCGACGCGCTGATGAAGCTGCTGATGGAGGGCAAGCGCGTCAACCCGCAGAAGGGCAAGGAGATCGGGATCGTCGACGAGATCGTCGCGACCGCCGACGACCTGATCCCGGCGGCGAAGAAGTGGATCGCCGAGAACCCGGAGGCGAAGCAGCCCTGGGACGCCGACGGCTACAAGATGCCCGGCGGCAAGCCGACCAGCCCGGCGCTGGCGCAGAACCTGCCGGCCTTCCCGGCGAACCTGCGCAAGCAGCTCAAGGGCGCCAACTACCCGGCTCCGCACCACATCATGGCCGCGGCGGTCGAGGGCGCGCAGACGGACGTCGACAACGCGTTCACGATCGAGGGCCGGTACTTCACCGACCTCGTCTGCGGCCAGGTCTCCAAGAACATGATCCAGGCGTTCTTCTTCGACCTGCAGGCGGTCAACGGCGACCGCGGCCGGCCCGAGGGGATCGAGCCCTACATCGCCAAGAAGGCGGTCGTGCTCGGCGCCGGGATGATGGGCGCCGCGATCGCCTACGTCTGCGCCAAGGCGAAGATCGAGGTCGTTCTCAAGGACGTCGACCAGGCCGCCGCCGATCGCGGCAAGGCCTACTCGGAGAAGCTCGTCGCCAAGGGCGTCGAGCGCGGCAAGGTCACCCAGGAGAAGGGCGACGAGCTGCTGGCGCGGATCACGGCGACGACGGACCCGGCTGCGGCCGCGGGCGCCGACATCGTGATCGAGGCCGTCTTCGAGGATCCCGTCGGTCAAGGAGCAGGTCTTCAAGGAGATCGAGCCGCACCTCGCACCGGATGCGATCCTCGGCTCGAACACCTCGACCCTGCCGATCACCGAACTGGCCGAGAACGTCTCCCGTCCCGGATGACTTCATCGGGCTGCACTTCTTCTCCCCCGTGGACAAGATGCCGCTGCTCGAGATCATCAAGGGTGAGAAGACCGGCGACGAGGTCCTCTACAAGAGCCTCGACTTCGCCAAGCAGATCGGCAAGACCCCGATCGTGGTCAACGACTCGCGCGGGTTCTTCACGAGCCGCGTGATCGGGACCTTCATCAACGAGGGCATCGGCATGCTCGCCGAGGGCATTCCCGCCCCGTCGATCGAGCAGGCCTCCTCGCAGGCCGGCTACCCGGCGCCCGTGCTTGCAGCTCTGGACGAGCTCAACATGAAGCTGATGAAGAAGATCCGCGTCGCAGCCGAGGAGGCCGGCGCCGCCGGTGGCTCCGGCTGGGACAACCATCCCTCGATCGCGGTCATCGACAAGATGCTCGACGAGGGCCGTCCCGGCAAGCTCGAGAAGGCCGGCTTCTACTCCTACGACGACGATGCCAAGCGCACCGGTCTGTGGGAGGGCGTCAAGGCCAACTGGGGCGGTGAGAACACCGACGTTCCCTTCGAGGACCTGAAGGAGCGGATGATGTTCATCGAGGCGATCGAGACGGTCAAGTGCATGGACGAGGGCGTCATCGAGACGGTCTCCGACGCCAACATCGGCTCGATCATGGGGATCGGCTTCCCGGCCTGGACCGGCGGAGTCGTCCAGTACATGAACGGCTACGAGGGCGGCCTGCCCGGCTTCGTCGCCCGCGCCCGTGAGCTGGCCGCGACCTACGGCGAGCGGTTCACGCCGCCGGACTCGCTGGTCGCCAAGGCCGAGAGCGGCGAGAAGTACGAGGACAAGACGGCCGTCGCCGCGTAGGCACGGTCACATCCTTCGGCAGACGGCCCGGGCATCGCTGCTCGGGCCGTCGTCGTTCCGAGGCTGGACGCGACAGGCGCCAGAGAGCAGAGACCGACCTTTGCTGCGATTTACGTACCTATACGGTCGGCAGACCGCAGCGAAGCGTGAGAATCGCCACGTCGGAGGAGATGCTCCGAGGCTCCGGGAGGAGCCGCACAGCGAGTACGGTTGCGCGCATGCCTTCTTCTGAGAAACCTGACCGCCAGCACGATGTCGTCGTCTACGGAGCCACCGGCTTCGTCGGCAAGCTGACCGCCGCCTACCTGGCTGGCGCTGCGCCGGGAGGTGCGCGAATCGCGCTCGGCGGCCGCTCGCAGGAGAAGCTCGAGCGGACCCGGGCCGAGCTCGGGGCGGCGGCGGCGGAGTGGCCGCTGGTGGTGGCCGACAGCTCCGATCCCGAGGCTGTCGGGCGCATGGCAGCCTCAGCGAAGGCAATCGCGACCACGGTCGGGCCCTACTACCGCTACGGGATGCCGCTGGTCGAGGCCTGCGCCGACGCCGGCACCCACTACGCCGACCTGACCGGCGAGACGCTGTTCATGCGACGCTCGATCGACGTCGCCAACGACCGCGCCGCCGCCAGCGGCGCCCGGATCGTCCACACCTGCGGCTTCGACTCGATCCCCTCGGACATCGGCGTGATGCTCCTGCACGAGCATGCAGCCGCGACCGGGGCCGGCGACCTGACCGAGACGACGCTCGTCGTCCGCAGCATGCGCGGCGGCGTCAGCGGCGGCACGATCGACTCGATGCGCGGCCAGCTCGATGCCGCCAAGGCCGACAGATCTCTGCGACGGATGATGGTCGACCCCTACGCGCTCAGCCCCGACCGCTCCTCCGAGCCCGACCTCGGCAACGAGCGCGACCCGATGGGCGTGATCCACGACGAGGAGCTCGGCGGCTGGCTCGCCCCGTTTGTGATGGGCACGGTCAACACCCGCGTCGTCCGGCGCAGCAACGCGCTTCAGGACTACGCCTACGGCCGCGAGCTGCGCTACCGCGAGCTGATGCTCGCCGGCGGCCTGCCGCTGGGCCCTGTCAAGGCGGCGGGGATCGCGGGCGGCATCGCCGGACTCGTCGCCGGTCTCTCGATCGGCCCGACCCGGAAACTGCTCGATCGCGTCCTTCCCGACCCGGGCGAGGGGCCGAACGCCGAGCAGCGCGAGAAGGGCTTCTTCAAGATCGACGTACACGGGCGCACGAGCTCCGGCAAACACCTCGTCTGCAGGATCGACGCCCCCGGCGACCCCGGCTACAAGGCGACGGCGGTGATGCTCGGCGAGAGCGCCCTGGCGCTGGCGCTCGACGGCGAGCAGCTGCCCGATCGGGCCGGCGTGCTGACGCCGTCGACGGGGATCGGCACGCGGCTGGCGGAGCGACTGCGCGCCGCCGGCCACTCCTACGAAGTCGGGTAGGTCGCCGCCCCGGTGGACAACGCCGAGGCACATCGCTTCGCGCGGGAGGAGGGTAGCTCCAAGCCCGTCTTCCGGACCGTGCGCGGGGTCGCGATCCCGTACATGAAGCTCGTCTATGCGCTCAAGATCGAGGGCGCCGAGAACATTCCGGAGGCGGGCCCGGTGATCATCGCCCCCAACCACAAGAGCTTCTGGGACGCCTTCTTCGTCGCCGCCGCGACGAAGCGGCCGATCCGGTTCATGGGCAAGAACGAGCTGTTCGAAGGGCGCGGCGGCAAGCTCCTGATCAGGCTCGGCGCCTTCCCGGTCCGGCGCGGCGCCTCCGATGCCGAGGCGATCGAGACGGCCCGGCAGATCCTCCGCGACGGCGGCCTACTGGCCCTCTTCCCCGAGGGGACGCGGGTTCGCGACCCGACGATCCTCGGCGAGCCGCACAAGGGGGCGGCGCGGCTCGCGCTCGAGACCGGCGCCACGATCGTGCCCTGCGCGATCACAGGGACCGACAAGCTGTTCGCCGGGCCGCTCCCGCGGCCGGGCAGGGTCCGCGTCGCCTTCGCCGAGCCGATCCCACCGCCGGCGGCCGGCGCCGAGCCGACGCCGGAGGCTGCGGCCGAGCTCGTCGACGAGAGGCTCTGGCCCGAGGTCGAGCGCCAGCATCAGCGGCTGCTCTCCCACCCCGGCGTGATCGCCGCCGGCCTCGCCGCGCTCGGGATCGGCGCTGGGGTCGCTGCCCGGCGCCGGCGCAAGCGCTGAGCTTCAGCCGGAGGGCGACTCGCCGCCGGGCGGCGTCGGATTGGGAGGGGAAGTCTGGCCAGGCTGGGTGCCCTCATACGCCTCGGCCGGATCCTCGTCGAGCGGCCGTTCGCTGTCGTTCGAGCTGGGGCGCTCACGCTGCTGCTCGCCGTCGTACTCCTGGGTCGGATCGGATTCGGGCGGTGGGGGCGGCGGCTGGTTGTCGGGGTCGGGGCCGCCGGCCGGCCGCTCCGTCGTCGGCGGGTTCTCGGCACCCTCGGGGCTGCGCGGATCGTCTGTCATCTCTCTCACCTCGGTCTTCGAGTTGCAGGGTGTTCTTTCTGGCCCTACCCGGGCGAGTCGGCGCCAACCTGGGGCGTCCACCGTCGGAGAAACTCGACACGGCGTCGAACGGGCGGGTATGGTCGGCGCATGAGCACGGCGGAGGTGGAAGCAGCGCCCGCTCCGGTCCCCGGACGGGTTGGCGACCCCGGCCCCCGTCCCGCGTTCCCGGGGCCGAAGGCGATGGTCTCCGACATCCGCCAGGCGCGGGCGGCGCTGCGCCGCGGCCCGATGCCGGCGGGCGACCTCAGCGTCAGCCTGAAGCGGACCTGGCGGGCCCGGCACGACGTCCTCAACCTGCTGCTCGAGTCCTATTACCGACACGGGCCGATCTTCGGGATGAAGATCCTCTACGACCGCCAGGTGTTCATGATCGGGCCCGAGGCGAACCACTTCGTGCTCGTCTCCGGGCGCGAGAACTTCGTCTGGCGCAGCGGCCGCTTCGGCGACCTGATCACGCTGCTCGGCGACGGCCTGCTGACCACCGACGGTGACTACCACGACACCTCGCGGGCGATCATGATGCCCTCGTTCCACAAGGACCGGGTGGTGGCGGCCGCGGAGACGATGCTCACCGAGGCCGATGCTGCGATCGCGCGGCTCGAGCCCGGCGAGACGATCGACGTCTTCCACTGGACCCGGGAGCTGGCGATGCGGATCGCGATGCGCGCCCTGTTCGGCTTCGACCCCGACTCGGCGAGGGCCGGCGAGACAGCGATGCACTTCGAGCAGGGCCTCTCCTTCCACGGCGCCGAGTTCGTGCTGCAGCTGATGGTCGGCCCCGGCACGCCTTACGCGAAGCTGGTCCGCTCGCGACGGGCGCTGGAGCGGATCGTCGGCGAGGAGATTGCGGCCCGCCGTCGCTCGGGCGAGGACCGCGGCGACGTGCTGGGCTCGCTGCTGGCCGCGACCGACGAGACCGGCGTGGCGCTGACCGACCGACAGGTCCTCGATCACGTGATGACCTTGATGTTCGCCGGCCACGACACGACGACCTCGACGATCACCTTCCTTCTCTACGAGCTCGCCCGTAACCCGGACTGGACGCCGCGGCTGGCGGCGGAGGTCGACGCGGTCGCCGGCGAGCGGACGCTGCCGACGGCGCCGCAGCTGTTCGGCGAGCTGCCGCTGCTCTCGCAGGCGATCGACGAGACTCTGCGCCTCTACCCCCCGGCCTGGATCGGGCCGCGCCGCGTCGCCCGTGACTTCGAGTTCGGCGGGCTCAGGGTCCCGGCCGGCCTCCCGATCGCCTACTCGTCCTGGGTCAGCCACCACCTACCCGACGTCTGGGACGAGCCGGAAGCGTTCCGGCCGGAGCGGTTCGACCCCGAGGCGCGGGCGCTGCTCCCGCGTGGCGCCTACATCCCCTTCGGGATGGGCCCGCGGGTCTGCATCGGCAAGCGCTTCGGCTACGCCGAGGTCCACGCGATCGCCGCCGGGCTGCTGCGCCGCTTCGAGTTCAGCCTGCCGGAGGGGGAGCGGATCAAGATCGAGCAGTCGCCGACGCTGTCGCCGAAGGGCGGCCTGCCGGTCCGGCTGCACCCGCGCACCTGAGCGCCGGCCGGGAGTAGGGTTGGGCGATCGCGAGCGCGATCGACATCCTGCTGCCGGCGCGGCTGCTGATCCGGGCCGCCGACGACCTGCACCGCCTCGTCGACATCGCCGACCGGGCCCTGACCCAGCTCGAGACGCTGGAGCAGCGGACCGAGCGAATGGTCGCGCTCGGCGAGCGGATCGAGGGTCAGGCGGTGGTCCTGATCGACCTCGGCACGACTGTCAGCGGCCAGGCGACCCAGATCATCGACATCGGCGGCCGCGTCTCCGGGCAGGCGGACCAGATCAACGAGCTCGGCGAGCGGATGGAGACGCTCGGCCGCGAGGTCGTCGACCAGGGCGCGCTGATCGAGCAGCGGGCCGTGCAGCTCGCCGCACGGGCAGGCGATCTGGTCGAGGCGCTGCCGACGATCGAGCAGGCGGTGACGATGGTCTCCCCGCTGGAGGGCGCCGTCGAGCGCTTCGGCCGGGCGGTGGACCGGCTGCCCGGCGGCAGGCCCCGGCTCGCGACCCGCAGGGACGAGCTCGAGCACGAGGACGAGCCGCCCGGCGCCGCCGACGAGCCTCGCTAACGTTGAGGGCGGTGACCGAGACCACTTCCAGCGGGAGCCCGACCGAGCGCATCCACGTGACCCGCTCGCGTGCCCGCCCCGGCGGCATCTCCGAGGACAAGGTCGCCGGCCGCCCGTTCCGCGAGCGCAAGCCGCCCTGGCTCAAGGTCCCGGCTCCGGGCGGTGAGACCTACCGCCACCTGAAGCGGATGATGCGCGAGGAGAACCTCAACACCGTCTGCGAGGAGGCGAACTGCCCCAACGTCGGCGAGTGCTGGGAGCGCGGCACCGCCACCTTCATGATCGGTGGCGACACCTGCACCCGCCGCTGTGGGTTCTGCAACGTGCAGACGGGCGTGCCGACCCACCACGACCCGCTCGAGCCGGCCCGGGTCGCACAGTCGGTCAAGCGGATGGGGCTGACCCACGCCGTGATCACCTCCGTCGATCGCGACGACCTGCCCGACTACGGCGCCTCCGCCTTCGTCGGCGTGATCCGTTCGATCCGCGCCCAGGCGCCGGGCTGCAAGGTCGAGATCCTGACTCCGGACTTCCGCGGCCAGGAGATGCCGCTGGCCCGCGTGATCGCCGAGCGGCCCGACGTCTTCAACCACAACTGCGAGGTCGTCCCGCGCCTCTATCCGGTCGCCCGGCGCGGCTCGCTGTTCGAGCGCTCGACCCGGGTGCTGAAGCTGGCCAAGGAGATGGGCGGCGACGAGGTGATCACCAAGTCCGGGCTGATGGTCGGCCTCGGCGAGAGCTTCGAGGAGATGGTCGAGACCTTCGGCCTGCTGCGCGAGCATGACGTCCAGGTGCTGACCGTCGGCCAGTACCTGCGCCCGACCGAGCGGCATCTGCCGGTCGTTCGCTACTGGGAGCCGGAGGAGTTCGAGGCACTCGAGCGCGAGGCCCGCAAGATCGGCTTCGAGGCGGTCGCCTGCGGTCCGCTGGTCCGCTCCAGCTACCACGCCGACGAGGCCGCACGCGAGGCCGCGACCGCGACCGCGTCGCTCGCCGTCTGAGAGGAGCGGGCGCCCGGTGCCCGACTACGACTGGGTGGTGATCGGGTCCGGGTTCGGCGGCTCGGTGGCGGCGCTACGGCTCGCCGAGAAGGGCTACAGCGTCTGCGTGCTCGAACAGGGCCGGCGCTACGCGGACACCGACTTCGCCGCCGATGCGAGCGAGACCTCCAAGGTCTGGTGGCAACCGCGGCTCGGCCTGCGGGGGATCATGAAGCTGACCACCTTCCGCCACGTCAGCGTGATCAGCGGCGTCGGGGTCGGCGGCGGCAGTCTCGTCTACGCGAACACGCTGTACGTGCCGCGCTCCGATGACTTCTATCGCCACCGGGCCTGGGACGGGCTCGCCGACTGGCGCCGCGAGCTCGAGCCTCACTACGCCGAGGCGTCGCGGATGCTCGGAGTCACGACCTGCGACGCCGACGGTCCCTCGGAGCGGCTGATGCGGGAGCTGGCGGCCGGCGTCGGCGCTCCGGACGCCTTCCGCAACACCCCGGTCGGCGTCTACTTCGGCGAGCGCGGCCGCACGGTCGCCGACCCCTACTTCGAGGGCGAGGGGCCCGACCGGACCGGCTGCCTGCGCTGCGGCCAGTGTCTGCTCGGCTGCCGCCACGGCGCCAAGAACACGCTCGTCAAGAACTACCTTTGGTTCGCGGAGCAACGCGGTGTCCGGGTCCTGCCCGATTCGCAGGTCGTCGAGGTGCGGCCGCTGCCCGGGCCCGGCGGCAGCGCGGCCGGTGAGGGCGGCTACTCGATCGTGCACCGGCGGCCGGGGCCCGTCAGCGGCCGGCCGCACACGCTGACCGCGGGCGGCGTCGTCGTCGCGGCGGGCGCGCTCGGCACCAACAAGCTCCTGCGCCGCTGCCGCGACACGGGCGCCCTGCCCGGCCTCTCCCCCAGACTCGGGCGGCTGGTCCGCACCAACAGCGAGACGATCACCGCCGCCACCTCCGAGCGCCCCGGCGCCGATTACACGGCCGAGGTCGCGATCACGGCGTCCGTCTTCCCTGACGAGCACACCCACTTCACCAACAACACCTACGGGGGCGGCGGCGATCTGATGGGGCTCAACTTCGGTCCGCTGACCTCGGGCGCGGTCAACGGCCGCCGCCGCCGTGCTGCAGCCTCGATCGCGGCGATGGGGCGCCGGCCGGGTCGCTGGCTCTCGCCCGGTCGCGTCAAGGGCTGGTCGCGGCGGACGGTCATCTTCACCGTCATGCACTCGACCGACACGGCGCTCAGCTTCCGGCCGCGGCGCGGGCTCGCGGGCCGGCTCGGGGCGCTGCAGACGGAGCTCGAAGAGGGCTCGCCGCCGCCGGACAACTACATTCCGCTCGCGAACGAGATCGCGACCCGGGCTGCCGAGCGGATCGGCGGCTATCCGCAGAGCTCGGCGATGGAAGCACTGCTCGGCACGCCCGGCACGGCGCATCTGCTCGGCGGCGCGGTGATCGGGCGCGACCCCGGGCACGGCGTCCTCGACGGGCGCCAGCGCGCCTTCGGGTACGAGAACCTGCTCGTCACCGATGGCTCTGCCGTGCCGGCGAACCCCGGCGTCAACCCGAGCCTGACGATCACGGCGATGGCCGAGCGGGCGCTGTCCTTCGTCGATCCGGCGTAGGTCCGGGCCTCAGCCGAGCGCCGGCAGCGAGACGTCGAAGCGGGCGCCCCCGGTCGCCGCCGCGCCAACCGCGATCTCGCCGCCGAGCCCCTCGACGATCCGCTTGACGAGCGTCAACCCGAGCCCGGAGCCGTTGCTGGTCCGGGCGCTGTCGCCGCGCCAGAACGGCTCGAAGACCAGCTCCCGCGACTCGGCCGGGATCCCCTCGCCGTCGTCCTCGACGACGAGCGCGATGCCGCCCCCCGAGAGCTCAGCGCGGACGGCGACCGAGCCGCCCCTCGGCGTGTGGCGGATCGCGTTCTGGACCAGGTTCTGGATCACGCGGGCGACGCGGGGCGAGGTGAGCGCGTCCTCGGCGTCGCCGAGGTCGGCGCGCAGGCGGATGCCCTTCTCGAGCGCCGCCCCCTCGCAGAGCGCCAGCGCCGCGGTCGTCACGTCGACGAGCCGCTCGGCGGGGGCGTCGGCCTCGATCTCGCCCGCGTCGAGCTTGATCAGGTCGAAGAGGTCGTCGGTGAGCGCGGTCAGGGAGTCGACCGACTTGCCCATCTCCGCCATGTAGCGATCGCGCTCGGGACCCTCGACGACGCCGTCCTCGATCGCCTCGATCATCGCCCGCAGGCTGGCGAGCGGGGTGCGAAGGTCGTGGGAGGCGGCGGTGATCATCTCGAGCCGGTGCGCTTCCAGCGCCCGCTCGCGCTCGATCGAGGCCTCGAGCCGGACCGCCATGTCGTCCAGCGCCCGGGCGAGATCGGTCAGCTCGGGCTCGGCCTCGATCGGGCCGACCCGGGCGGAGAGGTCGCCGTCGCCGAGCTTGCGGGCGGTCATCCCGAGCCGGTCGACGGCGCCGGTCGTGCTGCGAGTCAGGGCGAAGGCGACGCCGCCGCCGGCCGCGGCTGAGTAGAGCAGGAGCACGGCGAGCTTCTCCGACTCGGCGCTGTCGAGGTACATGAGCCAGGCGAGGATCATCAGGTTGGCGAGGCCGACGACGCTGCCGAGGCCGACGACGCCGAGCGCCCGGCGGCGCATCGAGGCGCCGGCGAGCAGCCGCGCGGCGATCGCCGCGGCGACGACGCTGAGCACCAGCGCCGGGACCAGCGAGACGGCGAGCGGCATCAGGTCCTCCCCGCGCCAGCCGAGCATCGCCGCGAAGACGAGCGTTGCGAAGGCGCCGATCCCGGTGACCAGCGCCGCAGTCAGCGCCGGCCCCAGCGCCCAGCGCCCGTTCCTTGCGGATTGCCCCGAACGCCTGACGCCGTCGTCGCTCATGGTTCGAACCTGTAGCCGGCGCCGCGCACGGTCACGATCCGCTTCGGATCGGAGGCGTCCTGCTCGATCTTCTCCCGCAGACGGCGGACGTGGACGGTGACGGTCGCGGCGTCGCCGTCGAAGGAGATGTCCCAGAGCGCGTCGAGCAGGTCCTCGCGGCTGAAGACGCGCCGCGGGTTGATCGCGAAGTAGTGGAGCAGGTCGAACTCGCGCGGCGCCAGCTGCAGCGGCTCGCCGTCGAGCCGGGCCTCGCGGGCGACCGGATCGATGCTGAGCGTGCCGAAGACGAGGGCGTCGTCGCCGGGACGCTGTCCGGAGCCGTCGCCGTCGCCGCCCCGGGTGGCCTCGACCCGGCGCAGGACGGCGTGGACGCGGGCGACCAGCTCGCGCGGGGAGAACGGCTTCGAGACGTAGTCGTCGGCGCCGAGGTCGAGGCCGGCGATGCGGTCGTCGATGCCGCCCCGCGCGGTCAGCACGATCACCGCGCTCGAGGTGGTGGCCCGGGCGCGGCGCAGGACCTCGAGCCCGTCGACCTTGGGCAGCATCAGGTCGAGCACGATCAGGTCCGGGGAGGCCGTCAGCGCGCGGATCGCGGCCTGGCCGTCGCCGACGGCGGTGACGCGGAAGCCCTCGCGCTCGAGATAGCGGGCGACGACCTCGCGCACCATCCGCTCGTCGTCGACTACGAGGATGTGGGCGGAGGCGGGCATCGTGCTCGAGGTTGGTGCGGCGAGCTTAAGGGCCGGTTACGGCGGGTGGAGAGCTCGGGCGCCGGCGCATGGCGCTCAGGCGATCCGCTCCAGCACGGTGCCGTCGGCCGCAACCGCAACCGCGGTCGGGACGATCCGGTCGTGATGGCGCTCGGAGATCCCGCGCATGTGCGCGCCGAGCCGGTAGAGCTCGCAGCCGAGGCAGAAGCCGGTCGAGGTGGCGAGCAGGGCGAGCACGCCGACGAGCACGCCGATGGCCGTGGCCGCAGTCGTCGCGCCGGCCCACCACAACGCCGCGGCGACCGAGAGGAAGACGAAGCCCATCTGGTTGGCGAGCCTCGGGGCGCGCGAGTCCTCGAGCCGACCCTCGCCGAAACGGGGCTGGATCAGGTCGAAGTAGAGGCGGCAGGGCAGGCACCAACGGCGGCCGAGCGTCAGCCCGAGCAGCAGCTGCAGCGCCATCAGGGCCCAGAGCAGCGGCCAGCCGAGCGCAGCCCCGGCGAAGGCGACCGTCGCGACCACCGCCTGGTTGGTGCGCGGTGCGCGTTCGTCGATCACATCCGTGTCGAGCCACGGATCGGCGCTGCGGGCGGGAGCCGTGGTTACGGGCACGCGGGCATTCTCACAGAGCCGGCGCGCCCGCCCCTAGGCTTGTCGGCCCGTGTTCCCGCTCAAGGACAACATCCCGACCCAGAGCTTCCCCTGGGTGACCGTGGCGCTGATCGTCCTCAACGTGCTCGTCTTCGGCTGGCAGCTGCTGCAGCCGAGCGACACGGCCTCGACTCCCGAGCTCGCCCGCGAGGGTGTCTCCGAGCGCGATCAGGTCGCGCTCGAGTACGGCGCCATCCCCTACCGGATCACCCATCCGGGCACGGACTGCGGCGTCGCCACGGCGGGCGCCACGCAGGAGGTGATCTGCGAGGGGGCGCCGCGGCCGGCTGCCTTCCCGCAGCAGGGCTACCCGCACAACCTCGACATGGCGCCCTGGTGGCTGACCCTGATCACCTCGATGTTCATGCACGCCGGCTTCCTCCACATCTTCGGGAACATGCTGTTCCTCTGGGTCTTCGGCAACAACATCGAGGACTCGATGGGACACGGCAGATTCATCCTCTTCTACCTGCTGGCCGGGCTGGTCGCCGTCTATGGACAGGCCCTACTCGACGTCGATTCGACGCTGCCGGTGATCGGGGCGAGCGGCGCCGTCGCCGGGGTGCTCGGCGCCTACGCGCTCCTGCATCGCAACGCGAAGGTGCTGACGATCATCTTCCTCGTCTTCTTCTTCACGTTCATCGAGATCCCGGCGATGATCCTGCTCGCCGCCTGGTTCCTGTTCCAGTTCGTGCCGGCGGTCGGCCAACTCGCCTCCCCGGACCTGGCGGGGGGCGGCGGCGTCGCCTACTTCGCCCACATCGCCGGCTTCGCCTTCGGCCTGGCGGCGATCCGCCTGTTCGCGCGCCGGGACAGACCGGCCGCGGAACTGGAAGGCTGAGGGAATGGACAGCTCGGCCAGAGGTGTGATCCTGGGGATCGGAGTCCTCTTCGTCGTCATATTTGGCGGGATGACGGCCTACGCGCTCGGAACGGCGACTCTGAACTTCGCCTCGATCCTCGCCTTCGGGCTCTCGTTCCTGGTCATCGTCGTCGCCCTGTTCGGGCTGATCGGCGCGATCAGGAACCCACCGGACGAGGACCGGTAGGCCGGGAGCCGGGCGTCGCCGGCGATCGTCGGGCGGCGGCTCAGCCGGGCGGGACCGCGCCGGCTCCGGTGGCGCCTGCTGCAGCGGGCTGCACATCGAGCAGGTCGACGACGAAGACGAGCGCCTCGTTCGGGCCGATCGCCGGCGGCGATCCCTGCTCACCATAGGCGAGGTCGGAGGGGATCACGAGCTCGCGGCGGCCGCCGACCTTCATGCCCTCGACGCCCTGGTCCCAGCCCGGAATCACCTCGCCTGCTCCAAGCGTGAACGGGAAGGGCTCGCCGCGGTCCCAGGAGGAGTCGAACTCCTCGCCGTTCGCATAGTTGACGCCTACGTACTGGACGGTGACCTGGCTGCCGGCCGTGGCCTCGGCCCCGTCGCCCTCGACGATGTCAGTCGTCTCGAGCTCGGTCGGCGGCTCGCCCTCAGGAACCTCGACGACGGGCTTCACGGACGTGTCCGTGTCGGCGTCGTCGCCACCGCCCTGCGAGACGAGGACCACGACGACGATGACGGCGAGCACGGCGAGAGCGCCGGCGAGGCCGATCAGCTTCTTGCGGCGCGCGGCGGCCGCCGGGTCGTCCGGCTTGGCCGGTTCGGCGGGGGCGGCGGGAGTCTCCTCGGCGCTCGCGTCGGTGGTCTCGGGCTCGGTCTCGCTCTTGTTTTCGTCAGCCATCGGGCGGGAACTCTGTCACAGCCGCCGGCTCGGCGTTCCCGCAGCGCCGTCGCGTCGTGGTAGGAAGGGGGCATGTCGGGGCCGCCAGAGACTGGAGCAGGGGCGGTCCGGGCGGCGATGCCGCGGCGGCGAACCTGGGAGCGGCGGCTCGGGGATCTGCGCGCGGCGGTGCCGGCGCTGCTGCTCGGGGGCGTGACAGCGGCGCTCGCCTGGTGGCTGGCGCGGGAGCTGATCGGCGAGCAACAGGCGGTCTTCGCGCCGGTCGCCGCAGTGCTGACGCTCGGGCTCAGCAGCGCCGAGCACAACCGGCGGGCGGTCGGAGTCGCGCTGGGCGTCGCGATCGGCCTGACGATCGCCGGTGCGCTCGTCGATCTGATCGGCGACGGCGTCTGGCAGCTCGGCGTCGTCATCATCCTCGCCCGGGCCGGCGCGATCCTCGCCGACGGCAGCGTCCTCGCCGTCAACCAGGCGACGATCACCGCAGTGCTCGTCGTCACCCTGCACGAGCAGGACGTCTTCCCCGGCGACCGCTTCATCGACGCCGCGATCGGCTGCCTGATCGCGCTCGGCGCGGCGGTGCTGATGGGCGCGCTGCGCTCGGGCGGCTGGTTCGGGCTCGGGCCCCTGCCGGAGGAGCGCGGCGGGACCGGCGGCTGAGCCTCGGCGCTCGAGGGTTTGGCGGTCCCGGCGGCGGGCAGACCACTACCGATGGACCTGCGAACGGAGCGGAGCACGGCGAACCCCGAGGAGGCAGCTGTGACCGGCGGTGTGCCCGCCGGCGCGGAGCCGCCGCCGATGACCCGGGGCCGGCGCAGCTCGTTCGTCGGCTTCGCCTGGGTCAGCATCATCACCGGGATCGTCCTATTGGTCGTCGCCGTGGTGGCCGACCAGGACTCCAGCGCCTCCCTGGGCACGGCAATCGCCGGGGTGGCGCTGGTCGGGATCGGCGTCCTCTCGATCGCCGGGCTGCTCGGTCCGGTGACGGCAGCTGTGTTCGCCCTGGCCGGCGGAGTTCTGCTCGGGGTCGTCGCCCTCTCGGCCGCGGACTTCGGCGTCGCTCAGGCGGTGTTGCTCGGCGCGGCTGCCGCGATGTTCATCGGCTCCTTCGCCTCGCTCGCGTCGTCACGGCAGATCGCCGCGGGCCACGGCGACGAGGAGCCGGGCGCGGGCGTCGAGAACGTCTGAGCCGCAGAGGCGGCCCGCTCCTAGACGCCGTCGCGCCTGCGCCTCTCCCAGACGAACAGCGCCGCGACGATCGCGAGGATCACGACCACGCGCACCACGAAAGTCACGTGCAAGACGGTGAACAGGATCGCCGCCCCGATCGCAATCCCGACCAGGATCAGCGGCCTGCGCGTAGGCGGCGGATAGTCATCCACGAGACGACACGCTATTGACACACACCCGGCACAGTCCGTGTCCCATCCGTGACAACTCCACGCGTAGGGTCACCGCAGTGGCGCCCACGAAGGCAATCGGGGACATGGCAGAACTCGCAATCGCAGCCGACCTCTCCGCTCGCGGTTACCGGATCCTCTTCCCGTTCGGGGAGGACTGCGACTACGACCTCGCCATCGAGCGCGATGAAGAGCTCGAGCGAGTCCAGGTCAAGTACGTCTTCTCGGATGGGAAGATCGTCCAGGCGCGCTGCTACTCGCAGTCGCTCACCATGGGTGTTGTCAGGCGGACGAAGCGATACACCGCAGCGATGATCGAGTGGCTTGCGGTGTTCGACGGAAACACGAGGCGTTGCTTCTACATCCCGGCTGCCGAGCTGGGCGAGGGACGGAGCACGGTGACTCTGAGACTGGTCCCGGCCGCGAACAACCAACTGAAGCGGATCCGGGTTGCCGAGGACTACGAAGACCTACCGCCTCGTGTGAGCGACTCGAAAGAAGTGGGCTAGAAGTGGAGCCAGCCGGGCTCGAACCGGCGACCTTTCGGATGCAAACCGAACGCTCTCCCAACTGAGCTATGGCCCCACGAAGTCGGGATTCTAGATCCGAACCTCCCTTCCCGCCCCTGGATGACTGAAACCGGTCACAGCGGGAAATAGGTGTCAGAGCCTCGGCCTTGTGCGAGGATGGCCTCGGGGCGCATCGCTACTTCTGGAGGAGAGGGAATGGGCACCGAAACCGAGACGGCTGTCGAGGCCGACGCCGCCTCCAAGCCGGCCGCATCCGACAACGGCTCCGACCCGCGCTCGCAGCGCGCCAAGGTCTCCGACCTCGAGGTCGTCCACCACTACTTCAACTGGGCCTGGGACGCGCTCGAGTTCCCCGACGACATCCGCGAGGTCTTCTGGACCCCCTACCGCGAGGTCTCGGTCCAGGTCCCGATCAAGTGCGCGGACGGCAAGACCAAGGTCTTCAAGGGCTACCGGATCCAGCACAACGCGGCCCGCGGCCCCTACAAGGGCGGCGTCCGCTTCCACCCCGAGGTCGACATCGACGAGGTCCGCGCGCTCGCCTCGATGATGACCTGGAAGACGGCGATCGCCGGCGTCCCCTTCGGCGGCGCCAAGGGCGGCGTCAACGCTCCCGCCGACCAGATGCCGAGCGACGAGGTCCAGAAAGTTGCCCGCGGCTTCATGAGCAAGATCGACAAGATCCTCGGCCCGACCCGCGACATCCCCGCGCCCGACGTCAACACCAACGCCCAGGTGATGGCCTGGATGATGGACGAGTACGGCAAAACGCACGGACACACACCGGCGATCGTCACCGGCAAGCCGATCCCGCTCGAGGGCTCACTCGGCCGCGAGGCCGCAACCGGCCGCGGCTGCGTCTACATGTACCGGGAGGCCGCTCTGAAGCTGGGGCTGACCCCGAAGGGGACGTCGTTCGTCGTCCAGGGATTCGGCAACGTCGGCTACCACGCGGCGCGGATCATGCAGGAGCTCGGCGCCAAGTTGGTCGGCGTCTCCGACGCCTTCGGCGCGATCCGCAACGACGACGGCATCGACGCGCTCGCCCTGCGCAAGCACCTCGACGCCGACGGTGGCCGGCTCGACGAGTATCCGAAGGCGGAGAAGATCAGCGCCGGCGACCTCTACGAGATCCCCTGCGAAGTCTTCTTCCCGGCGGCGCTCGGCGGCATGATCCACGAGGACAACGCGGACCTGATGCAGTGCAAGATGATCGTCGAAGGCGCCAACAACCCGACCAGCTTCCAGGCCGACGAGATCCTCCGCGACAAGGGCGTCTTCATCGTCCCCGACCTGATGGCGAACGCCGGCGGTGTCGTCTGCTCGTACTTCGAGTGGGTCCAGAACCTCCAGCACTTCCGCTGGGAGGAGCGTGAGGTCAACGACAAGCTCGGCGCGATCATGCGCCGCGCCTACCGCGACGTCGCCCATCGGGCCGACGCCGAGGGGCTCGACCTGCGCCGCACCGCCTTCAAGATCGCGATCGAGCGCGTCGTCGAGGCAAGCCGCATGCGCGGCTACATCACCTAGACCGGCCGTGCGCGGGGGCGGATAGCGCCCGGCACGGAGAGCCTGGCGTCAGTCGTCTTCGTCCTCGTCGTCGAAGTCGAAGTCCTTCGGTGAGCCCTGCTCGAACCAGAGGCGCTCGCCCTCGGGCGTGTCCTGAAGGAAGTCGGGCGTCTCCTCGAGCAGATCCTCGTCCTCGTCCTCGAGCTCGTCCTCCTCGGCGTCGTCGGCGTCGTACTCGTCCTCCTCGCCGGTGACCGGCTCGACGGGGCGGGGAGACGCGGGCTCGATCTCCGCCTCGTCGAGGTCGAGATCGAGGTCGCCGAGATCGACCTCGTCGCCCTGCTCGAAGATCGCCGACTCGGGCGGCTCGGGTGGGCCGGGCGCAAGGTCCTCCTCACCGGTCTCGGGCGGGATCGGCGCGATGAAGTCCTCCTCACCGGTGTCGGGCGGCGGGATCGGTGGTGCCTGATCCTCCTCACCCGTCTCGGGCGCCGGGACGGCGGGGTGATCGACGGTGTCGCCGAGGTCGGCGTGCTCGATCCGGGCGCGCTCAGCCGGCGTCAGGTCCTCGATCGGGCTCGTCGTCGACTCGTGCGGCTCGCGCTGGGGAGCGGGCGGAGGAGCTGTGGCCTTCTCCTCGGGCTCGATCAGCGGCTGCTCGACTACGTCCTCGAGCGACGCAAGCCAGTCCTCGTCGTTGCCGGCTGCCTCGACGTCGAAGAAGCCACCTCCACCGGAGCTCGCAGGTTCGGTGGGTTCAGGCGCAGGTTCCGAGGCAGGCTCAGCGGGAGCCTCCGCGGCGGGCACCGTCTCACCGGCGCCGGACGCGGGCTCGGGCGTCGGCGCGGGCGGCTCATCGGGAGCGGTCGAGGGAAGGCCGGCGTCCGGGATCGGGGCGGCAGGCTGCTCAGGAGCCTCCGGCTCAGCGCCGGAAGCAGGCGCTGAGGGCTGGCCCTCGGAGGTGTCGAACTCGGGATCACCAGGCCGCGTCGACGGACCGAATACCTCCTTCTCGAGCCGGTCGAGGTCGTCGTCGTCGGCGCCGTGCTGGCGCTTGAGCTCAAGGTGCTCGCGGATAGCGTCGTCGAGGATTCCCATGGCGGTCTTTGAAGGGTTGCAGATGCCGCGTTCCTCTTGTCAAGAGGACGCTGCCGCCTCATTTCGCCGTGCAAGCGCTTTCCCCTGCGCCATCCCGGGCCTCCCCGCGACGTGAATCTCAGCGCCCGCCCGCGGCGACGACGCGGTTCTTCCCCGCCCGCTTCGCCTCGTACAGCGCCGCGTCGGCGGCCGCGATCAGGCTTCGCGCATCGGAGCCGTCCTCGGGCATCGAGGCAACGCCGAGGCTGGCGGTCACGCTCAGCGTCGAGTTTCCATCGACACCCTGCACGGCGTTCGACGCGATCCGCTCCCGGATCCGCTCAGCGACCTCGATCGCACCGCCCTTCGGGGTCTCCGGCAGCGCCAGCACGAACTCCTCGCCGCCGTAGCGGGCCGCCTCGTCGATGCCCCGCGACTCGAGCCGCAGGATCCGGCCCAGCTCCCTCAGCACCTCGTCGCCCTGCGGGTGGCCGTGGGTGTCGTTGACCAGCTTGAAGTCATCGACGTCCAGCATCACCAGCGAGAGGCCGCCGCCGAAGCGTGCGATCCGCTGGCCCTCCCGGTCGATCCACTCGCGGAAGTGGCGGTTGTTGGCGAGGCCCGTGAGCGCGTCGGTCACGGCCTGCTCGGCAACGCGCTCGTGCAGGCCGATGTTCTCGACCGAGACCGAGGCCTGCCCGATCAGATACCGGAGCACCTCCTTCTCGCTCGATCCGAATGCCGCTCCCTTGCGGGCCACGGCCATCGTTCCCAGCGTCGCGTCTCCCTCCCCGACGCGCACGAGCGGATGCGCGATCGCATGCAGCTCGCCGCGGCGCACCTCGGCCGCCGCCCGCGCGGCCGCCGCCCGCTCGGCAGCCTCGCCCAGGACCAGATCCCACTCCGGGCCCCTGCCCAAGCCCGCCCGGGCCTCGGGCTGCTCATGCCCGGCGAGCACGATCTCGCCGCTCTCCGCCTCGCAGGCCGCGATCGCCGTCTCGATCACGATCTCGAGCAGCGCTGCGCGGTCGAGGCCGGAAGCGAACGCCTCACCGAGGCGTCGGACCGACTGGTCGAGCTCCTCCCGCTGGCGCTGCAGCTGATGCATCTGATCGCTGAGCCGGCCGCTCATCTTGTTGAACTCGCGCGCCAGCCCGGCGAGCTCGTCGTTGCCCTCGGCCGGCACCTCACCGGAGAAGTCGCCGTCGCCGATCCGCCGGGCGGCGGCGAGCATCTCCGCGACCTGTCCCTGGAGCATCCGCAGGACGACGAGGATCAGGAAGGCGGCGATCGCGAAGAAGGCCACCAGCACCAGCGCAACCTCGGGGGCGCGGGCGACGAAGCCCTCGCCCTCGGGCGTCGTGAGCACGATCCGGGCGCCCGGCGTCGCCCCCTGGAGCTTGAGTGCGGCGGCGCGCAGCGTCTCGGAGCCGACCTCGACGGTGACTCCGCCGACTTCATCCGGCAGCTCGGCGGCACCGAGCTCGATCGAGGATGCGACCGGACCCCTGTCGTCGACGACCGTGGCGCCGACGTCGGTCAGGGCAGCGACCTGGCGGACGTAGGCCTTGGCGCTGAGGCTCGCGACCTCGACTTCGCCGACCGAGCCCGAGCCGGTGTCGAGCGGCCGGCGGCTGCGCGCGATCGCGTCGGCGGGGCCGGCGCGGGTGAGCAGGGCGCCGCCGGCGTCGTAGAAGGCGACCATCGCCGCCTTACCCGCGGCGACCTCCTCGTTCGCGATCTTCTCGAGGAAGGTCTCATTGGGGGCGCTGAGCGCCTCCGCGACACCGGCGGAGTTGGCGATCCGGTTGACGTCGTCCGGTGCCTTCAGCAGGGCCTCGTCGTAGATCTCCTGCGCCGCCTCGAGGCCCGTCGCGAGGCGGGCGTCGGCCTTGCCGCTGGCCGAGTCCTCGGTGACCTGTACGACCAGCACCGCGACCGCGATCATGGGTACGACCACGATCGCGACGAAGAACAGTGTCAGTCGGCCGCGAAAGCTCATTGGATTTGTTCCCCGCCCGGCGGGCGCCTGCAAGGGATACCGGCATCTTCGCGCCCCCGCTGAGATTCCCGCCCCGTACAAGTATCCTTGCGATCCCGCGGTCGCCGAACGGCCGCCCACGGTCCGCCGTGACAAGGGGCTATAGCTCAGTTGGGAGAGCGCCTGGATCGCACCCAGGAGGTCGCCGGTTCGAGTCCGGCTAGCTCCATCACGGAAAACGCCGGACTCCTATCGATCCGCCACACGTCAGTCGCGCATGAACCAGGCCCGGACCTGGGCCTCGTGGTCGACATATGGCTCCCCGGAGACGTCGACGATCACCTTGTCGATCGCGCCGCCCGTGAAACGGAACGGAGCCTTGTAGTCGGGAGTCACAGGTGAGGCGCTGTCACGGCCGACGCATATCCCGTCGCCGACGAGGCAGAACACGCCGGGCTGGGTGACGATCTCGGCGCTTCCGACTTCATTGTCGTCGATGTAGAGGCTGAGCGTGCCGACGAAACCGGGCATGGCGGGGTCCTCGTTCTTGCCCGTCATCGTGAATTCAGCAGCGTAGACGTGCTCGCCGGGAGTGATACCGCGGTCCGCTACCACGTCCTGAATGTGGGTCCCGACCCAGTTGAACGCGTAGCGGAGACGGCCATCCTTGACGTAGAGACTGTGACCGCCCGCCACGCCACCGTGGGCGTAGATGACGCCCTGCGCGTCGCTTGAATCAATCTCGACGCCGGCCGCGATCTTGTAGGAGCGACCCGTGATCCGCACGCCCCCCTCTTCCGGGACATCGGCGCAGTCGGGGAAGTAGACGTACCGCTCCCGGTCCTTAGCGGCATGAGGTCGATCCGCGAGTACCTGCTCGAGGGCGGTTCGGTCGTCGAGCGGCAGTCCGTTGTAGATCCCTGCGTTGTAGTACCAGAGGGCCTTGAGTTCGTTGAGCCGTACCGGCTCCTTCTCGGCCAGGTTGTCCGACTGCGCGCGGTCCTCCTCCAGGTTGTAGAGCTCCCATACGTCCTGGTCGAACTTTCCCCATCCGCTGAGCGGCGGGTGGAGGGTGCAGGCGAGCCAACCCTTGTGGTAGATCGAGCGCTGGCCCAGCATCGCGTAGAACTGGGTCTCCTTCCCCGGCGCCTCAGCGTCGGTGATCGACGCAGCGAAGCTCTCTCCCTCGATCGCGCTCTGCTGATACCCCTTGATCACCTCTGGCGGCTCGACGCCGAGCAGCTCATAGATGGTCGGCGCGATGTCGACGGCATGGATGTACTGCCCTCGCGGTACGGACTCGGCTTCGATCTTCGCCGGCCAGGCCATGAAGCACATGTCCGCAACCCCGCCCTCGTAGCCGGCCCAGCGCTTCCAGTACGGAAACGGCGTGTCGAACGCCCATGCCCAGCCGGTGGTGTAGTGGTTATAAGACGAGGGGGTGCCGAGCTCGTCGATGTGCGGGATCGTCACCTCGGTCGAATCGGCGATCCCATTGAAGAAGCGCCATTCGTTGAACGAGCCGTTCGGGCCGCCCTCGCCGCTGCCGCCGTTGTCGGAGACGACGACGATCAGCGTGTTGTCGAGCTGCTCGGATTCCTCGAGGTAGTCGAGTACCCGACCGAGCTCGTGGTCGGTGTAGGAGATGTAGCCGGCGAACACCTCCGCCATGCGCGAGAAGAGACGCTGCTCGTCAGCGCTCAGCGAGTCCCAGGGTCGAACGGTGTCGAGGAGCGGCCAAGGCTGTCCGTCCGGACCCTTCGCGGCAGGCTCGCCATGTGGGTTGATCTTCGAGAGCTCGGTGTCCTCGGGCAGTAGCCCGAGCTCCTTCTGCCGCTGGAGGATCTCGGAGCGAATCGCCTCGTAGCCCTGGTCGAACTTGCCCTTGTACTTGTCCGCCCACTCCTTCGGCACGTGATGTGGTGCGTGCCCCGCCTGCGAAGCGAGGTACATGAAGAATGGCTTGTCGGGATCGATGGCCTTCGTATCGCGGATGAACTCGATCGCCCTGTCGGATAGGTCCTTGGAGAGGTGGTAGCCCTCATCGGGCGTTGCGGGCGCATCGACCTGGTGATTGTCGTGGACGAGGTCTGGATACCAGCTGTTGGACTCCCCCCCGAGGAACCCGTAGAAGCGCTCGAACCCACGTCCAAGTGGCCAGCGCCCCTTGAACGATGCGAGGGTCGTCTCGTCGCCGGGGGTCAGGTGCCACTTGCCGACGCAGTAGGTGCTGTAGCCCTGCTCGGCCAACACCTCGGAGATCATTCCGTTCTCGAAGGGGATGCGAGTGGAGATTCCCGGGAAGCCCGACCCAAATTCCGCGATCGTCGCCATCCCGTTCGAGGTGGCGTTGCGGCCGGTCAGCAGAGAGGCTCGCGTCGGGGAGCACAGCGCGGTCGTGTGGAAGTTCGAAAAGCGGACACCCATGTCCGCGATACGTCGCATGTTCGGGGTCTCGACAGGACCGCCGAAGACGTCCATGGTTCCGTAACCGATGTCATCCCACGAAAGCAGCAGGACATTGGGCGCGCCCTCGGCGGCCTTCGGTGGCAGGAACGGAGCCCAATCGCCCTCTGAATCCCTGATGTCGAGAGCGATCTTTCCGTTGAAATCTTTGGCCATGAATCGTCCTATCTGTCTCGTGATGACTAGGCGGGCGTTCCGGTCAGCATCTCAAGTCCCGCACCAGACGAGCATCAACTGAATCGGATGAACCGGAGGCCCCCGACAGCAGCTCAGCACGCTCGCCGCCGTGGCGACGCGCTCGACGACCTCGGCGCTGCCGGTGAGGTGATCCGAGCAATCAGATCGAGATCGAAATTGGGAAAGTGACCAGCCAGGCGAACGTGCCGACGAAGAGCACATAGCCCATGACCAGCAGGGCGACCCGCTGCCTCGGTTCCGTGAGTTTCGTGCTGATACCGGCGAAGAAGAGCGCTGCGGCGAAGAGGACGACCGCCAGCACATAGTTGTCAGAGCGCTGATTCGAAACCAGGGCGTCGGCGCTGGACGCCTCAGCGTCATCGACCAACTTCGCGGCCTCGTCGTTCTTGGCGAGCTCGTACTCGGGCATCGCAAACGGCGTCGGTGGGGCGTCGGCGGACTTCAGCGGTTGGGTCGAGATCCAAGCCTTGACGGCTGGCTTGAACTCGTCACGGAAGCGATCGAAGTAGAAGTTCTGGAGGAGTTCGTCCCCCGCCGCATACGCATTCGCCCACTGCGTGAAGGTCAGAACGTCGACCTGCGTTTCCTGCCCCGCCTCGGTCGAAGCGCGGGTGGACTCGACGCGGGCGGCGTTCGCCTTGCTGAAGTCGATCGCCTGGATGCCGCTCCAACGTGCCGATTGGTAGGAGCTCCACGCAGTCGCAACGGCGGCGAGGGCGAGCAGGATGGTCGCGAAGAGCTCGAGGTGGCCATGAAGGAAGTCGAAACGACCCGGGGCCTTCGCGGAATCCCCTTGGGTCGCAGGCATGGCCGGATGCTATCTGCCTCGCAACCGAGAGGGCTTGCCTCCTCGTGCGGGTCGGGACGGAGTCTCTGAGGGTTGAGGCCCGGCCCCCAGACATCGGCGCTGGGAACGTAACCACGCACCGCGAACTCTGGCCCCGGGGCCATGGCGCTGGTCATCGTCGCCGTCGTCGTCGCCCAGGTCTTCATGCTCCGCATCGACGGGCGGCGACGTAGGTTCGGGGACGAACTCGATCCTGTCGACGACGGCGGTTTCAGCGGGGCCGGCCAGGGACCGTGACATTGGGCCATTGGGCACCAGCCCCGTTCTGGTGCCCAAATCCACTCCAATCCCGGTCAATCCAGAGGTATCCGTTTCAGACCGCCGGGCGAGCCCGCGGACAACTCCCCGCTTGCTAGAGCCAAGTCCCCCACAACCCCTCCCCGCATCGCACCCAGGAGGTCGCCGGTTCGAGTCCGGCTAGCTCCATCACCTTTCCGCCCAACCGCGAGCCGGCACCGTTCGTTCAGAGCGGTCCCGCGTGGCCGAGCACTGGGCCGGCCGCTGCCACCGGGATAGGATCGGACGATGGGGGAACAGGAGCCATACCCGTTGCCCGCAGATCCGGCCCTCGCCGACGCGGCGCGGGCAATCCGCGACGCGGGGCACTGGGGATGGGTCGTCGATGACCGCTGGAGGATGGTCTGGGCCAGTGACGACATACGCCTGTCGTTCGGCGCTCTCGTCGAGCTCGCATCGTTCCCGATCGGCGCCCACATCTTTGGGCCTGAGTGGCTCCGGGCGAGCGAGGGATGGCCGATGGGGTCGAACAGCATCGAGCTCAATCGTCGCTTCTTCCGCGCCGCCGGCGGCCTCGTGCTCACTGACACACCCGGCGGGCGCGACGAGCTGCGTGGACTTGTCGACCCGGCGCTGAGCGACATCGTCGACGAGCTGACCCCGGTCGAGGGCACGATGCTGTCCTACGCCGCCCAGGGGTTCGGGATCGGCGGCGCAGGGGACATTCCGGCCATCGCCTTCCGCGTCCGCGACGCCAACGGCCGGCTCGCCGGCACGGTGCTGATCACCAAGCCTGCCGCCGGCATGGCAATGCTGAGCGCGATGACCTTCACCGCCGACCTTGGGCACGTCGCGCGAATGGGCCTGGTCGCGAAGGCAGGACGGCGGCCGGCGGCGATCCTCTTCGCCGACCTGGAAGGGTCCTCGCCGCTCTCCCGACGCCTTTCGACCGCCAGCTACTTCGCGCTCGGGCGCCGCCTCGTCCGTGCCGCCGACCAGTGCGTCATCGACGCCGGCGGCCTCGTTGGACGACACGTCGGCGACGGCGTCGGCGCGTTCTTCCTCGCCGAGACCGCCGGATCGGAGTCCGCGGCCGCACAGAGCTGCATCGCCGCCGCTCGCGCCCTGCGCGAAGCGGTCGACGAGGTCGCCGCCCGGAGCGACCTGCAGCCCGCCGACGTCGTCCTGCGCTTCGGGCTGCACTGGGGAGCGAACCTCTACGTCGGCAATATCAGCACCGCTGGCCGCTCCGAGGTCAACGCCCTCGGCGATGCCGTCAACGAGGCTGCGCGGATCGAGGCCTGCGCCAGCGGCGGCCTTGCGCTCGCCTCCAAGGACCTCGTCGAGCGCTTGGAGCCCGACGGCGCGGCCGCGCTCGGGCTGGAGCCGGATCGCATCACTTACACCGCCCTCGGAGATCTCGCGACCGCGACCGAGAAGGCCCGCCGGGACGCCCCGGCAATCGCCGTGTGCGAGATCTAGGACGGAGCACTCCGGGCTCTCGGTTCGAGTCCGGCCAGCTCCACTTCTCAGGGCCGGCCAGCAGCCACCTTTGCTGCGTTCTGCATGCCCATAGGGTCAGCAAATCGCAGTGAAGTCGGCGTCTGGGCGCCAGCCTCCGGATCAGCAGACGACGATCAGATGGAAGGCGTTGTCGTTCGGCGCGCCCGTGGAGTTCCGCGTCTGGACGATGACCGAGTTGTCGAAGTTGACCGATGCGCCGATCTCACCGGGATTGGGGACGATCGGTCCGCTGTTGCCCAGCGAAGCCACCGCCGCGCAGTTCGCCAGGTCCCGCCCGAACTGAACTGCGTAGGAGCCCGTGCCGTTGCGTGTGCTCGTCGTCCCAGGCTGCGCCGCGATAGCTAGCGTCCCGTCCCCGTTGACGATTGCACCCAGTGTGTTGCTGGCCTTCGTCGCCACCGCCGCGAGCGGCACCTGACCGAGGCTTCCCTCGTTCACCTTTGCTCCGTTGACGGCATCGTTGGCGATCTTGGCAGTCGTCACCGCGTCGTTGGCGATCTCGGCAGTCGTCACGGACCCGTCGGCGATCTTGTCGGCGCTAATCGCGGCGGCGGCGATCTTGTCCGCGGTGACCGCGTTGCGCGCCAGCTCCGACTGCTTGACGGCGTTGGCGGCGATCTGCTTCGACTTGACACTGTCCCTCGCCAATCCAGCCGCGTACGCCCCGCCGCCGATCGCGATGAAGACGGCGGCAACGGACATCACGTTGGCGAACGTAAGGCGCTCCGTGACTCTGGACATTCCGTGATCCCCTTCTCCGCAACGATGGCCGAGCGACTATCCCCGCTACTCATCGTGCGCTAGCTGATGCCGAACAAGAAGAGCGTATCGCGCATGTTGTCTCCCTATCCCCGAGACCGAGGCCCGGCCGGACCGGGGGCTCGCGAGCGATAGGTTTCGAGCCGTGACCAGAACCTCCGCTCTCCTGCCCTGCCCGTGATCGACCCGCTGGGCCGCTGGGCCGAGCACGGGTACAAACCGGACTACGCGGGCCTGCTCACCTACTCGGGTCTCCCCTATACGGAGGATCCCAGCGATCTCGCGGGTGTCGACGTTGCGATCGTCGGGGCGCCGACCGACGATCTCGTCTCCGAGCGCCCCGGCGCGCGGTACGGGCCGCGGTCGATCAGGGCGGCCAGCACTCTCGCCGGTCCGCACATCACGGCCCGGATCGACGCGCTCGAGGCCCTCTCGGTCGTCGACTTCGGCGACGCCGCCGTGATCCCCGGGGATCCGGTGCGGACTCACGCCGCGATCGAGGAGACGGTCGCGGCGGTTGTTGCCGCGGGCGCACTGCCGATCGTCCTCGGCGGCGACCACTCGATCGCGGAGCCCGACGTACGAGCGGCGGCGAAGCCTCACGGGCCGGTCGGGCTGATCCAGTTCGACACCCACACCGACACCTGGCCCGACGTCCTCGGGGCGGAGCTCTCACACGGGACGCCGATGTTCAGGCTCGTCGAAGCGGAAGTCGTCGATCCCAACCGCTACGTGCAGATCGGGATCCGCGGCTACGCCCACGACGAGGAGGTCTGGGCCTGGCAGCGGGAGCGCGGCATCACCACCCACTCGATGCACGAGGTCCGCGACCGTGGCCTCGACGTCGTCCTCGCCGAAACGACCGCGCTGATCGGGGCCGGCCCGGCGTTTCTCAGCGTCGACGTCGACGTGCTGGACCCCGCCTTCGCGCCCGGAACGGGGACGCCCGAGCCAGGCGGAATGACGTCGAGCGAGCTGCTTGAGGCCTGCCGGGCCGTTGCCATGTCGGTGGAGCTGATCGGCGCGGACGTGGTCGAGGTGCTGCCGGAGCGCATCGGCTCGCGCGACGTCACGGCCCAGATCGCCGACCGGGTCGTGCGCGAGATCCTGACCGGGATCGCTCTGCGCCGGCGCGGCCCCGGGTGAAAGTCGCCGCCTGTACGAGCGGCGATCAGCCGGCGCACACCTTCGGCCGACGATCGATCCACGGCATCGCCTGCTCGAGCTGAGCCGCCGACCTGGAGGAGAACGTCCTCGCGCAGCGTCTGCGCCGTGAGCATGACGCCGACCGGGAGGCCGTCCTCGGTCGTCCCGAGCGGCAGGCTGATCGAGGGCTGGCCGGTCGAGTTCGCGATCGGGGTGTAGGGCGAGACCGCGTAGAAGTCGTCGATCCAGCGCTCGACGTCCGCGTAGACCGCGTCATCGGGCGCCGGCAGACCGGCCAGCGGGGGGCCTGAGGGCGTGGTCGGCGAGAGCACGAGATCGAAGCGGTCGAGGAAGGCGCCCATCTGGCGCGACGCTCCGTTCCGGATCGACTCCGCGGTCGAGATGTCGAGCGCCCCGGTCTTGCGTATGTGGCGGATGCAGGCGAGGCTGGCCACCTCGACATTCTCGGCGCTCGGCACGCGACCCGCCATCGCCCCGAGCACGGTGGCGATCGTCGCCATCAGCCATGGCCAGACGACGAGGTGGAGCGCCCGGAAGGCGTCGGCATCGACGGGCGGCTCCTTCTCCTCGACGCTGTGCCCGAGCCCCTCGAGGCATCTGGCGACGCGCTCGACCGCCTGCCGCTGCTCCGCCCCGGTCTCCTGTCCCCAGGGGGAGCGGGTGTGCATGGCGATCCTGAGTGGGGGCGGATCCTCGCCGAGCAGGGCGGCGAACGGACGGGGCGGCCTCTGGACGTAGGTGTGATCCCCCGGCGAAGGGCCGCAGACCGCGTCCAGCAGGGCCGCCGTGTCGCGGACGGTGCGGCTGACGGCGAACTCGTGCGGGAGCCCTCCCGGCGCCTCTCCGACCAGCGGCCCGACCGGCGTTCGCCCGCGCGAGGGCTTGAGCCCGACCAGCCCGCACCACGCGGCCGGCACGCGAATCGAGCCGGCGCCGTCGTTTGCGTGGGCGATCGGGAGCGCGCGGGCTGCAACCAGAGCGGCCGAGCCGCCGCTCGAGCCGCCGGGGCTCCGGGTCGGATCCCACGGGTTCCGGGTCGGCCCGCGGAGAACGGGAGCGGTGTCGAAGTTGCCGCCGAACTCGGGCGTGGCGGTCCGGACCAGGCTGAGCAGCCCGGCTGCGCGAAACCGCTCGGCGATCGTCGAATCGAGCGGCGCGACCTGACCCTCGAGCAGCCGGCTGCCGAAGTCGTAGGGGCGACCCTGCTCCCAGAGCGTGTCCTTGACCCCGAACGGCACGCCGGCAAACGGCCCCTCGCCGGCCGCCGCGTCCTCGAACGGACCGCTGACGACGGCGTTCAACTCGGGCTCCACCTGCTCGATCGCCTGCAGCGCCGCCCGGCGCACCTCGGCGGCGCTGACCTGCCGCGAAGCGATCAGCTCCGCCAGGGCGGTGGCATCGCAGGCCGCGTAGTCGGATACGTCCATCGAGGTGCCTCGAGGGCCGACTCTAGCGGCGACCAGCCCGGCGTCCGCGCCTGCGGCCCGCCCGATCCGCGCAACCTACGGATGCCGGTCTACCGCGGAAATGAGAGCCTCGGGCCATGAGCAGGGTGCTCGTCGTTTACGCCTCCAAGCACGGCTCCACGGCCGAGATCGCCGAGGCGGTCGCGGGGGAGATCCGGACCGCGGGCCATGAGGTCGACTGCCTCGAGGCCAGCTCCACACACGGCGTCGAGGGCTACGACGCCGTCGTGATCGGCAGCGCCGTCTACATCAAGCGCTGGCGCGGTGACGCCAAGCACTTCCTCCGCAAGCACTCGAAGGAGCTCGCCGGCATGCCGTTCTGGGTGTTCAGCTCCGGCCCGACCGGAGACCCGGCAGACGACGATCCTGAATGGACCGAGCCGCCGAGGCTGATGCGCAAGGCCGAGGAGCTCGGGGTCCGCGACCACGTCGTCTTCGGCGGTCGCGTCCCGCCCGAGGGCGGCGGCATCGCCGGCAGGGGGATGAGGAGCGGCATACCGGCCGAGTTCCAGGATCGGCGCGACTGGGATCAGATCCGCGCCTGGGCCCGCGGGGTCGCGGCCGAACTCGGCTGACGGCGCCGGGCAACCGGCGCGAGGCGCGGTCGCGACGTAGGCTGGTGCGGATGCCGGCTCGCCCCGTCGTACTCGTCACCGGCGCCTCCTCCGGGATCGGGGCCGCCGCGGCGGCGCTGCTCGCCGCCCGAGGACACACGGTCGTCGGCGTCAGCCGCCGCGGCGCTGCGCCCGTCGGAGTCGAGGCGGCGACGATCGACATCGACGACGACGAGTCGGTCCAGGCCGGCGTCGCCGAGGTGCTGGCCCGCCACGGTCGCATCGACGTCGTCATCAACGCCGCCGGCTACGGGCTCGCGGGCCCGGTCGAGACGACGGATCTGAGCGTCGCGCGGGCACAGATGGAGACGAACTTCTGGGGCACGGTCCGGGTGACCCGCGAGGCGCTGCCGGCCCTGCGTGCGTCCGGCGACGGGCTGGTCGTCAACGTCAGCTCGCTGGCGGGGGTCTTCGCGCTGCCGTTTCAGGCGTACTACTCGGCGAGCAAGTTCGCGCTCGAGGGCTGGAGCGAGTCGCTGGCCTACGAGGTCGCTCCGCACGGAGTGCAGGTGACACTGGTCGAGCCCGGCAACATCAACAGCGGCTTCACCGACGGCCGCGTCGAGACGCCCGGCCCCGAGGGCGGCCTCTACGGAGACGCCTACCGGCGGGCGATCGAGATCATGGCCCGGGACGAGCGCAAGGCTGTCGGCCCCGAGGTCGTCGCCGAGACGATCGCCCGGGTCGTCGGAGCTGCGCGGCCGCCGCGTCGCCTCACCTCCGGCAGCACCGGCGAGCGCTCGACGGTGCTCTTGCGCCGGTTCCTGCCGACGCGCGCATTCGAGTGGCTCGGGCGCAAGCTGATGCTGGGCGAGTGACCGACGGGCTGCTCAGTCCCTGTTCGGCGAGCCGGTGACGCGGGTCGCGTCGGGCGGCCAGGTCTCGGTCTCCCAGTGCTGCTCGACCTGCGGCTTCGAGAAAAAGGCAATCACGCGCAGGTCCTCGCTGCCGGTGTTGTGGAGGTCGTGCGCGACGCCCTCCTTGAGCACGAAGACGTCGCCGGCCTTGACCGGCTTGGTGCCCTCGTCGAGAAGCAGGTCGGCGCTGCCGGCGAGGACGAACTGCGTCTCCTCGGCCGTGTCGACGTGCTTGCCGAGCCGGGCGCCGGGCGGGATTGCGAAGTAGATCGTCGCCGAGTCGTCGGCCTGGCTGCCGCCGTAGGAGAAGTAGCCGCCGGTCCAGAGCGCGTCGTCGCTGGCGCCTGATTCGAGGCTGACGGTCTCGAGGTCGTCGACGTTGGTCGGATCTACGCTCATGGGGGCCTCCGGGGTGGGGTCGCCGGGCACGTTACCGCGGCGGATTGTGCCAATCGTTTCAAGGGATCGGACGATTCCGTCGATGGGGGTCTTGTGCACCACATCTCGAGCTGTCAGGGCCGCCGGCATGGAAGCCGCCCTTCGTCCGTCGCCCTGTCGCTCGCCGCCGTCGCCCTGGCGCTGCTCGCCGGGTCCGCCTCCGCCGGCGCCGCGCAGCGCCAGGTCGTCACCGTCAAGACGGTCACGGTCGGCGCCACCCAGAACCCTTCGGTCGGAATCGTCCCGTTCACCGACGCGATCTATGACTCCTGCGCCGACGCGCCCGACGCCGGGCCCGCCTGCGAGGAGGTCGGAGCCGTCGACTATCGCTACGGGATCGGCCAGCTCGAGATCACCGTCTCGCAGTGGGTCGACTTCCTCAACACCGTCGACCCGAGGGGCACCGATGAGCACAAGCTCTACGACCCGACCGAGAGCTCCAGCGCATGGCCCAAGTACGGGCAGATCAACGAGTCCTCGAGCGCCGCCAACGGCAAGCACTACTCGGTCGCCTTCCCCGCATGGGAGGACAAGCCCTACGGGTTCGCCGACTTCCCGCGCGCCGCGCGCTTCGCCAACTCTCTCTACAACGGCAAGCTGCTCGAGAAGACGAAGGGCAGCAAGGACGGGTTCGGCTTCACCCGTTACAAGGTCCGGCTCTCGCCGAAGAGCGACAGCGGCATGTACGACCTCGCCCGCAACAAGCGCACCGGCGCGACCCGTGAGAAGGGCAAGGGCTTCGTGATCCCGAGCGAGGACGAGTGGATCAAGTCCGCCTACTTCGACCCCAGCGGCGGCGGCACCCTCTCGTACTGGAAGTACCCGACCAACGCCGGAACCTTCGGCGACGGCGAGAGCGACGCACCGAACCAGAGCGTGCTCGACCCTGCGAGCGGCGACGTCACCAACGCCGCCACGCAGCCGCTCGCGATCTTCCACGACTCCGGCGAGGACGCGCCAAGCTGGTGCCCCGCCGAGGTCCAGCCGCAGAGCGACTGCTCCAGCGTCAACCCGTTCGGAATAAACCCCGTCGCCTATCCCGAGCTCTACCAGGGCAGTCTCGGAACGGTCGGGCAGGCGCAGACGCTCTCGCCCTGGGGCACGCTCGACCAGGGCGGCAACGCCGTCGAGTGGACCGACACGATCACGCCGCCGCCGTCGGGCAAGAGCCCCGGGCGCGTCTGGCGGCGCCTGCACGGCGGCGTCCCCAACGCCCCCGCCTACCAGCTCTGGATCAGCGCGGTAGGCCTGCAGCCGCAGGACAACAAGTTCTACGACCTCGTCTACCCCTGGCTCGGATTCCGGATCGGGGTCGTCGGCAACCTCCAGGTCGCCGACTGACCGGGGGCTCACTCGAACAGGAAGACGAGGTCGAAGGTGACCTCGGAGTCGGCCGTGCGGCAGCGGACCTGGGTGCCCGATCCCCCGTAGTCGCAGTTCATCCCCTCGATCCTGCGGTTGCAGCCCGAGGCGCACGACGTCGCCCAGGCCCCCTGCCATTCCTCGGCCACGGTCGTCGCGAAGGTGCAGGGCTGGCGGCGGGTCTCGAGGTTCGCGAAGCCGGGCACGGCGTTCGTGGCCGAGGTGCCGGCAGTGCCGCCGTTGACCGCGCCCGGCTCGCCACATGGACCCGAGTACTCCTGCGGCGAAGTCGTCTCTTCCTCCGGCTCGGCCAGGCCTGGCGGCGTCGGCGTCGTCGGCTCGACGGTCGTGCTCGACGCCGTCGGCGCTGCGGCCGAGGTGGTCGGCGAGGTCACCGTGGTCGTCTGGTTGATCACCGTCGTCTCGGCGTCGCCGCAGCCGGCGGCGAGTCCGCACACCGCCAGGACCACGCTGATCGTGACACCTCTCACGCGGCCAGTCTAGGACCCGGCTTCCCGTACGGCTGCCGGGGTCGTACCCTGCGCTGATCGGGGCGCCAAACCAGCAACTGCCTCCAGGCCCGCGGCCGGCTGCGCTCAACACGCTGCGGCTCGTCCAGCGGCCGCTGCAGTCGCTGCAGATGTGGAGGCAACGCTACGGCGACGTCTTCTCGGTGCCGCTGATGGTCTTCGGGATGGGCGTCTACATCGCCGACCCGGAGGCGATCGGCAAGCTCTTCACGGGCGACCAGTCCGAGCTGCGGGCCGGCGAGGCGAACGCGCCGCTGGCACCGCTGCTCGGAGACCGCTCCGTCCTGATCCTCGACGGGCGCGAGCACCTGCGCCAGCGCAAGCTGCTGCTGCCGCCGTTCGGCGGCGAGGCTGTCGGCCGCTACCGCGAGGTGATCCGCGATGTCGCCGAGCGCGAAGTCGGCAGCTGGCGACCCGGCGAGCGGGTCGTACTCCGCTCGCGGATGCGCGCCCTCACCTTCGAGGTGATCGTCCGCGTCGTCTTCGGCGTCACCGAGCGCGACCGGATCGAGCGGCTGCGGGCGGCGCTGGTCACGCTGATCGATTCTCAGACCGCGTTCCTGATGCCGGAGCAGCTGCATCGCGAGCTCGGTGGGCTCAGCCCCTGGGCGCGATTTCAGCGACGCAAGCGTGCCGCCGACGCCCTGATCTACGAGGAGATCGAGCGGCGGCGCGAGGTCGATCTCTCCGAGCGCGACGACGTGCTCTCGCTGCTGCTCGGAGCCCGTGACGGGGACGGCAATCCGATGACCGACATCGAGCTCCGCGACGAGCTGATGACGCTGCTGCTCGCCGGACACGAGACGACTGCCACCGGCCTCGCCTTCGCCTTCGACCTCCTCTATCGCGAACCCGCCGTGCTCGGCCGCCTGCGCGACGAGCTCGCGGCCGGGACCGACGACGCCTATCTCGACGCCATCGTCTCGGAGACGCTGCGGCTGCGGCCCGTGATCGACGCCTGCGAGCGGACCCTGAGCCGGCCACGCGAGATCGGCGGCTGGCAGCTGCCGGCCGGAATCCGCGTCTATCCGGGCATCGCCCTCGTCCACCACCGCCCCGATCTCTATCCGCAGCCGCACGCCTTCCGGCCCGAGCGCTTCCTCGACGAGGGCGCCGTCTCCTACTCGTGGCTCCCCTTCGGGGGCGGCATCCGCCGCTGCATCGGCGCCGCCCTCGCACAGGCCGAGATGGCCGAGGTGATCCGCACCGTCGTCGGCCGGGTCGAGCTCGAGCCCGAGGGATCGCGGCGCGAGCCCGTCGTGGTCAGGGGAATCACGCTGGTGCCCCGGCACGGGGCACCCGCGACGGTGCGCTCGATCCGCGGGCGCCGGGCCACGCAAGCCCCGATCGCGGCGCAGCTCGGCGCGAGCGGCCAGCTCAGTCCCTGACCATCCGCAGCGCCCGGCAGAAGGGCGCCTCGCCGGCGGGGTCGTGCCCGGAGGCGATCGGCTCCACCCGCCACAGCGGCTCCCAGCAGCCCGAGTCGCGCAGCAGCCGCTCGACCTCGGCGCCGGCGTCGCCGCCCAACTCCTCGAAGTTCGCGCGCAGCCGCTCCAGACACCAGACCCGGTAGGCGCTGGTCGGCGTGCCGCGGTAGGTCGTGCCCTGCACGGTGAAGCTGTGCTTCGCGGCACCGGCGGCGTGGGCGGCCGCGTTGGCGGCGAGGGCCTCGAGATGCGTCTCGCCGATCTCCCGCAAGAGCGGCCCGAGGTCGGGCGGGATACCGCCGGCGAGCGGGCGGTCGCCGAGCGCGCTCGCCTTCGCGTTCCAGGTCCGGGCGGCCCACTCGAACACGTCCGGCGCCTCGTCCTGCATCTGCTTCGCGGGCGTCGGGTCGTGGACGAAGTGGCGCCAGAACGGTCCCATCAAGCCGATGTCGGCGACGGTCGGCCGCTCGCCCAGCAGGAACGGGCGGCGCGCGAAGACGGGACCGAGGATACGCAGCAGGCGCGTGTAGGAACCCTCGGCGTGGGCGCGGGTCCGCTCGTCGATGCCGTCGCCGCGGACGAAGAGGCGCGTCTGCCGGCGCCCGACCCAGCGGCGGCGCAACTCGAGGGGCAGCGGCAGTGTGATCAGCTCCTCCGCCAGCCGCGTGCTCGCCACGTAGCTGTCCGGCTTGTGGCTCCAGCGGATGCACATCGCCGGCCGCCACATCCATTCATCCGCGTAGTCCTCGACGAGCAGTGCCACGAACCGCTGCACGGGATCGGGCGGGATCACCTCGGGACCGCCGTGGCTGCGCTCGAGCCAGGCGATCATCGGAGTCGTGTCGCTCATCCAGCGACCGTCGTCGAGCCGGACGCTCGGGTATTGGGTGGCTCCCAGGGCGCGCGGCACGACCCAGCGGTAGTGGAGGACGTCGAGGGCCCGGTAGCGGTACGGGATCTCCTTGTAGCGGAGGTAGGTCTCGAACTTGCCGGTGAAGTACGAGATCTTCGAGCCGAATACCTCCATCCGGACCCAGGCTATTCGGGTCCGGGCCCCGAGCGCCCTGCGGTCAGCGCAGCGGCTTGCGCAGATAGACCAGGAACGGCGGCGGCCCCGGTCGTGGCGAACGGCGGTCGTACTCGACGTATCCCCTCGACTCATAGATCGCGAGGTTCTCGCTCATCCGTTCGTGCGTCCACAGATAGATCGAGTCGAAGCCGGCCGCGACGGCCTCGCGCTCGGAGTGGGCGAGCATGATCCGGCCCACGCCCGAGCCCTGAAAAGCCGGCGCGACCGCGACGTTGTCGACGAAGTAGCCCTCGGCGTCGCTGCCGAGGACGATCACCCCGGCGAGCTCGCCCTCGACCTCGGCAACCCAGACGTCGAGCCGGCGGATCGCCTCGACGTAGTCGGCGTCCATCGGCAGCGGCCGCACCCCGAGACGGGCCTCCCAAGGAGCGTAGGCGGCCTGGACGAGGGCGCTGATCCCGGCGGCGTCGCCGGCAGTGGCGCGGCGCAGCTCGATGACCCTCACGTCGCCCTCCGCTCTGCGGGCTCGGCTCCGAGCACCGCCAGGCGCCCTGCGAGGAAGCGCCGCTCCGGCTCGGACCGGACCAGTTCGAGCGCCCGCGAATAGGCGACGCCGGCCTCGTCGCGGCGGCCGAGGCGGCGCAGGAGCTCGGCCCGGGTCGCGTGCAGCAGGTGGTAGCCGTCGAGGTCGAGGTGCAGCGCGATCGCGAGCGCGGCCACCGGATCACCCGCCTCGGCGATCGAGGCGGCGCGGTTGAGCTCGACGACCGGCGAGCCGGTCAGCCGCGAGAGCTCGCCGTAGAGCGCCGCGATCTCGTTCCAGTCGGGCTGCTCGTCGACGTGGAGCGCTGCGATCGCGGCCTGCAGGACGTAGGGGCCGTGGCGGCCGAGCGTGAGCCCGCGGTCGAGCTCGCGCCTACCCGCGGCGATCGCCTCCCGATCCCAGAGCGTGCGGTCCTGCTCGGCCAGCAGGACGAGCGCGCCGCCGGCGAAGCGCGCCTCGCGGCGGGCGTCGGTGATCAGCATCAGGGCCAGCAGGCCGTGCGCCTCGGGCTCGTCCGGCATCAGCTCTGCCAGCGCCCACCCGAGCCGGATCCCCTCCCCCGCGAGCTCGTCGCGACCGCCGTAGCCCTCGTTGAAGATCAGGTAGACGACCGCGAGCACCGCTGCGAGCCGGTCCGGGAGCAGGTGCTCGGGCGGAACCCGGAAGGGGATTCCGGCGGCCTTGATCTTGTGCTTGGCGCGGACGAGGCGCTTTGCCATCGTCGCCTCTGAGACGAGGAACGCCCGCGCGATCTCGGCCGTGCCGAGGCGGCCGATCAGGCCGGCGAGGACAGGCGCCCACTCGCGCCGGAAGAGGTCGTCGAGGTCCGTCACCACTCGACGATCGGGCGCACCTCGATGGCGCCGCCCATGCGGGCCGCGGGAATCCGTGCGGCGAGCTCGATCGCGGCGTCGAGGTCGTCTGCCTCGAACAGCAGGTAGCCGCCGATCGCCTCCTTGGTCGCCGCGAACGGCCCGTCCGTCGTCAGCGTGCGCCCGTCTTCGACCCGCACCGTCGTCGCCGTCTCCGGGTCCTCGAGCTGCAGACCAGGGCTCACGCCGGGTGTCTCACCAATCGCCTTGTAGGCGCCGTAGACCTCGTTCTGCTCCTGCTCGGCGAGCTGCTCCCATTCCGGCGTGCGCGGCGTCGGGGTGTCTCCCTGGTGGATCAGCAGCATGTACTTCATGGGTTCCTCCTGTGGTTGGAATCGTCACCCCTGAGACGAACGGGATTCGCCGATATGGACACCCGGGGCGATGATCCCGTCGAGCTGCCGCATACGGGCCCGCTCCGGGACGAGGCCGACGAGCAGATCGCGGGCGGCGCGGGCGAGGCCGGATCCGGCGAGAGCGACCGCGGCAGCGCGGCGGGAACCCTTGACGAGTGTGGCCGTGCGGGCGTACCGATGCTGCTCATAGGTCGCCAGCGCCGCGCCGAGGTCCGAGGAGCCCGGCGAGACGAGGCGCCCGAGCGCAACCGCGTCCTCGAGCGCCGAGCAGGCGCCCTGGCCGAGGAACGGCAGCATCGGGTGCGCGGCGTCGCCGAGCAGTGTCGCCGAGTCCGAGCTCCACCCGGCGCAGGGGTCGCGATCGAAGAGCCTGTGGCAGAGCAGGTCCGGGGCAGCGGTGCCGGCGATCAGCGCCGGCACCGGGTCGCCGAACACGGCCGCGCGGCGCTCGAGCTCGGCGCGATCGCCCTCCTCTCCCTCGTAGGCGAGGTACCAGTAAAGACGCCGGCCGGAAAGTGGCAGCAGACCGGCAACGGTGCGGGGCGCCCACCACTCGCCGGCGGGCGTCGCGGCGGGGAGCGCAGCGACCCCGCGCCAGGCGACGATCCCGGAGTCGCGGGCGGGCGCCGCGCCGACCTGGGCGCCGCGCACGACCGAGTTGAGCCCGTCGGCGCCGACGAGCAGGTCGGCGCTCTCCGAGGTCCCGTCGGCAAGTCGCACGCCGGACCCCTCGACGGCGCTGACCTCGGCGCCCCAGCGGACCCGCTCGGGTCCCGCCCCGCGCAGCAGTCCCGCCAGCAGATCGGCCCGGTGCATGGCGAGCAGCGGTGCGCCGAAGCGGCGCTCGATCGCGGCCGGGTCGAAGCCGGCGATCTCGCTTCCGTCGGCCTTCCTCAGAGCTCCATCCGCGCGGGGTGCGGCGCCGCCCTCGCAGAGCTCGCCAAGACCGAGCGCGCGCAGCGCGGCGACCCCGTTCGGCCAGACCGAGAGCCCGGCGCCGAGCGGCTGCGGCTCCGGCGCCCGTTCGAGCACCGTCACGTCCCAGCCGGCCCGGGTGAGCGCGATCGCGGCACCGAGGCCGCCAATCCCGGCGCCGGCGATCAGCGCCCTCGGAGCCGCCCCCATCACCAGGCGGCGGGCTCCCCCACCGCCCAGGCCTCGACCGCGGGCCACGGGCCGAAGCCGGACTCGGGGTTGACGTGGCCGGCACCAGGGAGCGTGATCAGCTCGAGGCCGAGCGGGGTCGCGAAGCGCGCCGCCGCCCCGGGCGGGCAGTAGGGGTCGTCGTCGGAGGCGACGATCAGCGTCTCCGGCGCCGCCGCGACGACGTCGGCCGCACCGGCACCGTGGGCGAGGAAGCGCTCGACCTCGGGCAGGTCCGGACGCCAGGGCGGGGCGACGAGCAGCGCCCGGGCGGCGCCGAGTGGCGCGTCGGCGCGGGCGGCGGCGCGCAGCCAAACGAGACAGGCGAGCGAGTGGCAGATCACCGTCCAGTTGCTGCGCTCGCCGAGCGCCGCGGCGAGCGCGTCGAGCCAATCGTCGGGATCCGGGTCGGAGGGATCGGGCAGGTCAGGGAACTCGACCTCGAGGCCGCGGGCGGCGAGCCGGTCGACCAGCCAGGGCTGCCAGTGCCCGGGCCCGGAGCCCTCGAGGCCATGCAGGACCAGAAACGGGCCGGCAGCGGGGTCCGGCGCGTCGCCCGGCGCGCCTTCGGGGTCGGCCATCGGCAGCTCTTCCATGGGCCGCACCTTAGTCCGTGGCCGCCGGGCTCAGCCGCCGGTTGCGGTGCCCGGCCCGGGACCGAAAGCGGGCCACAGCTCCGGTAGGAGCGTCGCCAGGTTCGCGTACTCCTCGACGCAGTGATGCGCGAGCTTCTGCGGCGCCGCCGGCGGCAGCATGCGGCGGCGGATCAGGGGGCGGTTGAGCAGGCGCGACGCCGCCCGGGCGAGCGGTCCCGGCAAGTCCGGGGCGATCGCGGCGCCGAGCCAGAAGCGACTGCGGAGCACGACCCCCTCCCCCTCGCGCAGGAAGACGTGAGCCATGACGCTGTGAGAGACGTGCAGCCTCGGGTCGCCGGCGAGCCCGCAGACGATCGTCGCCAGCTCAGGCCTGTCGGTCCCGTCGGTGCCGAAGCCGAGGTCGGTCGGCCGTTGGAAGGCGATCCGCAGGTGCTGCATGCCGAGGCCGATGTCCTCGACCGGGAAGTGGGTCATCCCCCACAGGTCCTTGCCGCCTCCGGGGGCCCGCTGGACGACGCGGTTGGCCGAGTGGGCCGGCGGGAACCAGACTCGGTATCGCAGGTCCTCGTGCGGGTGCCACTCGAACCACCAGTCGACCATCTCGCCGCTGACCAGCGGCATCTCGGTCCGCACGGCGATGTAGCCGACGCCGTCGTCGAGCATGCACCAACCGGTCTCGACGGCGAGCGGAGCCGGATCGGTGAGCCGCTCGATCTGCGCCAGCGGCAGCGCCTCGGCGGGGTCGATCGGGCCGGAATCGACCGCCGCGAGCAGCGCCGGATCGGCGGGGTCGGCGGGCGCTCCAGGTAGCCGGCCAGATCGACGGTCGGCGCCGGAACGTTCACAGGCGTCCCATCCAGGGATGGAAGCGCCGCTCCGGGTCCCACTCCGAGCGGAGGCGGTCGAGCCGGTCCATGTTCGCGTCGGAGGCGAAGCGAGCCGGGCGGCGGCCGAGGTTCTCGTCGGCGAGCTGGATCCCCGTCGCCAGCGGCTCCATCTCCCGCATCCGCTCCGTCGCCCAGTCGGCGCAGGCGCCGTCGTCGGCCGCGTCGGGCCAGACCGCGTAGAGGGCGATGTAGGTCTCATCCTCGACGCTGAACGCCATCTCCGGGCGATCCGGTCCGCCCTCGGGCCCCCAGTTCATCCAGAGCATGTGCGATGGGGCCGCCGGCACCGTCTCGGCGATCCGACGCAGGCCGGGAAGCAGCTCCTCGACGGGGGCGTGCGTCCACATGTTGTCGACGGCGTATCGGTGCTCGTCGGGGTAGGACATGTGGACCGCCGCGTAGAGGTCGTCGATCGTCGCCGGCACGTTCGGCGCGGCGACCTTGGCACGGTCGATCACCGGGCAGGTCTCGAGGATCGCGAGTGCCTCGGCGGCCTCGTCGCGGTCAGCGGCGAGCACCGGACCGGTGACGATCAGCTCCTGCTCGCCCGCTTCGTCGCGGTGGACGATCAGCATCATCTCCATGATCCGGGCGACGCTCGGGCCGATCTCGGCCGCCCAGCCGAAGACCTCGTCGAGCAGCTCGATCGGGTAGCTGTAGAGACCGTTGGCCATCGCCGCCGGAGCCTGGTAGAGACGCAGGTGAAAGCGCGTAACGGCGCCGAAGAAGCCCGGCCCGGAGCCCCGCGCGGCCCAGAACAGCTCAGCGTTCTCGCGCTCGGACGCGTGAACGAGCTCGCCGGCCGCCGTGACCACGTCGATCGCCTCGACGCTCATGCAGGCCGGCCCGTGCACGCGCCCGTTCCAGCCGAAGCCGCCCTGGAGCAGGTACCCGCCGAGTGCCACTCCGGGGCAGTGGCCGGCCGGGAAGAACAGGTCCTGCTCGAGCAACCGGCCGAGCACCGCGTGACCGCTGCAGCCGGGCCCGACCCGCGCGGTCATCGAGTCGCGGTCGATCTCGACCTCGGTGAGCCCGGAGACGTCGAGCAACATGCCGCCGTCGCGGACGTGGTTGCCGGCCCAGGAGTGGCCGCCGGACCGGATCGCGATCCGCATTCCGGCGTCGCGCGCGAGCCGTACGGCCTCGACCACGTCCGCTTCGCTCGCCGCGCGGATGACGACGTCGGGGAAGCGGTCCGGTGTGCGCGCGTTCCAGACGGTGGCGCGCCGAGCCGCCTCGTACTCCGCGTCGCCCTTGCGGTAGATCGCTCCTTCGAACCGGTCGCTCATCGGTGCGAGTTATACTACATCTGTAGTGCTTGCTAAGGAAGGCGCGACACACGGCTTCACAACTCGGTCGGCTCGACGATCCGCCAGAGGTTCCCGGACGGGTCGCGCACCTCGGCGTCGATCCCGTAGAAGCGCTCGTCGGGCTGCTGAGCCAGCTCGACGCCCCGGGCCTCGAGCTCAGCGCAGGCCTTGCGGCAATCGGCTACGCGGAAGATGCCACCGCCGAGCGCTCCCTTGGCAACGAGCGCGTCAGCGGCTCGGCGATCACGTGCGCCCCCCCTAACCCGCGACGGGCGCGCCCTTGGGATCGACGGGACCGATCACGGTGGCGACATCACCGGGCCGGCCGGTCTCCCATCCCTGCGCGTAGTCGACGCCGTACTCACGTACGAGATCGAGCGTCTCGGCGTTCTCGATGCACTCGGCGACGGTGCGGATCCCGAGACCCCGCGAGATCTCGACCAGCGCCTTGACGACGAGCTGGTCGATCGGCGAGCGGATCAGGTCGCGGACGAAGTCGCCATCGATCTTCAGGAACGAGATCGGCAGGTGCTTGAGGTAGTAGAAGGAGGCGAAGCCGACGCCGAAGTCGTCGAGCGCGAAGCGGCAGCCGAGCCGCGTCAGGCTCTCCGACAGCTCCCGTGCCTTCTCGAGATTGGCGATCGCCATCGTCTCGGTCACCTCGAAGATCAGCCGCGAGGGGTCGATCCCAGTCGCCTCGAGCTCCGCCTCGACCAGCTTCGGCAGCTCGGGGTCGTCGATCGACATCCCCGAGAGGTTGACCTCCACCAGCACGTCACGGCCCGCGGTCCGCTGACGGTCGATCAGCGAGATCGCTTCGCGGACCACCCAGCGATCGATCCTCTGGATCAGGCCGAAGCGCTCCGCGGTCCCGAGGAAGGCGCCGGGCAGGGTCAGCTCACCGCTGTCGGGATCCTGCATGCGCAGCAGCAGCTCGTACTGGGAGGGCTCGCCGGTGCGCAGGTCGATTATCGGCTGGCAGTGCAGCACGAAGTGCTCGAGCTCGAGCGCGTCGCGAACGCGCTCCGACCAGGTCCGGCCAGCCTCGATCTCCTCGCGCTCCGCCGCCGAGTACTCGGCCAGACGATCGCGCCCTGCGTCCTTGGCCTGATACATCGCCTGGTCCGCCCGGGCGAGGATCTCGCCGGCATTGAGCTGTTCCTCGCCGAGCGCCGCGAGCCCGATGCTCGTCGTCACGCGGATGCGCTGGCCCTCGAGCACGAAGGGCTCACGCCGGATCGCGTCGCCGACCGCCTCGCCCGCGATCCGCGCCCCCTCGAGATCGGTGCCGCGGAGCAGCACCGCGAACTCGTCGCCGCCGATCCGGGCGAGCGTGTCGGCGGCCCGCACGCGCCGGCCGATCAAGTTGGCGACGCGGCTGATCAGCTCGTCGCCGGCCTTGTGGCCGAGCGTGTCGTTGACGTACTTGAAGTTGTCGAGGTCGAGGACCAGGACCGCGCCCGGCTCGCCGATCCGCTCACGGTAGGCGAGCTGGCGGCCGAGCTCCTCCTCGAAGCGGCGGCGGTTGGCGAGGCCGGTGAGTGGATCGTGCTCGGCGAGCCGGCGCAGCTGCGACTCCGCCTTCTTGCGTTCGCTGATGTCGCGGGCGACGGCGATCAGCAGGCGGTCGTCCTCGAGGCGCATCTCGCTCAGGGCGAGGTCCATCGCGAACACCGATCCGTCCGCCCTGCGGCCGAGCACCTCGCGGGTGATGTCGAGGATCGGCAGCGTGCCCTGTTCCTTGTAGGCCTCGAAGTGGGCCTGGTACTCGGCGCCGTAGGAGCCTCCGAGCAGGTCGGCGAAGGCCATCCCGTCGCGCGAGTTGATCGCGATCCCGAAGAGCCGGGCGGCGGCGGGGTTGAGGTTCTCGATGCGGCCGTCGGCGTCGACGGTGACGATCCCGTCGATCACGTTGTCCATCACCGCCCGCAGCCGCTGCTCACTCTCGTGCAGCGCTCGTTCGGCGTGGCGCCGGTTGGCCCGGGTCGCCGCCTCGCGCCGCTCCCGCTCGATCGCCGGGATCAGCCGTCTGAGGCTGTCCTTCATCACGTAGTCGCCGGCGCCGGCCGCCATCGCCTCCGCCGCCGTCTCCTCGCCGATCGCGCCCGAGACGATGATGAACGGTAGATCGAGGCCGCGATCCGCCATCACCTCGAGCCCGGCCGTGGCGCTGAAGCCGGGCATCGCGTGGTCGGAGATGATCAGATCCCAGTCGCCGTCGTCCAGCGCCGCAACCATCTCCTCGGCGCTCTCGGCACGCCGATGCTCGGGCTCGTATCCGCCTTGGCGCAGGGCGCGCAGGATCAGCTCCGCGTCGTCCTCGGAGTCCTCGAGAAGCAGGACGCGGAGCGGGCGGCTCATGTTTCGGATCGCGGCTCCGGCGGCGACTCGTTCAGGACCAGCCAGTAGAGCCCGAGCTGGCGCACCGCTTCGATGAACTGGGAGAAGTCGACCGGTTTGCGGATGTAGGAGTTGGCGCCGAGCGAGTAGCCGGCGAGCCTGTCGCTCTCCTCCTCGGAGGTGGTGAGGATGATCACCGGCAGGAGCTTCGTGCGCTCGTTCTCGCGGATCCGTCTCAGCACCTCGAGCCCATCGACCTTGGGCAGCTTCAGGTCGAGCAGGACCACCTCGGGGTGGTCATCAGGATCGCGATCGGAGTGGGCGCCCTCGGCGAACAGCCACTCGATCGCCTCCGCCCCGTCGTGAGCGACCACCACCTCGTTGGTCATGTTGTTCTTCTCGAACGCGCGCAGCGTCAGCGCCTCGTCGTCGGGATTGTCCTCAACCAGCAGGATCATCTTGTTCGTCATCAGCCGTCCTCGTTCGCGGAAGGGTGAAGTAGAAGGTAGCGCCAGAATCGGGCTCCGACTCCGCCCAGACGCGGCCCCCATGGCGGCCGACGATCCGCTGGACGGTGGCGAGCCCGACGCCGGTTCCCTCGAAGTCGCCGGCAGAGTGCAGTCGCTGAAAGGCGCCGAAGAGCTTGTCCGCGTAGGCCATGTCGAAACCAACGCCGTTGTCGCGGACGAGGAAGGCGTTCGGCACGCCGTTCGCCGCGGCGACCTCGATCGCCGCGCCCTCCCGCTTCGAGGTGAACTTCCACGCGTTGCCGATCAGGTTCTGCATCAGGATCCGGACCAGCCGTGGATCGGCGCTCGCGACCAGGCCCGGCTGCACCGTCACGGCAACCTCGCGATCGCGATCGCCTTCGGCGAGCTCGGCGATCGTCTCGGTCGCAATCCGGCTGAGGTCGATCTCGTCCCGGCTCATCTCGCTGCGCGAGAGGCGTGAGAGCAACAGCATGTCGTCGATCAGCCTCGCCATGCGCTGGCTCGCCATCCGGATCCGACGCAGGTAGTCCTCGCCCTCCCCCTCGAGTTGCGCGCCGTAGTCCTCGATCAGCGCCTGCGAAAACCCGTCGAGGCTGCGCAGCGGCGCGCGCAGGTCGTGTGACACCGAATAGCTGAACGCCTCGAGCTCACGATTCGCGACCTGCAGCGCAGCCGTCCGCTCTGCGACCAGCTGCTCGAGGTTGTCGCGGTGCAGCGCGACCTCGCGCTGGGCGCGCTCGCGCTCGCGCACGTTGCGAAGCAGGCTCGCGACGAGCGCCTCACCGCGCAGCCTCATCGCGGCAACGAGCCCCGTTGCGACCAGCATCGAGCCCATCCCGACCACCCACCACGCCTCGCCGCTCGGCGGTTCGTGAACCATGATCAGGACCGCGAAGTTGACCGCGACGAAGGCGATCTCCGTCATCGCAGTGCGTCGCTCGAAGTAGTAGGCCGAGTAGATCAGGACCCAGAGGTAGAAGAAGATCAGCGGGCTCGGCAGCTCGTTCGAGAAGTAGGCGACAGCGGTGATGTGGACTGTCCCGATTGCGAGCACGACGGCCAGCATCCACGGCGGAATCCGGCCCGCGAACGCGTACAAAAGTACGCCGACGAGATAGGCGTTGCCGAGAACGATCAGCGAACCCGTCTCGTCTGGAGAGTTCGCCTGCGGCAAAAGCAGAGTCAGCACGACCATCGTCGCGCCCGCGACGTACAGGCCCGACAGGGCCCTCGCCATCAGCTTCCAGTCGGGGCCCTCCCCCGACCCGCCCGATCTCTCGTCCACCACCTCAACGTAATCGGCCGCGAGCGCGAATCCCATGAGCGGACGGCGATGCGGTGCACGCCTCGATACGCTCGCCTCCGGTCGACCCCGGAGGAGAGAGACTTGACCCCTGCAACCGCCCCTGCGCCCGAGATCCCCGATCTCGACATCAGCTCGTTCGTGATGAGCAAAGCCGCCGAGCATCCGGACAAGCCGGCATTGATCGACGGACCCAGCGGCCGGGCGATCACCTTCGCGCAGCTCGACGCCCTCTCGAGCACCCTCGCCGGAGCGCTGGCGGCGCGCGGAATCGGCAAGGGCGATGCCGTCTGCATATACATGCCGAACCTGCCCGAGTACGCGGTGATCTTCCACGGCGTCAACCGGGCCGGCGGCGTCAACACGACCGCGAACCCGCTCTACAGCTCGCGCGAGGTCAACCACCAGCTGCACGACTCGCGGGCGAAGATGCTGTTCACGATCCCGACCTTCCTCGAGATCGCGCGCGAGGCGATCGAGGGCACTGACGTGACCGAGATCGTCCTGCTCGGCGGCAGCGGCGACGAGGAGGGCGTGACCCAGATCGGCGAGCTGCTCGGCTCCGGCGCTGCGCCCCCCGACGTCGCGATCGACCCGGCCACGGATCTGGCGGTCCTCCCTTACTCCTCCGGTACGACCGGCCTCCCGAAGGGCGTGATGCTGACGCACCGGAACCTGGTCGCGAACATCGTGCAGACGAACGCGGCGATGCCGATGCGGGACGACGACGTCCTGATCGGCGTGCTCCCGTTCTTCCACATCTACGGGATGACGGTGATCATGAACATGGGCCTCTGGAACGGGGCGACGATCGTGACGATGCCGCGCTTCGACCTCGAAGAGTTCCTCGGGCTGATCGAGGACCACTCGGTCACCTGCGCCTACGTGGTGCCCCCGATCGCGCTCGCGCTCGCCAAGCACCCCGCGGTCGACGGCCGCGACCTGAGCTCGCTGCGGATGATCATGTCCGGAGCGGCGCCGCTCGGGCCGGAGCTGACCGAGCAGGTCGCCGAGCGCCTCGCCGTTCCGGTCACGCAGGGCTACGGGATGACCGAGCTGAGCCCGGTCAGCCACTTCTGCCCCCTCGAGGGAATCAAGCCGGGCACGATCGGGCCCGAGCTCCCGGGGACGGAGTCGCGGCTCGTCGATCCCGAGACCGGCAAGGACGTCGAGCCCGGTGAGCGCGGCGAGCTCTGGGTGCGCGGGCCGCAGGTGATGGTCGGCTATCTCAACAACGAGCAGGCGACGAACGAAACGATCACCGAGGACGGCTGGCTGCGGACCGGCGACATCGCAATCGTCGACTCCGACGGCTACTACTCGATCGTCGACAGGCTCAAGGAGCTGATCAAGTACAAGGGCTTCCAGGTGCCGCCCGCCGAGCTCGAGGCGCTCCTGATCGCGCACCCGGCCGTAGCCGACTGTGCCGTGATCGGCGTCCCCGACGAGGAGGCCGGGGAGCTGCCGAAGGCTTTCGTCGTCGTCGCCGAGGGTGCCGAGGTCAGCGACGAGGAGCTGTTGGAGCACGTCGCCAAGCAGGTCTCTCCGCAGAAGAAGCTGAGGATCCTCGAGCGCACTGACGCGATCCCGAAGTCAGCCTCGGGCAAGATCCTGCGCCGCGAGCTGCGCGACCGCTGAGCGCAGGCTCCCGGTTGCAGGGCGTGGCGTGGCGCCCTTAGCATCGGTCGCGTCGTGAGCGACCCCCAGCGATCCGAGTACCCAGGCGAGCCGGTCGAGGAGGCGGCGGGGATCGAGGTCGGGCCGATACCGATCGACGCGGTGCCGGGCATGGCCCGGATCCTGGTCGGATCCTGGGTCCGCGGCGCGAGCTGGGGCATCGGCACCACCGTGAGGGCCGGCCGGCGCTTGACCGAGGCGGCGCTCTCGGGCGAGTCGGCGGCGCAGCTGATCGACGAGGTCCGCGAGGAGACCGTCGAGAACCTGCGGCGGTTGATTGGCGAGCTCGACGGCGAGCCGCTCGCCGACGAGACGCAGGACGGCGTCGACCGGGTCGGGGACGCCGAGCGGCGTCGGCGCGCCGACTACCTGCGCGAGCGCGGCGCGGCGCTGTTCGAGCGGGCCTCCGAGATCTCCAAGGACAACGACCCGATCCACCCCGGCTTCGACCGGATCGTCGACCAGCTCGCCCCGGACGAAGCGCGGATCCTGAAGCTGCTCGTCAACGAGGGGCCGCAGGCGATCGTCTACGTCAATCGCGCCGCGCCGCTCGGGCTCGGCGCCCGCGAGGTGGCGCGGCGCCTCTCCCTGGTCGGCCGCGAGGCGGGCTGCCAGCGGCCCGGCCTCGTTCCCGCCTACCTCGACAACCTCGTCCGCCTCGGGCTTGTCGCGATCCGCCGCGACCCGGTCCTCGACGAAACCGCTTACCAGGTCCTCGAGGCGCAGCCGGAAGTGGTCGAGGCGATGAAGTCGGTCAACAGCGGCATCTTCCGCGGCCAGTCATCCCGGCGCAGCATCCACGTCACCGACTTCGGCCTCAGCTTCTGCCAGGTCTGCTTCCCGCCCGAGCAGCTGACCGGCGAGTTCGAGGCGCTCGACCCGGTCGACGTCAGCTCGCCGGAGCTGCTGCCGCCCGAGCCCGACCTCGACGGCGCCGAGGCCTGAGCGTAGGCCCCGCGGGCTGCGGCCTAGATCCCCGCGGCCTCGAACGAGCCGGCCAGCGCCGAGTAGGCGTCGAGCGCCGGCTCGAGCTCGGCCAGCGGCAGCGGCGGCAGGTAGAAGATCGCCCGATCGACGCCGGCTTCGGCATAAGCGCGCAGCGCCTCCGCCTCGGGCTTGACCCCGTAGAAGGTGACGGGCAGCCGCTCGCGGCCGGCGGCGTCGGCCCGGCGTTGGAGCTCGCCGATGCGGTCGGCGAGGACGCTGATCCGTGTCTCGGGGTTCGGCAGCCAGCCGTCGGCGATGTCGACCGCGCGCTGCAAGGCGCCGTCGCTGTTGCCACCCATCAGGACGGGCGGGTGCGGAGCCTGAACCGGCTTCGGCCACGACCAGATCCGGTCGAAGGCGACGTGCTTGCCGCTGTAGGTGGCCTCATCGGTCGTCCAGATCTGCTTCATCGCCTCGATCCGCTCCCGCATCAGACCGAAGCGGGTTCGCGGGTCGGTGCCGTGGTTCTCCATCTCCTCGATGTTCCAGCCGGCGCCGACGCCGAACAGGAAGCGGCCGTTGGATATCCGGTCGAGCGTCGCCACCTCCTTCGCCGTGACGATCGGGTCGCGCTCCACGATCAGGCAGATGCCGGTGCCGACGAGCAGGTGCTCGGTCGCGGCAGCGGCAGCGGCGAGGGCGACGAACGGGTCATAGATGCTGCGGTACTCATCGGGCAGCTCGCCGCCGGCCGGATAGGGGGTGGCGCGGTCGGCCGGGATGTGGGTGTGCTCGGGGAACCACAGGGACTCGAAGCCGCGGTCCTCGGCATCGCGGGCGAGCTCGACCGGCTGGGCGGAGCCCTCGGTCGGGAAGATTGCGAGGCCGAACTGCACGCCGGGACCCTATTCGCGGCCGCGGCCGCGTGCGGCAGCGAGGCGGGAGACGGCGACGCCGAACGCGGCGATCAGGTCGACGGCGTCCTCGATCAGCTGCTCGCGACTGCTCCGCAGCTCGTCGCGGGTCCAGGCGAGCAGCAGCTCACCGATTCCGCCGGCGACGACGATCGAGGTGTTCTCGAGCAGCGCGGCGTGCTCCTCGGCGTCGCTGAAGAGCTCCCGGCCCTGAGCGGCCGCGAGCGCCGCAAAGGTCCGCAGCGCCAGCGCCCGCTGCTCGCGCAGCGCCTCCGAGGTCGCGGCCTCGACGAACAGGATCCGCGCGCGGCGCGGGTCGTCGATCGCGTAGCCGACGAACGCCTCGATCGTCGCCTCGACGACGGCAGTGGTGAGCTCGTCGGCGGAGGCGAAGCTCTCGTAGAAGTAGCGCGGAGTCAGGCCCGCCCGCAGTGGTCGCGCGGATGCACTCCGCGGTCGAGGGCGAGCTCGGGTCCGATGCCGGCCCGAGGTTCCCGGCCGGGACCCCATACCGCGCCTTCGACCCCGAGCTGATGTTGTGGACGATCGCCGTTGCCGCCGACTCCGGGGCCTACTTCTACGACCGCCTGGTGCGGCGGATGTCTGCGGACGAGAAGAACCGCTACTGGGCCGACTGGGTCCACTTCGGCGAGCTCTTCGGGATGCCGGCCGAGGTCGCGCCGGTCGGCTGGGCCGCGTTCCGCGCCTACTTCGACGGCCGCCTCGCGAGCGACGAGATGCACCTCACCGACGAGGCGCGGAAGACAGGCTACGGCGTCGCCTTCCAGATTCCCTTCGGCGCCGCCGGCCTGCTCGCCCGCGACCCGCACAACCTGATCATGCTCGGCAGCCTGCCGCCCATCGTCCGCGAGCACTACGGCCTCGGCTGGAACCGCCGCCGGCAGCTCGCCTACGAGACCGTCGTCCGCGGCCTCAAGCTCTCCCGGCCGGTCTCCCCCCGCCCGATCGCCCGCGGCCGCAACAGCATCCACTTCGACAACGTAGCCCGCGCCGAAGGCAAGCTCGCCAAGGAGGGCAACCCTCCGATCGCGCTGATGCCCCGGGCTTCCTAGTTGCTCAGCAGGTTGAGCAGCGACAAAAAGATGTTGATGATCGAGACGAAGATCCCGGTCGCGAGCCAGACGGCATCCTGCTCGGTGCCGTGCTTGCGCAGGTAGTTGAAGTCGACGACGATCAGCAGCGTCGAGACGATCAGGATCACGAAGCTGAGCAGCGGCGGCGCCGAGGTGCCGAGGATCAGCAGCACGATCGAGACGCCGACCGCGCCGAGGATCAGCAGCGACAGCGGCTTCATCCAGGGCGCCAGGTCCTTGGAGACGTAGAAGCCGATCGCGCCGGCGCCGATCGTCGCCAGAGCGGTGCCCGCAGCGGCCGTGGTGACGACGTCGGGGTCGGTCGTGATCAGCTGGTTCAGGGCCGGGCCGAGGCCGAGGCCGAGCAGCAGCGCAATCGTGTAGAGCCAGGCGACGGCGACCGGGCCGAACCGCAGCACCTTGACGAAGTTGGCGACGATCAACATCCCGAAGCCGGCGAAGAAGCAGCCCATCGCGGCGCCCTCGGACATGTCGCGGCCGATCCAGCTGCCGAGCGCGAGGAAGCCGAGCGCAACGGCGACGAGGAACATGACCTGCCCGAGCAACGCTCCGACGTCCGTTCTCTCCGCCGCGAGGGTTTCGTGCTGGACAGCGCCGCCTTGGTAATCGAGATCGCTCATCTGCGTAGAAGGTACCGAACGGGCCCGCCCAGGATAGGCTGGGGCCCGGTAGCCGCTCCGGGTGTTGCCGGGGGCCCCAAGCATCAGGAGGAGATTCGGATGTCGGACATGGAAGGAAGCCTTGGAGGCTTCGCCGAGGTCGAGACTGGGGACGCATTCACGCTCCAGAACGAATACCTGCTCAAGGTCGAGCTGTCGGAGACGACCGTGATGGCCCGCAACGGTGCGATGGTCGCCTACCAGGGCGACGTCAAGTTCGAGCACCAGGGCGGCGGCATGGGCCGGTTGATGAAGAAGGCGATGACGGGCGAGTCGCTGCGACTGATGAAGGCCTCTGGCAGCGGCGAGGTCTTCCTCGCCGAGCGCGCCCAGCGGATCCTGGTCCTGAAGCTCGACAACGATTCGATCACCGCCAACGGCTCCAACGTGCTCGCCTTCGAGGCCGGGATCGAGTGGGACATCAAGAAGGTCTCCGGCGGCAAGGCCGGGATGATCGCGGGCGGCCTCTTCAACATTCATCTCGAGGGCTCGGGCATGGTCGCGCTGATGACAGAGGGTGAGCCGGTCAAGCTCGACGTCGGCTCGGCGCCGACCTTCGCCGACCCGCAGGCGGCGGTCGTCTGGTCGGGCGGCGTCTCGACCCAGATCAAGACCGACGTCCAGGCCAAGAGCCTGATCGGGATGGGTTCGGGCGAGAGCATCCAGGTCGGGTTCTCCGGTCAGGGCTGGGTTCTGGTGCAGCCGTCGGAGGGTCCGCCCCCGCTCGCCGGCCGCTAGCTCGGGGGAGCCGGGGAACCGGCTCACGAACCCCGGACCCGGGTTACATTCGGGACGTGAGGGAGAGGAACCACGTACGCGTCCTGCTGATCGGCTGTGCATCGGCGCTCGCCGCGCTGCTGCTGGCGGCGCCGGTAGCGCCCGCCGCCGATCCGCCCGGCGAGCAGCTCGAGCTCGGCAAGGGCAAGGGCAAGGGCGAGGGTGGGAAACGAGCCGACAGGCTCGAAGCGACGATTCGCCGCACCAAGTACGGCATCCCCCACATCAAGGCGCACGACATCAAGAGCCTCGCCGCCGGCTACGCCTACGCCTACGCCGAGGACAACATCTGCACGCTGGCAAACGAGTACGTGACCGTCGCGGGCGAGCGCTCGAAGTACTTCGGGCCCGACGCCGAGTGGTACTTCTCGGGCAACGGCACGAGCTTCCGCAACCTCGACGCCGACTTCTACTTCAGCTGGGTGAAGGAGCAGGGTGCGGTCGAGAAGCTGATCAAGCTGCCGCCGCCGCTGGGCCCGAAGCGGGGGGTGCGCAAAGGCGTCGAGGGGTTCGTCGCCGGCTACAACGGCTTCCTCCGCGACGTCGGCGTCGATGGCATCGACGACCCGGCCTGCAGCGGCGCCGACTGGGTCCGCAGGATCAACGAAAAGGACGTCTATCGCCGCTTCTACCAGCTCGGGATCCTCGCCTCCTCGGGCGCGGTCCTCGACGGGATCGCCGGCGCCGCGCCGGTGTCGCCGCTGCAGGCGGAGGCCGGCAACGCCAAGCGCGACCGCATGCTCGAGAGCGGCGAGGGGCTCGAGAGCCTGCAGCCGGATATCGGCTCGAACGCCTACGGCTTCGGCTCGGAGGCGACCCAGAACGGCCGCGGCCTCGTGCTCGGCAACCCGCACTTCCCGTGGGACGGGGCGGAACGGCTCTATCAGGCGCACCTGCAGATCCCCGGCAGGCTCGACGTCGAGGGCGGCTCCCTCCATGGCGTGCCGCTGATCCTGATCGGGCACACGCGCGGGCTCGCCTGGTCGCACACGGTCGCCACGGCCTGGCGCTTCACGCCCTTCGCCCTGACCCTGCCGCCCGGCGATCCGCACAGCTACATCGTCGACGGCGAGGTCAAGCCGATGGAGGCGACCGAGGTGACCGTGGCGGCGAAGACCGCGAACGGGACCGAGGACCGCAGCCGCACGATCTACTCGACCGAGTACGGGCCGATGATCGACAGCCTCGTCGGCATCCCGCTGCCGTGGACGGAGGGAGTCGGCTTCGCCCTGCGCGACGTCAACGCGACCAACTTCCGCTACCTGAACCACTTCTACGACAACAACAAGGCGAAGTCCGTGCGCGAGTACGACCGGATCCAGAGCAAGTACCAGGGCATTCCCTGGGTCAACTCGATCGCCGCCGACAGCAGCGGCGAGGCCTACTACTCGATGCAGGGCGCGATTCCCTACGTGCCGGACGAGCTCGCCGCACGCTGCAACGTGCTCGGGCCCGTCTACGAGACGCTCGGCCTGCCGGTCCTGAACGGATCCGACTCCTCCTGCAACTGGCGGACGAAGGACGACGGCGCTGCTCCCGGGACCTTCCCGCCGGACGAGGTGCCGACGACCTTCCGCGACGACTACGTCCACAACGGCAACGACAGCCACTGGCTGACCAACCCGGAGGACCCGCTCAGCGGCTTCGACCGGATCATCGGGATCGAGGACGCGGAACGCACCTACCGGACGAGGATCGGGCTGATCCAGATCGAGGAGCGTCTCGCCGGCAGCGACGGGCTCCCGGGCAAGGGCTTCAATCGCAAGCTCCTGCAGAAGGTCGCGCTCGGCAACCGCCAGTATCTCGGCGAGCTCTGGCGCGACGACCTCGTGCGCTTCTGCGACTCCGCCCCGGGCGGGATGCTGGTCGGCTCTTCCGGGCCCGTCGACGTCAGCGCAGCCTGCGAGGTGCTGCGCGAGTGGAACCTGCGCGACGACCTCGACTCAGACGGCGCGATCCTCTTCCGCCGCTTCGCCACCGACCTGCTCGACAACTTCCAGACGCTGCCGACGGGCCTCCAGGGCGGCATCGCGATCGGGGCCGACACCGTCTTCGAGACCCCCTACGACAACGCCGACCCGGTTCACACGCCGAGCGGCCTCAACATCCTGAACCCGCTCGTCGGGCGCGCCCTCGCCGACGCGGTCACCGACCTCGCGGGCGCCGGCATACCGCTCGGCGCGCCGCTGCGCGGCTACCAGTACGAGACCCGCGGCGGCGACCCGATCCCGATCCACGGCGGGCCCGGCACGCTCGGCGTCTTCAACGCGATCAGCGCGGTCTGGGACCCCGAAGCCGGCTACACCGACGTCCGCCACGGCTCGAGCTTCATCATGGCGGCCGAGTTCACGGGCGGGAGGTGCCCGGTTCGCGCCGGCACCTTCGTCACCTACGGCGAGTCCGAAAACCAGTCCTCGCCGCACTCGAACGACTACACGAGGGCGTTCTCGAAGAAGCGCTGGCACCCGGTGCCGTTCTGCAGGGGCGAGGTGCGTAAGAAGACGCTGTCGACCGAGCGCGTCTCGTTCCGCGCCCGGCCCCCCAAGCGCTGAGAGGGCGAGCCCGAGCGGCACCCAGCGGGCCGTCCGCAACGTCCCTGCCTCTACGATCAAGCCGATGCGGATCCCCGAACTGCTGCACCCGGACGAGCCCTCGTTCTCCTACGAGTTCTTCCCGCCGAAGAGCGAGGATGCCTACGCGACCCTGTTCGAGACCGTCGAGAAGCTGAACCGGCTCGAGCCCGACTTCGTCTCCGTCACCTACGGCGCCGCCGGATCGACCCGCGACGGCACGGTCGAGATCTCGACCCGACTCAAGCAGGAGCTGGGAATCGAGACGATGGCCCACCTGAGCTGCGTCGGCGAGACGCGCGAGGGCCTCGAGACGATCATCGACCGGCTCGCCGAGGGCGGAATCGAGAACATCCTCGCGCTGCGCGGCGACCCGCCCCGGGGCGCCACCGACTTCGTCCCGTCTGAGGGCGGCCTCGAGGGCTCGGCCGAGCTCGCCGCCTTCATCCGCGAGCGGGTCGACTGGGGCATCGGCGGCTCGAGCTTCCCCGAGGTGCACCCGGAGGCCGCTTCGCCGCAGGCCGACATCGACTACCTGAAGCAGAAGGTCGAGGGCGGCGCCGAGTTCCTGATCACGCAGCTGTTCTTCGACAACGCCGTCTTCTTCAGCTGGCTCGAGGAGGTCCGCGCCGCCGGCATCGACGTCCCCGTCTTCGCCGGCATCCTGCCGGTCCGCAGCTACGCCGGCCTGGTCCGCTTCTGCGAGGTCTGCGACGCGAAGATCCCGCCCCGCGTGCACGAGGGCCTCGCGGCCTGCGAGGGCGACTCCGCGGCCGAGCGCGCCTTCGGGATCGCCTACGCGGCGCGCCAGTGCGAGGAGCTGCTCGCGGCCGGGGTCCAGGGCCTGCACTTCTACACGCTCAACCAGGCCGATTCGACGATGGCCGTGCTCGGCGCTCTGAAGGCGGCCCGGCCCTGGGAGCGGAGCCCCGGCTCGCTCAGCGCCCAGGCGACCGGGACCGAGTAGCGACGCCTTTGCTTCGCCGCGCGGGCTAGGCTCGAGCCGATGGCAACCGACTACGAGGTCTTCGAGCATGCCGGCCACCGGCTCTCCTACCGCAGCCACGGCGACGCGGTGGACGGCGGCTCGACCCTGGTCCTGATCCACGGCCTGCTGATGAACAGCCACATGTTCGACCGGCTCGGCCCCGAGATGGCGGAGCGCGGCAACCGGGTCGTCTGCATCGACCTGCTCGGCCACGGCGACAGCGACGCCCCCGGTGACTTCAGCCTCTACTCGATGACCTCGTTCGGAGAGCAGGTCGTCGGCCTGCTCGACCACCTCGGCGTCGAGAAGGCCGTGATCGGGGGCACATCGCTCGGCGCCAATGTCTCGCTCGAGGTCGCGGTCGCCCGCCCCGAGCGGGTCGCCGGCCTCTTCATCGAGATGCCGGTGCTCGACAACGCGCTGGTCGCCGTCGCCGTCGCCTTCACGCCGGTGCTGGTCGCCTCGACCCTCGGAGCGCCGCTTCTGCGCGGCGTCTCCGCGCTGACCCGGGCGGTGCCTCGCAGCAACCACCTGCTCGACATCGGCCTCGACTGGCTGCGCCGGGATCCGCGCAGCTCGGCGCTCGTGCTCCAGGGGCTGCTGCTCGGCCGCACCTGCCCGCCGAGCTCGGAGCGGCGACGGATCGAGTCCGAGGCGCTGGTCGTCGGCCATCCCTCCGACCCCGTGCATCCGTTCAGCGACTCCGACGACCTCGTCGAGGAGATGCGGAACGCCCGGCTGATCGACGCGAACTCGATTCTCGAATGGCGCTTCGATCCGGAGCGGCTCAACGACGAGCTGGCCGCGTTTCTAGCCGAGCTCGAGACGACTGCGGGCGACGTCCCGACGGTCGCTTGAACGGTGGGACCGCCGACACCGTTCAGCTAGGGTTCTGCGCCGATGGCCAGCCGTAGGGACGAGAAGGAGCGGCTCCGCGTAGCGCGAGAGCAGGCGGAGGCAGAGGACCGCAAGCAGGAGCGCAAGCGCCTGGTCCTCGGCTATGTCGTCGCAGGCGTGATCACGCTCGCCGTGGTCGTCGGCATCGTCGCAGCGATCGCGGGTGGTAGTGGCGAGGGAGGCGAGACCGTCGACGCCGGCAGCAACGAGCGCCTCAACATCACTTTCGGGAGCGTGCCGAAGGACGTCACCGTCGACGATCGCGACAGCGCCGAGGCGCCCACCGAAGGCGCCGCCGATCTCGAGGCGGCCGTCGCCGCGGCCGGATGCGAGCTGATCACCGAGCAGAAGGACGAGGGCAACGGCCACCTCGACAACAACGACCCGACGCCCGAGTACGAGGCGAACCCGCCGACCTCGGGCGACCACTCGCCGGACCCGCTCGCCGACGGGGCCTTCGCCGAGACCCCGAGCCCGCTCAACTACCTGCACGCGCTCGAGCACGGGCGGATTGAGATCCAGTACCAGAGCAGCCTTCCCGAGGACGAGCAGCTCCAGCTGCTCGGCGTCTACGACGAGGACAGGCCCGGGATGATCGTCTTTCCCAACGACGACCAGCCGTACCTGGTCGCGGCCACGGCCTGGCGCCAGACGCTCGGCTGCAAGACCTTCGAGGGCGCGGCCACCCTCGACGCGATCCGCGCCTTCCGCGACGCCTACCGCGCCCGCGGACCTGAGCCGATCGCAATGAGCTGAGCGGCCGGCCGCTTGCACCCCGCCCGGCAGCGACGCGGGCGCGCGACGTCCGTCCTACAGTCCAAAACTTCCTGATTCCCCCCGTGTTCCGGGATCAGGAAGGGACCTGACCTGATGCTGAGAGCTTGCTCGAAGATCATCGCCGTGCTCGCGGCGCTCGGCGCGATGCTGTGGATCGCGGGACCGGCCCTGTCTACGGACCGCTATCTGCCCCGCGCGGTCGACTTCGAGCAGCCGCTTCCGTCTCTCGAGCGTGTCGCTCCGGATCAGGCACGGGGCAGCGCCGCGGGGCACGACGGCGAGGGCCCCGTCCGCTGGGTCAGCCCCCAGGTGACCGCGCCGAAGCGGTTCGACCTGGTCGGCATCGCCGGCGACACCGGTGAGACGGGAGCGACCGAGTTCCGGGTCCGCTCCGGCGGCGATCCGTGGAGCGACTGGATCGAGGTCCATCCAGGCGACCCGCTCTACACCGGCGGCAGCGACCGGGTCCAGATCCGAGGCCGCGGTGCGATGCCGGAGGGCAAGCTGCACTACGTCAACGTCAGTGGCGACGCCACCACCGCCAACGGCGTCCTCAACGACGTCCGTGGCGCGATCAACTCGGCCGTGATCAGCACCCTCGGCGACGTCGCCGGCGCCGCCTCGCCGAAGCCCGACTTCATCTCCCGCAAGGACTGGGGCGCGAACCGCAGGAAGGGCGGTTGTCAGCCGCGCACCAAGCCGGAGTACGGCAAGGTCAAGGCGGTCGCGGTCCACCACACGGTCAGCCTCAACGACTACTCCGAAGCCGAGGCCCCCGGGATCGTGCTCGGCATCTGCCGTTACCACCGCAACGCCAACGGCTGGAACGACATCGGCTACAACGCCCTCGTCGATCGCTTCGGCAACGTCTACGAGGGCCGCAAGGGTGGCATGGCGAAGCCCGTGATCGGCGCCCAGGCCGAGGGCCACAACAGCCAGACCGCCGGGATCGCGACGATCGCCAACCACGTCGACGCGAAGCCGTCGGGGGCCGAGAAGCGCGGTCTCGTCTCCTACCTCGCCTGGCGCCTCGACAGGCTCGGCCTCTCGCCGCTCGACAGCGCCAGCCTCAAGTCGGCCGGCGGCAGCACGACCCGCACGCCGGCCGGTCGCCGGATTCGCGTCAAGCGGGTCTTCGGCCACCGCGACACGAACTTCACCGAGTGTCCGGGCGGCCTCCTCTACGACAAGCTCGGCAAGATCAGGCGCAAGGTCCAGGAGCGGATCGACGAGTACGCGGGCTCCGAGCCCGGCGGCGTCGTCCCGCGCGAGCGCGGCGGCATCAAGCCGCGCTAGCTGGCCGGCCCGGGCGAGCGGTAGAGCGGGAAGAAGCCGTCGTCGGCGCGACCTGCACTGAGCTGCGCATAGCGCGAGAGGTTGCAGACGATCTCGTGCGTGCGGAACGGCAGCTCGCGGTTGGCGAACCCGCGCTTGAACTCCTCGAGACCGTCGCCCGGGTGGACGCCGCCGCCGAGGTTCATCGGCAGCCCAAGGCTCTCGGCGTACTCGGTGACGGCGACGATCAGGTTCTTCGAGGGGGCGCGGCTGCGATGGGCGTCGGCGGTGCCCGACAGGTAGTAGTGGAGGAAGCCGTCGCTGATCGCGCTGATCGCCGCCGCCGCCGTATCGCCCTCGGGGCCGGCGACACAGAACAGGTCGGTGCGCGGCGAGTCGAACAGCAGGTCGAAATAGGCGGGCTCGAAGCGGTAGCGGTCGCTCGCATCGAGATGGTCCATCGTCTCGATGTAGACGGCGTGGAAGGCGGCGCGTTGGTCGGCGCTGCTGTCCGGCCCCGGCGTCCGTGAGATCTCGTATCCCGCGGCCTCGTTCTTGCGGATCTGCTGGCGGTCGCTCATCCGCGACTTGCGCTTCAGCTTCGGGTCGGAGACGAGCACGATCGAGCGATCGGCGGCCCCCGCGAGCGCCGTCGGCTCGCCGAGCCGGTCGCGGATGAAAACGGAGACGAGGCCGGTCCCCGACCAGTCGACCAGGGCCGGGTCGATCGGCTCGCCCTTCACCTCGCCCCCGGGGTACGAGTAGGGCGAGCTCGCGTCCAGCGCGTGCAGCTCGTGGTGGTGCTGGTCGCCGCGGTCGGCGGGGTTTGGAGGCTCGGCCGCGCCGCCGACGTCGCGGACGATCACCGGGATCGCCGAGCGGCTGTCGCCGAGCTCGACTATCAGCGTGTGGGTGACGCCCTCGGCCTCGAGGAACTGCGGGCTTCGGAAGAACTCTTCAGACGCGGCAGCGGCGCCGCCGTCGGCCTCGAGCCGGGCACTCCCGGGCGTGCGGTTGGTGCCGGCGCCCCCGGCCGGGGCGGTCGGGGCGGGAGACTCCTGAGCGGGCTCCTGCTCGGCGGCGTCTTGCGCTTCCGGGGCGGCCTGCTTGTTCCAGCGTTGCTCCCAGTCGGCGCGGGTGACGCCCCAGACCTGGCAGTCGATCAGGGTCCCGTCGGGGCGGCGGATGTGCTCGCGCATCGTCCCTTCGTGCTCCCAGCCCTGCCAGGTGACCGCCTTCTGAGCCGGCTTGTTGAAGGCGGGGATGCGCCCGTAGACGCGGTGGGCGCCGAACTCCTCGAAGGCCTTGGCGACCGTCAGCCGCTCCGCCTCGCGGCCGACGCCGCGGCCGCGGACCTGCTCGCCGATCATCGCGCCGAGCTCCGGCGGCAGCTGCTTGCGCAGGCCGTAGAGCGCGGTGAAGCCGACCGGCTCGTCGTGGCCCTCGACCTCGATCGCCCACTTGCGATCCTCGCCGTCGCTCTCGTCGCCGGCGATCGCGCGGCCGACCCAGCCTTCGGCATCCTCCAGGCTGAAGCTGTCGCGCACCTCCATCAGCGACGAGGTCGCCTCGGGATTGTTGAACCAGCGGTGGACCGCGGCCGCGTCCTCGCGCCGGAACGGCCGGATCCGGACCTCTACGTCTGAGCCGCGCTCGCTGGTCATCGGCCCGAGAGTATGCGGCACGACCGGGGCGAGGTCAGCCGCCGGTGTAGAGGCCCTTGCCGCTCAGCACCTGCCAGACCGTCCGGAAGATGATCTTCAGGTCGAGGGCGAGCGAGCGGTTCTCGACGTAGTAGATGTCGAGCTCGATCCGCTCGCCCCACTCGAGCCCGACGCGGCCGTTGATCTGGGCCCAGCCCGTCATCCCCGGCCGCACGTCGTGGCGGCGGCGCTGGCGGTCGCTGAACAGCGCCACCTGCGAGGGGATCGTCGGCCGCGGGCCGACGATCCGCATCTCGCCGCGGAGCACGTTGATCAGGTTCGGAACCTCGTCGATCGAGAAGCGTCGCAGCCAGTGGCCGACCTTCGTCACCCGCGGGTCCTCGCGTTCGACGACCGTGCCGACCCCGACCGGATCGGAGCCCTGCCGCATCGTCCGCAGCTTGTAGAGCTGGAACGGGCGCTCGTAGCGGCCGACGCGGATCTGTTTGAACAAGACCGGCCCGCGCGACTCGAGCCTGATCAGGACCGCGATCGCGAGCAGAACCGGGGAGAGGACGAGCAGGGCGCCGCCGGCGATCAGCACGTCGAGAGCGCGGGGCAGGCCGGTCCCGGGTCGCTCGGAGCCAACCGGCATCGCACCCTCCGGCTCGGCGAAGGCGCGCGCGATCTCCTCCTCGGTCAGCTCGCGGCGCTCGGCCGGGGACGGCGAACTCTCGCTCATCGCGTGCCCTCTGACTTGTCCCAGGCGGCGGGCGGACCCGTGCGGAGCCGGTCGATCGTGCCGAGCGCGATCGAGGCGGTGACCAGCGCGTAGTAGCGCGCCAGGGCAATCGGCCGCGGCGCGTTCTCGGGCGCGAAGGCCGCAAGCGCGACGGCGATCTGCATCAGCAGGGTCCAGGTGTAGATCCGCGCCCGGCGCAGGAGCAGCAGGTTGGCCGCGAAGGCCACGAGATGCAGAAGCGGCGAGGCGTAGCGGGTGAGGCGATGGCTGAGGACCTCGAAGGCGTAGACGGGCGAGTAGCCGCGCGGGTCCCACATCCGGTCGGCGACGACGATGTCCCAGATCCCGCGCATCATCCGCCGCTTGCGCTGGAACTCGCCCCCGATCGTCGGCACCAGCTTCTCCTCGGCGACCGCGCCGGGGACGTAGAGGCTGCGGTAGCCCTGCTTGGCGAGGCCGAACGGCAGGTTCAGGTCGTGGCTGCGGGAGGGTGCGAGCGGCGGATAGATCTCGCGGCGGACCGCGTAGATACCGCCGTTGCCGGCGGTGATCCCGCCCTGGCCCGACTCGAGCTCGCGGGTCCACATCTCGTAGCGCCAGTAGGCGCCCTCCTCGTTGTCGCCGGCGGCGCCGAGAAAGCGGACCTGCCCGCAGACGTAGCCGACGTCGGGCTCGGCGAACGGGGCGACGAGCCGACGCAGCGCGCCCGGCTCCCAGTAGGCGTTGGCATCGCTGAAGGCGACGATCTCGCCCGAGACGCGTTCGACCGCGGCGTTCTGGGTCGCGATCTTGCCGCCCCGGGGGAGGTCGAGGACGAGATCGGCGCCGGCCTCGCGGGCGAGCTCGACGGTGCGGTCGGAAGAGCCGTCGGAGGCAACGATGATCTCGAGCAGCTCGCGGGGATAGGCGAGCGCGAGCGCATTCGCGACCTTGCCGGCGATCACCTCCTCTTCGTCGAACGCCGCGACCACGAGCGAGACCCTCGGCAGGAACGAGGGGTCGGGCGCGGCCGGCTCGCGGCGTCCGAGCAGGCGCTCGAGACCCGCGAGCGCGAGCGGATAGGTGACGTGGGTGTGGACGAGCAGCGCGCCCGCACCCCAGAAGATGGCCCTGGCCTTCATCGGGGAGGCATTATCGAGCGGTAGAGGGCGAGCGTGCGCTCGGCGATGGTGTCCCAGCCGTGCTCACCCTCGACGGCGGCCCGGGCGGCGGCGGCGAGCCGCTCGCGTGCGGCCGGGGCGGCGATCAGCTCGCTCAGGGCTAAGGCCAGCGCTGCTGGGTCGGCGGGCGGCACGAGCCGGGCGGCGCCGCCGCGACCGAGCTCGGAGAAGCCGCCGACGTCGCCGAGCACCATCGGCTTGCCGAAGGCGAGGCCGGCGTAGAGGACACCGGACTGCTCGATCTCGCGGTACGGCAGGGCGAGCACGTCTGCCCGCTCCATGATCGCCGGGATCTCGTGGTCGGCTATGAAGCGCGGCAGGAAGCGGACGCACGAGCCCTCAACCTTCGCCGCGAGCTCGCGCAGCGGCTCGATCGGCATCCGCGGCATCCCGGCGATCCAGAGCTCGGCGCCCTCGATCTCCCGGAACGCTTCTAGCAGCGTGTCGACCCCCTTGTAGGGGCGGAGCAGCCCGAAGAAGAGGACGACGGGCGTGTCCGGGTCTGCCCCGGCCAGCTCGGGCGGCAGCGGCGACCGCTCGCACTCGGGAATCCGGGTCAGGTAGTCGAGCGGGCCGTGCGGGATCACGTGGACGCGGGCCGGGTCGAGCCCGAACTCGCCCCGGAGCCGCGTCGCCGCCTGTTCGGTGTGGGAGATCACCGCGTCGAAGCGGGTGAGCAGGCGCTGCTGGGCGCGGACCGCGCGGGTCTCGCTCGCGGGCGGCAGCGGATAGTGGAGCGTGAAGACGCGGGGCCGGCCGCGGCGGACCGCCGGGACGAGCAGCCGGTCGAGCGCGGGCAGCGTCACCCACTGCCAGTGGACGACGTCGGCGTCCCTCTCGGTCAGGGCGAGGCGGGTCATCTCCGGCACGTGCTCGAGCGCTTTGACCGGGAGCCGCAGGCGCGAGTCGCGGCCGAGCCGGGCCGAGAGCCCGTAGAAGCTCTCGCGCACCGAGTATCCCTCCGGCTCGGGCACCGGGCCGTAGAGGAAGCGGCTCGTGACGAGCTCGACGTCGGCCCCGGCACGGGCCAGCGCGGCCGCCAGCGAGCGGTCGTACGGTGGCGTGAAGGCCGAGGGATCGACGATCGAGACGCGCATGGGCGACGATTCTGGCGTGAAGCTGAGCTACTGCGTCGTCAACACCGACGGCCGCGACCATCTGCGTGCGTGCATCGGAGCGATCCGCGAGCACCACCCGGACGGAGTCGAGGCCGAGATCCTCGTGCTCGACAACGCCTCCACCGACGGCTCGCTCGAGCTGCTCGAGGAGCTGGCCGGGGAGGACGAAGGTGGTCCGGGGACGGCGGGGACGTTGCGGATCCTCCGGCCCGAGCGCCGCCAGGGCAAGGCCGCGAACGACTCGGAGCTGCTCCAGCAGTCCCGCGGCGAGTACTGCCTGCTCCTCAACGAGGACTCCGAGCTACGGGCGGGTGCCGCCGTGGCACTGATCTCGGCTCTCGACGCCGACCCGACGGCCGGAGCGGCGGGCGCCCAGCTGCTCGACCCGACCGGCAACCCCCAACCTTGCGCCTGGCGCCTCCCCGGCGTCGGCACCGCGCTCGCCCAGGCCCTGCTCCTTCACCGGTTCCTGGTCACCGAAAGCGGCGGCGTCGAGACGCGGGTCGTCGGCTGGGCCCAGTCTGCGGCGCTGCTCGTCCGCCGCTCGGCAGCCGAGTCGATCGGCTGGCTCGACCCCGACTTCTTCGTCTACTCGGACGAGACCGACTTCTGCAAGCGCCTCGGCGACGCCGGTTTCCACACCCTCTACGTCCCCGCGGCCCGCGCCGTCCACCACGAGCAGCTCTCAACCGACCGCAGCTCCGGCGAGCGCCGGATAGTCGAATTCCACCGCAACCGCGACCTCTACATGCGCAAGCACCACGGCTCCGTCGCTGCCGCGGCCGTCCGCGCCCTGACCGCCTTCAGCTACCTCCCCCGCGCCCTCGCCGCCCTGGTCCTCCCCGGCCACGACCCGCACTGGTACCTGCTCCACGCCCGCAAGGCGATGTGGCCGAAGGGCGAGGGGATCCGAGAGGCCGTCGAGGGACCGGGCGTTCAACGCGAACGTCCCTGAGCCGCCCCTATAGGTACGGGTGAGGGACGTTCGCCTCGTTGACGGCGGTTCGTCCCGCTCGCCCGCTCCTAGAAGTTCCGGATGTCCTCGTCGAGGTTCTCGGAGCGGATGAAGTCGTCCTCGGGGCCGCGGTCCTTCTCGGCTGCCTCGCCTCGGGCGCGGAGCTCGGCGAGGCGAGCGCGGAGCACCGTCGGGTGGGCGAGCTCGGCGACCTGGGCGCGCTCGGAGCGATTCATCGCGACGAGCCAGAGGATCGGCAGGTAGAGGGCGATGACGGCGGCGCGGGAGATGAAGCCGATGAACCCCTCGGTCGGCAGCAGCAGGTCACCGAAGGCGATCAGCCCGGCCGAGACGAGCACGATCGCGGTCAGCCTTCCCCACTCGTAGGGGACGTGGAAGAGGCGCTGCGTGAACACGTACATGAGCACGACGGCGACGGAGTAGGCGCCGACCAGGGCGATGCCGGCGCCGACGATGCCGTGGTCGGGGACGAGCCAGATGTTGAGGCCGATGTTGACCGCCAGCGCCGCCAGGGTCGCCGGGAAGTTGTACTCGGTCCGCCCGGTCCGCCCGAGGACTACGAGCAGTGCCAGGTAGACGCCGTTGAGGGCCGAGCCGAGCACGAGCAGGCCGACCGCCTCATAGGCGCCGGAGTACTCGGAGGCGGCGAGCAGGTCGACGATCCAGCGCGACTCGAGCCAGACCGCGACGACGACCAGCGCGCAGAGGCCGGTGAACGCTGAGACAACGACCGCGTAGACGCGGCGGGCCTCGTCGTCATCGATGATCGAGTAGGCGAGCGGCGGCCAGGCGAGCTGGAAGCCGCGGACGATGATCTGGACCGACTGGCTGAACTTGAAGGCGATCGCGTAGAGGCCGACGGTCGCGTTGCCGACCGTGGCGCCGAGCACCGCGACCATGATCACCCGGTCGGCGAAGTTGAGCGAGTAGAGCGAGAGCTCGGCCGGCATCGTCGGGAAGCCGAAGCGCAGCATCCGGCCGAGCAGCGGCCGCTCAGGTACGAGGCCGATCCGGCGCCGCTCGCTCAGTGCCAGATAGAGCACGAACGGAACCCCGGAGGCGTAGGAGCCGAGTAGCAACGCCTCCGCCCCGAGGTCAGCGCCGACGATCAGGATCAGGGTCAGCGGGATCGCGACGAGCACGTGGACGAAGGTGAACAGGAAGTAGGCCTTCGCCCGCTCGTCGATCCGCAGCAGCGTCAGCAGGTACTCGTAGAGGGTCAGCAGCCAGAGCCCGCCGATCGCGATCCGGACCAGACCGGGCTCACTGTCCAGTGGACCGGCGATGGCGCCGGCGAACGGCAACAGCAGCAGCGCGAAGACGGTGACCGTCCAGAACAGGGCGGCGAAGCCGGTGCGGACGACGTCGGGGCCGCGCTCGGCGGGCAGGTAGTAGAAGCGCAGCAGCGCCTCGAGCAGGCCGAAGCGGACGAAGATGCTGAAGGCGACGACGGCCGCGAACAGGACCTCCGCCTGGCCGTACTCGAAGGGCGTGACGAGCGCCGTGTAGACGGGCAGCAGGGCGACCGCGACCAGCTTCGAGATGACGCTCGCCCCGGTGTAGGCGAAGCCCGTCGTCGCGAGGCGGCGCAGGTAGTCGAGCATCGATCAGCTCCGGCGGATGGCGATCGCCTCGGGCAGGACCACGGCGAGCGCCAGCAGGGTCCAGGTCAGGGGGTCCGTGAGGAAGGCTGCGTAGCCCATGCTGTGCACGACCATCGCAGCGAAGGCGGCCAGCAAGGCCGAGGCGACGGGGTCGCGGGCCGGCGCCAGGCCGAGGCCGGCGGCGACCCAGAGCCCGGCAACCGAGACGATCAGCAGGGCCGCATAGGGGACGAGACCGATCACTCCCTGCTCTGCGGCGACGGTGATCGGCTCGGTGTGGCTCTCGACTGCGTAGCCCTCGTCGATCACGTCGAAGCGCTCGCGGAACTCGTCCGGGAACGAGCCCGCGCCGTAGCCGAACAGCGGCCGGTCCTCGGCCAGCTCGGCGCCGCCGGAAATCAGGTCCGTGCGCCCGCTCGTCTCCGCCGTCAGCCCGCCGTCCTCGATCGTAGAAACCGCGATTCCTATCGCGACGAGGACGACGACGCCGGCGGCGAGCCCGCGCAAGATGCCCCAGCGGCAGGCGACGATCACGAGCAGACCGCCGAGCAGGGCGAGCATGCTCGACTGGCTGAAGGTGATCACGAGCGCCGCCAGGGTGACCACGAACACCGCCGCCGCCAGCTGCGCGTCGCGCCTCCGGCCCCAGGCGACGACGGCCGCCAGGGCAACCAGCGCGACTGCGAGGAAGCGGCCCATGATGTTCGGGTCATAGAAGACCGAGTTGACCCGGAAGTAGGCATGCGCCTCGTTGCCGTCGATCACCTTGTCGTTCCAGAACAGCTGCCCGGTCGCGTACTGAGCGAAGCCGATCAGCGTGACGGCGAGCGCGACCGCGCCGACGGCGAGGAGCAGGCGCCGCAAATGCGCCCGATCCCAGCGGGCCCCGGCCAAGAGCACGAACAGCGCCGCGAACGGGACGAAGAAGAAGCAGACGTTCTCGACCGCGGTCGAGACGTCGTCGGAGTAGCCGCTCTGGAGGCCGTAGAGGACGAGGCTCGCGGCGAGCACGGGTGCGATCCAGCGCCGCAGGTCGGCGAGCCTTTCCCCCAGCCCCGGGCCGCCGGCGAGGGCGGGCAGGATCCGCCCGGGGTCGAGCAGGGCCGCGATCAGGCCCGCGGCGAGCAGGCCGTAGAGCGGCAGCAGCAGGTTCGCCGTCTCGCCGCCGAGGTCGATCGGCACCCGGAACGGCAGCAGCGCGATCAGCGCGATCGGCAGCCAGCCCGGCAGCCGGCGCACGAGCAGGACGAGGACCGCGAGCGCGGTCAGGCCTGCAATCCCGGCGGCGCCGAGCATCGCCGGGCTGTCGCGGAGATCGACGAAGCGGTCCGTGTCCCAGTTGTCGGCGGCGATCAGGACCGGGGCGAGGACGAGGGCGCCGGCGAGCAATGCCAGGCGCCGGCGCGGGTCGCCCGGGGCGACGAGGCCGGCGGCGGCGAGCGAGCTCGCCGCGACGAGGCCGATCCAGAGGGGCAGCGAGTCCATCAGTCGTCGTCCCGAGAGTCAGAGTCCGAGTCCGAGGCTTCGGCCCCCGGCTCGACGATGATCGACCCGGGCGGGACGATGTCGCGGCCCTCCTCGCCGAGGACCACCCGGATCCCGTACTGGCCCGGCGGCGTCCGCTGACCGTCGTCCCTCTTCCCGTCCCAGGTGAACTCGTGCGGGCCCTCCGCCAGCGGCTCGCCCTCCTGCAGGGCGCGGACCCGCTGCTCGTCGACGTCGACGATGAGGACGTCGGCGTCGGGCTCGGCGATCGTCGTGTTGAAGCTGACCTGAGCGGGCTCGCCGCTCGCCACCGTCGGCGTCAGCACGACGGTGTTGACGATGTCGTCGGCGGAGCGCAGGGCCCGCGTGACTCCGAACGCGGCCACCGAGAGGACCAGCAGGGCGATCAGCAGCCAGGCGCCGGCGCGTGTGTCGTCGGAGCGCTCCAACGTGTCCGCCCCGCCGCGCGCGCGATGAGCCTCAGGCTCGGGCGCGGTCCTCTCCGGCGACGACGACGACGGCCGCTTCCGGCGCGATCGCGCGGGTGTCGCGGTCGATCGGCTGCAGGATCTCGACGCCGAGCTCGCGGGCGACGGCTCCCGCCTCCCGTTTCTGCCCCTTGTCGTAGAGGACGATCGTCTGGCTCGAGGAGCCCGTCGCCCCTGTCCTCACGTTCTCGAAGCCGGCGGCCGTGACGTCGTCGGCGACCCTGTCGGCGAGCCCGGACGTGCCCGATGCGTTGAGCACGACGACTGGGACCTCGGTTCGGTTGAAGGAGTCGGAGCCGCCGTCGCTGCCGCCCGTGTCCACACTGAGGCCGCCGCTGAGCAAGCCGACGCCGACGACGATCAACGCCGCGACGAAGATCGCGATCAGCGAGAGCACGAGCGGATGGCGGGGTCCGCGGGCGAGCAGCCGGCGCCAGAAGGACGGGGACTGGATCGCCGCCCGCTCGGCGGTGATCCGCGAAAGGGCCGGGCGGTCAGCCGTGACCCGTTCGGCCGGGGACATGAAGCCGCCGGTCGGCCTCGGAGCGGCCGGATAGGCGGCTGTGGCCTGAGGCGCCGCCGCGGCGGCGGCAACCGGTGTCGGAGCGCCCTCGTCGCCGCGTTCGGGCTCGAGCTCCTTCCACTCCAGCAGCCGTTTGACCTCGCGGCGCTGGGTCACGTAGAGCGGCAGGACCAGCGCGAGCGCGATGACCGCGATCAGCCCGGCAGCGCCTCCGGCTCGCAGCAGCAGGCCCCGGCCGAGGCCGTCTCCGGCTGCGAGGAGCAACCCGAGGTCCATCAGACGGTCGAGTCGTCCTGGCCGATCACCAGAGCGATCTCGGCCTTGCCCGAAAGCGCCTCGATCTCGGGCGTCATCTCGGTCACCTCGGTCGGTCCAAGCAGGGTCTCGAGCGAGGCGGCGAGGTCCTCGGCGTCCGCCTGGGCGTCGCCCGTGTACATGACCACGCTGGTCGCGAAGGAACCCGCGTTGTCGACCTCGCCGACCGTGAAGCCCGCGTTCTCGACGTCGCCGCTGACGCGATCCGCGACTCCGGGGACGCCGGTGCCGCCGGGAGGCGCGGTGCCGTTCAGGACCGCGACCTCGAGAGTGTCTTCGCTCGTCGTCTCGTCGCCGCCGGATCCCGAGCCCTTGCCGCTCTTGCCGGAGCTCGCCTGATCGCTGGAGGTCGACGAGCTGTCGCCGCCGATCAGGCCGAAGCCACCGGTGGCGATCAGGAGGCCGACGATGACGGCGAGGACGCCGCCGACGATGATCTTCGGGTCGACCGGGCTGCGCCGGTCCCATTCCTCCCAGCGCACGGCCATGTCCTCGCGGAAGTGGACCCAGCGCGACTCGCCCGATCCGGCCGGCGCTGCGGGCGCCGGAGCCTCGGCGTACTCGTCCGATTGAGGCTCCTCCGAGGTGCTCGGCGCCGCTGCCGCGGGCTCGGCGACCCCGGCCTCGCGCGCGGCCTGCGCCGCGGCGCGCTCAGGAGCCCGGCCCGCCCAGTCGCGGAGCCTGCGGATGTGCCTGGCCTGCTGAAAGGTCAGGAACACGAGCACGGCCAAGCCAACGAATGCGACGAAGCCGAGGAGCGCGCCGATCTCCTCGAGGGAATCCATGATCAGCGCGCCATCTTAGACAGCGGGTCGGCAGGCGCGGCGCCGCTGCGACCGCTTGACAGAGCGCCTCCGCCGCCGGAGCGATCTAGATCAGGCCAACCGCGGGGCCGGCAGGATCGACGTCGGCGGCGACGACGCCGCCGGTGACGATCTCGACGACCCGCTGCGCGAGGTCCGTCTCGTCCCCGGATTCGATCAGCGCCGCGACGCGGGCGAGCATCGACTCGACCTGCTCGGCCGTCAGCGGCTCGTTGCGGACGGCCCGCGAGATGCGAGGGGCGGCGGTCGGCTCCGAGCGTTCGCCCGTGGCGAACAGCTCCTCGTGCAGCTGCTCCCCGGGGCGCGGGCCGGTGAACTCGATCGCGATCTCCTCATCGGGCTCGTAACCGGCGAGGCGGATCATGTTGCGGGCCAGCTCGACGATCTTGACCGGCTCGCCCATCTCCAGCACGAAGACGTCGCCGTGGCCGCTGCCGAGGTCGCCGGCCCGGATCACGAGCTGCACGGCCTCGGGGATCGTCATGAAGTACCGGGTCATCTCCGGGTGGGTGACCGTGACCGGCCCGCCGCGCTCGATCTGGCGACGGAAGATCGGGACGACGCTGCCGGAGGAGCCGAGCACGTTGCCGAAGCGGACGGCGACGAAGCGCGTGTCGGGGTAACGGCGGCCGGCGGCGGCAACCACGCACTCTGCCATCGCCTTCGAGGCGCCCATCACCGTGCGCGGATCGACCGCCTTGTCGGTCGAGATCAGGACGAAGCGCTCGGCGCCCGCGACGGCGGCGGTTTCGGCCGTCACCCGGGTCGCCAGGGTGTTGTTGCGGACCGCCTCGAGCGGGTTCGCCTCCATCAGTGGCACGTGCTTGTAGGCCGCGGCATGGAAGACGACCTCGGGCTTGAATCGCTGCATCACCTCGAGCATCCGCTCGGCCGACCTGCAGTCGGCGAGCACCGACTCGACCCGGCTGAAGTGCCACTCGGCGACCATCTCGCGGTCGATCTCGAAGAGGTTGTCCTCGGCGTGATCGACGAGCACCAGCAGTCGCGGGCGCACGCGGGCGATCTGCCGCGAGAGCTCGGCGCCGATCGAGCCGCCGGCGCCGGTGACGAGCACGATCTTGTCGCGCAGGTAGCCGCCGACGGTGTCGAGCTCCTCGATGATCGGGTCGCGGCCGAGCACGTCCTCGACCTGGACCTCGCGGACCTGGCGCGTGAGCTGGACGCCGCCGCGCAGCAGCTCGAAGACGGTCGGCAGGGTCCGGACGCGGATCTCGCGGTCGCGGCAGGCGGAGACCACCTTGCCGCGCAGCTGACCGGGGGCGGAGGGGATCGCGATGATCACCTCGTCGGGCTCGAGCTCGTCGAGGATCGGTCCCATCTCGTCGGTGCCGCCGAGCACCTTGAGACCCGCGGCGGGCCGGGTGCCGCGCTTGTTCGGGTCGTCGTCGACGAACCCGACCGGGGTGCCGAGCGCCGGGTTCAGCATCAACTCGCGGACGACCATCTGACCGCCGGAGCCGGCGCCGACGATCAGCACCTCGGTGGCGCCCTCGATTCGCCTACGCCGGCCGAACCAGTCTCTTGGATCGGTCTCGTGCGCGAACCGGGCGAGGCTGCGAGCGGCGACGAGCAGGCCGATCGTGAAGAGGAAGTCGAGGATCAGGGCCGAGCGCGGAATGTTGACTTCGAACGGCTGCGCCAGCGTGTAGACGGCGAGCATCAGCGCCGACGCGAGGGCAGAGGCGCGGACGATCGCCCAGGTGTCGCCGAGGTTGAAATAGCGCCACCATTTCTGGTGCAGCCCCATCACCGAGAAGAGCAGGGACTTGCCGATCGCCACGATCGCAATCGAGGTCCAGAGCATCTCCTCGTAGCGCGGCGGCATGCCACGGAACTCGTCGAAGAAGCGGAGCTGGAACGCGAGATAGAAGGCCAGGGCGGCCAGCAGGGCGTCCGCCGCGATCTGAAGCAACCGGTGTCTGAACACCGGACCACGCAGGCGATCCATGGCCACAGGGTAGAGTCTCGGTCAAGCGCCCGGGTCGGCGGTAAGGGACCCGCAAGCACCCCGGCAAAGGGCGTCAGAGAGCCAAGCGAGTACCGATCCAGCCATGACCGACTTCATCGTTGACCCAATCGTCGATTTCGCGACCGACTTCATCGACACGGTCGGGCTGTTCGGCGTCTTCTTCCTGATGCTGCTCGAGAGCGCCTGCATTCCCGTTCCGAGCGAGGCGATCATGCTGTTCGCCGGCTTCAACGTCTCCGAGGGCGAGATGACCCTGCTCGGGATCACGGTCGCCGGCGTGCTCGGCAACCTGGTCGGCTCCTGGGTCGCGTACGCGGTCGGCTACTTCGGCCGGGTCGAGCTGCTCGAGCAGAACCGGCTGATCCACATCAACCCGAAGCACCTCGCAGTTGCCGACCGTTGGTTCGAGCGCTACGGCGACTGGGCCGTCTTCTTCTCGCGAATGCTGCCGATCGTCCGCACCTTCATCTCGCTGCCCGCCGGGGTCGCGCGGATGCCGTTCTGGCGCTTCACCGTGTTCACCCTGCTCGGCTGCATCCCCTGGGTCTTCGCGCTTGGCCTGCTCGGCCGCGAGGTCGGCGACAACTGGGAGGAGTGGCGCGACTACCTGCACTACCTCGACTACCCGATCGCGCTGGCCCTGATCGGTGGCGCGGTCTGGCTCTTCATCCGCTGGCGCAAGGCCGGCTCCGGAGACGACGGGGACGGCGGCGCGCCGGCGGCGCCCGAGACGCCTGAGTCACCCGAGACGGCCGCCCCCGCAGACTCGACCGCGTGAGCACTCCGGACCCCGGCGGTCCCGGCCCCTCCCCGACCTCGTTGAGCGCGGGACAGGCGGTGGTCCTGGGAATCGTCCAGGGCCCGACCGAGCTGCTCCCGGTCTCCTCCTCGGCCCATCTGCGCCTTGTCCCGTGGCTGTTCGGCTGGAACCACGAGCGGATCGACGCCGAGCACCGCAAGGCCTTCGAGGTCGCCGTCCACGGCGGCGCGGCGCTGGCGCTGCTGGTCGGCCAGCGCAAAGTGATCGGCGAGGAGCTGTGCCGGATCGACGCCCGGCGGATCGCCGTGATCGCGCTCAGCTTCGTGCCACCCGCGCTCGCCGGGCTCGCCTTCGAGCGCGAGATCGAGCAGCGCCTGGGCGGACCTGGAGGCATGGCCGCTGGACTCGCGGGCGGAGCCGTGGCGATGCTCTGGGCCGATCGCTCGCCACAGGAGCGGACCGGCGGCGACGCCACCGCCGCCGACGGGCTCGCGCTCGGCCTTGCCCAGGCCTCCGCCCTGGCGCCCGGCGTCTCCCGCAACGGCGCGACGTTGATCGCCGCCCGGCGGCGGCGCTTCACCCGCGAGCAGTCGAACCTCCTCTCCCGCACCGTGGCGCTGCCGGTGATCGCGGGCGCGGCGCTGCTCAAGGGCGTGCGACTGCGTAAGCGCGGGGTCGAGCCCGAGCTCGCGGGGCCGATGGCGATCGGCGTCGGCACCGCCTTCGCCTCGACGCTCGCCTCGCAGGGCCTGATCAGGCTGATCGAGCGCGACCGGGCGCTCTGGCCCTACGCGGCCTACCGCCTCGCCCTGGCGGCACTGATCCTGCGCCGCCGATTCAGGTTGAATCAGCCCCATGAGTGAGCAGAGCGCATACGAGTCGGCCGGCGTCAGCCAGTCCGATGCGGACGACGCCGTCGATGCCCTCGTCCGCTCGCTCTCGCGAATCGACACCGGCAAGCCCTCCCGCGTGGTGCCGCTGCCCGGCCATTACGCCAGCGTCCTGCGGATCGACGACCGGCGCGGAATCGCCTTCGGCGCCGACGGCGTCGGCACGAAGATGGTCCTGGCCGAGCGCCTCGACCGCTTCGAGACGATCGGGATCGACTGCATCGCGATGAACGTCAACGACCTCGTCTGCGTCGGCGCCGAGCCGATCGCGCTCGTCGACACGATCCTCTGCCGCAACGCCGATGCCGGAGTGATCGGGGCGATCGGCGAGGGCCTGCGGGCCGGTGCCGAGCTCAGCGGTATCGAGATCCCGGGTGGCGAGATCGCCCAGGTCGGCGACGTCGTGCACGGCTGGGAGCTCTCCGGCAGCTCGGTCGGCCTGGTCGAGCTCGACGCGATCGTCACCGGCGAGGGGATCGAGACCGGCGACGCGCTGATCGGGCTCCCCTCCTCAGGACTGCACTCGAACGGCTACACGCTGGCCCGCAAGGCGCTCGAGGGGATCTCGCTCGAGGACGAGCGCCTCGGCAGGTCGCTCGGGGAGGTGCTGCTGGAGCCGACGACGATCTACGTCCGCGCCGTGCTCGAGCTGCTCGGCTCCGGGGCCGACGTCCGCGGCCTCGCCCACATCACCGGCGACGGCCTCAACAACCTGCTGCGGCTCTCGCGCTCGGTTGGCTACGCGCTCGAGGACCCGCTGCCGGTGCCGGCGGTCTTCGATCTGATCGCCGAGCAGGGCGGCGTCGACGCCGCCGAGATGTACGAGGTCTTCAACATGGGCCTCGGCTTCGTCGTCGTCGTACCCGAGGCTGACGCCGATGCTGCGACCGCGCTGCTCGCTGCGCACCATCCCGGCAGCCGCCGGATCGGCTCGGTGAACGGCGACGCCGGACAGGTGAGCCGGCCCTAGCGCCCGAAGGCCCCGAGGCCGTAAAGGTCTGGTGCCCTAGAGACCTCCGACCCGCGACGGCGGCCAGTACGTGGCCATCGCGCGGCCGATGATCCAGTCCCGGGGCACGGGCCCCCAGAAGCGGCTGTCCTGGCTATTGGGGCGATTGTCGCCCATCACGAAGAAGCTGCCGTCGGGGACGACGATCTCGCGGGGGAAGTCGCAGCCCGGGCCGGCGCCGCAGGGGATCGTGCTCCAGTCGCCCTCGACCGGCTCGCCGTCGACGATCGGGACGCCGCGACGGATCGCGAGGGTGTCGCCCGGTCCGGCGACGACCCGCTTGATGAAGGCCTCGTCGGCGTGCTCGGCACCACTGACCGCACAGGCCGTGCCCGGCACCCGCTGCTTCGACGGCTGCGCGCACTCGCGGAAGTCGTCGCCCGCGGGCCACTCTCCGGGGGCGGCTGAGAGCGGCGGGTTGAAGACGACGACGTCGCCGATCGCGGGCGTGTAGCCGAGGTGCTCGGTGGCGCGGTCGACGAGCACGCGCTGGCCCGGCTCGAGCGTCGGCTGCATCGAACCCGAGGGGATCGCATAGGGCTTGACCGCGTAGGCCTGGACCGCGAACGCCAGCAGCAGGGCGAGCGCGACGACCAGCGTCAGCTGGAAGAGCTCGGCCCGCGCCGACCTGCGCCTGCGCTCATTCCCCGCGACCGGCTCCATCGGCCGAAGGTAGGTCGAGCGGCTAAGGCGCGGCTAAGCCCAGTGCCGCACGCGGGGGGCGCTGGATCCGTGGTCAGGCCGCCACGGGCACGTTCTCGGCGCCCTCCTCGGCGAACTTCTTGCTGTCGCGCTTGTCGATCAGCAGGTAGGCGAGGATCAGGCCGAGGACCGCGAAGCCGGAGCCGACGACGAACGCCGCCTGGAACCCATCTGTGAGGGCCGCGGGCAGCGCCGCCGGGTCGCCGCCCGCCGCTTCCATCGCATCGTCGGTGCGACCGTTGGCGATCGTCGCCAGGACGGCGAGGCCGAGCGCGCCACCGATCTGCTGGGAGGCGTTGATCAGGCCCGAGGCAATCCCCGCATCGTCGTTCGAGATCCCCGAGACGGCGCCGATCGTGACCGGCACGAACGAGAAGCCGAGGCCGACCGCCGCCAGTAGCGACGGGCCGAGCACGTCGGCGACGTACGAGCCGCCGGTCGAGACCTGCGAGAACCACGCGAGCCCGACGGCGATGAACGCGAGCCCGACCATCAGGATCGGCTTGAAGCCCATCTTCGTCACCAGCTGCGAGGCGAGGCCGGCCGAGATGATGATCGTCACCGCCAGCGGCAGGTAGGCGAGGCCCGTCTCCAGCGGGCTGAACCCGAGCACCTGCTGCATGTAGAGCGAGACGAAGAAGAACATCGAGAACAGGCTGGCGCCGACCAGCAGGGCGACGATGTTCGACCCGCGGACGGTCGCGATCTCGACCAGGCGACCCGGGACCAGGGGCGCCGGCGCGCGGCGCTCGACGCCGACGAAGGCACTGAGCAGCGCCGCCGAGACGATCAGCAGGAGGATCGTCTGGGTCGAGCCCCACCCCGCCGAGTCGGCGTCGACGAGCGCGTAGACGAGGATCGAGAGCCCGGCCGTGACCGAGATCGCGCCGGGAATGTCGAAGTGGCGCTTCGTCGCCACGATCTTGCTCTCGGGCAAGAGGCGGTAGCTGAGCACGATCGCGAGAAGGCCGATCGGCACGTTCACCCACAGCACCCACTCCCAGCCAGCGAAGTCGGTGAGGATGCCACCAAGCAGGACGCCGACGGCGCCGCCGGAACCGGCAACGGCACCCCAGGCGCCGAGCGCCTTGTTGCGATCGGGCCCCTGCTTGAAGATCGCCGTGATCAGCGACAGGGCAGCGGGCGAGAACATCGCGCCGCCGAGGCCCTGCAGGGCCCGGGCGATGATCAGCTGCGTCTCGTTCGTCGCCAGGCCGCCGGCCAGCGACGCGGCGCTGAACAGGGCGAGGCCGGCGACGAAGATCGTGCGGCGGCCGATCAGGTCGGCGAGCCGGCCGCCGAGCAGCAGGAAGCCGCCGAAGAAGAGCACGTATGCATTGACGACCCAGGAGAGGTTCTCCTGGGAGATATCGAGCGCCTCGCCGATCGACGGCAGCGCCACGTTGACGATCGAGGCGTCGAGGACGACCATGAACTGGGCGGCGCAGAGCAGCGCCAGCGCCGCCCACGGGTTGAAGTTGCTCTTGCTCAAGTCCGGCATCGATGCCTCCCTGCCTTGCTGCGAAGTAAACGGAAGTAGTGTTCCGCTTCCACTATACGGAATATCATTTCCGTTTGGCGGGTGGTAGCACTACTCTTCGCTGTGATGGCCGAGACGAGCACAGCCACGGTGGCTCCGCGACTGCGGGCCGACGCCGTCCGCAACCGCGAGCGGATCCTCGAGGCAGCGCGCAAGCTGATGTCCGAGCACGGCGCGGAGACCGACATGGCCGACATCGCCCGCGAGGCCGGCCTCGGCGTCGGCACGCTCTACAGGCGCTTCCCCGACAAGCAGGCGCTCGTCGCCGAGCTCGTGCGCGAGAAGTTCGTCTCGCTGCGAGCGCTGATGGAGGAGGCGCTGGCCCGCGACGATCTCAACGCCCGTGGGCGGCTCGATCACTACATCCGCTCCGCCTGCGCCGTACAGGGCACCGACCGCGGCCTCTATGAGGCGATGAACACGGCCGTCGCCGTCCACGCCCCGATCGCGCGCGAGACGCCAGGCCTGATCCCCTCGCTCGAGCGGCTCGTCAGCGAGGCCCGGGCCGAGGGCGGCGTCCGCTCCGACCTGACCTGGGAGGACATCGTCATGTGCACCTGCGCGCTCGGCCACGTGGTCCAGATCGAGGACGACCTGCCGGGCACCTCCGAACGCCTGCTCGAGATCCAACTCGCCGGGCTCGACCCCCGCGACTGAGCAGCGGCGCTCGCCGCTGCCGACCGACTCACGGCCGCCTTCCCCGCCCACGTGCTCCGGTCGCCATCATTGGGGCCCGTGCCGCACGAGATCTCGCAAACCTTCCTTCGGCACGGGGCCTGCGACTGCATCGTGCGTCAGGATCGAAAATACTCGACAGTGATGCGCGCGCAGAACGAGATCGTGGCGACCCGTTCGGCCGCCCCACCGACAGATCGGCGGGGCCGGTAGCCGCATGACGATGATCGGCACCCAACTCTCCGGGCGCTACCGCCTGGAGTCGAAACTCGGCAGCGGCGGCATGTCGACCGTCTACCTGGCCGTCGACGAGGTCCTCGACCGCCGGGTCGCGATCAAGATCATGCACCGCGAGATCTCCGACCAGGAGGACCAGCTCGAGCGCTTCCGCCGCGAGGCCCGCGCGGTCGCCTCACTCTCGCACCCGAACCTCGTCGCCGTAATCGACGCCGGCGACGACGGCGGCCACCCCTACATCGTCTTCGAGTACGTACCCGGCGAGACGCTGAAGAAGCGGATCGACACCGAGGGGCGGCTCGGCCTCGACGAGGCAACCGCATACGCGATCGAGATCGGCCGCGGACTCGCCGCCGCTCACGCTGCCCGCCTCATCCACCGCGATGTCAAGCCCCAGAACGTCCTGATCGACGCAGAGGGCCGGGCGAAGATCACCGATTTCGGGATTGCCCGCTCGCTCGAGGCGCATGGTCTGACGGCGACCGGCCGGGTTCTCGGCACCACCGACTACGTCTCACCCGAGCAGGCGATGGGTAAAGAGGTCGACGCGCGCACCGACGTCTACTCGCTCGGGATCCTCCTCTACGAGATGCTGACCGGCGACGTTCCCTTCGTCGCTGAGACCCAGGTCGGCGTCGCGATGAAGCACGTCAACGAAAACGTCCCCGACGTGCAGAAGAAACGGCCGGAAACCTCGGCCGCGCTCGCCGCAGCGCTGGAGCGGGCCGTCGCCAAGGACCCTGACGACCGCTACCCGGACATGAACCACTTCCTCGCCGATCTCGAGCAGGCGCTCGAGGTCGAAGTCGTCCGCGCCGGTCACGCGACCGGCGAAGCGACGACCGTGCTGGACTCGGTACCGCGCAAGCGCCGTAAGCTGCCCAGCCGCAAGAGCATGTCCTGGGCAGGAGCGCTGCTGCTGATCGCGGCTGCGGCCGCGGCCATTGCGATCGCGGCTCTGACCGGCGACGAGGGGCCCTCGCAGGAGGCGCCGCCGGAGAGCACGAGCGGTGGCACGCCGATCGAGGCGACCGCGATTGAGGCCTTCGACCCCGCCCCCGGGGACGGCGTCGAGCACGACGAGGAACTCAGCTTCGCGACCGACGGCAATAAGGACGGCACCGCCTGGACCACGGAGACCTACGACTTCGCCGAGCTCTCCGCGCTCAAGCCGGGCGTCGGGATGGTCCTCGACGCCGGCGAGCCCGTGACGCCGACCGAGCTCGTGATCAACACGCCCGAGACCGGCTGGACGGTCGAGGTCTACGGCTCCGATGCCTCCTCCCCACCGACCACACTGAGGAAGTGGGGTGAGCCGCTCGCGGGCCCGATCACGGTCGAGGACGACGAGCAGGTGATCGAGCTCAACGCGACCGCGGCGAACCGCTACTTCCTGATCTGGATCACCGAGCTGGCGCCGGCGCCCGACGGCGAGGACGGCTTCCGGGTCGAGATCTCCGACGCCCGCCTGATCTCCTGAGCGGCGGCCGCAGCGCCGTCCGACCGCCACGAGGTCGAACGTCCCTCAGGTGCCTCTATAGATAGGTCTGAGGGACGTTCGTGGTGTTGGCGGCGGGCGTTAGGTGTCGAGCCAGCGCGGCGAGGAGCCCGTCGAGCAGCTCCCGGAACGGCCTCCGGCTGCTCGAGCGGCGCGAGGTGGCCGGCGGCCTCGATCGCGACCGCCCCCTCGAGACCGAGTTGCGCTGCGAGGCGTTGGGCTCCGTCGCGAAAGTCGGGGATGTCGCGTCCGCCGGTGACGAGGAGGGTCGGGACGCGGTCGGCGAGCGGGCCGGCTCCGTCCTCGAGCGGGTCGTCGCCCTCGGGAGCCTCGGGAGCGGCGAGCTGCAGCTCGAAGGCTCGGCGCTGCATCTCGGCGATGCGGTTGCGGAGGGCGGGCGGGGAGTCCCCGAGGGTCCAGCCGTCGACGACCGCGCGGGTCGCTGCCTCGACGTCGCCGCGATCGAGCGCCTCCTCCTCGGCGTCCCAGACGGCGCGGAGGAGGGGCGAGGGCTCGAGGTCGAGGGGCGGCGGCGAGACCAGCATCAGGCAGGCGACACGCTCGGGCGCCAGCGCCGCGATCCGCATCGCGACGGCACCGCCATACGAGTTGCCGACGAGGGCGAAGCGCTCGATGCCGAGCTCGTCGAGAGTCTCGAGCACATCGATCCACGGAGCATCGACCTCCGTCGGCGGCGGCGAGTCACCGAAGCCGGGCAGGTCGATCGCGACCGCGCGGTGGCCGGTCCCCGCAAGCCGGACGAGCTCATCCCTCCACATCCGCCGATCGGCGATCCCGGCGTGGAGCAGGACGACCGTCTCCCCCGTGCCGCGATCGTCGTGGGCGAGGATGGCGGCTCCGGCTCCTAGAACTCGTAGCTTCGCTGGGTCTCGGCGCGCTCGATCCCGAGCCGGACGAGCCGGTCGCAGAGATCCGGGTAGGGGATCCCGCTGGCCTCGAACAGGCGCGAGTAGACGCTGGTCTCGGTGAAGCCCGGAAGCGTGTTGATCTCGTTGACGAGGACCTCGCCGTCCTCGCGCACGAAGAAGTCGCAACGGGCGAGACCGCTGCAGTCGCAGGCGCGGAAGACCTCGAGCGCGAGCGAGCGGACGCGCTCCGTCGTCGCCTCGTCGATCTCGGCCGGCACGATCAGGTCCATGCCGCCGGCCTCGTACTTGGCCTCGTAGTCGTACCAATCGGCGTGGGCGTCGATCTGACCCGGGACCGACGCCTCTGGCTCCGCGTTGCCGAGCACCGAGCACTCGACCTCGAGGCCGTCGCAGTGGCCCTCGACGATCACGCGGGGATCGTGGCGCGCCGCCTCGATCACGGCCGCGTCGAGGTCCTCGGGATCGGTGACCTTGACGATGCCGACGCTCGACCCGAGTCGCGAGGGCTTGACCCAGACCGGCAGGCCCAGGGCCTCGACCTCGCTGCGCCAATCGCCTTCCCCGTCACCGCTCCGCCCGGAGCCGGGACCGTACGCCTGGCAGAAGTCGACCTGCGGGATCCTCCGTGCCGCCAGCAGCCGTTTGCAGGTGAGCTTGTCGATCGTCGTCGCGGCGGCGAGCACGCCCGGGCCGGCGTAGGGAATGCCGAGGCCCTCGAGCATCCCCTGCACGGTGCCGTCCTCGCCGTAGGGACCATGCATGACCGGGAAGGCAACGTCGCAGCCGAGCAGGCCGCCGGCCGGCCTGAGCGCGATTTCCTCCCCGTCGCAGATCCAGCGGCCGTCGCGTTCGACCAGGACGTTGACGACCTCGTGACCCGCCTCGAGCAGGCCGGCCGCGACCGCGGCGCCGGAGAGCAACGAGATCGGATGCTCGCTCGAGCGGCCGCCGCGCAGTACCGCCACCCTCACGGCGCGGGGTCCGTGGTCGTCGTCGTGGGCTCCTCGGGCTGTACGTACTCACCGACGGTCAGGCGAACCAGGCTACCGGCCGTCACCCGGCCCGACGAGGGCGACTGAGAGAGCACGATCCCGTCCTCGGAGGGATCGTCGGTGTCGACCCGATCGACGTTGACGGAGAGGCCGGCGCCTTCGAGCTGGCTGACCGCGTAGCCCTCCTCCTGGCCGACGTAGCTGCGGACCTGAACGGAGCCGGCGCCCGTCGAGTAGACGATCGTCACCTCATCGCCCTTCGAGGCCGTTTCCCCGGCGCCGGGGATCTGGCGGATCACCTGGTCCTCGGGTGCGTCGTCATTCTGGGGCTCGGTGTTGACGACGAACCCGGCCGCCTCGAGCTGGGCCTCGGCATCGAAGCGGTCGAGGCCGACGACGTCGGGGACGGTCACCGTGTTGGCGCCGCGCGAGACGATCAGGGTCACGGTCTCCCCCGCTGCGGCCTCGAAGCCGGCCGCGGGGTCGGTCTCGATCACCCGCCCGGCCGGGACGCTGTCGCTGGCGCGTTCCTCGACCTCGACCTCGAAACCGGCCTTGCGCAGCTTCTTCCGGGCCTGTTGCTCGGTCTTGCCGACGACGTCGGGGACGGCAACCGGAGCCGGGCCGAGGCTGACCGAGAGCGTCACCGTCGAGCCCTCCTCGGCCCGCTCGCCGCCGCGCGGGTCCTGTTCGAGCACCGTGCCCTCCGGGGCCGGGTTCTCCGTCCGCTCGACGTCGACGTCGAAGCCCGCCCGCTGCAACTCGAGCGTCGCTGCCGTCACCTGGTCGCCGGTCACTCCCGGTACCCGGACTCCGTCGTCGCCACGCAGGAAGAAGAACCAGATCAGGAAGCCGACCAGGAGCACGGCGAGTGCGCCGAGTGCCCACCACTTCCAGCGCGGCTCCTCGATCGGCACCTCGTAGGCCGCGTAGCGCTCGGTGTGGCCGGCGATCTCGGGATTCGCCTCGGCGGCGTCGAGGGCGACCTGCATCTCGGCGGCGGACGAGTAGCGCTGGGCCGGGTCCTTGGCGAGGGCCTTGAGCACGACCGAGTCGAGCGCCGGCGGCACCGAGGGGTTGATCGTGCTCGGCGCGGGTGGCTCCTCGGAGACCTGCTTCATCGCGATCGCGACGGCGTTGTCGCCGTCGAAGGGGACGCGGCCGGTCAGCATCTCGAACAGCATCACCCCGATCGAGTAGATGTCGGAGGTCTGGGTCACCTCGAAGCCCTGCGCCTGCTCGGGGCTCAGGTACTGGGCCGTGCCGAGCACCGAGCCGGTCCGGGTGATCTCAGAGTTGCCGGCGCGGGCGATACCGAAGTCGGTGACGCGGACCCGGCCCGAGCGGTCGATCAGCACGTTCATCGGCTTCAGGTCGCGGTGGACGAAGCCGCGCTCGTGCGCGAAGCCGGCCGCGGCAAGGACCTGCCGGGTGACCTCGACCGACTCGGAGATCCCGAGCCCACGGCTGATCAGGTCGCGAAGGGTCGAGCCCTCCACGTACTCCATCGCGATGTAGTAGCTGTCCTCGACGGCGCCGCGGTCGTAGACGGCGACCACGTTCGGGTGCTGGAGACCGGCGGCGGCCGAGGCCTCGCGGCGGAAGCGGTCGACGAACTCGGAGTCGCGAGCGAAGTTGTCGTGCAGGACCTTGATCGCGACCTCGCGGCCGAGCTCGCTGTCGCGGGCGAGCCAGACATCCGCCATCCCGCCCGAGCCGATCCTGCGCTGGAGCAGGTAGCGGCCGTCGATCGTCTGTCCTTCGGTGAGTCTCATCGTGAGTCTGGTGCTGGTCAGCCCTGGCCGGCGAGGATCTCTTCGGCGACGGCCTGTGCAATCGGGGCAGCAGTATCGCCGCCGAAGCAGCCCGTGCAGCGCTCGACGGTCGCCGCGACCGCGATCTGCGGGTCCTCCGCCGGCGCGAACATCACGAACCAGACCTGGTTGAGGCGCGAGTCCGGGTCGATCTCGGCGGTGCCGGTCTTGCCCGGGAAGCTCTGGCCGGCGACCGTGAAGCCTGACGCCGTGCCCTCCGGGTCCTCGGTCACGTTGAGCATCATCTCGGTCAGCTGCTGGGCGCTCTCCTCGCTGATCACCTCGCTCTGCTCCTCCGGGTCGAGCTCGTCGGTGACGCGCCCGTCGGGATCGGTGACCTGCTGCAGGAACGTCGGCTTCATCAACGTGCCGCCGTTGGCGACCGTGGCGACGACCTCGGCCATCTGCAGCGGCGTGACCAGCATCTGGCCCTCCTCGCCGCCCTGGCCGATCGCGGCGCGGCCGACGTCGAAACCCTCCTCGACGAGCGCGCCGCTGGTCTTGCGCGGGCCCGACGCCGTCATCTGGAAATCCGGGTAGTCGAGCTCGGGTAGCTCGTAGAAGCCGAACCGCTTCATGTACTCGACCATCGTCTCTGGCCCGAGCTGCTCGGCAACCTGGGCCCAGACCGTGTTGACCGAGTTGGTCAGGGCCGTGGTCAGCGAGATCTCACCGAAGTCCTGGCCTCCGGAGTTCTCGAGCGGCACGCCGGAGATATCCACACCGCTGTTCCCGTTGACGACGCTGTCGGGCGTGAACTCGCCCGAGTCGAGCGCTGCCGCGGCGGTCACGACCTTCATCGTCGAACCGGGCGGGTAACGGCCCTGGGTGGCGCGGTTGAGCAGGACAGGTGGCTCGTCCTTCCCGAGCGTGTTGAACTCCTTGATCCGCTCGGGGATCTCGTTCGGGTCGAAGCCCGGCGTCGAGACCATCGCGCGGACGGCGCCGGTCGCGGGCTCGATCGCGACGACCGAGCCGGGCCGGCCGGCGAGCGCGTCAGTGCCGGCGCGCTGGGCGCCGGCATCGAGAGTCACGGTCAGGTCCGAGCCCTTCTCGGTCTGGCCTTGGAGCTGCTCGAGGATCGTCGCAAACTCGTTCTCGTCGCCGACGAGAACGCTGTTCTCGGAGAGCTCGATCCCGGTCCGCCCCTCGTCGACGAAGTCGTAACCGACCGGGTTGCCGAACAGCGAGCCCTGCGGGTACTCGCGGACGAAGCGCTTGCTCTCGCCCTGGCCCTCGGGCTCGGAGACGGCGAGCAGCTCGCCGTCGACCGAGCGGATCTCGCCGCGGGCGATCTTCTGCTGTTCGAGCAGCGGGCGCTTGTTCGCGGTCTTCGCCTCGAGGTCCTCGGCGTCGAAGACGGTCCAGTTCGAGGTCAGCGCCACGAGCAGCACGTAGAGCAGCAGCAGGAACGCGTAGAGCTTGGTGATCGAGGCGTTCATCCGAATGCGGTCCCTCCGGGCTTGGGGCGGCGGGCACGGTCGGAGATCAGCAGCAGCAGCGCCAGCAGGACCATGTTCGCGATCACCGAGCTACCGCCGAAGGAGACGAACGGGAGCGTCACGCCGGTCAGGGGGATCACCCGGGTGACGCCGCCGATGATCACGAATGCCTGCAGCGCGAAGACGGCGGTCAGGCCGGTCGCGAGCAGCTTCGAGAAGCCGTCCTCGGCGAGGATCGCGGTCTTGAAACCGCGGGCCGCGATCAGCGCGTAGATCAGGATCACACCGCCGGCGCCGAACAGGCCGAGCTCGTTCGTGATCAGCGCGTAGATGAAGTCGGTCTGCACCTCGGGGATCAGCGGCGGCTCGTTGGCAGCGGGATAGAGCAGCGAGCCGCCGATCCCCTGACCGAAGAGGCCGCCGTCGGCCTGCGCGAACATCGACTGCAGGACCTGGTAGCCGGCGCCGCTGGCGTCCTTGTACGGATCGAGCCAGATATCGACGCGGTCGCCGACGTGGCTGATCGTGTTCGAGAGCACGTAGGCGCCGCCGAGGAACAGGGTCATGCCGATGACGACGAAGGAGACGCGGCTCGTCGCCACGTAGAGCAGCGCGAGGAAGGCACCGAAGAACATCAGCGAGGCGCCGAGGTCGCGAACGACGAGCAGCATCATCATCGCCGCTCCCCAGACGACCAGCAGCGGCCCGAAGTGCTTGAGGGGCGGCAGGGTGACGCCGAGAATGCGCCGCGCCCCGACGATCAGCACCTCGCGCTTCTCGCGCAGGTAGCTGGCGAGGAAGATGATGATCGCGAGCTTGCCGAACTCGGACGGCTGGAAGCTGATCGGCCCGATGCTTGCGTTGATGTAGGCGCCCGTCCGGTTGACGACCTCGGAGTCGACCAGTACCCGGGGCGAGAACAGCAGGAAGATCCCGACCGCAGCGATTATGTACCGGTAGCGCTCGAGGGCGTGGTAGTCCTTAAGGAAGAAGATCGTGAGGATGAAGAGGATGAGCCCGACGACCATCAGCGAAGCCTGGTTGCGGGCGAAGCTCTCGTCGATGCGGTAGAGCATCACCAGCCCGATCGCCGCCAGCAGCGCCATCAGCGGGAACAGGTACGGATCCGCGTTCGGGAGCCGGAAGCGGATCACCATGTGCGTCGCGAAACAGACGGCCAGGAAGTAGAGCCCGAAGGTCAGGCTCAGGTCGTCGACCCGTGACCCCTGGGCGCTGAAGACGGCCGCGAACCCACCGGTGATCAGCAGCGCGACCGGGACCAGGCTGATCAGCTCCCGGTTGCGGGCACTCATCCGCCGTTACCGCCTCCGCCCGTCTGCTGCTGCCCGCCGGCCGTGCCGCCGGCGCCCGAGCCTCCGGTGCCGGTGCCGGTGCCTGAGCCGCCGGAACCCCCACTGCCGCCGGTGCCGTTCGTGCCCCCGGTCCCCGTGCCCGGAACCGGGCTCTCGGCCTCGGCCGCGGCCTGCAGGTCCTCGAGCAGCGAGACCGCGTCGTCGCGGGAGCGGAGCTCATGGTCGATCGCGGACTCGCGGCGCTCCTCGGGTAGCGCGTCGAGCGTGACCGGGCTCGAGAAGGACTCCGAGTAGAGCTCGATGCCGAGCGGCAGGTCGTAGGGCAGGCCGCGGTAGAGGGTCACCCGGCCGGCCTCGTCGGTGCCGAGGAAGTAGACCTGCCGGTTGCCGTACCAGGCGCCGAAGGCGATCGCCGCGATCACGATCAGCGCCAGCAGGCCCTTGGCGATTCGGCCGCGCCACGGGCCCTTCGTCTGCGCCCGGCCGCTCGGGACTGCGATCGGGCGCTCGGGCCGCGCCGCGCGTGCCGAGGCGGCCGCGCCGCCGGCGCGGACGTTGTCCGCGGTCAGGCCCTCGGCCTCGGCGCTGGGCCCGACCAGGGTCGCGCCCTCCTCGGCCGGCGTCGAGTCCGGATCGTCGAGTCGGAAGAGCAACACGGTGATGTTGTCGCGGCCGCCATGGTCGTTGGCGGCGCGGACGAGCTTGCGCGCCGCGGTGTCGAGCGAGTCGGAGCGCTCGATGATCGCCGCCACCTGCTCGTCGTTGATCATCGTCGTCAGGCCGTCGCTGCAGAGCAGGAAGATGTCGCCGGGCTTGCCCTGGACGGTCATCGTGTCGACGGCGACGTCGGGCTCGGGCCCGAGCGCGCGCGTGATCACCGAGCGCTGCGGGTGCTCGGCCGCCTGGGCGCGGGTCAGCTTGCCTTGGCGCCGCAGTTCCTCGACGAGCGAGTGGTCGTTGGTGAGCTGGCTCAGCCGGCCGTCACGGAACAGGTAGGCGCGCGAGTCGCCGACGTGGCCGAAGGAGACGGCGTCGCCGTCGACGAGCGCCGCCGTCAGCGTCGTCCCCATGCCCGAGCGCGAGGTGTCGCCCTGGGCGAAGTCGAAGATCTCGCGGTTCGCGCGCTGCACCGTGTCCCGCAGCCAGGTCTCCGAGGCGCCCTCTGGCGGCTCGGCCTCGAACGCCGCGGCGGCGATCTGCGATGCGACCTCGCCGGCCTGGGCGCCGCCCATGCCGTCGGCGACCGCGAACACGGGCGCACGGGCGAACAACGAGTCCTCGTTCGCCTCCCGCTGCCGGCCGACGTCGGTTCGGTGGACTGCCTCGGTGACCTGCAGCATCGCCTGACCCTACCCAGCCACCGGATCGGGAATCGAGAGCTCGAAGCGGAAGGTCGTGTCGCCGATCGAGAGCTCGTCGAGATCGTGCAGCTCGGCGTCGCCGGTGACCTGGTTGCCGTTCAGGTAGGTGCCGTTGGTCGAGTTCATGTCCTCGACGAAGTAGCTGTTGCCACGGCTGTATACGCGGCAGTGGATCGTCGAGGCGAAGCGGTCCTCGATGCGGACGTCGGCATCGGCGCCGCGGCCGATCGAGACGCCGCCGAACAGGTCGATGCGCTCGCCGATCTCCATGCCGGCGCCCGAGAGGGCGACGAGCCAGGCGTCGGTCGCAGCGACGCGGGCCGGGGCCGCATCGTGCAGGCCGGTGCCCTCGGCCGGGCCGACTCCGGGGGCGGTGCCGCGGCGGAGGTCCTTGAGGGCGCTGCGCGCGACCAAGAACAGGAACAGGTAGAGCACCGCGAGGAACCCGAACTTGAGCGCGACGGCAAGTGGATCACCGTCCATGGTCTACGCCCGCCCCCCGAGGCACGGCAGTGGGTGGGTCGCGCCTCTCACTGCTCGATGTCGAAGACGAAGCTCGTGGTTCCCAGCGTGACCTCGTCGCCCGGGGCGAGGCGGGTCGATTCGACGCGGCGACCGTTGATCTTGACCCCGTTCGTCGACCCGAGGTCGCGGACGGTCCAGTCGCCGTTCGAAGCCTGTCTCAGCTCCGCGTGGCGCCGCGAGATGTTCGGGTCCTCGAAGACACAGTCGCACTCGCGTGAGCGACCCAGCGAGGCGACGGGCCCGTCGAGCACGTAGCGACGGTCCCCCATCGAGACGATCGCCCGCGTCGAGGTCAGCGGTGCGGTGCGGTCGCGCTTCTTCTCCGGCTTCGCGGCTGGGGCGGAGTAGACCATCGTGTGGCCGTTCTGGCCCTGCTCGCCGGTCTCGCCCTTGCGGGCGGGCGGCTTGACGAGGCGCGGCTGGATCCCGAACTCGCCGAGGCGGAGCCGTTCGTCGGCCTCGATCAGCACCTCGGGCCGGGTCAGCAGCGCGTAATCCTGACGCCGGGCGTGCTCGAGCAGATAGGCCGAGAGCTCCTGGGAGAGCGAGCGCTCGTATCCCTCGAGCCGGTCGTGATCCTCCTGGGAGAGCCAGACGGTGTACTGGTTCGGCGCGTAGACCTGGGAGACGGAGGCGGTCCGGTGCGAGTCCATCTCCTTGGCAAGCTTGCGGGCGATCTCGACCGGCTGGACCTGGGAGGAGAAGGCACGGCTGAAGACCCCTTCGACGAGGCCTTCGATCCTTGCTTCGAGATTGCGCAGCACGCTCATGCGATTGTTCCCCTCCTTTCCCTCGTCGCCCTCCGGAGGCGACGCGGGGAAGGCTCATCACCACCGCCAGGGGGCCGGCGGACACCGGGAATGCTACGGCAACCCGGCCCGGGATCCAGCACCGTGCAAGGCAGCCTGGACGTGCCTGGAAGCGGCTCGGGTGGCCCTCGCGCGGTCGTCCTGAAGCGGGCCTGCCGGCCGTGCGGGGCGCGGACGGCGTGTCGGCGCGCGCTGCTCGGGCTCGGCGCCTCGCGATCCGATCGATGCGAGGCCGGCCGGGAACCTCGGCACGGCGAAGGGCAGCTCGGGGCGGCCGGCGCGGTCCCAAGCGATCCAGGCGATGGCGGCGATCAGCGCCGGAGCGAGCAGGGCCGACGCTGCCGCCGGGCCGCCGACGGCGCTGAGCGCGGCCACGAGCAGGGCCGACCAGACCAAGCCGAGGACCAGCAGCAGCGCCGGCGCAGTGAGTTCGAGCAGGGCGCCGAGCAGCACTGCGGCGCCGACCCAGATCAGGCAGGTCGCGACGGGATCAGCGGCTACGAGCGGGCTCAGCAGACCGTCGACCGCGCCGCGCCCGGAGACTGCCCAGTCGCCCGCCGGTTCGCCCGGGGTGACGCCGAGCGCCTTGCCGAGGATCGAGGCGACGACCGCGGTCCAGGCCCAGCCGAGGCCGGCGAGCGCGGCGCGGGCGAGCGGTCGCGGATGGCGCGCCGCGTAGACGAGGAAGAGGGGCGCGAGGCCAACCAGGCCGAGGACCGGCGCCAGCGCCGGTGCGATCCAGTCGCGCGGGCTCGAGAGCAGCAGCGCCGCGGGCGCCATCAAGGCCGCGATCGCGATCGCCACGCCCGGGTAGCCGGCGAGCAGGCCGAGCGCGGCGACCGCTCCGGCGGCGAGCAGGACCGCGAACGGGCGTGCCGGGATCGCCTCCGGCAGCGGCGTCAGGGGCGCCTCCTCCTCCGGCTCGGGTACGGGGCGATCCGGGTGCAGGGCGCCGGCCATCGCCTCGAGCGCGTCGTGGAGCTCGGCCAGCGTCGGTCGCAACTCCGGATCGGGCTCGAGGCCGGCGTCGACCGCCGCCGTCAGTCCGGGCGGCAGCTCGGGCCTGACCTCCTCGAGCGGCGGCAGCAGGGTGCCGATCCGTTTCGCGGTTGCGGCCGGGCTGCCGGCGGCGACCGGGTTGTAGCCGGCCCAGAGCTCGTAGAGGGTGAGCGACAGGGAGTAGACGTCGGACTCCGGCCCGGCCGGCTCCCCGGCCGCCTGCTCCGGCGACATGTAGGCGAGCGTGCCGACGACCTGTCCGGTCGCCGTCAGGGTCGGCTCGTCAGCGACGGCGGCGATGCCGAAGTCCGCGAGCAGCGCCTGCTCGCCGCTTCCGTTCGGGCGCAACCGCTTGCCGCGGCGGCGGCGGATCAGGACGTTGTCGGGCTTGAGGTCGCGATGGACGACGCCCTGGCCGTGGGCGTGGGCGAGCGCAAGGCAGATCTCGGCCCCGATCTCGGCGAGGTCGCGATCGCTGAGCTCGCCGGCGGCGGCGTGCTCGCGCAGGTTCGGGCCCTGGACGAGCTCGCTGACGAGATAGGTGACGCCGTTCTCGGTGCCGAGTTCGTAGAGAGTGACAATGCCCGGGTGGTTGAGCCGCGCGGCGGCGTGCGCCTCGCGCATCACCCGGCCGGCGGCCTCGCCTTCAACGGCCTTGACGGCGACGTGGCGGCAGAGGCGCTCGTCCCAGGCGCGGTGGACGGTCCCGTATCCGCCCTTGCCGATCCGCTCACCGACCGTGAATCTGCCCAGGATGCGCTCGCCTTCGACCACGGCTCGGGAGTTCGCCGCCGTGCCTCCGGCTCCTGCCGTGTGCGCCGGCGAACGGCGCGCGGAAGCGGCCGAATCGGCCTTTCGCCCGGGTGCGGCCCTTGGCGACAGGTGCAGGGGTAATAATCGTTGTGGCGAAAGGAGCACCCGGAGACCGCCTTGGACTTCTTCGACGACGACGACGACGCTCCATCGAGCGACCAGCCCACTCGGGAGAGTCGCCGCATCGGTGAACCGGATGCCGAGCCCGAGGCAGCGGCCGAGGCCGCCGAGCCGGCCCCCAGGGCCAGACGAGGCCGCTCCGCCCCCCGCCCACGCCCGCGCCGCAGCTCCTCGCGCGGTTTCGACGATGCTCCGGTTCCCGCCGGCGGCGGCCCCTCGCGGCAGCAGATTCGCTCCCGGCAGCTGACCCTGCTCGGGATCGCGATCGTGATCCTGATCCTGCTCTTCCTCGCCTTTCGCGGCTGCCTCAACGCACGCGAGGAGCGCGCCTACAAGAACTACGTCAGCGACCTCGACGCGCTCACCGTCGAGACCAAGCAGGTCAGCGACGAGGTGTTCGGGGCGCTCACCGGCGACTCCACCAACGGGGACATCGCGCTCAGCACCGAGATCAACGGCGCCCGGGGCACGATGGCCGGCCTCGCCGACCGGGCCCAGAACCTCGACAACCCCGACGACCTCTCCGGTGCCCAGACCCAGATCGCACTCTCCTACCAGATGCGGCAGGACGCGCTCGACGTGATCGCAGAGCAGATCCCCGACGCACAGGGCGAGGCCGGATCGCAGAAGGCGGCCGAGAAGATCGAGGAGCAGATGCGGGTGCTGCTCTCCAGCGACGTCCTCTTCTCGCGCGCGCAGTTCGAGATCGAGCAGGCCCTCACCGCCCAGGAGATCGTCGTCGAGGAGGGCGTCCCGGACAGCCAGTTCCTACCCGACAACCCGAACTGGCTCGAGTTGTCCACGGTCGAGGCCGCCGTCTCCGGGGCCGGCACCGGCTCGAGCGACCTCGCCAACTGCGACGAGAGCAAGATCACGGGCACCCACGGCCTGGCGCTCTCGTCGACCACCGCTCAGCCCGAGGGCGTCGCGCTGACGCCCGACACGACCAACACCGTGACTGCGGACGGGACCGAGTTCGAGATCGCCGTCGAGAACCAGGGCGACTCGCCCGAGAGCGACATCAACGTGACGATGGACGGCGACCTGACCGGCAGCCAGACGATCTCCTCGGTCGAGCCGGCGGAGATCGCCACCGTGACGATCCCGCCGAAGCCGGCGCCGAAAGCAGGGGACACGGTCTCGATCACGGTCACCGTCGCATCGGTCTGCGGCGAGCAGGTCGACTCGAACAACGAGTCGACCTACGAGATCACCTTCGGCTGAGCCGGACGAGCGGCCGACGGCATCGGCTGATGTCGTCCCTATTCTGAGCGCAGTGGAGGATCTGAACACGACAGTAGGCATCGTCGCGCTCGCCGCCGCCGCCGTGGCGCTGATCGCACTGATCGTCGCCTTGATCGCCGTCTCTCGCTATCGGCGGATCGTCGCTGCGCAGCGCGAGGTGCTCGGTGAGCACGGGCGCGCGGACCTGGTCGCGCACGGGGTCGCGACCCGCGAGCGGGCCGATCAGCTCAGCGTCGAGATCGACGAGATCGCGCGGTCGCTGTTCGAGCGCATGGAGGCCGTCGAAGGGCGACTCGAAGGAGCCGTGACCCGGGCCTCGGTGCTGCGCTACGACGCCTTCAACGAGACGAGCGGACGGCAGTCGAGCTCGGTCGCGCTGCTCGACGAGCGCGGCAACGGCGTTGTCATCTCGGCGATCCTGCAGCGCGACCAGGCGCGCGTCTACGCGAAGCCGCTGCGCGACGGCCGCAGCGAGCTCGAGCTGTCGCCGGAGGAGCGCGACGCGATCCGGCTCGCCGAGGAGAACGCGATCCGTTGAAGGTCAGCTACCTGGGGCCGACCGGGACCTATACCGAGGAGGCCCTGCTCGCCTCCGTGGCGAGCAGCCCCGGCGTTGCGGTCGATCTCTCCCCCCGGGCGACGATCTTCGACGCGATCAGGGCGGTCGAGGTCGGCGAGGTCGAGCGCGCCTTCGTCCCCTTCGAGAACTCGATCGAGGGCTCGGTCCGCTCGACGCTCGATGCGCTCGCCTTCGACACGTCGGGCGTGCGGATCATCGGCGAGCACGACCACCAGATCCGTCACAACCTGATCGCCCGGGCTGAGATCCCGCTCGACGAGGTCGAGGTCGTGCTCTCCCACCCGCAGGCGAATGCGCAGTGCGCCCGCTTCGTCCGCGAGAACCTCCCGGGGGCCGAGGTCCGCTCGATCGCCTCGACCAGCGACGGAGTTCGCCAGGTGGTCGCTGAGGACGCGCCCTGGGCGGCGCTCGGCTCGGCCGCTGCCGCTCGCGCGTTCGGGGGCACGATCCTGCGCGAGGGCGTCGAGGACCTCGCCGACAACGTCACCCGCTTCGTCTGGCTCACTCACGACGACTTCCGGCCGGCGCGCGAGCCCGGCGACGCCTGGCGGACGACACTCGTCTTCTACGAGCTAGGCGACGACCGGCCCGGAGCGCTCGTCGAGGCGCTGCGGGAATTCTCGGACCGCGGCGTCAACATGACCAGGATCGAGTCGCGGCCGCGGCGCGAGGGGCTCGGCCGCTACCTGTTCTTCATCGACCTCGACGGTGCCGCAGACGACGACCTGCAGGCGCAGGCGATCGAGGCCCTGCGCGGGCAGGCTGAGACGGTCCGCATCCTCGGCTCCTATCCGGTCAGCGGCCCGGCGCCGATCTGAGCCGACCGGCCGGATAGAATCGCGCCGGATGGACGCTCCACTTGCCACGGTCACCGCGATCGGAGGCAGGGTGCTCGTGCTCAACGCCAGCTACGAGCCGATCAACGTCTGCACCGTTCGCAGGGCTGCGGTACTGCTGCTCAAGCAGCGAGCGGAGCTGCTGGAGCGCAGCGACGAGCTGCTGCACGCGGAGCGCTTCCAGATGGAGCGGCCGGTGGTGATCCGGCTGCTCTCCTACGTGCGGATCCCGCGCGATGTGCACCGCCGCAAGATCACCCGCAAGGCGGTGCTCGCCCGCGACGCGTGGACCTGCCAGTACTGCGGCAGCACCCGCTCCGGGTTGACCGTCGACCACGTCATCCCCCGCAGCCGCGGCGGGCTCTCCGTCTGGGACAACATCGTCGCCGCCTGCGCGCCCTGCAATCGCCGCAAGGGCAACAGGCTTCCGGCCGAGATCGAGATGCACCCGGCCTCGCTGCCGAAGCCGCCCGGGCCGACCGTCTTCATCAGGATCGCGGCGCCGCGGATACCCGCCTCCTGGGAGCCGTACCTCGCCTTCGGCGCCCCGGCGCAGGCCGCCTGACCGCGGGCGGAGCGGGTCGCGGGTGGGTCTTTACGGCTTGTGGATCGCGTACGAGTTGGCGGGAACCACGTCGAGGGCCTTCGCCGTCGTCGTGAACGCGACCCAGCCGTAGCGGCCGAGCCCGTCGCCCGGGAACTCAGCCGGGTCGAAGCGGTACGTCCAGCGCCTGCCGTCGGCGTCGAGCGAGGCGGCGCCGATCCGCTTCGGATCGCCCTTGCGGCGGTTCTTGAAGATGTCGTCCCCATAGACGAGGAACTCGGGCTCGGAGGCGCCGCCGCCGCGGGTGTTGATGCCGATCAGCGGCCGCTCGCGGCGTCGCGAGGTCTTGATCTTCTCGCGAACGACGATCTCGTGCCTGAGCAGCTCACCACTGTGGCCGGCGGCAGCGCTGACGATGTCGACGCGACCGTTCTTCTTCAACGCCCGGGTCTCGCGTTTGCCGTCCTTGATCGTCGTCATGTCGGCGAAGGCGAACGACGCCGCCAGCAGCGAGACGACGAGGACGAGGATCGGTACGAGGTGCTTTGGTCTCATCTCTGGCCGGAACACGGGAAGGGCGGGGAAAGTAGCGGACCTGAGCCTTGGTTCAGGTGACGGGCACCCGGTTTGGCTCGAGAAAGACGAAGGCCGGCCGCCTCACGGCAGCCGGCCTCGTCTTGGTGCGGTTCGGAACGGTCAGCGCCGTTCAGAGCAGGTGGGACATCTCCCGCTCACGCCTTCCGCCGGTGCCCGGGTTGGATTCGCCGGGCGGCCCGCAGCCGCCTAGCGGCCCGACACCTCCAGCGTCCCGGAAAACATAGAACTCAAGTTAGGACCACCTCCTTTCTCTGGTACCGACGATTGAATCAAACCCGGAGGTCGGCCTGGGGCGGCCGCGCTCGGAGCGCGCTCAGTCGTCGGTTTCGTCGCCCGGCTCCTCGGAGTCGGCGGGGGTGTCCGCGGAGATGGCCGAGGCATCGAGGTCGTCCGCTGCCGAGCCGGCGTCCAGGGTCGGGGCGCCTTCAGCCTCGATCTCCTCGACGACGGCGCTGTCGTCCTCGACGACGAGTGCGACGGCGCTGACCCGGTCGTCCTCCTTCATGTTCATAACGCGGACGCCCTGCGTCGGGCGGCCCATCTGCGAGATCCCCTTGACGGAGGTCCGCTGGACCATGCCGTTCTGGCTGATGAACAGCAGCGCCTCGTGCTCGCGGACGATCAAGGCGCCGGCGAGGCCGCCCTTCTTCGCGGTCAGCTTCGCGGTCAGCACGCCCTTCGTGCCGCGGCCCTTGACCGGGTACTCGGAGACCGGCGTCCGCTTGCCGTAGCCGTTCTCGGTCACGACGAAGACCTCGGTGTCCTCACGGGCGACGTCCATCGTCAGCACGCGGTTCGGCTTGCCGTCGATCTTGGCGGAGACGTTCATGCCCTTGACGCCGGAGGTGTCGCGGCCCATCGCCCGCACGGCGGACTCGTTGAAGCGCGAGGCATGACCGGACTTCGAGACCATCAGCAGGTCGTCGGAGCCGCTGGTCAGCCGCACCTGGACGAGCTCGTCGTCGTCGCGGACCTTGATCGCGATGATCCCGTCGGCCCGGATCGGCGTGTTGTACTTGAGGAACTCCGTCTTCTTGACGAGGCCGTTCGCGGTCGCGAAGGCGAGGTACTTGCCCTCGCTGAAGTCGCGGGTCGGGATCACCGCCATCACCCGCTCGCCGTCGGAGAGCGGCAGCACGTTGACGAGCGCCTTGCCCCGCGCCGTGCGCGAGCCCTCCGGCAGCTCGTAGACCTTGAGCCGGTAGACCTTGCCGCGGCTCGTGAAGAAGAGCAGGAAGTCGTGCGTCGAGCAGATCCTCAGGTGCTCGATGTAGTCGCCTTCCTTGAGGTCCATGCCGCTGACACCTTTGCCGCCGCGATGCTGTTGGCGGTAGGTGGCCAGCGGCAGGCGCTTGACGTAGCCGGAGGCGGTCAGGGAGATCACCATCTGCTGGTCGGCGATCATGTCCTCGATGTCGACCTCGCCCTCGGCGAAGCCGATCTCGGTGCGGCGCTCGTCGCCGTACTTCTCGGCGATCTCGCCGAGCTCGTCGCGGATGATCCCGTCAATCAGAGTCTCGTCACCGAGGATCTCGCGCAGGCGCTTGATCTTCGTCATCAACTCGGTGTGCTCCTCGCGGACCTTGTCCGACTCGAGCGCGGTCAGGCGCTGCAGGCGCATGTCGAGGATCGCCTGGGCCTGGATCTCGGTCAGCTTGAACTGCGTCATCAGGCCGCTTCGCGCCTCGTCGACGTCGGCGGAGCCGCGGATCAGCGCGATCACCGCGTCGAGGTTGTCGAGCGCGATCAGGATGCCCTCGAGCACGTGAGCGCGGGCCTCGGCCTGTCGCAGCTGGTACTGGGTGCGGCGCGTGATCACCTCGCGCTGGTGGCCGACGTAGTGGCGGATCAGGTCCCGCAGCGAAAGCGTCTGCGGGACGTTGTCGACGAGGGCGACGGCGTTGACGCCGAACGTCGACTGCATCGAGGTGTGCTTGTAGAGCTTGTTGAGCGCGATCTTCGGCATCGCGTCGCGCTTGCACTCGATCACCAGCCGCATGCCGGACCGGTCGGACTCGTCGCGGAGGTCGGAGATCTCGGTGATCTTCTTGTCGCGGACGAGGTCGGCGATCTTCTGGATCAGGCCGCCCTCGCCGCCCTTCTTGACCTGGAAGGGGAGCTCGGTGACGATGATCGCCTCCTTGCCTCCCCGCAGCGGCTCGATGTGGGCGCGAGCACGGACGCGGACGCTGCCGCGGCCGGAGCGGAACGCCTCGCGGATCCCCTCGGTGCCCATGATCATGCCGCCGCCCGGGAAGTCGGGGCCCTTGACGTACTTCATCAGCCCGTCCGTGTCGATCTCGGGGTCGTCGAGGTAGGCGTTGACGCCGGCCGCGACCTCGCGCAGGTTGTGCGGCGGGATGTTGGTCGCCATGCCGACGGCGATCCCGGAGGAGCCGTTGACGAGCAGGTTCGGGAACCGCGACGGGAGCACCAGCGGCTCCGAGTTCGACTCGTCGTAGTTGGGGCCGAAGTCGACCGTCTCGGCCTCGATGTCGCGCAGCATCTCGCTCGCGAGCCGGGTCAGACGGGCCTCCGTGTACCGCATCGCCGCGGCCGGGTCGTCGTCGATCGAGCCGAAGTTGCCCTGGCCGTCGACGAGCGGGTAGCGGAGGCTGAACTCCTGCGCCATGCGGACGAGCGCGTCATAGATCGCCGAGTCGCCGTGCGGGTGGTACTTGCCCATCACCTCGCCGACGATGTAGGCGCACTTGCGGTACGCCCGCGTCGGCTGCAGGCCGAGGTCGTCCATCGCGTAGAGGACGCGCCGGTGAACCGGCTTGAGCCCGTCACGGACGTCGGGCAGCGCCCGGCCGACGATCACGCTCATCGCGTAGTCGAGGTACGACGACCGCATCTCGGTCGTCAACTCGCGCTCCTCGATGTTGCCCCCGGACAGGAGCTCGCTACTACCTTCCATCTACTTCAGGCCTCCGAATACGTGGTGCACAGCGAGGTCAGACGTCAAGGACGCCGACGTCCTTCGCGTGCTTCTGAATGAATTCCTTACGCGGCTCGACCTTGTCGCCCATCAGCTCGCTGAACACCTGGTCGGCCTGGGCCGCGTCCTCGATCCGGACGCGTGCCAGGGTCCTGGAGGCCGGGTCCATCGTCGTCTCGCGCAGTTGCTCCGCGTTCATCTCGCCCAGTCCCTTGAAGCGCGAGAGCCTGACCCCCTCCTTCGAGAGGTCGAGGACCGCCTTGTGGATCGCGGCGAAGCTGTCGGCCGGCTTCGACTTCTCGCCCAGGGCAACCGTGAACGGGCCCTGCCCGACCTGCTTGGTCAGCGAGGCGTGCACCTCCGCCAGCTTGCGATAGTCGAACGCCTCGAACATCGACGCCGGCAACACGTGCCTGCGAGCAAGGCTCGAGCGTCGGTGCGTCGCCCGCACCGTGAGCGAGTCCGAGCCCTCGTTGAGCAGCTCTGTCTCGTACGCGTCCTCGTCCGGGTTCGGCGCCGTGACCAGCTCCTTGGCGCCGGCCAGGCTGGCGACGCCCTCGTCGAGGATCCGCGACTCGGAGAGGAACTGGACCAGGTCGTGGCCGAACTCGGCCTGCAGCGAGCTGGTCCAGCCCTCGTACTCCTTCAGCGAGCGGTTGAAGCGCTGCCACTTCGAGGCCGAGAGCTTGGTCGTGTTGCCCTTGCAGTCGGTCAGCTCGAACTTCTCGAGCTTGTCGCGGAGCAGGTACTCCTCGAGCTCGCTCTCCTTCTCGAGGTAGGTCTCGTTGCGGCCGTTCTTGGCCTTGTAGAGCGGCGGCTTCGCGATGAACACGTGGCCGGCGTCGATCAGCTCCGGCATCTGCCGGTACAGGAACGTCAGCACCAGGGTGCGAATGTGGGCCCCGTCGACGTCGGCGTCGGTCATCAGGACGATGCGGTGGTAGCGCAGGTCCTCGATGTCGAACTCCTCGTGGACGCCGGTCCCGATCGCGGTGATCAGCGCCTGGATCTCGTTGTTGGCGAGCACCTTGTCGATCCGCGCCTTCTCGACGTTGATGATCTTGCCTCGCAGCGGCAGCACCGCCTGCGTCGAGCGGTCGCGGCCCTGCTTGGCGGAGCCGCCCGCGGAGTCGCCCTCGACGACGAACAGCTCGGCCAGGCTCGGGTCGCGGACCGTGCAGTCGGCGAGCTTGCCCGGCAGCGTCGAGTTCTCGAGCACCGACTTGCGGCGCGTCAGATCGCGGGCCTTGCGGGCCGCGTCGCGGGCGCGGGCCGCCTCGATCGCCTTGGTCACGATCCGCTTCGAGTCACCCGGGTTCTCCTCGAGGAACTCGGCCAGCTTGCGGTTGACGGCCTCCTTGACGAACCCGTCGATCTCCGTGTTGCCGAGCTTCGTCTTCGTCTGGCCCTCGAACTGGGGGTCCTGCAGCTTCACGGAGATCACCGCGGTCAGGCCCTCGCGGCTGTCGTCGCCGCTCAGGTTCTGGTCCTTCTCCTTGAGCAGGCCCTTCTCGCGGGCGTACGCGTTCAGGGTCCTGGTCAACGCCGAGCGGAAGCCGGAGAGGTGGGAGCCGCCCTCGTGCGTGTTGATGTTGTTGGCGAACGAGAAGACGGACTCCTGGTAGCCGGTGTTCCACTGCATCGCAATCTCGACGGCCCCCTCCTTGCCCTCGGACTCGAAGTAGACGGTCTTCGGGTGCAGCGGGTCCTTCGTCGCATTCAGGTGGGCGACGAAGTCGACGATGCCGCCCTCGTAGTGGAAGACCTCCTGCTGGCCCTCGCCGCGCTCGTCGACGAGGGTGATCTTGAGCCCGCGGGTCAGGAACGCCGTCTCCCGCATCCGGGAGGCGAGGGTGTCGAAGTCGTAGGTGACCTCTTCGAAGATCTCGGCGTCGGGCAGGAAGGTGATCGTGGTGCCGGTGTCGCTCGCCTTGCCCGTCTGGGTGAGCTCGCCCTGTGGGACGCCGCGCACGTAGTCCTGTTCGTGGATGCCGCCGCCGACGTGTATGTCGAGGTGGAGCCGCTCGGAGAGCGCGTTGACGACCGAGACGCCGACGCCGTGAAGACCGCCGGAGACCTTGTAGCCGCCGCCGTCGCCGAACTTGCCGCCGGCGTGGAGGACGGTCAGCACGACCTCGGCCGCGGGCTTGCCCTCCTTCTCCATGATGTCGACCGGGATGCCGCGGCCGTCGTCGACGACCGTGACGGAGTTGTCAGGATGAATCGTGACCGAGACCTCGGTGGCGTGGCCGGCGAGTGCCTCGTCGACGGAGTTGTCGACGACCTCGTAGACGAGGTGGTGGAGTCCGCGGATGCCTGTCGACCCGATGTACATGCCGGGCCGCTTGCGAACCGCCTCGAGACCCTCGAGGACAGTGATGTCCTTGGCCCCGTAATCGTCGGAGCCCTTCGTCGACTTCTTTGCCATCGAGTCCTTTCTCGTAGATGAATCATCCCGCCCTGCCCGGCGGCACCCGCTCACAGGAAGCCCCGCAGTTGGATCGGGCGAGAGCGCCCTGACCCAGCAGTGCGGGGCAGGAAATGCAGGTTGTCATAAGTATAACGGAAGCAGCCCGCGCAAGAGGCGCGCGCAGGGTCACCTAGCCGACAGAAAAGCCCTGCAAATCACGTACTTTTCAGTCTCCCGTCGGATGCGGTCGTTCAGCGGTGGCGACTGAGGTCCGCAGTGAAGCGCAAACCCTCGAGCCGGCCCTCCCCCATAACCCCCTCGAGCCGGCTCAGCAGCGTCTCCTGCATCAGCTCCAGTTCCTGTGCCCAGGCTCCGGTCCGGCACGCGATCGTGACCGTTCCTGAGCGTTCCGCGACCGGCTCGGAGTTGCCGGCGATCGTCGCCCCGCACGCCTCCGGCCAGGCGGCCTGGACATCGGCGAGCAGGGTCTGTGGCGCGGACTTGGCGAGCACCCGGGCGAGCGAGTCGCCAAGCGGGCGCGGGCTGCGACGACGTTCCTCTGCCATCGCTCAGGTCCCGGGCTCGGCGATACGCCCGTCGGCGGCCGTCAGCAGCGTTCGCGGGCAGACGTCGGGCACGTGCTCGGGCTCGGTCGAGGTGATCAGGACCTGGCCGCCGGCGGCGATCGTCTCGACGAGGCGACCGCGGCGGCCGGGGTCGAGCTCGCTCATCACGTCGTCGAGAAGCATCAGCGGAAGCGTACGGCGCGAGGCCCGCAGCGCCTCGCGCTCGGCGAACAGCAGCGCCAGCAGCGCCAGCCGCTGCTGGCCCTGCGAGCCATAGCGCCGCAACGCCCGTCCTCCCCACCGCAACTCGATCTCGTCCCGGTGCGGCCCCCAGAGCGTGTAGCCGCGATCGACGTCCGCCTGCCGGCGGCCGGCGAGCTCGGCGACGATGCCGGGCTCGTCGAGCTCGGCGGTCGCCGGCCGGTAACTGAGCTCGGCGCCGCCCTCGAGACCGAGCGCCTCCGCGGTCTCGGCGAACGGACCCGAGAGCTCGGCGGCAGCCAGGGCGCGGGTCTCGACGAGCGGAACGGCCCGCGCTGCCAGCTCGTGGTCCCAGGCCTCGAGCTGACTCGCCCCTCCCCCGCGCCGGATCCGGGCGATCAGGGCGTTGCGCTGGGCGAGCGCTTTCGAGTAGCCGGCGACGAGCCCGGCGCGGGCCGGCCACAGCGCGGCGGCGAGACGATCGACGTGCGCGCGCCGCGGCGCCGGGCCGCCCTTGACCAGCGCCAGCCGGTCCGGCATGAAGACACTGACCGCGGGTCGCCGGCGGTCGTCGCTCGGATCCGCGTCGCGACCGTCGACCCGGCGCCGTCTGCCCTCGGTCGTCGAGACCGTCGCCAGCATCGTGATCGAATCTGCATCCTCGCCGGGCTCGGGAACCAGCGATGCTTCGGCCCGGCAGAGGGGCGCGCCGAAGGCGATCATCTCCCGCTCCCGCCTGGTCCGGCAGGAGCGTCCCGTGAGCGCGAAGTAGAGCGCCTCGAGCGCGTTCGTCTTACCGGCGCCGTTCGGGCCCGCGATCACGGTCAGGCCCGCGCCGAGCCCGATCTCGGCGTCAGCGAGGTTGCGGAACGCGCGGGTGCTGAGCCGTTCGGCGATCACTCCGGCATCAGCGCCCGGCCCTCGGCGCCCGCTAGACGTTGAGCCGGATCGGCATCACCAGGTAGCTGAAGTCCTCGTCGCCGGCCTGCTGCAGGAGTCCCGGCCGCAACGGCGAAGTGAGGCGAAGCAGGACCTCTTCGGTCTCGATGCTCTCGATCCCCTCGATGAAGAACTGTGGGTTGAAGGCGATCACGAGCTCATCCCCCTCGAACGAGCACGGCATCGACTCGCTCGCATCGCCGATCTCGGGCGTCTCCGCGGAGACGGTCAGTTCGCCGGTCGCGAATCCGAGCCGCAGTGGCGCGTTGCGCTGGGCCAGGTGCCGGATCCGCTTGGTGACGCCGAGCAACTCCGACTTCGGCAACCGCACCTCGTGGTCGAAAGCATCGGGAAGTAGCTGTCGGTAGCTCGGGAACTGGCCATCGATCAGACGTGAGGAGAGCAGGTAGGGACCGGCGCGGAAGATGATCTGGTTGCCGGGCATCGAGATCTCGACCTCCTCGACGCCGGTCTGGGCGACGATCCGGGCGAGCTCGCGCATCGCCCGGGCGGGCACGTTCGCCTCCAGCTGGGTTCCGGGCGCCGAGTCGAGCTGCGTGTGCTTGACCGAGAGCCGGTAGGAGTCCGTCGCGACCATCGTCAGAGTCGTGCCCTCGACGCTGACCAGGATTCCGGTCAGGATCGGCCGCACCTCGTCACGCGAGGCGGCACGCGCGACCCGGTCGATCGTCTCCGCCAGCGCCGCCGCCGGCATCTTGATCGGCTCGCCCTCGAAGGCCGGCAGGCGCGGGAAGTCCTCGCTCGGCAGGACACGGAGGTGGAAGCGGGCCGAGCCCGCGTCGAGCTCGACGTCCTTCTCGGCGCTTCGCTCGGCAATCGTGACCTGGCCCGGCGGCAGCGCTCTCGCCACGTCGGTCACCAGCCGACCCGGCAGCAGGATCGCGCCATCGCCCTCGACCTGGGCGTCGAGGCGCACGGCGAGGCCGAGCTCCATGTCGGTGGCACGCGCAGTCGCGACGCCGCCTTCGGCCGAGATCAGGATGCCGCCGAGCGAGGGCAGGGTCGAGCGCGTGGAGAGCGCTCGGGCTGCCGCCTGGAGTGCGTCGATCAGTGGATCGCGATCGGCGGTGATCTTCATTCTGATTCCTCTTCCCGTGTTCTGAGTTGATGTAAGTAAGGGGGTAACACTTGCAAAAGCGTCGGATCTCGCTTGAGCAAAGGGGTTCGGTCGGTGGAAAACGGTGTGGACAAGCGCCGCCGACTGTGGGAGGCCGAGCGGGTCACGCCGGTCCCGGTCGGATGTGGAGACGCTCGTGGATAGCTTCGAGCGCCCTGTGGACATCGGAGCCCGGTTCGAGCCGCTTCTCGACTGTTCGGATCGAGTGCAGCACGGTCGAGTGGTCGCGGCCGAAGGCGCGGGCGATCTCGGCGAGCGAAGCGGAGGTCGAGGTCCGGGAGACGTAGATGGCCAGTTGTCGGGCGCGGACGACGTTGGTTGCGCGGCGGGGCGAGGCGAGGTCTGCGCGGGAAACGCGGAGCACGTCGCAGGTCGCGGTCTGGATCTCGTCGATCGACGGCTGTGGCCTGGCGCTGGGCGGGCCGCTCGGGCCGGCCTCTTCGTCGGACAGGGCACGCTCGACGATCTCGGCCGAGGGAGCCTCGCCGAGGAGTGAGGAGAAGGCGGCTACCCGGGTCAGGGCGCCCTCGAGCCGGCGCAGGTTGGCGGGGACGGACCGGGCGATCTCGCTCAGGACGTCGATGTCGGGGACGGCGATCGCGCGCTCGGTTGCGAGCCGGCGCAACAGCACGATCCGGGTCGCCAGGTCGGGCTGCTGGACCCGCACGGTCAGGCCCCAGGCGAAGCGGTCGCGGAGCCGCTCCGTGAGCCGCTCCATCGCCTCGGGAGGGCGATCGCTGGAGAGCACGATCTGGCTGCCGGCGGCGTAGAGCTCGTTGAACGTGTGGAAGAACTCATCCTCGGTCCGCGGTTTGTCCTCGAGGAACTGGATGTCGTCGATCAGCAGGGCGCCGACGCTGCGGTAGCGCTGCTTGAAGCGCTGCGCGGCACGGCCTTCTCCCCGTAGCGAGCCGACAAACTCGGAGGTGAAGCGCTCGGCGGTCGTGTAGACGACGGTCATGTCCGGGCGCCGGCGCTGTAGATAGTTGGCGATCGAGACGAGCAGATGGGTCTTGCCGAGGCCCGGGTCGCCGTAGATGAAGAGCGGGTTGTAGGCCTCGCCGGGTAGCTCGGCGACGGCAAGTGCGGCGGAGTGGGCGAAGCGGTTGCCGCCGCCGATCACGAAGCGGTCGAAGTCGAGGTCGCGCTCGAGCGCCGCCGGGATCGCGTTGGCTGGAGCGCCGGCCGGGCTGGTCGGCATCGTGCCGGCCTCGGCAAAGACGATCTCGGTGATTGCCGGAACACGTTTGCGCAAGGCAGCGACGGCGAGCGACTCGTAGCGGCGCTCGAACCAGTCGCGAACCCGGTCCGGCCCCTCTACGTACAAGCGGGTCCCCTGCACTCCGACCGCCTGCAGGGGCTCGAGCCAGTTGTCGAACGCGGAGGGAGGCACCTTCGTGCGCAGCTCCTCGCGGACCCCGTCCCAGATCGCTGACAACTCGTTGCTCTTCTGCTGCAAGCTTGCTTTCCGCGTTGCGGTTTGGCGCGACGACAGGGGCCGGCGCGTGCCCGGAGCGGGCCAGTTGGCGATCATAGGTGGCGTCCGGCCGGCGGCCGGCGGCAACCTCGCAAATCGCGTTGAAAGCAGGCCGGGTGTGCGTATACTGCGCCGCCCACCGGCACCCCCGGTCCCTCTAGACACCCTTAGGACTTTCTGAGATGAAGCGCACCTGGCAGCCCAAGAAGAGAAAGCGCGCACGCGCTCACGGCTTCCGATCCCGGATGCGGACGCGTCACGGCCGAGAGGTCATGCGCCGCCGCCGCCGCAAGGGTCGCAAGCGCCTGACCGTCTGATCGGCTCCTCGATGGCCGACTCGGGACGGGAGGGACGCAAGCGGGGCCGCCTCTCTCGCAGCGGCGACTTCGATCGCGCCTACCGCGACGGTCGGTCTCAAGCGAACCGCTACGTCGTCCTCTACGCGTTCCCACGCTCGCCCGAGGAGGGTGACGAGGACGTGCGCCTCGGTGTCTCCGTCGGCCGCAAGGTCGGCGGTGCGGTCGATCGCAACAAGGTCAAGCGGACGATGCGGGAGGCGTTTTGGGAGCTCGGCGATCGGCTGCCTCCCAGGCACGACTTCGTGATCGTTGGTCGAGCCGGCGTCGCCGACCTGGTCGAGCGGGAGGGCATGGCCGGTCTGCGCGACTCGATCGCCTCGCTGCTCGATGAGGGCGAGTCCGGCGCCGGCGAGCAGCCGCCGGAGCAGGGCTGATGAGCCCGGCTGCCCCCGTTTCACGTGAAACGAAGCCCGCGCCTGGGTCCGCAGGCGTTTCACGTGAAACGCCTGCGATTCCCCGCCGCAACCCTTTCACCCGGGCGCTGATCGCGCTGCTGTTGCTCCCGCTTCGGATCTACAGCCGCTGGGTATCGCCGGCCCTCCCGCCCCGTTGTCGTTACTACCCGAGTTGTTCGACCTACGCCGAGCAAGCGGTCCGCGAGCTCGGCCCTCTCAAGGGCCCGATCGTGGCCGGCTGGAGGGTCTTGCGCTGCAACCCGTGGAGCCCCGGAGGGCTCGATCCGCTAGATAACCGTAGGCTCTTCCGCTCGACCACCCCTGATCAGGTCCCGGCGGGACCCGCAGGGCACCCACACTGATGCTGCAACTGGCCTCCATATTCACCGACATCCCCGAAGCGATCGTCGTCTTCTTCTACGACATCTTCGGCAACTGGGGCTGGTCGATCGTCGCCCTCACCTTCACGATCAGGCTGCTGCTGCTGCCGCTTTCCCTCAAGCAGATCCGCTCGATGCGGGCGCTGCAGGAGCTGCAGCCGGAGCTGAAGGCGCTGCAGGCGAAGTACAAGGACGACAAGCAGCGTCAGCAGCAGGAGATGATGAAGTTCTACCAGGAGAACCAGATCAATCCCCTGGCCTCCTGCTTTCCGCTGCTGCTGCAGTTGCCGGTCTTCTTCGCCCTCTACGCGATGCTCAACAGCGACAGCTTCAAGGAAGACGTCAACAACAGCCCCAACACCGGCTTCTACATCATCGACAACATCACGGAGGACCCCGAGACGACTGCAATCGCGATCGTCCTCACCGTCCTTTTCATCGGCACCCAGCTGCTCGCCGGCCTGGCGATGTCGATCCGCGGTCAGCTCGAGGGCCCGCAGCGCTTCATCGTCTTCGGCCTTCCCTTCGCCTTCGCCCCCTTCGTCTTCACGTTCCCGACCGGTCTCGCGATCTACTGGATCACGACCAACATCTGGACCTTCGGGCAGCAGCAGGTCGTGCAGAAGTTCATCCCGCCGCCTGAGAAGAAGACCCCGGAGGAGGTCGCGGCAGCCAAGCCCCCGCCCCCGCCCCCGAAGAAGAAGAAGAAGCGAAGCGGAAAGCGACGGTAGGAAGATGAGCGACGACAGCCCAGAATTCGTGCAGCCGGACGCTCCTTCCGAGCGCGTCACGGCGATCCTCGACCGTATCCTCGACGAGCTCGACCTCGACGCCGAGGTCGAGGTGACCGAGACCAACGAGGAGATCCTGGCCGAGATCGACGGCGGCGATGACCTCGGGATCCTGATCGGTAGGCGCGGACAGACGCTCGACGCGCTGCAGCTGATCTGCTACCGCGCGGCTTTTCAGGGCAATTCCGACCGCAAGCGCGTCACGATCGACGCGGCCGGTTACCGCGAGCGCCGCCGCGACCTGCTCACCGAGGAGGCCGACATCGCGGCCGAACGCGCTACCCGCAACGGCGAGGCGGTGCGGCTCGAGCCGATGTCCGCCTCCGAGCGGCGCATGGTCCACGAGGTCCTCAAGGACCGCAGCGACGTCGAGACCTACAGCGAAGGCGACGATCCCGATCGCCGGGTCGTCGTCGCGCCGCTCCTCGGCGATTGACTCCCGACCCCGCCCCGGGCGGGGCGCACGACGAGCCGAGCGGGGAGGCCCTGTGGGCCGAGCTTCCCGCTCCGGCCCGCGACTCGATCGAGGCCGTGCTCGACCTACTCGAGGCGGACCCGACGGCGCCGACGACCGCTGCCGACCGCGAGACCGCGATGCGCGTCCACGTCGCCGACAGCCTCAGCGGCCTCACGTTCCCGCAGCTCCGAGCTGCGCGGCGAATCTGCGACGTTGGCGCCGGCGCGGGCTTTCCCGGCCTCGTCCTAGCCGCGGCCCTGCCCGCCGCCCGGGTCGATCTGCTCGAGTCGGTCGGCCGCAAATGCGCCTTCATCGATCGCGCGATCGAACGCAGCGGGCTCGGCAACGCGCACGTCGTCTGCGACCGCGCTGAGTCCTGGGCGCTGACCGCCGGCGCCGGCGCCTACGACGTGGTCACCGCTCGCGCGGTCGCCCGGCTCAGCACCCTGGCCGAGCTCGCGGTGCCGCTGCTCGAGCCCGGCGGATTCCTGCTCGCCTGGAAGGGTCGCCGCGACCGGGGCGAGGAGGCCGAGCTCGACCGCGCCGGCCCGGAGCTCGCGATGGAGCTGGTCGAGCTGCGCTGGACCGGCCCGTATGCGGGCAGCGAGAACCGACACCTATACCTGCTGCGAAAGACGGGGCCGACCCCCGCGGGTGTGCCCAGGCGCCCCGGGCTGGCCAAGAAGCGCCCTCGCGGCGTCGCCTGAGCGACCCGCAACCCCAGCGAGAAGCCGCGCGGAACTCGCGCAGGTGGGCTCGGACATCCGCGGAAGCGCGCACGCCATCAAGTACCTGTTCGCGGTCTTTGCGGAGATTCCTCCTCGCGGAGGACGGAATGCCGGCCGTCATCGCGGTTCGACGCCGAGGGCTCTGATCCAGTCATCTAGAGTCGCCCGCTCGATGGGTCTCGTCTACGCGATCGCAAACCAGAAGGGTGGGGTGGGGAAGACCACCACCGCCGTCAACCTCGGAGCCTGCATCGCCGACCTCGGCCGCCAGACCCTGGTCGTCGACCTCGATCCGCAGTGCAACGCGACCGTCGCGCTCGGCCTCGGGCGCGAGGAGCACCCGTCTTCCTACGACTGTCTCTGTGGCGAGACTTCCGTGGCCGAGGCGGCGCGGCCGACCGGCGCCGACAACCTCTGGGTCGTGCCCGCCAACCGCGATCTCGCCGGCGCAGCCGTCGAGCTGCCCGGTCTCGACCGCTCGCAGTACAGGCTCCGCGAGAGCCTCGGCGCCGTGCGCGAGCGCTTCGCGGCGACCCTGCTCGACTGCCCGCCCTCGCTCGGACCGGTGACGGTCAACGCGCTCACCGCCGCGGACCGGGCGATCGTCCCGGTGCAGGCCGAGTACCTCGCGCTCGAGGGCCTCGTCCAGTTCCTCGACACGGTCCACCAGGTGCGGCGCGAGCTCAACCCGGCGCTGGTTCTGACCGGCCTCCTGATCACCATGGCCGACGAGAGAACACGGCTTGCACAGGATGTGGAGAACGAGTTGAGAACACACTTTCCGGAGCTTGTCCTGAAGACCGTGGTCCCGCGCAGCGTCCGCGTCGCCGAGGCCCCGAGCTTCGCGATGGCGGTGACCGAGCACGCCCCGCAGTCGCGCGGGGCCGTCGCCTATCGAGAGCTCGCCGGCGAGGTGCTCGAGCGTGGCTAGCCGTCGCGCCGGCATCGGCCGCGGGCTCTCGGCGATCCTGCCCGAGCCCGAGCGGGAATCGCGTGAGGAGCTGCGCGAGGTGCCGGTCGAGATGGTGATCCCGAACCCGGGCCAACCGCGCAAGCAGTTCGATCCGGAGAAGCTCGAGCAGCTCGCGGCCTCGGTCGCCGAGGCGGGTGTGATCCAGCCGCTCGTCGTGCATCAGCTCGCCGACGGCCGCTTCGGGCTGATCGCCGGCGAGCGCCGCTGGCGAGCCGCGCGCCAGGCCGGCCTCGACACCGTCCCGATCGTGCTCCGCGACGAGGACGAGGCCCGACGCCTGCAGACGGCGCTGATCGAGAACATGGCTCGGGAGGACCTCAACCCGGTCGAGGAGGCGAGGGCCTGCGCGGCCCTGGTCGAGGAGCTCTCCGTCTCGAAGGAGGAGGTCGCCCGCCGCCTCGGCCGCTCCCGCTCCGCAGTCTCCAACCTGATCCGTCTGCTCGACCTTCCCGACCAGGTCCTCGAGCTGCTCGAGTCGGGTGACCTCAGCGAGGGCCACGGCCGCGCGCTACTCACAGTCAAAGGCCAGGATGCCCGCCGCAAGCTCGCTCGCGAGGCCGCCGCCGCCGGCTGGTCGGTGCGCGAGCTCGAGCGCCGGGTCAAGGCCGAGGCCGGCGGCGCAGCGACCGGGGACAAGGGCAAGCGGGCCCTGCATCCGGATCAGGAGGCGGCGATCGGCCGCGCCGAGGACGCCTTCGAGCGGGCGCTTGGACACGACGTCCGGGTCGCACCGGCGGGAGCGGGCTTCAAGGTCGAGATCCGCTTCGAGGACATCGACGAGGCGCTCTCGCTTGCCCGCTCACTGAAGCGCTCCTAAGCGTTTGGGGGCTGCCGCGGCGCCCGAGCGCGCCGTGACTAGAATGCGACGACCCGAGGCCCGGGCCGATCGATTCGGCCGAGGCGGGACGAGGGCGATTAGCTCAGTTGGTTAGAGCGCGTCTCTGATAAGGACGAGGTCCCTGGTTCGAATCCAGGATCGCCCACTTGCAGCGGATGCATATCTACGGCGTGAGCTTTGACATGGTCGGCAAGCAGCCGATCGTGTTGCTCAAGACGGAAGACGGAAATCGGTTTCTTCCGATCTGGATCGGGCATCCGGAGGCGGCGGCGATCCTGATGAAGCTCCAGGGCGCCTCGACGCCGAGGCCGATGACGCACGATCTGCTCACCGACATCCTCGGCCAGCTCGACGCGACCTGCGAGCGGGTCTCGGTGACCGAGCTCCGCGACAACACCTTCTACGCGACGATCACGCTCTCGATCGGCGGCAACGAGGTCGAGATCGATTCCCGGCCCTCCGATGCGCTTGCCCTCGCGGTCCGGATGGACGCGCCTATCTTCGCCGCCGACGAGGTGATCGAGGAGTCGTCGATCGAGTTCGAGCACGAGGTCGAGGACCAGGAGGAGGTCGTCGAGAAGTTCAAGGACTTCCTCGAGAACGTCACCCCTGAGGACTTCGTCGAGGGCGAAGAGGGCGAAGAGGAAGAGCCCGGCGAAGAGGATCAGCCCGGGCCCTCCGCCTCCTGATCAGCCGCCGCCCGCCGCGCCGAGGCCGTCGACTCAGCTCGGCGACGGCTCGCGCAGCGCCAGCTCGAGCGCGCTCGCGACGAACTGCTCGAACGAGATCCCGGCCGCTTCGCAGGCCATCGGCAACAGCGACGTGTCGGTCAGCCCGGGGATCGAGTTGACCTCGAGCACCTCGGGCCCGCCGGCGCCCAGCATCACGTCGACGCGGCTGAAGCCGCGGCAGCCGAGCGCTGCCCAGGTGGCCTCTGCGACGGCGACGACCGCCTCGTTCTCGCCCGGCCCGAGCTCAGCCGGACAGGTGTAGAGCGTGCGCCCGATCTCGTAGCGGGCCTCGTAGTTGAACTGGTCGGCCTCGCGCGGAACCGCCTCGACGACGGGCAGCGCCCGCCCGTCGATCAGCGAGACCGCGAGCTCGCGCCCGTCCACGTGGCGCTCGAGCAGCACGCGCTCGTCATAGGAGAAGGCCGCGACGAGGGCGCCAGGAACCTCTTCCTTGCCCGCGGCGAAGCGGACACCGAGCGAGGAGCCCTGCGCAGCGGGCTTGATCACGAGCGGGAAGCCGAGTCCTGCCTCGATCTCCTCGAGCGCGTCCGCCGCCCCGAGCTCACGGAAGGCGGTCGCGTTGAACGCGACCCAGTCGGGCGTCGGGATCCCTCGCTCCCTGAGCAGGTGCTTGGTCGCGACCTTGTCCATGCTCCGCATGCAGGCGGCGACACCGGGGCCGGTGTAGGGGATGCCGAGGATCTCGAGCAGCTCCTGCGGCGTCCCGTCCTCGCCCCCCGGCCCGTGCAGAGCGATGAAGGCAACCTCCGGCCGTGCCTGCTTGAGATCGCGCACGAGGCTCTCGCCGGCGTCGAGCGCGATCACCTCGTGCCCGAGTGCTCCGAGCGCGTCTTCGACGAGGGCGCCCGAGCGCAGCGAGACGGCCCGCTCGAGCGAGCGGCCGCCCTTGATCACCGCTACCCGCAAGGGGTCAGCCCTCCCGTCGGCGACGCAGGGGCAGGATCTCCGCGCCGGCGTCCGCGGCCGGCTCCGAACCGTGCGGCCCGGCCGTCGCAGCGCCGGGTGGGGGGACCCGGTGCTCGCCGGTGATCGTCCGGTAGAGGTCGACCTGCTCGGAGATCACGCGGCCGATCCGCCGCACGCCCTCGACGATCTCCTCCTCGGTCTGGGCCGAGAAGTTGAGCCGCATCGAGCTCGACCCACGGCCGTCGACGAACGCTGCTTCGCCGGGGACGAAGGCGACGTTCTCGCGTAGCGCCTTGGCCAACAGGTCGGTCGTGTTGATGTACTCCGGGAGCGTCGCCCAGACGAACAGGCCGCCCTCGGGCACCGACCAGGAGGCCTCCTGCGGAAAGAAGCGGGCCAGCGCCTCGAGCATCGCGTCGCGCCGCGATCTGTAGATCACGCAGACGTCGGAGACGTACTCGCGCCAGCGGCCCTCGCCGAAGAACTCGCCGACGAAGTACTGCGTCAGGGTCGAGGTACAGAGGTCGGCGGCCTGCTTGCCGAGCACGATCTTGTCCATCACCGGCGGCGGCGCGCAGAGCCACCCGACGCGGATCCCGGGCGAGAGAATCTTCGAGAAAGTGCCTGCGTAGAGCACGTAATCGCCGCCGTCGAGCGCGTACAGCGACGGCAGCGGCTCGCCCTCGTAGCGGAGCATCCCGTAGGGGTTGTCCTCGAGCACGAGCAGCTCCCGCTCGCGCGCGACGGCGACGAGCTGGCGCCGGCGCTGCTCCGACATCGTCACGCCGCCGGGGTTCTGGAAGGTCGGAACCGAGTAGATGAACTTCGGGCGCAGCCCGCGGCCGGCAAGCTCGTCCAGGGTCTCCACCAAGACGTCGATCCGCATGCCCTGGCCGTCGATCGGCACCTGCAGGGTCTCAGCCTCGTACGAGCAGAAGACCGGCACGGCACCCGGGTACGTCGGACCCTCGGCGATGACGATGTCGCCGGGGTCGATCAGCGTCTTCGCGACCAGGTCGAGCGCCTGCTGGCCGCCGGTCGTGACGATCACGTCGTCGACGTCGGGATGCATGTCCTCGGCTCCCATCACCTCGCGGATCACCCGTTTGGTCCGCTCGAAGCCCTCGGTCGGCCCGTACTGCAGCGCTTCCGCGGAGGACTCCTGCGCGATCCTCGTCATCTGCGCTGCGAAAGACTCCGGCGGGAAGGTCGAGGTATCGGGCAGCCCGCCTGCGAGCGAGATCACCTCCGGCCGCGCGGTGATCTCCATCAGGTCGCGCATCGCCGAGGAGCGCATCACCCGGGTTCGAGCGGCGAACAGGCCCGCGTAGCGCTCGATGTCGCTCGAAGTCGTGTGCGCTCGGCGCCGACCGGGGAGGGGGAGGGCGACCCCGCAGGGCCGCCCCGCCCCGGATCTGGCGAGGACGGGTTGCTCACCGGCCCCAGTCTGCCGCACGCGAACGCGGAGCCGCAACCCCAGGCGCGCCGCGGCAGGCCCCGTCCCGCGCGCTCTGCCACAGACGTCCGCCCGCACGGACGCGTGTACTAGCCTGCCCGCGATGGACCTCCTGCTCGCAATCTGCCAGGCGATCGGCCTCGCGCTTGCCGTCGGCGTCGGTGGCCCCCCGGCCGCTCTCTTCATCGCCGCGATGGCGAAGATCCATGCCGGGATCGACGTGCGCGGCAGCGACTGGGAGTTCCTCGGCTCGACCTGGTTCCTCGCCTTGATGGTCGTGATCACCGCGGTCTGGTTCATCTCACTCCGCAACGACACACCGCGGCGGCTTCCGCAGGCGGCTTTCGCGGGGATCTTCGGCGCGATCGCGGGCGCCGCCTCGCTCGTCGAACAGGGTGAGGGCGCCGGCATCGGCCTGATCGTCGGCCTGCTGGTCGGCGTCGGCGCGGCCCTGGTCGCGACCGACGTCCTCGTCGGCGCTCAGCGCCGTGCGGCTCGCCCGCGCCGCGGCTCGACCGGGGACCAGGAGGCTGCCGCCGCCGCGACCCTCGACCTGATCTTCGCCCTTGCCGGCATCGCGATCGCGATCGTCGCCCTCTTCCTGCCGCCGCTCTCGTTGCTCGGGATCGTCGGCCTCGGGGTGCTCGCCTCCGGCCGCCGCCGCCGCTCTTCCGAGAAGTACGAGGGCCTCCGGGTCCTTCGGTAGGCGCGCCCCGTGCGGCGCAAGCTCGTACTGATCCTCGTCGACTCGCTGCGCACCGACATGTTGCAGCGGGCCGTCGACTCGGGCTCGGCTCCGACCTTCGCCGCTCTGCTCGAGCGTGGCGAGTTGACCGGCGACTGCGTCTCGAGCTTCCCCTCGGTGACGCCGGTCTGCACCTCCGAGATCATGACCGGGTCCCGTCCCGACCGGCACCGGATCCCGGGGATGAACTGGTACCACCGGGCCGAGCGGCGCTACGTCGAGTACGGGTCGTCGTTCGAGGCGACGCGCACCTTCGGGCTGTTCTCGGCGCTCTACGACACCGTCTACAACATGAACATGGCGCACCTCTCGAGCGAGGTGCTGACCCTCTACGAGCGCCTCGGCGATGCCGGCCTGCGCAGCGCCGTGACCCCGTTCCTGATCTACCGCGGGCGCACCCGCCACGAGCTCGGCCTCGAGGGCCTACTCGGCCGGGTCGCGACCGCGGCCCGCTTCCACCATGCCGTCTGGGGCCCGGACGAGCTCTTCTACGGGGAGCTCTACGCTTCCCGGAAGGTTCCCTGCAAGCCGACCTTCGCCCGCCCCGATGCCCGCGACGACTACTCGGCTTGCGTCGGCGCCGAGCTGGTCGAGCGCGACCTCTACGACTTCATGCTGTTCTCGCTGCCCGACAACGATCACTACTCCCACCGGCACGGCCCGGAGGCGAGCGAGGTCTCGATCACCCATGCCGACGGCTGCATCGCCGAGCTCGTCGCGCCGGCCGGCGGGCTCGACGCCTTTCTCGAGCAGAACGCCGTGATCGTGATGGCCGACCACTCGCAGTCGAGCGTCACCGAGGAGCTCGACCTCGTCGCCCTGCTCGAGGACGAGTGGCACGTCCTGCGTCCGAACGAGGACAGTCCCGAGACCGCGGAGCTCGCGATCGGCCCGAGCTCTCGGGCGGCCGGGGTCTGGATCCTGCGCGAGGGCTCGCGCGGGCGCAAGCTCCACGACGCTACCCGCGCAACCCTCGGCGCCCACCCCGGCGTCGACCTGCTCTGCTGGCTCGAGCGCGACGGCGAGCCGGTGGTCCGCACCGCCGTCGGGGTCCCGGCCGGTGCCGAGGCCGTGATCGCCTGCGGCACGGGCGAGCAGCTGCATTTCGCCCCGGCCGGCCGCATGCCCGGCGCGACGGTCGCCGACCGTCGCGGCGTCGCCTGGACGGTGGACGGTGAGCTCGCGGTGCTCGGCGCCGAGGTCGACGACGGGTCGATCGAGACCGGCCCCTATCCGGACGCGTTCTCCCGGGTCTGGGCCGCCCTGCACAGCCCCTTCGCCTCCGACCTGATCGTCTCAGCCGCCCCCGGTTACGAGGTGCCGGACTGGGGTGGCACCTCGCACGTCCCGGGCGGCAGTCACGGCTCCCTGCACGAGATCGACTCACTGCAGCCGCTGCTCACCGTCGGACTCGACTGCGAGCGGCCCGACCGCGAGCAGTGGGTGATCTCGGACGTCGCCGACCTCGTCCTCGCCCACTTCGGCCTCGAGCCGCAGCCGGCGGCGCCCGCCCCGGCGGGGGTGGCGGCGTGAGCGCCGCCCCGGGGGAGGGGGTTCCACCTCGCGGCGGAGCGGAGCCATCCGAGCCCGTCCCGCCCGCCGGCGCCGAACCGCGCTCGCCCGCAGCGGACGCCGCCTGGGACCTGATCCGCCGCATCCACCTCGGCTCGCGCCGTCCGGAGAACTGGGTGCAGCTGTTCCAGTTCGCGGTCGTCGGCGCCAGCGGATACGTGATCAACCTGATCGTCTTCGCCCTGCTGACCGAGGGGACCAACGTGCAGCACACGATTGCGGCGATCGGCGCCTTCTGCGTCGCTGTCACCAACAACTTCGTCCTGAACCGGATCTGGACCTTCCAGCCGCAGGGGGCGCGGGGGGACCACGCCGGCTTCCAGGCCGCCCGCTTCTTCGCCGTCAGCCTCGCCGGGCTTGCCGTCAACCTGATCGTTCTCAACCTGCTCGTCGGCGCCGGCGGGCTCGCCGAGCTCCCGGCACAGGCGATCGCCGTCGCCGTCGCGACCCCCGTCAACTTCATCGGCAACAAGCTGTGGACGTTCGGCCGCGATCGCCGTCCGGGCGGCTGAATCAACCATCTACGATGAGGCGATGGTGAACTTCAGCAAGCTGGCGGCGAACGCGAAGAAGGCCGTCGACAAGGCAGGCGGCCCCGACGCGATCAAGCAGAAGGCCCAGAAGGCGATCGACAAGGCGGGTGGCCAGGAGGCGATCAAGGCCAAGGCGACCGACGTCAAGGGCATCGCCAAGGGCAAGGGATCGGTGTCCGACAAGGCCAAGGCGGCGGCCGAGATCGTCAAGCGCGACGAGCCCGCCGCGGGCCACGGTGGCGGTGGAGCGCCGCGCGAACCCGATACGCGTCCGTAGCGCTCCCAGCCAGGCCCTCCTAGCGACGCTGCTCGCCCTCGCCGCACTCGCGGCGCTGTGGCCCGCGGCGGCGCCCGCGGCACAGGGGACCGGCTCCGACCTGGTCGGCGAGAGCGGGACCGTCCCGGCGGGCGAGTTCGACATGCCGGCTTCGGAGCTGCGCTCGCCGATCCCCGCCAACCTCCCGGTCACGCCGGAGGGCTACGCGATCGAGGCCCGGGAGGCGCTTCGCATCGCCGACGCGGACCCGACCGTGGTCGCCGAGCGCCGCGCCCGCGGCCAGCTCACCGCCAGCGTCGACACGGACGCGCCGTTGCGCTGGGAGGTCGGCTACTTCGACGGCGCCGACAAGGTCGTGCTCGTCGTCGTCGACGGCGCCAGCGGCGAGATCGAGGAGTCGTGGACCGGCGAGCAGGTCGCGTGGCCGATGGCGCGTGGTCGCAGCGGCCAGTTCGGCCACCTGCTGAACGCGCCCTACGTCTGGATCCCGATGGCGCTGATCTTCTTCCTGGCCCTGTTCGACTTCTCGAGGCCGGGCCGGATCGCCCATCTCGACTTGCTCGTCCTGCTCTCGTTCGGGATCTCGCAGGTCTTCTTCAACAACGCCGAGATCGGCGTCTCGGTACCGCTCTACTACCCGCCGCTGCTGTACCTGCTCGGGCGCATGCTCTGGATCGGGTTCAGGGGCAGCACCGCCGTGCTGCGGCCGTCGCTCGCGCTCAAGTGGGTCGTCGTCCTCTGCGTGGTCCTCGCCGTCTTCCGGCTGACGATCAACATCGCTGACTCCGGCGTGATCGACGTCGGCTACGCAGGGGTGATCGGCGCCGACAAGATCACCGACGCGAACCCGATCTACGGAGAGGGCTCGTTCCCCGACGACAACCCGACCGGCGACACCTACGGCCCCGCCAACTACTTCGCCTACGTGCCGTTCGAGGAGATCTTCCCGTGGAGCGGCAGCTGGGACGAGCTCGCTGCGGCCCGCGCCGCGGCGATCTTCTTCGACCTCGCGACCCTGGCCGGGCTGATCGCCCTCGGCCTGCGGCTGGGCGGCCGCCGCCTCGCCGGGACCCTGGCCCTGGCCTGGCTGGCCTATCCGTATTCGGACTTCGTCTTGCAGTCGAACTCCAACGACGCGCTGATCTCGGCGTTGCTCGTCTGGACCCTCGCCCTGTTCGCCCGCCCGCTCGCGCGCGGCGCTCTACTCGCGGTCGCGGCAACGGCGAAGTTCGCCCCGGTCGCACTGGTGCCGCTGTTCGCAGCCGGCGAGCGCGGCCTGATCGGCTGGCGCCCATCGCGCGCCGCGTGGCGGCCAATCCTCCTCTACGGCGCCGCCTTCGTCGTCACAGCCGGGCTGTTCATCGCGCATCCGGCGATCGATCCCGGCCTGGCGACCTTCTACGAGCGCACGATCGGCAGCCAGGCCGAGCGCGTCTCGCCCTTCTCGATCTGGGGCCAGGCCGATCTCGGCGGCCTCCACACCGCGGTCAAGATCTTCGCCGTGGCGCTCGCCCTGACCGGTGCGTTCTTCCCCCGCGAACGCCACTTCGGCCGTCTCGCGGCGCTCGCTGCCGCGGTGATGATCGCGGTCGAGCTGACCGCCGAGCACTGGTTCTACCTCTACATAGTCTGGTTCCTGCCGATGTTGCTGGTCGCGATCGCCTGGAGGCCACGCTCCGATCACCCGGAAGGCGGACCGCTCAGCCGGCTGGGATGAGCAGCTGCTCGAAGTCGGAGGCGCGCCCGTCGTCGCCGACGCTGAAGGCGACGGCGTTGATCCAGACGTCCTCGTCGGCGGTGTTGAAGCGTGTCGGCATCTGCCGCGTGAAGCTCTCCATCGCGTCCTCGACGCGGACGCCGAGAACGCTGTGCCGGGCGCCGGTCATGCCGACGTCGCAGATGAAGGCCGTGCCGCCCGGCAGCACCCGGCCGTCGGCCGTCGGCACGTGGGTGTGGGTGCCCAACACCGCCGCAACGCGGCCGTCGAGGTACCAGCCGAGCGCCACCTTCTCGCTCGTCACCTCGGCGTGAAAGTCGACGATCACGAAGTCGGCGCCGCGGCGCTCGAGATCGGAGAGCTCGGCGTCGGCGGCGGGAAACGGCGCCCGGGCGACGGTCAGCTGCAGCGAGCCGGAGAGGTTGAGGATCCCGACCCTGCGCCCGCCCGCCTCGACGATCGTCGAGCCCCGGCCTGGGTTGCCGCGCGGGTAGTTGGCGGGCCGTACGATCCGCTCGTCGCGGTCGAGCAGCTCGTAGGAATCCCGCTGCCGGTAGGCGTGGTTGCCGAGCGTGATCGCGTCGGCACCGGCGTCGAAGATGTCGTCGGCGGCGCGCTCGTTGATGCCGATCCCTCCGGCCGAGTTCTCGCCGTTGACGATCACGAGCTCGGCCTCGAGCCGCTCGCGAAGAGCCGGCAGCTCGGCCGCCAGCGCCTTGCGGCCCGGGCTGCCGACGACGTCGCCTACGAAGAGAACGCGCATCGCGAAGGGCTGGCGAGGGCCGGGAGCATCGACCAAGGCTATTCGCAGGACGGGTCCACTACCTTTCGGCCGGTGCAGGAACCCGACGGCCGAAAGGCGCCCGAGCTCGACGCGGCCATCAGGGTGATTGGCGTCGAGCGCCGCTTCGGCGAGCGCCGCGCCCTCGCCGACGTCTCGTTCGAGGCCGGCGCGGGGGAGCGGCTGGCAGTGATCGGCCCCAACGGCGCCGGCAAGACGACGCTGCTCTCGATCATCGCCGGCACCCTGAAGCCGGACGCGGGCACCGTCGAGCTCGGCGGCCGGGCCGGGTTCGTGCCGCAGCAGCCGGCGTTGTACCGGAAGCTCACCGTCGCCGAGAACCTGCGCCTGTTCGCGCGGCTCGAGGGCGTGCCGAATCTCGATGCCACCGTTGCCGAGATGCTCGAGCAGACAGCCCTCGGCGATCGGCGCGACGATCAGGTGGGGACGCTATCCGGCGGCAACCAGCAACGCGTCAACATCGCGATCGGCCTGCTCGCCAAGCCGGCCGTCCTCCTCCTCGACGAGCCCTCGACCGGCCTCGATCCGCGCCAGCGAGCGCGCCTTTGGGAGTTCGTGATCGAGCTCGCGGCGCGTGGCACCAGCGTGATCTTCACCACGCACAACATCGCCGAGGCCGAGCGCTACGGCGGCCGCCTGCTCGTCCTCGCCGACGGCGAGTGCCTCTTCGACGGCCCCCCGGCCGCCTTGCACGCGGCGGCGCCCGCCGCCGAGACCGCTGGCGGAGAGTCCGATTTCGAGTCTGCCTTCGTCGCCTTCCTCCGCGCCCGGGGTCACTGAGGTGCGCTGGCTCCTCGCCAAGGACCTGACCGTACTGCGGCGCTCGCCGCTGCTCGCGGCCCTGCTCGTCCTCTATCCGATCGCGATCGCGGTCCTGATCGGCTTCGCGCTCTCGGGCGGGCCGAGCAAGCCCCGCGTCGCCTTCGTCAACCAGGTGCCGGAGGGGACGCAGCTCAACGTCGGCGGCGAGCAGCTCGATCAGGGCAACGCCCGCGAGGAGCTCTGCGGCCGGATCGACTGCGTCGACGTCGACAGCGAGGGGGAGGCCCGCGAGCTGGTCGCCTCAGGAGAAGTGCTCGGTGCCCTGATCCTCCCTCCCGACCTGATCGGGGACCTGCAGTCGCTGACCGGTCTCGATCCCGAGCAGCCGACCGTCACGGTGCTGGTCAACGAGGAGGACCCGGTCAAGGCGCAGCTCGTCGACGACCGGATCAGCACCCTGCTCTCGGAGGCGAACCTCCGCGTCTCCCAGCAGATCTCCGACGTCTCGGTCGGATATCTGGGGATCCTGCTCGACGGCGGTTCACTCTCGTTCCTCGGCCAGGACTTCGATGTCCTCGGGCTGCGCGACGCCGAAGAGATCCTCACCGGCGTCCGCGACGACCTGCCGCCGAATGCGACGCAGGAGCGCGCCGAGCTCGACCGAGTGATCCGCTTCGCGACCCTCGCGGCCGAGAACCTCGACGTCGCCGATGATCTGCTCTCGGCGGTCTCACAGCCGATCCAGGTCGAGAAGGAGGTCGTCAACGGCGGCAGCACCTCGCTCGACACCTACGCGATCTCGGTCGCCGCGACGATCACCCTGATGTTCGTGACCGTGCTGCTGGTCGCCGGCTCGCTGGCCCTGGAGCGCGAGGAGAACGCCTTTCAGCGCCTCGTCCGCGATCTCGTCACGCCGCTCGCCCTGCTCGCCGGCAAGGTCCTGCTCGGGGTCTCGGTGGCGCTCGTCGTCACCCTGCTGATGCTCGCCGGCCTGGAGCTGTTCGTGAGCCTCGACTGGGGGAGGTTCCCGCTCTGGATCCCGGCGATCGTCGCGGGCGGGGCGGGATTCGCCGCCTTCGGCGCCGCGATCGGGGGCGCCGCCCGGGAGGTCCGCGCGAGCTCGTTGCTCGCCTTCATGGTCTCGCTGCCGGTCGCCTTCCTCTCGCTTGTGCCCTCGGGGACGGTTGGCGCGACGGCTTACGACGCGATCGGCGTCGTCACCGCGGTCTTCCCGTTCGACCCGGCGCTGCGGGCGCTGACCGGCGCGCTCGAGGGCGGCGGGCCCTCGCTCGGCGCAGCGATCCTGCACCTGGCGATCCTGACGCTTGCCTACGGCGTCCTCGCGAGGCTGGCGCTGCGGCGCTTCGCCTGATCGTCCCGCAGTCGTTCAGCCGGTTCCCGAAATGACGAAGGCGCCCGGCTGCCGTTCTTCAGCCGGACGCCTTGATCACACGGAGGGGCGGCGCCCGGCTGGCTCAATCCCTGCCGCCGTCCGGGCGCCGCCCGTGGTTTCCGTGTCCTCTGCTTGCGCGCCCCTGGGGGGTGAGGCCGCAGGCGAGGTCTTGTCGAGTCAGGCGCTCGTCTCGCCGTCCTCCTCGGTCCCGTCGTCGTCCGGCGTGGCCTTGACCTTGCCGGAGACGCACTTGCCGAAAGCGTTCTTGCCGTTCTTGTTCGAGCCGTAGGTCTCGGCGAAGGCATCCGCGTCGGCATCGCGCTCGGCGCGGCACTCGTCGGCGGCGTTCGCGAACTCCTCGACGTCGGCCTCGTCCTCGGCCTTGACCTTGCCGGAGACGCACTTGCCGAAAGCGTTCTTGCCGTTCTTGTTCGAGCCGTAGGTCTCGGCGAAGGCATCCGCGTCGGCATCGCGCTCGGCGCGGCACTCCTGCGACGCGTTCTTCAGCTCATCGCTCGACTCGGCCCGCTCTCCCTTGATGCAGGCGCCCATGCTGCCGTAGGTGGCCTTGAAGGCAGTCCTGTCGGCTTTCTTGGCGGCCTTGCACTGAGCCCGGGCCGTCTCCTTGGCGCTCAGGTCCGGCTTCGCGGCCCCGGCCACCACCGACATCATCAGGACGCTGCCGACCAAGGCCGCGACCACCACTGTCATTCGCTTCATCTCGGAGAAACCTCCTGTCCCGCTGGGGGATTCGTTTGCGGTTCGTACCCGATCAACGACACCCGCAGACGTTTGTCAGGGGATATCTCCTGTATCCGGAACCAGGACCGTCTAAACGTCCGCGAGCCGGATCGATCAGATGGCCAGAAGAGAGATGACGCGGTCAGTCGTGCTTGGCCTGGCCCGGAGCCGACTCCTGGCCCGGGGGAGTCGCCGCCGAGGGCTCCTGGCCTGGGGGAACCGCCGGCTTCGAACTCTGGCCGGGCGCGGTCCCACTCTGACCCGGCGTAGATCCGCTCAGTCCGGGCGCCGTCCCGGCCTGCCCGGGTGGTCCCGCAATCTCACTCTGACCCGGCGCCGTCCCACTCTGGCCGGGCGCGCTCCCACTCTGACCCGGCGTAGATCCGCTCAGTCCGGGCGCCGTCCCGACCTGCCCGGGGGAGGTCCCGCTCTGACCCGGGGTGGCGCCGCCACCATCACCGGGGTTCGAGCCGGCCGCGCCGCCTCCGCCGCCGTGACCCTGGCCGGACCTGCCGGACCTGCCGGGCCCATCGGCTTCGGTCCGCCCGGCCGGAGCTCCGACGTCGGCCGCCGAGCCATGCGCCCCGCCCGTCAGGTGGGTGGACCCGGAGGCACCATGAGCATGCCCCGGGCTCGAGCCAGGCGCCGTGCTCGTCGTCTCGGCCCGCCCGCCGCCGGACCCGAACGGCGTCGGCAGATCGATCACGCCAGTCTTGTCCGCGACACCGGCGGCGAGGACGAGCGCCGCGGCCACGGAGGCGCCCTTGAGCGCTGCGGTGCCGGCGACGCCCCCGGCGATGCTGCCGGCGCCACCGCCGACGGCCGCGAACCCGGCCCCGCTGGTGCCGCTGCCGCCGGCTAGCCCGGCGAAGATCCCGGCGGCCGAGGCGACCGGAAGCGGCGGCGCGATCACAGCGAGATCACGGCGCCGGGCCGCGATCGCGGCCTCGAAGTCGCTGCAGCCGTCGCAGTCGCTCAGGTGCGCCCGCAGCTTGCGACCGCGCAGGCGCCGCCGATCCCCGGCCGAGATCGCCCTGCGGGCCTCCTCACACTCCATCTGCCTGCCCTCCGCGCGGGTTTGCAGGGCGGCGCGCGCCTCGTAGAGGGTCTGCCGGGCGGCGCCCTCGCTGCAGTCGAGTGCCGCGGCGATCTCCGAGTACCCGAGCCCGGAGAGCTCGCGCATGACGAGGGCGCTTCGCTGCCGGTCGGGAAGCTGCTTCAGGTCCGCGACCAGCGTCCGCAGCCGCTCGCTGCGCTCGGCCGCCGCCTCCGGCTCGACGCCGCCGGCAGGGTCGAGGTCCTCGGCCGCCGCTCGGGTCGGCCGCCGCTCGCGCAGGATCGCGATCGACTCGTTGTGGGCGACCCGAAACAGCCACGGCCGCAGCTGGATCTCGCGGCCGTCCCCCGGCAGCGCCTGCAGCGCCTTCGACATCGTCGACTGCAGCGCATCCTCGGCGTCGGCCGGGTTGCGCAGGATCGCCAGGCAGTAGCGGTAGAGCTCCTGGTGGTGCCGCTCGAAGATCGTCGCGAAGGCGCGCTCGTCGCCCGCGGCCGCCTGTCGGGCGAGCCGCTGCGGGCCGAGCAGCCCCCGGAAGTCCTTCGCCGGGGCGCGGCGCGGCCGAGCTAAACCTCTCGACGCCTCCATCACAGTTCATTATCGGCCGAAGAGCCTCTCCGCGCCAGCCCTGTCCATCCGAATGTCCGATCCTGCTTGCCTTCATCCCACCTAGTCCTGCCCGTGTAACGGGCGGGGGAGCCCTCTGTCAGGCCGTAGTTGCCCGCAGGCGGCGCCACCGGGGCGCTCCTAGACTGCGGGGCGATGGCTTTTCCGGCGACACGGATGCGCCGCCTGCGCAAGGCTCCCGCGCTACGGGCAATGGTCCGTGAGACCACGGTCGACCCCGGCGATCTCGTCCAGCCCCTGTTCGTCAGGGCGGGGGAGGGTCCGGCCGAGCCGGTCGAGTCGATGCCCGGCATCGAGCGCCACACGCTCGACGGGGTCGTCGCCGAAGCCGGCGCCGTCGCCGAGGCCGGCGTCCCGGCCGTGCTTCTGTTCGGGATACCCGCAGGCAAGGACGAAGCCGGCAGCGGCGCCTACGACGACGACGGGATCGTCCAGCAGGCGACGCGGGCGCTGAAGTTGGCGCACCCGGACCTGCTCATATTCGCCGACACCTGCCTCTGCGAGTACACCTCGCACGGTCACTGCGGCGTCCTCCGCGGCGGCGACGTCGACAACGACCTCTCGCTCGAGCTGATCGCCCGGACAGCGGTCTCGCAGGCCGCGGCGGGGGCCGACGCCGTCGCGCCGAGCGACATGATGGACGGGCGGGTCGCAGCGATCCGCGAGCAGCTCGACGCCGAGGGCTTCCCGGGCACCCCGATCATCTCCTACGCGGTCAAGTACGCCTCCGCCTTCTACGGCCCGTTCCGCGATGCCGCTGAATCGACCCCTTCGGAAGGCGATCGGCGCGGTTACCAGATGGACCCCGCCAACGCCCGCGAGGCGATGCGCGAGGCCGAGCTCGATCTCGAGGAGGGGGCCGACATGCTGATCGTCAAGCCTGCCCTGCCCTACCTGGATGTGCTGCGCCGGCTCCGTGAGCGGACCGACGCCCCGCTCGCCGCCTACCATGTCTCGGGCGAGTACTCGATGCTCAAGGCGGCGGCCGCCAACGGCTGGCTGGACGAGCGAGCCGCGGCTCTCGAGTCCCTCACCGCGATCAAGCGGGCAGGCGCAGATCTGATCTTTACCTACTACGCAAAGGAAGCCGGCGAATGGCTGAAGTGAGGGACAAGGTTCCGCAGTCGAAGGCGCGCACGCGCAAGGACGGCGCCGCGATCCCGCTCGACGCCGAGGACAAGCGGCTGATGAACGTGATGCAGTCGGAGTTTCCGCTCGTGCCCGAGCCGTACCCGATGATCGCCGAGCGCGCCGGCCTCACCGTCGACGAAACGATGGCCCGCGCCCAGCGCCTGCTCGACGGCCGGATCATCCGCGAGATCACGCCGATCTTCGACACCCGCACGCTCGGGTACTCATCGATGCTCGTTGCCGCGAAGGTGGATTCGGAGTTCCCGCACCGCCCGGCGGAGATCATCAACTCGCACCCGGGCGTCTCCCACAACTACCTGCGCACACACGAGTTCAACCTCTGGTTCACGATCGCGACCCCGCCCGACTCCGAGCTCGGCCTGCAGGGCACCCTCGACGTGCTGCAGGAGCTGACCGGCGCCGAGTCGATCCGCCAGCTGCCGACCCTGACGATGTTCAAGATCAACATGAACCTCGAGATGGAGGGCGGCACCGAGGCGCTCGCCGCCAAGGTCGAGGCGATCCCGCCGCGCGAGCTCGAGCCACAGCCCTACGACGAGCGCGATGTCGCCCTGATCCGCGCCACGCAGGGCCCGATGGCCGTCGTCGACCGGCCCTGGGACGAGGCGGCGGCTGAGATCGGCGTCACCACGCCCGAGCTGCTCGAGCACATGGAGCAGCTGATCGAGCGCAAGATCCTGCGCCGCGTCGCCGCGATCCTCTTCCACCGCCGCGCCGGCTTCTCCGCCAATGGAATGGGGGTCTGGAAGGTCGACCCCGCCGACGTGCCGGAGATCGGCGGCCGGATGGCCGCGGTCCGCGGGATCTCACACTGCTACGAACGGCCGACCTACGAGGACTGGCCCTACTCGGTCTTCACGATGGCCCACGGCCGCTCCAAAGAGGAATGCGACGCGGTCCTGCAGTCGATCGCCGACGAGCACGACCTCCACGGCGACGACCGCGCCGTCCTCTATTCGAGCACCGAGTACAAGAAAATCCGCCTCCGCTACTTCACCGACGAGTACCGGGAGTGGGAAGAGAAGTACGGGGCCTCGACGGCCTGAGGCCGCGCGCCGGGGGCCAAACGGTTGGTCCATCGATAGGCGCCGCCGCCCAGGGTCGATGGGCGCACGCCCGCACGGCCGCCTCTGGCGGCCGGAGGACGTGGCGCCATGTATCTCGAAGTACGCCGCGGCCCCAGAGTCGGGGGCGCCGCGCCTGGGACTGGGCGCGCCCTAGACCGTGGTCGGGGCGGGGCCGGTCGTGACGCCGCCGCCCTTGTTCTTCACGACTGAGTCGAGCTCGGCTGCGGTGAAGCCTCCGATTGCTTTGCCTTCGGCTGCGTAGTGGTAGAGGGCAACTCCGAAGACGCCGGTCATCGCCTTCTGGATCAGCATCGCGATCAGGAAGACGATCACGCCGATGATCACGAGGATGGCGCCGCCGAAGCCGGTCGAGCTCCAGAGCAGCACGCCGCCGACGATCAGCAGCGCGGCGGGCAGCATCCCGAAGAGGACGACTGCGCCGCCGATCGCGAGGTTGCCGGTCACCTGCTGGCCCCAGCGTGACTTGAACAGGGACGCAGATCGCTTCAGCGTCTCGATCGGGCCGGTTCCCTCGATTGCGATCACCGGCACGGCGAGGAAGGTGACCAGCGCCCAGCCGATGTCGAGCAGGCGGCCGGCGATCTGGCCCAGGGTGCCCTGGCTCTCGAGCAGGTTGAAGATCGTGCCGACGATCGTCGACAGCAGCGCCCAGCCCGCGATCGGGCCGAGGTTCTCGCGGGCGACGGCTAGCCCGTCGCGGACGGTCGCCTGCTCGCCGCGGAAGATCTTGTCGGCGCAGGCGGCGAGGCCGACGCTGAAGTAGATGCCGATGAAGGCGAGGACGAAGAGCGCAACAGCGATCAGCGCGATCGCGCCGGCGGTGACGTTCTCCTCGAGCAGGTAGAAGCCCGGGCCGAGGGTGATGATCGCGACGGGGATCGTCGCCGCCGCCCCGTAGATCGGGAAGCGGAAGAGATCGGGGTTCGCGCGCAGCACACCCCAGCTCTTCTTGGTCAGCTCCCAGCCTCGTCTGATCCTGCTCACGCGGGTCCCCTCTCCTGTCCTCGGCTCCACCTGGAGCCCGTTCTGGGCGCAGCTTCTCACAAGGGCCGATGCGGCATCGGGCGCCGGCTTGCAGACGACGCCCGCGGCCGCCTCTCCCTACTCTGGCGTCGATGAAGGACACGAGGTCGACGGAGCTCTATCGCCGCGCGCTCGCCGTGATGCCCGGCGGTGTCAACTCGCCGGTCCGCGCGATGGGTTCGATCGGCCGCGATCCGATCTTCATCGCACACGGCGAGGGCTGCGAGATCGTCGACGTGGACGGCAACCGCTACATCGACTGGATCTCGTCCTGGGGCCCGCTGATCTGCGGCCACGCCAACCCCGACGTCGTCGCCGCCGTCTCCGCCGCGGCCGCCCGCGGCACCTCCTACGGCGCCGCGACCGAGGGCGAGGTCGAGCTCGCCGAGCGGGTCTGCGAGCGCTTCCCGACCGTCGAGATGCTGCGGATGGTCAACTCGGGCACGGAGGCGACCCTGAGCGCGGTGCGGCTGGTCCGCGCCGTCACCGGCCGCGAGCGCCTGGTCAAGTTCGCCGGCGCCTACCACGGGCACGTCGACGGCCTGCTCGCCGACGCGGGCTCGGGCCTTGCGACGCAGGGCATCCCCGCCTCGCCCGGTGTGCCCGCCGCCCAGGCGGCCGCGACCACGGTCGTGCCCTGGAACGACTTCGAGGCGGTGACGGCGGCGGTCGAGGGCGACGCCGGCGACCATGCGGCCGGCCCCCCGGCCGCGATCCTTTGCGAGCCGATCCCGGCAAACATGGGCGTCATACCCCCGGCCGAGGGCTTCCTCGAGCATCTGCGCTCGCTCGCCGACCACACCGATGCTCTGCTCGTTCTCGACGAGGTGATCTCCGGCTTTCGCGTCGCTGCCGGAGGTGCGCAGGAGCTGCTCGGGGTCGAGGCCGACGTGACGATCATGGGCAAGGTGATCGGCGGCGGCCTGCCCGCAGCCGCCTACGGCGCCCGCCGCGAGTTGATGGAGCGCGTCGCTCCCGCCGGCGACGTCTACCAGGCCGGCACCCTGTCTGGGAATCCACTTGCGGTCGCCGCCGGCCTCACCACTCTGCGGCTGCTGGACGCCGCCGCCTACGAGCGCCTCGCGGCACTCACTGCGCGGCTCGCCGACGGCATGCGGTCTGCGATCGTGACCGCCGGCGCCGAAGGACGGGCCAGCGTCGTCGATGTTCCGGCCCTGGTCACCCTGTTCCTCGCGCCCGAGGCACCGACCGACTTCGAGTCGGCCCGGGCCTGCGACCTCGACGCCTACGGCCGGCTCTGCCGCGGCCTGCTCGACCGCGGCGTCTACGCGCCCCCGTCGCAGTTCGAAGCCTGGTTCGTCTCCCTCGCCCATGACGAGGAAGCGATCGACCGCACCTGCGCCGCGCTCGCCGAGGCGCTGACGGAGGCGCTCGGATGAGCGAGGGAACGGCGACCGTGCCCGCCACCGACGCGCTCATGTCGCTGGCGCGCGAGCTCCGGGCCGAGGGCTCGGTGATCTCTCCCCACGTGCGCGATCCCGATCCGGCCCGCTCGCCGGCATCGCTCGGCGCGCTGGCCGCCTCCGGGCCCCGGGTCGCGACGCAGGCGCCGCTGTATGCCGGCGTCGTCGAGTCGGTGCGCGAGGGCTACCTGCTCCACTACGGCGACCCCCGGCTCGTCGATCCGCCCGATCCGGATCTCGCCCTGCTCGCCGGCGACTATCTCTATGCGAAGGGCCTCGGTCTGCTCGCGACGACCGGGGACCTCGACTCGGTCCGCGCCCTCGCCGATCTGATCGCCGTCTCGGCCGAGCTGCACGCCGCCGACGGCGATGCGGGAATCAGCGAGCGGACGGCCGCTCTTTGGCTTGCCACCGCCGTCTCGATCGCGCTCGGTCCCTCGGCCGCCGATCGTGAAGCGGTCGAGCAGCTGCGGGCGGGGGGATCGGCCGAGGGTTTGTATGCCTACGCGGCGGCGCCGGCGGCTCGCGCCGGTCTCAGCGAGCGACTAACCGATGCCGCCGAAACGGTAGGCTTCGCGCCGCTGCACCGTGGCTGAAGAAGGCACTGACAAGACGAACGGGACCAACGGGACCGACTCCGGCGTCCCCGAGATGAAGCCTGCGGGCTACTTCGAGGGCGAGTCGCTGACGCGCCGCAAGGTCTTCACCGTCGCCGGCCAGGCGATCGGCGCCGCTGCGGGCGCGATCATCATTCTGCCCGCGCTCGGCTTCGCGGTCGCGCCGATCTTCGATCGCCCCGAGGAGACCTGGCAGGCGGTCGGCAGCACCGGCGACTTCGAGCCCGACACCTACAAGGCGAAGGTGATCACGATCGTCGAAGGCATCGGCGAGGCCGGCAAGACCACCGTCTACGTCCGCCAGGGCAGCGCCGACCTCGACGAGGACCCGGCCGAGTACGTGGCGATCTCGACCCGCTGCGCCCACCTCGGCTGCCCGGTCCGCTTCGTTGCCGCCGCCGGCAACTTCATCTGCCCCTGTCACGGCGGCGTCTACGGATTCGAGGGCGAGGTCATCGGTGGCCCGCCCGTGCGCCCGCTCGACCGCTTCCAGACACGCGTCACCGCCGATCAGGTCGAGATCGGCCCGCGTTTCTCCGTCACCTCCCAGCTCGAGCCCGTCCGGGCCCGCGATCCCGGCGAGTTCACCGGCGGGATCTGGGAGTACCTCTACCCGCCCCGCCCGTCGACCGCGCCGCCGCCCTGATCTGGATCTGAATGGCTGACTCCGAGACAACCGAGAAGGACGGCAAGCTGCACAAGCTGCTGCCGCCGCCGATGCGCCGCCCCCCGGCGCCCGGCGAGGACATGGGCAACGGCAACGGCAAGCAAGGCCGCCACCCGCGTCGCGGCCGGCGCCAAGGACGCTCCCGCCGATCTGCTCGGCTGGCTCGACGAGCGCACCGGCGGCTCCAGCTTCCTGACCGGGATGCTGTTCCGGAAGGTCCCGAAGGGGACCAACTGGTTCTACACGCTGGGATCGGCGACGCTGTTCGCCTTCGTCGTCCAGGCCGTCACCGGTGTCTTCCTGGCGATGTACTACACGCCGTCGACGGTCGAGGCGTACGACTCGATCACCTATCTCACCAACGAAGTCTTCATGGGCGAGTTCGTCCGCGGCATGCACAAGTGGGGCGCCTCGGTGATGGTGATCCTCGTCTTCGTCCACATGGCGCGGACCTTCTTCTTCGGCGCCTACAAGTACCCGCGCGAGCTCAACTGGGTGATCGGCGTGGTCCTCCTGATCCTGACGATGACGATGGGCTTCACCGGCTACCTGCTGCCCTTCGACCAGCGCTCCTACTGGGCGACGATCGTCGGCGTCAACATCAACGGCACCGGCCCGATCGTCGGCCCCTACCTCTCCGACTTCCTCCGCGCCGGCCCCGAGTTCGGGGCGACGACTCTCTCCCGCTTCTACGCGATCCACATGATGCTCGTGCCCGGCGCGATCATCGCGATGATCGGCGCTCACCTGTACCTCGTGGTCAAGATGGGTACGACCGCCCCCCCTTGGCTGAAGGCCGACCGCAAGCCGAAGTCCAGCGTCGCGGAGAAGGTCTGAAGCGATGAACAGCAAGGAGAAGGAGCAGTACCTCCGCGAGTACGAGGTGATGAAGAAGAAGGGCAAGCCCTTCTTCCCCTACGCCGTCATGAAGGACTCGGTGATGGCGCTGATCGTCGTCATCGTGATCGCCGTGATGTCGATCTACCTCGGCGCCGAGCAGGGGCCGAAGGCGGATCCGACGACGACCACCTACGTGCCGCGGCCGGAGTGGTACTTCTTCTTCCTGTTCGAGTTGCTGCGCGTGATCAAGCCGCCGGCGCTCGTCCCGATCGCGACGATCGGCGTTCCCACGATCGCGATCGTCCTGCTGCTGCTGCTGCCCTTCTACGACCGCGGCCCCGAGCGCAACCCGCTGAAGCGCCCGATCGCGACGCTCGCCGGCGTGCTCACGATCATCTGCATGGCGGTGCTCACCTTCCTCGGCGCCGAGGCCGGCAACCCGAACGACATCGAGCTCGCCACCGCTCAGGAGTACGAAGCGGGGAAGGCCGTGGTCGAGCAGTCCGGCTGCACCGCCTGTCACAAGTTCGGCGTCACCGGAGGCGTGCTCGGTCCCGACCTGACGGAGATCGGCGCCCGCCTGCCCGAGGCGGCAATTGCCCGCTCGCTCGAGGTCGGCCCGGGCATCATGCCCTCGTACACCGCCCTCGCCGAGAGCGATCCTGAGGCATACCAGGACCTGCTCGGCTATCTGGCGAGCCTCAACGGCGAAGAGGAGTGACCTCGCGCGCAGGCGTGAGCCTGCGCTCTGCGAGCATGGGCTGATGTCCGCACGCACCGACAACGGCTCATCCGAGGTGAAGCCTTCACGCGATTCGGCCGACCCGGATCAGTTCGCCGGCCAGGTCCGCGGCATGTTCGACAGGATCGCCGGGGTCTACGACCTGATGAACTCGGCGATGACGGCCGGGATGCACCATCGCTGGCGCGAGAAGGCCGTCGACCGCGCCGCGCTCGCGCCCAGCGACTCAGCCCTCGACGTGGCCTGCGGCACCGGCGATCTGACCCTGGAGCTGCAGCGGCGGGTCGGCCCGGAGGGTCGCGTCGTCGGCTCCGACTTCTCCGAGAGGATGCTCGATCTCGCTCGCGAGAAGGCCTCGGGCGGCGGCACCGCCGGCGCCCCGATCTTCGAGTGGGGCGACGCCCTCGAGCTCCCCTACGACGACGACAGCTTCGACGCGGTCACGGTCGGTTTTGGGGTCCGTAACTTCGCCAACCTGCCGCGCGGCATCTCCGAGCTGACCCGGGTCCTGAAGCCGGGTGGAAGACTCGTGATCCTCGAGATAACGCAGCCGACCCGACCGCCGCTCTCGACCTTCTTCTCGCTCTGGTTCGACCGTCTCGTGCCGCTGCTCGGTCGCGTCGCCGGCGACCCCGACGCCTACAGCTACCTGCCGGAATCGGTCAAGCGATTCCCGCCGCCCGAAGGCCTGGCAGAGCTGATCGACGCCGCGGGCCTCGAGCAGATCCGCTGGACGATCCTCGCCGGCGGGATCATCGCGATCCACGTCGGCACCAAGCCCGGCGATCCCGGGACGGCCCCGGCGGGCTCCTGATGGCGGGCTCGGCGATCCCCGAGCCCGTCACCGCCGTCACCGAGCTCGCCGGCTCCTGGCTGCCGATCAGGCTGGCCGAGGTCGAGGGCAGGCTCGCGTCGGTGGTCCGCGAGCAGCGCCCACCGCTGGCGGACGACGCTGCCTCGACGCTCGCGGCGGGGGGCAAGCGGATGCGCCCGCTGCTCGTCCTGCTCTGCGCCGGCTCCGAGGCCGGCGAGGGTGCGATCCGGGCGGCGACGGCGATCGAGCTCGTGCACATGGCGACGCTCGTGCACGACGACGTGCTCGACGCGGCGCCGCTGCGCCGCGGGCGCCCGACCGTCGTCGCGACCGCCGGCCGCGAGCGCGCCCTGGCGACGGGCGACCTGCTCTTCTCGCGGGCTTTCGCGCTGCTCGCCGAGCCCGGATCGGGCGCCGGCGCCGAGTTCCGGGTGCGGACGCTGACCGATGCGTCCTCGGCTCTCGCCCGCGGTGAACTGGCCCAGCGCCAGGACGCCTTCGACATGACCGTGACTCCCGACCGATACCTGCACCGATGTGAGCTGAAGACGGCAGCGCTGTTCGAATGCGCCTGCGTGATCGGCGGCCGCAGGCCCGAGCCGGAGGAGGCGGCCCTGCGCTCGTTCGGGCGCGAGATCGGCCTCGCCTTCCAGCTTCTCGATGACGTGCTCGACATCGTCGGCCCACCCGAGCGGACCGGCAAGGCCCGCGGCACCGACCTGCTCGACGGGACCGTGACGCTGCCGTTGATCCGCGCGATCGCACACGATCCGGAGCTGGCCGCGATCGACCTGCGCGAGCTCGATCCCCCCGACGCGGAGGCGATCTGCGATCGGATCGCGGCAACCGGGGCGGCCTCCGAGGTCCGGGCCGAGGCGCGGGCCAGGGTCGGGGTCGCAAAGGACGGGCTCGCGGCCGCCGGATTCGCCGACTCCGAGCTCGAGCTGCTGGCGATGGTCGCCGACGGTGTCGTCGACCGCTACTCGTGAGCGCCGCTGCCTAGAAGTCCTCGGGCAGGACTTGGTCGGCCCCCAGTGCGTCGAGGAAACGGTTGACGTCCTCCTCCATGTTTGCCCGCTCGAGCCGCTCGAGCTCGGCGGCGAGCAGGGCGATGCCGTCGTCGAGAACCTCGTCGAAGCGGTCGAGAACCGCCTGCGGGTAGACGCCGCCGCCGGACCAGCGGCACTCGGGACAGCACAGGTCGACGCGCCAGCGGCGCATGTCGAGCGCCGACCACTCGACCGGCTGGACCAGCTCCGATCCACAGCGCGGGCAGACGTGGAGGTCCGTGTCGGTGCGCCCGGCGACGCTGCGCAGCTCCTGGGCGACGCTGGAGATGCGCTGCCCCACGCGCCTGCGTCCGTCTCGCTGGCTTCCACTGTCCATGACGTGCCTATCGGCCGCTGGGCGTGCAGCGCCAGCGGACCGGCCGCCGGATGGACAACCGTTCGGAGTGGGTAGCCGGATCAGGCCTTGGACGAGCCGAAGTTGAGGTAGTAGCGCGAGGGCGTCGGGCCCTTCTGGCCCTTGTACTTGGAGCCCGCGGAGCTGCTTCCGTAGGGCGAAGAGGCCGCGGTCGTCATCCGCAGGAACGAGATCTGACCGATCTTCATGCCGGGGTAGATCGCGATTGGCAGGTTGGCGACGTTCGATAGCTCGAGCGTCAGGTGACCGTCCCAGCCGGCGTCGACGAAGCCCGCCGTGCTGTGGATCAGGAGGCCGAGGCGCCCGAGCGAGGACTTGCCCTCGAGCCTGGCGACAAGGTCGTTACCGAGTGCGACCCGCTCGAGCGTCGACCCCAGCACGAACTCGCCGGGGTGGAGGATGAATGCGTCGGTCTCGGCGTCGCCCACCTCGACAAGCTCGGTCAGGTCCTCCTGTGCCTGCTTCGGGTCGATGTACGGTGTCGTGTCGTTGCGGAAGACGCGGAAGTAGCGGTCGACCCGCAGGTCGACCGAGGAAGGCTGCATGGCGTTCTCGCCGAGCGGCTCGATGACGATGCCGCCCGACTCCAGTTCCTCGGAGATCGACTTGTCGGAGAGGATCACGGGAGCGAGAGCCTACATACAAGCGGTGACCCGGCGCGCCCGAATCGCGCGAGATCGCAGCGGCATGGCGCTACCATTGGGCAATGCCGAACGTCGGACCCCTGGAGCTCGCGATCGTCCTGATCATCGCGCTGGTCATCTTTGGCCCCAAGCGACTGCCCGAGCTCGGCAAGTCGCTCGGCAACGGTCTCCGCGAGTTCAAGGACTCCGTCAGCGGCAACGGCAAGGACGATGCCGACGACGACGATCCTCCGGAGATCGAGACCAGCGTCGACGAAGAGGAGACGGTCGTCGAGGCCGCCTCCGACCACACCGACGAGCCTGCCGGCCAGCGCAGCGCCTGAGGCACCGCGTGACCGCGGTACGCGGAAGCTGACCCGTGGCCAGGATCAAGGCAGCCGCCTTCGACGACCGACTGACGCTCGTCGAGCATCTCGACGAGCTGCGTACGCGAATCATCATCTGCGCCGTCTCGCTCGGGGTCGCCTTCGCCCTCTGCGCCTGGCAGAACCACCTGCTGCTCGACATCGCCAACGGACCCCTGCCCGGGGGATTCGAGCCGATCACGTTCTCGCCCTCGGAGCCGTTCCTGACGACGCTCACGCTCTCGTTCTACGGCGCGATCCTGCTGACGCTGCCGATCCTCCTCTACCAGGTGTACGCGTTCGTGCTGCCGGCGTTCACCCCGAACGAGCGCCGCACTCTGCTGCCGCTGCTGATGGCGGTGCCGCTGCTGTTCATCGCCGGCGTCGTCTTCGCCTACTTCGTGGTCACCCCGGCGGCGGTCAACTTCCTGCTCAATTTCAACGACGACCAGTTCAACATCCAGGTACGGGCCCGCGAGTACTACAGCTTCTTCGCGCTCTCGCTGATCGCCGTCGGCCTGCTCTTCCAGATCCCGATCGCGATCCTCGCCGTGACCCGCCTGGGGATCGTCTCCGTCGACGACCTCGCCAAGAACCGCCGCTACGCGATCCTGGTGATCGCGGTGCTGGCGATGCTGCTGCCCGGCACCGACCCGATCACGATGCTGATCTCGATGCTGCCGCTGGTCGTCCTGTTCGAGGTGAGCCTGATCATCGCCAGGCTCGCTGATCGCCGCCGATCCGCCGAGGCCGCCGCCTCGGCCGAGTTGGCGACGCAGGATTCCTAGGCTCAACGGCCGTCCGCGGGCCGAGCCGGGGCCGACAATGATCTAGGCTGGCGCCCATGCTCTTCGACCTCCAGGGAAAGCGGAAGCGTGTGATCCAGGTGATCTACACGTTCCTGGCGCTGCTGCTCGGCATCGGCCTCGTCGGCCTCGGCATCGGCGGCTCCGCCAACGGCGGCATCTTCGACGCGCTGGGCCTCGGAGGCAGCGGCTCCAGCGGCGACAGCCAGTTCAGCAGCGAGATCGACGACGCCAACGCGAAGCTCGAGACCGACCCCGACAACGCGGCGGCCCTGCTCGCCCTCGCTCGCTACTCGTACCTCTCCGGGCAGCAGTCGCTCGAGGTCGACGAGGCGGGCAACCAGACGCTCAGCGATGAGTCGCTCTCGAAGTTCGAGGACTCGACAACGGCCTGGGAGCAGTACCTCGAGGCGAACAAGGGCAAGCCCGACGACTCAGTCGCGGGACTCGTGCTGCAGGCGTACTCGAGCCTCGCCTTCAGCCAGTCGGACCCGGTGCTCGTCTCGCGCACGCTCGACGGCGGCCTGGTCGCGGCCCAGATCGTCGCCGAGGCCCGCCCGAGCCCGAACGCGTGGCTGCAGGTCGCCGATTTCGCCTACCTGTCCGGCGACACCAAGGCCGGGGACGAGGCTGCCGAGCAGGCGCTGAAGTCCGCCAACGAGGCCGACCGGGACGCGGTGCAGGCCCAGCTCGACCAGGTCAAGAAGCAGGGGAAGGCGGTCCAGAAGCAGCTCGAGGCCACGCAGGGCGCCAGTCAGCAGGACCTCGAGGACCCGCTCGGCAGTCTCGGTGGCAGCAGCGGCGCGAGCGGCACTTCAGGCTCGACGACCCCAGTTCCCTAGCCTCGTCGCGAAGCCTCCGGGCCGCCGTCAAGCGGCACCGGCCCTTGGCTAGAATCACCGCCCCCGGGCCATTAGCTCAGCTGGTAGAGCAGGAGACTCTTAATCTCAAGGTCGTAGGTTCGAGCCCTACATGGCCCATCCCGGCGGGGGCGTCGCGTCGGTCAGCAGGTCGACCGCGGCGCGACCGGCGTCGATCGGTTGCCGTCATCCGGAGTCGGGACGACGTCGAGGGGCCGCTGTCAGCCGGCGGGGTCAGCCGCGTGGAGTGGAGCCGTTGACCTGGTGAGTCAGGTACCAGGCGAGGTGCCGTGCGGCGCCGATGCCGATCTGGGCGCCGTGCAGAAGTCTGCTCATCAGCGCGAACCCTATCCGGTGCGACGGCGCCCAAGCCTGCGGTAATCCCGCAATCTGCGGGGGAGTCGCCCCATATCCCGTGCCTACCGATGGGCGGTCCCCCGCCTGCTCCTAGACTGAGGCGCGAATGCCGGGCAAGATCGACACGATCGGGATCGTCGGGCTCGGCTACGTCGGGCTGCCGCTGGCCGTTGCCTTCGCCGAGCAGGGCCTCTCCGTGGTCGGCTACGACACCGACGAGGCCCGGGTGTCGAAGCTCGGCGCCGGCGAAAGCGACATCGAGGACGTCCCGTCCGAGCAGCTGCAGGCGATCGGCGAGCGGTTCGAGTCGACGACCGATGCGGCGGCACTGAAGCGCTGTGACGCAATCCTGATCTGCGTGCCGACGCCGCTCTCGAACCAGCGCGAGCCCGACCTCACCTACGTGATCTCCTCGGGCCGGACGATCGCCGGGATCCTCGAGCCCGGCCAGACCGTCGTGCTCGAGTCGACGACCTACCCCGGGACGACCCGCGAGGAGCTGTTGCCGCTGCTCGAAGCCGGCGGCATGCGGGTCGGGGAGGACTTCCACCTCGCCTACTCGCCGGAGCGGATCGACCCGGGCCGCTCCGACCACACGGTCCACAACACGCCCAAGGTGATCGGCGGCATCACCGACGCCTGCACGGAGCGGGCCGCCGAGGTCTACGAGCTGATCTGCGAGGAGATCGTCCGGGTCTCGACGCCGGAGGCGGCGGAGCTTTCGAAGCTGCTCGAGAACATCTTCCGCTCGGTCAACATCGCGCTCGTCAACGAGCTCTCCCAGCTGACCGACCGGATGGGCATCGACATCTGGGAGGTCGTCGACGCGGCCTCGACGAAGCCGTTCGGCTTCATGCGCTTCGAGCCCGGACCCGGGATGGGCGGTCACTGCCTGCCCGTAGACCCGTTCTACCTCGCCTTCAAGGCGCGCGAGCACGACTTCTACACCGAGTTCATCGAGCTCGCCGGCAAGGTCAACCAGTCGCATCCCCTGTTCTGCGTGCGGAAGATGGAGCGCGCCCTCAACGATGCCGGTAAGCCCGTCAACGGCGCGAAGATTCTGATCCTCGGGGTCGCATACAAGGGTGGGGTCGCGGATCTGCGCGAGGCGCCGGCGCTGAAGATCATTCGCCACCTCGCTGAGCTCGGCGCCGACCTCAGCTACCACGACCCCCACGTCCCCGAGCTGACCGAGCTCGGGTTGCGCTCGGTCGATCTCGACGAGGCGGTTGCCGAGGCCGACCTGGTCGCGATCATCACCGCCCACCCCGGCGTCGACCACCTGGCGCTGCTCGAGCAGGCGCAGTTGCTCGCCGACTTCCGCGGCGTCACGCGCGGCATCACGGCTCCGAACCTCGTCCGGATCTGATGACGACGGTGCTGGGCCGCACCCGCTCGGCGATCGGGCTGGCGCCGGAGGCACCGCCCGCTCCGGTCCGGGTCTCACGGCGCCTGCGAGCGCTGAGCCGGATCGGGTTCGGCCGCGCCGATCGCGTCACCGTCCTGCTTGCGGCGGCGACCCTCGCCACGGCCGGCACGGTCTTCGCCGGCGAGCTGGCCCGCCGCGTCCGCCGCCGCGTCGTCCGGGCCGAGGCGGTCGGCGAGGGCCTGCCTGTGACGACCGCCGAGGCCTTGCAGGTCGCCGGCGCGGCGAGCCGCGACACGATCCGGGTGGCGCTGGCGGGCTACGGAGCCGCGGGCCGCCACGAGACGGTGCTGTTCAACCTGCTGACCGGCTTCGCGACGTCGTTTGCGATCGCCCGCCTTTCGACCAGCGGCATCCGCTCGGGCTGGTGGCCGTTCGGCAACGTCTCGATCGGGGGCCGCCACATCCATCACTTCGTGCCCGGCATCCTGCTCGCCTTCGGCTCGGCGACGGCCGCCCTGCTGACCGAGGATTCCGACCGCGAGGCCCTGCTCGCCGTCCCCTTCGGGGCGGGCGTCGGGCTCACCTTCGACGAGGCGGCGCTGCTGCTCGACTTTCGCGACGTCTACTGGACGAGGGAAGGTCTGCTCAGCGTTCAGCTCAGCCTCGGCGGCGTCGTCCTGCTCGCCGGCACGATCCTCGCCCTGCGCATGCTGCGTCGCGGCGAGGAAGAAGAGGAGCGCGCAGGCCAGATCCCAGACGCTTCAGGAGACATGGAGCCGACGCCGCTGTGGGCCGCCGGCTTTCATGCGGTCTAGCGCCTGACGGCCCAGCGCGAGTAGAGCTCGTCGCCCTCGCGCAGTAGCCAGCGCAGCTCCAGGTCGGTCGCGGTCGGCAGCATGCCCTCGCAGATCCGCGGGCCGACGCCGCCGGCGAGCTTCGGCCCCAACGTCACGAACAGTTCGTCGACGAGACCCGCCTCGAGCAGCGACCCGTGCAGGTGCGGCCCGCCCTCGCAGAGCAGCGATGCGATCCCGTACTCGGTCCGGAGCTCGTCGAGCGCCCGCCTCAGGTCGACGCCGCCGGGGTGGCGGACGATCGTGTGCGGGGTCACGGTCTCGGCCGGCTCGGCGTCGGAGGATGTGAAGATGACGATCTCGCCACCGCCGTCGGTGAACAGCGGGATGTCCCAGGGCAGCTCGAGCCGCTCGCTGACGATCACCGCAAGCGGGTCCGCCGCCAGCCCCGCCGCCTCGCGCCGATGTCGCCGCTCCTCCTTGGCGATGATCCGGCCGTAGCGCTCCGCCCGCAGGGTCCCGGCGCCGACCATCACCGCGTCGGCCCGCTCGCGCAGCCCGAGCAGCATCTGCAGGTCGCTGTCGCCGGCGATCTTGCCCGAGCGCCCGTCGAGCGTCGCGTGCCCGTCGATCGTCTCGACGAAGTTCGTGAACACGTAGGGGCGGGAGGGGCCGGCGAGGTCTCCCGGGGTGAAGCCGGCGAGTTGCTCGCCGATCGTCGTTTGCCCGGGGTCGGGCAGCAGCCGCTCCATCAGATCTCCTCCAGGTGGGCGACGTTGGCGCGGTCGCCTTCGTCGTCGCTTGGCGCAGCGCCGAGCCAGCCACCGAGGATCTCGCCGAGCAGCGCCTCGGAGGTCGTCCGCAGGCTCAGCGCCAGCACATTGGCGTCGTTCCACTTCCTCGCGCCGGCCGCAGTCTCGGCGTCCCCGCACAGCGCCGCCCGCACGCCATGGACCTTGTTCGCGGCGATCGCCGCTCCGGTCCCCGTCCAGCACGCGATCAGCGCCTGATCGGCGCGCCCCTCCGCCACTCCGGTCATCTCGTCAACGGCAATCGAAAACTCCACACGGCAGTTCTACACGTCAAGGCGTTTCCTGACCAAGCATGGGCGTGCAGGGGAGGGGCGCGGTGTGGCGGAGCCACATAAGCCCCGACCCGGTGCGGCCAGGCGCAGCGTCAGGGGACGCCGACGGCGTCAGCAGCCGAGTTTCTTGGTTGCGTCCCTGAAAGTCTTGACTTCCGCGGTCGGCTTCTTCGCGCCCTTCTCGAGCTTCTCGCCGTGGCGGTTGACCCAGATCACGGGAACGCGCATCTTCAGCAGCGGCTCGACGTCGGTGTAGTAGCCGCTCGAGATGTGGACCCAGCCCTTCTTCTTGCCGATCCGGCGCGCGCACTCCTTGAAGTGGGCCGGCTCCGGCTTGTAGCTGCGGACCTGCTGGGCGGTGACGACGAGGTCGAGTTGGGTCCGCAGATGGCGGCGCGAGATTCCGAGCAGCTTGTCGTCGATGTTGGAGACGATGCCGACGTGGTACTTCGAGCGGAGCCGGTCCATCGCCGCGTTCGACTCGCGGAAAGGCTGCCAGTCGCCAATCGAGTCCGGCAGGAACTGGGCGCGCGAGGGCTCGAGCTCCCAGCCGATCTCGCCGGCGGCCTTGACCGCGGCGCGGCGCAGGACCTCGGCGTAGAGCTCGTAGGAACCGGCCATCACCTCGTACTTGACCTCGAAGAAGCGAGGCAGCAAGGCCTTGACGTCGAGCGTGAGGCCGTCTTCGTCGGCTTCCCGCGCGAACGCTTCGGAGATTCCCTTCTCCCAATCGATCAGGGTTCCGTAACAGTCCGTGGTGACCCACTCGATCTCGCTGCGTTTCGGTAGAGGCATAAGGGCGCGGCATTATGGCACCCGCCGCGTGGCGGGTGACGGATGGTCCGCTTCGGGTCCTCGCTCGGGGGTCCTCGCTAGGCCTTGACCGGGTCGGCGCTCTCGAGCAAAAGGTCGAGGAAAGCGCCGACTTCGGTCTCTTTGGCCTGCTCTGCTCGCATCGGCCGCTTCGTGTGAACCTCGTAGTGGTTCCTGCGGCCAACGCGCTTGCGCGTCAGATAGCCCTCGTCGACCAGTTCGGTGACGATTCGCTGAGCGGCACGTTCGGTGATGTCCAGGGTCGACGCGATGTCCCGCAATCGAACCGTGGGGTCACCTGCGATTACAAGCAGCACCCGCGCGTGGTTGGTTATGAAAGTCCACTTGCTGATAGTCCGAACACCTTATGCACATATCGGCGTCAGATGTCGAACCTCCTGCAAATCCGACACATATTCGGGGCCGGACAAGTAACTCCGGAACAGCGCCTGCCCGCGACGGCGCGGCGTCCGCCCGCACTCGGCTAGGCTGCCGCCCGCACCCATGGACCTTCTCGAATACCAGGGCAAGCAGCTGTTCGCCGCCGCGGGCGTGCCGGTCCCCTCCGGAGAGCCGGCTGCGGACGTCGATTCCGCCGTTGCCGCAGCCGGCCGGATTGGCTACCCGTGCGTGATCAAGGCCCAGGTCCTGATCGGCGGTCGCGGCAAGGCCGGCGGCATCAAGGTCGCCAAGGACGAGACCGAGGCGCGCACCCATGCGGAAGCGATCCTCGGGATGGAGATCACCGGGCCGCACGGCGAGGGTCCGTTCACGGTTCATCAGGTCTGGGTCGAGGGCGCCTCCGAGATCGACGTCGAGTACTACGCCTCGATCATCCTCGACCGTTCCGCGAAGAAGCCGCTGGTGATGCTCTCGAGGATGGGTGGCATGAACATCGAGGAGATCGCCGAGACCGATCCCGACGCGCTCGTCACCCGTCACGTAACGCCCTCCGAGGGTCTCACCGTCGACGTCGCCCGTCAGCTCGCGATCGACGCGCAGATCGACGATGACGTGGTCGACGCGACCGCGAAGACGCTGATCAAGCTCTACGAGGCCTTCAACTCGAACGATGCGACCCTGATCGAGGTCAACCCGCTGATCGTGACCGGCAAGCGCGAGGTCGTCGCGCTCGATGCGAAGGTGACGATCGACAACTCGGCGCTCTACCGGCACGAGGAGATCGCTGCCGCCGCCGAGGACGACCCGGATCTCGATGAGCAGGAGCGGATGGCGAAGGAGCGCGGCCTCACGTACGTCTCGCTCGACGGCGACATCGGCATCCTCGGCAACGGCGCCGGGCTCTGTATGTCGACGCTCGACGTCGTCGCCAACGCCGGCGGCAAGCCCGCCAACTTCCTCGACGCCGGAGGCGGCTCCAAGGCCGACGCGATCGTCGACGCCCTGGAAGTGATCTCCTCCAACCCCCGCGTCAAGGCGATCCTCTTCAACATCTTCGGCGGCATCACCCGTTGCGACGAGGTCGCCAAGGGCATCATCGAGGCGTACGAGCGCGTCGAGATGAGCGTGCCGCTGGTCGTCCGCCTCGACGGCACCAACTCCGAGGAGGGCCTGCGCCTGCTCGACGAGGCCGCGCTCGAGGGCCTGCACCAGGAGAAGACGATGCTCGGAGCCGCCGATCGCGTCGTCGAGCTCGCGAAAGGCCAGGGCTGAAGCATGAGCATCATCGTCGGCAACGACACCAAGCTCGTCGTCAGCGGCCTGACCGGCCGCGAGGGCAGCTTCCACGGCCTCCGCAACCGCGACTACGGCACCGACCTGGTCGCCGGCGTCACCCCGGGCAAGGGCGGGCAGGATGTCGAGGGCACTCCGATCTACGACACGATCGCCGAGGCGGTCAGCGAGGCCGGCGCCAACACCTCGATGATCTTCGTCCCGGCCCGCTTCGCCGGCGCCGCGATCAACGAGGCGATCGACGCCGGCTGCGAGACGGTGATCGCAATCACCGAGGGAATCCCCGTCCACGACATGATCCCGACCTACTGGAAGGCGAAGGAGAAGGGCGTAACGCTGATCGGCCCCAACTGCCCCGGCGTCCTCAGCCCCGGCAAGGCCAACGTCGGCATCATCCCGGCCCAGTTCTTCGACCGGGGCAACATCGGCGTCGTCTCCAAGTCGGGCACGCTGACCTACCAGATCGGCAACGAGCTCAAGCAGGCCGGTCTCGGCAACTCCTCGATCGTCGGCATCGGCGGCGATCCGATCGTCGGCTCGGACTTCATCGACATCCTCGCGCTCTACGAGAACGACGACGAGACCGACCTGATCGTGATGGTCGGCGAGATCGGCGGCGACGCCGAGGAGCGCGCGGCCGAGTACATCGCCGAGAACGTGACCAAGCCCGTGGTCGGCTACATCGCCGGCTTCACGGCACCGCCCGGGAAGCAGATGGGCCACGCCGGCGCGATCATCTCCGGCTCCTCGGGCACCGCCAAGGCGAAGCAGGAAGCGCTCGAGGCCAAGGGCGTCCGGGTGGGCACCAGCCCCTCGGAAGCAGCGGCTATCGCCGCTGACATCATTCGCAGCTGACGCCCTAGGGGTCCCTGGTGGTAGCTTTTCTCCTCGTCGTCCAGCCGGGCGACCGGGGAAAAATGGGGAAGAGGAGAGAATCTTGGGGATCCACGGTGTCCGCGCGCGTTTGCCGCTCGCTTTCGTAGTTGCTTCGCTCGCCTTCGCGCTGCTCGCGCTCAGTGTCGTCACCGAGGTCTCGTCGGCCTCGTCCTCCGACAGCGCGACCGTCGCCGCCAAGAAGGGCAAGAAGAGCGGCAAGTACAAGGGCCCGAAGATCCCGACCCCCGACGCCGACCGCTGCGACTTCCTCGACACCAGCGTCTGCCTGCAGCCGTTCCCGAACAACCTGTACCTGGAGAAGGACGGCGCCACCGACACCGGCTACCGGGTCAACTTCGACCCCGCCTCGATGCCCGTCAACAAGGACGACGTCGGCATCGATCCGACCGACTTCAACCGCAACGACGGCTTCAGCCCGGGCCAGGCGATCACGCTCCACATCGACGGGCTCGACAACCAGGACGCTTTCAACCGCTCGAAGATCGTCTCGCTGAAGCGCCCCGACCGCTACGACAACGACTCGCAGCCGGTCGTCGTCTTCAACGCGAAGACGGGCGAGCGCCATCAGATCTGGGCCGAGATGGACTCGAACGCCGCCGACCCCTCCGACAACAACCTGATCATCCGCCCGATGGTCAACTGGGACGAGGGCGCCCGCTACATCGTCGCCCTGCGCCGCCTGAAGATGGCGGACGGCACCAAGATCAAGGCGCCGAACGCGTTCAAGGTCTACCGCGATCGCCTGATCACCAAGCAGAAGCCGATCGAGGCCCGCCGCGACATCTTCGAGAAGAAGGTCTTCAAGCCGATCAAGAAGTCCGGCACCGTCCACCGTCCCGGCCTCTACATGGCCTGGGACTTCACGGTCGCTAGCGAGGACAGCCTCTCGAGCCGCGTGCTGGCAATGCGCGATGACGCCTTCGCCCGCCTCGGCGACACGAACCTCGCCGACGGCGTCGTCCAGGGCTCCTCCCCGGACTTCACGATCACCGAGGTCAACGACAACCCCGAGCCCGGAATGCTGCGTGAGGTCAAGGGCACGATCGAGGTGCCCTGCTACCTCGACCAGAACGGCTGCCCCTCCGGCTCCCAGTTCGCCTACGACGGTCCGGGCGACACCGAGCCGAACTGGAACGAGTCGTTCACGATGGATGCGCCGTTCGAGTGCAACATCCCCGAGAACGTCGACGGCGGCAGCTCCGTCGTGCCGGCGCGCCCGTCCCTGTACGGACACGGCCTCCTCGGCGATCGCGAGCAGGCCGGCTCCGGCTACATCGACGACTTCGCCAAGGCCCACAACATCATGCACTGCGCGGTCGACTGGGCCGGCTTTGCGACCGAGGACGTGGGACCGGTGATCCTCCCCTCGCTGAGCGACGTGACGAACCTGAGCAAGTCGTTCGACCGCATGCAGCAGGGGTTCATCAACTTCCTCTACCTCGGCCGCGCGATCATCCACGCCGATGGTTTCTCGAGCGACCCGGCCTTCAGGTTCGACGCCGGCAGCGGCAGCGAGTCGGTGATCGACGCGAGCGAGCTCTACTACTACGGCAACAGCCAAGGCGGGATCATGGGCGGCGCCCTGACCGCGATCGCGCCGGACTTCGAGCAGTCGGTGCTCGGCGTCCCCGGTATGAACTACTCGACCCTGCTGCGCCGGAGCGTCGACTTCGACGACTACGCGAAGCTTCCCAACGCCGGCCTCTACGACAGCTACCCGGACGAGGGCGAGCGCGTCCTGCTGCTCGGCCTGATGCAGATGCTCTGGGACCGCGGCGAGGCCAACGGCTACGCCCATCACATGGTCAGCGATCCGTACCCGAACACGCCCGACCACGACGTGCTCCTGCACCTCGCGCTCGGCGACCATCAGGTCGCCAACGTCACGGCCGAAGTCGAGGCACGGACGATCGGGGCCGAAGCGCTGAGCCCGGGCGTCGCACCCGGCCGTCACTGGGAGTCGGACCCGTTCTTCCAGATTCCGTTCGTGGGCTCGTTCCCGCGCGAGGACTCGACGATGGTCTACTGGGACGGCGGCCCCGTCGGCTTCAGTGGGGTCGAGGGTCTCGGCACTGCGGTGGCGCCGGTCGAGAACATCGCCCCGCGCGAGGAGCTCGGTTACGGCGAGGACCCGCACAGCTACCCGCGCAAGGATCCGCAGGCCCAGCAGCAGATGTCGGACTGGATGCAGCCCGACGGCGCCCTGCTCGGCCCGTGCACCGGCGGCGGGCCCTGCTACTCGAACGGCTTCCCAGGCTTTTAGAAGCCATGAGGCGTTGAAGCCATCGGCGCGCCTATACTCGCGCGCCGATGGCCTCTGACGTAATTTCGTTCGCGCGCGGCGCGCCCAGCGCCGACCTGCTGCCGGCCGCTTCGATCTGGAAGGCGGCGGAGAAGGCGCTCGAGACGGATGCGGTGCGGGCGCTCTCGTACGGGACGGGCATCGGGCACCCGGAGCTCTGCGCCTGGCTGGCCGATCGCCACGGGCACGGGGTCAGCGCCGATCGTGTGATGGTCACCAACGGCTCGCTCGAGGCGGGCTGGATGCTCTTCAACCACCTGCTCTCGGCCGGCGACAGCGTCGTCGTCGAGCAGCCCTCCTACGACCGCACGCTGCTGATGTTGGAGAAGCTCGGCGTCGACCGGATCGGGATCGACCTCGAGGACGACGGCATCGACGTGCACGGTCTCGAGCAGGCGCTCGCCGACGGCTACAGCCCGAAGCTCGTCCACATCATCTCCAACTTCCACAACCCCGCCGGCTGCACGATCTCGGAGCAGAAGCGCCGCCGGCTGGTCGAGCTCTCGGCCGAGCACGGCTTCTGGATCTTCGAGGACGACCCGTACCGCGAGGTCCGGTTTCCAGGCGCCGAGCAGCTGCCGACGATGCTCGAGATCGCCGAGGGCACCGACGCCAAGGTCGTCCACGCGTCGTCTTTCTCGAAGACCGTCGGGCCCGGAGTCCGCGTCGGCTACCTGATCGGCCCCGCCGACGAGATCGCCGCCCTCGCAAAGACCGCCAACGAGACCTACATCTCGCCGAACATGCTGGCCGAGTCGATCGTCTACGAGCTCTGCCGCTCGGGCCTGCTCGACGAGAACATCCCAAAGGTCAACGCAGCGCTCGCGGAGCGCTGCGCTGCGGTCGTCACCGAGCTCGGCAACCAGATCCCCGAGGCGGAGTTCGTCGTCCCCGCGGGTGGTTACTTCCTCTGGGCGACCCTCGCCGAGGGCACCGACACGGAGGCGCTGCTGCCCCTCGCCAAGGAGGAGGGGGCGACCTTCGTCGCCGGCCCCGACTTCATGATCGAGGGCGGCTCCAACAGCCTGCGGCTTTCGTTCGCTCCCGTGCCCGTCGACGAGGTCGCCGAGGGCATCGGTCGCATCAGCCGCGCGCTCGAGCGCCTGCGCGGCTGATTTCGCCCGCGTTCACAAACCTTTAGCATCTGCTCACAGATCGCTCGTACTCTGTGACGTGTCGTTCTTCCTACCGAGCGACCGAGTATCCGGATCGCCGACCGGACCTGGAGGCGCAGATGCCGCTGACGATCTTCGAAGGAACAAGAGAGACGGACATGTCGGAGCTCAACCGCCGCAATATGGAGCGTCGCTTCTACGCGCTCGCCGCTGCCATCAAGGAGCACGAGGCACGCACGCTGCGCGCCAAGAACCCGATCCGGCCGGAGGATGAGATCCTCTACCGGCGCCTGCGCCAACTCTCCGGCGAGCCGGTGACCGCCGAGCACGGGGCCGCCTGAGATGGCGGCGGCCGGCGGCGAGCGGGGGAGCGCCGCGCGCCGGCGCGGCCCGTCCCTCTCAGCGACCGTAGCGGTCGCGCGAGAGCTCGAGCTGCTCAGGCAGGGCCGCGCGGGGCGGCGGCGAGGGGTCGGCGCGCACGGAGACCGTTTCCGCGACGCTCCGCGAGACCGCGTGCTTGCCGCCGGCGGAGCCGATCACGACCTCGGTCTCGTCGGAGACCTCGACAGCGCCCTCTAGCCCCGGCTCCAGGCCCGCGTCGCGCAGGTAGTGGAGCAGCTCCTCGGCCTCGTTCTCGAAGCGGAGGATCATCACCTCGGCGCCAACCTCGCAGTCGGCGAGCAGGGCGCCCTGTTCACGGTCGCCGGTCTTGATCGGATGGCCGTGAGGGCAGGTCTTGGCGTCGCCGATCGCGACGCGCATCCGCTCCTCGAGCACCGGCGACATCGCGTGCTCGATCCGCTCGGCCTCCTCGTGCACCTCGTCCCAGGGGATCCCGAGCACGTCGGTGAGGAAGCGCTCGATCAGCCGGTGGCGACTGACGATCGCCTCGGCGTGGGCGAGGCCGCTGTCGGTGAAGGAGACGGACTTGTCCTCGGCGCGGCTGATGTAGCCGTCGCGCTCGAGCCGGCGGATCATCTCGTGGACCGTCGGCGGCGAGAGCTGCATCGCCCGGGCGAGGTTGGCCGCCGTCATCGGCAGTCGTGCCTCCCAGAGCCAGAAGAGGATCTCCAGGTACTCCTCCTCGGCGACGGTTACCTGCTCAGTACTCAAGGCGCACCTGCTGAAAGCTCATGGACTGAGACTAGCCTTTCGCGGCCCCCGGTTCCGCGCGGGGCCGCCTCTCCCGCAGCGGCCCCGGCCCACCCTTCTGCGTCAGTCGTCACCGAGGTCGCGCTCGAGGAAGTCAGGCGTGGCAATGTTGGCGACGATCAACGCAGCTCCGATCAGCAGCACCGACGCGCCGGTCACCTCGAGCCAGGTCGCGGAGGAGAGAAACAGGACGAGCCCGCCCACCACGGCGATCGCGAGCGCGGGGATCAGGTGCGGGCCGCCGTGCTTCATCGAGACTCCCCCTCCGGCTCGGATGCCCCGATCGGGTGGAACTCGGGATCGAGCTGACCGGAGAGCACCAGCTTGTAGAGGTACCCGAGCGAGGGGACGAGGACGGCGACCGCGATCAGGACCGCAACCAGCAACGGGATCAATGTCGAGTCGCCTGCGGCGGCCTGATCCAGCGTCATCTGTCCGGGGAGGAAGTCGGGCGCGATCGCGACCGCGAGCCCGACGAGGATCGCGGCGACCGCGGCGGCCGAGCTGACCCGGGCCAAGTCGAAGCGACGCGTCCACAGCAGCCCGATCGTGACCGCGCCCGCAAGCGCGGAAGCGATCAGGACGACGAGCCCGAAGCCTGAGGTGAGCCCCTCGTAGAGGTCGGGCGCATCGGAGCGGATGACGAAGATCCCGCCGATCGCCATCAGACCGGTGACGAGGCCGGCGCCGAGGGCGCGCTTGCGGAACGCCTCGACCATGTCCGGCAGCCCGGCGCGGACCGAGTCGGCGACGAGGAAGACGGCAGCCATGTACGCGCTCGTGGCGACCGCGAGGGCGCCGATATAGAGCGAGCTCGCGTTCGTCCAGCTCGAGAAGGGCGAGTCGGGATCCGCCGGAACGGATACCTGGCCCGAGGCGATCGCCCCGATCGTCGCGCCGAGGAAGAACGGCACGAGCACCGAGGAGAGGGCGAAGGTGGCGCCGAGCGCCCGCGCCTCGCCGATCGTCGCGGCCTCGCCGCGCAGGGCGAAGGCGCTACCGCGGAAGATGATCCCGACCGCGGCGAGGAAGAGCGGCACATAGAGCGTCTCCATCACCGGGCCGAAGGCGTTGGGGAAACCGGTCCAGAAGACCACCAGGCAGAAGATCAGCCAGACGTGGTTCGCCTCCCAGACGATGCTCATCGAGCGCTTCAGCATCCCGCGCACGCGGGCGCCGCGCTCGGCCCCGCCCGCGGTCAGATCCCAGAACCCGGCGCCGAAATCGGCGCCCCCGAGCACGGAGTACATCACGAGTCCGAGCACGAGCACGGCGACTGTCAGGTCGACCCACATCAGGCGCGCGTCTCGATCCCGGGTTCCCTGCCTGGCAGCTCATCCTCGAGCGGCTGCTTGGCGAGCCGGCGCAAGAGGAAGAAGACGATCGTCGCGAGGCCGAGGTAGACCGCGGCCAGGGTCGCGTAGCCGATCGGGATTCCCTCGGCTCCCGTCACCGCCTCCTCGGTCTTCATCACGCCGTACACGACCCAGGGCTGGCGGCCGACCTCGGTCGTGATCCAGCCGGCGATCAGGGCGACCACGGCCGCCGGGCCGGCGATCACGACGAGCCGGTAGAACCACTTCGAGCGTGGCAGCCGGCCCTTGCGGAACCAGGTCAACAGGTACAGGGCCGAGAGCAGCGCCAGCCCGGAGCCGATGAAGATCATCACCGTGAAGGCGTTGCGGACGACGCCGACCGGCGGCTGGTCCGCCTCGGGCGTTGCATCGAGGCCTTGGACCGTGGCGGTCGGGTCGTGGTAGGCGAGGATCGAGAGCATGTCGGGGATCGTGATCCCACCCTTGGTCTCGCCGTCTATGTAGATCCCACCGAGCGTGAACGGGGCGCCCTTCGTCGTCTCCTCGAGACCCTCGAAAGCGGCGAGCTTGGTCGGCTGGTCCTCGGCGACGGCCCGGCCGGCCCAATCGCCCATCAGCAACTGCACGGGGGCGGCGATGCAGGCGACCGTCAGCGGCACGATCAGAGCGGCGCGGTAGTACTGGCTGCGGTGGCCCTTGAGCCACGAATACGAGTAGACGCCGGCGACGAGGAACGCGGCGACGATGAAGCCGGCCACGTACATGTGGAAGAACTCGTGCCAGAAGTAGTCGTTGAAGAGCGCCTTCAGCGGCTCGATGTTCGTGACGTTGCCTGCCGCATCGATGTCGAAGCCGGTCGGATTGTTCATCCAGCCGTTGACGGAGATCACGAGCAACGATCCGGTCAGGCCGGTGATCACGATCGGGATGCCGACGAGGAAGTGGGTTCGGTCGGGGAGCTTGTCCCAGCCGTAGACGTAGATCGTTATGAAGATCGCCTCGACGAAGAAGGACAGCCCCTCGAACGCGAAGGCGAGCCCGAACACGTCACCGAACTCCTCCATGAAGCGAGGCCAGAGGATGCCTAGCTCGAACGAGAGGATCGTGCCGGTGACGACGCCGACGGCGAACAGGATCAGCATCACCTTCGACCACCGCTTCGCGATCTGGCGGTAGACCAGGTTGCCGGTGCGGTGGTAGAGGCCCTCCATGAAGAGGACGATCGCCGGGAAGGCGACGCCGAAGCAGACAAGCGGGATGTGGACGCCGAGTGAGAGCGCCTGCATCTGCCGTGCTTCGAGCAGATACGGCTGGTCGACCTGGGAGAACGCGTCCGCTAGAGGCAACCAGTCCATTGACATCTCAGAGCGTATTCCCTATCCAGCGACGATGAGCTCGGGCCCGAGCTCATCGACCCGGGCGGCGCCGCACAGGGCCATCGCCTCGCGCAACTCCTCCTGCAGCATGCGCAGAGTCCGCCGCACGCCCTCGTCGCCACCTGCGGCGAGGCCCCAGAGCACAGGCCGGCCGACGAGCACCGCGTCAGCTCCCAGCGCCAGCGCCTTGACGATGTCGGTGCCGCGGCGGACGCCGCCGTCGAGCAGCAGAGCGGCCCGGCCGCCGATCTCCTCGGCGATGGCCGGCAGCATCTCGATCGTTGCCGGGACGGTGTCGAGCTGGCGGCCGCCGTGGTTGGAGACGATCACGCCGCGGGCGCCGGCCGCGAGCGCTCGGGCAGCGTCATCCGCCCGGTGCACGCCCTTGACCAGGACCGGCAGCTTCGTCTCCGAGACGAGCCACTCGAGGTCGCTCCAGTCGAGCGAGGCGTCGAGTTGCGAGGCGAAATAGGCAGCAAGCCCCGAGGTGCCGGCAGGGGCGTCGACGTGGTCACCGACGCAAGCGATCGTCAGCTCCGGCGGCAGCGAGAAGCCGTTGGCGATGTCGCGCTCGCGCCGGCCGAGGACCGGAGCGTCGACCGTCAGAACGATTGCCTCGAAGCCCGCCGCCTCGGCCCGCTCGATCAGCGAAGCGGTGAGGACGCGGTCGCGGAAGACATAGAGCTGGAACCAGAGCCGCGCCTCGTCGGACGCAGCGCTGCCGACCTCCTCGATCCGCGTGTTCGAGAGCGAGGAGAGGCAGAAGATCGCGTGGGCTGCCTCGGCGCCGGCGGCGCTGGCGAGCTCCGCACGCTCGTCGGCGAGACCGTGAAAGGCTGTCGGCGCGACCAGCACGGGCGTGGTCGGTGAGCCGAGCAACTCGATTCCGAGATCCACCTCGGACACGTCGCGGAGCACATGCGGGAGCAACTCGATGCGTTCGTAGGCGGCGCGGTTGCGGGTGATCGTGATCTCGTCGCCGGCACCCGAGCGGTAGTAGTCGTAGGCCTGCGGCTCGAGCCGCTCGGCCGCGATCGCCTCGAGCCCGGCGACGTTCAGCGGCCACGGGCTCGAGGTGGGCTCCACCTCAGTCCACCACGCCCGGCGCAGCGCCGGCCAGGGTCGATACGACGGCCTCGTAGACGCCCTCGCCCATCCGCCCCTCGGTCACCGTCGCGTTCGGGTACGAGGCGAGCGCCTCCCGCAGCGCCGTGTCCTTCTCGGGGCCGTTCGCCATGCAGAAGAAGCGGCCGAGGTAGCGCGCCGTCTCGAGATCCTCGATCGAGTCGCCGGCGCCGATGCACTGCTCCGGCTCGTAGCCGCGGATCCCCATGTGGACGCCGACCGCCTTGCCCTTGCTCGCTCCGCCCGGGACCACGTGGTAGGCGTGGGTGATCTCGATTCCGGGCATCGGCCGCCCGATCGCGCCGTTGTCGAGAAAGCGCAGGTCTTCGTAGCCGGCCTCGGCGATCAGGGCGTTCGCCTCGGCGGCGTCGACCTTGCCCCGCATCAGCAGTGAGAACTCGCGCCCCGTGTGCCAGGGCTCGTGCCACTCGAGCCGGCCCTCGAAGTGGGAGAGAAGGAGATCGGCGACGCCCGCCTCGACGACCTGCTCGGCGACGTTGAGCTCCGCGGTCGGCTTCCATGACCCGGTCAGCAGGGTCTTCTCGCGATCGACCACGACCGCGCAGCCCGCTTCGAAGATGTAGGAGGTCTGACCCATCAGCCGCGAGTCCGAGTGCACCTGCGCCTCGCGCCGACCGGACATGACCACGACCTCGACGCCAGCCCGGCTGCACGCCTCGAGCATCAGTGCTTGCGAGCGCGAGAAGTGGCCCTCGGCGTCGTGAAAGAGCGAGCCGTGCTTGCCGAGCAAGGTCCCGTCCAGGTCGGTGTAGAGAGCGCGGAGTGCCACCGGTGGGCAGCGTATTGCTCAGAGCAGTGCTTCGCCGCTGCCCTCGACGACCCGCTCCAGCTCCGCCATCGGCGGTCGCTCGACAACGGTGCGGCCCGCTGCGGCGAGGCTGGCGGTGATCCGATCGAGGCCGGGCGGGGGCTGGGGGAGTCGCTGGCCGACGCCGAGCAGGATCTCGCGCGCCATCCAGCCAAGCGCCTCGAGCGACTGGTGGTCGTTGCTGCGACTGCCGAGGTCGACCTCGGCGATCGCGTCGAGGCCGTGCCGCTCGACCACGTCGATCACCATCACTGCTTCGACCGCGTAGCCGCTCATGAATGGGATGCTCGCGAACAACTCCCGCCGGGCCGCGACCTCGCCGCCGAGCGGCTGTCGCAACTCGCCGGCATCGGGGAACCACGCCTCCAGCACCGGCCGCGCGAGCAGCTCGGTGACCCGGCCACCGCCGGCAAGGTCGACGGGGCCGCTCTCGTGTGTGAACGGGCGTGCGTAGGTGGCCTTGACGAAGGCGGTTGCCTCGTCGAGCAGCAGCGGTCCGAGCAGGCCGGTGATGAAGTGCGAGCCGAAGTCGCTGAGGTCGCCGTCGCAGAACAGGATCAGGTCTGACTCCACCCGGGACAGCGAGCGCCACATCGCGTCGCCTTTGCCGCGGACCTGCCCGAGCTCGGGCAGCAGTGTCTGCTCGTCGACCCAGCCGACCTCGTGCCCGGCCGCGATCGCGCCGCTCTCCGGCGCCTTTGACGAGCCGACCACGAGGATCTCGTCGAGCAGGCCGAGGGCGGACGCGGCCCGGCAGGCCTCGAGCGTGTGCTCGAGCGAGGGGCAGGAGCGGCCGGCCATGATGCACACAGCCGTGGAGCTACCCTGCTTGGCGCGTGCGACGTCGTAGGCCGAGAAGTGGGAGTGATGGAAGCGCCGAAGCAAGACGTCAAGCCTAGTGAGGGGTCCAGCCGGGCCACGGCCTGGCGGCTCGCCGGCGGCGAGCTCGACCTCACGGGCCGGCCGCTGATCGTCGCGGTCGTCAACGCGACGCCGGACTCGTTCTCCGATCGGGGTGCCGACCGTGCTCCAGCAGCCGCAGCGAGCAGGGTCGCCGAGAAGCTCGAGGCCGGCGCCGACGTGATCGAAGTGGGCGGCGAGTCGAACGTCTCCAACCGGCCGGCGGTGGCCGCTGCCGAGGAGATCGAGCGGGTCGTGCCGGTCGTCGAGGCGGCGAAGAGCGCCGGCGCCGTTGTCTCGGTCGATACGTACAAGCCTCAGGTGGCGGCCGCAGCCCTCGACGTCGGCGCCGACGTGATCAACGACATCAGCGGCTTCGCCGACCCCGAGATGGTTGCGCTCTGCGCCGAGCGCCGCCCGGGCCTCGTCCTCATGCACACGATCACGCCGCCCAAGGTCTCGCGCTGGGACGACGATGCCTACGGCGAGGCGGGCGTGACCGAGTCGGTGCTCGGCTGGCTCGGCTCCGGCGTCGAGCGGCTCACGGCCGCCGGCGTCGAGCGGCGCTCGATCGCGCTCGACCCCGGGATCGACTTCGGCAAGACGCCGGCGCAGAGCACGGAGCTGATGCGGTCCTTCCCGAGACTCTCGGAGATGGGCCTACCGGTGATGTCGGCGGTCTCGCGCAAGGACTTCATCGGCGCCCTGACCGGCCGCCGACCCTCGCAGCGCCTCGCCGGGACGCTCGCCGCGGTCGGCTGGGCAGTGCTCTCCGGCGCTCGCCTGATCCGCGCCCACGACGTGGCCGAGACGCTCGACTTCCTCACCGTGCTGAGCGCGATCGCCGGCGAGACGGAGGTGCCGCCGGAGTTGCGGATCGCCGAGGAGATCCGCCGGGAGGAGCCGGCCGCGAGCTGGACGGCCCCGTGAGCGGGTCGCCCGGAGCGGCGCCGGAGTCGGCGGGCGTCCCCTGGGCCTCGTCGATCGACGAGGGCTGGCGGGCGGCGATCGAGCCCGGCCGAGCCGACGGCCGTCTCGTCGCCGAGAGCGCCGAGCGCGAGCAGGAGGCGGTCGCGGTGCCGCTCCCCTCCGGGCTTCATCCAGGGCTGACGGCGGCGCTGATCGGACAGGGGATCGAGTCGCTGTACCAGCACCAGCTCGCGACGCTGCGCGCGGTCGAGAGCTCGAACGCGATCGTCACCAGCGGCACCGCCTCGGGCAAATCGCTCGCCTTCAACCTGCCGGTGCTCGATTCGATCGCGGTCGACGAGCACGTCCGCGCCCTTTACCTGTACCCGACCAAGGCGCTCGCCCAGGACCAGGCCCGGAAGCTGACCGAGCTTGGCTCGCCAGGGCTGATCCCGGCGATCTACGACGGCGACACGCCGAAGGAGGAGCGGCCCGCGATCCGCCGCCGCGCCAACCTCGTGCTGACCAACCCGGACATGCTCCACGTCGGGATGCTGCCCCACCACAAGGGCTGGGGAGACTTCTTCGCCAACCTGCGTTTCGTCGTCGTCGACGAGGCCCATGTCTATCGCGGCGTCTTCGGCTCCAACGTCGCCAATGTGCTGCGCCGCCTGCGCCGCGTCTGCCGGATCTACCAGGGGATCGACAGCGAGCCCCGCTTCATCCTCACCTCGGCGACGATCGCCAACCCCGGCGAGCTGGCCGAGCGGCTGGTCGGCACCGAGTTCGAGCTGATCGACGACGACGCGGCCCCGAAGGCGGGCCGACGGATCGCGATCTGGAACCCGCCGCTGACCGACGAGGCCGCGGGTGTGCGCCGCTCGGCCCTGAGCGAGGCGGCGGAGATGCTCGCCGAGCTGGTCATCTCGGGCGTGCGGACGATCTGCTTCCTGCGCAGCCGCAAGGGGATCGAGCTGATCCAGAAGTTCACCGCCACCCACCTCGCGGAACGCGGTCGCCAGGATCTGGTCGAGCGGATCGCCCCCTATCGCGCCGGCTACACGCCGCAGCAACGTCGCGAGATCGAGCGCCGCCTGGCCGCCGGCGAGCTCTCCGCGGTCGTCGCCACCGACGCGCTCGAGCTCGGGATCGACATCGGCGAGCTCGACGCGGCGCTCTGCGTGACCTTCCCCGGCACGGTCGCGAGCCTGCGGCAGATGTGGGGCCGCGCCGGCCGGCGCACCGAGGGCCTGGCGATCTACATGGCCGGCGAGGACGGCCTCGATCAGTTCTTCTGCCGGCACCCGACAGAGTTCCTGACCCGGCCGGTCGAGGCCGCGATCCTCGACCACACGAACGAGCAGATCAACGCCGCCCACCTCGTCGCCGCCGCCTACGAGACGCCGCTCGGCGCGCCGTTCGACGACGAGGTGCTCGGCGCCGGCTGGGGCGAGCGGGCGGCGGCGCTGGTCGAGTCGGGCCACCTGCGCCGCGGCCGCACCGGCAAGATCGGCGCCCGCGGCCCGGGCTTCGCCGCCGGCGCTGTCAGCCTCCGCTCCTCCTCGGCCGACTCGGTCACCGTGATCGACTCCGGCTCAGGCGAGCTGCTGGGGACGGTCGAGGCCGAGCGCGCCTTCTCCACGGTCCATCCCGGCGCGGTCTACCTGCACATGGGGCGCGCCTTCGAGGTCCGCGAGCTCGACGTCGAGGGCCGCCACGCGGTCGTCAAGCCGTTCGAGGGCGACTGGTACACGCAGGCCCGCAAGGAGACCGACATCTACATCGAGCGCCCGCTCGCCCAGCGCCGGGCGCTCGGGGTCGAGCTCAACTTCGGCATCGTCGGCGTCACCGAGCAGGTGACGGCGTTCCAGCGCAAACGGCTCGGCGACCACGAGGCCTTCGACTTCGTTGCCCTCGACCTGCCCGAGCAGAGCTTCCGCACCCAGGCTCTCTGGTACGTGCTGCCGGACGAGCTCGCCGGGCCGGAGGCTTTGCCGCCCGACGTGATGCTCGGCGCGCTGCACGCCTCCGAGCACACCCAGATCGCCGTCCTGCCGCTGCTGGCGATGTGCGATCGCTGGGACATCGGCGGTCTCTCGACCAACGTCCACTACCAGACGGGCAGACCGACGATCTTCATCTACGACGGTCATCCCGGCGGCGTCGGCATCACCCGCCGCGGCTACGAGGTCTTCGAGCGGCTCGTCGGCGATGCCTTCCGGCTCGTCTCCGAGTGTCGCTGCGAGTCGGGTTGCCCATCGTGCGTGCAGAGCCCGAAGTGCGGCAACCTCAACGACCACCTGCACAAGGGCGGCTCGATCGAGCTGATGGGGCAGATGCTGGCGCGCGCCGAGGGCGCGACGGGGGTGCCGCGCGGCGCTCGGGGTCCATCTGCCATCCTTCCGCGCGAAGGGAAGTAGTTCCAAACGCATTCGTCGTCAGCACGGGTCCGCATACGGGCCCCGGCGGTGCGGCCCCGGCGGGCACCAGTAAGACGTCGCGGGCGAGCAAAACCTTCATCTGTCCCCAGATGGAGGTCCCCTTGAACCTGAACCGAAACGCCAACGCTACCCACCGCGGAGACACGAACGATGCTTGAGGTGACGACACTCGGCTGGGGGCTGACGATCGGGATCATCACCCTTTTCTTCGCGATCGACCTGATTGCCGCGAAGGTGAGGCCGCACGAGGTCGGCTTCACGGAAGCGATCGTGATGTCGGTCCTCTACACGCTGCTCGCGGTGGCCTTCGGTGGCGTCTTCTGGCACTACGCGGGCAGTACCTACGGGACCGAGTACTTCGCCGGCTATCTGGTCGAGCGATCGCTGTCGATCGACAACCTGTTCGTCTTCGCGATCATCCTCGCCACCTTCGCAGTGCCGATGGAGCACCAAAACTCGGCGCTCACCTTCGGCATCCTCGCGGCGCTCGTCCTGCGCGTGATCTTCATCGTCGCCGGCGTCGCCCTGATCAACGCCTTCTCGTTCATGTTCCTGCTCTTCGGGCTGTTGCTGCTGTGGACCGCGATCCAGCTCTACCGTCACCGCGACGAGGACCCCGAGATCGAGGACAACGGGCTCGTCAAGGTCGCGCGCCGCTTCTTCCCGGTCTCGGAGACCTACGACGGCGCCAAGCTGACGACGAGGATCGACGGCAAGCGGATGATCACGCCGATGCTGCTGGTCCTGCTCGCGATCGGCGGCACCGACCTGCTGTTCGCGCTCGACTCGATCCCCGCGGTCTTCGGCGTCACCCAGGAGGGCTACATCGTCTTCGTCGCCAACGCCTTCGCTCTGCTCGGGATGCGGCCGCTCTACTTCCTCGTCAAGGGCCTTTTGGACCGGCTCGTCTACCTATCGACGGGCCTCGCCGTGATCCTCGGCTTCATCGCGATCAAGCTGATCCTGCATTGGGCGCACGAGACCTGGGACGGGGTGCCTGAGGTCTCGACCGTGGCCAGCCTCGCGGTGATCGTGATCGTGCTCACGGTGGCGACGATCGCGAGCGTGATCAAGGTCCGGCGCGACCCGACGGCACGGGCCCACGCCGGCTCGGTCAGCCTCATCGACCACAAGGACCGTGACGGGCAGTCCTGATCCCGGCCGAAGACGGCGCAGGGCCGGGCGCGCGGCTTGCCGCCCCTCGATCGCCGGAGTAAGCTCGCCGCCGATGATCAACCCGTTCACCCACCGCAAGATCCTCAAGAAGGGCAAGCCGGGGACGGCGACGATCGTCTCGATGTCGATGCCGCACAGCGGCGCCTCCTCGCAGAACATCGCGATGACCCTTCAGGTCCAGGTCGAAGGGCTGGCGCCGTACGAGGTCGAGGACCAGTGGATGGTCTCCAGCAAGGACACGCTCGGCTTCGGGATGCAGCTGCCGGTCAAGGTCGATCCCGACAAGCCGGAGAAGGTCGCGATCGACTGGGACGCGGCCCGCGCCGGCCACGCCGCCGAGACGACGGCCCGCCGCCAGGCGCTCGCTGCGCAGGGCCCGGTCGGAGGTGCTGGAGCGGCAGCCGCGGGAGGTGCAGCGGCAGGCATCGGCGGGATCCAGGACCCGCTCGCCGCCGCCGGGATGGCGGACGCAATGGCAGGAATCGGCGGCACCGGGGCGATGGCGGGCATGGGCGCCGGCGCGATGCCGACGATCGACCTCCGCAACGATCCCGAGTTGCGCGCCAAGCTCGAGCAGGTGATCGGCCGCGAGCTGACACCGGGCACGAGCGAGACGATCGACACCTCGAACGACCCGGCGCTGGCGATGACGATCATGCAGGTCGTCCAGCAGCACCAGATGGAGAAGCTCCAGGGCGGCGCGCAGCAGGCCGCCTCACCCGGGGCCGCCTCCGACGACGCGCTCTCGAAGCTCGAGCGGCTCGCGAAGCTCCGCGACAGCGGCGCTCTGACCGACGCCGAGTTCGAGGCCGAGAAGCAGCAACTGCTGGGCGAGATCTGATCCACCCCGACCGCAGAGGCCGGCGGCGATGAGCCGCGCGATCCAGATCTCCGTCTGCGGATCCTCGGTCTCCGACGAGGCGCTGAACGCGCACGCGGCCGAGGTTGGCCGGCGGATCGCGGAGGCCGGCGCGACGCTCGTCTGCGGCGGCCGCGACGGGATCATGAGCGCGGCAGCAGAGGCGGCGGCAGCCGCCGGCGGCGAGGTGATCGGGATCCTGATGTCGGACGAGCCCGCCGATGCCAACCCGCACTGCACCCACGTCGTTGCGACCGGGATCGGACAGGCGCGCAACCTCGCTGTCGCCGCCTCGGGCGATGCGGTGATCGCGATCGGGGGCGAGTGGGGGACGCTGAGCGAGATCGCCTTCGCGCGGCGGCTCGAACGCCCCGTGATCGCGCTCGACTCTTGGCGGCTGATCGGCCGCGGCGCGATGGCCGAGGCGCCCGGGATCGAACTCGCGGCCGATCCCGCAGAGGCGGTCGAGCGCGCCCTCGCCGGCGCCCGCCGGCTGCGCGCGGGCTGAGGAGCCTAGCCCCCGTTCCCGGTCGCGTCCGACGTCGGCGCAGGCGCTCCGACGTAGGGGAGGACGCTGCCGCGGACCAGGGCGCCGTAGAGGTAGCCGGGCCGCTGGGCCGGGGCGAGCGTGATCTCGGCCCGGGCTGCAGCCAGTCCGGCCTGCTCGTCGCCCAGCCGCTCGACCTCGGCGCCGCGCACCGAGCGCCGGATCGAGGTCCCGAGCAACGGCTCGACAGCATCCGCGGCGAACGACTGCTCGAGCGCGCCCGCCCACTCGTCGGCGCTGCTCTCCTCGTCGCCGATCGCGCAAAGGACCTCGCGCGCCGGGGATCCCCCGGCGACGCCGATCGCGATCAGGCCGGGGCTCGAGAACGCGTTGTGGGTGAAGGTCCCCGGCAGGGTCCGGGCCGAGTCGACATCGCCCAGGCAGGAAGCCGCGAAGCGGTTGATGGGTGCCTCGAGGGCGGAGCCGCTCGTGTCTTCGAGCGCCTCTCGGGCGTTCGCCGTCCGCGAGAGAATCACCGAGTCGGGCCCGATTGCGACCCGCGCCGCGTAGTCGCGCAGCGGCGCTAGGGACCCCTCGAGCTGCGCCTGCCACTCGCTGCCAAGGTCGAGCTCGGTCCACTCGCCCTGCCGGTCGGCCTTCGCGCCCGCGAAGACGAGCCGCTTCTCGAGCGCGCCCGGATCGATGCCGTCGAGCCGGACGCCATAGCCGTAGGAGGCGGCGACCGAGGTGGCGCTGTCGGCCTCGATCGCCTCGATCCCGAGCGAGCGCAGCAACGCCGGGTGGGCGATGAAGGAGGACGGGCCGGGCGCCAGTGCGAGGGCGACCGAGCGCGGGTCCGGAGTTGCCGTCAGGTCGATCCAGCCGACGCCGGTGCCAACCGGCGAGACGCCTGCGCCGACCGACTCGAGCGCGGCCTCATAGCCGGTCGTGGCCGCCTCGTCGCCCGACGAGCCCTCGTCGCCGCAGCCGGAGACAGGGACGGCGAGGGTGGCGACAACGCCCAGGACGGCGGCTGCGCAGCGACCCCGTTTCACTCAGCCAGGGCGGCGCGCACGAACTCGACGTCGGCCCGCAGGTCCTCGAGCTCCCGAGGCGTCTCGACCACGGATGGAGCGTCCGCCGCGGTGATCATGTGCCGGAGGACGTCGAGGTCGATCGTTCCCTTGCCGATGTTCGCGTGCCGGTCGGCGCCGGTTCCCGCCGGGTCGCGCGAGTCGTTGACATGCATCAGGTCGACCCCGCCGGTGATCGCGATCGCCCGCTCGACCGCGTCGGAGAGATCCTCGCCCGCCGCGTGGGCGTGACAGGTGTCGAAGCAGAAGCCGACGTCGACGCCCGACTCGGCGGCTTCGACAGCCTCCCAGAGCCGGGCCAGCGCGTCGAAGCGCCGGGCGACGGCGTTGTCGCCGCCGGCCGTGTTCTCGAGGTAGACCGGGACCTCGGATTCGAGCTGCTCGAGCGTCCGCGTCCAGCGGCTGACTCCCTCGGCGAGACCGTCCTCGGCGTGGCCGGGATGGACGATCACCGCCAGCGCGCCGACCGCGGCCGCCGCCTCGCAGGTCTGCGTGAGGATCTTGCGCGAGCCGTAACGGACATTCGGCTTCGGCGAGCAGACGTTGATCAGGTAGGGGGCGTGAACGTAGATGCCGAGCTCGGCCGCCTTCAGCTGCTCGGCGTCGTCTCGCGGCGGCGGCTTCTCCCAGCCCTGCGGGTTCGAGAGGAACAGCTGCACGATCGGGACACCGACCTCCTCGGCCTCGCGGATCGGATCCTCACCCCAGATGTGGGCGCCGACGGGTGGAGCTGCCATCGCCTCAGCTTACGTCGCTAGGGACGCAGCTCCGGGGCCGCCGGCGCTATCCCATACTCGCGCCGCACGCTCTCGAGCCCCTGTTCGGTGACGCTCCAGAAGTCCCAGCCGGGGTCGACGACGTCGACCGTGGTCGCTGCGCCGCGGTCCCACGCGGTCCAGAACGGCCGCGGCGCGTAGGCGCCGTGGTGGCTTCCGGCGGCGTCGTTGAGCTTGATCCCGAGGTGCCAGCTGTAGAGAACGGGAAGCACCTCGGCGGCCATCGGGTGATCGGGATGCATCGCGCCGATGAAGGTCGAGACGCAGATCTCGCCCGGCTGCGAGGTCGAGTAGCCGGCGAGCACGTGAGAGCTGTCGTGGGGCGTCGTGAACCCCTCCGCGAGCCCGTCCCGGGCCCCCGGGAAGGCGAATCCGTTGCGTTTGAAGTGGTCGTAGAAGGCGCGTCCGAAGCTGTCGGGATCGAGCGTTCCGAGGGCCTCGTATCGCGCCTCGAGCTCAGGGTCAGGGGCATCCGCATAGGGCAGGAACGGCGCGATCGGGCCCTCGGCGAGCCGGTCCGGGTCGAGCCGCGGAAAGCTCTCCACGTTCTTGCGCATGATGCAGGCGGTCGCCTGTGCGATCTCGTCGGTCGCGACCTCGGTGAGGATGTCGAGGTAGCCCTCGTGCACGCCGAGCGCATCCGCGTAGCGGCGCACGTGCGCAGTCTTCGCCTCGTCGGCGACGCCGTCCGCCAGCGACATCACCGCCAGTATCCGCACGGCCTGGGCGGCCTCCTCCTCGGAGCCCACCGATGCCGCGAGCGCCTCCGGCCGGACGGACGAGATCTCGGCCGGATCGAAGTCCGGGAGCCCGAGCACGATCGTCGCGGCGCCGTCGATCGTCGCCCGGTCGGTGGCGGTGACTTCGCCGGGGCCGTGCTCGGCTGCGATCGCCAGCATCGCGCCGAGAATCGCGTCGGCCTGGGATCGGGAGACCTCGATCAGCACGATCGCCAACCTACAACGAACCGGCCCGGACGGGCGGCCCTCCGCACCGCGGAGCGCAGCCGGATGGCGAGGGTGGGAATCGAACCCACGACACCACGATTTTCAGTCGTGTGCTCTACCAACTGAGCTACCTCGCCGGGCCGTCATCGCGACGGGGCGCAAAAGGCTACATATGCTGGGGCGATGGCGGAGGTGCCTTGGCAGGCTGAGGCGGCGGAGGGGATCGACTCCTGCCTGACACGGCCTGACACGGCCGCCCGGCCTCGTCAGAAAGCGGTCGTCGCCGCCGACCCTGGGGGAGAGATATGAAACGGCAGCGACACAAACAAGAGCGTGAGAAGACCCCGCCGCTCGCGCAAGGCGACTTGCGGATCGGCCGATCCGCCGACCCGCCCCCTAACTTCAAAAGCGCGATGGAACAGCAGCAGATGCTCGGACAATCGGCACCCTTGGCAGCTCGGGACGGGGCGGCGCCGGAGCACCGCGATCTCGCCCTGCTGACCGACGGCGAGCGCCTCGACGGCTACTACGTGGTCCGCGATCGCAGCCGCCGGCCGACCAAGAAGGGCGGCGAGTGGCTCGCCCTCAAGCTCGGTGACTGCTCGGCGACGGTCAGCGCCAAGGCCTTCGACAACGTCGGGCCGCTGTTCGAGGCCGCAGCTCCGGGAACGATCGCCCGCGTCCGTGGCCGCTTCGAGTCGAGCGCCCAGTGGGGCAACTCGATCATCGTCGAGGCGCTGCGCCCCGCCGAGGAGGGCGAGTACGACGCCGCGTCGCTGCTCGAGAGCTCGCCGATCCCGATCGAGCGGCTCGAGCAGGACCTGCGCGCGTTGCTGGAGACGATCCGCACCCCGGACCTGGCCGAGCTACTCGCCCGCTTCTTCGCCCCCGGCACCGACGCCTATGAGCGCTTCCGCGATGCGCCGGCGGCAAAGCACTACCACCAGGCCTACCGTCACGGACTGCTCGAGCACGCGCTCTCGGTCGCCCAGAGCGTCAGCGCCGCCGCATCGTTCTTCCCCGGGATCGACCGCGAGATCGCCGTCACCGGGGCGCTGCTGCACGACATCGGCAAGCTCGAGGCCTACAACGACGATCCGCTCGCGATCGACCTCACCGATCTCGGCCGCCTCCAGGGCGAGATTCCGCTCGGCTACTACCGCGTTCGCCGTGAGATCGAGCGGATCGAGGGCTTCGACCCGGGCCTTGCGCAGGCGGTGCTCCACATCATCCTCAGCCACCACGGCTCGCTCGAGCACGGCTCCCCGGTCGTGCCCGCGACCCGCGAGGCGACGCTCGTCCACATGATGGACAACCTTGGCGGCAAGCTCGGCAGCTTCGACCGGGTCGAGCGCTCGCTCGCCGACGGCGAGGCCTGGTCCGGGTTCGACCGCGGGCTCGGCACGGGGGCCTACTTCCAGGCCCGCGAGCGCCGCGCCGCCTGAGCGCGACTTACTGGAACTTCTCCGCGCAGGCCTGCATCTTCGTCGTGTTCGGTTGAACGCGCTGGATGCATGCGAGCAGCTGTTCGGCACGCTGCTGCTCGGCGTTGCCGAGCCCGGCCTGCTTGATCTGGGCCTCGACGTCGCTGAAGTCGCCGTTCTGGATCTCGTCGATGTTCAGGCCTGAGAGCCCGGCGTCCTCGAACGAGGTGTTGATCGTGTCGTTGACGCTGTCGAAGGCGTTGTTGGTCGTATCGAGCACCGGCTTGACGATGAACAGATAGGCGGCGCCGAGCACGAGCACGGTCGTGATCAGACCGAGCAGCTTCATGGTCACGTTCTCCGCCATCTCTGTCTGGAATCTACCTTGTCGGTCGGCCACGGGGCGTTGCGAAAGCGTCATCGGAGTGCGCAAACTCCGCAAAAGTCAGGTTCGGGCTCCGTGCCCGCCCGCGGCGCCCATCTATCCTGCCTGCCGTGGCGAAGGACACCGAGAAGCTGATCCGCCAGCTCTCTTTGATCTCCTTTCTGATGGCGAACCGCCGACCCGTGTCGGCGCTCGAGATCAAACAGGAGGTCGAGGGCTACTCCTCGATGAACGAGGATGCGTTCGCGCGCCGTTTCTACGCCGATCGGGCCGAGCTCGAGAGCCTCGGGATCGCGCTCAAGGTCGACCGGCCGAGCGAGGGCTTCCTCGAGTCGGAGCTCTACGCGCTGCCGCCCGAGAACTACTACCTGCCGGCGATCGAATTCACCGACTCCGAGCTGGCCGCGCTGGGCACGGCGCTGACCCTGCTCGACGGCCAGTTCGCCTACGCCGAGCCGCTGCGGCTGGCGCTGCAGCAGGTCTCGTGGGGCCGCAAGAGCCCGCTCTCGAACGGCAACGGCGACTCGGCCCCGGTCGAGATGGCGATGACCGCCTCCGCCGGCGGCCGCGAGCTCTCCCAGCGCCTCGCCAAGATCGAGACCGCGATCTCGCGCCGCAAGACGATCGAGTTCAGCTACTACACGATGGAGCGCGACGCGACCGCGGACCGCAAGGTCGACCCCTACCACCTCGTCTTCCGCTCGGGCCAGTTCTATTTGATCGGCTACGCGCACGAGCGCGACGCCGTCCGCGTCTTCCGGCTCTCGCGGATCCAGGGCAAGGTCTCCTACGCGACCAAGGCCGAGCACGACTTCACGCCGCCCGAGGACTTCGACCGTCGTGACTACGCATCTCGTGCCGACTGGCAGATGGGGGCGCCCTGCGGGTACGGCGAAGCTTTTCCTCTCCGATCGCGTCGACTGGCTGATCGCCCGCGACCACGACCTCTACGGCGAGATCCGACCGGCGAAGCCTGCCGACAAGGCGCCCGGCAAGGGCTCGGTCTTCGAGACCGACTACTCGTCCTCGCGGCAGCTGGTCGCCTGGGCGCTGGGCTGGCGCAAGCACGCGTCTGTGCTCGAGCCGAAGGAGCTCGCTGAGGAGCTCGCCGAGCGCAAGGAGCTGCTCCGCAGCCGTCACTCGGCCGGGTTCGAGACCGCGAAGCCGGTCGCCCGCCCCGCCGTCGAGGACGCCGAGCGCCGCACGCGCTCGAACGGCAAGGCCGAGACGGTGATCCGGCCCGAGCGCTTCGCCCGGCTGGTCACGCTCGCCGGGATGATGATCGACTCGGCCCGCAACGAGACGCCGCTGCTGGTCGACGACGTCTGTCGCGAGCTCGGCATCTCCGAGAAGGAACTTCGCGGCGACATCGACGTCCTCAACGTCGTCAACTTCGGCGGCGGTACCTACGTGCTCTACGCCGAGATCACCGGCGAGACGATCGAGGTCGACCCGGAGGCCTACGGCGACAGCTTCGCCCGCCCGGCCCGGCTGCTGCCGCTCGAGGCGAAGGCGCTGATCGCGGCGATCGACTTCTTCGGCGACCACCTGCCCCAGGCCGGCCTCGACACGGCCCGCGAGAAGATCGTCGCGGCGCTCGGCCACGACCCCTCCGAGGAGGGGCTGCAGATCACGATCGAGCGCGACGAGCCCGAGATCGTGCAGGCGGTGAACGAGGCGATCGAGGGCCGCCAGGTCCTCAAGATCAACTACTACAAGGAGAACGAGGACCAGTTCACGGCCCGTGAGATCGAGCCCTACCGGCTCGCCCGCGGCCCGCAGGGCTGGTACGTCGGCTGTCGCGACCGCAAGCGCGACGACGTCCGGCACTTCCGGCTCGACCGGACCAAGGAGGCCGAGGCGACGGGCGAGACCTTCGAGCACAGCGACCACGTCGTCACCCAGCTCGGCACGCAGCGCTGGCTCAGCGAGGGCGAGGTGACCGACGCGCGGATCGCCAGCGTCTGGGTCTCGCCGGAGCGAGCCCGCTGGGTCCGTGAGGAGCGCACCGTCGTCGAGGAGCTGGCCGACGGCGCCCTGGTCATCGAGATGCCGTTCGCCGGCACATCCTGGCTCGTGCGCGAGGTGCTCAAGGGCGCCGGCGACATGGTCGTGCTGGAGCCGGCCGACGCGCGCGAGGCGGTCCTCGCCGCGGTCAGCGAGTGAGCGCCTCCGGCTCCGGCGCCGAGGTGCCCGCCGGCCCGGAGTCGGCGCCCGGCCACGAGGACATCGTCCGCATCGTCGCGCCAAACCCGGGCCCGATGACGCTGGCCGGCACCAACACCTACATCGTCGGCTCTGACCCGGCCTGGGTGATCGATCCCGGCCCCGCGATCGAGGACCACATCCTCGCGATCCAGGCCGAGGCCGACAGGCGCGGCGGACTCGGCGCCGTCGTCATCACCCACTCCCACCTCGATCACAACGAGGGCGCGGCGATGCTCGGCGCCGAGGTGATCTGGGGGAGCACGGGCTCGGTCGACGAGGGCGCTCAACTCGCCGCCGCTGCGAGCCGCTCGAACCGGGTCGAGGTGGTCCGGGGTAGCTTCGCGGCCGAGGAGTCCGAGGCCGGCCCCTTCCATGTCGTGCCGACGCCGGGCCACGCCCGCGACCACGTCGTCTTCGTCCGCGGCGACGTCGTCTTCTGCGGCGACCTGGTGCTCGGCGAGGGCTCCTCGATCGTGCCGCCGGCAGCCGCCGGCGGCTCGCTCGCCGACTACCTGCGCTCGCTCGACCGGATCGACGAGCTCGCGCCGGCGCTGCTCTGCCCCGGCCACGGGCCGTGGATCACGGACCCGAAGGCGAAGGTCGTCGAGTACCGCGAGCACCGGCTCGACCGCGAGCGCAAGCTCGTCGCCGCGCTCGAGGCCGGCGAGCGCTCCCGCGCGAAACTGCTCGAGGCGGCCTGGAGCGACGTGCCCGAGCCGATGCGCCCGGCCGCGGCGCTGGCGATGGAGGCCCATCTCGAGAAGCTCGCCGGCGAAGGCATGCGCCTGAACGAGCTCGAGGCCTGAGCCCGAGCGCCGTTGTCGGGGTAGGCTCCAGCCGCCGTGTCCCGCCGCGACCAGATCCAGCTGACCCCGGAGGAGCAGCTCGAGCTGCTCGACTCCGAGCGGGTCGTGATCATCTCCAGCATCGGGCCGCGCGGATGGCCGCATTCGATGCCGATGTGGTTCGTCGTCCGCGACGGCGAGATCTGGGTCTGGACCTACGCGAAGTCGCAGAAGGTGAAGAACCTCGAGCGCAACTCGCGGGCGACGCTGCTGATCGAGGCCGGGCACTCCTACCAGGAGCTGCGCGGCATCCAGATCGAGGCCGAGGCCGAGCTGATCCGCGATCCTGACGAGGTCTTCGAGTTCGCAAAGCTGCTCACGGTCCGTTACGCCGAAGGCCTCGAGGAGCTGCCGGAAGGGGCCGAGGACGCGCTCCGCGCCCAGGCCCCGAAGCGGGTCGCGATCCGCTTCCGGCCGGTCCGCACCGCGACCTGGGACCACCGCAAGCTCGGCGGGACCTACTAGCGCCGATGCCCGTCTCCAGCGGCCTCGGGGGCCTCGGGGGCGACGGTGGAGTCGAGCTCAAGGTCCGCACCGGCTCCTCCCGCGAGGGGATCGACGGCACCCATGACGGCGCCGTCGTCGTCCGGGTCGCGGCCAAGCCGGTCGAGGGTCAGGCGAACAAGGCCGTCCGCAAGCTGATCGCGAAGAAGGTCGGGGTCGCTGTCGGCCGGGTCGAGATCGTCCGCGGCGAGAAGAGCAGCCGCAAGGTCGTTGCGGTCGAGGGAATCGAGGCGGCGGCGCTCAGGAGCCTGTTGCTCGGCTGAGCGGGGCGGCGGTCAGCTCGAATTGGACCTGAGCTCGCCGGCGCGGACGCGAGCGGCCATGTCGCTCGACTCGGCCCGGTAGACCTCGCCGTCGGGAAGCTCGAGCACGGGCAGCAGCTTCTGGCCGCTGAGCTCGATCACGTCGGCTCGCGCCTTCTCGCTCTTGCCGAGGTAGCCGTGCGTGACGACCTCGTAGGGGATCCCCTCTTCCTTGAGTGCCTTCTCGACTTTCCAGCAGGCGTCGAGCTCGGTGTGGAGGAAGGTCCAGGAACAGCGATGAAGCTTGATTGGGTCGGGCATGCGGATGACCCTAGTTGAGATTCGGGTCGGTCGGGGGTGACCCCGACCGACGCCGCAGCTCGGCGGCTCTCGGGTCGCCGGTCTCGGGCTTGCCCGGCCCCGAGCTGTTGTGGCGCGCAAGCAGCTGCCAGGTGACGACGCCCGCGAGGGTCGCGATGACCCCGCCGATCGGGGAGATCAGGCAGAAGAGCAGGAAGAGCGTCACCCCGACGACCGCGCCGCAGACGCGCAGCGCGAAGGGCTCGCGTGCGAGCGATTCCGCCCTCCCGCGCAGCGCGTGGTCGGCGAAGACGATCGCGGTCCCGGCCAGGGCGAGGAGCGAGGCGGCGTAGAGGGCGACGAGCAGGGCCTCGACGGGCAGCGCCGTGTCGCAGCCGGGGCCGGAGCAGGCGTTGTCCAGCGTCGATGCGATCAGCGCGAACGGGATCAGCGCCAGATAGCCGAAGACGAGGGTGCCGATGCCTGAGAGGAATCTCATCGGACCCCATTGTTCCGCAGTTCTCTAGCCTCTCGCCCGATGCAGAACCTCAAAGGCCTGATCCTCTCCGGGGGCGCGGGGACCCGGCTGCGGCCGATCACCCACACGTCCGCCAAGCAGCTCGTGCCGGTTGCGAACAAGCCCGTGCTCTTCTACGGGATCGAGGCGCTGGTCGAGGCCGGCGTGACCGAGATCGGGATCGTGATCGCGCCCGAGACCGGCGAGGAGATCAAGGCCGCAGTCGGCGACGGCTCCGAGCTCGGCGCCCAGGTCACCTACGTGCCGCAGAGCGCGCCGCTCGGGCTCGCCCACGCGGTGCTCACCGCGGAGGAGTTCATCGGCGACTCGCCGTTCGTCATGTACCTCGGCGACAACCTGCTTCGCGACGGGATCACCGAGCTCGTCGCCGCCTTTCGCGAGCACGAGCCCGAGGCCCTGATCATGCTGACCAAGGTGCTCGAGCCCGAGCACTACGGCGTCGCCGAGCTCGACGGCGAACGCGTCGTCCGGCTCGTCGAGAAGCCGAAGGATCCGCCCTCCGACCTCGCGCTCGTCGGCGTCTACATGTTCAAGCCGACCGTCTTCGACGCGGCCCGCGCGATCGAGCCCTCGCCGCGCGGCGAGCTCGAGATCACCGACACGATTCAGTACCTGATCGATCAGGGAGCGAAGGTCGAGCAGCACCTGGTCAAGGGCTGGTGGAAGGACACGGGCCAGCTCGCCGACATGCTCGCCGCCAACCGCCTCGTGCTCGAGGACCTCGAGCCCGTCACCGACGGCGAGCTGATCGACTCCAACGTCGAGGGCCGCGTCGTCATCTCCGAGGGCGCGGTCGTCGAGCGGACGACGATCCGCGGACCGGCCGTGATCGGCGCGAACGCGCGGGTCACCGACGCCTACATCGGCCCCTACACGGCGGTCGGGCCCGACTGCGAGGTGACCGGCTCGGAGGTCGAGCACTCGATCCTGCTGCGCGGCGCCAAGGTCCACCACCTCGCCTCGCGGATGGAGGCGAGCCTGCTCGGCCGCAACGTCACGGTCTCGCGCAGCGACGGCCTGCCGAAGACGATTCGGATGATCGTTGGCGACAGCTCGGAGCTGACGCTGCCGTGAGGGTCCTGGTCGCAGGGGGCGAGGGAATGCTCGCCCACGAGGTGACCGGTGCCTGCAAGCGGCGCGGGCACGAGGTGCGCGCGCTCAACCGCAGCCAGCTCGACGTCACCGACTCGCGCTCGATCGACGCGGCGGTCGGCGGCTTTGCCCCTGAGGCAGTGATCAACTGCGCCGCCTGGTCCGACGTCGACGGGGCCGAGGACGACGAGCGCGGCGCCAACGCCGTCAACGACACCGGCGCGGCGATGCTCGCCGCCGCGGCAGAGCGGGTTGGGGCCAAGGTCCTGTACCCGTCCTCCGACTATGTCTTCGACGGGACCAAGAACGAGCCCTACGTCGAGTCGGACCTGCCCCATCCGATCAGCGCCTACGGGCGCAGCAAGCTCGGCGGCGAGACCTCCGTCGCGGTCGCCAACCCGCGCCACTTCATAGTCCGGGCCTCGTGGCTGTACGGCCCGGCCGGGAAGAACTTCGTCGAGACGATGCTGCAGATCGGCGCAGTCCAGCCCGAGGTACTCGTCGTCAACGACCAGCGCGGCTGCCCGACCAGCTGCGCCGACCTCGCCGAGGCGATGGTCAAGCTGGTCGAGACCGAGGAGTACGGCATTCATCACATCGCCGGCACCGGCAGCTGCACCTGGTTCGACTTCGCCCAGGAGATCTTCGACCAGGCCGGCTACGAGACCAGGGTGATGTCGACGACCACGGAGATGATGGCCCGCAAGGCGCCCCGCCCCGCCTACTCGGTGCTCGTCTCCGAGCGCGACAAGCACTTCGAGCTGCCGCCCTGGCAGGACTCGCTGCGCCGCTACCTCGCCGACCGCGAACTGGAGGAACCCGCCCGATGAAGCTTCTCGTCGCCGGTGGTGCCGGATTCATCGGCTCCACCTACGTCCGCCGCCATCTCGAGCTCAACCCCGGCGATGAGATCGTCGTGCTCGACAAGCTCACCTACGCCGGCCGCAAGGAGAACCTCGCCGGCGCCGACAGCGCCCGGCTCGGCTTCGTCGAGGCGGACATCGCCGACGCCGAGGCCGTCAAGGCCGCGATCGAGGGCTGCGACGCGGTCGTCAACTTCGCCGCCGAGTCGCATGTCGACCGCTCGATCGAGGATCCCGGCGCCTTCATCCAGACCGACGTCTTCGGCACCTACGTGCTGCTCGAGGCGGCCCGCGACGCCGGCATCCGCCACCTGCAGATCTCGACCGACGAGGTCTATGGCTCGATCGATGACGGCAGCTTCACGGAGACCTCGCCGCTCGATCCGTCGTCCCCCTACTCCGCCTCGAAGGCCGGTGGCGATCTGATCGTCAGTGCCTTCCACCACACCTATGGGGCGGACGCGCTGATCACCCGCGCCTCGAACAACTTCGGCCCCTGCCAGCACCCGGAGAAGCTGATCCCGCTGACGATCCTGAACGCGCTCGCCGGCGACGAGATCCCCGTCTACGGCGACGGCATGCAGGTCCGCAACTGGCTCTACGTCGAGGACTTCGCCTCCGCGATCGACGTCGTCCTCGAGCGCGGCGAGGCCGGCCAGGTCTACAACGTCGGCGGACCCGACGAGAAGGCCAACATCGAGGTCGTCGAGCGGATCCTCGGGCTCGCCGGCCGCGACGAGTCGCTGATCACCTACGTCTCCGACCGGCTCGGCCACGACCGTCGCTACTCGCTCTCGGCCGACCGCACCGAGGAGCTCGGCTGGAAGGCCGAGGTCGGCTTCGACGAGGGCATCGAGCGGACCGTGAACTGGTACCGCGACAACGAGGACTGGTGGGGCCCGATCCGCTCCGGCGAGTACCAGGAGTACTACGAGAAGCAGTACGGCAAGAAGCTCGGGGCCTAGCGTGCCGACCGCAATCGAGACGCGGCTCGAGGGACTGGTCGCCGTCGAGCCGACGGTCCACGGCGACCACCGTGGCTTCCTGCTCGAGTCCTACTCGCAGCCGGCCTGGGCCGAGCTCGGGATCGAGGGCCCGTGGATCCAGGAGAACCATTCGCGCTCGACCCAGCGGGGAACCCTGCGCGGCATCCACTTCCAGACGCACCCCGGCCAGGGCAAGCTCGTGCGCTGCCTGCGCGGCTCGATCTTCGACGTCGCCGTCGACCTGCGCCGCGGCTCGCCCACCTACGGCGAGTGGGAGGGGCACGTGCTCGACGACGAGACCCATCGCCAGCTCTGGGTCCCGGTCGGCTTCGGGCACGGCTTCCAGGTCCTCAGTCACGTCGCCGACGTCGCCTACAAGGTGACCTCGCTCTACGACCCCGAGACCGAGTCGCAGCTCGCCTGGGACGACCCCGAAGTCGGCATCGAGTGGCCGATCCCGGACCCGGTCCTCAGCGACCGCGACAAGCGGGCCCCGAGCCTGGCCGAGATCGCCGACTCGCTGCCGTTCACCGTCTGACCCTCCTCCCGATCCGCCCGCTCCTGCAGACCGCAGCCGCCCGGAGCTGACGGAAGGCCGGCGCCGGGGTCCGCTGATCCGGCGAGCCCGGGCGGTCGCTCAGGCGGCCGCGTAAGATCGGTGGCTTGCCCACCAAGCCGAAAACGAGTGCCGGATCACACGATCAGAGCCCGCTGGAGCAGTTCAGCGCACGTACGCGTGACTGGTTCGAGCGCTCGTTCGAGGGGGCGACCCCGGCCCAGGCCGACGGCTGGCCGAAGATCGCGAGCGGCGCCAACACGCTGATCTGTGCGCCAACGGGGTCGGGAAAGACTCTGGCAGCGTTCCTCTGGGGGATCGACACGCTCGCTCGCCGCCCCGAGCAGCTGGGGACCGGGGTCAAGATCGTCTACGTCTCGCCGCTCAAGGCCCTCTCCTACGACGTCGAGCGCAACCTGCGGGCGCCGCTCGCCGGGATCGGCGCTGAGGTCGCGGTCGGACTGCGGACCGGCGACACCCCCCAGAAGGACCGCCAGGCGATGCTGCGGACGCCGCCCGACATCCTGATCACGACGCCCGAGTCGCTGTATCTGATGATGACCTCGCAGGCACGCAAGATCCTGACCGGGGTCGAGGCCGTGATCGTCGACGAGATCCACGCCGTGGCCCCGACCAAGCGCGGCGCCCACATGGCGCTGACGATCGAGCGGCTCGACCACCACGTCCAGCACCCCGAGCAGGACGAGCAGCTCGAGCTCACCGACCAGGACCTGGAGCTGCTGCCGCGCAAGCCGGTGCAGCGGATCGGCCTCTCGGCGACGCAGCGCCCGCTCGAGCGGATCGCCAAGTTCCTCGCCGGCCCGGGCAAGAAGTGCGAGATCGTCGACGCCGGCGTCCGCAAGGAACTCGACCTCGAGATCGTCGTCCCGGTCGAGGACATGGCTGATCCGGGCTCGGTGGCGCCGGCCCCGATCGGCGCGCCCGACGGCGCCGGCCCCAGTGGCCCACCCAAGGCAGGTGTCGGCGCCGACAGGATCGACCCACAGCTCGCCGGCGAGCCCAACCATCGCTCGATCTGGCCGGCGATCTACCCGAAGCTGCTCGAGCTCGTCAAGCAGCACACGAGCACGATCATCTTCGTCAACAACCGGCGCGGAGCAGAGCGTCTCGCCAAGCGCCTCAACGAGCTCAACGCCGAGGAGGCGCTCGAGGCCGCGGGGGAGTCGGCGGATGACGGCCCGCCGCCCGACTCCCACCCCGAGATCGCCCGCGCCCACCACGGCTCGCTCGCGCACGAGGAGCGGACCAAGGTCGAGGAGCTGCTCAAGTCAGGGCAGCTGCCGTGCCTGGTCGCTACCTCCTCGCTCGAGCTCGGCATCGACATGGGCGCCGTCGATCTCGTGATCCAGGTCGAGTCGCCGAAGTCGGTCGCCCGCGGCATCCAGCGGGTCGGTCGCGCCGGCCACGAGCTCGGCGCCGTCTCAACCGGTCGCATCTTCCCCAAGTTCCGCTCCGACCTGCTCGAGTGCGCGGTAGTCGCCAAGAAGATGCGGCTCGGCGAGATCGAGGAGACGGTGATCCCGCGCAACCCGCTCGACGTCTTGGCCCAGCACCTCGTCTCGATGGTCGCCGACCGCGAGTGGGACGTCGACGAGGTCGAAGGAATCGTCAAGGCGACCGAGCCCTACGAGGAGCTCGGCCGCGAGCAGTTCGAGAACGTGCTCGACATGCTCGACGGCCGCTACCCGTCGGAGCGCTTCGCTGAGCTGCGGCCGCGGCTGGTCTGGGACCGGACGGCGGGGACGATCCGCGGCCGCAAGGGCGCCCGCCAGCTCGCCGTCACCAACGCGGGCACGATCCCCGACCGCGGCCTCTACGGCGTCCACCTTCCCGATGGCCGCCGAGTCGGCGAGCTCGACGAGGAGATGGTCTATGAGGCGCGGCCGGGCCAGGTCTTCCTGCTCGGGGCCTCGACCTGGCGGATCGACGACATCACCCGCGACCGCGTGATCGTCACCCCGGCACCGGGCGTTCCCGGCGCTGTCCCCTTCTGGCGCGGCGACGGCGTCGGCCGCACCGTGGAGCTGGGGCGCGCGATCGGTGAGTTCTCGCGCGAGGCGGTCTCGATGAAGCCGAGCGAGCTCGCCCGCGACTACGACCTCGACGACCTCGCCGCCGAGAACCTCGTCGCCTACCTGCAGGAGCAGCAGACCGCGACCCGCGTCGTGCCCTCGGACGAGACGATCGTGATCGAGCGCTTCCGTGACGAGATCGGCGACTGGCGCCTCTGCATCCTGAGCCCCTTCGGAGGGCGCGTCCACGCCGCCTGGGGGATGGCGCTGAGCGCCAAGATCCGCAGTGAGCTCGAGCTCGAGGCGGACGCGATCTGGTCCGACGACGGGATCGTCATCCACCTTCCCGACGCCGACGAGGCGCCGTCTCCCGACCTGGTCACGCTCGAACCGGACGAGGTCGAGGACCTGATCGTCGGCGAGCTCAGCGGCACGGCCCTGTTCGGCGCCCGCTTCCGCGAGGCGGCCGGTCGCTCGCTCTTGATTCCACGGGCCTACCCGGGCAAGCGCACGCCGCTCTGGCAGCAACGGCTCAAGGCGCAGTCCCTGCTCGAGGTCGCCAAGGACTTCCCCCGTTTCCCGGTCACACTCGAGACCTACCGCGAGGTGCTGCGCGACGTGCTCGACCTACCTGCGCTGACCGAGATCCTCCGCGACGTCCGCTCGCGCAAGATCACCCTGGTCGAGGTCGAGACCCAGAGCGCCAGCCCGTTCGCCTCCTCGCTGCTGTTCGACTACGTCGCCACCTACATGTACGAGGGCGACACCCCGAACGCGGAGCGCCGCGCCGCCGCCCTCGCCCTCGACCGCGACCTGCTGCGCGAGCTGCTCGGCCAGGAGGAGCTGCGCGAGCTGATCGACCCGGTCGCGCTCGACGAGCTCGAGGCGTCGCTGCAGCACCGCGTCGACGAGGCCCGCGCCGGCGATCGCGACCACCTCGAGCAGATCCTGCGCCGGCTCGGCGACCTGACCACCGAGGAGGCGGAGGAACGCGTCACCGAGGGCTACTCGGCCGCCTCGATGCTCGCCAAGCTGGAGACGGAGCGGCGCGCAGTCCGGGTCCGGGTCGCCGGCGAGGAGCGCTGGATTGCGGCCCAGGACGGCGGCCTCTTCCGCGACGCGCTCGGCACGCCGGTCCCCTCGGGCCTGCCTGACGCCTTCCTCGATGAGGTCCCCGAGCCGATGGTGGCGCTGATGCGCCGCTACGCGCGCACCCACGGCCCGTTCCCGACCGCGCAGGCCGCCCGCCGCTACGGCGTCGACGTCGAGCCCGCCCTGAAGCAGATGGAGCGCGCCGGCGACCTCGTCCGCGGCGAGCTACTGCCGGGTGGGACCGAGCGCGAGTGGTGCGACGCAGACGTCCTGCGCCGGGTCCGCCGCGCCAGCCTCGCCGTGCTCCGCAAGGAGGTCGAGGCCGCCGACGTCCGCGAGCTCGCCCGCTTCCTGCCCTCCTGGCAGAACGTCGACGCGCACCGCCCGGCCGGCGCCGGGATCGACCGCCTGCGCGAGGCGCTGGTGCCGCTGCAGGGGGTCGCCCTGACCCCCGAGGTCTGGGAGCGGGACGTGCTGCCGCGCCGGCTCGGCGCCTACTCGCAGAACTGGCTCGACATGCTGACCACCGGCGGCGAGATCGTCTGGATCGGCGCCGGCCCGGTCGGCCGCACGGGCCGCGTTGCGCTCTACTTCCGCGAGGACGTCCGCCTCGCCGGCCCGCCTCCGTCGAACGCGAAGCTCGACCGGCCCGAGGGTGAGCTCCACGACCGGATCCGCGAGCTGCTCGCCGACCGACCCGCGTTCTGGCTCGACATCGCATCGATCCTTGCCGATGCGGAGAAGGAGGCGCTGCACGCGGCGCTCTGGGATCTCGCCTGGGCGGGCGAGGTGACCAACGACGCCTTCGCGCCGCTGCGGGCGCCGCGGCTGAAGGCGGCGGACCGCGCCGACTCGCGTCGCGCCCGGCGCTTCTCCTCGCGCCGTGCCGCGACCGGCAGCGCCGTGCAGGGCCGCTGGTCGCTCGTCTCCGAGCTGCTCCGCGACGCGCCGGCGACCGGCCCGCGGCTCCGGGCACAGGCGGAGCTGATGCTGGAGCGCTACGGGATCGTCACCCGCGAGACGGTCCTCTCCGAGGGTGTCCCCGGCGGCTTCACGACGCTTTACGGCGAGCTCTCCAACCTCGAGATTCTCGGCACCGCCCGCCGCGGCTACTTCGTCGAGGGCCTCGGCGGCGCCCAGTTCGCGCTCGCCGGCGCGGTCGAGCGCCTGCGCTCGCTGCCGCGCGAGGAGGGCGTGTTCACGGTGCTCGCCGCGACCGACCCGGCGCAGCCCTACGGCTCGCAACTGAGTTGGCCGCGGCCGCAGGCCCGCGACGGCGCCGAGGACGAGGAGGGCCGCGGCGGCCGCCGACCCAGCCGCGTCGCCGGCGCCTACGTCCTGCTCCGCGACGGCGAGCCGGTGGTCTACGTCGAGCGCGGCGGCAAGGGCATCCTGCTGCTTGCGCGGCTCGACGACGACGAGCTCGGGGCAGCGCTGGCCGCCCTCAACGACGCGACCGAGGCGGGCGTGATCCCGAAGCTCGGCGTCGAGAAGGTCAACGGCGATCCGGTGATGGGCTCCGGTTTCGAGAACGCCCTCGTCGAGGCCGGCTTCTCGCGCCAGCCAAAGCGGCTCGTCGCAGCGGGCTAGCTACACTCGCCGCGGGGTGAAGACGATCGTCAAGAGGGGACCGGGATCGCGCCGCACGGCGCTCCGCGTGGTGCTCGCGGCCTGTCTGACGGCGGCGCTCGCCTGTCTCGCCGCCGCTCCGGCGAACGCCGATGGCAAGTTTCCGCGCGGCTTCCTCTGGGGCACGGCGCTGGCCGGCTTTCAGGCGGAGTCCGGTCAGGGCAAGTGGCTGGCGCCGAAGAGCGATTGGTACGAGTGGACGCACGACCCTCAGAACATCGCCGACGGGATCGTCTCCGGCGATCAGCCCGAGCAGGGTCCCGGCCACTTCGGTCTCTACGAGACCGACCTCGACCTCGCCGCCGATCATCTCCACAACAACGCTTTCCGCTTCTCGGTCGAGTGGCCGCGGATCTTCCCCGACTCGACCGAGGAGATCGACGTCGGCAAGAAGATCGGCGAGGCCGACCTCGAGGCGCTCGACGAGGTCGCCAACCACCGCGCCGTCCGCCACTACCGCAAGGTGCTGAAGGCGACCTCCGCCCGCGGGCTGACCCCGTTTGTGACGCTGCATCACTGGACGCTCCCGACCTGGCTGCACGATCCCGACGCGACCCGCGACGCGCTCGCCGGCCGCGGGCCCGACGAGCCGCTTCCGGACCTCGAGGCGGGCGGCTGGCTCGACCGCGACACGGTCGGCGAGTTCCGCAAGTACGCGGCCTATCTGGGCTGGAAGCTCGGCCGCGAGGCCGACTTCTGGACGCCGATCAACGAGCCGATGGTGATCGTCGCCCAGGGGTTCGTGAACGTGACGGGGCTGGTCGAGGCGTACTGGCCGCCCGGCGTGTTCAGCTTCAGCGGCGCCCGCGAGGTGCTGATCAACCTCGAGCGCGCCAACACCGTCGCCTACGACGAGCTCAAGCGGACCGACGACGCCGACCTCGACGGCGACGGCCGCGACTCGCGCGTCGGGCCCGTGATGAACATGGTCGCCTTCACGCCAGACGATCCCTCCTCCGATCTCGACCGGGAGGCGACCGGGCACGCCGACTACCTCTTCAACCGCCTGCTGCTCGACGCGATCGTGACCGGCGACATCGACCGCAACGCCGACGGCGACATCGATCCGGGCGAGCGTGACCTGCACGGCCGCAAGGCGGACTTCGTCGGGCTCAACTACTACTTCCGCGGTCGCGTCAGCGGGCTCGGGGCGCCGCTCACGCCCTCGATCCCCGTCCTCGACTTCCTCCCGGCGACGTCGTACGCGTCTCCGGAGAACCCGGGCGGGCCTCCGTGCCCGACGACCTGCTCCGAGCTCGGGGCGGAGATCTACCCGCAGGGCTTCCGCGAGGTGCTGGGCACGGCGGCCGGCTACGAGCTGCCGGTCTACGTGACCGAGAACGGGATCGCCGACTCCGACGACGATCAGCGGCGCGACTACCTGGCGAGCCACTTGGAGCAGATGCGGAAGGCGATCACGAAGGACGGGGCCGACGTCCGTGGTTTCTTCCAGTGGTCGCTGACCGACAACCTCGAGTGGGTCTACGGCTATCAGCCGCGCTTCGGTCTCTACTCGTACGACCCCGAGACCCTCGAGCGCACGGCGCGGCCCAGCGCCCGCTTCTACGCGAAGGTCGCGCGCCGCAACGCGCTCCCGTAGCCGAGGGAGGACCCCGCCATCGAGGTCTGGATCCACGGCTTCTCCTTTCCCCGACGGGTGGCCCCGTTCGCGGCCCGGGCGGAGGAGTGGGGCTTCGACGGCTTCCTGCTCGCCGACAGCCAGAACCTGAACGCCGACATCTGGGTCGAGTTGGCCCTGGCGGGCGCCGCGACCGAGCGGATCAAGCTGGGCCCGGGCGTCACCAATCCGCTCACCCGGCATCCCGCCGTGACGGCCTCGGCCGCGGCGACGCTTCAGATCGAGACCGGCGGCCGCGCGGTCCTCGGGCTCGGACGCGGCGACTCAGCCGTCTCCCAGATCGGTCTGCACCCGGCCCGGGTGGCCGACCTCGAGCACTCGCTCGAGGAGCTGCAGGGCTTTCTCTCCGGCGACGAGGTCGAGCTCGACGGGATCGTGAGCCGGATCGGGTGGATCGCCGACGACGGCATGCCCAAGGTCCCCGTCCATGTGGCCGCGACCGGGCCGCGGGTGATCGGAGTGGCGGCGGAGCTGGCGGAGGCGATCGACTTCACCGTCGGCGCGGAGCCCGAGCGACTCGGCTGGGCGATCGAGACGGCTCGGGCCGCCCCCGGACCGACCCCGTCGCTGGGCGCCTTCGTCAACGTCGCCGTCAGCGACGACCCCGCTGCGGCTCGCGAGCTCGTCCGCGGCAGCGTCGCGATCCTCGCCCGCTTCGCGACCGAGGGCGCGCCGCCGACCGGGCTCTCCGAGGTGACCAGCCGCGGCATCGAGGCGGTCGGCGCCGCCTACGAGGAGGCCAGGCACGGCGAGTCGGCGGCACCGGCCGCGGCCCGTCTCGAGGACGAGTTCATCGATCGCTTCGCGGTCGTCGGTACCGCGGACGAGGTCGCGGAGCGGATCGCGGCGCTCGCCGGCCTCGGCCTCGACCGCATGATCGTCGTGCCGGGCTCGCTCGACGCCGATCCGGCGCAGTTCGAGCGCTCGAACGCGGCCTTCGCCGAACTGGTGCTGCCGCGGCTGCGTGCCGGCTGAGCCTCAGCCGACGCTGAGCTCGCCGTCGCGCGGCATGTCCCGGGAGAGCTGCAGGAAGGCGATGCCGCCGAGCAGCAGCGGCAGCCAGAAGAGGACGACTCGGTAGGCGAGCACCGCCGCCGCGGCGACCGCGACCGGTACGCCGTAGACGATCAGTGTCCCGATCAGGCCGCCGTCGATGCCGCCGATGCCGCCCGGGATCGGCAGCAGACCACCGAGCTGCCCGATCAGATAGCCGAGCAGGATGATCATCAGCGCCGGCTCGAAGCCGAACGCCGCGAAGGCGGCGACGAGGACGAGGTTGTCGAACAGCCAGTAGCCGATCGCGCCGGCGATCACCCGCGGGTCGCGGCGCCGCAGGATCACGATCGCCTCCGTCGTGCCGGTGACGAGCGCGGTCCGCGTGCGACTCATGAACTGCCGCACCTTCGAGTCGCCGTCCCGCGGCCCGTCGCCGGGGCCGAACCGGGGGATCAGCACGACGGCGACGATCAGGGCGATCGAGAGCAGCGCCGGGAGCAGCGTCAGAAGTGGCGAGAGCTCCGGGCCGACGCCGGCGAAGGCGAGCAGGCCGAGCACGGCGACGGCGATGAAGTTGACCGATCCCTTGATCAGGAAGAAGGCGACCGAGCGCCGGGCGATGTACTCGGCCTTCATTCCGCCCTCGTGCAGCACCCAGGCTCCGAAGGCGAGGCCGCCGGCCCCGCTCGCCGGGATGATCGAGTTCATCGCCAGCTCTGAGCCGGCGATCTGCCAGGAGCGCCGCAGCGACAGCCCGCGGCAGAAGATCGGCGAGAACATCAGCACGTAGGAGGCGAACGAGAGGCCCTCGAGCACGATCGCGACGATCACCCAGCGGACGTCGGCGCCGCCGAGCAGGTCGCGGACCTCGCCCAGGCCCGGCATCAGCAGCACGACCAGGCCGAGTGCGCCGAGGATCAGAACCGTCCGCAGCAGCGATCTGAGCAGCGTTCGGGTCGAGAACTCGCCGGGCACCCGATCGGGTGTCTCTGCCTCACGAGTCTCGATTGGAGCGATCGTTGCGATAGCTTTGCACAGCGTTGGCGAGCCGCAAGTGCGGCAAACCCCACTGGTCCCGTGCGCCTAGCTCCAGCCGTCCCAGTCGCGGACCCGCGGCTCGGGATCGATCGGCTCGCCCTGTCTTCGCAGCTCGAAGTGGAGATGGCAGGGCGTGCCTGCCGCATTCCCGGTCTGCCCGATCGAGCCGACGCGATCGCCGGTGTGGACCCGCTCGCCCCGGCGCAGGGGGCTCGGCGCGATCAGGTGCGAGTAGAAGTAGGACTCGTTCGTCTTACGGCCGTTGACGAGCACGAAATAGCCGTAGAGGACGGGGTCGTAGCCGGCCCTGGCGACCTTGCCGCCGCGGGCGGCGACGAGCGGGGTGCCGCAGGCGCCCGTGATGTCGAAGCCCTCGTGCGTGCGGCCGCCGCTGCGGGGAGCGCCGAAATCGCCGATCGGACCGCGGTCCCCGTGCGGGCCGTCGACCGGGAAGACGTGTCCGTGCAAGCGGAACGACCCCGCGAAGCGCAGCGTCCCGCCCTTCGGCCCGACGCGCCATTGGTAGCGCCCGTCCCGGGCCGCCTTGCCGCGGCGCGTGATCCCGTTCCAGCGCTCGCGGTGGCGGACCCCGGGCTCGGCGCCGCGCTCGTGGAAGGCGGCGACGACCCGGCCGCGCTTGGCGTCGACGACGGTGGAGATCGTCTCGGTCCGGCGGTCGGCGCGGAAGCGGTAGCGCAGGGTCGGCTTGCGGGGTCCGTCGAACAGGGCCGTGCGCGGCTTCACCTTGGTCGCCTCGAGCCGGAAACCGATGCCCGCGCCGCCCTTGTCTCGGTCCGGAGCTGCCGTCGCCGAGGAGCCGGCGAGGGCGGCGGCAAGCACCAGGGCTGCGGAGGCGAGGCGGAGCGGCGTCGATCGCATCGGCCCAGTATGCCCGCGCTCTAACCTCGGACGCGATGCAGCAGGGACCATCCGAGCTCGAGCCCTGAACCCGGTCGGCGCCGATGCCCGAGGGCGACACGATCCATCGCATCGCGCAGCGCGTCGGCACCGCGCTGAAGGGGCGGCAGCTCGCCGTTGCCGAGGCGCCGAACCTGCGCTCGCCGCTGCACAGTCGTGCAACCGAGCTCGCCGGAGCGACGATCACGCTCAGCGAGGCGCGCGGCAAGCACCTGCTCCTTCATTTCGACAACGACCTCGTCCTCCACAGCCATCTCGGCATGTCGGGGCGCTGGCGCGTCGCCGCCGACGGATCGGCTCCGTTCGGGAAGCCGTGGCTGGTGCTGGCCTCAGGTCCTGCGATCGCCCACACGAGCGGCGGCAAGATCCTGCGCCTGATCAGCGAGACGCGGGCGCGCAATGACCCGGCCCTGGCGCAGCTCGGCCCCGACCCGCTGCGCCCCGAGTTCGACGAGCGGGCGGCGGCGCAGCGGATTCTCGAATGGGAACCGAGCGAGCGGATCGGGGCTGCCCTCAACGATCAGTCGCTGATCGCGGGGATCGGCAACGTGATCCGGATCGAGGCGCTATGGCTCTCCCGGGTGAGCCCGTGGCGGCGGATCGCCAGGCTCGAGCCGGAGGAGGCGTCCGCGATCGTCACCAACTCGAAGTGGGTGATGGAGACCGCGATCGCGAAGGGCGCCCGGCCGGAGCAGATCTACGGAAAGCTCTCGCGGCGACCCTGCCCGCGCTGCGGTGGGGCGATCCGCTCGCGCGGACAGGGAGACGACAACCGCGTCACTTTCTGGTGCGAGGGTTGCCAGCTCTGAGGGCCGCGCGCGGGCCGCTTCAGCGGCTTCGATCCGGAGGGTCGCCGTGCGACCGTCGCCGGAGCCGGGATAATGACCGGCGGATGAGGGAGGAAGAGGCACCGTCGACGACCGAGCTGCTCGCGCGGGTCCCGCTGCTCGCGGGCCTCGAGACGACCGAGCTCGAGCGGATCTCGCAGGTCGCGGTGCCGCGCTCATTCCCGAAGGGCGCCCGCGTCTTCCACGAGGGCGACGAGAGCGACGCCTGTTACGTGATCCGCTCCGGCGAGGTCAGGGTCACCCGCGAGCACTCCGACGGTCGCGCGATCGCGCTGGCGACGCTCGGCCCCGGCGAGATCGTCGGTGAGCTCGCGATGCTCGACGGCGAGGTCCGCTCGGCCAGCGTCGAGGCGCTCACCGACGTCGAGCTGCTGGCGGTCGCGGCCCGCGACATGCGCGGCCTGCTCGAGCGCAACCCCGAGATCACGGCGAAGCTCGTCGTCGCGCTCACACGCCGCGTCCGCGAGACGAACGAGCGCGTTGCGCGCCAGTCCTTCCAGACCGTGCCGAGTCGCGTTGCCGGCGTGCTCTCGCAACTCGTCGCCGAGGCTGCAGACGGGGGTGGCGCTCGCGAGGGCGTGACGATCCGGATGAATCAGGCCGACCTCGCCCAGCTCGCCGGTACCTCGCGGGAGAGCGTCAGCCGCTTCCTCGCCGTGCTCGAGCGGGCAGGGGTGGTCCGGGTCGGCCGCGGGCGGGTGACGGTGCTCGAGACGCAGCGCCTGCGCGCGTACATCTTCTGAGCGCCGGGTCGGCGATGGACGCAGACGACGATCGTCACCGGGAGCGGGTCGCGATGGTCGACCGACAACTCGCTGCGAGAGGCATCGACGATCAGCGGGTGCTCGACGCGATGCGCTCGGTCCCCCGCGAGTTGTTCGTGCCGGCGGAACGGAGCGGGGAGGCGTATGCGGATCGTGCCGTCGCCCTCGGATACGGGCAGACCGTCTCGCAGCCGTGGATCGTCGCCGCAATCTGTCAGGCGCTGGCCCCTTCCGGATCCGATCGCGCGCTCGAGATCGGCACCGGCAGCGGCTACTCGGCGGCGATCCTTGCCCGCCTCGCGGGCGAGGTCGTATCAGTCGAGCGCCTGCCCGAGCTCGCCGCGCTCGCCCGCGGCAATCTTGCCCGCGCCGGCGTCGAAGGTGTCGAGGTGATCTGCGCCGACGGCAGCGTCGGCCTCGGCGACCGCGGCCCCTGGGACGTGATCGCCGTCCACGCCGCGACGCCGGCCGAGCCCCAGGCGCTGCTCGCCCAGCTGGCGCCGGGCGGCCGCCTCGTCGCGCCGGTCGCGACGCCGGCCGAGCGGGGATCGCGGCGGGAGGAACACCTGGTCCGCTGGACCCGGCCCGCGGCGGTCGATCGCGACCTGGTCTCGCCCGAGGGTGAGACGTTCAGGCGCGAGACGCTTGCCGCCTGCCGGTTCGTGCCCCTGATCGGCGAGGCGGGCTATCCGGATGCCGAGTCGGGAACGGAGTAGGGCCCGGCCCCGAGCGATCCGCAACCGATCACCGATCAGGTTACGCTCCCGATACAGATCGCCGTGAACGCCCTCTACGTACTCAACTTCTACTCCCCGATCTTCGTCGACCAGCTCAAGCGGGGCCGCAAGACGGCCACGATTCGGCTCGGCGACAAGACCCGCAAGTACGACCGCGGCCAGGTCGTCTGGGTCACGGTCGGCGGTCGTCACGGTCCCCGCGAGAAGATCTTCGCGGCGGTCATCGACGACGTCTCGGTCAAGCGCATCCGCGACCTGAGCCCGCGCGACATCGAGCACGACAACCCCGAGTTCCGGCGCACCGAGGAGTCGATCGACTTCCTCGAGAAGATCTACGACCGGGCGATCAGCGAGGACGACCTCGTCAGCGTGATCCGCTTCTCGCAGATCGTCGAGCGCCCCGTCGGCTCGTTCGGCAACGGCGAACCGCCGTCCCCGAACTGAACCTGCGGCAAGGGCGGGGCACCCCGTGCGCCGGCGCGAGTACAGATTCCTCACCACCTGGCTGCTGGAGGCCGAGCGCGAGGCCGTCTACGAGCTGATCTGGGACTCGGCCCGCTGGCCGGAGTGGTGGCCCGGGGTGACAGAGGCCGTCGAGCTCGGCGCCGGCGGCCCGGACGGCACCGGCCGCCGCGGCCGCTACGAGTGGCGCAGCAAGATTCCCTACCCGGTCCGCTTCGAGGTCGTCGCGACCAGGATCGAGCGCCCGCGCCTGCTCGAGGGCGAGGCGAGCGGCGCCCTCGAGGGCACCGGCAGCTGGCGCCTGTTCGAGGCCGACGGCGTCACCGCCGTTCTCTACGAGTGGAACGTGCAGACGACGAAGCCCTGGATGAACCTGGTCGGCCCGATCGCCGCTCCTGTCTTCCGTTGGAACCACGACTACGTGATGCGCGGCGGCGGCGAGGGGCTGGCGAAACGGCTCGGAGTCCAGCTGCTGGCGTGCAGCTGAGGGTTCGGTGCGGCGGCCGGCGCCGTCGCGACGCGTGGCCGTCCGAGCCGCGGGGCCAGGGTCCGGGCCGCGGATCTGCAGTGAGGGAGGGGAGATGGGGCCGGCCTGCGTGACGGTGCGGCCCAGGTTTCGAGGGCGTGCGCCGGAGGTGCGGATTTCGCAGGTTTCGTGCGACCCTCGCTGCCCGGCCCGAGACCAACTGCATCATCTGCATCCCCACGGAATGCAAATGATGCACCTCGTTCCTCGGCCGCCCCTCGGGCTCCGGCCAACACCTCCATCAGCGTCCCCTCTTTGCAAACGCCCGCCTGCAGCCAACCTGGACCCTCCCGCGTCCCTGGTCCACTCCACCCACCGATCTGAGCCGTTCACACTTAGATCACTTGACCGACGGGCGCGGCGCGCTATATTGCGCAACGCGCCTTGGCACTCTGCACCTTGGAGTGCCAACGAGGGCCCGGGATCGCTGATCCAGAGCCACGGTGCATCAGCTTCGAAGCAACTCAACCAAGTCCACGGAGGTAATACGAAATGAAGCTCAAGCCCCTTGGGGACCGCCTGATCATCCGGGCGCTCGACGAGGAGGAGACGACGGCCAGCGGCCTCGTGCTCCCCGACACTGCCAAGGAGAAGCCCCAGAAGGGCGAGGTCATCGCAGTCGGTGACGGCGCCTGGGACGAGGACGGCGAGAAGCGGATCCCGCTCGACGTCGCTGAGGGGGACACGGTCCTCTACAGCAAGTACGGCGGCACCGAGGTCAAGGTCGACGGCGAGGACCTGCTGGTCCTGCGCGAGTCCGACGTTCTGGCCAAGGTCGAGTAACGCCGCCCCGGATCTGACACACACCTGAATCAGGAGGAACTAGAGATATGGCTCACAAGGAGCTCAAGTACGGCGCCGACGCGCGCCAGGCGCTGCAGGACGGCGTCGACGCCGTCGCCGACGCCGTCAAGGTAACCCTCGGCCCGAAGGGCCGCTACGTCGTGCTCGACAAGAAGTTCGGCGCGCCGACGATCACCAACGATGGCGTCACGATCGCTCGAGAGATCGAGATCGAGGACGTCTTCGCCAACCAGGGCAGCCAGCTCGTCCGCGAGGTCGCCACGGCGACCAACGACGTCGCCGGCGACGGTACGACGACCGCGACGCTGCTCGCTCAGACGATCGTCCGCTCGGGCCTCAAGAACGTGGCTGCCGGCGCCAACCCGCTCGGCCTCCGCAAGGGCATCGAGACGGCCGTCAACCAGGTCGTCGAGAACCTGCGCGAGTCGCAGTCGAAGGAGGTCGGAGGCAAGGAGCAGATCGCCAAGGTCGCTTCGATCTCGGCCGCCGACGAGGAGATCGGCGACATCATCGCCGACGCGATCGAGAAGGTCGGCAAGGACGGCGTCGTCAACGTCGAAGAGGGCCAGACGTTCGGCATGGAGCTCGAGTTCACCGAGGGCATGCAGTTCGACAAGGGCTACATCTCGCCCTACATGGTCACCGACCAGGACCGGATGGAGGCAGTCCTCGAGGACCCCTACATCCTGATCGCCAACCAGAAGATCGGCAACGTGCGCGAGCTGCTGCCGATCCTCGAGCAGGTCATGCAGGGCGGCAAGCCGCTCGTGATCGTGGCCGAGGACCTCGAGGGCGAGGCGCTTGCGACGCTCGTCGTCAACAAGCTCCGTGGCACCTTCACCGGCGTCGCGGTCAAGGCACCCGGCTTCGGCGACCGCCGCAAGCGGATGCTCGAGGACATCGCGATCCTCACCGGTGGCGAAGTGATCACCGAGGAGATGGGCCTGAAGCTGGAGAACACCCAGCTGACCCAGCTCGGTCACGCCCGCCGCGTCGTCGTCGGCAAGGACGACACGACGATCATCGACGGTTCCGGTGACAAGTCGCAGATCGAGGGTCGGATCAACCAGATCCGCTCCGAGATCGACAACACCGACTCCGACTTCGACCGGGAGAAGCTCCAGGAGCGCCTGGCGAAGCTGGCCGGCGGCGTTGCCGTCGTCAAGGTCGGTGCCGCGACGGAGACCGAGATGAAGGAGAAGAAGCACCGCGTCGAGGACGCGCTGCAGGCCACCCGGGCCGCTCTCGAAGAGGGCATCGTTCCCGGTGGTGGCGTCGCTCTCCTCAACGCTCAGGAGGCCGTCAACGCCGACGGGCTCGACGGTGACGAGGCGACCGGTGTGGAGATCATCCGCAAGGCACTCGAGGAGCCGATCCGCCAGATCGCGGAGAACTCCGGCTTCGAGGGCTCGGTCGTGGTCAACAAGGTCCGCGACATGAAGCCCGGCGAGGGTCTCAACGCGGGCACCGGCGACTACGGCGACCTGATCGCCGCAGGTGTCATCGACCCGACGATGGTGACGCGGTCTGCGCTGCAGAACGCTGCCTCGATCGCCAAGAACATCCTGACCACCGAGTGCATCGTCGCCGAGCCGGCCGATGCCGAGGGTGGCGGCATGCCCGGCGGTATGCCGGACATGGGCGGCATGATGTAAGGAACCTCTCTCAACGGGGGCGGTTCCAACCCTTCCGCCCCTGAGAGTGGCTTCGAAGAGCCCGGTTCGACCTCGGTCGGCCGGGCTCTTCTCGTTCGTGGGTGTCCGCCTTGGCCTGCGTCAGGCTACGGCCATGGATTCACTCACTCGCATTCCGCGGTCGGGCCTCGGCGCCGCCGCACTTCTGCTCACCGCTCTCGCCGGGGCGCTGGTCCTGATCGGCTCGATCGGCACCTGGGTCAAGTCCGACGCGGCCGACCTCAGCGTCGGCGGTCTCGACAAGGACGGCCCGATCCTGATCGGGCTCGTGCTCGTGATCGGCATCCAGACGGCTGTCGCCGCCGGCCGCGGCCTGAAGCGCCCGATGTGGCTGCTCGTCTCGGTGGGGGCGGCGGCGCTCAGCGCCCTGATCGGCTTCGTCGATCTCGGTGACGTCGACTCGAACTCGTTCGGCGGCCTCGTCGAGGCAGGCTGGGGTCTGCAGCTCGCCACCTACGCGTCGCTGCTGCTGCTCGCCGGCACCGTGCTGGAGCTTGTTGCCGCTCGCGGCGCGACTCCAGAGGCTCGGCCCGAGGCCGAGGCTCCGGCGGCCTAGGGTCCGCCGAGCACGGCGCTCATCGGCGCCGGGTCGACCCCGAGCCGGCGCATGTCGGCGGTGCCGTGCTCGGCAAGCATCCCGACCTCCATCAGCTCCGCTTCCTCCCAGGTCGCGAACGCCTTCTCGCCGACCAGCCGTCGCAGCGCCAAAAGGCCGCGGCGGACGACCGGCAGCGGTACATGGATCTGGGGCCGGACGCGGCCGGTCGAGCGCCCGATCTCGCGGGCGATCTCGTTGTAGGTGAGCCGCTGGGGGCCGGCCAGCTCATAGCGGCCGGGCTCGGCGGTGATCGAGGCGATCGCCGCCGCGGCGGCGTCGGCGGCGCAGAGCGGCTCGAACGCGGCTCGGCCGGAGCCCGAGATCGGCATCAACGGCAACAGCGCCAGGCGCCGCATCATCGTCACCCAGGGGTCGTCGGGCGCATAGACGATCGAGGGAGCGAGGATCGTGGTCTCGATTCCGTCGGCGCCCGCGACGATGTCCTCGGCGAGCGCCTTCGAGCGGAAGAAGCGCGTGCGCTGATGGAGGCTGGCGCCGATCGCGCTGAAGAAGACGAAGCGGCGTACGCCGGCGGCCTCGGCTGCCCGCAGCAGCCGGTAGGTGCCGAGCGCGTTGATCTCCTCAAGCCGCTTCGGGGGCTGATCGCGGACCGCGGCGGCGAGGTGGATCACGGTGTCGGCGCCGCGGACGGCGTGCCGCAGGCCGCGTGGGTCGCCGAGGTCGGCGAGCGAGAGGCCGACCCGGACCCGGTCGGGGCCGAGCTGCTTCGGATCGCGAACGAGGCAGCGCACGTCCTCGCCGTCGGCAAGCAGCTGCTGGAGGAGCGCCGACCCCACCACTCCCGTTGCGCCCGTGAGCAGGATCACGGCGGCGAACCCTACCCGTCCCGCGCCCTGAGCCGGGCGGAGCATCGAACACCGCGATCTCTACAATTGCCGCTCCCGCGACCGCCGCGCGGTCGGAAAGCGACACGAAGGACACGCACCCTTGGCTTACGTCATCGCAGAACCCTGCATCGGAGAGAAGGACAACTCCTGCGTCGAGGTCTGCCCTGTCGACTGCATCCACCCGACTCCGGATGAGCCCGACTACGAGGCCCAGAAGCAGCTCTTCATCGATCCGGACGAGTGCATCGACTGCGACGCCTGCGTCGAGGCCTGTCCCGTGGACGCCTGCTTCGCCGAGGATCAGCTGCCCGAGGAGTGGGCGAAGTACACGGCGATCAACGCGGAGTACTTCGCCAGCAAGTAGATCCGGGTCTCGGGGATGCGCGCGATCGTCCTCGAGCACCAGAGCGGGCCGCTCGCCGAGCGCGAGATGCCCGATCCCGTCGCCGGCGCGGGCGAGCTCCTCGTCCGTGTTTCCGCCTGCGGCGTCTGTCGCACCGACCTTCATGTCCTCGATGCGGAGCTCCCGGGCGAGCCGAAGCTGCCCCTGATCCTCGGCCACCAGATCGTCGGCCGGGTCGAGGCAGTCGGGCCCGGCTGCGAGTCGCCGCCGGCGCTCGGCACGCGCGTCGGCATCCCCTGGCTGGGCTGGACCTGCGGCATCTGCGTCCAGTGCCGCGCGGGCCGTGAGAACCTCTGCGAGCGGGCCGAGTTCACCGGCTACACCCGCGACGGCGGCTACGCCGAGCTGGCTGCCGCCGACGCCCGGTACTGCTTCCCCTTGCCGGAGGGTCTCGGCGACGTCGAGACGGCACCGCTGCTCTGCGCCGGGCTGATCGGCTACCGCGCGCTGCGGATGACCGGGGAGGGTGAGCGACTCGGCCTCTACGGCTTCGGCTCCTCCGCCCACCTGGTCGCCCAGATCGCCTCCGATCAGGGTCGCCGCGTGTTCGCCTTCACCCGCCCCGGCGACGAGGAGGGCAAGTGCTTCGCGCTCGAGGTGGGCGCTGAGTGGGCCGGCTTCGCGGACGAGCGACCACCGGAGCCGCTCGATGCAGCGATCATCTTTGCTCCGGCGGGTGAGCTGGTCCCGGCGGCGCTGCGGGCGACGGGACCCGGCGGCATCGTCGTCTGCGCCGGCATCCACATGTCGGAGATTCCCGCCTTCCCCTACGAGATCCTCTGGGAGGAGCGTCAGCTGCGCTCGGTCGCCAACCTGACCCGCCGCGACGGCGAGGAGCTGCTGCCGCTTGCCGCCGAGATCGGTCTGCGACCGACTGTGACCACCTACCCGCTCGCCGAGGCCGCGGTCGCTCTCGAGGACCTGCGAGCCGGCCGCGTTGAGGGCTCGGCCGTGCTCGAGGTCTGACCCGACCGCGGTCGTTGGACCAGGGCCGTGCTCAGCCGCCGGCCTGGATCACCGGCAACTCGGTGCCGGTCGTCGAGCCGGTCGCGCCGACCGCGACGGGCTCCGGCATCGGCGTGGCAGGCGCCTGCATCACCGGCAGCTCGACGGGAGTCATCGCGATGATCCCGCGCGCGGCCTCGCGGATCGCGATCGAGGCCGCGGCCTGCGGCTCGGCGGTGACCAGCGGGGTGCCGCTGTCGGCGTGTTCGCGCAATGCCTCCTGCAGCGGCACCTTGCCGAGCAGCGGCACGTCTAGCTCGTCGGCGAGCGCCTGGCCGCCACCCTCGCCGAAGATCGTGAAGCGCTCGCCGTCGGGCGTTGTGAAGCCGGACATGTTCTCGATCACACCGAGCACGTCGAGGTCGACCTTGCCTGCCATCTCGGCGGCGCGTCGGGCGACGGACTGAGCCGCCGGCTGCGGGGTGGTGACGATCGCGAACTTCGCTTGCGGCAACAGCTGCGCCAGCGTCATCGAGACGTCGCCCGTGCCGGGCGGCAGGTCGAGCAGCAGGTAGTCGAGCTCGCCCCACTCGACGTCCTCGAGGAACTGCTGAATCGCCTTGTGAAGCATCGGGCCGCGCCAGACGACGGCGGCGTTCTCCTCGACGAAGAAGCCGATCGACATCACCTTGACCCCGCTCGGGGCGACGAGCGGCAGGATCTTGCGCTCCGCGTTGACGTCGGGGCGGCTGTTGACGCCCAGCATGCGCGGGATCGAGTAGCCGTAGACATCGGCGTCGAGCGCGCCCGCCTTCTTCCCCTCGGCCTGGAGCGCGGCGGCGAGGTTCGCGGTCATCGTCGACTTGCCGACGCCGCCCTTGCCGGAGGCCACGCAGATCACGTTCTTTACCTTCGCGAGCGCCCCCTCGGGGAGCCCACCGGGGCGGCCGAGCTTCTGCTGGAGATTCGCCTTTTCGCTGTCGTTGAGGACGTCGAAGCCGACACCGACGCTGTCGACGCCGTCCAGGGCCATCACGTTCTGGGCGACGGCCTGCTCGAAGTGGTTTCGGATCGGGCAACCGGCGGTCGTCAGCGAGACGACGACCTCGACGCGGCCTCCGTCGATCTCGATCGAACGGACCATGCCGAGGTCGACGATGTTCTGGCGCAACTCGGGATCGATGACGGCGCGCAGCGCCTCGGTCACCTGCTCCTCGGTCGTTGGGGTGGGGGAAGAAGTCATCGGCCCATTCTCCCAGACGCGGACAGGCGCCTCACCGCAAGCCCTCGGCCTATGGCCGTACGCCCGGCTCGATCGCCGATCCGCGCGGGATCAACGCGCACGCGGACAAGACCAGTGCCCCTCCTGCGAGCAGTCGCCCGAGCTCGGGCCCCTCGAGCAGGTCGGGGACCAGGGCGCCGGCGGCGCAGCAGGCTCCCAGCGCGAGGGCCGCGAAGCCGACTGCCCGCAGCGACGCAACCTCGGCCACGGCCACGGCGCCCAGGCCGAGCGCGACGGTTCCCGCCAGCGCGGTGACGCCGGCGCTGATCGCGTCGCCGGGGGAGATCAGCGCGACCGTCAGCATCGTCAGGCCGGCGAGCAGCAGGCCGGCGATCGCGATCCACTGAGTGCCGCGGCGGCGGCGGCTCAGCGGCAGCGAACCCGCCGCTGCCGCCTCGCCCCCGCGAAGGGGTGAGTCCCCGCCTGCCATCAACATTCTCCATCGCTCGGCTGTAGGTGTGCGCCTGGGCGCGCCGCCTCAGCTGCTGAGCGTCTTCTCGCGCTGCCCGGCGTGCTTGCCCTCGGCGATCTCCTCGACCGTCTTCGAGCAGAACGCGGGTAGATCGTCGGGGTTGCGCGAGGTGACCAGACCCTGGTCGACCACGACCTCGTCGTCGACCCACTCGGCGCCGGCGTTGCGGAGATCGGTCTGCAGGCTCGGCCACGAGGTCAGCTTGCGGCCGGAGACCGCGTCCGCCTCGATCAGCGTCCAAGGCGCGTGGCAGATCGCCGCGACCGGCTTGCCGGCCTCGAAGAAATCGCGCACGAACCCGACCGCGTCCTCGTTCGTCCTCAGGTTGTCCGGGTTGGCGACGCCACCGGGCAGAACCAGCCCGTCGTAGTCGTCGGCGTCCGCCTCGCCGACCGTCCGGCCCACGTCGAACTGGTCACCCTTGTCGAGGTGGTTGAAGGCCTGGGCCTTGTCACCGTCGGGAGCGATCAGCTCGGGCGTGCCCCCAGCCGACTCGATCGCCTTCCACGGCTCGGTCAACTCGACCTGTTCGATTCCCTCGTTGGCGACGAGGAAAGCGACTCGCTTGCCTTCCAACTGTGTCCCGCTCATCTCGAGCCTCCTTTTCGTTGCTCACCTTGTGAATACCCGGTGGGAGGCCCGCCAATCGTCGGCAAGCGGCCGGTGTGGGGCTCTGAACACGGGGTAAGGCCAGTGCTGGAGCGGATCAGCGGCTCCCCAGCCGCATCCGGAAACGACCCCGAAATGGAGGCAACCATGCCGCAGCGCGACCCAGGACCGAGTGTCAAGGACAACGAGCAGTACGAGGCGCTCCGCGACCAGGGTGCCAGTAAGGAGAAGGCCGCGCGGATCGCCAACTCCGACCGCAAGGAGACGGCGAAGAAGGGCGGGCACAGCGGTCCGTACGAGGAGTGGACCGTCGAGGAGCTGCACGAGAAGGCGACCGAGGTCGGGATCGAGGGCCGCTCGGAGATGAGCAAGGACGAGCTGATCTTCTCCCTGCGCAACCACTGAGAGCTTCCTTAAATGATTCGACGGGCCCGAAGGCCCGCCGAATCGGGGAGGAGAGGTTGGTCCAAGAGCCGAAGCTCTCGACCATGTCTACTCGCGAGTATGGGGCGAGTAGATCTCTCCGGCCGTCGCCTTCTCCTTGCCCGTTGCCTGATCCCTGCCGGTGGGATCGGGCGCCGGGCCGGCGGCCGGGCTAAGCGGTTGGGGCGCCTTAGGCGGCAGCCCCCTGGACGCGCTCGACCAGCTCACGGACGCGCTTCTCAGCCTCGTCGCGGTTGGTCTTGAGCTCCGTCTCGGCCTTCTTCAGCTGCGACTCGGCCTTCTTGCGGTTCTGACGAACCGACGTCTCGAGGCTGCGGCGCTGCTGCTTGACCTCACGCTCGAGGCGGTTGCGGGTCCGCTTCGCACGCTGGAGGGCGCGACGACGGGCGGTGCCGCCCCGGCGCTCGACCTTGTTGAGCTCGCGACGCAGCTGCGTGCGGACGCGCTTCAGCTCGGCCTCGCGCTTGGTCGGCGTGGCGAGCGGCTCGACGGCCTCGTTCGCACGCTCGTAGATCGTCAGAGCAGCGCCGACGGGGACGTCGACGGCAGTCTCAGCGGCCTGGATCGCACGCTCGCGAGCGACTTCGATGCTCGTCTTCGGTGCGCTGGGAGCGCTGGCCTTGGCGGTTGAGGCGGCGGAGCTGGTCTTGCTCTGCGCCTTGCGAGCCGTGGTCTTGGTCTTTGTGGGGGTCTTCTTCTTAGCTGTGGTGGTGGTAGCCATCTGTTTCTTCAACCTCTCGGGTGAGCCCGTTGCTCGTATGGAGCTTACAAGTAATGATATTCAGTGTAGCACCGAACGAATGTTCTTACCCGAAGACGCAGATGGCGTTACAGAGCCATCTGTGACGTCCATCACAGGTCGGGGTTCGGGGCCGGGTGGAGCCGTGTCAGGCGGGAACGGCTGCTGAGCGCCGTAGCCAAGCGCCCGGATCGGCGAGCTCGCCGAGGGTGGGGAGGGCCTCGGGACCGCTCCAGGCGTGGTTCAGGGCGGCGATGCCGTCGAGTTCGACGACGCCGTCGCAGAAGCGCTTTCCATCCCTGTACTGCCGCAGCTTCATCTCCATCCCGAGCAGCCATCCGAGCAGCCGGGCGAGCGGCGGGCGACCGTCCCGGCGCCGCTCCATCCCGAAGCGGAGCGCGTCCACATCCTCGCCGAGGGCGGGCGCTGCCGCGTCCATCACGTGCTCGGCGTACCCCTCTACGGATGCCATCGTTGCCTGCGTCGACTCGAGCAGCGGCTTCGAGGCGGGCGGCGTCAACAGCGTCAGCGGATCGCTGCTCCAGAGCTCCGAGACAAGCCGCCGTGGGTCGGTCGTCGCGATCCGCTTGGCGGCGTCGCGAACCTCAGCCGGCCCGACCGCGAGGGTGCTGGCGCCAAGTAGCTCCGTGGCGAGGCCGCGCAGGTGCTCGCGCATCCAGGGCGCAGCCCCGAAGTGGATCGCGTGCGTGACCTCGTGCAGGGCAATCCAGCGGAGGACTGTCCGAGGCTCGCCCTCGAGATCGCGCTGAGCCTCGATGACGTTGGGGGCGACGAAAAGCAGGCGTGGCTCGCGGTCCGGGCCGAGCACGGGGAACTCGTACTGGCCGAGCACGCGGCGCGACGCGTAACCGACGAGGGCGCCGATCTGAGCGCCGGCGACGACTCCGAGCGGGCCGCGAATCGGGCCGGGGACGCCGGTGGCGCCGAGTCGCGCCTCGAGTGAGCCGACCGAGGACTCCATCGAGCGCAGGTTCAGTGCCGCCCACTCGCGGCGGCTGACCCATTCGGGCTCGGGCACGGGCTCGGCGGGGCGCAGTCCCGTGTAGCCCTCGACCGCGGACTGGGACTGCTCGACGGCCGCCCGCAGCGGGCCGTCGGCTGGACCGGCCGGGCTCTCACCCGCTGCGATCGACGCGACGCGTGCTGCGACGCTCCAATCGATCAGGCCGCTCAAGTCCGTTGCCCGTTGACGGCAGGTCCCGCAGCCTGCGCCTCGAGGATCGTCTCGAGGTGCTCCCGGCGGCGGACCGCGGCGACCGTGTAGCGCGCGTCGAGATCGAGCGGCGCCTGCGCGGGGGTGATGCCGCCGAAGTCGATCGCGCCTCCGGCCTCGGTGACGATCAGCTGCGAGGCCGCGGCGTCGACGGAGCGACACGGGCGGGCGGAGAACATCGCGTCGATCCGGCCTGCGGCGACCCAACTCATCGTGATCGCGATCGAGCCGACGACCCGGAGCCGGTAGGCCTTGCCCTCGAGCGCGGCGATCGAAGGGCCGACCCAGCTCGGCTCGGCCGACTCCAGCCCGACGACCTCGAGCCCGTGGTCGGGTGGGTCCGGCTCGACCGGCCTGCCGCCGACCGTGGCTCCGACCCCCCGCTTCGCGGTGAACTCGTGGTCGGCCCCGAAGTCATGGACGAAGCCGAAGGAGACGTCGGCCATCGAGTCGCCGTCGGCGACGGCGATCGAAAGCGAGTGAATGGGGATCATGCGGCGCACGTTCATCGAGCCGTCGATCGGGTCGATCACGACCTTGATCGAGGCTTCGCCGCCACCGATCGGCACCTCGCCGCGCTCCTCGCTGATCGCGAGCACCGACGGCCCGGCTGCGAGCCCGGCGTCGAGTTCCTCGAAGACGATGTCCTCGCAGCGACGGTCGAGCTCGAGGGTCATGTCGCCGCCCTCGCCGCGGCCCTCGTAGCGCGTACGCGCCTCGATCGTCTCCTCCGCGGCGAACAGGCCGCGCTGACGCGCGACGATGCGGCGGCAGATCGCTGTCCAGTCGACTGAATCCATCCCATCCATCGTAGTGACGCGCCCGATACCTTCAGAGGGCTACCCGTGACGACCCCCGAGCCAGACTTCGACGCCGCCATCGCCCACAGGGGTGGCGCCGCGCTGGTCCTGGGCCCTGCCGGGTCCGGCAGGACCGAGTTGATCGCACGCCGGTTCGTCGCCCTCGTCGACGACGGCACCCCCGGCGAGCGGATCGGCGTGATCACACAGGACCCTGCGACCCGCACCCGGCTGCGGACCCGGATCGAGACGCTCCTGGCCCGGCCCTACGAGGAGCTCCGCGTCCACACCTGGGAGGAGCTCGCCGAGAAGCTGCTGCGCGACTACGCGCTCGAAGCAGGGATCGACCCCTTCTTCGAGATCGTCGGTCCCGCCGATCGCCTCGCCGTGATGCTCGACAGTGTCGAGGAGTTGCCGCTGCGCCGCCACGAGATCCGCGGCAACCCGGCCGGCCTGCTCGCCCGCCTGCTGGAGCGCATCGACGTGCTCAAGGGGGAGGGGATCGGACCGGCCGAGCTCCGCGACCACGCCCGCGCGGTCGAGCGCGGGTCGAGCGGCCGGGCGGAGCGCGAGGCGGCGCTGCGCGAGCTCGAGTTCGCCGACCTGTTCGAGCGTCACGACGCGATCCTGCTCGGGCGCGGAGCGATCGACGAGGGGGAGTTGATCCTCGAGCTCGGCCGTCTGCTCAACCGGCGGCCCGACATCTCGCTCGTCGTCGGCGACCGGTTTCGGGAGCTGATGGTCGACGAGCTCGAGGACGCCGGTCCGGCGCGCTCGGCGCTGCTGCCGCTGATCGCTCCCCACGAGCAGGTGCTGGCGACCTGCGACCCGGCCCAGGGTCTGCTCGCGTTCAGGGCCTGGGGCGAGGCGGCGGCGGAGCGATTCCGCGCCGCGTATCCCGCCGCGGGCGAGTTCACTCTGGCGGCCCCCGTCCGCGGCGCCGCAGGTCCCGCCCTGGCCGCGGACGCCGTCGCCGGTCTCGCTCCGGAGCCCTACGGCAAGCCGCCGCGGGCCCCTGCGCTCGGGGGTGGCCCGGGCGGCACCACGGCCGATGAGGGGGCAAGCGTCCCTGAGGGAGTGACACTCTGGCGGTGCGCGAACGAGCGCGCGCAGGCACAGGCCGTCGCCCGCGAGATCGAGCACCTGCTCGCCACCGGCGAGGAGCAACCCGAGGACGTCTGCGTCGTCACCGGCCCGGCCGGCCGCGAGGGACGGCTGATCGCCGCGGCGCTCGAGGAGCGCAACGTCCCCTTCCGCAGCAGCGGCTCCGCCGCCTTCTTCCACCGTCCCGAGGTCCGCGACGTGATCGCCTGGCTGCGGGCGCTGGCCGACCCGGGCGACTCGTCTGCCGTCGTCAGGGCGCTGACCCGCCCGCCGGTCGAGCTCCGCTCCGTCGATCTCGCGCGCTGCACGACGATCGCGCGCCGCCGCAAGCTCGACATGATCTCGGCGGTCGAGGCCGCGCTCGAGAGCCCGCAGTTGCCGCCCCCCTCGCGCGACCGGATCCGTGCCTTCCTCAAGCTCTACCGGGCAGCGGCCAAGGCGCTCGACCGGCTCAGCGCCGACCTCTTCGTGCGCCGCCTGATCGAGCGTGTCGGCTTCCGCCGTCACGGTCTTTTCGCGGCCAGCCCCGAGACTGCGGAGCGGCTCGTCAACCTCGGGCGCCTCGCCGAGCTTGCGGGCTCGTGGACGCGGCGCCGGCCGGACGGATCGACCCGCGAGTTCATCCGCTATCTGAGCGCGGTCGCCGAGGCCGGACAGCGGTTCAGCCGGGCGATCGACTCGCCGCCCCGCGGCGCCGTCCTCCTGGCCGAGCCCGGTCAGCTAAAGGGCATGCAGTTCTCACGCGTCTACATGCTCGGCCTCGAGGGCGGTGCCTACGGCGGCGGCGCCGAGCGCGGGCGCTGGGTCGACGACAGCCTGCTGGCGCCACCGAAGCCACCGAGCGCCGACTCGCTCGCGGACGCGCTCAGGGCCCGGCGCGCCTACGTCGCGCTCTCGCGCGCCCGCAAGTCGATCGTCCTCTGCTTCCCCGAGCAGAACCGCAACGGCGCCGGCCGGCCGTCGCCCGTGTACGAGGCGGTACGCGGCCTCGGCGTCGAAGAGGTCCGGCACGAGGAGGAGCTGTTCGGGCCCGCCGAGGGCCTGCACTCGACCTACCGGATGATCCGCGACGAGGTGCTCGAGTCCTCGTGGCGAGCCGGCGCCGCGCTGAGCGAGATGCGCCTCGACACCGCCGAGGACGTCAACCGCGCGGTCGCCCGCTTCCTCGAGCTGCTCAAGCTCTCGGCCCTGATCCAGCGCCCCGGCGACGAGTCCGAGCGCGAGGCGCTCGCCGCCCTGAACGAGCTGCTCGGACGGGTCGCGACGCCGGAGCAGATGATCGAGCTCGAGGCCTCGGCGCTCGACTCCTACATCGTCGAGGAGTCGCGCGACCGCGCCCGCCGGCGCGAGCATCTCGCGGCCGAGGGGGAGCCGGGGCTGGAGGCATTCCTGCCGCGGCGGGACGGCGGCCTCGGACTCTCGGCGTCGGACATCGACCTCTACCGCACCTGCCCGCTCAAGTACAAGTTCGCGCGCGTCTTCGCGATCCCGCAGGAGCCGACGATCAACCAGCGCTTCGGGATCCTCGTCCACCAGGTGCTCGACCGGTACCACGGTGAGGAGATGCGCGGCTTCGGCGGCGCCGAGGGCGACGGGATCGGCGGCCTCGATCGGCTGCTCGGCCTGTTCGAGTCGGGCTGGCGCCGGCAGGGCTTCGGCACGACCGACGACGAGCTCCAGTACCGGGACCGCGCCGTCGCCGCCCTGGCCCGCTACTACGAGCGACACGAGACCGCTGCCGCGCGCCCGGTCTGGCTCGAGCGATCCTTCTCCTTCAAGATCGGCCCGCACTCGATCCGCGGCCGCATCGACCGCGTCGACCGTCACCCCGACGGCAACTACGAGCTGATCGACTACAAGACCGGCGCCCCGAAGAAGGCCGAGGACCTCGGCGACGACGTCCAGATCGCGCTCTATCGGATCGGGGTCAAGGAGGCCTGGGACGTCGAGGCCGCGGACGGCTCCTACTGGTACGTGCTCGACGACGAGAAGGTCACCGTCGCCGGTGAGGCCGACGACCTCGAGCGGGTCGAACGCACCGTGCTCGAGGTTGCCGCGGGAATCGAGGAGCAGGACTTCGAGCCGAAGCCGAGTTTCGAGAGCTGCTCCTGGTGCGACTTCCGGCTGATCTGCCCGGCGAGCGAGGCGTAGGGGCTGGAGGGGGGGGGCTTGGGCGCGTCGTGACGCGTGGCCGTCCGAGGGCGGGCTTCGAGGGCTCGGACCGGGTATTTGCAGTGAGGGTGAGGTGGAGGAGGGTGCCGGCCGCGCCGAGGCGGGGCCGGGCCGTCCTTTGTCACGCGAGCCGCGTGGGCGTCACGGTTGCGTAGCTGTTGCCCGGGCCCCGCGCGACGCGATCCACATCGGCGTCGTATAGCGACGTCAATGTGGATCGCGTCCGCAGCCTCACCGGGAATCCACCCCAAAACCGAAACGAAACACGCGCCCCGTGTGACCAACCACAGACCGCGCCGCTTCCCTCACTGTAATCTCGGCGCCGACTGAACCCTGCGGCCCGCCCCCGAAACAACACGCGCCCCCGGCCGAGCCCGCGCTCCCGACCGCCTTACTCCCCTTGCCTCCGGAGGAAGTCCTGGAACTCCCTCGCGATCGCGTCGCCGCTCGGGACTTCCTCGGAGCTCAGACCTGAGAGGTCGTCCTGCTGGCTCTCGAGCCGCTCGACCATCTCCTTGATCTCCGGGTTGGCGGCGACGGCCTGGCTCACCTGCGCCTCGAAGCTCTTGCTCGCGTCCTCGAGGTCACCGGCGTCGAGCGGAATCCCGGTCAGACCCTCGAGGCGGCGGAGCAGCGCCAGCGCCGCCTTCGGGTTCGGCACCGCCGCGGCGTAGTGGGGGACGGCGGCCCAGAGGCTGGCGGAGGTGAAGCCGCGGTCCTTGGCGATGCCGTGGAGGATGCCGACGATCCCCGTCGGGCCCTCGTAGGCGACCTCCTCGAAGCCGAGCCGGTCGATCAGCTCATCGGTCGTCGCCAGGCCGGTGATCGGCACCGGGCGGGTATGGGCGACGTCGGCAATCAGGGCGCCGAAGGTGACCATTGACTCGACGCCGCAGCGTTCGGCGACGTCGAGCAGCGTGTTGCAGAACGTGCGCCAGCGCGTGCTCGGCTCGGTGCCGCTGATCAGCAGCAGGTCGCGCTCGGCGCCCGGGCTGCGGCCGGCGACGATCAGGTTCTCGGGCCATTCGACCCCGCGCAGCCGTCCCTCGGTCAGCTCGATCTGCGGCCGCGTCGCCTGGAAGTCGAAGAACTCCTCGGGGTCGATCTGGGCGACGAGCTCGGTCTCGACCGAGTCGGCGACGGCGGTGAGGGCCGCGCTGGCGGCGCTGGCCGCGTCGTTCCAGCCGGAGAACGTCGCCACCAGCACCGGGTTGCGCAGCTGTGGTGTCTCGTTCTCCCAGACGATCGGATCCATGCTCCGACCATACCGCGAGGGTCCCGCGGGCGGGTCCGGATCGTCCGGCCCGGTCGCGATCATCGAAGGCCGTGGAAGCTGCGACGACACAGCCCCCGGCCGCCCCCGGCAACCCAGTCCAGGCCGCTCCGCCAACTCGCGAGGGAGCCGCGACCCTGCAGCCCGGCCGGCCGCTGAGCGGGCGCTACGCGGTCACCCGCAAGGACCGACAGATGTCGCGCAAGGGCACCCCCTATATCTCCGTCGAGTTGCGCGACCGGACCGGCAGCATCCCGGCCCGAATCTTCCGCGACGCCGACGCGCTCGGGGCTCGCTTCGAGCGTGGCGACGCGATCGAGGTGCGCGGCAAGGTCGAGCGCTTCCGCGGCGAGCTGCAGGCTGAGATCACGGCGCTGCGCAAGCTCGAGCCGGGTTCGTACGACCCGGGCGAGTTCCTGCCCGCGGCCTATCGCTCGATCGAGGAGCTGGAGGGCTTCTTCGAGCACCTCTGCCGCGAGATTCACGACCCGGGCCTGGCGCGAGTGGTTGCGGCGGTGCTCGAGACCGAGCCCGTCGCGAGCGAGATGCGCCGCGCGCCCTGCACCCGTTTCGCTCATCACGCCTACCTCGGGGGGCTGCTCGAGCACACGGTCGCGGTCGCGACCCTCGTCGGCGAGGTCTGCATCCTGCACCCGAAGCTCGACTCCGACCTGCTGATGGCGGCGGCGCTGCTGCACGACGTCGGCAAGACCCGCGAGTTCACATACGGGGCCGAGTTCGGGATCAGCGAGGAAGGCGAGCTGCTCGGTCATCTCGCGCTCGGCGCCGAGATCATCGGCCCGGCCGCCGCGCAGCTGCCGCCCGAGCGTCGCCTCGCGTTGCTGCACTGCGTGCTCTCTCATCACGGCCCCGAGGCCGCCGGCCGCGCCCGTCCCTCCGGGCCGCGCGGGGGTACCGGGTTCGCGAACGCCGAGGCGCTGGCGCTGGCTCGGCTCAACTCGCTCGACGCCTCGGTCAAGGGCGCACTCGAGCACGGCATCTGAGCCAAGCCGCCGCTTTCGTCGGCGTAGGCCGCGGTCTAGCCTTGACGCGATGATCCTGCGACCCAGCCGGCTGTTCATGGTGGCGTCCGTGCTCGTCCTGCTCGCCGCCGCCGCGGTCGGCTCCAGCCTCGCGCAGGCCGATACCGCACCGATCACGCAGCCGCCGCAGCCGACGTCCGGGCCGGGCGGCAGCGACTATGCGCACGCCGACTGGCGGGTGAGCTCGGGCGGTGAGGGCGCCGATGCCTGGTACGTCTTCGAGCCGGCCAAGCCCCGGGTCAGGAAGGCGCCGCTCGCGGTGATCATGCACGGCTACTACGAGTACTCAGGCTTCGACTCGATGTACGAGCTGATCCGGCACACGGTCCGTCAGGGCAACGTCGTTATCTACCCGCGCTGGCAGACCGCCGTCGCCGCGCCCTGCCCGGGGCCGTTCAACATCGAGCCCTGCATCGACTCGGCCGTCGCCGGCATCCGCGGCGCGCTCGACCATCTGCGGGGCGAGGCCGGCCACACCCGGCCGCGGCTCGATCGGACCAGCTACCTGGGCTTCTCCTTCGGCGGGATCATCACCGCGAACCTGGCCAATCGCTGGAAGTCGTTGGACTTGCCGAAGCCGCGAGCGGTCTTCCTCGAGGACCCACACGACGGCGGCCTCGACGGCGCCGGCGAGCCCGCGCTCGACGACTCGCTCGGCGGGATCCCGCCCTCGACCCTGGTCCAATGCCACTCGAGCGCCGACGGCGTCACCGGAGAGTCAGGCAAGAAGGGGTCGAGCTGCAACGCGCTCTACCCGAAGCTGGACTCGGTCCCCCGCCGCAACAAGGACTTGGTCATGACGGTGGCCGACGACCACGGCTCACCCCCGCTCACGGCCGAGCATGGAGTCTGCGCGTCGGAGCCCGAAACGGCGAACGCCTACGACTGGAACTTCTGCTGGAAGGTCTGGGACGCGCTGCGCAGCTGCGCCTACCGCGGCACCGATTGCGGTTACGCCCTCGGCGACACCGCAAGCACCGCTCGAACGGGCGCTGGAGCGACGGCGTCGCGGTCATGCCGCTGAAGATCCGCGAGCGGGCGCCGATCCGTCCCTAGTCCCAGTCGCCCGTCCCGGGCTTGCGGCGCCGGGCCTTGCGCTCCGAGGTCCGGCGCTTCGCCTCCACCCGGCGCCGCTTGGCCGCTCTCGACGGCGCGGTCGGGCGCCGCGGGCGCCGCGGGCGCAGTGCCGTCCCGAGCCGTCCGGCCAGCCGCTCCAGGGCGAGCTTGCGGTTCCTGTACTGGCTGCGGCTCTCCTGCGAGACGGCGGTGACGACCGGGCCGAGCCGGGCCGCGATCAGTCGCTTCTGCTCGGCGCTGAGCGAGGTCGACTCGTCGACCACGAATCGGGCCTCGACCCGGGAGGCGGTCACGTTCGCGTGCTGGCCGCCGGGCCCGGATGAGCGGCTCGTCCGCAGCTCGATCTCGGACTCGTCGAGGCTGACTCCGGGCGCGATCTCGATCCGCTCAGCCATCGCCGAGCGCCTCCGGCGTCACGGGGTCGGGCGGCTCGGGGCGGAGCGCGCGGCGGAAGAGCTGGAAGGCGACGAACAAGATCAGGCCGGCGAAGCCGAGCTCGAGCGCGCGCTGCGGGACGGCGTTGGCGACGAGCACGCCGATCGCGACACCGGGTATCGAGAGCAGGCCGATCGCGACGCCGTCGGCGATCACGACGTTGCCGTGGCGATGCTGGCGCCAGGTGCCGACGATCGCGACCGGTACGATCGCGAGCAGCGAAGTGGCCGAGGCGTGCAGCTGCGATTGGTCGAGCAGGATCACGAGCGCCGGCACAAAGACGACGCCCCCGCCGACGCCAAGCAGGCCGCCGACGGCGCCGCCGACCATCCCGAAGAACGCTGTGAGGACGCCGGCCATCGCTGTCTAGACGATCAGCTCGATCGCAACGCCGGTCAAAAGCAGCGCGAACAGAAGTGAGACGACGCGCTCGGAGATCCGCTGCTGCAGGGCGACGCCGAGCAGGACGCCGATGATCGCCGGGCCCGCGAGCAGCAGCGCCTGGCCCGGGTCGACGTTGCCGTAGATCGCCTGGCCGGCGGCCGCGAAGCCGCCGATGATCACGATCGCGCAGAGCGAGGTCGCCGTCGCCTGTCGCTCTCCGTAGGCGAGCCAGAGGACGAGCAGCGGCACGATCACGGTCCCGCCCCCGACCCCGAACAGGGCGCTGAAGGCGCCGGCCGCGACGCCGATGGCTCCGAGCTTGATCAGGCGGTCGCGGGGCACGGCGGCGATGGTAGAGCGGAAGCGGGCAGTCAATACGATCAACGCGTGAGCGACGAGGGGCCATCCGAGGCGGCAGCGGCCGAGATCGCCGTGGCGGTGGCCCCGATGACCGCGGAGCCCGACCACACCGCGGTGCTGCTCGACCTCGACGGGACCCTGGCGCCGATCGTGCCCAGGCCCGAGGACAGTGCCGTGCCGGCCGCGACCCGCGAGCTCGTCGCCCGCGTCGCGGATCGCTTTGCGATCACCGCCGTCGTCAGCGGCCGGCGCGCCGCGGAGGCCCGCAGGATCCTCGGGCTCGACTCGATCAACTACATCGGCAATCACGGCTACGAGCTGCTGACCCCGGGCGCGGCGGCGGCCGAACCCGTCCCGAATCTCGCCGGGCACGAGCGCGACGCGTCCGAGTTCCTCGCCTCCTACGGTGTCGCCGGCCTCGAGCGCACGGGGGTGCGGATCGAGGACAAGGCGGCGATCGTCGCGCTGCACTGGCGCGGCGCCGACGACGAGCAGAGCGCCGAGACCGCGGCGGCGCTCGCCGCCGCCGAAGCCGAGGCGGCCGGGCTGCTCGTCCACAGCGGTCGCAAGGTGATCGAACTGCGACCGCCGGTCCGGACCGACAAGGGCCGGGCGATCGAAGGCCTGCTCGGGCCCGTCCACACGATCCATCGTGCGCTCTACGCGGGCGACGATCGCACCGACGTCGACGCCTTCCGCGTCCTGCGGCGGATGACCGAGGGCGGCCGGCTTCGCCACAGCCTCTGCGTCGCGGTGATCTCCGACGAGGCCCCGGCCGAGGTCAAGCTCGCGGCCGACCTCGCGGTTGCCGGTCCCGATGGATTCGTCGCCGTGCTCGAGGCGCTGGCCTGATGCAGTTCAAGGACCTGATCCGCGGCACGGTGCTGCTCGTCGCCGTCGAGGCGACCGCGCTCGGAGCGATCTCGGCGATCGCGATCAACAACGCCGGCGACGACCGGCTCGCGATCATCTCGCTCGCCTGGTGGCTGATCGCCGCGATCCTCGGGCTCTCACAGGGAACGACGGAGCGCGCCGCGGAGGCCCTGCGCGACCCGCTCGCCTCCGCGAAGACTGCGACCAGCCTGCCCTCGGAGTCGCCGACCTCGATCGCGATTGCGCGCCTGTGGCCGCTGGCCGTTTTCGCGGCGGTTGCCGGCGGGCTCGGCACCCTGTTCCCTCAGGTGCCGGCAATCGCGACCGGGTTCGCGTTGCTGTTCGCGCTCGCCTGGCGGCGGCGCGAGGCGGCCGTCAGCGCGATCGAGGAACGGGACGGCGTCCTCTTCTACGTCGAGAAGAACTCGGCATTCGAACCGGTCAAGCTCGTCCGCACGCCCGGCCTGATGCGCGGCGACGCCGCCGGCCTCCGCCCCTAGGCCTTGGTCCGCTTGCGCAGGGGGGCGAACGAGCGCCAGGCCCGCGTGTTGGCGACCTGATCGGCGCTGAGGCCGGCCCGCCTCGCCGTCGCGACCCCGTACTGCATGTTGCCGAGCAGGGTGTCGATCCGGTGCGCGTCTGTGTTGATCGCGATCAACACCCCGGCCTCCGCCGCGAGCCGCGCGTGGTGCTCGTTCAGGTCGCGGCGACGCGGGCTCGCGTTGATCTCGATCATCGTCCCGTTCGCGGCCGCTGCCTCGATGATCGGCTCGATCAGGACGTCATAGGGATCGCGCTTCAGCAGCAGCCGCCCGGTCAGGTGGCCGATGCAGTCGACCAGTGGGTGCTCGATCGCGGCGATGATCCGCTTCGTCATCTTCTCGGCGCTCATCCGGAACGAGGTGTGGACACTGGCGACGACCCAGTCGAGCTCGGCGAGCACCTCGTCGGAGTAGTCGAGGCCCCCGTCGGTGCCGATGTTGACCTCGGAGCCCGCGAGGATCTTCATCCCCTTCGTCTGCGGTGCCGCGTCGAGCTCGTGGATCTCCTCGATCCGCCGCCGCAGGGCGTCGGGCTGGACGTCGTTGCCGAACCCGTGGCTGGCCGAGTGGTCGGTGACGGCGAGGTACTTGTACTTGCGCGAGAGCGCCGCGGCGACCATGTCGGTGAGCTCGGCGGTGCCGTCGGAGAGGGTCGTGTGGCAGTGCAGGTCGCCGCGGATGTCCGAGAGCTGGACGAGCTCCGGCAGCTTCCCCGCCTCGGCAAGCTTCAGCTCGTTCGACCCCTGCCGCAGCTCCGGCTCGATGCAGCCGAGGCCGAGCCGCTCGTAGACCTCCGCTTCGGTCTCGAAGGTCTCGACCTGCTCGGTCTCGACGTCCTTGATCCCGTGCTCGGAGACCGAGAGCCCCATCGCCACGGCGCGCTCGCGGAGCTTGACGTTGTGCTCCTTCGAGCCGGTGAAGTGCTGGAGCAGGTTGCCGAACTCCTCCGGGGGGACGATCCGCAGGTCGACGCCGATCCCGTTGTGGGTGCGGATCCGGCCTCCTCCGGTCCCCGAGCCGCCGGACTCGGCCGCGAGCTCGTGTTCGAGCAGGGCCGAGACGAGCTCTTCGGGCTCGCTCGCGGTAGCGACGATGTCGATGTCCTTGCAGGTGTCGGCCCAGCGCCGGGCCGAGCCGGCGAGCACGACCTTGTCGCTGGCCGGGTGCGCGATCAGGTCGGCGACGAGCCGATCGCCGACCTCGAGCACCTCGGAGAGCAGGCGGCGCTCGCCGGGGCCCTCGGCCTCGATCCGGTCGATCTTCTCGAGCACGTTCTCCTCGACCTTGGCCCCGAGCCCCTTGACGCCGCGCAGCTGCTGCTGCTCCGCCGCCTCCCGCAGCTCCGCGAGCGAGGAGATCCCGAGCTCGTCGTACATCTTCCGCACCGTCTTCGCGCCGAGGCCGGGGATCCGCGTCACCTCGACGAGCGTGCCCGGGAACTTCTGCTTGAGCTTGACCGCGGCCGGGATCTCGCCCTCGTTGATCAGCGCGACGATCTTCGTCTGGATCGTGTCGCCGATGCCGTCGAGCTCGGTCGCCCGCCCCTCGAGCGCCATCTCGCCGACCGAGTGCGGGCAGTCGCGGATCACCCGCGCGGCGTCCTTGTAGGCGAGGACGCGGAAGCGGTTGGCACCGTCGAGCTCGTAGAGGATCCCGAGCTCCTCGAAGGCGGCTGCGATCTCTGCGTTGCGCACGGGCGGCACCATAGCCCCGCTCGGCGGCGTTCGGATGACTAGGATCGGCGACCCTCGCATGACCCCAGCCGAATCCGGTATTCACGTGGTCGTCCCGACCTACAACGAGGCCGCAAACGTCGAGCCGCTGGTCGCTGCCCTGCTCGACGCGCTGCCCGCGGCGACGCGGATCACGATCGTCGACGACGCCTCACCCGACGGCACCGGCGAGATCGCCGACCGGCTCGCCGGCCTGCATCAGGGGGTCGACGTGCTGCATCGGCACGGCAAGGAGGGGATCGGCCCCGCCTACGTGGCCGGCTTCCGGCATGCGCTCGAGGGCGACGCCGGCCTGATCCTGCAGATGGATGCGGACTTCTCCCACGACCCGGTCGAGGCGCCGAAGCTCGTCGCCGGCTGCGAGCACGCCGATCTCGTGCTCGGCTCCCGCTACGTCGCCGGCGGTCGCGTCGGCGAGTGGGGCCGGGGCCGGATGGCGATCTCGCGCTGGGGCAGCGTCTACGCGCGGACCTGGCTCGGCCTCGACATCCAGGACCTGACCGGCGGCTTCAAGTGCTTCCGGCGCGAGGTGCTCGAGGCGATCGACCTCGACACGGTCGGCGCCCTCGGCTACGCATTCCAGGTCGAGATGACCTACCGCGCCACCCGGGCCGGCTTCCGCGTGATCGAGGTGCCGATCTACTTCCACGACCGCCGCGTCGGCGAGTCGAAGATGAGCAAGGCGATCGTCTTCGAGGCCGCCTGGCGGGTTCCCGCGATGAGGCTGCGGGCCAAGAAGCGCGGCGCCGCCGACCGGCACGCTTAGGTACGGCAGACTACCCGGTTGCAGCCCTTACTTCATTTTGTATAGTAAAGACCCCACGACAATCGACTTCAACTCAGAGAGGAGACGACGATGGCGAACCTGACCCAGGTCACGGACGACAACTTCCAGGCGGAGGTGCTCGATTCTGCGGGGCCGGTGCTGGTCGACTTCTGGGCTCCCTGGTGCGGCCCCTGCCGCGTCGTCCATCCGATCCTCGAGGAGATCGACAAGGAGCGGGACGACGTCAAGATCGTCAGCCTCAACGTCGACGACAACCAGAACACCGCCCAGCAGTACGAGGTCCTCTCGATCCCGACGATGATCCTCTTCAAGGGCGGCCAGCCGGCGAAGCGGATCGTCGGCGCGATGCCGAAGAAGCGCCTCGAGGCCGAGCTCGAGCCGGCCCTCACCTAGGCCGGCCGGGCTGCCCGGGCCTCAGAAGACCTGAGCGTCGAAGAAGCCGGCGAGCAGGACCGCGAAGCCGCCGATCTCGCCGATGATCAGGGCCGCCATGTAGGCGCCCGTGCCACGCACCGGGTCCCGCAGCTGGTTGTCGGTGTCCCGGCGCAGGCCGTGGAGCTGGTAGGTCGCGATCGCGCTGGCGAAGAAGAAGATCGGTACGAAGGCCGCGATCAGGTTGACCGCGGTACTCCACGCCGAGAGCTCGACGAAGACGGCGATCAGCAGCGTCGCGAACGAGTAGAGCAGCGCCGCGCGGTGGGCGATGTCCGTGTACGGGTGCGCGTGGGCATCCGGCGAGGCCATGATCTGGCGGTACTTGACGACGCCGAGTCCGAGCGCCCAGAGGAAGATGATTCCGGCCGCCGCCAGCACCGCGATCGTGTCGGATCCGAGTTGAGCGTCCACGGCGCTGTTCTCCTCAGCCGGCGACGCGTTCGAGGACGATGATCAGGTCGCGACCGTCGACCTTCGTCGAGCCGGCGTCGCCGAGCCCGTCCTCGGCGAACGTGATCTGCTCCGCCAGCACCTCACCGCCGACGTACTGCTCGTGGGCGCGGGCGGCGGCGAGCAGCTCCTCGTCGCCGCCGAGCTGGAGCTCGATCCGGTCGCTGATCTCGAGGCCGCTCTCCTTGCGCGCGTTCTGGACGGCGCGGACGATCTCACGGGCGAGGCCCTCGCGGACCAGGGAGTCGTCGAGCTCGAGTGCCAGGGCGACGGCGCGGCCCGCCTCGGACTCGACCTGGTAGCCCTCGAGAGGCTCCATCACGAGCGTCATGTCCTCGGGCTGCAGGGTGTGGTCGGCGCCCTCGATCGTGATCCCGATCATCCGCTCGCCGGCGACCGCGGCGCGGGCGTGCTCGGCGTCGAGCGCCGCGACCGCGGCAGCCACCTGGGGCATCTCCGAGCCGAAGCGCGGGCCGAGGCTGCGGTAGTTCGGCTTCACGGTGTAGCTGGCGAGCTCACCCTCCTCGGTGACGAACTCGAGTGCCTTCACGTTGAGCTCGGCGCGGACGACGTCGGCGAACCGCTCGATCACGGCGCGCTCGGCCTCGGTCGCGACGATCACCGCCTTGGCGAGCGGCTGTCGCATCTTCACCTTCGCCTGAGCGCGGGCGGCGCGACCGAGCTCGACCGCGCGCCTGGCCGCGTCCATCCCGGCTTCGAGCCCGGAATCGCGAAGCGACTCGTCCGGCTCCGGATAGTCGGCGAGGTGGACGGAGACGTCGACGCCGGCATCCCCACCATGGGCGAGGTTCGACCAGATCGCGTCGGCGGTGAACGGGACGAACGGCGCCAGCAGCTTCGCCGTCTCCGCCAGGCAGTGGCTGAGCGTGCCGAAGGCGGCGAGGTCGCCCTCCCAGAAGCGCCGGCGGCCGACGCGCACGTACCAGTTCGAGAGCTCGTCGATCCAGGCGGCGATCGCCTTGCCCGCCGTGGTCGAGTCGAAGTCGTCGAGCGCGTCGCGCGCCGTTGCCACCGTCTGCTGCAGGCGCGAGACCGCCCAGCGGTCGAGCTGCTCGGCGGAGCCGCCCGGGGCCGCGTAGCCGGCGAAGCCGGCGGGGGTCGGCGGGTTGGCCGGGTCGATGCCCTCGGCGTTCGCGTAGAGGACGTAGAAGGAGTAGGTGTTCCAGAGGGTGAGCAGGAACTGCCGCACCGACTCGCCGACCGTCTCGGAGCTGAAGCGGTAGCCGGCCCAGGGCTGCTGGGTGGCGAGGTAGTACCAGCGGAAGGCGTCGGCGCCGTGCGCGTCGATCACCTCGTGCGGGTCGACGAGGTTGCCGAGCCGCTTGCTCATCTTGCGCCCTTCGGGATCGAGGATCAGGCCGAGGCAGACGCAGTTGAGATAGTCGGTCTGGTCGAACAGCAGCACCGACTCGGCCAGCTGCGAGTAGAACCAGCCGCGGGTCTGATCGATCGCCTCGCAGATGAAGTCGGCCGGGAACCGCTGCTCGAACAGCTCCTCGTTCTCGAACGGGTAGTGGAACTGCGCGAACGGCATCGCGCCGCTGTCGTACCAGGTATCGATCACGGACTCGACCCGGCGCATCTCGCCGCCGCAGCTCTCGCAGGCGATCACGATGTCGTCGACGTAGGGACGGTGCAGGTCCGCGCGCACGTCTCCGCCGCGGTCGGTCAGGTCCTGTATCGAGCCGGCACAGAAGCGCTCGTCGCAGTCCTCTCCGGTGCACTCCCAGATCGGCAGCGGCGTGCCCCAGTAACGGTCGCGCGAGAGCGCCCAGTCGACGTTGCCCTCGAGCCACTTGCCGAAGCGGCCGTGCTTGATGTGCTCGGGGTGCCAGCCGATCCGCTCGTTCTCGGCCAGCATCCGGTCCTTGACCTCGGAGGTGCGGATGTACCAGGTGCTCTTCGCGTAGTAGAGGAGAGCCGTGTCGCAGCGCCAGCAGTGCGGGTAGGCGTGCTCGTAGTCGACCTTGCGGAAGAGCTTGCCGGCGGCGTCGAGCGCACCGACGATCTCGGGGTTGTGCTTGTAGACGATCTCGCCCTGGAAGTCCGGCACGCGCTCGTCGTAGGTGCCGTCGAGCCGGACCGGGTTCTGCAGCGTCATTCCGTACTGCTCGCCGAGCCGGAAGTCGTCCTCGCCGAAGGCGAGCGCGGTGTGGACGAGGCCGGTGCCGTCCTCGGTCGTGACGAAGTCGCCGGTCAGCACCGTGTGGCCGTGCGGGCCGAAGTCCTCGCCGGGGATGTAGCCGAAGGGGGCTTCGTAGCGGGTGCCCTCCATACGTTCGCCCTTGATCGTCGAGTGCGTCTCGAACCCCTCGCCGAGCACGCGCTCGGCCAGTGCCGCGGCGACGACCACGACCTCGCCGGAGCCTTCTGATCCCTTGGGACTGGCCCTGACGTAGTCGATCTCCGCACCGGCGGCGACAGCCGCGTGCGAGATCAGGGTCCAGGGGGTCGTCGTCCAGACGAGCAGGTTGTCGCCCGGCTCCAGCCCCGAGCTCGGGGCGGCCTCGGTGATCGGCAGGCGCACGTAGACCGAGGGATCGACGACGTCCTTGTAGCCGAGGGCGACTTCGTGCGAGCTCAGCGCGGTGCCGCAGCGCGGGCAGTAGGGGACGACCTTGTGGCCCTCGTAGAGGCGGTCGTCGTCCCAGAGCCGGCGCAGCGACCACCAGACCGACTCGATGTAGGAGTCGTCCATCGTCACGTACGGGTCCTCGAGGTCGATCCAGTGGCCGATCCGCTCGACCATCCGGTTCCAGTCGGTGACGTAGCGGAAGACCGACTCGCGGCAGCGGGCGTTGAACTCGGCGATCCCGAACTCCTCGATCTGTTCCTTCGAGGAGATCCCGAGCTCCTTCTCGACCTCGAGCTCGACCGGCAGGCCGTGGCAGTCCCAGCCGCCCTTGCGCGGCACGTAGTAGCCGCACATCGCCCGGTAGCGCGGGTAGATGTCCTTGAAGACGCGCGAGAGGACGTGGTGGGAGCCGGGCTTGCCGTTCGCCGTCGGCGGGCCCTCGTAGAAGCTCCAGAGCTCGTTGCCCTCGCGCTCGGCAACCTGGCGCTCGAAGATCTTGCCCTCGCGCCAGCGCAGCAGGACCTCCTCCTCGAGGGCGGGGAACGACTGCTTCGGATCGACGCTTGCGTAGCTGGCCACGGCGGCGGCCGATTCTAGTTGCGGGCAGCCGGCAGGCCCGGGGGCGACGAGGCCGAGGCCCTAGCCTTGGGTGCGATGAGACGCCCACTCGCCGCCCTCGCGTTGCTGCTAGCCGCCGCCCTGCTGCTCGCCGCCTGCGGCTCGGAGGACGAAACGGCGACGACTCCGATCGTCTGCAAGTCCGGCGAGGCGACCTACGTGAAGGCGCTGGTGGGCGCCCCGGACGAGGTCCTGCTCGAAGGCGAGACCCCGATCAGCGGCTGCATCGTCCCCGACCAGCAGGTCGGCGACCTCAGCGATGTTGGCGCCACCGTGATCACGGTAGCGACGCGCCTCAACGCCGAAGCGCAGGAGGATCCGGGCGGCGCGGCCGCCCTGCAACTCGGTTACCTGGTCGGCGCGGTCGAGGAGGGGGCCTCGGGCACGGCCGGGGTCCACACCGACCTCGTCCGCCGACTCAACGCTGCCGCCCGCTACAGCGAGCAGGACGGCACCCTGCCGGCCGAGTTCGAGCGCACCTACGGCGAGGGTTACGCGGCCGCCCGGGAAGCCGGCTGACGGCTTCCCCGCAGCCCGCCTGGGGCTTCCCCGCGAGCCCGCTCGATCGCAGGTCAACTAGCCTCCGGCTCAGACTTTGCACCTGACTGGAGGAACCGAATTGAGCGAGCAGCCAGTGACTGGAAACAAGCTTTGGGGCGGGGAGACCGACAAGGCGATCGACAACTTCCCCGTCTCGGGACAGCGCGTCCCGGCCTCCGTCATCCACTGGCTCGGCAAGATCAAGGCCGCCGCGGCGCGGACCAACGCCGAGCTCGGGCTGCTCGACGACGACGTCGCCGGCCGCATTGCCGAGGCGGGCGATGCCGTCGGTCGCGGCGATCACGACGACCAGTTCCCGATCGACGTCTTCCAGACCGGCTCCGGCACCTCCTCGAACATGAACACGAACGAGGTGATCGCCAACCTCGCCGGCGACGGGGCGCACCCGAACGACCACGTCAACATGGGCCAGTCGTCGAACGACGTCTTCCCCTCGGCCGTCCACCTCGCCGCCCTCGATCGCACCGTCAACGACCTGCTCCCGGCGATGGACGACCTCGCCGCCTCGCTCGAGGAGAAGGAGGCGGAGTTCGCCGACATCGTCAAGGCCGGGCGCACCCACCTGATGGACGCCGTCCCGGTCACCCTCGGCCAGGAGTTCGGCGGTTACGCCGCGCAGATCCGCCTCGGCGGCGAGCGCGTCCGCGGCACGCTCTCCCGGGTCGGTCAGATCCCGCTCGGCGGCACCGCGACCGGCACCGGCCTCAACACCCACAAGGAGTTCGCCGACCGCGCCCGCGCCAAGCTCCGCGACGGGTCCGGCCTCGACATCTCCGAGCCGCACGACCGCTTCGAGGCGCAGGCCAACCGCGACTCGCTGGTCGAGCTCTCCGGGGCGCTCAAGGTCGTCGCCGTCTCGCTGATCAAGATCGCCAACGACCTGGCGCTGATGGGCTCCGGCCCGCGGGTCGGCTTCGCCGAGCTGCGCCTGCCCGAGCTCCAGAAGGGCTCCTCGATCATGCCCGGCAAGGTCAACCCGGTGATCCCCGAGGTCTGCATCCAGGTCGGCGATCAGGTGATCGGCAACGACGCCGCGATCAGCGTCGCCGGCTCGCAGGGGCAGTTCGAGCTCAACGTACGCGTGCCGCTGATCGCCAAGAACCTGCTCGAGTCGATCCAGCTGCTCGCCTCCGCCAGCCGCCTGCTCGACACCAAGGTGATTCGCGACGTTGAGCCCAACCACGAGGCCAACCAGGCTGCGGCCGAGGGGACGCTGGCCACCGCCACCGCGCTCAACCCCTACATCGGCTACGACAAGGCGGCCGAGATCGTCAAGACCGCGGCCGACTCCGGCCGGCCGTTGCGCGAGGTCGCGCGTGAGCTCGGGGTCGACGACGCGACTCTCGACGAGGCGCTCGACCACGCGAAGATGGCCCGCCCGCACGACTGAGCGGCGGGCCTCCGGTCCGCGGCCGGATGCGTTTACAGCGCGGCGCGCGTCGCGTCGTCGTGGCCGTCGTAGACGCCCGGCTCGAGCCGGGCACGGCGTCTGTCGAGCTCCCCGGTGTGGCCGCTGAGGGCGCCGGGCAGCGCCACCGTGAAACCGTCGAAGCCGAGCGGTTGACCCGTGGCGACGGCGACGTCCTGCGCGGCCGCCGGCGATGACAGCCTCATCAGGCCGGGTTCCAGCCTGCAGCCCATCGCCCGCTCGAGCGGGCTGACGCCGGGTTCTCCCTCGCGGGGGAGCTGGTCGATGCTCTCGTAGCCCTGCGCTTGGCGCACGGCGTTGACGAACTCGATTATGTACATGGTGTCTCCAATCGGGGTTAGACGGTTGTCCCCGTGGAGTGCCTCAATTGACGCTTTGGAAAGAGCGACTCGTGAACCTTATCCCGGCCGTCAAGCAGGCGCGGGCCAGGCACGGCTCACGCACGAAATGTTGAGGAGCCCGTAACGATCCCGTGCGACGATTCACGTCCACCCCCGCCCCGAGACCGGAGGATCAGATGACCGACATCGATCGCAGCGCCAGCCCCGAGACTTCTTCGACTGACACCGCGACCACGACCGACACCGTCAGCTTCGGGGCCGGCTGTTTCTGGCAGGTCGAGGAGACGTTCCGCGCCCTCGATGGAGTCGTCGACACTGCGGTCGGCTACGAGGGCGGCCACCTCCCGAACCCGACCTACGAGCAGGTCTGCACGGGCGCAACCGGCCACGCCGAGGTGACCCAGGTCACCTACGACCCGGCCCGAGTCTCCTTCGACGAGTTGCTCGACGTCTACTGGAAGGTCCACGACCCGACCCAGGTCGATCGCCAGGGCCCGGACGTCGGCAGCCAGTACCGCTCGGTGATCTTCACGAACAGCGACGAGCAGAAGGTTGCGGCCGAGGCCTCACGCGAGCGCGAGCAGGGCCGTCACCGCAAGCCGATCGCGACCTCGATCGAGCCGGCGACAGGCTTCTACCGGGCCGAGGAGTACCACCAGTGCTACCTCGAGAAGCGCCGCGACCAGGGCGGCCTGATGAACATGCTGCTGGGGCGCTGAGCGCCGAGCGCGTCCCCGGTCCGTCCGGCGAACGTCCCTCAGACCTACCTATAGGGGCACCTGAGGGACGTTCGACTCCAACGAGCGCCTCGAGCGCCGGCGATGAGTTTTGCTCGCCGGCCCTGTCTCAGAAGGCAGGTGAGACAGTTACGCGACGCAGTCGCGGCGCGAGCGAAGGAGCGAGGTAATGCAGAAGATCGTCACCAACCTGTGGTTCGACACCGAGGCGGAAGAGGCGGCGGTGTTCTACGCGTCGCTGTTCGAGGACGGGCGGATCGTCTCCACGACCCATTACACGGACGCGGTCCCGGACAAGTCGGGAACGGTCCTGACCGTCGAGTTCGAGCTCCAGGGGCAGCGCTTCGTCGGCATCAACGGCGGCCCGATGTTCGAGTTCGACGAGGCGATCTCGTTGCAGGTCAACTGCAAGGATCAGGACGAGATCGACTACTTCTGGGAGAAGCTGACCGAGGGCGGCGCCGAGAGCGAGTGCGGCTGGCTCAAGGACCGCTACGGACTCTCCTGGCAGATCGTCCCCGAGGATGTGCAGGAGATCTTCTCCGATCGCGATCCGGCCGCGGCCGAGCGGGCGATGAACGCGATGTTCAAGATGCGCAAGCTCGATGTCGCCGAACTGCGACGTGCCGCCGAGGGCACCGAGTCACCGGGGGGACGCTGATGCCGAACACCACCTGCCACTTGTCGATCTCGCTCGACGGCTTCGTCGCCGGGCCGGACCAGAGCCGGGACGATCCGCTCGGGAAGGGGGGCATCCAGGTTCATGCCTGGCACCTCGGGCCCGAGCGCGAGAACGACGCCGACGCGACCGCCGAGAGCTGGCTGATGCGACCGCGCGGTGCCTACGTGATGGGCCGCAACATGTTCGGACCGATCCGCGGCGAGTGGGACGACGACTGGGAGGGCTGGTGGGGCCCCGAGCCGCCGTACCACGCTCCGGTCTTCGTGCTCACCCACCACGCCCGCGAGCCGGTCGAGATGGAGGGCGGCACGAGCTTTCACTTCGTCACCGATGGCTTCGAGGCCGCCTACGCGCAGGCGCGCGAGGCGGCCGGAGAGGACGGCGTCGACATCGCCGGCGGCGCCTCGACCGTCCGCCAGGCACTCGCCGCCGGCGTGATCGACGAGCTCACGCTCGACGTGGCTCCGGTCCTGCTCAGATCCGGCGAGCGGCTCTTCGACGGAGTCGAGTCTCTCGAGCTCGAGCCGGTCGAGGCGCTCCACTCGCCGCTCGCCACCCACATCCGCTACCGGGTCGCGACGTGACCGACGACGCCGTCAGGATCGAGGCGATGCGCCCTCTCCGGTACTCGATCAACGTTACCCTGGACGGCTGCTGCGATCACCGCGAGGGTTCCCCGGACGAGGAGTCGCATCGTCACGCGGCGGAGACCATCGAGCAGGCCGACGCCCTGCTGTTGGGCCGGGTCACCTACGAGATGATGGAGTCGGCCTGGCGGCCACCGGGCCAGCTGGACGCGATGCCCGAGTGGACGGTGCCGTTCGCCCGCACGATCGACGCCGCGAAGAAGTACGTCGTCTCGAGCACCCTGGAGCAGGTCGACTGGAACGCGGAGCTGCTGCGCGGCGATCTCGAGATGGCCGTCCGCGAGCTCAAGAGCGAGCCGGGCAACGGCCTCTACGTGGGTGGCCTGCAGCTGCCGCTGGCCCTGGCGGAGATGGGCCTGATCGACCAGTACGAGTTCATCGTCAACCCGCGGATCGCGGGCCACGGCCCAACCCTCTTCGCAGGCCTCTCGAAGGCCATCGACCTGAAGCTCGTGGATCGCCTGGACTTCGCCTCAGGCGCGGTAGCGCTGCGGTACGAGCCCGCGGCGGCCTGACGCGAAGCCGTCCTCGGGAACTCTGCGCCGTTTTGCTGCTCGTATAGGTACGTAGATCGCAGTGAAGTTCCGGTCTGAGCCCCGGATCCTGCCCGACTCCCGAATGTCAGGGGGGCGGTTCCGCGGTACCGGTACCGGCCGCTGCGCCGGCCTCTAGAGGTTGACCGCTACGTACTTCGTCTCGAGGTACTCGGCGATGCCCTCGTTGCCGCCTTCGCGGCCGACGCCCGAGGCCTTGATGCCGCCGAACGGTGCGCCGGCGTTGGAGACGAGGCCCTGGTTGAGGCCGATCATGCCGGTCTCGAGCGCCTCGGAGACGCGCAGGGCGCGGCTCAGGTTCTGCGTGTAGAGGTAAGCGACGAGGCCGTACTCGGTGTCGTTGGCGGCGGCGATCGCCTGCTCCTCGGTGGAGAAGGTGATGACCGGCGCGACCGGGCCGAAGATCTCCTCCTTCAGCAGTCGCGCGTCCTCGGTGACGCCGGCGAGCACGGTCGGCTCATAGAAGTAGCCGCCGCCGTCGCGGGCGCTGCCACCGCAGACCGCCTTGGCGCCCTTGCCGACGGCGTCGTCGACGAGCTCGGCGACCTTGCCGCGCTGGTCGTCGTCGATCAGCGGGCCGACGTCGGTGCCCTCCTCAGTGCCGCGGCCGATCGTCAGAGCGCCCATCCGCTCGGCGAGCTTCCCGGTGAACTCCTCGGCGACCGACTCGTGCACGTGGAAGCGGTTCGCCGCGGTGCAGGCCTCGCCGACGTTGCGCATCTTCGCGATCATCGCGCCTTCGACCGCGGCGTCGACGTCGGCGTCCTCGAAGACGACGAAGGGGGCGTTGCCGCCGAGCTCCATCGAGACCTTGAGGATCCCCTCGGCCGCCTGCTCGATCAGCTTGCGCCCAACCTCGGTCGAGCCGGTGAACGAGAGCTTCCGCAGTCGCGGGTCGGCGATGATCGGCGCCGAGACCTCGCTCGACGAACTCGAGGTGATCACGTTGAGGACGCCGTCCGGGAGCCCGCACTCGCCGAGGATGTCGGCCAGCGCCAGCATCGACAGCGGCGTCAGCTGCGCCGGCTTGACGACCATCGTGCAGCCGGCGGCGATCGCCGGCCCGATCTTGCGGGTACCCATCGCGGTCGGGAAGTTCCAGGGGGTGATGAAGAAGCAGGGGCCGATCGGCTGCTTCATGACGAGCACGCGGAAGGCGCCGTTTCCGGAGGTCTTGTAGTAGCCCTCAGAGCGCAGCGCCTCGCCGGCGTTCCAGCGGAAGAAGTCGGCGGCGTAGGTGATCTCGCCCTTCGACTCGGCGACAGACTTGCCCATCTCGAGCGACATCAGCGTCGCCAGCTCGTCGGCGCGGTCGCTGAGCGCCTCGTAGGCAGCGCGAAGGATCTCGCTGCGGTCGTTCGGGGCGGAGTGGGCCCACTCCGCCTGCGCGGCGACGGCGGCGTCGAGGGCAGCGCGGGAGTCGTCGGCGGTGGCATCGGCGATCTCGCAGAGGGTCTCGCCGGTCGACGGGTCCTCGACGGGCAGCGTCTCGCCGCTTCCGGAGTCGCGCCACTCGCCCCCGATCAGGAGCTGCTTCTTGACCTGTTCGACGACGCTCTGCTCGCTGACGCTCATCCACTCACCTCTCGCTCGCGCTGTACAGGCCGCACATTACCCGCCGCGATGCAAGCCGCCTTGCCGCAACGATCGGTCGGGGGGCGGGTTGAGGGTTACGGCGAACCCAGGGGGAGCGGGGGGCACCCGCCGAGGACCGATGCAGGAACCGAACCGGACATACGACGCGGACTTGCGGCGCCCGACGGCGCCGCGCTTCGTCCTCGCGCTGCTCGCTTGCTTGGTGCTCGCGCTGACCCTGGTGCTTGCGGCGGCCGCCCCGCCGGCCGCCGAGGCAGGATCGAAATTCGTCCTCAAGGGACACGGCTTCGGGCACGGGGTCGGGATGAGCCAGTGGGGCGCCTACGGAATGGCGAAGCAGGGGCGCAGCTACCGCGAGATCCTCGGCCACTACTTCTCGAACACGAAGATCCAGCGCACGAAGACGCGCTCGGTCGGCGTGCTGCTCGGGACCGAGCCCAACTCAGTCTTCTTCAGGGGCGCGAAGCGCGCCTGCGGCCGCGACCTGAAGCCGTCGAAGAAGTATGTCGCCGCGCTCAGCGGCGGCGGCAAGGTCCGGCTCGAGACCGGTCGCGGCAAGAAGATGGCCTCGTGTGGCAAAAAGCTCGGGGCGCGAGGGACCAGCACGATCCGGGTCGAGAACCAGGGCATCTACCGCGGCAACCTCGTCGCCCGGCCGGCGGGCGGCTCGCTCAACGTGATCAACAACGTCGGCCTCGAGGACTACCTGCGCGGCGTCGTTCCCTACGAGATGCCGGCCTCCTGGGCCGACGACGCGCTTCGCGCCCAGGCGGTTGCCGCCCGAAGCTACGCGCTCGCGAGCGGGATCAAGGGCGACGGCTACTCGCTCTACGACGACACCCGCAGCCAGGTCTACGGCGGTGTCGTCGCCGAGGAGGCGGCGACGACCAAGGCCGTCGCGAAGACGAAGGCGAAGGTCGTCACCTACCAGGGCAAGGTCGCGCAGACGTTCTTCTACTCGACCTCCGGCGGCCGCACAGAGAGCAGCCAGTACGGCTTTCGCGGCGGCGAGTCACGCCCCTACCTGAAGTCGGTCGCCGACCCATTCGACGACACCTCTCCCTACCACGACTGGAAGCAGACCTTCTCCCGCGCCGAGCTGCAGAGCCGGCTCGGCGACTGGGTCGACGGGCGGCTGCGCGGGGTAAAGGTGGTCGCGACCGGCGACTCGCCGCGGATCGTCCGCGCCCGCGTGATCGGCACCCGCGGCAAGACCACGGTCAGCGGCTTCGACCTGCAGGCCCGGCTCGGGCTGAAGTCCACCTGGGTCCGCTTCAAGAAGCGCTGAGGGGCGTGCGCCCGTCCCGCGCCCGGGGTCGCCTTCGCGCCGCTCAGCCGTCCGGGTAGGGCTGGATCGGAATCCCGTGGTCGGTCTCCTTCATCCCCAGCTCATAGGCCGCCCGCGCGGCCCCCTCGAGGTAGACGTGGGGCTTGCCCGGTCGCTCGACGCGAAGCTCGATGTCGGCGATCGACGAGTTGACCGTGTTGTGCTCACTGCCGTCGGGGTCGGCGTAGATCCAGCCGACGAAGCGCTCGGCATCGCCGCCGACCCGGCCCCGGACGGCCACGTTCTTGCCGGGAACGACGAACTCGCATGAGGTCGGCGACTCGGTGATGTCGGTGCCGTAGATGCTGCCGAGCCCGCCGAGCTTGAGGACCTCGTCGCCGAGGGCGACGGCGCCGTTGGCGATCCAGGGCGTCCGCCACGGTCCGACCTTGATCCTGCCGGCGCCGATGTCGAGGTAGTCGGACCCTTCGCGGCCCTCGAAGCCGGCGCCGTGGATCCAGATCCAGCGCTCGGCATGCTCGGCGCCCCAGTTGTGGCCGACCATGCCGGGCCAGCCGGCGAGGTCGATCGGCTCGCCGTCGATCGTCACCGTGCCGGCGAAGGTCGCGCCGGGGTGGGGGCTGAGCAGCTTGGTGCGCGGCAACTTCGTCTCGTACAGGCGAGCGCTCGGCAGGTGCCTGAGGGATTTGTGCCGATCGCTGAAGGTCAGGTCCCAGCCGGCGGCGAAGGCGTCGGTCTCGAGGCTGCCGCTCGCGGCGCCCGGCCCGATCTCGGCCTCGCCGATCCGCACGTAGGCCCCGGCCGGGACCGAGAGCTGCTCGGCGCCATAGGTCGCCTTGGTCGCCCGCGGCCCGCCACCGGCGGCGTCGAAGACCGTCATCCAGATCGAGGCCGTCGGCTCCCTCCCGGGCCGCTTGTGGACCGTGTGGCGCAGCCACAGCGCCCGGCCGCCGGCTGGGTCGGCCGCCTTGATGTAGAAGCTCTCGTAGTGCCCCGCGCCCTCATCGAGAGCGGGAAAGCGCGCCTCGGTCCTCACGCGCGCACCCTACCGCGACGCCCGGTGGCGGTTCTTTATGAGGCCGATCGATTGATTTGCTTAGCTCCTCGGCCATGTCCGCAGGGCCGCCGACCCGGAGTCGCCTCGATTCACTGCCCGCCCCGCTGCGTGGGATCGGCGGCGCTGCCCTGCTCGTGCTGCTCGCGGCGGCGATCGCCTGGGTTGCGATCAGCGTCACCGGCGTGTTCGACTCGCCCGAGGTCGAGGCCGACAAGGTGCTCGACGCCGCCAACTCGACCGGGGATCCCGGCGCCGACCCGTTCGCCTGGGACCCGGACCGGCGCGAGGACTTCGAGCGCCGCGCGAGCTCCGGCTTCTCCCACGTCCTCTACGAACTCAGCCCCGAGGGCGTCCTCGCCAGCGCCAAGCGCACCGCTGCCTTCGACGACGAGATCGACGAGGCGGCCGCCACGCACGGGATCGATCCGGAGCTGATGGAGGCGATCGTCTTCCTCGAGTCCGCCGGCCGCCCCGACGTGATCGCTGGAGCCACCGACGCCGCCGGTGCTGCCGGCCTCGCCCAGATCGTCGCCTCGACCGGAATCGACCTGCTCGGGATGCCGATCGATCTCGCCCGCAGCCAGCAGCTCACCGACACGATCAACTCCTCCTATGCCAAGGCTGAGAAGCTGCGCGACAAGGCGGCGCGGCTCGGCTCCGGCAACGAGAAGCAGGTCAAGAAGGCGAAGCAGCTCGCCGAGCAGGCCGACCGCCTCGACACCCGCGCCGAGAAGGCGCTGCGGGAGCGGCCCCGCGTCGATCCGCGCTTCGATCCCGAAGCGGCGCTGGACGGGATGGGCGAGTACCTCGAGATCGCCTCCGACCGTTTCGGCCGCGAGGACCTGGCCGCGACCAGCTACCACATGGGCATCGGCAACCTCGAGACCGTGATCGGGGCTTACGCTCAGGAGACAGGCACGCCCGTGGATGGACGGCCGATCGCCGACGTCGTCGCCGAGGACGACCTCTCCTACGCCCAGCTCTACTTCGACACCTCGCCGACCGAGAACGAGAAGGCTTACGAGATCCTCTCCGGCTTCGAGGACGACAGCGGCACATACCTGTGGCGGGTGCTCGCAGCCGAGGAGATCATGCGGCTCTACCACGACGATCCCGACGAGCTGAAGCGGCTCGCTGAGCTGCACTCGAACAAGGCGACGTCGGAGGAGGTCTTCCACCCCGAGGAGGAGACCGACACCTACGCCGACCCGGCCGCGCTCGAGGACGCGATCGACTCCGGTGATCTCGTCGAGATCCCGTCGGGGGGCGAGTACGGCTACGAGGTCGGCCCGCAGCTCGGCGAGCTGAGCAAGGAACTCGGCGTCGACCGCAAGCTCTACGAATCGCTGACGCCGGAGGCACTTGCGACGCTGATCTACATGACGGCGCGCGTGCAGTCGATCACCGGCAGGTCCGGGCCGAAGGACAACCTGATCGTGACCAGCGCGGTCCGCGACCAGCAGTACCAGGACGCGCTCGTCGCCGAGAACCCGGAGGCGACCGCCTCGTACTCGCTGCACACGACCGGCTACTCGTTCGACATCCTGCGCGAGTACCGCAACGGCGATCAGGCCCAGGCCTTCCAGTTCGTCCTCGACCGCCTCTCCGCCCTCGGCGTGATCGACTACGCGGTCGAGCCGCGGGCGATCCACGTCACTGTCTCGGACCAGGCGAAACCGCTGCTGGACGGGTGACGGACTCTGACCAAGCATGGGCGTGTCGGGGAGGGCGCCGTGTGGCGGAGCCGCATAAGCCCCGACCCGGTGCGGCCAGGCGCAGCGTCAGAGTGCGTCAGGTGTGTTTGACGGTGATCACGTCGCCATCCTGCATCACGTAGTCGCGGCCCTCGATCCGGAGGGTGCCGCGCTCGCGGGCTCCCGCGTAGCCGCCCGCGTCGATCAGCTCCTGCCAGCCGATCACCTCGGCCTTGACGAAGCCGTCGGCGATGTCGCTGTGGATGCGGCCGGCGGCGTGCCACGCGGTTAGCCCCTTGCGCAGGCTCCAGGCGCGGCCCTCGACGGCCTCGCCGGCGGTGAAGAAGCTGATCAGCTCGAGCAGCTCATAGGCGGCCCGGACCATGCGGCCGAGGCCCGACTCGGAGAGGCCGAGGTCCTCGCGCATCGCCGCCGCATCCTCGTCGTCGAGCTCGGCCAGCTCGGACTCGATCTTGGCGCTGAGCGCGATCGCCTCGTCGCCGGCGGCGCGCGCGTGCTCGACCAGGGCGGCCGGCGGCTCCGTCTCGCCCTCGTCGACGTTGGCGACGTAGAGAACCGGCTTCGAGGTCAGCGCCTGCAGGTTGCGGACCGCGTCGGGGGCGCCGTCGGGCGCCGGCACCGAGCGCACCGGCTCGCCGCGCTCGAGCGCGGCGACGACGAGTTCGAGCCAGTCACGCTCGGCGATTGCCTCCTTGTCGAGCGCCTTCGCCTGCTTGGCGACGCGCTCGAGCCGGCGTTGCGCCGTCTCGAGGTCGGCCAGCATCAGCTCGGCCTCGACCATCTCCGCATCGGAGACCGGGTCGACGCTGCCGTCGGGGTGGGGGACGCCGTCGTCGGAGTGGGCGCGGACGACGTGGCAGATCGCGTCGGTCTCGCGGATCGAGGCGAGGAACTGGTTGCCGAGCCCCTCGCCGGCGCTGGCCCCCTTGACCAGCCCGGCAATGTCGTGGACCTCGAGCGACTCGTGCACGATCGGGGTCGCGCCGAGCAGCTCACAGATCGCGTCGAGGCGGTCGTCGGGCACCGGCGCGATCGCGACGTTCGGCTCGATCGTCGTGAACGGGTAGCCGGCCGACTCGGCGCCGGCCTGGGTCAGCGCGTTGAACAACGTCGACTTGCCCGCGTTCGGCATGCCGACGATCCCGACCTTCACTTCGCCCAGACCTCCCCGGTGGGAGCGACGCCCGGCAGCGGCCAGGCGCGCCCGATCGCGCGACCGAGGATGACCCCGGCGATCACGTCGGAGGGGTAGTGCATGCCGAGGAAGGGGCGGCCGGCGGCGACCGCCAGCGCCAGCGCCGTGAGCGCCGGCCGCGAGGGCGGGTCGACGCGGCCGAGCGCCGTCGCCGCGGCGACGGCGGAGGTGGAGTGAGCCGAGGGGAAGGAGAGCTTGCTCGGCGCCCGGGCCAGCATCGGGTGGTCCTCGATCAGCGGGCGCTCGCGGCCGATCGCGAGCTTGACGCCGTAGTTGATCGCCACCGCGGTGGGCCCGACGGCGCCGGCGCTCAGCCACGAGTCGGCCCGGCCGCCGCGAACCGCGGCGCCGACCGCGCCGACGGCGAGCCAGCCGATCCCCCACTCGCCGAAGGTGCCGAGGCCGCCGGCGATCCGCTCGGTGACCTGGTTGTGGCCCTTGGTCCGCATCGTCACCAGCAGCTTCTGGTCGAGCCGCCCGAGCAGCTTCGGCAGGCCGCCGCGCGCCGAGACGGCACGCTCGATGCCGCGGCGGTCGCGGCGCAGAGGTCTTGGTCGCTGGATACGCACGGCGGCGGAGGATAGGCGGCGTCGCCGCGAGGGGGTGCCGGAGCGGGATTAGAGCTCGCGGCGGAAGGGCACGGTCAGGTGTTCTTTCAGCTTTTGGCGGCGGGCGCGCTGCTGCCAGCGCCCCGGCTCGATCTTCTCGGAGCGCTCGAGGTCGGCGGCAAAGACCTCGCTCATCTCGCCGGCGACCTCCTCGTCGAACACGCACAACGTCAGCTCGTCGTTGAGCTGGAACGAGCGGTTGTCGAAGTTGACGGTCCCGACCGAGGCCCAGCAGCCGTCGACGACGAGCGACTTCGCGTGCAGCATCGTCGGCTGGTACTCGTAGACCTCGACGCCGCAGTCGAGCAGCTCATGGTAGATCTGCCGGCCCGCGACCCGGACGAACTGCTTGTCGATGTGTGGCCCGGGGACGAGCAGCCGCACCTCGACCCCGCGAGAGGCCGCCTCGCAGAGCGCCTCGACGAACGGCGGCCGCGGCGCGAAGTAAGCGGCGGTCAGCTCGATCGACTTCTCGGCCGAGGCGATTGCGAGGAAGTAGAGCATCTCGATGTTGGTGTCGCCGACCCGCGAGCCGGAACGGACGAGCTGCATCGTGACGCCGTTGTCGAAGGGCTCGGTGTCGGGCAGGAAGCGCTTGCCGACCAGCGCTTCGCCGGTTGCTTCGACCCAGTGCTCGCCGAACGCCCCTTGCAGCGAGTGGACGATCGGGCCCTCGACCCGCAGGTGCGTGTCGCGCCAGTGATCGGGGTCGCCGGCATCGCCCTCCCACTCGGCGGCGATGCCGACGCCGCCGGTGAATCCGATCCGGCCGTCGATGACGATCACGCGGCGGTGGCTGCGATTGTCGGCGCGGCGGATCAGGTGCGGCAGCGGCGGCCGGAAGCGGACGACCCTGGCGCCGGCGTCACGCATCTCACGGATCGACCGGGGGTTCATCTTCGCCGAGCCGACCGCGTCGAGCAGAACCCGGCACTCGACCCCGGCGCGGGCGCGTTCGCAGATCGCCTCGGCGAGGTCGACGGCGATGTCTCCCTGCCAGTAGACGTAGGTCTCGATGTTGAGCGTCTCCCTGGCCCCGCGAACTGCCTCGAGCACGCTCGGGAAGATGTTGTCGCCGTTGACCAGGACCTCGACGTGGTTGCCGCCGATCGTCGCGTGGCCGGTCAGCGCCTCCGCCGCCCAGCGGAAGTCGTCGGAGCCCGGCGGCGCCGGCGACTCGACCGCATAGCCGACGCGGCCGTCGCGACGGTGGCGCAGGGACTCGGACGCGTAGCGGAGCAGCAGCGCCGTGCCGATCCCGGCCGGCCAGGCGAGGCGGCGGGCGAGCGGGATCTCGGGCTGCGATCCCCGCAGGGCGCCGAAGGCGCCCCTGATCCGGTCCGCCGGGCTCACCCGATCACCAGCTCCAAGGCTCGCGGCCGCACCGTGAAGGTCAGCGCACCGCGCTTGTCACCGCCGTGGCCAACGATGCATGCGTTGCAGAGCTCCCCGTCGATGTTCAGATCCTGCTCGGGCCCACATTCGACCACTACCGAGCTGCCGCGAGCGTCGTGGACGCCGGCCTGCTCCTCGACGCCGCCGCGGCGCAGACCGAAGGCGCGCCGGGCGAGCGCCGCTCGTGGGCCGCCTTCGATGACGACGACATCGAGCAGGCCGTCGTCGGCGTCGGCTTCGATCTGCGAACCACCGCCGAAGGCGCCGGTCGAGCCCACCGTGACCTGCCAGGCGTCGCCGTCGAAGAGCTCGCTGCCGTCGCAGGCGACCGTCGTCGGGAACGGCTCCTCGGCGGCGCCGGCGCGGACGGCGCCGATCGCGTAGGCGAGGGGACCGAAGCGCTCCTTGAGCTCATCCGCTGCCTCGGCGGCCGCGGGCGCGAGCCCGAGGCTGGCGACGTTGAGAAACGGGCGCCCACCGACCTCGGCAATGTCGACCTCGCGGGTCTCGGTCCCGTTGGCGGCGAGGCCGGCCGCATCGTTCAGGTCCTCCGGGAGGCCCATACGGACGGCGAAGTCGTTCGCGGTTCCGGCCGGAATCACGCCCATCGGCACGCCGAGCGCCTCGGCCTGCTCGGCGGCGAGCGCCAGCGAGCCGTCGCCGCCGGCGACGACGACCCGCTCGGCTCCGGTCTCGCGGGCGCGCTCGGCCTCGCCGATGTCGATCTGTTCGACCTCGTGGCCGGCTGCGGTGAGCATCCCTTCGATGTCCGCCTGTCCCGCCGACCCCGACTTCTCATTGCTGATCAGTGCGATCTTCACCGGCGCGAGGATAGGGAGAAGCGGGAGCGGCAGGCCCCGGCCCCGGCGCCGGCTGGACGGATGGGGGAGATGTCCGGCCCGGAGGGTGAAATCCCTTCGGTGAAGGGCCGTTCGGGCGATCAGCAGGCAGCGACCGCGGACGTCGCCTACTACCTGGCCCGCTTCCACAAGGCGGGGCTGCCGCTGTTCGACGAGGACTTCAAGGCCTCGACCGACGTCTTCAACCGCGCCTTCCCGCTGCTCGCGCTCGTCTTCCTCGGCGAGATCTTCGGCGCCGTCAACCTCGACTGGTCGCTGGCGGCAAATCTCGCGGCGATCGCCGGCGCCCTCGCGATCCTCCTCACCGGGCTCGGCCTGATCAACCTGATGCGGGACCGGCCCTTCTTCTCCAGGCCCCGCCACGTCGGCGCCGCCGAGCTCGCCGGCTTCATCCTGATCCCGGCGCTGGTGCCGCTGATCTTCGGCGGACAGGTGACGAGCGCGCTGGTCACGATGGCCGGAAACCTCGCGGTTCTCGTGCTCGTCTACGCCTTTCTCGGCTACGGGCTGTGGTCGATCATTCTCTGGGTCTTCGCGCGGCTGACCGGCCAGCTGGCGCAGTCGTTCACGCTGCTGGCGCGGGCGGTGCCGCTGATCATGGTCTTCGGCCTGCTCGCCTTCGTCAATACGGAGATGTGGCAGGTCTTCGCCTTCGAGAGCGACGCCGGCCTGGTCATGATCGGGATCCTGTTCCTGCTGATGGGCGTCGGCTTTCTGCTCGTGCGGCTGCCGCGCGAGGTGCGCCAGCTCGAGGGCGAGGTGGAGACCGGAGCGAAGCCGCTGAGCACGCGCCAGCGCCGCAACGTCGGCCTCGTCCTGTTCATGAGCCAGGCGCTGCAGGTGATCGTCGTGACCGTGCTGATTGCGCTGTTCTTCGCCGTCTTCGGCCTCTTCTCGGTGACCGAGGACGTTCGCGACGCCTGGATCGGGTCCGGCGGCGACGTGCTGTTCGCGGTGCCGCTGTTCGGCGAGGAGTTCGAGGTCACCACCGAGCTGCTCAAGGTCTCCGTCGGGCTCGCCGCCTTCTCCGGTCTCTACTTCGCGATCGCGATGCTGACCGATGCGGCCTACCGCGAGGAGTTCCTGGACGAGGTCACGGGTGAGCTGCGCCAGACCTTCCGCGATCGCGCCGCGTACCTGAAGCTGCGCGAGGGGCGGACCGGCGCCGACGCCTGACGCACCGGCCCGGCTATGCCTGGGAGAATCCCGCGCCGATGAACAGCGCCACGCCCGCGCCGACGACCGAGATCGCCGGCTTCACCCACGTTCCCGGCAACCACTGCGGCTCGACCGCGCTGCGCAACCTGCTGCGCTTCCACGGCGTCCCGATCAGCGAGGAGCTCGCCTTTGGGCTCGGCGCCGGCGCCTGCTTCTACTACATCCCGATCGACGGCCAGTCGCCCTCGCGATTCACCAACGGCCGCACCGGCAGGCTCGAGGAGACCTTCCTGAAGCTGACCGGGGCACCGCTGCGGCTGCGGACGCCGGAGGAGCCCGAGGATGCTTGGCGGCTCGCCGCCGCCGACATCGACGAGGGCCGGCCGGCGCTGCTGCTGACCGACCTCTACTACCTCGACCATTACGGCAACTCGGCCCACTTCCCCGGGCACGCGGTCCTGTTGACCGGCTACGACGACGAGTACGCCTACGTCGCCGACACCAACTTCGAAGAGATCCAGCGGACCTCGCTCGAGGGCCTTTCGAAGGCGCGCTTCGCCCAGCACCCCTTCTATCCGCTCAGCGGGCACATGTTCGACCTGCCGGAAGGCACTGAGATCACGCTCGAGGGCCTGCGAGAGACGGCGCCCGCCGCGATCGCCGAGGCGGTGCGGCTGATGGCCGAGCCGCAGCTCGGCGACTTCGAGGGCCTGCCGGCACTGCGCAAGTTCGCGGACGAGGTCGGCGCCTGGCCCGAGGCCGTCGCCGACTGGCAGTGGTGCGCCCGCTTCAACTACCAGGTGATCGAGCGCCGCGGCACCGGCGGCGGCAACTTCCGGGCGATGTATTCACGCTTCCTGGCCGAGGTTGGCCGCGAGCACGAGGGCGCTCTCTGCGCGCTCGCCTCCGAGGCGTGGACCGCGCTTGCCGGCGGCCTGTACGCGGCGAGCGAATCGGGCGAGCCGGCGCCGGCGCTCTGGGCCGAAGTCGACCGCTGCGCCGGCGAGGTGCTCGCGGCCGAAGAGCGGCTCTGGGACTCGCTCGCCTGAGCCGGCGTCCCGTTCAGGCAGTCCGGCGGTTGCCGGCCTCGTCGTCGATCCAGGCGTGGGGGAGCGGGCTCCCCGGTCGCGTCGAGGGCTCGTAGGCGGGACGGAGGCGGCTCAGCCGGCCGAGCCGAAGCCGACCGAGCTGTGGCTGGCGGCGACGCGGACGAATGCGACCTTGGTCAGGTCGATGTCGACCTCGCCGTCGTCGGTGACGACCGTCTGCCAACCGCCGTCCTTGAGGCCCTTGCGCAGGTCGCTGAGCTGCTTCTCGTCGAGCTTCAGGGTGATCACCTGGTGGCCGACGAATCCGACCTCGATCCGCTTCATCTCCGCCATTTCAGTGTCCCTCCGCTGGTTGCACGATCTCTGTGAGCACGGCGCCGGTCGATTTCGGATGCACGAAGGCGACGCGGCTGTCGCGGATCCCGGTTCGCGGGGTCTCGTCGATCAGCGCCACGCCCTCGGCCTTGAGCTGCTCGAGGGTTGCCTCGATGTCGCTGACCGCGTAGGCGACGTGGTGCAGGCCGGGCCCCTTCCTCGCGAGGAACTTGCCGACCGGCGTATCGGGGCCGAGCGGCGCCAGCAGCTCGACGTGTCCGTCGCCGACGTCGAGCAGAACCGCTTCGACGCCCTGCTCGGTGACCGTCTCGCGGTGCACGAGCGGCATGCCGAGCGCCCCTTCGTAGAGGGCGATCGCCGCGTCGAGGTCCTCGACGGCGACGCCGATGTGATCGATCCGGTCGAGCATCGGGCCGCAGTCTATTGGGCAGGAGGCGCCGGTGAGGGCGGCTCTATCCTCGCCCTGTGAGCGATCGGGGCGTCACCTATCTCGGCCATGCGACCGTCGCCTTCGAGCGCGACGGGACGACGGTGCTGACCGATCCGCTGCTGCGGCCGAGCCTGATGCGGGTGATCCGCCGCCGCCATGAGCTGCCGCCGATCGAGTCGGCGGCGCTCGACGCGATCCTGATCTCGCACGCCCACCACGACCACCTCGACCTGCCGACCCTGCGCCGGCTCTCCCGGCACGTGCCGCTGTTCGTCCCGGCCGGCGTCGGCGCGCTCCTGCGCCGTGAGGGGTTCGTCTCGGTGACCGAGGTCGAGCCTGGGACCGAGCTCGAGGTCGGCGCCCTGCGGATCCGCGTCGTCGACGCCGTCCACGACGCAACGACCCGTCGCCGGACAGCTGAGCCACCCTCGCTCGGCTACCTGGTCGGCGAGGAAGGCGAGCTCACCTACTTCGCGGGCGATACCGAGGTCTTCGAGGGGATGAGCGAGATCGCCGACGCCGGCATCGACCTCGCCCTGCTGCCGGTCTGGGGCTGGGGCCCGACGCTCGGGCCCGGGCACATGAACCCCGAGCAGGCAGCCGAGGCGCTTGCCCTGCTGCGGGCCGACCGGGCGGTCCCGATCCACTGGGGCACGTACACACCGGCCGGTGCCGCCCGCTTGTGGCCGTGGATGAGCCACCGGCCACCGCTCGAGTTCGCCGAGCACGCTCAGCGGCTCGCGCCCGCGACGCAGGTCGAGATCCTCGAGCCGGGCGGGTCGATCGCCGCGCTCGGCGCACCGAGCGGTCCGAGCGCGTCAGTCGGCTGACGGTGGAGGGGGAGGCGGCTTGCTCCCCGGCTCCTGCTCCTGTGCCGGCGGCTCGCTCGCCGGCAGGGCCTCGGCCAGCGGCGCAGCCTGCCGCCGGCCGTCAGGCTGCGGCTCGGGCTCGACGGCCCGCTCAGGGCGGCGGCCGCTGCGTCCCCGCGCCGGCGCCAGGCCGGCCCGGTGGTCGGCCATGATCTCGCCGATCTCCTCGTGTCCGATCACCTCGTTCTCGAGCAACCGGCGCGCGATCTCGTCGAGCAGGTCGCGGTTGTCTGAGAGCAGCCGCTGGGCGCCGCGGTAGGCCTCCTCGGCGATCTCGGTCACCTCCTCGTCGCGCCGCTGGCGCATCATCTCGGAGACGTTCCAGTCGTTGGCGGGCACCTGGTGGGAGCGGATCGAAGTCCCCATCCCGTACTCGTAGACCATGCCGCGGGCGATCATCGTCACCTTGTTGAGATCGTCGGAGGCGCCGGTCGTCACCTTGCCGAAGGTGATCTGCTCGGCGACCCGGCCGCCGAGCAGGACCTTCATGTAGTCGATCAGCTCTTCGCGGGACTTCAGGTAGCGGTCCTCCTGCGGCAGGTTGAGCGTGTAGCCGAGCGCCTTGCCCCGCGGCACGATCGAGACCTTCTGAACCTTGTCGACGGTCGGCAGCAGCTCGGAGACGAGCGCGTGGCCGGCCTCGTGCCAGGCGACGACCCGCTTCTCGTGGTCGGTGATCACCTTGCGGCTCTGCAGTCCCGCAACGACCCGCTCGAAGGCGTTGTCGAAGTCGGTCTGGCCGATGAACTCGCGCTTGCCGCGGCCGGCCTGGATCGCAGCCTCGTTGCAGAGGTTCGCCAGATCGGCGCCGGTCAGCCCGGATGTGTGCTGGGCGACGCGGTGCAGGTCGACGTCCTGGCCGAGCGGCTTGTTGCGGGTATGGACGGCGAGGATCTGCTCGCGGCCGCGCAGGTCGGGCGGCGGCACCAGCACCTGGCGGTCGAAGCGGCCGGGCCGCAGCAGCGCCGGGTCGAGCTTCTCGATCAGGTTCGAGGCCGCCATCACGACGATGTTGTCGGTCGCCTCGAAGCCGTCCATCTCGACAAGCAGCTGGTTCAGGGTCTGGTCGCGCTCGCCGGAGATGTCGGATCCGCGGGCGGCGCCGACCGCGTCGAGCTCGTCGATGAAGAGGATCGCCGGCGCGTTCTCGCGCGCCTCGCGGAACAGGCGCCGGATCCGCGCGGCCCCGAGGCCGGCGAACATCTCCACGAACGAGGAGGCCGACTGGCTGAAGAAGTTGGCGCCGGACTCGTGCGCGACCGCCTTGGCGAGCATCGTCTTGCCGGTCCCGGGCGGGCCGTGCAACATGATCCCCTTCGGCACCTTCGCCCCGAGCGCCTTGAACCGCTTCGGGTGGGAGAGGAAGTCGACGACCTCCTGCAGCTCCTCCTTCGTGCCCTCGACGCCGGCGATGTCGTCCCAGGTGACGCCGCTTTTCTTCTTCGCCTTGATCTCCTGCGGCTTCGTCTTCGGCATCACCGAGAGGGTGCGGAACATCAGGTAGACGATCGTCCCGAGAAACAGCAGGGTGACCAGCGGGACCCAGTTCCCGATGTCGTAGAGAACGCTGTTGAGGTCGGCGGCGATCATGAGCTGTCGGAGGCGTCGAAAAGCCCTCCCGATCCTCCGGCCCTACTCCTATCGGCCCCTCGCCGCGATTGATTAGCGCGGCTGGACCCGCCCGGGAGGCGGGAGCGTCAGTCGGCGCCCTCGGCGGCGAGGATCGCGTCCATCGCCGCGATCCCGACTTCGATCTGGTCCTCGTTCGGCTCGCGCGTCGCGAACAGGCGCTGGATCGTGTCGCCGGCCCAGTGCACGGCCCGGCCCGGGGCCGACTCCGGGTGTTTCTCGGCGTAGGCGAAGGTCTCGACGGCGAGCGAGAGGCTGGCGAGCGAGACGATGCCCCGCGCGATCGGGCCCGGCGACTTCGGCAGGCGGTCGAGGATCGCCTGGCCGGCGATCGTGAAGATCATCATCGGCCCGATCAGGTTCGAGCCGCAGCGCTGGTGCTCCTTCGCGGCCGTGCGGGGATCGCGGCTGCCGTGCTCGTAGGCGGCGATCGCCTTGTGCTCGACCCCGTGGTAGCTGGCCAGCTCGGAGCCGCTCAGCGCGACGATCGCCGGGACCATGCCGAGCGCGGTCGAGACGGCCTCGCCGCCGACCGAGCTTGTGCCCTCGTCCTTGGCGGCGCGACGTCGCAGCAGCGCGTTCGCGAGCGAGACGCCGCCGGCGGCGACGATCACGCGTGGATCCTCGAACGGGAGGCGGGCGGCACGCAGCGAGCCGCGCGCGACCGGGATCACGGCGAACGCCTCCGCCATCCGGACCGGGCCGCGCAGCAGCGGCACCTTGGCGACGAGGTTGCCGCCGAAGTTGGGCTTGCGGCCGGAGGCGACCTCGACCGCGCCGGTCTTCGAGTTGCGGGCGGCCGCGGCCCACGACGTCGGACCGTGGACGAGCAGGCCGTTGCGCATCGCCATGCCGCCGAGGCGCAGCGGCGCGTCGGCCTCGTCGGTAGAGGTGGAGCCGTTGCTGGCGGCGTTGCCGTTCGTCGCTGGGATCTCGCTCATAGGCGAGCGAGATTAGCGACGCGGCCGTTCCGGTTTCGCCCGTCTCGCCGGAGGGCACCCGATACTGCGTGAGCATGGAAGGTCAGCTGTTCGGAGAGGAAGGGGCCGGCGGGGCCGGAGCGGGGACGGGCGCCCCCGACCCCGACGCGCCGCTGGCGGTGCGGATGCGCCCGCGGACGCTGGCCGAGGTGAGCGGCCAGCAGCACCTGCTCGGCGAGGGCTCGGCGCTGCGGACGGCGATCGAGACCGGGACGCCGCACTCGATGATTCTCTACGGGCCGCCGGGCACCGGCAAGACGACCCTCGCCCGACTCGTCGCTTCGGCCGCCGGCTGGGCCTTCGAGGAGGAGTCGGCTGTCAACGCCGGCCGGGCCGAGGTCCGGGCCGTGCTCGGCAGGGCCGAGGAGCGGCGTAAGGGTGGCGGCCGGCCGACGGTCTTCTTCCTCGACGAGATCCACCGCTTCAACAAGGGCCAGCAGGACGCGCTGCTGCCGGCGGTCGAGGACGGCCTGATCACGCTGATCGGCGCGACGACCGAGAACCCCTACTTCGAGGTCAACTCGGCGCTGCTCTCCCGCTGCCAGATCTACGAGCTGAAGACGCTCGACGCCGAGCGGATCGAGGCCCTCCTCGGGGCCGCTCTCGCCGACCCCGAGCGCGGCGTCGGCGAAGCGCCGCCGATCGACGAGGACGCGCTGGCGCTGCTCGCCGAGCGCAGCGGCGGCGACGCCCGCACGGCGCTCGGCGCGCTCGAGCGGGCGGTGACGACAGCCCGCGCCTCGGGCGCCGCCGGGATCGACGTCACCGCCGCCGAGGACGCGCTGCAGCGCAAGGCGGTCGGTTACGACAAGGGCGGCGACAAGCACTACGACTACATCTCGGCCTGGATCAAGGCGACGCGCGGCTCCGACCCCGACGCCTCGCTCTACTACCTGGCGGCGATGCTGGAGGGCGGCGAGGACCCCCGCTTCATCGCCCGGCGGATGGTGATCCTCGCCTCCGAGGACGTCGGCAACGCCGATCCGCAGGCCCTGCTCGTCGCCACCGCCGCTGCCCAGGCGGTCGACCGGGTCGGCCTGCCCGAGTGCCGGATCAATCTCGCGCAGGCCGCCGCCTACCTGTCGCTGGCGCCGAAGTCGAACGCCTCCTATGTGGCGCTCGGAGCAGCCGCCGACCACATCCGCCGCCACGGCGCCGCCGAGCCGCCGCCCTACCTTCAGGATAGCCACTACGCCGGCGCCGAGCAGCTCGGCCGCGGGGTCGGCTACCAGTACTCGCACGATGCTCCCGAGGCCGTCGCCGATCAGCCGCTGGCGCCGGCGGAGGTCCAGCGCGAGCGCTTCTTCACCCCGACCGACCGCGGCTGGGAGGCGCGGGCCGCGCAGAGGCTCGCGCAGATCCGCGCATCGCGGCGGCAAGAGTCGTGAATCGACCCGCTCGCCACTTATGATCCGGGCGGGGTAGATGGGAACACTGGACTCGTTCAATCCGGCGACCGGAGAGCTGCTCGGCTCGGTCGAGACGGTCGAGCCCGCCGATGTTCAGGGCATCGTCGAGGATGTTGCCGAGGTGCAGCCCTTCTGGGGCGAGCTCTCGCTCGCAGACCGCGGCCGCTACCTGTCGCGTGCCGCCGAGGTGCTGGCGGCGGAGGTCGACGAGGTCGCGCGGCTGCTTGCGAGTGAGCAGGGCAAGCCGATCACCGAGTGCTACACGATGGAGGTCGTGCCGACGATCGACGCGCTCGGCTGGATCGCCGAGGAGGGGCCCGAGATCCTCGCCGACGAGGGGATCAAGATGGGCGGGACGCTGTTCCTCTCGAAGCGGGCCAAGTTCACCTATGAGCCGATGGGCGTGGTCGGCGTGATCGCGCCCTGGAACTACCCGTGGTCGATCCCGTTCGGCGAGGTCGCGGTGGCGCTGATGGCCGGCAACGGCGTCGTGCTGAAGCCGGCCAGCCTGACGCCGCTGCTCGGCGAGCGGATCCGCGAGATCTTCGAGAAGGCCGGGCTGCCCGAGGGCCTCGTCCGCGTCGTCCACGGCGGCGGCGCGATCGGGCAGGCGCTGGTCGAGTCCTCGGCCCGGAAGATCTTCTTCACCGGTTCGGTCGAGGTCGGCCGTTCGGTCGGCGAGACCTGCGCGCGACTGATGAAGGGCGCGGTGCTCGAGCTCGGCGGCAAGGACCCGGCGATCGTCTGCGCCGACGCCGACCTCGAGAACGCGGTCAGCGGCATCACCTGGGGCGGCTTCGCCAACGCGGGCCAGACCTGCTCGGGGATCGAGCGCGTCTACGTGATGCAGGACGTGGCGGAGTCGTTCCTCGAGGGGCTCGTGCGGGAGACCGAGCGCCTTCGCCTCGGCGACCCGCAGAGCTGGGAGGTCGAGGTCGGGCCGATGATCAGCTCAGATCAAGCGTCGATCGTGACGGAGCTCGTCGATGACGCCCTCGCCAACGGCGCCGAGCGCCTGACCGGCGGCCCGACCGAGGTCGCGGGCTCACCCGGCACCTACATCTCGCCGACGATCCTGACCGGCGTCACGCACGAGATGCGAATCATGAAGGAGGAGATCTTCGGCCCCGTCGTTCCTGTCGTCGTCGTCGCCAACGAGGAGGAGGCGATCGAGCTCGCCAACGACTCCGACTTCGGCCTCGGCGCCTCGGTCTGGACGCGGGACCGCCGCAAGGGTGAGCGGATGGCGCGTCGGGTCCAGTCGGGGATGGTCTGGATCAACGACCACAGCTACAGCCACGCGGCGATGCAGTGCTCGTGGGGAGGCGTCAAGGACTCGGGCCTCGGCCGCTCCCACTCCAAGTTCGGCTTCTACGAGTGCGTCGACATCAAGCTCGTCTCCTGGGAACCGGGCCACACCCGCAACTTCTGGTGGCAGCCCTACGACGAGACGCTCGGCGAGGCGATCCGCGCCACCGCCTCGGTCCTCTACGGCTCCAACGGCGGTCGCATGAAGGCTCTGCGCGAGGGCGGCGGCTCGCTGCTGCGGACCGGCGCCCGGACCCTGCGCAAGGGCCGCTGAAGCTCACCCCTCGCCCAAGGCAGCCGCGGGGGCGGTTGGGATGCGGTCAGGACGGGTACTCCGTGGGCACCTACGGGAGGAGCCTTTTAATGACCATTGTCGTGATCATCGGCGTCTGCATTGTCCTTGCGATCCTCGCCTTCCTCGTGCCGCGTCTCTCGCACGGCCCGCAGAAGGGCGTCGACCGGACCCTCGGTGTCGGCCAGAGCGCCGGCTCGAAGGCGCCCGGATTCCTCGGCCGCCTGTTCCAGAAGCCGTTCAGCCACTCGCGCAAGGCGACGAACAAGAGCGCCTCGAAGGGTCGCGAAGCCCGCGGCAAGTCGCCGCTGTAGGCCCCGCAACGCCCCCGGGCCCCGCAGCGACCCCGCGAACGTCCCTCACCTGCCCCCAGGGATAGGTCTGAGGGACGTTCGACGTGTTCAGCCCTCGGCCGCGCGTAGCGCTGCCAGCGCCTGCTGCTCGCCGCCAAAGGCGGGTTCGGGAAACTCGGCGAGCGGGAACCAGGCGTGCTCGCCCGATTCGTCGGAGATCTCGAGCTCGCCGCCGGTCTCGGTGCAGCGCCAGGCGATGTCGAGGATCGGCTTCGCGTCCTCGCCCTGACCGTAGGTCGAGGCGAAGATCCCGATCAGGCCGACGATCTCGATCTCGAGCCCCGTCTCCTCGCCGACCTCGCGGGCGATCGCCTCGGCCCCGCCCTCGCCCGCTTCGACGAAGCCGCCCGGCAGGTTCCACTTGCCGCGCTCGGGATCCTGGTTGCGCCGCAACGCAAGGAAGCTGCCGTCGCGGTCGATCCACGCTTGCACGGTCGGCGTCGGGTTCTCGTAGTGGACGAAGCCGCAGTTCGGGCAGGTCGGCCGCGGCGGGTCCGGTGGCTCCGTCGGCCGCAGCTCGAGCGCCGTGGCACAACGCGGGCAGAAGTTGATCTCCATCCGCGCTACCTAACCACAGTCATCTAGCTTTGGCGCGTGAACGAGGGCAGCCCTCCCGAGAGCGAGCCGGCGGTCCGGGCCGAGGGCCTGTGGCGCGCCTACGGTGACAGCTGGGCCCTGCGCGGCGTCGGGCTCGAGCTGCCACGCGGCGAGGATCTGGCCCTGATCGGCGCCAACGGCGCCGGCAAATCGACGCTGCTGCGGATGCTGGCCGGTCTGCTGCGCCCGACCGAGGGGCGGCTCGAGGTGCTCGGTTGCGAGCTGCCGAAGGAGTCGTGGCGGCTGCGGACCCGCCTCGGCTATCTCGGCCACCAGAGCCTTCTCTACCGCGACCTGACCGCCGCCGAGAACCTGCGTTACGGCGCCCGCCTCTTCGGCCTGCCCGGCGACGGCAGCGAGCGGATCGCGGCCCTGCTGCGCACGGTTGGGCTCGAGCACCGGGCCGGCAGCCGTGTCGCCGAGATGTCGGCCGGGATGGCGCAGCGGCTGGCGATCTGCCGGACCGTCCTGCACGAGCCGGAGATCCTGTTGCTCGACGAGCCCGTCGCCCATCTCGACCCGGCGGGCGCGGCGACGGTCGAATCGCTGATCGGCCCGGCCTCGGGCCGGACCCGGATCGTCGTCACCCACGACGTCGCCTCCGCCCGCTCCGGCGCCGGCCGGATCCTGGCCTTGCGCCGCGACGGCGAGGTTGCCTACTACGGGCCCGCGGCCGGGTTCGACGACGAGACCGAGCGCTCGGTCTTTGCCGAGCGCGTCCCGGGTGTGCCCGGCGCCGCCGCGGGCCCCGGGACGGTCCGATGAGCCCGGCTCCCGAATCCGGCGAGCGCGGGCTCGAGCCGCCCGGAACCTTCGCGGTCGCGCGGCTGATCCTCGCCAAGGATCTGCGGATCGAGCTGCGGACCTTCGAGTCGGTGCCGGCAATGGTGATCTTCGCGACGACGATCTACGTGATCTTCCGCTTCGGCCTCGGTCGTACCGAGCTCGAGGGCAGCCTCGCCGCCGGCGTGCTGCTGGTCACGATCCTGTTCGCGGCTCTGCTCGCGATCAACCGGGTCTTCGTCGCCGAGCGCGAGCAGGGCGGCTTCGAGGCGATCCGGCTGGCTCCGGTCGACGGCACGGCGCTGCTCGTCGCCAAGGCGGGCGTGCTCGTCGTCTACCTGGTCGCGCTCGAGATCGTGGCGCTGCCGATCTTCGCCCTCTTCTTCCTCGACTCCGGCTCCGGCCTGCTGCCGCTGATCCCGGTGCTCTTGCTGCTCGACCTCGGGATCGCGGTAAGCGGTGCCCTGATCTCGTCGATGGCGACCAACTCGAGGGCTCGCGACCTGCTGGCGCCGTTGATCCTGATGCCGCTGCTGATTCCGCCGATGATCGCCGCCGCCGCCGCGGCGGACCCGCTGCTCGCCGCAGGCGGCCCTTCCTACGAGGACTACGGGCAGTGGCTGGCGATGCTCGGTTTGTACGATCTGATCTTCGGGCTGATCGGCTACGCGGTGTTCGACTTCCTCCTGGAAGACTGAGGACACCGGCACCCCGACCCGGCCGGCCCGCCGCCACCGAAATCGATTCGAGCGGCGGAGGACCAAGTCCCATGGCATCCAACAGCCTCCGGAACATCTCGATCCTGACCGCCCTTCTCCTGGGGGTCGCCCTCGCGCTCGTCTTCTTCTACGCGCCGCTCGACGCCGACCAGGGCTTCATCCAGAAGATCTTCTACCTGCACGTGCCGCTCGCGATCATCGCGCTCGTCGGCTTCATCGTCGGCGGCATCCACGCGATCCGCCACCTCCGCACCGGCGATCCGATCCACGACGCGCGCTCCTACGTCTCGATTCACATGTCGGTGATCTTCGGCGTCGCCGTGCTGATCACCGGGGCGATCTGGGCAAAGGGCTCCTGGGGCGTGTGGTGGGAGTGGCGCGAGCCGACCCTGGTCTCTTTCCTGATCGTCTTCCTGCTCTACGCGACCTACTACCCGCTGCGCTACGCGATCCCCGACCGTGAGCAGCAGGCCCGCTACGCGTCCGTTTTCGCGATCACGGCCGGCGCTTTCGTGCCGCTCAACTTCATGGCGGTACGGCTGGCAGAGTCGTTCATCCACCCGCGCACCTTCGCGACCGCAAACGGCGGGCTGCCGCCGAAGATGCAGGCCGTCTTCTACGTCTGCATGATCGCCTTCGGGCTGCTCTGGTACACGCTGGTCCGCTTCGAGCTGACCGCGAAGCGGACCCGGGGCCAGCTCTCGCGCCTGCGCCGCGCGCTCGACGGAGGCACGCCGCCACCCACCAGCACCGGCTCACGGATCGCCCCCGGGGCGGCACGCTAGAAAGCCGACATGCTCTCGATCCTGCTCGCAGCTCCCGCGATCCCCCTCGACGAGGCCGGCAAGTACGTGGCCGGTGCCTACATCGTCTTCGTCGTGCTCCTCGTCATCTACGTCGCGATCATGGCCGCCCGGCTCGGCACGCTCTCGAAGGAGATCGAGTCGCTGGCCGAGCTGGCCGAGTCGAAGCAGGGGGACGGCCCCGGCGCGACGACGGCCGCCGGCGAGCCCGCCGTTCCCGCCTCCGAGGAGGCGCCCGCATGAGCGAGCTGCTCGCCCTCGGCATCTCGCACAAGACCGCGCCGCTGGAGCTGCGCGAGCGCCTGGCGCTGACCGAGGGCCGCGCGACCGGCGTACTCGGTGAGCTGAAGGAGAGCGAGCCGGTGATCGAGGCCGCCGCGGTCTCGACCTGCAATCGCAGCGAGCTCTACCTCGTCGTCTCCGACCCGGTCGAGGCCGAGAGCGCGGCGCTCAGCGTGCTCTCCCGTGAGGGCAGCATCCGCCCGACCGAACTGGTCGAGAGCCTCTACTCGCACCGTGGCATCGAGGCTGCCGAGCATCTGTTCGAGGTCGCCGCGGGGCTCGACTCGATGATCCTCGGCGAGGCCGAGATCCAGGGCCAGGTCAAGCGCGCCTACGAGCTGGCGCTGGTCGAGGGCGCCACCGGCCCGATCCTCAACCGTCTCTTCCGCGGAGCCCTGGCGACCGGCAAGCGCGTCCGCACCGAGACCCGGATCGGCGAGGGCGGAACCTCCGTCCCCTCGGCCGCGGTCGAGCTGGCGCAGCGCTCGCTCGGCGGCAAGCTCACCTCCCGCCGCGTGCTCCTGATCGGAGCCGGGGAGACGGCGGAGCTGACCGCGAAGGCGCTCGCGACGAAGGGTGTCGAGGCCGTCTTCGTCGCCAATCGCCGCTACGACCGCGCGATCGGCCTCGCCGACCGCTTCGGTGGCGAAGCCGTCCGCTTCGACGAGCTCCCGAGCCAGCTGGTCGAGGCCGACATCGTCGTCTCCTCGACCAACTCGCCCCACCACATCGTCGAGCGCGAGGAGCTCGAGCTGATGATGGCCGAGCGCGAGGGCAAGCGGCTGCTGTTCATCGACCTCGCCGTGCCGCGCGACATCGACCCGGCCTGCGCCGAGGTCGAGGGCGTCGCGATCCACGACGTCGACGACGTCCAGTCGGTCGCCGACCGCAACTTCGGCGGCCGCGAGGCCGAGGCGCGGCTGGCGGAGCGCATCGTCGCCGCCGAGGCGGTGCGCTTCGAGCGCTGGCTCGGCTCGCTCGAGGTGCTGCCGACGGTCGCCGCGATGCGCGAGCACGCCGACTCGATCGTCGAGCGGATCCTCTCCGAGAACGCCAACCGCTGGAGCGACCTCGGCGACGAGGACCGCAAGCGGATCGAGGCGATGGCGCGGGCGATCGCGAGCCGGATCCTGCATGAGCCGACCCTGCGCCTGAAGCGCTCTGCCGACGACGACGACGCCTACCTGCAGATCGCCACGGTCCGCAACCTCTTCGGCCTCGACGCGACCTCCGAGCCGGAGGGGCACTCGGCCGAGGTGACGCCGATTCGGCCCATCCGTGAGAAGCACCGCGGCGGCGGCTGAGCCGCCGCCCGGAGAGTCGAAGCGCAGCCGGTGAGCGGCACCCTCCGGATCGGGACCCGCGGCAGCGCCCTCGCCGTGGCGCAGTCGGGCACAGTTGCCGAGGCGATCGCGGCCGGCGGGCACGAGGTCGAGCTGGTCACGATCACGACCTCGGGTGACGAGGGCCAGCCGGGCCACGATCCGAAAGCCGGCGGCGACAAGGCCCGCTTCACGCGTGAGATCGAGCGGGCGCTGCTCGACGGCGAGATCGACCTCGCCGTGCACAGCGCCAAGGACCTGCCGATCGAGATGCCCGCCGGCCTCGCTCTGGCCGGCGTGCCGCCGCGCGAGCTTCCGGCCGACGCCTGGGTCGGCCCCGGAGGCTCACTCGAGGAGGTGCCCGAGGGCGCCGCCGTCGGAACCTCGTCGCTGCGCCGCCGCAGCCAGCTGCTCGCTGCACGTCCCGACCTCGAGATCCGTCCGCTGCGCGGCAACGTCGACACGCGCCTGCGCAAGCTCGCCGAGGGCGAGTGCGACGCGATCGTGCTCGCCGCCGCCGGCCTGCGCCGGCTCGGCCGCGGTGATCAGATCGCCTTCCCGATCGGGGCGTCGCTGCTGACTCCGGCGGCCGGGCAGGGAGCGCTGGCGCTGCAGGCCCGGGATGGGGACGAGCGCGCCCTCGCCCCCGCCGCCGCGATCACGAACCCGCGGGCGCTGATCGAGCTGACCGCCGAGCGCGCCGTGATCCGCGGCTTGGAGGCCGACTGCGACACGCCCGTCGGCGTCGCCAGCGTCCGCGCCCCGGGGATCGGCGGCGAGGGGGAGGGGCTGGCCCTGGTCGGCTACGCGGGCATGCCTGATGGGTCGCTGTGGGTGCGCGAGTCGGTCAGCGGCGATGCCGCGCAGCCGGTCGCGCTGGCCGAGTCCCTGATCGAATTGCTCGACGCCGCCGGCGCCCGCGAGATCCTGCGGCGGGCCGCGGACGAGGCCGGCGACGAACGACCCGGTGCCCCGCTCGACGAGCGACCCGGCGGTCCGCTGCTCTAAGCAGTCAGCATGTCCGGTCGATGAGCGCGAAGCCACCCAGCACCCGAGCAACCGACTCGCCGGCGCCGGCGCCCGGCGCCCGCCCCGGCGTCGCCTACCTGGTCGGCGCCGGCCCCGGCGATCCGGGCCTGATGACGGCGCGCTCGCTGGAGCTGATCGCGACCGCCGACGTGATCCTCTACGACCGCCTGATTCCCGATGGCGCGATCGACGGCGCCCGGGCCGACGCCGAGCTCGTCTACGTCGGCAAGAAGCCCGGCGACCCGGCGATGCCGCAGGAGGCGATCCAGGCGCTGATCGCCTCCCACGCGCTTGCCGGCCGTTCCGTCGTCCGGCTCAAGGGCGGCGACCCGTTCGTCTTCGGTCGCGGCGGCGAGGAGGCCGAGACCCTGCTCGAGGCCGGCGTCCCGTTCGAGGTCGTACCCGGCGTCACCGCGGGCATCGCTGCCACCGCCTACGCGGGGATCCCCGTCACCCACCGCGACGACGCCTCCGCGGTCGCCTTCGTCACCGGCCACGAGGATCCCGAGAAGCCGGAGAGCGCGATCGACTGGCAGGCGCTTGCCGCCTTCCCCGGCACGCTCGTCCTCTACATGGGCGTCAAGAACCTGCCGAAGATCTCCGCGAATCTGATCGAGGCCGGGCGCAACCCCGATCAGCCGGCCGCAGCCGTCATGCGCGGCACCTTCCCCGACCAGCGCGCCGTGGTCGCCACCGTCGCGACGCTGCCGGAGGCCGTCGCCGAGGCCGGCCTCGGGGCTCCGTCGATCCTGCTCTTCGGTGACGTCGCCCGCCACCGCGAGCGGATCGCCTGGCTCGAGCGTCGCCCCCTGCACGGCCGTCGCGTCGTCGTCACCCGCGCCCGCGCCCAGGCCAGCGGTCTCGCGCAGACGCTGGCCGGGCTCGGTGCCGAGGTCGTCGAGCTGCCCGCGATCCGGATCGAGCCGCTGATCGGCAGCGGCGAGGTCGCCGACGCGATCGAGGCGATCCACTCCTACGACCTCGTCTGCCTGACCAGCCCCAACGGCGTCCGCCTGCTGTTCGAGGCGCTCGCCGAGCGCGGCCTCGACGCCCGCGCGCTCGCCGGCGCCACGGTCGCCGCGATCGGGCCGGGAACCGCGCGCGAGCTCCGTGCCCGCGGCGTCATTCCCGACATCGTGCCGCCGCGCTCGATCGCCGAGTCGCTGATCGAGTCGCTGCGCGAGGTCGAGGTCTCGGATCGGCCGGTGCTGATCGCCCGCGCCCGCGAGGCGCGCGATGTGTTGCCGGAGGCGCTCGCCGAGCGCGGCGCCCAGGTCGACGTCGTGCCGCTGTACGAGACGGTCCGCGAGCAGACCGACCCGGCGCTGATCGAGCGGGCGCGCGAGGCGGACTACGTCACCTTCACCTCCTCCTCGACCGTGCGCAACTACCTCGAGGCCGTAGCCGAGGCCGGCGCCGCAGGTGTCGGATCCGCCCGCGTCGTCTCGATCGGCCCCGTCACCAGCGACACGGCCCGCGAGCTCGGGCTCGAGGTCGCGGTCGAGGCGACCCGTCACGACCCCGAGGGCCTGCTCGAAGCGCTGCTCGCCGACGCCGCCGAGGGGTAGGCTCAAAACAGATGGGGGCGCCGCTGCCGATCACCTTCCTCTCCGACTACGGGGTTGCCGACGACTTCGCGGGGGTCTGCCGCGCGGTGATCGCGCGGATCGCGCCCGGCGCCCAGGTGATCGACATCAGCCACGGGATCGGCCGCCACGACGTCCGCGGCGGCGGCGCGGTGCTCGCAGACGCGCTCCCGTATGCGCCGGTCGGGGTCCACCTCGCAATCGTCGATCCGGGAGTTGGCGGGCCTCGGCGCGCGGTTGCGGTACGGACGAAGGGCGAGGGCCACCTGCTCGTCGGCCCCGACAACGGCCTGCTGCCGCCGGCGATCGATGCGCTCGGCGGCGCTGCCGGGGCTGTCGACATCGGCTCCTCGAAGTTCGTCCAGACCCCCGCCTCCGCAACCTTCCACGGCCGTGACCTGTTCGCGCCTGTCGCCGCCCATCTCGCCGCCGGCGCCTCGCTCGCCGACGCCGGCGAGGCGTTCGACCCCGACGCGCTCGAGCGCCAGCTCATCTCGCGGCCTCGGCTCGAGCAGCAGAGTGCGGTCGCGCACGCCGATCGCATCGACGGCTTCGGCAACGTCGCCCTCGATCTCACCGCCGAGGACCTGCGCGGCCACCCGCTCGCCGGTGCCCTGCGCGTTTCGGTCGGCACTCGTGCCCAGCGCCGGACGGCGACGCGGGCCGAGTCGTTCGGCGACGTAACGGATGGCGCCTTCCTCTTCTACGAGGACTCGTCCGGGCGGATGGCCGTGGCGATCAACCGCGGTAGCGCCGCCGAGCGGCTCGAGATCCGGCCCGGCGACGAAGTCGAGCTCGAGCCGGCGCCTTGAGCCCGAGCTTCGGCAAGCCGCACCACCACTTCGACGAGATCGACTCGACCAACGAGCGGGCCCGCGAGCTGGCGATCGACGGGGCCGCGGGCGGCACCGTCGTTACCGCCTCCAGTCAGACGGCGGGCCGCGGCCGGCACGACCGCCGCTGGGTCGCGCCGCCGGATCAGGCGCTGCTCTACTCGGCGATCCTGAGGCCGCTGACGCTTCGGCACCTGATGCTGCCGCTGGCGGTGCCGATCGCCGTCTGCGAGGCCTGCGAGGAGGTCGCGAAGGTCGAGTGCCTGATCAAGTGGCCGAATGACATCTGGGTCGAGGAGAAGAAGCTCGCCGGCGTCCTGATCGAGGCGCGGCCGCCGGAGTGGGCAGTGATCGGGGTCGGCATCAACGTCTCGCTCGCCGCGGAGGAGTTCCCCGAGGACCTGCGCTGGCCCGCGACCTCGCTCGGCCACGGGGCGACGCCGAAGCAGCTCCGCAAGAAGCTCGACAAGGCACTCGGCCGCTGGGTCGAGGCGGACCCGGAGAAGGTCCGCTCCGAGTTCGAGCGCCGCGACGCCCTCCACGGCCGTCCGATCAGCTGGGAGGGAGGCCCGGACGGCATCGAGGGCCTCGACCACCGCGGCTTCGCGGACGGCATCGACGAGCGCGGCAACCTGATCGTCCGCGGCGAGCACGGCGAACAACTCGCCCTCGGCTCCGGCGAAGTCCACCTGCGGCTGCTGTAGGCCCGGCGCCAACACCGCGAACGTCCCTCACACCGATCTATAGGGGCACCTGAGGGACGTTCGTCCCTGTTGAGGACCGGTGGCTACTCCTCTTCGTCGTCGCTCGCGGGGGCGTCGTCGACGGCATCGTGCTCGTCGGTCTCGGGCCCTTCGTCGTCGCGGGTCCCCTCGTCGTCTTCGAAGTCGTCGTCGAGGGCGTCGTCGCCCTCCTCCTCGTCGCGGGCGTCGTCGTCATCGACCGCTGCTGCGCCTGCGGGGCCGCCGCCCTTGCCACTGCCGCGTCCTCGGCGGTTGTTGCGGCCCTGGCCGCTCTGACCGTCGCCGTTGCCTTCGTCCTCGCCGCGGCGCTTGCGCCGGCGGCGCTTCTTGCCGCCCTTGGGCAGGTTGCGGAGCAGCTCGCGGGCGACGGCGCTCGGCTTCCTCGCCATCCGCATCCGCGCCCCGCGCAGGACCTCCTCGGCCTCGGGAGTGTGGGCGACCGCTGCGGCGAGCAGGGCGACGGCGAGGCGGCGATCCTGGCCGCGGGCGGCCTGGACGAGGCGGCGGGCGTTCTTGCCGTGGGCGCGGCCGGAAGAGTTGACGAACAGGCCGAGCAGGCGCTTGGTCTCGGGCCAGCGGGCGACAGCGTACTCCTCGTGGCACTCGCGCGTGAACTCGGCCAGCCTCCAGACCCAGGCCTGAGCCTGGTCGCGGCGGCCGATCCGCTTCTCGGCCAGCGCCTGCAGGAGCACGCGGACGCCGGCACGGCGCTGATCGCGCTGCCAGGTGCCGACCATGTCGATCGCCTCGTCGAAGGGCTCGGCCTCACGCGTGGCCGCCAGCTCGGCGAGCGCCTTCAGCTTCAGCTGGCTCGAGCGATTGCGCTGGATGCAGGTGAGCAGGAAGCGGCGGCGCAGCTCCTTCGCCTGGTCGTGCTGAAGCATCGCCTTGGCCTTGCGCCAGGAGTTCGGCTGCACGCGGGCGCCGGCGAGCGCGGCCCAGACGTGCTGCTCGGAGTAGTCGAGGCGCTCCACCGCGGTCCGCCAGAGCTCGCGCTCGAGCACCTGCAGGCGGCGCTCGGGATCGGCCGAGACCGGGATCACGCGCTTCTCGACCCGGACCCGGCGGCCGCGTCCGCGGCGTACGGGGCCGACGACGATCGCGCCGCCGCGGTAGACGTCGCGGTCGAGCAGGCTGTGCAGGGTGACGATGTTGTCGTCGTGGCGGGTGGCGGGGTGGACGAAGTCGATCACCAGGCCCGCCTCCTTGCCCTGGTGGCGGCGGGTGACGCGGCCGACGCGCTGCTGGTAGATCCGCTTCGAGGCGGTCGGCGCCAGGTGCATGCAGATCGTTGCCCTCGGTGAGTTCCAGCCCTCCGCGAGCAGCATCGCGTTGCAGAGCACGTCGACCTCGCCGCGGTCGAAGGCGGCAAGCGTCTCCGCGAGCTCGCGCTTCGGCGTCTCGCCGGAGACTGAACGGGCGTTGATCCCGACCGCTCGCATCGCCTCGGCGACGTTGTTGGCATGGGCGACGCCGGCGGTGTAGACGACGCCGGGGACCTTGCGGAAGCGCGACTGGTAGAGGTCGGCGACGGCGAAGTTGAACGGGCCCTGGTCGAGCAGCTTCGCGAGCTCCTCCTGGTCGAAGTCCTGGTCGACCTCGCCGCGGCGCAGCGGCACGTTGGCGAGCGTGCGGACGCCGGGGCCGGGTGGGATCCGGATGCAGCGCAGCGGTGCGATCACGCCGCGGCGCGCGGCCTGGGCGAGGTCGAAGCGCGAGGTCTGCGTCGGGAACAGATCGGCGACGTGGCGGGCGATCAGGGCGCCGGTGGCGGTCATACCGATGAAGGTCGGACCGAGCCAGTTGCGGATGCAGGCCGAGGTCTTCTCACCGAGCGCCGTGTGGGCCTCGTCGCAGATCACGATCGAGTAGGCGTCGGAGACGTTGCCGGCGTTGCGGACGAACCACTGGTAGGTCTCGACCGTGACCGGGCCGTAGGGGTGGTCGGAGTCGCCGAGCAGCGGCGGGCAGAGCCGGTCGCCATAGCCGCGGTCGGAGATCTCGCCGATGAACTGCTCGACGAGGTTGCGGCGGTGGGTGAGGATCAGGATGCCGCCGGTGCGCGAGGCGTCGACGAAGCCAACGGCGGCGACCGTCTTGCCGGCGCCGGTCGCGTGCTCGAACCAGAAGCGGCGGTTGGCGCCGGGGTCATCGTCGACGGCGACGACGTCCTCGTCCTCCTCGTCGGAGGACTCCTCCCAGTCCTGGGGCTCCTCGTCCTCGCCGACCTCGTCGCTCTCCTCGTCCTCGTCTTCCTCCTCGTCGGCATTCGCGCGCCGGTCGGCGGGCGCCGCGGCGGGCGCGCCGGCACCGTTGCCTTCCCCGTTGGCGGCGGCGCGAGCGTTCGAGCCGGGATCTTCGATCTCTGCCGAGAGCGCCGCGAGGGTGCCCGAGAGCGCGTCGACCTGGTGCTCGTTCAGGGTGGCGCCGTCGTTCAGGGTCGGCGGGTCCTCGGCCAGCACCCGCTCGAGCCCGAGCAGCAGCGAGAAGTCCTGGCGCCACTTCATCGAGGGATCCGCGGCGCCCTCGGCGATCTCGCCCAGGGCGGCGTCGACCGCGAGCCTGCGGGCGGTGCCCGCGATCACGTCGGCGGGCGTCTCGCCCTCGAGCAGGATCGGTTCACGCGTGAATTCCTCGACGCGTTCGATATCTGCGCTGGATAGCGCTTCTGCCGCTTCTGCGGCGAGTGCTGCGGTGTCTGCCATGGAAAGGCTTTCGCTGCGCTGTCACTGCTCCGGAGTGGAGCGGGGAGCGCAGTAAGCTCGGTGGGAATGAACCGGTCCGGGGTAGGAAACTCTTCCGGCCGATTGATCCCCGCGGTCCGAAGTTCCCCTTGGACCGCAGCCCATTTAACCATCCCGCCCAGCGTTATGGCTTCATCTCCCCCCTCCGCACGAATCAGACCACCGATCCGACGGCTTTCGATAGGCCTCGCTGGTGCTGCTCGCGACGCTGCTTTTCGCGGGCTGTGGCTCCGACGATTCCGAGGTCGATCCGGGCAATGCGGAGGATGCGCCGAGCTACACGAAGATGACCGAATCGGCGCCGCCGAAGCTGGCCGGCCTCTATGCGGCCGGCGGCACCCTGATCGAGGGCGGCAGCGACGCCTTCCGGGCCGAGGTCGAAGCGCTCAAGGGGTACCCGATCGTGATCAACAAGTGGGCCTCGTGGTGCGGGCCCTGCCGCGAGGAGTTCCCGTACTTCCAGCAGGAGGCGGCCGACCGCGGCGATCGGGTCGCGTTCCTCGGCATCAACTCGAACGACTCCAACGACGCCGCCGAGACCTTCCTCCGCGACCACCCGGTCCCCTACCCGAGCTTCTCCGATCCGGACGAGGCGATCGCCAACGAGGAGGGCGCCTCGCCAGAGTTCCCCTCGACGATCTTCTACAACGCGGCCGGCGAGAAGACCTTCGTGCACCGCGGCCTCTACACCTCCCAGGACGACCTCGCCGCCGACATCGACAAGTACGCCGTCAACGGCTGAGCGTCGCCGCGCGCTGCCCGCGTCGCCGCGATAATCACCGGCTCGTGACCGACGACCCCCGCGCTCCCGAGATCCGCATCGACCAGCTCACCGGGCTGCGCACGGTCCTCGCTCCCGGCCGCGCCGCGCGTCCGGACGCGTTCGCCGCGGACGCCGCCGAGGCCGCGCCCGGCGCCGCCGAGTCCTGCCCGTTCTGCGAGGGCCGCGAGGGGCGGACGCCGCCCGAGGTCTGGGCCGACCGGCCCGGCGGCGGCGAGCCCGACACGCCCGGCTGGAGACAGCGCGCGATCCCCAACCTCTATCCGGCGCTGGCGCCGCTCGAGCCGGCGGCGCCCGGAGCCCGGCCGGCGGCGACCCGCTCGGGCTCGGAGGCCGGCCTGACCAGCTCCGCCGATCCGCTCCGGGCCTCGAACCGGACCACCGCCCCCGACCTGTTCGGCGCGACGCCGGCCGAGGGCAGTCACGAGGTGATCGTCAACCACCCGGCCCATCGCACGCGGCTGATCGAGCTCGGCGCCGACGGGATCGCCGCCGCGATGGCCGCCTGGCGCGCCCGCGTCGCCGCCCACTCGGCGACGGCCTCGTACGTGCACCTGATCGTCAACGAAGGCCCGCGGGCGGGCGCCTCGCTCGAGCACAGCCACGCCCAGCTCTACGCGCTGCCGTTCGTGCCGGCCGAGATCGCGCGCGAGCGCGAGCGCTTCAACGCCTACCACGAGCGCACCCAGGGCAGCCACCTGCTCGAGGACGTGATCGTCGAGGAGGTCCGCCGCCGCGACCGCCTCGTCGCCGTCGACTCCGAGGCGATCCTCTTCTGCCCCTGGTCCTCGCGATCGCCGTTCGAGCTGCGGCTCGCCCCGCGCACTCCCGCCGCCCGCTTCGAGGACGACGACCGCGGCGCTCAGATGCTGGCGAAGGCCCTGCTTGCGCTCGAAGGGGTCTTCGGCACGACCCCGCAGCTCAACCTCTGGGTGCGGACGGCGCCGCGCGCGACCGAGGAGTTCCACTGGCATCTCGACCTCGTCCCGCGGCTCACCCACAAGGCAGGCTTCGAGCTCGGCACCGGCGTCGACATCGACGTCTACCCGCCCGAGCAGGCGGCGAGCGACCTGCGCGAGGCGCTCGCGCGGGCCGGATCCCCCGATCCCGGTGCCTGAGTAGGCTGCACGGCGATGCCACCGATCGCTCGACCCTTTCCACGGTTCATGGCCGACACCGCCCAGGAGGCCCGTCCCTACGGCGACTGGGAGGAGCGGCTCGGCGCCTGCTTCGCCGGCGCCTGCGCCGAGTTCGCCGACGAGGCCGGCGCTCCCGTCGACGTCGAGACCCTGCGCTTCTTCCCCGAGCGGACCTGGGGCCGGCGCACCTACGTCCCGGTCGTCGGTCGTGCCTCCGACGACGAGGGCGGGCTGCCCGAGTACTACGGCTACGTCCACTTCGAGCAGGCGGCCGAGGGCGAGGAGCCGGGCGAGCTCTCGGCTGAAGCCGACTTCACCGACATCACCGCCGACGACAACCCGGACTGGAAGATCGACCTCAACGACGCCGTGATCGGCGAGTGGCGCGCCGACGGCGGCCGCGGCGGCGAGGTGACGCTGGTCTGGGGCACGCCGCTCGTTCGCGGTGCGATTGCCTCCAGCGCCGAGCTCGCGGGCGAGGTGCTCGATCAGGCCGCCGTCAATGACGGCCGCTTCTCACTGCTTGCTGTCGACGCGGTCCACGGCTTCGGCGACGACCTCTACCTCGAGGTCAAGCTCTGGGACCGGAAGCTGAACGAGCTCGCCTCCGAGAGCCTCTACGAGTCCGACTCACGAAGAGGAGCCGGAGCCCGCCGAGAGCGAGGGCTGAGGCCCCGTCTCAGCCCCTCGCCCTCGCCTCGCGCAGCCGTCGGGCTCTCCGGGCTCAGACCCGGCTGCGGTCCAGGTTGTAGTGGTCGGCTGCCGCAGCGAGCGTCTCCTCGTCGGCGAGCCGGCCGGGCCGGACCTCGGGCGCGCTCTCGATCATCTCGCTCGTGTAGGGGAGGAAGACGCTGCCCGCGCTGCCGACCGCGTCGAGCACGGGAGCGAGGAAGTGGTGCGAGCGCCGGTGGCGGATCAGCAGCCACTCGAGCTTCTCGCCGACCCGGTAGACGTCCTCGATCTTGCCCACCGACTTGCCGAACTCGTCGGTCGCCTTCGAGCCGATCCACGCGGTGATCTCCTCGTCGGTCGGCGGGTGCGCCTTCAGGTGGTGGACTTCGCGCGCCTTCAAATCGGGCCTCCGGGGTCGGTGGGGTAGGTCCGATGCGATCTTGACCCATCGGCAGGCGGCACGCAAGGGGGACCGTGCAGGCGGCGCAGGGCCGTCGTTTGCGGCGCTTCAGGGTTGGAAAAAGACGCCCGGGGAGCCGGGCTGGCTCAGGCCGCGCGGAAGCGGTTGACGCGATAGTGCCGGCGCGCCTTGGCGAGGGTCTCGGGGTCGGGGACGTCCTCACCGTCGACCTCGGGCGCCGAGGCGATCAGCTCCTGGTCATAGGGGAGGAAAACCGAGGATCCGCCGGCGATCGCCTCGGTCGCGGGGGCGAGGAAGTGGTGACCGCGCCGGTCGCGGACGATCAGCCAGTCGGGCTGGAGCGTGCCCTCGACCCGGCCGACGGTGCGGCCGAGCGCGTCGGTCACCTTCCAGCCGATCCACTCGGTGTCGATCACGGGACCGCGCTGGAAGCCGTGCGGGGCCTCCTCGGTGGCGAGGTGGTCGGCTCCGTGCGGGTGGCGCACGGGAGTTGCGTCGATCGAACGAGCGTGTTCGCGACCGCGGGGGTACTTGGCGAGCTGCATGTCGGGGAACCTGCTTTCTCGGGTAGGACGGATAGACAGGTGTGGGTATCCCTGACATCGACGGATCGCTTGAACAACTCAAGGGCTCCGCACCGTCTGGACGTCCGTACTACCCGGAAACTGCGCTAAATATGCCGTCATCAAGCAGCGCGTCAGCCTGATCACGCTCGGCGTCGCCGACCTCGGACGTGCTCGCGCCTTCTACGAGGCGCTCGGCTGGACGACCGGAGCGGCACCCGAGGACGACGTCGCCTTCTTCCAGGCCGGCGACATGGTCCTCGCGCTCTGGGATCGGGCCCGGCTCGCTGAGGACAGCGTCGTCGCCGATCCGGGCGGCTGGGGCGGGACGACGCTCGCGCTCAACCTCGGCTCGCCGGCCGAGGTCGACGCGGCGATCGAGGAGGCCCGGGCCGCCGGCGCCGAGATCCCCCGCGAGCCCGCGGAGACGTTCTGGGGCGGATACAGCGGCCTCTTCATCGATCCCGACGGCCACCCCTGGGAGATCGCCCACAACCCGCACTGGACCCTGACCGCGGACGGCGGCGTCCGGCTCGACTGAGCCGGACCGGCGTCAGGGCATCGCGCCTGCTGCGCCGGCAGTCGGTGTGCGGGCGATGATCAGCAGCGAGACGAGTGCCTGCTCGAGCGCTCCGAACCGGTGCTCGCCGTCGCTGATCACCGGCAGGTGCTCGGAGGCCACGGCGCCGATCAGCTCCTCGAGCTCGTGCAGCAGCTCGGCCTCCGGGTAATCCTCGGGCACCTGGCAGGAGAGATGGGCGAGGTCGAGCTTCTCGGCTGGGTCGCCGCCGGCGTTGGCGGCGCCGAATGCGGAGACGAGGTGCGTGTAGACGCGCTCGAGCATCGGATCGAGGGCGCCGCTCTCGCCGCCGCCGCATGGGAGCGCGACGACCGCCTCGCCGGCCAGCACCCGCGGGCCGGCTCGACTCTCCAGCCAAGCCGGCGCTCGACGAACCCGGCGAACGCCTCCGAGAGACCGGCCGCATCCGGGTTGCCGTAGCCCGCGTCGCCGCAGGCGACCGCCTCCGCCAGCGCTTCGGTGATCGGCTCGGCCAGCGCCAGGTCCATCTCCGCCACCCACGCCGGCAGCACATCGGTGGGGTACTGGGTCCACTTGGCGCTGCGGCGGCGGCGCAGCTCGCCGAGCTCGGGAACGAGCGTCGCGCCGGTGTCCCAGTCGAGGTCCACTGGCGAAGCAAGCTAGCGATCCGGGGCCCTCGGGCTGCGAGTCGTAGGATCCCCTCTGTCCCCGGCCAGAACAGGACGAAAGATGTCTCCAGACAGCGACCGCGTGCTCTTTGCCTATGACGGCTCCGACTTCGCCGCCGAGGCGGTGCGCGTCGGGAGCGCTCTGGTCAAGCCGGCGCCGGCGCTGGTGCTGACCGTCTGGCAGGGGATCGAGTCGATCGCCTTCGGGCCTGTCGGGATGAACGCCTCGCTCGTCGCCGAGACCGACTCCGGGATCGAGGACGGGGCGAAGCGTACGGCGGCGGAGGGGGCCGAGATCTGCCGGGCGGCGGGCTTCGACGCGGAGCCAATCGTCGAGGCCGAGCGGACGGCGATCTGGTCGACGATCATCGAGGTCGCCGATCACAACGATGTCGGCCTGATCGTGCTCGGTTCTCACGGCCGCACGGGCATCGACTACGTCCTCAAGGGAAGCGTCGCGACCGCGGTCAGCCAGCACGCCAAGCGCCCGGTGATGATCGTTCCGGCTCCGCTTACGGGCTGAGCCTCTGGACTCGAGTCGGCGGAGCACCGCGCCGTGAAGCCTGGCCCGATCGCGCTCTCCTGGAGCGGCGGAAAAGACGGAGCCCACGCCCTGCAGACGCTGCGTGAGCAGGGCCGGCCTCCGGGCGTGCTGCTGACGACGGTCGAGCAGGAGAGCTCGCGCGTCCACCACCATCAGATCCGGCTCGGGCGCTGACCGCGCAGGCCGAGGCGGCCCGACTGCCGCTCGTCCTGGTCCCGATCCCCGCCGACGCCGGTCCGGACGACTACGCCGAGCGGATGCGCGCCGCCTTCGCCGACCCGCGCATGGCCGGTGTCACCGGAGTTGCCTTCGGCGATCTCTTCCTCGAGCGGCGCTCGGCCGCGAGCGCCTCGGGTGCTCATACGACGCCGCCTTCCTCGCGGGCCTGCCCGGCGACGTCGATCCCTGCGGAGAGCGCGGTGAGTTCCACACCTTCGTCTCCGCCTGTCTCGCCTTCGACGCACCGATCGCGTTCGAGGCCGCCGGCATCGGGGAGCCGCACGACTTCCCGTTCGTCGACCTGCGCCTCGCCTCCGGCTGAGCCCTACGGCCGGATCAGGTTTGGATCCGGCCATCCGGGCCGGCGTCAGACCCTCAGTAAGGTCAAGGAATGCCTAACTCCTACGTCGACAAAGCACGTCTGCTGATTTTGCTCGCAGCAGGCCTCTCATTCCTGCTCTCGGTCGGGCTCTACTTCCTCGACGACAAGACGCACGGGATCTTCGTCGGGCTCTGGGTGCCGTCGATCCTCGCGCTCGGCGCGTTGATCCTGCCGCCCCCCGAGGGGCCGAAGCGGTGATCGGGCTCTTCCTGTTCGGCTGCTTCGTCACGGCGATCGTCGCCGCGGCCTGCTTCATCGTCGTCACCGGCATCCGCGAGGATCAGCGCGCCCGCGAGGGCCTCTCCGAAGAAGCCGGCGAGGACGTCAAGCTCTAGAGCGAGTTGACGATGCGCTGGGCTTCGACGAAGTCGGCGCCGGTCCGCTCCGCGTAGAGCTTCGCCGCCCCCATCCGGTCGCCGGAGCGGGCGAGCTCGGCGATCTCCGGATCGACTCCCGCCGACGGGTCCTCGAGCTCGACGCCGGTCGCCGCCGCGACGCGCGCGAGGTTGCGCTCGAGCCGCGACAGGCGCTCGACGATCTGCGCATCGGTGAGCCCCTCCGGCATCGCTGCACCCTATGCCCTCGTCGCCGCTTCGGGCTCCCCGGACTGCCCCTAGAGTTCTGCGCGGGCCCCGGTAGCTCAGCTGGATAGAGCGACTCCCTCCTAAGGAGTAGGCCGCAGGTTCGAATCCTGCCCGGGGCGTTTCGATGCCGCCGCCCGATCGAGCCACCCGCATCGCCTTCTACGACTCCGACTGCGGCTTCTGCAGGTGGAGCCTCGACAAGGTGCTCGCCTGGGATCGCCGTGGGGCCTTGCAGCCGGTGGCGATCCAGAGCCCGGAGGGCCAGCGGCTGCTCGCTGACGGGGGCGTGCCGGAGGCGAAGCGGCTCGACTCCTGGCACATTGCCCTGCCGTCGGGCGAGGTGCACTCGGCCGGCGCTGCAGCTCCCTACCTGTTCGAGGTGCTGCCGGGCGGTCGAGCGCCGGCGGCGCTGGCCCGGCGCCTCCCGGGGGCTACCGAGCGTGGCTACCGACTCGTTGCCGGCAACCGCGATCGGATCTCGCGGCTGCTCGGCATCGACTCGAGCTGCCGGGTGCGGCGCAGCTGACGCGTCCCGGAGGCCCGGCGGTCCGCTACTTCTCGGAGAGGATCGTGTAGATCCCGCGGCGGGTCTCGTCGAGGAGCTCGCGGACCCGGGCCCGCTGTTCCTCGCTGCCGGCCTGCATCGCCTGGCCGACGGCCGCGCGCAGCTGGTGGACGGAGCGTCCGAGCTGGACGAGCTCCGGCGGAGCGCCGGTACGGACCTGCTCCCAGGGCTGGGAGTCGGACTCGCCGGCCTTCTCGGAGGCCAGCTTCTTGCCCTCTTCGGTGAGTGAGAAGCGGCGCTTGCCGCCGGTCTCCTCGCCGACGATCAGGCCCTCGTCCTCGAGCAGCTGGAGGGTCGGGTAGATCGAGCCGGCGCTCGGGCGCCAGTAGCCGCCGCTGCGCTCCTCGATCTCCGTGATCATCTCGTAGCCGTGCATCGGCTGCTCGGTGAGCAGCGCCAGGACGGCGGCGCGGACGTCGCCGCGCCGGGCGCGGGATCCGCGGCCACCGCGGTGCGGACCGTGCCTGTGGAAGACATGACGGGGCCCGTGGTGGGGATGGTGGTGACTGGTGACGTGTCTACGTCGGTGCATGTGGGTCGTCCTTTCGATATGTCATAACGCGATATATCGTAACAGGTCGCGATAGTCGTCCAGAACGGCCCACGGCGCCCCGGGGGAGGGGCTCAGGGAGCGGTCGGGCGCAGCTCGTGGCCCGGGGTGGTCGGGGGCTTTGAGGACCTGCGCTGCCGGCGTGACGGACGCGAAGCGTTGCTTCGGGGGTCTCGACGAAGGCGAGCTCGACGTCGTCGAAGAAGGAGAGCACGGGCGGTCTCTGCCCGCGCCCGAGGCGGTCAAATCGGCATCGCGCCTGCTGCCCGGGCCCAAGAACGAGCCCGCGGCCCCCGCCCCCCGTGGAGGGTGGGGGGAGGGGACCGCGTGAGGGCTCGGCTTTCCCGCTTAGGCGTGAGCGCGCCGGGTCAGTGGGGCGCTCACCTGCTTCACCGCGTGGCCGGTGATCTGAGCGGCTCTGATCTCGAGCGCCTCGCGGGCGGCGGCGCTCGCGGTGAAGGGGTCGGCGATCGAGTCGCCGGTCCGCAGCGAGATCGCAGCGATCAGCACGCCGGCCATCTCGGCCCCGAGCAGGTCGCCGGAGGGGATCGGCGCCGAGTCGCGGCCGGCGAGCCGGACGAGCGCCGCGCGGTCGGCGCCGACCCGGTCGAGCCGGCGGACCGTCAGGGTCCCGACGTCCGTGTCCGAGCCCGACCCGGCGCGACGGCCGGCGGCCCGGGCACCGAAGCGGCGGCGGTCCGCTGCCTGGCGGAGTTCGTTGGTGTGCTGGCGGTTGATGTCGACGAGCATTGCGAGCATTGGATTGCCTCTCGGGTCCGTAGGTTCGATCTCGAAGCTACGCCTGAGAACCCCGTTTGTAATCGGGATTCCGGGCCGACTTCGGGCCTCCGACCCCTTAGTTGGGAGCCCGCACCCCTTAGTTGCATCCCGCCGCGATCCGGCAATACTGCAAAGCGATGGCTGAGCGCGTCAGCAGCAGCCGCTTCGTCGGCAGGGAGGCCGAGCTCGATGAGCTCGGCCGGGCGCTCTCGGGTGAGGACCTCGAAGCGGTCCCCGCCCTCTTCTACGTCGCCGGCGAGTCCGGCGTCGGCAAGACGCGCCTGCTGCGCGAGGTGATCGCCCGGGCAGAGGAGAACGGCGCCGCGGTGATCGGTGGCTCCTGCATCGAGCTCGGCGACGACGAGCTCCCCTACGCACCGCTGGTCGCGGCGCTGCGCCCGCTGCAGCGGGCCGGCTCGCCGGTCCTCGACGAGCTCTCCAGCTCCGCCCGTGCCGAGCTCGCCCGCCTCAACCCGGCGATCGGCGAGCCCTCGACCGAGCCCGAGACCGAGCGCGGCGAAGCCCAGCGACGCCTCTTCGACGCCTTTCTCGAGCTGATCTCCAGACTCGGAGCCGAGCGTCCGGCGCTGCTCTGGATCGAGGACATCCACTGGGCCGACCACTCGACCCGCTCCTTCCTCCGCTTCCTCGCCGGCAGCCTGCGGACCGAGCGGGTCGTCGTCGTCGCGACCTACCGGGCCGACGAGCTGCACCGTCGCCACCCGCTGCGGCCGCTGCTGGTCGAGCTCGAGCGCCCCGAGCGCGCCCGCCGCGTCGAGCTGCCGCGCTTCGATCTCGACGAGCTCACCTGTCAGCTCACCGACATCCTCGGGACCGAGCCGGAGCGGGTCGTGGTCGAGCGTCTCTACGGCCGCAGCGAGGGCAACCCGCTGTTCACCGAGGAGCTGCTCGCCGCCGGGATCGACGGCCGCGGTTCGCTGCCGCCGAGCCTGCGCGAGGCGCTGCTGCTCCGGGTCGAGCGGCTCTCGGAGCCGTGCCGCCGCTTGCTGCGGCTGCTGGCGATCGCCGGCCGCGCCGACGAGGCGCTGCTCGCCGAGGCCGCCTGTGTCGAGCCGGCGGAGCTCTCGACGGCGCTGCGCGAGGCGATCGACTCCCACATCGTCATCGTCGAAGGCGAGCGCTTCGCCTTCCGGCACGCCCTCTTACGCGAGGTCATCTACGACGACCTGCTGCCCGGCGAGCGGGCCGACATCCATCTCAAGCTGGCCGCCGGGCTCGAGACCCGGGCCCGCAGCGACGGCTCGACCTTCGCGGCGACCGCCGTCGCCCATCACTACCACGCCGCCGGCGATCAGCCCCAGGCCTTGACCGCCGCCCTGGCGGCGGCCGACGCGGTCCGCGGCCTGCACGCCTACGGCGAGGCGGCGGCGCTGATGGATCGGGCGGTCGAGCTCTGGCCGCGGGTCGACGACCCCGAGCAGCTGACCGGGCTCGACCGCGGCACCTTGCTCGAGCGTGCGGCGCGGATCCACTTCCTCGCCGGCGACGACAGCGTCGCCGAGGCGATCTATCGGCAGGCCGTCGAGGCGATCGAGGCAGACGGCGACAACGAGCGACTCGCCTCGGTGCTCGGCCGGCTTGCGGCGGCGCAATGGGCGCTCGGCAAGGCGGAGCTGAGCCGGGAGACGCAGCGGCGCGGGCTCGAGCTGCTCGAGGGCGACGAGGACTCGCCGGCGCGAGCGCGACTGCTCGCCCAGCGGGTCCGCTTCTTCCTGCTCCAGGGCCGCTATGAGAGCGTCGTCGAGGCCGCCCCCGACGCGATCGCGGCGACCGCAAGGCTCAACCTCGACTCGGAGCGCTCCGGTGTCCTCAACCGCTACGGCTGCGCGCTCTTCTCGCTCGGCCGCGAGGAGGAGGCGCGCGAGCGGCTGCTCGAGGCGATCGCGATTGCCGAGCGGACGGGGACCAGCGACGATCTCGCGACCGCGTACCTCAACTTCGCCGACGCCCTGCACGTCGCCGGGCTCTCGTCGGAGTCGCGGCAGGTGGCAGAGAAGGGGGTCCGGCGGATCCACGAGACCGCCGACGGCTCGATCCGCTCGATGCGGTTCATCCGCCTCAACCTGGCCGAGGTCTACTTCGATCTCGGCGAGTGGGGGCTCGCCGAGGCCGAGCTGCGCGAGGCGCAGGCTGGGGAGACCGAGGGTGTCGGCGCCGCCCACGCGCACCTGCGGACGACGCAGCTGGCGCTTGCCCGTGGTGAGAACGAGCAGGCTCGGGAGGCGCTCGACATCGCCGAGCGCCTGCTCAAGGACGCGCTCGAGCCTCAGTACATCGCGGTCCTGGCAACCCTTCGCGCCGAGCTCGATGTCCGCGACGGCGAGCTCGGCTGCGCCCGCGCGGCGATCGACTCGGGCATCGAGCGGATGCTGTTCTGCAGCGACGACGGCACCCGGCTGGCGCTGGTCGCCGCCGAGGGCGTCGCGGTCGAGGCCGAGATCGCCGAGCGGGCCCGCGACCTCGGCGACTCCGAGGCCGAGCGCAAGGCGCTGAGCCGGGCCGACCGCTTCCTCGAGATGGTCGCCGCCGCGACCGAGGACGGCGAGCGCCGCGTCGAGCGCGCGCTGCTGGCGGCGACCGAGGCCCAACACGCCCGCGTCGCCAACGCCGACGACCCGGCGCTGTGGGCGGCCGCCGCCTCGGCCTGGGAGCGACTCGAACGCCCCTACCCACAGGCGATCGCGCTCTGGCGCCAGGCGCAGGCGGCGCTGGCGCGTGCCGACCGGGCCGCAGCGGCGCCGCCGCTCGCCCACGCCTCGGCGCTCGCCGGCGAGCTCGGGGCCGCTTGGCTCGCGGGCGAGACGGACGGGCTTGCCGCCCGCGCCAGGCTCAGCCTCGAGGAGCCGGCGTCCTCGAACGGAGGCGGCGCCGGCCCGGCCGAGCAGGAAGAAGAGACCCCGTTCGGGCTGACGCGCCGCGAGCTCCAGGTGCTGGAGCTGGTCGCCTCCGGCGCCACCAACCGCGAGATCGGCGAGCAGCTCTACATGGCGGAGAAGACCGCGAGCGTCCACGTCTCCCGGATCCTCGCCAAGCTCGGCGTCCGGGGCCGGACCGAGGCCGCCGCCGTCGCCCACCGGCACGGGATCGGCGCCGCGGTCGAGACCTGACCGCAGCCGACCGCTGCGGTTGCGAGCATCCCGTCCGATGAGCGAGCGCCCGCTCCCGCCCCGACTGAGAACGCTGCCGGCCGTCCTGCTGCTCGCCGCCCTGTTGCTGCTCGCCGGTTGTGGCGACGACGACAGCGATCCGCCGACGAGCGGTTCGAGCGCCACGACGACCGAGGTGACTCCGGAGCCCGGTGCCGCCGACAGCGAGCTGCTGGCGGCGGAGACGGCCGACTGCCTCGAGGCCGAGGGCCTCGATCCGAGCGTCGGCTCCGGCGAGGAGCCCGATGCGGTCTCGATCGACCTGACCACCCAGAACCGGACGATCGTCGTCCAGATCTTCCCCTCCGAGCAGCAGGCGGCGGCGTACAAGTCGGCCTCCGGTCTCGATCAGGAGCAGGTCGGCTACGCCGTGATCCTCGGCGGCCTCGTCCCGGACGCGACCAGGCAGTCGATCGTCGACTGCCTGCCCTCGCTCTGAGACTTCGGGTCCGGCCCCGGGCGCCGACCCCCGCCCGCGGTCAGGCTCGGCCCTCGATCTGCTCGATCACCGTGGCGGCGAATCCGGCCGCCCGGTAGCCGGGCGGGGTGCCTTCGACGTTGATCGCCGAGCTGTCGGAGTTCTCGGTCCGCAGCGGCAGGATCGCCTGGTAGGCGCCGGAGCCGTACCAGGCGCGGGCGCGCTCGAGGTCCGGGAACTCGATCGCGACGAGCGCGCCCGCGAATGGCTCCTCGAGGACCTCCGGAACGACGCCGTGGACGATGAAGCGGCCGTCGTAGGGCTCGAGCGAGGCGTCGATCTCGCGCAGGTAGGTGACGATCTCCTCGTTGAGATCGATCTCGCGGATGTGGGCGATTGCGTAAGCGGTTATCGGGGCTCCTTTCGTTCGGTCCCCGAAGCTAGGCGGGGGAGGGACCGCTGTCGATTACCCGTCGGGTAAGGCTTGAGCACGCGGGCCCGCGGCGCCCGGCACAATGGCCCGATGAGCGCTGCCCCCGTGCCCTCGACGACCTCTCGCGTGGCGCTGATCACCGGAGCCTCCTCCGGGATCGGCGAGGCCGCCGCCCGCCGGCTGGCGACCGAGCCCGGGATCGAGCTCGTGCTCGTCGCCCGCCGGGCCGAGCTGCTCGAGCGCCTCTGCGGCGAGCTGCCCTGTCCGGCGACCTTCGTCGCCGTCGACCTGACCGCTGAGGGGGCACCCGCCGAGGTCCTCGCCCATGTCGACCAGGTCCACGGGGGCAGGCTGGACCTGCTCGTCAACAACGCCGGCGCCGCCTGGCGCGGCACCTTCGCCGAGGGCGGGACCGAGACCGTGCGGCGCAACATGACGCTCAACTTCGACTCGGTCCTGCGGTTGACCGAGGCGCTGCTGCCGCGGTTGCGCGGCTCCGCGCCGAGCGCGATCGTCAACGTCGCCAGCACGGCCGGCCGCGTCGCCCGCGGCGGCACCGGCGGCTACTCGGCGAGCAAGTTCGCGCTGATCGGCTGGAGCGACGCGCTGTTCGCCGAGGAGAGCCCGAACGGCGTCCACGTCGGCCTCGTCCTGCCCGGCTTCATCCGCACCGAGGGCTTCCCCGCCACCGAGCTGCTGGCGAAGCCGACGACGCGATGGATGGTCTCCGAGCCGGAGAAGGTCGCCGAGGCGATCTACGAGACCGGGATCGGCGGCAAGGCCGAGCGCTTCGTGCCGCGCCCCTACGGCCTCGCCGCGGCGCTGCGCAGCGTCGCTCCCTGGCTCCTGCGGCGCGCCGGCACCAGCAGCCAGGCCTCGAAGCTGACGACGAAGACCGGCGCCGACGCAGCCGACCGCAGTTCCGACGAGTAGGCGGGACCGCAGGCAGGAAACGGCCGCCCGGGTCCCGTCCGGGCGGGTCTGCTTCGATCACGGCGTGACCGCGAGCGCACCAACGATCAGCCTCGAGCAGGCCCGGCGCCTCGCGCTGCACGCGCAGGGCCTGGCCGAGCCGCCGGCCGCCGGAACCGGCGTCGGTGAGGTCGTCGAGCGGCTCGGCTGCGTGCAGCTCGACCCGGTCGGGGTCGTCGCCCGCTCGCCGCTGCTCGTCCTCCGTGCCCGGCTCCGGGGCGGCAGCCACGACGCCCACGCCCGGGCGCTCGACCGGGCTGCCTACGGTCCCCGGGCCGAGCGCCGGCTGTTCGACTACTGGTGTCATGAGGCGAGCCTCTGCCACGTCTCCGACCTGCCGATCCACCGCTGGGCGATGCGGACCTACATCGAGCGGCTGCCGGATGCGAAGCGCCACGTCGCCGAGTGGCTCGCCGCCAACGCCTCCTTCGCCGCCCACGTCCGCGAGGCGCTGGAGGCCGGCGGGCCGCTGCGCGCGAGCGAGATCGAGGACCGCTCCGACGCCGCCTGGGAGTGGGGCCACTGGACCGACGAGGTCTCCTCCCGGCAGACGATCGCGAGGATGCTCGACCGGCTCTGGATGACCGGCGAGATCGGGATCGGCGACCGGCTCGGGATCGAGCGGCGCTGGGACCTGCTCGAGCGCTGCCTGCCTGAGGGCGCCCTCGCGGCCGCCGACGCCGAGCCACTCGATCCGCCGGAGCTCGTCCACCGCGCCGTCCTGCGCGCGGTCGGCATGCTCGGCGTCGCCCGCGCCCCGCACGTCAACGCCCACTTCACGCGGCGCCGCTACCCGGGTCTCGGAGGTCCCGGCGCGGGCGCTCTCGGCGAGCTCGAACGTCGCGGCGAGCTCGTCCGCGTCGAGGTCGCGGACCGCCGCGGCCCCTGGTGGGTGTTGCCCGAGCGGCTCGAGGGCGTCGCGGAGCTCGGGCCCGGCCGCCGTACCGTCGCCCTCTCGCCGTTCGACAACCTGCTCTGCGACCGCGGCCGGGCCGAGGAGCTGTTCGGCTTCGACCACCGGCTCGAGATCTACGTGCCGGCGGCGAAGCGGCGCTGGGGCTACTACGTGCTGCCGATCCTCCACGGCGAGCGGATCGTCGCTCGGGCCGATCTCAAGGTCGATCGCGGCCGCGACGAACCGCGGCTCGAGGTCCTCAGCCTCCACCCCGAGCCTGGCCGCCGGGCGCCGCGGGCGATCGACCGGGCGCTGCGCTCGCTCGCCGCCTGGCTCGGCGCCGATCACTGACGCCCGGCAGGGTCCCGAGGTTTCGGCCTCCCGGAACGACGAAGCCCGGGCACAGGGCCCGGGCTTCGGTCAGCTTCTGGTTCGCGGCCGGCGGCCGCGGAGTCGACGGCTCAGCCGTCGATCTTCCACTCGCCGTCCTCCTCGACGAGGTCGAACGTCTCCTCCTGGCCGTCCTCGCGCGTCGCCGTGACGCTGGCGGTCGTGTCGGTCTCGTCGGCGACCGTGTAGGTCGCGTTCTCGACCTGGGTCACGTCCTCCTCAGTGACCTCGCCGACCGCGGAGGCGACCGCATCCTCACAGGTGCCCTGCGCCTCGATCTCCTCGATCGCAGCCTGCGAGGCGTAGGAGCAGGCGGTGGCGCCGTCGCCGTTCGCGAGCGCGAGCAGGAAGGACTTGGTCACGTCCTCCGGCGAGCTCGTCTCGGACGTCGTGCTGCTGTCGTCGCCACCGCAGGCGACTAGAGCGAGCGCCGCGACGAGCAGCGCGATCGGAAGCATCAGCTTCGGGAACTTCTTGGACAGGTTCATTGAGGACCCCCTTTGTGGGACGAAGACCGCCTGAGCATACGCACCGTGCCCAGCGGAGGTGCCACGGCGCCCGGGCCGGCTGTTTCCGACTGCGCCGAGTCGGCCCCAGGCCCGCCCTGCCTTTGCAAGACTCGCCCCGTGCGCGGTCGCGAATGGATCCTGATCCCGCTGCTGGCGATCCTGCTGGCACTCGGCCTCGCGGCCTGCGGCGAGAAGGACGAGACGACGACTGCCGGCTCGACCGACACCGGGACCACGACGACGGGTACCGGTGAGGAGACGAACGGCGCCGAGCCGCCCGCCGTGAAGCCGGCCGAGATCCCCGACGACTGGGAGCGGGTGGTCAACGAGGAGGCCGGGTTCTCCTTCGGGATGCCGCCGGGATGGACCGAGCGGTCGACTCCCGGCGGCCAGGGCAGCATCGTCACCTCCCCCGACGAGCTGGTCGCCGTGACGATCACCGCCGACCGCACCGAGGGTGCTCTCGGTTTGCCGCTCGACGAGTTCGCGACGCGGACCGCCGAAGCACTGGGCAGCGACGTCGTCGGCCGCGACCGCTTCAAGGACCTGTTCGTGACTCGCGCGGTTCCCTTCAAAGGCGACTATGAGGCCGCGGCCGTCCGCGCCTCCGGCAAGTCGGTCCGAACCGGGACCGAGGAGCTGATCTTCGTAGTCGTCCTGCGCAGCCCGGACGCGGCCTTTGTCGTCGTCTCCCGGGAGAACGCCGAGCAGCCCTCCGACGAGGCCACCCGCGACGACGTCAAGGCGATCATCCGAAGCCTGAGATCCGAACCGGCCGACTGACGGAAGCCGGGCGAGGCTGAGACGTCGCCAATCAAGGAAGAGGGAGCCCGGCGATAGCAGCGCTATGCCGGGCGACCGATGACGCCGAGTGGCGGCGTCTCAGTCCGCCCGGTCTGGGTAGACGTCGTCGATCGTCGCTAGGGCGGTGTAGGGCCCGCCCCCTGCGGATTCGATCGCTTCGGCGCCGCCGGCGAGGCGATCGAGGACGCTGACGGTGCCGACGATCTCGAGGCCCTCCTCGAGGCAGCGTTCGATCGCCTTCACCGTCGAGCCGCCGGTCGTGACCACGTCCTCGACGACGAGCACGCTGGCGCCCTTGGTGAGCAGGGGGCCCTCGACCCAGCGCTGCAGGCCGTGCTGCTTCTTTTCCTTGCGGACGAAGAAGGCGACGAGCGACTCGCCGCCGGCCCCCGCCAGCGCTGCCGAGGCGATCGGGTCGGCGCCCATCGTCATCCCGCCGACGGCCTCGGCGCCGAGCTCGACCGCGAGCCCCGCGACCAGATCGCCGACCGCGCCGAAGGCCGGCTGGCGCAGGATCGCCCGCTTCGCGTCGACGTAATAGGAGGCCTTCTTGCCGCTGGTCAGCGTCACCTCGCCGATCACCAGCGCGTGCTCGGCGAGCTCGGCGACCAGGGTCGCCCGGGCGTTCTCGTCAAGCGGCACGGCGCCCGTTACGGGTACACGTAGATGTCGTCGCCGATGTCGATCCAGTTGTAGATGTGCATCGAATCGGGGATCGGATTGCGGAGGCAGCCGTGGCTCGCCGGGTAGGTCGGGACGGACGGGTAGCCGTGCGTCGCGTAGCCGCGGATGAAGTAGACGGAGTTGACCATTCCGACGTTGTTGACCCCCGGTTCCTTGCGGTAGAACTGGTAGTGGCCGAGGATCGTCGGAGTCGCCGGAGCGCCCGAGGAGATGTGGTAGATCTCGTCCACCTTCCCCTTCTTGGCCAGCACCATCACCTGGCGCGAGAGGTCGGTCTCGACGTGCTTGCCGGCGCCGGGGTAGCGGAGCTTGTAGCCGCCGCGGCCGTCGGCGAGCTTCTTGAAGTCGCCGGGGTCGGCGTTCTCGTTGCGCTGCTTGCCGTTGACCTTGTGGAAGGCGAGCACGGCGCGGCCGGTGGCGGCGTCGTACTTCTTGCCCTCGTCGTTGACGTATCCCTGTCGCTCGAGCAGCCGGTTGAAGATCGCGACCGAGCTGTTCTTGTTGCCGGGATCGAGGTCCGGGTAGCGGATCTTGAAGGTGCGGGTGCGGTCCTTGGAGCCGCCGAGGCTGTCGGTCGGATTGTGGATCGCCTGGATCGCGTAACGGCCCGGCTTGATCAGCTTCTTTGACATCGAGAACTTGCCGAAGGAGGCGCCGGGCTTCTGCTTGACGACCACTTCCTTGCGCTTCAGCGTCTTCTTGCCGCGCGTCATGACCAGCGTCACCTTCTCACCGGCGGCCCAGGGCCGCAGGGTCCCGTTGAGCTTGAACCTGTTGCCCGCGGTCAGCTTGCCGCCCTTGAGCCCGTTCAGGCGCAGCGCGATCTTCGACGCCTGCACGCCGGGAGGCGCCTTCTGCGCGGGGCCGGAGGCCTGGGTCTCGACCCCGGGCTCCGCGGGAGCGGGAGCGGTGGCCTCTGCCGCCGGGTCCGGCGCGGCGGCCGGCTCCTCCGCCGCCGTCGTCTGATCGAGAGGGGCCTGCGCCGCTGCCGATCCGACTCCGAGAAGGAGCGCAACGGCCGCGACGACTACAACGATGAACCTGCCAAATGTCTTACCCATGCGCGCCCGATTGTAGGGACAGGCAGGGCTGAACCGGGATAACCCGCAACCGCTTTCCCACGCACGACACAGGCGTCGGTCGAGAGCCGCGGCGGACTACGAGCTGATCAGCGTGATGAAGGCGACGGTGTTGTTGACGGTGTGCAGCCCGATTGGCACCCAGAGACTGCCCGAGCGCTCGTACATCCAGGCGAAGATCACGCCGAGGATCGAGAGCTGCAGGGCGACGCCGATGTCGCCCGCGGTCAGGTGCAGGACACCGAAGATCAGGCCCGAGACGATCGCCGCCGGCCAGAACCTCATCGTCTGCCGCAGGCCCCCGAAGATCAGCCCGCGGAAGAAGATCTCCTCGCAGAAGGAGGTCACGGGCGCGATCAGGATCCCGGCGACGAGGGTGATCAGCAGCGCCGAGTTCTCGTCGGCGCCGAGGTTCTCGGCGATGTCCTGCTGCTCCGGCTGCAGCAGCAGGGTCAGGGTGATCGCCGAGACCACGTAGGCGCCGAGCGCGATGAAGAAGGTGCTGACCACCGGCCCCGCCGGCCTGACGAGGCCGAGCCGCCGCAGCGCATCGGCGACGCCGTGGCGGTTCGCGTACATGCCGGCGCCGATCGCGCCGAGCGCGAAGCTGAGCTCGAGCACCGCCTGCAGGCCGAGCGCGCCGCCGTCGGAGGTGTCGCTGTCGGCGTCCCCGATCGAGGGGTCGATCGCGCTGACGATCAGCGTCCCGATCAGGGCCAGGCCGATCACGACGAGCACCGCTCCGACGATCTCGGCGACCCGCACCGCCGAGCGCGGGATGCCGCCGTAGCCCTCGCGTGCGGGGATCCGGTCGGAGATCGCGTTCTCGGGCAGCGCTGGGCGGTCGGGGCTGTCGGGCGGGAGCGGGCTCATCGATCAGTCGGCGAGATGCTCGCTGATCTCGTCGAGCGAGGCGATGTCCCCGGCCCCGGAGCGGTCGATCCGCAGCACCTCGATGCCGGCGGCGCGCCCCCCCGTGACGTCGTCGTCGCTGTCGCCGACATGCAACGCCTCGGCCGCCTCGCAGCCAACGAGCTCGAGCGCGACGCCGAAGATCGCCGGATCCGGTTTGCGGGCGCCGCAGCCGGCCGAGGTGACGACGCCGTCGAGCGAATCGGCGATCCCGAGGCGGTCGAGCGCCTCCGGCAGCGAGTAGTCCCAGTTCGAGACGCAGACGATCCGCAGGCCGCGTGCGCGCAGTCCCGCCAGCGCCGACGCGGTCTCCGGATAGAGCCGGAAGCGGATTGCGTCCATCATCGCCTGGACAGGGATCTCGCGACCGACCCCGTCGGAGAGGATCCGGGCGCAGCGGCGCCGCAGGTCGGCCAGCGACTGCCGGTCGCGGCCCTCGCCGGTGCGGGCCATGTAGTAGCTCATCTCGGCGACGAAGCCCTCCCGCACGCGCTCGGCAGGGATCCCCGCGAACGCCTCGGAGCCGGCGTTCTCCCAGGGCGGTTCGAGCTCGAGCATCGTCCCGAGGGCGTCGATCAGGACGGCGCGCTTCACGCCGGGGATTGTGACCGCCCGCCCACGCCGGCGTCTCGATCCACGCCGTCGCCCTCACCCGGCTCTAGGGTTCGCGCATCGCAGCGCGCGCCGAGATTCCGAGCCGGTCGCAGGCCCGTCAGCAGCAACCCGCGCACCTTTTGCCCGGCTGGCTCGCCGCGCTGGCGGCCGTGGTCCTGGCGCTCTCCCTGATCGCGCTGGCGGCGCCGGGCGCCGAGCTCGTGCCGGGCGCAGGGGAGGACGCGCCCGGCTGGATCATGGGCGTCTTCGGCGGCGGCCTCGGGCTCTCGCCCGGCGCCTACGTCGCCCTGCTCGCGGTCGCGATCGGGGCCTGGGCCGTGCTTGCGCTCGGCATCGCCGACCGCCGCGGGCGCCGGCTCACCCGCTCGATCTGGGTGGCGATCGCCGCCGCCGTGCTGCTGTTCACGCTGGCGCCGCCGCTGCACTCGCTCGACCTCTTCAGCTACATCTCCTACGGCGAGATCGACAACACCCCCGGCCTCAACCCATACGAGGACGCGCCCGAGCTGCTGGCGGGCAACGACGCCGCCGATCGCGTCGAGGACTTCGCCGACACCGTCAGCGCCTACGGCCCGCTGTTTTCGTTGCTCGCGGCCGCGATCACCGGGGTCGGCTCGGTCGCGTTCTCGCTCTGGGCCCTGAAGATCGTGGCCGGGTTCTCGGTGCTCGCGATCGCCTGGCTCACGGCCCGGGTCGCCACGGTCCGCGGCGTGCCGGCCGCGCAGGCGGCGGCGTTCGTCGCGCTCAACCCGCTGACCCTCGCCCACGTCGTCGGCGGCGGCCACAACGACGCGCTGATGATCGCGTTGGTGATGGCGGGCGTCCTCGCCCTCGCGCAGACGAGGCCGCTCTCCGGCGGAGCCTGGATCGTCGCCGGCGCCGCGGTCAAGGCGAGCGGCGCCCTCTACGCGCCGTTCGCGCTCGCCGCTCGCGGCGAGCGGCTCCGCGTCCTCGGCGGCATGGCGGCGGCGGCGCTGGCGCTCGGCCTCGTCGGGCTCGCCTTCTACGGCACGAGCGCGACCGAGGCGCTCGCGGTCGCCGGCAACAACCAGGAGACGGTCAGTCGCTGGAGCCTCGTCGCCACGGTCAATCGCGGCACCGGCATCGACCTCGACTTGCTGCGGGCCGTCTTCGTCGTCGCCTACGGGCTCGCCGTGCTGGCGCTGCTCGCCTGGACCTGGCGCGGCGGCGACTGGGTCCGCGCCGCCGGCTGGGCCGCGTTTGGGCTGCTGCTGGCAACGGCCTGGATGGTGCCCTGGTACCTGATCTGGGTGCTGCCGTTAGCGGCCGTCTCACGCGATCGCCTGCTGATCGGGGGAACGGTCCTTCTCACGCTCTTCCAGGTGGCCAACGGCATCCCCGTCTGACCGCTTCAATGGTGTGGTGGCCCGTCGCACCGCCCAGGAACCAAGCATGCGCCACTCGCCGGAGTTCGACCTGATCTCCGATATCCGCGAGCGCCTCGCGCTCGCCGGCGCGGGCCCGCGGCGTGACAACGGCACCCCCGACAGTTCCGGCCGCGTCCGCATCGGCTCCGGCGACGACGCCGCCGTGACCGTCCCCGGCGGCGCCACCGCGACGACCGTCGACGCGACCGTCGACGGCGTCCACTTCCGCTCCTCCTGGTGTCCGCCGATGTCGGTCGGCCGCAAGGCGATGGCGACGGCGCTCAGCGACCTCGCCGCGATGGGGGCGGCGCCGGGCGAGGCCTATGTGTGGCTCGGCCGCCCGGCCTGGCTCGACCGAGACGGCGTGCTCGATCTCTGCGACGGGCTCGGCAGCGTCGCCGCCCGGGCCGGAGTCCTGGTCGCCGGCGGCGATCTGACCGCGTCGGGCGAGCTCGCCGTCTCGGTCACCGCGATCGGCCACGCCGCCGATGCCGACGACTTCGTCACGCGCTCCGGCGCCGAGGCAGGCGACGTCCTCTGCGTGACCGGCGCCCTAGGCGGGGCCGCCGCCGGACTGATGGTGCTCGAGCACCCCGGGCTCGTCGAGCAGATCTCGGCCGAGGCTGATGTCGCCGTCACCACGCGCCAGCTCGATCCCCGTCCCCGGCTCGAGGTCGGCAGGCTGCTCGCCGACTGCGGCGCGGTCGCGATGATCGACATCTCAGACGGCCTCGGCGCCGATGCCGAGCAGCTCGCCGCAGCCTCGGAGGTCTCACTCGAGATCGAGATGACCCGGGTCCCCGTCGCTCGCGGGGTGGAGGAGGTCGCCGCTGCTGCCGGCCGCGACCCCTACGAGCTCGTCGCCGGAGGTGAGGACTACGAGTTGCTCGCGGCGATCCCGAGGGGGCGGTTCGATGCCGCGGTCGCGCGCCTCGCCGCGGCAGGGGCGACCCTCACCGAGATCGGGCGCGTGGAATCCGGTCGGGGGGTCCGGCTCAGACTTCAGGGTGGCCGTTCGTTGCCGGTGACCGGTCACGACCAGCTTCGGGGCTGATCCCGCGACCGAGGACGGTCGCTCCGATCTTCTGCAACATCGCGGCCGCGACACGTTCGGCAGGGACGCGGTACTCGCCGGTGGCGATGCGTCGACGAACGTCTCCGAGTTGTTCGGAATTGGCACGCATTCTGTCCTGCCTGTGTGGGGTAGGAATCGAGGCTGTCGCCTGATTCCGGCGACCACAGAACGCCTCGTTCCCTAGATCGACATACCCGCCGGACGGCTTTAGCTATCGGCGGCTAAACCCGGGACCGGCTGGACGGGGTGCCGCCGAGTGAGCCCGGCCCCGCGTACCCGGAGGGACCGCGCACGCTTCCCGGCGTACCGCGAACTGGCCCCGATTCGGGGGGCTTTGCGGCACCTGCGGCGCCGATGCAGGCGAACAGGCCGCCGACCACGACGCACCACAGGAGCGCCGTCAGCGGCCCCGTATGCCCGTCCACGAGCAGCAGCAGGACGTGCCAGGGGGCGAGCAGGCCAAGCCCGAGGTCGCTTGCGACCTTGGCGAAGGCGGCCGCTGCCGGCAGCAGCGAGACCAGCGCCACGAGCGCGATCGTGCGGGGCCGGGGCGGCCCCTGAGGCCGGGCCGGGAGCAGCCAGACGTGCGCGGTCGGGGTCAGCAGCAGGGTCAGGAATGGGTTGACGAACCAGAGCGCGGCAAGGCCGAGCGCGATCATCACCCCGGAGGTCGCGGCCAAGGTCTGTGGCTCGGCGTCGAGCGGCGTCCGCATCGGCCGCACGAGCAGCGCCACGAGGATCATCGCCAGCAGCATGATTCCGAACGCGACCGGCGCCGCCGCCCCGGGATCGACGGCGGAGGGGTCGTAGGGGAAGTCGGGGGAGGGGATCAGCCCGGTCAGGCCGAGCACGTAGGCGACCAGCAGCGCCGCCAGCGGCAGCAGGATCCGCTCCAGCGTCCACGGGACTGAGCGGCGCGTCGGGCGCGGATTACGCCGGCGGTCCCGCAGCCAGACGTCGACCCCGGCCAAGAGCGATGGGACCAGCAGCGCCAGCGCCAGCAGCTCGAAGGTCCAGCCCGGGATCACGTTGGAGCCGAGCCGCACGTACTCCTGGTCGCCCTTTGTGATCGGCTTGTCGCTCGCGTCCAGGGTCAGCAGCAGATCGAGCGTGGTCGTACCCGCCGCGAGCAGGGTCTCGGTCGAGATCCGGGCGCCGTTGGCGTCGAGCGGCTCGGGTGGGCGCTCGCCGGAGCCACTGACCCCGACCGCATCGATCCCTTCGTCGGCGAGCGCGGTCGCCTCGCCGACGCCGACCGGGAATGCCATCCGCGCGTACGCCGACCAGGCGCCGGCCGGGGCCGCGTCGGTGTCGAACTGGCCGCTGGCGATCGAGTGCGCCGTCTTCCACAGCACCGGCGGGATCGAGTCCGGGCCGGCGTGGCCGGCGAAGATGAACGGGGCGACGCGCTCCTCGACGCCGGGCTGGGCGATCGTGATCGCGGCGGTGACGCCGCCCGGGATGTCGAGCTGGCCGATCAGCTCGCGGACACCCTTGGCGCCGTCACCCGACCCGGAGGTGGAGGCGAGCACGAGCGTGCGGTTGTGTCGGGTGTTGCCGAGCGCCTCGGCGATCGTCAGCAGGGTCGCCGTCGCCGAGGCGCTGGTCGTGGCGCCGTCGCCCTCGATCGTGTCGCGCGGCGCCAGCAACAGCAGCGCCTCCTCGTTCTCCCCTGGGATCGAGAGGACCACGTTCCGGGTCTCGACGTCCTCACCGTCGAAGCTCGTCTCGAAGGCCTGCTCGGCGACGACGCCGCCGGTGATCCCGGAGAAGCGTTCGCGGACGAGCGCCGCGATCGCCTCGTCGCCCGGCGAACCCGGCGTCCGGTCCGGGGCCGTCTGCGCGATCGTCCGCGCCAGCCGCGCGGCATCGGTCGCCTCGAAGGCCGGCGTGCTGACCGGCTCATCGAGCGGCGCCGGCGCGGGCTCGAGCGAGAACATCAGAACGGCGACCGCGGCGATCACCGGGATGAAGCCCATCCGATAGATCCGCGTATCAAGCATCGCCGGCGGAAACTAGCTGAGCGACGCTCTCCCCTTGCCCGCAGGCACGCGAATGAGAGCCGCCATCCGCGCCGGGCCGACCCGGCGAGTGGCCGCTCGTTGCCTAAGCTGCGCTGCATGGCTGAGACAACGGCCCGGATCCTGCTCGTCGACGACGAGGAGTCGATCCAGACGCTGCTCACCTATCCGCTCAGGAAGGAGGGCTATGAGGTCGTGTCGGCACACGACGGTCGCGAGGCGCTCGATCGCTTCGCGGAGGGCCGCTTCGACCTGGTCGTTCTCGACGTGATGATGCCCCGCCTCGACGGCATCGAGGTCTGTCGCCGGCTGCGCTCGCGCAGCCAGGTCCCGATCATCATGCTCACCGCGCGCGACGACGAGGTCGACAAGGTGCTCGGCCTGGAGATCGGCGCCGACGACTACATCACGAAGCCGTTCAGCGTCCGCGAGTTCCGCAGCCGGGTCAAGGCGGCGCTGCGCCGGACGCAGATGCTCGGCGCCGCCGGCGAGGAGGTGATCGCCAGCGGCGATCTCGAGATCGACTTCGGGCGGCGCACGGTCCGCGTCTCCGGCAACGCCGCCGAGCTCACCTACGTCGAGTTCGAGATCCTCGCCGCGCTCGCCCGCACCCCCGGCCGCGTCCTCGACCGTCAGACGCTGCTCGAGCGCGTCTGGGGCGACAGCGCCTACCGGGACCCTCGCACGATCGACGTCCACATCCGTCACCTGCGCAAGAAGATCGAGGCCGAGCCGAGCCGGCCCGAGTACCTCTTCACGGTCCGCGGTGTCGGCTACCGGTTCCGCGAGGACGAGTAAGCGGCCTCCGCCGTGCCCGGCGCAATCCGTAACAGCGTCAGGGCGCAGCTCGTCGTGCTCTTCTTCGCGATCACCGCCGCCGCCGTCGCCTTCATCTACCTCTACGTGGTCCCGCAGCTGAGCTCGTCGCTGACCGCGGAGCGGCTGCAGCGGCTCGAGAGCCGCGGCGCCGACGCCCAGTCGCGCTTCGAGCAGGCGGTGACCCAGGCGCAGGACCCGGCTGCGCTGACGCGGCTCGCCCGGCGTGCCTCGGCCCTCGCCGACGCCCGCGTCACCCTGCTCGGCGTCCGCAACGAGGAGCCGGAGTTCGTGCTCGCCGACTCGCAGTCGGACGCCGAGGCGTCCCTCGACGACTACCCGCCGGCGATCGGCGCGATCGAGTCCGGCTCGATCTCGAGCGGCGTCACCGGCTCCGGCGACTCTGAGATCGCCCAGACAGCTGTGCCCGTCGCGAGGGCCGGCGAGGTGGTCTGGGTCGCTGTCTACTCAACCTCGCTCGAGGAGGTAGCGAGCAACGTCGCCCTGATCCGCCGCCAGATCATCATCGCCGGCGGCATCGCCCTCGTCGCCTCGTTGCTCGCCGCTTATCTGGCCGCGGGCTCGCACGCACGCCGACTGGGCCGGCTCGAGGCCGCGGCGGAGGACGTCGCGCAGGGCAACTTCAGCGTCCCGATCCCGGTCGAGTCCGATGACGAGGTCGGCCAGCTCGCCAAGACCCTCGACACGATGCAGGTGCGGCTCGCCCGGCTCGATTCGGCCCGGCGCGAATTCATCGCCAACGCCTCGCACGAGCTCCGCACCCCGATCGCCTCGCTCGGGGGCTTCCTCGAGCTGCTCGAGGACGACGAGCCCGACGAGGAGTCGCGCAGGGAGTTCCTGCGGACGATGAGGGGCCAGGTCGAGCGGCTCGAGAAGCTCACCGCCGACCTGCTCGACCTCTCGAGGATCGACGCCGACGCCCTCGCCCTGCGCAGCGAGCGGCTCGACCTGATCGAGATCGCCGGGGAGGCGGCCGAGGAGTTCGCCGCGGTTGCCTCCCGCGCCGGAGCCTCGATCGTGGTCGGCGAAGCCGCGGGCGGAAAACCGCTTGTCAGAGCCGATCACACGAGGACGCTGCAGATCATGCGTATCCTCATCGACAACGCGATCAAGCACACTTCAACGGGGACGACGATCACCATCACGACGCACACGAGCCCAGAGACGACCTCGATCTCCGTTGCCGACGACGGCCCCGGAATCGCCGCCGCCGATCGCGAGCGGATCTTCGATCGCTTCCACACTGCCGACCCCGGCGGTGGATCCGGCCTCGGCCTGGCGATCTCGCGCGAGCTGGCGCGGCTGATGGGCGGCGACCTGATCGTCCAGCCCGACACGAAGGCGGCCACCTTCACCCTGACGCTCCCGACGGCGGACGCTCCGCTCTGATGCCGAGCCCGAAGCCGAGCGCCGGCCCCGGCCGGACGATCCGTCCTCGCCCGAACGTTCCCCTCGCGGTCGCCGTCCTGCTCGCGACGGCATTGCTGTTCCTCGCCGGCTGCGGCGACGACGAGTCGACGACGACCGGCGTCAGCGACGGCACCACGACCACCGCCACCGAGACCTCGGACGACGGCAGCCGCCATGTCGGGCTCGGGGACTTCAGCGCCCGGGACGTCTACGCGGACGCGGCGCCCAGCGTCGTCACGATCCGCTCGATCTTCGGCGACCTCAACTCGGTCGGGGGCACCGGCGGCCAGGGCTCCGGGTTCGTGATCTCCGACGACGGCGAGATCGTCACCAACGCCCACGTGGTCACGGACGCCGAGCAGGCCGGTGGTACCCCGGGTGGGGGCGACAAGCCGATCAACGCCGCCGACGAGGTCTTCGTCGAGTTCCCCGATCGCAACCAGGTCGAGGCCGAGATCGTCGGCTTCGACCCGAATGCCGACGTCGCTCTGCTCAAGGTCGATCCCGACGGGCTCGAACTCGAGCCGCTCGAGCTCGGCGACTCGGCAGCGGTTGAGGTCGGCACCCCGGTCGCCGCGATCGGCAGTCCGTTCGGCCAGGAGCAGTCGCTGTCGACGGGAATCGTCTCGGCGACCGATCGCTCGATCGACTCGCTCACGGCCTTCGCGATCGACGGCGCCCTGCAGACCGACGCCTCGATCAACCCCGGCAACTCCGGCGGCCCGCTGATCGATGCCAACGGCAAGGTGATCGGCATCAACCAGCAGATCAACACCACTTCCGGAGGCAACGAGGGGGTCGGCTTCGCCGTCCCCGCAAACCTCGTCCAACGCTCGATCGACGACCTGCGCCCCGACGGCGAGGCCGAGTACGCATTCATCGGGGTCAGCACGATCCCGCTCTACCCTCAGCTCGCCGAGCGTCTCGACGTCGACGCCCCGACCGGCGCGCTGATCGTCAGGACGACTCAGGGCGGGCCCGCGGCCGATGCCGGGATCAAGGGTGCCGGCGACGAGACGATCGAGTTCCAGGGCCAGGAGATTCAGGTCGGCGGCGACGTGATCGTCGCCGTCAACGGCGAGGAACTCGAGTCGGAGACGGACCTTTCCCGGCTGATCTCGGAGGCGAAGCCGGGCGATCAGGTTGAGCTCGAGGTGATCCGCGACGGCGATCGTGAGACGATCGACGTCACCCTCGAGGTCCGACCCGAATCCCTCTAGGGCGAGGCCGGCCTGACGGTGGATCACCCGCTCGCCGATCTCGTGGGAGGCCTCGGGACTGTCGTCCGCGACGAGGTCCTGCCCGCGCTCGGTCGCCGCGAGGGCCGCGAGCACGCCGAGGACCCGGGGGCCGGCGGCGACGTCACCTTCGCGATCGACGAGCAGGCCGAGGCGCGCATGGAGGCCTACCTGGCCGAGCGCGCTCCCGACGTCGCCTTCTACTCCGAGGACCGCGGCCTCGTCGTCCCCGGTGGCGGAGGGCGTGAGGGGAGCGCCGCCGACCCCGAGTGGATTCTCGTCGTCGACCCGATCGACGGCACCCGCCCCGCGATGGCCGGCCTTGAGTCGGCCTGCGTCTCGGTCGCCGCGGCCCCCTTCCGGGGATCCGGCCCCGGCGGCGCCCCGACGATGGCCGACGTCGAGGTCGGGCTCGTGATCGAGATCCGCAGTGGCGAGCGCTTCTTCGCCGTGCGGGGCTCGGGAGTCGAGCCCGTTCCGAACCTCGGCGTCTCGACCTCGATCGAGCGGATGCTCTGGACCTACGGCTTCCGCGGCCGGCCCGTCGTCGACACCGCGGTCGTGCTCGAGGAGCTCGTCGACTCCTCCTCCGTTGCCGGCGGCACCTTCGACCTCGGCTCCGCCTGCTTCGACATGACCCGCGTCGTGACCGGGCAGATGGACGCCTACGTCGAGCCCGGGCCGCGGATCATCGACGAGGTCGAGGGCATGCGAGCGGAGTTCGAGCGGGTCGGCCGCGGCGCCGTCCTCAACAACTCACCCTACGATCTCGCCGCGGCGGCGCTGATCCTCGAGGAGGCCGGCGCCGTCGTCACCGACGCGACGGGCGCTCCGCTCGGCGAACGGCAGCTGCTCGGCTCCGGGCACGAGTTCCAGATGTCGTGCGTGGCCGCCGCCAACGCCGGCCTCCACGCCCGCATCATCGAGGCGCTCGATCGTGGGATCGAGCGCCTGCGCGAGCGTCGCTCCGGCTGAGGCCCGCACAACCGCATCGCCCGGTCGGGGCGTGCCTATAGCCTGCGCCCAGTGCTGCAGGAGGTCAATCTCGGTGCCCGGTCGCTGGCCGACTACACCCACATCGTCGGCCGGCCTCTGGTCGAGGAGATCCGGGCGCTGTCGGCCCCGCTCGAGGGCAAGCGCGTCCTGCACCTGAGCGCGACCGCCTACGGCGGCGGCGTCTCGGAGATCCTCTACACGCTGGTGCCGTTGCAGCGGGACACGGGCATCGACGCGCACTGGCAGGTGATCCTCGGCCGCGAGGAGTTCTTCAACGTCACAAAGCTGATGCACAACTCCCTCCAGGGCGATCCGGCGACGCTGACCGATGCCCAGAAGGAGACCTACGACCGCTACAACCACCTCAACGCGATGGGGATGGAGAGCGACTGGGACGTGGTCGTGGTCCACGATCCGCAGCCGGCGCTGATGCGCTCCTACGCGCCGGAGAACGCGAAGAAGTGGATGTGGCGCTGCCACATCGACCTCTCGACCCCGAACCCGGACACGCTTGACGTGATCCTTCCCCACGTCCGCGAGTACGACGCCAGCTTCTGGCATCAGCCCGGCTACGTGCCGGCCGCGATGAACGGCTCTCCGGAGGTCCGGATCGTGCCGCCGGCGATCGATCCGCTGTCGCCGAAGAACATGGCCTTCAGCCCCGAGGACGCCTCCTACGTCTGCCAGCAGTTCGGGATCGACCCGAACCGGCCGCTGATGCTGCAGGTCTCGCGCTTCGATCCGTGGAAGGACCCGCGCGGCGTCATCGACGCCTACCGCGCCGTCGCCGCGAAGGTGCCCGAGGTGCAACTGGCCCTGGTCGGCTCGATGGCGACCGACGATCCAGAGGGCTGGGAGTTCTTCAACGACACCGTCGCCTACGCGGACGGCGATCCCGACATCCAGATCCTCAACAACCTCAACAACGTCGGCGCGATCGAGGTCAACGCCTTCCAGTCGCAGGCGGACGTCTGCGTCCAGAAGTCGATCCGGGAAGGCTTCGGGCTGACTGTCTCGGAGGCCCTATGGAAGGCGCGGCCGACGATCGGCGGCAACGTCGGCGGGATCCCCCTCCAGATCGCCGACGGTGAGTCCGGCTACCTGGTCGACTCGGCCGCTGAGTGCGCCGAGCGGGCGCTCGGGATCATCGAGGACCCCGAGCTGGCCAAGCGGCTCGGGCGAGCCGGGAAGGAGAACACGCGCGAGCGCTTCCTGACGCCGCGGCTGCTGCGCGACTACGCACAGCTGATCGGCGATCTGCTCGGGATCGATCCCTGAGCCGGAGCCTCACGCTCGATCACATCTCGTCGGATCAGGCTTAGTAGCCTCGAGCCATCCCCGACAGCCCGCTGATAATCGTCTCCAACCGCGGTCCCGCCCAGTTCGAGCGGGACGCCGGCGGTGATCGCGTCGTCCGCCGCGGCGGCGGCGGGCTCGTGACGGCGCTCAGCGGCCTCGCCAGCCACCGCAGGGTGCTGTGGGTCGCCTCGGCGATGAGCGAGGAGGACTCGGCCGTCAGCGAGGAGGCCGGCGGCCCGGTCGAGGTCGAGCTCGACGGCATCTCCTACGAGGTCGAGATGGTCTCCTCCGACCCGGAGGCCTACGACCTCTTCTACAACGTGATCGCGAACCCGCAGCTCTGGTTCATCCAGCACTACCTGTGGGACCTCTCGAACGCGCCCGACATCCGCGCCGAGGAGAAGGAGGCGTGGGAGCGCGGCTACACCGTCGTCAACGAGGACATGGCCCGCTGCGTGATCAACCGGATCGAGGGCCAGGAGCGGCCGCTGGTGATGCTCCACGACTACCACCTCTACACGGCTCCGGAGCTGATCCGCGCGGCGCGACCGGACGCCTTCCTCCATCACTTCGTCCACATCCCCTGGCCGCACGCCGACGCCTGGCGCGTTATCCCGAACCGCTGGCGCGAGCAGATCTACCGCGGCCTGCTCGCCAACGACATCATCGGCTTCCACCTCCCCTCCTACGTCCACAACTTCCTCGACTGCTGCCGCGAGCTGATGGGCTTCGAGGTCGACTACACGAACGACGTCGTCCGCCACGAAGGAGAGGAGACCTGGATCCGGGCCTACCCGCTCGGCGTCGACTCCGACCGGCTGCGCAAGGTCGCAGCCTCGGGCGCGATCGCCAACTACGAGCGTGAGCTGCTCAACCGCCGCCGCGAGCACCTGATCATCCGCGTCGACCGGGCCGACCTCTCGAAGAACATTCTGCGCGGCTTCACCGCCTTCGATCAGTTCCTCTCCGAGCACCCCGAGTTCCACGAGAACGTCACCTTCATCGCACACCTGCAGCCCTCGCGCCAGGACGTGCCCGAATACATGGAGTACCTGGAGCGGATCGAAGCGCTGGTCGCGGTCGTCAACCACCGCCACGGGACGACGGACTGGATGCCGATCGACCTGCGGATCTACGAGAACTTCCACGAGGCGGTCGCCCGCTACAAGCACTACGACCTGCTCGTCGTCAACGCCCTCTTCGACGGCATGAACCTCGTCGCCAAGGAGGCGCCCGTCGTCAACACCCGCGACGGCGTCCTGATGTTGAGCGAGAACACGGGCGCCCACGAGGAGCTCGGCGAGGCGGCGCTGACCGTCAACCCCTTCGATATCGACGACCAGGCCGACGCGATCCACAAAGCCCTGACGATGTCGGCCGAGGAGCGCCGCAGGCGCGCCGACCGCCTGCGGGCGATCATCGAATCGACCGACCCCGGAACCTGGATCGACGGCCAGCTCGCCGACATCGAGGCAAAGCGCGCCGGCGCCGCGCCGGCCGACACGCGCTCCAGCCGGTTCGGCTGAAGCGGGGCTCAGGGGCCGAACTCCCGGTAGCCGGGGGAGGGGCCGCCGCCCGAGTCGCTCGACGTGACCGGGGCCGGAGCGGGCGTCGGGCGACGGGGCCGGTGCTGGTGGAGCGGGGGCAATGGGGGGTGGAGCTGGAGGCGGCACCGGCGTAGCAGCGGCCGGCACCGGCCCGGCGTCCGCATCCCGACTCCCGCCCCGGTCCTTCTCGGGCCGAGGGTCACGTTCGGGCGGATGCCCCGGTCGCCCTCCATCCCCCTTGCCGCTCTCCCTCTCAGCCACGTCCCGGGATCTCCTTCCACCCTTGCCCTGCTCCCTCGTCCCCCGCTCATCCTTCTCCCGCGCCGCAACCAGGCCCGGGCCGACTTCCGCGACCGGCTTCGGCAGCCCCAGCTCGGGGTCGATCACCGGGCCGGCTCCTCCGCCCTCGTCACCGCCCCGACGAGCACCGGCAGCAGTGCGATCAGACAGACCAGCGCCGCCGGCCAGGCCGCCGCGCGCCAGTTGATCCGCATTCCAGCCACGCTCTCCGAACCCCGCCTGCGGTCGGTTCGCCCCCGGGCCCGAGCGGATGCCCGCTATAGTGGCGCGCCGCTTTGGCATCCCATGACTACGAACTGATCTTGATGCTCGATCCCCAGGCCGGGGACGAGGACCGCGAGAAGGTCGCCTCCGACACGAAGGGGCGGCTGGAGTCGCAGGGCACCCTCAACCACGAGGCGAACTGGGGCCTGCGCAAGATGGCCTACGAGATCGAGCAGCGCGGCGAGGCGGACTACCGCTTCTATCGCTTCACCGGCGAGAAGCCGCTGCTCGACGACCTCAACCACAACCTCAGGATCACCGAGGGTGTGCTCCGCTTCCGGATCTTCCGCGTCGAGCCCGATGCCCCGATCATCGTTCCCCCCGACACCGAGCAGATCATGCGACGTGACGAGGACGACGAGCGCGGCGGTCGTGGTGGCCGCGGCGGCCGTCGTGACGACCGCGGCGATCGCGGCGATCGCGGCCCGCGTCGTCCCCGCGAGGAGTCCGCCCCGGCGGAGACCTCCGCAGCTCCGGCAGCAGCAGCTGCCGCTGCACCGGCCGAGGCTGCTGCCGCTCCGGCAGAAGCCGCCGCACCTGCCGCTCCGGCCGAGGCGCCTGCGCCCGAGGCACCGGCGCCCGAAGCACCCGCTGAGGCTCCGGCCGAAGCCACTCCCGGCGAGTAGCTCTACTCCGCCACTCCATGAAAACCCGCACTGTGCGGGGTAGATCGTCGATCCCGGCCGCCGGGGGGAGAGGCCGCGCCGATCCGGTCCTTACACTCGATGCCAAGCGAACTTTCGAAGACAAGGAGAGGGCAAGTGGCAGCCTCCAACATCAACCGGGTGACGATCACCGGCAACCTCACGCGGGACCCAGAGCTCCGCACGACCCAGGGCGGGCTCTCGATCTGCAGCCTGCGGGTCGCCGTCAACTCACGCCGTAAGGACGGCAGCGGGCAGTGGGTCGACAAGCCCAACTACCTCGACGTGACCGTGTTCGGCGCCCAGGGCGAGAACTGCGCGAACTACCTGTCGAAGGGCCGCCCCGTTGCGGTCGACGGCCGGCTCGACTGGAGCGAGTGGGAGGCCAAGGACGGCAGCGGCAAGCGCCAGAAGGTCGAGATCATCGCCGACACCGTCCAGTTCCTCGGCTCACGTGACGAGGCCGGCGGCGGAGGCGGCCAGGGCGGCGGCTTCCAGCCCCGCTCCGACACTCCCGCCGACACCTCCGACTTCGGCGATCCCGTCCCCGTCGCCAGCGGCAGCGGCGGCAACGAGGACGACGACATCCCGTTCTAGGCCCTTCCGGGTCTGGAGGATGCGCCCGGTGCCGAGCGCCGGGCGCGTCTGTTTAACGGCCTGAATCCGCCTCCCGCCCTCCCTTTCCCGGCGCTGTCCCTACAATGCGCGGCCGCATGCTCACTTACGACTTCAGAAAGGCGGTAGAGCGCTGATGGCAGCTCCCGCACCGCGCCGAGGTGGTGGCGGAGGCCGACGAGCCTTCGATCGCAACCGGCCCCGCAAGTACACGAAGCTCAACGTCGACGAGATCGACTACAAGGACCTGGCGACGATCCGCCGCTTCATCTCCGACCGCGGCAAGATCCGCTCGCGCCGGGTGACCGGCCTCTCCCGAGGCCACCAGCGCCAGCTCGCGCTCGCCGTCAAGCGGGCCCGCGAAGTCGGCCTGCTCCCCTACGTCGGCGAGCGTTAGGCCGGAGGTTCACGATGGCTCAGGCGATTCTGCTTGCCGACGTGGATGGCCTCGGCACGGCCGGTGAGGCCGTCGACGTCTCCGCCGGCTACCTGCGCAACTTCCTCGTCCCCCGCAAGCTGGCGCAGCCCGCCACCAAGGGTGCCCTCGAGGAGGCCGAGCGCAAGCGCGAGGCTGCCGAGAAGGCCGCCCGCGAGGCACTCGAGCGCGCCGGCGAGACCGCCGCGCTGCTCTCGAAGACGGTGCTGACGATCAACCACCGCGCCGGCGAGGACGGCAAGCTCTTCGGTTCCGTCACCTCGAAGGAGATCGCCGACGCGATCGCCGAGGCCCGCGGCCTGCGGATCGAGAAGAAGAAGATCCGCCTCGAGGACCCGATCCGCGCGGTCGGCACCTACATGGTCGAGATCGAAGTAGCCGGCGGCGCCACCGCCACCGTCAAGACGATCGTCGCCGAGCAGCACTAGCTACCCGCCCGCACGACTCTGCGCCGGCGCCACCGCCGGCCTGCAGAGGTCCAAGTTGGAGTTCACCCGCTATACGAGGGTCAACTCCAACCTCGACCGCGGTCGGCTCCCTGTCTCCCGACTCCAGCCCACGAACGTCCGTCACCTGCCCCTATAGATAGGGCTGAGGGACGTTCGGGTGGTTGGCGCGCCTCGGCCCCCCGCGGGGCGCGTCGTGCGGCCTCGGGCCGGCCGCGCCGCCGCTCGGCCGCCCCCTCCCGCACCTCGCGGGAAAACGCTCGGCGACCGTCCGCGGGTACTCGCCGCAAATAGCCACTTCACGGGTGGCGATCGCGGAACGGTTGTGGCACATTCGTGAAGTGAGGAGGGCACGGGGGCGATCCGTCCTCCCTCACACCTTCAATGAGAGAGGAACCGATCCCCTGGAGAGGTGGGGATCGAGCGAACCGGAGCTCCCGGAGGGGCAAAAACGTGATCGAAGAGACCAACGCGAGCGAGGCGATGTTGCCGCCTCAGAACATCGAAGCCGAGGAGTCGGTTCTCGGCGCGATGATGGTCTCCCAGACCGCCCTTGACGCGGTCAACGACGCCCGGCTCGAGCCCGACGACTTCTACCGCCCGCGCCATCGGATCATCTTCCAGGCGATCCGCGAGCTGGACGGGCGTGGCGAGGCGATCGATGCGCTGACCGTCGCCGAGATCCTTCGCACCGAGGGCCGCCTCGACGAGATCGGCGGTTCCGAGCTGATCTACGGCCTCGCCTCCTCGACGGCCGTCCCCGGCAATGCCGGCTACTACGCGCAGATCGTCCGCCAGAACGCGCTCCTGCGCCGCCTGCTCGGCGCCGCCCAGCAGATCCAGAGCTCGATCCATTCGCGCGACGCCGAGCCCCGCGACCTCGTCGAGCAGGCGGAGTCGCTGCTCTTCAACGTCGCCCGCGACGATCAGGCGAGCGAGTTCAGCTCGCTCGGCGACATCCTCGTGCACGAGACCGAGCGGCTCGAGAAGCTCGCCTCGGGCGAGTCGGAGATGACCGGCACGCCGTCCGGCTTCCGCAAGCTCGACGAGATGACCGGCGGCTTCCAGCCCGGCAACCTGATCGTGCTCGCCGCCCGCCCGGCGATGGGCAAGTCCTCGCTCGTCTGCAACATCGCCGAGAACGTCGCCTGGAAGGCGAAGCTCCCGGTCGCCTTCTTCTCGCTCGAGATGTCGGAGACCGAGCTCGCGCACCGCTTCATCGCCTCACGTGCCCGGATCCACTCCGACAAGCTCCGCAAGGGCCAGGTCGTCAAGGACTGGAACAAGGTCCTGAAGGCCTGCAACGAGCTGACCGAGGCGCCGCTGTGGATCGACGACTCCTCCGACCTGAGCCTGATGGACCTGCGCGCCAAGTGCCGTCGCCTGCAGGCGAGCTCGGGCGGGCTCGGCCTCGTGATCGTCGACTACATCCAGCTGATGCGGGCCGACGACCCGCGCGCCGGCCGCGTCGAGCAGGTCGGTCAGATGAGCCGAGGCCTGAAGGTGCTTGCCCGCGAGCTCGAGGTCCCCGTGATTGCCCTCTCGCAGCTCTCGCGTGCGCCCGAGCAGCGGCCCGACAAGGTGCCGATGCTCTCCGACCTGCGCGAGTCGGGATCGATCGAGCAGGACGCCGACATCGTCTCCTTCATCTTCCGCGAGGACTACTACGAGCCCGACTCCGAGCGCCAGGGCGAGGCCGACCTGATCATCGCCAAGCACAGGAACGGACCGATCGGCAAGGTGCCGCTCGCCTTCCAGGCCGAGTACCCGCGCTTTATGAGCCTCTCGCCCCAGGACGAGGCCGAGCGCGCCTCGGCGATGGGTGAGGCCGCGTGAGCGCCGAGCCGGCCGACCGTCCTGCCCGCAGCCGCCTCGAGCAGGCGCTGCCGGAGACCCCACCCCCCGACACGCCGCTGGTCGCGGTGCCGGGCGGGCCCGAGGCGGGGCTCAAGGGTCCCGACGCGCTCGCCCGGCGCGAGCCGAAGGCACGCACCTGCCCGTTCGGCGTCTGCGACGGCACTGGCTGGATAGTCGACGAGGAGACGAACGAGGCCCACGCCTGCCGCTGCCGCGAGCGGATCGTCGAGAAGGCCCGCGCCCGCGGCATCGCCGCGACTCTGCCGAAGCGCTTCCGCGGCGTCTCCTTCGACCGGCCGCCCGTCTCCGACATGGCCCGCGACCCGAACACGCGCCATCAGGTCGCCGAGGTCCGCGCCTTTGCGGAGGAGATCGACGCCCGCCTCGACCAGGGCTCGGGGCTGTGGCTGCAGGGCTCGACCGGGACAGGCAAGACGACGCTGGCGATGCTCGTCTCGAAGGCCGCGCTCGACGCTCATCGCTCGGCCGCGATCTACTCGCTGCCGCAGCTGCTCGCCCGGATCCGCCGCACCTTCGACGGCGAGGCCGGCCAGGACACCTACTTCACCTTCTTCAACCGGCTCGTCTCAGTCGACCTGCTCCACCTCGACGACCTCGGCGCCGAGAACCGGACCGAGTGGGTGCTCGAGCAGCTCTACTCGATCATCGACCGGCGCTACAACGACCAGCGCTCGATCGTCGTCACGACCAACCTCGAGGAGCCGCAGCTTTACGAGCAGCTCGGCGACCGGATCGTCTCCCGCCTGACCGAGATCTGCGGCGACCCGCTGGTGCTGCGCGGCAAGGACCGCCGCGTCGAGCTCGCGCCCGAGGACTTCGACGGACCCGCCTAGGCCCCTTGCCGCGCCCCCATCGAGCCACTCACTAACCTCACGCCCTGATGCCGGGTCTGGTCATAGTCGGCGCCCAGTGGGGCGATGAAGGAAAGGGCAAGGTCACCGACCTGCTCGCCGAGCAGTCGGACCTCGTCGTGCGCTTTCAGGGCGGCAACAACGCCGGCCACACGATCGTCCGCGGCGGCGAGGAGTTCAAGCTCCACCTGATCCCGTCGGGGATCCTGCACCCGGGCACGACCTGCATCATCGGCAACGGCGTCGTCATCGACCCGGGAATCCTGATCGACGAGATCGAGGGCCTGAAGCGCCAGGGAGTCGGCGTCGGCAACCTGCGGATCAGCGCCAACGCGCACCTGATCATGCCCTACCACGTGCTGCTCGACACGGCCGGCGAGGCCCAGCTCGGCAGCCTCAAGATCGGCACCACCCGCCGCGGCATCGGCCCCTGCTACGCGGACAAGGCCTCGCGGCTGGGGATCCGCGTCCAGGACATGCTCGACGAGAAGATCCTGCGCAAGAAGATCATGGCCGCGATGGAGCCGAAGCGGCAGATGCTGCGCCCGCACGCCAAGGACCCGGCCCTAGACCTGCACGCGATGACCGAGGAATACATCACCTACGGCCACCGCCTCGAGCCCCACATCGCGGACACCGCGCACCTCTGCTGGGACGCGCTCGACGCCGGCCGCGACGTCCTCTTCGAGGGTGCCCAGGGCGTCCTGCTCGACCTCGACCACGGCACCTATCCCTTCGTCACCTCCTCGAACCCGGTCGCCGGCGCGGCCTGCATCGGCGCCGGCGTCGGACCGCGCGACATCACCGACGTCTGGGGCATCACCAAGGCCTACTCGACCCGGGTCGGGGCGGGGCCGTTCCCGACCGAGCTCGACGACGAGGTCGGCGAACACCTCGGCCGCGTCGGCCACGAGGTCGGCACGACGACCGGCCGCTCCCGCCGCTGCGGCTGGATGGACCTGGTCGCGCTCAAGTACGCGGTCCGTCTCAACGGCATGACCGGGCTGGTGATGACCAAGCTCGACGTGCTCAGCGGCCTCGACACCCTGCGCGTCGCCGTCCGCTACCGCGGTAACGAAGGCGCCACCTTCGACGAGTTCCCCTACCACCAGTCGGTGCTGCACCACGCGGCCGCGGAGTACGAAACGCTCGGCGGCTGGAGCGAGGACATCGGCGGCGCTCGCTCGGAGGAGGATCTGCCCGAGGCGGCCCGCGAGTACCTGCGCTTCATCGAGGAGTTCGTTGGCGTGCCGATCAAGCTCGTCGGCGTCGGCCCCGCGCGCGACCAGGTGATCTGGGTCGGCGACACCGCCGACGAGCTCGCTGCCGAGCGCGCCTGAGAGGACCGCTCCGTTTCGCAGGCACCATGCGGGGTAATCGCCTGCCATGGAGTCTTCAGAGCGATCCGCCGGCGATCTGACCCGGGACCTCTCCGAGCAGACCGCGGTCCTGATCCGCAAGGAGCTGGCCCTGGCGACCGCCGAGATGAAGGAGAAGGCGGTGCACACGGGCACCGGCGCCGGCCTGTTCGGCGCCGCCGCCCTGGTCGCGTTGTTCGCGGTCGGAGCCCTGATCGCGACCGCGATCCTCGGCCTCTCCGAAGTCGTCGACGCCTGGCTCGCGGCGCTGATCGTGACCGTCGTCCTGTTCGCGATCGCGGCGATCGCCGCCCTGGTCGGAAAGCGGGAGGTCGAGGAGGGCACGCCGCTGAAGCCCGAGCAGGCGACGCACGAGGTCGCGGTCGACACCGAAACCGTCAAGCAGGCAGCCCGCCGCGGCTTCGATCGCCAGGAGGCGCGCAATGGCTGAGCCGCAGAAGACGGCGGGCGAGGCCGCCAAGGAGAAGGTCGAGCGCCGCGAGCAGGCCAAGCAGGCCGAAGAGCAGGCGGAGAAGACCGAGGCCGAGGCGCGCAGGCAGGATCCGCGCAGCCCCCAGGAGAAGCGGATCGAGGCCGAGGCCGGCACCGTCGAGCCGGGCGGGCTGACCGAGACCGGTCCGGACGAGCCGAAGTCGAGCGAGCAGCTGCGCGAGGAGGTCGAGACCGCCCGCGAGGAGCTCGCCGACACCGTGACCGAGCTCGGCCGCGAGATCGATCCCCGCCCGCAGGTCGAGGCCGCGACGGAGACCGCCCGCAGCGTCGCGTTGCCCGTGGCCGGCGTCGCCGCATTCCTGATCCTCGTACTGATCTGGCTGAGACGGAGGTAGCGAAGATGGCAAAGGTCCTTTACAAGCCGATCGGCCTGCTCGCGGGAATCCTCGCCGGCGTCGTCGCCAGTCAGATTTTCGAGCGCGTCTGGGCTCTGCTCGGCTCGGGCGAGGAGCCGCCCGATCCCGAAGACCGCGAGGCCACCTGGTCGGAGGTGATCATCTCCTCGGCTCTGACCGGGGCGATCTTCGCCATTGTCCGCGTCGTCATCCAGCGCTTCGGGGCGAAGGGATTCGAGCGGGCGACCGGCGTCTGGCCGGGCTCCGAGCGCAGCGACTGACGCCGGGGCCCGCGATGAGCGCCACGCCCACGCCCGGCTCGACGGCTACCTCGACGACGAGACGAAGGCCGCGGCCCTCCGCGACGAGGACGGTCCGCCCGGCCCCGACTCGCCCGCCGAGCTCGGCCGCCGCTCCTGGTGGGCGACGCTGAAGCGCGCCGTCAGCGAGTTCCGCGCCGACAACATCACCGACTGGTCGGCGGCGCTCACCTACTACTCGGTCCTCTCGGTCTTTCCCGGCCTGCTCGTGCTCGTCTCCCTGCTCGGCCTCTTCGGCCAGCAGCCCGAGACGACCGACGCCCTGCTCGACATCGTCGACGACCTCGGCCCTGCCTCCGCCGTCGACACCTTCCGCGATCCGATCGAGAACCTGACCTCGACCGGCGGCGCCGCGGCCGTGCTCAGCATCGGCCTCCTCGGCGCGATCTGGTCGGCGTCGGGTTACCTCGGCGCCTTCACCCGCGCCTCGAACGCGATCTACGAGGTCGACGAGGGGCGCCCGTTCTGGAAGCTGCGCCCGCAGCAGGTCGGGATGACGCTGCTGATGGTGATCCTGCTCGCCCTGCTGCTCGTCTCGCTGGTCGTCAGCGGCCCGCTCGCCGAGGCGGTCGGGGACGCGATCGGCCTCGGCTCGACGGCGGTCACGATCTGGGGGATCGTCAAGTGGCCGGTGATGATCCTCGTCGTCTCGTTCATGTTCGCGGTCCTCTACTGGTGGGCCCCGAACGTGCGCCAGCCGCGCTTCCGCTGGGTCAGCCCCGGAAGCATCGTCGCGGTCCTCGCCTGGATCCTCGCCTCGGTCGGATTCGGCTTCTACGCCGCCAACTTCGGCTCCTACAACGCGACCTACGGCAGCCTCGGCGGCATGATCGTCTTCCTGCTCTGGCTCTGGATCTCCAACAACGCGCTTTTGTTCGGGCAGGAGCTCAACGCCGAGCTCGAGCGGCAGCGTGAGATCGAGAGCGGCGTCCCGGGGGCGAGCGAGGAGATTCAGGCGCCGCCGCACGACGATCCCGCCGACTGACAGGAAGGCGCACGAGCGCCGGTGCCGGCTCGCTAGGGTGGAGCTCGATGGCGGAGTCGATGTTCGAGCGGATCCGCGCCGGCTACGAGGCGTGGAACGAGGGCAACCTCGATCGGACCCTGGACTTCCTCGCCACCGACGTCGAGTGGCACACCTCGGCCTCGTTCCCGGGGACGAAGCCGGTCTACAACGGTCACGACGGCTTCAAGGAGTTCTGGGTGCATCTGCACGAGCCCTGGGACGAGATTCACATCGCGATCGAGTCCTACACGCGCGAGGGCGACGTCGCGATCCTCCGGATCCTCTTCCACGCGACCAGCAAGGCGAGCGGCGTCAGCGTCGACCTGCCCTGGTTCCAGGCGCTCGTGATCGAGGACGACAAGGTCACGCGCTCGGCTCTCGATCGCTCGGTCGGCGACGCGCTCGAAGCGCTCGATGTCGGCGAAAGCTTCCCGGAATTCTGAGCGGCTAGTTGTCGCTGGGGGCGGCGCCTTCGCGCTCGCCGATCGCGTCGATCGCCCGCTGCCGCTGGCGGGTGAAGATCCCGAGCATCACGAAGTCGACCGCGATCACGAGGATCGCGAGCGGCACCAGGGGCATCGCCGGCGCGTCGAAGAAGGCGATGAAGATCCAGGTCATCAGTGCGATCGCGACGACGCTGAAGCCGATTCCGTAGCGGACGATGGTCAGCGAGCGCCTCAGCTCCTCGGGAGTCGTCGGCTGCGTCGGGCGTGACGGCCTGGCGGTCTGATCGGGGGTCTCTTCCATGGCGCTGATCGTAGTGATCGGGCCTCGGCCGCCCGGCCACCTCGCGGGCGCGCGCCGACTATCCTCTCGCGTCCTATGTTCGAGAAGGTTCTGATCGCCAACCGCGGCGAGATCGCGATCCGCGTCATGCGGACGCTCAAGGAAATGGGAATCGGCACGGTCGCCGTCTACTCGGAGGCCGACCGCGACACGCCCCACGTGCGGCTCGCGGACGAGGCCTACCTGCTTGGCCCGGCGGTGCCCGCGGAGAGCTACCTGAACATCGACAAGATCCTCGAGGTCGCCGAGCAGTCCGGGACCAGCGCGATCCATCCCGGCTACGGATTCCTCGCCGAGAACGCCGGCTTCGCCCGCCGGATCGCCGAGACCGACATCACCTGGATCGGGCCGCCCGCCGACGCGATCGACGCGATGGGCTCGAAGACGAAGGCCCGCGAGATCATGCAGGCGGCCGAGGTGCCGATCGTCCCCGGCGACACCCAGCCCGTCGAGGACGTCGAGGCGGCCGCCAAGAAGGCCGAGGAGATCGGCTTCCCGATCGCCTGCAAGGCGGTCGGCGGCGGCGGCGGCAAGGGATTCCGCGTCGCGATGACCCCCGACGAGCTCGAGGGCGCCTTCGAGGGCGCCGCTCGCGAGGGAGAGAAGTTCTTCAGCGACGACCGCGTCTACCTCGAGCGCTACCTCGAGGACCCGCGCCACGTCGAGGTCCAGATCCTCGCCGACTCTCATGGAAACGTCATTCACCTGGGCGAGCGTGACTGCTCGATCCAGCGCCGCCACCAGAAGCTGATCGAGGAGGCGCCGGGGCCCCGCGTCGACGAGGAGATGCGCGAGCGGATCGGGCGGATCGCGAAGGAGGCGGCCCGCGCCGTCGACTACCGCGGCGCCGGCACGATCGAGGGCCTGCAGGTCGGCGACGACTACTTCTTCCTCGAGATGAACACCCGCGTTCAGGTCGAGCACTGCGTGACAGAGATGGTCACGGGCATCGACATCGTCCGCGAGCAGGTCCTGATCGCCGCCGGCGAGCGCCTCTCCGTCTACCAGGAGGACGTCGAGCTCCGCGGCCACGCGATCGAGTGCCGGATCAACGCCGAAGCGGCGCACATGAACTTCGCCCCGGCCCCCGGCCCCGTCGACGAGTACAAGGAGCCCTCGGGCCCCGGCGTCCGCGTCGACTCCGGCCTCGAGCGTGGCGGCGAGGTGACGCCGCTGTACGACCCGATGGTCGCGAAGCTGATCACCTGGGACGTCGACCGCGAGAAGGCGACGCGGCGGATGCTGCGCGCGCTCGACGAGTACGACGTCGGCTCGCTGACGACTCTGATCCCCTTCCACAAGGCGATCATGGCGACCGAGCAGTGGGCCAACGGCGAGACCTGCCGCGATCTGACCGAGGACCAGGAGTGGCTCAAGTCGACGGCGCCCGAGGAGGTCCCCGCTCCTGCCGGCGACGGCGACGAGGCGCCCGAGATCACGACCCGCGAGTACAAGGTCGAGGTCGGCGGCAAGCTCTTCCCGGTCAAGGTGCACGGCGAGGCATTCGCCGGCGGCGGCAACGGCGCCGCTGCGTCCGGCGGCAAGCGCCCGCCGAAGCGCGAGAAGAAGGCCGGCGGCGGCGCCGCAGCCTCGGGCGACAACCTCGTCGCCCCGCTTCAGGGCTCGATCTTCAAGGTCGAGGTCGCCGAGGGCGACGAGGTCGAAGAGGGCACGCTGATCGTCGTCATCGAGGCGATGAAGATGGAGAACGAGATCACCGCCCACAAGGCGGGCAAGATCACCGATCTCGCGGTCGAGGTCGGCGCCGCGATCAACTCCGGCGACCTGATCGCAAAGATCGAGTAGCTAAGCCGTCGTCGGGCGGCACTCGCCGCGCGACGTTCGCGTTTGACGCGCCGAACGTCCCTCAGACCTATCTATAGGGTCAGCTGAGGGACGTTCGATGTGACGAGGGCCGAGGCCGAGGCCGGGGTCGTCCGCTCCGCCAGCTCGGCCAGGTTGAGCAGTTGGCGCCGCATCATCACGAGATCGCCGGGCGGCAGGATCAGCCGCATCAGCAGGCCGAGCGGACCGCGGTTGTAGCGGCACCGGATCTTCGCGACGAGCCGCGAGCGATGCTCGCCGAGCGGTTCGACCAGGTAGGTGATCGCGACGAGCCCGAAGAGCGGGCCCTTCGAGAACAGCGTGATGCTGCGCCCCGGCTCGAACGCCTTGAGGCTGAAGATCTCCATCCAGCGCTGGCCGACCTCGACATGCTCGAGGCCCGGGATCAGCTCCTGGGGACTGCGCCTGCCCCAGTTGTCGAGCTTGTCGTAGGAGTATGGGGCTACCCGGATCTGGCAGATCCAGCGGTAGGTGACCGCGGCCGGCGCCTCGACGTCGATCGCGCGGTAGAGGGTCATGTCGCTCTCGGGCAGGACCTCGTCGCATGCGAACTCGTGCTCGTGGTCGCGGGCATCGCTGCCCCAGTCGGCGACGATCCTCGGCCAGGGGTTCATCGTGTGGCTCCTTCCGGTTCGGCACTGGTCGATTCGAGGGGATCTGCGCTGCCGCTCGCGAGCAACGCCCGCGCCGCGGCGCCGACCTCGGCCCGGACCGTGGCGTCGATCCGGCGGCCTTCGGCGAGCCGGCGGCGCATCGTGCCGTAGGGGAGGTCGATGACGGCCATTCGCACCCGTTCGCTGGAGACGCCTAGACCGCGGGCGAGCGAGCGGACTGCGGCCGCGATCCCCGCGTTCAGCTCCTCGATCGGGGTCGGCCGCTCGAAGTGGTCCTCGGGCCGCAGCGTCATCAGCAGCCGGGCGCCGTCGGGGTCGCGAATCGCGTAGGAGACGACCGCCTCGGCCATCCCCGCCGCCGTTGCGAGCGGGTCGGGGCCGGGCAGCTCCTCCGGCAGGTAGCCGGTCTGGAAGCGGCGCACGGCGCGCTCCCAGGCGGCGGCGAGGACTCCGTCGCGGGAGCCGAAGCGGTGGTAGATCGAGCCGACCGGGGCGCCGCTGCGGGCGGCGATCGCGTCGATGCTGGCGCCGCGGGCGCCGAGCTCGAGGGCAACGGCGGCCGCCGCGTCGAGGACGGCGTCGTCGTCGTGGAGGCGCGGCCGGGCCATGAGCCGCATAGTAGAGGGAACGTTCTAAAACGTCAACCGAGCCGCCCGACTACCGTCCTCTCCATGTCCGCCACCGTTCCCGCTCCGGGAGCGACCGCCGCCGGCCTGCCCTGGCGCGGTCCCGGCCCCGGCCGCCCCGAAGACCTGCCCCTGCCGCCCGATGCGCGGCTGCCGATGTTCGGCCCGCATCGCCGCCTGCGCAAGCGTTGGCGCTACGTGGGCGTCTTCTGCGACGAGTTCATGCTCTGCGCCGCCCGCGCGCAGGTCGGCCCGGTCGGCCAGACCTTCTGGGCGATCGTCGACCGCGAGAGCGGCGAGATGATCGAGCGCACGCGCAAGCATCCGCCGTTCGGGCGCGGCGACGTCTGGAGCCTGACCGCCGACAAGTCGGCCTGGCCGATCGGCTCCGACGAGGAGGGCGTCGTCACCTGGATCGACGCCAAGGAGGCCCGCGCCAAGCTCGAGGTCGGCGATGGGCAGTGGGTCGAGTCCGTCAATCCGAACGGCGAGGGCGGCTGGGTCTGGACGCGCAAGCGGATCGCCCCGATCGTCTGCGACGTGCGCCTGCCCGGCGGGCGCCGCTGGCAGACGACCGCGTTCGGGATCGAGGACGAGTCCGCCGGCTACCACCCGCGCCACACCGTCTGGCAGTGGTCGGCCGGGGTCGGTACCGCGGCCGACGGCCGCGCGCTCGGCTGGAACCTGGTCAGCGGCGTCAACGATCCCGAGGTCGGCAGCGAGCGGGCGATCTGGGTCGACGGCGAACCGTTCGAGCCCGGCCCGGTCAGCTTCGACCCGGAGCTCGGGTCGATCGACTTCGCCGACGGCAGCCGGCTCGGATTCTCGGCCGAGGCCGAGCGCCGCGCGACGGAGAACCTGAAGGTCGTCCGCTTCGACTACCGCCAGCCGTTCGGAACCTTCAGCGGCTCACTCGGCGGGATCGAGCTCGCCGCCGGCGTCGGCGTGATGGAGCACCACGACGCACTCTGGTAGCGGCAGGGCCGTTCGTGGCTCCGGCGCGCCGAAGCGCTATTCGCGCATCTTGGCGGCCTCGACGGCCGCGCGCATCGCCTCGGTTGCTTCCTTGCTGCCGGTGCCCGCCTCGCGGACCGCAGCCGCGAGTTGGCGGACACCGAGCTCGACGTCGCGATCGCTGAGCGCGTCGAGCGGGATGCCGAGGCTCGCGTAGTGGTCGCGGATGCGCGCGATCAGCGCCTGCTTGTCGGTGATCTTCTCTGAATCCAACTTGGCGCCTCCCTCCTCACGCGCGACCCGCCAGCGGTTCCCGCGTGCCCGAACTTGCTGCGGGCACGACCCTATCGACGCGGGCCGCTTCGCGGCGGCTCGCGGGCTCGTCCCCGGGCTAGGCGCCGCCGCCGAGCATCACGAAGGCGAACAGGGCGATGGCGACGATCAGGACCGCGAGCAGGATCTGGTTGCTGCGGACCGAGAGCCACGCGGAGACTGCGGACCCTTCGCCACCCGGCCTCGAGACCGAGCCTCGGCCGGCTGAGCTCGAGCCGGAGGTGGCGACGACTTTGCGGCTGAGCCCCGTCGTGGCCGCAGGCTCGCTACTACTCGCCGCGGCGCCGTTGCCCTTCGCGTCGTGGACATGATCGGTCCAGGTGCTTCCGTCCCACCAGCGAAGCCGCGCGGCGTCGTGGGGGTCGGTGTACCAGCCCTGGGCCGGCTGGCTGGTTGTTGCTGTCTGGTCACTCATCCCAGTCCCTTCGGCAGGCGTCGGCGGGGGGCTTAGCCGTCGCCCAAGGACTAAGCGTTCGTGCGATTGACAAATATTCCTATACACGTATATATTGTTGCCGATGGCCAGGGCAGCAACGACAGCCGACGCTTTCAACGCCGTCGCCGAGCCGCGGCGGCGCCAGATCCTCGACGCGCTCGCCGAAGGCGAGCATGCGGTCAACGATCTGGTCGAGAGCACGCGTCTCTCCCAGCCGCAGGTGTCCAAGCACCTGAAGGTCCTGCGAGAGGTCGGCCTGGTCGAAGTGCGGGCGCAGGGGCGGCAACGCTTCTACAGCGTCCACGGCCCGGCCTTGAAACCGATCCACGACTGGATCAAGAACTACGAGAGGACGTGGAACGAGCGCTTCGACGCGCTCGACGACGTGCTCGAGGAACTGCAGGAAAGAGAGCGAGGAGATGACTCAGATGGCAAGTAGCGGAACCGCAACGGTGACCCTCCAGGGGGACACCGAGATCCTGATCGAGCGCGAATTCGACGCGCCGCCCAACCTCCTGTACGAGGCCTGCACGACGCCGGACCTGATCCGGCGCTGGTGGGCCGGCAAGCGCGGCAAGGTGACCGACGTTCAGGTCGACCTGCGCGAGGGCGGCGAGTGGCGCCAGGTGATGGAGGCCACCGGCGGCTTCGAGGTCGCCTTCCACGGCACCTATCGAGAGCTCGTGCCGGGCAAGCGCATCGTCACCACCGAGGTGTTCGAGGGGATGCCCGACGCCTACGCGGTCAACACGATCATGTTCGAGCCGATCGACGGCGGCGAGCGGACGAAGCTGACCGTGCTCGTCACCCATCAGGAGAAGTCGCACCGCGACGCCCACATCGATTCCGGCATGGAGGGGGGCATGCAGGAGTCCTACGACGCGCTCGAGCAGGTCGCGATCTCGCTCGCCGGCTAGGCAGGGGCAGCGGCTACGGGACGGCCCGCCCCCCGAGCGGGCCGTCCCGGGCTGGGAGCCAACCGCTACTTCGCCCGAAGCGGCGCCCACTCAGGCGCGAAGGCGCTGCCGGGAAACCCGGTCGTGATCTCATCGACGAAGCCACCCGGTCCGGCGCCGAAGTTGCCGTCCATCAGCCAGAGCTCGCTGGTCGTGCCGCCGTTGGCGACCGTCCGTCCCACGAGCCTCGTTCCGTCGGGCGAGTAGGTCAGGTCCTCGTAGGAGACGAAGGCCTGGTCGGGCGAGATCTGCCGCAGTCCGCTGCCGTCGGCGTTGATCATCCAGTCCCGGTACGGCGCGTAGAACGCGATCCGCTGTCCGCTCGGGTGCCAATCGAAGTCCACAGCCGTCCCCGCCGGACCGTCGCCCGGGTAGATCAGCCGCTCCTTGCCGGTCTTGACGTTGACCGCCATCAGCGACGACCCGGCCCACGTGTCGAGGAACGCGATCTCACGCCCGTTCGGCGAGTACGCCGGCTGGCTGGTCCCCGTCCGGTTCTTGCCGAGCAGGTACCGGAGGCCCTTTCCGTTCGGCTTGATCGTGTAGAGCCGGGTGTCGTTCTGCCCGGCGAAGACGATCCTCTTTCCGTTTGGGGCCCACGAAGCCCAGTTGACGCCGGCGAAGTTGTCCTCGGTCGGGTAGCGCTTGAGCAGGTTCTTGACCTTGCCGCCGTTGATTCCGGTCAGGTAGAGGCCGCCGTGGGTGTAGAGCAGGCGCTTGCCGTCGGGCGAGGCAGCCATGCTCCAGGCGGGCTTGTTGAGGACCTTCTTGATCCCCGATCCGTCGGCGTTGACCCGCCAGATCGCGTCGTAGTCGGTGAACAGGATCGGCCCGTTCTTCGCAGCCGAGGCTGCTTGGGGAACGGCAATCGAAATGAACGCGACGACGATCGCCGCGAGCGTCAGTGCTCTCTTCAAGATGCTCCCTACCTGAGGATTGTGGTGTTGGTCCCGCGACCTGTGTGAGCCCGTGGCTTACCCCCCAGCTATCGGCCGGCCGGCGACGGATCTTGAGCGCCGCGCGGCCATTCATACCTGTCTCCTTCCTTCACAGCCCCCAGCGACTCTCGATCCGGCCCCGCCACGGCGGCTCCTCGGCCGGCGGGAAGCGCGCCTCGTCGCGCCCGAGGGTCGTCTCCAGCGGGATCAGTTGCGGGTCGGCCGTCTCCGGCAGCGGCGTCGCCGCGTAGCGATCGAGCGTCGCGACACCGGCCTCCACCGCCACCCGCTCCCAGCCGATCGTCGGCCGGTAGATCCAGTAGTCGATCGCGACCGAACCGTCGCCGCGCTCGGCGATCGAGGTGAAGGCAGCGGTGCGCCGGCCCGAGAGCGTCAGGTGCGCGCCCTCGGCCCCGGGCCGCGGCGTCGCGCAGCGCACCCCACGGCACCGCCGGTAGTCGACCCCGACCAGGCCGCCGACCGCCTCCACCGCCGGCGCCAGGGCCCGGACCGCCCCGGCGATCCGGCGCCCGTAGGCCTCGGTCAGCGGGTCCTGCCAGCAGGGGCCGGGGTAGGCGACCGCGCAGCGCTGCTTGCGCAGCAGCGCCGAGGCGAGGTCGGGGGTCGGATCGTCCTTCGCCACGAGCCGTGCTCCGGCGACGGCCGCGAACGCGACCACGGCCGCCAGCAGCACCAGCGCCGCGTGCTCGACGCTGGCCGCGCCCGACTCCCGCCGGGCCAAACACCGCCGATCCGCGCTTCCAGAGCCGCCGTCTCTGCCCATCGCCGCCGAAGCTAGGCGTCGCCGGCGCACCGATGGCTGCCGGCGCGTGCCGGCACCGGCTCAGATCGGGAACGACTCGATCACGCCGTAGATCGCAAGCGCGACGACCCAGGCGGCGAACAGCGCTCCAACCAACAGCGTCCCCTTCGCCGCCCAGACCAGGGCCCGCGGCGGCGGTGGTGGGTCGGCGGGCCGCGCCGGTCCGGCGGCAGCAGCGCCGCCGCCGGCGATCATCGGCCGAGCGGCCGAGCGGCTGCGCAGCTTCAGCGCCAGCAGCAGTCCGGAGACGGCGAACATGACGCCGGTGATCAGCAGCCAGTTGCCGAGGTAGCGGTCGAGGTCCAGACCCGTGGTCGCCATGTAATAGGGCTCGTCGATCACGAACACGAGCGGGAAGCTGATCAACAGCAGGGCCAGCGAGAAGGCGGCCGGGATGCGGATGTGGTTGAGGGTCAACAGCGCCCGTCGCCGCGGCCGCACGCTCGCGTCGATGCCCTCCTCGGCGATGCGCATCAGCAGCGTGTACAGGGGCCAGGCGATCAGGTCGTGAATCACGATCGCGGCGCCCATCCAGAGCAGGATCCCGCCGGTGCTGGGGATCTCGAAGATGCGGAGGATCGCGTACAGCGCGATCGCGAGGCTCGCGAGGACTGCGATCAGGTGCAGCGGCCCGGCCCCGTACTCGTAGCGGAAGCGGTCGGCCCGGTTGCGTGTCTCGGTCGTCTCCGCCATCTCGCCCTACGCCTGCGTGAAGGTCATCCGCTTGACCCACTTCGTGTTGTGGACGCCGGGCAGCGCCGGCACGATCACCCGTGCCGGGTAGCCGTGGTCGGGGGAGAGGTCGACGCCGTTGACCTCCAGCGCCAGCAGCGAGCGATCGTCATCGACCTGTCCGTCGTTGAGCGTCGTCTGCGCGAACGCCCCCGCTTCCTGCAGCGACTCGACGAACACCGTCGCGCGCTCGAAGCCGGCCAGGGCGGCGAGTTCCCGCAGCGGCACCCCGGTCCAGGTCTGCCAGGAGGTCCAGCCCTCGACGCAGGCGATCGGCAGGCGCTCGGTTCGCAGCTCCATCGCGAGTAGCTCGTCCCGGCTCAGCTCGACGTCCTGCTCGCCGCCGGTCAGGACCAGCCTCCAGCTCGCTCCCGTCTGCCCCGGGTCGATCCCGGCGAGCTCGGCGGTCTTGTTGACCTGGAAGTCGTTCGGGCCGTCGCCGTAGCTCTGGCCGCGGGCCGAGAGCAGCGAGGTCTCGCGCAGCGGCGAGAGGATGTTGGTGCCCACGTTGAGCGCGACGATCCCGGCCGAGGCGCCGGCGACCGTCCCGATCAGGCCGCGGCGGGAGATAGTCGGCGAGGCCGGGTTGGTCGCCGCCAGTGAGTCCCGGGCGGTCTCCTCGGGACCGGCGGCGCGCATCATCTCGATTCCCTCGCCGAGCGGCCGGAAGACACCGTCGCGGCCGAACGCGTCGCGGATCACCGGCAGCTTGACGAGCACGTGCAGAGCGAGCGCCGCCGTGAAGACGATCGCCGCGTAGTAGTGGGCCGGGGTGAACGGAAACGGGAACGGCAGCCAGTAGGTGATGTTGAGCGTGCCGGTCGCGAACAGGAACAGCGCGGAGCCGACCAGCGTCGCGATGCTGAGCCGCTCGAGCCCGATCGCGACCGAGGTCACCGGCGGCCGCGAGAACAGCTTCGGGATCACCGACCAGAGCTTCGCGATCAGGATCGGGATCGCGCCGAGCCCGCAGAGGATGTGAAGGCCCTGGGTGACCGAGTAGAGCCAGGCCGGGTTGGTCGGCCAGTCGAAGAAGTAGAAGCCGTCGTCGAAGCCACCGGTGATCCCGTTGGCGCCGAGGTCGGGGTCGTAGGCGGCGTGCGAGAGAAAGCCCGTGATCCCCGCGATCAGGACCAGCGGCAGCAGCATCGAGCCGAGGAACGAGGTCAGCCACTCGCCGCGCAGCGGGCTGCGCCAGAAGTCGCGGTCGAAGGGCCCGCGCTCGGGTGGCATCGGCGCCGGCGGCTGCTTCGCCTCGGCGCTGATCCGCACCGAGTCGGCGAGCCCGCCGAGCGCCCCGGAGTTCTTCGGCCGCTCGCTCTCCCCCGGCGCGCTCATCAGGCGTCCCCGGTCTCCCTGGCGGGATCGATCGCCTGCAGCTCGCCGTTGGCGCGGCCGGCGACATAGACGACCCCGGTCGCCGGATCGACGGCGACCGTGTTCGGCTGCTCGACGGTCGCGTAGCTGACGACTCTCCTGGGGGCGAGATCGGTCAATTCGAAACCGACTACGCGATTGCGGGCCGTCTGGGTCACCCAGAGCATCTCGTTGCGCTCGTCGATCGCGATCCCGTAGGGGCTGCCGGGCAGGTTGGCGCGGTCGAGCAGGCGCGGCTCGGGCCCGGGCTCGAAGATCAGAATCGCGTCCCCCTGGGTGTCGGCGACGTAGAAGCGGCCGTCGGGGCCGGCGGCGATGTGGGTCGGGCCGACGCCGGCGTCGATCTGTCCGGTCGGCTCCAGCGTGTCGGCGTCGTAGGTGCCCAGCGCTCGCTCGGCGACGGCGATCACGCCGATGCTGTTGCCGGAGGCGGCGACACCGCCCGGTTGCTCTGGCGCCGGCAGCGTCATCTTCACGGCGCCGTCCTCGACGACCGAGATCGAGTCGCCACCCTCGTCGGCGACGAAGATCCGGCCGTTGTCCGCCTGGGTCGCGTCGTGGGGGAAGTCGCCGACCTTCGTCGTCGTCACCTTGCCGTCGGGCAGCGAGACCTCGACCAGGTCGTCGGTGTACTCGGCCGTGGTCAGGATCGGGCCGCCGGGCGCGGCGAGCTGCATGTGCCGCGCCGACTCCGGCACCTTCACCTCCCGCCAGTTCGGGCTCGCCATGGGCGTCACCTCGCCCTTCCGTGGCTCGGGCGGGAGCATGTCCGAGACCAGCAGCAGCTTGTCGGGGTCACGGACGCTGACGCCGACGATCCCGGTCTCGGGGTCGGCGACGATGCCCTCGGCCTCGCCCGGGAGGTCGACGATGACGCCGGGCAGGTCCTCGAGCGACTCCACCTTCGGCGAGGTCGCGGGCTCGGCCGGGGGCGGGAAGCCCTCCTCGGAGCCGCACCCGGCGATCAGCAGGATCAGCAGCATCGCCACCGCAAGCAGCGCCACCAGCCGCGGGACCGTCAGCGCCCTCATCGCGCCTCTTCCCGCAGTCGCGCCAGCGCCGCCGCAAAGCGCGTGTCGGGCGCCTCGGCAGCGACCCGCTCGGCGGCGCCGATCTCGTCGACGTCGGTCAACACCGGCAGGTGCAGCGTCTCGAGACCGGCCGCGCGCAGCGCCTCGAGCTGGCGGGCGCCGGTCTCGTCCTCGCTCATCGGCACCCCGACGAACAGCGACGCGTCCGGCTCGCGCAGGCCGAGCGCCCAGAAGCCGCCGTCATCAGCGAGCCCGATCACCGCGTCGCAGCCGGGGGCAGAGAGCAGGGCGCAGGCGGAGCCCAGCGTCTCGGGCCGGAGCTGCGGAGTGTCCATGCCGACCAGCAGCGCCGGGCCGGCGGCGTCGTCGAAGGCAGCTCCGAGCCGCTCGCCGAGCCCGCCGCCACGCTGGGGCGTGATCCGGATCGCCGGCGGCGCCGGCGGCAGCCAGGGACCGGGTTCGCCGTCGAGCGCGAGCAGGACGCGATTGCCTCCGGACCGGGCGGCGACCGAGACCGCCTCGAGCGTGTCGGCCAGCGCCGCCTCGGCGAGCTCGGCGGCGCCCCCCTCGCCGAGCGCCGGGGCGAGGCGCGTTTTCGCGCGGCCGGGCACCGGCTCCTTGGCGATCACGATCAGGGTGATCGTCGCCGGGTCGAGCGCACCGGACGCCGACTGCGCCGCGCCGCTCATCGCATCGCCTTGCTCATGTCGCCGATCGTCCTCACGGTGCCGCGGAACGTGCCCGTCACCTTCGAGCGGCCCTCGCGCTCGCGGTAGGGGATGCCGACCTCGCCGATCCGCCAGCCGGACTCGTGCGCGCGCAGGACCATCTCCAGCGGCCAGCCGAAGCGTCGGTCGCGGATCCCGAGCTCGAGCAGCTTCCTGCGTGGTGCGCAGCGCATCGGTCCGATGTCGGTCAGTGCGAGCCCGGTCCGACGCCGGATCATCGCCGCCAGGAAGCGGTTCGCGAAGCGGGCGTGGACCGGCCAGGCGCCGGGATCGGCGAGCCGGGCGCCGAGCATCAGCTCGCGCTCGCCGGCGAGCACGGGGCCGGCCACCCGCGGCAGGTCGGCGGGGTCGAGCGAGCCGTCGCAGTCCATGAAGCAGACGACGTCCGAGCGCGCCGCCTCGAGCCCGGCGAAGCAGGCCGAGCCGAATCCGGGCACCGGTTCGCTGACGACCTCGGCCCCGAGCTCGGCCGCGATCCCGGAGGAGCCGTCGGTAGAGCCGTTGTCGACGACCAGCGGCCGGTAGTCCGCGGGCATCGCCCCGAGCACGCCGGGCAGCGCTGCCGCCTCGTTGAGGACGGGGAGGATCACGTCGACGGTCTGATCGGGGCCCGCGTCCGGGCCTGGCCCTGGCTCCATCAAGGGAGACGCTACCCGGACCTTCATTACGAACGCGGAAACTCGGCGCCGCGTGTGGTTGTCTCCGCTGCGTGAGCTCCGGGTCTTCCCGTCACTTCCTGCGCGAGCCCGGCACCGGGACCGCGCTCGCGCTCAGCGCCGTCGCCCTGGCGACCGTCGCCTGGGGGCTGATCGCCAGCGGCGCCGGTGCCGGGCTCGGGACGGCGAATCCACCCTTCTTCGTCACCTGGGACCCGGTCTTCGGCGACGCCCAGGTGCTCTGGGCGCTGGTGCTCGCTGCCTGCGTCGCCGCCTCGATCCCGTTCGTGCGCGGGCTCGGCTCGCCGGCCACCTTCCTGATCGCGATCACCCTGCTCGGCCTGGGCGCGCGGCTCGGGCTGGCCGCTGTCCGCGACGGGGTCGACGCCTGGTACTCGGTCTTCGGCCTCGACCCGGAGGCGGCGAACGAGTACCTGCCTGCGCTCAGCGCCGTCGACAAGGTCGGCGTCCACTTTCTCCTCGACCGCTTCTCGGAGCTGGCGCCGTCGCTGCCGATCCACCCCTCGGCTCATCCTCCGGGCACGCTGCTTCTCGGCCACTGGCTCGGGATCGACGGGCCCGAGGCCTTCGCCGCGCTCGTGATCGTCGCCGGGATCCTCGCGGTGCCGCTGACCTGGTGGGCGGGACGGAGGCTCGACCTCGAAGAGGGGCAGGCGCGCGCCGCCGCCGCGATGCTCGCCTTCTCGCCCGCGGCGATGATCTACGGCGTCGCCTCGGCCGACGCGCTGTTCGCGACGCTCGGGCTCGTCTGCGTGCCGCTCTTCCTCGGTCGCGAGTGGGGGAGCCGGACGATCGGCGCCGTCGCGCTCGCGATCGCCTCCTTCTTCTCCTGGGCGCTGCTCGCGATTGGCGCCTTCGCCGCCCTGTTCGTGATGCTCCGCGATGGGATCAAGCAGGGTCTGCTGCTCGGCCTGCTCGCCGGTTTCGTGCTCGGCTTCACCTACCTGAGCCTCTTCGCTGCCTCCGGCTATGACCCGCTCGGCGTGCTCCACTCCGCGAACGAGGCCTACGAGCTCGGGATCTCGAACGCGCGCCCGTGGATCTTCTGGCTGTTCGGATCGCCGGTCGCCTTCTTCGTCTTCACCGGCGCCCCGGTCGCCTGGTACACGGCCCGGGCTCTGGGCACCGGCAACGCGATCGCCGTCTCGCTGTTCGCCGTGGTCGTGATCGCGGCGCTGCTCGGCTTCAGCAAGGCGGAGACGGAGCGGATCTGGCTCTTCCTCGGGCCGCTCGCCTGTCTGGCCGCCGCCGCGGTCGTCCCGCGTGAGAAGGTTCCGCTCGTGATCGGACTCCTCGCAGGACAGGCGCTGCTGACCGAGCTCGCGGTGAACACGGTCTGGTGAGCGGCGGCGCGGGACAGAAGGCGCTCGTCACCGGCGGCGCCGGCTTCATCGGCTGCCACCTGGTCGAGGCCCTGCTCGCCGCGGGCGAGGAGGTGCGGGTGCTCGACAGCCTCGATCCGCTCGCCCATCCCTCGGGCGAGCCGCCCGAGCACCTGCCGGCCGATGCCGAGCTCGTCGTCGGGGACCTGCGCAGCGCCGACGACGTCGAGCGGGCGCTCGACGGCTGCGACCGCGTCTTCCACCTCGGCGGCATCGTCGGCAACGGCGAGTCGATGGTCAACGTGCGCAAGGCGATCGACTCCAACAGCGGCGGCACCGCGACTCTGTTCGAGCAGGTGATCGCCCGCCGCGACGAGATCAGGCGCGTCGTCGTCGCCTCCTCGATGGTCGTCTACGGGGAGGGCTCCTACGAGTGCCCCGAGCACGGCGAGGTGGCGCCGGGGCTGCGCCCGGTCGCGCAGCTGCGCGAGCGCGACTGGGAACCGAGGTGCCCGAACTGCGAGCGCGAGCTGAGCCCGATCCCCGTCCGCGAGGACCGGCCGCTGCAGCCGGTCAGCGTCTACGGGATCTCCAAGCGCGACACCGAGGAGCTCGCGCTCGTACTCGGCGAGGCCTACGGGATCGAGACGGTGGCGCTCCGCTACCTGAACACGTACGGGCCGCGGCAGGCGCTCGGCAACCCCTACACAGGCGTCGCCGCGATCTTTTCCAGCCGCCTGCTCTCCGGCAAGCGCCCGCTCGTCTTCGAGGATGGCCGCCAGATCCGCGACCCGATCCACGTCAGCGACGTGGTCCGCGCAACGCGGGCGGCGATGGAGGCGCCCCACGCGCCGGGAGGCGCCTTCAACGTCGCCGCCGGCAACCGGATCCGGATCGTCGAGCTGGCCCAGACCCTCGCCGAGCTGATCGCCCCCGCGCTCGAGCCCGAGATCAGCGGCGAGTTCCGCGCCGGCGACATCCGCCACTGCTACGCCTCGACCGACGCCGCCCGGCACATCCTCGGCTTCGAAGCAGAGGTCAGCCTCGACCAGGGCCTCCCCGAGCTGGCCGCCTGGGTCGCAAGCCAGACGGTCACAGACAAGGCAGACGAGGCCTTGGCGGAGCTGCGGGCCCGGGGCCTGGTCGGCTGAGGGCGCCCACGGGCGGCTGAGGCCGCAACCGCCCACGAGAGCCGACGAACGTCCCTCACCTGCCCCTATGGATACGGCTGAGGGACGTTCGTGGTGGTTGGCGCCCTCGGCGCCGCGTCAGAGGACGCGTCTACTGAAGGCCTTGACGGGCTTCCGAGACCAGCGTCACGGCCTCGGGGAAGATCAGGCGGATTGCGTCGCGGATCTCGTGCGCCTGCTGGTCGGCCGGGCCGTCGGTGTCGATCGTGCCGATCGCGGCGACGGTCATCTTCACCGCCAGCTCGATCGCGTTGTCGGCCCAAGCGACTCGCTGGGCACCCTGCATCTGCTCGGCCATGTTGCTGAGCTGCTCGCGCAGCTCGTCGGGGTCGCCGAACATGCCGAATCCACCTGCTTCCATGAGCTCAGCATAGCTCCCGCACCGCGCCGGCTCCGGCCGGCGTGGACGGGCGTCCGGGTCAGCCCGTGACGGCGTCGCCGCCGGACTCGTCGACGCGGCCCTCGAGCGCCGGCGCGGTGCGCAAGCGCATCAGGTTGCCGCGGCCGGCCAGCGACGCGATCAGCTCGACGATCAGCGCTACGACCGAGAGCGGGATCGCGACGAGCACGGTGACGATCCCGTCGAGCGCGAAGGCGAGACGATCGGTCGTCGACCGCGGCTCGAGCTTGCCGTGGCGCAGGTGCCGCCAGAAGTTGTTGCGCAGCGTGAAGCCGTTGACCATCGTCTGCAGCATCCCGGTGTAGGAGCGCCACGAGAACGGCGTCCGCACCGAGAGGACCTCGGTGCCCTGCTGGGCGAGCAGCGTTCGCGCTGCCTTCTCGGTCAGGTGCAGACGGTGCTCGTCGGCGCCGAGGTCGGCCCAGCCGGCGGCGCCGAGCCAGGCCGCGAAGCTGCGGCGGTTGGGGACGACGAGCTCGTCGCCTTCTCGCTCGAGCGCGGCGAGCTCGGCCGCGACGTCCGGCGGGCCCGCCCGGCGCGTGACCGCCATCCCGCACTCCTCGCAGTGGTCGATCAGGGTCGGGTCCTCGCTGCGGTCCCAGTGCTTGGAGGCGGTCCAGCCGAACAGGGTCGCGCCCTCGACCGGGCAGGGGTAGTGGGCGTTGGCGAGATCCTCGTCCGGATCGGGCGGGGCGACCCGCGCGGCGTCCGCCTCGGCCCGCGCCTGCGCCTTGCGCTTCATCCGCTCCAGCCGCGACGCCATCAGTCGAGCTCCTGCACGTTCCAGTTGATCCCGTGCGGCGCCAGCGTCGTCAGGAAGTCGGCGGCGTCGTAGGCCTGGGCCGGCGCCAGGCCGCCCTTGCGGTCGTAGCCGGGGGCGGCCATCCGCAGCGCTCCCTCGACGGTCGTCACCGCGGTGATCCCGTAGACGTCGCTGCCGCGGACGACTCCGCGGCGGTGGCCGGCGGGACCGCTCGCCTCGCAGACGATCATGTAGCTGACCGCCCTGCGCGCCTTCTCATCGGGGCCCTCGGGCAGCCGCGCGATCGCCTTCGCGGCGAGGCCACGAAGCGGCGTGTTCATCAGCGCTCCGGTCGCCGTCATCGCGGGGCCCGCGAGCGGACCGAGGATCGGCGGCGTCACCGAGGTCAGGTCGATCACCTGCCGGATCGTGCCGACGTCGAGGTGCTGGGGCACCGTGATCTGCTCGCCGGCGGGGTAGCGGCCGACGCGCCGGTTGCCGATCGGCGAGGGGAAGTCGAAGTTGCCGGCTGTGACGTTGCGGGCGCCCTCCTGCCAGCGCCCGTCGACCCACTCGACGTCGCCCGAGCCCATCATCTCCAGCGCCGAGAGGGCGGTACCGCGGGTCGCGCCGAAGCCGCGGATCGAGTAGGCGAGGGTGAGCAGATCGACGCGGCCGAGGCCGTCGGCGGTGAGCGCGGCGATCAGGTCGCCGGGCAGGTAGTCGAAGCCCATGCCGCTGACCAGGGCGGCGTCGTTGCCGGCGGCGATCGGGCCCCACTTCTCGATCACCGTGCGGATGAACGGCTGCTCGCCGGTCGTGTCGACGTAGTGGGTCCCGGTCTCGGCGGCCGCCGCGACGACGGGCTCCCCGTACTCGGTGAACGGGCCTGCGGCGGCGATCACCGCGCCGGCGCCCTCGAGCAGCGATCGCAGGCCGGCCGCGTCGTCGAGCGGGACCGCGGCGACCTCCGGCGTGGCGTCGAGCCCGGCGGCGACGGCCTCGAGCCTCTCGCGGCTGCGGCCGGCGATCTTGAAGTCGGCGCCGCGGCGGGCGAGTTCGGCCGAGATCAGCTTGCCGGTGTAGCCGGAGGCGCCGTAGACGACGACCGGGCCGGTCTGGGAGGGGGACGGTGTCGCGGCGGAGGTGGCGGCGGGGGAGGGGTCGCTCATCGGCCGAAGGCTAGATCAAGCACGGCACCGGGCCCCGGCGCGCGTCGGGCCGGCTCGATTGCTCTACGGTGCCGCCGATGGCCGATCTGACCCCGGAGCAGGAGGGGACGCGCAACCGCGTCGAAGGTCTGATCGCACTCGCCGCGCCGTTCCTCGACGTGGTCCTCGGGATCGGCGAGCGGATCAGCCGGATCGCCGAGCCGACCGACCACGAGTACTACCCGATCAGGCCCGGGCCGGAGACCGCCGAGCTGCCCGGCCGCGAGGGCAGTGACGCCGCCAACCCCGCGGCGACGCCCGGCCCGAGCGGCCCCGGTGCGGCCACGGAAGGGCCGGATTCGGAGGCCGGGAGCGAGCCCGTCGTCGACGCGGCGGCCGAGGAGATTCCCGCCGAGGACGAGCCCGCCTAAGATACGCGTCCTGCCAAGCGCCGGCCGCCCCCGGCTTCGCCCGCGCAGGCACCAGATCCATGGACAAGCAAGAGCTCATCGACCGCGAACAGCGCCTCGGCAGGATCGCGGGAATGGTCGGCATCCTCGGCGTCGTGATGACGCTGCTGCCGCCGATCCTCGGGCTCGGTAGCGACTTCAACCAGCTCGCCCAGGACGCCTACGCCGAGCGCATGGAGGCCTTCGAGCTGGCCCGCGACGACATCCTGCTGAGCCAGATGATCCAGGCCGTCGGCCTGCTGCTGTTCGCGGCCCCGCTGACCTTCCTGTTCACCGCAGCGTCCGCCCGCGTGCCGGAGATGCGGCGCTCGCTGATCGGCCTCTGCGTCGTCGGCCCCGTCTTCCTGGCGATCTCGCTGATGCTCTACTTCGCGGCCTACGACTCGGTCGCCTCCACCTTCATCGACAACGCCCCGTCCGGGACCGACGCCAACGAGGCCGCGAAGACGCTGCTCACGGACGAGTCGACCTACTCGATCTTCGGCGGCCTCCAGATCGCCGGCCTGCTGGCGCTCGTCGTCGCCGTCATCTACACCTCGCTGCAGGCGATGCGCGCGGGCCTGATGACCCGCTTCCTTGGCACCCTCGGGATGGCGCTCGGCGCCGGGTTCGTGCTGATCGGCCCGCTCTCGCTCGCCGTCTGGGTCCTTGTCGTCAGCCCACTGATCGCCGGTTGGTGGTACGGGAATCGCCCGCCCGCATGGGCCGCCGGCGAGGCCATGCCGTGGCCGAAGCCGGGCGAGACGCCACCGCCGACCGAGGAGGAGCTCGCCGATCCGGACGAGTTCGCCGGCGGCGGCGATGGAGACGTCGTCGAGGGCAAGGCGACCGACAGGTCCGACTCCGCCTCCGACGACGAAGACGGCGTCGGCGACGGCACGGCGCCTTCCGGCGACTCGCCCCGCAAGCGCAAGCGCAAGCAACGCTGATGTGGGCCGGAGCCTTCGCTCCGGCACTGATCGCGGATCTGCTGATGAGTCCGGCGGCCGCTGCGGGAGCGCCCGCGACGCCGCCCGACCTCGGTTGCGGCGCTGCCACCGGGCTGAATGCGCCTAGGGGTTCGGGGGCTTGACTTTGGTAATCGCTTGTTTACAGTGGTAATCGAGCGTTATGACCACTGCCGACTTCACCTCGACCCCCGCCCGGCCGCAGCCGGGTGGCGCCGTGCCCTCACCGGGCACGGCGCCGACCACGCGCGAGCGACTGATCGCCGCCGCGCTCGAGTTGTTCGCGGAGAACGGATACGAGGGCACCTCGGTCGGCGAGATCGAGGCCGCCGCCGGCCTCGTGCCCCGCAGCGGCGCCCTCTACAAGCACTTCCCCTCGAAGCGCGCCTTGCTCGGCGCCGCTCTCGCCGAGCGCATGGACGCGATCGACCGGATCGACGTGAGCATCGACCTGCTCCCCGCGGGCGACCTCGACGAGGAGCTGCGGACGATCGGCAAGCTCGCGCTCGAGGAGCTCGAGAGCGAGCGGCAGCTGGCCCGGATCGTGATGAAGGAGGGCGACCGCTTCCCCGAGATCGCCGCCGACTTCCACGACGCGATCGTCGCCCGCGGGCGCCAGCTCGCGATCACCTGGTTCACTTCGAGAGCCGCCGCGCTGGGTGTCGTCCCCAGGGATCCCGAGGCGACCGCCGCGGTCATCGCCGAGGCGCTGATCGGTCGCGCCCTCCAGGGGATCATGTTCGGAGAGCGCATGCAGCGGGTCAGCGAAGACCGCTTTCTCGACGCCTGGGTGGCGCTCTCGCGTTCGGCGCTGGAGTCGAGGGACTGAGCTTGGCCGACGCCGACGAGATCCCCGCCGGCCGGCAGCTGATCTTCCGCGCTGGGCTCGGCGGCCTCGCCCTGCTACAGGGAATCGACGGCCTCTACGCGCTGTTCGCGCCCCGTTCCTTCTATGACGACTTCCCGCTCGGGCGCGGTTGGGTCGAGGCGCTGCCGGCCTACAGCGAGCACCTCGTCCGCGACGTCGGCGGCCTCTTCCTCGCGACCGCGATCTTCCTCGGCGCCGCCGCCTGGTTCCTCGGCCGCCGGCTCGTCGCGATCGCGCTGATCTCGTTCCTCGCCTTCAGCCTCCCGCACACGATCTACCACCTGTTCAATCTCGAGCCCTACGGGACAGCCGATGCGCTCGCCAACGCGTTCGGCCTGACGGCGACGGTGCTGCTGCCGCTCTTCCTGCTCTGGCTGCTGAGGCGCCCGGCGCCGGCGGGTACACCCGCGCCCGCGGCGGCGGATCCGGAGTCGGGGGCTGCCCGGTGAGGGTGCGGCGCACCCTCGGCGCTGAACGGCTCTAGCCCTTGTCGCGGACCCTGATCGAGCCGCGCATGAACGGGTGGATCCGGCAGAAGTAGGAGTAGGTCTTGCCGGCCTTGGTCAGCGGCGGCGTCGTGAACTCGTTCGAGCCGGTCGTCACCTCGCTGCTGAAGTTGCGGCCGAAGCCGAGCTGGCCGGAGTCGAAGCGGATCGGCCCCGCCGCGAGCGGGTAGCCGATGCCCGAGCCCTTGTTGCAGGGCGCCGCGCAGGAGGTGATGCTGTGCCAGACCTGCTCCTCGTTCGTCTCGGTCGGCAGCGCGTCGTTGTTGGTGAAGGTGACCGTCTCGCCGCGGTCGACGACGACGGGTTCCATCAGCTCCTGCGGGAAGGCGCGGACGGCGGAGAAGCCTCCGGGGGAGTAGACGAAGCTGTCGATGTCGATGCCTCCGGGCGGCACCGGGCCCTGCGACGGCAGCCTGCGGGGATCCGGCAGGCCGAGGTCCTTGCGCGCCTCCGCGTCGGCGTTCTCGGGCAGGTGCCCGTGGGTGACGATGCCGCCGTCGTCGAACATCGCCTGGACCTCGTCGGAGTCATCGAAGGGATCGCGGGCGAGGGGATCGCCGTGACCCGGGTACCAGGCCGTGGCCATGATCCCCATCGACTCGGGCCAGTCGCCGCGCTTGACGTTGTAGGTGACGCTGATCGAGACGACGTCGCCCTCCTCCAGGCTGATCCGCCAGCTGTGCCGGGAAACCTCCATGCTCACGTCCCAGCTGACTGCGCCGGCGGGCTCGTAGTAGCGGGCGTCGCTGCGGAAGAGCTGGCGGACCTCGCCCGGGTCGTCGCCGGCAACCGTGCCCGGGTCGGCGCCGTCGCGGGCCACCTGCATGTTCGTGCGCTTACCGCCCGGGTGCATGTGACCGCCGGTGGAGACGAGCGTGACACCGCCGGCGGGGATCACCCAGCGGCGCGCCGGGCTGATGTTCTCGCGCTCCTCGTAGCCGGGCGCCGAGGGGTCCTTGGGAACCTCGTTCGGGAAGGTGTAGCGACCGTCGCCGTTGGAGTCGAAGGCCTTCTCGGCGTCGAAGACGGGGTAGAAGTGGGGCGCGCCGGCGACGTCGAGCCAGCGCAGCTCCAGCGGCTTCAGGCTGACCGACGCCGGCACCCAGTCGATCTCCCAGGTCAGCTCGACCTGGCGTCCCTCCGACGCGTTGAGGCTGTGCAGCATCTGGTTGATGAACCAGTTGGCGCCGCCCGCGACCTTGGCGCCGTAGCCGCGCGGCATCTTCGAGATCGTCTTCTCCTCGCCGGCGCCGAAGCGGGGGTTGCCGTTCGAGTCGGCCCAGACGACGTGGTGCAGATGCAGGTCCCAGACCGGTGGCACCGTCTTCGAGCCGTCGGGATGGACTTCGACCATGCTCGGCTTGAACCGCGTGATGTAGCCCATCGTCGTCGAGTCGGAAGCGAAGACGTCGGTGCTGACCGGGCCCTTGGTGAGCTTGGTCGCGTTCGGGCAGGTCTCCGACATCCGGATGTCGTTCGTGTTCTGCCCCGGGTAGAGCGTGATCGGGTCGGTGCGGCAGCTGAACGTGGTCAGCCCCGGGTAGTCCTTGATCGCCTTCAGCACGGGCTCGCCGCCGGCGCCGGCGGTGGCGGTGGCGGGCACGGCGAGGAGCAGCGCCGCGATCGCCGCGAGCGCGGTCGCGGCGAAACTCACTCCCTTTGGCAAACCCCAGCGGCGCACGTGCGGATTGTGACGTATCCGTGGGCGGCTCGTCGGCGGCGGGCGGGCCCCCGCCGATCGGCCCTACTTCTTCAGCTGTTCGGTCAGGTCGTCGACGACGCCCGGGTCGCGCAGCGTCGTCACGTCGCCGAGCTCGTTGCCGGCCGCGATGTCGCGAAGCAGGCGGCGCATGATCTTGCCGGAGCGGGTCTTCGGCAGATCGTCGGCGAACGCCATCCGCTTCGGCCGCGCCAGCTTGCCGATCTTCGAGGCGACGTGCTCGCGCAGCTCGGCCTCGAGCTCGTCGTCGCCCTTGTCGGTTCCCTCCGGAGTGACGAAGGCGAAGATCGCCTGACCGGTGTCCTCATCGGGAACGCCGATCACCGCCGCCTCAGCGACGCGGGGATGGCTGACGAGCGCCGACTCGACCTCCATCGTCGAGAGCCGGTGGCCGGAGACGTTGATCACGTCGTCGATCCGGCCGACGATCCAGAAGTAGCCGTCCTCGTCGCGGCGCGCGGCGTCGCCAACGAGGTAGACGTCCCGGCCGTAGCGATCCCAGTAGGTCTCGACGAAGCGGTCGGGCTCGTTGTAGAGCGTCCGCGCCATCGCCGGCCAGGGCCGGGTCAGGACAAGCGTGCCGCCGCCCTCCTCGACCTCCTCGCCGGCCTCGTTGAAGATCTTCGCCTCGATCCCGGGGAAGGGGATCGTGGCCGAGCCGGGCTTGGTCGTCGTCAGGCCCGGTAGCGGCGTGATCATGATCGCGCCGGTCTCGGTCTGCCACCAGGTGTCGACGATCGGACAGCGTTCGCCGCCGATGTAGGTGTGGTACCAGAGCCAGGCGCGCGGGTTGATCGGCTCGCCGACCGATCCGAGCAGCCGCAGGCTCGTCAGGTCGTGCTTCTCCGGATGCTCGGTGCCCCACTTCATGCAGGCCCGGATCGCGGTCGGCGCCGTGTACATGATCGTGACGCCGTAGCGCTCGACGATCTCCCACCAGCGATCCTCGGCCGGGTAGTTCGGAGCGCCCTCGTACATGACGCTGGTCGCGCCGTTGGCGAGCGGGCCGTAGACGATGTAGGAGTGGCCGGTGACCCAGCCGATGTCGGCCGCGCACCAGTACACGTCGGTTTCCTTGAGATCGAAGACGAGCTTGTGGGTGGCGCTGACCCCGGTCAGGTAGCCGGCGGTCGTGTGCTGGATCCCCTTCGGCTTCGCGGTCGAGCCCGAGGTGTAGAGGATGAAGAGCGGGTCCTCGGAGTCCATCGCCTCCGGCGGGCACTCCGCGTCGGCGGCCTCGACGAGCTCGTGCCAGAAGTGGTCGCGGCCGTCGCTCATCGGCGGGTTGGTGCCGCAGCGGTCGACGACGACCACGTGCTCGAGCTCCGGCAGCCCGCCGATGATCTCGTCGACGGCGGACTTCATCGGCGTCGGCTGCCCGCGCCGCATCGTCGCGTCGGCGGTGATCAGCCCCTTGGCGCCGGAGACCTCCATCCGCTCGGCGACCGAGTTGGCGGAGAAGCCGCCGAAGACGACGTTGTGGATCGCGCCGATCCGGGTGCAGGCGAGCATCGCCACCGCCGCCTCGGGGACCATCGGCATGAAGATCCCGACGACGTCGCCCTTGCCAATCCCGAGCGACCTGAGTCCGTTGGCGATCTTCTGCGTCTCCTCCAGCAGCCACGCGTAGGTGATCTCGCGCTTGCTCCCGTCCTCGCCCTCCCAGAAGTAAGCGACGCGCTCGCCGTTGCCGGCGTCGACGTGGCGGTCGAGGCAGTTGGCGGAGACGTTGATCTTGCCGCCGATGAACCACTTCGCGAACGGCGGGTCGGACCAGTCGAGGACCTCGTCCCAGGGCGAGATCCACTCGAGCTTCTCCGCCCACGAGCCCCACCAGGCCTCGGGGTCCTCGTTCGCGCGCTCGTAGATCTCGGGATCGGAGGCGTTCGCCTGCGCGGCGAAGTCGGGCGGCGGTGGGAACGTCTGCTCGGTCTGGAGCAGTACGTCTAGGTCGCCGCTGCCGCCATGGGTCTCGCTCATCACTCTCTCCTCCGGGATAGGACGCGTGCAACCTATCTACCCACGCCGCTGCGGGCGTATTCCCGAGCGGCGCCGCACCGTCGGCCCGGGTCTAGTGTTGTGACGAAGGTGGGACCCGAGCGTTCGAACAGCAGCCTGCGCACCCGCGCCTCGGTCGCAGCAGTCGCGATAGCGTTGCTCCTCGGCGCCACGCCGGCCGCCTCTGCTGCCGCGGATGGAGCCGGGGTGGCCGAGGCCGACGCCAGCGGCGTCCGCTCCTACTGGACCGCCGAGCGCATGCGCGAGGCCGAGCCGCTCGATCCGATCGCGGCGGGCGAGCCACCCGCTGCGGGCGCGGCGGCGGACGCCACCACCGGTACACCTACGCTCGTCGAGCCGGTCGCCGCCGACGCCGCCTCGGTCCCGGAGCTCGAGCAGGGGCTCGCCGCAGAGCCACGGGCGCACCGCGGCTCCGGCTTCACCCGGACCGAGATCACCGATCCTTCCGCGGAGAGCGTCCGCATGCACGGCAAGGTCTTCCTCACCGTCAAGGGTGGCTCGGCCCCCGGCGACTACGTCTGCTCCGGAACGGCGATCAGCTCCAACAACGGCAGCGTCGTCTGGAGCGCCGGTCACTGCGTCTTCGACACGCTCGGCGGCGGCTACGCGGCCAACTGGATGTTCGTCCCCGCTTTCAAGAACGGGGCGGCGCCGTTCGGCGAGTGGCCGGCGGTCAAGCTCGCATCGCCGGACGACTGGCGCCAGGACGGCAACTCCTCCTACGACTACAGCGCCGCCAAGGTCGCGACCAACGGCGGCGGCGAGACGCTGAACCAGGTCGTCGGCGGTCGCGGCATCGGCTTCAACCAGCCCCGCTCCCAGCAGTACACGTCTTACGGCTACCCGGCCGAGCAGCCGCCGATCGAGTTCACGGGCGGGCGCGAGTTCGCCTGCCAGTCGGGTCTCGGCGGCACCGACAACCCGCCCGGCTCCGGCCCGAACACCGACTGGATCGGCTGCGACATGACCGGTGGCTCCAGCGGCGGCGGCTGGATCGCCGACGGCACCCTGCTCTCCGTCAACAGCTACAGCTACTGCGTCGTGCTCGTCTGCGAGCAGCGCCTCTACGGCCCCTACCTGGACGGCACCGCCAAGCAGCTCTACAAACAGATCGCGGGCGAGGCCGAGTACTGCCAGGACAAGAAGGTGACGATCCTCGGCACGGGCGGCGACGACGATCTGCGCGGCACCGGCGGCAAGGACGTGATCAAGGGCCTCGGCGGCAAGGACGAGATCAACGGCAAGGGCGGTAAGGACACGGTCTGCGGCGGCGGCGGCAAGGATGAGATCGCCGGCAAGGGCGGCAAGGACAAGCTCTATGGCGACGACGGCAACGACAAGATCAAGGGCGGCGACGGCAAGGACAGCTGCAACGGCGGCGCCGGCAGGGACTCGGCGAAGAGCTGCGAGAGCGAGAAGAAGATCCCCTGATTCCCTGACGAGGGGGGACCAGGGTCGGTAACCCGGCCGCGGGCACCGGCGATGCTCAAGCGGGCGAGGGGTGCTGACGAGATAGGCGGCATGGAGGGCTCGGCACTCCGGAGAGGACTCGGCGCGGCAGCCGCGCTGGCGGGGCTGTGCCTGATTCCCGCTCCGGCCGGTGCCGCCGTGGACGGCGTCGCTGTCGCGCGCGCTGCGGCGGGCGGGGGCGCCGGCCGGGCTACTGGAAGGCGGAGCGGATGCGGGCGGCCGACGCGGTCGAGCCGCCGGCGCCCACGGAGGCGGTCTGGCCGGGCGCCGGCTCGAGCCCACTGACCGCGTCGATCGCCGCCGCCCCCGGCAGGCCACTCGAGCTCGCTGCCTCCGGTGCCGGCCGGGTCACGCCCGTCGGATCGGGCGCGATCGGGGGGCGCGGTTATGAGCACGGTCTCGTCCCCGACCCCGCCTCGGCGGCGCTGCGGATGCACGGCCGTGTCTTCTTCAGGACGGCGGCCGGCGGCGACGCCTCCTGCTCCGGCACGGCGATCCGCTCCAACCGCGCCAACCTGGTGCTGACCGCCGGCCACTGCGTGCACGGCGGCGGCCACAGCGGCGACTGGGCCGGCAGGCTCGTCTTCGTCCCGGCCTACGCCGACGGCAGCGCGCCGTTCGGTGCCTGGCACGCGACCCGCCTGTACTCGACGCCGATCTGGGCCGAGTTCGGCGATCCCACCGGCGACGTCGGATTCGCCACCGTGCGCCCGAACCGCAACGGCGACCTGCAAGGCGCGGTCGGCGCCCGCGGCATCGCTTTCGGCGCCGACGCCGACCGCCGCTACACCGCCTTCGGCTATCCCGCCAACCCCGACGACGGCTTCGACGGCCGCCGCGAGCGCTTCTGCAGATCCCGCTTCAGCGGCCTCGATCCGGCCTCGAAGCGGGGGATCGGTCCGAGGACGATCTCGATGCGCTGCGACATGACCCAGGGCGCCAGCGGCGGCGGCTGGATCTCGAACAAGGGCATCGCCGGCTCGCTCATCTCCTACGGCTACCGGGACCAGCCGAACCGGATCTTCGGCCCCTACCTCGGCTCGCTCGCGCGCCAGCTGTACGAGGCAACGCAGGCCCGCTGCGGGGGCAAGGTGGCAACGGTGGTCGGCACCGGGTCAGGCGAGCGCCTCGAGGGAACCCGCGGCCGCGACGTGATCGCCGCCGGCCCGAGCGCCGACGTCGTCACGGCCTCCGCCGGCCGCGACCTCGTCTGCGGCGGCCCCGGCGCCGACCGCCTCGCCGGAGACGCGGGTGGCGACAGGCTGCTCGGGGGCGGCGGCAACGACCGCCTCGACGGCGCTACCGGCAACGACCTCTGCGCCGGCGGCGCCGGCCGCGACCGGGTAAGCGGCTGCGAGGTCCGTCGGCAAATTCCATAGCCCCCGAACCTCAGGCCGCTCCGAGTTTGCAGTGAGGGAAGGAGTGCGGTCTGTGGTTGGTCAGACGGTGCGCGTGTTTCGTCGCGGTTTCGGGGTGGATTCCCGGGGAGGCCGCGGCAGCGATCCACATTGACCCCGCTATACGACGCCGATGTGGATCGCGTCGCGCGGGGCCCGGACAACAGCTACGAGACCGTGACGCCCACGCGCCTCGCGTGACGAAGGACGACCCAGCCCCGCCTCGGGACGGCCGGCGCCCTCCTCCACCTCACCCTCTCTGCAAATACCCGGCTCGAGCCCCCGGAGGACGCCCTCGGACGGCCCCCACCCCCAGCCCAAACGGCCCAGCCTTCAGCCGGGACCGCGCCCCGTCCTAGACCGTCGCCGACCCCACGCCGGCGCGCTTCCGGTGCGTGCGGATCTCGCTCATGATCCGCTCCAGGCGCGGCTCCGAGGTCGAGTCGACGTGGCGCATCGCGGCGCCGATCCGCGGGTGCACGTCGGCGATTCGCTCGTGCATCGCCTGGGCGACGGCGCGGTAGGTCGGATGGCCCTCGCGGCCGGAGCGCAGCTCGCAGACGTGCATCGCCTCGCGCGCGTTCATGTCGAGCACGTAGCGGATCCGGTAGCCGAGGCAGAGCGCGTAGGGAGCGGCGGCGTTGAGGCCGGCGTTCTCGAGCCGGTCGAACTCCGTTCGCGAGATGTCGAGGGCGCGCTGGTACTCGTCGCCGGCACCGGCCTCGATGACCTCCTCCGGGACTCCGGCGCCGAGGTCGGGGCCGAGCGTCTGCCACTGGCAGTTGAGCATCCGGTGCCGTTGCATGTCGCGGAAGCCGCCGTAGTCGGAGACGATCTCGAAGCGGTAGCGGACCGTCTCCCAGCCGCGGCCGGGGCGATGGCGCCGGTTGGCGCGCTCGCCGACGAGCTCGTCGAGCAGCTGGTCGCGCTCGATCGGGTCGAGGTGGTCGAGCCGGTTGCGGATCGCCGACTCGGGCATGCCGGTCGACTCGTACAGGGACGCGGCGAGCAGGTCGTCCTCGTTGCCGTCGACGTGGACGAGCTCGACCGAGGGGCCCGTCGCCGCCTCGCGGCGGTCGAGGCCGAGCCGGGCGACCCAGCGCTCGGTCGTCTCGCGGCGCTGCTCGAAGTAGTTGATCCACTCGCCACCGCGCTCGGGCCGGTCGACGCGGGTGAGGAAGCTCGGGATCACCTTCTGTAGCTCGGTCAGTGCCATCCGGCCGAAGTCGCGGGCCTCAGGCAACGGCGAGGCGGCGAGGCGCATGATCAGCTGCTCGTAGGCCTGCCCGGAGGCGTAGATGCCGACGTGGGAGAGCGTCGCCGCGGGCAGCAGCCCGCGCAGCAGGTCGAGCGCCTTCGCCTTGATCGAGCGCTTCCAGGCGCCCTCGGGCTCCTCGCCGCGGGGCCAGCGCCCCTCGGCCCAGGCCGTCACCTGCTCCAGAAGGCGCGAGTAGATCGAGAAGATCTCGTCCATCGCGATCGCATACTCGGGGCCGAGATCGTCGTCGCGGTAGTAGCGCCAGCTGCCGGGCGAGCGCGGCTTGGCGTCCTCGTACATCGGTGTGTCGTAGGGGATGTAGCGGGTCGACTGCTCGAGGTAGGCGGCGAGGCGGCCGCGCTGCAGGACCTTGGTGAGCACGTTCGAGGTCCACTCGCAGGCGAGGTGGGCGCCGCCGAGCTGGGCGACGGAGTCATCGCCGTAGCCAAGGAAGATCCGCTCATACAGCTCGGCCGCGCGCTTGCCCTCCTCGGCGTCGAAGGGCCGGCCGCCCTCCGGCGCGTCGGCGGCGAACTCGTCCAGGTAGAGGCGGCGCAGCGTTCCCTGGTAGCGGGAGTAGCGTGCGAACAGCGCTCCCTTGACCGTCTCGGGCAGGTTGGTGAGCGCGAAGACCGGCTCGTCGAGGTTTGTGAAATGGGGGCGCAGGAGCTGCTGCTCGGCCTCGGTGAAAGTCTCGACGGGGTAACGCATCGCGGGTTGGCGATCCTAGATCAGGGATCGGCGGGCGGGGGTCCGCCGATTCGCGGAAGGTGCAGTGATCGGAGTAGATTCAGCCGCGATGCTCCATCACGTCTCGATCGAGGTGCCGCCCGAGGACGCCGAGCGTTTCGGCGAGATGCTGACCCTGATCGGCTTCGCCGCGATCGACGCCCCGCCCGAGCTCGGCGGCAGGATCCCCTGGTACGAGCGCGAGGGCACCCAGGTCCACCTGATCGTCACCGAGGGCGCGACGGTTCCGGTCCTCGGCCACCCGGCCTTCGTCGCCCGCGACTTCGACGCCGACGTCGCCGCGCTCGAGGCGGCCGGCTTCCAGGTCGACGAGCATCAGCAGCTCTGGGGCGAGAAGCGCTCCTTCATCCACGCCCCGGGCGGCCACAAGGTGGAGCTGATGGCGGCCCCACCGAAGCCCTCGGTCTAGGGCCTCCGCTACCAGGCCGGCTCGGGTCGCTCGCTCCCGCGCAGCGCCGGGCGCGAGGCGAGGACGAACTTCCAGGTCAGCAGGGCGCCGGTGGCCATCATCGTGATCGCCAGCAGCGAGCCGAGCGAGAGCAGCGGCACGCCGGTCAGGCCGTTGCCGATGTTGCAGCCATGGGCGAGCGTGCCGCCGATTCCCATCGCGAGCCCGCCGCCCGCGGCGCGGAGCGATCGGCTGGCGTCGGGGAGCCGGAGCGGTCCACGGACGGTCACGGCGGCGCCGGCGATCACGCCGACGGCGAGGAACGTGGCGAAGCTGAGCAGGCCCGCATCGCCGGCGTCGAGCGAGTCGCGGATGTTGGTCGGGACGCCGACGAAGCCGAGGCCGTAGCCGTAGTCGGCCCAGCCCGCGACGATCCAGGCGATCGCCCCAAGCGCTCCGAGCAGCAGCCCGGTCCGGATCACCGTCGAGGAGCTGCGCCGCAGCAGCACCAGGCCGAGCGCCCCGAGCACCAGCGCGATCGGCACGTAGTCGAGGCCGAGCAGGCCGTAGACGGTCTGCTCGTCCGCTCCCGACGAGGCCTCGTCGAGATCGACCGCAACGCTCTCGAACGGCCCCCGGATCAGCAGCTCGCCCGCGATGAAGCCGCCGATCGCGATCGCGGTCGCGATCGAGCCCGCGCCGGACTTCCAGAGGATGCCGGTGATGCAGCCGCCCGCGAAGGCCATGCCCGCGCCGAACAGCAGGCCGCCGATCACCTGAGCGACCGGGAACAGCCCGATCGCCGGAAGCGCCGAGGGGGAGCTGAAGAGCTCGACGTCGAACGCGATCAGGACGGGGATCAGCAAGAGCTGGGCGGCGATCGCGACCGCGAAGATCCGCAGGATCTCCGGCTTGCGCTCGAACACCGCACGACGGAAGCCCGCGTTCATGCAGACGGTCTGCGAGGACATCAGCGCCCCGACCGCCGCTCCGACCGCAAGCCCTCCGATCACCGCCGCGGCGTTCATGCCTCCACCGTATTGCTCGGCCTGGGATCGTGCCCGGTCGCTCCAGTCTTGATTCATTCAAGAAAAGAGCTAGAGTCCCGGGCCGTGCCGACGACCGCGGAACTCGAGCAACTCCTGCGTGGAACCGATCTGCGCGTCACCCGTCCGCGGCTGGCGGTGCTGGATGCCGTCTACGAGCATCCGCACGCCGACACCGGCTCGATCATCGGCTTCGTCCGCGAGGACCTCGGCGAGGTCTCCCACCAGGCCGTCTACGACGTGCTGCGAGCGCTGACCGACGCGGGCCTCGTCCGGCACATCCAGCCGCCCGGTTCCGTCGCCCGCTACGAGTCGCGGGTCGGCGACAACCACCACCACATCGTCTGCCGCTCCTGCGGGGCGATCGCCGACGTCGATTGCGCCGTCGGCTCCGCTCCGTGTCTGTCCGCCTCCGACGATCACGGCTACGTGATCGACGAGGCCGAAGTCGTCTACCGGGGCCTCTGCCCCGACTGCTCGAGCGAGAGCCCGAGCGCCAACTGAACAAGCAATTCCCCCGAAAGGACCCCATGTCTGACAAGCCCGATGCCGTAGTTGGAGAGATGAACCAGGATGAGGACGGCGGCTGCCCGTTCGATCCGAATCGCGCCCCCGCGCCGACCGAGGCCGGCGGCGGCAACCGCGGCTGGTGGCCGGAGCGGCTCAACCTGAAGATCCTCGCCAAGAACCCGGTCGAGGCGAACCCGATGGGCGCCGACTTCGACTACGCGGCCGAGTTCGAGTCACTCGACCTCGACGCGGTCAAGCAGGACATCGCCGAGGTGCTGACGACCTCGCAGGACTGGTGGCCTGCCGACTACGGCAACTACGGGCCGCTGATGATCCGGATGGCGTGGCACAGCGCCGGCACGTACCGGATCAGCGACGGCCGCGGTGGCGCCGGCGCCGGCCAGCAGCGCTTCGCGCCGCTCAACTCCTGGCCCGACAACGCCAGCCTCGACAAGGCCCGGCGCCTGCTGTGGCCGGTCAAGAGCAAGTACGGCCGCAAGCTCTCCTGGGCGGACCTGATGGTGCTGACCGGCAACGTCGCGCTCGAGCAGATGGGCTTTCCGACCTTCGGCTTCGCCGGCGGACGCGAGGACGTCTGGGAGCCGGACGAGGACGTCTACTGGGGCCCCGAGACCGAGTGGCTCGGCGACACCCGATACACCGGCGATCGCGATCTCGAAAACCCGCTCGCCGCCGTGCAGATGGGCCTGATCTACGTCAACCCGGAGGGCCCGAACGGCGAGCCCGATCCGCTCAAGGCGGCGGTCGACATCCGCGAGACGTTCCGCCGGATGGCGATGAACGACGAGGAGACCGTGGCGCTGATCGCCGGCGGCCACACCTTCGGCAAGACGCACGGCGCCGCCGATCCCGAGAAGTACGTCGGCCCCGAACCCGAGGCGGCCCCACTCGAGCAGCAGGGCCTCGGCTGGAGCAACTCCTACGGGAGCGGTTCCGGCGATGCGACGATCACCAGCGGCCTCGAGGGCGCCTGGACGAACACGCCGACCCAGTGGGACGGCTCGTTCTTCGACATCCTCTTCAACAACGAGTGGGAGCTGGTCAAGAGCCCTGCGGGAGCCAACCAGTGGAAGCCGAAGGACGGCGCCGGTGAAGGCACGGTGCCCGACGCCCACGACCCGACGAAGACGCACGCGCCGACGATGCTGACGACTGACCTGGCGCTGCGCTTCGATCCGATCTACGAGCCGATCTCGCGGCGCTTCCACGAGAACCCCGAGGAGCTCCAGGAGGCGTTCTCGCGTGCCTGGTTCAAGCTCACCCACCGCGACATGGGCCCGATCTCACGCTACCTCGGCCCCGAGGTCCCGGACGAGGAGCTGCTCTGGCAGGACCCGATCCCGGCGCCCGCGGGTGAGCCACTCGCCGAGGCCGACGTCGCCACGCTCAAGCAGCGGATCGCCGACTCGGGTCTGTCGGTCTCGCAGCTCGTCTCGACCGCATGGGCGGCGGCCTCGTCGTTCCGCGGCAGCGACAAGCGCGGCGGCGCCAACGGCGGCCGCATCCGGCTCGAGCCGCAGCGCAGCTGGGCCGTCAACGAGCCCGACAAGCTCGCGACCGTGCTCAGCACGCTCGAGGGGATCCAGGAGTCGTTCAACTCCGCGGGCGGCACCCAGGTCTCGTTCGCCGATCTGGTCGTCCTCGCCGGCGGCGTCGGCATCGAGATGGCGGCGAAGGCCGCCGGCCGCGAGCTCGAGGTCCCGTTCACCCCGGGTCGCGCCGACGCGAGCCAGGAGCAGACGGACGTCGAGTCGTTCGCCGCGCTCGAGCCGAGCGTCGACGGGTTCCGCAACTACGACCCCGGCGAGCACCGGCTGCCGGCCGAGTACCTGCTGCTCGATCGGGCCAGCCTGCTGACGCTGACGGCACCGGAGATGACCGTCCTCGTCGGCGGCCTGCGGGTTCTCGGCGCCAACCACGGCGGCTCCCGCGACGGCGTCTTCACGAAGGTGCCGGAGACGTTGACGAACGACTTCTTCGTCAACCTCCTCGACCTGAGCACGAAGTGGTCGGCGACCGAGGACTCGGAGTGGTCGAAGTCGTACGAGGCCCGCAACGGCTCCGCCGACGTCAAATGGACCGGCAGCCGCGTCGACCTCGTCTTCGGCTCGAACTCGGAGCTGCGTGCCCTGGCCGAGGTCTACGCCAGCGCCGACGCCGAGCAGAAGTTCGTCGACGACTTCGTCGCGGCCTGGGTCAAGGTCATGAACCTGGACCGCTTCGACCTCGACTGAGTCGCAAACGGCGTCATCGACGTCATCGTCCCGGGCCGGCCGCACGATCGGCCGGCCCGGCGGCGAGCCAACTGACTTCGGAGCTGACGGCGCTCAGAGCAACGAGGCGACCAGCGCCACCGGGACGACGATCGCCGTCGTCCAGATCAGCGCGTTGGCGGTGATCTTCAGGTCGAGCCCGTAGGCGTGGACGACGATCATCGCGTTGAGCCCGCTTGGCATCGCCGCCAGCAGCAGGAAGCTGGGGGGCAGGTCGATCAGCGGCAGCGCCAGCGCGAACAGCAGCGCCGGCATCAGCACCAGCTTCAGGCCGACCACGGTCGCCGTCTCACGGGTGAAGGGCGGCGGGAAGCTGAGCTCCGCCTCCTCTTCGTCCTCGGCCAGCGCGGCGCCGACCGCGAAGAAGCCGACCGGCAGCAGCAGCACGATCGCGACCCGGGAGGCGTCGACCGCCCAATCCGGCGCCATCCACTCCGGCGCCAGCAGCGCCAGGCCCGCCGCGTAGAGCGGGATGTTGCGGGCGAAGAACGAGCGGACCCGCTGCCGCGGCGTCTCGCCGGCTTTGGTCCCGAAGGCGGCGCCGACCGAGAAGGCGCCGATCAGCAGCGAGACGGCACCGACGCCGACGTCGTAGGCGACGGCGTCGCTGAGCTCGTCGAAGCCGAGCAGGGCAGCGACCAGCGGGTAGCCGAGGTAGGCGGAGTTGGAGACGAGAATGCAGCAGAGCAGCGCCCCGATCTGGGGCCGCTCGAGCGCGAGCCAGCGCGAGCCGATCGTGAAGCCGGCCGCCGCGCAGACAACGACCACGACCCAGCCGAGCGCGATCCCGACGAGCAGGTCCTGGTCGAGGTCGGCGCGGACCAGGTTGAGGAAGACGACCGCCGGCAGCACCGTGTAGAGGACCAGCGTCAGCGCCCGCCGCGAGCCCGTGCCGGCGCGTCCGGGCATCCGGCGCTCGGCCGTGAGGCCCGCCCAGGTGGCGGCGATGATCGTCAGGGCGATGTAGACCACGGGGGAGGAGGATGACCGCTGGCCGGCGTCAGGGCCGCGCCAGAGGCCTTCGGCTAGACGTCCAGCCGGGGCAGGCGCCAGTCGCGACGGATTGCGCTGACCCGGATCGCGAACACGACGAGTACGCCGATCGAGCCGGCGACGGCCTGCTCGACGTCGGCGAGCTCGACAAGCCCCACGTAGAGGGTCGCGCCGGCGATCGCCGCCGTCGCGTAGATCTCGCCGCCCATGATCAGCGGCCGGCGCCCGGCGAGCACGTCGCGGAGCACACCGCCGCCGGCGCCGGTGAGCAGGCCGGTGACGATCGCGACCGGGGCCGAGAAGCCGAGCTCGAGGGCGACGTCGGCGCCGACGATCGCGAACAGACCGAGCCCGGCCGCGTCCGCGACGCGGATCGTGCGCTCGACGAGGCCGGCCGAGCGGCGGGACAGCTCCCGGGCCAGCGGGATCGCCGCCACCGCGCCGGCGAGCGCCGCGAACAGGTAGGTGGTGTCGTCGGCCCAGAGCACGGGCGCTCCGAGCACGAGATCGCGCAGCGTGCCGCCGCCGAGCGCGGTGACGACGCCGACGAGCAGCGCCCCGAACCAGTCCATGTCGCGGTCGGCGACCGCGAGCACGCCGGAGATCGCGAAGACGACGGTTCCGGCGAGCTGGGCGGCCTCCATCGGTCCGCGCCCGGGCCGGCTCTAGCCGCCGAACAGGATCTCGGTGATCGCCGCGCCCGCGTTCGCTGCGAAGTCGGCGAGCGGGTCGGGGTAGACGCCGAAGCCGATCGTGCCGATCGAGCAGATCGCGAGCACGCCGAGCACGAGCAGGCAGCGGCCACCGCTGCGGCCGCCGCCGATCGCGACGCCGGGCTCGAGCTCGCCCTTGCGCTGCCGTGAGTCGCCGCCGGCGTCGGCCTCCTGTGAGGCTCCTGCCATCGCCGGCACCAGCTTCGGCTTCGGGCTCATCCAGATCGCGGCGACGACCCGCAGGTAGTAGGCGAGCGAGATCATCGAGCCGATCGCGATCAGCACGCCGAGCCAGGTGTAGTCGCCGGCGACAGCGGCCTCGACCAGGTAGACCTTGCCGAAGAAGCCCGCGGTGCCCGGCATGCCGGCGAGCGCCAGCATCGAGATCGTCAGCGGCCAGGCGAGCGATGGGCGGTCCTTGGCGAGGCCCTCGACCGAGCTGATGTCGTCGCCGAACGGGGTCTCGCGCTCGCGCACAGCGATCACGCCGAACGCGGCCAGGTTCATCAGCGCGTAGGCGGCGAGGTAGAAGAACAGCGCGTTGATCCCGATCTCGAGCCCGACGAGCAGGCCGACCAGCATGTAGCCGCCCTGGGCGATGCCGGAGTAGCCGAGCATCCGCTTCAGTGAGCGCTGGGTGACGGCGCCGACGTTGCCGACGATGATCGAGAGCGCCGCGATTGCCGCCAGCGCCGGCTGCCACTCGTCGGCGCTCGGGCCGAGGGCGACGATGAAGAAGCGGGCGAAGACGGCGAAGACGGCGACCTTGGTGGCGACGGCCATGAAGGCGGTGATCGGGGTCGGCGCGCCCTGGTAGACGTCCGGCGTCCACTGGTGGAAGGGGGCGGCCGAGACCTTGAAGGCGAGGCCGACGGCGCAGAGGCCGATGCCGACGAGGATCAGCGGGTCGTCGGCGAGGTCGCTGCCGATCCCCTCGGCGATCGCCCCGAAGTCGGTCGAGCCGGAGCCGCCGTAGATGAAGCTCATCCCGTAGAGCAGCGTCGCCGAGCCGAGCGAGCCGACGATCAGGTACTTGAGGCCGGACTCGAGCGAGCCGGTGCGGCTGCGATGGCTGCCGCAGAGCACGTAGAGCGGAATCGAGAGCAGCTCGAGCGCAACGAAGAAGGCGATCAGGTTCTGCGACTCGGCCAGCAGAACCATGCCGAGGATCGAGCCGAGCAGCAGCGCGTGCGTCTCCCCGAAGCCGGCCTCCTCGGCGCCCGGATCGCGCAGCATCAGCGGCAGCGCCATCGCCGCCGCCGCGAGGCAGATCAGCGAGGCGACGATCGAGAGCCCGTCGATCCGCAGGGCGCCGGCGACGAGGTCCGCAGGCGGCTCGCCGAGCCTCCAGATCAGCAGCCCCGCGGTGACCGCGAGCGTCAGCGCCGTCAGCCCGGTCGAGACCCAGCGGTTGCCGCGCTCGCTGAACAGGCCGCCGAGCAGGACGACGACGAGTCCGACGACGAGCGCGATCACCGGCGAGAGGCCGGCGTAGTCGATGCTGGGAGCGTCGAAGATCACTCGGCCACCCCGGGGATCTGGACCTGGGTCGGATCGATCCCGGCCGATCGCAGACAGTTGTCGAGCAGCGCCTGATCGAGCTCGCCCGTCCGCGTCGCCAGCTTCGCGCAGCGCAGGACGTCGGGATCGTCGGCGGAGTCCGGCGCGGAGAGCTCGCCCTCGGGGGCGGGCTCGCCCGCTGGGGCGGCGCCCTCGGTCTCGCCGGTCGCGCCCGTTTCGCCGTGACCGCCGGCCGCGCCTTCGCCCGAGCTCTCCTCACCGGGCTCGGGGCCGAGCCCGTAGCGGGAGTAGCAGCCGTCCTCGAAGATCAGCGTGTAGTCGGTCGCACCGGCGGACTCGGAGACGTTCTCGGCCGCCGGGTGGCCGCAGTCGGCGATCGCGACGGCGGTCACCGCGCGGGTCACGGCCGCCTCGCCGCGGTCGGTGATCAGGGCGGGGTAGAGCGCGATCGCGACGATGCAGGCGACGAGCGGCGCGACCACGACCGCCTCGCGGAAGGTGATCTCGCGCGAGAGCGAGCCCGCGTGGACGCGGTTGTGCATCGAGCGCTGGTACATGCGCAGCGCGTAGAAGGCGGCCAGGGCGACGCCGATCGAGGCGATCAGGGCGAGCGCGACTTTGGTCGCGAAGAGTCCGTTGAGGATGTAGAACTCGCCGACGAAGTTGGAGGATCCGGGCATCGCCAGCGTCGCCAGGGTGACGATCATGAACAGGATCGCGAGCACCGGGGCGTTCTTCGCCATGCCGCCCATCTCGCGGATGTCCTCGCTCTCGTAGCGGTCGACGAGCAGCGCGATGATGAAGAAGATCGGCAGTACGACGAGCCCGTGGTTGAACATCTGGATCACGGCGCCGTCGCCGCCGTCGGGCCGCAGGGCGAAGATCCCGAGTGTGATGAAGCCGAGCTGGGCGATCGACGAGTAGCCGGCGATCAGCCGCAGGTTGGTGACTGTGAACGCCATCGCCGAGCCGTAGAGGATCGAGAAGACGGCGATCACGAGGATGATCTCCTGGTACTGGATCGTCGCGTCCGGGAAGACCGGCAGCACGACCCGCAGGAAGCCGTAGGCGGCGACCTTGCTCAAGACCCCGGAGAGCAGCGCCAGCACCGGCAGCGGGCAGGCCTTGTAGGCGTCGGCCATCCAGCCGTGGACGAGGAAGGCCGGCATCTTGACGAGGAAGGCCGCGGCGAAGAACCAGAAGATCCACTGCTGGCTCTCGAGCGGCAGCGGCACCTGGGTCAGCGCCGGGATGCTGTAGGTGAGCTCGCCCGTCTGCTCGGCGAAGATGACGCCGGTCGCGATCGCCCCGATCAGCATCAGCAGCGACCCGACGAGCGTGTAGATGATCATCTTCACCGTCGCCTTGACCCGGTCGCCCGTGCCCCAGCCGCCGATCAGGAAGTAGAACGGGATCAGCATCAGGTCGAAGAAGAGGACGAAGAGGATCAGGTCCTGGGCGAGGAAGGCGCCGAGGACGGCGGTCTGCGCGAGACCGAGGTGGAAGAAGTACGTGCGCGGGCGGTCCGGGTACTGGAGCGCCGAGTAGAGGTTGGCGGCGAACCAGCCGATCGCGGTGAGCAGCACCAGGAACAGGCTGATCCCGTCGATCGCGAGCTGGTAGCGGATCCCGAGGTCCGGGATCCAGCTCTCGTCGACGGCGTGCTGCAGCGCCGAGGAGCCGACCGCGAAGTCGGCGATCAGCGCGATCGAGATCCCGAGCGCGGCCGCCGAGCCGGCAACCGAGGCCCAGCCGCAGGCCGCCCGCGGCAGCAGGAAGCAGAGCAGCCCGACGGCGAGCGGCAGCCAGAGCAGGACGTTCAGCATCGTGAGCTCACCGCCTCCATCAGCTCGCCGCGATCAGGAAGTAGAGGCCGATGCCGACGATGCCGAGGACGACGAGCAGCGCGTAGGAGCGGACGAAGCCGCTCTGCAGGGAGCGGACTCCGTCGCCGGCCTTGAGCACGCCGTCGCGGGCGACCGCAACGATGCCCTGCACCGCGACCCGCTCGAAGAAGTCGTTGGCGAAGCGCCCGACCGCCTGCACAGGCCGGACGACGAGCGCGTCCTGGGCCTCGTCGAAGAACCACTTGTTGACGAACAGCGAGTAGAGGTGGCGGAAGCGGGCACGGATCCGGTCGGTGGCGCCGGGGGCGACGATGTACAGGTAGTAGGCGAGGCCGATGCCGAGGATGCTGAGCACGGTGCCGACGGCCATGCCCTCGTAGGCGGCGGTCGTCGAGGGATGGATCGCCGCCAGCGGCGAGTTCTCGAAGGTCGGCTCGAGGAAGTGGGTGACGACCTCGTCGACGCCGGGGATCTGGATGTAGCCGGCAAACAAGGCGCCGATGCCGAGCACCCCCATGCCGATCCGCATCGCGAGGCTGCCTCCCGGCCCCTTCTCGGCGATGTGGTGCTCGGGCCCCGGGAAACCGACCTCGGTGTCCTCGGGCGTGCCGTCGGCGGGGTTGACGGGCTCGCCGTGGGCGAGATGGCCCGCCTCGAGCTCCTTCGCCTCCGGCGCCTTGCGCCCGTAGAAGACGCGGAAGACGATCCGGAACGAGTAGAACGCGGTCAGGAAGGCGACGAAGTAGCCGCCGACCGCGAACAGCCAGTAGAAGCCGCCGCGGGTCGCTGCGTAGACGAGGATCTCGTCCTTGCTGAAAAAGCCCGAGGTGCCGGGGAACGCGGCCAGCGCCAGGGCGCCGATCGTCATCAGCACGAAGGTGAACGGCAGCGCCTTGCGGAAGCCGCCCATCTTGTCGATGTTCTGGACGTTCGCCATCGCCGCGATCACCGAGCCGGCGGCCATGAACAGGAGCGCCTTGAAGAAGGCGTGCGTCATCAGGTGGAAGAGCCCGGCGCTGTAGGCGCCGATCGAGACGCCGACGATCATGTAGCCGATCTGGCTCATCGTCGAGTAGGCGATGATCCGCTTCAGGTCGGTGACCGCGAGCGCGATCGTCGCCGCCACGAACAGAGTCAAGAGCCCGCCGAAGGCGGCGATGTCGGCCGCGGTCGGAGCGAGCTCGAAGAGCGGGTGTGAGCGGGCGATCAGGTAGACGCCGGCGGTGACCATCGTCGCGGCGTGGATCAGCGACGAGACCGGAGTCGGGCCCTCCATCGCGTCCGCGAGCCAGGTGTGGAACGGGATCTGAGCCGACTTCGCGAAGGCGCCGACCGTGATCAGCAGACAGATCGCGACGATCGTCCACTCGTTGACCGCGAAGTGGGCGGGCGCCTCCTCGAAGACGGCCACGTACTCGGTCTGGCCCAGCTCCTTGATCAGCAGGATCGCGGCGAAGACGAGCGCGACGTCGCCGATCACGTTGATCACGAAGGCCTTCATGCCCGCCCTGGTCGCGGTCTCGCGCCGGTACCAGAAGGAGACCAGCGCGTAGGAGGCGTAGCCGACGAAGGCCCAGCCGACGATCAGCAGCACGTAGTTGCCGGCGAGCACCAGCATCAGCATCGAGAAGACGAAGAAGTTCAGGTACGCGAAGAACCGGTGGTAGCCCCAGTCGCTCTGCATGTAGCCGAACGAGTAGACGTGGATCATCGTCGAGATCCCGGTGACGACGAGGATCATCCAGACGCTGAGCGGGTCGACGAGGATCCCGAGATCGAACGGGATGCCGGCGCCGCTGCCGTAGTCGTAGAGCGAGGAGACGAGGTGCTGCTCCTCCTTCGGCAGGCTCTCGAGCTCGAGCAGCGTCCCGACCGCGGCCAGGAAGGCGAGGCCGATCGCGCTCGTGCCGATGATCCCGGCGACGCGCGGCGGCACGATCCGGAACGTGAGCCCGATCAGGATCGAGCCCGCGAGCGGGAAGGCGAGGACCAGCCAGGCCCAGGTGGTGGCGCTCATCCGCGCATCTCCCGGATCTCGTCGACGTCGAGCGGGATGCGGCGCTTGTACATGGCGACGATCAGGCCGAGGCCGACGACGACCTCACAGGCTGCGACGACCATCACCATGATCGCGAAGATCTGACCGTCAGCGTTGCCGAGCGAGCGGGAGAAGGCGATCAGCGAGAGGTTGGCGCTGTTCAGCATCAGCTCGAGGCAGAGCAGGATCACGAGCGGGCTGCGCCGCACGAGGACGCCGAAGGCGCCGGTCGCGAACAGCAGCGCCGAGAGCACGAGGTACCACTCGACGGCCATCAGTCCACGTGCTCCAGCGGGACGCGCTCGCCGGCGCCCCGTCCGGGCTCCGGCTTGCTGTCGTCGTCGCGGCGGCGGCCTGCGAGCACGACGGCGCCGACCGCTGCCAGCAGCAGCAGGATCGAAGCGGCCTCGAAGGCGATCAGGAAGCGCTCCAGCATCAGCTCGCCGATCGCCGCCGGGCTGCCGAAGCCGGCCTGGATCGTCGGCCCCTCGTCGCCGAGCGCCTTCAGGCCGGTGCCGAGGATCGCGATCGAGAGCTCGATGAAGAGCGCCAGGCCGAGTATCGGGGCCAGGATCCGCTGGCCGGGAATCGGCTCCCAGAGCGGCTCATCGACGTTGCCGACATAGGCGGCGACGAACACGTAGAGGACCATCACGGCGCCCGCGTAGACGACGATCTGGGCGGCGGCGACGAACTCGGCGTAGAGCAGCAGGAAGAGCCCGGCAAGCGAGGCAAGGTGGACGACCAGCGCCAGCACGCTGTAGAAGGGGTTACGGAGCCCGATTACGGCGATCGCGCCGCCGAGGGCTCCGATCGCACCGAAGAAGAAGGCAACCTCAACCATTCGCGGGCCATCCTAATCCGCGAGGGCATGGCCCGCGGCGCCGCAAGCGCCCGATTCGTCCGCCCGGATCCCCCGGCGGGCTCTAGGCTTCCTGCGCCCGTGGGCAACACCGTCATCAAGAGCATCTACCGGGTCTTCCTCCGGCTCTTCTACAAGCCGTTCCTGGGCTCGCCCTTCTCGATCCCATTCCAGCGCCGGTTCATGGCGCTGGCGACGAAGACCCTGCCGCCCCCGTCCGAGGTCGATCGCGAGCGCGTCGGCGGTACCGAGGTCCCGACCTGGCGGCTCGGGATCGGAGCCGGAGACAACGCCCTGCGGCCCGCCGTCCTCTGGGTTCACGGCGGCGGCTTCGTGATCGGCAGCCCCGCCACCCACGCCGGGATCGGCGGCTATCTCGCTCAGGCCGCCGGCGCCGACGTCTACATGCCCGACTACCGGCTCGCGCCCGAGCACCCCTGGCCCGCCGCCACCGACGACGTCTTCAGCGCCTACCGGGAGATGCTCGCCCGCGGCCACGATCCGGCCCGGGTCGCGATCGCCGGCGACTCGGCCGGCGGCGCGATCGCGATCCTGACGGCGCTGGCGCTGACCGACATGGATGTGCCGGCGCCGGCCGCGATGGTCCTGCTCTCGCCGGTCACCGACCTCAGCCTCTCGGGCGCCAGCGTCGAGTCGAAGCGACATGCCGACCCGCTGCTGCGCCGCGACTGGCTCGACGACTCCTACCGCGCCTGGGCCGGCTCGCTGCCGCTCACCGACCCGCGCGTCTCACCGCTGTTCGCGGATCTCGCCGGCCTGCCGCCGACGTTGATCCAGATCGGCGAGGACGAGATCCTGCTCGACGACTCGCTGCGCTTCGCCGACCGCGCCTGGGGCAGGGGCGTCGAGGTCGAGTTGCAGCGCTTCCCCCGCGCCTGGCACGACTTCCAGCTCCAGGCCGGGATCATCCCCGAGTCGCGAGCCGCCGTAGGGGACATCGGCGCGTTCCTGAGACGGCGCTGGGGCCTGTAGGCGGTTCGTCCGTTCAGCCCTCGCCCCGGGCCAGCCGCGCGCTACGCGCCGGCGCTCCGGGCCGCGTCGGGGAACTCCGACGCGATCTGCGTACCCATGCGGTCGGTGATTCGCGGCGAAGATGCCGGGGCGGGACCTGCCTCAGCCCGGCGCACCCGTGAGCGCCGCTCGCACCTGGGCCAGCGTGCGCGCGCCGGTGACGAAGACGTCATCCGGCTCGAAGCGTTCCACCCGGAAGCCGAGCGACTCGAGGTAGGCCTGGCGGCGTGCGTCGTTCGCTCTCTGCGCCGCGGTCGAGTGCGCCCGGGCGCCGTCGAGTTCCACGATCAGCCGCTGGTCCTTCCACAGCATGTCCGGCCGGTAGCGGCCGATGCGCACGTTCGGCTCGGGGATCTCGACCTCGCCCGACTCGCACAGCAGGACGAACCCGCGCTCGAGACGGTTCTCGCAGCGCGCCAGCTGGGGGAGGTGGGCGGCGAGGGCTGCCCGCACGGCCGCGCCTCCGTGCCGCCCCGGCCGCACCGCGCGCTCGATCGCAGAGAGGGTTGCGAGGCGGTGGAACTCGACTCGCGCGATCACCAGCCGCAGCGCGTTGTGTGAGAGGGACGAGGCAGAGGCGATGATCGCGTCGGGGGCCGCAACGATCGGCAGGCCCCGGTGCATCGAGCGCCGGATCCCCAGCGGGTGGCGGATCTCCAGCCCGGCGATCGAGGCGACCGCGCCGGGTGCATCGACGCGGATCCGGTGCGGCTGGCGGCCGAGCAACCCGCGCCACCACAGCATCGAGAGCCCGCCCAGTGCCGAGCCCTCGCCTGCGTAGAGCAGGGCGGCGGCGAGGCAGCCATCGGGCGCGAGCTCCGCTCGGCCCCAGGCGTAGACGCCGGGGTACACGCGGTGCAGCCGCCCGCTCCGCATCCAACTCCGGATCCGGGCATCGCTGATCCCGGCCGCGAGAAGCTGGCGGCGCGCGAGCGTGCCGAACTGTGCGCCCGCTCTCTCACTTGCCCGCTTTACGGCGATCTGGGTACCTATACGGTCGGTAGATCGCGGCGGAGTTGTCACCGGCCCAGCCTCGGACCCGCCGGCGCGCGGATCAAGTCATGAATGTGGCCGGGGTTGCGGGGACGTGTGACGAGGGCCGGAAGAAGCCGGCGCGGCCGGGTCCGCGGCTCACGGCGGCGTCAGGCGAGCAGCGCGTGGGCGTCCTCGATCACGCCCGCGACCTCGTCCCAGTCGACCGGATCGAGGTCGAGGCGCAGGCCGAGCCAGCCGCGGTGGCCGACGTAGGGCGGGATGAAGAAGCGGCCGGGCGCGTCCTCGATCAGCGCTTCGCGCTCGGCCTCCTCCGAGGCCGCCCAGAGGCAGAGCCGCCCCTCGAACCACTCGCGCTCGTCGTGGACCGAGGCGAAGGTGCGGCCCTTGCGGCCCTCGGCGGTGAAGAAGGTCGGCGAGCCGTGCGAAGGGCGCTCGACGACGCCGGGCAGCGCCAGCGCGATCGGCCGGATCCGCCCCATCGCCGCCTCGAGCCGCGGGGTGCTGACAATCGGGTGGGCCACGGGGCGAGTATCGGCTCCGGCCGGGTGCGCGTCAAGCACACGGCTCCACCGCATAGGCTCCGGCCATGCCTGACGGACCGTTGAGTGGAGTGAAGGTGGTCGAGGTCGCGAGCATCGGCCCCGGGCCGTTCGCGACGATGATGCTCGCCGACATGGGCGCCGATGTCGTCCGCCTCGAGCGGGCGGGAAGCGGCGGGCTCGGCGCCGGCTCCTGGAACTACGTGCACCGCGGCCGCCCCTCGGTCGGTTGCGATCTCAAGAACCCCGAGGCCCGGGAGATGCTCCTGCGCCTGTGTGAGTCGGCCGACGCCCTGATCGAGGGCTTCCGGCCCGGCGTCATGGAGAAGCTCGGCGTCGGCCCCGACGAGGTCGGTGCCCGCAACCCGAAGCTCGTCTACGGACGCATGACCGGCTACGGCCAGGACGGGCCGATGGCGAAGGTCGCCGGCCACGACATCAACTACATCTCGCTCGCCGGCGCGCTCGGCCAGTTCCAGCGCACCGGCGAGAAGCCGCTCGCCCCGATCAACATGGTCGGCGACTACGGCGGCGGCGCGATGATGCTCGCCTTCGGCGTCGTCTGCGGGATCCTCGAGGCACGCTCGTCCGGCAAGGGCCAGGTCGTCGACGCGGCGATGGTCGAGGGGTCGGCGCTGCTGATGACGATGATCCACGCGCTCAAGGACATCGGCATGTGGGGGGAGCCCGGCAAGAACCTGCTCGACTCCGGCGCCCACTTCTACGACACCTACGAGTGCAAGGACGGGGGCTACGTGGCGATCGGCTCGCTCGAGCCCCAGTTCTACGCGGAGCTGCTGCGGCTGATGGAGCTCGACCCCGAGGAGTTCCCGCAGATGGACCAGGCGCGCTGGCCCGAGCTCAAGCAGCGGTTCGCGGCGGTCTTTTTGACGAAGACGCGCGAGGAGTGGATCGCGATCCTCGAGCCGGCCGAGGCCTGCGCGACCGGTGTCTACGGAATGGACGACGCGCCAAGCCACCCGCACAACGAGGCGCGCGGGACGTTCGTCGAGATCGGCGGGCAGCGGCAGCCGGCACCGGCTCCCCGCTTCAGCCGCACGCCCCCGGGCCTGCCGGCGGCGCCGTCGGAGCCCGCCGCCGACACCGACGAGGCGCTCGCCGCCTGGGGCTACTCGCCCGAGGAGATCGCGGGGCTGCGCGAATCCGGCGCCGTCGGCTGAGCACCGTCCCGGCGCGGCGGCCGTGTAACGGCCGCGCTGATCAGCTCGGGTCGAGTGAGATCACCGGAATCCGCCGGGCGCCGGCGAACTGCTGGTAGTCCTCGTAGGGCGGGTAGATCTCGACCAGCTTCGGCCAGAGCTCGGCCCGCTCCTCCTCGTCGACGATCCGGGCGTTGACTGCGACCTTGTCGCGGCCGACCTCGATCTCGGTCCCGGGATTCGCCTTCAGGTTGTAGAACCAGGCCGGGTTCCTGTCGGTGCCGCCCTTCGAGGCGACGATCACCCAGCGGCCGCCGTCGGCGAGCCCGATCAGCGGCGCGACCCGATGGGTTCCGCTCTTGGCGCCGACGTGGTGGACGAGGATGATCGGCGAGCCGACGAACGGGATCTTCGCGCCGAGCCGACCGCCGCTCTTCTGGAAGAGGAACGTGTTGACCTTGGTGAACGCCCCGAAGACCTTCCAGAACGGGGACGAGGACGGTGGCGGCTTCATTGCCATCGGCGCAGCATCCCAGTTCCTAGACTGCGCCGCGTGTTTGCCGTGTACGCGAAGTCAGCCGATCCGTCGGAGCCCCTGAACGCCCTCGAGATCGGGGAGCGCCCCGAGCCGGAGGTGCCCGACGGCTGGACCACGGTCTCGGTCCGGGCCGCCTCGCTCAACCACCACGACCTCTGGTCGCTGCGCGGCGTCGGTCTGCCGGAGGAGCGGCTGCCGATGATCCTTGGCTGCGACGCGGCCGGGATCGACACCGACGGCAACGAGGTCGTCGTCCACGCGGTGATCTCGAGCGACGACTGGCGCGGCGACGAGACGCTCGACCCCGGCCGCTCGCTGCTCTCCGAGCGCTTTCAGGGCACCTTCGCCGAGCGCGTCGCGGTGCCGCGGCGCAACCTGATCCCGAAGCCCGAGGGGATGAGCTTCGCCCAGGCAGCCTGCATGCCGACGGCCTGGCTGACCGCCTACCGGATGCTGTTCGTGACCGGCGACCTCGCCCCGGGTCAGACCGTCCTCGTCCAGGGCTCGACCGGCGGCATCGCCAGCGCCGCGATCATGCTCGGCGCCGCCGCCGGCCTCCGGGTCTGGGTCACCGGCCGCAGCGAGAACAAGCGCGAGCGAGCGCTCGGCCTCGGCGCCGCCGCGGCATTCGAGTCCGGCGCGCGACTGCCGGAGCGCGTCGACGCCGTGATCGAGTCCGTCGGCGAGGCGACCTGGGCGCACTCGCTCCGGGCCGTCAAGCCCGGCGGCAAGGTGATCGTCACCGGTGCGACCAGCGGCCCGAACCCGCCGGCCGAGCTGCCGCGTGTCTTCTTCCTGCAGCTCCAGATCATCGGCTCGACGATGGGCAGCCGCGACGAGCTCCTGCAGCTGATGCGGTTCTGCGGCGAGCGTGACATCGAGCCCGAGATCGACCGCGTCCTGCCGATAGCGGACGCCCGCGAGGGCTTCGCGGCGATGGCCGCCGGCGAGATGGTCGGCAAGATCGTCTTCGAACTCGACTGACGTCGCGTCTCGGCCCTCACTCCCGAGGTCGAACGTCCCTCAACTGCCCCTATAGATAGGTGTGAGGGACGTTCGGCGCGTGCGCTGGCGTTGTCGCGGCGGTGCCTAGAAGCTGAACAGGTCCGGCATCTTCATCCCGAGGCCGATGTCGCCGATCGCGCGCAGGCGGCCCTTGAGGGCGAGGCGCCGGGCGCCGGTCTCCCCGGTGACGAGCTTGCGAAGGTCGGTCGGCCGCACCTTCAGGGTCAGGTCGGGCTCGTTGCGGGGGCGCTTGGCGAGCTTGCACTCGCCGTCTGCGATCACCATCTCGAAGTGCTCGTAGCCGCCCCCGGGCTTGTCCCAGAGCTTGATGTGGATGACGGCGTCGACGCCCTTCGCCTTCTCCGGCCGGAAGAGGCCGACCATGTGCTCGATCATCGCCTCGATCACGCGCTCGCGCGACTCGGGGTCCTGCATCAGCTCCTCGAAGTCGTCGCCGTCCATCTCGGCGACGGCGTCGTAGATCTCGGCCGGGGCCGCGGTGTGGAAGTCGATCGTGGTCAAGAGTCGGGGCGGGTGCCGGTGCGGTTGAGGTGCTCGATCGCCTCGAGGATGGATTGTGGCGCTTCCAGCTTCACGTCGAGCCGGATCCTTTCTCCGCCTGCAGACGGAGCCGCGCCGGCTCCCCTGCGGCTGAAATGATCGCCGCATGCAGTCGTTCCTCCGGGGCATCGCCGACGGTGCCGTCACCAACGCCCAGTCGCTTGCCGCTCTCGGCCGCGCCGGCCTGCTCCACCCTCAGCGTCCCGACCGCCTCGCGCGGATGGGCAACGAGATCGTCCGCCGCGGGCCCTTTGGCGGCGCCTGCACCGCCGCCGCGATCCGCTGGGGCGAACGACCCGGTTTCACCGACGAGCTCGGCACGCTCAGCTTCGCCGATCTCGACCGCCGCTCGAACGCGCTGGCGCGGGGCTGGCGGGGAGCCGGGCTCGAGGCCGGCGACGGCGTCGCGATCCTCTGCCGCAACCACCGCGGCTTCCTCGACGCGTCCTTTGCCGCCGGCAAGCTCGGCCTGCGGGTCGTCTACATGAACACTGAGTTCGCCGGCCCTCAGATCACCGACGTCTGCGAGCGCGAGCGGGTCAAGGCGCTCGTCTTCGACGAGGAGTACGACGGCCGCGCGCCGGACTCCGCCTCCCATCACTTCCGCGCTTGGAGCGACGACGGCTCCCCGGGCGGGGCGGAGGCGACGCTCGAGGAGCTGATCGCCGCCAACAGCACCGAGCCGCTGCCGATGCCGGACGAGAAGCCGACGATCGTGATGCTGACCAGCGGCACGACCGGGACGCCGAAGGGGGCGCCGCGGCAGGAGTCCGGCACGCTCGTCACGCTCGGCGCGATCTTCGACCGGGTCCCTTTCCGGACCGGCCAGGTCGCCTACATCGCGCCGCCGTTCTTTCACTCGCTTGGTTTCGCGACCCTGGTGCTGATGATCTCGCTCGGCTGCCGGGTTGTCACCCGGCGCCGCTTCGACGCCGAGGACTGGCTCGACACGCTCGCCGCCGAGCGGGTCGAGACGACGGTCGTCGTGCCGGCGATGCTGCAGCGCGCCTACGAGCTCGGCGACGACGCCGTCCGCAGCCGTGACACCTCCTCGCTCGGGATCATCTTCTGCGGCGGCTCGCAGCTGCCGGGGCCGACGGCGACCAAGACCCTGGAGCTGTTCGGCGACGTGCTCTACGTTCTCTACGGCTCGACTGAGGTCGCCTACGCCTCGATCTCGACCCCGGCCGACCACCGCGCCGCTCCGACCACCGTCGGCAAGATCACGCTCGGGACGACGGTGCGGCTGCTCGACGACGACGGCCGCGAGGTCCCCCAAGGCGAAGTCGGCCGCATCTTCGTCTCGAACGGGATCGAGTTCGGCGGCTACACCGACGGCCGCACGAAGGAGGTCGTCGACGGCGTCATGTCCTCCGGGGACGTCGGTCACTTCGACGCCGCCGGCCGCCTCTTCATCGACGGCCGCGACGACGACATGATCGTCTCCGGGGGAGAGAACGTCTTCCCCCAGGAGGTCGAGGAGCTGCTGATGGCCCGCGACGACGTCGCCGAGGTGGCGGTCGTCGGCGTCGACGACGAGGACTTCGGCAGGCGCCTCGCCGCCTACATCGTCGCGGCGGAGGGAACCGATCCCGGCGCCGAGGAGATCCGCGCCTACGTCAAGCAGAACCTCGCCCGCTACAAGGTGCCCCGCGACGTCAACTTCATCGACGCGCTGCCGCGCAACGCGACCGGCAAGATCGTCAAGCGCGACCTCGGCTGAGCCCGCCCACCGGCCCAGCCCGGCCGGCGCCGGCGGCCTGACGGCAGCGCCGCGGCTTCGATAGGTTTGCAACATGTCGCACAAGCCGGCCGACCGAATCCGGAACGTCGCCTTGATCGGCCACCGCGGGGCCGGCAAGACCTCGATCTGCGAGGCGATGCTGTTCGAGGCCGGCGTCGTCAATCGCGTCGGCAGCGTCGAGGAGGGGACGACGGTCTGCGACGCGGCCGAGGACGAGCGCGCCCGCGGCATGTCGATCGACGCCGCCGCGGCGACCTTCGAGCACGAGGGCCGCAAGGTGAACGTGATCGACACCCCGGGCGAGCCGAGCTTCATCGCCCAGGCGATTTCGGCGCTCTCGGTCGCTGACGCGGCGGTGCTCGTCGTCAACGCCGTCTCCGGGGTCGAGGTCGGCACCGACCGCCTCTGGCACCGGGCCGCCGACGCCGGCCTGCCCCGGCTCGTCTTCATCAACATGCTCGACCGCGAGCGCGCCGACTTCTTCGCGACGCTCGAGGCGCTGAAGTCGGCGTTCGGGCCGCACGTCGTCGCCACCGAGATCCCGATCGCCGCCGAGCACGAGGTCCGCGGCGTCGTCGACCTGATCGACATGAAGGCTCACATCCACGACTCCGACGGCCGCGGCGGCGAGGTCGAGGCGGAGATCCCCGACGAGGTCGCCGAGCTCGCTGAGGAGTACCGCGAGAAGCTGATGGACGAGGTCGCCGAGAACTCGGACGAGCTCCTGGAGCACTACCTCGAGGGCGCCGAGATCAGCCACGAGGAGATCATCTCGGCCCTGAAGCGGGGCGTCACCGAGGGGCATCTGTTCCCCGTCACCTGTGGCGTAGCGACCCGCAACCTCGGCACCGGCCGCCTGCTCGAGGCGCTGATCGAGGACCTGCCGTCGCCGGCGATGCGCGGCGCCCGCGAGCTGATCGGGCCCGGGGGCGAGCCCGTCCCGACCGAGCCCGACGAGGATGGCGCGCTCGTCGTCCAGGTCTTCAAGACGACCGCCGACCAGTTCGCGGGGCGCCTCAACATGGTCCGGATCCTGGCCGGCACGCTGGCCGCCGACTCGACCGTCGAGAACGTGACCAGCGGCGCCCACGAGCGGATCGGCCAGCTCTATGAGATCCGCGGCGGCAAGCTCGAGCAGGTGGACGACCTCGGGCCGGGAGACATCGGCGTCGTCCCGAAGCTGAAGGGCACGCAGGCCGGCGACCTGCTCTGCGAGTCGGCTCGCGAGCTGGCGGCGCCGGCACTCGAGTTCCCGAGCCCGGTGATGTCGTTCGCGTTCGAGCCGAAGAGCCGCGGGGACGAGGAGAAGGCCGTTGCGGCACTGCGCCGCCTCCGCGAGGAGGACCCGACCCTCGACATCCATCGCGACGCCCAGACCGGCGAGGAGATCATCGCCGGGCTGACCCAGATCCACGTCGAGGTGATCGTCGAGCGGATGCGGAGCCGCTACGGCGTCGAGATCGAGCTGCACCCGCCCCGGGTTCCCTACGTCGAGGCGATCCGAGGCTCGGCCTCGGCCCGCTCCCGGTTCAAGAAGCAGTCCGGCGGCCGCGGCCAGTTCGCCGACTGCACGCTCGAAATCGAGCCGGCGGAGCCGGGCACCGGGCTCGTGTTCGCCGACCGGACCAAGGGCGGCGTCGTGCCGGGCGGCTTCGTGCCCGCGGTCGAGGCGGGGATCCGCGAGGCGATGGAGCACGGGACGCTCGCCGGCTACCCGGTCCGCGACGTGCGCGTCAACCTCGTCGACGGCCAGCACCACACGGTCGACTCCTCCGAGATCGCCTTCAAGATCTGTGCCTCGATGGGCTTCAAGGAGGCGATGGCAAAGGCCTCACCGGTGTTGCTCGAGCCGATCGTCAAGCTCACGATCAGCGCCCCGAACGAGTCGGTCGGCGACGTGATCGGCGATCTCAACTCGCGCCGCGGCCACCCGCTCGGGATGGAGCCGAAGGGCGTCGGCACCGAGATCGTCGCCGAGGTGCCGATGGCCGACGTCCTCGACTACGCGCCGGCGCTGCGCGCGATCACCGGCGGCCGCGGCGAGTACACGGTCGAGTTCGACCACAACCAGGAGGTCCCCGCGCATCTCGCCGAGAAGGTGATCGCGGCCGCCCGCGAGGACGGCGCGACGGCGGTCGCCTGAGCGGCCGGCCCCGCGGCTCGGCTCAGCGCGCGGCGAGCTCGGGGAACAGACGCTGCTCGAGGACCGCCGCCGGCTGCGCACCGACGATCCGGTCGACCTCGACACCGTCCTCGATCACGACGAGCAGCGGGATCGAGCGCGCGTCGTAGGTTGCAGCTGTTCCGGGGCTCTCGTCCACGTTCAGCTTGACGACCTTGAGCCGGCCGGCATGGTGGGCGGCGAGCTCGGCCAGCGCCGGGGCGACCATCCGGCACGGCCCGCACCAGGGCGCCCAGAAGTCGACCAGCACCGGGACGGACGCCGTGATCTCTTCACCGAATGTCTCAGCGTCGGCGTCGACGACCCAAGGCAGGGCCTGCTTGCACTTGGCGCAGCGCGGGGTTCCGCGCGGGATCGGCCCGACCCGGTTGCGCGCGCCGCATGAGGAGCAGGCGAGGATCGACATGCCCCCGATGGTTGCCGCCCGCCCGCGGGCCCACATCGGGGCCGCTCCGCGCTTCGGCGCGGGTTTTCCCGGACTGCGTGCGTCGTCTCCCGCCTCCGGCCCCAGACCGCTCAGCCGAGGACGCTGTCGTCGAGCGCCTCGCGCAGCTCGACCGGCGAGGGATAGACCTCGATCGCTCCGGCCTCGCGCAGCTCGCTCTCCGAGAAGCCGCCGCTGAGCAGGCCGACCGTCTCGATTCCGGCCCGCTTCGCTGCCTCGATGTCCCAGGTCGAGTCGCCGACGAGGACGGCCTCGGCACCGTCGGCGTCCGTGTCGGCCTTCTCGAGCGCAGCCTTGATCAGATCCGGCTTCGGCTTGGTCGCCTCGACGTCGGCCGAGGTCGTGTAGTCGGAGATCAGCTCGCGGATCCCGAGCTTGTCGATGTGGCTCTCGGCCTGCTCGGCCCCGGCCGAGGAGGCGAGCACGACCTCGTGCCCGCGTTCCGCGAGCGCCTCGACCAGCTCGGTCGCGCCCGGCAGTGTCTCGACCTCGTCCAGTACCTGCTCGAACAGCTCGCCCTCGAGCTCGCGCAGCTCATCGCCGTGCTCGTGCTCCGCCTGCTCGCCGGCGAGCGCCGTGACGATCTGATCGCCGCCCATGCCGATGTGGCGGTGACAGCGCCAGGCGGGGACCTCGTAGCCATGGCGGGCGAGTGCTCGCTGCCAGGTCAGCGCGTGCTGGTAGACGGAGTCGACCAGGGTTCCGTCGACGTCGAGGAGAGCGATCTTGGGCATGGGCGGGCCTTACCCACCGCCGGTGCCTGTCAAGCGCGGAGCCCCGGGGCCCCGCTTCCCCGGGAAGGGCTACTCGCCCTCGTTGCGCAGCGGCGCCTTCACGATCGGCTCGGCGAGCAGCATCTCCTTGGTGAAGATCAGATCGCCGCGGTTGTAGTCCGCCATCTCGTACTCGTGGCCCATCGTGATCGCGTCGAACGGACAGGCGACTTCGCAGTAGCCGCAGAAGATGCAGCGGCTCAGGTTGATCTCGTAGACGGCCGCGTAGCGCTCGCCGGCGGAGACGCGGTTGTCGGGGTCGTTCTCGGCGGCGACGACGCGGATGCAGTCGGCGGGGCAGGCTGCGGCGCAGAGCGAGCAGCCGACGCACTTCTCCAGCCCCGTGTCCTCGAACTTGTGCAGCTTGTGGCGTCCGCGGAACCGCGGGTAGACCGGCGTCTTCTCCTCCGGGTACTGGATCGTCACCGGCCCCTCGACGATCCGGGCGAAGGTCGTCTTCAGCCCGCGCAGCGTCTCGCCGAAGGCGCGCACGGCGCCGCCCGGCCCGCCCGCGTCGGGACCGCGCTGGACGGCGACGTAGGAGCCGTCCTTCAGATAGGGGAACTCGGCGGCCTGCGCGCCGTTCGCCCCGTCGGTCGTCCCACTGCCGGATCCGTTCTCCATCGGCGTCCGATCCTACGCGTTCGCGACGGCGGGCGGCCCTAGGCGTCGGCGGGGTGGGGCGGGGTCGGCTCCTCGGGCTCGCCCTCGGCCGGCGCCGTGCCCTCGGGGGCGCCGCCCGACTCCGGGAACATCCGGTAGCCGCGGTTGCGGATCGCCTCCATTGCGATCGGATCGACGGCGTCGATCGCGCCGACGAGGTGCCCGTAAGGCGTCCCGATCTTGCGCGGCCGCAGCGTGATCGCCTTGCAGACGCGGTCGCCCGCTTCGGTCGGGCTCAGCGAGGGGAAGTTCGCGTAGATGCCGGTCGGCGCGATCATCGGCGTCCGCACCAGCGGCATCGAGACGGTCGTGAAGCGGATCCCCTTGTGCGAGTACTCGGCGGCGGCGCAGTCGCTGAAGGCGTCGAGCGCGGCCTTCGAGGCGGTGTAGGCGGCGAAGCGCGGCGTCCGCACCTGGACCGAGGCCGAGGAGACGTTGATGATGTGGCCGAAGCCCTCCTCGCTCATCCCCGGCAGGAAGGCGAGCGCGAGCCGGACCGGGCCCAGGTAGTTGAGCTCCATCGTCCGCTGGAAGTCGTGCTGGCGGTCGTAGGAGAACTTGATCGAGCGCCGGATCGAGCGTCCCGCGTTGTTGATCAGGATGTCGACGCCGCCGTGCTCGGCGAGCACGGCCGACGTCATCGACGCGAGCTCCTCCTCGCTCGAGAGATCGGCCGGATGGATCGAGGCGGTGCCGCCGTGCTCGACGACCTGGGCGGCAACGTCCTCGAGCTTCGACTGCGAGCGCGCGACGAGCAGCACGTGGCCGCCGGCGCGACCGATCTGTAGTGCCGTCGCCTCGCCGATCCCGGAGGAGGCGCCGGTCACCATCACGCGCTTGCCGGCGACGGCGCGCTCCAGGCTCTCGCCGCGGATCCGCCCGACCGCCTCGGCGATCGGGAGCGGCAGGTGTCGCTCCGAGACCGCGGTCGGCAGATTCATCATGTGCGCCAGCCTGCGGCGGATGTGAAGGGAAGCCATGTCCCGGATCGTAACTCCCTATGCTGCAGCCGGGTTCCGGCTGGAGGGCTGGGACAGGGTCAGGAAAGCGGGTGCTGTATGCCCGCAGGAAGTGATGAGTTTGGACACCGACCGTCAAGGTGCGGTGGGGGCATCGGAGGACATGGACGCCGGCGTCACGCCGGTGGGAGCCTCGGCTGAGCTGATCGGCGAGGTTTCCGAGGACTTCGGCCGCTCGCCCTGGCAGCTGTTCTGGCGCCGGTTCCGCGACGACAAGCTGGCGCTCGCCTCGCTCGGCTTCATCGCCTTCCTAGTGCTGATCGCGATCTTCGCCCCCCAGATCACCTCGTTGCTCGGAGCGCCGGACCCCGACTACCGCGACACCGCGGCGCTCGACCAGTTCTACGCGACGCCGACAGGGCCTTCGTCGGAGCACTGGTTCGGAGTCGACCAGCTCGGCCGCGACGTGCTCTCGCGCACGGTCTACGGCGCCCGCGTCTCGCTGATCGTCGCCTTCGTCGCCACCTTCCTCGCGACCCTGTTCGGAATCATCGCCGGCCTCCTCGCCGGCTTCTACCGCGGCTGGGTCGACTCGATCATCTCGCGCAGCGTCGACGTGCTGCTCGCGATCCCCTACCTGCTGCTCGCGACCGGCCTCGCCGCCGCCTGCACGCTCGGCCAGACGAGCGGTGGTGGCTCGGGCTGCCTCGGCGGGCTGATCAAACCGGGGCTCGGGGTCGTCATCTTCGTGATCGCGTTCACGAGCTGGACTTACATGGCGCGGATCGTCCGCGGCCAGGTCCTATCGCTGCGTGAGAAGGAGTTCATCGAGTCCTCGCGCGCGATCGGCGCCAAGAACTCGCGGATCATCTTTCGCGAGCTGTTGCCGAACCTGATGGCGCCGATCATCGTCTACGCCTCGGTTCTGATCCCGCAGGTGATCCTCTACGAGGCGGCGCTCTCGTTCCTCGGCGTCGGCGTCACCGACCAGCCGAGCTGGGGCCAGATGATCTCCGAGGCGACGTCGATCTTCTCCACCGCATGGTGGTTCATGCTCTTCCCTGGCCTCGCCATCGTCCTCACCGTCCTGGCCTTCAACTTCGTCGGCGACGCGATGCAGGACGCGCTCGACCCGCGCTCGAGCCGTCGCGCGCGAGTCGGCCAACGCAAGGCCAAGAGGAAGAAGGCCGCCCCGCAGGACGAGGCGATCGAGACAGCTTGAGTGGAATCAAGGCAAAACGGGCCCCGAGCCCGAATCACGATTCGAAAGGAACAATCATGCGACGAAGGTTGCTCCGGGCACTGATCCCCGGAACGCTCGTGATCGCCGCGCTCGTATTCGCTGCCTGTGGCAGCGACAACGACTCGAGCAGCGTCGATGAGGAGCAAGCGAAGTACACCGCGCCCACGGAGGCGCCAAGCGACGCTCAGCAGGGCGGAGACCTGACGGTCATCGCGGCCAGCGATGTCGACTACATCGACCCGGGCGCGCAGTACTACCAGTTCTCCTACATGGTCAGCGCGGCCACGCAGTCCGGCCTGGTCGGCTGGGCCCCGGACGACGTCGAGCAGCCCACGCCGCTGCTGGCGTCCGAGGAGCCGACGGTGTCAGAGGACGGCAAGACGATCACCTACACGCTGCGGGACGACGTCATGTACTCGCCGCCCGTCGATCGTGCCGCGACCGCGGATGACGTCAAGTACGCGATCGAGCGCTCGCTGCTCCCTGGCGTGCCGAACGGCTACGTGCAGACATACCTGGCCGGCGTCGAGGGCATCGACGAGGCGGTCAAGGAGGCCCAGGACAACCCCACCGGGGGCGCGCCTGACATCTCCGGGATCAAGGCCGTCGACGACACGACGCTCGAGATCGATCTCACCAACACGACGTCGATCGGCGTCATGGGTGCTCTCTCACTCCCGGTCAGCGCACCGATTCCGGAGGAGTACGCGAAGGAGTTCGACGCCGAGAACCCGTCGACCTACGGTGAGAACCAGGTCTCGACCGGTCCGTACATGATCGAGAACGACCCGAAGACGGGTGAGCTCACCGGCTACACGCCGAACAAGGAGATCCACCTGATCCGGAACCCGAACTGGGAGGCCAGCGACGCTGACTTCCGGCCGGCGTATCTCGACGAGATCACGTTCCAGGAGGGCTTCGCCGACACGGTTTCCGCGTCGAAGAAGGTGCTCGAGGGAAGCGCGATGGTCAACGGCGACTTCACGACGCCGCCGTCCGCCATCAAGCAGGCCGCTCAGGAAGGTGAGGAGGGTCAGCTGACACTGACCCCGAGCGGTGGCAACCGCTACATCGCCCTGAACACGCAGATGGCGCCGTTCGACGACATCAACGTCCGCAAGGCCGTGATCGCCGCAGCGAACCGCACCGACCTGCGCAACACGCGCGGTGGCGAGCTCACCGGTCCGGTGGCGAGCCACTACCTCCCGCCGGACTTCCCCGGCTTCGAGGAGGCCGGCGGCCTGGAGGGTCCGGATCTGGACTTCCTCGCGAACCCGGACGGCGACATGGAGCTCGCCGCCGAGTACATGAAGAAGGCCGGTTACGACAGCGGTAAGTGCGAAGGCGCCGACTGCAAGATCGTGATGGTCGGCGACGACTCGCCTCCCGGATCGGACACCGCGGCGGTGGCGGAGAGTCAGCTCGAGGAGCTCGGCTTCGACGTCAACTACCAGAAGGTCACGCACGACATCATGTACACGAAGTTCTGCAGCACCCCCTCGAACGCACCGCCGGTGTGTCCGAATGTGGGCTGGCTGAAGGACTTCAACGATGGTCAGTCGATGCTCGACCCGACGTTCAACGGTGAGAACGTGGTCCCGGAGAACAACTCCAACTGGCCGCAGCTCAACGTTCCGGAGGTCAACAAGGCGATCAACGACGCCACGTTGATCGACGATCTCGATGAGCGCAACAAGGCCTGGGGTGAGGTCGACACGATGATCTCCGAGCAGGCTCCTGCGATTCCCTACATCTGGGATGACCAGGCGAACATCCAGTCGGCTGACGTCGCCGGCGTGATCAACAAGTTCAACGCGAACTGGGATCTCGCCTACACGTCGCTGAAGGGATAGGCACAGGCGCCTGAACGAACGGAAAGGGAAAGCCCCCTCGTCGCCCGCCGGCGGCGAGGGGGTCCCTGCCCGCACCACCACCTCCCCTACTTCCTATGGCTCGCTACATCACACGAAGGCTGCTCTGGGCCCTGTTCCTGCTCGTCGTCGTCAGCGGCGTCGTCTTCGTGCTCTTCTACGTCTTCCCCTCGGCCGACCCCGCGCAGCTCCGCGCCGGGCGTCAGGCGAACGCCGATCAGATCGCCGCGATCCGCGAATCGCTCGGGCTCGACAAATCGATCCTGACCCAGTTCTGGATCTACCTGAAGGGCGTCTTCACCCCGTTCGACCTTCCCGGCACCGACGCCACCGGCCCCCTCTACCTCGGCCGCAGCTACCAGTCGAATGCCGACGTCAAGGACGTGATCTTCTCCGACCTGCCGGCGACGGCGCTGCTCGTCGCGGGCGCGGTCGTCGTCTGGATGGCGGTCGCGATTCCGGTCGGGATCATCTCCGCCGTCAAGCGCCGCTCGCTGCTCGACCGGACGACGATGATCACCACGCTGATCTTCATCTCCGCGCCCGTCTTCTGGCTCGGGCTCGTCGCCCTCTACCTGTTCGCCCAGGACGTCGGCCTGATCCCGATCTTCCCCGGCATCGGCAGCTACGCGGAGGCCGACACCTTCATCGCCAAGTGCGCCTCGATGCTGCTGCCGTGGATGGTCCTGGCCGCGGCGACTGCGGCGATCTACGCCCGATATCTGCGCTCGCAGATGCTCGAGGTGATGGACGAGGACTACATCCGCACGGCGCGGGCGAAGGGCGTGCCCGAGAGGAGCGTGATCATGCACCACGCGCTGCGCAGCGCGATCACGCCGATCGTCACCCTGCTCGGCCTCGACGTCGCCGTGCTGCTCGCCGGCAACGCGATCCTCACCGAGACCGTCTTCAACATCCCCGGCATCGGCGCCGAGACCTTCAACGCGATCAAGCGCAGCGACCTGCCGATGATCCAGGGCATCACCCTGTTCGGCGCCTTCTTCATCGTCACCTTGAACCTGGTGGTCGACATCGCCTATGCCTATCTCGATCCGAGGGTGAGATACGAATGACCGAGCCGATTCTCAGCATCGAGGACCTGCACGTCTCCTTCGACACCGAGGACGGGCTCGTCAAGGCCGTCGACGGGATCTCCTTCGACATCGCCAAGGGCGAGACCGTTGGGATCGTCGGCGAGTCGGGCTCCGGCAAGAGCGTCGCCAATCTCTCGATCCTCGGCCTGACGCGGGCCGGCAACGCGACGATCGAGGGCCGGATCATGTTCGGCGGCCGGGACCTCAACGCGCTCAGCGACGAGCGGTTGCGCGAGATCCGCGGCAACGACATCGCGATGATCTTCCAGGACCCGCTCTCCTCGCTGCACCCCTTCTACAAGGTCGGCAAGCAGATGATCGAGGCGATCCAGGTCCACCGCGACCTGCCCGGCGAGGCCGCGAAGAAGCGCGCGATCGAGCTGCTCGGGCTGGTCGGGATCCCTGATCCGGAGCGCCGGTTCGGCGAGTATCCGCACGAGTTCTCGGGCGGCATGCGCCAGCGCGCGATGATCGCGATGGCGCTGACCAACGATCCGAAGCTGCTGATCGCCGACGAGCCGACGACGGCCCTCGACGTAACCACGCAGGCCCAGATCCTGCGCCTGATCGAGAGCCTGCGCGAGGAGTTCGGGATGGCGGTGATCATGATCACCCACGACCTCGGCGTCGTCGCCGAGGTCGCCGACAGGGTGCTGGTCATGTACGGCGGCCGCGTGGTCGAGTCGGGGACGCTGGACGAGATCTTCTACGACCCACAGCATCCGTATACATGGGGCCTGCTCGGGTCGCTGACCCGGATCGACAGGCCCTCGACGAAGCGACTTGCGCAGATCGCCGGCCAGCCACCGTCGCTGATCGCGCCGCCGCAGGGATGCGCTTTCCGGCCGCGCTGTCCGCACGCCTTCGACAAGTGCATCGAGCTGCCGCCGCTCGAGCACCGCGGCGGCGGTCCCGGCCACGAGGATCGCTGCTGGCTCAGCGCCGAGGAGAAGAAGGCGAAGCGGATCGTCTCGACCGGTGAGTTCGGGCTCGAGATGCCGAGCGCCGACAAGGGAGCGCCGGCAGCATGAGCACTCCCGAGACCACGACCACGCCTGGCGGAGCCGAGCCGGCGGTCGCGAGCGGCGGCCCGATCCTCGAGGTCACCGACCTCGTCAAGCACTTCCCGATCAAGAAGGGGATCCTGATCGACAGGCAGATCGGCGCGGTCAAGGCCGTCGACGGCGTCTCGCTCGAGATCGCGCCGGGCGAGACACTCGGCCTCGTCGGCGAGTCCGGCTGCGGCAAGTCGACTCTGAGCCGGACGATCCTGCAGCTGATCGAGCCGACCTCGGGCTCGGTCCGCTTCGACGGGCGCGAGATCACCGAGCTGAGCCCACCCGAGATGCGCCGTCTGCGCCCGCAGATGCAGATGATCTTCCAGGACCCCTACGCGTCGCTGAACCCGCGCAAGCGCGTCGCCCAGATCATCGGCGACCCGATGAAGCTGCACGGGCTCGTCGAGAGCTCAGGGGTCAAGCCGCGGGTCCAGGAGCTACTCGAGATCGTCGGCCTCAACCCCGAGCACTACAACCGCTACCCGCACGAGTTCTCCGGCGGCCAGCGCCAGCGGATCGGGATCGCCCGGGCGCTCGCACTGAAGCCGAAGCTGATCGTCGCCGACGAGCCCGTCTCCGCCCTCGACGTCTCGATCCAGGCGCAGATCATCAACCTGCTCGAGGACCTGCAGGACGAGTTCGGCCTCGCCTACCTGTTCGTCGCCCACGACCTCGGCGTCGTCCGCCACGTCGCCGACCGGATCGCGGTCATGTACCTGGGCAAGATCGTCGAGCTCGGCCCGGCCGACGCCGTCTACACGAAGCCGATCCACCCCTACACGCAGTCGCTGCTGACCGCGATCCCGATTCCGGACCCGAGAGCCAACCGCGAGCGCCAGCGCGTCGTCCTCCAAGGCGACGTGCCCAGCCCCGCGAACCCGCCCGAGGCCTGCCGCTTCCACACCCGCTGCCCGTTCGCCACCGACGTCTGTTCCGCCGACGAGCCCGAGTTCGTCGACTACGGCAACGGCCACTTCGCCGCCTGCCACCACCCCCTGCACCAGGAGTAGGGCAGGGCGCCGCACGTGCGGCGCGTTGCCGGCGTCTTGCCTATGCGGGGAGGGGATTCGCGGCGGATCATCGGGGTACCACCGGTGTTCGAAGCACTAGAGACCCCAGGAGGGACCTATGACTGACGAAGACAAGGGCGCGGACGAGACCGGAAGCGGCATCGGCAGCGCCGTCGACCAGGCCAAGGGCCGGGTCAAGGAGGCCGCGGGCGACCTGACCGGCGACGAGGGCCTGCAGGAGCAGGGCCAGAAGGAGCAGGAGCGCGGCGAGCTCAAGGAGGAGGCCGTCGACAAGCAGACCGACGCCGACGAGGCGCAGGCCAAGGCCGACGCCAAGCAGGAAGAGGCCGAGCGCACCGAGCAGGCCGCCGAGAGCCGCGAGGGCTAGCGGAGGCGAGGCGTGGGGGCGGTTCCGCGGAACCGGAACCGCTCGCCGCGCCCCGCGCTCAGAGGACCGTGACGAGTACCGCGGTGACGATCACGTTGAGTGTCGCCAGTGGCAGCAGGATCTTCCAACCGAGGGTCATCAGCTGGTCGTAGCGGAGGCGGGGGAGGGTCGCCCGGACCCAGATGAAGAAGATCAGCAGGGCGAAGATCTTCGCGAACATGACGAGGATCCCGACCAGGGCCGGGGTGTCGATCCCGAATGGCAGATGCCAGCCGCCGAGGAACATCGCCGAGGCGATGCCGCTGATCACGATCATCTCCATGTACTCGGCCATGAAGAAGGAGCCGAAGCGCATGCCGCCGTACTCGGTGTTGTAGCCGGCTACGAGCTCCGCATCCGCCTCGGGCAGGTCGAACGGGGGCCGGTTGGTCTCGGCGAAGCCGGAGATCATGAAGATCAAGAAGCCGACGAACTGGGGGATCACGTACCAGACGGTGTCGGCCTGGGCGTTGGCGATGTCGACGAGGCTGAGCGAGCCGGCCATCATGATCACGCCGAGCAGCGCCAGGCCCATCGAGATCTCGTAGGAGATCAGCTGCGCGGCCGAGCGCATCGCTCCCATGAAGCTGAACTTGGAGCCACTGGCCCAGCCACCGAGCAGCAAGCCGTAGAACGAGATCGAGCCGAACGCGAACGCGTAGAGGATCCCGATCGGGACATCGATCCCGTACAGGCCGACGCCGTCGGTGACGTCGCCGAAGGGGATGATCGCCAGCGTCGCGGTGGCGCTGATGATGACCAGCGCCGGCGCGATCGCCCACAGGTACGGGACCGCGTTATCGGGCCGGTACGACTCCTTCGTCAGCAGCTTCAGCACGTCGGCCATCGGCTGCAGGAGCCCGTAGGGGCCGACCCGGTTGGGCCCGTAGCGGGCCTGGAAACGGCCCAGCAGCTTGCGCTCGATAAGCAGCACGATCGGGACGATGCCGAGGATCACGGCGAAGATCACGATCGACTTGAGCACGAGCAGCCAGCTCGACTCGACGAAGCTGGTGTCGGCCAGCAGCACGCTCACCGGACCCACCCCACCTGCTCACGGGTGACGCCGTGGCTGGCGTGGGTCGGCTCCTCGATCGGGGGAGCCGGCTCGATCGTGATCGTCGTCGCGCCGCTGAGGCGGTTGGCGCCGTTCTGGCTGGTGCCTTCGATCAGGAAGGCGGTGTCGTCGGGCATCCGCGGGCGGATCGCGACGTGGGCGCGGAGGGTCTTGCCGTTGTCGCCGGTGACGAGGACTTCGGTGCCGTTGCCTACGTCTCGGGCGATCGCGGCTGATTCGGAGAGTTCCAGGGTTTGGGTGGGGTGGAGGAAGTTGAGGGAGGGGTTTTGGTCGGAGACGTAGTCGGCCCAGAGGTCGTGGTAGGTGCCTAGGCGGAGGGAGCCCTGTCCACCCTGGGTCGGGGCCGGCACAGCCCCCGCCTCCGCAGACCGCGCCGGCGGGGTTGTCTCCGAGGTGGGGGTTTCGGCGGTCTGCTGAGTGTCGGCGGGGGCCGCGCCGGCCCCGCCCTCGTGCGCCGAAGGACTTTCGCCACCACCGGCGGGGGTGGGTGAGCTGTTGAGGGACGAGCTGTTGAGGGACGTCGGGTTGGCTTCTTGCCAGCGCTGGCCCGTTCCTCCGATGGTGTTGTAGGTGATGCCTTTGTAGAGGGGGGATTCGGTCGCCAGGAGTTCGAAGACTTCCTGGGCCGTTCCCGCTCCGGTTTCGTCGCCTAGCTTGGCGCTGAGGTCGGTCAGGGCTTGCCAGAGGGGGCGGATTGCTCCGGGATGGGGGACGCTGGGACGGACTCGCTGCAGGCGGCCGTCGGGGTGGGTGACCGTGCCCTCCTTCTCGGCGTGGCTCTCGAGCGGCAGGTGGACGTCGGCGGCGCCCGTGCCGGGGCCGTCGAACATCGAGGCGGCGAGGGTGAAGTTGGCGTTGGTCAGTGCTTCCTGCCAGGCCTCGGGCTCGGCGAAGTCGCGGACCGGGTCGACGTCCCAGAGGATCACGGCCTCGAGCTCGCCCGAGACGAGGGCGTCGCGGATTCCGACGGCGTCGCGGCCGGAGGCGCCGACGGCGGTCAGGCCGGGGCCGGAGTTCTCGTAGGCGCCGGACTCGCGGACGCCGCGGCCGTTCGGATCGAGCGGCACCTCGAGCAGGCCGCTGCCGGCCTTGTCGGCGAGGCCGAGCGCCGAGGCGATCTCGAGCAGCGAGGCGACGGCGCGCTCGCCGCCGGGGCCGGTTGCGATCCGCTCGCCCCAGATGATCGCCACGTCCTCGGCGTTGCGAAGCGCGGCGGCGAAGCCGTTCTCGTCATCGTCGTCGCCGGAGCCGTTGCCGCTGCCGCTCAGGCCCGACGCCAGCTCGGCGAGGAAGCCGTCGGCGTCGCCGGGGGCGTAGCGGGCGGCCTCGAGACAGCCGGAGGAGCCGATCGCGGCGCCGCCGTCGAGCGCGGTCGGGCGCTCGCTTGCGACCAGCAGGCTGGAGCCGTGGCGCCGCACCGCCTTGCGGATCCGCAACTCGAGGATCGGCATGTCGTGCATCGGGTCGGTGCCGACGACGAGGATCGCGTCGGCATGGTCGAGGTCGTCGGTGCGGAGCGCCAGTGCCGGGTCGGCGAGCGCGGCGCGAGCCGTTACGGGAAGTGCCCGGTGCTGCGAGCCGACGACGTCGGTGGAGGCGAGCGGGCCCCGGATCATGCGCTGGATCAGGTACGCCTCCTCGTTCGAGGCGGACCCGCCGACGATCGCCGCGACCTTGCCGTGGGCCTCGGTCAGCCCAGCCGCGGCGCGGTCGAGGGCGTCGGCCCAGGTCGTCTCGTCGAGGGCGCCGCCGGCGCGGACCCGGGGTGCGAGGGCGCGGTCGGCGGAGCCGAACATCTGGAAACCGAAGCGGCCCTTGTCGCAGAGCCAGCCGTCGTCGACCTCCTCGTTGTCGCGGCCGAGCACCCGGACGACGCTCTCGTCGCGGACCGTGAACTTGACGTTGCACTGGCTCGGGCAGAGGGTGCAGACCGAGCCCGCGTCCTCGATGTCCCAGGGGCGGGCGCGGAAGCGGTAGGTCTGCGAGGTCAGGGCGCCGACGGGGCAGAGCTCGATGATGTTGCCGTGGAAGGGGGCGACGTAGGGGCGGTCGTTGAAGGTGCCGACGAACGTCTTCGGGCCGCGCTCGAGCAGCTGCAGCTGCTCGTCCTCGGCGACCTCCTGGCTGAAGCGCACACAGCGGTAACAGAGGATGCAGCGCTCGCGATCGATCTTGATCAGCGGCGAGAGCGGGATCGGCTTCTGGAAGTGACGCTTGGGGTCGGTGACGCGGCTCTTACCGGGCCCCCAGCCCATCGAGATGTCCTGCAGCGGGCACTCGCCGCCCTTGTCGCAGACCGGGCAGTCGAGCGGGTGGTTGACGAGCAGGAACTCGACGACCGCGTTCTGCGCCTCCTTGACCCGGTCGGTCTGCGTGTAGACGACCATGCCGTCGCGGACCGGGGTCGAACAGGCGGTCTGGAGCTTCGGGATGCCCTCGATCTCGACCAGGCACATGCGGCAGGCGCCGACCGGATCGCCGAGCTTCGGCTCGTAACAGAAGACCGGGATCTCGACGTCGCCGTGCTTGGCGGCGTCGACCAGCATCCGGCCCTCGGTCGCCTCGATCTCGACGCCGTCGACGACGATCGTGATCTGGGGTTTATCGGGCTTGTTCAAGAGTCCGTTCCGCTGATACGAGGACGTCTGAAAAGGGGTCGGTCACGGGCCCCAACCTACCTGAATCCGGCCTTTCGTCGAGGAGCCCGGGCAGAGGCCCGACAGCTTCGGTCCCGGCCGCGACGCGACGACCCTGAGCTGCCCGGCCGGCACCTGGGCGGTGGTAGCGGGCTTCCGTTGAGGGCTCGGGCAAGCAGTACATGCCCAGGCCGAGCGCCGGCGGCAGCTCCTGACCCCGGTTTCGACGCCCAGCGCGGGCGACACCGCCTGCTCCGACACCACAGCGCTGACGCGAAGTTGCGGCTCCAGCGCCGGCGTTGAGCGTCAGTCGGCGGCGGCCGAAGCCTCCCGGCCCAGATCTGGTCCGGGCGGGCGGGCGAGGCCCGTTCCGGTAGTTTTTCGCGCATGCCCGAGACCCGGATGCTGTTCCGCAACATCGACGACCCCGAGATGCGGACCATCGACGGCTACAAGCGCCACGGTGGCTACACGGCAATCGAGCGGGCCTACCGAGCGATGGAGCCCGAGAACCTGCTCAACGAGCTCGAGGAATGCGGGCTCCGCGGCCGCGGCGGCGCAGGCTTCTCGATGGGCAAGAAGGCCGGATTCCTGCCGCGCGGCTCGATGCAGAAATACCTCTGCTGCAACGCCGACGAGTCCGAGCCCGGCACCTTCAAGGACCGCGAGCTGATGTTCAAGAACCCGCACCAGCTGATCGAGGGGATCGCAATCGCGGGAATGGCAGCCGACACATCGAAGACCTTCATCTTCATCCGAGGCGAGTACGCGGAGGTCGCGGATGTGCTCGAGGCAGCGGTCGCCGACGCTTACGAGGCGGGCTACCTCGGCAAGAACATCCTCGGCACGAACTGCTCGGTCGACCTCGTCGTCCACCGCGGCGCCGGCGCCTACATCTGCGGTGAGGAGACAGCGCTGCTCGACGCGCTCGAGGGCAAGCGCGGCAACCCCCGCCTCAAGCCCCCGTTCCCGGCGATCCAGGGCCTGTACGGCGGACCGACGCTGATCAACAACGTCGAGACCCTGATGAACGTCCCCCACGTCGTCAACAATGGCGCCGAGTGGTTCAAGAGCTTCGGAACCGAGCAGTCCACAGGAACCAAGGTGGTGTCGGTCTCAGGCCGGGTCAAGCGGCCGGGCAACTACGAGATCGAGCTCGGTATCCCCGCCCGCGAGATCATCTACGACCTCGCCGGCGGCCCGATAACCGGTGACGTCAAGGCCTGGTACCCGGGCGGCTCGTCCGCCCCGGTACTCGGCCCCGAGGAGCTCGATCTCCCGTACTCGTTCGAGGCGCTGGCCGACGCCGGCTCGATGCTCGGCTCGGGAGCGATCATCGTCGCCGATCAGACGGTCTCGATCCCGCACATGGCGCTGCGAACGGCGCGCTTCTACCACCACGAGTCCTGTGGCAAGTGCACCCCGTGCCGCGAGGGCACCAACTGGACGGTGAAGATGCTCGAGCGCGTCGTCCGCGGCGAGGCGACGCCGATGGACCTCGACATCATCGCCTCCGTGCAGGAGAACATCATCGGCCACTGCCTCTGCGTACTCGGCGACGCGATGGCAATGCCGGTCGGCTCGATGGTGCGCCGCTGGCGTGGCGAGTTCGAGGAGACGATCGCGCGGGCCCGCGAGGCCGCCCCGGCGCCGCTCGACGTCGAGCCTGCGATCGCCACCCCCGTCGGCGTCGGCGCCTAGGATCGCGCTGCCGCCGGCCTCTCGCGGCAACCCGGATGATGACACGCCGTGATCAGGGTCTAAGCGCCGAGATGGACGACCGCCTCCGCCCGCCCGCGGCCTCACGGCCGCACGCGGGGAAGATCCTCGCGCTGGCCCTGCACTTGACCCGCCGCGAGCTGCAGGTCCAGCACCGGTTCACGGTGCTGCGCTGGCTTTGGCCCCTGGCCCGCCAGCTGGCGATGCTGGCGGTCCTCGTCTTCGTCTTCTCGAGAGTGCTCGATCTCGGTATCGACGACTTCGCGATCTTCGTCTTCACCGGCCTGTTGGTGTGGGGATGGTTCTCCTCGGGGGTGAGCCTGGCAACGGTCTCGCTCGTCGAGCGCCGCCACCTGGTCTTCAGTCCACGGTTCCCCGCTCTGGCCGTTCCCCTCTCCGCGATCCTCGTCCCCCTTGTCGACACACTGATGGTGCTGCCGATCCTGCTCGCTGCACTCGCCTTCGAGGGACGGCTCGAGGCGACCGCGCTGCTCCTGCCGGCGATCCTCCTCGTCGTCCTCGCCCTGACAGCCGGAGTGGCGATGATCACCTCGGCGCTCAACGTCTACCTGCGCGACGTGCGCAACGCGGTCGGCGTCGGCCTTCTGATGCTCTTCTACCTGACCCCGATCTTCTACAGCCTCGACAACGTTCCCGCGGACTACCGCTGGATCCTGCAGATAAACCCGCTGACCTCGGTCGTCAACGGCACCCGCGACGTGCTCATGTACGGATCGCTGCCGGCGCTGATCGACGTCGCGGTCTCGGTGTCGGCCGCCGCTTTGCTGCTTGCGATCGGCTGGTTGCTGTTCGCCCACCTCGAGCCTGACTTCGTCGACGAGCTATGACCGCCGTCCTCTCCGCCAGCGCGGTCGCCAAGGCCTACGACATGCACTGGTCGCACGGCGCGCCGAGCCTGCGAACGCTCTTCAACCGGCAGAAGGCACTGCTTCGCGACCCCGAGAGCGTTCGCTGGGCGCTCGAGGACGTCAGCTTTCAGATCGCAGCCGGTCGCAGCCTCGGCTTGATCGGACACAACGGAGCCGGGAAGTCGACCCTCTTGCGGCTGGCGTCGGGCCTCGGCCGTCCCACCCGCGGGCGGCTCCGCACCGATCCCGACACGGCCTCTGTGCTCAACCTGGGGAGCACGTTCGATCTCCAGCTCACAGGGCTCGAAAACGCACTCACCACGGCGGTGGTCGCCGGCCTGACCCAGCGTCAGGCTCGGGCGGCGATGGACGAGATCGTTGAGTTCTCTGGACTCGGCGAGTTCATCGACGCCCCGGTCCGCACCTACAGCGAGGGAATGAAGTTGCGGCTCGCCTTCAGCGTGGTCACCTGGCGGCGACCGCGGCTGCTGGTGCTGGACGAGGTTCTCGCAGTCGGTGACGCCGACTTCCGCCGTGCCTGCGAAGACAGGATCGCCGAGATGCAGGCCGCTGGTACGAGCGTCCTGCTCGCCTCCCATTCGCTCGAGGAGGTCGAGGCCACCTGTCAGGACGCGCTCTGGCTGCACCGCGGAAGGGTGCGCGGGTACGGCGATGCGGCGACGGTTGGCGAGAGCTACCTGGAGGCCGTTCACGAGGAGACACTCGCACGCACGCCCGTCGGCGCCGGCGATGGAAGGGGGGGTTTGGTGCTTGGGGAGGACCGCTTCGGCTCCCAGGAGTTGGTCATCGAAGAGGTGTTGCTCGATGGCCGTCCCTCCGACCGCGGACCCGCGCTCGTGTCAACCGGCTCGCCGTTGAAGCTGGAGCTTGCGCTGTTGGCGCGCGACGAGCCGATCGACGAGCCGATCGTCGGAGTCACCTTGCGTAGAGCCGGCGACGAGCTGATCGTCTTCGACCTCAACAGCAGCGCTGACCGGCTCTCGCTCGGTCAGGGCCTCAGCCACGCCCGGGTCGAGCTCGTGCTCGATCGGCTCGACTTGCCGGCGGGCGACTACACGCTTGACGTGGGCGTCTACGAGCGAAGCTGGGAGCATGCCTACGACTTCCACTGGGCCGCGTACGCGATCCGGGTTGAAGGCAGCAACACCGGCCAGGGAATTCTCCGGCCGCCGCGCACGTGGAGGGCGCTCTGACCGCCGAGGCGAGCGTCCCCGATCGGAACGGGCCCCGCTCGATCGCGCCGGTCGGCGTCGCCATCATCGAGGCCTCCGAGATGGAGCAGATCGACCTCGGGGCGATGCCGCGGTGGCATCTGATCGTCCTGCACGAGGGCAGCCCGGTCACCCGGCTAGAGCTGCCCTCTCCGGGCGCCGGCGGAGGCGAAACGCTGGCGGCGGCTGCGATCGCTCGCCGGGCCGACCACGAGATCGCTCGCCGCAGGCTCGCGGAGTCGTTGCGCACCCGTCTCGGTGCCGCGGTCGAGACCCCGCGGCGCTCCGGGCCGAGCTGCTCGGTGGTCGTCTGCACCCACCGCCGCCCGCACTACCTGTCGACCTTGCTCGCGGCGCTCGCCGATCTCGATCCGGCACCGACCGAGATCATCGTCGTCGACAACGACCCCGGAGAACAGGACTGCCGGGTGCAGGTCGCGGAGCTCGGCGCCCGCTACGTTCGCGAGGACAGACGCGGGCTCGACAACGCGCGAAACGCCGGTGTTCGAGCCGCCGCCTGCGAGATCGTCGCCTTCACCGACGATGACTGTGTGCCCTCGAAGGGCTGGCTGAAGCCGCTGGCCACGGCATTTGACAGGTCCGACGTTGCGGCTCTGACCGGGCCGGCCTTCCCCTATCGGCTCGACACCACCGCCCGCGTCCGGGTCGAGCAGCAGGCCAGCCTCGCCCGTGGGCTGCGGCGGATTGCGTTCGACTGGCAGCTGATCTCGCCCCTCCAGGCGGCCGCCGCGGGGGTCGGCGCGAACATGGCGATCCGACGCGAGCTGCTCGACGAGCTCGGTCCCGAGCCCTTCCCGCCGGAGCTGGACGCGGGCACTCCGACGGAGTCCGGGGGTGACATCGCGCTGCTCGCCGCGCTGCTCGCGCGGGGGTGCCGGATCGTCTACGAACCGGACATGTTCGTCCGGCATCAGCACCGGCCCGACTGGCCGGCGCTGCGCAGTGCCGTCCGCGGCTACGGGATCGGGCTCTCCGCGGCATTGACCAAGCTGTCCTTCGAGGAGCTCGAGCTTTCATCGCTGCGAGCCTCGACTTGGCTCGTCGAGCAGTATCTGACGGCCCAGGCGCGCCGGCTGATGGGACACGGGGACGCGGTCTCGACCCGGATCGCCTGTGAGTACCTGCGCGGCGCGTTCATCGGCCCCACGAGGTGGCGGCGCTCGCTCGCAGAACAGCGCCGCTACGGGACCCTCCCGGTCGCCGCAAACCGGCCTTCGAGGCTGTTATCCGCAACCGGTCGGCGCTCCCCCGGGCGCGGATCACCGGTCGGCTCCGAGCCCGCAGCGCCCGCGCCATCGCGATCTGAGGCTCCCTCGGTCTCGGTGGTGGTTCCGACCGCGGGCCGGCGGCGCGAGGCGCTGGCACGCTGCCTCGAGGCGCTCACCCGTCAGCGTGGAGGAACGAGCTTCGAGGTGGTGCTCGTCGACGACGGTACCCCCGCTTCGCTCAGCGACAGCGACCTTCCCGAGGCGCTCGACGGCAGGGTGATCGCCACCGGCGGCGCCGGGGCAGCGGCGGCGCGGAACGCCGGGGCGCGGGCCGCCCGCGCCGAGCTGCTGCTGTTCCTCGACGACGACGTGCTCGCCGGTCCCGACCTGGTCGCAGTTCACCATCGCCGCCAGTCGGCGGCGGGCGGCTGCCTGGTGGTCGTCGGGCCGTACCTCCCCCGGGCGCGAGGCCGCAGCCTCGCCGCCGACTCCGTGACGCTTTGGTGGAGCGACTTCTTCGCCCGCATGGAGACCGCGATCTCCCACACGTTCGTCAGTGCCTTGACCGGCAACCTCTCGGTGCCGTCCCGCACGTTTCTCGACATCGGAGGCTTCGACGAGGCCTTCCCCCGCTCGGGACGGGAGGACTGGGAGTGGGGCGTGCGCATGCTCGAAGCGGGGGTCACGATCGCCTACGAGCCGAGTGCCGAGGCCTGGCACGAGTTCGATCTCGACGCTGCCGGCCGCCTTGGCGCTGCCCGGCTCGAGGGACACGGCGATGCGATGATCGTTAGCCGCCACCCGCACGCGGTCGGCTCGCTTCCGATCACGCTCCAGCGGCCGGGCGGGGTGCATGAGCCGATCCTGCGCCTGGTCCGGGTGCTGTGGTCGATCGGGGCGCTGCGTCGCGCCGGGATGCCTGTGTTGGCGTTGCTGGAGTGGGCGAAGCTTCGTCAGGCGTGGTGGTCGATCTTCAAGCTGATGCAGGCGGCGTCCTATGCGCAGGGACTGCGCGATGCCGGCTACCGGCTGCGTGATCTCCCCGCGCCCATGGCCGTCGATCTTGCTCTCGACGAAGACGACCCGATCGCCGCGCCGCGATCGGTGGCCCCCGTACTCCGACTCACCCTGGAGGGGAAGGAGATCGGCCGGGTGGCGCCGGTGGAGGGTCAGTGGAGCTCCGAGCTGGGCGAGCAGATCGCCGACCACGTCCCATGGTCGGTGCTCGGCCCGCTCGCCGCCGACCGCGGCTGGGTCCCGCACGTCGCCGAGCCATCCAGCCGCGCCGGGGACGTCGACGTGCTCCTCGGCGCGGACTGCGGGGAGTCCGGCGCCGCACTTGTGGAGAGCGGCGCCAGGGTCGTGGAAGTCCCATCCGGCGCCGCGTGGTGGGATCACGTGCTGCGCCTGGCGCGCGGCGACGGACGCCCCCTCGTTGCGATCCCGCTGCCAAGCGTGCGCCCGGATCGACGCTGGCTGAACGAGGTGCTGGTCGCATTCGACGCCGATCGGGTCGGCGCAGTGACCGGCGGCTCGCTCCACGACGATGACCCTCTGGCGTCGCTGCATCTGCACGATGAAGAGCCGAGCTGGCAACCGCCCGACTCCCCACCCCGCTACCTGATCCTGCGCCGCGAGCTTGCAGCACAGGTTCTCCCCCCGGGACATCGGGGGCGCTCCGAGGTCGGGTGCCTGCTGGTGGCCGCCAGGCTGGTTGTTGCCCGGGGATGGATCCTTGCCCACCGGGCCGTGCACGGGCTCTCGGGCCCGGGCCCGGGCCGCCGCGAGCTCGGCCGCGCCTGGGGCACCGAGCTGGCAATCGAGCTCCTGGACCCCACGGGCTCATCCGCCGACGGCCCCGGCAGGGCTCTCCTCGCCACCCGCGCCGGAGCGGCACTCGGCTACGAGACGCTCCGGTACCTGCGCCGGCCCAGCTCCCCCTCGCGTCAACAGCTCTCTGGGGCAGCGATCGGTCTCGCGGCGGGGGCGGTCGCTGCGCGACGTCGCCGCGGCGCCTGAATCACGCGGAGGGCTGCGGGCCTGCAAGCCGAGCGACGAACCGGTCAAGCCCCTTGCCGCCCTCGACCTCGATTCGGGGTAGCTCCAGGGGGCCGTCGCCGAAACCGGCCCTCCCGCCCCGGCAGGTGAGCCCGAACTCGTAGCCGCAAGCCCCGGCCAGATGCATCAGTGCACCGTCGACGTCGCCGTACGGATAGGCGATCACCGGAAGCGGGCGGGCGACCTTCTCAGCGAGCGCCGCTCGCGACTCCAGCAGCTCGTGCGCGGCATCGGCGACCGGGAGCGCGGTGAGCATCGGGTGCCGTACGGTGTGGCTGCCGAAGCCCACGCCTTCCTCCTCGAGGGCTCGGACCTGCTCCCAGGACATCAGCGGGATCCGCGGTATCCGATCTCCCTCCCAGCTGTTGACGCCACCGACATGGCCGGTTGGCAGAAAGACGTTCGCGCTGAACCCGCTCGCGGCGAGCAGTGGCCAAGCGTGCTCGGCGAAGTCGCGATAGCCGTCGTCGAACGAGATGATCACCGCCGGCCCTACCAGCGGCCTGCGGGCCTCCGAGTGCCGGTGCCACTCCTGGTAGTCGATCGATCGGTAGCCGGCATCGGCGAGATAGCGAAGCTGCTCGGCCAGCTCTTCGGGCGTCACGCACCAGCGCCTGGCGCCGGGGTCGGGATCGGGCGAGACCCGGTGGTACATGAGGATCGGCACCGTTGTCGCCGTCGACGCGTTTCCCTCGGCTGCGGTTGCGGCTGCCGCCGGCGGCTCCCCTCCAGCGGGATGAAAGAACGCGGCCACGTCCGGCGGCGGATCAACCGCCGACTCACTTCGCTGCGTCGGCGCGGCAGGGCGTTCTCCGACCTCCCGTCGCGGGCGCCGGTAGCGCTCGACCCGGTAATACGGTGTCCAGATCCGCTCGGCCAGCTGAAGGCCGACCGAGTCGAACACCGCCGAGAAGGTGTGGGCTCCGAAGGGCACGGCCCAGTCGTAGCCGGGAGCGCCGGGGTCGTCGACCAGCAGGTGGGCGTGGGCGGTGAGAAGATGGCCACCCGGCTTGAGAGCCGCTCGCATCCGCCGAGCGACCTGCTCCAGCCGCTCCCTGTCGCCGAGGTAGTAGAGAACCTCGGAGCAAACGATCAGATCCATGTCCCCGGGCAACTCCGCGCCGGCAAGATCGAGCTGCAGAAATCGCACGTTGCTTCGCTGCCGGCAGCGCTCAGCCGCCCGGCCGAGGGCGACGGCTGAGATATCGGCCGCGGTCAACTCTCGCACGCGGCCGGCCAGCATCTCGGTGAAGTGTCCCTCGGCGCAGCCGATCTCGAGCGCCCGTCCGATCGCCCCGTCGGGAAGCATCTCCAGCGTCTGTTCGTACTTGCGCTGCTCGTATGGCGAGTCGTAGCGCCAGGGATCCGGCTTACTCGCAAAGAGTTCCTCGAACTGCGAGCGGACACGCGCCTGCGGCGGCGTTGCGGACGCGCGCCGGCCCGACCGCCGCGGCGGGCGGGAGCCGCTGTCGCGCCGCCTCCGGAATGGCTCGAGGACATCGGGGCGATAGGCGATCGTGGTCGCTTCGAAGTCCTCGGTCTCGCGGACCGTGTCACCGGCCCGCCTCGCCAGCGAGATCAGGGATGGATCGAGCGGAAGCACGGCCTGCCGCGAGGAGCCGAGGCCGAATCGGAAAGGGTCGCGACGGACGATCAGGGGCTCGTCCGCTTCCGGCCTCGACCGACGGCCGGCCACGAGCGCGTCGCGGATCGAGCCCCCGTCCCATGGGCGGCCGATCAGCGCCTCCCTCGCCACCGCGCGCGCCAGCTCCATCCCGAGTGTCGCGAGGATCGCCGAAATCACGGCGCCGGCACGTGCGCCAGGATGCCGACCGAGCGGAACCTCGACGATGCCGAGCGTGACGCCGGCGAGCGAGACAATGACCCGCACCCCCGATGCCGGCGAGACGACCGCCGGCGGCGCTTCGAGCAGGTCATATTCGAGCGGGGTGCCCGGCAGGACGATGCGGCGCCGGCTGCCGGGCCAGCTTGCATCGTGGTCGTAGAACCCCGCCCCAGGACGAGCCCGGTCCCCGAACAGCTCTTGCAGGAGCACTGTCCAGCCGACGCGCTCGTGCGTGAGTGACGCAGTGGTCGGCGCCGTACCCAGGTCAGCGGCCAGCGCCGCCGCGCGCTCGGATCCCCCGCTCTTGAGCTGGCGGCGAAGGTCCGGGTACAGCTCGCGCTCGGCGAACGTGCCGAGGATCTCCCAGGCGAGGCCGGCTGCGATCGCATCGGCGACGACACGAACGGGTACCGCGGTCCCGCAGGCGGGTAGCTCGACTGCCCCGAGTCCTTCCGGGCCCGCGCGAACGGAGACGAGAACGCGCTCGCAGCCCCTGTTGACCTGGATCTCGCAAAGCGGCACCTCGAGATCGACGACGGCGTGCTGTATCCGGCCGAGGGTCTCGACCTCGGCCGGGGCCGACCGCAGCGCTTCTCGGTGGAGGATCATCAGCGCCCGTCGCCGCAGCTCGAGCGTGCCACTGATTTCCTCCAGCTGGCCGAGAAACGACTCGAGTTCGGGACGGATTCGGCCGAACAGGCGAGCGGCGCCGCCGGGTCCGACCCCCGCGGCCGGTGGCGCCGAAACTCGTATACAGCTCGCAATATCACCAGGAGCGAGTGCTCCCGATCCGAGGCGGTATTCGCGCATGGTCTCGATCAGGTTGCCGGTGTCCTCGCCGCGGCCGAGTGCGAACCCGGCCGCATAGGCGCCGACGGTGAGCACTGCGGCCGGGATTCCCTCGGGATCGGCACCGGCAGCGTAGGCGGGTGCCGGATCTGCAACGCGGGGGTCCCTTCCATGGCCGCGGGCGATCACGCGGGCGGCGCAATCGAGGAGCTCTGCCGCTCGGCCGGAGGCCGAATCGGCGCGCATCCGGTAGACGGCGTAGCAACCGTCGGCGGTCCCGAACCGCGCGCCGGCCCGAGCCAGCCTCTGCCAGAGATCCCAGTCCTCCGCGATCGCGAGGTCCTCGTCGAACCCGCCCAGCTCGACCACGCGGTCGCGGCGGACGAGACAGGCGTGAATCACGAATGGGCACGTGACCGCGAGCAGCTCGAACAGGTCTGCCCCCTGTTCCGCGGGGCGGCGTTCGATCTCTTCCCCGTTGGGAGCGAGTCGGCGCCAGCCGCAATGGACCGCATCGAGCTCCGGCCGCGCGGCCGCCACAGTGGTCAGGGAATCCAGGGCCTGCGGAAGAAGGATGTCGTCGGCGTCCAGGAACAGCAGCCAGTCCGATCTCGCGCTCCGTAGTCCGTGGTTGCGCGCGGCGCTGACGCCGGCTCGCTCGAACCGCTCGAGCTTGATCCGCGGATCGCTCGCCGCGATGCCGGCGACGATCGCGGCCGTGTCGTCGGTGGAGCCGTTGTCGACGACGATCGCATCCCAATCCCGATGGCTCTGCTCGATCAGCGACTCCAGCGTGTCCGCCACCGTCAAAGCCGCGTTGCGGGCAGGAATTACGATCGAGACGTGCATCTAGGGCCAGTCTCGCGACCCGGCCTTCAGGCGGGGCTGAGGGTGGCGCGAAGCTGGGGGTCGAAGGGATCGGGGGAGCGCAGCAGGTCGGTGGCCGCCGTCGCGAGTGAGGCGGCGATGAACAGCGTTCCGAGGAGATAGAGGGACAACGGATGCGATGGCTGCGCGAGCAGCCCGATCGCCAGCGCTGCCCCGAGCACTGCGGCCACGGCAACGTGAGGCTGCCAGAGCACGTGCTCAGTCCGCTCGGTGCGGCGCTTCGGAGTGACTTCGTAGGCGCGACGAGGCGGGCGGCGCGCGTCGTAGACCCCGGCCAGCATGTAAGGCCATTTCCCGAAACGCAGCAGGGCCGCCCGCCAGTGCGAGCCTCTCTCCAAAGGTGGGTCGATCGCAAATCGCTGGCGATAGAGGTGACATGCCTCGAAGGAGAGCGCGAGCAAAGCCAACTTTCCGACGCCCGTGCGCGTCAAGGCTTCGGGCACTTGGCCTGACGCGAGCATCCACGCCAGCAGGCTGACGAACACCGCCATCCCGACCCCGTAGAGATGATGGAGGCCCGAGATCAGACTGACCAACCAGTCGATCGGCGACCTACGGGCTGCGATCCGAGGAGAGACTCGGAGCTTGATATCGAGGAGCGCGGCCACCCAGCGGCGCTGCTGGCGCAGATAGCCGCTCCAGCTCACAGGGGTCAGTCCGGCGGCCAGCTTCTCAGGCACATAGACGCCCTTCCAACCGGCCTGCTTGTACAAGAAAGTGATCAGCAGGTCGTCGCCATCGTGAACGGCGAAGCCGCCCACCTCACGAAGGGCGCTCATGCGGTGGATGTTGTGGCAGCCGGTCACCACCGGATAACCGACGGCGAACGCGGACAGCTGAATCGACGAGTTGTAGGCGTATGTCTCCTCGGCCGCGCCGCGGGCTACGAGGCTCGCGGATTGGTTGTAATAGGTCTGGGCCGACTGCACGTAGCCGACCTCAGGATCTTCGAAGTAGCCGAGCGTTCTGAGCAGGAAGTCGGGACCGGGGACGTGATCGGGGTCGAAGGCCACCAGGATCTCGTAGTGGTCGAAGCCGATTTCCTCGAGCCAGGCGTTGTAGTTGCCGTGCTTGGTCCGCGCACAGAAGCGACCTGAGTCGGCCTGATACCGCGGGATCCCCTTGCGTGTGAAGTGCCTTGCACCCAGCTGCTCGCACAGTGCCTTCACCTCCGCAGTGTCTCCCTCGTCGAGAACCCAGGTCTCGTGCGGATAATCCATCGAGACCAACGCCCGGACAGTCCTTTCGAGCATCTCGATCGACTCGAGCTCCGGGACGAATGTCGTCGCGACCCCGACCTTGCGGTCCCCGCGGGCGCGCATCGGCTTCGGTCGGCGCATCAGCGGCAGCGAAAGCCAACGGGAAGCGAAGACGGCGATCGTGCAGAGGATGAGGACCGAGAGCCCGCTGAAAGCGACCGTGGCCTGGGAGAAGCCGCTCGCAAACCAGTAGCTGAGGAGGTTGTAGGCGGCGAAGGCGACGAACCCGGAGAGGGCGACGAAGGCCACCCAGTCCGACGCCCGGAACTCAGGCGTCGTGGCGACCATGCGTCGGTCCCCGGCTCCGCCCTGAGGCGCTTGTGCCTGAGGCGCTTGTGCCTGAGGCGCTTGTGCCCGAGGCGCTTGTGCCCTTGGGAGCGCCAGCGTCGACCCGTGATTGCTCACGCCAGGCCCCCCTTTGCTGCCGGGTGTCCAAGAGAGGTCGTCACGGACTTGCCGGGCATTGCCGGGGCGCTGTTGCTCAAGACGAGCACGGGCTGGACGCCGTCCCCGGTTGCCTCACGTGCCCCGGCAGGGTCAGTGGACGTCTGTATGAGGGTAGGGAGTGCGACCCAGGCCGCGATGGCGGCGGCGGAGGCGAAAAATGGCGAAAAAAACTGCGCCCCGAAGGCGCGGGTGCGTCCTTGCATCAGATACCAGCTTCCTTGCTGAGAGACTCGGTTTCTGTCCATATCGGCAGACCTCGCGAAACCTTTAGTCATTTCGACCGAGGAACCCCAGATTCAGTAGTTATTCCGGAAAAAGACCCCAGTTCCGGCAACGATTGACGGTGTTCTATGGCTAACCCCGGACGGAACTCAAAAGAGCGCCGCGGCGGACCGGATTCCCGTGTAGAGGGCGGCGAGGGCGATCAGCGCTGCGAAGACGCGCTGCAGGTGCTCCATGTCCAGCCTCGCGGCCATCCGACGGCCGGCGAGCGCGCCGACCAGTGCCGCGAGCGAGAACGGGATCGCGATCGCCCAGTCGACGTCGCCCGAGTCGAGCCTGTCTCCGAGGGCGAAGGCGGAGGCGATCACGATCACCATCAGGCTCGTGCCGACCGCCTCGAGCATGCCGAGGTGGAGGACGAGCACCATCGCGGGGACGATCACGAAGCCGCCGCCGACACCGAACAGGCCGACGATGAGCCCGGCTGCGAGGCCGAGGCCGATCACCCGCAGGACCTCGTCTGGATTGACGCCGTAGCGCCAGGGCGTGAAGCTCGCGGGCTGCCGGGCGCGCTCGGAGACCATCGCCGCCGCGCCCGCGAGCATCACCGGCGCGAACGCGAGCAGCATCACGTCGGGGTCCATTTGCTTGTTGATCGCTGAGCCGGCCAGCGCGCTGACGCCGGCCGAGAGCCCGAAGGCGATGCCCATCCGCCAGCGCACGTCGCCGCCGCGGACGTGCGAGACGAGGCCGGTGATCGAAGCCGCCATCACGATCACCAGCGCAGTCGCCTGGGCGGCGCGCGGGGGCTGATCGACGATGTAGACGAGGACCGGAATCGCCAGCAATGAGCCGCCGCCACCGAAGGCTCCCATCAGGACCCCGATCAGGAATCCGAGCGGTGAGGCGGCGAGGCCCTTCACGTCGAGATTTGGCTGACCGGGCCGTGCGGCCTCGGGTCAGCCCGACCCCGCCTCGACGTCGCCGCCGAGCTCAGCCCAATCGGCGACGCCGCCCCCGGTCACGTGGATTACCTCTTCGGCACCGAACCGGCTCAGGAGGCTGGCCGCGGTTGCGGCGCGCTTGCCGGAGCCACAGACCGTCGCGATCGGCTTCGTCTTCGCGATTCCGGACGGGATCGCGTCAATGTCGTGCCAGGGGGCCAGCACCGATCCGCTGATGTGGCGTTCCGCGTACTCGTCCGGCTCGCGGACGTCGATGATCTGGATCTCCTCGCCGGCGTCGTGACGCTGCTTCAGCTCCGCGAGCTGGATCCGCTCGATCCTCACCGCGGGCTTGCCCTCCTCCCGCCAGGCAGTCATGCCGCCGTGCAAGAAACCGCCGAGCTTGCGCAGGCCGACCGCCTGAGCAAGCAGGACGGCGCGCTGCCCGTCGCTGTCGTCGCGGCCGACGAAGACGATCTCCTGGTCGGGATCCGCGAGCCAGGCGAGCTTCGAGCCGAAGCCGGCCTGCAGGATCGAGATCAGGGTCGAGTCCTCGATGTGGGCGTCGTCGAACTGCAGGGGCGTGCGCACGTCTACGAGGAAGGCGCCTTCGGCGACCTTGCGTTCGAGCTGGCGCGGGCTCAGCGGCTTCGCGGCGACCGGGTCGGTGACAAGCTCGCCACGGTTGATCGCGACGATGTTCTGGAAGTTCGGCGGCTGCGCGCCGATTCGCTCCAGCGACGCCTCGACGAACGCCTCCTCGGAGGCGACGGTGAGCAGCTCGTTCGATCGCAGCTCGTAGCCGAGGGTGGTCGACACCTTCGGATCCATCGCCCCGCTCCCGCACATCGAGCCGCCCAGATGCCCCGGCCAGATCTCGGTCTCGGCCGGCAGAGTCAGCAGTTTGTCGTGCAGCGAGTGATAGATCCCCTTCGCGCCCTCCGTCTTGTCGATCGCGAGGTCCGGGCGGGCGACATCGCCTACGAACAGCGTGTCGCCGGTCAGGACCGCCCACGGCGCCTCCGACCGCGAGCGGTCGATCAGTGCGAACGCGGTGTGTTCGGGCCGGTGCCCCGGGGTGTGCAGGGCCCGGATCACCACGTCGCCGAGCTCGAGCTCCCAGCCGTCCGTGAACGTCTCGTGCTCGTAGTCGGGGTCGGCGTCCTCGTGCACGTGGATCGTCGCTCCGGTCGCGGCCGCGAGGCGACCGTGACCGGAGACGTGATCGGCGTGATTGTGGGTTTCGAGCACGTGGTCGATCGAGACGCCGAGGTAACGGGCGGTCTCGAGGTAGTCGTCGATCTCGAACTTGGGATCGACGATTGCGACGCTGCCACCGTCGCCGACCATGTACGAGGCACAGGCGAGGTCCTCCTGGAGGAACTGTCGGAATATCACCGTGTGTCTCCTTTCTTCGTGGCTCTGACTAGTGCCCGAACTTGACGTTGGGCAGGAACCGCTCGAGTCGCTTCGGGACGGCCCAGGCGGCCGAGCCGGCGAGCCGGAGCAGAACCGGCAACAACAACAGTCTCACGAGCAGCGCGTCGAGGAGCACCGCGACCCCGAGGATCACGCCCATCTCCTTCGGCGGCAGCGGGCCGGAGAGCGCGAAGGTGAAGAACACCGCGACCATCACGCCGGCCGCGGCGAAGATCACCCGGCCCGAGTGGGCGAGCCCACCGACCACCGCGTCGCGCGGGTCCTGGCTGCGATCCCAGTGCTCCTTCGCCGACGAGAGCAGGAAGACCGTGTAGTCCATCGAGATCGCGAAGACCATCGCGAAGAAGAACACGGGCGCCCACGCGTCGAGGAATCCCTGCGACTCGAAGCCGAGCAGGCCGGACATGCTGCCGTCCTGGAAGATCAGCTTCGCGACGCCGAATGCGGCGCCGACGGCGAGCAGGTTCGTGAGCACGCCGAGCGCTGCGACCAGTGGAGCCTGCAGGACGACGAGCAGCAGCAGGAACCCGAGCACGAGCACGACGCCGATCACGAGCGGGGTCCGCTCCTTGAGCAGCTGCTCGAGGTCGTGGTTCTCGGCCACGGCACCGCCAACGAGGACGTCGGTCGGCGCGTCGGCGCGCAGGCGGTCGATGGTCGCTGCGGTCTCCGGCGTCGAGGGATCGCTCGCCGGGACGACCTGAACCATCGCCGAGTCGCCGGCTTCGATCGCCGGCTGCACCATCGCAACCCCGGGGTCCGCCGCCGCGGCCTCGGCCGCGGTTGCGACCTCGTCCGCCGGGCCGACCATCTGCAGGGTGCCGGGGGCGCCCTCGCCGAACGAGGCCTGGATCTGCTCGTAGCCGACCCTGGCGGGGTCGCCTTCGGGGACGACCGCGATCGAGGGCATGCCCGTGTCGAGCTTGAGGATCGGCACCATCAGGGCGACGAGGATCAGCAGGGCGGGGAGCCCGTAGATCAGCGGCCGCTTCCAGAGCCGCTCGCCCCACGCGGCGAAGCGGGGGCTGCGGTGCTCACCGGTGTGGGCCCAGGGCAGGCTGAGCCCGTCGACCCTCGGCCCGAGCTTCGCGAGCACGGCCGGCAGCAGCGTCAGCGACGCCGCCAGCACGAAGATCACCGCGAACATGATCCCGAGCGCCATTGACCGGAAGGCCGGGCTCGGCACCAGCATCACCGCCGAGAGCGAGATCAGCACGGTCAGGCCGCTGAACAGCACGGCCTTGCCGGCGGTGTCCATCGTCACCGCGGTCGCGTCGACCGCGTCGCGGCCGTCGCCGAAGAACGCGGCCCGGAAGCGGTAGACGATGAACAGCGCGTAGTCGATGCCGAGCGCGAGCGCGAACATCAGCGCGAAGTTCATCGCCCAGATCGAGATGTCGAGGATCTGCGAGCCGAGGTACAGGGATCCAGCCGCTGCGGCCAGGCCCATGATCGTCAGCATCAGCGGCAGGCCGGCGGCGACCAGCGAGCCGAAGGCGATCAGCAGGATCGCCAGCGTCACCGGCCACGAGACGACCTCGGACTTCATCATCGCTTCCTTGTTGGCCTGGTTGAAGTCGGACCACATGCCGGAGGCCCCCGTCAGGGCGACGGTCGTCTCCGCGGTGCCGAGCTCGGCCAGCGGTTCTTTGAGATCGTCGGCGGCGCGGACCATGTCGTTCGAGTTCGCGGCCGCCGCGGCCTGGAGAACGACTGTATGCCCGTCCTCGGAGATCGCGCCGGACTGATCGGGCGGGATCACGCGGGCGACGCGCTCGTCCTCGGCGATCAGTTCGCCGGCATCGCCGACTGTGGCCTGGAACGCAGGGTCATCCACCGTCAGCGTGTCCGAGTGGATTGCGATCTGCAGGGCGCTCGAGGACAGCCCGCCGAACTCGGCGTCGAGCTGCTCGCGGGCCTGGACCGACTCGGAGCCGGTCGCTTCCCAGCCCGCGCCCGAGAGCGCGTGCTCGGCCTTCGGGGCGAAGAACCCGAGCACGGCAACGAGCAGCAGCCAGACGATCAGCACTGCGCGGAAGTGGGTAGCGGCCCAGCGCCCGAGCCGGCCGATCGGCCCGACGGTCACCGGCTGTGGGACCGGGGTGGCGGCGGTGGGCGTGGTGTCTGTGACGGCGGTCATGACGACACCCCGGCGACCGCGGCGGAGAGCTCCTCCGCCTGGCGCTCGATGCTGCCGCAGACGGCCTCACAGATCGCGATCACGGTCTCGTCGGCGATCGAGTACATGACCCGGTTGCCTTCGCGCCGCTTGGCGACGACGCCGCCGTTGTGGAGCGCGACGAGGTGCTTGGAGACGTTCTGCTGGCTCGTGCCGAGCGCGTCGGCGAGTTCGCCGACCGATGCCTCCTCGTGCTCGCGCAGGTAGTCGAGCGCGCGGACGCGCATCGGCTCGCCCAAGAGGCGGAAGCGGGCCGCGATCATCGCGACGAGCGGGGGTGGGATCGGCGAAGGGAGGGCCATTTCGGGGCTGCCTTTCGGTCGGTGTCGTTGGCCGGAGTACTTGAAACTATTCAACTAAGTAGTGGTATAGTTGCACACCGGAAACGAAAGCGCAACCCCAGGAGGAACGAATGCCGACCACGACCACAACCCCTGACAGCTGCAGCAGCGAGACCCCCAAGGATCGCTTCGTCTGCTTCATGCGCGGCCGCTCCGGTCGCCTCGCACGGGCCGGCCTCGGCGTCGCCTTGATCGCTGCCGGCCTGCTCCTGATCGGCGGCACCGCGGGGACCATCGTCGCCGCATTCGGCCTCGTCCCGATCGCCTCGGGCGCGACCGGGATCTGCCCGCTGGGGCCGCTGTTCGGCACGGATTTCCACGGCAACGTCCGCGGTAGTACCCCGTGACCCGCCCCCGGCCGTATCTTTAGGTTCGAGATATGGCGGGTTCCTACGCTGGCCCGGTGATCCCTGGGGGCATCGACTGATGAACGAGCCACGCCTGCGCGTGGCGCTCACGGTCCTGTCTGTGATCGGGCTCGGGATCGCCGCCTACCTGACGATCGTCCACTACCAGGGCGGCGAGCCGGTCTGCCTGGCGGGCGGCGGCTGCGCCGTCGTGCAGGAGTCCGACTACGCGGAGATGGTCGGCGTTCCGGTGCCGCTGATCGGCCTGTTCGGCTACCTGACGATCCTCGCCGCCGCCGCGCTGCGGGGCGATGCCGGGCGGCTCCTCGGTCTGTTCGCCGGCGGCATCGGCTTCGGCTTCTCCGTCTATCTGACTTATCTCGAGCTGTTCGTGATCGACGCGATCTGCCAGTGGTGCATCGGCAGCGCGATCGTGATGACGCTCGCATTCATCGTCGCCCTGATCAGGGCGGTCCGGTTCACCGGAACGAGCACACACCACGGCGGGCCTCTGCCCGCCGCCGACTGAGAGGAGACGCCGTGGCGTCACGTAAGGAAGAAAAGGAGCAGCGCCGCCAGGCGCGGCTCGAGGCGGAGCAGGCGGCGGCCAGCGACGAGCGCCGCAAGAAGCTGTTCGCCGTGATCGGCGCAACCGTGCTGGCGGCCGTCGTCGTCGTGGTCGCTCTGATCGTGATCAATCAGTCGGAGGACGAGGGCGGCGGCGACGCCAGCTCGATCAAGGCCGACCTCCCCGTGATCACGACGATCGATTCGCTCGATCAGGACGGCTTCAAGATCGGCGACCCGGCCGCGAAGGTGACGATCTCCGAGTTCGGCGACCTGCAGTGCCCGGCCTGCAAGCAGTTCAGCGAGACCGTGATCCCGGAGCTCGTCGGCAAGGACGGGCCGGTCGGCACCGGTGACGCGCAGCTCGAGTTCCAGAACTTCGTGATCATCGGCGATCAGTCGTTCGACGCGGCCAAGGCGGCGCTCGCCGCCTCTGAGCAGGGTCGCTACTGGCAGTTCGTCGAGATCTTCTACGCGAACCAGGGGATCGAGAACTCCGGCTACGTGACCGACGACTTCCTCACGAGCGTCGCCGAGGCGGCGGGCGTCGAGGACATCGACGCCTGGAACAGCTCGCGCGCCGACCCGAAGTGGGACGCGGTGATCGCCGAGACGGAGAGCGCGGCGATCGACGCCGGCTTCACCGGGACCCCGTCGGTCCTGGTCACCGGGCCCGGCGGCGAAAAGATCCTCGGGACGTTCCCCGACACCGCCGCGATCGAGCAGGCGATCGAGGAAGTCGGCTAGGCGGCCTTCACAGGCGCGAAAACGGCGCGGCCCGCCGCGGCAATCCCGCAGCGGGCCCGCGCAGGCCCACGGATGGCACCGCGCCGGCCGCGGGCCACCATCGGTTCTCGTATCCCCCGGAAGATAGGAGGCCTCGGTGGCCGCTCAGCGTGTTGTAGTCGTCGGATCGAGCTTTGCCGGGCTGACCGCCGCGCTGACGCTCCGCAAGGAGCTCGGCGACGAGCACGAGATCGTCGTCGTCGACCCGCGCGATCACTTCACCTTCATCCCCTCGTTGATCTGGCTGCCGTTCGGGATTCGCGAGCCGGGGGACATCACGTTCCCGCTCGAGCCGACCTACGCCCGCAAGGGGATCAGCTTCGTCAACGAGGCGGCGACGGCGATCGATCCCGGCCGCCACGTCGTCACCACCGACTCCGGCCGCGAGCTCGACTACGACAGGCTGCTCCTGGCGACCGGGCCGCGGCTGGCCTTCGAGAAGGTGCCGGGCCTCGGTCCGGAGGATGGCTACACGAGCTCGGTCTGCAACCTCGAGCACGCGCTTGGAACGCGTGACGCCTGGCAGCGCTTCCTCGACGACCCGGGACCCGTCGTGATCGGAACGGCCCAGGGCGGCTCCTGCTTCGGCGCCTCCTACGAGTTCCTCTTCAATGTCAAGCACCGGATCAAGAAGGCCGGCCTCGAGGACGTGGCCCCCGTCACCTTCGTCACCGCGGAGCCGTTCCTCGGTCACTTCGGTCTTGGCGGCGTCGGCAAGTCGTCGGAGATGGTCGAGGGTTTCTTCGACCGGCTCGGCATCGAGGGGATTCCGAACAACGTGATCGAGCGCGTCGAAGACGGCGAGATGCATCTCGAGGGCGGCCGCGTCCTCCCCTTCAAGTTCTCGATGATCGTGCCGCCGTTCACCGGCGTCGACCTGGTGCGCGAGACCGAGGGGCTCGGGAACCCGATGGGGTTCATCCCGGTCGACGACGAGTACCGCCACGTCGACCATCCCGAGATCTTCGCCGCCGGCGTCGACATCGCGATCCCGCCGCCGGGCGAGACGCCGGTCCCGGCCGGCGTCCCGAAGACCGGCCACATGAGCGAGCGGATGGCCGCGATCGGGGCCCGCAACATCGCCGCCGACATCAAGGGCGGCGAGCACGAGCAGCTGGCGCTCCCCGACCTCGCCGCCGTCTGCGTCCTCGACGCCGGCAACAACGGCGTCATCTTCAAGGCCGACCACGTGCTCGGCGACAGCAAGCACCCGCGGATCATGGCCGGGCCACAGGCGCACTGGGCCAAGCTCGCCTTCGAGCGGCTGTTCCTCGAGACCCGCAAGCGCGGGATGCTGGTCGGCTAGACGGCGCCGATGTACTCGATGGATCCCGACTCCGCCTCGGCCTACGCGCGCCTCTGCGCCGACCGCGACCCGGTCCGGATTCCGGAACGGCGCCCGGACGGAACGGTCGTCGTCGACGCCACATGGGGAACCGTGCAGCCGATGCGCATCGCCGACGGCGTCGAGACGATCGGCGAGCTCGAGCTGATTGAACATCTCGCCGCCGGCGGCTGCGTGATCGACACCCGCGTCCCCGAGTCCGTCGCCAAGGGCACGATTCCCGGCGCCGAGGCGGTGCCGTCGGCTGGGATCGCCGCGCAGGCGGCGCGATTCACGCCCGAGAACCCGGTCGTCCTCTTCTGCAACGGCCCCCAGTGCGCGGCGAGCCCGCGCTCGGTCAGGGCGCTGCTCGAAGCGGGCTGCGACCCGGCGGCGCTCCGGTACTACCGCGGCGGCCTCCAGGACTGGGTCGGCCTCGGCTACCCGCTCGAGCTGCCGGAGTAGCTCCACACCGCCGCAACCACGAACGTCCCTCACCTGCCCCTATGGATAGGGCTGAGGGACGTTCGGCGTGTTCTGAGCGTCAGCCCGCGTCGGCGACGCGGGGGTCCGGCGTCGGCTCGGGCCCGCCGGCGGCCTGGCGCCGCGCCAGAGCCTTGTCCGGAAGCACGTCGGCGCCGGAGCGGAGCTGCTCGATGATCGTCGCCGCATCGGCCTCGGTCAGCGGCCCGTAGTAGCGCTCGTCGATCGAGGCCATCGGGGCGATGTCGCAGGCGCCCAGGCACTCGAAGCCGCTGACGAAGACGTCGCCGGCCTCGTTGACGGCGCCGCCGTGGCCGGCGTGGTGGGGATCGGCGCCGGCGGCCTCGCAGACGGCCTCGAGCAGCTCGTCGGCGCCCCGCATCCAGCAGGAGATGTTGGTGCAGACGAGCACCTGGTGGCGGCCGGCAGGCTCGAGGTGGAAGAGGTCGTAGAAGCTCGCGACCGACTCGAGGTAGGCGGGGTCGACGTCCATCACAGTCGCGGCCTGCTCGATGCCTTCGGGGCTGCACCAGCCGTAGCGGGCTTGGATCGCGTGCAGGGCGGGAATCGAGGCCGAGCGCTTCTGCGGGTAGCGAGACATCAGCTCCTCGATCTCGGCGCGGAGATCGTCGGGCACCTCGACCCCACGCACGCGCTCGACGGCCGCGCCCGTCTCCTCCGTCTCACCGCCTCCGGCGTCGGGACCTCCGAGCGAGCCGCCGGCCGCCTCCTCACCGCCTCCGGCGTCGTCGCCGGGCGCCTGCCCGGGAACGGGGGGTTTGCCGCTCTCGCTGGGGGTCAGGTCCTCGCCTTCGACAGCGTCCTCGTCGGCAGCGCTCACCTGTCGATGCCCCCGAGGATCGGGTCGAGGAAGGCGAGGTTGCAGATCAGGTCGGCGACGTACTCGTCCAGGCACATGTCGCGCAGCGACTGCAGGTTGACGAAGCTCGGCTCCCGCATGTGGACCCGGGCCGGCTTCGCGGAGCCGTCGGCGACGACGAAGCAGCCGAGCTCGCCTCGCGGGCCCTCGATCGGGTAGTAGAACTCGCCCGGCGGCACCCGGAAGCCCTCGGTGACGAGCTTGAAGTGGTGGATCAGGGCCTCCATCGAGGTGCCGAGCTCGTGTCGCGGCGGCAGCACGACCTTGCGGTCGTCGGCGATCCACGGGCCTTCCGGCAGACCCTCGATGCACTGGCGCACGATCTTCGTCGACTCCCGCATCTCCTGGGCGCGGACCTTGAAGCGGTCCCAGTTGTCGCCGACGGTGCCGATCGGAACGTCGAACTCGAGCTCGTCGTAGGCGAGGTAGGGGTCGACCTTGCGCAGGTCCCAGGGCTCGCCGGCGGCGCGCAGCAGTGGGCCGGTGACGCCGAGCGCCTTGAGCCGCTCGCGCGGGACGATGCCGATGTTCTTGGTCCGCTGCAGGAAGATCTCGTTCTTCTCGAGCAGGGCCTCGTACTCGCTGATCCGGTTCGGCATGTCGTCGCAGAAGGCGAGCGCCTTCTCCTCGAAGCCGAGCGGGATGTCCTCGATCACGCCGCCGACCTGGAAGTACCGAGTGTGCATGCGCTGACCCGACGACATCTCCATCAGGTCGAGGATCTTGTCGCGCTCGCGGAAGCAGTACCAGAACATCGAGATCGCGCCGAGGTCGAGCGCGGTCGTGCCGAGGCCGACGAGGTGCGAGGAGATCCGGTTCAGCTCCATGTGCAGGACCCGCAGGTACTGAGCCCGGCGCGGGATCTCGAGCTCGAGCAGGTTCTCGACCGATCCGCAGAACGCCTCCGCGTTGAAGTAGTAGGAGAGGTAGTCCATCCGTTCGACGAACGGGATCACCTTCCAGTAGCTCTTCTGCTCGCAGGACTTCTCGATCCCGGTGTGGACGTAACCCATCACCGGCTTCAGGTCCCGGACGACCTCGCCCTCGAGCGAGACCAGCAGCCGCAACACGCCGTGGGTGGCCGGGTGGTGCGGCCCGAGGTTGACCGTGAACAGCTCCTCCTCACGCTCCAGCGAGGTCTGCTCGATCGGGGAGGTGCCGATCACCTGCGCGTCGGTGCGTCCGATCGCGTCGCGACCCATCTCCTCGACGGTGCGGGTCGTGTCCGCGTACGGGATCCCGCTCTCGGTCTCTGTCGGTCGTGTCGGTGTCGCCATCAGCCTGCTCGTGTTTCTACCGGGTCCAGCCCGGCACCTCGTCCTCGGTGTTGGTGAAGATCACGGGGTCGCCGCCGACCGGGAAGTCGCGGCGCTGCGGGAAGCCGACATAGTCCTCAGGCAGCAGGATCCGGCGCATGTCCGGGTGGCCCTCGAAGACGATCCCGAAGAAGTCGTAGACCTCGCGCTCCTGGAAGTCCGCGGTCGGGAAGATGTCGGTGACCGTGTGGGTCTGCGGCAGCGCGCCGCCGCCGGGATCGGCGATCAGGCACTTGACCGAGAGCCGCTCGACGCGGGCCATGTTGAGCAGCTCGTAGTGGACGGCGAACCGCGGCTCGGCCGGCAGGTAGTCGGCGCCATGCAGCGAGGCGAGGAAGTCGTACTCCTGCCCGGGCGTCGACTTGAGCCAGGTGAGGACGTCGCGGACATGGTCCGGGGTGGTCAGCAGCACGGCACGCTTGTGGTCGAAGCTGGACCCGACGACGGCGCCGTCGTGGACGGCGTTGACCTCGTGCGAGATCAGCTCGAGCCCTGGTGCGTCGGGCATCAGTCCCACTCCCCCGACTGGCGGCGGGGACGGGTCTCGGTGCCGTCGGCCGTGCCCTCGGCGATCGAGCGGGCGTCGCGGACGTACTCCGACTCCGAGACCGGCTCCTCGGCCAGCTCGGTCTGCTCCGCGAAGCGCTCGGCGTCGGCCAGCAGCGCGGCCTCCGCGTGGGCGTCGGCGTGGCCGACGAGGCGACCGTCGGAGGGGGCGCTGCCGGCGCGCTCGACGTCGATCGCGCCCGCCTTCTGTGGCCGCTCGTCCTCCTCGGTCCCGTGCGCCGCGTACTGGTCGCGCCAGCCGAGGTCGGGATCGCCGAGGATCTTGTTGCGGAGCTTCAGCACCCCGTACATGAGCGCCTCCGGCCGCGGTGGGCAGCCGGGGATGTGGATGTCGATCGGCAGGAACTTGTCGGCGCCCTGGACGACGGCGTAGTTGGCGAACATGCCGCCGGAGGAGGAGCAGGCGCCCATCGAGATCACCCATTTCGGCTCCAGCATCTGGTCGTAGATGCGGCGGATGACCGGCACCATCTTGATCGAGACGCGGCCCGAGAGGATCAGCATGTCGGCCTGGCGCGGGGAAGCGCGGAAGACCTCGGCCCCGTAGCGAGCCGAGTCGTAGCGGGCCGAGACCATCGACATCATCTCGATCGCGCAGCAGGCGAGGCCGAAGGTCGCCGGCCACATCGCGTTGCCACGGGCCCAGGCGACCGCCTTGTCGAGCGTCGTCGTCACTACGCGCGACTCGACGTACTCCTGCAGCTGGTCGTCGTCGAGCAGGCCGCGCTGCATGTCGCGGGCACGACGCTGGCGGATCCGCAGCTCCTCGGGGGTGCTGGGCTGGTCGAGCGGGGCGAGCCCGCGAAGCTTGTGGCGCTCTACTTCCAGTTCAGGGCCCCCCGGCGCCAGACGTAGGCGAGCGCGACCAGCAGCAGGGAGACGAACACGCCGATCTCGGCGAGCACGAAGACGCTGTCGGCCTCGTTCAGGATCACCCCGACCGGGTACAGGAACACGACCTCGATGTCGAACAGGATGAACAGCATCGCGATCATGTAGAAGCTGATCCCGAAGCGGAACGTGCGCTGGATGTCGGAGGGCAGGCCGCACTCGTAGGCCTCCGACTTGACCTTGTTCGGCCGCGACGGGCCGAGCACCTTGTTGAGCAGCGTGAAGACGGTGCCGACGACGATGCCGAGGCCGGCGAAGACGATGACTGGGAGATAGGCCTGGAGCATCTGTCCTTGGGGTCGGTCGGGGGCGTGCCTGCCCGACGCACTCTATCTAGGCAGGCACGGAGGCGAGGGCCTACGCCCCACTAGAGTTCCCGCCCGCGATGGAGACCGTCCACCTGATCCTCGGCGTCACCGTGCTCGCCTCGAATCTCGCCGCCGGGGTGTGGGGCGCAGCCTGCTGGTACCTGCGCAAGCCGTCGGTCGGCTTCTGGTACCTGCTGCGCTTCGCGCAGGCCTCGGTCGTCCTCCAGGTCGCGGTCGGCGGGCTGCTGCTTCTGCTCGGCAACGAGGCCGCCGACCTTCACTACCTCTACGGCGTGCTGCCGGTCGTCGTCTCGCTGCTCGCCGAGGGGGCGCGCTCGATCGCGACCGAGCACGAGATGGAGGGCCTCGACTTCGAGGCGCTGCCGAAGCAGCGCCAGCAGGCCGTCGCCGCCGCGATCGTCCGCCGCGAGACCGGGATCATGGCCGTCGGCTCGCTCGTGATCCTCGGGTTGGCGCTGCGGGCCGCGCTGCTGCAGGTCTGACGAACCGGACTTCCGTCCGCGCGGCTTGACCTCTCGCGAGGGTCGGCGTACGCTCGGCTCGAGGATCGAGCAGGAGGTGGTCCCGCGTGAGCGGTGAAGAGGTCGGCCCCGATCCGGCCGGTGACGCGAGCCCGACCGAGCAGGCGTCGATCCAGAGTGCCGAGTCCCGAACCACCCCCTTCGTCGTCTACCGCGACGTCAACGGCCTGCAGCAGATCTACGAGCTGCCCGAGGGCGGCCAGGTGACGATCGGGCGCGGCCTTTGGGCCGACATCTCGCTGAACTGGGACGAGGCGACCTCGCGCCTGCACGCTCGGCTCGAGGCGCTCTCCGACGACTGGACCGTGGTCGACGACGGGACCTCGCGCAACGGCACCTTCCTCAACGGCGAGCGCGTCGAGGGCCGCCGCCGGCTCGGCGACGGCGACGAACTCCTGGTCGGCTCGATCACCCTCCGTGTCCACATGCCCGGACGGGTGGACGAGGGCGCCACCGCCGCCTTCAAGCCGGGCGAGTTGCCGCTGGGACCGGACGCTCAGGCGTGAGCGAGACCGGTCAGAGCGGCCGGTAGACGCCGTCGGCGAAGACGAGCGGCGAGCCCTCGCGCTCGGCGATCGTCTCGACCTCGCCGGTGACGATCACGTGGTCGCCGCCGTTGACGACGTCGCGCATCGTGCAGGCAATGAAGACGATCGCGTCGTCGAGGTGGGGGAGGCCGTCGCGGTCGCTCCAGCCGACGTCCGTCCACTTCTCCTCCATCGGCACCTTGCGGCCGAAAGCCCGGGCGTGGCGCTCGGCGTCGGCGGCAAGCACGTTGATGCCGAATCGGCCCGCTCCCTCGACCGCCCGCAGGGTCCTCGAGCCGCGGTCGAGGCAGGCCAGCATCAGCGGCGGATCGAGTGAAAGCGAGGTCACCGCGTTGGCGGCGAGGCCGGCCGGACCGTCCGCTGTCGGGGCCGTGACGATCGTCACCCCGGTCGGAAACCGGGACATCGCCGAGCGCAGGCTCGCAGGGCCGATTTCGCGAAGGAGGGGGTCAGTGGATGTCATGGGGGGCGTTGGAAGTATGATGCCGCCCGCGTGAAGCCCCTCTTCGCACTCATCGCTCTCGCGCTCGTAGCGATCGGTACCGCCGCCTGTGGCAGCGCGGGCATCACCCTGTCCGAGGACGACCCGACCTACGACGGCGCCGTGATCTTCGCCGAGCGCTGTGGCGGCTGTCACACGATGACGCCGGCGGGCACCCAGGGCTCCGGGAACCGGACCCTGCGCCAGCAGGGTCCGAACCTGGACCAGCGCGTCGAGACCTACGAGGACGCCCTCTTCGCGATCCAGAACGGCGGCTTCTCCGGCGCGATCATGCCGCAGAACATCGTCGTCGGCGAGGAGGCCGAGGCGGTCGCCCGGTTCCTCGACGAGTACACCGGGACCGAGGTCGACGACCCGCCGCTTCCGTCGCCCGAGGAGGACCAGAGCCTGCAGCAGCAGGAGGACTCCGAGCCCGACCAGGGAACCAGCGCGGGCTACGACTCCGAGGGCTAGCCGCCTAGCCGGCCGGGGGCCACCCTGCTCGACCTGAAGCGAATCCGCGAGGACCCTGAGCCGGCACGAGCTGCGCTGGCCCGGATCGGAGCCGACGCCGATCTCGACGAGTTGCTGCGCCTCGACGGGCGCCGCCGTGAGCTGCTGCCCGAGGTCGAGGGCTTGCGGGCCGAGCGCAACGAGGCATCGGACGCGATCGGCCTCGCCAAGCGCGAGGGCCGAGACGCCGACGAGGCGATCGCCGCGATGCGCGAGGTGTCGGCCCGGATCAAGGCGCTCGAGACCGAGCTCGCCGAGGTCGAGTCCGAGCGTGACCGGCTGGCGCTGACGATCCCGAACCCGCCGCACCCCGACGCCCCCGACGGCGACACCGATGAGGACGCGAGGCCGCTGCGCGAGGTCGGCGAGCGCCCCGAGTTCGGCTTCGAGGTCCGCGACCACCTCGAGATCGGCCTCGACCTCGGCCTGATCGAGATGGAGAAGGCCGCCGAGGCCTCGGGCTCCCGATTCTCGTATCTGCTCGGCGACCTCGTGCTCGTCGAGCTGGCCCTTATCCGCTTTGCGGTCGAGGTCGTCGGCACGCACGGATTCAAGCCGGTCGTGCCGCCCGTGCTCGTGCGCGAGGGCCCGCTGTACGGGACCGGCTTCTTCCCCGGCGAGCGGGAGATGATCTATGAGGTCCCCAAGGACGAGCTCTTCCTGGTCGGCACCTCCGAGGTCTCGCTGGCGGCGCTGCACATGGAGGAGATCGTCGACGGCGGCGATCTCCCGATCCGTTACGCCGGCATCTCGACCTGCTTCCGCCGCGAGGCCGGCGCCGCCGGCAAGGACACGCGCGGCATCTTCCGCGTGCACCAGTTCGACAAGGTCGAGATGTTCAGCTTCGTCCGGCCCGAGGATGCCGACGCCGAGCACGAGCGGCTGCTCGCGATCGAGGAGGAGATCCTCGGGGCCCTCGAGATCCCCTACCGCGTCGTCGATATCGCCGTCGGCGACCTCGGCGCTCCCGCCGCCCGCAAGTTCGACTGCGAGGCCTGGATCCCGAGCCAGCAGCGCTACCGCGAGGTCACTTCGACCTCGAACACGACCGACTACCAGGCCCGCCGTCTCAACTGCCGCTTCCGCGACGGCGACGGCGCCCCCGAGTTCGTCAACACCTTGAACGGCACCGCCCTGGCCGTCTCCCGCATCCTCATCGCCCTGATCGAGAACGGCCAGCAGGAAGACGGCAGCGTGGCGCTGCCGAAAGCGCTCGTCGACCGCGGCGCCCCGGCGAAGCTCGGCGGCTGAGCGGAGGGGTCGGCGGGGACGCGGCGCGTCCTGGCGACCGGCGGCCACGAGGGGTGGGCCGGGGTGAGAGATTGCAGTGAGGGTGAGGTGGATTGGCGGGTCGGTCCGAGGTGCGGGGCGCCGAAGTTGGTCGCGGACCAGGTGAGGGGCTCGATCGGGGACGAGATGCCAAAAGGCAGGAATAGTTCAGACAAATCGTCCCCTCGTCAGACGAGAGGAGCATTGACCCCGATATTCGTAGTCAATCCTCCCCTCGTCCCTGCAGCACCGCGGCTCCACACCGATCCGACACGCACTCCTACGCCGGAGTGACCAACCCCACCCCGAACCCTCCTCCCTCACTGCAAACGGACCCGCCTACGTCTCTGCAACCTCGGGTCGCGCTGACAACCCCAGCCGCCCAACGCTCCTACGCGCCTACGACCCCGCCGGCCGCTCCCCTTCGGAGATCGAGCCCCCGGAAGCAGCAGGCGGCTTCGGGACCTTCGCGCCGAGCGACTCGCTCAGCTTGCCGAGTGCCTCGGTGAACTCCTGCGGGATCACGAACAGCTTGTTGGCCTCGCCGGCGGCGAGCTGGGGGAGCATCTCCAGGTAGAGGTAGGAGAGGATTCCCTCGTCGACCTCGCCCTTGTGCAGGCTCTCGAAGACGGTGCTGATTCCCATCGCCTCGCCCTCGGCTCGCAGGGCCTGGGCCTCGCGGTCGCCCTGGGCGTCGAGGATCGTCGCCTCCTTGGCGCCCTGGGCGCGCAGGATCGAGGACTGCTTGTCGCCGTCGGCGACGAGGATCTGCGAGGCCTTCGAGCCCTCGGCAGTGAGGATCGCGGCGCGCTTGTCGCGCTCGGCCCGCATCTGCTTCTCCATCGCCTCCTGGATCGTCGGCGGCGGGTCGATCGCCTTGAGTTCGATCCGGTTGACGCGGATGCCCCACTTGCCGGTCGCCTCGTCGAGCACGGTCCGCAGCTGCGCGTTGATCGAATCGCGCGAGGTCAGCGCCTCCTCGAGGTCGAGCGAGCCGATCACGTTGCGGAGGGTGGTGATCGTCAGCTGCTCGATCGCGCGGATCGGCTGGGCGACCTCGTAAGTCACGGCCTTCGGGTCGACGATCGTGTAGTAGACGACCGTGTCGATGTTGACATTGACGTTGTCCTCGGTGATCACGGCCTGGGGCGGGAAGGTGACGACCTGCTCGCGGAGGTCGATCTGGGGAAGGACGCGGTCGACGAACGGGATCAGCAGCGCCAGGCCGGGCTGCAGGGTCCGGTGGTAGCGGCCGAGACGCTCGACGATCCCGGCGCGCGCCTGGGGGACGATCTTGACCGCAGCGATCAGTGTGACCAGCACGAAGATCGCGATCGCTGCGAGCGCGATCGCGGCCCCGTTGATCGCCAGGGGAATCATCGTCTCATCCATGTTCTGCACTCTCCTCCCCGGCCTCGGCCGAGCTCGTGGCCGCTGCCGGCCTCACGTACACGTAGACGCCGCGGACCTCCGCGACTTCGACCCGGCTGCCCTCCGGGATCACGACCTGTTCCGACTGCGAGCGTGCCGACCAGACGTCGTCGCCGAGCCGGACGGTGCCGGAGTCGGCGTCGACCCGCTCGAGAGCCACCGCGCGGCGGCCGAGCAGGCTCTGCACGTTCGAGCTCTTCTCCGGCGCCGGCGGCTGCAGGTGGGCGAGCACGACGGGGCGCAGGAACGCGAGTGAAAGCAGGGCGCCGATGATCAGCCCGACGAGCTGCAGTTCGAGTCCGCCGCCGGCAGCGGCGACGATCGCCGCGACGAAGCAGCCGAGCGCGATCGGCGCCGCAAAGAACGTAAAAGCGATCGCCACCTCGACGATCAGCAGGCCGATGCCGATCAGAAACCAGCTGAGCCAGGCGTCGAGGCCGAAGATCTCCATCGGGGAGAGCGTAACCGGCTCGGATCAGCTCCGGTCCGTCTCCCCGTCGCCCGGGTCGAGCTCGAGCGCTGCGGAATTGATGCAGAAGCGCTGTCCGGTCGGCGCCGGCCCGTCGTCGAAGACGTGGCCGAGGTGGGCGTCGCAGCGGCTGCAGACGACCTCGGTCCGGCGCATGAACATGCTGTTGTCCGAGTGCAGCTCGACGGCGCTGTCCTCTGAGGGCTGGAAGAAACTCGGCCAGCCCGTCCCGGAATCGAACTTGGTCTCGGAGTCGAAGAGCTTCTGGCCGCAGCAGACGCAGCGGTAGGTGCCCTCCGTCTTCGCGTCCCAGAAGCATCCGCTGAAGGCGCGCTCGGTGCCTGCCTTGCGGGTGACCTGGAACTGCTCGTCGGAGAGCTGCTCGCGCCACTCGCTGTCTGACTTCTGAACCTTTTCCATCGGCACTCCTCTCGCGGGTCTTGCTCCGACAGCGTAGAAGCGCGGTCTTACCGGTGCCTGAACAGCGGGCTACGCTTGCGCCGTGAGTGGTCCCGCCTGCTTCTACGAGGTCCTCGACGCCGCTGCCGGCCGCTATCGCGCGACCGAGCTGACCCGCGGCCCGTGGGACGGCGGCCACCAGCACGCGGGGCCGCCCGCGGCCCTGATCGGACGCGCGATCGAGCGCTGCGAGGGAATCGGCGCCGGCCCGGACGACCGCAACGTCGGCCGGATCACGTTCGAGATCCTGCGCCCGGTGCCGATCGCCGAAGTGGTGGTCGAGGCAAGGGTCACGCGTCCCGGTCGGCGGGTCGAGATGCTGGAGGCTTCGCTGCGGGCAGCGCCCGGCCCGACCGGGGAGACCGGGCCGGAGCTCGTCCGCGCTCGCGGCTGGCGGATCGCGGCGGGCGAGCTCGAACCGCCACCCTCGATCCCCAGCACGAGCCCCGACTCCGCCCCGGCACGGGCGGGACGGCCGAGCGCCGAGCGGGGAAGACCGACGCCGCCGACGGAGCTACCGCCCGGAAAGCAGTTCTTTCCGACGGTTCACGAGCGCGGCTACCACACCGGCATGGAGTACCGGTGGGCGCAAGGGTCCTTCGCCGAGCCCGGCCCGGCCGTCTGCTGGATGCGGATGCGGGCGCCGCTGCTCGAGGGCGAGGAGCCCTCGCCGCTGCAGCGCGTCCTGATCGCGGCCGACTCCGGCAACGGGATCAGCGCCACCGTCGACATCGAGCGCTACCTGTTCATCAACGTCGATCTCTCGGTCCACCTGCACCGGATGCCGGCTGGTGAGTGGGTCTGCCTCGATGCGCTGACCGCGGCGGAAACGAACGGGCTCGGGATGGCGGACGCGATGCTCTGGGACGAGATCGGCCCGATCGGCCGCGCCTGCCAGACGCTGCTGATCGCCGAGCGCTGATCGGCGCCGGAGGGCTCCTCAGTCTCCTGGCGCCGGCGCCAAGTGGACGCGGTCGCGGCCGCCGCGCTTCGCCTCGTAGAGGGCGGCATCGGCGCGGGCGACGAGCGCGTCAGGGTCCTCGCCGCCGTCCCACTCGGCGATGCCGCCGGAGACCGTGATCCCCGCAGGCGTCTCGGATCGGATCCGCTCGACGATCGTCGAGGCGTCCTTGAAGCCGGCCCCTGGCAGCAGCAGCGCGAACTCCTCGCCGCCGTGACGTGCGATCAGGTCCATGTCGCGGATCTGACCGGACCAGCGCGCGGCAGCCTCCTTGAGCAGGCGGTCGCCGGCGGCGTGACCGTTGCGGTCGTTGAAGTCCTTGAAGCGGTCGAGATCGATCAGCGCCACCGAGAAGCAGCCGTGGTCGCGCTCGGCCCGGGCGATCTCGCGACGCAGCAGCTCCTGCCATCCGCGCCGGTTGGCGAGGCCGGTCAGCGGGTCGGTACGGGCGAGTGCCGTGACATCGGCGAGCAGCGACTCGCGCTGGCGGACGAGCGCCGAGATTGCGTAACCACCGATCCCGAGCACGCCGAGCCACGTCGCCGCTGCCCGCAGCTCCGTGTCGGGGTAGCCCGCCTCCGGCCCGGCGATTGCGACCGGCAGGGCGATCACTAGCCCGGCCCCGATCGCCGCGAGTGCCAGCTCCACCCGGCTGCCGTAGAGCGCGAACCAGATCACCGGAAGGGCCAGCATCGGCGTCGAGGTGGCGCCGGCGCCGCCCTCGGCGGCCCGGACCATCGCGACGAGGATGAGGAAGGCGAGCGGCGGGATCGCCTGCGTCCAGACCGGCAGCCGCTCCCAGGGAGTGACGATCGCGACGACGACGCCGGCTGCAAATACCGCCGACGCCTCGAACAGGGCCGGGCCGGCGTCGGCGGAGTGGAGGAGGTCCGTGAGCAGCAGGGCCAGTGCTGCGGCCGCCAGGAAGGGGGCGGCGCGCTCGAGCGCGGCCGGGCCCTCCAGCGGCCCGCGCGGCGACCGCGGCCCGGCCGACGTCGCGAGCCCGGCCTCGGCCCCGCCGCCCGCCGGCACGTGCCTGTCGCTGTCGAAGATGTTGCGGTGGAACGGAATCGGGAGCTCCTCGGGGACAGGGCCTGCCTCCCGGATCACCCCGCCAGGAGACCCATCGTCCGTAGTCGCCCGCACGCGCGAGCGATGTCCGGGATCTCTGGCCGGACGTTCTAGCCGAGGTCCCGGCCCGGCTCAGAGCTCGGCGAGCAGCGCCCTGGCGAGCGTCTCGGCAGCGCCCGGATCGAGCCCGAGGAACAGGTTCGGCTCGACCAGCTCGAGCTCGATCAGGCGCAGCGCGCCGCTCTCGTCGCGGATCAGATCGGCTCGCGCGTATAGGGGCTCGCCCGGCGCGACGGAGATCGCTGCGGCGGCGATCTCGGACGCCTCGGCCGGGGGCTCGACCAGCTCGACGGAGCCGCCGTACTGGGACTGCACCCGGAAGTCGCCGCGCGCCGGAACCTTGCGCACGGCGTGGGTCAGCTGACCGCCGATGTGGATCAGGCTCAGCTCGCCCTCGGTCTGTACGGCCGGCAGGAACGGCTGCGCCATCCCGTCCTCGTTCAGCGAGCGCAGGATCCGGGCGACCATCGGCGTCTCGACCCGGGCCAGGCGTTGCGCGCCGAGGTCGACGACCGGCTTCAGGATCACGTCCGCCCAGCCGAGCTCGGCGACCGTCCGCTCGATCTCCTCCTCGGCGCCGGGCGCGGTCCAGATCGTCGGGATCGTCGGCACCCCGGCGGCCTCGAGCTCGGCCAGATACCGCTTGTCGAGGCTCCAGGCAATCGTCTCGAGGTCGTTGCGGAGCAGCGCCGCCTTCGCCGTCCTCCGCAGCCACGCCCTGAACTCCTCGAGGCGGCGGAAGTAGTCCCAGGTCGAGGAGACCATGACCAGGTCGAACGAGGACCAGTCGGTTTTGGCGTCGCTCCAGGCCGGGGTCTCGACCTCGGCGCCGCGTCGCTTCAGGGCCGGGATCAGGAAGTCGAGGTCGTCGTCGCGGACAGTCGGCAGCTCGTATGTCGCCAGGGCGATGCGCACCCGGGCGAGGCTAGACCGCAGCGACGGCCCGCGCGCTCAGCCGCTGTGCAGCGCCGCCGTTTCACCTCCGAGACGCTGCTCGCCTGCGTCGAGGACGCCTTCGCTCAGCCCTGAGGCGAGCCGGGGCTCGCGGCCGCCTCGGCCTTCTCGCCGCGCTCGCTGCCGCGCCGGGCGTTCTCGACGATCATCTCCGAGATCGGCTGCCAGAGCTGCTTGGGGAGGTCGTGCCCCATGCCGGGCATCAGCTCGAGCCGCGCCCCGGGGATCGCCATCGCCGTGTCGCGCCCGGCTCGCGGCGGGATCAGCCTGTCGGCGAGTCCGTGGATCACGACCGTAGGGGTGTCGATGCGCTGCACCTCCTTGGTGCGGTCGCCCGAGGCCAGCACCGCCATCAGCTGGCGGGCGACGCCGCTCGGGTAGAAGCAGCGGTCCCAGGCGCGTTCGGCGCGGGCGCGGAGGATGTTGTGATCGGTCGGGTAGTCGGGCGACCCGATCACGCCGAAGATCATCGTCGCCGAGGCGATGTAGTCCTCGCGGGTGCTGGCCGGCGAGCGGACCAGCAGCCGTAGGGCGTCGAGCCGCGGGGTCGTCGCCAGCCGGCGGCGGCCGGTGCTCGACATGATCGAGCTGAGCGAGGCGGTCCGGCCCGGATAGCGGGCGGCGAACTTCTGGCTGATCATGCCGCCCATTGATGCGCCGACGAGGTGGACCCGCTCGACGCCGAGATGGTCGACGAGGCCGAGCGTGTCGGTGGCCATGTCGTCGAGCGTGTAGACCGCGGAGCCGGTCAGGCCGAGCATGCCCGCGGTCACGTTGACCCGGCCCGAGACCTTCGAGGAGAGGCCGACGTCACGGTTGTCGAAGCGAACCACGCGGTAGCCCTGCATCGCCAGCAGCTCGCAGAACTCGTCGTCCCAGGCGACCATCTGCATCCCCAGCCCCATCACGAGCAGGATCGTCTCGGTCGCGTCCGGGTCGCCGAACGCCTGGTAGCAGAGCAGCAGCCCGTTGCTCTCGGCCAGCTGCGAGCCTTCCTCGGCCGCTCGGGTCTGCTCCGGGTCCATCCGTTCAAGCTATCAACGCGCCCTATCCTCACCCGATGGCCAATCGAGGCAGGGACGCCCCATCGGATTCGCCTGCCGCCGGCTCGCGGCGGATCCTGCTCGCCGAGGACGGCCTCGCCTTCCGCAGGGCGCTGATCCGGATGCTCGAGAGCGCCGGCTACGAGGTCGAGGCCTTCGCCGATGGGAGCAGCGCGATGGCGAGGCTGCTCGAATCCGAGCTGCCTCGCTTCGACGTCGTCCTCGCTGACGTCCGCATGCCCGGCATGAGCGGGCTCGAGCTGATCGCGGCTCTGCGCACCGCGATCGCGGATCCCCCGGACTGCCTGTTCATGTCGGGAGACCTCGTTGCGCTGCCTCCGCCGGCGGATCCGGACGAGCCCGAGCCCGAGATCCTGGTCAAGCCGTTCGGCGCCGACGAGCTGCTCTCGGCGGTCGGCCGGGCCCTGTCCTGAGCTAGCCTGACGGGCGCCGGGCGATGCTGAGCAAGATCAGAAACTTCACCCTCACGCCGGGTCAGTACTTCGTCGTCGCATCCGTAGCCCTGGGGGCCCTGGTGCTGATTGTGCTGACCGGCGCCGCCGTGCGCCTGACCGGCTCGGGCCTCGGCTGCCCCGATTGGCCCAAGTGCTACGGAGGCACGGTTCCTCCCGCGGATCTCAACGCGATCATCGAGTACGGGAACCGGCTCCTGACCGGGTTCGTCGGGATCGCGGTGATCGCCGCCGCTCTGTTCGCCTGGCGCCGCCGGCCGTTCCGCTGGCATCTCGCGGTGATCGGCGCGCTGCTGCCCCTCGGAGTGATCGGCCAGGCGGCGCTCGGAGCGATCGTCGTCGCCAGCCACCTCGCGCCGGAGCTGGTGATGATGCACTTCATCCTCTCGATGCTGTTGCTCGACGCGGCCTTCGCGCTCGCCTGGCTCGCCCGCTACGAGACCGACAGCCGCCGCCGCTCCTCCGACCGGCTCGGGGTCTGGGCCGTGCGGGCGCTGATCCCGCTCGGCCAGCTCACGATCCTGGTCGGGACGATGAGCACGGCCGCCGGGCCGCATCCCGGCGATCACGAGGGAGAGATCGTGCGCCGCTTCGACTTCGAGGGCGCGCAGACGCTCGAGTGGCTGGTTCAGAGACACTCCGTGATCGCTGCGATCTTCGGGTTCTCCGCCGTCGCCGTCTGGTTCCTGCTCCGTCGTAAGGGCGGAGACCGCCGCGCCCTGCGCCCGCTCACGGCCGTGATCGCGCTGCTCGCGCTACAGGGCGCGATCGGCGGCATCCAGTGGGCGCTCGAGCTTCCCGCCGAGCTCGTCTGGCTGCATATCGCGGTGGCCACCTTCACCTGGGTCGCGATCCTCTGGACGGTGGCGACGGCCGGCCTGCTCGAGCCGCGCCGCGAGCAGGCGGGCGAGTCCGCCAACCCGGGTTCGTCACACCGGCCCCAAGCCGCCGGCGCCGCCTGAGCGGCCGAGAGGCGTTGGCGGCCGTCCGAGGGGCGGCGACCCGGGTCCAGGCGTGGATTTGCAGTGAGGGAAGGGAGATGCGGCGGGGTCGAGGGCGCCGGCGGCGGATCGACCCTGGGCGTGGCCGGCGGCGAAGTGGGCCCTTTCAGCGTCGATTTTCGACGCTATAGGGGCCGAGTTCCCGAACTGGGCCCCATCACCCCCGAACTTCAGGGGTTATGGGGCCCACCTCGCTGGGACGCCCCAACCCCCCCGAACCCTGGGCGGCCACCCGCTTCCACACACCCCCTCACTGCAACGCCCGCCTGCAGCCCGGCCCGAACCCTCACCGCACAGCGGCCGGCCCGCGCCTCTCTGCTCAGGCGAAGATCTCGCGCAGGGACTTCATCGACTTGCGCGCCTCGCGCTGGCCGGCGGCGGCGTTGACTGCGCGTTTTGCCGCCCGTCCCAGCAGGCCGCCCGGGGGCGTGAAGTCGTTCTCGTACTCGAAGCGGGTGCGGCTGCCATCGTCGAGCTCGTGCAGCGTGTAGGTGACGTCGGCGCTCGAGCCGCCCGGGCCTGCGCCCTTCCAACGAGCCAGCCCGGGGCGCTCGGCCTGGGCTACGTGCCACTCGACCCAGAAGCCGACCGGCCCGACGCCGAGCCGCTGGCGGAAGGTGTCGCCGGCACCGAGGGGCAGGTCGGGGACGTCCTCGAGCTTGCGGTGGGCGCTGACCCAGCGGTCCAGCGTCGTCGGGTCCATCAGGACCTCCCACACCTCTTCGGGCGAGGCGTCGATCTCTACTGACTCCTTGACGGTCTCGGCCATCAGGCTCTCAGGCTCCTTCTCTGGTTGGGGGATTCACGCTCGGCCTCGTCCAGGCAGCGCTGGAAGACGGTCGAGAGCGGCTCCGGGCGGATCTCGAAGATCTCCGCGCCGCGCGGGTCGGTGACGATCGTGTCCTCCTGCAGGCCGAGCGCGAGCTCGGCCGCAACGGCAGGGTCGCCCTTGGTGATCGTCGCCGCGCCGGCAGCCATCACCTCGGGCTTGGCGACACGGTTGGGGACCGGCAGCCAGCGCGGTCCGGACCGCCCCATCTGGCGGGCGAGCTCATCGATCACCTCGCGGTGGCTGAGCACGTCCGGGCCCCCGATCTGGATCTCACGGCCGGCGGCGAGCGGCACCTTCGGCGACGCCGCCAGGTAGGAGATCACGTCGCGGATCCCGATCGGCTGGGTCCGGTTCTCGAGCCAGGCAGGAGCGGGGGCGACGGGAAGGCGGTCGACGATCGAGCGCAGCAACTCGTACGAGGCGCTGCCGGGGCCCACGATCATTGCCGCCCGGAAGTTGGTCAGAGGCGGGCCGTGCGCGGCGAGCGCCTCCGCCGTGCGGCGGCGCGAGGTCAGGTGCGGGGAGTTGCCGCCGAGGCCGCCGAGGTAGGTGATGCGACCGACGCCGGCCCGGCTCGCCGCCGCCGCGAAGCGCTCGGCGCTGGCGCGCTCGCGCTCGGTGTAGCCGGCGTTGTCGCCGGACATCAGGTGGACGAGGAAGAAGGCGTGAGCGCAGTCCTCCAGCGCTGTGGAGAGGCCCTCGCCGGTCTCGACGTCGGCATGGGCGACCTCGATTCCGGCGGCGAGGGTCTCGGTGGCGCGCTCGGGATCGCGGCTCAGCGCCCGGACGCTCGCGCCCTCGGAGACGAGGCGCTCGACCAGGCGCCGGCCGATGAAGCCGGTGGCGCCGGCGATCGCGATCGAGGGTGGCTTTGGCGAGCCTTGCTGCATCAGTGAAAGCTACCCTGACCGGGCCCTCGCCAAGCAGGCGAGGCGGTTTGGCGCATCGCGGCGCGGGGTACCTTCCCGCTCCCATGCCACGCACTCGCAGAGTCAACTGCTCGGGTCCCGGCATCCGCCGCAAGCGGCGCGGCCGTGGCTTCTCCTTCCACGAGGAGGACGGCGCGCGGATCACCGACGAGTCAACCCTGGAGCGAATTCGTGCCCTGGCGATTCCGCCCGCATGGACGGACGTCTGGATCTGCACCGACCCGCGCGGCCACATCCAGGCGACGGGGATCGACGACGCCGGCCGCAAGCAGTACCGCTACCACGACGACTGGCGTGCGCACCGCGATCGCGCCAAGTTCGCGGAGATGGAGGACTTCGCGAAGCGGCTGCCGAAGCTCCGCGCCCGGATCCGCGAGGCGCTCGGCACGCGGGGCCTGAACCAGGACCGCGCCTGCGCCTGCGCGGTCGCGCTGCTCGACCTCGGTCTGTTCCGGGTCGGCAGCGAGCGCTACGAGAACGAGAACGCCAGCTACGGGCTGACGACACTCAAGTGCCGGCATCTGAAGCTCGAGCAGGGGACGGCGCTGTTCGATTACCCGTCGAAGTCAGGACAGCGGGGTCGCCATCGGATCTCGGCGCCCGAGGTGATGCCGACGCTGAAGGCACTGAAGAAGCGCGGCAAGCCCGGCGAGGACCTGTTCGGCTTCCGTGAGGGGCGGGCGTGGCGCAACCTCACGGCCGATCACGTCAACGCCTGGATCAAGGAGGTCGTCGGTCCCGGCTACAGCGCCAAGGACTTCCGGACGTGGAACGCGACCGTGCTGTGCGCCGTCCACCTCGCGATCCACTCCGAGGAGGAGCCGAAGAGCAAGGCGGCGCGCAAGCGGATCGCCAACCTCGCGGTGCGGGCGACGGCGGAGTACCTGAACAACACGCCGGCCGTCTGTCGTGCCTCCTACATCGACCCGCGCGTCTTCGACCGCTTCGACTCCGGCCAGACCGTGCGGTCCGCCCTGCAGCGGATCGAGCGCCGCACCGACCCGGGCGAGTTCCCCGACCGCGTAGCGATCGAGAAGGCGGTCCTGGGCCTGCTCTAGAACGACCGCGACCCCCTAGGCGAGGCCAGGGGGTCGCGAATCAAGGAAGAGGGAGCCCGGCGATAGCAGCGCCTATGCCGGGCGACCGATGACGCCGAGTCGCGGCGTCCTGGCCCGCCTAGAGGTTCTTGGGGTGGCGCTTCTTGTAGCTCTCGGGAGTCGAGCGCAGGCTTCGGCTCCAGCCGGGACCGTCGCCCTTCACCATCGAGGTGTCGAAGCGCAGGCCGGCGACGACCATGTAGGCGTGGCTGCCGGCACCGTAAACGGTGATCCAGCCGCCCTTGCCCTTCTCGCCGTAACGGGCGAGGCCGCTCGAGTCGAGAGGCGCCTTCAGCAGACGGCCGCCGTGCAGCGCGTAGGAGACGGCGCCGGAGCAGTCGTAGCCCTTGTCCTTGAAGCTGCCGTGCCCGCCGCCGTAGACGTAGGGCTTGTTGCGGATCTTGTTCGCGGCCGCAATCACCTTCTGGACCTTGCGCGGAGCGTCGGCGGGGGCGATCGCCTTGCCCTTGACGAGCTTGGCCTCGTTGCCGGGCACCATCTCGGTGGTGCTGCCGTCGGAGGAGATGCCGCCGCCTGCCGAGGCAGCGGAAGGAATCAGCAGTGTCGCCACGCTGACGAGCAGGGCGCTGAAGAGAAGCCGGATGGCCATTGGCCTGGGCTTCGGAAGTTCTGTAGGCACTCGGGTTCTCCTTTGTCGGCCTGCGGGGTTAGCTGACGGGCTGGCGACAAAGAAGATTCGCCCTCACCTGATTCGGTGAGTTAGCCCCAAGGGAAATGTGGTTCCCCCGCTCTCCTCGGAGCGCTTCTCAGCGGCGAGGAGATTAGGCATTGCATGAATTGCTTCGCGGCAAGATACATAAAACCTTGCGCTAACGCAACGCTAACACTCGTGGCTTTTCACGCAAAGCCCGTGAATCCCGCCTTGCATGGGGGTTGCGAGCGGTCCGTGAAGACCCGCAGACATGACTCACGCACACCGCTCAGGCGCGGTTTGCCCGTTCAGGAGGGCTTGACGCGGAACTTCGCCTCGGCCGGCGAGGCGTCCTTGGTCGCGCCGAGGACCGCGCGGACGCGGAACGTGTACTTGCCCCGGCGCAGCTTCTTGTAGGTCGTCGGGCTCTCGCATTCGCCGTAGCGGGCGAGCTTCTCCTCGCGCTCGTTGCGGTTCCCCTTCTTCTTCAGCGAGCACTCGAAGGTGGCCATCGCGGCAGGCGAGGAGAAAGCGAACTTGGCCTTCCCGCCCTTGCGCCCGGCCTTGACGGCTTCCTCGGGAGCCTTGTCGATCACGGTCTGCGGGGCCGTCGGCTGCGGCGGCTCGAGGCCCGTGACACGGGCGACCTGCTTGGTCGTCTCGAGCGTCACCCAGAGCGTCCGATTCGGACCGTCGCTGATCTGGCGCGGACCTGACGCAGCGGGCAGGCCTGCGAGCTTCGTGAAGTTGCCCTGCGGCGTGAGGCGACCGAGGTCGTTGGAGGCGAAGTTCGCGTACCACCAGGCGCCGTCGGTCCCGCGGGTGACGCCGAAGGGATCGGTCCCCGGCGCCATGTCCGTCGTCAGCGGGTTGCCCGGAGGGGTGATTCGTCCGATCTGCTGCGGGTTCGCACCCGGGTTCGCGAACGCGACCTGGCCGATGCCCGGCGCGGCGCCGACCTCCTGAGGCCCGCCGCCGGTCGGGTACGGGGTCGGCGTCCCCGTGGTGGTCATCGAGACGATCCGCTGGCCGGCAAAGTCGGCGATCCAGATCAGGCTGGCGCCCGCGGAGACTCCGCGGGCTCCCATCCCGGCCACGGTGAAGTCCGTGAACGCGACCGGGTTGGCGGGCGGAATCTTCACGACCTTGTCGCCGCTCGCTGCCCAGAGATTGCCGTCGGGCCCAGCCGCGATCCCGCGGGCGTCGGTGATCGAGGCGACCGGGAAGGCAGTGGGATTGGCGGGATCGGCCGGGTCGACCCTGACGACCCCGTTCGGCTGCGTGAGCCAGAGGTTCCCGTCCGGGCCCGCCGCGATCCCGACCGGGTTGTTGTAGGTGGCGCTGTTGTATCCCGTGACGACGCCCGCCGGCGTGATCTTGGCAATGTCCTCGCCGAGCGCGCCGGTGCCGTCCAGTACCACCCAGACGTTGCCGTCGGGGCCCTCGGTGATGTACTTCGGCCCGCCCGGCAGGTCGAAGACGCCGTTGACCTGGGGCGCGGCCGCGGCCGGCGTCGCCGCGACTGCCAACAGCACCGCCGTCAGGACCGCGGTGAGAGCTCCCTTTGTCCTTCGCATATAGAGGACAATCTAATCCCCTTTCAGCCCGCTGTCCAGAACCCGTCCGCGCCGACCGGCCGCAGGGTCGCGACCCGGCCGAGCTCCTCGCGCGCATCCTCGAAGTCGACGTCGAGCATCACCGCGACCTCTTGGGTCGAGATCGGCACCGCCGACCACTCGAGCACCTCCTCGACCGAGGAGGGCGGATCGCGGCGCTCCATGCCGGGCACCAGGTTGGCGAGGATCGTGTCGTAGACGGCGAACGGCTGGAAGCCGGGAACGGCGATCGTGACCCCGTCCTCGAGCCTCGTGATCTCGTAGCTGGGGCAGGTGTAGCGGCGGCCCCCGGACCAGTTCGCGAGCTTTTCGTCGAGGACCCGCGCCGCCGGGCTGGGCCGGCGTGCCGCCTCGACGTCGGCCTCGAGCGCCGCCTCGACCGAGGGGCGCGACTCGATCTCGATCAGCTGCTCCGTCGCGATGCCCGCCTCCTCGGCCGCCCGCTCGACCACCGCCCGGTCGTCGAGCTGCTCGCCGGAGAAGTTGGCGACGCGCAGGTTCCTGAGCAGGGCGCGGGCGTGATGGGGCTCGCCGTGCTCGCGCGCGGCGACCACCGCCCGGCAGGCGCCGCGGCTGCCGGCGACGTGGCTGCGGACGCGGGTGTCGATCGGCATCAGGTGCTCGCGCGCGATCTTCTTCGAGCTCTCGGCGTGCTTCTCGGGCGTGAAGCCTCTCTCCTCCTGGTCGGCCGCCGTATCGGCGAGCACGACCATCCGCGGCACCCAGTCGATCCGCCCCTCGTACAGCCAGCGCAGGCGCCGGCGGAAGGGCTCGGCGCTGTAGGCCCACGGGCACAGCGGGTCGGTGAATTCGTCGATCCGGACGCAGATGGTGTCGCTCATCCGCCCCAGTCTGACAATCCGACGCCACGCGGCAGCACCAGCACCGGGCACTCGGCCCGGTGGATCAGCTCGGTCGAGACGCTTCCGAGCACGGTCCGCCCGAGTGCGCCGTGGGCGCGCGAGCCGACGACGAGCAGGTCCTCCTCGGCAGCCGCTTCGGCGATCTCGGCGGCCGCCGAGCCGAGCAGCAGACGGCCCTCGACCGGGAGCCCTTCGGGTACGCGGTCGAGGCCGGACCGGAGGACGCTGTGCATCGCCCGCTGCTCGTTGACGACCGCAGCCGGGCCGCCGCCGGTCGGCATCGGCGCGCTGAGGCCGCGGGCTGCGATGTCGGCTGCCGTGAGGACGCTGAGCCGCGCGCGTGTGCGGGCGCAGATCGAGGCGGCGGTGGCCAGCGCGACGCCGCTCTCGGCGCCGCCGTCGTAGGCGACGGCGATCCGCAGCATCCGGTGCTCTTCACGCTCGGCGTATCCGCGGGGAGCTACGGCGACCGCACAGGGGGCGCCGTGGATCAGCGCCGCCCCGACGCTGCCCAGCGTCACGCGGCCGAGCGGGCTTCGGTGCGACGAGCCGATCACGATCAGGGCAGCGCCGATCTCCTCGGCCCGGGCGCCTAGTTCGTCAGCGGGGTGGCGGCCCTCGACGGAGAGCGACTGCGGCTTGCTGCCGAGCGCTTCCGCGAGCGCCCGCCCGAGCGCAACCGCGTCGTCCCCCTGGGGGCCGGGGCCGCATCCGATCACGATCTCCTGCAACTGCTCCCACCTTCGGTCGATCTACTCTGATCGTAGGAGCGGCCGGCCGCCGCATCCAACGGGCCGCCACCCCCGGCGGTCTCCGTAGTTGTCCCGGCACCAGGAGCGGACTCGAGCATGGAACGGAAGGTCAGGACCCGGACCGGGACCGAGATCGTCGTCCGGCCGATCGCGGCCGCCGACCACGACGCGCTGCTCGATCTCTTCGACAGGCTCGGCCCCGAGTCCCGCTACAGCCGTTTCATGTTCCCGGCCCAGACCCTGAGCGAGGCCGACGTCCGCTACTTCACCGACGTCGACCACCACCGGCACGAGGCTCTGTGGGCGCTGAGCGACGGCGGCGAGCCGATCGGCACCGCGCGCTACGTCTGTCTCGACGATCGACCGGGGGTCGCGGAGATCGCCGTCACGATCGCCGACGGCTGGCACGAGCACGGCGTCGGCACGACGTTGCTCGACGTGCTCGCCGAGCGCGCCGTCGAGGAGGGCGTCGAGCGCTTTCTGGCGATCTGCCTGCCCTCGAACCTCGAGATGATCGACATGATCCAGAGGCTGGGCGGGGGCAGGACCGAGACCCGCCTGAAGGGCGCGCTGCTCGAGGTAGAGGCGCCGCTCGGCGGCACCCCGGGTACCGGTCTGGCTGGATGACCAACTAGATATATGTGACATAGATCGATGTAAGACTGTGCTATCAACCGGGCGAGTGAGTCGTCCGCCGACACACATCTCTGCGGCTCGGCGCGCTTGCGCGCGGCGAAACCGGGCATGGCATCGGCATGGCTGAGCGCGGCGCCAAGCCCGTCGTCCACCCGGTTCGCGCCCGGGTCCTGAAGGCGATCAGCGCCTTCACCTCGCCGCTGCTCCCCGACGACTACCTCGAGCTCGTCAACCCGCTCTGGTCGACCCGCGAGCTGCGCGGCCGGGTCGAGGAGCTGATTCCAGAGAACGGCAACGCGACCACGGTCCTGATCCGCCCCGGCCACGCATGGCCCGGGCATGAGCCCGGCCAGTACCTGCGGATTGGGTTCGACATCGACGGCAAGCGCCACTGGCGCGCCTACTCGATCACCTCAGACCCGGGTCGCGAGGACGGGTTCCTCTCGATCACCCCGAAGACGGTCGACGAAGGCGTCGTCTCCCCCTACGTGAACCGGCAGCTGCGCCCCGGGGCGATCGTCTCGCTCTCCGACGTCGAGGGCCAGTTCGTGCTCCCCGAGGAGCGGCCGGAACGCATCCTGTTCATCTCCGCCGGTAGCGGGATCACGCCGATCATCGCGATGCTGCGGTGCCTCGACCGCGAGGACCGCCTCGAGGACGTCGTCCATCTGCACTCGGCGCCGACGCCCGACGAAGTGATCTTCGGCGCGACGCTGCGCGAGCTCGACTCGCGCAACGAGGGCCTGCGCCTGTACGAGCGCCACACCCGCAACGGCGACGGCAGGATCGCTCCCGGCGACCTCGACGAGCTCTGTCCCGACTGGCGCGAGCGCGACACCTTCCTCTGCGGCCCGGCCGGGATGATCGAGGACTTCGAGCCGCGTTGGCAGCAGGAGGGGGTTGAAGACCGGCTCCACCTCGAGCGCTTCCAGCCGATCATCGGCGGCGATGGCGCCGGCGGCGATGGCGGCAGCATCCGCTTCATCGAAAGCGACGTCGAGGCGGAGAGCGACGGCAGCGTCCCGATCCTCGTCGCGGGTGAGGAGGCCGGGGCCGAGCTCCCCTTCGGCTGCCGCATGGGCATCTGCCACACCTGCGTCGGCCGGCTCTGCTCCGGCAGGCTGCGCGACCTGCGCAGCGGCGAGGTGCACGGTGAGGAGGGGGAGATGGTGCGCACCTGCGTGAACGCACCCGAGGGATCAGTCGAGATCGCGCTTTGAGGTCTTCATCCAGGGCTTCGGCCGCTGGCAAAAACACGAGGAGAGGCAGGGACATGACGACGATGACGAAGGAACGGACCCGACCGGTGGTTGATCAAGACGGGATCGAGAGCCCGCTGGCGCGGCTCAGCCCCGAGCAGATCGAGCAGCTCGGCAAGGAGTTCGACGCGATCCACGAGGAGGTCTTCAACGACCTCGGCGAGCGCGACGCCAAGTACATCCACGCGATGATCGCGCTGCACCGTCGGTTGGTGCTGCTCAGCCGCGCGGTGCTGGTCGGGTCACGCTTCAAGCCCGCCTGGGTGCTGGGAACGGCCGGCCTCTCGGCGGCCAAGATCCTCGAGAACATGGAGATCGGGCACAACGTCATGCACGGTCAGTGGGACTGGATGAACAACCCCGAGATCCACTCCTCGACCTGGGACTGGGATACGGCCTCGACCAAGGAAGCCTGGAAGCACTCCCACAACTACATCCATCACACGTTCACGAACGTGCGCGGCAAGGACAAGGATCTCGGCTACGAGATCATGCGGATCGACCCGACGCAGAAATGGCACCCGGTCTACCTGCTTCAGCCCTTCTACAACGTGCTGCTGATGCTCGCCTTCGAGTGGGGAGTTGCCGTCCACGACATGGACATCGAGGCGATCCGCGCCGGCGAGAAGTCGAAGGACGAGGTGCTCGAGGACCTGAAGGGGATCGGCGGTAAGGCGCGGACCCAGATCGTCAAGGACTACATCGCCTTCCCGGCGCTCTCGGGCCTGCTCGCAGGCGGCGTCGTGGCCGGCGTCTCGGCGCTGAGGAAGCGGCGCGCCCGCAGGGCATCGCGCGTCGCCGGGGTCGTCGGTGCTGCCTCGCAGGCGCGGCGCGGACTGCGCAAGCGGCTGCCGGGCCGCAAGAGCCGGTCGCCGGTCGCCGGCGATCTGGCGACCGAGCTCGGCGCCGCCTTCGGCGCGGAGTTCGTGCGCACGTTCCGGGCGACGATGTGGGCGGACGTCACCGCGAACGTCGTCCGCAACATCTGGTCGAACGCGATCATCTTCTGTGGTCACTTCCCCGACCAGACCTACACGTTCAGCCCGGAGGAGGTCGAGGACGAGACGAAGGGAGGCTGGTACGTGCGCCAGCTCTGCGGCGCGGCCAACATCGAGGGCTCGCCCTTCTTCCACGTCGCCAGCGGCAACCTCGGCTACCAGGTCGAGCACCACCTGTTCCCGGACATGCCCTCGACCCGCTACGCCGAGATCGCCCCGAAGGTCAAGGACATCTGCAAGCGCTACGGGCTGCCCTACAACTCGGGCCCGTTCGGGCAGCAGTGGCTGATGGTGCAGCGGACGATCCTGCGCCTCGCGTTCCCCGGTGGCAAGCCGCGACCGAAGCCGGCGCCTACGCCGGAACCGACGTGGTCCCGGCGCCGGCGCCGCAGGTGAACGGCGCGAGCGCGAACGGCTCGGGCGGGGCGGCGGGCTCGAACGGATCGGGCACCGCAACAATCCCCGACGATGACGACCCGGCACCCACCGACCACGCCGAGGCGGAGAAGCCCGACGAGTAGCGGCAGCGGATGAGCCCCCGAGCGTGGGCGGCGTTCGCCGCCGTCTCGGTGCTCTGGGGCATTCCCTACTTCCTGATCAAGGTCGCCGTCGACGACGGCGTGCCACCCGCGTTCCTGGCCTGGGTCAGGGTCGCGATGGGGGCGGCGATCCTGGCTGCGATCTGCCTCCGGCTCGATCTCTTCGGGCAGCTCGCCGGGCTCGGCCGCTGGATCGTCGCCTACGCGATCGTCGAGATCGTGATCCCGTTCCCCCTGATCGCCGCCGGCGAGCAGGCAGTGTCCTCGTCGCTGGCTGCGATCCTGATCGCCTCGGTGCCGCTGATCATCGCGGCGCTGGCGCTTCGCTTCGATCACACCGAACGGGTCGGGGGCAGGCGGCTGGTCGGGCTGTTCGTCGGCTTCGCCGGAGTCGTCGCGCTCGTCGGGCTCGACGTGGCGGGCGACGCCGAGGAGCTGCTCGGGGCGGCCGCGATCCTCGTCGCCGCGGTCGGCTACGCGGTCGGGCCGATGCTGATCAAGCGCAGCCTGCGCGAGGTCGATCCGCGGGCGACGATGGCCGGCGCGCTCGCCGTCGCGGCGCTCGTGCTGACACCGGCGGCGCTCGCCGCGCCGCCGGCCGAGATGCCCTCGCCGGAGACGATCGCCGCGATCGTCACGCTCGGCATCTTCTGCACGGCGGCCGCCTTCGTCCTGTTCGGCGCGCTGATCGTCGAGGTCGGCCCCGGCCGCGCCTCGGTGATCACCTACGTGGCACCGCTGGTGGCCGTTGCGCTCGGGGTCTTCGCCCTCGACGAGCGCCCCGGCTTGGGGATGCTGCTCGGGCTCGTCCTGATCGTCGCCGGTTCCTGGCTCTCGACCGGCGGCACGGAGCCGCCGGTCGAGGAGAGCCGGATCGCGGCCTAGCCCTGGGGCTGGCGGACCTTGCGGATGTAGGGCACGGGCCGCTCGACGAACTCGCCGAACTTCTCCTGCGCCTCCTCGTCGGAGACGGCCGGGGTGACGATCACGTCGTCGCCCTGCTGCCACTGGGCCGGCGTTGCGACCTTGTGGTTGGCGGTCAGCTGCAGCGAGTCGATCACCCGCAGCACCTCGTCGAAGTTGCGGCCGGCGGTCATCGGGTAGATCAGGATCAGCTTGATCTTCTTGTCCGGGCCGATCACGAACACGTTGCGGACCGTGGCGTTGTCGGCTGGGGTCCGGTCGGTCGCCTCGCCCTCGACACCGGCCTCGAGCATCCCGTAGGCCTTCGCGACCTTGTACTCGGGGTCGGCGATCAGCGGGTAGTTGACGGTACTGCCCGTCGCGGTCTCGATGTCGTCGGCCCACTTGTCGTGGTTCTCGAGCGGGTCGACGGAGATGCCGAGGATCTTGACGCCGCGCTTGTCGAACTCCGGCTTGATCGAGGCCATGTAGCCGAGTTCGGTCGTGCAGACCGGTGTGAAGTTGCGGGGGTGCGAGAAGAGGACGGCCCACGAGTCGCCGATCCAGTCGTGGAAGTTGATCGTGCCCTCGGTGGTCTCCGCCTCGAAGTCGGGTGCGGTGTCGTTGATGCTCAGGCCCATCGGTGCTCCTCTGTAAGTCGGGGTCTGGTCCCTGGGGTGCCTCTCAAAGGCTATCACTCTAATTCTGATCCAGATTTGGCTATTTCGGCGCCGGCACGGGTGACCGGGACGCGACGGCGGTCGCGGGCTGCAGGGGCGCAGCCATCGAGCTGTAGCCACCGTCCACGTGGAGGATCTGGCCGGTGATTGCCCGGGCGAGGTCCGAGAGCAGGAACAGCACGGGGTCGGCGACCGGGCCTGCGGCAGCTCGGCTTCCTCTTCCCGGGCCCGCTTCGCGACGGCGAAGGCGATCGAGCGATCGTCGACGACGCCGCTGATCAACAGGCGCTTGCCGGCGAGCATCAGCCGTCTGCCCCGAGGATCTCGCGGTGCTCGCTGTCGCTCGCTCGCGAGGCCTCGGCTGCCGCCGCGCGATGCTCGACAACCCGTTCGCGCAGCTTCGGGTCACCGACGGCGAGGATCCGGGCCGCCAACAGCCCCGCGTTGCGGGCGGCGCCGATCGCCACTGTCGCGACCGGGACGCCGGTCGGCATCTGCACGATCGAGAGGAGCGAGTCGAGGCCGTCGAGGCGGGCGAGCGGGACCGGCACCCCGATCACCGGAAGGGTGGTGACGGCGGCGAGCATGCCGGGCAGGTGGGCGGCGCCGCCGGCGCCGGCGATCACGACCTCGAACCCCTCGTCCGCCGCGCCGGTGCCGAACGCGACCATCTCCGCCGGAGTGCGGTGGGCGGAGACGATCCGGATCTCGGATGCGACGCCGAGCTCCTCGAGTTGCTCGGCGGCCGGCCTCATCACGGGCAGGTCGGACTTCGAGCCCATCGCAACCGCGACCCGCGGCCCGGTTGCTGTGAGCCCGGTGCTCATGCCGCGCTCCCGAGCGTGAGGATGCGAGCGCTCCTGCGGCTCGCCTCGCGCGCCTGCTCGAGGCTCTCGCCCACGGCGGTCACGTGGCCGAGCTTGCGACCCGAGCCGGGACGCTTGCCATACAGGTGCGGGTGCGCGCCAGGGACCCCGAGTGCGGCCGGCACCGAGCAGGCCGGGTCGGCCTGCTCGTGCCCGAGCACGTTCGTCATCACGACCGCCGGTGCCCGCAGCTCGGTCGAGCCGAGCGGCCAGTCGAGCACCGCCCGGAGGTGGTTCTCGAACTGTGACGTGGCGCAGCCCTCGATCGTGAAATGGCCCGAGTTGTGAGGCCGCAGCGCGATCTCGTTGACGAGCAGCCCGCCGTCGGCGGCGAGGAAGAGCTCGACCGCCATCACTCCGACGGCGTCGATCTCCTCGGCCAGTCGCAGGGCGAGCTCGCGGCACTGCGCCTCGAGCCCGGTTTCCACCGGCGCCGGCGCCCTCGTCTCGACGCAGATGCCCTCGCGCTGGACCGTCTCCGTCAGCGGGTACGCGGCGGTCTCACCCGACGGCGAGCGGGCGACGATCTGCGAGAGCTCGTGTTCGATCTCGACGCGCCGCTCAGCGAACCAGGCGGGACCACGGGAGCGCACGAAGGGGATCAGCTCGTCGCGCTCGACGAGCTCGACGCCGTGGCCGTCGTAGCCGCCGACGCGCGACTTCATCACCACCGGCCATCCCCACTCGTCGCCTCGCCGGACCAGCGCCTCGAGGCTCAGCGGCGTCTCGAAATCGGGCACCGGGAAGCCGGCCGCGCGCATCAGCAGACGCGCGTGCAGCTTGTCCTGGGCGACGCGCTTTGCGGCCGCGCCGGGGCGGAGGACGTGCCCGGCCCGCTCGAGTGCGAGCAGGTGCTCGGTCGGGATGCGCTCGTGGTCGAACGTGATCACGGCGCACTCGTCCGCCAGGGCCTGCAGGGCGTGGAGGTCGTCGGGCGCGCCTTCGAGCGCCGGCAGCACCCGGGCGACCGAGTCGTCGCTCGGGGCGGCGAGGATCCGCAGCTCGACGCCGAGCGTGACCGCGGCCTGATGGGTCATCCGCGCCAGCTGCCCGCCGCCGATCATCCCGACAACCGCGCTCGTGTGCGCTTCGTCCCGGCGGCTCACTGGAAGTACTCCGGTCGGCTCACGAACACCTCCGAGACGAACATCACGCCCGGCTGGCCCTCGAAGAAGGCGCGCATCGCCTCGGTCAGCGGCCCGGCCCTCTCCTCCGGCACGACCGCGATCAGCAGGTCGAGCACGGCCTCGTCGTTGAAGAGCAGGCGCCCCTCGTGATAGCCGTGGTGGCCGAGGCCCGAGACGTTGGAGACGGCCGTGTAGCCGCTCGCGCCGTGATCGGTCAGGAGCCGCCGGACGGCGGTCGCTTCCGAGCCGCGGACCACTGCCTCGATCTTCGTCATCCGCTTCAGACCCTCTGGGGCCATCGTTCCTCCTCCGTCGTCGTGGTTCCGGGGCCCGTTCGGAGCCCCGCCGGCAAGGTCGGAAGGTGCGCGGGCCGCCAGCGCTCCCAGCGGCGATCGCGGCGCAGGCGGAAGAAGGGCTCCCCGGACGCCGCACGGGCGCACATCGCAGCCCAGCCGCCGCCGAGCATCTCGCGCAGGACCGCGTTGCGGCCGACGATCTCCGAGACGCGGTCGAGCGGCGCCTCGACGATCGCCAGCAGCCGGACCGGCTCGTGGAACGGGCGGCCACCGGCGAGCACGCTCTGCTGCGGCAATCCGAGCCGCAGGTCGCCGCCCGGCCCGGTCAGGACGCCGCGCAGTCCGACGACGTTGTGGAGCGCCTTGTCACCGGCGCCGAAGACCTCCGGATCGACCGTCGAGAAGTAGTACTGAAGGTTGATCCAGTTGGCTACGACGAGTGGCGCGGTCAGGATCGTCTCGAGGGCACCGCCGCCGGGGTCGGCCTCGGCCCGATAGGAGTGCAGGAAGGTGCGGCAGCCCAGGTCGAGCCCGCGGGTCATCTCGCGCGGACCGATCACGAAGGCGGCGTTGCCGGCGAGCCCCCATTCCGGCCGCACCTCGGCCCAGTCTGCGGCACGGCGCCGGGCCCGCTTCGCCGCCCGGGCCGCGGTCGTCCTCTCCCCCGGCAGGAGCGCCAGGCGCTCGGCGGCGAGCGCCTCGCCCGCAGTGTTCAGGTCGCGCTCGAAGCCGATCAGTTCCGCCCGGTGAGTGAGGGGCACCGACTCGCGGTCGAGGATCTCGACCCGGTCGGTGGTGGTGTCGTGCAAGCCCGCGATGAAGGCCGTGTCCTCGGGGATCCCGATGCCGCGCTCGGCGAGGCGCGCACGCACGCGCGAACGGTTGAGCAGGACCGCGGCCACCCGGGCGTTCGGGGAGCCCTGGTTGCCGCCGCAGGCGCCACAGTCGAGCGAGGCGCGGTAGGGGTTGTTGGCGGTGCTGCTGCCGTGCCCGCAGAGCAGCACGAGGCGGCCGAAGCCCTCCGTCAGCCCCATCATCGTCAGCGCGATCTCCGCCCACTCGGCCTGCTCGGCCGCGGTCAGGCCGACGGCGCCGAGGCTCTCGAGCCGGTCACGGTGGCCCGCGGGTGTCAGGCCGGCCTCAGGCAGCGCCCCGAGTAGCTCGCGCCAGCGGCGCTGCGACCAGCGGGAGGCCGGCGCCGGGGCGGGCCCGCCGGCAATCCCGTGCTGTCGCAGCCCCTCGAGACAGTCCTCCGAGAGGCGCGCGGAGAAGGCGCTGCCGTGCGCGGCAGCCAGGCGGCCGATCAGGTCGCGCTCGAGCTCGCCGACGAGGCCCTCGGCCTGCTCCCGCGAGAGCCGGTCGACGACGGGCTCGGTCGGCGGTGCCGGGCGACGGCGCGCGGTAGCGCTCGGGGCCAGCGTCCGGGCCAGCGCCGCCGGCCCGAAGGCCCAGCCGGCGAGCTCGGCGAGCACGAACTTCGAGGAGAGGTCGTTCTTCGTCTGGTGGAAGGCATCGATCGCGCCGGCCTCACCACGCCGCCGAGCCAGCACCCCCGTCGCCCTCGCCTCGGCCCCGGCCAGGGGCCGTTCCGTACTGACCGAGGAGGGGCTGATCAGAACCGGGCACTGCGGCGTGACCGCCTCCGATCCGAGCTCGCGATGCCCGATCGCAAGGCCGAAGAAGCCGGCGAAGCCGAGGGTCTCGTAGTGCCCGGTCCGTTCGAGATGACGCCGCAGGCCCTCGGAGCGGACATCGATGCAGAAGACCGCCTGGGCGGCCGGACGCCCGCTGCGCGGCTCCGGCTCATGCGCGTCGATCCCCTCGAGAAGCCGGTCCCTCAGGTGCCATTCGTAGGCGTCCAGCAGCACCGCGGCCGGATCCGGGCCGGGCCGGGCGAAGCTGCGGACGGGCCGTCCAGCGGCGGCGAGGTCGCCCGGGCGGGCGCCCGCGCCCGCGAGGGCCGCCTCGTAGAAGCTGACGAGCGCCAGCAGCTCGACGAGGTCGGCCGGGTGCCGCGGCCGCGCGCAGCGCTCGGCGGTCCAGCGGATCCCCGAGGCCCAGCCCGCGTTGCGGCCGAGCAGTCGTCGCAGGAAGTCGCCGAGCTCGCCCTCGCCGATGCCGAGCCTGGCCAGGTTGACGGTCAGCGCCTCGGCAGCCGAGCCGGGCAGGGACCGGGCCTGTGGGCGCAGGTCGCCGCAGCCGAGCCGGCGGGCCCCGGCGTCCTCGCAGGCGAGTTCGCGCCACGCCCGGTAGAGGCCCAGCTCGCGGTCGGGCATCCGCCATGCCGCCTGGCCCTCGTCGAGGAAGGCGGCGCACCATCGCGAGGCCTCGGCGTCGACCGCGGCGGCGCGGCGGCCGCCGTCCGCCCGGTCGAGCAGCTCGCAGGGCGTGAGATACGGGGCTGGGGTGGACGCATCCGCTGCGACGCGTGGTGCCCAGCCTTCGGCCGCGCCGCGGGCGCGGGCCGCTTCCAGGTCCGTGTCGTCGAGCCGCGCCTCGAGCCGCGCCCGTTCGAAGAGCTCGGGCTGTGGGTAGCCGCGGGCGCCGAGCGCGCGGCCCGCAATCCCGACCGCCCGCTCGAAGCCCTCGGCGGCGAGGCCGCCGAGGGGGTTGACGGCGGTAAAGCCGGCCAGCGGCCAGAGCGGGAAGAGCACCTCGGCGGCCTGCTCGACCCGGACCTGAAGCAGCGCCGGCGCGATCGTTGGACGAGCAGCCGTCACGATGCCGTCCCCAGTTCCCGCCGCGTCTCGTGCACCTCGGCGGGCCGCGCCGATCCGCGGCCGAAGCGTGCCCGGCCGGCAGGACTCGCCGGCCGGCGGGGCGGCCACGAGCCACTGGTCAGGGCCCGCGCGTACAGGCGCCGGCGAAGCGACGCCAGCCACATGCCCGGCGCGGCCATCGCGAGTCCGGCTGAGCCCGCCCAGTGCATCGCGGTCGCTGCCACGGCGATCACGAGGACCGGCACGACGACCCAGGCAGGGGCGATCGCGTCGCCCGGCGCCGGCAGGTAGGCGCCGAAGGCCTGCTTTGCCGCGGCCAGCAGCCCGACGTAGGCGGCGAGCCCCGCGAGGATCGCTGTCGCCAGGAGCAACCTGCCGACGCCGGCGGGCTGGATCCGGTGCAGCCACCACCAGGCGGCCTGCGCTGCGGTCGCCCAGGCGAAGACAAGCAGGACGCCCCCACCGGGCTCGTCCGGCAGCGTGGGTGCGAGCAGGGCGACGACCGCGACCAGCACGAACGCGGGCATGGCGATTGCGAAGGCCGCGTTGCGCAGCGCCCGGCCCCCGCTCGGAGCGGGCAGACCGCTGCCCGGCGCCAGTCGCAGCAGGCGCGCCTCGTCGACGACTCCGCCGGCGCCGAGGAAGAGCGCCGCCTTGTACATGCCATGCGCGATGAGATGGAAGATCGCGGCGGCGAAGGCCCCGAGCGCGCACTGCAGCAGCATGAAGCCCATCTGGCCGCGGGTCGAGAGCGCCAGCGCGCCCTTCACGTCGGGGCGGGTGATCATCCGAGTAGTTCCGACCAGCAGGCTCGTCGCGGCTCCGGCCACGAGCAGGGCGACGGCGGCCGGCTCCGCGGTGAGCAAGGGCGCCGTTGCGATGACGAGGAGCCCGCCCGCGTTGACGATCCCGGCGTGGAGCAGGGCGGAGACCGGCGTCGGAACGGTCAGCGTCTGGGTGATCCAGGCGCCGAAGGGGAGTTGTGCGCAGCGACCCAGCGCGGCGACGGAGAGGAGGACCGCTGCCACGGCGCCGGCGTCGATGCCGAGAACGCTCGAGCTGTCGAGCCCATCGGCCGCGAAGGAGCCGAGCTCGACCGTGCCGGCGACGGAGGTGATAATCGCGACACCACCGAGCAGCGCGAGGTCGGTCGCCAGCAGCGCGATCCGTGCCTCCCGTAGGGTCCGCCGCGCCGGCGAGCCGGCCCCGACCTGACCGAGTAACGCCGCGAGTGAGAGCGTGGTCAGCACCCAGCCCGCCGCGAGGGTGATCAGCGTGCCCGCCGCGGCGGTCGCCGCGGCGGCGAACATCGCTCCCAGCAGGAGGAGCCGCAGCCGGACGGGATCGGCGACGTCGCGGCAGTAGCGGGAGGAGAAGGACTGCACGACGAGCCCGAGACCGGCGATCAGGGTCAAGAGCGAGCAGGTGAGCGGACTGAGCTCGAAGGCGATCGGTGCGCCGTAGCCGAAGGCCAGGCGCAGCTCGGTACCGGCGGCTGTGGCCGCCAGCGCCAGCAGCGCGGCTAGGAAGGAGACCACTGTCAGGCCCGTGATCGCGTGCTCTGCAGGGCGCGGGCTGGAGTCGCTTGATGTCCTTAGTTGGATATCCATATCGCAAAGACGGTTTTAGAATACATATATTGAAAAATAGAGGTCAAGCCGGGTGAGATCTGGTTCCGCTGTGTAGGCTCTGTCGCATGTCGAGCGGCGATTGGACCTTCCTCACCAACCACGCGCACGTCCTGATCTGTCTCTCGCGGGACTCCGAAGCGCTCCTGCGGGAGGTGGCGGCTCAGGTCGGGATTACGGAGGGGGCGACTCAGCGGATCGTGGCCGACCTGGTCGACGCCGGCTACCTGCAACGAACGCGGGTCGGCCGCCGCAATCGGTACGAGCTCGACCCTGACCTGCCGTTGCGTCATCCGCTCGAGCGGGAGCACGCGATCGGCGAGATCCTCGGCATCCTGGGTCGGAAATAAAGCAGCTACAAGTTTCTGATATTCTGAAATCTACGAAGGGAAGTATCCGTTACGCGCCTTCCCGTCAACACGGGCCCTGCGATCAGGGCCCCGGGGGCGCGGCCGTCAGGTGGAGAAACCTTCGCCCGGCCTCCGATCAACCGGAGCCGGGGCGAAGCAACCGCCCGACATAGGAGGCTCCAATGCCCTTCGCTCCCCGAACAAACCCGAACGCTGGACCGACACGCCGCAGCGCCAGGCCCGGCCCGCGCCGTGTCCGTGGCTGGGTTCATGGCGTCGTCGACAGTCTCGATCCCGACCAGGGTCTGATCGCGGTTCGGGTCACGGGCGGCAGTCGCGCTGGGCGCAGGATGCTCGGCGAGACCGTCGAGTTCGATGCGGCCGGCGCCGAGCTGGTGCTGCCCGATGCCGACGGCGACCGCAGCAGCTCGCTGCGCGACGTCTTTCCCGGCAACGAAATCGAGGTCCGCTTCAGCGCCGCCGACGACGGCGGTCTCGAGGCGCGCCGGATCAGGCACCGCGGTCCCCACATGCCGGTTGGCGGCCTGCGCCGGCTCTGGAGGTAGGCGTTGATCGGCTCCCCCGAGGCATGGGCCGCGCTGGTCGGCGCCGTCCTCGCCCTCCTGGTCATCGACCTCTGGTTCATGCGCGGCCGCGGCGGCGCGATGCCGGCTGGGCTCGCGGTGCGGGCAAGCGCCTTCTGGGTCGCGCTCGCGCTCGCGTTCGGCGGGCTGCTGCTCATGCTCGGCGAGTCGGAGGCGGCGGGAGCGTACTTCGCCGGCTACCTCATCGAGAAGTCGTTGTCGCTCGACAACGTCTTCGTCTTCCTGCTGCTGCTGTCCGCCTTTGCGATCGCGGAGAACGAGCGGCACCGGCTGCTCACCTTCGGGATCATCGGTGCGCTGGTCCTGCGTGCGATCTTCATCGTCGTCGGCGCGGCCGCGCTCGAGGCGTTCGGCTGGCTCAACTTCGTCTTCGCCGCGATCCTGCTGTGGACCGCCTGGCGGCTGTGGCAGCACCGTCACGACCACCAGGGAGAGGAGCAACTGGTCGAGGGGATCCGCTCCCGGCTCTCGATCGCCGAGGGCGATCACGGCGGCCGGCTGACGATCCGCGCCAACGGGCGGCGGATGCTGACTGCCGCCGGCGCGGCGCTGGCCGGTCTGATCATCGTCGACATCCTCTTCGCGATCGACTCGGTCCCGGCGATCCTCGCGATCACGGACGATCCGTTCATCGTCTTCGCGGCCAACGCCTTCGCCCTGCTCGGACTGCGGCCGCTGTTCTTCCTGGTCGCCGACCTCGTCGAGCGGCTCTACTACCTGAAGGCGGCGCTCGCGGCGCTGCTCGGATTGATCGGGGCGAAGATGATCGCCGCGCAGTTCGTCGGCAAGATCGGCCCCGAGTTCACGCTGCCTGCGATCGCCGCGATCCTCGGCGCCGGCGTTGTCGCCTCGCTGCTCCGGGACCGGCGGCTGCGCCGGCAGGGGAACGGGTCCGATCCCGTGCAGCCGGCACATTCGGCCGCTCCATAGCCGCCGCGCCGCCCGTGCACTGCGGCGAACGGGTGGCTGTCGCCGGGCCGGCGCCCCGGGTCGGCGTCCGCTTCAGCCCTGGCCGCTTCGCGCCGATAGTCGGGAGATGGCCCAGGGAGTCACAGGCGGGAATTGGATGCGAGCTGCCGTGCTTGCGGCGTGCGTGTGCGCGGTTGCGGTCGCCGCCGTTTCCGCCGAGGCCGGCGACGCCGCGGGCGGGCCCGGAAAGACGCACATCCGTGAGAGCCGCGGCAAGTTCGTGCCGGTGCCGGACTCGATCCCCCACGCCGAGGGCGCCTACATCGACAAGCGGATCCGCAACGACCTCGAGTGGATCGCCGACCACTTCAAGGTCTTCGTCGTCGAGGGCTTCGCCGGCCGCCTGCCCTCGGACAAGAAGGTCGGCTGCCCGAGCTGTCACGTATCCGACTCCGAGCACAAGATCGGGCTCGCCGTCGATCTGATCCCGCTCGTCAAGCCGCGCTGCGACCGCACCTGGCACGGGATCAGCCGGCTCGCCAAGTGGGCGGAGCCGCGCCAGAACGGGCCGCGGCCGCCGTTCCGCTGGGTCGGCTACGACGGCGACGCCAATCATGGCTGCGGCCACCACCTGCACCTGTCGTGGATCCACGACGACGAGTACCGCAAGTACCGGCCCTCGGACTGGGTGATGACCTTCCGCTGAGCGCCGCGCCGGGGACCGGCCCGCTCAGAGCGGCCGGGTCAGGAGCACGTAGAAGTCGGAGAAGCCCTCGCGCTCGTAGAAGCGGAGGGCGTCCTCGTTCGAATGCGCGGCGGCGACGAGGATCGTCTCGGCGCCGCCCTCCCGGGCGACCGCCGCGGCGAGATCGGTCAGCGCCCTGCCGACGCCGCTGCCGCGCTCGGGCTCGAGCACCGAGAGCGTCTCGATCTCCGCTGTCTCCTCGCCCAGCGCCCAGGTCGTGGCGCCGCCGCCGAGCGAGACGACCGCGTAGCCGATCGGCTCGCCGCCGCGCTCGGCGAGCAGCAGCGTGTGCTTGTCGCCGGCGAGCCATTCGCGGTACTCGCCGCGCCGCCGCCGCCAGGACTCGTCCTCGGTCCTCGTGCCGGGCATCTCGGACAGGCCCGCGTGATGGCGCCAGAGCTGCCGCCAGAGTGCCTCCAGCCGGTCGACGTCCTCCCGGCTCCCGCGTCGGACCTCGAAGTCCACGCGGGCAATCTTCGCAAGCCGGGGCTAGCGCGCGTCGGCTCCAAGCAGGGCCGCGGTGATCAGCAGCCGCCGGCTCGCGAGCGGTCGAACGCCCGCGCGTCCTCGAAGTACTTCAGATCGGGCAGGTAAGGGCCGACGACCTGCTTCTCGTCGCCCGGCTGGGAGGTCAGCTGGATCGCGTGCTCGAAGCTGCGGCTGGGCAGCATGTTGCGGATCTGGAACCAGCCGAAGTCCGGATCGCGGTAGCCGTCTCCGCTCTTGTTCCACTCGATCCAGGCCTTCCCGCAGGCGGGGCGGGCGGAATCGGGTCGGTCCGACTTGCGGCTGACGACGATCGTGTAGATGCGCTTCATGTTGGTCGGGATCTGCTCGTCGAAGGCGCAGTCGGTGACCCGCGTGGTCACGGGCGCCTCGTTCATGCAGTAGCTCGCGTAGCGCACCTGGCCGCGGCCGAGCCGCTTGTCGCCCCCGTACGTCGTCGGCGTCGTCGGCAGCTTGCCGCGGAAGACGGCGACCTTGCCGAACTTGCGGTTGATTGCCGTCCGCACGTAAGCGTTGTGCACATTCGGGAAGAAGCCGCCGGACGCACCGCGGTCCGGCGGGATCGGACTGGCGCCCGGGGCGTCGTCGCCGGTCCACAGCTGCAGCAGGTAGCGGCGGTCGTATTGGGCGCGCCACTCGCCCTTGCGCACGGCCGGGAAGGTGGGCGGGACATCGCGGGGCACCGACATCAAGCCGGCGAAGACGTCGACCGGGGCCGTCAGCTCGTTCGGGTAGCGCATCGCCTCGTAGGCGTCCTCACTGATCAACAGCGCGTTCGGGTCGGGAACGCGGACGTAGCCGAGCGCCTTCGACTCCGAGTCGAGCGCGTTGCAGAGCGCCTGCCCCTTGAGTTTGGTGCCGTCGGCCAGCTTCAGGGTCGGCTTCGGTAGGCCGACGCCGCCGGTCAGGTTGCGACCGCGGTCCGGCACGTAGACGCGCAGCATCAGCAGGTCGAGCTCGTAGGTCCCCGACCCGTCGGTCTCGGTGATCGGCCCGGCGTCGGGCACCGCGTAGAGCGTGTTGCGCGCGGGCTCGCCGTCGTAGGCCTCGAGCGGGAAGCCGGGGTTCTTCTCGTGCACGACGCTGACCTTGAAGCTGCGCTTGCGAGCGTCGCGGTTGCCGCCGCGCCGGAACGGGTTCGAGGAGCCCTGCTCGGGGTCGAGTTGGTAGTCGGCGAGCGCGTCGACGCCGCGGCCGAGCAGGTCGTAGGTCTGCATCGACATGTAGCGGGCGTGCGGGTAGCGCCCCTTCAGCGTCAGCTTCGAGCCGGGCGGCCTCCGGAAGCCCGCGACCCAGTAGGTCGCGCCGGCGTCCGGGTAGGCGATGTTGAAGTCGTCGACGCCGAAGGCTCCGTAGTTCCAGAAGCAGTCGCTGAAGCGGCCGCCGACGAGGTCGCCCTGGTCGGCGCCGGCGCCGGCGGGCAGCAGCGCGCCGAGCGCGAGCAGCCCGAGCAGTCCGGCCAGCAGCCGTCGCGCGGCCCTCATCAGCCCCGACAACCGCGCTTCTCGAACCCGGCCACGGTCGAATGCTCCGAGCGCGGGAAGTACTTGCCCATCACCTGCTGCTCGGTGCCGGGTTCGGTCACGTTCTGCGGCGCCTGCTTCCAGTCGGGCTCGGCCGCCATGAACCGCATGTAGAAGGTGCCGACCCAGTCGCGGGATGCAGGGTCCGGGTAGTTCTCGCCCTGGCCGAAGCTGAGCCACTTGTAGCCGCACTTCGTGGTCGCGTTCTCGGGCCGGTCCTTCGGCTTGCTGACGACGAGCGTGTAGTTGCGCTTGTCGTCGGTCGGCACCTGCTGGTCGTAGACGCAGTTGTAGCCCAGCCCGGTGACCGGCGAAGAGCCGGTGCACATTGACCAGAAGCGGACCTGATAGTCGTCCGGCCAGCGCCGCGCCCCGGGAAGGGTCTTCGGCGTCTTCGGCTTCTTGCCCTCGATCGTCACGACCGGGCCGTTCTTGAGGCTTGCCTGTGCCAACAGGTAACGGGTGTCGGGGTTGGACTGGAACCCGCCGGAGTCGGACGGCGGGTAGGTTTCGGCGCGGACGTCCTGATCGCTGATGAAGGCACCGGCGACACTGAACAGCGCGTTCCAGAACCGCTCCCAGCGCGGTGGGTTGGAGGCGGGGGCGTTCTCGGGGTCGGCCGAGCCGGCGACGAGGTTCTTCCACAACTCCTGCGGGAACGTCGAGGTGCTCTTGTCCTCGGTCGGGTCGAGCATCGCGCAGGCCTTCTCGCCCTTCAGCTTGCGTCCGTCGGCGAGGTTGAGCGTCACCTTCGCGAGGTCGACGCCACCGGTGCCGAGCAGGCCCTTGTCCGGCAGGTAGTTGCGCTGGCTCATCCCGATCCGGTCGGTGGGGTCGGTCTGGCCGGTGTAGAGCGTGTTCTTGGCGGGCCTGGCAGGCACCTCGCCGCGCACGACGTGCACCTTGTACGAACGCTTCTTGACGTTGCGGTTGGTGCCCGGGATGAAGGGGTTCTTCGAACCCTTGTCGGGGACGATCTCCTCGTCGCGGATGTTGTCGCCGGGACCGATTTGGCCGCCGCCGAGCGGCTTGAACATCGTGAAAGACATGTAGCGCTCGTGCGGGAACTCGCCCTTCAGTGTCAGGCTGGCGCCCTCGGGGAGCACGTACTGGGCGACGAAGTAGGTGGAGCCGACGTCGGGGTACAGGTTCGGCTTCTGGATCGGCAGGGCACCCGGCAGGTCGCCGTAGTCCATTCCCTTCGGTGGCGCCCAGAAGCAGTCGTGCCCGTACTTCTCGTTCGTCTCCACCGCCAGCTTCGGTGGCAGGTAGTTGATGTTCGCGTCGGCCCGGGCCGCGGTCATCGCGACGAGCGCGACCACGACGAGAGCGACGGCGGTGAGACGGCGGATCATCTTCGGCGGCACCACGGCTGACATGGCGTCCTCACTTCCCCTTGGAGACGGCTGCTGGCCGCAAAGCTATCACCCTTGTTGTCAACTTGTCAATTTGGCAACCCGTAAATAAGACCGTAGTTCCCTGTAGGATCGGGTCGATGGCGAGGAGCTCGACGATCACCGATGCGGCGAGGAGCGGCCGCGGGCCGCGCCGCCTCTCGCGGGCGAAACGGCGCGAGCAGCTGGTCGCGGCGGCGATGCCGGTGGTCGCGGCCGAGGGCTTCTCCGACTTCTCCCTCGACGAGCTTGCGGCGCGCGCCGACGTCACCCGCAACCTGCTCTACCACTACTTCCCGCGGGGACGCGCCGACGTCGCCCTGGCCGTTGCCGAGGCCGCCGGCCACGTGCTCACGGACGAGTGGATCACCGACGAGTCGATTCCGCTCGCCGAGCGGCTCGTGATCAACAACGCCCGGATGATCGAGCACGCGATGGCCCCGACCGACGCCTGGACCGTCTACCAGCTGGCCCGCTCCAGCAACGATCCCGAGCTGCGCGAATGCGTCGACCACTTCGTCGACGTCGTCATCGACGCGATCCTGCTCAACCACTTCGGCACCGCCGAGCCGCCGCCGCTCGCCCGCCTCGCCGTCAAGGGCTACCTCGGCTTCTTCGGCGCCGTCCTCGACGAGGCCCGCGAGAGCGGCACGCCGCCCGAGGAGGCGCTCAAGCTCCTGACCGGCACCTTGGTTGCGGCGCTGGAGGCCGCGGAGACCGCCACCTGAGCGCATTCTCGCCACCCCCGCAGGTGTAGCTTGGCGGCATGGACGGGCGCAATCAGTACGTACCCGCGCTCGGGTTCGGCGCCCTGACCCGGTTCTACGATCCCGTCGTCGCGCTGACCACGCGCGAGAAGCTGTTCAGGCAGCGCCTCCTCGACCAGTCCGCGCCCGCGTCGGGCGAGCGCATCCTCGACCTCGGCTGCGGCACCGGGACGCTCGCCCTGCTCTTCGCGCGTTCTCAGCCGGGGTGCGAGGTGCACGGCCTCGACCCGGACCCGGAGATGCTTGCTCGGGCTCGGGCGAAGGTGGAGCAGGGCGGTGGGTCCGGCATCGTCTTCACCGAGGGGTTCTCGAACGACCTTCCCTACGAGGACGGATACTTCGACCAGGTTGTCTCGACCCTGCTCTTCCACCACCTGACCCTCGGGGTCAAGCGCGAGACCGCGAAGGAGATCGCCCGCGTCCTCCGTCCCGGCGGCCGCCTCCACATCGCCGACTGGGGCCGGCCCTCCGATCCCGCGATGTGGGTCCTCTCCCGCACGGTCCGGCTCTTCGACGGCTTCGAGTCGACCCGCGACAGCCTCGCCGGCCGCCTCCCCGAGATCCTCGATCAGGCAGGCTTCGCAGAAGCTCGCCCGACCGACCGGCTCAGAACCGTCTTCGGGACCCTCGCCCTCTACGAGGCGCGACGGCCGCCGGGCATCTGAGCCTCGCCGGACGCGCCAGCTGCCCGCAGGCCGCCTCGCCGGATCCTCACGTAGAGCAGTCGTCCTCGCAGGTGCCGGCCTTGGCGGGGTCGAGGTCGGGGCCGGCGGTGCAGCAGCCCTCGCCGCGCCAGGTCTCGAGGCCCTCGCGGACCGCGACTCCTGCGATCAGCAGCGCCGCAATCGGATCGAGCCACCAGGCACCGAACAGGGCGTTGCCCAGCAATCCGAGGAAGACCGCCCCCGCGAGATAGGCGCAGAGCATGTTCTGGGTGCCCTCGCCGTGAGTCGCCTGCGATCCAAGCTCGAGCGCGACCCGCTGCTTGGCGCGGCCGAGCAGCGGCATCCCGATCAGGCTCGTCAGGGTCAGCGCCATGCCGAGCAAGCTGACCTCGACCTCCTCGGCGCCGGCGAGGTGGGCGATCGCCTCGTAGGCCACGTAGGGCGCGAGAATGAAGAACTGGACCGCGACGAGCTTCTGAGCCCGCTCCTCGGCAGCCTTGGAATGGATCCGCGAACCGGTGAAGCGCCAGATGATCACGAGGCTCGCCACGCCTTCGATCGCGGAGTCGAGCCCGAAGCCGATCAGCGCCACCGAGCCGGCGATCACCCCGGCGACGATCGCGATGCCGCCCTCGAACCCCATCCAGACGAGGCTGATCCAGGAGAGCAGCTTCGCCTTGCGGGCGGCGGCCATCCACTGCGGGGAGGGCGCCACGGGCGCCGACGCCGCCGTCGGCTGCGGGAGGACCGTGAGCGTCGTCCGATCAGGTCTTTCGGCTTGCTCCATCGTTGGATTGTCCTGCTGCTGCGCCTCGCCTCGCTGCGCGGGTCGATAGGCGTGCGTAGTGACTACGGGTGACACCCCCCCCAATCCGCTCCTACGCTGGAGCGACGATGCTTTCGACGCTGCTGCTGCTGCCGCTCGCGGACTTCGACGGGCACATGGACTGGGACGGCGGCTGGGGAATCCTGATGGCCTTCGCGATGGTCGCCTTCTGGGCCTTCGTCATCGGCGCGGTCGTCTGGCTGGTCAGAGAGCTGACGCACAGCCAGCGGCACGCGCGCGCCTCCGCCGAGGCCGATCCGCTGAAGACGCTGGACCAGCGGCTCGCCGAGGGCACGATCTCGCCGGACGACTACCGTGAGCGCCGCGCGATCCTGACCGGAGAGCAACCGCCGCCGCAGGGCTGACGATGAATCGCCCGGACGATCCGTCGGGCGCCTCGCAGACGTTCCTGTTCGCTGACCTGGCCGGATTCACCGCGTTGACCGAGGCCCACGGCGATGAGCGGGCTGCGACGCTCGCCACGCAGTTCGTGGTGCGGATGAGGGAGCTGGCCCCGAGGTACAGGGGCAGGGTGATCAAGACGATCGGAGACGCCGCGCTGATCCGCTGCGAGAGCGCCGGCCGGGCGATCGAGCTCGGTCTCGAGATCGTCGAGAGCGAGGCTGAGCGAACCGACTTCCCGGCGTTGCGCGTCGGCATGAACTCTGGAAGCGCCGTCGAACGCGAAGGCGAGTGGTTCGGGAGCTCCGTCAACGTCGCCGCCCGGGTCGCGGCGATTGCCGCTGCCGGCGAAGTCGTGCTGACCGAGGCGACCTACGAGAGCGCGGCGGAGCTCGAGGGGCTCGGGTTCGAACGGCTCGGAGCCCGCGCCCTCAAGAACGTAGGTGCGCCCGTCGTCCTCCTGCGAGCGTTTCGAGAGGGAGATCGCAGAGCCGACGTGATCGTCGACCCGGTCTGCCGGATGGCGATGCCGGATCAGGAGTGGGTCGGGTCGCTCTGCTTCGGCGGCCGCGTCTTCCACTTCTGCTCGATCGAGTGCGCCGCGGCGTTCTCTGCGAATCCGTCGCAGTACGCCGACGCCTAGCTGCCTCAGCGGCCTTAGGACGGAGCCTACGACCGGGGCGCATCTGCGCTTCTCTAATACCCCCCGGGGGTATGCTACGGTTCCATGCGCATATACCCCCACCCCGTATCTCAGGGAGGCACGGAATGGAACCCCAAGCAAGACATCCAACGAGGTGGTTGGCCCTCGGCCTGATCGCCCTCGCCCAGTTCATGGTGATCATGGACACCTCGATCATCGGCGTGGCGCTGCCGGAGATCCAGGCCGATCTCGGCTTCACCCAGGAGAGCCTCTCCTGGGTCTTCAACGCATACGTGATCGCATTCGGCGGCCTGCTGCTGCTCGGCGGCCGGCTCTCCGACCTGTTCGGCGCGCGGCGCGTGTTCACGGTCGGCTGGGCCGTGCTGGCCGTGGGATCGCTGATCGCCGGCCTTGCCGGCGGCGTCGGCGCCGAGCTCGTCGGCAGGGGGATCCAGGGTGTCGGCGCGGCGCTGATCGCGCCGAGCGCGCTGACCCTGCTGATGATCCTGTTCGGCTCGGAGCCGAAGGAGCTGACCAAGGCCCTCGCCCTCTACGGAGCGGCGGCACCCGCCGGCGGCACCGCCGGCGTCTTTCTCGGTGGCGTGATCACCGAGTGGATCAGCTGGCCGTGGGTGTTCTTCATCAACATCCCGATCGCGCTCGCCGTCCTCGTGCTCACACCCCGGGTGATGCCCGCGACTCCGAGGCGCCGGGGCTCGATCGACGTTCCCGGCGCCGTCGCGGTGACGGCCGGGCTCGCCCTCGCCGTGTTCGGCATCGTCCGGGCGCCCGTCGAAGGCTGGGGCTCGGCCGAGACGCTCGGCGTCCTCGCGGGAGCGGTGGCCCTGATCGGTGTGTTCGTCGCCCTTCAGGACCGTCGCAGGGAGCCGCTCGTGCGGTTGGCGATCTTCCGCACGCCGAATCTGGCTGCCGCCAACATGGCGCAGCTGCTGCTCGGCGCCGCCTGGATCCCGATGTGGTTCTTCCTCAACCTCTACCTCCAGCAGGTGCTGGGCTACGGGGCGTTCGAGGGAGGCTCGGCGCTGCTGCCGATGACCCTGGCGATCATGGGCCTGATGGTCGTCGTCGCGCCGCGTGTGATCGCGCGCTTCGGCTTCAAGGCCCCGATCGTGGCCGGGCTCCTCGTCCTGGCCGCAGGCCTGGCCGGGCTCAGCCTGGCCCGCCCCGACGGCACGCTTCGTCGTCGACGTGCTGCCGGCGTCGCTCGTCGCGGCGGCGGGAATGGCGCTCGCGTTCATCCCCTCGCTCGGCACGGCGATCTCCAGCGCCCGTCCCGAGGAGGGTGGGCTGGCGTCCGGCATCGTCAACACCAGCTATCAGGTGGGCTCAGCCCTCGGCCTGGCAGCGATGACCGCCCTGGCGACATCCCAGGGCGCAGATCAACTCGGAAACCCCGAGGCACTGACCGACGGATTCTCGGCCGCGTTCATCGGCGCGGCCGCCGTAGCACTCGTCGGCGCAGCGCTGGCCTACATCACTCTGCGGCCTTCGGGCCCGCAGGCGCCGGCGCCCGCTGACGAGTCCCCGAGCGCCGACGCCGAGGCAGCAGCTGAGGCTGAACTGGCCGGCGCGATCTAGACCGAGGCCCGACAGGTCCGGAGTCCCCGCTCCGGGCCTGTCGCCATCGGTCAGCCCGTCGCGGCGGCGTGGACGCGCCGGACGATGGCTTCCTGGCGGCCGCGGGCGTGGGTCGAGGCGATCGGGCCGATCCCGGGCACGCGGGTCTCGATCGTCACGGACGAGCGCCCAGCCTCTCCGGTCACGCGCAGCAGAACGCTGGCCGGTGTCTGGTGACAGGGAAGCTCGCAGGCCTCCTCGTGCCCGGCGATGGCGTCGGTCTCCTCGCGCTCGACGTGCCAGCCCAGATCCTCGAGCGCCTGAAAGCAGGCGCCCCGGGCGATCTCCGGGGGCACCTCGAGCTCGAGCACTCCGCGCAGCTTCGACACGTCAGTGCGAGTGGTCGTGGCCGCGGACCGTCTTCCACGACTCCCAGGTGATGCGCAGGATCACGACCGTGATCGCGAGGCCGACCAGCGGGTCGGCGACCGGCACGCCGACGGCGACCGCGGCTGCGCTGGCGACGACCGCAAGGCTGACGTAGGCGTCGGCGCGGGCGTGGTTGCCGTCGGCGATCAGCGCCGGGCTGTCGAGCCGGCGGCCCGCCCGGGTCCGGATCCCGGCAGCGAACCAGTTGCCGAGGTAGCCGATGACGCCGGCGGCCGCGAGTGCGACCAGATGCGTCGGCGTCTCCGGGTTGATCAGACGCGAGACCGCCTCGAAGCCGGCCACGCAGGCGGAGAAGAAGATGACGGCGACGACGAACAGCCCGGCGCCGCGCTCGGCCCGCGCGGAGCGGACCGCGAAGGCGATCGCGAGCGGGATCGCGGTCGCCGCGTCGCCGAAGTTGTGGACCAGGTCGGCGAGCAGGGCGATGCTGCCGCTGGCGAAGAAGATCGCCAGCTGGGCGACCGCGGTGAGCCCGAGCACCGCGAGCGCCAGCCCGACGGCCCGCAGCCCCTCCCGCGACCGCTTTATGCTCGGATCGACGAGCCCGTGCGAGTGGTCGTGGCCGTGCGAGTGGTCGTGAGCGTGACTTCGGTCGTGGGAGCGCTCGCGCGGAGCGTGGGTATGAGGGCCGGAGTGCGGATGCCTGTGCAGCCGCCGCCCGTGGCGATGGAGCTCGCCTCGAACCGGCCCGTAAGACGACAGCGCGGCCATCGCTCCAGGCTAACGCTGCCCTGCCGCCGAAGCCGAATCGCCGGGCTGCTCGGCGAGCTCGCGCTCGGCCGATTCGCCGAGCTTGAGGAAGCTCTCCTCCACGAGCCGCGCGGCCTCGGCCGCGTCGCCGGCCCGGCACGCCGACAGGATCGGACCGTGGTCATCTGGGATCTCGTCCCGTGTCAGCTTGCTGAAGTGCCGGTGGTCCAGCCTCCGGATCTTCGGCATCAGATGATCGATCGCCCGGGCAAGCTCCCTGTTCCTGGAAGCGGTGACGAGGACGCCGTGGAAGGCGTCATCGAGCTCGATCACCGGCAGCAGATCGTTGCGCTCGATCGCGGCGCGGCGCTGTTCGTTGAGCGTCTCCATCTCCCGCAGCTCCGCGGCCGTGAGCTCGGAAACGCCGAGGCGAGTGGCCAGGGCATGCAGCGCTGCAAGCACGACGAAGGCCTCGGCGGCTCCCGTCGCGTCGAGGGGAGCGACCCTCGTCGCAGTGTTCGGCTGGGTGATCACGATGCCCTCGTCGCTGAGCCGGCGCAGCGCCTCGCGGACCGGAGTCCTGCTCGTTCCGAGGCGCTCGGCGAGCTCGCCGTCGCGAAGCCGGCTGCCCGGCTCGAGCTCGCCACTGACGATCGCATCCCGGAGAATGGGAGCTACGACATGGCAGGACACGACCTCAAGCGAGCTCAACGCCTCGCAATCACGACGTGGGTGTCGGCGCTGGCGCTCGCTCTACCCGCCGGGGCGGCGGGCGCCGAGGCGGCCGGGGAGCCGAGCGGAGCGCCGAAGGAGGCGGTGGTCGAGGTCGATGTGATTCAGAGAGACGTCCCAGCCGCGGCGTTCGGCCTCTCCTGCTTCACGTTCCCGGACTGCCAGCTGTCGGGCGACGCCGGCTTCCACGCCCAGGCGGTGGTCCCCGCTGAATACGAGGAGCGCGAGAACGCAAGTGGTGGAGCGGCTCCCCTGGATTACGTGACGGTGGATGGCCACGTCTCCAGGACCATCACCTGTCGCGGCAGTAGCCCGGCCTACTCCGGCAGGGAGGTCGTCGAGGGGGTCACCGGCGAGCTGGCCGTCTCGGATCTGCGCGCCGGCGCCGCCGACAACACGCTCGCGGTCACGCTCGATCCCGCCGGGGAGAGCGGGGAGGCGCTGCCGAAGGAGCTCGTCGATGCGAGCGAGGGCGGCTGTGGCGTGCCGGACGAGAAGCGCCAGGTACCGATGACCGTCTGGAACGCGAACTTCACCGGTGCCCACCAGGACGAGTGGCAGCAGGACGGCGGCTTCCGGATCGAAGGGCTCGCCTGGGAGAGCAACGCCGCGGCCTTCACGAAGAACTACCGGCGGCCGGTCAGCCTCGGGTTCGGCCCGCTCGCCTACACCTATCAGGAGTACAGCCGGATCGAGATCCGGCCCAAGATCTGCGAAGGTGCGCTGAACAGGGTCGCTTCGGCGACCGCCAACGGAGAATCGCTCGGCATCGACGGGATGCGGACCTTTCCCGGCCAGGTCGTCTCGGCGCCGCCGGGGTCGAAGATCAGCTTCGCCGACGGGGCCGTGATGGAGCTCGACAAGGGCGGCTCGTTCGAGGTCGACAAGTGCGCCGAGGGCAAGACCGAGTTCTCGGTGACCAACACCCTGAAGAAGGCCTGGATCGAGGTCAAGAAGGCGCTCAGCGGCAGCGACGCCAAGTTCAACGTCCGCACCGACCGGGCGGTCGCGGGCGTGCGCGGCACCAAGTACCAGCTCAGCTACGACAAACCGAAGCAGCTCACCCGCGTCGCAGTCAAGGAAGGCGCAGTCAGCCTCAAGGGAATCAACGGCGCCAAGGGCGAGATCCTGATCAAAGCCGGCCAGGTAGGCATCCAGAAAGGCCGCCAAGCCCCAAAGATCATCAAGCGGTAGGCCCCAGACCCGGCCAGCCGATCCGCCCGAGCAAACGCTCCAAGCCCCGTCCATCTGACGAGGCTGAGGGCGCCGAGACCAAGGAAGAGGCCCGCCGGCAATAGCAGCGCTATGCCGGCGGGCCGATGACGCCGGTATCGGCGCCCTCAGTCCGTCAGATTCAGCCGCAGCCGGTGTTGTTGCCGCACTGGGTGCACGTGTAACAACTGCCGGTTCGCTGCATCATGCCTCCGCACTGGTCGCAGGCGGGGCCGAGCTCGAGGCTCTTGTTCATCTTCGCCGGCACGACCGGCGGGGTGTCGGTCATCGCCGAGGCCGCGGCCACGGTCTTGCCGGGCTGCGTCTTCACCTCGGCCGTGCCGTTGCCACCGTTGCCGTTGGCGGCACCGTTGCTGGGGCCCGAGGTGTCGGGGTTGAACAGCGCCTGCTGGGCCTCCTTGCGGGCGCGGACGCCCGCGGTGAGGATGCCGAGGTCCTCGTGCGTGTCGATGTCCTCGATGAAGCGCGAGGCGAGCCAGCGCATGATGTAGTCGGGCATCGACTTGGCGAACGGGATCTCCGGGTTCTTGGTCATGCCCTCCGGGTCGAAGCGCATGTAGGAGAACTTGTTGACCAGGACCTCGAGCGGCACGCCGTACTGGAGGCCGATCGAGACCGCCGTCGCGAACGCGTTCATCATCCCGCGCAGCGTCGAACCTTCCTTGCCGATGTCGGTGAGGAAGATCTCGCCGACGGTGTCGTCCTCGTACTTGCCGGCGGTGATGTAGCCCTCCTGCCCGGCGATCGAGAACTTGTGCGTGATCGACTGGCGCTCGGCCGGCATCCGCCGCCGCACCGGGACCGGATCGGCCGCCGGCGACTCCTCTTCCTTCGAGTCCTGGGCGTCGGTGCGCAGGGCCTGCGCGGTCTTCGAGCCGTCGCGGTAGATCGCGAGCGCCTTCAGGCCGCCCTTCCAGCCCTCGATGTAGGCCTCGGCGATGTCGCCGACCGTCGCCGTCTCCGGCAGGTTGACGGTCTTCGAGATCGCGCCCGAGAGGAACGGCTGCGTCGCCGACATCATCTGGATGTGGCCCATGTGCGAGATCGCCCGCTCGCCGACCGCCACGTCGAACACCTCGAGGTGGGCGTCGTCGAGCTCCGGCGCGCCGATGATCGTGCCCTTGTCGTTGATGTAGGCCTCGATCTGCTCGATCTGCGTCTCGTTGTAGCCGAGCGTCCGCAGCGCCAGGTCAACGGAGCGGTTGACGATCGTCATCTGGCCGCCGCCGACCAGCTCCTTGTACTTGACCAGCGAGAAGTCGGGCTCGATCCCGGTTGTGTCGCAGTCCATCAGGAACGAGATCGTTCCGGTCGGGGCCAGCACCGTCGCCTGCGCGTTGCGGTAGCCGTGCTCCTCACCGAGCACGACCGCCTCGTCCCAGGAGCGGCAGGCCGCCTCGAGCAGCGCCGCGTCGGGCGCCTCGTCGGCGATCTCGTAGGACGCGTCGCGATGCATCCGCATCACCTTGTTGTGCGGCTCGCGGTTCTTCGCGTACTCCTCGTAGGGGCCGACCGCGGCGGCGATCTCAGCCGACTTGCGGTAGCCGCGCCCGGTCATCAGGGCGGTGATCGCGGCTGCGATCTCGCGGCCCTGCTCGGAGTCGTAGGGGAGGCCGTTCGACATCAGGTAGGCGCCGAGGTTGGCGTAGCCGAGGCCGAGCTGGCGGAAGCGGCGCGCGTTGGCGCCGATCTCCTCGGTCGGGTAGCTCGATGGCCCGACGACGATCTCCTGGGCCAGGAACACGGTGTCGACGACGTGCTCGAACTCGGCCGTGTCGAAGCTGCCGTCCGCCCTGCGGAACTTCATCAGGTTGATCGAGGCCAGGTTGCAGGCCGAGTCGTCGACGTGCATGTACTCCGAGCACGGGTTCGAGGCGTTGATCCGCCCCGACTCCGGGCAGGTGTGCCAGCGGTTGATCGTCGTGTCGTACTGGACGCCCGGATCGGCGCAGCGCCAGGCGGCCTCGGCGATCTGGTCCATCAGGTTCTGGGCCGGCAGCGTCTTCGTCGTGCTGCCGTCCTTGCGAGCCAGCAGATCCCAGTCGGAGCCGGCGTCGACCGCCTCCATGAAGGCGTCGGAGACGCGGACCGAGTTGTTCGCGTTCTGGTACTGGATCGAGGTGAAGCCGTCGCCGTCGATCGACATGTCGAAGCCGGCGTCGCGCAGGGCGGCTGCCTTGTCCTCCTCCTTGGCCTTGCACCAGATGAAGTGCTCGATGTCCGGGTGGTCGACGTCGAGGACGACCATCTTCGCCGCACGGCGGGTCTTGCCGCCGGACTTGATCGTGCCGGCCCAGGAGTCGGCGCCGCGCATGAAGCTGACCGGGCCGGAGGCGAGCCCGCCCTTGCTCAGCTGCTCGACCGAGCCGCGGATGTTGGAGAGGTTGATGCCGGAGCCGGAGCCGCCGCGGAAGATCCTGCCCTCCTTGGTGTTCCAATCGAGGATCGAGTCCATCGTGTCCTCGACCGAGAGGATGAAACAGGCCGAGCACTGAGGGTGCTCCTCGAAGCCGACGTTGAACCAGACCGGGGAGTTGAAGGCGGCCTTCTGGTGGAGCAGGATGTGGGTCAGCTCCGCCTCGAAGGCGTCGGCGTCGGCGTCGGAGGCGAAGTAGCCGCCGTCGCGGCCCCAGCCGGCGATCGTGCCGGCGACGCGGCCGACCATCTGCTTGACCGAGCGCTCGCGCTCCGGCGAGCCGAGCGGGCCGCGGAAGTACTTCTGGGCGACGATGTTGGTCGCGTTCTGCGACCAGCTCTTCGGGAACTCGACCCCGTACTGCTCGAAGGCCGGGCTCTCGGGGTTGCCGATGACCGCGTCACGCTCTTCCCATTCGACCTCGTCGAAGGGATGCGTCCCCTCGGTGGTGAACCGGCGCTCGAAGCGCAGGCCTCGCTCCTCGGCGGCCTTGCGGGCCGTTGCGAGGGCGTTCTCGTCGATGGTCGTGGCGTCGGTCTCAGGCATGGATCCTCCCGGTATCTGTCTCGTTCAAGTCTGGCGCATGGCCGGTCTCGTCCTGGTCTTTTTTCTGATCGAAGTTGTCGTGATTTGCGGCTTCGGCGCGCCAGCGGGGGCCGGGGGCGGCGGGCAGCGCGGCCAGTTCGGCCGCCTCGGCGTCGAGATCGAGGGCCGAGAGCTCGGCCCGGATCGCCTCGGTGTCGGCGAGCTGCTTGTGGACGGTGGCGAAGCGCAGGTAGGCGACGCGATCGGCGTTGCGGAGGCCCTCGAGGCAGAGCTCGCCGATCCTCCGCGTCGAGAGCTCGCCGCCGGTCGCCGCCTCGAGTTCGACGAGCTCGGCGATCCGCCCGACCGCCGCCTCGGCGGCGGGCAGCTTGTGCGCGGCGCGCTCGAGCCCGGCCCTGAGCTTGGCCGCGTCGAACTCCTGGCGGCGACCGTCGCGCTTGCGGACGATCGCCATCGAGGGCTCGAGCCGCTCGAACGTGGTGAAGCGATGGGCGCAGGAGACGCACTCGCGGCGGCGCCTGACGGCGGCGCCTTCGGCGGCCTGGCGGCTCTCCACGACCCGGGATCGGTTGTCACAAAGCGGACAATTCAAGGGCGGCGAAGGTACTAGCGGTAGCGGACGGAAAAGCTGAGACACCAGATGTGGGGGGATGCCCGGCTTCCTCTACCCCAAAAGGGGTAGATCGTTGAAAGTTCAGCAGTTTCCCGCACCCACCGCCCGCCCGGCGTCGCCATCCTGGGGCCGGCGCCGGTTTGGCCGGCCGTTGAGCGGGGGATTACAACGCACCCCGGCCCCCGGCAGTGCGCGAAGTGCAGACGCGGTGCCGTCCGCCCCCCATAATGAGAGAGGTGACCGACGGCATGAAGAAGCGAGTCCAAGACGGGCGCGAGCGGATGGAGAGCGCCAAAGTCGCGGCCGGCGAGCGCGTCGAGACGGCCAAGGCTGCCGCCGGCGAGCGGATGGAGACCGCCAAGGCTGCCGCCGGCGAGCGGGTCGAGACGGCCAAGGCCGCCGCGGCCGAGCTCCAGGCAAAGGTCAAGCCGAAGCTGCGCGGCGTCATCCACGGCTACGCCTTCTGGGTCTCGCTGCTCGCGGGCCTGCTGCTCGTCGCCCTCGCCGGCGATACCTCGACCTCGAAGGTCGCCCTCGGTATCTACGCGCTCTCGCTCTCGGCCCTGCTCGGAACCAGCGCGCTGTACCACCGGACCGATTGGAAGCGCCCGTCGGCGCGTCTGTGGATGCGCCGGCTCGACCACTCGATGATCTTCTTGCTGATCGCCGGCACCGTGACGCCCTTCCTCGTGCTGCTGCTCGACGGCCCGCTTGCCGATGCGGTCCTGATCGCCGTCTGGGTCGGCGCGATCGCCGGCATCTTCGTCGAGACGATCTGGACCGAATCGCCGAAGTGGGTCCACTCGGTCGTCTACGTGGTCGTCGGCCTGCTCGGCGCCGTGGCGTTGCCGGCGATCGTCGCCGAGGCCGGATTCGGCGCCGGGGCCCTGATCGCCGTCGGCGGCATCCTCTACATGATCGGCGCCGTCGTCTATGCGATCCAGCGCCCCGACCCGCGCCCCGCCGTCTTCGGCTATCACGAGATCTTCCATGTGCTCGTCGTCGCCGCGGCCGCCGCCCACTTCGCCGCGGTCGCAATCTACGCGGGCGCCGCCTGAGCGACTCCGCGGGACCGCGAGCCGGCTCCCCCGTGACCTCCGGCTCCGGCCTCCAGATCTCCGACCCGGCTCCGGCCGAGCTCCGCAAGGTGGCGACGGTCCTCGCAGCGGCCTTCGTCGACGACCCGGTCTGGACCGCGATCGGACCCCGGCTGCGGGCCCACCGCGCCTTCGCCAACCGGGCCGCCTTCTGGGGGATCGTCCAGGGCTCCTCCCGCCATGGCGCCCGGATCCGCGTCGTCCGCGACGGGGACACCGGCGCGATCGCCGGCGCCACGATCGCCTTCGCCGACGGCGGCTGGCCGCTGCCCGAGAGCGCCTCGCTCTGGGAGGTGCCCTGGTTCTTCGCGGCCGGCCCGTTCACGCTCTCCCGCGGCCTCCGCGACGACCGCGCGATGCGGGCCGTCCACATCGAACACCCCCATGCGTATCTGTGGTTCATCGGCGTCGAGCCGGCCGAGCAGGGGCGCGGCGCCGGCCGCGCCCTGATGGCCGACCTGCACGAGTGGTCCGACCCCTCCGGCCTCTCTATATATCTGGAGACGGGCACGCGCGAGAACGCCGCCTTCTACGCCTCCCTCGGCTACCGGGAGCTGGGCGAGATGCGCCTGCCGAGCGGAAGCGTCATGTGGAGGCTGGAGAGGCCGGGAACGGACGAGGCCCTGGCGGGGTAGGCGTGGGTGTGGTCGCGAGGCGTCGCCGTCCGAGGGCGGGGACGAGGGTCCGGGCCGCGGATTTGCAGTGAGGGAGGGGAGATGAGGCCGGCGCGCGGCACAAACGTGAAAGACGTCTGGGCGGGGCGGGCGGACTTCACGTTCCTTGCGCTGGGCGGCATGTTCGTGAAGCGGCCCACCCTCGAAGCGACGTGCTTCACGTTTGTTGCCTAGATCTGGTGTCCGCCGCCCCGAGGCGCCAGCCAACCCCCTCCATCAACCTCCCCTCGCTGCAAACGCCCGCCTGCAGCCAGGCCCGAGCCCTGCCCGGTCCTGGACCCGGCCGCCCTCGCAGCGGCTCTGGGCCCTAGGTCGCTTCGGCCGCGACCCGCGCGCCGTGGCGCTCGCGGGCGGCGGCGATGATCGCGTCGAGCTCGTCGCGGCGGCCGTCGCGGAGCAGCTGGACCGGATCGGGATCGCCGTTGACGATCTCCTCGAAGAAGGCCTTGCGGTCCTGGTAGGTCGGCAACGTGCCCTTGGCCCAGCCGCGCTCGTCGTTGAGGATCTGGGCGAGATCCGCGTAGGCGTCGCCGAACATCTCCGAGATCTCCCGCTTCATCCGCTTCGCCAGGGCGGGGGAGGCGCCGGCGGTCGAGATCGCGATCGCGAGCGGGCCGGTCCTGACGATCGCGGGGAGAATGAAGTTGCAGAGCGACGGTACGTCGACAACGTTGACCAGCATCGCCCGCTCCTCGGCCGCGTCGTAGACGGCGATGTTGACGTCGGTGTCGTTCGTCGCCGCGATCGCCATGAAGCTGTCGGAGAGATCCTCGGGCCGCCACTCGCGGCGCTCGAAGGTGATCGAGCCCTCGGCGGCGAGTCGCTCGATCTCGGGGTTCGTAGCTTCCGGCGCAACCACAGTGACCTGACCGTCGCAGGCGAGCAGGCCCTCGACCTTCTCGAGGCCGATGTCGCCGGCCCCGACGACCAGGCACTTGCGGCCCGTCAGGCGCAGGCAGGCGATGTAGAAGGGGGTCGCGAGCATGCCCCGCACGCAGGACTGGTCGCAGATTCCCTTGCGGAACTGGCAGACGCATTCCTTGCCCTCGTATTGCTGAGCCGGCATCGCGGAGAAGGTTAGAGGAGCGCGTGATTCCGCTTCCGGCGGCGCCGTCTCCCCGCTGGGACCGCACCCAGCCGCTGCTACAGTCGCCGACCGCTGCCGTCTTCAGGGGGCGACCACACCTATCGGAGCTGCCCATGCGCCTGATCATCACCGAGAAGAACAACTCCGCCAAGAAGATCTCCGAGATCCTCAGCGGCGGAGACGCGAAGGCCGACGCCTCCTACAAGACCCCGTATTACACGTGGACGGAGGCCGACGGCAGCGAGCACACAACGGTCGGCCTCAAGGGCCACGTCCTCAATCCCGCCTTCCCCGAGGGCTACTCGAACTGGCAGGAGACCGACCCGAAGAGCCTGATCGACGCCAAGCTCGTCAAGGAGGCGACCGACAAGAACGTCGTCAAGGCGGTCCGCAAGCTGGCCAAGGAAGCCGACTCGATCGTGATCGCGACCGACTTCGACCGCGAGGGCGAGCTGATCGGCCTCGAGGCGCTCGGCGAGGCCCTCGACGTCAACCCCGAGCTCGTCGACGGCAGCCTCGACGGCGACTCCGGCGCCCGCCCGACGGTGCTCCGCGCCCGCTACTCGGCCCTGACCAAGGACGAGATCGAGCGCGCCTTCAACGAGCTCGACGAGCTCTCCTACCCGCTTGCAGATGCGGCCCAGGTCCGGCAGGAGATCGACCTGATCTGGGGCGCGACCCTGACCCGCGCGGTCTCGCTGGCGACCCGCCGCTTCGGTTCCAACTTCCTCAGCGTCGGCCGAGTCCAGAGCCCGACCCTCGGCCTGATCGTCGAGCGCGAGCTCGAGCGCCGCGCCCACGTTGCCAAGCCGTTCTGGGAGGTCTTCGCCAAGTTCGTCCATCCCGAGGGCGCCTTCGAGGCCCATCACAAGACCGACAAGTTCTGGGAGAAGCCCGAGGCCGAGGCGGCCCTCGCCGCGACCGACTCGCCGGGCGAGGTCGTCGAGCTCAGCAAGCGCAAGAACACGCGCAAGCCGCCGACTCCCTACAACACGACCGCCTTCACGACCGACGCCTCGAGCCGCCTCGGGATCACCCCGTCGCAGGCGATGCGCCTCGCCGAGGACCTGTACATGGACGGGTTCATCTCCTACCCGCGTACCGACAACACGGTCTACCCGGTCTCGCTCGACCTCAAGGAGCTGGTCGGCTCGCTCGTCCGGATCCCCGAGTTCAGCGCCGCCAAGGACCTGCTCGACGGCGAGCTGACGCCGACCCGAGGCAAGAAGGAGACGACCGACCACCCGCCGATCTACCCGACGCAGGCGGTCTACCCGAACGCGCTCGAGGGCCCCAAGCGCCGCGTCTACGAGCTCGTCGTACGCCGCTTCCTCGCCACCTTCGGCAAGCCGATGATCACCGAGTCCGCCCGCGCCGACATCCGCGCCGGCACCGAGATGTACTTCGTCCGCGGCTCGATCGTCGTCGATCCCGGCTACGCCGCGATCTACACCTACGCCCGCTCCGCCGACAACGAGCTCCCGGCCCTCGAAGAGGGTCAGAAGCTGGATCTCGACGGCGCCCCGTGGATGGTCGACAAGGAGACGCAGCCGCCCTCGCGGATCAGTCAGGGCAAGCTGATCGAGATGATGGAGGAGCTCGGCCTCGGGACCAAGGCGACGCGCCCGGACATCATCCAGAAGCTCTACTCGCGCGGCTACGTCTACAACAACCCGCCCGAGCCCTCGGAGACCGGGATCGCGATGTACAAGGCGTTCCACGACCACGTCGTGCGGATGGCGACGCCGGAGATGACGGCCGAGCTCGAGCACGACATGGACCTGATCGCCGACGGCAAGACCTCCAAGGACCAGGTCATCCAGATCAGCCGCGACATGCTCCATCAGACCTACGACGATCTGTTCGAGCGCCGCGAGGAGCTGGCGAAGACGATCTGGGCCGGGATGGACGAGGACAAGTACATCGGCCACTGCGAGGTCTGCGAGGAGAAGGGCCGGACCGTGCACGAGGACGGCTCCCCGAACCGCCTGCGGATCATCGACCTCAAGGGCGGCAAGCGATTCTGGGGCTGCGAGGGCTACAACCGTGACAACCCCGACGACCCCGACTCGTGCGGCAACTCGGGCCCGCTGCCCGGCCGCGGCTACGAGCTCTGGCGGCTCGAGCCGAAGTGCTCGGTCTGCGGCGTGCGCCCGCGCCTCTCGGTCAAGGGATTCCGCGGCCGGCCCTGGAAGCTCTGCCTCAACGACGACTGCCCGACGATGGTCGAGATGCGCGAGAAGCGGGCCGAGCGCCAGAAGGCGAAGGAAGAGGCCGAGAAGCGCAAGGCGGAAGCGGGCGACGGCGACGGTGCCGGCAAGGGCGCCAAGACCAAGGCGAAGCCGAAGGCGAAGAAAGCCCCGGCCCGCAAGAAGGCACCGACGACGACAACGCGGACGAAGCGAGCGACGCGCTCGAAGACGACCGCGGCCACCCGCCGCGGCTCCTAGCACTGAGCGCCGGCTGGCAACTCTGACTCGATCTACTGACCGATAGGGTCGGCAGAACGCCGCAGAGTCCCGGTTCGGCCGATCGCGCCGTGAGCGCGGTAGAGTCGCCCCGGGACCCGCTAGCGTCGCGGCCGTGTTCATCTCCTTCGAAGGGATCGACGGCGCCGGCAAGAGCACCCAGGCGCGGATGCTCGCCGATGCGATCGCCGGGGCCTCAGGCCCGGACTCGGTCCTACTGCTGCGCGAGCCGGGCGGAACACCGGCCGGTGAGCGGATCCGCGAGCTGATCAAGGACCCTGCGCTGGAGCTCTCGCCGCGAGCAGAGCTGCTGATCTTCCTCGCCGCCCGAGCCGAGCTGGTGGAGGCTGTGATCAAGCCGGCGCTGGCCGCCGGCCGGACCGTGATCTGCGACCGCTTCATGGACTCGACGGTCGCCTACCAGGGCGCCGCCCGCGGGCTCGGGGTCGAGCTCGTCGCCGGCCTCAACGCGATCGCCGTCGACGGCTGCGTGCCGGACCGGACCGTCCTGCTGCGGCTCGGGTCGCGCACCGCCGGCGAGCGCGGCGAAGGGCGGGGCGGCTGGGGGGCGGACCGCTTCGAGCGCGAGGGCGACGGCTTTCAGGACGCAATCGCGGGCGCCTTCGAGGCGCTGGCCGCGGCCGAGCCCGAGCGTTTCCTGGTCGTCGAGGGCGAAGGCGACGCGACCGCGGTCCACGCGCGGGTGCTGGCAGGGCTCGACCGCGGCGTCGGCGAAGCAGCCTGACTCAACACGTTCCGGCCGGAGCGGGGCGCGCTCAGGGGCGCGGGCCGACGATCAGCGTGCGGTCGGAGAAGACTCCGGCGGTCGAAGGCGCGCAGCCGCAATCGCCCCAGGCGTAGCGGAGCTCGTACGTGTGCTGACCCGGGGGCCGCTGGAACAGCACCGGGGCAGGTGCCTCCCCGATCGTGCCGCAGCCGAGACCGATCAGGCCGCCGCCGGGAGGCGTCGACATCGTGATCGTGGGATCGCTGAGCGACCCGAAGGCGCTGAGCAGCGCGTCGCCGAGGTCGGGCGAGCCGCAGACCAACTGGTCCTGGCCCTCGATGGCGACGCGCACCCCGTCCTCGTAGAGGGCGACGAGTCCGTCGGGTGGATCGACGTTGTTGCCGAACTCGACGCTCGCCCAGACCTCGATCAACCCGCTCGGCGGAACCGTCACCGTCACCTCGGGGCCGCCGAGGGCGACGTAGTCGAGCGTGTCGGTGGTCGAGACCTCACCGGCCTCGGTGTCGGAGACCGTCTCGGTAGCGTCGAGCCGGGCGTTGGCTTGCGTCGCGTCAGCCTGTGCCCGCTCCGCTGTTGCGAGCGCCTCGGCGGCGTCGCCTGCTGCTGCTGCCGCATCCGCCAGGGCCTTGTTGGCGATCGCCAGCGCGCGGTTGGCGGTGCGGCGCGTCGTCCGGTTCTGATTGACAGCGAAGCGCGCCTTGTTGAGGGCCTGGCGTGCCTTCTGCATTGCCTGCCGCGCCTTGTCGAGCGCGTTCGGTGTGGCGGCGGTCCCGGCCGAGGGCTGCTCGGCGCCGACGCCGGACGTCGAAGCGCCGGCCGCGGCAACTCCGCCTGCGAGCGCCAGGACTCCGATCACCGTGAAGAGCATCGTCACCCTCGAAATCATGCATCCCACCTTCATGCTTGTACCCCCTCGCGAGTCCGGTCGAGCGCGATCGTATCGACAGCCCGTGGCGGCCCGACCATCGACCGCTCGCTGATCCGCTGGATCGGCCAGACTGGCGAGCGATGCCCGCGACCCTGAGCGAGACGATCGAGGCCTCCACCGAGCACCAGCCCGCGGCGCGCGCGGCGCTCGCGGCAGCGCTTGGCTCCGGCCCTTCGCACGCCTACGCGCTGATCGGTCCCGCCGGCAGCGGCAAGCGCGAGGTCGCGCGCGCCTTCGCCGCCGAGCTGCTCAGCCTCGATGCCTCCGACCCGTCGGAGGCGCGCCGACGGGCCCTGCTCGACCCCTCCCCGCACCCGGATCTCACCTGGCTGCGCCCGCCCGGGAACCAGCATCTCGTCGAGGAGGTGCGCGAGCGTGTCATCGCCCAGGTCCACTACCGGCCGTTCGAGGGCGAGCACCGCGTGTTCGTGATCGAGGCCGCGGACGCGATGGCGGAGGAGAGCCAGAACGCGCTGCTCAAGACGCTCGAGGAGCCACCGCCCTACGCCCACCTGCTGCTCGTCTCCTCCGAGCCGGAAGCTCTGCTTGAGACGGTCCGCAGTCGCTGCCAGGAGATCTCCTTCGACTCGTTGCCGCGGGCGGTCGTCGAGAAGCGCCTCGCCGGCGTCGTCGACCTGCCGCCCGAGGGCATCGCGGCTCTCGCCGGCCTCGCCGACGGCGACATCGATCGGGCCCGCTTCCTCGGCAGCGACCGCGGCCGGCGCCTGCGCGAGATCGTTGAGGAGTGCTGTCAGGCGGCCCGCGCCGGCGACATCACGGACCGCCCGTGGACGGGCCTGCTCAAGCTCGCCGCCGAGATCGGCAAGGACGAGGGCGAGTCGGTGATCGCCGCCTCCGCCGCCCGCGCCGAGCAGATCGGCAAGGGCCGCGACGCCGACCGGATCAAGCGCGAGGGCGGCGAGGCCGCCAAGCGCGCGGAGCGGCGTGCGCGGACGATGTCGATCGACGCCGCCCTGGCCTTGACCGCGGCCTGGTTCGTCGACCTGATCGCGGTCGCCGAGGGCGCCCGGGGACTGGTCCGCAACGTCGACCGGACCCAGGCGCTGGCCGACGGCGCCGCCGATCTCGACCCGGCGCTGGCGCGCCGCGCCGCCGAGCTCGCGATGGAGACGCGCCGGCACCTGACCGTGAACGTCCAGGAGGAGCTGGCCCTCGAGGCGCTCTTCCACCGGATCGCCGCGATGTTCTCCGCGACCTAGCGACGGCCCCGCCCGCCCCGGCGCCGGGAGGCCAGAGGCGGTTCAGGTCGCCGTCGGTGTTTGGATTCGGGCCACCGGTTGCTCTACAACTCATGTGGCGATGCCGACCCTGAGGCCACCCGAGCTGCCCTCGACCGCCGAGCGCCCGGCGATCCAGCCGACCGGCAGCCGCCGGCCGTTCGGGGTGCGCCTGTGGCTGGCCCTGATGTTCGCGGCGATCGGGATCCTCACCGGTACCTCCGTCTATCTGTTCGTCTCCCAGTCCTCCGAGCAGGCGGCCGAGGAAACGGCGAGTCAGCTGGCCCAGGGACGGGCGCTGCAGCTCTCCGGCGAGCTCGGTGCCAAGAAGGGCCAGTTCGCTGACACGATCATTGCCCAGTACCGCAGCGCTGCCTTCGCCCCCTGGGTCTTCAACCGCTACGACGAGCTGATCACCGACCGCGACGTCGAGATCGCCGACCAGACCCTCGCGCAGGTCCCGAACCAGCGCCTCGCCCGCAAGAAGGCGGCCAACGGGCGTCGCTTCGTCAGTGAGTTCGAAGCGGGTCTGACAGTCGTGGCGCTGCCGATCTACCGCGACGACAAGGTCGGCCCCGACGGCGTCGTGCTGGTCCAGGCCGATCGCCCGGCCGAGGTCTCCGATGCGCTCGCGGCACTGCGCGGCGAGCGGCTGACGGCGCTGGCGCTGGCGGTCGTCGTCGCCGCGATCATCGGCTTCCTCGTCGCCAGCCTGATCACGAGCCGCGTCAAACGCCTGGCGGCGGCCGCCGGACGGATCGCCGAGGGCGATCTGAGCGAGCCGATGTACCCGCGCGGCCGCGATGAGATCGGCGACCTCGGCCGCGCGCTCGATGCGATGCGGATCGCCCTCGCCGAAACCTTCGAGGCACTCTCCTCCGAGCGCGACCGGCTCTCCGCCGTGTTCGTCTCGCTCGAGGACGCCGTGATCGTCGTCGGCTCCGACGGCGACGTCCGCTTCGCCAACCCTGCCGCGGCCGAGCTGATCACGCCCGGCGGCCAGCCGGCCGAGCCGCTGCGCCCGTGGGTCCGCCGCGCCAGCCATCGCGGCACGGTCGAGACCGATCACGTCGCGATCGAGGATCGGGTCGTCGCGATCAGCGCCCGCCACCTGCCGGCCGAGAGCGCCGTGCTGATCGTCGTCCGCGACCGGACCGAGGAGCTGCGCCGCGATCAGGCCGAGCGCGAGTTCGTCTCCAATGCCGCGCACGAGCTGCGCAACCCGATCGCCGGCATGTCCGGTGCGATCGAGGTGCTGCGCTCCGGCGCCAAGGACGACCCCGAGGCCCGCGACCACTTCCTCGACCGCCTCGCAACCGACGTCGACCGCGTCGCCCGGCTGACGAAGTCGCTGCTGACGCTGGCGCGGATGGAGGCGATCGGGGAGGGGGAGGCCGACGTCGTCAGCGTCGGCATGGTCCTCGACGAGTCGATCAACACGGCCGAGGCGCCGGAGGGCGTCGAGCTGGTCCGCGAGAGCGGCGCCGAGCAGGACCTCGTCGCCTCCGCCGACCCGGTGCTGCTGCGCCAAGTGGTGATCGGCTTGCTAACGAACGCTTACAAACACACTTCACCGCCGGGCACCGTTACGCTTCGCGCCTATAGGAGCGGAGAAGGCGACATCGTCATCGAAGTGGAGGACACCGGTGCCGGTATCCCAGCGGCTGAGCGCGATCGCGTCTTCGAGCGGTTCTATCGTGGGAGCGGATCCTTGGAGCGAGACGGTTTCGGCCTAGGATTGGCGATCGCTAAGCGAATGATTGACGTGATGGGTGGAGAGATAACAGTGGACTCCGTGGAGGGCCAAGGAAGCACCTTCAAGATCCGCCTACGCGAAGCGGCCCCGACCCCGACCCCGATCGCATGAGGAGGCTCGGTTGAGCCGCGGCAGGATCCTCGTCGCCGATGACGAGCCGTCGGTCCGCGAGTCGGTCGGATACGCGCTCAAGCAGGAAGGCTTCGACGTCACGATCGCCGAGGACGGCGACGACGCCGACTCGAAGATCGGCGCCGATGTCGACTACGACCTGCTCGTCCTCGACATCATGATGCCGGGCAAGAGCGGCCTCGACCTCTGCCGTGACATCCGCGGCCGCAGTCCCGTGCCGATCATCCTGCTGACCGCCAAGGACGCCGAGGTCGACAAGGTCGTCGGTCTCGAGGTCGGCGCCGACGACTACGTGACCAAGCCTTTCAGCGTCCGTGAGCTGCTCGGCCGCGTCCGCGCCCAGCTGCGCCGTCGCGAGCTCGACCGCGTCAGCGGCGGTGGCGAGGAGAACGGCAAGGGAATCGACGCCGGCGAGGTCACGATCGATCTCGCCCGCCACCTCGTCACCGTCAGGGGCGAGCCCGTCAACCTGACCCGCTCCGAGTTCCAGGTCCTGCGCCTGCTCGCCGAGCGCCCCGGCCAGGTCTTCAGCCGGCTCGAGATCATGGAGGAGCTCTGGCAGTCGGAGTTCTCCGGCGACGTCCGCGCCTGCGACGTCCACATCTCCAACCTGCGCCAGAAGATCGAGCGCGACCCCCAGGACCCCGAGCTCGTGCTCACGGTCCGCGGCGTCGGCTACAAGCTGATCGAGCCCGAGTAGTTCGGGGGGTCCTTCGGCGTTCCCGCTGTCTCGGCGCTGCGGCGCGGACCGCGGGGGAGTGGCGCTGCCGTGGTCGATGGCGCAGGCGGCGCCGTGGAGCAGTGAGGGAAGCGGCGCGGGGCGGCCCGAGGAGCCGGTGACATCACTCTCACCGCTACCGCCACGGTTTCGTGTGCGTGGGGCGTGAGGTTCTTCACGGCGGGTCTCACATCCGTGCGGGTTTCCACGCCAGAGTCGATGGCGTGGAGACGAGGTGCACGATTTGCATTCCCTGGGAATGCAAAGGATGTCGTTCATGCTGGGACGCCAAGATCGGCGAGCTTGCCGCCCGCCAGTGGGGCCGCGTCTCCTCTCCTCAACTCAAAGCCCTCGGCCTGAGTCGCGGAGCCATTCAAAAGAGGGTCCAGCGTGGTCGACTGATCCCCGTCTGTCGCGGTGTCTACGCGGTCGGCCACACGCATGCCTCGCGGGAGGTCGGGTGGGTGGAGGCGCTGCTGCGGATCGGGGATGACGCCGTCCTCAGCCATGCAGCCGCCGGGTCTCACCTCGGCTTCCGGCCGTCGGCCGCTGCCGTGATCGACGTCACCTGCCCGCGGCGGGTCGCGGCACCGAGCGGCATCCGCCTCCACACTCACTCGCTGCCCTCCGACGAGATCACCGATCACGAGGGAATCGCGACCACGACCGTCTCCCGCACCCTGCTCGACCTTGCGACCCGGCTCAGCCCTGCCCAGCTCGAGCACGCAGCCAACGTCGCCGACGGGCTCGGCCTCGACTTCACCCCCTCGCTGCAGGCGCTGCTCGACCGCTATCCACGGCGGCCGGGGAGGCCCCGCCTCCGCTTCGTCCTCTCCCAGCTCCAAGCGGGCCCGGTCCGGCTACGCAGCTCGGCGGAGGTCGCGCTACTCGACTTCGTCTACGCCTGGGAGGTCCCCAAGCCGCTCTTCAACTACTCGCTGACTCTCGGCACGGAGCGTTTCGAGCTCGACGCGGCCTGGCCCGACGCCCGCCTCGCGGTCGAGATGGACACGCCGACCCACCACGGGGATTGGCGGGCGCAGGAGCGGGATCGCGACCGCGATCGTTTCCTGCGCGTCGCCGGCTGGACCGTGATCCGCGTCACCCCGCGCATGCTCGAACGCACCCCCGCCGCGCTAGCCGCCGACCTGAAGGCGCTCATCGCGGACCGCTGATCCCGGTGCCGCCACGGGCACGGTCAATCGGAATCAGTCATCTAGACTGCCGCCACTCACGCCGCCGTAGCTCAGTTGGTAGAGCACTTCACTCGTAATGAAGGGGTCAGCGGTTCGAATCCGCTCGGCGGCTCTGAAAAGCCCTGCAAATCGGACCCTTGCCCCTCCGAACCCGAAGGCCCGACCGGACCATCGGGCCCCAGGGCCCCAGGGCCCCAGGGCCACAGCGGGCGCAAGCGAGATCACCTGCAAGCGCAAGAAGAACAAGCGCACCTACAAGGTCTCCTGCAAGGTCACCCAGACAGAGCCCACCGGCTCAGCCCTGGTCGGCTGGAGCCTCACAGACGACGCCGACTCCAAGACCCTCGCACAGGGCGTCAAGCGCTCCCGCCGCGGCCACTTCAGGCTGCCGTTGAGCCCGAAGATCCTCAAGCTGCGCGAAGGCGCATACCTGCTCGCGGTCGAGGGCAGCGACGAGCCGGTGAAGGTGCGGGTGGGGTGGGGGATCGGAGCCGGGCGAGTCCCTCAGCCCCCCGCGACACGCCTGCGACTCGGCTACGAGTCTTGGACGAGACCGAGCTACTTACGCTTCAGCTTCGCCGTGAGCAGCTCGTACTCGGCGATCTTGTCCAGAAAGCCCACCGGTCGATGCTACCCCGAAGCCGGCCTAGCTCATTGGCCGCGGCTCCTGCGCCTCGAGCCAGCCAGTCGGGTTGGCAGGATACGCCGGATGGAAAGTCGTGTTGCCGGCCTCGGCCCCCGAGAGGGACCAGCGATGCATGACCTGCCGGCGCACGAGGCCGTTCTGATCCTCGAGACCGATCGCGAGGCCGGGCTGAGCGAGGCTGAAGCTGCACGCCGCCTCGGTCGAGTCGGACCGAACTCGCTGCCGCGCGCCGCGCCTGCGGGCCCGTTGCGCCGCTTCGTCCGACAGTTCAATCATCCGCTGATCTACATCTTGCTCGCGGCGTCGGCCGTCACCGCCTCGATCGGCCAGACCGTCGACGCCTCAGTGATCCTCGCCGTCGTCTTGATCAACGCCGCCACGGGCTTCGTCCAGGAGGGACGGGCCGAGCGCGCTCTGGAGGCGCTGGCGGTGATGGTCTCGCCGGAGGCGACGGTGATCAGGGGAGGCGAGCGGCGCCGGGTCGCTTCGCCGATGATCGTGCCGGGCGACCTCGTCGAGCTCACCGCGGGCGACGCGGTCGCCGCCGACATGCGGCTGCTCGGGGTGAGGGAGTTGCAGCTGGACGAGTCGGCTCTCACCGGCGAGTCGCTGCCGGTGGCGAAGACCGAGGCCGTGCTGGCCACGGAAACCGCCGTCGCCGACCGCTCGAACATGGCCTTTGCGGCGACCCTGGTAACGCGCGGAGAGGGGACGGGCGTCGTCGTCGCAACCGGCGCTGAGACGCAGATCGGCCTGATCCATCGGCTCGTCGGCTCCGGCCCCGAGATCGTGACCCCGCTGACGAGGAAGATGGCGCGCTTCAGCGGGCTGCTGATGTGGGTGATCCTCGTACTCGCTGCGGCCGCTTACCTGGTTGGCCTCGCCCAGGGGGAGTCGCCCGAAGATCTGCTGCTTGCGGCCGCGGCCCTCGCCGTCGGCGCGATCCCTGAGGGGCTTCCGGCGGCGCTGACGGTAACGCTTGCGATCGGCGTCAGCCGGATGGCCAAGCGCAGCGCGGTCGTCCGGCAGATGCCCGCCGTCGAGGCGCTCGGCAGCACGACCGTGATCTGCTCGGACAAGACCGGAACGCTGACCGAGAACAGGATGACCGTGCAGGAGATCGTCGCCGGGGGGATCCACTATTCGGTTGCGGGGAGCGGCTACGAAGCGACGGGCTCGATCACGCCCGAACACGGGGCCGCCGATGAGCGGGCCCTGGTGCCCTGCCTCAAAGCGGGCGTGCTGTGCAACGACTCGAGGCTGATCGAGCGTGAGGCAGGCTGGGAGCTGATCGGCGATCCGACCGAGGCCGCGCTGCTGGTCTCCGCGCGCAAAGGGGGGCTCGATCCGGAGCGGCTGCTCGCCGCCGAGCCGCGGGTCGAATCGTTCCCGTTCGAGGCCGAGCGCAAATATATGGCGACCATTCACGAGGGCGACGACAGCGGCCTCACGGTCTATGTGAAGGGCGCCGTCGAGCGGGTGCTGGCGATGTGCGGAGACGCCCTCGACGCCGGCGGTGGGGTCTGTCGGCTCGATCGCGGCGCGGTCGAGGCCGAGACTGACCGGCTTGGCGCGAGCGGCCTGCGCGTGCTGGCGCTCGCCCGGGCCAAGCTGCCGGGCCCCGGCCCGCTCAAGCGGGCGGATCTGGAGGGATCGCTGACGTTTCTCGGCCTGCAGGGGATGCTCGATCCGCCACGGGCGGAGGCGGTCGCCGCGGTCGCGAGCTGCCGGACGGCTGGAATCAAGGTAAAGATGATCACCGGGGACCACGTCGCCACCGCCACCGCGATCGCCCGCCGGATCGGCTTGGCGGGCGAGCCCGACGACCGCGACGATCCCGAGGCGATGACCGGCGCGGAGATCGAGGGTTGCTCGGACGCCAAGCTCGACGAGCTGATCGACCGCACCGCCGTGTTCGCGCGCGTCGCCCCCGAGCAGAAGTTGCGCCTGGTCGAGGCACTGCGGCGCCGCGGCGAGATCGTGGCGATGACCGGTGACGGCGTCAACGACGCCCCGGCGTTGAAGCGGGCCGACATCGGGGTTGCGATGGGGGCCAGCGGGACCGAGGTGGCGAGGGAGTCCGCAGACATCGTGCTCACAGACGACAACTTCGCCTCGATCGAGGCCGCGGTCGAGGAAGGCCGGCGTACCTTCGACAATCTGACCAAGTTCATCGTCTGGACGTTGCCGACCAACATGGCTGAGGGCCTGCTGATCCTGGTCGCGATCACGTTCGCGCTGACGCTGCCGGTCCTTCCGGTGCAGATCCTCTGGATCAACATGACCACGGCCGGCGCCCTCGGCCTGATGCTCGCCTTCGAGCGGGCGGAGCCCGGGATCATGGAAAGGGCTCCGCGGGAGCCGTCGCGACCGCTGCTCACCCGCGAGCTGATCATGCGGATCCTGCTCGTCTCGACGCTGCTGCTCGGCGGATCGTTCGGGCTCTTCGAGTGGGCACAGTCGGCGGGCATGTCGGAGGAGCAGTCGCGAACGGTGGCGGTCAACCTGTTCGTGGTGGGTGAGCTCTTCTATCTGCTCAACTGTCGCTCACTGGAGCGCTCGAGCTTCCGGATCGGGTTCTTCAGCAATCGCTGGGTGATCTTCGGCATCGCCTTGACGCTCGTGCTGCAGGGGCTATTCACCTACCTGCCTGCGATGAACTCGCTGTTCGACTCCGCCCCGATCGACGCCGGCGCGTGGCTGCGGATCATCGCCCTCGGGCTCGCGGTCTGGGCCCTGGTCGGCCTCGAGAAGTGGCTGCGTTGGCGCACCGGAGCGGATTGGCTCTCCCGCTCGTGATATCCAGGGTGTGAGCGCGCTTGAGCTGATCAACTTAGCCGACGCCTTCGTAGAGGGCTTCGAGACCCGACCTCAGCGAGAGAGGACCACGTTTGCCGTGTCGGCAGGCACGCCTCGGGCGCGTCCCTTGACGCGAACTCTGAGCTGAAGCGAGCCGTCCATCGACTCGGGCAGCACCGTGCGCCCTCGGCGACCGAGTTGCAGCGTCTTCCAGGATCCTCCCACGCGGGCCGCGGCTCGAAGCGTCCTCGGTGCCCGGCCGCGGACGCGGATCCAGGCGACATCGCCCGCGACGCGAACGAGCACGTGCCTCTGCGGGTGGGAGCGGAGCAGCAATGCATGCGCCGGCCCGTCGCCGTCGCGCCTGCGTGCGCGCGGGCGCTGCTCACAGCCACCGGTGTGGTGGACACGCAGTCGGCGCTCGCCGAAGATTGGAATCGGCTTCACGGGGTTGAAGTCGCAGGTGATGACCACACCGCGCGTGCTGACGGCGAAGTCCTCGGGGCCCGGGATCGGCAGCCGCCCGCGGCTGTCGGCGGCGACCATCCGATACAACGGCGCTCGCAGACGCTGGGCTGCGTCGGCTCCGGTGGCACCGGCACGGACTGCCGCTGTGGCAGCGGGAATGTTGCACGGCTCCGCGCCCTCGAGCAGGGTCCGGTCGGCAACCTGGACGCTGATCTCAGTCTGGTTGAGCAGCGTCTTCTTGCTGAGCAGGGCGACGGCGGCGCCGTGGACCACGTCGTAGACCCCGGCGCTGCGCAGGTCGGGGATGTCGGGCGCGGGAATCAAGTGGCCGCCGATGTCGAATGACTGCTGGGCCTCGGCACTGGCGAGCCCGACTAGACCGTCGGAGGGGGTGTAGTAGTCGGGGGCTGGAATCGGGAGGTCCAGATGGTCGCCGGCGATCGTGCTGACCGGGCAATTGCCGATGGACTGCTTCGGATTCCATGTTGCTAGAAAGTCGTTGCCGAGCTCGCGGGTCGCCTCCGGCCCAAGCTTGATCATCACGAGATCGGCGAGAAGGAGCAGGGCGTCGCAAGTGCGTTGCTCCCCGGGGTCCGAGAAGTCGCACTTGCCGCCGTCGAGCTCGAGCGCAAGGTCGGCCATGAACGATCCTGTATGAGGCGTGCCGAGGGTCGTCAAGCTCTGGATCGCGACCCCCGGGTAGAGCGCGTTCTGAGTGATCGCCGACCGCGCCCACAGGCCGCCGTCGGAGTGGGCGACGATGTGCAGTTCGTTGACTCCGTAGCTGTCGTGGAGGAAGGCAATCAGCTCCGCCAGGGCGGCGCCGTTCTCCTCGGTTCCCCCGTTCGAGTCGACGACCATGCTCGCCATCGGCAGGGGCGTGCCCGTTCTCGGACAGGGGTCAGGGAGCTTCACGCCGGTCCGCGTAACCGGCGCAGTGAACACCGCCTGAGGAGCCGCCGGGCTCTTGAGCGCCTGGGCGATGCCGCCGTCCAGACCCCAGTCGGGTCCCTCCTTGCCATTGCACGCCTCGTCCGGCGTCGTGAACGGTGCCTCGGTCTCGAATCCGGAGATGAGCAGCACCGCCTCTGGGTAGGTTGCGGCCCGGGCAGTCCCCGGTAGCAGGGCCAACAAGGCGATCGCCAGCGCCAGCGTGGCGGCACCCAAGATCAAGCAGCTCCCTGCCGGCCCCCTGTTGTGCTCCCCTAGCATCACAAGCAGTCTACGCCTGCACCGGAGGGGGCCTCCCTGCCTCAGCGCAAACCCGAAAACGGCCCCGTACTGTCCCCCGATGTCGAGTCCGAGCAGGTGATGCACCGTTGCGGTGTGCTCACTCGGCGCTCGCGACACGTGCCTGCAGTTCTGGTGGCTGCCGCTCTCTGCCTGCTCGTGGCCGGCGCCGCCGTCGCCGGCGCGAAGATCGTGCCTCAGAAGAGCATTGCCGGCGCGAAGCTGGGGATGACCCAGATGCGCGTGCTGGACAAGCTCGGAGAGCCCGATCGCAGCCGGATCCGGACCAACCCATTCTCCGGCGCGGACTTCATCGAGCTCAAGTACGGGCGGACCTGGGTCTCCTTCAGCGGGACCGCGGACTCATCAGAGGTCTGGGGCATCTCGACCAAGGACCCGAAGGAGCGAACCGCGACCGGGGTCGGCGTGGGCTCGACCAAGCGCGAGGTCAAGGACGGCGTCAAGGGTGTCAAGTGCAAGAACGAGTTCGGGGTCAACCACTGCTACTTGGGTAGCTTCAAGCCGTTCACGGTCGTCACCGACTTCAGGCTGAAGAAGAAGAAGGGCAAGCCGGCGAAGGTCAAGCAGGTCGGCGTCGGCCTCGTCCTTGATTGAGCGCCTGGGATTCACAGTGAAGCTCTCGACCACCGCAGGTATCCGCAGGGGCGCGATCCAAGTCGCGCTTGCCGCTCTACTCGCGCTGGTCGCTGCGGTGACGCTCGCGGCTGCCCCCGGAAAGGCTGGACATGCGCTCACCAGCGCCGGCTGGCATCCGTGCAATGACGTCGTCGTCCAGTTCAAGCCCGAGGGCAGCGGCGGCGGGACCGAGGTCCGGGCCAAGCGGATCGGCTGCAAGAAGGCCCGTAAGACGATCCGTAAGTGCATCAAGGGCGAGCTCAGGCCGGGCTGGGCGGGCAAGTATCTCGATCCGAAGTTCAAGCTGAAGAAGGGCGACAAGAGGATCGAGTACCTGCCCGTCGGCGGCGGCGGATGCATCCCCGTCTCCCGTGCTGCCGGACCGCACCCCCCGGCCGAGGCGGACCGGGTCGAGACCTTCAAGCTCAACCTCGACAAGGACCGCGCCAAGGAGCGGATCTTCGTCTACAACCTGTCCCAGGGCAAACCACCCTATGACTCTCCCGTCAGCTGGTTCGAGGTGTGGAACAAGAAGGCCGGCGGTTGGGCGCAGGTCCAGCGGAAGCTCGTCTACGAGAACCCGGGCTCATCCGATGCCGGTCTCGTCTCCGCCTGGGTCTCCGATCTCAACCGCGACGGTCACGTCGAGATCGCGGTCCGCGACTTCGTCAGTCCCTCCTTCGGCGAGATCCTGTCGATCTACCGGCAGAAGTCGAAGCATTCGACGCGCTTCCGCAAGCTTCAGATCGTCGGTGGGGACCAGGTGAAGATGAAGCCGAGGAAGAAGAAGACGGCGCTGCTCAAGGCCTACCTGATGAGCAACCACAGCCCCGACAACCTCGAGCATCACGAAGTCTGGAAGTGGTCGGGCAGGGCCAACCAGTGGACCTGCCGCAAGGACTGCGCGGCCCGGTCGGGCGGCGGGGCTGGAAGCTGAGCGTGGGCTGAGTTCGGCGGTCTAGCTGTGATCCGCTCGACCAATGCACGAATCCGCAGTGGCGCAATCCCAGGTTCAAGCGGTTCAGGCACTCCCCGCAGACCCGCGGGATTGGCAAACCACTGACGCCGACCACCCACCCTCCTCCGTCTGCGGCATGATGTTCGAGCGCGGTGCGACGACGATCGCCGAGGGCGCGGCGGATGCCTTCAATCTCGATTGGCATCGGTGGGGTAAGCATCGTGCAGCGGCAAGGGGCGAGCTGGGTCTTTCCACCGGTGGACTGTTCCCAGGGCGCTTCAGGCTGAGCAGGCCGGTGCAGCGCTGTGGGCGAAGGGTGTTCTCGAAGCGTCGACTTTGACCTTGACCTGGTACAGGTGGAGGTTCTCGTTTCAGGGCTCGGGCAAGTTCTTCGACGAGACCAAGAAGATCACGCACGGCCTGTAGCCGGCAGTCGGTTGATTGGCAGTGGAGAGCCCGGCCAGGGCCTATCAGCGAGTCAGCCCTCCCGGGCGCTGGGCTCACGCACGAAGACCAGGCAGCAGGTTCACGCTGGCAGCCTCCCTGGCTGGCTGAGTCGCCTACGGATCGCTTCAAGCCCCGACCTTGAACTGCTTGTCGAGCGGTCGCGCGCCCGAGCGCGGCCATAAACGCGAGGGGCTGGCCGCTTACCGCCGCTCTGCGAGAACCCTCCGAGACTGGCCCGCAGACTGGGCACGCAGCCGCCTCCAAAGCCCAGAAACTGCAGATACGAGCGGATCGAACGTTGGCTGGAGCGAGCAATCACCGGCCGGTCTTGAGTTCGAGCGTATAGTGCTCGCGGTAACGCACGTCGCCGATCGGACTGGGAGATAAGTCGTCGGTCGTGCTTGCGATGCGGACTGGGAACCCGTCGCCGCGGCGAAGCCAGAATTCGCGCGTGCCCTGCCCCTCGACGCTGCCGCTGATCCGGCGTTTGAGCCGGACATGGTCTACGCGCGCGGCGGCAATCCGTGCATGGCCAATGACGCCGCCGGAGGCGATCTCGGTCGCGCCGCCGTAGCTACACGACCATCCGTGTCGCAGGCTCGAGCCAGGCTCGCAGCGGTAGGTGCGCTCATCGCGATTGCCGAAGAAGTCATGAACCTCGTGGATCTCGGCAAGCCGCTCTCCGCACAGCAGCCACGTCGTCACCCGGTCGCGCAGTGGTCTCCAGGCGAGCCGGCGGCAGCGCCCCCCGTCGACCTGCTCGACCCGGATCCCGGTTTCGGCTGGGTAAGTGTGGCGGGCGCCGCCGAGTGCGTCTACCTCCTCGAAGCCACGTGTTGTGTAGACGTACTCGCCGGCGCTGAGTGGCTGCGGCTCGGAGTGGTCGCGTGGGAAGAGGACGAAGGCCAATGCGATGGCAAAGACGAGCAGGACCGAGGCCACCAGCCAGCGAAGGCGATTTCGGCCGGGTTCGCGCTCGGCATCCTGGTCTTTCACACCACCGGAGTATCAACCGTCGACCCGGTCCTGTCGACGCTGGACGGGTAGCCGGGTCAGCCGCGACGTTGGGCGGGCAGCTCGGCTACCGCGACTGCATACAGACGACGATGCCGTCGCGTTGAGCCGCGACGTTGCCCTCGCAGTCGAACGGGTCTTCGGCATTACCGAGGACCTCGCTCGCGGCGTCGGGGTCATCGCAGGGAATCACCCGGGTCGGGGCAGGATCCTCGACGGTTGCGTCCGTGCAATCGCCCGGCTCAAGCGTCGAGTAGTCGAGTTGGTTCTCTGCCTCAGCGACGGGGTCGACCGTGGAGCCGACCTCCCCCAGGCAGTAGGCCTGGTCAAGCTGGATTGAGAAGTCACAGGCGCCGAGATCCTCGGCCGTCGCCCCGACTGCGGTGATGGAGTAATCGGCCGAGCTATCCCCACAGCCGACCTTCTGCAGGTTGGGCGTGGCCGAGGTCGGATCGACCACGACGGCGCAGTCTCCAACAGCCAGCGAATCGCCATCGCTGCTGCCCCCGTTGTCGCTGCCGCACGCAGACAGGAGTACGGCTGCAGCGACCGCGGCAGCAGACGCCGATTTGATCTTCATCTGTGACCTCCCCGCGGTACGACTCCGAGATGCTGGGCGGCTCCGAGCCTATCGACCCGGGTGAGCGGACCCGCTTCCATCGATCTCGTAACCCGGACGTCGGGAGATCGGGTTCGCCTGTCGTCGGCCCCTCCAACCCCGCAGCTCGTAATGAAGGGGTCAGCGGTTCGAATCCGCTCGGCGGCTCTCGGCGTGTTCCTCGTTCCCTTCCAAGAACTCGACCGAGTCTTGGTCAGGGCCCGAGCGAACGCGCAATCCGGTCCACTTCGCCCTCCTCGAGCCTCGAGGAGGGCAACGTCGGGCCTTAGAAGCGCGGAACGACGCCAACCGCGCAGGGGCTCATGGCCCCTGGCGGTCAGTGATCGAGATCGGAGGTTTCCGCGGCCTGCGCGGCGACCGCGGCCGGCCGGCGACAAAGAGCACGGTCGGCAGTACTACCCAAAACGTCGGTTCGGCACCACGAGGACGGGCTTCTCCGCCCCATGCAGGACGCCCATCGCGGCGCTTCCCAGGATGATTTCCCGGGCAGCCGAGCGACCGCGCGACCCGACGACAATGGCGCTCGCACCGCGCTCGTCGGCGCACCGTCTCAGGGCGGTCGCGACGCTGCGGGCACCGCCGCCACTCCTTTCGAGAACGATCACGTCAGCGTTGTCGATGCCCTCCAGGCTGAGTGCGTCCCGCTGGACTACATCTGCGTCAGCATCCCTGACAGTGGCAACGACGAAATCCCGCCCTTCGAAGATCGATGCGGCGGCAGTCAACGCCTTGCGCGAGCCTTCTGACCCGTCGTAACCCACGAGGACGGGGCCCGACGTCACGCCCTCGCCCTCCTCGTCCGTCGGTAGCTGCGGCACTACGAGGACCGGCACGGTGCTGACATGAACCAGGAGATCCGAGGTGCTTCCCAGGACCGCCTTGACTCCGCCGAGCCCACGAGCTCCTACGACGATGAGATCGGCGTCGCGCTCTTCTGCAGCTCGCGCCAGCTCGAAACCGGCTCCGCCGTGCAACCGGCGCGCCAGCGCCTCGGCATCCCAGCCCGCGGCCCGCGCGTGTGCGACAGCTTCCGCCGCCAAGCGATCGGCCCGTTCGGCGCCCTCCTGCTCAGCGAGTTCGATCAAGTCGTCCAGGTCCTTGGCGCGGGCTGTGAGCCGACTGCGGACCTCAGGGTCGACGATCGGCGAGCTCCAGAAGTGCGCGACGGTCGCGTGCGCCTTCGGGAAAAGGCCTGTCGCGGTATCGATCGCCGTCGACGCGGGCTCAGAGCCATCGAATCCAAGTAGAATCTTCAACATCGGACTTGTAAGTATGGCATTCGGCGTGGGTCGGCGGTGTACGGACCCTTTGGAACACGCCCTTTCGGGAAGCCTGGAAGCCGCAGGGATGCACTGAGGGTCGCACGGCCCAAGTCCGGCGGTGGCCGCCGGCGACTAGGGTCCAGCGGTGCCCATCTCCTCGAAGCCGTCGTTGCCTGAGAGGCGCTGATGTTCCTTGCTCTGCGTGAGATGCGCCGGTCGAAGGTCCGGTTCGGCCTGCTGATCTCGGCGATCGGGCTGCTCGTCCTTCTGATCCTCGCCCAGCAGGCCATCCAGAACGGTCTGATCACCTCTTTCATCGGAGCGATCGACCGCCAGTCCGCGCCGGTGTTGGTCTACAGCGTCGACGGTCAGCGCACACTCCAGGGGAGCGTCATCACGCCGCCACTCGAGCAGACGGTCCGCTCCACCGAGGGCATCGCGAAATCGGGGCGGATCGGGCAGGGCACGTTCACGGTGGAGGTCAACGACAGCGGCGAGGACTCCGACGCGGCGATCATCGGCTACGACACGCCGGACCTCGGCGCTCCCGATCAGCTCTCGGCTGGGCGATTGCCGGAGGGCCCCGGAGAGGCGGTCGGCAGTGACAGCGACTTCGAGCTTGGTGACCGGATCCAGGTTCTGCGGCCCCGAGGCCAGACCGCCGGCACCGAACGGATCGAGGTCGTTGGCCTCGCCGCCGACGCCCAGCTCCAGGTGACCCCGACATTGTTCGTCGGCTGGCCCGACTACGTCGCCTCGGTCGAGTCGGCCAACCCCGACGCCCGGAGCGTTCTGCCCAGCGCCATCGGCGTCGCGCCGGTCGAGGGGCTGGACCCGGCGACGCTCGCCGAGCGGATCAATGACTCGAGCCCGGAGGCGGACGCGCTGACCAGGGAGGCGGCCGCCGACAAGACCCCGGGCGTCGCCGAGGTCCGCTCTTCCTTCCAGGTGATCTTCCTGCTGTTCGGCCTCGTCGTGCCGCTGGTGACGGGCCTGTTCTTCCTCATCATCACGCTCCAGAAGTCGGCCTCGCTGACCCTGCTCCGGGCGATCGGGGCGAGTTCGGGCCTCCTGGTCCGCTCGCTGATGTTCCAGGTAGCGGTGGTCGTCGGCGGTGGCCTTGCGGTCGGAATCGCGCTCTACACACCGCTTTCCCGCGCCCAGCTCGGTGAGATCAAGCTGAGCTTCGACGTCGGGGCGGTCCTGTTCTGGTCGGCGCTGCTGCTCGGGCTCGGCCTTCTGAGCGCGGTGGCCGCCGCCCGGCGGGTCCTGGCGATCGACCCGATCGAAGCCACCACCGGGGAGGGTGGCCGGTGAGCCTCGCACTCAAGGAGCTCCGCCGCCGGCCGGGACGGTTTGGCTTGGCGACCGTGATCCTGACCCTGATCGCGATCCTGCTGATGTTCCTCGGCGGGCTGCTGGACGGACTGAACGCGGGCAATACGGGAGCGATCCGGGTCCAGCAGGCGGACCTGATCGTCTACTCGGCGACCTCGCAGGACTCGCTCGCGCGAAGCCGGATCGACCCCGGGCAGCGCCGGGAGGTAGAGAGCGTGGACGGCGTCGGTGCCGTCGGTGGACTCGGCAGCGTCCAACTCGGCGGCCGGATCGAGGGTCGTGACCCGAGAGACCTCGTACCGACCGTGCTGTTCGGCTACGAGGCGGCTTCGGAGGGTCTGCCCAAACCGCCGACGAAGCCAGGTGAGGCATGGGCCGACGCCACACTGCAGGCCGACGGTGTGGAGCGGGGTGACCTGATCCGGGTGGGCCCCGCGCGCAGCCCGATCAGGGTGATCGGTTTCGTCGACGACACCCGATACGCGGGTCAGAGCACTCTGTGGGCCTCGCTGGGGACCTGGCGGAGGGTCCAGAGCGAGAACCGCCCCGACGCTCGCGTGGGCCCGGGGACCAGCCAGGCGTTGGTGGTGCAGGCGTCCGGGTCGGATCCGGCTGATCTGGCCGCCAGGATCGACGAGGCGACCGGCGGCAACACCTCGAGCCTGACCGAGCAGGAGGCGATCGACGCCCTGCCCGGTGTCGCCGCACAGAAGACCGTCTTCAACCAGATCATCGGGCTCACCGTGCTCATCGCGATCATCGTCGTGGCCCTCTTCTTTGCGTTGATCACCGTCGAGCGGATCGGCCTGTACGGCGTATTGAAGGCGCTGGGCGCCGGTTCGGGGTGGCTCTTCGTCGGCTTGCTGGCTCAGGCGGTGATCGTCACCCTCATCGCCTGCGGGATCGGTGCGCTTGCAGCCGTCGCCCTGGACGCCGTGATCCCGGTCGGTTCGATCCCATTCATCGCAACCGGCGGCCGGCTCGCAGCAAGCACCCTCTTCCTGCTCGTCGCGGCCGTGATCGGTTGCGCGTTCTCTCTGCGCCGGGTGCTTCGGGTCGACCCGGCCACGGCGATCGGAGGCGTCCAGTGAATGCGCGTGTCGAGATCCTCCGACCCTGCCCCGCGCGCAATCCCGGCAGCCCGCGAAACAAAGACAATCCGGAGTCGGAATGAGCGAATCGACGTCAACCCCCGCCCTTCGGATGGAGGACGTTCGGAAGGTCTACGTGGTGGCCGATGAGGAAGTCATCGCACTCGACCACGTCGACCTGACCGTCGGCTCGGACGAGATCGTCGCTCTGGTCGGCCCCTCGGGTTCCGGCAAGACGACTCTCTGCTCGATTGCCGGGGGAATCCTCTCTCCGACCGACGGCGACGTGGTGGTCGGGGGCAGGGACATCTCCGGCTACTCCCCGGGCGAGCTGACCGACTTCCGTCGTGAGTCGGTCGGCTTCGTATTCCAGACGGTCAACCTGATCCCGTTTCTGACCGCCAGGGAGAACCTTCTGCTGGTCGACGAGATCGGACCGCACGACCGTAAGCGAGCACAAGCGCGGGCCGATCAGCTGCTCGAGGAACTGGGTCTCGAGGATCGGGCCGGGAACCTCCCCTCGCAGCTTTCGGGCGGTGAGAAGCAGCGGGTCGCAATCGGACGCTCGCTGATGAACGAGCCGGCGCTTGTTTTGTTCGACGAGCCGACCTCCTCCCTCGACACGGAGCTCGGAGACCAGACGGTCAGGCTGATCCGCGAGGAGATGAAGAGCCGCGGCACGGCCGCGATCATCGTGACCCACGACGATCGCATCACGAGACACGCCGACCGAACCGTCCGCATCACCGACGGCCGGATCTCGGCCTAACGGCTGTCGAGAGCGACTTCGCGCAGCTCCGGGGACTACTGCCGAGCCTGTTCGGGGTTCCGCACTCTGATTCCCCGCGCCCGCGAGCTGGTGCCCGCACGTCAGTAGTTGACCGACCCTCGGCGGGGACGCCTCGCGGCGAATCCACTGACAAGTGCTCTGCCGCGAACGGGCTGCAGCTGATTCGATGGCCGTCTGTTGCACGTCATCGAGACGCACGGGCTGAGCAAGCGCTACGGCGAGGTGCGCGCCGTGGAGCAGGTCTCTATCCAGGTACAGGCCGGCGAGGTGTTCGGTTTCCTCGGCCCGAATGGCGCTGGCAAGACCACGACGATGCGGATACTGCTCGATCTGCTGAGACCGACAGCGGGGAGCGCGTCCATCTTCGGTCTCGACAGTCACCGGGAGAGCCCGGCGATCAGGGCGCGCCTCGGGAATCTTCCGGGCGACTACGCCTACGACCCGCGCATGACGGGTCGCGAGATCGTCGCGTTCTTCGCGCGGCTGCGGGGTCTCCGGGGGTCGGGTCGCGCCGATCGGCTGGCCGAGCGGTTCGAGGCCGACCTCGATCGCCCGCTCGGCAAGCTCTCGCGGGGCAACCGGCAGAAGATCGGGTTGATCCAGGCCACTTTCCACGAGCCTGAGCTGCTGCTCCTCGATGAGCCCACGAGCAGCCTCGATCCGCTCATGCAGGACGAGTTCCTGCGGTTCGTCGCCGAGGAGCGGGAGCGCGGCGTCACGGTCTTCATCTCCTCACACGAGCTCGACGAGGTCGAACGCTCCTGCGACCGTGTGGCGATCATCCGCGAAGGAGCTCTCGTCGCGGTCGAGGACGTGGCGGAGATCACCCGCCGCAGCTTCAAGCACGCAACGATCGAGTTCGCAGAGCCGGTCGATCCCGTCGCGTTCGAGCAGATAGCCGGAGTCCAGGACGTGCGGCGCGACGGCGATCGGCAGATCTCGTTCAAGGTCGCCGGCGATCTCGACGAGGTGATCAAGACCGCCGCCCGGTACCGGCTCGCCGACATCGAGCTGACCAGCCCGACGCTCGAGGAGATTGTCCTCAGCTACTACGGCCGCGGTGAGCCGCGGTGACTTCCCCGCCGCCGCCTCGACCGCCGTCGGCCACCTCGGCGGCCCTCGCCACGATCGGCCGCCTTCTCCGTGACCTGCGCCGCACGCCGCTGCAGTGGGGCCTGCCGCTCGGGCTGTTCTCGGCGATGATCGTCCTCGTCTGGCCTTCGGTCGAGGAATCGATGGGCGAGATGATCCAGAACTACCCCGAAGGGCTTAAGGAGGCGTTCGGCTTCACCCGGCTCGACTCGGTCGAGCGCTACTTCGACGTCGAGATGCTGAGCCTGATCATCCCGCTGGCAGTCGCCTTCCTTGCGGTCCGGATCGTGGCACGAAGCATCTCCGGAGCCGAGGAGCAGCGCTGGCTCGACACCTTGCTGGCGACGCCACTCACCCGTGAGGGCCTGGTCGCAAGCGTCTTCGTCGTCACGGCCATCGTCCTCGCAGGCGTTCTCTTCGTCACGTTCCTTCTGACGATGCTCGCCGGAGTCGTCTCCGGCACCGATCCCTCCGCGGCGACGATCGGCCGCGGCCTCGCCAATGTCTGGCCGCTGTCGATGTTCTTCGCCGGTGTCGCGACGCTTCTCGCCGGCCGGATCCGCGGCGCCGGGGTCGTGACGGCCACCTCCGGGGGGATCCTCGTCGGCATGTATCTGCTCGAGGTCGTCGGGCGCGTTGCCGACAGCGTCGACTCGCTGCGCTGGCTCTCGGCCTTCCGCCACTACGGCTCCGCCGTCAACGACGGCATCGACCCGGTCGCGTTCGCCGGCCTGGTCCTGGCCGGCGCCGTCCTCGCCGCGATCGGCGCGCTGCTCTTCCGCACCCGCGACATCGCCGGCTGAGCGAGGCCGGACCGCGGCTCGACCGTTGTCACGCGGCCGTCGTCGAGGAACGGCTGCTTCTCCTCATCGGGCGCGTGGCGACCACTGGAAGGTTCGCGATGCGACGAGCAGTCCCGCAACGCCCCAGGCGGCAACGATCAGCAGGTCTCCGGCACGGATGCCGGTCCCTTCGACGGTCGTGAAGCTGATCAGAAGCGCCTGCGAGAGATGACGGATCGGGAACAGGTTCGCGATGTCGTGCAGTAGTTCAGGAATCTGATTCTCCGGGATGAAGACGCCCGAGATGAAGTAAAGGGGCAGCACGGTGAGGTTCGCGAGTGGTGCTGCCGCATCGGTTTCGGAGATGAAGCTCGATACCGCGAAACCGAGACAGCAGAAGGAGGCGGCCCCGATGACGACGGCCAGCACGAGGCCAGGCATCGAGTCGACGGGGATCGGTACTCCGTAGGCAATCCGGCCGATGAGCATGAGCACCGCGCACATGACCACCGCGACGATGATTCCGACCGCGGCGCGGCTGGCGATCACGAAGCCCGCGGGCAGCGGTGTTCCCCTGACGCGTTTGAGCTCCCCGCTTTCGCGTCGTGCCACGACGGAGACGGTGAGGTTCACGTAGGTCGCGGAGATGATCCCGAGGGTCATGATCCCCGGCACGTAGAACGTCGTGAGTTTCACGGGGCGCCCGTCGATCAGAGTGTTTCCCTCGAAGATGGCGGCAAAGATCAGGAGGAACACGATCGGCAGCAGGAGCGTGAAGTAGCGCGATTGCGGATTGCGCCAGAAGCGCGTCAGGTCCGAGCGCATCTGCAGGGCCAGCAGGCGCAGCCCCCTCATTGCTTCTCCTCCGGTGGCTCAGTCAGTCGCAGATACACGTCCTCGAGCGTCGGACGCCCGACGGTCAGGTCGTGCAGCTCGACGCCTTGATCCAGCGCCCAGCCACTGAGGACGTGCAGGAGGCGGGCGGGCTCTCGGGTCGTCAGCTGGACGACCTCGCCGTGCAGTCTGGTTGCGGCCACGAGTTCTGTGGGCAAGTCCTTCATGGAGCGGCCCGCGGGCAGGGTGAACGAGACGGCGCTTGCGGCATGGTCGCGACCGCCGAGGGTGTCCGGTGTGCCCGCAGCGACGATCTGTCCATCGACGATCACGGCGACGCGATCGGCCAGCGCCTGCGCTTCGTCCATGTAGTGCGTGGTGAGAAAGATCGTCTTGCCGAGTTCGCGCAGATCCGTGATCACATCCCAGGCGTGGTGGCGCGCCGAGGGGTCGAATCCGGTGGTCGGCTCGTCGAGGAAGACCAGCTCGGGATCGCCGATCAGGGCAAGAGCGACATCGAGCCGCCGCCGCTGGCCACCGGAGAGCCCGCTGCTCCGTGCGTCGTGTTCTGCGCTGAGGCCCACGAGGTCGATCGTCTCCTCGACCGGGCGCGGGTGGAGGTAGTACCCGGCGTAGAGGCTGACGAGCTCGTGCACGGTCAGCTCGGGCGGCATCGCACAGGACTGCAATACAAGACCGATTCGCGCACGCCACGCGGCACCCGCCTCGGCCGGGTCCTCGCCCAGGACGCGAACCTCGCCGGCATCGCGCGTCCTGTAGCCCTCCAGGATCTCCACCGTCGTCGTCTTCCCGGCTCCGTTCGGACCGAGGAACGCCAGGATCTCTCCGGCTCGAACGTCGAAGTCGATGCCGCGAACGACTTCGTGGTCTCCGTATGACTTGCGCAATCCGCGCACGTGGATGATCGAGTCGCTCATCTTCCGCAGCCGACGCTATCGGCATCGGACCCATCGCTGGGAGCTCTCCGCCTGGCTCAGCTGAGGTCCTGCAGGAACGGGTCAAGAGCCCCGGTCCCCGCTTCACCCAGTCGGGGTGATGTATGGCGGCGGCGCGAGGGGCACGCTGGCTCTCCGCCGACGCGAAGGATGCACATGGGAATACTGAGACACCGTGACGACGCCCCTGCCGGCCGCCGCTTCGTGATGCGCGAGAAGCTCGTGTCGGTCGGTGATGATTCCTGGATCGAGGACGACCGAGGTGAGCGGGTGTTCAAGGTCAACGGCAAGGCGCTGCGGGCCCGTGACACGTTCATCCTCGAGGATCGGAGCGGCAACGAGGTCGCGAAGATCCAGGAGAAGAAGCTGAGCGTCCGCGACAAGATGAAGGTCGAGCGCCACGGTGAGACGATCGCAACCGTTCACAAGGCGCTCGTCGGCATCCGCGACCGCTTCGCGATCGATGTCGAGGGCGCCGCCGATCTCAAGGCGCATGGAAACGTGGTCCAGCACGAGTACGAGATCGAGCGCGACGGAGACACCGTTGCGAAGATCTCGAAGAAGTGGTTCCGGATGCGCGACACCTACGGCGTCGAGATTGCCGACGGCGAGGACGAGCCCCTCGTGCTCGCCCTGACGGTGGCTATCGACGAGCTCGCCGGCGTGCGCGACTGACGCGCCCGAGCCTGCGACCCGACTGGCCGCCCGCTCGGCCGGCGTTCGCTACAGGAACCTGATCCAGCTGCCGTCCGGGTTCTCGAAGCGGCCGGTCGCCCGGCGCAGGGCGAACTCGCGGGTGGCGCCGCGCTCGTCGCGGACCTCGAAGCGCTTGCGGTCCGCCGCGACTCGCGTGATCACGCCCTCGATCGCCGGGCGGGTTGCGAGCGACACGCTCACCCTGCCACCTTCGACCGGGACGGCGCGCAGCCGCACGACGCCGGCTCAGCCGCTCGGCGCAGGGGCGGGCGCCGGGGTCGCGCCTTCGGCTGCGGGCCCCTCGGCCGCCTCGTCCCGGTCGAGCGCCGGTAGCGCCTCGATGACCAGATAGGCGACGACGACGCCGAGGATGATCAATGGGCTCGCGCCGAGGCCCGCGCCGCTGGTCAGCAGCGTCGCCAGCACCACGGCGGAGAGCGGCAGCCTCAGGACCGCGACCGTCGCTGCGCCCAGCGCGACAGCGACCGCGGGGGTGAGGTCGAAGCCGGGGAGCCGGGCCGCCATCAGTCCGGCAGCGGTGCCGATGAACAGCGCCGGGAAGGTCGGGCCGCCGCGGAAGCTGCCGAGAGCGAAGGCGTAGGCGAGGCCCTTGCAGAGGATCACGAAGGCGAGCGCGCCGAGCGTCCACGAGTCGGCGTTCTGGACGAGCGGGCCGATCGCCTCCTGGCCCGAGAACAGGACCGAGTCGATCCCCTTGTCCGTGACCTGGTCGAAGAGGATCGCGAGTCCGGCGGTGAGCAGCCCCGCGGCCGGGACGATCACGAACGGGCGCAGCTTCGCCGCCGTCGCGGTGCGCCTGCCGATCAAGAAGATCACGTAGGTCCCGAGTGCGACGACCGCGGCGAACGGGATCGTCCACAGGAAGTCGACGAAGTCCGGCCGCGGGAAGTCCGGCACCGGCAGCACCCCGAGCGAGATCGCGCTCGTATTGACCCCGGTCCACGACCCCATCCCGGTCTCGACCAGCGAGCCGATCCCGGCCGCGAGCAGTCCCGGGATCAGGACCAACGGCAGTTGCCTGCCACCAAGCCCCGCCGCCTCGATCACGATCACAGCGGCGATCAGCGGCGATCCGAACAGGAACGAGAGGCCGGCGAAGGTTCCGGCGACGCCGACCAGCTGCGCGACCTGCGAGGGGGCGTCCGCACGCAGCAGCTTCACCGCCAAGTAGCCGAGGCCGCTGCCGAGCGCCATCAGCGGCCCCTCCGGACCGAGCGCGACGCCGAGGCCGAGGCCCGCGAGCGCGACGAGCACGACCCCGGGCAGGTACTCCGGGAGCGTCGGCGAGGGATTGAGCCCGTTCGCCGGCACGTGGCCGCCGGCGCCCGGCAGCTTCGTGATCCCGAAGGCTGCGACCAGCCCGGCGATCAGCAGCACGGGCACAGGCCACCAGGTCGGTGTGGAGTCGAAGCCGAGGACGTCGGTCGGCAGGTCCTCGTAGACCCCGGTCTGCATCAGGTTCACGGCCTCGAGGAAGAGCCACGCGACCAGCGATGCGACGAGCCCGACGATCGCCGCCAGCACCAGCAGGGCGATGAACTGGCGGCTCCGCATGAGCTCGCGCGGATCGGGCGCGGCGTCTGCCTGTGGGTCCGCGGCTGTGGTCTCCTCGCCGGCCATCGCTCCCGATCCTATGTCCCGGGCGTCAGCATCGCGGGCCGGAAGATCAGCGGCAGCGAGCCGAGCAGGAAGCAGAGGCCGCCGAGCGAGGTCGTGAAGTTGGCGGCAGCGAGGTCGAGGACGTCGCCGGTCGAGGGCACGATGTAGGCGGCGACCGCCGAGATCCCGAACAGCACGCAGCCGGCGAGGTTGACGGCCGCGACCCGCCACTCGGGCCCGTGGCCGATCTTCGCCCGGGCCTTGTGCACGCTCGCGTAGGCCATCGCGCCGGCGATCAGGAAGGCTGCGGAGCCGGCTGCCTCAGGCGCCCAGATCAGGCGGTCGACCTGCGAGCTGTCGATCGACTCCTGCATCGCCCTGAAGGTGCTCACGTTGAAGAAGATCGTGCCGGCGAACTGGATCAGGGTCGGGGCGCGGTCGGGCCCGCTCGCCTGCCGCGCCTGCAGGAACGCGGCCGAGGTGAAGAAGAGCGAGCCGACGAAGAAGATCATCCCGTCGGCTTCGGAGCCGACGAGCTCGACGACGCCGGGGAAAGGGCCGACGAAGAAGCAGAACGACCCGATCGCGAAGAGCACGCCGATCCGGCGCGTCAGACGCGGATCGAATCCCGTTGCTGCCCAGTGGATCGCCATCGTGGAAATGGGCGCGGGCCCGCCGCCAGGCGGGCCCGCGCACCGACAGTCAGCTAGACGCGGTCGCCGTCAGCGCTCTCGTTCGGGTCGTAGATGAGGATTCCCCACAGGACCCAGACGCAGAGGACGAACACGCCCAGCGACCACCAGGGGAAGGCACCCCCTACAGAGACCAGGGCCATGATCGCCCCGAGTCCGGCGCCGACGACGCCGACCACGCGTCCGTAGACGTTCCCCGAAAACAGCGAGAAACCGCCGGTCAGCTGGATCAGGCCGAGAATGATCAGCACCCAGCCGAGCTGGTTGAGATCGTCGAATACGAGCCGGGTGTCGTTGACGAAGATGTTCGCGTCGTCGAGGGCCCCGATCCCGTAGATGATGTTGAGCGTTCCGAGGAGCAGCAACATGACTCCAGCGAAAACGACTCTTCCGGCACCTTGCATTTTGTTCTCCCTTCGTGCTCCGGCCACCCGAATGCGACCGGCAGCGGCCGCACGAGGGCGGCAGGGTGAAGGTACGACGCCGCGATCGGCTCGCCTTCACCCGGTCCGGATGATTCAGGGGCCGCCTAGGTGCCGCCTGGAGCGGGTTCCGCCCCGATCCCGACCCCGGCGGCGAGCTTCGCCGCCTCGGCCTCGCGGGCGCGTGCCAGGTCTGCCGAGATCCGGGTCAGGGCCGCGGTCAGCGGCGCCGCCAGGATCAGCCCGAGCGTGCCGAACAGAGCGCCGCCGGCGATCGTCACGATCAGCACCGCGAGCGGGTGGATCCCGAGCGCGGCTCCCATCGCGAACGGCTGCACCAGCTGTTGAAGGATCCCGTTGGCGAGCAGCTGCACGACCACCATCCCGGCGGCCGCTTCCGGCCCGGATCCACCTAGCGCGATCAGCACCGAGAAGGCAGCTGCCGCCCAGGCCCCGAGGTAAGGGATGTAGGCGCCGATGAAGGTGACGGCGGCGATCGTGCCGACCAGCGGCACGCCGAGGATCAGGGCGCCGACAGTGACCACCGCCGCATTGAAGACGGCGACGATCGTGACGCCGAGGAAGTAGCCCCGCAGCGAGCCGAGCACCCGCTGGCCGATCACCTTGGCGACGGGTTCGGGCACTCCCATGTGACCCTCGACCCAGCCGCGGATCAGGGGGCCGTCCTTGAGCAGGAAGAACAGGCTGAGCAACATCATCGCCAGGAAGAAGGCGAGCGAGGAGAGCCCCTCGATCCCCGAGACGACACCGTCGAGCAGGGCCGATACGGCGTCGGTCGCGCTCGAGGCGCCCGTGTCCCCGGCCTGCTTCGCCTTCTCGGGATTGAGGCCGAGATCCTCGGTCCAGCCCGTGATCGTCGTCTTCGCCTCGTCGAGGTGACCGCTGACGTTGTCGGCCTGGCCGGTGATGCCGAGCACGACCGTGAGCAGCATGCCGACGGTCACACCGACGAGCAGCAGCAGGATCAAAACCGAGCCGAGCGCGCGCGGGACGCCGTGTTTCGCCATCCGGGCAACCAGCGGCGAGGCGACCGCGGCAATAATCGCAGCGACGATCACCGGGACGACGATCACCTGGGTCATCGCCGCGAGCCACACGGCGGCGACGAGCAGCAGGCCGATTCCCAGCGTCAGCCACGAGAGCAGCCCGGCGTTGCGGAGCCAGTCGGGAACCGAGATCAGCGAGCCGATCTGGCTCGCGTCGATCTCGATGTACTCGGGGCGGGGCTCGCCGCCGGTCTCCTCGGCGCTCTTCGACCTATGCCGCCGGCCGCGGATCACCGGATCAGTAGCCGGTCCCCGTCTTCACCTTGGCGCGCTCGCTCTCGTGCGCGCCACCCTTCTTCTCGAGCGAGTCGCAGGCCTCGCCGATGTCCGAGATCAGCGTGTCGACCATCTCGCGGGTCAGCGTCTGCTTGACCAGGGCACGCATCAGCTTCACCTCCTGGGCGTTCGCCGGCAGCGTGTACGCGGGAACCATCCAGCCGCGTTCGGCCGACAGCTGCCAGGCGACGTCGAACTCGTCGAAGTTCTGGCCCTCCTTGAGCTGGAAGGCGACCAGCGGCAGTTGTTCCTCGTCCTCGCCGATCAGGTCGAAGCGGCCGGTCTCCTTGAGGCCCTGGGCGAGGCGCTGCGCGTTCTTCTGCATCGTCTCCATGACCGTCTTGTAACCGTGATGGCCGAGGCGGACGAACTGGTAGTACTGAGCCAGCACCATCGAGCTCCCGGTCGAGAAGTTGAGCGTGAAGGTCGCGTCCGTCTTGCCGAGGTAGTTCTCGTAGAAGACGAGATCCTCGGGCAGGTCCGACTTCTCGCGGAAGACGAGCCAGCCGATGCCCGGGTAGACGAGGCCGAACTTGTGACCCGACGCGTTGATCGAGCGCACCTGCTCGAGGCGGAAGTCCCATTCGGTGTGCGGGTACAGGAACGGCCACACGAAGCCGCCGCTGGCGCCGTCGATGTGGAGCGGAACGTCGTGGCCCTTCTCGTTCTTGAGGTCGACGAGCAGGTCGTTGATGCCGGTGATGTCGTCGGCGTGGCCGGTGAAGGTCGTGCCGAGCACGGCGGCGACGCCGATCGTGTTCTCGTCGATGTGCGGCTCCACGTCCTCGGGCCCGATCGTGTACTTGCCCGGCTGCAGCGGCACGATCCGCGGCTCGACGTCGAAGTAGCGGCAGAACTTCTCCCAGACGACGTGGACGTCGCCACCGAAGATCAGGTTCGGGTTGTCGGTCGGCTTGCCGGCCTTCTCCTGTCGCGCACGCCACTTCCACTTCAGCGACAGCGCGCCGAGCATGATCGCCTCCGAGGAGCCCTGGGTGCGGGCTCCGGTCGTCTCGCCGGGGGCGTTGAAGAGGTCGGCGAGCATCCGGATGCAGCGCTGCTCGAACTCGGCGGTGACCGGGTACTCGGCGTGGTCGATGAAGTTGCGGTACAGGTTCTCGGCGATGATCCGCTGAGCCTCGGGCTCCATCCACGTGGTCACGAAGGTCGCGAGGTTGCGCATCGGCTCGCCCTCGAGGTAGAGCTCGGTCCCGACGAGCCGCATCGCGTCGAGAGACGACATCCCGGTCGCGGGCATCTTGTCGGAGGGTGCGTCCTCGAGCAGGAACCTGGTACCGGTGAGGGCGTCGGGCGGGGGAGTCTGAGCTTCATCCATGCCGGGCATCACACTGCACAGAGGGGCCGTCTGTCGTCATCCCATCCGGGTGAACGCCGGAACAGCGCAGACTTTCAAAGGCGCCCTACCGCCCCACGCGGTGTGGCATCGGCCTGCCGTCGAGGGCGGCGATCAGGTTCTCGGCGGCGAGCCGCGCCATCGCCTCCCGCGTCGTCCGCGAAGCGGAGCCCACGTGGGGGAGGACGGTGAGGTTGGGGGCGCCGAGCAGCGGGTCGTCGGCGGGCAGCGGCTCGGGCGTGGTCACGTCGAGTCCGGCGCCGGCGATCGTTCCGGCGACGAGCGCCTCGCGCAGCGCCTGCTGGTCGACGACCTCGCCGCGCGCCGTGTTGATCAGGTAGGCGGAGTCCTTCATCGCCGCGAGCTCGGTGGCGCCGATCAGGCCGCGGGTCGCCTCGGTCAGTGGGCAGTGCAGGGAGACGTAGTCGGCTTCGGCCAGCAGCGGCGCCAGCTCGTCGTCGCGTCCGGCCTCGAGCACCCGCATCCCGAAGCCCTCCGCGCGCCTGGCTACGGCGGCGCCGATCTTGCCCGGGCCGACGATCAGCAGCGTCGCCCCACCGACGTCGGCGCCGAGCCAGCCGCCGGGCTCCCAGGTCCGCCACTCGCCGGCGCGGACCGCGTCGGCAGCCTCGACCAGGCGGCGGGCGCAGGCGAGCAGCAGTGCGAAGGCGAGGTCGGCGGTCGCCTCGGTCAGCACCCCCGGCGTGTTCCCGACCGGGATCCCGCGCCGCGCGCACTCGGCGAGGTCGATGTTGTCGGTGCCGACCGCCATGTTCGAGACGGCCCGGATCGAGGGACAGGCGTCGAGCAGCTGGGCCCCGACCTTCTCGGTCAGCAGGCAGAGCAGCCCCTCGGCCTCGAAGGCGGACGCGAGCTCGGCGAGCTCGCTCCGCGCTCGGCGGAAGCTCGGCCTCCCGATACCCGGACCTCGTGCCCCGCCTCCTCGAGCAGCGTCTCCGGGCGAGCCGGGCAGCGGGCGGGTGATGAGGACACGGGCCACGTGCGCATCATGCCGCGATCAGCGGAAGCCGGCCGTGCCGCCGGCCGCCCGTCGAAGACGGACGACCGGCACGGCGCGGCGGAGCTGCGGTCAGGGAGTGGTGATCGTCACCGAGTCCTCGACCGGTACGCCCTTGTGGGCGTAGGCGCTGTGCTCGTTGGTGTTGAGCCCGACCGTCACCTCGTGCTCGCCCGGGGCGAGCGATCCGAGGTAGTAGGCGCCGAGGTAGAAGTAGGGCCCGTACAGACGGGTGATCTTGACCCCATCGATGAACAGGTGGGCGTGACCCTCCCACTTCTTGTGCTCGGCGTTGACGTGCTTGGGAGCCCACTTGAACTTCTTCGTCTTGGCGAAGAGGTTGTAGCCGCCCATCGGGTCCTCGGTGGCCTTGAGCTTGACGCTCATGCCCTTCTTGGCGGGGGTGGTCTCCATCATGCCGTCGGCCGAGGCCAGGCTGGGCACGGCGACCGCCGCGACCAGCGCAGCGAGCAGTGCGAACTTCGCGATGAGGTTCTTCATCACTTCTCCTTTGGTATTCAGGGAGCCGGAGCCGTCAGCAGCCGCAGGGGGCTGCCGGCAGGCACCGGCCAAATGCGAAAGCGGGAGCGCGAGGAGGCGGTGCGCGTCCCGGCGCCGAGTGCGCCATCGGATCGCGGGCCGGCGCGGTCGCCGGCCGCGGTGAGCCAAGCATGAAAGCCGGGGAAGGGCGGTGCCGTTCGAGTCGGGCGAGCCGGGCGACGAGGTCGACGACGCGGACGGCGCCGCGCAACACGAGCGCCAGCAGCAGGCCGATCACCGTGGCGGCCGGCAGGGCCCAGGCGCCACCGTCGCCGAAGGCGGCATCGATCCCCGCGGAGCCGCTGCCCGAGATCAGCGCCTCGAGCATCTCCTGGCCGGAGTAGATCCCGAGCAGGCCCAGGGTGGACGCGATCCAGAGCACGATCAGTGTCAGCCGCACCGACCGCTCCCCGGCGCCGGTCTGCCACGCCTGCCCGAGCCGGGCCAAAAAGCCGCCGAGCGCCACCGCGCAGATCAGCGCGAGTGGCGGCAGCAACTGCCCCAGGTAGCCGTGTCCGCGGGCATCGAGCATCGAACCGCTGGCGTCGCCGAACGCGAGCAGGTAGCGGATCTCGTGCACCGCGAGGACGGCGACGGGCACGAGAGCGACGGCGATCAGCAGCCGCGCCGACGGCTGGCCGGCGGGCGCGCCGAAGCGCCGCGGCGCTGAGGCCGCGGGCGCGGAATCGGTGTCAGGCCGGGTGCTCATCGGGGCGACCGCGCAGCATTGCGGACGGGGGCGGCTTCTGCATCCGGGAGTTCCCCCGACCTCGTCGGTGACCTGCCGCGGTCCGACCGCGATCTAGAATCGCCCGGCCTTGAGCGGTTCCGGCCCGACATCCGCCGACCCGATCTCGGTCGTAATGGTCACGTACAACTCCGCCGACGCCGTCAGTCGTTCGCTGCCGGCGATCACCTCGGAGCTGCGGCCGGGCGACGAGCTGATCGTCTGCGACAACGGCTCCGCCGATGGCACCGCCGAGCGGGTTCGCGAGCTCGCGCCCGCCGCCACCGTCGTCGAGGTCGGCGGCAACCCCGGCTTCGGCGCCGCCTGCAACGCCGGGGCCGATCGCGCCCGCAACCCGCTGCTGCTGTTCCTCAACCCCGATGCCGTCGCCCTTCGGGACGTCCTAACATGCCGCCAGGGATATCGGTCAGTGCGTAGTTGCCTTCAGGGGACCAACAATAGAAATCTTTATGTCCTCCTGATGATCCGCACGTCGGAGACGGAACGGCAGGCTAACTGTCCAGACGTTGCAAGACTCCACCCTCTTTGGGCCATTGCCAATACGCTCCTTGCCACTGAAAAGTCAAAGCCGCCGGCAGCGGCGGCAAATTGTCGACATCGGTCTTCTGCGCTTGCGGCGAAACCTGCCGTACGATTGGGTTTGTCGCCGTGAAGACCGTGCCATTCCAGATCGATCACATCCCATGCTTGAGGATCAACCATCGGTTTTGGGTATAGAAATTCACCCAATCCATCATGATCAAAGTCGATATACTGAAAACCTGAATCTACCATACCCAGCGACACATAGCCATGCTCGGCGTCAGGACGAATGAACTGGTATGGACTGCTCTCCATCTGCGAATCTTCATGCGATTGGTACCAACGCAACATCACCTCAGCTTGTTGGTCGCCGTCCACATCGAGATCGGTCTTGTAGGGCCAAACAGCATCTGTCGGGGTATTTTCCATCACATAGAGCAGTGTCGCTTGGTTGTCTAACCACCGATAGATGCGCAAGGTACCCTTTTCCACGACAAAGTATTCAGGGATTGCGTCGGCCGATTCCCAGGTATAGTCGTAGAAAACGTCCTGCGGATCGCCGATGGGCAACAGCGCTTCCAGCTTTGCATCTCGTATGCCAGGTTGGGCAGCCGATACAACACCGATCCACCACTGTCCACTGTCATCCAGTCCTGCAAAAGAGAGGCGATTGGAGTGGGATGGCTCGAAAAGAGGGCGGATGTCTTTCCACACATATCCGGCGACAAGCGGGTCGCTACGGAGATCCCAATAGAGCACGCTGGGGTTGGCTGGATCATCTGCCAACGCCAACGAAGTTGAGCCACCCGGCATACGGTATGGCAATGCGAACTGTGTTCCCGGCCAAGTAAGCGCCAGAGGCCACCCGGCCGACTTTTGCCGGCGAGGCTCCTAACGGCAAGGGACTCTGAGCTTGCGGCATCGGCGTCGGTAGAGGACTGAGAGCCAGGGGCGATGACATGGCGGACGAGGCAGGCGTCCGGGTTGCAGAAACTTGGGGTTCGACTGGAGAAACGGCTGCCGCAATGCCCGGCTGATTGGCGGCAGATCTCGATTCTCTGGGGATTCGGTCCGCCCGATTGCCACATCCGGCCAGCAGACCGATGAACAATGCCACAAAACCAACACGAATCAAGTTCTTCATTTTTTCCTTCTTTCCAAAGCGGGTTGATGTCTTTGGTCGGACAGACAATCATCGAATGATTGAGAATCACGTCCATATCCGCCGATTTTTCGATGCGTCCTCAGTATAGACCGCTGGTTTCAACCATCTTAGGATCAATGAGTCTTCAAAGTCGGACCGCTTCCCGACGATCTTGAGAAAAGCGGTAGCAAGTTTTTGAAATGTGTGGGATTATTATTCGGGATCAACCGGATTTCATGTGGTTGACACCGCCGATTGAAACCGCCGCCACATCAGGAGCACTCATGACAGAATCCAAACAACTCAACATCGCATTCGTGGGCTGCGGCGGGATCGCCGCAGCCCACTGGCGCGGCATCCGATCCCACGCGCAACGCATCAACGTGACCGCGGCCGTCGACATCAGTGCCGAGCGAGCGGCGGCCATGGCCGTGCTGACCGGTGCACAGCCGTTCACATCGTTGGCAACGGCGCTCGAAGAGGGCGACTTTGATGCCGTCGATATCATGCTGCCGCACAACCAGCATGAAGAAGCAGCTGAGCTTGCCTTTGCTGCGGGCAAACATGTGCTGCTGGAGAAGCCGATGGCGACTACGCTGGCCGGCTGTGAGCGTATCATGAATGCAGCGCGCCAAGCGGGGACGGTCTTCATGGTGGCCGAACAGGCCCAGTATTGGCCGACGCGCTGGCGGTGCAGCGATTGATCCAAGAAGGGGCCATCGGCGACATCATCACAGCGCGCGCGCCTACTTCGGCGGCCCCATGGAGAGCGAAGGCGGACCGAAGCCGTGGCGCTATGACCTGGCAATCACCGGCGGCGGCATCACCATCGACGGCGGCGCTCACTGGATTCGGCCGCTGCGCATGTGGTTGGGCGAGATCGATGAGGTCGTCGCCGTCATCGACCATCCGTTGGCTGAGATGGAGGGCGAGTCGCTGGCGAGGGCGCTGGTACGTTTTGCCTCGGGCAAAGTCGCGGTCTTCGACGCGTTGCGCGCCGGCTCCGCTGCCGGGCCGGGCGAGGAATTCCGTATCACCGGCATGGACGGTGAATTGGTGATTGAGAAGGGCAACGGCGGCCGGCTGCTGCTCTATACCAAGGCGCACCCGGACGGAAAAGTGATCCTGGACAAGAACTCAGGCCGATCCGACAGCTACGGATACGAATTGAACGACTTCGCCGGGGCGGTGCTGGATGGGACGCCATTGGCGGCCAGCGCTGAATACTCGCTGGGCGAGTTGCGAACTGCGCTGGCCATCTATCGCTCGGCCGAGAGCCGGCAGTGGGAGAAGGTTTGGGATTGAGTGAATGTCCGGAAGGCAGGCTGTTGGCAACAGCCTGCCTTCCGGACATTCAATGCAACGAAATTAGCCCATCCACTCTGGAACAGGCGTGATCTGCAACGTGTGGGCCGGAGCGTCAGCCAGGCTAGCCGGCATCGAAAGCGCAACACCACCATCGGTCTGACGCCAGGCAAGCTCGCCTGGCCGGCCAAGCAATTGCACATTGGCGCCCTCGGCGATCTTCAGCCCGCCGATCTCAAACTGCAGAGCGTCCGGCGTGGCGAGCAGTGTGGCGAATAGGCTGCCGCCCGCTTGCGTAAAGCGAACGTCGATCCCGCCGTCGGTGCTCGATTCGGCCACCGTCCAGGGACGCGTGGCATAGATTGCTTCGCCGTTGACATCGAGCCAGCGGCCAATTCCCTCCAGCCGCTCGATCTGCATGGGCGGAATGGTGCCGTCGGCCATGGGACCGACGTTGAGCAGCAGATTGCCGTTCTTGCTGACGATGTCGACCAACGAACGCACCAGCGATTCGACCGACTGATACTGCTCCACGCCCTCGATGCGGTTGTACCCGAAAGAGGCGCCGACGCCACGACAGGACTCCCATTTTTTCTCGCGGATCTCGCTGAACGACGCGTACTCAGGCGTCTGAAAGTCGTGGTGGTTGTCGCTGACGATGTTGCCCTGCTCCATGCTGAAGGTCTGGGTGAAACGGTTGTTGACCAAGCCATCGGGCACTTGATTGTAGTAATCGGCGAAGAGCACGTTGAGATCGGTCTCTCGCGGATAGGCGATATCGTTCCACAGGATCTTGGTTCCATAGCGCTCGATCAGCTCACGCCAATGTGCGTTGGCATAGTCAACGTAGTCGGACATCTGCGGTACGCCTGCAGGCAGATCGGCAATGTCCACGATTACCTTGTCATAGAAGGTCCAGTCCAGCCCGCCCGAATAGTAGAGCGCATAAGTCATGCCGGCGTCACGCACGGCATCGCCCAGTTCGCCGATCAGATCACGCTCGGCGTGGTAGTTTTCGATGAACGGATCGGGGTGTCGGCTGGGCCAGAGCAGGAAACCGTCGTGGTGTTTGGTGGTGGGGACGACGTAGCGAGCGCCGGCCCGTTTGAACAAACTCACCCAGCTATCCGGCTTCCACGACTTCGTCGCCTCGTTGAACATGGCTGCGAAGTCGAAGTAGCTGAAGTCCTCGCCATAGGTCTCTGCATGAAATTGCTGAGTCGGACTGCCGTCGATGCGCAGCGAATTCAGGTACCACTCGGCGTACGGATTGTCGCGGAACCAAGTGGACCAGTCTCCGCTTTCGATGACATGACCCAGATCGGCGGCCAACGGGGCCCAGGCCGGCACCGAATAGAGCCCCCAATGCACGAAGATGCCGAACTTGGCGTCATGGAACCAGTCGGGCACAGGATGGGTCGAAACAGAGTCGCGTGTTGGTTGGTAGTGCATGTTTCACCTTTCTTTGTGGGAGGGGTGAGATTTTGCCACAGATAACCACAGATAAAAAATGATTTTCACTGATAGGTTTTGGACTAGACCTCTACTGTCAGTAGCAACCATCGTCCCATCTGTGATCATCCAAAACCATCTGTGTCAATCTGTGGTAAAGTCTCACCCTATTGATCCAATCACCTACGTTCTAACCCCAAATTTCGCCGATCGCATCCAGTTTTTCGTCACTCAAATAACCGTAGCGGTTGATCCAGGCTCCGTCGGCATTGCTGTCGGCCACCAGTTGCAGACGTCGTTTGAAATCATCCAGCGGCCCGTAGCCATGGACCAGCGCATTCACCTGCGCCTTGCCGCCGACTGCGGCCATCACCTGATCGATCTTGCGCACCTGCACCGACGTCGGAATTGGATGCGGCTCGTCTGGAGCCGGGTAGCCGTAGTCGTCGATGGTAGTGCCGCCTTCGTCGCCGTCGGCCAGGTCCAGCAAATTGACCAGCGCCCGCACCAGCAACGATTCATCCAAGCCAGGGTTTCGGCGCCATCAACACGTCGCCCCAGAACTTGACCATCAGTGACCAGTGCATGGTGTAGAGCTTGGGCGAAACCGAACCACAGACTGTAGATGCAGCCGCAAAGTCGAGACCTGTGATGTGGGAAAAGGGCGGCATGAAGGCGTTGGCCGACAGTTCCTTATCAGGACCACCGTATTTGGCGATGGCGTCGCGCCAATCGCAGAGCAGATCGGTCGAGAGCGCAGCCTTGCAGCAGAACCACTCGGCGATGCCGGGGAACTGGTTGTAGAGGCGAAGGATGCTGAAACTCCACGATCCGGCGAGGCGAAATCAGCCAGATCCTGATTGGTCAGACCGCCGTGGAGATAGTCGATAGAAACGGCCAACCTCCCGCCGCATGCGCTCGAAGTCGAAACCGTGTTCACCGGCCCATGCCTCAACATGCGGTGCCAAAGTCCTGGAAGACTTCATCCAACTTGTAGCAGGGATATTCGGGCCAGTCCGGGCGGATGCCGTCAATATTGGGATAGGTCGCGAAGATGTCGCGAACCCAGGCGCGGTTGTAGGCACGGATGTCGGCGCTGGCCAGGCTGCCGGTGTCGGCCATGCGATCCGCGGGCAGACGGCCATTGGGCAGGCGAGGCCGGTCGACATCGCGCAGCCCGGGCGGGGCCGTGGCGCTGGTCTGGATGTAGACCTTGAGGCCACGAGCCTGGTTGACTGACAGATTTAATTTAACATAAATGAAATACAGGGCGTCGGCCATTGTTCTCTCGTGTTAGAATGGGATTGACAAGATCCACAACACACGGGAGGAACCGATGACAGACGCCCTGAGACTGTACCGTACCATGATGGAGTTCACTGGACAAGGTAGGATCCGCTTTAATGACATACGAAACTGGGTGACCTTTGCCTGGGCACTGGTGGGGCTGCTCCTGAGTAGCAATATCCACTTGAGCAAATGGGCTGTTCATCGCATCGGCATAGCGAAGGCCGAGAGTAAGGAACGTCAGTTTTCTCGTTGGCTGCACAATGAGAAACTTGATCCGCAGGCGATCTATACGGACTTGGTGACAGCGGCGCTGGTGAATTGGCATGGAGAGACGATTTACCTGGCCTTGGACACGAGCATGGTATGGAATCGGTTCGTGATTGTGCGAATTGCCCTGGTCTACCGGGGTCGCGCTCTGCCAGTAGCCTGGAAAGTCATGGAACACGGTAGTGCCAGCGTCGCCTTTAAAGACTATGCTGAGGTGGTGCGCTCTGCTGCTCAACTGCTGCCGCTCCATTGTCAGGTGATCTTGCTGGCCGACCGAGGATTCGCCGATGTCAATTTGATGTCCCTGTGCACGGACCTGGGTTGGTCGTTCACGATTCGAGCCAAACGGTCGCTGCTTGTTTATCGTGCCGGCAAGCCCAAGTGTAATTTCAGTCAATTGATTCCGCCCAAAGAAACGCTCCATTTCCATCATGCCGTGCAGATTACTGACCGACGTTTCGGCCCCGTACATCTTGCTTTGGGCCATGTGCGAACACCCAACAGCCACGAACAGTGGTTGCTGATCAGCGATCGGCCGACATCGGTGGACACCTTTGACGAGTACGGTCTCCGATTCGATATTGAGGAAAGTTTCTTGGACGATAAATCAGCCGGTTTTCAGCTTGAATCGAGCCAGATTCGCAATGCAGAAGCCCTTTCTCGCCTCTGTTTGATCCTGGCCACTGCCACGCTCTACCTTGCCAGCACGGGTACTGCTATCGTCGCTATGAACCTGCGCCGTCAGGTCGATACCCACTGGCATCGGGGCCTCAGCTACTTTCAAATCGGCTGGCGTTGGATTCGACTGGCCTTGGCGTCAAGTCACAATCTGCTCAATTTCCTCTGGTTAGATCCAGAACCTGATCCTGAACCCGTCTTTGCTTCCCGCAAACAGGCTGCTATATCGCCGTTTGCCTTTTTCGCCTGTTACCAGATCGAGTGATGTCCCTTTGTTCACTTATGTTAAATTAAATCTGTCAGTCAATCAGGGCCACGAGCCTTGGCTGTGTCAATGAACTGGCCGATGATGGGGCCTTCGCTGCGCGTCAGTTCATTGGGGTCACGCGGCTGGTAGGCCAGTCCGTTGAAGAAGGCGCGGTTGGCCTCGTGGCCGGGTCCGCTGCGCAGCCAGAGCGCCTGCTTGCCCCAAAGCGGCCGGTCGAAGAGACGCACGCTCGCTCCCGCGTCGTCCGGCGGCTGGAAACTGCCTTGTCCCGGCTCGGCCGGCAACGTCACCGACGTGTTGACGGCCACAGTCGTGGCCCCCGTGCGTTCGATGCTGTCCAGCGTGGATTCGACGCCTTCGTTCTGAAAGAAGGGGCTAAGAACGGTGATGCCGAGAAAGCGTTTGGGGTGGGACATAGGAATTCTCCCTTGACAAATCCGACAGTTCTTCATATCATTAGCAATATGAGATTCGCACTTGATACGGATGTATTGGTAGCCGGGCTGCGGAGCGCTAGAGGCGCTTCGCGTCAACTGCTTCTGTCTCTACATGCCGGTCACTTTGAAGCTGTCATTAGTGTAAGCATGATGCTTGAACATGAGGCGGTGCTGAAAAGGCCCGAGAACCTCGAAGCCGCCAATCTCACAGTCAGGGAGATCGACATATTTCTCGATGGACTAAGCATGATGACCATCCCCATTGTCCCATTTTTTTTGTGGCGGCCACAATTGCGAGATCCGGCTGATGAACATGTTTTGGAAACGGCGATCAATGGGCAGGCAGATGCCATTGTGACATTTAATCAACGTCACTTCAAAATAGCAAGCGGACGGTTTGGCATTGAAATTCTGCAGCCGGGTGCTGCACTGCGGAGGTTAGGAACATGGCGACGCTGAGCAACTATGCGCTACGACTACAGGCGTCACTGCTTGATGAACTACGAGTGGTTGTCGATGAAGAAGGCACCACGATCAACCAGTTCATTAATGTAGCGGTAGCGGAAAAATTGACGGCTCTGCGCACAGAACGATATTTCCAAGAACGGGCTGCACGAGGTGATCGGGACGCGTTTTTTGCGCGTCCTGGAAAAGGCCGGCACGGAAGAACCCAGAGAAGGCGATGAATTGCCCGCACAAGACGAATGAGAAATTGCGCAAAACACGCAACCTCTCGTTCGCAGGTCGAAAGCAATGTACCCCAGTCTCATCCATTGCCCAACGGTTAAATTGAAAAGATGGGCTATCATGGTTCGACGATGATCTTGCCCACCATGCCCGCCTCGGTGTGGCCAGACACCCCGCAGTAGAAGTCGTATACGCCGGGGCGCGTCGCTGTAAAAGTGGCGAAGACCTCTTGCTTGGCTGGCATGGCCACATGCACGTCCAACGCATCTACGTCGAAGCTGTGGGCATAGAGGTCCTGGTTGTCCAACACGATAGCGACGGTCTCGCCCACGTGGAGGCGAATCTCTTCCTGGCCAAAGCGCATCTGCCGAGCCGTGACTACAAGGTCAGCCGACTGGGCCGTCACGCTGCCGCCAATATATTCGTTGAAAATTCCTAGATGGCCCACAACCAACAGAAATAGCAGCGGTGCGATCACAACGACGGCTCCGATGAGCAACGAACCGAGCCGGTCACTTCCTTGACGTGTCACAGATGCGGCTTGCATGTCGAACTTTCCTCAGGTCCAGTGAATTTGAATAGGTGGGGTGCGATAGGACACAGATGACGCGGATCGGGCGGATTCACACGGATTATTTCGATAAGATCAGCGGGAATCCGTTCAATCCGCGTCATCCGCGTCCCATTGTGTTTCAGTCGCCTGCTGGCGCCGGCATGGCATCGCTATTCGATCTCGACAGCCGGCGCTTTGGCCGTGCCATGATCCGCAGCAGCAACCATGCCGGCGATCATGCCCACGAATGCAGCATTGAGCGTGTGCAGCGCCGAAAGGATCGGGTAGCCGGAGTTGCGAAACTCGATCAAGATCGGCTGCATCAGGATCAGCCCGAAGAGCAAGGCCGTGCGCAGAATAACAGCGCGGGGCAGGAGGGCGATAGACCGCCGAGATCAGCGCCAGCAGCGATGCCAGGAGCAGCGTCATGCCAAAGATTGCGTGGGCATCGGGCGAGTTGACGACGCCAGCGTGCCAGATGCCGGCCAGGAACATCTGGACGAAGACACCCAGCGAGATGAAGATGGCCAAAACTTTGTGGATACGGGCGAAGACGGTCTGCATGGTTGTTCTCCTTTAGTGGTGAAGGCCGGGCGGGCCGGCGACGACGATTTTGTTCGAGGTGCAGGGATGCGTCTCGAACCGCTTGATACCATTCTAGGCAGCAAACGTCGCGGGATCGTCACGGAGAACGATACGGCAGGGATGTTGGGGTGAGGGAAATCAACGCGAATTTTACGGATAGGTTGTCGATAGTCGGGACTGACGACAAGTCGTTAGTTGCCTGCAAGCGTTGGTAGGCGCTCGATCTCTTGAATGCTCGCAGCGCTGGGCGAATGCATAGCATGGTACAGGTCCCAGGCAGGCTGGAGGTTGAGCCAGAATTGCGCCTCCGTGCCCAGCAGCCGTTCGAGACGCAACGCGGTGTCCGGCGTCATGCCGCGCTTGCCATGCACCAGCTCGTTGACGCGCGGATAGGAAACGCCGATGCGCCGGGCGAGTTCTATCTGAGAGAGACCAAGCCGCTTAAGAAATTCTTCCAGCAACATCTCACCAGGATGTGTTGGCGGGGCCGTGGGTTGGAATTCTTCTAGACGACAAGTCGAATCTCATCAGCTCGGCCTCTTGTGTCCGACAGTCTGACGACGCCGTTCGATGTCAGCCACGATCTCATCGACGGTCAAATCGCCGATAATCTGGTCTCGCTCTTCCGTATAGTTGCCGTATCCGGTCGTGAACTGTTGAATGAATCGGGCTGTATTTACCACGCCAAATTCACGGCACAACATTCGAATAGCAGAGGCGTTTAGTTCCGCCAGCGGCATCGTTTTTACCGTCATTCTACAATCTCCCCGACCAATTCAAGCGGAGTCACTACGGCAATACGAATGCCGCCCATACCCTTGGCTCGCTTGACCAATCTGTCATCACAAGAACAGAAGTATCGAACATCGGCTGCTTCTGCCGCAGCTAGATGGAGCGCGTCCATACCCTTGAAGCCAGCATTCTCCAGTGTTTTTGCGCGTGCAACAATGTCGTCATCGATCACAACAAAAGCTGATGCCGCATCAAGAATTTCGGTGACGTAGGCCCTTCTCTGCGGATGAGGATTCCGTTCCGTTTCGATCTGTAGCACTTCAGATGAAACTATTTCGACGTCGCCCTGTTCACACATGACCAAGACAGCAAGAATCGACTCTGATTCCAGATCGACTCTCAACTGACTTCGATCATCCAATGGTCGTTGAAGGCAACATGTGTCCAGATAAATCCTCATGTCTCCGATTGTATCACAATGGCTTTATCGTCAACTAACAGATCCGTAGGCCCGAGGTTGAGCCAAGACGACACCTCCATGACCACCATTCAACCAAGGCGCAATTTCGCACATGCCATATGCCGGCTTTCTGGTTTAATTTCACCATCGTGCAGAGCGGTGTTCCAAACGGAGATCGCCTAATCATAGCTCTCTCAGCCTACACTAAATAGCTCCCTTGGAGATGTCGACAGTATGCTTCAGTAGACAACACGGTTTGTCTAGCAAACAGTTAGTCCTGTACGACACATGATCCGCGTATATGGAAACGAGAATCTGGGAAGATGATCCAGGGATGTAGCGATTGACCGTCTCATGAATCCATGATACAAATCAAGTAGTTAGTCCCATGTGGCGTGGAAGACTTGGAAGAAATATGACCCAAGCTACTGTGACAGTGCCATTTGAAACTTTGATTGAAGCGGCCAAAGCACTTGGCAATGCTGAGAAACTCAAGCTCTACAGCATTCTGGAAGATCAGATCGCGGCGATGGAAGAAGAGATGATCGATAACGATCCGAAACTGAGCGTCGGCGTTCTCGAAGCGAAAGCCGACTACGGGGCCGGCGACTACATCACGCTGGAAGAGTACATCGCAAAACAGGATTGGACGACCTGATGTACAACCTGGTCATCCCCCGGGCCATGGAGAAGCAACTCAACCGAATTCCTCAACAGTTCCGCTTCTCCGCATTCTATCCCGCCTTCAACAATTACAGAACAACCCACACGCTAGAGGAACGGTCAAATTGGCTAGCGAGAACGACGAGTATCGAATACGAGTCGGTGACTATCGGATTCGCTACCAGATCGATGACGCCAAACAGCATGTGATTGTGCTGCATTGCCTACATCGAAAAGACATTTATCGAAAGTGACAGGCTACACGGAAGCAGCCTGCCACTCACACTTTATTCCCCGCTCGCCTACACTGGCATCACCTCATAGATCGCGCCAGCATAGGCATCAAACTCGACAAGCCCGGCTCGATCTCGCGCACGGCCACAGTGCCGCCTTCGGCAAGGACACGAACGGGCACGCCGGTGCGCACACGACATGGGCCGTTGGCCTTCACGTCGATCTCCGCCTGCGCCAGCTTTCCTTCCGCCCAACGTATATTCACCGTGAAGCCGCCACGCGCACGCAAGCCACGCACACTACCCTCACGCCACGTGGACGGCAGCGCCGGCAGCAGATGGATCTCGCCGTTCTGGCTCTGCAGCAGCATCTCGGCGATGCCGGCGGTGACGCCGAAGTTGCCGTCGATCTGGAAGGGCGGGTGGGCGTCGAAGAGGTTGGCGTAGACGCCGCCGGCCTGCATGACGACGTCCGAGTGCTCGCAGAGTTGCAGCATGTTGCCGATCATCTTGAGCGCGTGGTCGCCGTCCTCGAAGCGGGCCCAGAAGTTGACCTTCCAGGCCATGGACCAGCCGGTGCCGCCGTCGCCGCGCAGTTCCAGCGAACGCTTGGCCGCTTCCCAGAGGTCGGGCGTGCCCCGGCGCGTGATCTGGTTGCCGGAATGCAGGCCGAGCAGATGCGAGACATGGCGATGCTGATCCTCGGGATCATCCCAGTCCAGCGCCCATTCCTGCAACTGGCCCAGCCGCCCGATCTGGAAGGGGTAGCAGCTTGGCCGTCGCTTCGGTGAGCTGGGCAGCGAAGTCGGCATCCACGCCCAAAATCTCGGCCGCGGCCACGCACTTGCCGAAGAGGTCTCGGGTCAGCGTCATGTCCATGGTCGAGGCGTAGCTCACGGCGGCATGCTGGCCGTCCGGCGTGGTGAACTTGTTCTCCGGCGACGTGGACGGCGCGGTGACCAGATGACCGTCGTGCTCGATCAGCCAGTCCAGCAGGAACTCGGCCGCGCCCTTCATGAGCGGATAGGCGCGCTCGCGCAGGAAGTCGACATCGCCGCTGAAGAGGTAGCGTTCCCAGAGATGCTGGCAGAGCCACGGCCCGGCCATGGGCCAGCAGGCCCAGACCGGATCGCCCTGGCCGAAGTCGCCCACGGGCGCGGTCTGCCGCCAGAGATCGGCGTTGTGATGGGCCACCCAGCCGCCGGCGCCGTAGTTGACCCTGGCCGTCTCGCGCCCGTTGACGCTCATCTCCCCAATGAGGTCGAAGAGCGGCTCGTGACACTCGGCCAGATTGGTCGGCTCGGCCAGCCAGTAGTTCATCTCGGTGTTGATGTTGACCGTGTAGTTGGAACTCCACGGCGGACGCACCTCGTCGTTCCAGATGCCCTGGAGATTGGCCGCCTGGGTGCCCGGCCGCGACGAGGTGATGAGCAGATAGCGTCCATACTGGAAGAGCAGCGCGACCAACGCCGGATCGTCGCCGCCCTTGAAGGCGCGAATGCGCTCATCGGTGGGCAGATCGGCGGCCTCCGTCCAGCCCAGATCGAGCGAGACGCGGCGGAAGAGGCGCTGGTGGTCGGCAATCGGCGTCGGACCGGACGACGGCGTAGGGGCGAGCGCCGGCCACGGCAGCCTGCTGTCGGGCAATCGCCACGGGATCGACGTCAGAGAGACCGGGCAGTTGGTCGAAGCCGTTGAAGCCGGTGGCAGCGGTGATGACCAGCGTCACCTCGCAGGCGTCGGTGACGCGCAGCGCGCCGTCCTCTGAGGTGAGACGTGCGTTGGCATCGGCGGAGACGTCGACGTGCACGGCAAAGGCCATGCCCATCTCCGCCGGATCGTCGGCATAGGTCACCGGCTCGTCCGACGGCTTGTAGGAGGGGACGACGTTGCTCGGGCAGCGTCCGGACATGACCAGACCGCGGGCCGTGACCTCCGTGGTGAAGCGCAGCTTGCTGTCCAACTGGGCGCTGAGGTTGAGCTGCCCCGGCTTGTCCGCGGTCAGCCGCAGGACGATGGCCTGGTCCGGCGCGCTGGCGAAGACTCTCGCGTGTAAGTTGGTCTCGCCGACGCGATAGGAGACCGAGGCCACTGCCGTGTCCAGATCGAGATCACGGCGATAGTCGCTGGCCTCGCCCTCATGCTCGAAGTTCAGGCGCAGATCGCCCATGGGCTGATAGGACTGGGTGAATATGCCCTGCATGCCTTTGGCCAGTTCATCGGCGCGTTCGTAGTCACCGGCGAAGATGGCCTCGCGCACGGCCGGCAGCACGTCCTTGGCGCCGGGGTTGTTCCAGTCACGCGGGTGGCCCGACCAGAGCGTGTCCTCGTTGAGTTGCAGCCGCTCGTTCTCCACGCCGCCGAAGATCATGGCGCCCAGCCGTCCATTGCCGACGGGCAGGGCCTCGACCCACTGCTCGGCCGGCCGATCATACCATAGCACGGCTTCGTCCGGCGCGACCTCGTCATCCATGCCGGGAATGTAGGTCGGCAACTTGCCGGGCACGTAGGGTTCATCCTTGACCTTGGCCTGCAGGCGATCCAGTTCAGCGGTCAGCTCGGCCACCACGTCGGCGTAGGCCGGATCGTGGTAGACGCTGTTCAGTTCGTACGGGTCCTTCTCCAGGTCGAACAGTTCCCACTCCGGTTCCTTGGGGTCGTCGATGGCCCCGAGCTGGCCCAGCGCATCGGCGTAGTAGTAGATCAGCTTGTAGCGCTGGGTGCGCACGCCGTAGTGGGCGTAGACGTTGTGGTGGGCCAGGTGCATCCAGTAGCGGTAGTACATCGACGTCTGCCAGTCGGCGGGCAGTTCGCCCTGCAGCAGCGGGCGGAAGCTGTCGCCCTGCATGGCATCTGCCGGCGCGGGATCTCGACGCCGGCGTAGTCGAGGAAGGTCGGCGCGAAGTCGACGTTGAGCACCATGTCGTCGTTGACGCTGCCCGGCCGCGATCTCGCGCGGGTAGCGGATGAGGAAGGGCATGCGCAGCGATTCCTCGTACATGAAGCGCTTGTCGTACCAGCCGTGGTCGCCCAGGAAGAAGCCCTGGTCGGAGGTGTAGATGACGATGGTGTTGTCGGCCAGCCCCTCGTCGTCCAGGTAGTCGAGCAGGCGCCCGACGTTGTCGTCGACCGAGGCGACGCAGCGCAGGTAGTCCTTGATGTAGCGCTGGTACTTCCAGCTCTTGGACTCCTCCGGCGTCAGGCCCGCGGGCACGGGCTGCCTTGAGGTCCGTCAGGTTGAGGTCGCGGTCGATGCGCATGGTCGGCCGCGGCCGCGGCCGCGGCCCGGTTGCTGTAGTCGTCGTTGAAGGTCTCCGGCTCGGGGATGTCGACGTCCTCGTACATGTCGGCGTGCTTCTCGTCCGGCTCCCAGGGGCGGTGCGGGCGCCTTGTGGTGGCACAGCAGGCAGAAGGGCCTGTCCGGGTCGCGGTTCTCGCAGCCAGTCGAGCGACATGTCGGTGATGAGGTCGGTGGCGTAGCCCGCGAAGACCTTGACGCTCGCCCATCTCGATCATCTCGGGGTTGTGGTAGAGCCCCTGGCCGGGCAGGACGTTCCAGTAGTCGAAGCCGGTCGGGTCGATGGAGCTCGCCGTGGCCCAGGTGCCACTTGCCGATCATGGCCGTCTGGTAGCCGCCTGCCTGCAGCAGCTTGGGGAAGGTCTGCAGCCGGTTGTCCATGGGCGTGGAGAGGGTGGTCACGCCGTTGATGTGGTTGTAGGTGCCGGTGAGGATCGTGGCGCGGCTGGGCGTGCAGATCGAGTTGGTGCAGAAGCAGTTGTCGAAGCGCATGCCGCCCTCGGCGATGCGGTCGAGGTTGGGCGTCTCGTTGATCCGGCTGCCGTAGCAGCTCATGGCGTGGGCCGCGTGGTCGTCGGTCATGATGAAGAGGATGTTGGGTCGTTTGTCGGGCATGGTTGTCGCCTCTCGATTCAGGAATCGTACGGACATGAGGTTGGAGGGGGGTTCTGTGGTCCGTCATTTGGTTTGTCGTTTGGTAAAACTGGAGATTCGCATGGTGATAGACCGCGGATTAGGCGGATGAGGCGGATTCCCGCAGATAAATCCGAATGAATCCGGTTTCGTCCGCCTCATCCGCCTAATCCGCGGCCCATTGGTGAAACGGCCTGTATAGTTAGATCGTTTGTTGCTACGCGCTGTGCTGCTTGAGCAATTGCCCTGTCCTATGATAGAATCACTTTACGTTTTCCGTTGGATCAGAAAGGGTAAAGCATGAATACGGTTACAATCTCATCCAAATATCAAGTCGTCATTCCCAGCCCCATTCGCAAACAGTTCAATCTCAAACCGGGGCAACGGATTCAATTTATTCCTTACAAAAATACGCTGCGGGTTGTCCTCATCCCCCCGATTGAGCAAGCGGAAGGCTTGTTCTCGGGTATCGACAGCGATCCGCGCCGGGAGAAGACGGATCGTGAGCTATGAATGTCGTCGATTCATCCGGCTGGCTTGAATATTTTGCCGGCGGCAGCAATGCTCACTTCTTTGCGCCGGCCATCAAGGCGAGCGATACGCTGGTGATACCCACAATCTGCATATACGAAGTCTTCAAGCGTCTCGTTGCCCAGCGAGGCGAGGAAGACGCGCTTCTGGCGGTCGGAATCATGTCACTGGGGACCGTCGCCGATCTATCCCAGGGAATCGCTATCAACGCAGCCGCCCTATCGTCTGAACACAAGATCGCGATGGCCGACAGCATCATCCTGGCCACTGCCCGTGCATTTGACGCCGTCCTATGGACGCAGGACGTTGACTTCCAAGGAATCGACGGAGTCGAATACATAGCGAAAGCATAACCGGCGCGGAATGCCCATCTCGTTCTCGTTCTCGTTCTCGAACAGAGTGTCGATTTCGAGAACAAGAACGAGGACGGAACGTCGTTAGCCGGCCACGATCTTCAACGTCAGCGGACTGCCGGTCGGCTCGCCGCCCTGCAGATCGATGATCAAGCGCATCGGCGCTCGATCTCCCACGTGGGCTTGACATCCTGCCCCAGCAGTTCGATGGAATCGATGCTCTCCAAGGCGTAGATCGAATCGCCGCCCATGGCTGTGGATGCGCGACCTGGCCATCCGCCGGCCACGCCATCACATGGGCGTAGACCGCGCCCTCTTTTTGGGTGAAGCGGATGTCCTCGCTGGTGAAGACGGTGCGCTTGGTGTCGGTGAACGCGCCGTCCGGCCACCTGGGTCGGACCTTCGCCCGATTCGTGCCACGGACGCGTGCCGTAGATGCCCTCGCCGTTGACCTGGAGCCAGCGACCGATCTCCAGCAGCATTGCCTGCTCTTCTTCGGGAATGGTGCCGTCGGGACGCGGGCCGATGTTGAGCAGCAACGCGCCGTTCTTGGTGACCACGTCGATCAGGTCGCCGATGATGTCGTTGGCGACCTTGTAGTCATGGCCGTCGATGTAGCCCCAGGAGTTCTTGGAGACCGAGGTGTCGTTCTGCCAGAAGAGGCCATGGGTGCGGCGCACCTGGCCGCGCTCGATGTCGAAGACGGCCGTGCCGGCGGGGAAGGCGTCGTACTTGTAGTTGACGCCGCACGCCTGTGCCCCACTTGGCTGAAGCGTTGTAGTAGTAGGCCGCGAACTTCTTCAGATAGGGCTTGAAGGCCATGTTCTGGATCCACCAGTCGAACCAGATGAGCTTGGGCTCGTACTTGTCGATGATCTCGCAGGTGCGCAGCAGCCAATCGTTGAGATATGCTTCGTCCGGCGCATTGTCGAAGTACTGCTCGGTCGGGCGCCCTTGGCCCTTGGCCGGGCCGTAGAAATCGGCGTACTCAGGATCCTGCACGTCGGACGGGAAATGGTTGCCGCCGTTCATGAACCACCAGTGCTCGGCCCGGTGGCTGGAGACGCCGAAGACCATGTCCTCGGCGCGCACGGCCTCGGCCAACTCGCCGACGACGTCGCGCTTGGGTCCCATCTCGGCCGCGTTCCATTTGCAGAGGTCGCTCTCGTACATCTGGAAGCCGTCATGGTGCTCGGCCACCGGCACGACAAACTTGGCCCCGGCATCCTTGAAGAGCTTGGCCCAGGCCTGAGCGTCGTACTTCTCGGCCTTGAACATGGGGATGAAGTCCTTGTAGCCGAACTCATCCTGAGGGCCGTAGGTCTCACGATGGTGCTCGTATTCCTTGGATCCCTTCGACGTACATGTGGCGCGGGTACCATTCGTTGCCGAAGGCCGGCACGCAGTAGGGTCCCCAGTGGATGAAGATGCCGAACTTGCCGTCCATATACCAGTCCGGGAACTCGTAGGCTTCCAGCGAATCCCAGGACGCGTCGAACGGGCCGTCCTTGATGCCTGCTTCAATTTTTTCAAGTGTGATCTTCGACATTTTGTCTCCTATAAATGAATCAGTAGCTTTCGAACTGTGGCGAATTTAGAACGGAACGGATTCGCTACCGTCACTCCACGCTAAATCCGTTGTTCTGTTTTGCTCACGCGCCGGCCTCGTTCAATCTCACCATCTGTTCGTCGCTCAATACGACATCCAGCGCGCCCAGGTTCTCCGCAAGTTGCGCCTCGGTGCTGCCGCCGATGATGGGCAGGATGGCCGGCGAGCCGTGCAACATCCAGGCCAGCACGACCTGGAGCGGCGACGCCTCAACCTCGGCAGCGATCTCGCGCAACGTGGCCAAACGTGCCACGGTATCGGGTGTCTCATACTGCTCGGGAATCGGCCGGTCAGCATCGATCGGCGTAGGCCCCGTTGATTGTGGGCGAATAGGCCAGGATGCGCACGTCATGAGCCGCGCAGCAGTCGATGGTCGGCTCGTCTAGAACGACCTGTGAACCAAAGTCGCCGTTGGGCTTGGGGCGCAGGTACGTGTGGCGCTGCTGAAGCGCGACGTAGGATGCCCAGCCGTTCTGTTTGCTTGTCATGTTGATTTCGGCCAGCCGCCAGGCCGCGTAGTTGGACGCGCCGAGCTGACGCACCTTACCGGCGGTCACCAGCCTGTCGAAGGCTTCCATGGTCTCTTCATAGGGCGTGTTGCGGTCATCGACGTGCGCGTAGTAGAGGTCGATGACGTCGGTCTGGAGGCGAGCCAAGCTCTTGTCGCATTCGTCGATGATCTGCGAGGCAGCGCAGCCCTTGCTCCACGCCGGGATAGGGAAAGCCTAGCTTGGTGGCGATGACGAACTCGTCCCGATTGCCGCGCTGCTTGAGCCACTGGCCGATGACGGTCTCGCTCTCACCGCCGCTGGTCTCCTCGCTGAACCAGTGTGCGTACATGTTGGCCGTGTCGACAAAGCGGCCTCCGGCATCGGCGTACTGATCCAGCAGCCGGATACGAGGTAGCCTTGTCTTCTTTCGCTCCAAACCAAACGCCACCCAAGCAGAGCGCGCTGACGGAGGTGTTTCCGAGTGTTAGTTGTTTCATTGATCGTTGCTCCTATTGGAGTATTGGACTGAATCTCCACCATCTGATGCCCTTCGATCTTTGGCACCACGAAATCGACTCGACCATTCCTCGGCCGCAAAATCGACAGCCTCACCCTGCGGCACGAGCAAGACGCCGGCCACGGGCTGCTCGACCCGCAGCGAAACGGCCACGTCGTAGAGCGGGATCACATCCTCGATGACGTCGAAGTCGAGGCCGCGGCGTTCGGGGATGTAGTGCAGCAGGTGCAGCACCTGCCGGTTCTCTGCCGCCTGCTCGTTGAGCGTGGCGAAGATGCTGCTCGGTCCATCGTGGCGCACCAGCGGCTCGGGCAGCAGCAGGTCCAGCGCGTTGAGCACCAGTTTCTTGCACCAGAGCGGTGCGTTCTGGTTGTACTGGCTGAAGATGGGGCTGCTGATGTAGATCACGTTGCCGTTGCGCACGATGGCCGGCCGCAGCGGTCTCGCCGCCCGACGGCGACTGGCGATGCGAGCAGAAGTGCTCCCACGTGCGGTCGAAGACGGCGGGCACGATCTCGGCCAGCACCTCGTGCCCGGCTTGGCCTCGACCGCCATGCCGCGGATGTACATCACATGCTCCACGCCGCGGCAGCCCCTGGCCGACCTCTTCGCCCGGCAGCAGATACTCGGCGTAGTCGCCGCGGTCGATAGTCGACGCCGCGCACCAGGTTGCCGTCGGCATCGAGCGGACCGTCGCCGGCCATGCTCACGCCCAGCGCATCCAGGGTGAAGTCGCTGCCATCGCGCGTTCAGCCCGGACTCGAAGCTGGCCAGCAGCGTGCCGCCGTTGGCGAGGTAGGCTGCAACTTGGCCCCGAACTCGGGCGAGACCGGGATGTTATCGGGCAGGATCAGCACCTTGAAGGGCGACAGGTCGCTGTGCGGCGTCCAGGATCTCGAACTGGTAGCCGGCCTCGTCCAGCATGCGGTTGGCGCCCTTGATCGCGCCGGGCTGGTCGCGGTCGATCGGGTCGCGGAAGGCCTCGGGCGTGAAGACGCCGATCTCGCTGACCGCGGTTGCGCCCCGGCACCACGGTTCCTTCTCCTCCACCGACGCGTAGACGCCGCCGATCAGGTCGTAGACGGCCGGTTCCAGCTGGCCGTTGGGCGGCAGTTGGTCGCCGATGAGGCACTTGGCGTTCATGGCGATCATGCGGAAGCATTCGAACTGCAGTGCTGCCGGGTTCTTGAAGGACTGGAAATCGCCCCAGGCCGTGTGGAACTTGCCCGTGTGCGACATGGTGTCGATGCCCAGGTTGCGGGCGTAGCGCTGGGTGACGGGGAAGTGCTGATAGCCCCATGGCCGCTGGGCAGCGATTCCAACTCCCAGTGGGTGTAGGCGTCGTCCAGCCCGCGGTGGCGCGGCCCGATGTGGCCGCGTTGTAGAAGACGCTGGCGTCGGCGCTGAACTGGCGCACGAACTGGGTCATGTCCCGCTTGAAGGCGTTGAGCGAATCGATGCTGAACTGCGCGCGGGCTGCATCGTCGGCCGGATCGAGGCCGGCGGCGCGCATCTTGCTCTGGGTGTAGCGATCGGCCGACGGGATCGGCTGGACGATGTCGAAGAAGAAGCCGTCCACCGGCATCAGTTCGAAGAGTTCGGCCACGCTGGCCTTGAGGAAGTCGACATAGGGCGAGTTCACGTTCATCCAGCGATAGAAGCCGGCCTCGAAGGGCGGCGTGCCCAGAATTGTGCCGTCTGCGCCCGCGCAGACCCACTCGGGATGGCGGCTGGACGTGTAGTAGTCCCACTGCACGGTGACGTAGATCGGCACACGGATGCCGCCGCGTGTGACAGGCTTCGATCTGCTCGACCAGCAGATTGGGGCGCTCCAGGTGGGGGTGGATGCGTTCGGGGAAAGTTGGGCGACTGGTAGTAGAGCCAGCCGTGGTGGCAGCGGGCGAAACAGGTGATGGAATTGACATGGGCCTTGACCAGCGTCGTCGGCAAACTCATCCGGGATCGAAGTCGGCGCCGATGCCGGCGATGTGCTCGCTGGTGTGGAAGTCCAGGTGGATCTGGCGGTAGGGCAGGAAGTCGGTCTGATTCATTGAGATGCTCCTTTTTTGCCACAGATGGACACAGATTTTCACGATGGGACACGGATGATTTCTCAATTGCGTCTGGACGCTCAGACGCTCCCTGAAAATATCTGTGCAACATCCATGCGCCTATCTGTGTTCATCTGTGGCTAAGTCTTTTTTCATGTCGTGGCTCGCGTACCCAGAAGGCCATCATCAGGCCGCCGATCACGGAGAAGATCAGCGTGGCGATAAACAGGCCGTTGTAGCCGGCCACGGTCGCCAGCCAGCCGCCGATGATGGGCGACAGGATCAGCACCGGGGCCAACAGCGTGTTGGTCAGGCCGATGTAGGTCGGGCGATCTTCCGGTTCGCAAAATTCAAGAATGATGTTGAGCGCCGAGACCTGATCGGCGGCCAGATACGCGCCCATCAGCACGAAGGTGACGAGCAGCCATTCCTGCGAAGCCGAGACCAGGGCGATGAGCGCGGCCAGGGCCATGGCAAAGGCGGCGCCGGTCAGCACCAGTTTGTGGCCGCAGCGGTCGCCGATCAGCCCCCAGACCAGATTCATGAGGGCCACGCTGGCGATCAGCACGCCGGTGAAGAGACCGACGCCGGCCCCGCTGATGGCGAAGCTTCTCCGTGCCGAAGACCATGTAGAAGCCGGCGGCCATGGCGCCCAGTTGCATGGTCGTGCGGCTGATCAGAAAGCGTGAGTAGTTGTGATCTCTGCGCAACACATCGGGCAGTTGGCGCAGATAGTGGCTCAGCGGCACCCGCTCCTTGACCGTCTCGCTGGGCGGTTCACGCGTCAAGCGAAAGCCCGGCCCAGGAGATCATGACGAAGACGAAGGCCAGGGCGAAGAGCAGGGCGAAGTTGTTGGGGTAGGCGACGTTTTCCAGCACCTGCGCCACCACATAGGCGCCGATCAGGAAGCCCAGCAGCGCGCCCACGCCATGGCCGATGCCCGACCAGATGCCGCGCCGCTGCACCGGGATCACCTTGGCGATCATGTCGAACCAGGCCGGCGTGGCGATGCCGGCGCTGAAGGCGGCCATGCCGATGAAAAAGAAGAAGAGCGTCAGCGTCAACGTCGGCACGGCGAGCGGCAAAGGCCCAGATGGCCACGGCGATGAAGAAGTAGGGAAAACGTTCGCCCACGCTGCCGACCACCATGACAAAGGGCTTCTTGTAGCGCAGCCGCTCGGTGAAGCTGGCCGTCAGCAGCTGGGGCAGGTAATAGCCCAACGCCCAGATGGCCGGGATCATGCCGATGGCCAGCTTGGAGTCGGTCAACGTGCTCACCAGCACCGGCATGACCGTCTCGCGCGAGATCAGGCTGAGGCCGAAGGTGATGAAGATGACGTCGATCAGGTTGACGTTGAAATTCCAGGTGACGTTCTTCTGAGCGTCAGCGCTGATGGCGGATTGGGCCATGGAGGTGGATCCGATTCTGGGTGTGGTGATTGGGTGAAAAGGGAAGGCTGCTGCGTACTGCTTGCTGCGTGAGGTTTCCGTGGAGACTGTGGCTTTCGCAGTTCGGCGGCGTCCGGTTGACCAGCCTCCAATACCGAAACCAGCTCGTCAACAAGACCTCACGCAGCACGTAGTAAGCAGCAGACCCTTACCTTCTCGACAACTCCTCATAAACCTCATTGTAGATACAGCGCATTCTCCACCGGCGTGTTGGGCGGCATGTGGTTGCCGACGGCCATGAAGAAGCCGGGGCAGTCGCGGCCGATGGACATGCAGCGCTCGACCTCGGCGCGGATCTCGTCTTTGGTGCCGAAGAGCAGGATGCGCGTGTCGGCGTTGCCGATGATGACGTGGGTCTGGCCGTAGCGCTCGACGATGGTCTCCAGGCTGGTCAACGGCTCGAAGACGAAGCCGTGCACGCCGGCGTCGGCGATGTCGTCGATGAACTCGTTGAAGTTGCCGTCGGAGGTGTACATGATCTTCTTGCCGCTCTCGAGAAGCGGCGCAAGGTACTTCTTGTAGTTGGGGAAGACGTATTCGCGATACCAGGCCGGGCGGAAGATGGGGCCGGAGGACCAGACGATGTCGTCGTGCATCATGACGCACGGGCACGTCGGCCTCGGCCAGCGCGTCGTAGTACTGCTGCATCCACGAGGCGTAGCGGTTGGCCAGGTCGCCGAAGCGGTTCGGATCGATGCCGGCGGCCAGCAGCAGCATGTCCCAGCCGAAGAGATCGATGAAGCCGGAGATCAGCGTGATGTAGACGCCGGTCATGTTGACGCCGAAGCGAGTGGCGGTCGCAGTTGGCCGGTAGTGATCCTCGAAGCGTTTGGTCGTCGCCGGCCATGTCGATGGGGCCCAGCGATCTCCCACGGATCGAAGTTGAGGACCTCCTCCGGATCGGTGCGTCAGTTGATGGACCGTGTCGCGCCGATCCACGCCGCCGGCCGCGTACTCGGCATGGCCCATGTCGGTGCGCACATCGCCCGAGATCGTCGCTGGAGATCAGCGTGCTCCAGAAGAAATCGTAGTTCCAGGCGCGCTGAAATTCGACGCTGGCCCGTCAACTTCACGTCGTCCGGGCTCTCCACGCCGACGTCGATGCCCGTCACCGCCTTGATCAGATCCCAGTGTCCCTCGGCCGAATATTCCGTCCGCGGGATGCGTGCCGGCATCTCCAAGTTGAGCGCCGCCCAGCCGTCTTCGTATGACATGTGTTGCTCCTTGGTTGTGCGTTGAAAACCGAAGGTGCTGCTTGCTGCTTGCTGCTTGCTGCCTGCTGCTTGCTGATGTTTCTGCAGAGATTGTCGTTTCCGAACCTGGGCGGCATCTGGCCAAACACCACCAATATCGATACCCGTCGTCGAAAAGAACCTCACGCAGCACGTAGCAAGCAGCAGCATCCCTCAACCCATCTATCCACGACATAGATCCTCAATCAAACCCCGGATATTCAAGCGTCCACACCTGATTCGGGCGTTACGCCGCGATAGTAGATGCGGTTGCCATTGGGCCAGACGACGGAAAGCTCATCGACGGTCGATTCGCCCAGACCGAAGTGGAGCGCCGTATCGTTGCCCGCGCCCAGGCTGGAGCCGCTCTTGACCTCTTGCATCAGCGTGCGACCGTCGGTGGTCATCAGGTAGACCCGCGCGCCAGGGCGTCGTGGTTGACCGACCCATCGCCGACCAGCCGGATTGTCAGCCAGTTGTTGCCCGCCCCTCGTTCCCTGGTTCCGGAAGAGCCGGTAGTCGGTATTCCAGTCGCCGGTCACGAAGTCCACCCAGCCGTCGCCGTCGTAATCGGAGTAGGCGAAGCCCATGCTGCGATGCGGGTTCTCGCTCCAACTCTCCGGTGTGACCTCGGTGAATGTGCCGTCGCCGTCGTTGCGAAAGAGGAAGTTACCGTGCGGGAAATGCATGCCGTCGGGCGGCGGGGCGGCGTCCCAATTGCGAAACTCGGTGGTGCCCAGAAAGAGGTCAAGCCAGCCGTCGTTGTCGTAGTCGAAGAAGTCGGTGCCCCAGCCGACGGCCGCGCTGGGACCGATCTCCACGCCGGCCTGGCGTGCAGCGTTGACGAAAGGCCGTCGTCGTTCTGCATCAACGCGCTGGGGTTGACCATGTTGGGGAAAAAGAAATCCAGGTCCAGATCGTTGTCGTAGTCGCCCACGGCCAGCCCCATGCCCTCGATGACGATGCCGGCGCCCGTCTCCGCCGGCATCGATCCAGCACCAGCCGTCACAGCCGGGACCGTCGTTGTGGAAGAGCACGTTGCCCACGGGGTTCATGAGCGCATCGTTGACGACGTAGATGTCCACATCGCCGTCGTTGTCGTAGTCGACGAAGCTGACGGCAAAACCGGCGCCCTGCAACTTCTCGTACTCCAACAGGTCGGAGACATCGGTAAAGGTGCCATCGCCGTTGTTGTGGTAGAGCACATCCTGGGCCGGGGGTCAATCGGATCGCACTCGGGGAAACAGGACCAGTTGGTCACGTAGAGATCCAGATAGCCGTCCCTATCGTAGTCGCCCCAGGCCGCGGTCGAGCCTTTGCCCGTGTCGCCCACGCCGGCGACTCGGTGACATCGCTGAAGCCGGCGCCCTGCATTGTGGAAGAGGACATTGGCGCCGTGGGCCAGCACATAGAGGTCCCGCCAGCCGTCGTTGTCGTAGTCGGCCCAGACCGTGCCGCCGGTCAGTGTGTTGGGCAGGCGGACATCGGCGGCGGCCGGCGGCACGCTGAAGGTGCCGTCGCCGTCGTTGTGGAAGAGCACGCTGGCGGTGAGGTTGCCGGTCACGTAGAGATCAGGCAGACCGTCATTGTCATAGTCGGCCCAGGCCTGCCCGATGCCCAGGTAGCCCGTGTCGAAGTTCATTTTGAACATACGCCAACTGCCAGCGTGTGTCGCGGTGATACCGGCCGATTGGCTCACGTCGACAAAGCTTTCCGGCGGCCCGTCGACCGGCAGCAGTCGGTGTGGCTGTCGGGGTCTAGAGCCGCAGTCGGTGCAGGCCACGGTCGGCGTCAGCGTCAGCGCGCTCGACCGGATAGGCCACGTTCCAGATGCGGTTGACGGCCGCGTATCCATCGCCTCAGTGCGCCCGTCCGGCCAGCGGATGGCGAGGCGGTCGACCGTGGTATCCGCGCCCAGCCCGAAGTGGAGCGACCGTTCGCTGCCGCCGCCCAGATTGGCGCCGCTGCTCACGTCCCCGCAGGGTCCGCCCGTCGCTGGTTTCCACCAGCACCCGAGCGCCGATGGCATCGCGATTGACCGGCCCGCCGCCGATCAGCCGCAGCGTGATCCAGTTCCGGTCGTCGGCTGCGGTGCCCGTGTTGCGGTAGAGTGTATAACCGCGGTTCCAGTCGCCGGTCACGAAGTCGACCGCGCCGTCCGCGTCGTAGTCGGCCGTCGCGATGCCCATGCTCGGCCGTGGGTCGTCGATCCAGTCGATGGGCGTCGCATCCTCGAAGGCCGCCCACATTGTGGTAGAGCGCGTTGGGGAAGGGGAAGAGCATGCCCCAGGCGCCCTCCAGGTCGTTGAACTTGATGAACTCGGTGGTGGTGTAGAGAGGTCGAGCCAGCCGTCGTTGTCGTAATCCAGGAAAGCCGTGCCCCAGCCGACCGCGTTGGTGGCGATGTCGGGCAGCCCCGGGCGGCACGATCATCGTAGACGCCGTCGGCCTGCCCAGCCAGCAACACCCCAGGGTCGACCATGTTGGTCACGTAGAGGTCCAGCCGCTGATCCAGGTCGATATCGCCAACCGTAAGCCCCATGCCATGGAGTTCGATATCGGCCCCAGCCGCGGTGGAGACATCGGACCAGCACCAGCCGCCACAGCCGGGACCGTCGTTGCGCCAGAGTACGTTGCCCACCGGGTTTTGCAACTTGTCGTTGACCACATAGAGGTCCTGGTCGCCGTCGTCGTCGACGTCCAGAAAGCCGGCGGTGAAGGACGCGCCAGTGGTCTTCTCGGCTCTGACCGGTGTTGTCCGGTTCACATCCAATAGGTCAGTCACGTCGGCGAAGGTGCCGTCGCCGTTGTTGTGATAGAGCCGATCTTGGGCCAGGGTGTGATCCACCGGATCGCACTGCGGATAGCAAGACCAGTTGGCCACGTAGAGGTCGAGAAAGCCGTCGCCGTCGTAGTCGGCCCAGGCCGCCGTGGTGCCTTTGCCCGGGTCGCCCACTCCGGCGATCGCGGTGACATCGGTGAAGCCCGCGCCGGCGTCGTTGTGGAATAGGACGTTTGGCGCCCATGGCCGCACGTAGAGGTCTTGCCAGCCGTCGTTGTCGTAGTCGATCCAGACCGCGCCGCCGCTGATCGTGCGCGGCAGCGCCACCGACGTGCTGAGCGGTGAAACGCTAAGGTGCCGTCGCCCAGGTTGCGATAGAGCGTGTTGGGCGCAAGGTTGCCGGTGACATAGAGGTCGAGCAAGCCGTCGTTGTCGTAATCGCCCCACGCCTGGCCGGTCATCTGATAGTCGTCGCTGAAGTCCGGAACATCCGCATACTCATCCCAACTGCCGCGGTGGGCCGCAGTGATCCCGGCCTGGGCGCTCACGTCGGTGAAGGTGCAGGATCGTCCTCACCCAGGAGCGCCAGCAGGCGGACCAGAACAGCGGACAGAGCAAAGGTCGCAGATCCCATCAGGACAAGGGTCGTTACAAGCACCCTGACAAATCGTATAGTGGCAAATTTCATGGTATCACCAAGGAAAATTCGAACAAGTTGTTGGTTTTTGCTGCAACAATCCCGGAAT
>CAWCAC010000001.1:0-6296 GCA_963793415.1 uncultured Solirubrobacterales bacterium | reverse complement strand
GTTCGTCAGCTCCTGCGGGGCGAGCGGCAGCGCCGCGTGCGAGCCGCTCGCTGCGCTCGAGCTCGCCGCGCTCCCCGGGGTAGAGGACACGGTCGAAGCCAGCGGCGGCAGCAGGGAATGGAGCCGCTCGACGAGCCCCGCGATTCGCGATTCGACCTGCTCGCGGTCAGCCAGGCGCCAGGGGTCGATCGCGAGAAAGATGTGGCCGATGTCCTGGGGAGTCGGATCGTCACCCTGGGAGCGGCCCGCCTCGTCGTCGAAGCTGGCTCCGGCGAGCATCCCGATCGCGAGCGAGATGGCGAGTGCCAGCCCGCTGCCCTTCGGGCCGGCGAACGGCAGCACGGCCCCGGCCAGCGCCGCGGCCGCGTCCTCGGTCGGCTTTCCCTCGGCATCGAGCGCCAGGCCGGGCTCGAGCGGCTCGCCGAGCTCGCGCTTGCGGATGATCCTGCCTCGGGCGGCGAGGCTGGAGGACATGTCGAGCACGAACTGCTCCCCGTCGCCGACGGGGATCCCGACCGCCAGGGCGTTGGTCCCGAGGAACGGCCGGTTGGAGCCGTGGGGAGCCATGTTCGCGGGCCCGTTCGTCGCGACCGCGCCGATCAGATCGCGTTCGGCGATCCGCCGCGCGAAGAAGCCGGCGGCGCCGAAGTGCGAGCTGTTACCGACCGCGACCAATCCGATCCCGTGATCGCGGGCGAGCGCGCCGGCGAGCTCGGTGCCGCGCAGGCCGGCCAGCGGGCCGAGCGCAGCGCCGGCGTCCACCCGTCGCAGCGGGCCCTCTCCCTGCGGCTCGCCGATCGCTTCGCCGCCGCCGGTCGCACCGGCTGCGAACCGTCGCAGATAGGCGGGCACGCGGGCGACGCCGTGGGAGTCATGGCCACGGAGGTTCGCGTCGACCAGCACGTCGGCGACGCGCTCGGCGTCGCTCGAGGCCATGCCGGCCCGCTCGAAGCACCGCCCCACCAGTGAGGTGAGGTCCGCGCTGGGGACCCTGATCGTCAAACCCGTGAGCTCCGGCGGCTAGCTTGCCGGCCCGGCCGCCTCGGGCTCCTCGGGTGCGACGCCGCTGTCGAACAGCATCGCGTCGACCCAGTCGTTCGAGAACTCACCGCGCTGAATCGCGTCGCGGTACTCGAGCTCGCGCTCCTTGCGCTCGAGGAGCCTGGTCAGCAGCTCGGCGCTGACCTCCTGGGGGACGATCACGACACCGTTGCCGTCGCCGACGACGATGTCGCCGGGGTGGACGACTATGCCGCCCGCCGAGATCGGGTAGTTGATCTCCCCGGGGCCGCGGTGCAACGGCCCGATCGGCGTGATGCCGCGGGCGAACACCGGGAAGTCCTCCATCGCCCTGATGTCGGGGATGTCGCGGATCAGTCCGTCGACGACGAAGCCCTGCACCCCGCGATGGCGGGCCTTGGTCGAGATCAGGTCGCCCAGCACGCCGTTCATCGTCGATGAGCCCGCGTCGATCACGACGACGTCGCCCGGCTCGACCAGGTCGAGGCACTTGTGCACCATCAGGTTGTCGCCTGGGTAGACCTTGATCGTGAAGGCCGGGCCGAGGATCCTCAGACCCTCGGCGGTCTGGTTGCGGATCGCCGGAACCATCGCGTAGAGGCGGTTCATCAGATCCGAGAGGTCGGGGGTGTCGAACTCACCGAGGCCGGCGATCACGTCCGGATCGGGGCGATCGAATCGGTATCGGACCCGGAAGCCGGGCCCGGGGTGCATCTCGGCGGACTTTGGTTTCCCTACGGCCATTTCTGCGCTCCCACCAATCTAGACTTCCAGGAGGACCAGTCCGTCCTCGACCGAGACAGGGTACATCTCAATCTCCACGTCATCCGGGAGCTCGTGGCTGACGGTCACGTCGTAGCTCCGGACCTTCATCTGATGCGGATTGAACACGCTCTTGCCGGTCGTGATGTCGAACTCCCAGCCGTGCCAGGGACAGCGCAGGATCTCGCCCTCGCGTCCCCACGAGTACTCGCCGGGCGCGCTGGTGGCAGCCGTTCCGCCGATCGAGCCGAGACACAGCGGCGCGCCCTGGTGCGGACAGCGGTTGCGCAACGCGTAGAAGCTCCCGCGAATGTTGAAGACGCCGATCGAGCGGCCACCGATCTCGACGATTCTGCGACTCCCCGGTGGCAACTCGGAGGCACGGCCGACCAGGTGTCGGGTCATTGATCGAGCTGATAGAGCTCGCGCGCGTTGCTCGAGAAGATCGCCTCGCGGACGTCCTCATCGAGGCGCGGGAAGGCGCGGGCCGGCGAGTCGAAGTCCCAGTGCGGGTAGTCGCTCGAGAACATCAGGACGCGCTTGGCGTCGAGCATCTCGAGCAGCTGCAAAAGCTGGGTGTCGTCATCGGGTCGCTCGAGCGGCTGCGTCCCGAGCCGGACGTGGTCGGCGACGTACTCAGAGGGTGGCCTGCGGACCCACGGCACCTCCGAGCGCAGCGCCTTCCAGTAGGAATCGAGCCGCCAGAGCAGCGGGGCGAGCCAGGCGACGCCCCCTTCGACCATGACCAGGCGAAGGCCGGGGTAGCGCTCGAACACGCCCTCGGTGAGGATGCTGATCAGGTGGGCCTGGAAGGCCAGAGACATCGCGCAATGCCACTCGATGTAGTGGGTCGGGTATCCGGGGGTCGGCTGGTGGTTGATGCCCATCCCCTCGGTGCCGGGGTGAACCGAGAGCGGCAGGCCGTGGCGTTCGCAGGCCTCGTAGATCGGGTAGTAGTAGCGCTGCCCGAAGGGCATCCGGGCGCCGGAGTCCATCGTCACCTGGACGATGTGCTCGTGCCCGGCCCAGCGCTCGATCTCCTCGACGGCCCGCGCCGGGTCCTGCTGGGCGATCGTGATCGAGCCCTTGAAGGCGCCGTCGTGGTTGTGCTCGGTCAGCCAGACCTCGACCAGCCACTCGTTGAAGGCGGTCGCGATCGCCGCAGCGTAGTCGGGGTCAGGATGGATGTTGCAGAAGGTCCGGGAGACGAGAATCGCGTAGGCGACCCCGTACTCGTCGATCAGCTGCTTGCGGAGGAAGTCGGGATCGGACCCCTTCGGCCCGCCGCCGGGAGGGACGCTGTCGAGCCGTGATCCGTGCACGGGGTTGTTGAAGAACGAGCGCCGCTCGCCCTGGTAGCGGTCGCGGAAGGGCATCGGCATCCGCTCGCGAATCTGGTCGACGCTGCTCGGGACGGGGTGGACGTCGACATCGACGATGCCCTCTCGCCGCTTGGCGTCGGTCTCCTCGGCCTGCGCTAGGCCTGTGGCTGGCTCGCTCATGAGCAATATCGTATCGCCGAGAGCCCGATGAGAACCCTGATCCTGACCCAGCACTTCGTCCCGGAGGTCACCGCCGGCCGGTTCCGGATCGAGGCGTTCGTCGAGGAGCTGGTCCGCCGCGACCACGAGGTGCACGTCATCTGCCCGGTGCCGAACCACCCGCGAGGGGTGATCGAGCCCTCGTACCGGGGCCGGCTCCGCCGGCGCCGCGAGGTGCTCGGAGCGGACGTCGACTACCTCTGGGTGCTGACCAGCCCGCGCAAGACGCTGCTCACCCGGCTCGGCTTCTACGGCTCCTACGCCGCCGCGGCGACCGCCGCCGGCATCCGGATCCCGCGACCGGACGTGATCCTCGCGAGCTCGCCGCCGCTGCCGGTTGGAGTCGCGGGGGCCGCCCTCTCACGCCGGCACCACTGCCCGTGGGTGCTCGACGTGCGCGACGTCTGGCCCGACGCCGCCGTCGCGCTCGGCGAGCTCTCAGAGGGTCCGGTCGTCTCGCTCGCGGAGCGGCTCGAGCGCTGGCTCTACCGCGGCGCGGACGCGATCGTCACCGTCAACGAGGCCTTCGCGGAGCAGATCGGCCGCAGCGCGGGAGCTGGCGCGCGGGTCGAGGTGATCGCCAACGGGACGACCGAGGCGTGGCTGCAGGCGGGCGAGATCCCCGCCGACCGCTCCTCGGTCAACCTGCCACGCGACCCCTTCATCTGGGCCTACGCGGGGAACATCGGCCTCGCCCACGGGCTCGAGACAGCGGTCGAGGCCGCTGCGATGCTCGGCGACGGCTACCGGCTGCTGATCATCGGGGAGGGCCCGAGGCGGGCGCAGATCGAGCGCCTGGCCGCCGCTGCCCCGGACGGCGCGGTCGAGCTGCGACCGCTGATGCCGCCGGCCGATGCCGCGCGGCACCTGCGCGCGGCCGACGCGCTGCTCGTCTCGGAGCGCCAGGAGCGAACGGTGGCCTCGAAGCTCTACGACTACGGAGCTATCGGCCGCCCGGTCGTCGCAGCCTGCCGTGGCGAGCTGCAGCGGGTCGCCGAGCAGGCGAATGTCGCCGTGACCGTGCCGCACGGCGACGCGGCCGCGATGGCGGCTGCCGTTCGCTCGCTACGCGAGAACCGGGGGGAGCGCGCCGAAGGGCTGGTCGAGCGCGGTCGGGCGTTTGCGCAGGAGCACCGGCGCGATCGGCAGGCGAGCAGGCTGGTGAGCCTGCTAGAGGAGGTTGCAGGCGCCCATTCATAGCGTCGGCGCATCGTGGACGATCGTCCACGATCGGCCTCCGCGCTTCCGCTCGGCCGCTGCCGGCCGATAGCTCAAGCTGAAGCGCTCCGGACGTTCCGGAGGCCTCCACCGAAAAAGGCAAACCCGTCGCGAGGCGGGGACGCAAAGCCAGAGGTCTCGCTTGCGAGACGGCTCAGCCACCGAAAGGAGACCCCGATGTCCCGCGGTCATGCGCCAACGACCAACCTCGTGCTCGCTGCCCTGTTCGCGGCCGTTGCGGCCACGGTCGCACTGTTCGTGCCGTTCGCCGGAGCGCAGTCGGACGGCTGCGACTACGTGGTCGCCACCGGCGGCTCCGATCAGGCGCCGGGAACGTCCGCCGCCCCGCTGGCCAGCGTCGACGAGCTGCTCGACCGGCTCGAGCGGGGCGAGACCGGGTGCCTGCGCTCGGGAACCTACGTCGCCGACCAGTTCAAGCTCTCGACCCCCGAGGTCAAGCTGACCAGCTACCCGGGCGAGCGCGCCACCCTGCGCGGCAGGCTGCGGCTCAACGCCGGCGCCGACGGGGCCGTCGTCGAGAACCTGATTCTCGATGGCCGCAACGAGGATGATCTGCATGGGCCGCTGATCTACGCCGACCGGGTCGTCCTGCGCGGCAACGAGATCACCAACCACAACACCGCAATCTGCGTCAACATCTCCGACTACCCCGGCGAGGCGGAGCCCCGAGGGGTGCTGATCGAGGGCAACAGAATCCACCACTGCGGCACCCTGCCGGCCACCAACCACCAACACGGCATCTACGTCGCTCATGCTCGCGGCACCGTGATTCGAAACAACTCGATCTACGCCAACGCCGATCGCGGGGTCCAGCTCTACCCCGATGCCGATGATTCGCTGGTCACCGGCAACGTGATCGACGGCAACGGCCAGGGCGTGATCTTCGGCGGCGACGACGACTCCTCCTCCGACCGCAACGTCGTCGAGGGCAACGTGATCACCAACTCGACGATCCGCTACAACGTCCAGTCGCACTGGCAGGGTCCGACCGGGAGCGGCAACGTGGCCCGCAGAAACTGCGTCTGGACGACCAGCAGCAAGTACTCGGGCTCGCCCGAGGGCAGCGGGATCAAGCCCTCGATGAGCGGCGCCAGCGCCAGCGACAACGTGGTCGCCGAGCCCAGCTATCTGAACCTCGGCGACGGCGAGTTCAGCCTCGGACCCGGCGCATGCGGTGATTTCGTCTCGAGCTCGATGCCTGAGCCCCCGGCCGAGCCTGCCGAGCCACCGGCCCCGCCGGCGGAGCCGAGCGAGCCTCCCGCCCCGCCGGCCGAGCCGATGCCGCCGACTGAGCCGGCTTCCCCGCCGGCCGAGCCCAGCGAGCCGACGGCGCCCACCGCTCCGAGCGAGCCGGTGGTGGAACCATCCGATCCGACTGCGCCCGTCGTTGAGCCGAGTGAGCCGGCCGTCGTGCCGGCCGAGCCCACGGTCGATGAGGAGCCCGCGGTGGCTCCGAAGCCGCCCCGCAAGGGCAAGCGCAGGGGGAAGCGCGGCAAGCGTGACGGCAGGTCGGTCGCGGAGCCCAGGCACCGGGGCTCGAGCTGCGCTGCGGCCGGGGTCAGCGACAGGCTGGTCGGAACCGCGGGCCGCGATCGGCTCACCGGCGGCCGCGGCAGGGATCGGATCAAGGGTCACGCCGGCAACGACGAGCTCGGCGATGAGGGTGGCCGCGACTGCCTGATCGGTAACGCCGGTCGAGACCGCCTCTACGCCGCCGACGGCAGGGTGGATGTG